>CAVYJG010000009.1:0-151523 GCA_963768695.1 uncultured Acidobacteriota bacterium | reverse complement strand
GCCAGAGGTCGACGACAGCGCCGAGGTAGCGCCGAACTTTAGTTCGGCAGGTGCTGACCTGAAGGTCAGCGCTACGGATCATGTGACAGAAAGTCGGGCAGAGGAAAACGACGGCGAAACCTCAAAATCGCCGGAACAAAGCGAGAATGTTATAGAAAACAAAGGACCGGCCGCAGAGGAGGGCCGTATCTTGTGAGAAACTTGTTGGCAGGTGGTGCGGAAGGGGGGACTCGAACCCCCACGGTCTTGCGACCGTCAGCCCCTCAAGCTGGTGCGTCTGCCAATTCCGCCACTTCCGCACAAGAGGGAGGTCACTGAAAACTGCCGACTTCTCGCTACTTCTTCGCCGGCGCCGGCGTTGCGGGCACGGGCCTCGCTGGGGCCGGAGACGCCGGAGTCATGGGCGCCGACTTAACCGGCGCGTGCTCCAGCACCGAACCCGAACTGCTTCCGGACGCGTGAATTGCCAGGGTCACTGAGGTGACGATAAAAAGGAGTGCCAAACCCCAGGTGATCTTTGCCAGCAGGGTCACGGAGCCGCGGGGCCCGAAAGCTGCCTGGCTTACGCCGCCGAAAGCGGCAGTGATATCAACGTTCTCGCCACCCTGCAGCATCACCGTGACGATCAGCAGGATGCTGGACAGGACGTGAATGATCTGGATAACCGCCATCATACTTGGAAATCTCTCTCCGGCCGCCTCAGCCGCGCGGGAAATTCACCAGGGCTGTAAAAGAATCGACCTTTAAACTCGCCCCGCCGACCAGGGCACCGTCAATTTCTTCCTGCGCCATCAGCGCGCCTACGTTCTCCGGTTTGACGCTGCCGCCGTACAGAATCCTGACGCCGTCCGCCGCTTGCTCGCCGAACTGACGCCGCGCCAAACTGCGAAGCAAGCGATGCGCCTCCGCCGCCATCTCAGGCGTAGCGGTGCGTCCCGTGCCGATGGCCCAGACAGGTTCGTACGCAATCATAATACGGGAAAAGTCCGCCGGGGTCAATCCGGCCATTCCGCCCACGAACTGGCTCTCGAGGACTTTCCCGGTATCGCCGCTTTCCCGCTCCGCCAGGGTCTCACCAACGCAGACGATCGGGGTCAGTCCGGCGGCGAGCGCGGCCTTTACCTTCTTGTTCACCTGTTCGTCGGTTTCGCCGCAGTCGTGACGGCGTTCCGAGTGCCCGATAATCACGTGGGTGCACCCGGCGTCGCAGAGCATCCCCGTCGAGATGTCTCCGGTGTGCGCGCCTTCCTTGTCCCAGTGACAGTTCTGCGCCGCCACCGAGACTTTGCTGCCCTTTGCCGCAGCAGCAGACGCAGCCAACGCCGTGAAGGGCGGCGACACGATCACCTCGCAGTGGCCGGCCTCGGCTGCCACCGGCTTGATCTTCTCAATAAAATCCACCGCTTCGGCGATGGTTTTGTACATTTTCCAGTTACCAGCAATTACGGGTTTACGCATGTTTGGTTTCCTTTGGTTAGATAGGCAATCGAAAGATCTGGTAACCAACCCCTCACGCACTGGGTTCTTTTGCCGCTACCATTTCAGCCGCCGCTCCACGACTGCCTTCTGCTTTCTGCCTTCTGCCTACTTGTCCGTCAAGGCTGCCACACCGGGCAATATGAGCCCGGAGAGGAACTCAAGCGAGGCGCCCCCGCCGGTCGAGATGTGGCTGACTTTGTCTGCTACGCCCATCTTCTTCACGGCTGCAACCGAATCTCCACCGCCTACGATCGAGACTGCGGAAGAAGCGGCGACGGCCTTAGCGATGGCCAGGGTGCCCTCTGCAAACTGAGGCATCTCGAATACGCCCATGGGGCCATTCCAGACAATGGTCTTTGCACCGGCGATTTCCCGGGTGTACTCGGCGCGCGTGGCGGGCCCGATGTCCATCCCGATTCGATCGGCAGGAATGCTCGCCGTGTTTACAATCTCCGCCGCTGCGCTGGCGTCGAATTTCTCGGCCACCACGTGATCAATCGGCAGCAGGAACTTCTTGCCGCTGCTTTTGGCGGACTTCAGCAGTTCGCGGGCGCTGTCCAGCTTGTCGTTTTCCACCTTGGACAGTCCCACTTCCACACCCTCGGCCTTGAGGAAGGTATAAGCCATGGCCCCGCCGATCAGCACAGTGTCCGCGAGTTTGGCGAAATTCTCGAGCAGCTCGATCTTATCCGAGACTTTGGCCCCGCCCACGATTGCGACATAGGGGCGCGCCGGGTTCTCGACCGCCTTACCCAGATATTCAAGCTCCTTCTCCATCAACATGCCGGCCGCGCAAGGGGAAAGAAAATGCGTGATCCCTTCCGTGGAAGCATGGGCGCGATGCGCGGTGCCGAAAGCGTCATTGACGTAGACTTCGGCCAGGGCCGCGAGTTTCAGCGCGAAATCCGCCACATTCTTTTCCTCTTCCGGGTGGAAGCGCAAGTTTTCGAGGAGCAGCACTTCCCCGTCTTTCAACGCCTGGGCCTGCTTCTCCACTTCCGGGCCCACGCAGTCAGCGGCGAAGACCACGGGCTTGCCGAGAAGTTCCGACAGGCGCTCGGCAACAGGCTTCAGGCTCATCTTGGGATTGACTTTCCCCTTGGGCCTGCCAAGGTGCGAAGCCAGAATCAAGCGCGCGCCCTGGCCGAGAGCGTACTGAATGGTAGGCAGCGAAGCGCGAATGCGGGTGTCATCGGTGATCTGGGAAGCGTCATTCAGCGGGACGTTGAAATCCACGCGCATAAAGACGCGTTTACCTTTCAGGTCTATATCACGAATGGATAATTTTGACATGGATAATTCCTTCTATGTAGGATTGTCTGGCTGTGGTCCGTTGTCTGACGTTGGATGTCAACGCTGGTTCCCCAGCAGGGACAATGCAAGAATCATCGGCAGCGGCCTTAGCTTGCGCCGCAGCGGGTCCAGAGAAAGGTCGTTCGCCTCCAGTGTCAAAGCACTATGGCGGAGGGGGGACGGAAAAGGAAGTACCCTCCCCGCCGCCCGCCGCTTTTTGCCTTCTGCTTTCTGCCTTCTTGTTCTCCTACAGGGTCTTCGCCACGAAGTCGATCAAGTCACGGACGCGGCACGAGTAACCCCACTCGTTGTCGTACCAAGCGACGACTTTCACCAGGTTCCCGTCAATGACTTTGGTGAACCCGGCGTCCACCATGGACGAGTGCGGATTGCCGGTGAAGTCTTTGGAGACCAACTCTTCTTCCACGAATTGCAGGATGCCCTTCATGGGACCTTCCGCGGCGCTCTTGAGGACGGCGTTCACAGCTTCCGTGGTGGTCGGCTTCTCGACAAGCGCGACCAGGTCAACCACCGAAACGTCCGGGGTGGGAACGCGCATCGCATAGCCATCCAGCTTGCCTTTCAGTTCCGGAATCACTAGCCCGATCGCCTTGGCAGCGCCGGTCGTCGTGGGAATCATGGAGAGAGCGGCGGCGCGAGCCCGGCGCAAGTCTTTGTGGGGCAGGTCCAGAATGCGCTGGTCGTTGGTATAGGCGTGGATGGTGGTCATCGAGCCTTTGAGGATCTTGAAATTATCGTTAAGAACCTTGGCTGGTGGCGCCAGGCAATTCGTGGTGCAGGAAGCGTTCGAGATGACGTTGTGCTTGGCCGGGTCGTAGGCCTGCTCGTTGACTCCCAGCACGATGGTAATATCTTCACCCTTGGCGGGCGCGCTGATGATCACTTTCTTCACCGTGCCCTTCAGGTGCTTTTTCGCATCTTCCGCCTTGGTGAAAAGGCCGGTAGATTCGACCACAACCTCCACACCCAGCGACGACCAGTCAAGTTCGGCGGGATCCTTGGTTTTAAAAACCTGGATTGACTTGCCATTCACGGTGAGGGAATCGGCGGCGAAACCGACTTCGGCGGCAAAGATGCCGAATATTGAGTCATATTTCAATAAATGGGCAAGGGTCTTCGGATCGGTGATGTCATTGACCGCCACAATGTCAATCCCCGGATCGTTGAGCGCGGCGCGGAACAAGTTGCGTCCAATGCGCCCAAAACCATTAATTCCAACCTTAACAGGCATAAATAGTCCTCCATTGTTCTTAGTTGCATACTCAATTCGAACCGAAAATTCTACGCGGGTTGTCCGCGGTTGTCAAACGCTGCGAGCTGATCTTACACGCGTAGCCGACATGCCGTCCAAAGGGCATGCCGGACGTATTGTCCGGTAGGCCGCGAGGGTCGACGGCGCGTCAAACTCGAAGCTCTTGTAGCCGACATCCAGCCGTTCGCGCTCTGGTTCCGAAAGCAAAGAGTTTAGCTTCGATTTTGCCAACACGAGAAGATTTTCGGCTGTTTGGGGCGCAGAATGAGGCTTATTTGCGCAACAGATCACCTTTCTTGCACGCATTCAGGACACTGAGATCCTTTGTTTTCAATGACTTCTTAGCTTCGTTCCCTCTATTTTCCATTTCTTGCAGCTTCCCGGCTTTCCCTGGTCGTCAGGGCGGTCCGGCTTGGCTTCTCCAACCAGGACATCCCCTGGTTGCCTACGACATTGTGTCCACAGCATAACAACAATGGTAGGCTATCATTAAGCTCGGGGGTTGTCAAGTGAAAAATGCGGAAGGGAATCGATTCCGGGGTCGAACGGGGAGAACTGATTCGCGAAAGGACATGCGGTTTCACGCCAAGGCGCAAAGTGCGCAAAGCCCGCAAAGCGCCTGGGTTGCTTAGTAGGATCGCAGGGTTTGTTGACGCGTGAGGGCGGTGGCGGGCAGGAGGCAACGGGAATCGGATTCACCATACATTTTGCCCATGTCCGCAAGCCCACACTTCGAAAGCAATCCACTGTCGCGGGCTGGTCAAGGCCCAGTCTTGCCCATGCCCTGCTGCTCACTGCTTCGCGCCGCCCTGTTTCACCAGTTCCAGGTCGAGAGTGATGGCGACATTCTCAGAGACGATTGCACCGGGAATGGCGCCGACTCCGAAATCGCGCCTGTTAATGGTAGCGGTCGCAGAGGCGCCCATATGCGAATTGCCACGTGGATCCTTGATAGGCTCGGACGGGCCCTCGACATCCAGAACAACTTCCTTGGTGACGCCGTGCATGGTGAGGTCGCCGGTTACTTTCAGCTTACCCGCTCCGGCGGGTTCGGCCCGTTTGGATTTGAAAGTGATTGTGGGGAACTTCGCCACATCGAAGAATTTCGGGCTACGCAGATCGTTATCGCGCATTTCAACGCGGGTGTCCACCGATGCGGCCTCAAGCGTGGCTTCAATCGAGGACTTGGACGGATCCGAGGGGTCGTATTGAACTGTGCCGTTCAATTTGGTGAAGTTCCCGCGAACCGTAGAGATTCCCATATGGCGAACGGCGAACTGTGCTGCGGTGTGCGCCGGATCAAGCTGCCAGGTTTCGGTTTGGGCCGCCGCAGCGACCGCTAAACCCATTGCTAATACTAAGATCCAAGCTTTCCGAGCCATCACAACCCTCCCTGTTTGCGGCCCTCATCTGCTTCTCCACCCGCCCACGGCGACTTGAAGGCGCAGCCATTCCGATTGTTGCAACGGATTCAGAAAGATCAAGCCGCCACGGTACTCTTTTGGCAGCTTCTAAAGCCGTTCTGAACAAACGCGGATGAGAGCCTAGTCAGTAGTCAATATGGCACTATTTTAGCCGTTCGACGGGATAATTTCAACCAACTTCCCAACCCGCTATACTATGGTGAAGAGGGGGCGCGGATTCCAGCGGTCCCCAGAAACGAAGAGAACACGCGTGTCATTCGGAGCGGTCGCGGGCCTGCGGCCCACCCATGGAGATGAAAGTCACTGTCATCCTGAGCGAAGCGAAGGATCTGCAGTTCCGGTCCTGGGCGAACTAATGCAGATTCTTCGCTTCGCTCAGAATGACAGACTTTCGAAAGAGTGCTCGGAATGACAGGGCATTTTCGAAGCCGGAGGAGTTTGTGACGGAACTTAACCCGCAGGGGAAACAGATGGCCGACGAGTCTATGGTGCGCAACCTTGACGCTCAGGCCCGGGCGATCTGGCCGCAGGAAGGCGCGTTATTTCGTCGCTACGCGCTGCCGGATGAGCCATACATCCTCGATGCCG
The DNA here is from genome assembly GCA_963768695.1 of uncultured Acidobacteriota bacterium. Classification (GTDB taxonomy): domain Bacteria; phylum Acidobacteriota; class Terriglobia; order UBA7540; family UBA7540; genus CAVROP01. The sequence continues at coordinate 145,466 of CAVYJG010000009.1, read as the reverse complement.
GCTGCGGGACAGGCGAGATTTCGTGGCGACTGGCGGAGCTTTTTCCACGCGCCCGAGTGCTTGGGGTCGACATCGTGGACGGCCACTTGAACCTCGCGCGGTCGCGTTACCAGAGCCTTGCACCCCGCTTGTCGTTCGAGCACCAGAGTGTGTTCGGGCTCGGCGCCGCCACCCATGCATTTGACCTCACGGTGTGCCGTCACGTGCTTCACTCAATTCCCTACCCCGACCGCGTGCTCGCCGAACTGTTGCGAGTGACGCGGCCCGGCGGCTACCTGCACCTGATTCCGGAAGACTACGGGATGATTCATTTCCAGCGCGGGGCGCCTGATCCGCAAGACTTCTGGCACGACGTGCCCCGGCGCTTCGGGGCCGCCACCGGGACCGACCACTTCATCGGCCGGAACACTTACGGAATCCTGGCGGCGATGAACCTGGAGGAAATAACGGTGGACTACGTCATCGTCGATACAGTGCGTGTGCCGCGGGAGACCTTCGCCGCCATTCTAGAGGCTTGGCGCGACGGTTATGCCGGGCCGATCGGAGAGCTGGTGCCTTTGGTGCGCGACTCAGCGTGGGCGTGCTTCAATCAGATGATCTCCAACATCCGCGATCCTCACGGATATGCGGTATGGATGGTGCCGGTGGTGAGTGCACGAGTGCCGTGCAGCCAGACGAACCCGTCAGCCTCTTCCTAGTCGGCGATTCAAAAATTCCAGATTCCAAATTCAAGAGCGCGCAACGGGAGGTAAGCGCGCAGCCCGAGACCTTCGCAGAGCGCGAAGACCCAACATAGCGCGGCAAGGCCACGCTTCACTCCGCACTCAATTCTCTTGTCCCGGCAGGATGTGTTATGGTTGGAGGCGATGCTGCCCGGGTTAAAATGCCAATGGCTCGCGATACTGCTGGCACTTCAGCTTCCGGCGGGGCCCTCAGGCGAAGTCACTAACGTCGAGCTACAGCCGGCGACAGTTCAGGCCTTCAACCGCTATGTGCAATTGACGGAAGCACGAATCAATGGAGAAGTCTCGGCGCCTGAAAAATTCCTCTATGTGGACGGGCTTCCTCAGGTGCGCCGGTCGCAAGCCATGGCCGCCCTGCAACGCGGCGAGGTGCTCATGGAGCGGCTTCGAACGACGGACCGTTCCGGTCAGACCATCGAGGCGCCGGGTGGCCTGATCCACCATTGGCTGGGTATGGTCTTCGTTCCCGGCGCTACGCTTCAACAAACTCTGGCGCTTATGGAAGACTACAATCACCACCAGGACGTTTATAAACCCGAGGTGGTGCGGTCACGTCTGATCAGCAGGCAGGATAACGACTTCAAGATTTTCTACCGCCTGAGGAAAAAGAAGGTCATCACCGTCACGCTCGATACGAATCACGACGTCCATTATTTCCAAATAGATTCGAAACATTGGTACAGCCGGTCTTACTCCACTCGAATCTCGGAGGTGGTCGACGCCGACAAGCCCAATGAGCGTGAAAAAAACCCCGGACACGACGGAGGATTCCTTTGGAGACTCAATTCTTATTGGAAGTTCGAAGAGAAGGACGGCGGCGTGTACATCGAGTGCGAGTCCATTTCACTGACGCGAGACATTCCCACAGGATTAGGCTGGCTCATTAAGCCCTTCGTAACCGGCATCCCCAAAGATTCCCTCCAGATGACCATGGGCTCAACACGGGCAGCACTTATGGCGGGCAGTAGGCAGTGGGCAGTGGGCGGAAGGTGAGCGTGCGCCCGCGTCTCGCCGATCAATCCGGCTTTAGTTGCGTCAGCCCAGTGACTCGCTGCTCTCGAGCGAGCCAGATTCTGTTAAGTTCCTGCGCGGCATTGTCGGAGGCGGCTCGAGTGAGAAAAGAATACTCGACGGCCGGCTGTTCGCCGAGCGGAGCCCACGAATCGACCACGTGAAACCAAATACGGCCCTTGCGTTCCCCAGAAATCACGTGATAGCGCAAGTCGACCATTACTTACCTCCCTCTTCGCACTCCAATTGAACCGCCACACGGTACACCAGCAGGCATGGAGAAATCAACCCCGTGTCGTCCTGAGCGAAGCGAAGGATCTCCGCAGTTTCCTGTGGTTTAATGACCGGCAATCGACCGCACAGATCCTTCGTGGAGTTTATCCTGAGGGAACTTCAGAGATTCTTCGCTTCGCTCAGAATGACAAGCGAAGGGCTCAGGATAACGCATGCTGAGCTTCCCTCACATTCTCGACTGCATGGGCTACGCTAGAGCTCACCGTTAGGGTTGAACTAGTTGCCATTTCCTAACTCGCTCTCTTCTGTTCCAGTAGCGAATATAGCACAGGCATGACCAGCAAGGTGATGAATGTCGAGACGGAGAGGCCGCCGATGACGGCCAGGGCCAAGGGTTTTTGCAATTCCGCCCCCGCCCCCAGGCCCAGAGCGAGCGGCAGCAAGCCAAAAAGCGTGCACAAGGTCGTCATCAAAATTGGACGAACTCGAATCTTGCCGGCCTGCACCAGGGCTTCGCTCAACGGCATCCCCTGCTCCTCCCACAACTTGTGCACGTACTCAAACAAGATGATGCCGTTCTTGACGACCAAGCCCACCATTAGGATGATGCCCATGAATGACGAGACGTTGAGCGCCGTCCCGGTGGCCAGCAGCATTATGAAGACGCCGAGGAGTGAAAGCGGAGCTGCCGACATGATGATCAAGGCAGGCGCAAAGGCGCGAAACTGGATCACCAGCACAATGAAAACAGCCGCCAGCGCCAGTCCCAACACGGAGAGCAGGTCGCGGAAGGAGCTTTGCTGGCTTTCATAAAGCCCGCCAATTTCGTAGGCAGTCCCCAATGGAAACTGGATGGAACTCAGTAGGTTCCTGATGTCGCGCACGGCGCTGCCCATGCCACGATTTTCAAGCCGCGCTGCCAGCGCCACCATCAAGCGCTGATTCTCACGCGTCAATTCGCTCTCTCCCTGGCGGGTTTCGAACGAGGCCACAGCGGAAACAGGCACAATCTGCTTGTTCGGCGTGAGGATGGGAAAATGCTCCACGTCCGGAAAGTTATAGCGGAACGAGTCGGGGAAGCGCACGCGGATGCCGATGGTGCGGTCGGTCTGGCGCAGATCGGTTTCCGTCAATCCCAGCAGGCCTGCCTGAATCTGCTGCGAGACTTGGTCGACGGTCATACCCAGATGTCCCGCCTGGACAGAATCGACGTGCGCCACAATTTCCGGATTGCCTTTGAGGATGCCCTGGAAATCCACGATGCCCGGGATTTGCTGCATCTTCGGCCCGATCTCGTCGGCGAGCTTTTCCAGCTCAGGCATGTTACTGCCGTAGATCTTCACTTCAATTGGATTGGGGCTGCCCTCCATGTCGCCGATCATGTCCTGGAGCACCTGCGTGAACTCGACGCGCACTCCCGGAATTGTGGTGAGAATCTTCTGGCGCAGGTCATCCATAGTCTCGTCGATGCCGCGTTCGCGCTCGGAACGCGGTTTCAGCTTGACTACGATCTCGCCGGTGTTCTGCGTGGTCGCGAAAGGCCCCATCTCGGCTCCGGTGCGGCGTAAGAAGGCCTCAGTTTCAGGCGTCTTCTTAACTTCCTCGCCGACCAGATGGAAAATGCGATCGGTTTCCGCGAGGGAAGTTCCCGGGGGGGTCCACATGTCGAGAACAAAGCCACCTTCGTCCATTTCAGGGAGAAAACCAGTCTCCGCTCGCGTATAGAGAAACACCGACACCGCAATGGAAGCCAGAATGGCGGCAGCCACCACCCAACGTCTGCGAAGCGACCAGCGAACAGCTCGTTCATAGGCACGATTCACAGGTCCGATGAAGCTCTCAGCCGTTTTATGGTGCCGCTCGGGAGAAAGGAAGCGCTGTGAGAGAAGAGGGATAAGAGTCAGCGCAAAGACGAGCGAGAGAAGCACCGACACCGCGAGCGTGAGGCAGAGGGCGGAGAAGAAATCGCCCACCACGCCTTTCAGCAGGCTCAAGGGAGAGAACACCACTACGGTAGTCGCCGTTGAGCCGACCACCGCACTCAACAACTCCTGCGTGCCTTTATCCGCTGCCTCGGCGGGAGTCTCGCCCAATCCGAGATGGCGGTAGATGTTCTCAATGATCACCACCGCGTCGTCGATGATCAACCCGATCGCGACGGCGATTCCCCCCAGCGACATCAGGTTAAGCGTGCTGTGGAACAGATTCATGAAGAAGAATGTGCCGATGACCGTGATGGGAAGCGTAATAGCGGCGATCAGGGTAGTGCGGCCTTCGCGCAGAAAGAGGAAGAGGATGACAACGGCTAGGAAGCATCCGATCAGGACTGCATCGCGGATGCTGGCCACGGCCTCGCGAACGAATTCCGCCATGTCGTAAACGACGGAGAGATGCAAGGTCTTGGGTATTGCCGAGCCCAGGTTCTTCGCGAGCGCTTTGGCCTGGTCGGCAACCTGCAGGATGTTGCCGCCGATCTGACGTGAGATGCTGATCAAGGCGCCCGGCTGGTTGTTTCCGTAAACCAGCATGCGGGGATCTTCGACCCCATCGCGAACTTCTCCGATGTCTCGCACTCGAATCGGCGTCTGGCCATCCACCGCCACGACGGAATTTCGGATATCGTCCAGGTCGGCAAACTGGCCGGTGGCCAGAACGAGGTAGCGTGAGTAATCCTTGTCCAACCTTCCGACAGAGGTTATTTCATTAGTGGCTTTCAGGCGGTCCGCAATGTCAGGCAAGGAAAGGCGGTGGGCGAGCATTTTCTGGGGGTCAATGATGACTGAAGCCTCGCGTGTATGGCTCGCCTCGACTTCCACCAGCGCCACGCCCGGCACACGATTGAAGAGCGGACGCAGGTTGTAATATGCATAATCACGCAGGTCGGAGTCCGGGACGTTTCCGTTCAGGACGAACATGAGGATAGGCCAGGCAGAAGGCGTAATACGCTCGACCGAGATGTCGGTCGCCGCAGGCAAGTCCGTCCTGACGTCGCTGACGCCTGCTTGCATGAGCTGGAGCGCATACTGCATGTCCATGTCAGGATTAAAGAGGACGGAAATTTCAGTCGCGCCGCGGATGGTCCTCGAGCGCACCCGCCACACACCCAGCACAGTTCGCGCCTCTTCTTCAAGGGGCCGCGTCACCGTCAGGAGCATATTCTGAGGGGAGAGATCACCGGAGTGCGCCAGGATGACAATGCGCGGGAAAGAAAGCTCGGGATAGATATTGCTCGGCAACCGGAAGACCGAGATCAAGCCCGCCGCCACCAGCAAGACGGTCAGCAGGTAGACGGCGCGGCTGTTGTGGCGAAAGAATCGGACGACGTTCATGACTTGACCTTGACTTTCGCGTGCACGGGAAGGCCGTAGCCTCCGCCCAGGATGATGGTCTCCCCCTCTTCTGCACCGGAAAGCAGTTCCACGCGGTCCTTAGTTTCGATCCCCAATTTAACGGGGACGGCCTCCGCTTTCTCTCCCTCCACGCGGTAAATCTCCGGGTTTCCATCCTGGTCGCGGTAGACGGCCTGAAGCCCCGCAACCAGCGCCTTTCGGTGCGTTTCCAGTGGCACGGTTGCACTGATGAACATTCCCAGCCTCAGCAATCCTGCACCGTTGGCGATCCGGATTCTGACCAGCCCTACGTTGGTGGTGGGATCAACGGCGGGAGAGATGGCCACAATATGACTCTGAAACCCCTTGCCCGGAAAAGCGTCGGTCGAGATGCTCAGAGCCTGCCCGACGCGAATCTTTGCCAAGTAGAGCGCCGGCACATTCCCGTACAACTCCACTTCCGAGGTGTTCGCTACTTCGAATAACGGTTGCGCTGCCGTGCCGTCAACCTGTTCGCCGGCGCTCAGCAGGCGCTTGACGACCATCCCTGCGAGCGGGGAACGGACGTCGGTGCGTGTGAGGTTCAACTGCGCTAGCGACAGAGCGGCCTCCGCCTGGTTGAGAAGAGCTTTGTTGACCGTCGCCTGAGTGCGCGCATCCTCAAAATCCTTCTGCGCAGCAATGCCGCGGTCCAGAAGCTTCTGGTTCCGTTGCAGGCTCAGCTCTGAGTTTTCCACATTTGCCTTGGCCTGATCCACCGCCGCCTGAGCCTGGCGAACCTGGTCGTGAAATAGCGGGTCGTCAATCTTCGCCACTACCTGCCCCTCGGCGATGTGATCACCCTCCGCCACCAGCATGTGTGCGACTCGGCCGGGAACGAGCGAACTGACGCGAACGTCCTGGTTGGGCAGCGCGGAAATGGTCCCGGTGACGGATAGCGTGGATTGAATATCCGCGCGCTCCACACGCGTGACGGTCACTTCCGCAACGATGTTGGCTGCGGCTTCGTCGCCGCCCGCATCTTCATCCCCGGCTGATTTCTTAGAGCACGACGTTAAGAGCAAGGCAAGGGTCAGGCTCATACAGCACATCACCGAAAGAATCACGGAAGGGCGGGGCTTTAGCCCCGCCGTCAGCGCCCTCACCCACCACTTCGTGGTCCCCCCTCTTCCGCTGGCGGGAGAGGGGCCGGGGGAGAGGGGGGCGCCAGTCACGGCGGGGCTGAAGCCCCGCCCTTCCGTCCCCGTTTCCATGGCAGCGAAGGATCTTCGCGGCGTCATGCGTGAATGGCACGGTCGCGAGATAGTCGTCATTTATTCCACCGTTCCTCCCACGGATTCCTCCAGACCGGCATAAAGGTCCTGCAGTTGTTCGAGGCTCTGAAGATAACTATTTTCCACGCTCTGCACATCCTGCTGGGCCTGGATTGCTGTCAGAATGCTGGTTTTGCCGGCTCGATAGCTTTCCTCCGCCAGGCTCTCCAATTGACGCGCCACGGGAAGCAGCCGGTCATGATAGAGGCGAACCTGGGTGCGCTGAGCTTCCAGGTCATAGAAGGCGGATTCCACGCGGGCGGAAACAGAACGTTCCGTTGCGGCAGTTTCGGCGTCCAACACGCGCGAGTTCGCAATCGACTGCGCAATTTCGCCTTGGTTGCGAGCAAAAATCGGCAGGCCGACGGAAATTTGGCCGCGTGGCCCGTATCGGAAATCTCGGGGTGCATTGAAATCGATCCCCGCTTCCAAATCAACGTTGGGAATTCGCTCGGCCTTCAAGAGGGTGCGCCGGCTGTCTTCAACCTTCTTTTCCCCGCCCAGGTGCTGCAAGTCGGGGTTCGATTGGTAGGCGCGGCCGACGAGGTCCTCCAAACGCGCGGTGGGGGTTGCGTCTTCGAGGGTCCCCGCCAAATCCCAGGGTTTGGTGGCGCGTTCGTTCAGGAGCGCGTTCAGTTCGCTGAGCGAAACGATCTCGCGCTGCCGCGCCACCTCGAGGTCAGCCTCAGCGCGCGAGGCTTCCAGGCCGCTCTGAAGCACCTCGAGTTGCGCCACATCCCCGGCGGCATAACGGTCCTTGGCAATCTGTTCGAGTCGCTTAGCCAAGTCGACCACGCGTGACAGCCTCTCCGACTCCGCGCGCGCGTAGGCCGTCGCGTAGTAAGCTTCGCGGGTGTTCTTTCGCACCTGGCGGGCCAGAGTAGCCACTTCGACCTCGGTCAGCGCGCCTTCCTGGCGGGCGACCTCAATCCTGCGGCCACGTTTCCCGCCGGTCTCAATGGGTTGGTCGAAAAAGAGGCCTTCGTGCGGCTCATCCCGCAAGGCGGTGAAGTTGGCTGTGGGATTGGGTCTTTCCTTGGCAATCTGGATTCCCGCCAGAGCCACGGCGCGCTGTCGCCGCGCTGCCGCGAGGTCCAGGTTTTGCTTGTCCGCAAGGTCGAGTGCCTCCTGGAGGGTCAGGCGGGGTGGTTGCTGGGGATACGCCATTCCGATCCCCAACAAGAGTGCGAAAAGTATTTCCGGTAGTTTTCTCGGAATCATCTCCTCATCACACGACACAAGGAGCCCTCAAAAGCCCCCTGGAAATTTGCAAAGACTGTTGACTAATCTTCGGGCAGTAAGCGGCCATCGGCGCCGACCCTGACCTCGGACCTCTTTCCATCTTTGCGAAGTGCCGCCTCGTAGGCAATTTCCTTTCCCCCGGTGACTTTCTCGACTTTTGCAATCTTGCCGCCCGTGGCTGCCTTCTCGATGGCCGCCCGCGCAGCGGCAGGGATGCTGTCCAGCGCCACTTCTTCTTCCACTTCAATGACCGTCCCCGCGGCATCCATTGACACGTCTTTGCCGTGACCATTCACTGTCATCTCGACTTCATAGGTCGTTCTGCCGTGTTCGACTTCCGTCGAAAGGCCCCTGACAGTCGCCCCTTTGCTCTGTTCCTGAACAGTTCGCTGCACAGCCGGCGGCAGGTCTTTCATCTTAACTGGCTTGTCCGCGGCAAAGGCATTGGCAAATACGATCGTCAATACGATGGCGCCGAGAGTTATTTTGAAACACACTCTCATGGTTCTCCTCTTTCGGCAACGTCCGAAGCCAGGCAAGGCTATTTTCCGACCACCAAAATGACAAACGAGTCGGGTTTCATCTTACCCCGCCGCTCGCCGGGGGCCGGCGGCTCGAAGTCCGCCGCCGATAGGAAAATGTTGTGAGTCTTCTCGTCCAGGGCCATGGTGCGCGCGCTGCGTTTGGTCGAAACGTTCTCCACCACCGAGAACTTATCCGGCGAGTCTTCATGCACCACGGTGAGAGTACCGTCGCCATTGGAGGCGAAGGCGTATTTCGTCTCGGGATCGAAGCGGTTGGCGTCCACGCCCTGCCCGATGGGCGGCGTAGCGACCACCTTGCCCGTATCCGCATCCACAACGGCCATCATCTGGTTGTGACACCCCGCAAAGAGGCGGCGGTTGGCCCGATCCATCGCCAGGCCCGAGGGCTCCTCGCAGGGGGCCAGCGGCCAGCGGTTCAACACCTTGAGGTTTTGGGCATCGAGCTGAACGATTTCGGACTTGTCCTCGATGTTGACGTAGATGTTCCCTTTGCCGTCCGCCGCCGCAAACTCGGGTTTGCCCGCCAAGTCAACCGTGCCCGCGACCGTTCCATCAGCGGCATTGATGGCAGTCGCGTTATTGCTGCGCCCGTTCATCGTAAAAACGCGCTTCGTAACGCCATCGTAAACAATTGCGTCCGGGTTGGTTCCGGTGCTTGCCGTGCCAAGGATTTTCAAGGTCTTCAGATCGAAGATGGTCACCGTGTTGGCGCGGCCGTTACTTGTGAAGCCACGTCCCAGTTCCGGCGCCACCGCAATGCCGTGTACGCCTTGGGTGTCGGGAATATCACCCACGAGCGTGTAAGAGTCGGTATCCATGACCTGGACATGTGTTCCGCGCGAGATGTAGAGGCGCCGTCCGCTACTATCCACGGCGAGATAATCCCAGAAACCCTCGCCACCCACAGGAACAGTCTTAATGACGCGATAGCCGGAAGCGCCTGCCGATTGTCCGGCCGCACTGGAGCGTACGCCAGTAAAGAGGACAACTGCCAGAGCGACCACACCGATGTTTGCCAGAAGAGTGACGGTCTTGCGCATGGGGCTGGACCTCCTTTGGTTATTTACGTTTAAAGCGTACGCCTGAAATCTGAAAATAACCTGAAGGGCGGGAGTGGCAGGGTGGCTCTCGTAACCGCGCCGGGCAACCCCAAGGGTTGCCCCTACGGCAAATGAGCCTAATACGCGCCGGGGTAGGGCTTGGCAGCCGGTTCGTAATCTCTGCCGTACATATTCTTGTGATTGGTGAGAAGGTCGCCGGACTCCGGCACGCGAACCTCGCCCATGGAAGTGGAGCCCGGCGAGAACGCAACCTCCCGTGACAGAGAGTTGAGTGCCTCTGGGAGGCAGCGTTCATACCAAATACTCAGCTGGTATCGGCCGGCGGGGACGGAGCTTATGGCCACCTCGCCCAGCGGGTTGGAGACGGCGTAATAGGGATACTCGAGCGCGATGATCACAGCGCTCATTTCGGGATGGATGTTGCAGAAGATGTAACTCACTCCAGGCTTCTTGAAGGTGATGGCACGCGTGGCGCCGCCCTCATAGAGCCCCAGATCGAATCGCTTGCCTTCAAACAGTGAGAATACATTGTGAAAAAAAGGATCGCGGTTGGGGAATTCGACAACCGCACCCACTGGCACGATGAGTAGATGAGGTACGAACCGCTTGTTCTTTTGGATCAGTTGGAACCGGTGCGGCGTCGATTCGAGGCGGTCAGGAGGAAACTCGGAGGCGCCGGCAAGAGGAGTGAGGAAGACCACCACGTTCGAGTTGTCGACGGACTTGCCACGGCTAGCCGGCGCATGCAGGGTAACGCGGCCCGTCACCGTCAGGCCTTGCGCCGCCGAGCCGGTGCGCGCGGCCAGCGCCCCGGCAAGCAAGACCCAATAGCAGCAGCGCCATGACGCAAGCTTCATCCAATCAACTCCAACCAACCAGCTGTCATCCTGAGCGAAGCGAAGGATCTCTGCAGTTCCCTACGGTCCTGCGATCTACCGCCAACTGCGGAGATCCTTCGGTTCGCTCAGGATGACAGCTGCAACTTTCTTTGCACAATCAGGCATCCATGCTACGGGCACATCAAAACAGTGCGGCGGCCCCCAGTCCCATCTGATTCGCCGTAAACATGCCAGGATGAGTCTCCACCGTTCTCAGGCGGCGGTACTCGAGCGAGAAAATAAGATTCGAACGGACATGGTAGATACTGTTGAGAAACCAGCTCTGGTTTCTTCCGATCGCCAGGCTCTCGTAGCCCTCATCCTGGTAAGTGTACTGGAGGCCGGGCGTGGGAGTGAAATCCTCGCCATAAGCGCCGTTGAACTCGAGCTTGGGCAGCGCCATGAATTTCAATTGCGCCCATCCACCTGTGGAATTGGGGGCGCGAATCACGGTTTGCGGATCGTTCAGATAGCCGTAATACGCGATGCTTCGACCTTCGGCGGCGCCTAGTCCCCCAATCGCACGGCCGCGGTAAAACTCTCCGGTCAAGGATAATCGATGGCTGAGGGGGAAGCTCCAGTCTGCGGTTCCCGCCCACCCATCCACCGTGCGGCCATATCCCCAGTTCTGGCGCTCATAGTAACCACCGGCCCCAATCGAAGCCGGCCCGAAGGGCGAGCCATGCGTCCAGGCAACTCGTGCGGCGTAGGCGGGTTGTCCCGATTTCTCTCCAGCCTCCGGGGTGCGATAATAGGGATCGGCCGGGAGTTCGCCGGTCAATGGGTCCATGACCCCTCCTTCCAGCGAGACGCTCGACCCCTCAGTCAACGAGATGCGGTGCTCAACGTAGATTTGCGGAGTCCACACCCATAAGTTGCCAGCAGACGACAAAGCGGGTTCGGCCACCGAAACCAGAGAGGTGGGTGAAAGAGGAGAGAAGAACGGAGCTTCTTGTCCGGCTACGACCGATGTCTTCTCCCAATCCAATCTCAAGCCCGCGGTGCGCAGGCGAACCAAACCGGTTGTAATTCCATAGGAAGTGGACGGGAATCCCCCGAAGAAATCCGCCTGAATTTCGGCACTGCTTCGCGCCCCGGCGATGCTGGGCCCAAACACTTCAAGCCCCACGAGCGTTTGCCTGGCCGTTGCGCCGAAGCCGGCATTTGTTTCCGAGCCATAGTGAGGGGTAGCGTAGTCGGGCACATCAAAGTCGTTTGTGGCCCCGCGGGTGGTGAAGGCATTCAGGAGCGCCATGCCGGAGAGCCGCACACGGTATTTCGAGCCGCTTTCCACCTTGGTCTGATACTGGTCATCGACTTTCGCGCTGAGCAACTGGTGCTCCTCTTCCATCTTGGAGACTCGCGCCTCGAGTTGCGGGACTTCGGCTTCGTGGCCAGCAATCGCGGGTGAAACGGGGGCGGCTTGAGCCTTTTCCTGGCCGGTGCTTGCGGACAACTCACCCTTCATCGCCGAGAGTTGCTCCCTGGCCGCTTTTAGATCCTGCCGTAGCTCCATGAGTTCAGTGCGCGTCGCCGACACCTCCGCGCGCATCGATTGCAGAGCGGAGCCCAGTTCCTGGATTTGGTCCTGCAGGTCGGCCGGTCGGGCCGGAGTCGGGCGTGTCTCCGCAGGCTTTGCTGCGGCCGGTTGCTCTTGGGGAGAACCGTTGAGGGCCGTTACGAGAAACACCGCGAGCAAGGCGCTCGCGACTTTCACTGAGCCATTCATGCAGGGCAACTCCATTGGACCTCCTTACTTCAAGCCGCGAAGTCAACACTCGAGGATTCGAAAAGTTGGCGTGTGCTGCCCCCGTTCGTCACCCCGATCTTCAAGACTTCCATTTCTTCCCGCTCCTGCCGCTACAGCAAGAGGGATGGCTTCGAAACCAGTTCAATCGTGTTTGCCCAAAACACCTTTATTATCTAACACAATTGCCACAAATTCTAAGAGCTTTGCGGAACTCACCTAAGCGAGTCGTAGCGCGGGCATGATGCCTGCGCCACCGCCCCTCGGGGCAACGCTGAGTGCAATCTCATTATCCTAGGGATATACTGGGGGAATAAGCGGCACCTGCCGTCACGGGCTAGATCGTTCCCAGAGGAAAGCGAGGTTTCTGATGCCATCGGTCTTACTCATCGAGGACGACACAAGGATCCACAAAACGCTCAAGGTGCTGTTTGAATCGGAGGGCTATGCTCTCAAGGTGGCCCCGGATGGGGTTTCCGGAGTCGAGGCCTTCCGCAGCGCCAAGCCCTCGGTTGTAATCCTGGATCTGAAGTTGCCCAAGCTGTCGGGACGTGACGTTCTGCGCGAGATCAGGAAAGAAGCAGCATCCCAGCCGGTCATCATTCTGAGCGCTGTTTCTGAGGAGGTTGACAAGGTCTTACTGCTGGAACTGGGCGCAGACGACTATGTCACCAAGCCATTCAGCCCCAAGGAACTGCTGGCGCGTGTTGGCGCCGTAATGCGCAGGGCGGAAAGAACTCTTCCCAGCGATGCCTACAGTTTTGGGGATGTGGTTGTGGATTTCGCAAAAATGGAAGTCACTCGGGAGGGCAAACCGGTCACGCTCACAGCCCATGAGTTTAAGACACTGAAGTACTTCACCCAGAACCCCGAACGGGTGCTGTCGCGCGACGAGTTGCTCAACCAGGTCTGGGGTTACGAGTGCTATCCCTCCACTCGCACCGTGGACAATCACATTCTCAGACTGCGGCAAAAGCTCGAAAAGGACCCTGTAAACCCTTTGCACTTCCGCACCGTTCACAAAGTTGGATATAAGTTCGTACCGTTTTTGAAAACTACGAATGCGATCTGAACCTGGCCCGCTGGCTGTCATTCCGAGCGCAGCGAGGAATGATACTCTTACGGGAAACTATCTCACATTCGGACGGGCGATCTTTCTTAATGCATGGTCGAACCAAAATCCGGGAGTGGTATGAAGGAATCAGTCGCAGGGGTCGCCTGCGCACCAAGTTTCTGCTGTCCTTGCTTCTCGTTTCGGCTTCTTTAACCTGTTCCACTCTGCTGGTAGTCCGGCATCGGCTGCAAATGCAGATCAGGGAAGAGATTCGCCAGGACCTGCAAAATTCAGTGGTCACTTTCCGGATCTTTCAACGGCAGCGCGAGGTCGGGTTAGAAGCCTCGGCGGCGATGGTGGCTAATCTGCCGATCGTCGAAGCCCTGATGACCTCCAGGGACGCGGCAACAATTCAAGATGCCTCGGCCGCGCTGTGGCGAAAAACCGGTGGAGACTTGTTCGTGCTGGCGGACCGCAAGGGGCAGTTGATGGCGCTCCATGCCGTAAATCCCAGCATCACCCCGGCGCAAGCGGGCGAAATGCTGCAACGATCGCTTCGCAGCGGAGAAGCGCGCGACTGGTGGTTTGGCGGAGGACGCCTGTTTCGCATATTCATGCGGCCTATCTACTTCGGGGAGCCTGCCAACGGCACAGAACTCGGCGTTCTGATACTGGGTTCGGAGATCAACGGGCAGGTCGCTGAGGACATACGCCAGGTGGCGTCAAGCCAGGTCGCATTTCTTTACGGGCCCACAGTCGTGGTCAGCACTCTATCGGGCAGGCAAAGAGATGATCTGGGCAAGCTGGCTCTCGAGCCAGGGACCTCAACCACGCAGGTCAAGGCTGGATCGTCCCGGCTGGACGTGGCTCCTGCGGATGTGGAACTCGGCCACGAAAAGTTTCTTGCCATGTCCACTGATCTCCCACCTAGCAGTTCGCTTCCTGCCAGCCTGGCGGTCCTCAGATCCTACGACCAGGCTGCCCGGTTCCTGAAGAGTCTCAACCGCTGGCTTTTCGGTCTGGGCTTGACCGCAATTCTGGCGGGGAGCCTGCTCGTATTTCTGATTTCGGACACGTTCACTCGTCCGCTCGCCAACCTGGTGAGGGGCGTGCATGCGCTCGAGGAGGGCAACTTCGACTACCCGCTCGAGGCAAAAGGAAAGGATGAAGTGGCCGAACTGACTCAATCGTTTGTCACCATGCGGCGTACCCTCTGGAGCGCCCAGCAAGAGTTGCTGCGGGCGGAAAGGCTAGCCACTGTCGGGCGCATGGCCAGCACCATCTCCCACGATCTGCGTCATTCGTTGACCACCATTCTCGCCTACGCGGAGTTTCTTTCCGAAGGAGGGCTCACGCAGGTTCGGCGCCTTGAGTACTACGAAGAGATACGGCAAGCAGTGAATCAGATGACGGATCAATTACGGGCTCTGCTGGAGTTCTCGAGGGTCAAGATGGTGAACCGGCCCGTCCGCGCCAGCATCGCGCCGGTGATTGAACGCGCTCTGCGCAGCGTCAAGGCGCGCCCGGCCTTCAGCAGTATCAAGGTGACGACCTCTTTTGAGGGCGGAAGCGAAGGCTGGTTTGACCCCCCTAGCCTGGAGCGAGTTTTTCACAATCTACTGCTCAATGCCTGTGAAGCCGCGCCGCCTCAGGCAGGCCGTGTCCGGGTGGCGACGCGGCAGACTCCGGCAGGGCTTGAGATCCGCGTGGCCGACAACGGCAGCGGCATTCCCTCGGAGATTCGCGATACGCTCTTCCAGCCCTTTGTGACTGCGGGCAAGGACAACGGCATCGGACTGGGATTGGCCACTGTCCACAAGATCGTGCAGGAGCACCAGGGACAGGTTGAAGTGGAATGTACCAGCCCGGAGGGAACTGTGCTGCGCATCCTGCTCCCGGCGGTTTCCTCGGAACCCCGAGTAGCCAGCGGCAATACGCGTTAACAGCCAGCATCGCATGGCTCCCCCCAACCGCCTTGGTCATTCCGAGCGGAGCGAGGAATCTCGCTCTGGGCGCGGCGTAATCGCGGGCTCAACCGCCCGGGGGTTTTCTCTGCGAACTCTGTGGCCTCTGTGGTGATTCATCAAGAAGCCTTTGGCAGATGCGCCAGCGACTCCTTGATCTTTTCTTCCGGGTATTCGTAATCGGAGAGTTCGCCGGCGAAGTACTTTTCGTATGCGGCCATGTCGAAATGGCCGTGCCCGCTCAAGTTGAAGAGGATAGTCTTCTCTTTCCCTTCCTCTTTCGCCTTCAAGGCCTCGTCGATCGCACAAGCGACCGCGTGGGAAGTTTCAGGGGCAACGATAATGCCCTCTGCGCGCGAGAAGGTGATAGCCGCTTCGAAGCATTTCAATTGCAGGTAGCTCACCGCTTCGACCACACCGTGACGGTGCAGAAGGCTGACCAACGGGGCCATGCCGTGGTACCTCAATCCACCGGCGTGAATGCCCGCTGGAATAAAGTCGTGCCCCAGAGTGTCCATCTTCAGCAGCGGCGTCATCCCGCTCTTGTCTCCAAAATCGTAGGCATAGACGCCTTTGGTCATGGTCGGGCACGCGGCGGGCTCGACCGCAACCAGGCGGATTTGCTTTCCGGCCGCCTTGAAGGGCACGAAGGGAAAAGCCAGGCCGGCAAAGTTGCTTCCTCCGCCGCAGCAGCCGATCACCACGTCCGGGAAGGCCCCGGCGAGCTTCAATTGAGCGATCGCCTCCTGCCCGATGACGGTCTGGTGCAACAGAACATGATTGAGGACGCTGCCCAGTGAGTAATTCGTGTCTTTGCGGCCCGCCGCGTCTTCGACCGCTTCGCTGATGGCAATGCCTAGGCTGCCCGGGCAGTCCGGATCTTCGGCAAGGACCTGCCTTCCGGCGGCAGTCTGGTCGCTGGGCGATGGAATGCATTTGGCGCCCCAACACTGCATCATGGTGCGCCGGTGCGGCTTCTGATAGAAACTGCACTTCACCATATAAACCATGCACTCCTGGCCGAATACATTGCACGCGAACGCCAGAGCGCTTCCCCATTGGCCGGCCCCAGTTTCTGTGGAGATGCGCTTTATGCCTGCTACCTTGTTGTAGTAGGCCTGCGGTATCGAAGTGTTCAGCTTGTGGCTTCCTGCCGGCGAGACGCCTTCGTTCTTGTAAAAAATCTTCGCCGGAGTTCCCAGGACTTGCTCCAGCCGGCGCGCCCGGCACAGCGGCGTTGGCCGCCAGAGCCGCAGGATGTCGAGCACGGGCTCCGGAATCGCAATCGTCGGGGCAGCCGAAACCTCCTGCTCGATCAACTGCGGCGGGAATATCGCCTCCAGGTCGCCCGGTCCCGCGGGCTTCAGCGTCCCAGGATGAAGCGGAGGCGGCAAGGGCGCCGGCAGATCAGGAACGACGTTATACCACGTCTTCGGGATTTCACTTTCAGGCAGAAGATATTTGTTTTCGGTCATGAGTTCGCTCCGAATCAAGGTCGCACCGCCCCGGCGGCTGCCCCCGCGCCGTCGGAACATGTGGTGAATTTAAGATGCCGAGGATAACACAAAACGCCTGTCTTCGGGAAAGGATCGCGAGCACTTCTGGTCCGTCCAACAGGGCGGACTGGCATTCTTTGTGTCATCGATTTTGGGCCAGGTAAAAGGTCCGGCAGCCGGCGGGAAGGCGCGGATGCCCGCGAGAGAAGAGCCTGGCGTCCCAGGCCCGGATGCTACGGAAACCTGCCACTCGCAAGGCTCGACGGATCTCGGAGGCTGTCCACCAGACCTCTTCGACGCGCTCTTCGAAGCGACGCCAGCATCCCCGTCCACGGACGAACCAGTCAAAATCCACACAGCCCTTGGCGCGCCGCCGGTCGTAGCTGCCCCGCATAACCATAACCACGCCGCGGTTTTCCGCGTACGCGGTCCCTGGCCAGTTCGTCTCCAAGTGCCGCCGGTTGTTAACGTCGAAATAGAAGTAACCGCCAGGGTGCAAAGCGCGCGCCGCGGCGCCCGCCACCCGCGCTAAATCCGATTTCCGCGGCACATGATTTACGGCATCGTATTCACAGGTGATCAGGTTGACTTTTTCCGGCAGCCGGAACGTCCGCATGTCGCTGCGGATCACAGTTACGGTCGTCCCGGCGCGGCGTACCTTCTCGCGGGTGAGGCCACACATCGTAGGCGAGAGATCTACGGCGAACACTCTCAATCCGCCGCTCGCGAGCTCGACCGCGGTCGTCCCAGTGCCACAAGCCAGGTCGCAGGCGCAGCGCACGTGGGGAAGAATCTTTCCCAGAAATTCTCTCGCGCGCTCGCCGGTAAGCGCGGAGATGAGAAGTAAAGAAGTGGTCGTAATAATGGGCTAACAGAGCGTAGGGTCGATTGGCCGCAGCTCCTGGCATGAATCTCACCGAGTCTAGCTTTCCAGCGCCTGGCGGCAATACGCGTAGCACTTCTTAACTTCCGCGATGGTGTCCAGGCGCTTATCCTCGCCGTATTCGTACTCGATATTGGCGGGGATTTTCCATTTGTTGTCGCGCAGCAAGCGGAGAACCTCTTTAATGGGCGTGTCGCCCTGGCCAAAGGGCAGGTTAGCGCCGTGGTTCTTCTTGCGGTCTTTGATGTGCAGCGTGACGATCTTCTGATGGTGCTCGCGAATATAGGCAACGGGATCGCCGTTGGCAGCCACGAAATGGCCGATGTCCAGATTGACGCCGATATACTGCGACGCACCCTTCATGGCGCGAGCAAATGTCTCGGGAGTCGAGAATTCGTCCGGGTCGCGGGTATCGTCGTGGCCGTGGAAACCCACCATGATCTTGTATTTTTGGGCATACTTGTCAACTCGCGGCGCAACACTCACATTGGATGAAGACGTGATGTATTTGACGCCCAGCGCCTGCGCGGCCTTGAAACCGGCCTCGATTCCTGCGTCTGTAACGCCTTTACGAAAAGCATAAGTGAGAGCATAAATCCTCACGCCGCCGTTATCGAACTTGGTGCGGATCTCGTGAAAAGCACTGGCAGGCGCGGAAATCCACCATTTCTCCTGTTCTTGTCCCTTTACCTTGGACGGCACCACGTGCCCATCAAACAGTTCGCACTCGCCCAATCCCACCGTCTTGAAAGCTTCGATGGCGGCATCGAGATCCCATGTCCCGAAACGAATAACTCTGCGCGCCGATCTGGACTCCGCGAACTACGGAGTCAATGTAGGGCGCGCTCCAGCCTGTTGCGGCTGACCGCCCACAAACCGGCAGAACCTCCAATCAAAAGCTTGCCGGCGTCCCGACGTGATATCAAAGCCATAAAATCCTCCTTGAAGTCTTAGAACTATCGGCGGTTAGTATAAGAAGCCGGACCGCATCTTGCAAGCGACGAACTGCTTCGGCCACACATTGGCGTAAGGGAGTACGCAGGGCTTCGCCCTATCCCTCGTCAGGAACCAGCAGGACTGCGGGTGACGGCAAGCCGTCCCCCTACGGCGGAAGGCGGTCTCCGACCGACGGGAAGGGATGATGCCATGTTTAGCCTTTACACCTCGATCCTTTACCCTTTACCCTTTAACCTTCGCCTTTTGAAAGGAGCATCCCTTTGAGATCAGCCGCCAATCGTCTTTGCCTGGTCGCTGTTTTGGTTTGCGCATGTTTCTTTGCCGCGAAGGCCAGTGCGCAGTCCGGAGGTTCCTGGCCGTCGGGTGCTAGCGCACTACCGATTCCACATGATCGGCAATGCGCATATTGACGCCCCATGGCTCTGGCCGTGGTCGGAGGCCATGTCCGTCGTGCTCAGCACATTTCGCTCTGCGCTGGACCGCATGAACGAGTACCCCGACTTCACTTTCACCGCGAGTTCCGCTCAATTCTACGAGTGGGTGGCGGAAACTGACCCCGCGATGCTGGAAGAGATCCGCAAGCGGGTGGAAGAGGGGCGGTGGGATCTGGTGGGCGGTTGGTGGGTCGAGCCGGACGTGAATATCCCGAACGGCGAATCGTTGGTCCGGCAGGGGCTCTACAGCCAAAGGTTGTTCCAGCAGTTATTTGGACGCATGGCCCAGGTCGGTTACAACCCCGACTCCTTCGGCCATACCGGGAACGCTTGCCGCAGATCCTCAAGCTCGAAGGCCTGCACGCCTATGTCTTCATGCGTCCCCAGGCTCACGAGAAGAAGCTTCCCGCCGACCTTTTCTGGTGGGAGGGCGCCGATGGGAGCCGCGTGCTCACTTACCGCATCCCGTTCAGTTACGGGATTGACGAGCATATGCAGGAAGAGGTCAGCCACTTCATCACGGAATTGAAGGAACCCACCAAAGAACTGATGGTCTTTTACGGCGCCGGCGACCATGGCGGCGGGCCCGCCAAGGAGAATATCCAGTCGATCCTGGATATGCAGAAGATGCCAGGCGCGCCGACAGTTCATTTTCAGCACCCCGGACCGCTACTTTGATGCGGTCGGCAAACTCGCCGATCTGCCCGTGGTGGCGGACGATCTTCAGCATCACTCGGTGGGCTGTTACACGGCCATGTCTGAAGTCAAGAAGAACAACCGGGCTGCGGAAGCCGCTCTGACGACTGGCGAGAAATTCGCGGCCCTCGGTTCCGTCGTTGCTGGATTTGACTACCCCAAGGCCGACTTCACGGCTGCCTGGAAAAGGGTGCTGTTCATACAATTCCATGACAGCATGGCCGGGACCGCGCTTCCGGAACATTACGATGTGGCGCGGGAAGCCCACGGACGCGCTATCGACATCGCCGGCCAGGCGATGAACAAGGCGGCGGAGAAGATTGCCTTGCAGGTTCCGACGCGAAGACCCAAACTCCGAATACCTGGTGGTGTTTAATCCCCATGCCTGGGACGCCAAGCTCAACGTCGAATACGATGTGGGCTGGGGTTTCGAGTACAAGAAGGGCGCGCAACCAGCCTCCGTGCTGGAAGATGAGAATGGCAATAGCATTGCCCACCAATGGATCCAGGCGACGACGGTGGTGGACGATCGCATGCGCGTCGCGTTTCAGGCGCCGGTGCCCGCTTTCGGATACCGGCAATTCCGATTGCGAAGCGCCCAGCCTGCCGCGCCGCCTGTCTCGGCCGTGCATGCCACCGAGCGCCAATTGGAAAACGAACACCTGCGCGTGACTTTCGCGGACGACGGCAGCCTGACGATGCTCGACAAGGATAGCGGGGCGCAGGTTTTCAAAAGCGGCGTGGGCGGAGCGCGGGCGATTGTGCTGGACGACCCCAGCGACACCTGGAGCCACGATGTGCGCGCCTACACCAAGGAACTCGGCGTTTTCCGCAACGCGCGCTTCCGGGTGCTCGAGAACGGCCCGTTGCGCGCCACCCTCCGCGTGCGCACGAGCTACGGAGCGTCTTCGCTCGAGACGGACTGGCTGCTCTACTCCGGCGCCCGAACCCTCGAGGCCCGCGTAGCGCTCGATTGGCACGAGCATCGCAAAATCCTGAAGTTCTCTTTCCCGGTGGATGTGCAGGATCCGCAGCCGACCTACGAAATTGCCTACGGGTACAAGGTGCGCCAGGCTGAACGGCGACGAAGATCCCGGCCAACGCTGGATCGACCTCTCCGGCCGCCGCGCCGCAGGCGAGTATGGGCTGGCCGTCATCAATGACGCCAAGTACGGCTACAGCGTGCAGGACAACGATATGCGCATCTCGATCACCCGCGGCGCGGTCTTCGCGCAACACCGGCCCCGCCAACTCGAGCCCAACGGCGAGTACATCTGGCAGGACCAGGGCGTGCAAACCTTCCGCATGCTCCTCGTGCCTCACACCGGCGCTTGGCAGGACGCGGGCGTTGTGCGCATGGCAGAGGAGTTTACGGCCCCAATCCCGATCATTTACCAGGGAATCCATCCCGGCAACCGGCCGCTTTCCGCTTCGTTCCTTTCTGTGGATGCGCCGAACGTGGTTGTCTCAGCGGTGAAGAAATCGGAAGACGGCGATGACCTCATCGTCCGCTGCTACGAAACCGCCGGCCGCCCGGCGACGGCTAACTTGGATTTAGGATTAGTGAACCGCCGCTGGACCGGAAACTTCCGCCCGCTCGAAATCAAGACTCTGCGCGTTCCGCTCAACGGGGGAGAGATTCGCGAAGTTAACGTGCTGGAACAATGATTGACGATGGTCGATGGACGATTGTCGACGAAGGCAAATCGCACCACAGTCACCGCAGCCCCAGCAGTGACAACTTCCGTATTGCGTTGGCGTTGTGGCTTGCTCCGATGCACGTCAACCGTGCAAGCGACAGTCCAACGGAGGCAGGATCCCGGCAAGTGCGACGCAGCTGGCAGGCGCAGGAGCGAGTGCTCGCGGTGGCAGAGAAGCTGCGCTACGTCAGGCGTAATCCCTCGGCTGCGTCTTCGGCATGACAGTCGTATACTAGGTGGGGAAATCGTATGCCTCTCGAGCTCCACCAGCTTCAAAAACTCGATGACTACCGTTGGCTCGTGCCGCAAGGAACCAAGCCCGGCATGCTCACCGATGCGCTCATTTACACCAACGAGCGCCTGCTGATGGACATACTCAAAGACCTCTCTCTTGAACAAGCCATTAACGTCGCCATGCTTCCGGGGATCGTGGGCCGCTCGCTGGCCATGCCGGACATCCACCAGGGTTATGGATTCCCCATCGGCGGCGTGGCCGCCACTCTGCCGGACGAGGGCGGCGTGGTTTCTCCGGGTGGCGTGGGCTTTGATATCAACTGCGGAGTGCGTCTGCTCTGCCAGTACCCTGACGCTCGACGAGGTCCGGCCGAAAATCAAAGAACTGGTGAACCAGCTTTTCCGCGACATCCCCTCAGGCGCGGGCCAGAGCGGGAATATCCGGCTCTCCTACCAGGAACTCGACAAGCTGCTCAAAGACGGCGCCGCCTGGATGGTCGAGCACAATTACGGCTGGCCGGAGGACCTGGACACCTGCGAGGAGAACGGCGCGATCGAAGAAGCCGACCCCGCCATGGTCAGCGACCGGGCCAAGAAGCGTGGCCTGCCGCAGGTGGGAACGCTCGGTTCCGGCAACCATTTCCTGGAAGTCCAGTACGTCGAGCGCATCTTCGACCCGGCTTCGGCTCAGGCGCTAGGGCTTTACGAAAACGAGATCGTGATCCTGATCCATTCCGGCTCGCGCGGCCTTGGCCACCAGGTCTGCACCGATTACCTGCGCGACATGGACGCCGGCATGCGCCGCTATGGCATCGACTTGCCCGACCGCCAACTGGCGTGCGTACCGGTGCATTCGAAGGAAGGCCAGGAATACCTCGCGGCGATGCGGGCCTCGGCGAACTTCGCCTGGGCCAATCGCCAGGGCATCACCCACTTCACGCGACAAGCCTTCAAGCGCATCTTCGGCCAGCAGGAAGAGTTGCGCGTCGTTTACGACGTTTGCCACAACATCGCGAAGCTGGAGCGCCATCAGGTGAACGGACGGGACCGCAAAGTGATGGTGCACCGCAAGGGGGCCACGCGGGCGTTTCCCGCCGGACGGCCGGAAGTGCCGGAAGTCTACAAATCCTGCGGCCAGCCGGTGCTGATCCCCGGCTCGATGGGGACGGCATCCTACGTTCTGGTGGGCGCCGAGGGTGCGATGCAGGAGACCTTCGGCACCACCTGCCACGGAGCGGGACGCGTGATGAGCCGCACCGCCGCCAAGAAATCCGCCTTCGCCCAGAACGCCCGCCAGCGCCTCGAGGAGCAGGGCATCATGGTGCGCGCCGAGACCCGCGACGGCATCACTGAAGAAATCCCCGAAGCCTACAAAGACGTGGACGTGGTCATCGACGTGGTCCACAACGCCGGCTTGGCGAAACGCGTGGCGAGGCTGAAACCGATTGGGGTGATTAAAGGATAATGATGCCTTCACCGCGGAGGCACGGAGGCGCTGAGGAAATACCATCAAGCCTCTGCGTCTCCGCGCCTCTGCGGTGGAAGTTTTTAGGCGGCTTTTCACAGAGTCTCGACGATCAGATTCACTTCCCTTCCCCGAGTTGCTGCGCCAGATAGTTCTGCACGCCGAGCTGTTCGATGAGGCCGAGCTGTTCCTCGAAGAAATCCACGTGGCCTTCTTCGTCGGCGAGAATTCCCTTCAGGAAATCGGCCGTACCGTTATCGCCCGCCTTGCGGCAGGTGGCGATGGCCTCGTTATAATCGGTCACCGCGCCGTGCTCGAGGGCCAAGTCATTCTCGAGTTGCTGCTTCACATCCTTCCCGATATTGAGCTTGGGCAATTCGCTCAGGTTCGGCGCTCCCTCCAGGAAAAGCATGCGCTCGATGAGTTCTTCCGCGTGCTTCATCTCATTGATGGATAGTTTCTTGACGCGCTTGCTGAGCAGCTCGTAGCCCCAGTTCTCGCACATTTCGCCATGCAGGAAGTATTGGTTAAGTGGCGCCCAAGTTCCTCCTCCAGCATATCTTGCAGAGCTTTCAAAACTTCCGGTTTACCTTTCATGAGTCCAGACCTCCTCGCTATGAATCAACCTGCTTTGAAACAGTGTAGCGGGTAGGGCTTGCCCTACCCTCGTTGGGACCAGCGCAAATGCGGGGACGGCAAGCCGTCCCCCTACAAGTGAGTCGCGGTCATGACGCGTTCGGCGGCTTGGAGTTTTCGTCCTTCTCTTGCACATGCGCCAGCAGCTTGCGGACGCTGTTGGCAAGCTGCACGACCTCACCTTGCCCTTCCACGTCAAACTCGATAGCATAATTCCCCGCCGCCGCTCGGTCCACCGCCGCCTTCAGAGCCACCAGCGGCTCCACCACCCTCCGCGGCAAGACGAAGCTTACCCAAATGCTCAAGAGGATCGTGAGAAAAGAGACGGTGCTCAGCACCCACTCCGCCCGGCGCAACAATTGGCGCGCTCTCTGGTGGTCCCGCTGCACTCGCTGCCAGCTTCGAGCCTCGAGCTCCGACGACTCCTTCACAACCGCTTCGCTGGAGGAGCGGAGGTCGGCAGAGATCTGGCGGAAAGCCGGATCCTCCGCCGCCAGCGAGGCCGCCACCTGCTCGTCCAGCGAGCCCAGGCGGTTATGGAGTTGTTCCATCAAGATTGTACGGTTGGTGTGGCTCGAGCCCTTTAACAAGCCATCCAGGTCGCGGGTGTAAGCCCGGATCACATCGCGAACATGCTGTCCGGGCGATTCGTTCACTTCCGCCCGCCGCGCCACGGCCACCGCCATGCGCTGTTGGTAGAACTGCCCCTGAGCCCGCATCTTCTCGAGGGCCACTCGCTCGTCCGGCTGCAGCTTGAGGCACGCATCGATGATCTGCTGCATCCTGGCCAGCGCCTGGCGGTTTGCATCCAGTTCCACCGGGTCGTAGAGGAGGAAATAATTCCGTTCCGCCCGCAGCGCCTCCAGCATTTCCAGTGAGATCTGTTCCGCCTGCGTGGCCATCGGGGCATCCACGCTGACGATGCGGTCAACGATCCACCCCATCGCAAAGATGTAGTAAACCGTCAGGAAAATGACCGGCGCCAGGATCAGCCGGACCAGGGACAGGCTATAGGCGACCCCGCGGCGTAAAGAAGTGCCGCGGGCAAAAACCGTGAACGGTTTTCGAGCGACCCATGTCATCCTCGGTGCTACACGCATAGTTTCAGACGTACCAATTTGATTTCCCCCAACTCTTATTAGACTACGATGAGTGGGATTGTAACCCAAAATCCGGCTCCCCCGAGACGAATTCTGTTGGCAGGCCGAGGAGGGCTTTGGCGGGACGGCGGGCAGGGGCCAGCCGGAAACGGAACTTTTGCGTACCCTGAGCCGTATAAGGAATTGAATCCAAATCCGGGACAGGAGGCGAACATGTTCTGCCCACAATGTGGAAAAGAGTTCACTAGCCGGGTGAACTTCTGTTGCCAATGCGGGACAGCCCTTTTCAACCCGCCCGCACCCCGCAAACCTCTCTCGCGCTCTCGGACCGACCGGAAAATCGCGGGTGTCTGCGCGGGCTTCGCAGACTACCTGGACATCGATCCCAGCCTGGTTCGGATTCTTTGGGTCGCCTTGGTGGTCTTCGGCGGCTGCGGATTGCTCGCCTACATCATCGCCTGGATCATTATGCCCGAGGAGAAGGTCCCGCAGATCAGCCCGGCCCCCGCGCCGGGGGTCTCGACGCAAGCAGTTGCCAGCCGCTAGCAGTCTGCGAAGAAATCCCCCGGTCTGTCATCCTGAGCGGAGCGAAGGATCTGCATTTGCTTCTATTTAACGAGGAACTACAGATGCTTCGCGCATTTGCCCTAAGCGGACAAACTGCAGACCCTTCGCTTCGCTCAGGGTGACGGCGAAGGGCTCAGCGTGACAGATCCCCTTTTTCCGCAGCCACCAGGCTTCCGACTGCCCCACGAAGCCTGCCCAGTCCTTCATTTGCTGAAGTTTATGTTCCGCAAGGCCGCCCAAAGCCCTCGAGAACGACAGATTCTCTTTTTGGGTGTAAAGTGGAACAGTTTTCATATGTAAGACGGCGGTTAGGCCACAGTTGAGGCAATCGGGTCTCCACATGAAACTCACCGACCTGCGGGGTATTCTTCAATACGTCCCACAATTCCGGGACAAGACCTTCGTTATTGCCGTAGACGGCGACATCGTCACGGACGAGAACTTCGCGAACATCCTTTTGGATGTCGCTGTCTTGCGCTCCCTGAATATCCGCGTGGTGCTCGTGCATGGGGTAGGAGCACAAATTAAGGCTGCCGCTGAGAAACAGGGCAGGCAAGCCTCCGACTTCGATGGCACTGGGGTGACCGATGCTCCGACGCTGCAAATGGCCCTGGACGCCGCAAACCGTCTGACGCACGAGATTCTGGAAGGCCTGTCAGCCCAAGACTTGCGCGCCGCCTGCACCAATGCCATCATCGCCCACCCTCTGGGAATCATTCAGGGTGTCGACCACCTTTTCACCGGAAAGGTGCAACGCGTCGACACGGAACTTCTCCAAACATTGCTGGATCGGGGAATCATTCCTGTCCTTCCGCCCCTTGGCTTTGATGGCGACGGCAAGACTTACAGGACGAACTCTGACAGCGTCGCCGTGGCAGTGGCTGAGAGTTTAAAGGCCATAAAGCTGATTTATTTCACGGCGCAGGATGGGTTGCGGCACAACGGTCAACTGATTCGCACGATGCTGGTGGGGGACCTGCAAAAACTCATCCAAGTGGCGCCTGGCGGATTCGCGCCGGGAATGCTTTCGAAGGCCCAACATGCGGCTGCTGCGTGCTCGGCAGGGGTGGAGCGCGTCCACATTGCCAGCGGCCGGGAGGACGAAGGACTGCTGGCCGAAGTGTTCTCCAACGAGGGCATTGGCACGCTGATTTATGCAAATGAATACGAGCAGATACGGCCTGCCAAGAAGAAAGACATCCGGGCCATCCAGCGGCTGACCAAGAAGGCGGTGGAAACGGAAGAACTTGTGCGGCGAACACGCGTCGAAATGGAGAAGAACTTGGGGGATTACTTTATCTTCGAGATCGACAAGAACCCCATTGGCTGCGTGGCTCTGCACATCTATCCCGACCAAAAACAGGGCGAACTCGCCAGCCTTTTTGTGAGTCCCGCACACGAAAACCTGGGCATCGGCCGGAAGCTGCTTCAATTCATCGAAAACAAAGCGCGCGAAGCCGGGTTGAGTGAACTGATCGTACTCTCGACGCAGGCGTTTACTTACTTCCAGTCGAAGGGCGGCTTTAGGGAAGGCAATTCGGATAATCTCCCGCCTGTCCGCCGGGCAAAATACGATCAAAGCGGGCGGAATTCAAAGGTGCTGGTGAAGCTGTTGAGAGTTGATAGTTAGTCGCGGCTGTAGCGGCGGTCTCCGACCGCCGTCGTCGATCGGAGATCGACGCTACAATTTATGTCGCTCCGTCTAGCTAGAGAAACGCCCTAGAGTTCGCGCGATAACCACCGCAATCCCACAGAGCTGCTCCGTGCAAATGGGCTGAAAATCCCCCTCGCAGCACCACTGAGTCCCGAGAATTAGGTTGGAACACACCCCGCACTGTGGTCCACCATTCTCCCTCTGCGGAACCACAGCTCGTACGCCTGGCGGAAGTCTGTGCGTCGCGGTCTTGCGAGAACTGAGCTTGGTTCGGTACAGCGAACTTTCGGCGTTAAAGCCAGGAAGACTCATCTCCCCCTCCTTCCGTTGCCGCGCTCCCCCGATGGGTCGTAGCATGGCGGTCCGCGGCTCGTTTCTGGTATTCGAGTTCCCCGTTTCCTATTCTACCGCCGCGTCGCGGCTGCTGCGGGCGTTTTTCTTTTCGATCGCTATTTCTTCATCACGGAGCGTTTACTGCCAAGTATCCAACGAAGGTTTCCGAGATACTCGGGGTTTTGTCAGAGGGAATGCCATCAGTGAACCCAACCGCGTTATCGGCGGATGGTGCGCCATTCGGCACATCTCAAGCTAGGCCGTTATACGGCCAAGTGCAGAGGGCCGCAGATCCAGACATCCCAGAACCCCGTTTCTGAATAGTTTCCGATTGGCCGAATATGGGAGTTAGTCGCCAGCCAAGCGCGCTGCCAGTCCGAAAAGCTAGCTGAGAGTGTCCTCGCCATTCTCCGCAAGTTATGCGGAGCGCTAATCTCCGCATCGGTTTATGTTTTGTCAATTTTGTAAACCTATGGTTTACAAAGAGGAAGAGCGTTAAACTTGCTCTTGGTTTGAAGATGGTGTATTTTGTAAACCATGGGTAGTCAAACTCAGGGAAAGCTAAACTGGCTTCAACACGCCCTCCCGGAAGGGCTGGTTGTTGATTCCGGCTGGCTTGAACGTCACCACGTATCCCGCCAACTCCGGCGCAAATACGTTATGCACGGCTGGCTGCTTCCCCTGGCGCGGGGTGTCTACTGCCGACCTTCGCCGCTAGAACAGCCGTCCACCCTTCCATGGCAGCAACTCGTGATCTCCCTTAGCGCTCTTCTGAACTTTCCCGTGGCGGCCGGCGGAAGAACCGCACTTGAGCTGCAGGGATTCAGCCACTATGTCGCCGCGAGCGGTGCGCGCGAAGCGCATCTTTTCGCCAACGAAGATTTGCCGGGATGGGTGTCGCGCGTTCCCGTGAATACCAAACTCGTTCTTCACAGCGCGCGAAAGCTCTTCAGGAACCGCGAGGTCCCGCCGCTCGTCACGGCAGGGACAGCGCCGCCGTCGCCGGAGAACAGCGGCTTCACGGAGCAATCCTGGGGACACTGGAAATATCCACTCACCGTATCGACGCCGGAACGTGCCATCCTCGAACTGCTGAACGAGGTTCCAAAAAGCGAGACCTTCCATCAAGCGGATGTGCTCATGGAGGGGCTGCGCAATCTGAGCCCGCGCCGGCTCCAGGCACTGCTCGCCGATTGCCGAAACGTAAAGGTAAAACGGCTGTTCCTTTGGTTCGCGGAACGCCACAATCACGCCTGGCTGCAGAAGCTCGACCGCTCAGGCATCGACCTTGGCAAAGGCAAGCGGATGCTGGTACGCGGCGGCAAGCTGGAAACCAAATACAACATCACGGTGCCGGAGAACCTGGATGGCAGCGTCTGAAGAATACCGCCGACAAGCCGCGCTGCTGGTCCGGACCATCCCGCTCGTTGCCACAGAAACCTGCTTCGCCCTCAAGGGCGGTACGGCCATCAATCTCTTTGTGCGCGACATGCCGCGCCTCTCGGTCGACATCGACCTCACCTATCTGCCGGTGGAGGACAGGTTAACTTCCCTCGCCAACATCGACGCCGCGATGCAGCGGCTTGAGAAGAAAATTCGCGAGGGGCTTCGCGGCGCCAAGGTCACATCGGCAAAACTGAAGCCCGAGAACATCGTCAGCAAGATTTTTGTCGGGGCGGATGGCGTCCAGATCAAGATCGAGGTGACACCCGTCCTGCGCGGCTGCGTTTATAAACCGAAAACCCTGTCGGTCTCGCGGTCCGTCGAAGCGCAGTTCGGCTTTGCCGAGATCCAGGTCGTGAGCTTCGCCGACCTCTATGCGGGCAAGCTTGTCGCGGCGCTCGACCGCCAGCATCCCCGCGATCTCTTCGACGTCCGCGACCTTCTCGCGAACGAGGGAATCGGTCCTGACCTGAGAAAAGCGTTCGTCGTATACATCCTCAGCCACAACCGCCCGATGGCGGAAGTCCTCGCGCCCGCGCGGCTGGACATCGCGCAGGAATTTACGCGCGGGTTCGAAGGGATGACGGAGACACCTGTCACTCTCGAAGATCTGCTTCGCGCGCGCGAAGAATCCATCGAAGAGCTTGTCGGCAGGATGCCCGAGGAACACCGCAGGTTCCTCCTATCCGTGAAGGAAGGAAAACCCGAGTGGGGGCTTCTGGACACTCCGCACGTCGAGAAACTTCCCGCCGTCCACCATTCGCTCCAACTCTGAGGGCTGGCGTTGCTTTGGGCGCGAGCCCACAACGCCTGGAACCGGGCTGCGTTGTTCTTCCCCTTTCGTTCCTGATCGTCAGGATTGGGCATACTTCTCTCCTCTCGCGCCGGCAGCAACGCCCTCGCCGTGTTACCGAGTCGCGCAACGAGCCGGAGCGCGTTACCAATTTTAGATAGATCTCTCGCCTCTTAAAATGGGTAGCAATAGAATACCGCCGCGCATCGGGGCCGTCAATTCCAGGGTGCACACTTTTGGAAATCTCACTTAGAACCGGGAAGAGAGTCTAATCGTGCAAGACGTAGTGTCGAACCATCACGACTCAGCGAAACGCAGAGCTCCGCGCCAGCCGCGACTTCGTTCAAGACGTTAACGATGTGAATGGAGATTCGATCTTGAATCCCAACCAGATCTTCGTTTTCAGCTTCACCGGCGCTAACCTGGGCGGCTCGAAATTCGTGCCCCAGGAGTTCGGTCGGCGGTAGAGGTTGTTGTCTATCGGTGCGCGGACGCCCCCCGGTGGGCGTCCGCATCACCGCCTAAACA
The DNA here is from genome assembly GCA_963768695.1 of uncultured Acidobacteriota bacterium. GTDB lineage: Bacteria > Acidobacteriota > Terriglobia > UBA7540 > UBA7540 > CAVROP01. Next base: position 115,426 of record CAVYJG010000009.1, on the reverse strand, counting down.
GGCAGGTTCGCCAAGAGCAGCCCTAAGGTGGGAAGTTCATGCGGCGCAAGAGATCCTGGAATCTTGGATCGGACCGCACGGGGTCGAATCTCGGATTTACTTTGAGGTTATAGAGCCCGTCCGCCCGGTCCTCGTAAGCCTTTTCCAACCACACGCAGGCCTCATTGGCGTCGTGCAGTTCGGCGTAGATGCAAGCTATTGAGTATGCGGAGACAGACCTTCGCTTCGAGAACTGTATTAAGTTGGCGGCAATTCCCACTGCTTCGGTTCTCCTCCCCGCAGCCGCATAAACGCACCCGAGGGAAGCTCCCGCTCTTAGGTTGTCTGGCTCAAGCGCCCTTGCCTTCTGGTATTCTGAGATGGCTTGCGCGTATTGTTTCTCCCGCTCGTATGCCATGCCGAGGTAGAGGTGTGCCGGGTAGAACCCCGGATTCAGGTCGAGCGTCCTTCTGCATTCAGCGATGGCCTCGTCGTAGCGACGCGCGTTACAGAAGACATAGCCCGCAATCGCGTTGACAATCAGCGAGAGGGGATCCAACTCCTGGGCTCTTTTTACCTCTGCTATCGCTTCATTATGTCGCCCATCGACGATAGATACGTCGCGTACCATTCATGGGCGCTCGCATAGCTCGGATTCAGCTCCAGGGCACGTTTGTATTCCTTCCCTGCACCCGGAAAGTCAAAGTCGAAGTCCATTTTGACACCGCCCAGCGTGGCGTGGGGTTCGGCCAGCGTCTCGTCCATCTGTATGGCCTTCAACGCTGCGGCCCTCGTGAGCGGGTAAGCGGCCTTGGGCGCCAACGACCCCCAATCCACCGATGCGCCATAGGAGTCGGCCAAGCCCGCGTAAGCCAGGGCGTAACCGGGGTCCTTTTCGATCGCTGCTTGGAAATACCCGATGCTCTTATTCAAACCGTCTTCGGTACGCAAGTTCCAGCAGTAGCGCCCCTTGAGGTACGCGTCATGGGCCTCGGGGTTAACAGGGCGGGCGGGAGCGAATCGGACCTGTTCCTCGGACGTCAACTTGATCCTGATCTGGTCGGCAATCGCCTGCGCAACCTTGTCTTGCATGGTCAGGACATCGCCCAGATCGCTCTCATAGGCCTCCGCCCACAGGTGACGGTCGGTCGGCGCGTGCAGCAAATTGGCGGTGATGCGCACCCGGTTACCTGAGCGCGCCACGGTGCCTTCCAGCACGGCATCCACGTTCAGTTCCCGCGCAATCTCCGGCAGCGGTTTTTTCGTTCCCTTGTAGTGCATCACGGACGTCCGCGAAATCACCCGCAGCGCGCCGATCTTGCCCAGGTCGGTGATGAGCGCCTCAGTCATGCCGTCAGCAAAGTATTCCTGCTCAGGGCTGTGGGAGAGGTTTTCCAGGGGCAGGACGGCGATGGACTCGATTTTGGGTATCGGCACCCCGATGACGTCTCCCTACGACCGTCAGGAAACGCTCGCGCAGGCCGAGAACATTGAGTGCGAACAATATGGCCGCACTGAGGATGGCCAGACACACTAGGGCAATGGCCCAGCGCATGTAGGGGTGGGCTCTGCCCTCCCGCGGGCGTGCGGAGCCCCCCCCGATTGCGGCCGGTGCGGACACCGGGGCCACAGCGTCCACGGGCGCGATGAACCGATACCCGCGCCGCGGCACAGTTTTGACAAATCGCGGCTCTTCCGCTGTATCCCCCAGCGCCTCGCGTAGTCTGCGAACGGCGTGGTTCAGACTGTCCTCGAGATCGCCAAAGGGACTCCCGGGCCATAGGGCGCCGTGCAACTCCTCGCGCGTCACTACATCTCCGGCACGCTGGATCAGCATCATCAGGATTTGCTGCGGCTGTTCCTGGAGGTGGACCCTTTGGTTTTCGGCCCACAGTTCTCCCGTCCGAGTGTCGAACTCGTAATTTCCGAAGCGAACCGAGCGCGGCGGGCCAATGCTGGGCGTCATGTCAACACCTGGAGTGCAAGCAGATTGTAACATCGCTCTACCTGGCCAGAACGCGCCAGTTTCACCGCCCTTTGCCCGTTGACATTCTGTCTCTCTTTTCCGCGTCATGTTTTTTCATCCATTTTCATCCCCGTTTCATTGACTCCTGCGGCAGCAACCGCGATGGTCGGTCGAGCAAGCCGGAGTGTGTTTGTTCGATTCCCCGGCGGAGCGGCGCACGCATGCGCAGTTCGCCTCGGAAGCTGAGCCAGAACAGGTCCCCGGGTAGTCGAGCGAGCGAACACGGTTGTTTGTTCGAACTTATACAAGGAGAGTCCGCACGCCAGCCCGTGCTCTTCGCATCGGCTGCGCGCGGGCAGGAGGGAATCGACTATGAAAACCAGAAAGGCGTTGCAGTTCAATCTTGCACCATATTTCCGAAATGTAAGAAAGTCCGCAGTGTGGGCGATGCTTTGCTTGGCTTTCTGTATATTCGGGCTGGGCCTTTCAGCAAATGCTCAGAACGGTCACATCATCAGGTTCGACGTTCCCGGCGCGGGCACAGGTGCGGGCCAGGGTACTACCCCCTACTACATCAACGACGCGGGGGCGATCACAGGATGGTATGTGGACGCGGGCGGCGTGAATCACGGCTTCCTGCGCGCTCCTGACGGCAGGATAACTGCCCCCATCGACGGTCCGGGCGCGGGCAATGAAAGCGGTGCGGGAACTACTCTCTACAGCGTGAATCGGTTCGGCGCGATCGTAGGAAGCTCCACGGCCAACGACCAGACGTGTCAAAGCTTTCTGCGCGCTCCGGACGGCAGGTTCACGATTATCCGCCTTCCAATTGGACTCGCCTCCCAGTGTTCGTGGGCTGACAACATCAACGATGTGGGAACCATAGCAGGAGCCTACGTGGACGCAAACTCTACGGTTCATGGATACCTGCGCTCTCCCAACCGCACGATAACCGCCCCCATCGACGGTCCCGGCGCGAGTACGGGCGATTATAATGGTACGTACATCCCAACGGGCTATGGCCTGAACCTTTCGGGGGAGATCACAGGATTCGCTTGTAACGATATCACCTGCAACGGCTTCCTGTGGGCGCACGGCGTCATCACTGAGTTTGATGTTCAGGTTCCGGGTGCGGCGGGCACCGAGCCCCTCTCCATCAACCTGGCGGGTGAGGTCGCAGGAGAGTACTGGGACACGAGCGGCGTGGATCACGGTTTCCTGCGCGCCCCTAACGGCAGCTTCACGACCATTGATGTTCCGGGCACTGCCCAGGTCACCTCCGTCGCGAGCAACAACGCGGCGGGGGTGATCACAGGGTCCTACACGGACGCGGATGGCGTCAGTCATGGCTTCCTGCGCACACGTAACGGTCGGTTCACGATTTTCGACGTTCCGGGCGCGGGCAGTGCCCCCAGCCAAGGCGAAGGCACCTTTCCCTACGGCAACAACTCTGTGGGGGAGATAATGGGAGCTTACGTCGACAAGCGACTAGTGAATCACGGCTTCCTGCGGCTCCCAACGCCGTAGGCGATTTTTTGCCGTGAGATAGTACACAGCAACTTTTCTTTCTCACGCTGGTGCTCCGTGCGGCTGCGCGATTCCCCTGCGCTCAGCCAGGGGAATCCAAGCCGACGAGAACGTCGCTAGCGGGAATCACACAGCCGTTCAAGGGGAGGTGTGTCTCTTAGCCCCGTCTCTCGCCTCTGCCAAGCCTCAGACCTCTTCGAGTTCTGGTAAGCTTGGCCTAACGACTGGAGGTGACCATGCCAAACCAAAAGAGGTTCTTGGGCCTAGCTATCACGGGTGTGGCAGTGCCGGGCTTGGCCATATTGCTGGCCGCCATTCCGGCAATGGCCCAGAGCAACAGCGGTGATTACATTTTCCTGATCGCTTCGGGTTTCCTTTGCGATTCCGGTGACTCTTCTTCTTGTCCGGCGGTGGTCAAGTCCGCCGACGGCTCAAGCTACGAGATGAGCGGCGTAGGAACCTTCAATACGAAAAGCAAGCTGGTTACAGCAACGGGGACATTTACCCACAAGTCCCCCAATGGGAATTCGCTGGCGACCGGCATCTGGATGGCGAATGAACTGGTCAGCTTCGATTCGTACGGTATCGCGCCGGGCGCCCGTATGCAGGCAGGATCGGTATTCGGCCCTCCCCAGTTCGGCCCCCGGCGGATTCCCATGCTTTCAGGCTCGATGCCGGCAGGGGGTCTGGCCATATTGCGCATCCGGCTCTTGCCGATGTGGGGGCCATCGAGGACAGCGACGCTGCAAGTGAACTGCGCCCTTGCCAAAGTGCCCGACGAACACGCGACCGATGGCATCAGGCTGACCTTCGAGAGAGGCGGCGAATTCGATCTGGAACCGAGCGGGCGCACCATGTTCGTCTCGACGAGGCTGGGAGTAACCCCTGCACCGAAGCCCGCGACCACGGGTGACCAGACGAATCCCCCGCCCCCTCAGGCCCAGCAGTGAATTGAATGACCACCGGTGAGGGTAGATCCCGTGTAACGGCACAGCGTTTACCTACCACAGTTGACTTTGACGTATAGTCGAAACCGTAGATGTGACCTCGGCGGGAATAACCGACGTTCAAGCGGAGAGGCGGGTTCTCATTTTCCTGCCACGGGCGCATCGCAAAACGACATCTTGTCACAGGCACTCTCCCTGGCGCGGTTGGCCCCTCCAGGCAGGGCGAGGAAATTCGGCAAGGTCCGCTCACGTGTCCTGCGCTGCAATCTTAGACACTGACGAGTCTGACCGGTGGATTCCCGCTCCCCCGCCTTCGCAGCGCTTTCGCGGGAATGACAAGCTTCAGGGTGAGCGTCCCCGGTATCGTCATTCCCGCGGAAGCGGAAATCCACTTCGCGAGCCTGAATCGCAGTTTTTTTGCATTTTCCGCTTGACAAACTCAAGGACATATGCTAGCCTATATACGTGGTCATTTTGTGGACACATTGCCGCAGGCAGGCTTCGGAACGCGAGGAAAAGCACAATAGTCCCGGCACTCGGGAAGACCGAGGCCAGAAAAAATAAAAAAAAGTACGATCGAAGCCAGTATGTTATTGAAAACACACGATGGCATTTTGAAACGAACTCAAAACGAACTCAGAATTGATAGTACAATGCGCGCATTAAACACAGAATTCGAGCTTTTTGACGCCACACGCGTCCTGGCTAGTGTCTCGGATGCGGGAATGCGGCGAGGTTGGAGATTGCCCGGCTGGCGGAGATCCGGAGGCGAGAGAGAGGGTGGTAGCGCGGACCCCCGGTGTCGGGGTCCGCAGTTCTTCCGCGGGGCGACAGACAAGCCGCGGACCCCAACGCCGGGGGTCCGCGCTACCCAACTCCGTGCACTGCTCATCTCGATCGGTGCGGTTCTCGCCGCCGCCTTCAAGAAGATTGAAAATCGTGGGAACGAACTCAAAGATTTATTGCAAAGACAGGGGATAACTGAAATAGCGAACTCAAAACGAACTCATTTTCGCGCCGAAAAAGCGGCCCTCGGCGCGGAACGGAGCGGCATTTCGAGGATTAGCCGTCGGTGCTGCCACGCGCAACCCGCACCGGGCACGATAAAGCGCTCGACAAGGCCTCGCCGCCGGGGTATAATGATAGTGCGGCCAACAACCAGGCGAGGAGCTTCGGAGCGTCATCTTGCGGTGTCCCTCGCGGCCCTAGTGTCCCGTAGGTAACCGGCCGCTTCAGAAGACGGAACGCTTGGGCTTTCAAGTCGTAGGTCGCACGCCGCAAGCTGACTTCTTATGGACTATTTGCTCTTACTAATCCTGCCCCTCCACTCGACTCAGTTGGGGCGGTATTTTAACTCGTTATTCCACAAAGACCCCTTTCGCGGCATTTACCATGTGAATGCCTTCGATCTCACCATCCTGGTGCCTTACTTCACGATTCTCGGCATCCTGTCGATTTACGGGATGCATCGCTATTTCCTGACTTACCTTTACGTTAAGAACAAGCGGAAAGCGCCCAAGCCGCAAAAGTACTCGGGTCCGCTTCCCCGGGTCACCATTCAACTGCCGATCTATAACGAGCGCTATGTGGTTGAGCGGCTGCTGGAAGCGGTCACGCGGATCGATTACCCTCGTGCTCAGCTCGAAATCCAGCTCCTCGACGATTCCACGGACGAGACGCGATTTGTAGCCTCGCGCCTGGTGAGCGAGTATGCGCGCGCGGGCCACCCGGTCTCCTACCACCATCGCGACAACCGGGAGGGCTACAAGGCGGGCGCGTTGGCCGAGGGCCTGAAACAGGCGAGCGGCGAGTTGATCGCCGTCTTCGACGCGGACTTTGTTCCTCCCCCTCCGATCATCCGTCAGATGGTTGAATACTTCGCCGATCCCCGGATCGGTGTCGTCCAGGGCCGTTGGACCTGGGTGAATCGCCACTACTCGAACCTCTCGGAAGTCGAGGCCATCCTCCTGGATGGACACTTCGTCATTGAGCACGGGGGGCGGAACTTCTCCGGTCGCTTCTTCAACTTCAACGGCACCGCCGGCATGTGGCGGCGCGCGGCCATCGAAGACGCGGGCGGCTGGCAGCACGACACGCTCACCGAAGACACCGATTTAAGCTATCGCGCGCAACTGAAGGGTTGGAAATTCGTCTACGACCCGAATATCGAGTGCCCCTCTGAGCTGCCTGTAGAGATGAATTCCTTCAAGACACAGCAGGCTCGCTGGGCTAAGGGCCTGATCCAGGTGGCCAAGAAACTCCTTCCCCGGATTTGGCGAAGCCGCCAGCCGCTCCACATCAAGCTCGAGGCTACATTCCATCTCACAGCCAACATCGCTTATCCCTTGATGGTGGTCTTTTCGGTCATTCTCCTGCCCGCCATGATTGTGCGGTTCTACCAGGGTTGGTTCCAGATGTTGTACCTGGACCTGCCCATGTTCCTGGCATCCACCTGCTCAGTCTCCAGCTTTTACATGGTGGCCCAACGTGAGCTCTACCCGAAAGACTGGTGGAAACGCATCCGGTTCATGCCCTTCCTCATGGCCACCGGCATCGGCCTTTCCGTTACCAATTCCATGGCGGTGATCGAAGCACTGTTAGGCAAGCGGTCGGAATTTGTCCGCACTCCGAAATACCGGGTGGAGTTGAAAGAAGAAGGCTGGGAGCAGAAGAAGTACGTGCGCCGAGGGGGCGATTGGAAGCCCTACGTCGAGCTGGGCCTGGCGGCCTATTTCGTCTTTGCTACCGCGTACGCATATCGGGTGGAGAACTACCTGACGGTGCCTTTTCTGCTGCTCTTCCTCATAGGCTACGCTTACATGGGCACAATGTCGCTTTTCCAGACGCCCCTCCGCCGGCTTTGGAGTACCCTGCCCGCCTTTGGCCGATCACGTCCCGCTTCACAAGAGACATAGTTCGATCCCAACTGCAAGCCTCGTCATTCCGGGCCCTTCGCTGTCATCCTGAGCGCAGCGAAGGATCTCGCTCTGAGTATTCTCAACGCGGTGCGTGATTCCTCGTCGCCTGCGGCTCCTCGGAATGACAGGCCGAAGCAGGGCTGGGCATGTTACACTCGTGATTTCGCGGAGTTTCTCATGCTGATGCGTCGATCGCGCAACTTCTTGTGGCTTTCCCTGGGGCTGCTGGTTTCCATACTTCCAGCCCTGGCCTGGGAACGCGAGCCGTTATCGGTTTTTCACGAGCGACGCGTGCGCCTGGTGCGCGAGACGGGCGGTGACGGACTCATCGTACTTTTCGGCTACAAGGATGCCGACGTGGCCGCCAGCGTGACGACCTTCCGCCAGAATGAAAACTTCTACTACCTCACCGGCTGGAACGAACCGAACGCGATCATGTTGCTGATCCCGAAGGCCGCGAAGGCCGGCACTGCTCCCGAACTCGACAAGGAGATCCTGTTCATACCGGCGCGCAACTTGTTCGAGGAAAAATGGAATGGGCCGAAGCTTGGACCGGACGATCCTGACGCGAGCGCACGGACAGGTTTCCCCACCGTTAAGGCAGCATCACTCTTCCAATCGGACCTTCTGGAAGCGCTCAAAGCTCTTCCCAAGATCTACACGGAACTGACCCCCCAGCCGGAGAGCGGCGAAGACTATTTCCAGGCTGAGATCGTGTCCAAGCTGCGCGGGATGGCTCCCCTGGCGACCCTTGCCGATGTGCGCCCGCATGTGGAGCGCCAGCGCGCCTTGAAATCACCGGGCGAGATCGCCCTGCTTCGCAAGGCGGTTGACGCCTCGGTCGAATCGCACCTGGCGGCGGCGAAAACGGTTCGGCCGGGCGTCTGGGAGTACGAGGTGGCAGCCCGCATGGAATACGAGTTCCGGCGGCGCGGATGCGAATGGCCGGCCTACCCGCCTATCGTTGGCTCGGGCTTCTTCTCAACCGTTTTACACTACGATGCCGATGACCAACAAATGAAAGACGGCGACGTAGTGGTCATGGATGTGGCGGGGTCCTACGGCGGCTACGCCGCTGACATTACCCGCACCCTGCCGGTTAACGGACACTTTACGTCACGCCAGCGCGAGATCTACGAGATCGTGCTGGGCGCGCAAAACGCCGCGATCGCCGCCGCCAAGCCTGGTATGTCGATTGGGCGCGGCAAAAACAGCCTGCACGAGATTGCCTTCAACTATATCAACACCCATGGGAAGGACATGCAGGGCAATCCGCTCGGGCAATACTTCATCCACGGCTTGGGCCACTCGATCGGCCTGAACGTCCATGACCCCATGAATTACAATATGCCGCTCCAGCCCGGCATGGTGGTAACCATGGAACCGGGCATTTATATTCCCGAAGAGAAAATTGGCGTGCGCATCGAGGATGACATCCTGATCACCCAGGATGGGAACGAACTGCTCAGCAGGCGCCTGCCCCGCGCGGTGGAGGAAATTGAGAAGCTCATGACCGGGAAGTGAGCGGTTGTAGCGCCGACCTTCAGGTCGGCATTTTGCCGTTGCTGACCTGAAGGTCAGCGCTACGGCAGAGAACATGCTTCCTTTAAGACGTTTGCAGATGTACAATGGGAGTTCAGCCGGATGATGGGTTCTGCGTAAGCGGATCAAGGCCAGTTGTCTGCCCAGCCCTATGTTTGACGCTTTACAAAGTCGTTTCCAGAAAGTTTTCAAGTCCTTGCGCGTGCAGGGAGTTCTGAGCGAGGACGTGGTTGACGAAAACTTGCGCGAGGTGCGGCTAGCCCTCCTCGATGCCGATGTCAGCCTGAATGTGGTCAAAGCCCTGCTCGACCGCGTGCGCGTGAAAGCCCTGGGCGAAGAGATTCGCTCCAGCCTGTCGCCGGGCCAGGAAGTGATTCGGATCGTTCGCGATGAGTTGATTGAGATCCTGGGGCGCGAGGCCTCGCTTCTCACGTTTTCCAAAGAATACCCGACGGTCTTCCTCATCGTGGGGCTTCAAGGTTCCGGCAAAACCACCACGGCAGGCAAGCTGGCGCTATGGCTTTCCGGCCGGAAGCGGCGGCCGATGCTGGTCTCTACGGACGTTTACCGTCCCGCGGCTCGCGAACAGTTGGCGGTGATTGCCAAAGCTATCCAGTTGCCTTGCTTCCCCGGCGAAGGGCTCAACTCGCCGATCGATTTGGCGCTGGCGGCCCGCAAAGACGCCGCGGACCGCGGACACGATGTGCTGATTGTCGATACCGCCGGGCGCCTGCACATTGATGAAGAGATGATGCAGGAAGTGAGCGATCTGCGCACGCGCCTTCGCCCCAGCGAGGTGCTGCTGGTGGCCGACGCCATGGTGGGTCAGGACGCTGTGCGCAGCGCCCAGGAGTTCCACGAGCGGCTGGGAACCTCGGGTGTGATCCTGACCAAACTCGACGGCGACGCGCGCGGCGGCGCGGCGTTGTCGATCCATCATGTAACAGGCCAGCCGATCAAGTTTATCGGAGTGGGTGAGAAATATGACGCGCTGGAGGTGTTCTACCCGGACCGCATAGTCTCCCGCATACTGGGCATGGGCGACATCCTCTCGCTGATCGAAAAGGCCGAAGAGAAGATCGATAAGCAGAAGGCCCTGGAAGTTCACCGCAAACTCCAGACCGACACCTTCACCCTGGAGGATTTTCGCGATCAGCTTCACCAGGTGCGAAGCATGGGGCCCATGGACCAGATGCTGGGCATGCTCCCCAAGGTAGGCATTTTTAAAGACGCCGCTAAAGCTAAAGTTGACGAGAAAGAACTGATCCACATCGAGGCGATCATCGGCTCCATGACTCCGCAGGAACGGCGTAACCACGAGATCATTAACGGTAGGCGCCGCAAGAGGATCGCGAAAGGCAGCGGTACCAGCGTCCAGGAAGTGAATCAGCTCTTGAAACAGTACTTCCAAATGCGCAAAATGATGAAATCCTTCAGCCAGAACTTTCTGGGGCGGCAACTCAGTAAGCTGAAGATGCCCGTGGGGGCAGGTGGAGTGAAAGTGTAGACGTTGTGGGGAAGAGGGTCAGGCCTGGCAGTCAGTGGAATACTGCAGGGCTTCTCAGCCTGCAAAACTTGGAATTCAGGGGGGACGATTGTTAAGGATACGTTTGGCCCGGACGGGAGCCAAGAAAAAGGCCAGTTACAGAATTGTGGTCATCGCTGGTGAGAAAGCGCGCGACGGGCGCTTCCTGGAAATACTAGGTCACTACAACCCGCGCCGGCATCCTCCAACGGTGGTCTTTGATCGAGAACGTGCGCATTACTGGATAAGCCGGGGCGCTCAGCCTTCTGAGACTATTCAGAGCTTACTCAAGAAGGCGCCGGAAGTCCCGACATCGAGTGTCCCGACAACGAGTTGACGGCACTCGGTGGGCCACCGGTTCAGGCCGGTGCGAATTGCACTCATTTGTTCTGACACAGGCTTTCTAATTGGGTATACAAGCAGGAGTTGCGTGCGAGGGAGGGCCACATGAAGGAACTGATCGAAGCAATCGCAAAGGCGCTGGTGGACAACCCGGACCAGGTGTCAGTGCGGGCCATCGAGGGCGAGCAGGTCACGGTGTTGGAACTTCGCGTACATCCTTCCGACCTGGGAAAGGTGATCGGCAAGCAAGGCCGAACCGCGCGCTCCGTCCGCACGATTCTCAACGCAGCGGGGATGAAGCTGAAGAAGCGATTCACTCTGGAAATTCTCGAGTAGGAGCTCCGTGCCAGATCGCTTCCTTGCCGTCGCGTGTGTGGTTCGCCCCCAAGGACGCCGGGGGGAAGTTCTGGTCGAACCGCTGACCGACTTCTCTGCGCGCTTCCAAGAACTCCGCGAGGTATTCCTGGAGAGCCCCGGAACGGACCCTCAACCCATTAAGGTCGAGAACGTCTGGCCCCACAAGGGGCGGGTGGTGATTAAGTTTTCCGGGGTCGACTCCATCTCAGACGCTGAGACCCTGAAGGGGCGGCACATGCTGATTTTGACGGAAGACAGAATGCCGCTTCCTCCAAGTCACTACTACCTCTGGGAGCTTGAAGGCTGCCGGGTAGTCACGGAACGCGGTGGGAAACAAGTGGAAGTGGGCACGGTTACGGGCATCGGGCCCACGGGCGGCGTGGCGGTCCTGCAAGTGGCGACGCCACACGGAGAAGTCCTGATTCCCCTGGCGCAGGCCATCTGTACGAAGATCGACGCGCAAGCCAGGACCATCTTGATTGACCCGCCCGAAGGTCTGCTGGATATTAATGCATGACTTTTGACGTTATCACCATCTTCCCGGAGTTCTTCAGGAGCGTGCTGGAGTACGGCGTTCTGAGTCGCGCCCTTTCCGGAGGGCAAGCCAGCATTCGCCTGCATGACTTGCGGGAATTCACCGACGACCGCCACCGGAGCGTGGACGACCGGCCGTTTGGCGGCGGGCCCGGGATGGTCTTCAAGCCCGAGCCCCTTTTCAAGGCCGTCGCCGCGCTGCAAGCCGAGTCGCCGGATCGGCGCCTTCCAGTGATCCTGCTTTCACCGCAGGGAAGGCTTTTTAACCAGGCCTTGGCGCAGGAGTTGGCGCGGGAAGAGCGCGTGGCGCTTATTTGTGGCCGGTACGAGGGTGTGGATGAACGCATCGCGGAGCATGTGGCCACCCAAGAGATCTCCATCGGGGACTTCGTACTCAGTGGAGGGGAGCTTCCCGCGGCGTTAGTCATGGAATCCGTGATCCGCCTCCTGCCGGGCGTTCTCGGGAACGAGGAATCCGCCTGCCAGGAATCCTTCACCGCTCCGAGTGTAGGGGCGGCCCTCGGGGCCGCCCACGGGCGACCATCCCGCGATGCGGGACCTTTAGGTCACGGCCTGCTCGATTTTCCGCAGTATACCAGGCCGGCAGAGTATCAGGGTTGGAGGGTCCCGGAAGTCCTGCTTTCGGGAAATCACGAAGAGATTCGCCGTTGGCGCCGCCAGCGCGCACTCGAGAAAACATGGCGCCGGCGGCCCGATTTATTGGCCGGTTTCCCGCTGAGCGACGAAGAGCGTCGCTGGCTGGAGGCCCTCCAGGCAGAGGAGTGCGAACCGGTCGTTATTCCAAGTTCGGGAGAATAGGAATTATGAATGCGCTCGAAAAAGTCGAACAATCGCAGATGAAGAAAGATTTGCCTCAGTTCCAGTCTGGAGACACGGTGCGTGTACACGTCCTCATCAAAGAAGGGGATAAGGAACGGATCCAGGTCTTCGAAGGCACGGTCATCGGCCAGCGGCGGGCCGCCAATCATTCCACGTTTACGGTACGCAAGATTTCCTTCGGCCAGGGTGTCGAGCGAATCTTCCCTTTGCATTCACCCACCATCAGTAAGATCGAGGTGGTCCGTTCCAGCAGGGTGCGCCGCGCCAAGCTCTATTACCTTCGCAAGCTGCGCGGCAAGGCGGCGCGTTTGCGCGAAGTCCGCACGGAACACGAAGCCTGAGGAATTCACCACCCCCTACCCCTCCTCAGTGAGGAGGGGTAGGGGTGGTTGACAGCACACCCCGTCAACGGTTATGGTTCACACCATGCCGCCCTCACCAAGCTCCAGTGAGTTCACGTGTACTTGGAAACTGGAGAAACAGGTCTTCCAAGCGGGATGCCGCCTCGTGGCAGGCTGTGACGAGGCGGGGCGAGGCGCACTACTCGGTCCGCTTTATGCTGCCGCCGTCATCCTCGATCCCGCCAAGCCCATCCTGGGTGTTGATGACTCCAAGAAACTCACTCCTTCCCGGCGCGAATCGCTCTCCCGGGAAATCACCGAGAAGGCCATAGCCTTCAAGGTCATCTCCGTTTCAGCAGCCGAGGTTGATGCGATCAACATCTACGAGGCATCACGGCAAGGAATGATCCGCGCCTTGTTGGCGCTTGATCCGGCTCCGGAGTTCATTCTTACGGACGCCATGCCTCTGGAAGGCCGTAACAAAGGCAATGGGTTTCCGATTCCCTATCGCGCGGTGGTCCATGGCGACGCGCTCTCGGTGTCTATTGCCGCCGCCTCCATCCTGGCCAAAGTGGCCCGCGACGCACACCTTCAGGAACTCGATTGCTTGTACCCCAGGTACGGCTTGGCGAGAAATATGGGCTACGGAACGCCGCAACACCTCGGAGCTTTAGCCACGTTCGGCCCGTGTGCCGAGCACCGGAAGAGCTATCAGCCGGTGATGGACTGCCTGCTTCCGCTATTCCCGTTCGCGGGTGCAGAGTAGCAACTGTTGGAAACAAGATCCCTTGAACCTGGGGAAGAACCAAGGGCCCCTGTCATCCTGAGCGCAGCGAAGGATCTCAGCAGTTTGAGGGGGCGCGTGATGACCCGGAACAAATAACTAAGGAGATTCTTCGCCCGCAAAAAGCAGCGGGCTCAGAATGACAGTGGTCTCCCATGTCATCGTTACTCATTAAAGGCGGTCGCGTAATCTCGCCCGAGGACCAGTTGGACGGCGAGTTCGATGTTTTGATTGAGGATGGGGTGATTCGCCAGGTCGCACCCCACATAAGCCTGGTGGCAGACGAGATCCTCGAGGCCGCAGGCAAAGTCGTCTCACCGGGATTCGTGGATCTCCACGTCCACTTGCGCGAGCCGGGCGGTGAAATCTCCGAGACACTGGAGACAGGGTTGGCTGCCGCCGTTGCCGGAGGCTTTACCGCCGTTTGCTCCATGCCCAACACCAAGCCGGTCATCGACCGCCCGGAGCTTGTGCGTGCCGCAATCGAGAAATCTCAGCGAATCGGCCTCGCCCGCGTACTTCCGATCGCCGCAGTTACCATGGGAAGTCAGGGGGAATCGCTAACAGACTTTCGCGCCCTGTTGGAGGCCGGCGCGGTGGGCTTCTCCGACGATGGACGGCCGGTGAAGACCGCCGGTTTATTGAGGCGCGCCTTGAACGTGCTGAAGGATCTTCATGCCCCTCTGATGGACCACTGCGAAGACCCCAGCTTGAGCGCCTCCGGAGTGATCAACGAAGGCCCCATCTCAGCACAACTGAACGTCCGCGGCATTCCGACCACCTCGGAGGACGTTTGTGTGGCGCGCGACCTGATCGTGGCCGAGGCTCTGGGCGCACACCTGCACGTCTGTCACGTCTCCAGCGCCCGCTCTGTCGATCTGGTGCGACTCGCCAAACGCCGAGGCATCCGCGTCACCTGTGAGGCTACGCCGCACCATTTCACGCTCACCGACCAGGCCGTCCTGGAGCAGGGCACCAACGCCAAGGTCAATCCGCCGTTGCGCAGCGAGCATGATGTCGAAGCTGTCGTGGAAGGGCTTCGGGATGGAACGATTGACGCCATTGCCACCGACCACGCTCCCCACGCTCCCGAACTCAAGGCCAGGCCACTCGGCAGCGATGCTCCCTTCGGCCTCATCGGGCTCGAGACGGCGCTGGGCCTGGCGCTAACGCAACTGGTGCACACGGGAAAGATCTCGATGTGGCATCTCATCTCTTTGATGAGCGCCAACCCGGCCCGCATCGTGAACCAGCCGGGTGGACGACTTGGCGTGGGCGTGCCGGCCGACATCACGATCTTTGATCCCGGCCTCGAGTGGACCTATAGCGCTGCCACAGGCCGCTCTAAAAGCCGCAATTCGCCATTTGATGGTTGGACATTGAAGGGCGCTGTTGTCGCCACGGTGGTGGGTGGAAGGGTCGTTTACCGCCGCCCGTAGCTAGTTGTAGAGGGACGGCTTGCCGTCCCCTGGCGTTTCTAAATTCTCACGCCCAATGAGCCGGGTAGGGCAAGCCCTACCCCTACGTGGGGGTGGCTTTCGACTCTCAGCTCTCGACTTTAAACTTGTTAGATTTCCCGCCGGCCTTCGATCGCCTTGAGCATGGTGATCTCGTCGGCGAACTCGAGTTCGGAACCTACCGGGATCCCCATTCCTATTCGAGTTACTTTCACACCGAGAGGCTTGAGTAGTTTGGAGAGGTAAACGGCGGTGGCTTCACCTTCCACCGTGGGGCTGGTGGCAATAATGAGCTCCTTGACCTTGCCGGATTTCAGCCGCTCGACCAGATTCTTGAGCTTCAACTGCTCGGGACCAATGCCCTGCAAAGGCGAGAGCACGCCATGCAGGACGTGATACTGCCCACGGAATTCCCGCGTCTTCTCAACGGAAAGTATGTTGAATGGCGTCTCGACGACACAGATCACTTCCGGATCGCGGCGAGGATCGGAGCAGTATTCACACGGGTCGGCTTCCGTGAGGTTATTGCACACGCTGCACAGCTTGATCTTATCCTTGACGTCGAGAATGGCCCCCGCCAGACGCTCGGCCTCGTCGCGCCCCACCCGTTCCAGGTGGAATGCAATCCGCTGCGCTGACTTCTGCCCGATGGCGGGAAGCCGTTTCAGCTCATCAATCAAACGAGCCAGCGGCTCGGCATAATCCTTCATAGTGATGGAAAACGGAAGTTGGAAACTGGAAATCGGAAACTGGAAATTGGAAAATGGAAACTAGAAAATGACCTGCGAATTGGAAATCGCCTATCAGTTAGACTTCAGACCAACCCCCGGTTTCCATGTTTCATGTTCCATTTTCCATTTTCCAGTTTCTAATTTCCGGTTTTTCCTACGTTAGTCCCGGGATGTTAAGTCCACCCGCCAGGCTTCCCATCTGGCTGGCGAGCTGTTCGTCCACCTTTCGGGTTGCGTCATTCACGGCTACCAGGACGAGGTCCTGCAACATTTCGAGGTCATGGGATGCAAAGATTTCCTTTTCGATACGAACTTCGCTGAGTTGCTTCTGTCCGTTCATTCTGACTGTCACCATCCCGCCGCCCGCTGACCCCTGCACTTCCAGTTCGTCCAACTGCTTCTGAAGTTGCTCCTGAAACTGCTGAACTTGCTTCAGGATTTGTTGCATCTGTTGCAGGTTTTTCATCGCTCACTCCTGGCTGAGGTCTTGGACACTGTCCAAAGCACCGTCAAACCTCTTCCTGAAGGCCTCAACCCCTGGGTCGCGCTCAGCACGCTCGCGCGCGCTCAGCCTGGGCGCCTGAGACTCTGCTCGAAGCTCTTCAAGTGTAACATAAATCCTGACGGGCTGGCCGAGCACCTGGGCGCACACTGCCCGCAACGCCTCTTGCTGTTCGCGACCCTTCAAAAGGTCGGCATAAAAGGAGTCCTTATGCTTAAAAGTAAAATGGACTTCGCCGTCCTCGACGCGGAAGGCGGTCAAATGGTCCAGACAACTGCTCAGGAAGCGTTTTGATTGGTCGAATAGTGTTGTCTTGATGGAGGAGAGCCGAGCATCTTCAGCGGAGCTCTCTGCGTCCGCAGCGGCAACCCTTGGGGTCGGCCGAGTTTCCACGCTCACCGGCGGGCGGACTGCCGGGGCAACCCTTTCTTGCGGTGGTGCAGTTGCAGGAGCGTTAGCCGGTTGGGTGCGAACCGGGCGGGTGACCTCTTCAGCTACGGGATCGCCGCGCGCGATGACCCGCGGGGCGCCACGGGGCGGCTCGGCGGCGGACGGGTTCCTGGGCGGCGCCGCTCCCATCGTCTTGTTCGCCGGAACGGCCTGCCCAAGCTGCGAAAGCAACCCTTCGAGTGAGGCCAAGCGCTGGGCATGCACCAATTTCATCAGTCCCAGTTCGAGGTGAAAGCGCGGCTGGAGCGAGTAGCGCATTTCACTCTCGGCACGCAGCAAAAGGTTGAAAAAGCGAGCCAGGTCCTCTTCGCTGAAAAGCTGGGATAATTGTGCCAAACGCGCCCGCTCCGCGCTCGCCACCTGCATCAGCGAGCTATCTGCGCCACAACTCTTGGCCACCATCAAATTGCGCACCGTGCGGGTGAGTTCGGCGCAGAAGTGTCCCAGTTCATAACCTTCGGTCGCCAGTTGCCCGACGAGTTCGAGAACCCGCCGTGCGTCCCGTCCGCTGAACGGCTTCCAGCACGTCACCCAGCAACTGGGCGGGAACCACGCCCAGCACCTGGCGGACGTGTCTCTCCTCGAGCTCGTTCCCACAGGAGGCGATGACCTGGTCGAGCAGCGAAAGGCCGTCGCGCATGCTCCCTTCGGCAGCCTGCGTGACGGCGCTGAGGGCGCCTTCGTCGGCCTTGATCTGTTCCTGTTCGCAGACTGATTTCAAGCGTGCGAAGATCTCTTCATAGTCGAGCAGCCGGAAGGAGAAGTGCTGGCACCGCGACTGGATAGTGGAGGGAAGTTTGTGGGCTTCGGTGGTGGCCAGAATGAACAAGGAACGAGGAGGCGGCTCTTCGAGAGTTTTCAGCAGCGCATTGAACGCCTCCGTGGTCAGCATGTGCGCTTCATCGATGATAAAAATCTTGTAGCGGTCGCGCGCCGGAAGGTAGCGCACGGTTTCGCGCAATTCCCGGATTTCATCGATACCACGATTCGACGCGGCATCGATTTCCATGACGTCAATGGAATTGCCCGCCGCGATTTCCTGGCAGGAGGGGCACACCCCGCAGGGCTTCACCGTGGGACCTTGAAGCGCAATTGAGGGCTTTGGCCAAAACCCGGGCGGTGGTGGTTTTGCCCACTCCGCGCGCGCCCGAAAAGATATACCCGTGCGCCACGCGCTCGCTGAGGATGGCATTTTTCAGCGTGTCGGTGATCAGACTTTGCCCCACCACGTCTTCAAAGACCTGGGGCCGGTACTTGCGGGCTATCACCTGGTAGGACATGCGCAATTTTAGATTTTGGATTTTCGATTTTCGATTAGAGTCTCAAGACAGTGTCAAAACTGGGGGCTAATCTAAAATCCAAAATCTAAAATCCAAAATAAAATGGGTCAGACTTCGGGTTGATCTGCGGCACACGGAGAGGCTCGTTACCGTTGCTTCCTTCCGGACCTGGCGGGGTTCGCGAACATCCGTCGCACAGAGCCCGAAGTCTGATAAGCTCGACGCTTCTTCCCCTGCGAAGTCCATCGAACAATGGCATGTTAGCACGCGCCGGGGCGGGTCGTCGATTAATTTGAATGCTTGGTGGCTATAGCGGTGAGTCTATTGAGGGTTACATAATCTCGTGACAGACCAACCCCCTCACCGGTCCGTCGGCTGACGGACGCCCTCTCTCCCAAGGGGGCGAGGGCATAATCTCGGGTTATTTCTCCCCTCGCCCTCTTGGGGGAGAGGGGTCGGGGGTGAGGGGATGACGTCACTTAATTCTGACTCCCGACTTCCTGTTTGCTCTTCAGTTCTTCAAGCTCTTTCTGTAAACGCGCCTGCCGCCGGGAAAGACTCCAGGCGTAAATAAAGAAGAGCACCCACAGCGCAGAGAATGCCACGAACAAATATGTGTTGAGCACGTTAGTCCTCAGAAAAGCGCGTCGCCAGAGTTCTTCGGAGAGCGCTCACTTCCCGCCGCGCTTTCGCCAGCCGGAAGCGCTGCGCGAGAAGGTAACTGAACAAGCAATGAAAAGCGCCCACGCATACCATGAAAGTCAACAACATACGCGGGCTCAAGCCCGGAACCCTCTCCGCCCGCAATCACCGGTTGAGGGTGCTGGGTACGCCACCAGCGGATGGCCATATAATCGATCGGGACATCCACATATCCGATAATGCCCACCACCGCGGCAAGGGTAGCTGCGCGCCCGGGGCTCGATACGTAGCTGCGCAGCATCAGGTACGAGACAAAGAGCAGCCAGAGAACGAAGGTCAGCGTCAACCGGGCGTCCCAAGTCCACCAAATGCCCCATACCGGCTTTGCCCATAATGGCCCCGTGAAGAGGAGGCTCGAACAGAAGATAAACCCGACCTCTCCGGACGCGTGCGCCAGTTCGTCGGCGAGCGGGGAACGTTTCCAGAGGTAGATCACGCTACAGAGGAAAACGATCGTGTAGGCTGTCCCGGCCACCCAAGCCAACGGAGCATGGATGTAAAAAATCCGTTGCACCTCGCCCATGGTGAGCTCCTGCGGCGCATATAGAAAAATCATCCAGAACGCCAGAAGCATCCAGGCCAGCGTCACGAGGAAATGGACTGTCGGGAGTGTTTTCCCCATTATTCTTCTAAAACGTACTCAAACAGCATATAGGACAGCACGACGAAAATCACCGCGATGCCCGCCGCGAGCTTAACCCAGCTCATGTAACTCGAGGGTGCGTCACCTTTGAGCGCCCCCGTGGAAGCTTCGATTCCAGCGATAAAAATCGGGAGGGCGACAGGAAACTGCAACACCGGCAACATGACTTCGCGCATGTGGAGGTTGGCGGCGATGGCCCCGAAAGTCGTGCCCACCGCCACGTAGCCCACCGTACACAAAAATGTGATCAGCGCAAACCACTTGAGCGAGGGCACGAAGGAAAAATTATACCAAAGGCTCGCGGCGAAAACGATGACGCTTTCCGCGATGCTCAGAAAGATCAAGTTAGCCAGCATCTTGCCCAGGTAAACCAAACCAGGATCCACCGGAGCAAGGACCATCCCTTCCAGGCAGGCGTTCTCACGCTCCTGCGCGAACGACCGGTTGAAGCAGAGCACGCCCGCAAAAGCAAACGCCACCCACAACAATCCGGGAAGCTGGCGCAAAGATTCTTCCCGCCCCGGCTCGAAGGCAAAGTTAAATAGGAAGACCACCAGGATGCCGAAGACGCACACAGACGCCAGCGTCTCCCGATTGCGCCACTCCAACCGGAGGTCCTTAACGAGAACAGCCGAGATGATCTTGAGGCTTCGCACAGGCGTAGGATTTAGAAGTCAGAAGTCAGAAGTCAGAAGTCAGAAACCCCTCACCTGTCTCCGTCAGATGACGGACTGATGAAAACGCCGGCAGCGGGCCACCCTCTCCCCAAGAGAGAGGGCTGTTCATGCAATTCCAACCTCTTGATTCTGCTTTCTACTTTCTGCTTTCTGCCTTCCTCCCTTCCACCGGCCCATCATACCGAATCCTCCCCGCCTCCAAGGTCACCAGTCTGCGCGCCAGGGCTGCTCCACGCGCGAAATCGTGAGTGGAGAATACGACTGTTCTTCCCGTGTCCGGAAGCTGACGCATCAGGGTCTCCAAGGTGGCTACGGTGACGGCGTCGAGCCCCGTGAAAGGCTCGTCCAACAACAAGAACGTCGGTTCATGCAAGATGGCCCGAGCCAGCGACACGCGCTGTTGCAGGCCGCGCGAGAGTTTCCGCACGGGTGTGTGGACCCGGTCTCCCAGAGTGAAGAGTTCCACCGCGGCGGCGATTTTCTTTTCAGGCTCCGGCAAGGCGAACAAGGTGCCGAAGAATTCCAGGTTCTCGCGCACCGTCAAATCGCCATAGAGGAAGGTCGAGTGAGATACAAATCCGATGGCTGCCTTTACCGCCGCCGCGTGCTGGCGGATGTCTCTCCCCTCGAAGGCAACTTCGCCCTCGCTCGGCCGCGCCAGGGTGGCAAGCAGGCGGAGGAGGGTGGTCTTGCCGGCGCCGTTGGGACCGTAGAGCAGAATTGACTCGCCCGGCCCTACGCGCAGTTGCGCTCCCACCAGCGCCGCGAGGTCGCCATAATACTTGGAGACGTTTCGAAGTTCGAGGCCGGCCCTAACGGGAGGAGGTGTGTCGGGTGGCATAAGATTCGAGTAGCAGGGGCGAGGCTTTCTTCAGCGTCGCGGTCAATCGCGCCTTCAGGTCCAGCCGCTCTTTCCAGTACTTTTTATCGGGTACCTTGCTTTGAGCGAAGAGTTCATCCAGATCAGCCAGGGAATTAAACAACGCATCTGCCGTAGCCGCGAGCTCCTTCTGCACTGAACTCGTTTTCTGTGCTTCCCTGAATCGAGGCCATTCCTTGGCCAGGCGAATGCCGAGCGCCCAAAGCAGCAGCAACAAGAAGCAGGCCAGCAGAGGAACACCCACTCGGGTGATGGGGTTAGGGAGGATCTGGACTTGCGCTTGCGCCTGCCCCGACTCCGTTCCTGCGCCCCCCGCCGCATTATCGGCTCGTGCTTCACCGCTCAAGCGAGCCTCGAGCTTCGTTCCCTGCTTCAAGCCCGAGGCCACATACCGTTCGCTGCCCGTTTCGGCGTCACTTCCGGATGGTGTGAAGACAGTTGAATCCACCGTAAGGCCGGGGGGTGAAACGAGGAGCTCAGCGTTGGTGATGGGATACGGATATGAGTCGCCCAACTCCAGACGGTTCGAAGTGTAGTCCACATCGTACGCAACCATGACCACGCTCACGCCGGGCTTAAGCGGATACTGAAGATAATAATCGCCACGGCTTTTCCCGGCGCTCAGGGGCTGTGGCAATGGCATGTTCATCAGCCCTGCCACGGCCGCCTTCGGCTCGGCGATACCCGGCGACAAATGAAACTGGAATGTCCCGGCCGGGTTGACGTAGCTGTGTGGAGGGTCGCTCGCATTCCTGACTGCAAACATTTCCTGCACGTGGGCTTTGCTGCCCTCGGCATGGACCACCACGCGCGCCGACTGAATGCGCAGAGGCGGCGTAGAGGCGGAGGAATCGTACACGGTAATGGCGATGGTGGCGGTTCCCTCCGGATCAAATTGCGCCGGAGAGTTATAGTCCACCCCCTGATAAGCCGCTTGCACCAGATAGAAGGACGCCGGGTCGATGTTGGCAGAGGGAAAAACAAAGCGCCCGCTCGCATCCGTCGTAACCGACGCTACGTGCTGCATGCCGCCTCGCGGAAGCAGCAACTGTACGGTCTGGTTCGCTGCCGGCTGGCCATGGGTGCCGTTCGAGACGGTCCCTTGAATCCTCCCTTGCGCCGACAAAACCGCAGGAAGGCAGGCAAGGAGCAGAGCGGAGGTTAGAGCGAGCGAACCACTGCGCATGTTGCACAAGCCCTTTAACGTGATACTTAGAGTATTCTGAATCCTCCGGGAAAATACAAGTTTTTTGTGCCTTGGCCGAAGGGGTAGGGGGGCCGGCTCAAGTGTCTGTGTGAAAACCTCATTTAGAGTGTCATTCCGAATTCAGGGTGTCATTCTGAGCGGAGCGAAGAATCTCGCTCTGAGTATTCTCAACGCAGTGCGAGATTCCTCGTCGCCTGCGCTCCTCGGAATGACAGACTAATCTAGTTCTTACTTGCAGAAGTAAGCGTTCTTATTCGTTTGGCGTCGGAAGGACGGGGCTTCAGTCCCGCCGCGCAGAACAAGCCACTCCTCGGGGCTTTAGCCCCTGAAGCCGCGTTGCTTCAGGGCCTAAAGGCCCCTTCAACCGTGCTCTGCATAGCGGCGGGGCTAAAGCCCCGCCCTTCCAGTACGCAAGATAATCGCGCTTACTAACACAACTAAGCGCTAGTTTTCCCCCAGTCTCTTATCACCCTGCGGGATGCCTTCGTTGCCGTTGAAAGAGGAGGACGAATGGGATAATGAGCAGGAACAGGAAGCCCATCAGGCGGAAGACGCTCAAGAAGCTCAGCAACGCTGCCTGCTGTTGCACCGCCCCGTAGAGCATCGCCTGGGCGCGATGACTTGCGGTAACTGGGTCGGCGCCGCCCTGCACGAACAACCTTTGCGCTTGCTCCAACGCTTGCCGAGTGACGGGGCTGATGTCCGTCACGTGCGCCGCGAGCAGCGATTGATTGACCTGCGAGCGCCGGGCAATCCAGGTGGTGACGAAGGAGACGCCCATGCTCGAGCCGACGTTGCGCATGACGCTGTAGAGGCTCGTGGCATACCCCGTTTCGTGCTTGGGGATCTGATCCATGGTGAGAACGGTCAGAGGAACAAAGACGAAGGCCAGCCCAGCGCCTTGGTTGAGCAGATGCAGGAGGATGTCCCAGGTGCCGGAATCCAAGTCCATTTGCGAGTAGCCGAAGAAAGCGATACCTGCCACCGTGAAACCGAATACCAGCATCCAACGCCCGTCCCAGCCTCGACCCAGCAGGTATCCCACCAGCGGCATGCAGCAGGCGGTGGCAATACCGCGCGGACTGGTCCAGAGCCCGGCCGTCGCGCTCGTCCAGCCGAGCAGAGTTTGCATGAACAAAGGCAACGTCACCAGGCTGCCGTAGAGCACGAACCCGAGCAGCGTGACCAACCCGATCCCAGCCCCAAAGCTGCGAAACTTCAAGAGCCGGAAATGCACGATGGGCTGCTCTGCGGTCAATTCACGGATGACGAACGCAGCCAGGAAACCTGCCGCCAATACCGCCAACGAAATGATGAAGCGGCTTCCGAACCAGTCTTCCTCCTGGCCTTTGTCCAGCATGATTTGCAGCGCTCCCATGCCCACTGCCAACATCCCAAATCCCCAAACGTCAGCGCGCAACTTCCCTCGCCGCAGGTAGGGCGGATCGGTAACAAACAGGCCGATCATGATCAAGCTGGCGATGCCGATGGGCAGGTTGATATAGAAAACCCAGCGCCACGAATAAGTGTCGGTAATCCACCCCCCCAGCGTCGGTCCAAGGATGGGCGCGGCGATGATTCCCATGCTCCAGAACGCCATGGCCTTGCCACGCTCCGCGCCTGGGAATTCCTCGAGCAGTACGGCTTGGGAAATGGGCTGAAGCCCTCCGCCCGTGGTGCCTTGAAGCACGCGGAAAAGAATCAGTGCCGGCAGATTCGGAGCGATCCCACATAAGAGGCTCGACACGGTGAACCCTGCCACCACGCAGAGCAACAATCGCCTGCGCCCGAAGTAGTTCGCCAGCCAGCCGGACAGCGGGAGAACGATCGCGTTGGCGACCAGGTAAGAGGTGAGTACCCAGGTGGATTCATCGACCGTAGCCGAAAGGCTGCCCGCAATGTGCGGCAGGCTGACGTTCACCACCGAAGTGTCCAGCACTTCCATGATCGCGCTGGACATCACCGCCACCGCCACCAACCAACGACCCGCCGAGGAATGGGAGACTGCTTCACCGCTCATATAAGGGAAAAGATTTTAACACTTGCGGAATGTCATTCCACACGTCTTGTGAAGCCTGTAGGGGCTAGGCGGCGCCTTGCCCCTACTTCTTTGTTTCCTACCTGAGAGTTATCTACAGATTAACCTAGACTTTGTGTCTATTGACAAATTAAGAGATATAGGATAGAGTCTTATGGTGGGGGTTGCTCAGCGAGTCATGGCCGGCGGCGAACACAATGTGGTGCGGCTGTCAAATTGCCGGCGCGTACTGTTGCTCAGGTCGGATGGTGACGGTTTGTCACTCTTCGACTCTCGACTCTCGACTGCTTGGTTCGAATTCGCCGGAACAAAGCGAGAATGTCTATGAAAACAAACAGTCGAGGAGTTTAGGAGTCGAGGAGTTGAGAAGTTCTGGGGCCAATTCAAGAGGTTGGGTCGGATGGTGACGGTTTGTCACTCTTTGACTCTCGACTCTCGACTTCTCGACTGGAATTCGACGGAACAAAGCGAGAATGTCTATGAAAACAAAGGACCGCGCCTAGAACGTGCCACGAGTTGCCGCCCCGATGTTGACAATATGTCGCTTTAGCCCCCCGTCAGCCGCCGGTAGTCCTCCGGGTCGTCCACATCAATGACTACCCCCTCGTCCTCGACCTCGACGTACTGGGTGGCCGGTCGATATCGCCGAACCACCGAGTCCGCGCCGGCGTCGCTGGTCAACCCCAATAGCTCCTCAAAGAGTTGCCGTGCGATCAGCGCTGGGTGCCCCCGGCGGCCGTGATAGGTGGGGATCACGACGGGGGCGCCGCTCGCACGGAAAGCCGACACGATATCCTCTCACAGTTCCTGCGGAGACCGCAGGATGGTCCACGAGACATAGCAGGACGGCTTCCAGATCATCCGCAGCCAGCGCCCGCAGTCCCGCTTGCAGCGACGACGTCTGGCCGGACCGGTAATCGGGGTTGATGACTACTTCATTAGCCTCCAGCCTGAATCGCGGTTGAATCTCCTCGGCCCGATGACCGAGCACGACGACGAGGCGCTCGAGTCCGCCTTCGCGAAGCGTCTGCACGATCCATTCGAGGAAGGTGCGGCCGCGGTAGGCAAGAGTGGCCTTGGGGGCTCCCATGCGGGAGGACTCGCCTGCTGCGAGGATCAGTCCGGCGATCATGTGGTTTCGACGGCCGTGGGTTTGTACGCGAGAGAGGGGTAGGGAGACGGGACCTGGCGCCTTACCGCAATCAACTCCGCCACGATCGAGACCGCGATCTCCTCAGGAGTCAGGGCCCCGATATCAAGGCCGATGGGTGAGTAGACGCGCGCCAGTTTCTCCGCGGGCACGCCCTCGCTTTCCAGCACCTTCGAGATTTCGATCAGCTTCCGCTTGCTGCCAATCATACCGATGTAGCGCGCCGGCGTCGTAACCGCCCAGCGAAGGCAATCCAGGTCGCCTTTGTGACCGCGTGTGGCCACTACGAGGTAAGACAGCTCATTAACCTTGAGCTTCCCGAAAGTCTCTGCCCAAGGTCCGGCGTGGGTTTCGGCCGCTTCCGAAAAGCGCTCCGGATTGGCAAACGCCGCGCGATCGTCAGAGACAATCACATCGAATCCTGCAAGGCCGGCAATCTTCGATACAGCAAGTGAAACATGGCCGCCGCCGAAGAGATACAGCGTAGGAGTGGCCAGGATGGGCTCAACGAAGATATCGAGCGACCCGCCGCAGACCAGTCCGTTGTCGTATTCAGGCTGTGTGTTCAAGTTGAAGTGCAAGCGGCGCGGTTTCTCTTCGCGCATGACCTCCTGCGCAACGGACCACACTTCCGCCTCGACGCAGCCGCCGCCCACCGTGCCTACGATCGACCCGTCGTCGCGGATCAGAATCTTGGCGCTTTCATAGCTTGGAATGGAACCCTGCACCTGGATAATGGTCGCCAGCGCCGCCTTGCGCCCTTCCCTTCTGAGCCTCGCAATCTCCGCGAAGATATCCATATGCCCTCTTAAGGTAGGGTAATCGCCCGCTGCGGACTGTGTCAACGAGGGCGACTACATCTTCAACCTCTTGAAGATCGTTTCCGGGATTGACCGCACAATCAGCATGATGGGGCGCCAAAACCACGGCAAGTAAACCACACTCTTCCCCTTGACGATGGCTCTGAAAATGCCTTGCGCTACGCTCTCTGGCGAGGCCAACAGAAACAGCCCCGGACGCCCGTAGGTCATGCGCGTGTCCACAAACCCCGGCTTCACCGTAATCACCTTGACGCCCGCCGGGAATAACCGGTTCCGCAACCCCTGAAGGTAGACGCTCAGGCCCGCCTTCGCGGCCCCATAAAGGTAATTGCTCTGGCGGCCACGGTCGCCGGCTACGGAAGAGATGGCGCAGATAAAACCGGTCCGCTTGGGCTCGAAGTGATTGGCGAGAATATTGAGAGCCGAAACGCAACCTGTGAAATTGGTCTCAAGAATAAGGCGAGCTTCATCCCAATCGACTTGAGCCTTGGCCTGATCGCCCAGGTAACCGATGCAAACCACGGCACCCGCCAGAGTGTTGCCTGATTCCGCGAGGAACGATCGCAAGCTGGCGGTGTGGGTTTGAGTGTCGAGCGCATCGAAAGCCAGGACGCTCGCGCGAACTGAATTACGGAGACTGAGATCGGAGGCGAGCGCACTCAATTCGTCTCGATTGCGGCCTCCTAGAATAAGGTCGTACTTATGCGCCGCAAACTCCTTTGCCAGGGCGGAGGCAATACCCGAAGTTGCGCCCAGAATCAGTACGGTTGACACGCTCTCACCTCAGTTACATCATTTCGGGACAATCCCAAGCCTCCGCGCCTGCGACGACGAGAATAACCCGCCCGGGTCGATCCGGTTCTTGATTTCCCTGAACTGTTCCACCCGCGGATACATGGCGGCAAAGGTCGGCGCGGTCATCAACGCATCCTTCGCCAGGTAAATCCTGCCGCCGTAGTCCAGAACCAGCCCATCCAATTCGCGCAGCAGAGGAATCAACCCGCTCGCGACGGGAAGATCCAGGGCCAGCGTGTAGCCTTCCATCGGAAACGAAAGCAGGCCGGGGTTTGATTTCCCGAAACGCTTCAGCACGGCCAGGAAGGAGGCGCGGCGCGATTGCGCCAGCCTGGTCAGGACTTTCTTAAGCCCTTCGAGTCCTCCAGCCAAAGGCAAGGCTGACTGATATTGAACGAAGCCTCTGCGTCCGTACAACCGATTCCAGTGATCGATCGCGTCGAGGGGGTAAAAGAAAGTCTCCAGGTCGACGAGTTTTTGGACAGCATTCCGATGCAGGTTGTAATAGAGAGTGTTGAAGGCGCGCACCGTAAGACTGTTCAAGGCCAGCGAGGGAAAATCGAAGGGCAGCGTCCAGCGGCGGCGCGGCGCTTCGGCGAGGGGATCCCTCATGCTCGCCGGCAGCTCCTTTACAGGCGCGTGATTGCCTCGCATCAAGACGGCCCTTCCCATGTGCCGGCCGGTCGCCAGGCAGTCAATCCAGGCTACCGAGTATTGGTAACGGATGTCGGACTCCGTCATCATTCGCAGCGCGTCCTCGAGGTTTGCCGCTTGCTGGTAATCCACCTGCATCCACGCTGACTCGACCGGCCGCAGCTTCATTCGGGCGCTCAGAATCACACCTGTCAGTCCCATGCCCCCCAGGGTCGCCCAAAAGATTTCGCGGTTGTTATTCGCCGAGCAAGAGAGGATGCCGCCCTTGGGCGTCAACAACTTGAAATCCAAGACGAAGTTTCCGAAGGTGCCATCTTGATGGTGGTTCTTCCCATGCACGTCGGCGGCGATCGCCCCGCCGACAGTCACGAATTTGGTCCCCGGCGTCACCGGCAGGAAAAACCCGTGGGGCAGAAAATAGCGAAGGATTTCGGCCAGGCTTACGCCCGCTTCACACTCCAACACACCGCTTTGCCCGTCGAAAGCGAGAAACCTGTTGAGCCGCGAGTGACAGATGACTCCGCCTTGCGCGTTGAGCGGCGCGTCGCCGTAGCTGCGTCCCATGCCGTACGATATCAAGGAAGGCTGGGAACTGGACTCCAGGACGGCCGCCAGTTGGCGCCGGCTGTCGGGGCGATAGACATTACACGTCTCGACCGGAAAACGCCCCCACCCGGAGAGTGGCTGAGTTATGAAATCGTCTGCCATTGTTGATTCTCGATTGCCGATTGTCGATGCCTAAAGGTAGATAATGAAAATTACGCTGGCCGCCCAGAACAGCACGACCGAAAGCAGGACCGAGTCCGTCAAGAACAGCCGCGTCGGGTTTCCTCCCTCTTCATTCAGGTGCACGAGATAGAGGTAACGGAAAATTCCAAAAAGGACGAAAGGGATGGTCAGGTCAAGCCTCTTGCCGGGAAATTTAACCTGTACGTCGCTCGAAAGCGTGTAGAGCGCGTAGGACATTACGGTGGAAGCGGTGACAATCCCGATCAGCTGGTCCAGAAAGTACGGCGAGTATCTCGACAGGATCGAGCGGTGGTTGCCCGCTTCTTTTCCCAAGGCTACGAGTTCATGCCGGCGCTTGCTCAGCGCGAGAAACAAGGCAAGCAACGTGGTGCACACCACCAGCCAGGGAGAAATCTCAACGTGAATAATCACTCCGCCGCCCACCACCCGCAAGACGAAGCCGGCGCTGATGACGAAGACGTTGAGGAGAACCACACGCTTCAGCACCCATGAATAGAGCACGTTGATGGCGGCGTAGGCCGCGATGATGGCGAAGAAAGTGTGGTCGAGCGCCCACGCGCCAGCCAGGGAGACCAGCCCCAGCGCTATTGCGGCGATCGCTGCAGTTCCCACTCCGAGCCGGCCGGAAGCCAGCGGCCGCAGCCGCTTGTGAGGGTGTTTCCGATCCTCCGATGCATCAAGGATGTCGTTGAAAAGATAGACTGCGCTGGACATAAGGCAGAACAGGGCCGCACCCGCCATGACGCGCACGTTGCGATTCCAGTCGATGATGCTGCGCGAGAATATCAACGCCGCGAAGACGAAGCCGTTCTTCACCCACTGCTGAGGACGAAGGCTCTCCAGCAGCCCGCCCGAAGCGAAAGTCGAAGCGTGAGTTGCGGCCTGCGAAACTGCGGAAGGTGGCGGCGGCTCCATTCCTGTCTCCGTGAAACCTCGCGATGGCATGTCGCGCCTGCGCCACGACGCGTTTGCCGCGATTAGACTAGCTTATCAATGGGGAATTTTCAAATTGTTGGTCTTGTAGCCAAGCAGCGCGGCCTTGATGTGCGGGGGCGGTTCGCGAACCGCCCCTACTCGTCGTCCGGTGGACCTCCCGCTACTCAGGCCGCGAGTGACCGATGAATCCGTCGGCCCACTTCAGAAAGTACTTCATGTTGGGAGCGTCGGTGTGTCCACCATCATGCTGGCGCCAGCGTGGCGTCATGCAGATCGCCGGGCGCAAGCGAGTTGTTGGCTTCCGGGGCTTGCTGAGCGGCTGCCCATGATCCCACCCAGTTCGGCGCTGCTGGGGGAGCCTGCGCCAGAATTGCCTGAGCGTAAAATGCCAGGCCAAGAGAAATCGTCAATACTCTTCGTGGACCCATGCAGGAGTGGTTCCTCGCGGCGAAGGAACATCGAAGCACATCGCCGCGCAAGGCCGCTTGCCCACCGCAGTATACACAAACCGGCAGCCGGTTAGCAGCCACAATCCCGGCCGATAAAACCTCATGATCAATTCAGTGAGTGGCGGGAGGGTGTTGATTAAGCGACACGTGTCTTGGGGTTCTTTCTCTCCTGCGCAAAGCGCTTCTTTTCCTGGTACATGAGCGCGTCAGCGCGCGCCACAACCTCTTTGAAGGATTTCGCCGGGCTGCCACTCCGCCAGGCCGACCGCTGCGGTCATATCGATTTTGGATTCCTCGGAAACATTCTGAACCGTGTAGCTGCCCAGGACCCACTCTTGAATTCGCTGCACGCGCGCTTGGGCGTCCGGCAGGGTCCCGTCGAGCACCACAATGAACTCATCGCCGCCCCACCGGCCGACGACGTTGGCGGCGCGCGAGGTCGACCGCAATTCGGACGAAAACTGGCGCAACAGATCGTCCCCCGCTTCGTGCCCGTGGAGATCGTTGACCTCTTTGAATCCGTTGAGGTCCAGCATAGCAATGCAGAAACGCTGCTGGGTGGCGATCCGGCGCTGAACCTTGGATTCCACCCCCTGGCGATTATCGAGTCCGGTCAAGGCATCGCGCGAGGCTCGTTGTTCGGCCTCCTCCAGCTTAGTCTGATACGTTGTCACCTTGGTTTGCAACGCCGCCACCGATTCGCGGCTTTCCAGCTCCATCTTGTCCACGCACGATTTCAGTTCCTTGGCCCCGCTTACCACCGCGGCCCTGAGTTCCGGCAAGTCTTCGAGCTTGGCGAGCGCGTGCAGGCGCCTGGTGAACTCGTTGAAGTGGGTGGCGTAACGCTGGTCGCGCTCCGCCACCGATTCCGCTGCGCACGCCAGCACCAGGACGATTTCCCGGACATCCGCAGCCCGCTGCTGTAAGTACCCGGCTGTCTGCTCTCCCCAGGACTGAAGGTGCTGTTCCACCTGACCCTCCGAATCACGGATGAGGGTGAGGGTCAGGGTTTTGCTGAAGCCTTCTGCCAGGAGCATCAGGCGGCGCTGAAGGTCCTCGCTCACCGCCGGACAGGCCTGGACGGCACTGTT
Organism: uncultured Acidobacteriota bacterium; assembly: GCA_963768695.1. GTDB lineage: Bacteria > Acidobacteriota > Terriglobia > UBA7540 > UBA7540 > CAVROP01. Next base: position 84,611 of record CAVYJG010000009.1, on the reverse strand, counting down.
GCCAATGCCGCCCAGCACGGCTCGGTACGCCTCCAGCATGCCCGACAGAAGTTCCTCTGTGGTCGGCGGGCGGTACTTGCTTAATTCACTCTGATCCAGATCAAGGTATCTCTTTATGGAAATCACGGCGCGTCAGTCTTTCCCATTCTGTGATGAGTTCGATGAAACCTGTACGTTCCAATCGAGTTGCGCGAGTCACATGAAAGCGCGAAGCTTGGGCCGCTCCGGGTCAAACATTAAGGCCGCCCGTACGCTCGCAACTCAGCCTAATTTATCGGCAGTCTTCGGCAGGACTTGACTTGGAGTTTTACACCGGGCGAGGAAACGAGAAATCGCAGGCCACCACTTGGAAGGGCGGGGCTTCAGCCCCGCCGCCTCGGGGACCGCGACGGGTTGGGCCTTTAGGCCCTGAAGCCACTTTACTTCAGGGGCTAAAGCCCCCAGTGATCAGCCGGCTTCGAGGGCGGGGCTGAAGCCCCGCCCTTCCGTAAACTCCGTGATATAAGGCAGACCTGATGCCGCAAACAACCGGGCTGTCGTCCTTCAATCGGGCCTTGACAACTCGGCCAGGAGAGCCTCGCGCCTCTTCCAGGCGATGCCGCTGACGAGATTGAGCACGCGGCGATAGGCCACCCAAGTGATGCCCGCGAGCCCAAGAAAGCCCAATCCGCACCAGGCGATGTTTCCCGCCCAGAGCGATACAAGGTACAGGCCCGCCGCCAGGCTGCCCACGGCCACCTGCACACCCAGTGTGACCAGCATCGCCATGCCTGACGCCTGTTGACGCCGCATCTGGCCGGCCTTCAGCTTGCGGGGAAAGTAGAGCGAGACGAGGTTCCCGGCCGTCAGGTTCATGAGGAAAGCCCAAAGCGCCCCTGCCAGTGTCAGTCCCACAATCGCCGGAGGGCAAGGCCCGCCAACCAACTGGACCAGCACGAAAACGATGATGACCTCGGCGGCGAGGATTATCGAGTGAAGCAGATTCTTTGCCACCATCACGTCACGGAAACTTACGGGCGCCGCGAACAGGATGGGCAGCCCGGGCCCGTCATAAGCCATGCTGTTGTAAGCTAGCCCCACGACAGTGAGCAAGACATAAGCGACGCCCATGGGGAAGTAAGTCGAACTACTCAGGATGAAGCCTGTAATCTTGGGGTTTGGACTGCCCCGGCGGCCCATGCTCAATGCGAGGATGATCAGGGCCGGCGTCAGCAGGGTGAGATACGCCATGGTGTTGCGAAGGAGATAGCGCAGGTCTTTCTCAAACAGGGCCGCCACGGTGGGGGACACGCCCGTCACGTTCCACCCCGCGCGCACAGGGGCGCGAGCTTCGGCAGACGGGCGGCTCGCCTCGCTCAAATTCTCGCCGCGGTACTCAGCCCGCAAGCGAAAGGCGAGTAACCACCCGACCACGCCACAATAAGCGAGGAGACCTAAGAACTCCGCAAAAGCCTTGCCCAGGTAGCCGGCACGCCCAAACGTGACCGTCGCGGCCGCCATACCGGCGGGAAGGGCGCGGACAGCCGTGGCGAGGCGGGACACCCACGGCAACGCCCGAGGGCCATATCGATTAGCGAGCGGACTTATGAACTGGCCGCTGATCGCCAGGAGGATACCCGCCGCGCCCAGTATTTCGCGCGTGCGTCGCTGCGCCATCCAACGGCTGAGCCAGGCGTAAATGGCCCGGTTGAGCAGCAGGTTGAGCAGCGCGAGCGCCGCGAAAGCCGGGATCGCCCAACGTAGAGCGCTAATCGATGCGACCCCGATGCCCAGGAGCATCGCGGCAAGCCAGTAGAGACAAGCGGCCGCCATGGGGTCAAAGACGCCGTGCGCGAAAGCCAGCAACACAAACGTGGAGTACCGGAGGGGAAAACGCAGCAGCGAAACCGGATCGGCCTCCGCGCCAAACCCCGAGATGAAAAGCGGAAACAGCAGCCAAACCAGAAACACCAGCCAGAGCTCGCCCGAAAGCAAAGGGGGCTTGCCATACCGGACCGCATACCAACTGCCGAGGCCCATGAGGACGCCGAGCCCCACAACCCCCAGGCCGATGCCGGCGCCCATGATGAAATGTACAGCCAGGTTCAACTTGCCGGTTGCGGTCCGCAGGCCGTTGACGAACAGGCGCCAGCGCAGCCAGCCTACCAGGAAGAGCTGCGTGGATTTGCCCGGCGCCGAGATCACTCCAGCCACGATAGCTCCGGCACGGCGGCGCGCTCGCCGCCTACAATCTCGAGGAAGATCTGTTCCAGACTGAGCTTCTGGCCATCATCGCGCCGGGCTGCCACGCCGGAGCGCAAGTCGTCAATGGACCCTTGGGCCACCAGTTCGCCGCGATGGATGATGGCCACGTGGCTGCACAGCCGTTCGACGATCTCGAGCACGTGTGAGGTAAGGAAGATGGTGGCGCCGCGCGCGATCATGCGGTTCAGCATGGCCTTAAGAGTGCCCGCGGCAATGGCGTCCACACCCTCGAAGGGTTCGTCCAGAAACAGCACCTTGGGCCCGTGGATGACCGCCGCAGCCATCGCAAGTTTCTTCTTCATGCCATGCGAGTAGTCCACGATCAGCGACTTGGTGCGATCGGCGAGGCCTGTGAAGTCGAGAAGTTCCTGCGCGCGCTCCGCCGCGGTGACGCGATCGAGGCCATACATGCGCCCGGCGAAGGTGAGGTATTCCGGCCCGGTCAGGCGGTCGAAGAGGGCGAGGCCTTCCGGCACCACGCCGATCTGGCTCTTCACGCCGATTGGATCGTTGGCCAGATCGAGGCCGAGAATCCGGATTTGCCCCGCCGTGGGCTCCAGCATGCCGGTGAGCATCTTGATGGTGGTGGATTTCCCCGCGCCATTGGGGCCCAGAAATCCGAAGAATTGGCCCGCTTCCACGCGCAGGTTGACGTTGCGTACCGCTTCCAGTTCTCCGAAGCGGCGGCACAGTCCGTTGGTCTCTACTGCGAGTTCGGTCATGGCAGAACGCCGCCGCTAGAGTAGCATATCCGGCGGTTAAGAAGAGCGCAATACCCGGGAGCAGGCGCAGGCCAATAGAGCCACAGTCTGCGCCAGCCCGAGTGAAAGCAAGGCCTACTGGTGCGGCACGACCAGCAGCGTGATCGACTGAGCCGGAAAAGTTGTGCTGATAGTGCTCGTCGTTCCGCCTGCCGTGGGCGGCGTCACCGTCAAGTCGGGTCGCGCTACGATTCCGGCCAGGTTGGCATTGCTATAGAGGAAGACCTTCGCCTGGCCGTTGGGCGTCAGGTTCGCAGCGAAAGACTTGCGGTGAGATCACCGTAAGTCTTGTTCAGCACCACTACAGTAACCATGCCGTCTGCGCTGCGCAACGCAGCGTACACGGACAGCCGGCCCTGGTCTGCGCTGCTCGAAGCGAGCGACACATCGCCGAACTTCGAGCCTGCCGCGTCGTAGTTGCGGTAAATCTCGTAGGCCATCAAGCCGGGGACCTGCGTGTTATCCGGAGGACCCCAGAGAGTCGCCAGGTCGAGGCCGTATTTTCCGAAGATCCCAAGGATGTCGGCCTGCGCCACTGCGCCGTTGATGTGCTCTTGCCCGCCCCAGTTGTACTCGGTGATTGCCGTCTTGGTGCCCGGGTAGTCGTTGGCAACCCATGTCCGCATCATGGGGATTACCTGAGGAGCCTGCAGCGGCGTCGAGCAGCTTGCAGTGTAGTTCGAATCCGTGGTGTAGTTCGGCTGGGGGTAATTGGGATCGGTGTAGGTAGGATCCCACAAGGCGCGCGTCGAGTCGAGCCTCGCCTCCTGCTCTCCCGTGTCTCCAGCGGGGCTGAGGCCGACGCCGGAGCCGTTATACACGGCGGCAAAATAGGTATGCAGGTCAAGGTAGTCCAGGAGGCGGACGCCGTGGCTCGCCTCGTACGCCGCGAACTGCTGGAGATAATACTCGATGAACGGCGTGCCGCCGTGCGCCTTGCGATCGACGGGATTGCTCCAAGGCTCATAGCACGGACCGGTATTCCATCCGTCCTCGACATCCTCTTTCGAGTAGAAATAATCCCACCAGAAGTCCATCACCGGACCGCTGACTGCGGCCGTCGGATCGGCAGTCTTGATGGCCAAGGCCGTGGCGATACCGTTGTTGGTGGCCTCGTCGTAGGTGAACGGGAGTGGGTGGACGTCACGGTGCACCGCATCCCACCAACTGGGTTCGTTGTCCAGATCGTAGATCGCCACGCCCCCATTCGCCGCGGCGCCAAACGTACCGACCAGGGAAGTTACCCAACTGCCCGACCACGTGGGACCCTCCGCGACGCTGGTGCCGGTGGCAGCGTTGCCGGTGATGTTGCAACCGTCCGAATTCGTGCAGCCACCGACCCCCTCGGGGTATACGCCGTTTCCGCAGTTGCGCCCGCTGTCAACGCTCTGCTGGTTAGGGTACGTCGAGGTTGGGAAACTGCAGGAGGTCCCATCCTTCGCCACCCAGCCGAGCACCGGCACCGTGCCCATGGAGATCGCCCCGATGGCCTGGTTACTGGTGACAAAATCGTTGAATTCGCCCGTGGGGCCGACGCCGGCGTTGGATTGGTTCTCGAAATACCAGTCGCTGGCGGAGTTGCTTACGCCCAGCAAGTAGTTGTATCGGGAAGTGCTGTCACCGCCCCAGCGTATGACGGTTGGGTTGGCCGGGCCGTCCACGGAATTGACGAAACCGTATCCGTTCATTCCATAAATGTACGGGTTGATGGGGTGGGTTTGGTTGCCCAGATCGAGAGTCAAGGCCGGACCCGCGGCGGCGGCGGGCGGCGCCAGCGCCACGCTAACGCTGCCGCTCTTGGTCGTATCCTGAGCGCTGGTGGCCGCTATCGTCACCGTGGCGGGCGCTGGGTAGGGAGTCTCATAGAGTCCGCTGCTGCTGATGGACCCGATGCTGCCCGTCCAACCGGCAGGCCCGGTCACTGACCAGCTCACGGCAGTGCTGAAGTTGCCCGTGCCGCTCACTGCGGCGCTGAACTGCAGGGTAGTGCCGATGGTTGCCGTGGCAGGATTCGGCGTCACGGCCACCGAGGTGATGGCCGGGGCAGCATAGCTGGCCGTCACCGTGGCGTTGGCGCTCATCGTCACCGTGCACGTCACGGTGCTGGCGCTCCCGCATCCGCTCCAGGAGGAAAACGGATTTCCGCCCGACTTCGCCGTGGCCGGCGCCGTCAGACTCACAGCGGTCCCGGAGTCGTAAGTCAGGGAGAAGCCAGTCGTGCCGCTCCCGACATGATTATCGTCACTCGGAGAAGCGGTGATCGCCACGCCCGTGGAAGGGTTGGTCGAATTCACCGAAAGCAGATAGGTGGCCGGTGGCTTCGTTCCGCCACCCCCTCCGCCCCCACCGCAAGCTGATATCAGAACCATCAGCCCGGCCGCCGCGCACAACGCCAGCTTCCGACCTTTGCCGCTCATTTCAGGCCCCCATCCGCCAAAGTGCAGACGCGGCGCGGGCAATCTGAACTCCCGGACAAATTGACACCACGCGGAGTCGCGTCTGCGGCCATCATCTTGCGTTTCGACGGGATTCAAGTCAACCGGAATTTCCAGGAGGCGCAGACGGGGTGGAGATGAGCGTTCTCAGTGGATTTCCGAGGATTGCTTCGGGCGGCCTGCGAGACCTCGCGCACAGAGCGGGTCAGGGCGAGGTGCGTGCAAAGCTTCCGCAGTGCCAGGGCATTCTTCGACTCGAGGGAGGTAGATCGTAAACTTGGCGCCGTGGCCCGGCACGCTGTCGATCCAGACAGTGCCGCCGCTCTGTTTCACGGTCCCGTAGACCATCGCCAGGCCAAGCCCGGTGCCCTTGCCTTCTTCTTTGGTAGTGAAGAACGGTTCAAAAACATGCGCTTGCGTTTGCGCATCCATTCCAATCCCCGTGTCACTCACCGCCAGCATCACGTACCTGCCGGGGGTGACCGACGGGTGCCGTTGCGCAGAGGCGGCGTCCAGTTCGACGTTTGAGGTTTCGATCGTCAGCCTGCCTCCTGCCGGCATCGCGTCTCGCGCGTTGACCGCCAGATTCACAATCACCTGCTTGATTCGGGCCGCATCGGCTTTCACGTGCCAGAGCGCCGGGCCGGGAAAGGTTATCAAATCGACCCCATTGCCGATCAAGTGACGCAGCATGTTCTCAACGCCGGCGACGACTTCGTTCAGGTCCAGAACCTGCGTCACCAGTACCTGCTGCCGGCTGAAGGCGAGCAACTCACGCATCAGAGAAGCTGCGTTGTCGCCGGCTTTCTTGATCTCTTCCAGCCAGGCTCGCGTCGGATCGGATCGATCCAAGGTATTCAGCATCATTTGGCAGTAGCCGTTGATGGCGCTTAAGAAATTGTTGAAGTCGTGCGCCAGTCCCCCGGCCAGCCTGCCCACTGCCTCCATTTTTTGCGCCTGGTGGAATTGCTCTTCCAGCTTCCGATTCTCGGCCTCAGCAAGCTTGCGTTCCAGGCGGCTATGGGCCTCCCGAATTTCGCGCTCCAAGGCCGGGACAAGGCGCGCCAGTCTGCCTTTGATCAGGTAATCCTGCGCTCCAGCCTTCAAGGCAAGCACCGCGGTCTCTTCGCCGATGGTGCCCGAAATGATGATGAAGGGTATGTCGAGTTGTTTCGACTTCAGAGTTTCGAGCGCCTGAAGAGCGCTAAAGTGCGGCATCGTGTAATCCGAGAGTATGACGTCCCACTCCGCTCGTTCCAATGCCGCATTCATTGCTTCCGCGGTTTCAACCCGCTCTGAGACAGGCTCATACCCGCCGCGGCGCAGTTCCCGCAAGACCAGGGCAGCGTCGTCCGGGGAGTCTTCCACGATAAGAACCTTAAGAACTGTGCTCATCGACTCCTCCGCGGCGGAATAGGACCCTCGTTCAAAAGCAGCCAGTAAAGCCCGATCTGTTTCACAGCCTCGAACAACTTCGCGAACTCCACCGGCTTGCGCACATAACTGTTCACACCCAAACCATAGCTCTCCGCCACGTCCTCCTCTTGCTTCGAAGACGTCAGGATCACCACGGCCATGGCCCGGGTGCGCGCATCGCTCCGGATCTTCCTCAACACCTCCAAGCCGGTGATCTTCGGAAGTCTCAGGTCCAGCAGAACCACCGAGGGCCAGTCCGTGACGTCCCGGCCCGCGTAGCCGTTCGTGCCAAACAGATAATCCAGAGCCTCAGCTCCGTCCCGAGCCACCACGACCTCATTCATAATGTTATTCTTGCGAAGCGCTCGGAGCGTAAGTACCTCATCATCCCGGTTGTCTTCCACCAGCAGAATCGCCTTCTCGTTCATGGGTTCCTCCCGAGCGTGTCCAGCGGTCTTGCCCCGGCTGGTGCCGACCCCCTCACCCGCCCTCGTACCTCGGGCACCCTCTCCCCCGAGGGGGAGAGGGTGATGGTCCCGGATAATGGCCCTCGCCCCCTTGGGGGAGAGGGTGTCCGTCAGCCGACGGACGGGTGAGGGGGTTCGGGCGATCACTCCAATTTGCGAGGCCCGTCAGAGAGTAAATGAAAACGTCGCCCCTTTTCCGACTTCTCCCTCGGCCCAGATGCGCCCTCCGTGCCGGCGGATAACCCTCTGCACCGTCGCCAGACCGATCCCGTGCCCCTCAAACTCCTCTTGCGTATGCAGTCTCTGAAATGGGCCGAAGAGATTGGCGGCATACGCCATATCAAACCCCGCGCCGTTGTCGCGGACGAAGAAGACCGTCTCGCCATCATCCTGCCGTGCGCCAAACTCGATGCGCGCGGTGGGCTGCTTACTCGTGAACTTCCAGGCATTGGCCAGCAGATTGTGAAGCGCGATTTCCAGCAGTCGACGGTCTGCCTCGGCTCTGGCACCTTCGACGATGGAAAACTCCACTTTTCGATTCGGTTCGCTGTGGCGCAGGTTCAGTGCTACGGAGGCCGCAAGGGCGCTCAAATCCACGCTTTCCCTGTAGATCTCGTGGCGCGCCAGACGCGCCAGCCCAAGCAAACCTTCGATCAGCTCGCCCATCCGCCCCGCCGCCGCTTGCACACGACGAAGATAATCGCGGCCCTCCGCGTTGAGTTTTTCCAGGTGATCCTCCATGAGCGCCTGGCTGAAGCCGTCAATGGAGCGCAGCGGCGCCCGGAGATCGTGCGAAACCGAATAGGCGAATGCCTCCAGTTCCTTGTTGGTCGCCTCAAGCTCCGCGCTGCGCTGAGCCAAAGTCTCATTGAGCTGCTGAATACCAGCTTCCACCCGCTTGCGGTCAGTGATGTCTCGAATCGCGCTCGACACCAGCAGGCCCATCTCCGTCTCGACCGGGCTCAAGCTGATTTCAACCGGGAACTCCGTTCCGTTCTTACGCAGGCCATACAGTTCCAAACCCGCTCCCATCTCCCGCACTCGCGGCTCGACAAAGAACCGATCCCTGTGGCCAGGATGAGCATTTCGAAAACGCGGAGGGATCAGGATCTCGAGTTCCTTTCCGATAAGATCTTCGCGCCGGTGCCCAAACACCTTCTCCACCTGGGCATTGACCATTAAGATTCTTCCCTCGTGGTTCACCACCACCATGGCGTCCGGGGCCGCGTCCAGAAGTTCCCCCGAAAGCCCTTTCAACCTGTTCATCCCGGCACTCCCTTTTAATGCTGTGTCGAAAGTGAAGTCGTTCCCGCGAAACCTAATCCGTCGATAAAGACGCGCGGGACTGGCAGGAGCGCCCCTGCGCCACATCCGTTGTCACCCAGAGGGTGCTACCTGTAGGGGCGAGGCGGCGCCTCGCCCCTACTTCTTTGCCGCGAAGCCCGTCCCTTCAAGGGGGACGAACCGGAAACCGGCCAGCGGGAACACGCGGCGGCGCCGAGTCGGACAAAGTGTCCATTTTACACTCTGCACTCCCACTCTGCAATTCAGAGTGGAACGCGGCCCCGCCGTCGGCCGGCGGGCCTATGCGATTGCATTCGAAAAGGGTTCGGCAATATATTATAAATAGGGCAAGTCCTAGGACCTGACAGTTGTAGACAAAGGAGAACCAAAGGCAAGCCACCATGAACATTCCCACCTATGATCAATGGAAGAAGGACACCACCCTGGGGATTACGAAACCACGAAGCAAGGTGCTCCAGGTACTGGACGCTGCAATCGAGAAGTACAACAAAGCAAAGACCCAAGATAATCTCTGGGCCATCAAGAATGCTTTCGAGGATTGGAAGCGATCCAAAGGGCTTGCCTGGGACCGCAGCGACCGCAACAAGAACAACGTGATTACGAAGCTGGCCTTTCAACTCGATCAACTCGACTACCGGACCTACCAGATTACCCACATGAGCATCGAGGAGCTTCGTGCGCTCGAGTACATGAAAACCGAGCGCCTCAAGGTCATCACGAAACTCTTCCTGGACGCCAACGGCCAGGCAAAACCCGTGGTGCTGAAGGCAGCGAACTTGCCGAACGCCTTGTCGAAAGCGCGCGACACCGTGAAAACCAAATCCGGCGAGGCGTGGCAGTCGCTTAAGAACAAGGTTTCCTCCCAGCCCGCAACTCCCAAACCCTTCGTTGTCAAGGGAATGGGGACTGCTGCCGGCGGCGGGGCGATGGGGGTAAATCTCGGTAAAGATCAAACCGTTAAGGACATGATCCAGGCGAAGTTGCAGGAGATGGTGCAGAAGTTCTTTGAGGTGGACAGCATCGGCATGCTCGGCCCGCTGACTAACCTGGTTCTGTCCGTGGTGGCGGAATGTGCGGCCAGTGCGGCCCCCGTGATCGGGCACATCAAGGATGGGGTTGCCGTCGTCAGCGATTGGACTAACGTGGGCCTGGGCTACTATCACCAGAACAGCGTCTCCCGCTGCAGCTACTCCATCGAGTTGGGCGCTCCAGCCGCGGCCTTTGCGGCGCTTGAGAAACTCCTGAAGGACCAGACTGAGCACGCGGCCATCAGCGCCGGCATCAATACGACTTCGTTCGTTGCAAAGACCGGGCTTCTGTTCGCCGATGGCGGCGCCATCAGCGGGCCGGTGGTGGGGGCGGTGAATGCACTCGCGCAGATCGCGCACACGCTGTATCTGCTGGGCATGGAATACCGAGCCACAAAAGATGCCAACGCGGCCCTGACCGCCGGGCATTTGGACATCACCTTGTTCGAAACCTATCCGCTCATGGGCTGCTACCTGCTGAACTGCGCCACCCTGAGCGACATCATCCCCATCAAGTGCTTCGCCACTCCCGGCTGGAAGGATTACATCGAGCACATGAAGAAGGGCGCCATCGACAACATCCTCACGCAATCGGCCGGGCTCATCGACAAGTCGCCATGGGAAATCAAGGACATGCCCAAGCGGCCTGGAGGATCAAGTGGAGGCCTTGTCTCCGAAGGCAAGCGATATGAGGGCTTCGCCAGCCCGCTCTCCGGCATCGCAGGCTTAGCCGGCATCAAGAAACCCTGAGAGAGAGTAGCGCAGAGTCCCTGGTGTTGGGACTCTGCGGCTTTTCCGGGTTTTTGAAGCCGGGAATCCACATTGGCCGCAGGGCTAACGCTCTGCCCGCCTCCAATCGAAATCGAGACTCTTCCTCAAAGATTTCTAACCCAGCCAGCGGGAGCGATTGCATTCAGCAGCGGTCCGGCGTATGGTGGCGGTTGGAACGGTCGAAAAGGCACATTCGGTTGGATGTGGCGATGATGAAACGACTTATTCTTCTTGTTGCTCTCTCTTCTGTTTGTTCTGCGGTTTGGGGCGCTGAGAACCCGGACGTGACGCGCTGGGAGCGCCAAGCTCAAAAGGTCACCATCATCCGGGACGATTGGGGCATCGCGCACGTCTACGGGAAGACGGATGCGGACGCGGTCTTCGGCATGGAATACGCCCAGGCCGAAGACGACTTTAATCGCGTCGAGACGAACTACCTCAACGGCCTGGGGCGGCTGGCGGAGGTGGAGGGCGAATCAAGAATCTATCAGGATTTGCGGATGAAGCTGCTCGTCGATCCGGAAAGGCTAAAGGAGGATTACGCGGCTAGCCCGGCCTGGCTGAAAACGTTGATGAACGCTTTCGCCGACGGTTTGAACTACTACCTTTACAAGCACCCCGAGGTGAAACCGAGAGTCATTAAGAGTTTCGAGCCGTGGATGGCGCTGAGCTTTACGGAAGGCAGCATCGGATGGGACATCGAACGCGTGAACCTGAGTCAAATTGAGGCGTTCTATAGCAAGCGGCAGGCGAGCCTCTCTCCCCCCACCCCTTACTCCCCTTCGCGACCGGGGAGGGGAATCACAGATTCCCCTTACTCCCCTCCCCAGTTGGAGAGGGGAACGAGGGGTGGGGAGGAACCAGCCGAACCCTCCGGCTCAAACGGCGTGGCCATCGCGCCTTCAAACACAGCCCAGGGCCACGCTCTGCTGCTGATCAACCCGCATACGTCTTTCTACTTCCGGTCCGAGCTCCAGATGGTGAGCGAAGAAGGGCTGGATGCATACGGCGCCGTGACCTGGGGGCAATTCTTCGTTTATCAAGGCTTCAACCCGCACGTCGGCTGGATGCACACTTCGAGCGGGGTCAGCGCCATGAGTGAATACCTCGAGACCGTTCGGAAAAAGGCTGACGGCTACTACTACGAGTACGGAGACAAGGGACTTCCGGTCGCAACCGGGCACATGAGTGTGCCGTACATGACCGAGCATGGGAGGGCCGAAAGGAAATTCACCGTTTATCGCACCCAGCACGGTCCGGTGATCGGCGAGCGGGACGGGAAATGGGTGACCGTGCGGCTGATGCATGAGCCAGTGAAAGCGCTGATCCAGTCTTTCACGCGAACCAAGTCTACGGACTACAAATCGTTCCGGCAAACCATGGAACTACACACGAATTCGTCGAACAACACGATTTATGCCGATGGCGATGGCGACATCGCCTACTTCCACGGGAATTTCATTCCCCGGCGCGATACGCGATTCGACTGGACCAAGCCCGTCGACGGCAGCGACCCCACGACCGACTGGCACGGACTTTTATCCGTTGACGAGACGCCGCACCTGCTGAATCCCAAGAGCGGGTGGATTTACAACTCGAATGACGCGCCGTGGTCTGCGGCAGGGCCCGGCAGCCTGAAGAAGGAAGATTTTCCGGTCTATGTCGAAACCGGCGGGGAATCGGCGCGCGGCCTTCACGCCGTGAAGGTTCTCGAAGGCAAAAAGGACTTCACCCTCGATTCGCTGATTGGCGCGGCTTTCGACAGCTATCTGCCGTGGTTTGAGAGGGCCATGCCCGCGCTCATCCAAGCTTGGGACCAGGCCCAAGAGTCGGACCCGCTGAAAGCGAAGCTCGCGGAACAGATCAAGCTTCTGCGTTCCTGGGATTACCGCTGGGGGGTGGATTCGGTCCCCACTTCGCTCGCGGTCTACTGGGGTGAGGATATCTCCCGGCGGGTGGCTGGCGAAGCACGGCGGGCGGGCCGGCCCGTTTACTACTATGTTGGGAGCAAGTCGACTCCCGAACAGCTCCTGCAGTCGCTCGAGGCGGCGTCGGTTCGCCTGACTGCAGACTTCGGAACCTGGAGAACGCCTTGGGGGGAGATCAACCGCTTCCAGCGCCTCACCGACGATATCCTGCCGCGCTTCGACGATTCGAAACCCAGCATTCCCGTCGAGTTCACTTCTGCCAACTGGGGATCGCTGGCATCCTTTGGGGCGCGTCCCTACCCCGGAACAAAGAAGTGGTACGGCAGCGGCGGGAACAGTTTCGTCGCGGTAGTTGAATTCGGCAAGACCGTGCGCGCCAAGGCGGTGACGGCGGGCGGCGAGAGCGGCAATCCCTCATCGCCTCACTTCAACGACGAGGCAAAGCGCTACGCCACGGGCGATTTGAGGGAAGTCTATTTCTACCGCTCACAGCTCCGCGGGCACACTGAGCGAGCCTATCATCCCGGAGAATGAGCTCATTCCCCTCCCAATCTTTGCCTGCGCCCGCCATCGCTCTTACTTTCGGTGTATAGGGGATTGCCGGGCTTCGGCCTTTGTCTTTCGAGAGCGATTTCGAACGTATTGTGGTTTTGAGAGGGATTTCATAGCACAAAGTGCGATTTTATTGTCTAATGTGGTCTGGAGAATGATTTCGCATAAACGGTAGTGGAGAGAATATTTTCACATGACCGAGAAGATTCTCACACCCAAGAGTGCACCCAAAGCTGTAGGCCTTCACGGTCTGATAGAGCAGTTTAACCTCAAGGTACCCTTGCCCACAGTGCGGTCCGAGGTCATTTCTGGAGCGAGAAGAACAACCGTCACAGATGACACGGTTCTCGAACAATATCCGAAGGGCTACCTCCCAATTGGTGTAACTGGCAATCTCCGATTTGCCATGCGATATGAACCCATTGACCTTTCCGCGCTTGCCGCTGTCTTTGACGTGCTCGACATCGGCGAGTTCAAAAACTGGATTCGCTCTGAACCGACAGGGATATTCGCACGCCGCTCTTGGTACCTGTTCGAGTTGCTGACTGGGAAGACGCTCGACATCCCAGATATAGGCCCGGCATCCTATGTGGACTTGCTCGATTCCGATTTGCACATTACTGGAGCAAAAGTTCAGGTCCGTCGCCAGAGGGTCAACGACAACTTGTTGGGAAATCGTTTCTACTGTCCATTGGTCCGCCGGACGGGGACCTTGAAAAGTTTTATGGCGAAAGACCTGGCAAGAGAGGCGCGCAGCATCGTCGAGGGGTGCGACCCGGCAATACTTACTCGGGCCGTGCACTACCTGTTCACGAAAGAAACGAAATCCTCTTTCGCGATCGAAGGCGAGGTACCGAACAGGGACCGCACTGCACGTTTCGTCGCCGCCTTGGAAAATGCTTCAGCGTTCGACGCCAGCAGCAAGGGAGCCTTCGTGCGCCTCCAGAACGCTATCGTAGACCCTCGTTACGCCCAGAGCGATTGGCGCACAACGCAAAACTATGTTTCTCAGACGCTCTCCGACTATACGGAGGACGTGCATTTTGTGTGCCCGAAGTCCGAAGATATTCCCGGTCTGATGGCGGCATGGATGCAGATGACCCAACGCCTTGAGACCCCTAATGTGACTGACGCAGTGGTCGCCGCAGCCGCCACGGCCTTCGGGTTTGTATTTCTCCATCCTTTTGAAGACGGAAATGGCCGGATTCATCGTTTCCTCGTACACCATATCCTCACAAAGCTAGGATTCACTCCGCCCAGAGTCCTTTTCCCGGTCTCGGCGGCAATGCTCCGAGAGCGGGAAGCTTACGATCGGGTCCTGGAGCGATACTCATCTTCGGTGCTCCCATTTATCAGCTATGACTTGGACACGGAAGGCCGTATGACCGTCCACAACGAAACGGCAAGCCTGTATCGCTTCTTCGATGCCACCCCTCAGGCCGAATATCTCTATCACTGCATCGAAGAGACGATTCGTCGAGACCTGGGAGAGGAAATACGATTCCTAGTTGTATTCGACGCGGCCATACGAAAAGCCCTTGAAATTGTAGACATGCCGGACCGCCGTGCATCCTTGCTCGTTCGCCTCATTCTGCAAAACCACGGAAAACTGTCGCGTGGAAAAAGGTCGACGTTCGCAGAAATCAAAGACGAAGAACTCCATCGAATTGAAGACGCGGTGTGGCACACATGGGAGAAAGAACGAGAGAAACAGGACTCTACAGGAAAACATCAACCAAGAGCTACAATGAGCGACTCTATTCCTTGACCAGAACCCTCGCGGCGGCCGCACGAGGCTTTCGCCCCCAAGCTTCAGCCTTCGGCGAACCTTCGCCCAGTGCACGGGCTTGGCGACAATTGCCGTGCAGATTCTGGTCAGGGCATTGCTGTCAGAATGCCACACCCCGCCGCCGCGAAGGCCGGGTATATTCGCAGGTGCAATCGCAGGATTGGTGAAAAATGGCGCGGACGAGTAGAATGCATTCATCGCGCATGAAATCACGACTGGGCGTTTCAGAAATGGTGGATTGATGACAGACCCAAACGATAAGCAACACCGCTCGATCCTGCAAAGGATTGCCCGTCGGGCAATGCTTGAGAAAGGACTCGTTCCGGATTTTCCGCCTCAGGTGCTCGCCGAGCTCGACGCAATCCACGAGCCAGCGACCCGAACCGATGGATCGACGCGTGATCTCCGCAACCTTCTCTGGTGCTCCATCGACAACGATGATTCACGAGATCTGGACCAGCTTTCGGTTGCCGAAGCCTTGCCCGACGGGGCCACGAAGCTCCTGGTGGCCATTGCCGACGTTGACGCGATCGTCAAAACACGATCCGCCCTGGATAATCATGCACGGCAAAACACCACCTCGGTCTACACGGTTGCCGCGACATTCCCGATGCTGCCGGAGAAACTCTCCACGGATCTCACCTCGCTCAACTATGCATCTGACCGCTTGGCCATCGTCGTGGAAATGGTCTTCGCTGGGGACGGAAGTCTTCAGAGTTCGGACATTTATCAGGCGACAGTGCGCAATTGGGCCAAGCTGGCTTACAACAGCGTGGCCGGCTGGCTGGAGGGTAGTGGGCCGATGCCACACGCGATCGGCGCGGTCAGCGGTCTGGACGAGAACCTTCGACTCCAGGACCGTGTGGCCCGGAAGCTGAGGGAGCTCCGGCACCAGCACGGTGCACTGGTCCTCGAAACCATCGAAGCGCATGCGGTCTTTGACGGGGATGAGATCAAGGACCTGGCAGCCGACAAGAGGAACCGGGCCACCGACATCATTGAGGACTTCATGATCGCTGCCAATGGCGTTGCGGCACGATACCTCGCTTCTAAAGAGTTTTCCGTGCTGCGGCGCGTGGTTCGAGTACCCAAACGCTGGGACCGAATCGTCGAGCTGGCCGCGGAGCTGGGACGAGCGCTGCCCAAGGAACCCGACGCCAAAGCTCTGGAGCAATTCCTGGTGTCGGCGAAAGCCGCTGATCCTCTGCGCTTCCCCGATCTCTCCTCCAGTGTCGTAAAACTTCTGGGTCCTGGCGAATACGTCGTCCAAATTCCTGGTCGCAGCGTCACCGGTCACTTCGCCCTTGCGGTCAAGGACTATGCTCATTCCACCGCCCCCAATCGCAGATTTCCCGATCTGATTACCCAGCGCTTGCTGAAAGCGGCAATGGCGGGAAGCGCCCAGCCCTACGAGAATGACGAATTGGCAGCGCTCGCCCAGCACTGCACCGAGGAGGAGGACGCGGCGAAAAAGGTGGAACGCCAGGTCACTAAATCCGCGGCGGCAATGGTGCTGGAATCGAGGATCGGAGAGCAGTTCGATGCCATTGTCACCGGCGCATCGGACAAAGGCACGTGGGTCCGTCTTCTGCAGTTACCCATTGAAGGAAGACTGGCGAGCGGTTTTGAGGGCATGGACGTCGGCCACCTGCTCCGCGTGCAACTGGTGCGCACGGATGTGGAGCGCGGCTATATTGACTTTAAGAGAGCTGCGTAAGGATCTGCGCACTGCCGAATGACGAAGCGGTCACCCAGACCCGGCCCACAAGTCGGCCCGTTTTAACTGAAGCGCCGGCGGCGGCTCTGCTGCCCATTATTTCATCCTTAGCCGATCTTCCCGGATGGCATACTCGGCAAGCATCGGGTCGGCTACGTCCAAACGCACCAGCAAACCGCCAGCACTCTGGCCGAAGCCAAGGCCACCCCGGAGGCGGCCGTTCACCGCTCCCATCACGCTCTTTGCGATTTGTGCGGCCAACCCTCGTTTACGATGTGATGCCGTGCGAAAAGCGGCAACGCCGGTCCTTGCCGCGCGCTGTTCGTCATTTAGCTTGAATTTGCAGTTGCTCCGCAGAACCGAACTGACGGCACTTTTCCAGGGACAACTTTTGGGCAAGTCGTAGTAGAATACTGGGCGACCAAGGATGACTAACAAGCCCACTTTTCCCCCCGCGACTGGATTCAAGCACGCCCTCGAAACTCGTGTTGATGAATACTTCCGGCGGGCGGGAGTTTCCAAGACCGGAAACCTCGGCATGCACCTGAAAGCGTTGTTGATTCTCGCTTGGCTCGCCGGTTCATACTACTTATTGGTTTTCCACGTCTCCGGGTGGCCCGGCGGCGTCCTGAGCGCCCTATCTCTGGCCTTGGCCATGGCTGCGGTTGGGTTCAATATTCAGCATGACGGCAATCATGGCAGCTTTTCGAGCCGCCCCTGGATGAATCGGTTGGCAGGGCTAACGCTTGATCTTCTCGGGGCCAGCTCTTACCTGTGGGTTTGGAAGCACAATTTCTGCCACCATACCTACACGAATATCCCCGATTCGGATGATGACATCGACTTGGCCCCGGTCGGGCGACTCTCAGCGGAGATTCCAATACGTTCTCACCATCGCTATCAGCATTATTACCTTTGGTTCTTCTACGCCTTGCTGGTGATCCAATGGCAGTTTTTTAATGACTACAAGAAACTGTGGACAGGGAAAATTGGTCAAAGGACCTTCGAGCGGCCCCGGGGTTGGGATTTGGCGGCACTGGTTGCCGGGAAAGTCATCTTCCTCAGCCTGGCGTTTATTATTCCCCTCTTGAGTCACCGGTGGTGGATTGTATTGGTATTCTATTTCGGCGTGATGATGGTCACGGGCCTGGTGATCAGCGTAGTGTTCCAGTTGGCCCACATCATCGAAGAGACTGAGCACCCGGCCTCGCTCGAAGATATCCACGCCGAGTGGGTGGTTCACCAGATTCGGACTACCGCCGATTTCGCACGCGAGAACCGCTTGCTCACTTGGTATCTCGGCGGATTGAATTTCCAGGTTATTCACCACCTTTTCCCGAGGATTTGCCATATTCACTATCCTCAGGTGGCTCGAGTCGTCGCGCAGGTTTGCAACGAGTATCAGATCAACTACCAAGCACACCGTTCGATGTATGGCGCAATTCGCTCCCACTTTCGCTTCCTGCGGTCGATGGGGCGCCCACAGCCTCAACTATGACGGCGAGCCATGGCTGCCACGCCGCCGGAGCACTGGAGCACCAGGAGCCGTTTGCCGACTCGATCCTCCGGCTAGAATGACAGCGTAATACAAACAGCGGAGAGGAGCCCCGGGATGTCTGAAGTGTTGCCAGTGATCTTCTTTGGCCACGGCAACCCCATGAATGCCGTGCAGAACAACCGCTACACCCAAGGATGGCAGGGCATTGGAAAACAGATAAGAAAGCCCAAGGCAATCCTGTCGATTTCGGCGCACTGGTTTGTGCCAGGAACCGGGGTCACCATCAGTACGGCGCCAAAGACGATTCACGATTTCGGCGGTTTTCCCCGGGAACTGTACCAAGTGCAATACCCGGCTCCGGGAGATCCCGATCTGGCACGCCGTGTTCAACAGTTGCTGGCCCCGGTGCCGGTGCAACTGGACAACTCCTGGGGTCTCGATCACGGAACCTGGTCCGTGCTCAGTCACGTTTATCCGGGCGCCGATGTTCCCGTGGTGCAGTTGAGCATCGACGAAGCTCAGCCTGCGCCATTTCATTTCGAGATCGGAAGGAGGCTCGCGCCGTTGCGCAACGAAAATATCCTGATCGTGGGCAGCGGCAACCTGGTCCACAATCTCCACGCCTACGCCTGGGGCCGCCATATGCCCGATCCCTACGATTGGGCGGCCCGTTTTGAAGAAGAGGCGAAGCAGATGATGCTTGGCGGCGAATTCAACCCGCTGATTGACTATGAGGGGCTCGGCCGGGACGCCATGCTTTCCATCCCAACACCGGATCATTACCTGCCGCTTCTCTACGTGCTTGCGACCCGGCAGCAGGGGGACGTCATCACGTTCCCGATCGAAGGCATGGATGGAGGGTCTATCTCGATGCTGGCCGTGAGGCTCGGTTCGCCCGATATGAGGAGCGTGAGATGAGAGCTGAGATACGCTGCCCTCGACGGTTATCTGAGGCTATGATACTCTGACGTACGGCTTAGGCACGAAATATTATACCTACGGAGGAATTTTTGGATATCCAGGCTATCGTGAAAGAGTTGAAACGTGAACGCGACCGGCTGAACGCAGCAATCATAGCTTTAGAAGGAACAGACTTACCCCCAACTCCGCCGAAAGCATCCCCAACTGCCGATGTTCCGGCACCACCAGCCAAGAAGCGTCGCCACCTCACTGCAGAGGGCAGAAAACGTATATCGGATATGATGAAGAAGCGGTGGGCCGAGAGAAGAAAGAAGGCCTCCCGAGGCGCCAAATAAGCTGGCATCACTTTCACTCATCGCTCACGTAATAGCGCTGGTCTTTTCTGCCACCAGACACGGCCTGTACAGGTGACTCACTTGGGTCCAACGGAACGCCGTATTTAGGAGATGGATCGAGAAGATTCCATTTGTCTCTGGCGGGGAGCGAGCTAATTCGTTGCCCTCAGTTACGAGTATCTTGTGATATGGTGCCGGAAGCGAACATGAAACTTCTACCACTTAAACCTGCACTCAAGGCGCTGTGCGTAGCGGTGTTTTGGATCGGCCGGCGGCGTTCGCCGGATCAATGGCTATGCCTGTTTGCTGTGGTCCTCGTGCTTTTATGCAGTTGCGCCTCGAAGCCCCGGAGTGAAAGCCGTCCTTTGGACCGGGTGCTGGAACCGCTTCCCCACGAGCGCTACACCGACGACCTCGGTCGATTTTTGGCGGGACTCCCGGCGCGACCCGGCAGTTCGCTAGCCGACCTTCAGGACGAAGCGGCTTGGACAATACACCGGCGCGAATTGGACCGCGCCTGGAGCAACGTCGAAGCTGAACGCATTCCAGCGATGCGCGCCTTCCAGAAAGCCGAACTTGATAGTAAACCGGCCGCAACGGCTCGCGTGTTTTACCCATTCAGCGGTCCGGACGTGCTCACTGTCACTGTTTTCTTCCCAGAAAACCCAGTCTATATCATGGTCGGGCTGGAGCCCGCAGGGACACTGTCAAGCCCCGAACAACTCGAGAGGAAGAACCTCGAGAGATACCTTGCGGCGACGAGATCTGCACTGGCCTCAGAACTAAGCAGGAGTTTTTTCATTACTCGTCAGATGGATCGTCAATTTCGCGGACAAGTGACGGACGGCCTCTGCTTACCAATTTTGGAGTTGCTGGTGCGATCGCACCATACGGTGCTGGGGTTTCGTTACGTGAGGCTTGATGACAATGGGGAGATCGTCGAGCGTCGTGCCGACTATCATGCGCCCGGTAACATCGGGAACAAAGGCGTGGAGGTTGAGTTCCTCAGCGACGAGGACCGCTCGGTTCACAAACTCTTCTATTTCTCAGTGAATTTAGCAAACAATCGCTTGCAGGAGAATCAGCCGTTCCTGACTTTCCTCTCCACTCTCCAGGGGTCCGCCACATTTCTGAAGGCGACCTCCTACATGCTCCATAAGCCGGAATTCTCGATCATACGCGGGCACATACTTTCAGAAAGCGCCGCGGTTCTGCAGGATGACTCGGGAGTTCCCTATCACTTCTACCTTTCGCCGGTTTGGCGGGTGCAGTTGTATGGGGAGTATGTTCGACCCTACGGGAGCTTCCGCTGGCTGCAACAGCCTGACCTGAGAAACGCTTATCTTGCGCAGGCTCCCCGACCGCTCCCCTTCCAGATTGGTTACGGGTTCAAAGCTATTCCCTCCAATCTTCTTTTCGCTATCAGGACGAACTAAGGAGGGCCTGAATCGCCTATCTGACATAACTGTTTGTTTCTTTCAGCCTGGCAGGCTCTTCCTTGTGTGAACCAGGTGATGAGGCGCACACACTCCTCACTTATGCACGAACTGAAAGTCGATCCAAAGGTTGTGGCCGACCGGCTCGGCCATTCTGTTGATGTAGATTTGAATCTCTACACAAAGATCGTACTTGACCCTTGCACGGATGCCCTGAATAGCTTCGAGTCAGCCTTGCGCGTCTTGTAGTGGAGTGTATTGGAGTACGCCCTTCAGCTAGTTTCTCTAAGTTGTTGAAAAGATGGAGCGGGGGACGGGGATCGAACCCGCGACGTCCAGCTTGGGAAGCTGGCATTCTACCGCTGAATTACCCCCGCGCTTTGGGCATGCTTCGAGCGGTCTGCGTACTCGCTCACTATACCATATCTGAGCGGACATCGCAGACGCCAATTAGAAAAGGGTAGTGCCGCAGTTTGAATTCGTAGCGGCGAGTTTATCCGTCAACTGACGGGCCAAGCGGCGGCATAAAGCCGCCACTACTTCCATCAGGGCCATAGCATAAAGGAGATTCTCCATGCGCAATACTCTGTTGAAAGCAACGATGGTCGCCGTCGCGGCCGCGTTGATCATCGCGATTATCCCGCCGGAGGTGAGCAAATGCTTGCAGTCGGAAGGGCTGACGAGATGGCAGATTCATGATATGAGCAGGCCGCAGCCCTCTGTGGTCGCGCCTGGCGAAGCAAGAGACAAGCCTGATCAGCCTCCATCGGATGCTGTTGTGCTGTTCAACGGCAAGGACCTGTCGCTATGGCAGGGGCCAAAAGGAGAGCCGGCGCCCTGGACGGTCGGTAACGGCTACTTCGAGGTCGTTCCGAAGACGGGCGATATCTACACGAAGCAAACCTTCGGCGACTGTCAGGTGCATGTGGAGTGGGAGTCGCCAGAGTGGGCCGGCGACACTTTCGATCCAGGGAATAGCGGCGTTTTTCTCGCCGCGCTGTACGAGGTCCAGGTCATCGACTCCGTCCACAGCAAGATTTACGCTGACGGGCAGGCGGCCGCCATGTACGGGCAGTACCCTCCTCTCGTCAACGTCTGCCGCGCTCCGGGGATCTGGCAGACTTTCGATGTCGTCTTTCACGACGCCCGTTTTGACAAGGATGGCAAGCTCCTCCGCCCCGCCATCATCACCGTCTTCTTTAACGGGGTGCTGGTCCAGGACCATGTGGAATTGACGGGCCCCACCGCGCATCATCAACGGCCTCCCTACCAGGCCCACCCGGCGAAGATGCCGCTGCGCCTACAGGAGCACAACTACAAGGTTCGCTTCCGGAATATCTGGATTCGGGAACTGGGTGAGGGCAGCGAACGCCACGAGTCGTAGAATGCGCGAAGCGCCTTGGAGTGCGGCAGCGAAGCTGCCGCCATCTCGTCTGGGTTCCTCGGCGGCAACTCGGCTGCCGCACTCCAAGCACTGACACTTATTCCCGAATGCGGTTATAATTGCGATTAGCTCAGATGGACAGCTTCAGCCACACAATTCGGCCGCACATACTGCGTGTTACGATCGCAGGCGAGAGGTTGTTGCTCGTCACTCGGCACTCGTCACTCGTCACTGCCTTCCAATGGGAGGCCGAATGAGCGTGCGCGTCTGCGTCCTGGGCAGCGGCAGCAAAGGCAACTGCACCCTCGTGGCCACGGAGAAGGCGCGACTGCTGATTGACGTGGGATTCAGTTGCCGGGAAACCTACGCACGATTGGCAGCCATCAATGAGTCTCCCGATGGTCTGAGCGCGGTGGTTATCTCTCACGAGCACACGGACCACATTAACGGCTTGCGAGTCTTGGCGACGAACGGCAAGCTCCCCGTCTATATCTCTCGCCCTACTTGCGAGGCCGTGTGCCGGGACGAAGAAACCAGGAAGAAGCCGCCGGGCTTCGAATACTTCGCTCCCAGCGAGAAGTTTGTGATCGGCGACATTGAAGTCGCTCCCTTCCCCATCCCACACGATGCCGTGGATCCCGTGGCTTTCACTTTGGAGGCCCAAGGCATCCGCATCAGCGTGGTCACTGACCTCGGATTTGTTCCGGAGATCGTCAAGCAGCGAGTGAAGGGCAGCCATGTTCTGATTTTCGAGTCCAACCATGACCTGGAGATGCTGAAGGTCGGACCGTACCCGTGGCACGTGAAGCAGCGCGTGATGGGCCGTCAGGGCCACCTTTCCAACAATGCCACCGCCGACTTCCTGACGGAAGAATTTGACGGCGTGGCGCAGGTCCTGGTGCTCGCCCACTTGAGTGAAACCAATAACCATCCCGAGATTGCCCGCCTCAGCGCTGTACAGGCTCTCGACCAGCGGGCCGGGCTCCAATTCACCAAACTCCACCTGGCCACTCAGACGAAGCCCACGGAAGTTTTTCGTTTTTAGGAGTCAGGAGTCGGAAATCAGAAGTCAGAAATTAGAAATCAGAAAACAAAAGAGGACATCTGCCCTTGCGCCCAGACCCTGGCTTTTTTTCTGACTTCTGATTTCTGATTTCTAACTTCTGACTCCTGAACGGAGGGTCCCGTGATTCCTCGCTACACACGCCCGGAGATGGGCAGCATCTGGACCGATCAAAACAAATTCCAAAAATGGCTGGAAGTGGAAATCGCCACGGCGGAGGTTGAGGCGGAGGCCGGCCTGATTCCCAAGAGCGCCGCGCGAGCCATCCGGCGCAAGGGGAGCTTCGAAGTCGAGCGCATCCTGGAGATCGAGCGCCAGGTGAAGCACGACGTGATTGCCTTCACCACCAACGTGGCGGAGCACATTGGAAAGGAGGGCCGCTACCTGCACTATGGGCTCACCTCGAACGACGTGGTGGACACCGCCCAGGCGCTGCAAATCCGCGAAGCGTCGGCGCTGCTGCTTGCCGGCCAGAGGCGATTAGGCGAGGTTCTGAAGAAACGCGCCTTGGAATTCAAAGACACGCCCATGATC
The DNA here is from genome assembly GCA_963768695.1 of uncultured Acidobacteriota bacterium. Lineage (GTDB taxonomy): Bacteria > Acidobacteriota > Terriglobia > UBA7540 > UBA7540 > CAVROP01. Next base: position 61,027 of record CAVYJG010000009.1, on the reverse strand, counting down.
GGGCGCACCCACGGCATTCACGCGGAGCCCATCACTTTCGGATGCAAGCTGGCCATCTGGTTCGAAGAGAACCGGCGGAACACGGAGCGCCTGGCCTATGCTGCCGAGCAGATGCGCGTCGGCAAATTCTCCGGGGCCGTGGGCAGCTACACGCATTTGCCGCCCTCCATCGAGGAGAAGATCTGCGAGCGCCTGGGCTTGCTACCTGCGCCCGTCTCCTCCCAGGTCATCCAACGCGACCGGCACGCCTTCTATCTCTGCACGCTGGCCGTCTGCGCCTCCTCGCTCGACAAGATCGCGCTCGAGGTGCGCGGCTTGCAGCGGACCGAAGTGCGCGAAGTTGAGGAATACTTTTCGCCGGGGCAAAAGGGGTCGTCGGCCATGCCCCACAAGCGCAATCCGATTACGGCCGAGCAAATCTGCGGCTTAGCGCGTGTGGTGCGGGCCAACGCCCAGGCCGCACTCGAGAACGTGGCGCTCTGGCACGAACGCGATATCTCGCATTCTTCCGTCGAGCGCGTCATCCTGCCGGACTCAACCATCCTGCTCGATTATCTTCTGGCTAAGACCGCCAAGCTGGTGGAAACCATGTTCGTCTATCCCCGCCGCATGCTCGAAAACCTCGACCTGCTCAAGGGCCTGATTTTTTCCGGGCAGTTGCTCCTGGAACTCGTGGAAAAAGGGGTGTCGCGCGAGGAGGCCTACCGCTGGGTACAGCGCAACGCCATGCAGGTTTGGGAAACCAGGGAGGACTTCCGCGCGTTGGCGGAACGCGACGAAGACATCCGCCGCCACCTCGACCCGAAAGAGATCGCGGCCGTATTCAACGTGGAGCGCTATCTGAAGAATGTGGATGAGATTTTCCGGCGGGTGTTTGGGAACGCGTAGGGGCAGGCCTCGTGCCTGCCCGCGGGCGACCACAAGGGTCGCCCCTACAGCAGGTCGCGAACAAGGAAATGGGCGCGGAGGTCTAAGGGGGGAACGACACCTAAAGTGCCGAAGCACATCCAGCGTGGCCGGGCTCTCACCCCCAGTGCCCGACTCTTCGGTGCAGACTCATCCGCGCCCGAGCAAATCGTAACTCTGCATGTTTTCCAATGCAAGTGGAATCGCACGCTGGCGAAGATCACAATTCCGAGACAGGCCCACCCGCAGTGACACAAAGCCTGCGGCCGGACAACTAGCTTGTTGCCCTAAATATGCACGCTTCTGCATATATGTGTCAAAATGCTACATTTTGGGCCTTGTTCACTACTTCAATACCCATCTCAAGCCTCTGATTCCATTGCAGTAATGATTTATTTTTGCATTATTCTCAGCATTTCCCACTCTCTCATTTTCTTTTGATAGCCTGGAAGATGGGGGACTTTCGCAGTCCGCATTAGCAGGCTGCGGAGAAAGGCTATCTGTCATGCTGACCCTTCGCCGTCACCCCGAGCGAAGCGAAGGGTCTGCAGTTTGTCCGCTCAGCGTAAACTGCGCGAAGCATCTGCAGTATCTCCTTCGAAGGAAGCAAATGCAGATCCTTCGCTGCGCTCAGGATGACAGCGTGGGGGACTTTTTCAGCAGCCTGTTTCGGGACACGCCGTCGTGTGGCGCTGCAGCTGAACTGGAAAGGAAATCAGACATGGGAGACTCAAATGCTAACCAGGCGACAAGCCCATCGGCCATCAACGTTTGCCTCGGCTCGGTCCTCGCCGCCTTCAAAAACATTAAGAATCGTGGGAACGAACTCAAGGATTTATTGCAAAGACAGGGGATAACTGAAATGGCGGCCTCAAAACGAACTCATTTTCGCGCCGAAAAAGGGGCCATCGGTGCGGAACGAAGCGGCATTTCGAGGGCTGTAAGGGGACGGCTTGCCGTCCCCTGGCTAAAACGGTCTGGTGCGATCCGGGGTAGGGCGAGCCCTACCCCTACCCGAATGCACGAAGGGGACGGAAGGGCCAGGAACTTCGTTCTTGCACGAACGATCCGGGAATGTCTATGAAAACAAAGGACCGGCACCTGGGAACTCCTCCAGGAACGACCGCAGGGCGGATCGCGAACCACCCCTACGTGGCTTCCAGCACGAAAACGGCGGCGTCGGCTCGCAGGTTGGGGAGGAAGGTCACCTGGGTGTACTTGGCGGCGGCGGAGGTTCGGAGCGGGATTTCGTTGAGGACCTTTAGTCCGGCTCTCCCGCAGAATTCTCGGAAGTCGTGGACGGTTGTGAGATGAATGTTGAGAGTCTCGTACCACTCGTAAGGCAGCTTGAGAGTTTTGGGCATGCGACCGTTGAGGCCCAGTTGCAAACGCGCCCGCCAGTGCGCGAAGTTTGGGAAGCTGACGATACAGCGCTTGCCTACCCTGGCCATCTCCCGGATCAATACCATCGGCTTATGAAGCACCTGAATAGTGTTGGTCGAGATGACGTAGTCCACCGACTTATCCGGGTAGTTGGCCAATCCCTCATCCAGATCGCCGTGCTGAACACTGAACAGACCGCGGGCAACGCAGGCCTGGATGCAAGCGTCGGCCAGTTCGATGCCCTCCGCCCGGACTCCCTTCAGCGCCTGGAGCGCCAGGAGAAGATCGCCATCCCCGCACCCCAGGTCGAGGACCCGCGAGCCCGGTTCAACGAGGGCAAGAATCACCTTGTGCTCAGGAGTGAGGCGGACGACGGGCCCGGCTTCCGGCAAACGGATTTCTTCGGTTAGGGTACCCATGATTAGGCCATCGGGTTCACGATTACTGTTTCCACCCGTGAACGAGAAAGTTGGTGATCAGCGAACTCAGTTGTTGCGACTCGAGCAAGAAGGCGTCGTGCCCGTAGTCGGTCTGAATCTCGGTAAATATCGCGTCGGCGTTTGCACGCCTTAAAGCGCTGACGATTTCTTTCGACTGGTAGGTCGGGAATAACCAGTCGGAGGAGAACGAGATGACGAGAAACCGGGTCTTGCACTCGGCAAAAGCCTTTTCCAGCGTCCCGTAAGGCTGGGTCAGGTCGAAGTAGTCCATCGCCTTAGTAATATACAAATATGAATTAGCATCAAAGCGGTTAACGAAATGGTTTCCTTTGTACTTCAGATAGCTCTCCACCTGGAAGTCGGTGCGGAAATCGTAGCCGTAGGCCGACTTGTCTTGCAGCCTGCGGCCGAACTTCTGGTGCATCGAACGATCGGACAGGTAGGTAATGTGGCCGATCATGCGGGCAATGGATAGGCCGCGGCGGGGGACGGCTTTCCCGTAGTAGTCGCCTTCCCGCCAGTTCGGATCGGACTGAATGGCTAGCCGCCCGACCTCATTGAAGGCGATGGCCTGGGCCGAGAGCTTGCTGGAGGTGGCGATGGGGATGGCAAGGCGCACCATTTCAGGGTAGCTGACCACCCATTGCAAGACCTGCATCCCTCCTGTTGATCCGCCCACCACGCCCAGCAAGCGCTTGATCCCCAGGTGGTCGATCAGCGCCTTCTGGGTATCCACCCAGTCGCGAACGGTGACCATGGGAAAGGAGAGCCCATAAGGCCGGCCTGTGCAAGGGTCGATGGAACTTGGCCCAGTCGAACCCTTGCACCCTCCGATGATATTGGAGCAGATGAGGAAGTACTTGCGGGTGTCGAAAGCCTTGCCCGGCCCGATCATGATATCCCACCAGCCGGGTTGCTTGTCGCGGGCATGATTGTATCCGGCGGCATGCGCGTCGCCGGAAAGCGCGTGGACCACAAGAATGGCGTTGTCGCGGGCCTCGTTCAGCTCGCCATAGGTTTCGTAAGCAAGCGTGATGGGTCCGAGGGTGCGCCCGCACTCGAGCGTCATCTCGTGGGGAGGCTCGGCAAACGTGAGGTGCTTGGTCTCGACGATCCCGACTGAGCCTTCTTCCGGCATTTTCCCCTCATTCTCTCGTCCACCTGTCATTCCGAGCGCAGCGAGGAATCTGCATTAGTTTGCCTCGGACCAGAACTGCAGATTCTTCGCTACGCTCAGAATGACAGGCCAACAGATGACAACACGCACGGCTGCTCGTGGAGTGTCGCCTACTTGCTTGCGGCGCGAAGCGCCTGGTCAATATCCGCGATGATGTCGTCGACATCCTCAATGCCGACCGAGAGCCGCACGTACTCCTCTGTCACTCCGGTTTCGAGCTGCTCCGCCGGCGACAGTTGCTGATGCGTGGTGCTGGCGGGATGAATCACCAGCGACTTGGCATCTCCAAGGTTCGCCAGGTGGGAGAGAAGTTTCACGGCATTGATGAACTTGATTCCGGCCTGTAAGCCGCCCTTGATGCCAAAGCCCAGAATAGCTCCGAAACCATGCTGGAGGTACTTCTTCGCCAACGCATGCGTGGGGTGGCTGGGTAGCCCGGGATAATTCACCCAGGTCACGGCGGGATGCTTCTCCAGGAATTGCGCCACCTTAAGCGCATTATCGCTGTGGCGCTGCACTCGCAACGATAGAGTCTCGACGCCTTGCAAGACGAGGAACGCGTTAAACGGACTCAAGGCCGGCCCAAGGTCGCGCAGCAGTTGGACTCTCACCTTAATGATATAGGCAAGATTCCCGAAGGTCTCAACAAACTTCATATTGTGATAGCTGGGATCAGGCTCGACCAGCGACGGGAATCTGCCCTGCGTCCAATCGAACTTTCCTGAATCGACGATGATCCCTCCGATCGAATTCCCATGGCCGCCCAGGAACTTGGTCAGCGAGTGAACGATGATGTCTGCGCCCCATTCGAATGGCCGGCAAAGGTAAGGCGTGGCCACCGTGTTGTCGATCATGAGCGGGATTCCCGCCTCATGAGCGATCTTCGCGACGGCCTCAATATCCAGCATGTCGTTCTTGGGATTGCCCAAAGTTTCCGCATAGATGAGTTTGGTCTTTGGGGTTATGCACCGGCGGAAATTCTCCGGGTTTGAAGGGTCGGCGAAGGCCGCTTCAATGCCCAACTTAGGAAGAGTGTGGTGGAACAGGTTGTAGGTGCCGCCGTACAGGCTGTTGGACGAAACGATCTGGTCCCCGGCCTGCGCGATATTCAGGATGGCCAGTGTCTCAGCAGCTTGGCCGGACGCCGTCGCCAGCGCCGCCACTCCGCCTTCCAGCGCCGCTACTCTTTCCTCGAGAACCCCCCAGGTGGGATTCATGATCCGCGTGTAGATGTTGCCAAATTCCTTCAGCGCGAAAAGGTTCGCGGCATGGGTTGTGTCCTTGAACACAAACGAAGTGGTCTGGTAGATGGGCACCGCGCGCGCCCCAGTTGTTGGATCGGGATGTTGTCCTCCGTGAAGTGCGATCGTGTCGAAACCAGGTTTTCTATCCAAAAGATCCTCCTCGTGAAGTAGTGTGTGTTACTTCGGACCCGTTCGGTGTCAACCTGAGCGAAGTTGCCGTCATCCTGAGCGAAGCGAAGGATCTGCATTAGTTCACCTCGCAACGGAACTTCAGATCCTTCGCTTCGCTCAGGATGACTGATTCCTTGCTTCGCTCGGAATGACAGCGGGCCACAGACGGCGCCGTCGGGGTCGTGTGTTAAACCGCAACTGCCTCTGCCGTGCTCAGGTATCGATCTTCAAACTCGGCCAACTTGGGCCGAATGGCTTCCTCCTCTTCTTGCCAACCTTTCACCGCGCCAATCGTCTTCAGGCCGTTGCCGGTGATGGTGATAACGATGGACTCGTCCGGATTGATTCGTCCTTGGGAGAGGAGCTTGCGAGTCACCGCGACGGTGACGCCCCCCGCCGTTTCGGTGAAGATGCCTTCTGTTTCGGCCAGCAAGCGGATGCCCTCAACAATTTCCGTGTCTTCAACGTCCTCGCCCGCGCCGCCTGACTCGAGGATGCGCTTTACCGCCAGGTAACCATCCGCAGGATTGCCGATGGCAAGAGACTTCGCGATGGTGTGCGGCTTCTGCGGTTCGATTTCGGGCGTGCCGCGCTTTGCCGCCGTAGTGATCGGCGAGCAGCCCGTCGCTTGCGCTCCAAAGAACTTCGTTCCCGCCGGCTCCACCCATCCCAGCTCTTTCAACTCCGCAAAGGCTTTATAGATCTTGGTGATGAGAGCGCCGCCGGCCATGGGCACAACGATGTTCTGCGGCAGACGCCAGCCGAGCTGCTCGGCGATTTCAAACCCCACCGTCTTCGAGCCTTCGGCGTAGTAAGACCGCAAGTTCACATTGACGATTCCCCAGGAGTACTTCTGCGCAACCTCGGAACAAAGGCGATTCACCTGGTCGTAGTTGCCCTGGACCTTAACCAGGTTGGCGCCGTAAATACGCGTGGCGACGACTTTCTCGGGTTCGAGGTCGGCGGGAACAAAGATGAAGGCCTTGAATCCGGCGGCCGCGGACTGCGCCGCCACGGCATTGGCGAGATTGCCGGTCGAGGAGCAGCCCACTGTGTCAAACCCGAACTCTCGCGCTTTGCTGAGAGCCACCGCCACGACGCGATCTTTGAAAGAGAGCGTGGGGTGGTTAACCGCATCGTTCTTGACGTAAAGCTCGCGCACTCCCAGCGCGCGCGCCAGGCGCGGGGCAGCCACGAGCGGTGTGAATCCCGTCTGTTGGCCCACCCAGGGCTCTCCGTCGAGTGGCAGCAACTCACGATACCGCCACATGTTTGCCGGACGCTCGCGGATGTCTTCGCGCCTCAGGTCCGCCCAAAGTTTCCCGTAGTCGTAGACGACCTCCAGGGGCGCCCAACACTCCTCGCAGGCAGCCAGCGGTTCTAAAGGGTAGGTCCGGGAACATTCCCGGCACTTGAGATGAATAGCGTAACTCACGACTCCTCCAATGAATTCCCGCTTCCGCGAGAATGACTTCTGCTCACCTGCTCATCTGAGTTGCCCGATTGGGGTTGGGGGAACAACCGGAGGTCGTCGAAGAGGCTTAAAAATCAAAAGCCCCTTCCGGTCTGGGAAGAGGCTCATCGAAAATCTATCGGCCCCTCTCATCTGCCCCATATCCGGGCGGGAGTTGGCACCTGTCCCCCGATCAAGTATCGGAGCGGTTGTCGTGGCGTCATCGGGCCCGTCCCTCGGCCACTCTAGATGAGATTCAGGGTTACTGAATCCAATATTCAATTGTCTTAAGCATGCTACGGGAAATGCAGGGAGCGTGTCAAGAGAAAATCACACTAAACTGTCATGATTTAACTCGGCCGGCGGCACGGACTTTCCTAGTGCAGTCGTCTGGCCTGTAACAAGGGGCCGGTGCGTTCACCCGTGAACTGTTACTTACCGGCCGGTTCCGCCGCCAGCAGGCCGTGGCGGTGCTGGAACTATTGCCATGGGCACTCTCGCAAATGCGACGGAGTCGTGCGCCGGATCGAGCACGTTAACCTGCAGGGTGTAGCGGCCCGGATGGAACTTCTCGAGTGGAATCTGCACAAGGTAGCTGGCTTTGCCATCGGATGACTTCCCCACTGTTCCGGCAAAGGGACCGGCATCCGCCACCTTCGCTCCTTTACGGAAAAACGCCAGCGCCACGGAAGGTGGGACTGCCGCGGGACTTGCGCCTTCCGTTGCGCTTGCTTTCGAGCTTGATTTTCCAGAATAGGACTGAAGGAGCACAAACAGATGCTGATTGGTTCGGAAAACGTTGGTCACGCTAGGCAGCACGGTTCTATCCTCGAGCTTCAACGGATCGTCGCTTGCGCCTTTGGACTTGCCTTTCTTCGCCTCATTGCCTTTCACTTCGTTCGAGAGCACAACTGAACTGAGCGTGAGCCCGCCCTTGGAGACAGAGGGCAAATCGAGCTGCTCCTCAAAAGTTCCCATCTTGCCGCTCTGATTTTCCCTGACCAGGGCCTTCAATTGATACTTGCCGGGCGGCAGGATCAAGCTGCCTTCGTAGAGGAAATTCCCGGCCAGCAGCATGTCGTAGGATTCCCCGCTCACCTTCACCGGCAGCGTATCGCGCAGCACTCCCACCGGCTTTCCGGATGCGTCGGTCGCCCTCCAGATGAAATCGAATTCCGTTTCATGGCTATTCGATTTCTTCAGCAATTGCACGGCGGAGCCGGAAATCTTGGCTGCCAGAACAACGTAGTAAGTGTTGTCGGGGCGAAGGAAGTACGAGGCGTCCACCACAAAAGGCAAATCAAGAAAGGGTTCATCAAGATTAATGGCTTGCTGAAGCTGCGCTTCTTTGTCTTCGCGAGTGAACTGGCGAAAATTCTTGGGAGCATAATAACCGGGCCGCGCTTCCACTTTCATCCCAGGACGGGTAACCTCCACGCGAATCTTCCGGAAGCGCCCGTCGGAGCGAGTGTTGGTAGGAGTATAGCCCAGCAGATAGTAGCTGGAGTTTTCCGCCTGGATCTCCTGGAAGGCCTCGCCAAAATCGTTGGTGTCGTAGAATGTGCGGCCACCGGTATCCTGCGCCAGCGAGGCCAGCGTTTCCCTGCTGCTGTGCATGGAGGAGAGCTGGGAAGAGACCGCCGCGTCTCGATAGATTGCGGAGCCGGAAGGACTGGCCGCGGTGGCGTCGCCACCTGGCGGCAAGGCCATCAGGCCGCGCGTATCCATGGTGTAAAGGGAAACGTTCGACTGGTTGGCGGCCGCGACCGTGGCCATCAACTGCGCCTGGTTTTCAATTCCGGTCCCCGTGATGCCGCTGGAAAAGTGGATGACCAACTTCCGTCCCGGAACCGCGCGCAGCATATTGGCCAGGGATTCGATGGCGGCAAGCTTCTCGTCGGTATTGAAGATGTTGAACTCCGTCTCGTCAGGCGTGAAGGCGTCGGAGGTGTCCTGCGTCACTACCTCCTGGCCCGATGCGTCGGTCGAGCCCGCCGCGCCCACGCTTCCGTTGGAGGCCACGTTGGACGATTCCTCTCCCACCAAAATGCCGTTCAGTGACTTGGTCAGCGCACCCCGGTCATTGGTGAAGTTCTGGACCACCCGCAGGCTTGAGGTGTAGGTGACGACCGCCACCAGGTCTGCCGGTGTTAGCCGTTCCTTCACAAAGGCGGTCGCGGCTTTCAGCGCTCGCATCAGGTCGTCCGGCTGCATCGAGGACACGTCGAAGAACAGCAGGTTTAGCCGGTGGTCCTGGAGGACCTGTGCCGGGGAAACCTGGGGTGGAAGCTTGTCCAGGTTGATGGTGGGCGGCGGGCCATTGGCCGTGCTCGCCTGCGCCAGCTTTTCGATGTTTTCGAGGCTGAAGGAGGTGATGGCTTGCGGCGCGCCGTCTTCAAAAACCCGGAAGTCTTTCGCCGTCAGATCGGCCACCGGCTTTCCCTTGGCGGTTACCCGGACATCCACCAGCACCACGTTGGTTTGGCTTTGCAAAACAAAGCCTTGCCGAGTCGTTCCGGCCTGTGGCGCGCCGGCGTCTGTACTCTGCCCTTCGAGAGCCAAAGGAGCCACGGACAACCCGAGCGCCAACAATGCGATGGCGAGCCGACCTCCCAGATGTTGTAGCCTTCGATGCATCGTTGTTTCCTTCAGTCGAAAGTCGAGAGTCGAAAGTCGAAAGTTGAAAGCCCAAAGAGTAAGGCGAGTGCGCGGCCGCTTCCTTTGTCCGCGACTTCCCTTTGCCCCGATCGGATGGGAAATTCTGATACTTTTGACTCTCGACTTTCGACTCTCAACTGGCCTCAGAACCTTAGCCGCAGCGAAAAGATCACACTGCGCATCGCTCCCACACTGGTCACACGGCCGAAGCCCTCGCCGTTCACGGTGGTGGCGAGGCCGCTGAACTTCGGCGTATTAAAGATGTTGTCCGCCGTAATGCGGAAGTCGCCTTGAATGCCGTGCTCACGCGAGAACACGATCTGCTTGTCCAGCGACATATTGAAATTAACGAAGCCCGGGCCGGGAATCGTGTCGCGCCCTGCATCGCCATAGTCCCCGGGGCCCGGAAGCGAGAAAGCGGCGGCATTGAAGAAGTCCACAGTGTTTCGCTCCGAGCGCGGGAGTGCGACGGGTAGACCCGTGGCATCCGCGCGCAGGTTGGAAATCGCTGCCGTGCCCGCGCGGTTGCTCAGGTTGCCCAGGATCTGGGCGGTGTAGGGAGTACCGGACTGAATTGTGGTGACACCGCTCAACTGCCAGTCGCCTAAGAGTCGGCGCGCCGTTCCGGCCTTATTGAGCCAGCGGCGCTGCTCCCCGAAGGGAAGCTGATAGATGTGGTTGATGATCAGCTTGTTTCGCACGTCGAAGGTGGAGAGGCCACGCTCGTCCTTCAGATCAAGGTAGTTCTGGGCAACGGTGTTCCCGGAGCCGCCCACGCTCGCCGCGTCGTCGATCGACTTCGAGAAAACGTAGTTAGCGCTGGCTGAGAAGCCGCCGTGGAACTGGCGCCGCAGCCCCACTTGCAGTCCGTTATAAATGGAGTCCGCGCCGTCGGTCTCATAAGTGAATGCCAAAGCATTCTTGAGCGCGGTCTGGGACCCGTTGGTGATGGGCGACCCCGGCGGTACGGTGTCCGGAGCAAGGAGCAATTGCAGCTTGGACCCCTTTGTGCCTATATACCCGACGGAAAGAATGACGTTGCGCACGATCTCATCTTCGAGTGAAAAGTTCCAGGTTTGTGCATAAGGGGTGCGGAAGTTGGGATCCAGGGCGAACGTGTTGGTCAAAATATTGGGCCCCAAAGTTGGGAAGCCGTTTTCCAGAGTCAGCACTTGCTTCGGCGTCGTGACCAAGGTGGAAGCGGTGGCAAAAGGCGGCTGGCTGGCCATGTTCGTGTAGATCCGGGAATAGATACTGCCATCGTAAAAAATCCCGTAGCCGCTGCGCAGCACCAAAGAGTGCTTCGCCCAGGGACGATAGGCCAGACCGATGCGAGGGGCAAAGTTGTGATCGTCACCCCGCAGCAACGAGTTCGGCAGATTGCCTGGGCTTTGGCCGGTTACGACCCCCGGCGAGGCGAAGCCTGGGGCGAAGGTCAAATCCGAAAGGTGGCCATACTTCTCTGTGAAGGGCTGGAAGAATTCGTACCGCAGGCCGTAAAGGATCGTCAGGTGGGCGGTAACCCTCCAGTCGTCCTGAAGAAAGCCATTGAGGACCCAGGCGCGGAAGTAATTGCTGGTGTCACCGAAGCGAACTGAAGTGGTTTGGGGAAGCCCCAGCAGAAAATCCGCGAAGTCGAATCCGGTATTGGCAACCGGAAGTCCGTTTGCGGTGAAGTCGCTGGTCGTATAACCGCTGAATGCGAACGTGCCGCGCGCGTTGGGGTCTGTCAGGAGGTTCTGTTGGACCCGCCGTACCTCGCCCCCCAGACGAACATTGTGTCTTCCGACGTTCCGGAGAAATATGTCGACAGCGCGCCAGGTTTGATTGCGAGTAAGCGAGGGAATGACGTCGTTCAGCCCCGTGAAGTTCGTGAACTGCGTCATGGGCAGGCCCCAGTTGATCGGACTGCTCGAAATTCCCTGAATGCCAAGATCCCCGGCGATGTCGTTCTGGTATGCATACTTGTTAAGAGTGGATGTTCTTTGCCGGTTGAAATTCGCGGTCAGGATATTAAGGGTGCGGGAGCCGAGGGTGTGAATCTCGCTCAGGTTCAGGTTCTGGCTGCGCACGGAAGTGCTCGAGGTCAGATCGGGAAAGTTGGTGACGGAGTTGCTCCTCGCGGAATTGAAGAAATACATCGCATTAAGGCTGTCCTTGGCGGATAAGCTGTTCTCCGATGCGGCCCATCACCCGATCGTTGGCGATGGGCAGAGACTCCTGAAGGTGGAAGTTCTGAATCGTTGCGCCCGGCACGTTGGGCAAAGGGATGTAATTCAATAAACCCAACGCGGCCTGATTCATCCGCGCCATGGGAATAGTGTTGTTGGGGAACGGCGTGCGCGGCCCCGCGGGGTTGGACGAGGGATCGTAAATGACTGGGACGGTTCCGGCCCCGGTGCCGCTGGGGATCTCCGCCTGCGAAAAATCACCGGTTCGCTCAAGAAGAGTGGGCACCGTGGCAATGCTGTCGAACGGACTTTTGCCCCGCGTCAGGTTATAGTTCACGAAGAAACTCGTTTTGTTCCCGCCCTTGTAGATCTTCGGAATCACAAGCGGACCGCCGATCGATCCAACGAACTGCTCCGAGTAGGAAGGGATCTGGGGGGATTCTGCCACGTTCAACGGGTATGGGTGAGCATCAAAGACTGAATTGGTGTAACTCTCCATGATGTTGCCGCGCAGCCGATTCACTCTGGCGCGGCCTCCCGCCCAGTTCCCTCCCCCACCCCCAAAGCCTCCGCCGCCAAAACCCCCACCGCCAAATCCCCCGCCGCCGAATCCTCCGCCACCACCACCGAATCCGCCGCCGCCCCCGGGACCGCCTCCTCCCGGCCCGCCACCACCTGGGCCGCCGCCAAAACCCGGGGCACCCTGCCCTTGCGTCATGAAAAGGTCGCGCATCTGCTGGAACCGTTGTCCACGGCCCTGGCCACCGCCCGGCGCGGAGGCAGAAATGCCCTCGCCGCCTGTCAGCAATACCGACTCTGAAGCGCTTGCCGAGGTCTCGGTTTCCGCGGGAGCCTCGGATTGCCCGCCGCTCCCCGCTGCTTGCTCCCCGGAGAATCGCACTCCGCCTCCATTGGCATTCATTCCAGCTATCATCGACTGATCCAACCCTTGCGCTCCGAGTGCTCCCTGAATTTGTCCCGGCAGATTTTGCAGGTTTTGCGGCAACCGCTGGCCCGAAGGGCGATTGCTGGAAGCGTTCGCCAACACCGGCGTATTTATTGTCAAAGCAACGTTAACCTTGAGTGCCCTACCTTCGCTGATTGGAATCGGCTCCCGCACATCGTCGTGGAATCCCACCAGGGAGACTTCCAACTTGTAGTTGCCCGGCGGGAGCCCGTTGAACGCGTAATTCCCGGCGTCATCCGTCCAAGTTTCCTTTCTTTCGCCTGTCTGGGGATTGGTCAGCACCACGGTGGCGCCGGGGACGGAAACTCCAGCGGGCCCGTGAACGTGCCCTGTGAGGGCCCCGGCATTACCGGATTGGGCGCCCAGTTTCATGGGACAAAGCCCCGCTAACAGCACCACGAGCGTCGCCAACGAGAGACTCTTCCGCCCTCGCTCCGTGAGGAGGCTTCCTATTCTTGGAAAATCCATAACCGGCCCTGTTCCTCTTCTCTCGTGTAGGGACTTGTTCGCCTTTAGTTTATAGCGTAAATTCGTGCCCCGCGCCGCCCCTCTCACAGTCATTACGTGTTTGTAGCGGGCACGGTTACATTGCCATGGCGCCAGAAGTCTCGAAATCCGTCCCCCCGCCTGTTATGATTGCACAGTAACCGCGCAGAAGTTCCACACGTCAGAAAGTGAAGGAGGGGTTTATGCGCAAACAGTTCGCTTTAGCCCTTGGGCTTATTCTTCTTACTATCACGAGTGTTGCGTTTCCGCAACAGCAGGACGAAGCGAAGACGCCGCCACAAAACCCGCCGCGCCAATTCGCCGGACGACCGGTTTCAGGAACAATCACTTCCGTGGGCGTAGACCGCTTCGAGATAAAGAAGACGGACGGTTCCACCCAAACCGTCATGGTGGACGACCACACCCACTATCGAGAGGGACAAAAAGACGTCCAACTTGAAGATCTAAAGCCTGGGGACCAGGTCTTTGTTCGAGGACAGGCTAACGCGAACAAGGATTTTGTGGCCGAAAACGTTCGCCGCATCACCGCGGAGGAGATGCAACGCTTTCAAAACGCTGGACAACGAGTCTTCGGCGCTATCGTCTCTGTCGACAAGAATCAAATCAAGGTCAACAATCCCCGCCAGGGAGAAAGAACCATCACAGTCAACGACCAAACTCAGTTCGTCAAAGACGGTCAACCCATCGCCCTCAAGGATCTCAAAGTCGGCGACCGCATCTTCGCCATGGGAAGTGAGAACCAAGGACAGTTTCTGGCCACCCGTATTATGACGGGGCAAATCGGGCAAGGGTGGAGGCGAGATAATCAACAGTAGGCGGCAGGCAGTGGGCAGTACACCGCAGCAACGCGCCAGGAGTCAAGGAATGCGAATCCTATTGGTCCGATTCTTCATCGCCATCATTGTCGTGCTGGCGCTTAGCCAACATTGGCTCGCTGGGCAAGAGCCCCCGGCAACCCCTCCAGCCGCAGAAAAGGCCAGCATGCCCCATGGCCGGGTGGAGCATCAACTGGAACGGATGAAAGAAACTCTGAATGTAACCGATGATCAAGTGGCCAAGATCAGGCCAATCCTTGAGACGCGTGAGCAACAGCTTAAAGATCTGCGAGCGAATTATTCGCTGTCCCAAGGGGAAGCGCGGGCAAAAGCCGCTGAGATCCGAAAGTCCGCTCGGAAGCAAGTCGAACATATCCTAACGCAGGAACAGAGACAGAAGCAGAAAGCGCTGCGGCGGGGGAGGAACGCAGGCAGTTAGGCAGGTGGGCAGGTCGGCAGATCGGCAGGTCGGCAGATGGGCAGATCGGCAGATCGGCAGATGGGCAGGTCGGCAGGTCGGGAGATTAACTGCGAGACTGGGGCTACCTCGCCTGCCAATGAGAAAAAGTTCGATGTTCTGGCCAGGATCTCGAGTGTTCGTCCGAAAGTATGGGAGACGGCCATTGCTTGGCGGCAGGTGGGCACGCTTGGGAGGACGCTATTCACGATGGCCCTCCCAACTGCCGACCTACCGACCTGCCGATCTGCCGACCTGCCCACTGCCGACCTGCCTACTGCTCCACCACGATCGCGGCGTGAGGCGGGAGGCGCAGCGTATTTGCGTCAGACGCCAGGGACGCTCCGCCTATCGCGTAGACCTTTCGGAGCCTGCTGACCATTCCACCCAAACCAACTATCCTGCAAGCTACTGGAAGCTCGGTGAAATTCGCCACGGCGGCGCGCGCTCCCAGCGGGAAGACGGCAACGCGCGGGGGCGCATCCGGCGAGGTCACCGTGAATTCTCCCACGATCTTGCGCAACTCTCCCAGCGCTTCCCGCTGCGCCTCCGACATTTGAGCAACCCGATTATTTGAATCCACGTAAGTGAGCCGGGGCAGCGAATCCGAGAAGATCACCAGGCTGCCGTTCCCTTCCTGGACTTTGAGCAAGTATTTGTTCTTGGGAAGGTTGATCGGAGCGTCCGAGGGTAAGCGAGGCTCACCGTTCAAAGCGTGCGCCAAACCCTCACTGACCAGTGCAGTCCCTCCGGATTCCAAGAAGCTTGTCAGCCGCGGAACGAAGTCGACATCCGTGAGCGAATGAACAGTGAAGAGCGCGGCGCGGGCCTTTTCAGGGAAGCGCACCGTGGGAGCAAGGGGGATCGCCAGCATCCCAATCTGGTCGAATAGATACGGTTCGTCACCAGGCTCGCTGGAGGCAGGCTTGAAGGCTGGAATCCCCGTCCAGTTTGCCGCCAGCTTACTCAACGCTTCGTATTCCGTGCGATGCGCGGCCAGAGCTTCCACCTGCTCCTTGTATTGAGAAGAAGCCAAAGAGCCGTAGTGGAAAAGGAACGCCTCAGGAGCGCCGGCAAGGACCGTAATGAGCGCCTGATCCAGGTAAGTCACCGCATTCGTCCCGAAAGGATCGAACCAGCCGCCGCCGGTTTTTTCTCCGCCGATATCGCGGAACCAGCGGTAGATGAAATAACCGGTGTATTGCTGCTTATGACCCCATTCGTCGGAGTTGGGATCGCGCAACTCCGTGCCTACCCAGATGCGATCGAAGAGTTCCGTTTCTTTGTCGACAATGTAACCGCTAGCCTGAAAGTTGTCGTACCACTGCGGATATTTTAGAATGACCTTCACCTTGGGATTGACCTGCCGCGCAGGGCCGAGCACACGATCCCTTGCCATCTCGAGCATCAGCTTCTCGCGATATTGCGGCCAGCTCAGGGAGCCTTTCGCGGCCGCGCACTCGGAACACTGGCAATCCGTGAAAAAGAAATCATCAATTATAACTTCATCGAAAATCCCGGCAACAAACCGGAAGATGGAGGCCAGTTTCTCCTGATTCTTACGGTTCGTATAGCACACCGCCACATCCCAGCCAGTGGAGACCTTGCCAATTCCTGTGGTTGTAACGCATCCCGACACGCGCAATCCCGCCTGCCGGAAGAAATCCCGTGCAGTCTTGAGCGTGTCCGCATCGGGTTGGTACCCGCCGCGAAACGCTTCGATATAAACCTTGGTGATTCCCAGCTTGCGGCAGAACTCGAGGGCATCTGCTCGCCCCTGATCTGTAGACAAATGGTCCCGCACATCCTGGGCAGTGAAGAGCGTGGACCAGTCGATTGCCCGAAGGGCGAGTGGATTTACTAAAAGCGCTGCAAGAAGGGCCAGTAGATAAAACATTGGCAGCCTGCTGCGTTCAAACCGGCCAGAAATACCAGGAAATGAAAACACGACGTAACACCTCCTATTATCGGATACAACGCCGCACGGACTCACCGCCCGGCGCGCGCCGCGCGGCCCCACACGATAGCGCAGTCGCGCCAGGAAGGAAAGCGAATGCACGTCCCCTGCATAGAAGTACAATGTTGCTTTGCGACGTTGCGCAGGCAGTCCTTCGATCTGCCAGAGGGCGGCCACAAGGGCCGCCCCTACGACCCGGAGAGATTGATATGCCAAAATTGAAGGTCAAGTTATTGAAGCACACGGATGGAGCCGAACTCGACCGTTACTTGCGCCTTTACAGCCGTAGCTTTAATCCCGATGAAAGGGTTAGCACGCAGATTTTGCGCTGGGTCGTGCAGCCTTCGCCGGCCAGGGTTAATCTGGTGCATCTGATTGCCGCTTACTGGGACAAGCAACTGGTGGGCGGCGCCTGCACGCTGGTCCTCCCCATGTTTCAGGTTGTGTTCGGGAGCTACATCTTCGTGGATCCGGCGCTCCGACGGCGGGGGCTGGGCCTGCGGATTCTGCGTAAAGTGCTCCAGATGGAAAGGAAAGGGCCGCACGGGTGGAATTGGAGGTTTTACGCCGAAGTTACTGCGTCTTCAGGTGACTGGTGGCCGAAAGTCCTGGCCAGGGCGGGCTTCCGCTTTTTCAAGACGACATGGCCGCTAGGTTCGTACCAGAACTCGAACAAAGTTGTGGCGGGGCGTCTCTGTTATTTCAATTACCGCAAGCCACCGGAACGGTTTTCTCAGCCCGCCCTGTTGACCTACATCCATGCCCTGTTTTATGGCCCCGACGCCATGCATCGCCACCTGCTGCCGCGGCTGAAACATTTTGTTCAGGTCGAAGCCGGGGACTAAAGGACGATGGATGTTGTCGATTGTGAATTATGAATGACGTATATGATAAATTGTAAATTATAAATTATGAAATCTTACGAGCCAGGGTTCTCTTTATCTCCGGATAGGGCAGGTGGCTGAAACTGATCCCACGCAAATAGAAAGCGAGTTGATGGGCCACGCAGTTCATAATTTAGAATTTACAATTCATAATTTCCCGCCCCCAGGTGTTTTTGGTATTGCAGCAGAAGGTAATTGTCTGTCATACCGGCAATGTAATCGCAAACGACGCGATGCAACGGTTCCTGCCGGCTTTGCGCGACGTAGAAGGTCGGAAGACGGCGAGGGTGCTCGAGGTAGTAACCAAAAAGGCGCCGCACGCAGCGCGCGATAACCTGCCGCTCCGATCTAACTCGACGATGGGAGTAAAGATAGGCGTTTAGGAATTCTTTCAGTTCCCTGTTGTCGCGGGCTCGGCGGGGGCCTAATCCTACCAGCCTCTTGGGATGCGCTCGCACCTGCGCCACCGATGCTATGCCTGCCTTCGTAAGGCGCGAGCGGGTCGAGTCGATGAGGTCGGTTACGAGAACGTTCAATACACCCTTCAACGCCTCGTTGAACTTCAATTTCTCGCGCGCTGAAGGGTACTTCCGGTCGACGGCCCGATAGAGCGAATCAAACAGACGCACGTGCCGGCGGATGAGCGGAAGCGTGAGGAGTTTCGCCTCGTACCCGTCGTCAAGGTCAGCGCAGTTGTAAGCAATCTCATCAGCGGGGTCGATCAATTGGGCTTCCAGCGGGGGCCGGGCGTTCAGGGCGTAGTCTGTGAGTTCCGGGTAATGCGCGGGATCGTAATCCCTTGAGTGCTTGATGATTCCTTCGCGCACCTCGAACGTGAGATTCAGCCCGGGAAACCTCACGTATTTCTGCTCAAAATGCTCAACAATGCGCAGCGCGTGGAGGTTATGGTCAAAACTTTCTTGGTAACCCCTCATCAGGCGGTTAAGTTCGGCCTCCCCGGCGTGGCCGAAGGGCGGATGGCCCACATCGTGCGCCAGCGCCAGGGCCTCTACCAAATCAGTGTTCAGCCGCAGCGCCTTCGCTGCCGTTCGGCTGATCTGCGCCACTTCCAGAGTGTGGGTCAATCGCGTACGGAAATGGTCGGAGTAGCGCCGGGTGAAAACCTGGGTTTTATTCTCAAGCCGGCGGAAGGCGCGCGAGTGAAGGATGCGGTCGCGGTCCCGCTCATAGTCATTGCGGAAGGGATGGGAAGGCTCGGAATAGCGGCGGCCCTGCGATTCTTCGACCCGCATGGCGCAAGCGGCCAGGTGGTTGTTTCCTTGGCGGCGCATAGATGACTCTCTACGACGTTTCTTCCGGCGTTGAAAAGCGGTAGCCCACCCAGGGTTCGGTCACGAGGTAGCGGGGCTTGGAAGGTTGAGGCTCGATCTTCTTGCGTAATTGGTTGATAAAGACGCGCAGGTATTCCACCTGATCTCCGTAGTCGGGCCCCCAGACGGCTTGCAGCAGTTCGCGATGCGGAAGCGCCTTGTTGGAGTGGCTCACGAGGTAATGGAGGAGCTCGAATTCCTTGGGTGTGAGTCGCGCCTGATGGCCACGTGCGATCACTTTTCGCGCGGCAAAGTCGATGGTGAGTTCCCGGGTCTCGAAGGTCGCCGGCAGATCGTCGGCGCCGGGTGCGTGGCGGCGCAAATTGGCTCGAATGCGCGCCAGGAGTTCCTGGATGCCAAAGGGCTTGACCACATAATCGTCAGCACCGGAGTCGAGCGCCCTCACCTTGTCTCGTTCATTGTTGCGCACGGAGAGCATGATGATGGGGGCATCGCAAAACTCCCGTATTTCGTGGCAGACTTCGAAACCACTCATACCCGGCAGGTTAATGTCAATAATCAGCAGGTCCGGCTTTTCTTCCCTGATCATCTCGAGGGCCTCTTCGCCTCGGCGGGCTTCGCGCACGACGAAGCCGCTCGCCACCAGGCTGGTCCGCAGCACGCGGCGAATCTGCGCCTCGTCATCGAGGACTAAAACCCTGCCCGCACTCATCGCCCCGTCGCCCTTTCCGGAGACAGCGGCAAGTTGAAAAAGAATACCGAGCCGCTTCCAACTTGACTGGTGACCCCCATGCTCCCGCCGTGGGCCTCCACAATCGCCTTGCAGATGGCGAGCCCCATTCCGGTGCCCTGAACTCGGTAACGGTGTTCCCTGCCACGATAGAACTTGTCGAAGACAAGGGCCTGCTCGAAGCCGTCAATTCCCGCTCCACGATCCGCCACGCTGGTGGCGAGAAACCGGCCGGAAGCTTCGCTGCTGATGACGATCGGGCTTCCTGCTGGAGAATACTTCACCGCGTTGTCGAGAAGTTGCATAAGAACCTCCCGGATGCGCACGGGATCCATTGGCACCAGGGGCAAGCCCTCCGGCAGCCGGATTTCGACGCTATGATTTGCGAGAGCGTTTTTCGAATCCTCGATGGCCGCCTCCACCACCTCGCGAATTGGGTGAGGTTCGATCTCGAGCTCGATCTCGCCGGCATCCAGGCGGGCCATCTCAATGGCTTCCTCGATCAGGTGATTCAAGTGGTCGCTCTCTTCGTTAATTACGGAGAAGAGCTCCTGCCGCTGCGCCTCACTCAGCTCGGACTGGGTCAGAAGGCTGGTCACTGAAGCCTTGATCGCTGTGAGGGGGGTTCGAAGCTCGTGGGTGACGGAGTCCAGGAGCGCCGAGCGCAGGCGCTCCTCTTGCCGCGCAGCTTCGGCTTTGCCCAAAGCTTCGATGGCGCTGACCCGCTCGACCGCGATGGCGATGACCGTCCCGAGAGCTTCCAACGTCTCGCGCCCCAAAACCACGCCGGAAAGGCCTAGACTCCCCACTGAGCGCACTCCCATTCGAACCGGCACATAACAAACTCGCCGCTCTGCGTCCACGACGGGTTCTCCCCGCGCCATGATAGCCTTAAGCTGATCTGCGTCCAACTCGCGAAGACCGCCCCCCGAACGGTAGACGGCGTCCCGGTTGGCGAGGTACAGAGCTGCATCCTGGACTCCAAACGACTCCACAATGTGACGGGGAATGACGTTCAGCAATTCGACCACGCTGCCTGCCACTAGCATTTGTTGCGTGAAAGCGTAGAGGCGTTCAAGTTCCTGGCGGCGCCGGTTGGCATCGCGGGCCCGACGCCGCGCTTGCTCTGAAAGGCGGCTGGCGGTGATTGCCGTCACCAGGAAGGCGCAGAGTGCAACCCAGTTCTGAGGATCGGCGATGGTCAAGGTACCGACGGGAGGCAGAAAGCAGTAATTAAAAAAGAGCGTGGCAAGGAGCGACATGAAAATGGAAACCCCAAGACCCCAGAAAGCAGAGACGTAGAGGATCGCGAGTAACAGGATAAGGGCCACGCTTGTGGCGTTGACGGGCGGCACGCGGCGGAAGACGAGAACGATGGCCACTACCATGCCGGCGGCGGCCGCGTAATGCGGGATTTGCCATCGGGAAAGATTCAACACTGATGGTATTATAGCGGATATCGCCTGTAATTTAGTCAGGCTTCCAGTGTCCAAGCAAAGCCTGCACGCACGGATGATTGAATGAGTAATAGTCCCGACCAATGGCTTGAGAAGATCGCGCCTCCCCAACAGAAGGAAGGCATGTTAAAAGTGTTTCTTGGCTACGCTCCGGGAGTAGGTAAGACCTTCACGATGCTGAGCGAGGCCGGCAGGCGCCGCCGTCGGGAGCAGGATGTGGTTATCGGATTTGTGGAAACACACGGACGAAAGCCCATCGAAGAGCTGGCCGCGCTTCTCGAGAAGATTCCTCGGCGCCAACTCGATTACAAAGGCGTGACGTTCGAAGAGATGGACGTGGACGCAATTCTGGCCCGGCATCCGGGAGTCGCCCTGGTCGACGAGTTGGCCCACAGCAACATTGAGGGAAGCAAGCACCGGAAACGTTACGAAGACGTCATGGAACTCCTGGCCGCGAAGATCGATGTGCTCTCCACCATGAACATTCAGCACATGGAAAGCCTCGCCCCGCTGGTCCAGTCCGTTACCGGAATTCCGGTTCGGGAGACTGTTCCGGACTGGGTGCTGAAGCGTGCTGCCGAAGTGGTTATGGTCGACCTGACTCCCGAAGCGCTGCAAAACCGGATGCGCCGGGGAGACATCTACCCGCTCGAAACCATTGAGAGGGCTCTGGGAAACTTTTTCAGGTCCGGAAACTTGATCGCCCTGCGCGAACTGGCGCTTCGTCAAGTCGCGGAGGAGGTCGACCGTGACCTTGGTTCCTACCTCACCACCAAGCAAATCAGCCGGAACTGGGGAGTGCGGGAGCGCATTGCGGTCTCCATTAGTCCGCATCCCAACTCACAGTACCTCATCGCCCGGGGAGCACGTATAGCCCGCGCGGTAGGCGGCGAACTTTACGTGGTCTACGTCGAGACCTCCACGGACACCAGCGATGACAAACAGCGTGGCCTGGCGGCCAACATTCGTTTTGCGGAAGAACTGGAAGCCAAGGTGGAGCACCTGCACGGCGCTCGCGTCAGTGATGCGGTCGCAGAGTTTGTAAAGGAAAGACGAATCACCCAAGTGGTCTTTGGACATTCCGCCACCAGGGGCTTGCGCAGGTATCTCTACCTTTCGGCGCTCAACCGCTTCCTGCGCCACTCCCCAGCCGTGGATCTCCACATCGTCACTCAGGAAGGCGATGCTGAAACTTAGTGACGAGCGTAGGTTGGAACAACCCCAGTGGTCACCAACAGCGACCAAGGCTACATCGGCTCAATGTTCCCGTCTCGTCGGGGACAGACTGTTTGATATAATATTATTTCTTAGGTTAATTCAGCGGCGCCCGGTCGACCAGTGCTTCGGTATTTGCAATCGGTGACAGTCTGAAGGAGGGGGAACAACTCATGGATCGCGACACGGTGGTGTGCCTTCTGGCGGGCGGACAAGGCGAGCGCCTTTATCCGCTGACGCGGGATCGTGCCAAGCCCGCCGTGCCCTTCGGCGGGATGTACCGGATTGTGGACATTACCCTGTCGAACTGCATTAATTCCGGCCTGCGGCGGATTTTCGTGGTTACCCAGTACAAGGCACTTTCCCTGAATCGCCACCTGCGCGAGGCCTGGAGTATTTTCTCCGACGAACTGGGCGAGTTCCTACAGGTGCTGCCGCCCATGAGGCGTGTGGGAGAACATTGGTATCAAGGCACCGCCGACGCCGCTTACCAGAACCTCTACTCACTCGGGAGCGAACCGTGCAAGTATGTCTTAATCCTCTCCGGCGACCATGTTTACAAAATGAATTACCAGTTGATGCTCGAGCAGCACATCCGGTCCGGAGCTGACGTAACAATCGGCACAATCGAGTTCGACCGCTCAGTGGCCTCCCAGTTCGGGATTGTGGAAGTGGACGAGAAGAACCGCATCGTTGGGTGGGAGGAAAAACCCGCCAACCCCAAGCCGTCTGTTCACGATCCTGATAAGTCGAACGTCTCCATGGGTATTTACTGCTTTAACCGTGAACTTCTGATCGAGGCACTGGTGTCTGACGCCGCCGATCCCAACTCGAGCCACGACTTCGGGAAAAATGTGATTCCGAGGCTTATCGAGTCAAAACAGGTTTACTCTTACGACTTCCGAGACGAAAACCAGAAAGAGGCCAAGTACTGGCGGGATATCGGAACCGTCGAGGCCTATTACGAGGCCAACATGGACCTGGTCTCCGTGACCCCTGTCTTCAACCTCTATGACTCCCACTGGCCGATCCGTACCTATCAGCAACAGTACCCGCCGGCCAAGTTCGTGTTCGCGCAGGAGGGGCGTCGCATGGGGATCGCACTGGACTCAATGGTCTCGATGGGTTGCATCGTCTCAGGGGGGCGAGTCACGAACTCGGTTCTTTCCCACGACGTGCGCATCAATAGCTACAGCGAAGTTGAGAACTCTATCGTTTTTTCTCACGTCAGTGTCGGCCGCTACTCGCGCATCCGTCGCGCAATCATCGACCGGGCCGTGCGTATCCCGGAACATACTGAAATCGGATATGACCTCGAGGCGGACCGAAAGAAATATCACGTCACAGAAGGCGGGATTGTCGTCGTCGTTCCAGAACAAAGCATGTTTGAAGATCGCAGGCGGGCGGAGGAAGTGGGCGGTGGGCAGGTAGGCACGTAGGCAGATCGGCAGGTAGGCAGGTCGGCAAATAGCCAAGCAGCGGCAGGCACTGGACGACACCCTGTAAGCAGTCGGACTTACTTCTCAGGAAAGCCCAACAAACTTTTTTTCGGATCAGCATGATCCTTGACAATGCCCTCTCGCCCTTGGGGGAGAGGGTGGACCGCACCCGGCGCTTTCTTCAGCCGGGGCGGGCCGGGTGAGGGGTGGTCCGGCCAACCGGGTCCCATCTGCCTATCTGCCGATCTGCCCATCTGCCCACTTGCCCATCACCTTTGGCCGACCTGGAAACGCGTCCTGTGTTAGAATCGCAAGTTTCGAAATTCACTTAAAGGATCAATTTAATGGCCAACATCGATCTAATCCAAGCAAGAGAAATACTCGACTCGCGGGGAAACCCCACCGTCGAGGCGGATGTCGTCCTTCGCGACGGCTCCTTCGGGCGGGCGGCGGTGCCTTCAGGGGCATCCACCGGCGAGCACGAAGCCGTGGAACTACGCGATGGGGATAAGAAGCGCTACCTGGGCAAGGGCGTTTTGCAAGCGGTCGAGAATGTCAATACCGTGCTGGCGCGCGAACTCGGGGGGCAGGAAGCAAACGACCAGGCGGGGATTGATGACCACATGATCCGCCTGGACGGAACGCCGAACAAGGGCGGGTTGGGCGCGAATGCCATACTTGCAGTCTCCATGGCAGTGTGCCGCGCCGCAGCCCAATCAGCGCGCATGCCGCTCTATCGATATTTGGGCGGACTTCAGGCCCGCATACTTCCCGTCCCCATGATGAATGTGCTCAACGGCGGTGTGCACGCGGATAATACCGTGGATTTCCAGGAATTCATGATCATGCCGGTGGGCGCCGAGAACTTTGCCCAAGCGCTGCGCATGGGCGCCGAGACTTTCCACACGTTGAAGAAAGTCCTGAAGGAGCGCGGTTACAACACTTCAGTGGGCGATGAGGGCGGCTTTGCGCCCAGCCTGAAGTCCAACGTCGAAGCCGTGGAAGTCCTGCTGGAGGCCATTGAAGCAGCGGGTTATTCGGCCGGTCACGACATCTGCCTGGCGCTCGATCCCGCCGCCAGCGAGATGTACCAGGACGGCAAGTATGTATTCTTCAAGTCGGACAAATCGCAAAAGTCTTCCGACGACATGATCAAGATATACGCGGACTGGGTGCGCCAGTATCCGATCATCAGCATCGAAGACGGCCTGGCCCAGGATGACTGGGAAGGCTGGAAGGCCATGACCGACGAACTCGGTGACAAGATCCAAATCGTCGGCGATGACCTCTTTGTCACCAACACCGAGCGGCTGCAACGCGGCATCGAGGACAGGCACGGCCAATTCCATCCTGATTAAGCTCAACCAGATCGGCACCGTTACTGAAACCATACGCGCGATCGAACTGGGCCGTCGCCACGGCTACACTTCGGTGGTTTCGCACCGCTCGGGTGAAACCGAGGACGCTTTCATCGCAGATTTCGTGGTGGGCCTTGGCACCGGCCAGATTAAGACCGGTTCGGCCAGCCGCAGCGACCGCATTGCCAAGTACAACCAGTTGCTGCGCATCGAGGAAGAACTGGGCGATGCTGCTGAATTCCTGGGCCTCGCGGCCGTGAAGTGCGCCGCATAGTTGGGATACAGGTGGACCTTACGGCCGCGCTTAGGCGGCCGTACCGCGCAGGCGACGCTCTGAATTCGCATTGACAGATTTCCCTGCCGGGATGTAACCTGTCGTTTGATGCTACGCCCGCTGCTACATTTCTATCACCATTCGTCCCAAAGGGTAGCGTGTCAGTGGGCGAATTACTAGTTTCCGATGCATTGGAAAAAAGACGGCCCGCTGGCCAGTGAGGTCAGCGGGCCTTTTATTTTTTGAGGATGAGGAGCGGCGATAGATGGACCTGAAATATCAAGATGGCTTAATTCCCACAATTGTCCAGGATAGGCATAGCGGAAAAGTGCTGATGTTAGGTTACATGAATGACGAGGCGCTGCAGAAGACGCTGGAGTCCGGCTATGTGACTTTCTTCAGCCGCAGCCGGCAGAAACTCTGGACGAAGGGTGAGGTTTCAGGCCACTACCTGCACGTCCGTGAAATCCGCGTGGACTGCGACCAGGATGCCTTGCTGATCCAGGCGGACCTGACAGGTCCCGGCTGTTGCCACATGGGCTATCGGTCCTGCTTCTTCCGCAAACTTAGCGCTTCCGGAGAGGAAATCTTTCTGGAAAGGGAATTTGACCCGGCCAAAGTGTACGGTGACGGAAATCAGGGGAGTCAAACATGAATCGCCTAAAGCTGGGCTTGCCCAAGGGAAGCCTCCAGGAGGCCTCGCTCCAACTTTTTCGCCGTGCGGGCTACGAAATCACGATTAATCCACGCTCTTATTTTCCCGCCATCGACGACGACGAGATCGAGTGCATGTTGATCCGCGCCCAGGAAATGGCGCGCTACGTGGAAGACGGAGTCCTCGACGGCGGGCTCACCGGCAAAGATTGGATTCTCGAAAACCAGGCCACGGTGGTGGAAGTCGCGGACCTGATCTACGCCAAGCAGACCTTTGGGAAGGTTCGCTGGGTGCTGGCGGCGCCGGAGAAATCGCCCTTTCAATCCGTAAAGGACTTGGAAGGGAAAGTCGTTGCTACGGAACTTGTGGGTGTGACCAGGCGATACCTCGAAGAAAACGGAGTGAACGCCAAAGTGGAATTCTCCTGGGGGGCCACGGAGGTCAAACCCCCCGTCCTGGCCGACGCCATCGTAGAGGTTACGGAAACGGGCTCCTCCCTGCGCGCCAACGGCCTTCGCATTCTGGAGACAGTGTTGGAATCGAATACCAAGTTCATCGCCAATCACACTGCTTGGGATGATCCCTGGAAACGAGCCAAGATTGAAATGCTGGTTATGCTGCTGAAAGGGGCGATTGAGGCCGCGGGCAAAGTAGGGCTGATGCTGAACGTCCTGCGGCAGGATCTGGAGAAAGTGCTATCGGTCCTCCCCGCTCTTAAACGGCCGACGATTTCACAACTCAGTGATCCGGAGTGGGTCGCGGTCAATACCGTTATCGAGGAGAAGACGGTGCGCGAGATCATTCCCCGTCTCAAAGCCGCTCGGGCGCAGGGCATTGTAGAATATCCGTTGAATAAGATCGTGCTATAGCTTGCGGATTAAGGATTGTCGATTGCCGATTGATGGCGGGACAATTCGCGGCGACGCTTCTTTAATCGGCAATCGACGATCACCAATCGGCAATACACTATGCTCGACTTCATTCACAGCGACGATAAACAAGCCGTCAGCCGCCTGTTCCGCGCGCGCACGGCAAACCTGAGCGACGCCGAGAAGGTGGCACGGCGTATTCTTGACGATGTTCGCCGCCATGGCGACAAGGCCCTGATTCGCTATTCACGCCGCTTTGATGGCGTCGACCTGAGGAAGACCGGTATGACGGTGAGTCGCGATGAGTTGGACCGTGTTTCCAGCGAAATCCCGCCGGCCCTGGCCGAGGCCTTATCGGCGGCAGCGAAAAACATCCGCGCTGTAGCCCGCCGGCAACTTCCGCGCTCCTGGCAGGTTCAACCGGTTCGAGGCGTTCACGTCCGCCAGGTGCTTCGCCCCCTCGAACGCGTAGCGTGCTATGTCCCGGGGGGGCGCTTCCCGCTACCCTCGACCGTCCTGATGAGCGTCATCCCCGCCCAGGTCGCGGGCGTGCGGGAGATCCTGATCACTTCACCCAAGCCCGCCCCCGCCGTACTGCTGGCTGCCTCAATGCTGGGGGTAACCGCAATCTACCGGCTTGGTGGAGCCCAGGCGGTCGCGGCATTCGCTTACGGGACCGAGAGCGTTCCGCGTGTTGAGAAGATCGTCGGCCCTGGGAACCGATACGTCGCCGCCGCCAAAAAGCTAGTGGCCGGCGAATGCGGAATTGACTTCGTCGCCGGCCCCTCCGAACTGGTGATCGTAGGCGCTGAGGGTGAACCCCGATGGATCGCAGCTGATCTCGTGGCCCAGGCAGAGCACGATCCAGACGCGGTGGCGATGCTCATCACCCCTTCGCTGAGATTGGCTCGGCGCGTACAAACCTGCGCGGCCCAACTCGTTGCCGAGCTTTCCCTGCCGGTCGCGCGGAAATCGCTGGTTAATCATGGCTGCATCGTCCTCACCCGGAGTCTGGCTGAGGCCGCCGAGTTCGTCAACCGTTTGGCTCCGGAGCATCTTACCCTTCTCGGGGATGCTGAGGATTTGCTGGAAGAGATCCGATCTGCCGGTTCGATCTTTCTGGGCAGCTATAGCCCTGTAGCCGCGGGAGATTATGCTTCCGGCACCAATCACATTCTGCCCACTGCCGGGGCGGCGCACGTGCGGGGCGGCTTGAGCGCGGCAGACTTTCTCAAATGCATTTCGGTCCAGAAGATTACGCGTGCGGGCCTGTCGCGCCTCCGCCCGTCAATTGTGACGCTGGCGGACGCGGAAGGCCTGATAGCGCACGCAGAGTCAGTTCAGGCTAGGTTTAAAGACTCACCTCCTTCTCTAGAGAGGGGAAAAGTCTGAAGCTTGTCATCCTGAGCGAAGCGAAGGATCTGCAGTTCGGTTTTGGAACGGCGCAATGCAGATCCTTCGCTTCGCTCACGATGACAACCGATGATCATTTCTTATGATCCGACCTCGCAAAGCAGTCGAGCAATTGAAGAAGTACCGTCCCCCAATGGAGGGGCGGGCGGGGAAACTGCGCCTGGACTTCAACGAGAACACGGTGGGATGTGCGCCGGAAGTCGTTCGTGCCCTGCGGCGCGCGTTGACGCCGGAAATGCTCACGCGCTACCCGGAATACGGCCAGAGTCGGCAGACCTTGGCCGAATATTTCGGCCTCAAGCCGGAAGAAATGCTACTCACCAACGGCACCGATGACGCAATCAAGGCGATCTGCGACGCCTTTGTCGACCCCGGAGATGTACTTCTGGTGCCCGCTCCAACTTTCCCGGTTTACGAATTCTTTCACAAAGTGGCGGGCGGCGCCGTCGAGCGCGTTCGCTACGATGAGCGCTTCCACCTGCCGGTGGGTACCGTCGTGGCAGCAATCAACAAGAAGACGCGCTGGATCGCTCTCGGCAGCCCCAATAATCCTACGGGGACGGAGATTTCCAAGCCTGAACTACGGACGATCCTGGAATCCGCGCCGGACGTTCTGATCCTGGTCGACGAGGCGTATTTCGACTATTCCGGCCACACGGTTCTGCCCTGGATCAGAAAGTATGAGAATCTATTAGTATCCAGGACGTTCTCGAAAGCGTTTGGATTGGCGGCGCTACGTATGGGCTTTATCTTCGGCAACCCGGAGCTTGTGGAACTCCTGCATCGGGCTCAGAATCCTTTCCAGGTGAATTCGCTGGCGCTCGCCGCCGCCTCGGTTGCCATCCGCCACGAAGAGCATGTGAAGAAATTCGTGGCACAAGTTCACGCTCAACCGCGCGCGCGTCTATCGGTGGCTCGAATCGCGGGGGATTCCTTACGTCCCCAGTTCTGCGAATTTCATTCTGACCCGCGTGGGAGAACGGGCGCCGGAGATCGCCCAACTCCTGCGCGCGGAGGGGATTCTAGTGCGCGACTGGAGCTACGACCCGAATCTGCAGGGTTACTTGCGCTTCACCATCGGCTCCGGTGCTCAGACGCGCCGCTTGCTGGAAGGACTTGAAAGGCACGAGAAATTGATCGAGACTCGGAAAGGGGAAAAAGCCTGGCGGAAGTCTGTTACCGACTCCCAGACAGGATGGTTCGCATGAGGGCGCGCCAAGCGAGCATTCACCGCAAGACCGCAGAAACTGACATCCGCATCCGGCTGAATCTGGACGGGCGCGGGCGATACAAAGTTTCCACCGGCATCCGCTTTCTCGACCACATGCTGGAGCTGTTCGCCCGGCATGGCGGATTCGATCTCGAGGTTGTGGCGAGGGGCGATCTCGACGTTGACCAGCACCATACCGTCGAGGATATTGGCATTGTGTTGGGGCAGGTACTGCGCGAGGCGTTGGGGGCGAAGAAAGGCATCAATCGCGCCGGCTACTTCTTGATGCCGATGGATGAAACCTTGGCCATCGCCGCCATCGACTTGAGCGGGCGGCCTTATCTGGTGCTCAATGCACCGATTAAGGCAAAACTCGTCGGCGACCTGCAAGTGGAACTGCTTGGAAGACTTCTTCCACGGATTTACCACCAGCGCAGCCGCCAACCTGCACCTGAAACTCGCCTACGGGCGCTCCAGCCATCATGGCGTCGAGGCTTTGTTCAAAGCCTGGGCGCGCGCCTTGCGCTATGCCTGTGCGCGCGACGCGCGGCTGAAGGCCCAACTTCCCAGCACCAAGGGGTTGCTGTGATCGCTCTACTCGACTATAGCGCCGGCAATGTGGGCTCTGTGCTCAAGGCCATCGACCACCTGGGACATTCAGCCGAGGTGGTGGACAAGCCTGAATCCTTGCGCGCCGCCGAGAAAATCATATTCCCCGGCCAGGGCCACTTCGGAACCATGATGCGCGCCCTCGAGGAACGCCGCCTTCTGACACCCTTGCGCGAATCGCTGGCCGCCGGCACACCCTTCCTGGGCATCTGTCTGGGCCTCCAAGCGCTCTACGAAGCCAGCGAGGAGGCCCCGGAGGTTTCCGGACTGGCCTTGCTCCCTGGCCGCGTGACTCGATTCCAAGGCGTCTTCAAAGTTCCGCACGTGGGCTGGAGCCAATTGGACATTAGCAGCCAGGGCGGACTCTTTCGAGGAGTTGCGGATGGCAGTTTCGTGTATTTCTGCCATTCGTATTACGGCCCGGCGACCCAAGAGAGTTCCGCGGTGACTCAATACGGCCAGACTTTCGCCGCAGGACTTGAGATGCGCAACATCTGGGCGGTGCAGTTTCACCCCGAAAAGTCGGGCGACGTAGGACTGAGGGTCTTGGAAAATTTCTTAACCTTGTGAAGTGCCTGTCCGTTGTCTGTGGTCAGTAGTCCGTTGCAGAGAACGACGGACCACGGACAATGGACAATTCCTTATGTTCGCAAAACGCATAATTCCTTGCCTCGATTGCAAGAACGGCCGGGTCGTCAAAGGCATCCAGTTTCTGAATCTTCGAGACGCCGGAGACCCGGGCGACCTGGCCGAGGCCTATAACCGCGAGGGCGCGGATGAACTGGTGCTGCTGGATATCTCGGCGTCTCGCGAAGGCCGTGCCACGCTGATGGAAACGGTGCACCGGGTCGCTCGCCGGCTCTTCATCCCGTTGACAGTGGGTGGAGGTGTGCGGGCTCTGGAAGATGCACAGCGCCTGCTCTCCGCCGGAGCCGATAAGGTGGCTGTGAACACCGCGGCGGTGGAATCTCCCGAAATTGTGAACCAGATCGCCGAGCACTTCGGAAGGCAAGCCCTCGTGGTAGCCATTGATGCGCGGCGCAGCGTAGGGGCACCCACAAGGGGCGCCCCTACCTCACGCTGGACAGTTTCAACCTACGGCGGAACCAAACCCATCGACCTGGACGCGGTAGCCTGGGCTCGCGAGGTCGAATCGCGCGGGGCGGGCGAAATCCTCTTGACTTCGATGGACGCGGATGGCACGCAGGCAGGCTTCGATTGCGAGCTGACGAAGACCATTGCCGAAGCGCTCCATATTCCCGTGATCGCTTCCGGCGGCGCGGGCGGCCTGGAACATTTTGCGGAGGTTTTCTTGCAAGGCCATGCGGATGCTGCCCTGGCCGCTTCGATTTTCCACTTCGAGACGCACACGCTGCGCAGCCTCAAGGAGTACCTGCAAGCGCAGGGCGTGCCGGTGCGGCTGTAGAAAAGTCAAGTACAGTTGACAGTCGACAGTTAAAGACCTGTCAGCTTTCGACTGTGAACTGTCAACTGTCGACTGTTAACTTGTTTCGACCATGATCATTCCCTGCATCGACTTGATGGGCGGTAAGGTCGTCCAACTCATCCAGGGGCGGGAGAAGTTCCTGGAGTTGCCCGACCCGCTGGCGGTGCTCGCCAAGTTCGCCGACTATCCTCAAATCCAGGTCATCGACCTTGATGGGGCGCTCGGTCGAGGAGACCACAGCGAGATTATCCGCGAACTCTGCCGGCGAAAGCCCTGCCGTGTGGGGGGAGGAATCCGCACGGTGGAAAAGGCCGTGCAAGTGGTCGCGGGTGGCGCGCTCAAAGTTATTGTGGGAAGCAGCGCGTTTACCTCCGACGGGATCAACTCCGAGTTCCTTGAAAATCTTCTGGCCGCCGTCCCTCGCGAGAAGTTGATGATTGCGGTGGATTGCCTCGGCGATCGCGTTGCGATACGCGGCTGGCGGGAAACACTGCCGCTCAATTCTGCTCAAGCGTTGGTGCAACTCGAGCCCTACTGCTCAGAATTCCTCTGCACTTACATTGATGCCGAGGGCAAACTTCAGGGAACCAATCTGGCGTGGTTTAAAAGCTTGCGGGCTGCTACTCAGTTGCCCGTTACCGCCGCCGGCGGCATCACCACGGATGAAGAAATCAAGGCCCTGGAAGAGATCGGTATGAATGCCGCCCTCGGCATGGCTATCTATCGGAAAGTGTTCCCTGAATTGTTCACTTAGGCGCTTCCGAACCAATCGGCGGCCCAAAAGCCACTCATCCAGAGAACCAATCCGGGAGGCGTTCGCAAAAGTAAGGAGAGATGTGGTAAAGTAAGGAACTGGAGTATTGCCGTGCAGAAACAAGCTCGTATCACAAGCAAAGGTCAGATCACCGTGCCGCGAGATGTGCGCCGTGCCTTAGGTGTAGGTCCCGGCGACCAGTTACTGTTCGAGAGCGACAGTAAGGGAGTTCATGTCCGCCCGGTGAGAGCCAAGAGCCCGTTTGAAAAGTACCGCGGAATTGGAAATCCGGGCGTGCCGTCCGGCCGCAAGGCAGTCCGCCAGTGGGTTCGACAATTACGATGGCCAATGACCACCGCGATCGACACGAACGTCATCGTGTCTCTCTGGGACCGCGACCCCACACTCAACTTGGCAGCCCAAAGCGCACTGGATGCAGCGCTGGCGCGCGGCGGCTTGGTTGTTGCCGCTCCAGTCTTCGCTGAGCTCATGGCATGTCCAGGTAGAGACGAGGCTTTCGTCAACACGTTCTTCCGGGAGGTCGGCATCGAAATTGACTGGAATCTAGGTGAGGGAGTCTGGCGTACCGCGGGGCAAGCCTTCCAAACTTATGCCGCCCGCCGCAGAAGGCACGGCGTGGTGGGGCCGCGCCGCATCCTTGCCGATTTCGTGATTGGCGCTCACGCCCTGCAAAAAGCCCATGCTCTCCTCACTCTTGACGACCGCCTCTATCGTGCGGCTTTCCCCGGCCTCGAAATTTGGAGCATCTGACAAGTAGGCCAGATGCCTCACACCGGCGGGGCATATTTGAGCATCACGTAGATCAGGACGGCCAGCAGGATAAAAAGTGCTGCCAAGGTTGTGGGTTTGACTCGCGCCTCGACGAATGGGCACGGCGCCTCAGGCCGACGCCTGCGAACCAGGTACCAGGGGAGAATGATCAACCAAGTTGGTAACATCGTACCCAGCCCCCATCTCAGGGGATGGGGTACTCGTTTCGAGTAGGCGTCGACTGAAACCCAGATAGCCAAAATCAGCTGAAGGGTCCCAACTAAGATCTGCGTCTTCGCGGGACCTATGAAGGACTCCGCAAGGATTCCCCCGGCCATAACGGCCAGGAAAAACGATAGGAACAGCGGCCAAGGGAACCGGACTGGCGCCTGGGCTTGCGGCGGCACGACCGCAACGACTGTGGCAGGCTTTTCTTTCCCGATCTCGGCGGGGTCGATCGCGTGATGGCAGGCAACGCAGACTCGGCAAGAGGGGGCCAATAACTGCCCGCAGGCCGGACAAAGAAATGGCTCGCTGGGAAACTGTTCTTCCGGTCCAGGTTTTTCAGCCGCCACGCTCTCTAGTTTATGGGACCCGTCGTTTTCAGTCATTCAAGTTCTCAAA
Organism: uncultured Acidobacteriota bacterium; assembly: GCA_963768695.1. GTDB lineage: Bacteria > Acidobacteriota > Terriglobia > UBA7540 > UBA7540 > CAVROP01. The sequence continues at coordinate 27,720 of CAVYJG010000009.1, read as the reverse complement.
TTCAGTAGTCAGTCATCAGTTATCAGTCGACAATTACCAGTTCTCAGCCCTCCGATACTCCCGCAGCGCATCGAAAAACAGCGAAGTGGCGACTGACCACTGACGACTGACGACTTTCATTGCTTCTCATTCCACCCTTCATGATCCTTCCAATCCAGAATCTGCCAGTGGACCTCCTCGCGCCGCAACTTGTCGAAGGTGCGAAGCTGTCCTAGCGCGCGGTCGCCGCCCTGCGATTGGTAAAACCACTGTGCTTCCTGGGCAAGAGCCATGGCATCGGGGGAAACGCTCAGGACGTTTTTCTGATACTTGTACGGGGCGTGGGCCTGCGGCCCCGGGCCGTACACCTGGTCAGTGAGCAAGGTAAGGTCGGGCCGGACAGCACCTTCCCGGAGCAATTCCTGGAGCGCCTTCACCACAAACCAGTTGTTGGTGCGGTGGTCCACGTGGCGCTCGTCAGGATGTCCCGTATAAATGACCTCAGGATGGAACTCGCGGATGAATCGCTTGGCCGCCTCGACCACCGCCTGGCGCGTGTAGGGCAAATTGGGTTCGGCGACGCCTTCATAAGGCGAATGTTCGCTGGCAAGCAGCACCGAAAGGTAAGGATTCGAAGCCTCCACGTGGTCATACCAGATCTGGCCGGAACCGCCGTCAGGCAATCCCAGAAAGAAGATGCTCTCACTGGGCACTCCCAGGTGACCCACGGACCGGCGCGCCTCGTCCATGCGCAGCGCCCCGAAATTCATGGCCTCATCCGGAGCGCAGGAATGCTCGTAGTAGCGGTCGCACGAACCCGCATCGCCACTGGTGAAATAAACGAAGTGAATCGGAATGTGATTCTCAACCGCGGCACGAATCATCCCCGCGTGCGCCCCCTCATCGTCCTGATGTGCGCAAAAGATCAAAATGGAATGCGGCAAAGGGTTAGCGGCCAACTCGAGGACGTTCGTTGCCAGCGTGCCGCCAGATGTGTCGTTCACTTCCACCTGCGCCCTGAAAATCCCGCTCTGACCCGACGGGAGTGCGAACGCGGTCTCCTCAGGAAGTGCCGCGCTCGTTGGGTCGAGGTTGACCCCTGTAGCAATCTGCCTGGCGGCAAGCTCCTTTCCTTTGGAGTCGAGCAAGCGAGCCCGAACGCTCACCCCGCGCCAGGGCTGGCTCGTAGGGTTGCGCACAGAAAACCGCACGGTCGCCTCGCTGCCTGACGGGTACATCGTGTGCTCGTGGTCGATTTGAATAGCCCCTGTGTCCATGCCGGCGGGATAGAAGTGCCGGTAGCTCGTGACGTTCACGGCGTCCAGGGTCGGATAGACGTATTGCAGGGGATACGGCTTCGGCTCGGTGACTCCGGCGGGCTGAACGAACACCTCGGAACTAAACGCGATGTCGTAGATGTTCCGGCGCGCCCCATCCCACACCACCACCGCATACTGCTGGACCGATGGCTCCTTCGCCCGCTTAGCAGCCGCTGCCTTGGCCTCCGGGCTTTGCTCTGGCTGGGGCGGAGGTGGCTGCGGCATTTTGGCAACCGACGGCTTGGGCGGACTCGAGATGTTGCTCTCCGCCCGCTGGCAACGATAGACCCTGCGCAATCGTTTCGACATCCACCCCCGCGCGTTCCGAGGTTTGCGCGGTCCAGGGCCAGTACCGGTCGGAGAACTCGACCCGCAGATCGCCTATCGCATGTCCCGAAAGGTTCTTGAGATCGACCGCGCAGGAAACGGCATCCCCCGGTGTGTAAAAAGCTTTGCCAAGCCGGATTCTCTCGATTTTCACGAGTTTCCGGTAAACGGAAAAAGAGGTGACGGGAACTGCTTGCGCATTCACTAACCGACGGAGACCCGCTTAACGCAAGGACTACCTCGTAGCGTCCGGTTCTTGCATCCTCCGGAATCTTCCACAAGGGAAAATACTCGGTCGCCGATTCCTTGGCGCTGAGCGTTATGCCTCGGCCGATCTGTATGTTCTTAGGTTGCAAGTACTTCTGCTCGCCTGCGTAGCGGACGTTGGCGGAAATATCAAAAGGAGCCGAACCAAAACTGCCCGCAGGATGAAGAACCACCTTAACACGAACTTGCGAGCCCACATTGTAGCTTACATTATCAGTGACGGGTCGGAATATGGTCGCCTGTGACCAGGCATCCGCAGCCGCAAGGGCGAACCCCATCATCAGGACGAACGCGTGGAATGCCGACTTCGCCGCCATCGTACCCACCCCAAATCGACTTGAGCTGAACCGCCTGCGCATAACACCCCCCGGGAAGGTCCATCGGCGATTATAAATGGCAATGCCTAAACAGTCGAGAAGGCGGGAAAAGGAGGTACGCGTCAGATTTTAGGCGCCGGATGATACCATAGTGACGTAAGCCCGCGTGGCGGGGGTTAGGCTGGCAACGTATGGCGTGTCTCGCGCATCGGAAAAGCCGTAGGGCACTGATGAGAAACGCAGTCGCAATTCGAGTTGTCGCTGTTTTGGCTCTAACGCTTGCCGGGTCTCGGCCCGCCCCCAGCCAACTCCCTCCTGCGGCAGGTACCCCGCCTGTCCAGACTTTCGCTCCCGCAGCTTCAGGGGACAATTACAGGCTTAAGGCGGACGTGAATCTGGTCCTGGTGGAGGCGACAGTCCGCGACCAGAACGGCGGCATCGTGAACAATCTGACGCGCGAGAGTTTCGGCGTCCTCGAAAACGGCATCGAGCAGCAGGTCGCGTATTTTTCGCGCGACCAACTCCCCTTGGCCGTGGCCCTCGTTCTCGATTGCAGCGGGACCATGGGGCCGGTTCTAAGCAAACTGCACCATGCCGCCTTCGAGACGCTCTCGGCTCTCAAGCCCGACGATCAGGTGGCCCTGTTCGACTTCGCCGCACGCGCGGAAATGCTGGTCGGCCTGACGAAGAATCGCCAACGCATCGCCGACGCTATTGCCACCATTCGCCCCGGCGGCGGTACGGTAATTCCCGACGCCCTTTACGAAGCGGCACTTTATCTCGCCCGCGCCGCTCCGGGCCGCCGTCAGGCCATCATCCTAGTCTCCGACAACGAAAATACGGAAAAAGGATACTGCGATGAAAGGCGGGTCATTCGCCAAGCGCTCGCATCCGAGGAGGTCATTTACAGTATCCAGGTACCGGAAGGCTCTCACCCTCACTCGATGTATGTGATTCCTCCCATCTTAGAGGAAGTTTCCTTTCGGGATGTTTCGGTCCCCAAGATGGCCCACGAGACCGGAGGTGAAATCATCGACGCCAGGAACCTCAACTCCATCCGCTCCGCCATGGACACCGTGATCTCCCGCTTAAAGCAGCGCTATAGCCTGGGCTACTACAGCAACAACCGGCGTCACGATGGCGCCTTCCGTGAAATCGAGATTCATGTCAACGACGCCCCGAATGCCGAAAAGTACACAGTCTATGCCCGCCGCGGCTATTACGCCCCGGGGGAGGAGGGCAGTAGGCAGTAGGCAGTGGGCAGTCAACATCGACGCTCCAGTGAGATTTCGATTTCCTCATTGCTCCCAAGCAACTAGGCAAACAATGCCCGATCCACGGCGGAAGGCTTTGCAGCGTCCGTCGGTCTCAGCGCGGCACAGCCCGATGCCGGCTAGCGAACCCTCGTCAAATGATGGTGTTTAGCAAACGCAAAGTCTCATGCCGGTTGGCACACCAGATGCACTACTCAGGACCGAGTCACGGGACTGAGGCCGAGAGCAGCCGCGCTGCGGGAGCATCCAGCAGGTACTAGGCTCCGGCTCCACTCTTTACTCGTCGGCAGTTCCGGGAGGAGATTACCATGTCAGTTTTCGGCACAGTCAGCAACTACTTGATTAATTACACCAACCAGAGTCACCAGAGCAGCGCCAAGCAGGCTCAGCAGGAATTCCAGCAACTCGGGCAAGATCTTCAAACGGGCGATATGTCTGCCGCACAGTCAGACCTTGCCACCTTAGAGCAACTTGTGCCGCAGTCTGGCTCATCTGCTTTGGGGCAAACCAACAGCACCAATGCCAAGGCTCTCAACCAGCTTTCGCAAGATCTCCAGGCCGGAAACCTTTCGGCCGCTCAGAAGGACTACTCGGCACTTCAGGTCAACCTCCAGAATCCAGCAGCGCAATCGTTGGGCCAGCGTCATCGTGCCGCATTTGCGAGCCAAACACCGCAAACCACCGGCATCGGCTACCTCACGCCCCAACAAACTTACGGAGTCATCCAGCAGGAGTGGCAGCAGCTTCATTCGACTCCCCTCGGGAGCACTGGCATCGGCTACCTCACTCCTCAGCAGACATACACCTTCATCCAGCAGGAGATGCAACGGCTTCAGGCGAATATCCAATCGAACGGTGGGCAGAATTCAGGCCCCACGGGCTCGAACAGTATTTCTGTGCTCGGCTAAGTTGTAAGGTCTCCGCCCACACACCAAAGCCCGCTCCCCCGCTCATGCTGCGGTCGTAGGCCTCCTCCACGCGTTCCAGAGGGCACGCTTCATCACTGGAGTGTCCCGCAGCCAGCGAACTGAAACGCGTCGTACCATGGCGCCGAGTGCCATCGAAAGACTGCCGAAATATCGGCACAAGCCGATATTTCGGCTTAAGTTCCCTCGTCACACCGGCTAAGGACACCCTATTTCTCGAGTAAGTCTCATGATTATAAGCAGTTAACCAGTGCCCGGCCCGGGCCTGTGGTTTGGCCCGTAGACTGCCATATCCATGCAGAGCGAGGTGAATCCTAAATCATGCTCCGAGTCACAACTAACGCCGAAGAAGGACAAGGCAAGGTCACGTTAAAGCTCGAAGGCAAGCTCGCGGGCCCATGGGTCGAGGAGTTCGAACGCTGCTGGAGCTCGACCGTCGAGAAGTGGAAGCAGGTTGTCGTGGAACTTGCCGGCGTGACCTTCATCGATTCTAAAGGAAAGTGTCTTTTAGCCAAGATCCATGGCCAAGGGGCAAAGCTGGTCGGAACGGGCCTCATGACCCGATCCATCATCGAAGAAATTTCAAGCTGTGACGAGGAGCGTAAGCGGACCACCGAAAGAGCCCAGGGGGCCAAACAAACCCTGGTCAAGATGCTCATCGTGTTGCTCGTTCCCATGTTCATCCCCCTTGGGCGTGCGCGAGCGCAAGACGCCAAGGCACTGAAACTGACGCTCCAGGAGGCAGTCAAGCTTGCCTTGAAGCAGAACCCGCAGGTCCTGATCTCCAACCTGAGTCTGGCCCAGAGCGTGCAGGATCGAAACATAGCGCGCGCCGGACTGTTGCCGCAGGCTGACTTTCAGGCATTTGACAGGGCCCTGCGCTTCAACATCGATGCGCAGTTCGGCGCCAAGTTTCCGGGAATCCCCCAGCATGCGGGCCCATTTCAGTTCTTCCAGGCTGGGCCGAACTTCGCGATGCCGATATTCGATCTTACCCTTTGGCGCCGATTGCAGTCTGCCCGCCAGGGCATCCGGGCAAGTGGGGCCGAGGAAACAACTGTTCGAGAGCAGACGGCGCTATTGGTGGTGTCGCAGTATTTGGGGGGCATGCGGGCAGGTGCAGCGGTGGTGGAGGCGAAATCACGCGTCGATTTAGCGCAGGCCCTTTACGATCAAGCCTCCGACTTGCAAAAGAACGGGGTGGGCACCGGCCTTGACACCTTGCGCGCCAACGTCGAGCTACAGAACGAAAAACAGCGCCTCATCGAAGCGCAAACGCAGGAAGAGATCGCACGCTACGGGCTCGTCCGGCTTCTCAATCTTGACCCGCACCAGGAAGTGGAGTTGGCGGATCAACCCAGCTTCTTCCAGACTCCGGAGTTTGTGGCGAGCGAGAGCATCGAACAGGCTCTCGCGACTCGCCCGGAGATGACAACGCTCGAGGCCCGAGAAAGGGTGGCGAGGCTTGCCATAAGGGCCGCCAGCGAGTCACGCCTCCCAAGTATCAACCTCGGGGGAGACTGGGCCTACCAAGGTCTCTCCTTGGAGAGCTCAATTCCCTCTTATACTTTCCAGATCTCTCTTGACGTGCCGATCATCACCAGTGGTAGGATCCACGCCCAGATTGCGCGGTCTAGCCTGGAACTGAAAAAGGTCGTGCAGGAAAGATCGGATCTTCGCGACCAGATCGCCCTGGAAGTGAAGACCGGCGTCGCACAGCTCGAGTCCGCGCGCCACGAAGTCGAGGTTGCCAACCTGGGAGTCAAACTGGCCCAGGAAGAAGTGACGCAGGCGCGCGACCGTTTCCAGGCAGGAGTGGCCAACAACATTGAAGTGATTACCGCGCAGGACGCCTTGGCGCGCGCCAACGACAATCAAATTGCGGCCCTGTACGGTTACAACCAGTCGCGCGCCGACTTGGCACATGCCATCGGCCAAACCGAAGGCCTTTACGCAAAGTGAGGTGGAAGAATCATGGATTCGAACGTCGCAGAACTGGAAAAAGCATTGAACCAGGAGCCGTCTGCCTCACCGCAGCGGGAGCCGGAGCGCCAGGGCACAACCAGCCGCTGGGCCGACCCAAAGTTCCGCCGGCTCTTTATGGGAGCAATCGTGGTTCTGGCCGTCGTAACCGTCACTCTCATCGTCTACTACCACAACCGGCTGAGCACCGACGATGCCCAGGTGGACGGTCACATTATCCCCATCGCTGCCAAGATATACGGTGACGTTTCCGAGGTGGCGGTGCTTGACAACCAAACGGTCAAGGCGGGACAAGTTCTGGTGCGCATCGATCCTCGCGATTACCAGGCTAAGGTGGATCAGGCCAAGGCGGCCATGGCGCTCGCCGAGAGCCAGGCGCAAGCAGCCCAGGTGGGCGTACCGATGGCCCAGGAAACCACTCAAAGCTACACCTCTACCGCCGACGCGCAACTCGCCAACGCGCAGGCGGAATATGATCGATCCAAGTCAGCCTACGAAAAAGACTCCACCGCAGAACTGGCCTTCGCCCGCGCTAACGTGGACGCGCGGCAGGCCGATAACGACCGTGCCCAGGCGGACCTGGCGCGCATGAAGCCGCTCGTGGAAAAGGCGGAAATTTCGCAACTCCAGTTCGATGCCTACCAGGCGGCAGCGCGCGTGGCGGAAAGCACTCTGGCGGCGGCGAAGGACAAATTGACCGCCGCAGAGCAAGGGGCTGAAATCTCCAAGAACGCCATGCTGGCGGCCAAGGCCAAAGTGGACATGGCGCGCGCCGGCGTCCAGCAAGCGCGTGCCAATAATCGACAGGTTCCCATCAAGCAGGCTGACGCGGCAGCCGCAGTCGCCGCCGTGGCACAGGCGAAAGCCAACCTCGAGGCTGCCGAACTGCAATTGAGCTACACCACGGTGGTGGCCCCCGTGGATAGCGTCGTGACCAAGAAGTCGGTGGAGGTCGGACAGATCGTTCAGCCCGGACAAAGCCTCCTGGTGTTGATTCCTCTTCAGGATATCTGGGTGACCGCCAACTTCAAAGAGACTCAGTTGGCCAAAGTCCGTCCCGGGCAGAAGGCCGAGATTCACGTGGATATGTACGGGGAGACTTTCCCCGGGCACGTCGATTCGATTGCAGGAGCCACGGGCGCCAGGCTCAGCCTCTTGCCCCCGGAAAACGCCACGGGCAATTTCGTCAAAGTCGTGGAAAGAATTCCAGTGAAGATACTTGTCGACCCCATTCCGCCGGATAAAGCCGTCCTTCGCCCCGGCATGAATGTGGACGCGACGATTATTACAAAGTGAGTCGACAGTCGACAGTCAGCACTTTACAGTCAAAACCCAGTGAGCACGGTGCCGTCGGACTGTTAGCAACCGACTGTCAATTGATGCGGTACTGTCGACTGTTGACTGTTAACTGTCGACTGATCTAAGGGGTTAGCCATGTTCCGGATAATCACAGTGGCAAGGGAATACGGAAGCGGGGGCGCCGGCATCGCCCAACTCCTCGCGGACCACCTGGATTGGAAGCTGTTGGATCGGTGCCTGGTGGAGAAGATCGCGCAGCTCGCGCGCGTCGATCCCAAGCTGGCTGAACAATACGATGAACGCCCCGATCCCTGGATCAACCGCATCGTTCGGGCGCTTTGGCAAGGCGGGCTTATACGCGGCACCATGGCCGGTCCGATGCCCGAACTATTCGATGCCGAAACGATGGCTTCGCTTTCCCGGCGAGCGATCGAGGAAGCAGCGGCCATCGGACATTGCGTCATCGTCGGGCGAGCCAGCCAATGCATCCTCCAGCAGCGAAGCGATGCATTTCATGTGTTCATTTACGCGCCCCGCGACGAGCGACTGCGCCGGATTCGAAGCCGTCACGCCAGCCGCCCGGAAGCTGAACTCGCTTTGGAGGCGCGCGACCAGGAGCGCGCGGCGCTCATCCGCCGGTACTTTAACCAGGACTGGGCCAACCGTCACCTGTACGACCTGATGATCTCCTCCAAGCTGGGGGATGAAAAGGTGGTGGCCACTGTCCTGTGTGCCATGGGACTTGAGCACAGCGTATAGAAACTGCAAGTGGCCACCCCCACTCGTGTTGGCTTCACAAAATGCGTTGGCACGTGGCGGCGACCTTCAGCGCACCGGCGTTTTCTTCACGCGATGCGCCATTCCCGCCGCCGGATCATCATAACAAACTGCAGAGATTCTTCGGCCCCGCGTGCGGGGCCTCAGAATGACAGAACCAGGATGAACGATCTTAAGGCATGAGAAGTTTATTCGCTCGCGCTCGGCAAGACGGGGTGACGAATCCCTGGGTGATTGCCCTGACGGTGATGCTGGCCACCTTCATGGAGGTGCTGGACACCAGTGTCGCCAATGTGGCCTTGCCGCACATCGCCGGCAACCTCTCGGCGGGCGTCGACGAAAGCACTTGGGTCCTGACCTCCTACCTGGTCTCGAACGCCATCGTGCTGCCGCTTACCGGCTGGCTTTCCTCACTGTTCGGGCGCAAGCGCTTTTACATGACCTGCGTGGCCATCTTCACCGTCAGCTCGTTCCTGTGCGGGCTGGCTCCCACGCTGCCGCTTGCTGGTCTTCTTCCGCATTCTGCAAGGCGCGGGCGGAGGAGCTCTTCAACCCATCTCCCAAGCCATCCTGGTGGAGAGTTTTCCCAAGCACAAGCAAGGAATGGCGATGGCCATTTACGGCATGGGCGTGGTTGTGGCGCCCATCCTTGGCCCCACGCTGGGCGGCTGGATCACCGACGATTACAGTTGGCGCTGGATCTTCTTCATCAACATCCCGGTCGGCGTGCTCTCCCTGCTTTTCACCTACCTGCTTGATCTTCGATCCCCCCTATCTGGTCAGGAAGAACTGGCGCGAAGCCAAGATTGATTACATCGGGCTGGGCCTGCTCAGCGTGGGTCTGGGTTTCCTGCAGGTGGTTCTGGACAAGGGCGAGCGGGAGGACTGGTTCGGCTCGAATTTCATCATCGGCTGCTCGGCGGTGGCGCTGGTCGGCCTGGTGGGCGCGGTCTTGTGGGAGCTTATACAGCGACGATCCCATCGTGGATCTGCGCATGCTCAAAGACCGCAACTTCGCCCTCGCCACCTTCACCATGTTCATGCTGGGGTTCGTGCTCTACGGCAGCACCGTGCTGCTGCCGCTGCTCATGCAAACCTTACTAGGCTATACTGCTTTGCTGAGCGGGCTGGTGCTTTCTCCCGGCAGCCTGCTGGTCCTCATCGCGCTCCCTATCGTGGGCCGCCTGACCCAGGTGGTGGAGGCTCGATGGCTGGTGGCCATCGGCCTGGCCATCACCGGTTTCTCGCTCCTGCACATGGCCCACTTCAACCTCCAGATCAGTTTCGCGACCGCCGTCAGCGCCTGGACCTATTCCCGGCTGGGCATGGCGTTTCTGTTTACACCCATCAACGTCATGGCGTTTTACTTCATTCCCAAAGAAAAGATGAACAACGCCACGGGCATCATCAACCTGGCGCGAAACATCGGCGGCAGCGTGGGAATTGCCAACGTCGCCACCCTGCTTGCCCGCCGGGCGCAGGTGCATCAGTCCATCCTGGTCAGCCACCTGACCCCCCTCGACCCCGCTTACTCGGCCTCCCTTTCGGGCGCCAGCCATTTCCTGATGTCGCAGGGGTCGAATCCCGTGCAGGCGCTCAACCAGGCCCATGGCTTGATGTACGGCAACCTGCTCCGGCAAGCCAGCATGCTCGCCTATACCGACACGTTCTGGCTGCTCGGCCTGACCTTCCTCGCCATGATCCCGTTCATGTTCCTCATGAAGAAAATCCAACTCCGCGCCGCCCCTACCGCGCCTGTGCACTAAGGCGGTCGGCAGATCGGCAGTATGGGCAGTGAGCTCCGCTTCGAGCAATACGTAAACGAAACTCGAAGGGCTACATAACAACCACGTATTGCGAACCGACACCCCCGCAACCAATTCCTTCCGGCTGAACCCTTTCTCGCCTCGCCGAGCCCGAGCCCTTCATCCATCACGACTCGCTGGAATCTTGTCTGATGACGGCATCCCCGCCGCTGCCATCGCCACCGGTAAACCCTCGCGTTGTCAAAACCTCGGAGTGCCAATTGCGCCTTAACACAGTTACACATATACTGTGGTTATGAAGAATATCACGCTCAGCGTGGACGAGAATACCCTGGCCACGGTTCGCCGCCATGCCGCCGAACGCAGCTCCACCGTTAACGCCCTGGTGCGACAGTACTTGACCCGTATCGCCGCGCACGAGGATCGGGCGAAGCGCGCCCGAGCGCGATTGCGGCAGTTAAGCACGCAATCTCAAGGGCAGCTCGGCAAGAAAACGTGGACGCGGGAAGATTTGCATGACCGTTAAGGCGTTTTTGACACCAATATTCTCGTCTACGCGGCGGTAGGCGTGGGTAAAGACGAACCCAAGAGAAAGCGCGCCATGGAGCTTGTCGAATCCACGGACTTTGGCACTTCGGCGCAAGTGTTGCAAGAATTCTATGTGACCGTGGTCAGAAAGGCGTCACGCCCGATCTCCGCCGCGAAAGCCTTGGAGTGGATTGAGCAGTGGGCGGCGTTTCCCTGTCAGGCCATCGATCATCAGCTAGTGCGAATCGCTATCGAGCAATCCGAGAAATTCACAATTTCCTATTGGGACGCAGCGATCCTCGCCGCCGCTGAGGCGCTGGGAGCCGACACCTTCTACTCCGAAGACTTGAGTCATGGGCGGCGATATGGACGCGTGCGAGTCATAAACCCCTTCGCTTGATGGCTCCCGGGAATCCCTCGTATCCGGGCCGCGCGGCTGCGGTCCGGACGACATCATGTTCGGCGCGCTCCCTGCCGTTCCCGGGCAGCGCCCAACAACGCACGAGCCAACCTGCAAAGGCGTTATGAATGGCTTCAATATTACGCCCCCGCAACCAAACCTCCTGCCTAAATGAGACGCCGCCGCCAAACTGCCTGGAGCCGCAGTCGATTTTCAGGCCTCCCGCGTCGATCCATCTCCATTCAACTCTCGCTTGGCGGGATCGCCCGGCGGCGTGGATCGGAGAGGCTATTTGAGAGAGCACGAAAGAACTCAACCGGCGTCGCGATCCGAAGGCCGGTTCGCCGCGCGACGGCCGGCGTGAAATGTTTGGTGTTGTGCGTGATGAACCAATCGGGACGGCTCGCGATCGCGGAGAGCAGCACCGGAACATCCGCCGCATGACGAATCAGATGGCGCCCAGCCATCACCTCGGCTTCACCCGGAAACGGCACCATCTCCGGCTTCATCAAATCGATCAAATGGACATAGCTATCCAACACCCGGTTCACGTCGCCGGATTCCATCCCGCCCAAGCGGAGCAGAAGATTCTCTTCGACCTCCTCGCGCACGGCTTCGGCGAGAACCAGCCGGCATATTCGAGCTGCGCATAACGAGAGAACGGCTTTATCCAACCCCCACGCTGAAACGATGCCAGCGGTCAAGACGTTGGAGTCGAGGAATACCCGAACGCGTTCCCCCCGCTCAATGACGCTTGCCCCGCCGCGTTCCGCGTTCGCGCCGCGCAAGTTCAGGATAGCGGCGAACGAAGACGCTTTGCCGTGCCTCGGGCAAGGTTTCCAGCAAATCCGCGGGGGAGAGTTGCCGGTGCTCCAACACGGACGCGATGGATTCGCATAGAATCCGAAAGCGGTTCTGTTCGGGGATCAGCATAAGACCTTCCCCGATCCGCAGCACGGCGACGGGAGAGCCGGTCGCCAGGCCCAGTTCATCGCGATACTGCTTGGGGATTGTGAGTTGCCCCTTTTCACCGATCCGCGTGTGGGACACGTACTCGACTTGGGACTGGCTGCTCGACATGGTAAGAATATCCTACCATAACTTGTGACTGCCTGCCGGCTCGAATTCGCGCGGGGGCGAACACGGCGCCGGGAAATTCCGGGAATGTCGTCCCCCCGTCGACACAGAACCCAAAGGCCGGTGGTTCAAATCCCCCCCGCAACCAACCTTTTCGCTTGGTTGCCGGGTTCCCGACTTCTTCTTTGAGAAGCTATCCAAACCAACAACGGGCGACTGCAACGGCCGCTCAAATCCTTGAAAACCCCGTTTCCGTGCCGGTCCCTTCCACCCCGCCCCCGGCCCCCACCCCCCCGGCCCCTGTCGCTTTTCGGTGACAATGAGTCATGAAACTTTTTTGGCCCGCTCTGATCCTGGCGCCAGCCTTGTGGAGCCAGAGCGTGCCGCTTTATAAGAATCCCGACGCCCCGCTCGAGAAGCGCGTCGAGGACCTGCTCTCCCGCATGACCCTGGAAGAGAAGGTCTCCCAACTGATGAATGCGGCGCCCGCCATCGAGCGGCTGGACGTGCCCGCCTATAACTGGTGGAACGAGTGTCTGCATGGCGTGGCGCGCGCCGGACGCGCTACCGTCTTCCCGGAGCCGATCGGCCTGGCCGCCACCTGGGACGCGGACCTGATCTTCCGCACGGCCACCGCCATTTCCGACGAAGCCCGCGCCAAGCATAATGAGTTCCTGCGGCGCGGGAAGCGCAACATTTACCAGGGCCTCACGTTTTGGACGCCCAACATCAACCTGGTCCGCGACCCCCGTTGGGGACGCGGCATGGAAACTTACGGCGAGGACCCTTACCTCACCGGGCGGATGGCGGTTCAGTTCATCAAGGGATTGCAGGGCGACAACCCGAAGTACCTCAAAGTGGTCGCCACCGCCAAGCACTTCGCGGTTCACAGCGGGCCCGAGCCGTTGCGGCATTCCTTCGACGCCCGCGTGGACGACGCCGATCTGCGCGAAACGTATCTGCCGCAGTTCGAGGCGGCCGTCCGGGAGGGCGGCGCATTTTCGGTGATGTGCGCCTACAACCGCGTGAATGGCGAACCGGCGTGCGCCAGCCCGAAGCTGCTGGGCGAGATTCTGCGAGGCGAATGGGGCTTCCCGGGCTACGTGGTCTCGGATTGCGGCGCCGTGGGCGACATCTACCAGGGCCACAAGGTGGCCGCCACCCTGGAGGAGGCGGCCGCGCGCGCCCTCAAAGCGGGCACCGATCTGGATTGCGGCACGGAGTACTCGGCGCTGGTTCCGGCGGTCCGCCAGAAACTCGTTACCGAAGCGGAAATCGATACGTCGCTGCGCCGGCTGCTCACCGCGCGGTTCCGGCTGGGCATGTTCGACCCGCCGGAGAGGGTTCCCTATGCGCAAATCCCGTACTCCGTCAACGACAGCCAGGAGCACCGCGCGCTGGCGCTTGAAGCCGCGCGGAAATCCATCGTGCTGCTGAAGAACGAAAAGGGCATGCTGCCGCTGCGCAAGGGGCTGAAGACGATTGCCGTCATCGGGCCGGACGCCGACAACCTCGACGTGCTGTTGGGAAACTACAACGGCTATCCCACCGAGCCGGTGACGCCGCTCGAAGGAATCCGCCGCAAAACCGGGCCGCGCACGCAGGTGCTCTACGCGCAGGCGAGCGACCTGGCGGAGAATATGCCGACGCCTGAAACCGTGCCCTCTTCCGCGCTCTTCACCTCGGATGGAGCCGGACCGCAAGAACGGGCTCCAGGCGGAATACTTCAACACCGCCAATTTCAACGGCCGCGCCTACCAGGCTCCGGGCAAGCCCGCGGGAGAAATTCCGGCCAATCCCCAGCCGCTGTTCACGCGCATCGATGCGCAAATTGCCTTCCGGTGGTGGGACGGCGCGCCCCGCGCCGATATGAACGACGATAACTTCGGCGTGCGTTGGACCGGATTCCTGGCGCCGCCGGTGACCGGCAAGTATCAGCTTGGCGCCATTGGCATGAACGCCTACGAGATCTCGCTCGACGGCAAGCCGCTGGTGAGTGCCAACAACATCCACGAATCGAACTACCGGTACGCGGACGTGGAGTTGCAGGCCGGGAAGCTGTACCCCATCCGCGTGGAATTCCACGAAATGGTGAACGATGCCGATATGCGCCTGGTGTGGGCGCCGCCGGGCGGGAAGCTCGAAGATGCGGCCATGGAGGCGGCCGGGAAGGCTGACGCCATCGTGCTGTGCCTGGGGCTATCGCCGCGCCTCGAAGGCGAAGAGCAGAAGGTGCCCGTTCCCGGTTTTGCGGGCGGCGACCGCGTCGACCTCGGGCTTCCGCGCACGCAGGAGGAACTGCTGCGGAAGATTGCCGTCCTCGATAAGCCGATGGTGCTGGTGCTTCTGAATGGGAGCGCGCTGGCGGTGGAGTGGGCGCGCGATCGCTTCCCCGCCATCGTCGAGGCGTGGTACCCGGGCCAGGCCGGAGGAACCGCCATCGCGGATGTTTTGTTCGGCGATTACAACCCGGCCGGCAGGTTGCCGGTCACGTTTTACAAGTCCGCCGATCAACTGCCGCCGTTTGAGGACTACGACATGAGAGGCCGCACCTACCGGTACTTCCAGGGCGAGCCTTTGTACCCCTTCGGATTTGGACTGAGCTACACCCGGTTCACTTACCGGCTTCTCACCGTGCCAAAAACAGCGTCGGCGAAGCGGGAGGTGAGAATCCAGGTGGAAGTGCAAAACGCCGGGAAGCTGGCCGGCGAGGAAGTGGTCCAGCTCTACTTGAAGCGCCGCGGGGAGCGGGGCACGGTGCCCATCCGCTCGCTCGAAGGGTTCGAGCGAGTCGCACTCCGGCCGGGTGAGAAGAAATTCGTGGAATTCATCCTGGCGCCGCGCCAGCTCTCGCCGCCGGGAGATGTCGAGATCGCGGTGGGAGGCAAGCAGCCCGGCTATCGTGGAGCGGCGGATGCCTCCACCACGCAAGTACTCACGGCGAATTTGACGATCACGCCGTGAGCGGAGAGAGTATGACAACGATGAAACCGCGCTCCGGCCGCCTGGTGGCCGCTTTCTCGATCTCGATTGCCTGCCTGTTGCCTCTTTCGCCGCAGACGGCGCCGCCACACGCGCTGACGGTGCCGCTGAAGTGCGCCAGTGGCGATTGCTCCCTGCTTCACGGTGCGCCGCAGACGGCGGGGATGCGCAGCGGGTTCGTCCGGCTGAAGCCGGGCGACTCGGTCGGCTGGCACACCACCGGGCAGAACGAAGAGTCGCTGGTGATCCTGCGCGGGCAGGGTGAAGCCCTGATCGAAGGCGAGCCCGGGCGATCCTTCACGGCGCCGGGGTTTGTGTACGTCCCTCCGGCCACGCGCCACAACGTCAAGAATACGGGCGGCGAGGTGTTGGAATACGTGTACGTGGTGGCGCCGGCGGGCAGATAATGAACATCGCCATTTCGGGCGCTTCCGGTTTCATCGGGCGGCATCTCATGAAGAGCCTCGCCCAGGCCGGCCATTCGCCGCGCGCGCTGAGCCGCCACGCGCCTCCCGCGGAGAGTCTGCGCGAGGCCGACGCCGTCATCCACCTGGCGGGTGAACCCCTGGCGCAGCGCTGGACGGCCGAGGCCAAGCGGCGCATTCGCGAGAGCCGCGTCGCGGGGACGCGCAACCTGGTGGAGGCGCTGGCCGCGCTTCCGCGGAGGCCGGAAGCTCTGATCTGCGCCTCGGCCATCGGGTACTACGGCTCGCGAGGCGATGAAGTTCTCACGGAATCTTCCGCGCCTGGGAGCGGCTTCTTGCCGGAAGTGTGCGTGGCGTGGGAGAGAGAGGCGCAGGCCGCGGAGGCGTTCGGCATGCGGGTGGTGCGCGTGCGCACGGGCCTGGTGCTGGACGCTCGCGGCGGCGCGCTGGTGCGCATGCTGCCGCCATTCCGCATGGGCGTGGGCGGCAGACTGGGCAGTGGCCGGCAGTGGATGTCGTGGATCCATCTGGAGGACCTGACGGCGTTGTTCCAGTTCGCGGTGGAGAGCCAGGTCCGCGGACCGCTGAATGCGGTGGCCCCGAATCCCGTCACCAACTCGGACTTCACTCGTGAACTGGCGCGGGCACTGCGGCGGCCCGCGGTGTTCCCCGTCCCGGGATTCGCGCTGCGGTTGCTGTTTGGCGAAATGGCGGACGTGCTGCTGGCGAGCCAGCGGGTAGCGCCCGGCGCGGCCGAGGCCGCCGGATTCCGCTTTCGCTTTCCGCAACTGGCCCCGGCGCTGGAAGGCCTGCTCCGCCCGGCCCGTGCCGCCAGTCGCGTATAATAAATAAGTAACGGAGAGGATTTGTGTCGTTGCGCGCGTATTTTCGTCTTTTCACCCAGATCCAGTTGATGCCCATTATGGAAAACGGCGAGGAGATCCTCGTCGGCGGGCAGGCCGTGCTGGAAGGCGTCATGATGCGCGCCCCCCATAGCTACTGCGTGGCGGTCCGCAAGCCGGACGGCGAAATCGTCACCGAAGAGGCGCCGCTCGCCCGCATGTCCGAAAAGTACAAGATCTTCAAGTACCCGGTCTTTCGCGGCGTGGGGACCCTGTGGCAGGCCATGACCCTGGGGCTCAGGGCCCTGCGATTCTCCAGCAACGTGGCGCTCCAGGACCCCCAGCCAGGCCGCGGCCAACCAGCCGCCAAAAGAAATCCCCGGTTGGGCCATTGCCGCCAACCTGGTTTTCACGTTCGGCATGTTCATTTTCATGTACAAGTTCGTGCCGCTCTTGCTGGTGACCAAGCTGCAGAAACTGTATCCGGCGCTGGTCGGGCCGCGTGCCGTTCAACGTGGCCGATGGCTTGATCCGCATGGCCATCTTTCTGGGGTTCATGTTCGCCATCTCGCTCTGGAAGGACATCCGGCGCGTGTTTGAGTATCACGGCGCGGAGCACAAGGTGGTTTTCAATTTTGAATCGGGCCAGCCGGTGACGGTCGCCAACGCGCAGCGGTTCACCACGTTCCACCCGCGGTGCGGCACCAGTTTCCTGTTCGTCGTATTGATCCTGTGCATCCCCATCTACACGCTCATCCCCTTCGATGGGTTCCTGCCGAGATTGCTCTCGCGCATCGCGCTGCTGCCGCTCATCGCGGGCCTGAGCTACGAGGTGATCCGCTTCGCGGCCAAGCGGCGCGGCTCGCTGCTGGCCACGCTCGCGGCGCCGGGCCTCTGGCTGCAGCGCATCACCACCAAACCGCCGGCCGACGACCAGACGGCGGTGGCCATCCGCGCGCTCGAAGGCGCCATGGCCCTCGAAAAGGCGCAAGGCGGACAACTGGTCATCGCCTGACCATCCATGCAATTCGTTCCCAAACTCGATCAGCTCGAAGAACGCTTCGAGGCTCTCACCCGGCAGATGGCCGACCCCGCCGTGATCGGCGACGCCGATCAGTATCGCAAAGTGGCCAAGGCGCACAGCGAACTGTCGGAGGTGGTCTCCGCCTACCGGGAGTGGAAGAAGAACGAGGATGCGCTTTCGCAGGCGCGCCCCATGCTCGCGGACGGCGACCCCGATTTGCGCGCCATGGCGCAGGAAGAAATCACCAGCCTCGAGCCGGAGCTGGCCCGCCTGGAAGAGCATCTCAAGGTGCTCCTGCTGCCCAAGGACCCCAACGACGACCGCAACGTGGTGCTCGAAATCCGCGCCGGCACGGGCGGCGATGAAGCCACGCTGTTTGCGGCCGAGATCTTCCGCATGTATTCGCGCTATGGGGAGTCGCAGGGCTGGAAGATCGAGGTGACCTCCGCCAGCGAGTCGGCCGTGGGCGGGCTGAAGGAAGTCATCGCCCTGGTGAGCGGCGACAACGTCTACAGCAAGCTCAAGTACGAAAGCGGCGTGCACCGCGTGCAGCGCGTGCCCGTCACCGAGCAGCAGGGGCGCGTGCACACTTCCGCCATCACCGTGGCGGTGCTGCCGGAGGCGGACGAAGTCGAGGTCAAGCTCGACCCCAAGGACGTTCGTATCGATACCTTCTGTTCCTCGGGCCCCGGCGGCCAGTCGGTCAACACCACCTACTCGGCCGTGCGCCTCACCCACTTGCCGACCGGCCTGGTGGTCTCCTGCCAGGACGAAAAATCGCAGATCAAGAACCGCTCCAAGGCGGAGCGCGTGCTGCGCTCGCGGCTGTACGAGCTGGAGCTCGAAAAACAGCAGGCGGCGCTGGGCGCGGAGCGGCGCAGCATGGTGGGCACCGGCGATCGCAGCGAAAAAATCCGCACCTACAACTTCCCGCAGAACCGCGTGACGGATCACCGCATCGGCCTCACGCTGCATCAACTGGATTTCGTGATGGAGGGCAAGATGGATGCCATCTTCGAAGCCCTGACCACCTATTACCAGGCCGAGAAACTGAAGCAGCAGACCGAGCAGGGCGCGGTGGTCTGAAGCTCCCATGACGCTGCACACGGCATTGCTCCAGGGTGTTCGCCTGCTGGAGGATGCCGGTATCGCGGCGCCGCGGCTGACCGCCGAGGTGCTGCTGGCGCACGCCATTCGCCAGGAACGCGTCTACCTCTACGCCCACCCCGAGCGGGAATTGCAAGAGGTGGAGTGGCTGCACTATGGCCGCTACCTGCACGAGCGTCTCAACGGCAAACCCACGCAGTACATCACCGGGCGGCAGGAGTTCTACGGGCGCGAGTTTCGGGTGACGCCGGACGTGCTGATTCCGCGCCCGGAGACCGAGCACGTGGTGGAAGTCGCCCTCCAGATCGGCGCGCGGGGCCGCGCGCGTGCTCGATGTCGGAACCGGCTCCGGCGCGCTGGCGGTGACGCTGCAACTGGAAACCGGCGCCGAGGCATGGGCCACGGACATCTCGCCGGCGGCCGCCACCGTTGCCGCCGGGAATGCCCGCCGCCTCGGTGCGCCGGTAAACGTGGTGGTCTGCGATCTGATGGAAGCCATCGCCGCCGGCGCCATGGACCTGATCGTCTCCAACCCGCCCTATGTGCCGATCGCCCAGCGGCAGGGCTTGCAGCGGGAGGTCCGGGACTGGGAACCCCACGTAGCGCTCTTCGCCGGCGAGACCGGCTTTGAAATCTACGACCGCGTTGCGACCGATGCCCCGCGGGTCCTCGGCCCCGGCGGTTGGCTCGTCATGGAACTGGGCTTCGGCAGCCGCGACTACGTCGCCAACCTTCTCAGCGGATGGCGGGACGTGCGCATCGAGCCTGACCTGGCCGGCATCCCAAGGGTGATCGCCGCGCGCCGTGGGTAGGGGCCGGATGGCATCCGGCGCGGCGGCTGACGACTCCGCCTGGGAAGCGCCCATTCGCGTGAAGCGGTCCAAACCAGCCTCCCTGGCGATTCCCGGCGAACTGGCGGCACGCGCAGCTTTCCTGGCCAGGCTTCACCGCGAGGCCGGTGTCGCTCAGTGGGTCGAACTCGAAGAACTTGCTTTTACGGAGGCAAAGAAGAAGCTCGCTTTTTGAAAAGCGACGGCGATTCCTTGGGGTAGTGCGGCGCAAGAAATGCGCCTGATCCACTCCCGACAGATCGTCGCGCTCGATCCGTGGAGCGACCTTTTAGGTTGCCACGTCGGCGTCCGTGCCGACGTTATTCGGGAATGCCGGTAGGAATACCGGCATGGCAGGCGAAACGCCTGCTCCACGGCGCGTTGGATAAGGTGCGTCATTTGCGGCGCAGACCCCTAGAAGATGAAGCTGAGGCCGCCGCGGAAACTGCGGGGGGTCTCGACCAGCAGCACGCTCTGGCCATCGGCCATGCCCAGCGGCAGATAACCCTGCGCCAGCATGTTGCGCAGATCGGCGGTGGCTTCCATGCGCCAGGGCAGCATCGAGAAGCCCGGAATCGGCTGCCGGATGTAAACGTTCAACCCCGGCAGGGGCGCGACGGGCTGGGTGCTGTAGAGGTGGCCGGGCATGGCCCAGCGGTGGCTGTCGGTCCACTGATAGCTGGCGATCATGTGCGTGCCGGTCCAGGGCGAGGTGGCGGTGACGCGGGTGGTGGCGGCCTGCTTGCGGCCCGAGCGGATCATGGAGCGCAGCTCATCGGGACTGTCGCTGACGAGCTCGCGGTCCTGCGCGGTGAGCGCGCCCATGGAACCATACATCAGAGTGGCGCTCAGATGCTCGCCCAGATTCTGCGTGACGGCGGCCGTGTATCCCACGCTGTGATAATCGCCGGCATCGAAAATCGAGTTGTCGGAGAAGAGGTCGGGGAGGATGTCGCCGCCGCTATACATACCGGCGGGCGCCACCAGCGAGAGCGCCGCATTGGTCACCGATTCGCGGTAGGCGGAAACCTGATAGGTCCGGGAGCGGGCCTTGAGAGAGTACGTCAATTCGTACTCTTCGCCGCGCTGGATTTTCGGCCGCGCGCCCAGCAAAGAGATGCGCGGGAACAGGCCGAGGGTGCCGAGATCGCGCTGCAGATCCGCATCCTGGGAGACCGCGCCGGCGAGGTCGGGCCGCCCGTTGCCGGAGGTGTAGGCAAAATCCACTTCGGCGTTGTTCCCGGCCTTGTAGCTCAGGCGCGCGTAGGGGCTGAAATAGTTCAGGTGATCGAAGAACGAGACCGAATCGAGCGTGAATCCATACTGGACCGCGACGTCTTCGGTAAGCTGCGTACGGTCGTTGAAGGCGGCGGACATGGAGCGCAGCATCGGCAAAGCCGAGTCCGTCCCCGCCGCGGCCGCGCCCAGGCGCTCGGGCAGGAACAATTGCCGCATGGTGAGCGAAACCTCGGGGCTGCCGCCGGCGATGTCGCGGCTGTAGCTGGTGCGGAAGGCCGCGGTGGGCACGCCCGTCTGCGAGCCGTATCCCACGTTGCCGCTCACCTGGAGCAGGTTGTCGCCGTAAAGCGAAGTAGCCAGCGCGAAAGCGGTGCCGAGATCGGCCTCGTTGCCGATACCCGTGACCAGCGGGCCGTCTCCCGGCGGAAACTCTCAGGATGCCGCGCGTATCCGAGAACATCGCGCTGCGGGCGCTGGTTGCCGGGTTGCCAGCCAGCGGATCGGCGGCGAATCGCAGCACCGGCCGGGTGGACTGAGGCGGTGCGCAGAACCCACTTCCAATCGTCGCTCATGAGACTGCCGCTTTCGACCGATGGATAGGCGAGCTGGATGGTGCTGAACAGCGTGTTCAGGTTCACATTCAGCACGCTCCGCATGCCGGGCTGCACCAGGATGTTCTTCTTGAGCGCGGGAACGAAAGTGGCGAGCGTCACCTTGACGGAGTAGAGGTCGGGGAACAGCCCCAGGAACTTGAATTGGCCGAGGTCGTCGGTCTGGACCTTCCCATAGACGCGGTCCTGGCGGTTGTAGAGCAGGACGATGGCGCCCATCTGCGGGATGCCCATGGAGTCGCTGACCACTCCGCTGATGACACCGGAGAGCTGGATCGGTCCGGCCGCCGGCGAAACACAAGGCGCCGCCAGACAGGCAATCCCTATTGCCAGGAACGCGGCCGTCTTGTGCGTCTTCGTGCTAAACATCCGCGACGCTCATTTGGGGAGCGGGGACACCCGCTCATATCAGGTTACCGTAAATTGGACCGAAGGGGTAAGGGTTTGGTTGCGATTTTTATCGGTTACCTTCAGCCGGAGAGTGTACTGGCCCGGAACCAGGGTATTCAGGGGAAGGAGTTTTTCAATTGTGACCTGGCTGGTGGAGGCGCCTGGAATCTGCGCCAAGTCCTCGGTGTAATTGAAGATCCTCTCGTTGGTGCCGTTCTTCACCACTTCGTACTCCACCTGCCCGGATGGCAAATGGGTTCCCTCTTCCGCCCCGAAGTTATAGAGCTTCATGTAGATACCCATCTTTTCATCGTGCTTGAAAACGTCATCCATGCGCGGCCGCACCTTGGTGTCGCCGATCACGAACTGGCCGGTGCCGATGCTCTTGCGTGGGGACCTTTTCCATCAGGTCGGCCAGGATCAGGGTGCTGGAAGAGAGCTTGTCGGGGTCCAGGCGGGGCACGGTCACGGCCACCTCGTAGTTGCTGAGGTTGCCGCCCACCACGTCCTTGGCCATGACGTTCAGCCGGTACGTGCCCGGCGCCAGCGGAATCGTCTTCTGATAGATGGACTTGCCCTTGGTGTACTCTTGCAGGTATTCGGGCGGCGTGTCGGCCGTGACCGTGTCTTCGAATACGTTCGCCACGCGCCGGGTCATGGTGCTGAACTTCGCCGTAGATGTTGACCACCGCCTTCTGCACGCCGTCCTTGAACTGGAATTGCAGGTCCTTTCTGTCGAACTGGAGCGTGACGTTGGTGAGCACCGAGGCGTCCGTGACGGGGAAGAAATCGACTCGCACCTTCATCGGCAGGATGTTGTAGCTGAGGTGCGTGGTAACGGCGGCTTCCAGGTCCTTGAACTTGATCTGCGGCGGCTTCTGCAGATTGGCGAACTGCTCCAGGCGCGTGAACTCGTTCATGCTCTCGGTTTCGCCGCCGAATGGCGGTGCCGAGGTGAGTGCCGTCGGTGCGGTTGAAGCGGTCGGTCTTGTCGGCCAGTCCCATGGACTCCATCATGGTGAGGCCGGCGCCCGGCACGTAGAGCAGGGCGTCCTTTTCGGAGGGGTCCATGGTCATGTGATACTCGCCCGTCATGGTGGGGTCGACGAACTCGATGATGATGTTGGTGCCGACGCCTTCGATCTAGCGGTAGCGCCACTGTTCGAAGGGGAAGGTGGAAGTTTCGCCGCCGCCCTCTTCGGGAGGCCGCTCGTAGCTGCCGCCGGAGGGATGGGCTTCGATTTCGTCGGGCGGGCCGTAAGTGATGTAGATGCGCCCGCGGTCGGTCTTCCAGCCGGGAATGCCCGAAGCGTAATGCTCGTTGGCGTAAGCGATGCGGCGGTAGTGCTCTTCCTTGAACTCGTTCTCGACGGTATCCGGGGTGGGATCGCGGCGCAGCCAGAACTGCTCGATGAACTGCTCGCGCTCTTCATCGGTCTGCGAGGCGCTTGAACGCGGCGCGCTCCTCGTCGGTGATGATGTAGGCGACGTCCTCGTTCAGCCATTTGCGGTAGGGCGTTTCGAGCTCCTTGCGGAGCTTCTCCTCGCGCTTCTTCTTCTCCCTTTCCGACAGGGGCCGGGAGATGGTTTCACGCTGCGGCGCGGTGGAGGCCTTCCTGGTCTCCGGCGGATTCTGATCCGTCTGCTGTGCCACGGCGAAGAGGCCGGCGACAATGGACAAGGAAACGCAGGCAATCGAAAGACGTGTGGCGTTCATACGGCTCACCGTTTCCTCAGGACATGGCTCAATTAGCTTAAATCTATTTTAGATCGGGCGGCTCGGCACGGTCAATCCCGTGAATGGGGGGCACAGGTGTGCGGAGGAGGGGCAAAGGCGTGGAACGTTTTTCATTCACAGAAATGTTCGAATTCTTTTCTCTTTATTTGCAGCGAGTTACGCGGCCGAAACGAAGATACGGAGGTGACGCGGCACTAACGTGGGAGACGGAAGAGGGAGTTCGGCCGCCAGCATCCGCCTTTAAGTTCCCCATGCCCTCCCCATTACCCTCACCGCTTCCTAGTTGGAGCGTTCCTCTCCATTTCCGGATTCCCTCTTGTTCCAGAGCGGCGCATGAACCCGCGCCACCGGTCTACTTACGCTCCTTCTCCACGACCACCTTTCCGCCGAGATCCAGGTCCGACAGAACCTGCTGGATTTCCACTTCAAGCGAGGCCAATGCCGAGGTTTCCACTTCGACGCTCAGTTCGACCCGTGCTTGAAGCGGTCCGGCGGATCGCAGTTTCGATATGATCTTCGACCCGAGGCGATTCCACAACTCGGGGGGAACCACGCCCAGTACGCGCAGCAACGTCTTTCCGGAAGCTTCCGAAACGCCGGAACCCGCCGGCGGCCCGACAGATGGGGGGCTGACCAGAGCGAATGCCGGAAGCGGTGTGCTCGTTTCCGGCAGCGTTGCCTGCACGGTAGCCGTTCCAGGAACCGTTACGGCGTCTCGGAGCGCCTTGGCCCGATCCTTGCGGACCACGAAAACGTCATGTACGAAATCAATCTCTTCGGGCGGCAGTTTCTCGTTGAACCACAGGCGATTAAACCCGCCTTCCGGCCGCTCACCGGCGGCGTAGCCCAGGTCCCCGCGAGCCACCAGTTCCGGGATCTTCTCTCGCAACACCTTGTCCGGATCCACCAAGCGGGTCAGCGAACCATCCAGAAAACACTTTCTGAGGCTGGCTAACGGCCACGCGCCGGTGTCCTTGAATGCGGCGGGCCAGTTCCGTTCCAGGTAGCCCGCGCCCACGCTGTCATTCAACCGGCTCTCGGATTTCAGAGCGGCAAGAATTCGGCCGCCCAGCGTTTCCCCGCTGCTGGCGTGACCGGATCCCCAAATCAATGACATGGAGGCCGTCGCTTACGGAGGAATCGGCGATGACAACAAACCGGTAGCTGGCCCACGTCTCCTCATCCAGTTCATCCTCCGCATCGCGGACGCTGGCAGGGACGCCTTTAAAATCCGCCGCCTGGACATCGGCGCCGAGCGTCCCTTCTTGCACTTCCTTCTGAACTCGCCGCCAAGCCAAGACAAGCTCGGCCTTCTCGCGCAACTCCTTGCCCGGCTTCTTTACACACCACACGAGCGCTGCCGGATAGTCGCGAGACGATTCACCCCGCTTCTGTGTCCAATCGCGAATCATGTCGCGCGTGGCGCCAGTTGCGGCCCATTCCAGCTCTGGATCGGCCACAACCACTTGAAGCCGCGGCGAGTTGTCGATGTCGGCGGAGTTGGCCGGAAAGGGTTCAATCCGAACGGGGGTGTCCTTCTCGAATTGTTCCCGCACGATCTTCCGCATCAGCGGGCGGACATCCTTCTCGAAATCCAACGACGCCTTGCGGTCATTGACGACTTTCTTCAAGGTTGGCTGGTGGTGGATGCGGAAACCGTCGTTGGAAACCTTGCGGATGAAGAATGCCTTCGCCTCCAAATTCCAGGCCGCCGAATCGATGGATGTGGTATCGACCGCGGGGCCGCCCAAGGCGAAGCGGAGTTCCGGCAGGTGCGCGATCCGCTCCCGCTGGCCGCCCGAGGATTCAAAGAAGATGGCCGTCGCTACCCGCCGGTGAATGTCCTTGAGTGGCCCCTTGGTATCGGCGTCCAACGCCCGTGCGCGCGCCATGGGACCGGCAATGTCGGTTTCGATCGCCGTACTCAGCCGCGATTCTCCCACCTGGCCGAGTACGGCGCCGCGGAATCCCATCACGTGCAGCGGCGCCGATCCCAGCGTCAACAGCGGTTCGACGGTCTGTTCCCGATGCTGTTTGGCGAACGCCCACGACACCCACTGGGCCAGCATGGCGAGCGTTCCGCGCGTCTGCTGATACTGCGGCAGCGCTTGCCATTTTCGTTGAAAGACCGATAGCGTCGCGGGATGGAAGGGGAAACACGTCTCAAACCGGCCGCGCAGAAACTCCCGCGCTTGCGCCCCGGTCGACGCCGAATCCACCGCCGTCCACTCCGAAGGCAATTGATTCCGCCGCTCGAAGCACCAGTCGGCATAGATGGTGGCCACCTGGCGCCGGTGCTTCTCCGGCCCCAAGTCCTCGAACAGGCGCCGGCGAACCACCTCGCTGATCTCGCCCTCGTCGTTGGCGATCAGGTCCTTAGCGACGCGCCGGACCACCTTGGTGATCTTGTCCTGCCACTGCATGTCCCAATCCGTCATTTCGACTTGGCTTCGGGGCAGGCTGATCACCGCCGCGCTGTGCGTCGTTCCAGTCATTGCGACCGTCAGATTCTGCAGAAATGCATAGAAACCATCGGCCAGGTTTCGGTGCCGATTGCAGAAGTTCAACACCTCATCGCAGAGGATCAAGACCTGCCCGCCGGCGACCTCAAAGAGCCGTCCCAGGGCTTCCGTTCCGGGTGCGGATTGCTGTGCGGCCGGTCCCAGCGCCGCGATCCCTTCCGGGCCGGCCAGTTGGCTGGCGATATCCAGCCAGGGCGTCTCACGCCCAGCCCTTGGGTCCCAAGCATTCCCGACGAAGGCCGCCACCTTTGCCTTGGGGCACTCGGACAGACCGGCTGAATCGAGAAGATCCTTCACGCCCGAGTACGCCTCCGCAGCTCTTCCCGAGGTGGCAAGATGGTACAGCGTCGCCAGGGTGTGGGTTTTGCCGCCGCCGAACTGTGTCACCAATGTCAGCACCGGAGCCGCGTTTTGCGTTACACCGCTCAGCCGCTGCATGACCATTCCCGCGTGCTCTTTGAGCGCTCGCGTGAAAACATTCCTCAGAAAGAACTTGGCGGGATCACGGTAATCGTCGGTTCCCTTGTTGGCGACCACCTGTTCCAGGTGGATCGCAAACTCATCCGGGTTGAATGACCGCCCTTGGCGCACTTCGTCGCGCGGGATGGCGATTCTGTACCGTAAGCGTTAGAGCAACCCATCTGTTCCCGCGCCGCCATTCGTGATGCAGTAGGGGTCTAACTCTGCCATGAGCTAATCTTCCCAGAAAACAACTGCCCATGCTGTCACCGCGGCAGGCCAGCCGGAACACGCTCCTAGTGTTGCCCCGGTGAAGCGGCCGGCAATATCCGCAAAGCCCGCTCGATGTCGATCTGCGGCAGGAGGCGCGATTCGGTGACAACCTCTCTAACCTCGCGGGTATAAACGAATCGGCAGCCTTCCCGCATTTGTCGCCAAGCCGCGCTCGAATCCGTCATACAGGCTGCCGATCGAGAGGCATTCCAGTTCAAAACACTGAATTATGCTCTCCGAACGGAGGAAAGCCGTGGCCCGATCCGGAATCCGTACAACTTCTTTCTTATGGCTCTCCTGATTCAAATAGCCCAGTTGCGACGAGATCAAGAACCCGAGGACTTCCGATTCGCTGATACAGCCGAGAATCAGGAGGTACTTGTATTTGCCGGGTGCCCACGGGAAGAAAAACCCTTGATGTGGAGGACCGCGCCCGGCGTGAGATCTACTCTATCGCGCGGCATAGGGGCGCAGCAGGTCTCTTGATTCCTGTTCCTGCTCCGCGAGATCCTTTACGCCTTCGGCTTCCGGGTGTCCTTCAAAGAACAGGGCGTAATCGATGGCGCACGAGTTCTCGGAATCGCGCCACGGCGCCTGTGCGTGGGTTTCGTTTCGCAGAGCCGACGACGACCATCGGCCATACTTCTTGACTACCCGATCCAGCACCTCGATGTCCGACTTCGAAAAGACTTTCCGGTTGGCTGGTTGCTTCGGGTGGACGGAGTCGCCGATAACCGAGACGTACTTCTCAAACAATGCGCTCTCCGCGGCGTCCGCCTTCCCCCGCAGCATATTCAAGCCGCGCGTCGGGATCGGGCCATGCGGAAGTTTGTAATAGTGATCGCCAATCACCGGTCTTCCATACTGTACGAGGTGCTCTTTATCGGCAAGATAAAGGTGTTTGCAGATGGTCAGTTTAGTGCTGTTTGGGCAGGCTTGGGCCAGATACGCGACAGCGTTTACAAACTTTTCCGCGTTGAATCGGAACCGTAGCGCTTTCGCCATTTATTCGCCTCTAATCTCGATTGTAACGCCACTC
>CAVYJG010000008.1:0-93939 GCA_963768695.1 uncultured Acidobacteriota bacterium | reverse complement strand
TACTCGGAAGTTACCACAGACGGGCGGCGCTCCGGTGGCCTTCGATTACTCGCGATCGACGGCGTAGCGTAGACTCACCCGCCGTTGGCCTTTGGGAACGCCCTAGCGCGAATCAATTCAAATTGACCCACATGGGGAGAATTCGTAGAGTCTGTTGGGTCCCTTCGGGACCCAGTCGGAACGCTTAATCTAACGCCTATGCCCTTTCACCCCGGTGCTGGTAATCACCAAAGGTGATAATAGCCGTCGCGCTGGGCAACGTGCACGGGAAGGCCAAATAGTTTAGAGAGTCGCTGCGTGGTCAGAAGCGCGCGTTTGGGGCCATCGGCATAGACGCGGCCTTCGCGGAGCAGGATCACACGGTCGATTTCCGGAAGAATGTCGGCAAGGTGATGCGTCACCATCAGGATGCCCGTTCCGGCCCGGGCCAGTTTGCGCAAAATGTCCCGGAGTCCCAGGGCGGCGCGAAAATCCAGACTGTTGCTCGGCTCATCCAGAAGCAGGGCCATGGGATCGTGCACGAGGGCGCGGCCGATGAGCAATCGGTGCGCCTCACCCGGCGAAATCCCGTTCATCTCGCGATCCGCCAAGTGCCCGGCGCCCAAAAGTTCAAGCACCTGGTTGGTCTTTCGAGTCATTGCCCTACTGACTTGATGATAAGGCTGAACCCCGATGCTGCTGAAGAATCCGGAGAGCACCATCTCCCGGCCTGTAATCTGCCGTGTCGACCGCTCGAGCAATTCGCTGGAGACAATTCCCAACAACCGGCGCAACTCGAAGACGTTCCAGGTCTCGCGCCCCAGGATGGTCAAGGATGATCCGGGCTCCGCCAGCGGGTAACACTCCCGCGTGATGGTCTTGATCAGGGTGGACTTGCCGCATCCGTTCGGCCCCAGAATCGCGACATGTTCCCCTGCCCCGATGGTGAGTGTAACGTCGTCGAGCACTCGTTTGCCGCCCAGCATCACTGAGACGTGGCGGAAATCGAGCAGCCCCTCGCCTCTGCTGTCATTAGCAGGCCGCGTTCTCAGGGACCGAGGAAGCCGCTTGGTTTCGCTTGCCTGCGTGGCGACCCCTACGTCAGGACGCTCCGGCTGTTGAAGGCGGACAAGAGTTCTTTCAAGTCTTGGAACATCTGTGATGAGTCCTTTTATCCGGTAAGAAGCCAGAGTCATCTCCGCGACCGCCTCCATCCGTTCTGCGGCAGAAAGTTGCTGCCAGTCCCGAATTTCGTCAGCCTTCATCTCCTCGAGATTGCTGTACCTGCGAATCGTTTTGTCCATATCAATCCACGTGGAACACTTCTTTCAAGTCCGCCCACCATTCGCCTTCGGCCCGCGTCGGGATGGGCTGCTGCATGGGCTTCATGATGGACCACCATTCCTGCGTCGTGGGGTCCGCAGCCATCTTTGCCATGTCAGCTTCGAAATCTTCACCCACATATTCAAAATAGGCGAAGAGACTGTTGTCCTTGTAGAAGATTGAGTAGTTCCGAATGTTGCAGTCGTAGATAGTCTTGAGCACTCCCGGCCACACTTTCGAATGATATTCGACGTACTTATCGTAGACCTCCGGCTTCAATCCGATGAGCTGTCCATAACGCTTGCGCTTCGGTGTGGGCATCGATTCCTCAATTCTTTTCGCAGATGACCCCGATTAGTCCTATCTCGGGCTGTCTTCGGGGCGAAGAGATACTGCGTCCAACCAGGCGGTCCCTACAATCTCCGTTGGGAACACCCTGCTGCGTGGACGCCAAAATGAAACCTGCACCGCCTGGGTACGCGGTCCGGTGGTGAAGGACACCCGCACGAGGTGCCAGGGCGTCGTCCCCACGGCGGTCTCGCTGGCCGTGTCAGGAAAACCTCCTGGAGTGAGATCACGGACGCGCAAACCGGGACCCGTGTCGGAAGTGATCTCCTGCGTGCGGACATAAGCCTCCAGCCTGTAAGTTTGGCGCGGGAGGACGGGCACGATTTGATAGACGGGTTCGTATTGATCGTTGCGGCTGACCGTGAAGTCCAGGCGGAGGCTGTGTTTCCCGTGGTAAGCCAGGGGAGCGGAAAAATCGACGGCCAGATACGTTGTGTAGCCGGTTCTCCAGTCAAACCCGGAGTTCAAGGGAGGTTTTTCAAACTCGCCGTTGAACATCAGGTTGCCTTTTTCTGAGCCCGGCTCGACGATTCCCAGCCGCTCGAGATCCTGCCAGACATTCACGGCCTCGTTGATTCTGCCCAGAGCAATCAGACGATCGAGGTAAGGCGCCGCACAATTGTAAGGAAAGGAAATAGAGCCTGCGGCGAGCCGGCGCCAAATCCGAAAGGCGGCTTCGTTGTCGCCCTGATCGCTCAGGAAATCGACATATCCTACCTTGAGTTCGGCACGCGGATTATCCGCAAGCACTCGTTCGTAAACACGCTCCGGCTGATGCAAGTCCTGAAGACTGGACCAAACCGACCCGGCATAGGAGGGATCGAGTTCCAGCAGGCGCCGGTATTGCGCGAAAGCCAGGTCCAGCCGATTCGTCCGCAAACAAGAATCAGCCTCCAGCCAATAGTAACCCGGCGCCATGGGACATAGCTGCAGCAGGCGTTCACGGGCTTGGTCCGTACACTGCGCATCGCCTGCGGATTCGCAGGCTAACTCGAGGTCCGACCAGTAGAGGCGGCTGGCAGGGCTAAGCTGCGTAGCACGCTCCAGACGGCGCAGACCTTCGCCCCGATCGGTGTCTTTGAAAACTTGTCCGAGTTGATCCTCAAGGCGGGGGTCGTCTGCGTCCCATGCCAGCAAACGCCGGCCTATGGAAGGGGTCGCGAAAGAGGAGACCATTCCCGCCAGCAGGGACTCAACCGCCAACCACACGCTTGCGACGGCGACCAGAAGCAGGAACACCGCCGCTCGCACTCGCAGGTGCGGTGAGATTTCGCTTCGGGGAACGCCCCCCAACTGCGAACGAGTCATTTGCCCCCGCGGCCCTTCCACGGGCTCATTTCCGAATGCGGCGCAAGCTCAGCAGCTACCACCTAAAAAGGACTATGAGGTGGTCTTACGGGTACACAGCCACTGGTGGGCGACGGTCGCTCCCGTTGGCACTCATTGCCGCAGCAATAAGAGCCCGGCGGGCAGCAGGTTGTGCCGCCGCAGCATGCCGAAAAAGGCCGGCAGCATGTGCCGTTGCAACAACTCCGGGGTTCGGGGCAGCACGTGTTCCCGCCACAACAGGGGGTCCGTACAGCGCAGCATATCCCGCCGCAGCAGTTCCGACCCTTACTGCAACACGATTGACCGCAGCAATTCTGCGATTTATCGCAGCAGTGATCATTCGAGCAGCAGGTTTGGTTATCGAAACACACGAACCTGTCGCCGCAGCAGGTAGAGCCCGGGGGATAGCAGCGCCCATGGCAGAAGACTCCGTGCTCTCGACACGGGTTAGCCTGCGCTTCCTGGCCACGGGCAGCCCTGCCAAAGCCCAAAGAGGCTAAGACGGCGCCTCCCACGGATCCCGTAACCAGCTTGAACGCCTGCCTTCTGGAGACGGGACTGGCAATGACCCTGGAAATGTCGTCTATCAATGCGCCCATTTGTCCCCCCTTGTAGTTATGCGCTGCCGTTACGAACCAGCGCCAGTATAGCATCTTTCCCAACCGCCGGATTCTTGGCGATCAGGCCGTTTTCCGCGATCAAGAAAGCCGCAGGCGTGGCGAGAATGTCGTACGCCTTTGACACTCTCCACTTCCTGTCCTGAAGCAGCACCGGAAACTCCATGCCATGCTGCTGCGCCTTCCGGCGATTCTCTTCCACACTTCCCCGTCCCACCAACACGATGCTCACCCCGTCATTCGCTTTTTCACGATAGGCGCGAACCAGGTGCGGGGCCAACTCGTCACAAGGTCCGCACTGCGGGTCGCTGAAGAACAGGAGTACGCGCCGGCCCTTGTACTCCTGGAGCGAAACCATGTGGCCCTGGAGGTCAGGCAACTGAAAATCCGGCGCAGAAGTTCCCGCCGGAAGGCCCTTTCCCCCGACACCGGAAAGAACGAGCCAGCGGTTAAGCGTCGCGGCGCGACGTTCGCACCCAACGCACGGTTTGATTCCTAGAGCGGACGTCATGCGCTTAATCAGGTCCCCGAGCCCGATCTCGTATTTGAGAAGAAACCGGGGCAGCCTCAGCCGGTGCGGCTGGGGTGTATCGGCGGGGTGCGATGCGCCCTCATCCCCGTTGCGCGCCGCTGCGAGCTCCTTCGTCTCGAGTGCCGCGGGCTGCGGGCCGGCGAGCTCCAGGGCCAGCGCCAGAACACGATCCGCTCCCCGCGCCACCGGTGCTGCCACCCGCCCCTCCTCGTCCACAAGGTATGCGACCGGTGTGCCCTCGGTCTCGAAAGCCCCGCCCTCCTCCCGCCCGTTCACGAGCAGAATTGGGCATTTCAGGCTGTGCTCAGTCGCGCCCTCCTGATTTGGGGCAGACTCGCCATGGGCCAAGAGCAGCAACTGAACGTTACGTTGCTGAAAACTGGGATCGAGAGAAGCCAATTGAGGGGCGATCGAATCGCAGAATCCGCACTCGAAGTTCCAGTTCACCAGCAAAACTCTACGGCCGCGAAGGTCCTCGAGCGACACCGCCTTGCCTTCAAGGTCTGGAAGACTGAAGGCGGGGAATTCACTTTGAATTGGCAAGCCGGGCGCCTCAGCGTGTTCGCCAGAGTGTTCCAACCCTTGATGACCGCCGGAAGACCGCGACTCAAGTTCGTCCAAGCGGATCAGTATCCGGCCCTGCTGTTTGAATAGTTGGTAAAAACCTACCCACAGGCTCACCAGGATCAAGAAGAGGAACGCTATTGTGATCATTTCAGATATAGTCCGTCCTGTTGACCACCTGGTGGTGCGCGTCAAAAGGAGAAGTTGTTTTCGCTCGAGCTGTCAAACTGCTGTCAATCGGAGCACTCAGAACGAGGGGTTGCGGGCTGCGGCGTTTGAGAAAGGCGTTCAGCCGTCCTCTCGTCAGAAACTCAACCCACTCAGAAGGCCCCTTCCGCCCACTTGCAGGATGAGGCAGGCTCCCTCGCGGGCCAATTGTGCTCGCGCGACGCGACTCGCCCCAGTGGGACAGGAAGGTTTCGCGTCATCGGCTTGGATGATCTGTCCGTGTAAACTCCGGTTATAGATAAAACATAATTCCGCGGAGACTGTCAAGTAATTTTTCCTCAAGTTACTCATACTGCATAACATAGCCGTACAGTATTCTAATAGAAGATCACTTACGGCACATTGCTTGTATAGGTATCGGTTCGCCAGCTCCAGAGTGCTTCTTACGCTTTGTGCAATCTACTCAAACTCCAACCGCCTGCCGCGCAAACCTAAAATTCTTTGCCTGCGGCGACTGGATCCATTCCTTAAGCGTCTGCGCCCGGCGATCCTTTTCTGAAATCAGCGACGGTCGTTCCGGCCACTCGATTCCTATGTCCGGGTCATCCCATCGAATTCCGGACTCTGTCTCCGAGTTATAGACCCCTGTGCACAGGTACTGCACTTCCACGCCCTCCGAAAGGGCCAGAAACCCGCGCGCAAAGCTGGCCGGCGCCCAAACCATTCTTCGATTCTCCGCTGAGGCTTCGGTTCCAAACCACTTCCCTAAGGTGGGCGATCCGAGGCGCAGGTCAACAGCCACCACAAATGCTTTTCCTCGCGTCACCCTCATCAGCTTTCCCATCGGCGGATTCCACTGAAAGTGGAGCCCGCGCAGAACACCCTTTCGCGAATAAGACTGGTTCTCCTGCACGAAAGCTGTGGGCAGGCCGGCCTCGCCCAACTGGCCCGCGCGGAACACCTCCAGAAAATAGCCCCGCTCATCCTGATACACTTCCGGGACCAGCACCGCTACCCCGTCCAGGTCAACCGATTCAATCCGTAGCGGCATGCTTCCTCCTTGTGGCACGCGAAGATATGCGGATCCTTCGCTTCACTCAGGATGAGATGTCATTCTGAGCGAAACGAAGAATCTGCATTTGGTTGCCGCTTTGCCGCGCCGCCCCTACCGTACTTGCGGCGGTTGTCTAATCATGGTAACAAAGAGATTCGGAAAGGGGAATCAGGTGATGCGAGGGCTCAGGGTCCCGGCAAGTTATTTTGGAGCGGTGCTGGCGGCGGCAATCCTTTTGCAACTCTCGATGGTTTCAAGGGCAACCGCCGCGCAGGAGGAGCGCCCCGAGGACGCTGCCGTCATCCAGCATCTAAATGCCGCAATTACCTGGTACAAGCAATTATCGAGCTCCAACGAATCCGCAGGCCAGCCGAGCGATGCATTTTACCTCGAAAACGCCCGCAACCTCGCCAAGCAGGCTTTGCAACTCGCCTTCCAGTCTGCGGAAGCAGAGGCCAAATTGCTGGCTGCGGACAAAGAGGGTGGGGGCGCTGCCGTACCCTCTCAGGCTTCGACTGAACAACAAAACGTTGCCAAAGCCGCCGCCAAAACCGCCGATATCATCAGCCAAACCCAGGCCCAGATCGCCGCCGTGAACCGGCAGATCGAAAAGGCCTCCGGCAAGAAACTGCAGCAACTAACTTCCCAACGGGAAACCCTGCAGGAACAACTCGAATTCAACAAAGCTCTCCAGGAGGCGCTTCAGAAGCTGACCACCTTCATGAGCGGCAGCGGAACCGCCTCCCGCGGTTTACCCAAGCAGATCGAAGATTTGAAAAACTCGGTCCCCGGCGTGTTTGCTAAAACCCCGCCGAAAGCTGGCCCAGCCGCCACGGCCAGCACGCCTCCGGCCGCCACAGAAGGCACAGGACTGATCAGCCAGACGGCGCTTCTGTTCACCCGGGTCTCGGGGCTTCGTGACCTCGACCAATTGGTCGAGGGCGCGACGCGAGTGGCGGTGATGGCCCGCCAGGTTCAAACGCCGCTGCGGGCCAAGCTCCGCGATACGATCCAGCAAGGCCGCGCCCTGACCAGCCAGCCTCCCTTGCAGGATCCGGCCGGCGAGGATGCAAACCGGCGAAAAATGACTTTGCTCACCGCGGAGTTCAAGCAAATCGCGGACGCCACGGTTCCTCTGACTCAGGAGCTCATCGTGCTCGACGAGAGCCAGGCAAGCCTACGCCAATGGGAATCTTCGATCCACTCCGGTTATCTTCACATCGTCGAAACGGTCGCCATCCGTCTGGCGTTTCTGCTGGGCGGGATCATCGTCGTTCTGGTGCTTTCGGAAGTCTGGCAAAAGGCGATTTTCCGATACGTCCGTGATGCTCGGAAGCGGCATCAGCTTCTGCTCTTGCGCCGCATCGTCACTTTCCTTCTCATGGCCATCGTCCTGGCCATGGGGTTCGTCAGCGAATTCGCCTCGCTGGCGACTTTCGCCGGTTTCCTCACCGCCGGGATTGCGCTGGCCTTGCAAACCGTCATCGTTTCGGTTGCCGCCTATTTCTTTCTGATCGGGAGGCATGGCGTAAGGGTCGGCGATCGCATTACGGTTTCCGGAGTTACGGGGGACGTCATCGATGTCGGTTTGGTCCGGCTTTCCTTGATGGAATTAGGCGGGGCGGGCTCCGACCTGCACCCCACGGGAAGAGTGATGGTGGTTTCTAACTCGGTAATCTTCCAGGGTGCGCCTTTCTTCAAGCAGATACCGGGGACCGCTTACGTCTGGCACGAGGTGGTGGTGAAGCTCGAGCGGGGCGCCGACTACACTCTGGCCGAAGGCAAATTGCTGGAGGCCGTCAACTCTGTTTACTCCCAGTACCGCGAAACGCTCGAGCAACAGCACCAGACTCTCGAAGGTTTGTTTTCCGTTCCGGTGTCCGTCCCCAGTCCGCAAGCGCGCCTGCAATTGGGTGAAAACCGCCTGGACCTCGTGGTTCGATACCCGGTGGTGCTGCACCGCGAGTCGGAGATCGACGATCAAGTGGCCAAGAAAGTAATCGAGACGATCGAAAACCTGCCGGATTTGAAAGCCGTTGTAGGTGGGCCCACCATCCGCCCCGCAGCCAATAGCTGAGAATGGGAGCGCGGGCACACCTGTAGGGGGACGGCTTGCCGTCCCCTGCTTGGATCGACATTGCACCCACCGGGTAGGGCAAGCCCTACCCCTACACCTTCTCTCGCCCGCTCTGGCTGCTTTCTCCCGCCCGGCCTCAGTACAACGGCACAGACCACGCAGGGTTCAACTGGAGGATGTAATCCTTCTTCCGGATGTCTCGCAGGATGCCTTTCAGTTCCGGCATGTCTTCAGCAACGTGCACCTCAGCGCGCTTAAACGCCTGCCCAGGGTCGGGCACAAAGAAGATGAGGGGGTAATCGATGGTCCCGAAGGGATTCCCTCCGTAATCGCTGTGTTGAACGACGTTGCCGGCTTTGCTTTGGCATTCGTTGTTCAACTCGAGTCTGATCTTCATGATCGTGTGCGAAATATTGCCAAGGTGCTGGTCCTCTTTGGCGTTGGACGTATTGATGAGATCCTGGCGGTCGCCAAAGACGAGCCCGGCCTTCGCGGCCTGCTGGGTTACGAAACTCCCCGGGAGCTTCGGCCCCGTGGAGTCAGCTTCCGGGAACCGCTTCAGCAACTTCTGCATCGTGGCCCCCTGATTGGTTTTCGTCAGCGTGGCTCGAAGCGGCATCAGCCGGTCCGAAACGCCTGCGCCTCCCAGTGAGGAGTGCGGGAAAACGCACCACAAATCATAGTCGCCGGCCACCGCGGCTCTCACACCGAGCTTCTCGGCGGGCTCGGGATTGGTCATCCCGTACACTGGCCTGAGGCCCGGCCATCTGGGGAAATCTCCGGGCGCCACATGCCGCAAGGTGCAGGGCTGCTCGGACTGCTGCGGGTGATAGTAAACGGCCCACATGGTGGCCTCGCAGCCGGGAGGTATGGCCGACAGCCGCACCAGCGTAAACTTGTAGATGGTCGCGCCGTCGGGGCTGGCCGTCACTTCACTGACCAGCCCTTTCTTGCTCGTGACGGTCAGAAGTTTACGCTCCACGAGTTTGTCAAACCGCGCGGCGGAAATGAACAAAGGCACGCACTGGGCGTGGTGTCCGAAGGCCTTCTCAATGTCGCGCTGCTGGTCTTCGAGCTTCTGCTTTCCCTTCGTGAACCGGTAGTCCTCCGGCACAAACCCCGCCATCGGTCCCCAGTCGCAGGTCTTTGCCTTGATGTGAAAGCCTTTGGCCCCGTAACCCTCCAGCACCAGGTCCGTGCAGAGGGGGTTCAGCTCGCGCGATGAAATCACCATTTTGTTCCGGCAAGCCACGCGCTCGAAAGCCTCGACGTGGACCTTGGGGAAACCGGCGGTAGCGTCGTATTCGGGCATCTTGGACATATCGGCCGTCCTTTCGATCTATTTCGGGAATGTCAAGGAATGCCCGAGGCACTCCATAGCAGCCCTTCTGAACCCATTGTGTAGTGATGTCCTGATGCCCAAGAATAGAACCGCGGGCAGCGCGCGGTCAAGGTGTTTTGCGGACTTGTGCTGCCCTAATCTGAAATTTTGAATCTGGATTGCGGCCAAAGGTCGCGAGACGCTGCGCGCTCCGCGACCTTCCGCCGGCCACGAGTTTGGGGGCATCCACGATGACCGATATGGGCAGGCCCACCCACCACGCCCCAGGCCGGCGGCGACAAACCCACAATCCCACCCCGTCCAAGAGACACACGTCGGCAGCGCTTTACGGGGTAGGCCGTCTATGGTCAAGGCCCACCGGCGTGCAGAGTTACTGGCAATTAGTAAACGGTACCCGACTAGGAAGGATCTATTCCTTAAAACCCTGTCTCGTGACCTCGAGGCATATGTTCTATTGCATCTGGGACTTTCCTAACTGAACTTGCTGAATTACGCTGCGCTCCCGTATTTCCTCGCGGATGTGCTCCGACTGCTGGTCGGAGAACGCCAAGTGCCCCTTGGCGATGGTCTCCAAATCCTGCTTGTTCCAGCGGCCCCGCATGATTCCACTGGCAGTGTGGGAATTTGGACCCAGCAACAGGTGACCGATCTCGTGAACCACGGCGTGGCCCAGCACCTGAGACTTGTCGGCGACACCGTCTGCTGCCACCTCCAGAACGTTGCGGTAGAAGATGTAGGCGGAGCATCCCACCTCGTCTCCCGGGCACGGCATGGCCCGGCCCAGCGCTTCATGATGCGAGGGGAACCGTTCCGCCTCATCGGCGGCCAGGATCTTGACCGCGAGATCGGTCGTGCCCAATAAGCCTTGGCAACCGGGATAGCTCTTGAACTCCGCCGGGGTCGCCGGGCAATCGACCCAGCTCACCTCGAGTCCAACCTGGTTGAGGATCGCCGTCGCCTTGCCCTCGGCCTGGACGAGCGTGCTGCGTGCGACGCCGTAATTATAGATCCGCAGGGTGATCTTCAAGCCGCCGCGCCCTTGAGGGCTGACGGCCGCTGGAGTGCTCATTTCCGTCGCCGGCGCCGCCTGCACGCTCTGCCCGTAAGCTGTGCCGAATATCAGTATCAAGCTCATCATTGCCCCTCGTATTTCTGCCATGGCCACCCCTCCTCGCCTCGGATCAAAAACTTGACTTCCACAGGCAGGAGCGAGAAACTGAGCGCAAAACTGGCACGGCAGTCGGGGTCCCCTGGGAAAGAGGCTGGGTTATGGCTGAAAGGCGCTCTCCTGACGCGGCAAGCTCCGAGTCGGTGGGCTTCCCGACTTATCCAGGCGGACAGTCCGGGAGCACGCCCTCTAAACAAGCCATCACGGTTCTATTGCGAGCCTGGGGCGAAGGGGACGAGCGATCGCTCGAGAAGCTGACGCCGCTTGTCTACGCGGAACTGCGGCGCGTGGCCCGGCGGTTCATGGCGCGGGAGAGGTCCGGCCACACACTTCAGGCCACGGCTCTGGTGAACGAAGTGTATTTGCGGCTGGTGGATGTGAAGAGCGTGA
Organism: uncultured Acidobacteriota bacterium; assembly: GCA_963768695.1. GTDB lineage: Bacteria > Acidobacteriota > Terriglobia > UBA7540 > UBA7540 > CAVROP01. Next base: position 83,048 of record CAVYJG010000008.1, on the reverse strand, counting down.
GCTGGCAGGATCGGGCGCACTTCTTCGCGGTCTGCGCCCGCATGATGCGGAGAATTCTTACCGACTTCGCCCGGGCTCGCCATTACCTGAAGAGAGGCGGCGGGGCTCCGCGCACCTCATTGCAGGAAGGCCTGGTGGCAGGACAGGAACGGAGCAAGGATTTGTTGGCAGTCGATGATGCGCTGACGGCGCTCGAGACTCTCGAGCCGCGGAAGAGCCAGGTTGTAGAGTTGCGCTTTTTCGGCGGCCTGAGCGTGGAAGAGACAGCCGAAGTGCTCAAGATTTCACCTGAGACCGTGATGCGCGACTGGAAGTTTGCCAAGGCGTGGCTGGCACGCGAACTTCGGCGGGGGACTTCGTAGGGATGGACGGGAGAAGATTCACCACAGAGACACAGAGGCACGGAGAAATGCAGATCCTTCGCTTCGCTCAGGATGACATGTCATTCTGAGCGAAGCGAAGGATCTGCATTTGGTTGCGGTGTAGCCAGGAAGAGATCGGCCATTAGGGTAGGGGGAGCGGCGCAGTGGAGCGCAACCGCCTGAAGGAAATCGAGCGGTTGTATCACGCGGCTCTGGAGCGGCCGGAAAGCCAGCGCGGCGCTTTCCTCGCGGAAGCTTGCGCGGGCGATTCCGCTTTGCGCGACGAGGTCGAGTCATTGTTGGCGGAGGGCGAGCACGGCGCCAGCGTACTGGACTCACCCGCGCTCGAAGTCGTGGCGAAGGCTCTGGCCGAGGATGAGCCGCTGTCCGGCGGCGCCGCGCAAGGCTATCAGGAGAGGCTCGGCAAAACGGTTTCCCACTACCGCATCCTGGAGAAGCTGGGCGGGGGCGGCATGGGCGTGGTGTATAAGGCCGAGAATCTCCGCCTGGGCTCGCTGGTGGCGCTCAAGTTCCTGCCCGAGGAGCTTTCCAAAGACCGGCAGGCCTTGGAGCGCTTTCAGCGTGAAGCCCATGCCGCATCGGCATTGAACCATCCCAACATCTGCACCGTTCATGACATTGACGAGCATGAAGGCCAGCCCTTCATCGTGATGGAGTGCCTGGAAGGACAGACGCTTCGCCAGCGCCTGGCAGGGGCAGGCCCTGTGCCTGCCCGCGGGCGCCCACAACAGCCTGCCCTGAGCGCAGCGAAGGGGGCGCCCCTACCGTTGGACACGCTGCTGGAGTTGGCGATCGAAATCGCGGACGCTTTGGAGGCAGCTCACGAGAAGGGCATCATCCATCGGGACATCAAACCGGCGAACATCTTCGTGACCAGCCGCGGGCAAGCGAAGATTCTGGACTTCGGGCTGGCGAAGCTGGCGCGCGTAGGGGCGGGCCTTGCGCCCGCCCAGGGGCGCCCACAAGGGGCGCCCCTACAAGAGGGATCAGCGGCGGCGAGGGAAGTAGAGCCGCTGACCAGCACCGGAGCGGCGATCGGCACGGTCGAATACATGTCGCCCGAACAGGTGCGGGCCGAGCCGGTGGACCAGCGCACTGATCTTTTCAGCTTCGGCTTGGTACTGTACGAGATGGCCACGGGCCGGCGAGCCTTTACGGGCAAGTCCCCCGGCACGGTCTTCGAGGCGATCCTGAACCGCGCGCCCATTCCGGCGCTGGAAATCAATCCCAAGCTGCCGCCGGAGCTTGAACATATCATCAACAAGGCACTGGAGAAGGATCGCAAGCTGCGCTACCAGACAGCGTCCGACCTGAAAGCCGACCTGGAGCGCGTAAAGCGGGACACCGGTTCACAGCGTGTAGGGGCGGGCCTTGTGCCCGCCCGTGGGCGCCCACAAGGGGCGCCCCTACGTCGGTGGGCGGCGATTGCTCTGGCCGGCGTCGCGCTCATGGCGTTGGTCGCCGGGGCACTCTGGTTCCACTATTTCGCCCCCGGCTCGAAAGTTGCCGAGCCGCCGATGCGCATCGTTCCTTTCACCAGTTACCCGGGCCAGCAGAACTACGCTCGCTTTTCTCCCGACGGCAAGCAGATCGCTTTCTCGTGGGACGGAGAGAAGGGGGACAACTGGGATATCTACGTCAAGTTGATCGGCACGGAGAAGCCGCTGCGGCTCACCACCGACGCCGGCGAGGATGATTTCCCCTCGTGGTCGCCGGACGGGCGCTACATCGCCTTTTGCCGGTACAACAGTAAGAATGAAGGGGGAATCTACGTTGTTCCTGCCCTCGGTGGCGCGGAGCACAGGCTGCCCACACCGAGCCTGTCTTGGTACGATTGGGCTGAGTTTCTCGACTGGTCCCCTGACGGCAAGTACTTGGTCTATGTCGACAAGCAGACCTGGACCCTCTTCCTGGTCGGCGCAGACAACCCCGATGACAAGCGTCAATTGACCACTTCGACCGGACAGGCGGATCTTAATCCCCGTTTCTCCCCGGACGGGAAGACGGTGGCCTTCCTTCGCTCCGCTGAAGGACTTGGCAGGGACATCTTCCTTGTGCGCACTGCGGGTGGAGAACCGAAGCGCCTCACCTTTGATAACGTCATCATTCGTGGCTTGGACTGGACTCCTGACGGGGCCTACATCGTTTTTTCCTCAGATCGCCTCAGCGGCGAGGGCCGCCTGTGGAAGGTTCGAACCTCCGGCGGCCAACCGGAGCCGTTGCCTGTGGGCCAGGGCGGCGCTTACTTTCCCTCACTTTCCCGCGATGGGCAACGCCTGGCGTACACCCAGGCAGATAGGAACACAAACATCTGGCGTTATGAGGTTCCCCGGACGACGGGCCGGAGCGCGCCACCCACGAAGTTGATCGCCTCCGCGGGCGACAACTTTGACCCACACTATTCGCCGGATGGAAAGCGGATCGTCTTTGTCTCCGCGCGGTCTGGAAGTCGGGAGATTTGGGTTTGTGACAGCGACGGCTCGAATCCCCGGCAGTTAACTTCCTTTGGCGGCGCCCATGTGGGCCTGCCGCTCTGGTCTCCCGATGGTCGGGAGATTCGTTTCTACGCCACTCCTGAAGGTCGTGCTGGCGTGTACGTCGTGAGCGAGGAAGGCGGCCAGCCACGTAACGTGAAAGACATGGGTAGCTGGTCGAGGGACGGGAAATGGATATACTTCACTTCCCACAGGTCGGGTAACTGGCAGGTGTGGAAGAGGCCCGCCGAGGGGGGCAAAGCGGTGCAGGTGACGAAGCAGGGTGGCGCGGGACCCTTCGAATCTCCCGACGGCAAGACCGTCTACTACGAGAAGGGCAAGGGGGAGGTTCCTGGTCTTTGGAAGGTTCCCGTGGGAGGCGGGGAAGAGACCCTGGTTCTAGAGCAGCTCGGGGCGCCAGATTGGCTTAGCTGGGGCCTGACGACCGAGGGCATCTATTTCTACCACGCCAGCACGAAGGCGATCGAATTCTTCAGCTTTGCCACGCACAAGACAGCGCAGATTGCCAAGCTAGAAAACCCACCTTACACCGGCCTCGCGGTCTCCCCTGACGGCCGCTGGATTCTCTACGCCAAGCTAGACCAAGAGACCAGCAGAATCATGCTGGTCGAGAATTTCCGTTGGTAGATGGCTGGGCGCAAGGCCATCCGAAGCAGTGGCCATACTTAGCCAGCCGAACTAACCGGGCTACATTTCGGAAACAACTTACGCGCTTCAAGCCCCGCGGTCGCGGCCGCGCTTCCAGGATCTCCTGTGCCGCATGAACTTCCCGCCGTAAGTTGGCCACGAGTTCTGCCAAGAGGTAACAAACATCAAGCGCTTGTCCACCGATCGAGCCGTTAGTATCCACCCCAGACTCAATCCGCAATGGGGAAGAGAGCGAAAGCGCCGATTACCCACGATCAACGGTGTAGGGTTTACCTAAGCGACCAACTCCTGGATGTCGGCGATACGGAAACAATCCGGGGCGGCACGTTGACCGAAAGCCGGCGATCATTAGCCAGCGGCCACAAACCCATCATCCCCACCCGGTCCCAGAGACACACGTCGGCAGCGCTTTTCAGGGCAAGCCGTTTATGGTCAAGATCCCCGGCGTGCAGAGCTACAGGCAATTAGTAAACGGGAGGTGAGAGGAGCTATTTACGCGAAACCAGACTAGTTTGGTTTTCGGCTCAACCGTTTGGCTGGCGTCGCGCTTGTGGCCGTTCCTTCGGAGGTTTTGCGGGATAGTTTCAGCTTCTGCTCGATGAGAGGCGAAAGGACTTCATTTTCCGCCTCCGCCCAGTCTTCGAGATGGCGGCCGTGGTCGGCGCCACGCCTCTCATAAAGTTCATATGCGCGGGACGAAACACGCTCTCGAATACCGTCGTTACCCAGTAGATGAATTCGTAGTTCTTCGGTCTGCTTCAGCGACAGCACATCGCGCGGACCTGATTCTCGTTGAGACGTCTTCTTCATGAATCCTCCCATTCTTAATCTAGAGGTGCATTGTGTTGCCGGGCATAGGGGCCCGTGGCTTTCGGAAAGCACGGGCCCCCGACCCGATCTAAACATCATTTACCGCTATCAGCACGGCTATCTGCGGTAACTATCGCGATCGCGGGAGTATCCCCCGCCACCCCGTGGGCCGCTCCCCCCCGCCTTGGGCTTCGCTTCGTTCACGTTCAAGGCGCGGCCGTCCATCTGTGTTCCATTCAACGCCGCAATGGCTTTGGCCGCTTCCTCGTCATTGGGCATCTCCACGAATCCGAAGCCACGAGCCCGTCCAGTGTCACGGTCCGTGATTATATTGACGCGCGAGATCTCTCCAAAGGGTTCGAAGAGAGTGCGTAGTCCGCTTTCCGTAGTTTCAAAACTCATGTTTCCGACAAATACGTTCTTCATTCTTTTATTCTCCTAAAGTTGCCGCTCCGCATAAGCGGAGCGCACATATGAGCCAGTCGTCAGCAAATCGCTTCAACTGAGCTCTAGGACATTTGATGGAGTCAATTAGGCAGGGAGCGGGCAACAACTCGAAATCTCTTCAAGCAAACGGACTACTTCAAAGTCGCTTGGAGTATAACACAGCACGAAAGATAATTGGGGAAATAATTGGGGGGTACGGAAACCACGGGTGGCGCGGGGGCTGGACCCTTCTGTATCGTCCCGCCGACGACTCATCCAAGCGAACAAATAAGTTTTCCCATTTGAGCAGTATTGAGCAGACACTCTCCCCCCCAGGGCGCAGGATTTGACTGCAGATGCTGAGGGGCTGGCATCGTGGAACAATTGAGCGGCCGGGTCTTGTGGGTAAACCACGAACATCCTAGCTTCTTGTTCAGCCAGCGAACATAACCTCTGGACAGTGAAATCCTCGTGGTTATCTGACACCCAGAAAGTCAATATGCCGAGATTCAATTGCATGGTCTTCCTCAGAGCCCCACTTCTTGTCGTTCTATCGGCGACATCGGCAATCACGCTGGCACAAAGCCCTCAGATTCCGACGGAGTCCGGCGCAATATCCGGGGTACACGAAAGCGGGTTGAGCGTTTACAAAGGCGTCCCCTTCGCTGCTCCCCCGGTGGGCGACTTGCGTTGGCGTCCCCCGGTTCATGTCGCACCCTGGACTGGCACGCGTAAGGCGGATGCGTTTGCCCCCGCGTGCATGCAAGTTGGTGTATCCATGCCGGGCGAGACACCGCCGAAGGTGAGTGAGGATTGTCTTTACCTCAACATCTGGACGCCGGCGAAGACCGCGCACGAGCACCTGCCGGTGATCGTCTGGATCTACGGCGGGGGGTACATCAACGGATCGGCCTCGATGCCCTTGTACTGGGGCGACCGGCTTGCGCACAAGGGTGTAATCGTTGTCACCATCGCGTATCGGCTGGGTCCCCTTGGCTTCCTTGCGCATCCGGAACTGACGCGCGAGTCCCCGCACCACTCGTCCGGGAACTACGGCCTGATGGACCAGATCGCCGCACTCGAATGGATTCATAAGAACGTTGCAGCCTTTGGCGGCGACTCTAAAAACGTAACCATTGCCGGTCAATCTTCCGGAGCGATATCGGTCAGCATCCTGATGGCCTCGCCCCTTGCGAAAGGCTTGTTTCAGCGCGCCATCGGAGAGAGCGGCGGTCTGTTTGAGCCTCTCCAGCTCGGACCACAGTACCTGCTGGCCAATGCGGAACGCGACGGGGAGAAGTTCGCCGTTTCGCTGGGTGCGGCCTCGCTCGAGGAACTGCGCCTGCTGCCCGCGGGCCTGCTCACCGGCAACGCCGGCGGCATATCCCACGCGGTGATCGAACCCTATGTGCTTCCCCTATCGCCCTACGAGGCGTTCGCTTCGGGGCAGCAGAACGATGTCCCGGTGCTGATAGGTTCGAACGCCGAGGAGGCGCGTGCGTTGTTGGATGTCAGCCACGAGAGCGCCGCCACGTTTGACAGCGACCTGGAGCACAGCGTCGGCCAACTCCCCCCTGCGCTGCTGGCGGCATATCCCCACGCGACCGACGAACAAGCTCGGCAGGCGCGGCTTGGCCTCGAACGCGACCTCCGCTTCGGCTGGGACATGTGGGCATGGGCGAGGTTGCAAGCCGGAACCGGACGGAACCCCGTCTATTACTACTCGTTTCGACAGCAGCCACCGTTCCCGGCCGGCTCCGTGTACGAGGGTTGGGGCGCGAGCCACTTCGCCGAGCTCTGGTATGTCTTCGACCATCTTGACCAGTCGCCTTGGAGCTGGACGGCAGCAGATCGGAAGCTGGCGGAGGAGATGTCCAGCTACTGGGTCAACTTCGCGAGGTCGGGCAATCCCAACGGCCCCGGCCTTCCACCGTGGCCGGCTTTCACCATCGCGCAGAGCAAGGTCCAAGATCTCGGCGATCCGATCACTGTTGGTGGGGTGGCGAATATCAATAGCCTGACTGTCTTCGACGCCGTCTACACAACGGTGCGTGGCAAGCCATTCGCCGCACGCTAGCGGCCTTCGCCAGAGGACGTTTTGAAAAGAATTCTCCGTCGCGGCACGTTGCAGGAACTGGAGCCAACCACGCGGCTTCGATTTGTACGGAAAGCCCTGGCTTGGCTGGCGACGATATCATGGAAGACCTGGGTCGGTCGCACCAGACCTTACCGAATTGGCTGAAGGGTGAAGGCGCGCAACTTGCTATGAAGCTCCTCGGCCGGCCGACGCCCGGGATTCTCAGTTGAATCCCGCCACCAGGTGCGGAACGTACGGTTCCTCGAGCGCCGCAATCTCCTGCGGCGTAAGGCGCAACGAGAGGGCTGCCACGGCCTCCGTGAGGTGATGTGGCTTGGTGGCGCCGACAATGGGAGAAGTGATCCCGGGCTTGCTAAGCATCCACGCCAGCGCCAGAGTGGCGTTTGAAACACCCCGCTCCCCCGCCATCTGAGTTAATCGATCCACAACGGCGTGGTCCAGTATTTCCGTCTTCGAATACAGGCTCTTGCCGAATCCGTCGGTCTCGAAGCGCTTGGTCTTTTCCATCTGCCAGGGACGCGCCAGGCGGCCACGAGCCAGCGGGCTCCAGGGAATCACCCCGATGTTCTCAGCCCGGCAAAGGGGCAGCATCTCGCGCTCCTCTTCGCGATAGAGCAGGTTGTAATGGTTCTGCATGGAAACGAAACGGGTCCACCCATGCAGGTCGGCGAGATAGAGCGCCTTGGTGAACTGCCACGCGAACATGGAGGACGCGCCGATATAACGCACCTTGCCGGATTTCACCGCGTCGTGCAGGGCCTCGAGTGTTTCCTCGATGGGCGTTTCGTAGTCCCAGCGGTGAATCTGGTAGAGATCGATATAGTCTGTCTCGAGGCGCCGCAGGCTCTCGTCGAGTTCGTAAAGAATAGCCTTGCGCGACAGGCCGCGCCCGTTGGGTTCATCGCGCATAACCCCGTACACTTTGGTGGCGACGACCATCGTGTCCCGCAGGGTATGAGCCTTCAGGAACCGCCCCAAAACCTTTTCGCTCACGCCGCCCGAATACACATTGGCAGTGTCGAAAAAGTTGATGCCCAGTTCGAGCGCCTGGTGGAAGTAGGATTGGCTCTCTTCCTCGTTGAAAACCCAGGCATGCCTGCCGGCTTTCAACTCGCCGTCGGCCGGCGCTCCGTAGCTCATACAGCCTAGGCAGATCCGCGACACGCGCAGCCCCGTCTTGCCAAGATTAACGTATTCCATAGTCACCTCGATTCGTGCGAGCCCAATCGATTCGCCACCGCCCGCCCCGCAGTGGCGTCCAGACAAGCCGCTTCATGGGAGTTCCACGCGCGTGGTGATAAAGCACTGCCGTGCGGGCATAGAATCCGCGCGTGTGGGGCGTGTCTCCAAATCCCAGGCGCTGAACGTCCAGATGGTGGCAGAACTCATGGCAAAGCGTGCTCAAAAATGTCCCCAGGGAAGTCACTCGCTTGAGCATGGCAGTCCGCATCCACACGCGGATTTCCTGTTTTCGAAGGTCGTAGTCCCCAAAAAGCTCCGACGCCCCACCCTCATAGACGCGAACCGGGCGGGCCGCCAGCACCCGCACCTGCGGTGGGGACACGCCGTAAAATTCCGACGCCGCGCGCAGGAACTCCGCGCACACTTCCCGCACCGGCGCGCTTTGGCCGCTTTTCATGGCCAGGTCGAGAGCACTTGCCGGCCCCCGCAAGCGACCGTCCGGCGGTATTTCCAGGTCGCAGAGTGTGTCGCTGGCGAGGAACTGTGCCCGCAGCGTCGCCTTGCGCGGTTGGCGGTCCGTGAGCATCTTAACCCCACATTACCCCATACCGCGTCCGGATTCCAGCCCTGCAAGACCTTTCGCACCGCAGAGCCGCAGAGACGCGGAGTATCGAGGGCGTTCTCTGCGTCTCGGCGTCTCGGCGCCTCTGCGCTGAAGGAATCACGACGGCCGTGCCACGTTTTGATTGCGGCCCCGCCGCCCTGTGGTAAGATTTGCGCGGGGAGATGACGAGGAGTCGCAGAATGCCAGGGAAAGTCCAGGGTATGGTGATGTCTCGCGCGGCGAAGATCGACCCTCAATTCTGTTGTTTCCGCTTGCGCGTCGGCCAGTCGAAAATCCACGGTCGAGGGGTCTACGCTGACCAGGATATTCCGCCCAACCGCAAGGTGATCGAGTACAGGGGGGAAAAGATCGACGTGAAGGAGGGGCAGAAGCGCCGTTGTACTCCTTATCTCTTCGTTCTCGACCAGCGCTGGATGCTCGACGGCGCGGTGAATGGCTCAGGCGCCGAGTTGGTCAACCACTCCTGCGCGCCCAACTTGGTCTCCCGTATTTTCAAGGGGCACATTATCTATATGAGCCTGCGCAGGATTCGCAAAGGCGAAGAGCTGACCGTCGATTACAACTACGACGACACCGATGAGACCATGCGCTGCATCTGCGGCGCCCCCGGTTGCCGGGGCATAATCAACACCAAGTAGCAAGCAGGACACCCTCTCACCGCAGAGCTTCACTCTTCGTCGGCCGAGGTTTCTTCTCCGTTTCCGTCCGCACCGCAAGCAAAGCCGGCTTCAACCGCGCCAACTCTCGCTCCAGGCTCTCGAGCGCATTACCCGCCTCCGCCCAGTCGCCGGCGTGCGCGAACCCTTCGAGCCTGAAGGCAGCTTCCGAGGCAAGTTTGGCGGCAAGGTTACTGGTGCAGCCTTTCAGGCTATGAGCGCCTCTTTGCAGGGCCCGGGAATCTTTCCTTCCCAGCGCGGCCCGGATTTCATCCAGCAGGCGCGGGTAGTCGCCGAGATACAGATCAACGAGGTCCTGAAGTAATTGCACGTCATTATCCACACGCGACATCAGCAACCCATCATCCAGAACCTCCGCCGGGGGTTTTTCGGAAGGCGCGGGGGCAGGAATGTCGGGCATCCCGCTGACCAGTCGCTGGATGGTTTCGAGTAGATCCTGATATCGAATCGGCTTCGACAAGTAGCTGTCCATGCCTGCCGCCAGGCACCGCTCACGATCGCCTTTCATTGCGTAGGCGGTCAAGGCAATGATGGGAATATGCTTGCCGCTGATCTTCTCTCTCTCGCGGAGGAGCGCCGTAGCCTGAAGGCCATCCATCACCGGCATTTCCACATCCATGAGGATCATGTCGCAGCATGCCGGGTCCTTCTCCAACAGGTCAACAGCTTCCCGGCCGGTGGTCACGGCGATGATCGTGTGTTCGTGTTTCTGGAGCAGCCGCGTCACCAGTTCCCGGTTGATCGCGTTATCTTCCACCACCAGGATGCGCAGCTTGCGGCGCCCTTCCCGAATCGTGTGGCGGGTCACTAGGTCTGGGCGCTCGCCGGTCTGCGCGGGCTGGCCGAGCACCTGCAGCATCGCCTCCAGGAATTCCGTCCGCCGAATCGGTTTCACCAGGTATGCGGAGACGCCCAACTCCTTGCAACGCGAGGCGTCGCCGCGCTCCCCAACCGAGGTCAACACCATGATCGCACTTTCGGCGAAGGTTGGGTCTTCCTTGAGCTTCTCGAGTACCGTGAATCCATCCATTCCCGGCATGTGGGCGTCCAGCACAATTAAGGGAAAAGGCTCGCCCATCTCCTTGGCCTGGCGGAGCGCGGCCAGACCTTCCTGCCCGCTCTCCGCCAACCTGGGCCGCATGGACCAACCCTTAAGCATCTCCGCCAGGTTTCGCCGGCTCGCCGCGTTATCGTCGATGACCAGAACCGGCGTGTCACGGAGGTTCACTTTCATCAAGGGAGCGGGTTGTGGCTGCGGCCCTTTCAGCAAACCGAAGTTCACAGTGAAATGGAACCTGCTTCCCTGGTTCACTTCGCTCTCCAGCCAAATCCGGCCACCCATCAACTCGACCAACCGGGCTGAGATCGCCAAGCCCAAACCGGTCCCCCCGTATTTCCTTGTGGTGGAACTATCTGCCTGCATGAAGCCCTCAAAAATCCGCTTTTGCTTTTCCCGCGGCACGCCTATCCCCGTATCGTTGACGCAGAAATGCAGGACAATCGAATCTTCCCCCTGCGACACAGTTTCGATTCGCAAGTCTACGCCCCCGCGTTCCGTGAATTTGATGGCGTTCCCCACCAGATTCACAACCACCTGTCGCAGCAGTCCGGGATCCCCGATTAAACGCGCCGGAAGGTCGGGCGGGACTTCCCAGGTCAGCTCCATTCCTTTTTCCTCAGCGCGGGGAGCGAGGGCCCGCAGGGTGTTGCTCAGCGCATCCTGCAGGTCGAATTCGTGGAGTTCGAGCGTAAGCTTCTTCGCCTCGATCTTGGAAAAATCCAGCAGGTCATTGATCAAGGTCAGAAGGGCGTCCGCCGATTCCCTCACCGCGTTCAGGCACTCCCTCTGCTCGCGCGAGAGGTTCGAGTCCAGAGCCAGTTGGGTCATGCCAATAATCCCATTCATGGGGGTCCGGATCTCGTGACTGATCGTGGCCAGAAACTCGCTCTTGGCCCGGCTGGCGGATTCGGCAGCCTCCTTAGCGTCCCGCAATTCCTGCTCGGCGTGCTTGCGATCCGTAATGTCGACGAAGCTTTCGAGAAGGTGCTTCCGGCCGTCCAGCACCACGCTTACAACCGTTTTAAGAACATCCCGCTTTTCGCCGCTTACCGTCAGCAGCTTGCGTTCGGAACGGTCCACGGTCTGCTTGAGGTCCGTCACCGGGCAGGCCCCCTTGTCGGCAGGACATATGAACTTGTGGCACTCCGCGCCGATCGCCTGGTCGCGGCCCACACCGATGGTTTCGAGCGCCACGGGGTTGGCGTCCACAATCCGATGCGTTTCCGGATCGATGATGAAGATACCCGTCTGGACACATTTGAAAATGACTTGCAGGCGGGCCTCACTTTCTCGCAGCGCCTCCTGCTCCCGCTTCCCCTGGGGAGTGTCATTATCTGTCCCCCTGAGCGGCTCAAACTTCTTGCTCGATCGCCATGATAAGTTCATACGGCTCCTTGCACACCTCTCCCCGTCAGGCGCGGGGTCCTAAATCCTCTTATCGGACGGACCGTCTTGGGGGTTTAAGGGTGTTTTGAGAAGTTAAATGGGTTGTTGTATGATGTGACCCTCGTCCGTAGCGCCATTCTAAGGAGGCCTTCGATGCTTGACTTCACCCGTCGTGAGTTCCTTCGTACCGCGGTTGGCGTGAGCGTCATCTCCCGTTTTGCATTCGCCAAAGAAACCAGGCTCCGGATTGGTGTGACGGACTGGAACCTGGAGAAGGGCGCCGATCCGGATGCGGTGCCGCTGGCCGCCCGCCTCGGGTTTGACGGCGTACAAGTGTCGTTTGGACGAAAGATCGTGGATGACAAGATGCCGCTCGACAACCCGCAGATCCTGGTCCGCTATCTCGACCTGTCCAGGCAGTACAAGATTCCGATCGACGGCACGTGTGTGGACCGGCTGCACGATAACGGCTTGAAAAACGACAAGCTGGCCGTAAAGTGGGTGCAGGATTCCATTCGTTTAACCAAGGCCTTGGACTCGAAGGTGCTTCTGCTTCCCTTCTTCGGCCAGCGAGCCCTGCGAACCCGCGACGAGATGGACTACGTCGGCAATGTCTTGCGTGATCTCGGGCCGGATGCGGAAAAGGCGGGTGTGGTGCTGGGGCTGGAGGACACTATCTCCGCCGAGGACAACGTCCGAATCATGGAACGCTCGCACTCCAAGAACGTCCTGGTCTATTACGACGTGGGGAATTCCACCAAGGCGGGTTTTGACGTGGTGAAGGAAATCCGCTGGCTTGGAAAAGATCGGATTTGCCAGTTCCATCTGAAGGACAATCCGCACTACCTCGGCGAAGGCAGCATTCAGTTTGCCCCCATTATGCAGGCAATTCACGATATCGGATTTGCCGGCTACGCCAACTTGGAGACCGACGCGCGCCCGAACCAGGTCGAGGCGGATATGAGCAAGAATTTGGCGTACATTCGCAAGCTCATGGGAAGTTGAGGGTCTGAGAAGTCGAGAATCCGACATGATTCACCCCGTCAGACGGGGGACAATGCAGGAATTATGGGAAACGTGAGCCTCGCGGTAGTTGTTCTTATGATCGGACTCCAGTCACAGCAACCGTACGATACACCGGATGTCAGAGAACTAGTCAGGCTCGAGTCCGTCTGGAACGAGGCCCACGAAAAGGGAGACGCGAGCGTTCTGGAAAAGCTGTGGGCCGACGATCTTGAGGTCACTGTGCCGAAGATGCCGGTGATGTCAAAGTCGGACGTTTTAGGATTCGCGCGCTCTGGTCGAATGAAGTTCCAGCGGTATCAGACCTCTGGCCTCAAGGTGCGCGTTTACGGCGACGCCGCAGTCGTGTCTGGCCGCCTCCAGCGAACCCGCACATTGAACGACAAGACAGTGAACGACGACTGGCGGTTCACCAAGTTCTACATCCGCCGGGAAGGGCGCTGGCAGGTGGTTGCTTTCCACGCTTCCGAAGCAGCGCAGACTTGAATGATTACGCCGATTTAGGCAGAGCAATCTCTTCCGACTCTCGACTTAGGGAGGTAAACCATGGAACAAGATGAAGCCACCACTTACACTCGCCGATCGTTTCTCAGCCGGTCGTTAGGCGCCGGAGCGGCAGCGACGGCGTTTACCTTCATCAAACCCGAACTGGTGCGCGGCGCGGGAAGGGAGCGCCTGCGAGCGGGCTTGGTCGGCTGCGGCGGACGCGGCACGGAAGCAGCCGTAGACCTCCTCACCGCTGACCCAAGTGTGGAACTCGTCGCCATGGGAGACATCTTCGAGGACAAGCTCCAGAAGTCTCTGGCCAACCTGCGCGATCCGAATTTCTTGATGGACACCAGTCCCAAGAAGGCGTCCCAGTTCACGGGCCAGCCCTTGGCGGAACTCGTGGATTCGATTCGCAAGCGAGTCAGCGTCGATCCCGAACATTGCTTCGCCAGCTTTGACGCGTATAAGAAGGTCCTCGCCTCCGACATTGACGTTGTGCTGCTATGCACTCCCCCGGGCCATCGCCCCGTGCAATTTGAGGCTGCGGTCGAGGCCGGGAAGCATATCTTCACCGAAAAGCCCATTGCGACCGATCCGGCCGGAGTGCGACGCTTCATCACCGCCATGAAAAAAGCCGAGGAGTCGAAGCTGACGGTGGTGGCGGGCACCCAGCGGCGTTCGCAGAGGGACTATATCGAGACAGTCCAGAAAATCCATGATGGCGCCATCGGGGATGTGGTGAGCCTCAGCGCAACGTACCTCAGCGGACCCGTCTTGCACGTGGACCATCGCGACCCGTCCTGGGGCGACATGGAATGGCAGCATCGCGACTGGTATTCGTTCGTGTGGATTTGCGGGGACCAGATGGTGGAGCAGCACATCCATACCATCGATTTCTGCAACTGGGTGATGGGAACGCATCCGGTGAAGGTGGTTGGGTCAGGCGGCGCGGCGTGGCGCCCGCGGGAAGAACTCTACGGCAATATCTACGACCACCTGACGGCAGATTTCGTTTATCCCAACGGCGTTCACCTCTACAGCGCCTGCCGGCAATATCCCAAGGGCTCGTATCGCAAAGTGTGGAACACTATAGTGGGCTCGAAGGGGCAGACCGATGGCCTCGACATGGGCACGCCGGGCCTCGACCCCTACGTTCAGGAGCACGTCCGCCTGGTTAAGAGCATTCGCGGTGACAGCCCCTATACGAATGATGGGATGACCGTAGCCGACAGCACCATGACCTGCATCATGGCCCGGGAAGCTGCTTACTCCGGCGTGGAAATCACCTGGGACATGATCATGGCCTCAAAGCAGGACCTGCAGCCCAAGGCCCTGGATTATAAACTCGCTATGAGCGTGCCGCCCGTGCCGGTGCCGGGGCAGTATGAGTTCGTGTAATGAACCCGCTAGCAAGCCAGGCAACATCGCCCGCCGCCGGTCCTGTGGCGTCTTGGGCTCGCCCCTTGGCCGTGGCAACCGCCGCGGTGTTCTTCGTGTCTTTAGCGTTCCCTGTGGTCGCCGGCATCTCAAGACATACGGAGTCTTTCCCAAAATGGTGGGGAGCGCTGGATGTCGGCTTAGCCTTTGTCCTCGCGACGTTGGCGCTCGGGGTCATGGCGGCCGCTCGGGGCAGGGTGACCAAAGAAGCGGTTGACACAACGTATCGTGCCTATCGGATATTAAACCATGGGATATTCGTGATGCTCGTCGTGTTCTTCCTTGCCGGCGATCGGATCACTTGGGCCAACTGTCTTACCGGCCTGGCGTGGCGGGCTTGGCTACTATTGTATGTCCTGCCAGATTGGTTTACAGCGATAAGGAGAAACGCGACCCATTAGCAAGTATTGCGCTTACTGCTCTCAGCCGAAAACTTCGGCCAGGGCAAGGGAAAATCCAGGCAGTAATTCGGGCTCTTCAAATTGGCCGCCGGCCGCTGCCGTACGTACTTCGGGCGCAGGCTGGCCGGGAGCATAACGATAGGCGAGTCGTTTGTTGGGGTACATGAGCCAGACGGCTTGTGCGCCCGCTTCAAGGTACTGGGATACCTTCACCAGCAGGTCGTCAGCCCGGTCATTCTTCGACACGATTTCGACTGCCAAGTCGGGCGAGACAGGCAAGGGTGACTGGTCGACGTCGACATGCTCTGGAGACGGTGAGCTCGGATAAAAGCCACGTCCGGCCTGCGGACAACCTCTCCGACCAACTTCATGTCGGTTTCACTCGTCACGCGACCCAGGTTGCGACTCTTGACGAACGCTCGCATGCGGCTATTCAGCTCGTCGCGAAGCTCGTTATGGAAAAGGCTGGCGGACGGAGTCACAATCAATTCCCCCTCGCTTAGTTCGTATCGCACCCCTTCGGGCTCCTCGAGGGCAGCGTACTGCTCAGCGGTAAGCAAGGTTTTCGTCGCCATACATCAACTCCCACCTGATTCAGGGTAGCACGGGCGGGTGGGATTGTCAGCCGCCCGGCGACGTTGGTAGTGGATCAGTTTGCTGTAGCGGCGCTCTCCGGGCGCCGGAACTCCGTGGGGATTCAAGACCGATTGTTCTTTGGTTTGCCCGGCACGTTGCTCTCCCGCCCTTGTGCTAACCTGCCACGGCGTATTCGACGGAGCGGGGATTTGAGACTCGTTTGGAGGCCTCTAGGATTTCAAGGCCCACGATGTTGCCATCCTTGTCGTAGTCGAGGATCACCCCGGGCTTATCTTCGTCGGATTCTTCGATGGGCGCATTGCTCAGCAAGATTCGCAACACGTCCACTTCGGGATCGTAGGTTATTCTCAAGGTCTCCTCACCGTCTGCGAGGCTCGTCGCTGCACCATCTCGTAACCGGGTGTGCCAGTTGATCCGCCTACCGCCTCGATACAGAATGCCGCGCAGGCGTTTCCCAGACGCGCGGCGGTGAGGACATCTTCGCCGCAAGCCAATCCCGCAATGAATCCTGCATCCCAACAGTCGCCCGCGCCCGTTGTATCAACGATGTTGGCAGCGAGGGCTGGAACGCGTACGCGGTCGCTTCCCCGGGCGATCAGACAGCCCTCCCGTCCCATTTTCAAAACCGCGGCGCGAGCGCCTGATTCGAGGAGTTGGCCGGCCATCTCTTCCGGCGTAGCGTCCGGATAGATTGCCAGCAAGTCATCGAAGCTAGGAATCACGTAATCGCAGTAAGGGAGCATGGCGGCGAGGGGCTCGAGCTTAGGTCCATAACCGAAATCCTCGTCCAGAAAGGTTACGACGCCTCGCCGCTGAGCCTCTGCCAGCAAGCTTGCCGCGGGTTCGCCATCCAGTTTCGGCAGGACGTTCAAATCATGGTAGAGGAGAAAATCTGTGGCCAACACCCGGTCGAAATCCAGATCGCTGAGGGTGAAATTCAGGTTAGCGCCCGGTGTGTGGATGAACGTACGATCCCCGTCGGCACGCACTCCCACAAAGGTGAAGGGAGTGGCTTCGCCTGGCGAAACTCGAATGCCCGTCGTATCAACGCCTAAATTCGAAAGTTCCCGGACAATGAACTCGCCGTTGATGTCATCGCCCACCTTGGCGAAGGAACCGGCAGGCAGTCCCATGCGCGCTATCGCCGACGGCATGTTCGCGGCGCCGCCTCCCGGCATCATGCGAATCCATTCCGCGGTCACCTGGCTCTGAAGGCGCGGCACAGGATACTGCTGGATGGGCCCGTTCAACAGGTCCATCACCACCACTCCGACGCAGTGAATTCGCTTCATCGGTCCATCCGCAGGGTCGGTTCCTGCGACCGCCAAAGGGCAACCACAAGGGATGCGCCCCTACGAGGTCTCGCGAGCCGCCGCCGGCCGCATACCCAGGAGGTCGTAGGCAGTGTCGTAGAGGATTGCCCGCGCTACGGCCAGAGCGTCGTTGTGCGTGTACTGGCCGTACTCGATCTTCGTGGCCAGGACCACGGACAGTTGGTTGAGGATCATCTTCGCCTTGGCATAGGTCCACTCCAGGCAGTACGCGTCAGAAAAGAACCCGACCTGTTTATTGACCGGCACCATATCCAACCGCTCTTCCATCACCTGCCGCATGATCGAAGGGAAGAAGTTATGCCACCAGATGCCACAGAGCGAAAAGTTGGGTAACTCGCGGCACATCGTGCACATCGATTGATTGGCGTGGCGGCTGGCCAGATGGCATTGGAATCGAATCTTCGGATAGCGCGCGATCATCTCCGCCACCTGCCCGATGGTGCGCTGCGAAAGCCGGCTGCCCGTCTCGAAGGGCAAGGGCTCGGCCGCAATGCTGAACTGGAACACGATCTTGTCCGCGTGGGGTTCGAGTGCCTTCAAATAAGCCTCGTTCACGTAGGACGCGTACACATCGCGTTCGTGCGGACCGGCGTTCGCCCGGCGCGCCAGGGCCTCCGTCATCTCCTGGTCGCTCACGACGCGCAAATCGAGATCCGTCGAGATGCCCGTAGCCACGGAAAGAATCTCGTCGTAAGGGATGTTCGCGACGTAGTGATCGATCGCAGCGTGCACGTCGTCCAGGGTCCTGATCACCCGTTCCGTCGGGGGACGCGTTCCGCCGATGGGGCTGGGACTCTCCGGTTTCCTACCCCAGCATCGTTCAAGTTCGTACAGCGCTGTGTCATACTCGCCCCATTGGGAGCGCGTGAAGAAGGCCCACTCGAGCGAGTATTGAAGAATGTCGCGGTCGCGGCCGCTTTCGCGCCGCGCGTACTCGGCGCAATAGCGCTGTATATTGGCCCGGCGCATGATTTCCCGCTGCCATGCCTTGTCGTCGGCCCGCTCGCGGATCAGCGAGTCCAACCGTTGCCAGTTCTCCGCATTCAGCGGTTCGTTCCAGCCGTACAGTTCCCCGAGAATAAGCCGGATGCCCCAGGAGATGCTGGTGTTGCGCACATGTTTCAAGTAGGGCAAGGCTTCGATGATGCGTTCATGCGCCTCTTGCTGCGACGGCCAGCCGGGGAATTGCGTCAGGCGCGCGCCACTCGGGCACCCCGCCGCATAGAGATCGCTCACAGCCATGTGATAGAGAAGCACATCGTGCAAGCCGCGCGCTCCCAGCTTCCCGTCCACAAGATGGGTGTGAACGTCCAGCAACGGCATGGCACACAGTTCGTCGAAAAGATCGGCCTGCAGGCTGTGATTCGTCATGCGCATATCTCCTTTGGGTCTTTCGGGCAGGATGCTGAGGAGGCCACCACGCTTGTGATCCCGTCAAGCATGGCCGACGGCCATAGTGAGGTGAAACCATTTTGCAACGACCTTCGCCATCGCCTCCATCGCCACCGCCTGCGCCATCGGGACCCAGAGATTCTTTCCTGCACCCCACTGCTCGAGCAGCGATTGCCGCAGGGCGGTGATGGCCTCCGTCGCAACATTCACCTTGGCGATTCCCAGTGAAATGGCGCGGCGCAAATCGGCCTCGGGCGTTCCGGAGCCGCCGTGCAGGACGAGTGGAATGCGGGTGGCTTCGTGGAGCTTTGCCAGGCGCTCGAAGTCGAATTGCGGCAGCTTCGTATAAAGTCCGTGGGCATTGCCGATGGACACCGCCAGGGCGTCAATGCCGGTCTTTTCCACAAACTCAGCGGCCACATCCGGGTCAGTGAGGGTGGACTGCGTGTCGCCTTCCACGCTGACTTGATCGGCCCGGCCGACCTCACCCAACTCGCCCTCCACTGTTACCCCTCGCGGATGGGCGAGCGCAACGACGCGGCGCAGGGCATCGACATTCTCTTGCCACGGCCGCGTGGAATAGTCCAGCATCACCGAAGTGTACTTTGCGGCAAGGCAGTCTTCCACCATGGCGATCGAATTGCCGTGATCCAGGTGTAGCGCCGCAGTCACACCAAACCGTTCCGCCAAAGCGTGCGCCACTGCGCCCAAGTCACGCGGGGCAAGGAGACCGAACTCTCCGGGTCCGTTCATCAGAATCACGGGCGC
The DNA here is from genome assembly GCA_963768695.1 of uncultured Acidobacteriota bacterium. Lineage (GTDB taxonomy): Bacteria > Acidobacteriota > Terriglobia > UBA7540 > UBA7540 > CAVROP01. The sequence goes on along the minus strand of CAVYJG010000008.1, from coordinate 63,817 downwards.
CTTAAGTTCCGCCGCCACGCGCAGCACCACTTCGATGCTTTCAGCGTTCCACACACAGAAGGATGGAACACCGTACCCTTCCGACACTGCCCGCTGCAACAATTGCTGCATGGGAACGAATTTCATGCCTTTTTCCCCTGTGCCATTAGCGCCTCGACCTCCGCCAGCGTGGGCAAGGAAGGTTGGGCGCCCAATCTACTGGCTGCCAATGCACCGGCGCAATTGGCGAAGCTGATGGCATGTTCGAAGTCATAACCGGCGGCCAACTCAACGGCCAGAGCCCCCGTAAATGCGTCGCCCGCGGCCGTGGGATCAATCGCGGAAACCTTACAGGCAGGAAAGTGTTTTGCCTTCTTTGCAGTCACCAGCATCGAGCCGTCGCTGCCGAGCTTTAGAACCACCGTCTTCACACCCATGGCGAGGAGTTTTTCTGCCGCCTCGCGCGCCGAGACTCGCCCCTGAACTTCCACTCCGGTCAGTTGAGCGAGTTCGGTTTCGTTGGGTGAGACGACATCCGCAAGGGTTAGAATCTCCACGGGGCAGTAACGAGGCGGACCGGCATCGAGCACCGTCAATTTTCCGGCTTTCCGAGCCAGACGCAGCGCTGCTTCGACTGCCTCGAGAGGGATCTCGAGTACCGTCAACAACACATCTGCGCGCTCGATGACGTCCTTGGCGCGTTCGATGTCGGCGGGGGTCAAGCTGAAATTCGCCGCGGGGTCAACCGCAATGCAGTTGTTCCCGTTGGGGAAAAGCATTATAAAAGCGCTGCCCGTGGCGCGGGTGGAATCTCGCCGCACCCAGGTGGTGTCGATCTTCTCCGCCACCAGCCCCTGAAGCAGGAAGTCGCCGATGATATCCGTGCCGACAGCGCCCACCATCGACGTGGGCGCGCCCATTCGCGCCGCGGCCACCGCCTGGTTCGCACCCTTGCCCCCCGGGAAAAACCTGAGATTTGACACCAGCAAGGACTCGCCTTCTTTAGGCAGCCGGTCTGACTTGACGACCATGTCGAAATTCGTGCTGCCCACCACCACAACTTGAAGATCTTCAACACGACGCGCCATAAGGCCCCCTTCGGGCGCTCCATCCGATGGTTCCTTTACAAGCTGAACAGGAAGAAGTATTTTATCATCACTCAGTCACACTTCAGGGAGGCGATTGTACCATGCCCAAAGCAAAACAGATCACCGCTTGGTTGGAAAGCAAGCCTGGAGACCTCGGCCGAATCACTGAAGCCCTCGGAAAAGCCAAGGTCAACATCACTGCATTCTCCGCCTGGAGCATTACCGGCGAGAGCCCCATTCACTTCTTGGTCAGCAGCCCCGCAAAAGCGAAAAAGGTCTTGGCAAAGCTCGGCATTCGCTGCACGGAGGAGGAGGTTTTGTGCGTCACGCTTGCCAACGAGGCCGGAACTTTGGCGGAGGTCGGAACGCGACTGGGAGCAGCGAACATCAACGTGGATTACGGCTACGGCAGCGTCACCGAAAACGGCAAGAAGGCGGATATCGTACTCGCCGTCTCCGATCTCGCAGGCGCCGCAAAGGCCCTGAAAGGATTGTAATTTTCAGGCGAACGGGTAGCGATTCAACTCCAGCGCACGGTCCGCGATTTGGCGCCGCAACGCGATGGTATCGGGGGGCGTGCGCCGCAGGAAACGCCTCAGCACGGCGAGTTGGGTGCGAAGTGTGTCACCTTCGGCGATGCGCGCCAGCGCGCGGCGCGCCTCAACCTCCATGCGATCGCAGGCATCGTAAACGAACACCCGAGTGGCCGCGATTTCCGCCGCGCAAGCTTCAGACGGACCGGCGGAGAGCTTCTTCAAGGTCCGAAGCAGGGCGCTTTCCATGGCGTAAACGTCCATCACCAGGTTACTGAGTACGCCGATTACCTCCTGCTCTTTTTCCAACCCCATCATGAAGCGCTGAACCGCGCTTCCCGCCACCAGCAGCGCCACTTTCTTGGCGCCTTCAACCAGCTTTATCTCCTCGCCAAGCGGCGTCTCTTCCGCCAGTTCTGCTCCAGTCGCCATTCCTAAAATCTCGTCGAGGAGTTTCTGTGCCGCGGGAATCAACGCAAGCTGGCCTTTCATCGACCGTTTCATGAGCATGTCTGTGATCAACAGCCGGTTGATTTCATTGGTGCCTTCGAAGATTCGGTTCACACGTTGGTCGCGGTAGGTACGTTCCACTCCATAGTCGCTCGAGAAGCCGTAGCCACCGTAGATCTGTACAGTCTCGTCGGTGACATAGTCCAACGTCTCTGTCCCCAGCACCTTCAAGATTGAGCATTCAACCGCGTACTCTTGCAAAGCTTCCATGATGCGCCTGGGCGCGGTGGCGGCTCCCTGGTCTATTCCTTCCAGCCGGGCGTCGACCAGTCCCGTGGTGCGATAGGAGATGCTTTCGGCGGCATAGGTGCGCACCAGCATTTCGCCCAACTTTTCTTTCATGAGGCCGAAGTCTGCGATTCTGCGGCCGAACGCCTCTCGCTCCTTGGCCCACTTGAGCGCATCGCAGATAAGATATTTGCACCCTCCCACGCAACCCGCGCCGAGCTTCAGCCGGCCCATGTTCAAGATGTTAAAGGCGATCAGGTGCCCCTTCCCGATCTCGCCCAAGACGTTCTCCACAGGCACTGGCACGCTTTCCAGATTCAGCGGCGTAGTGGAAGAGCCGCGAATACCCATCTTGTGCTCTTCCGCGCCCGCCGAGACCCCCGGGAACCCCCGCTCCACAATGAACGCCGTGAACTTTTCCCCGTCCACCTTCGCAAACACCACGTACACGTCGGCAATGCCGCCGTTGGTTACCCACATCTTCGCGCCGTTCAAGATGTAGTGTTTCGCATCGGGGCTGAGGACCGCTTTGGCCTTGATGTTCATGGCGTCCGAGCCCGAACTTGCTTCGCTTAAGGAATAGGCTCCCACCCATTCGGCGCTGGCGAGTTTGGGAAGATACCTGGCCTTCTGCTCATCGGTGCCGAAGAAAGCAATGGGCAGAATTCCTATTCCCGCCTGCGCCCCCACGGTCGCCGCCCACGATCCGTTGCACGCCATCTTCTCGGCTACGATCACGGAAGAAATCCTGTCCAGTTCCAAGCCGCCAAATTTCTGCGGGATGTCCGTCGCGGACAGACCGACATCGGCAGCCTTTTTCAAAAGCTCCCGCATCAATCCCGGCTTCTTGTCTTCCATCTCCGCCGCGCGCGGCAGAATCTCCTGCGAGGCGAACTCCCCAGCGGTTTGGGCGATCAACTTGTGCTGGTCGGTCATGTCTTCCGGAGTGAACACCTCGCCGGGCGACCGAGCCTCGATCAAAAAGCTTCCGCCTTTGGGATTTTGGATTTTAGATTCTGGATTTTGGATTGGCATCTCAGGTTTCCGTACGACCCATTTTCTAGTTTCTGATTTCTAATTTCTGGTTTATCACTTCAGGTTCTCGAAGATCCCGGCGGCTCCCATTCCGCCGCCTACACACATCGTGACCATGCCGTACTTGGCGTTGCGCCGTTTCAATTCCCCGAGCAGGGTTGCCGTGAGCTTCGCGCCGGTGCAGCCGAGAGGATGGCCCAGAGCGATGGCTCCGCCGTTGACGTTCACTCGCTCCGCGTCGAGTTGCGCCAAGTCGATCACTGAAAGAGCCTGGGCGGCGAAGGCTTCATTCAATTCAATGACGTCAATGTCGGAGAGATTCAGGCCCGCCAACTTCAGCGCCTTGGGGATCGCGTAAACCGGGCCGACGCCCATCTCCTCCGGCAAGCACCCCGCCGTCGCAAAGCTCACGAACCGGGCGAGCGGTTTGAGTCCCAGAGTCCGGGCTTTCTCCGCCGACATCACCAGGGCGGCAGCGGCGCCGTCGCTCGTCTGCGAGGCGTTTCCCGCCGTGACCGTGCCGTGGGCATGGAAGGCAGGCTTCAACTTGGCCAGTGCATCCAGGGACGTGTCGCCGCGCGGTCCCTCGTCGGTCTCGAAGCGGATCTGGCGCGTCTGCGGTTTGTCCTTACCGTTTGGGCTGACCTCGACCACTTCGAGCGGAACGATCTCATCTTTAAATCGGCCTTCCGCAATCGCCGCCAAGGCCCGCTGATGACTCCGCAGGGCAAACTCATCCTGCCGCTGGCGCGTGATTTTGTACTTTCGTGCCAGGTTCTCAGCCGTCAAGCCCATGTTGAGGTAGGAATCGGGATAGTGCTCGATCAGGTAGGGATTGGGCGCAAAATGATATCCGCCCATGGGGATCATACTCATGGTTTCCGTACCGCCCGCTATCACAACCTCCGCGAAGCCGGCCATGATCCGCTCGGAAGCGACGGCGATGGCCTGAAGGCCGGAAGAGCAGAATCGGTTGATCGTCATCGCCGAACAGCTCACCGGCAAACCGGCGCGCAGTGCCGCGACCCGCGCCACGTTGTTCCCTTGTTCAGCTTCCGGCATCGCGCAGCCCAGGATCACGTCCTCAACCTCGCTCGAGTCGAGCCCCGGCGCCCGCCGCAGCACCTCACGAATCGCCGCCGCGGCCATCTCGTCCGGCCGCGTGTTGCGAAGCATGCCGCGCGGCGCCTTGCCCACCGCCGTCCGGGCGATGGAAACGATCTACGGCCTCCGTCATAAGACCCCCATTGTGATTTGTGATTTGCGATTTGTGATTTGTGATTGGCAAACCCAGCCCGCATCTAACCACTCCTAACGTGAGCGCGCGTTGTTCGTGTTGCCTGGAAGATTCGCACGAGTTCGTTCGCCTCGGCCATCAGGCTTTCCAACTTCGACCCTTTGACAATTCCTGCGTCCACAAGCAGCTCTAACCAGAAGGCAGTCTCATCTGCTTCTTCAACGGTGATTCCGATCTTGGAAATAAAGTCGGCTCGCGACCGGGCGCGACATGCACTCCGGTAGTTGGCCGCTACCGCCGTTCCCGAGCGAAGAACCTGCCGCCCCAAGACGCGCGCTTCTTCCGTCTTTGGCAGCGCACGAAACAACTTAATAACTCTTAACGCAAACGCTTTAGTCCTGCGCCTCAGATCCTCTGGACTAGAAACCGCCTGCGGTTTGTTGTCAATCACAAATCACCAATCACATATCACAAATCAATTCCGAAGCGCCTTTCCCCTCTTCAACATATATTGGATGCGCTCCACCGTGTTCTTCTGGCCGCAGAGACTTAGAAAGGCCTCCCGCTCCAAATCCAGCAGGTACTGCTCTGAGACGAGTTGCGGCGAGGTGAACTCGCCGCCGCCGCACAAGACCTTGGCCAAGTGCGTGGCGACCACCACGTCATAATCCGAGATGTACTCAGCGCGACGCATCAAGTGCAATCCCAGCTTCATTTTGACGAAAGCCGCCTGCCCGAGGACTCGAATGTCCTCGCGGGGCTTCCCGGGTCGATACCCCAAACGCGCAAGATCTAGTGCTAACTCTTTGGCGTCCGCAATCTGCCGGTCGCGGTTCATGCTGATGGAATCCTTCGCGGAAAGGTAACCCAGCTTGCGGGCTTCTTCGGCGCTGGTTGAAACCTTGCCCATGGCGATATTCAGGAAAACTTCCTTGACGAATGCGAAGGGGTCGGCATCAGGGTCCGCGGGCACCTTATCCATGGCGCGCAGCCAGCATCTCTTTCGTCCCGCCTCCCGCCGGGATCAGGCCCACGCCCGCTTCCACCAAGCCCATATAAGTCTCCGCCGCCGCACGTACCCGCGCGGCGTGGAGAATCATCTCCGTTCCACCTCCCAGAGTCAGGCCGAAGGGGGCGGCCACCACCGGCTTGGGAGCATATTTGAGGGCCATGTTGGCATTTTGGAAGGCGCGCACGGCGCTCGAAAGGTCGTCCCATTCGCCTTCCTGAATAGTTGTCAGGACCAGCATCAAGTTTGCGCCCACGCAGAAGTTCGCCGCCTGGTTCCCGATCACCATGGCCTCGAAACCCTCGTTCAAGCTCTTCAGCCCGGCATGAACCATCTGCACGGCGTCCGCGCCGATCGCGTTCATCTTGGAATGGAATTCCAGGCAGATCACTCCGTCGCCAAGGTCGATCAGGCTGGCGCCGGCATTCCGCTTGATTTCCTTCTGGCGGGCTTTGAGCGATGGCAGCAGCAGGACTCCGGGCCTCTCCGGAATTTCATGGTATGCGGCGTTGGCAAAATCGAAATAGCTTGGGGCTCCGTCGCATGAGGCATAAAAGCTTTTCTTCCCCGAGGAAAGGAGTTTTTCGACCAGAAGCGGCGTCGCCAGACCGGCCTTCTTCCAAGCGTCAACGGACTTCTCGATCCCCACCGCATCCGAGAGCTCAAACGGGCCACACTCCCAGTTGAACCCCCACTTCATTGCGTTATCAATCGATACGATGTCGTCCGAAATCTCCGGCACGCGCATCGCCGCGTAGTGGAATGTGTCGAAAAGGAGCTTCTGGTAGAACTGCCCCGCGCGGTCGGGCGACTGGCAGAGCATCGCCACCCGTTCGCGGACATCCTCGATATTGCGCGCCATCTCGAGCGAAGCAAAACTTCCCTTCTGGCGCGCCCGATACTCAAAGGTGTTGAAATCGAGCGTGAGAATTTCGCTCTCGTCCCCGCCGTCCTTCCCCTTCAGCTTCTTATAAAAGCCTTGCCCGGTCTTATCGCCCAGCAGGCGGCGCTCCATCATCTGTTGCATAAACCCCGGAAGCTGGAAAAGGTCGCGCCGTTCATCCTGGGGCAAGGCCTCCCTGAGGTTCTTGACGACGTGCCCCATGACGTCGAGGCCCACGATATCCAGAGTCCGGAAAGTGGCGGATTTGGGCAAGCCCATGGCGGGCCCCGTGAGGGTATCGATTTCCTCGATCGTGTAGCCGCCCTCCTGCATGACTTGGAGAACTCTCAGGGTTGTAAACGTGCCGATGCGGTTGGCAATGAAATTGGGCGTGTCCTTGGCGATGACGATCCCTTTACCCAGCACCACGTCGCCGAAGCGCGTGATCGCTTCCACAACCTCCGGCAGCGTCTCGTGAGTGGGAATAATCTCCAGCAACTTCAGGTAGCGGGGAGGATTGAAGAAGTGAGTGCCCAGAAAATGCTGCCGCACTTCCTCGCCGAAACCTTCGACGACACTGCCGATGCCGATGCCCGAGGTGTTGGAACTGACCACCGTCCCCGGCGCACGGACGGCCAGCACCCGTTCGAGCAAGGCTCGCTTGACGCTGAGGTCCTCCGTCACCACCTCGATGATCCAGTCGCACTCCTTGAGCCAAGCTAAGTTGTCTTCGAAGTTGCCCAGCGTGATCATCCGCGCCGCTTCCGGAACGAAGAACGCCGCCGGACGAGACTTAAGCGCTGCCTCGAGCCCGGCCTGCGCCAGGCGATTGCGGGTCCCGGTGTTGCTGAGCGTCAGGCCTTGAGCCTGTTCCTTCGGAGTAAGCTCGCGGGGAACGATGTCGAGAAGCACCGACGGAATGGAAGCGTTGGCAAGATGGGCGGCGATACGAGCCCCCATCGTGCCGGCCCCCAGCACTCCCACTTTGCGGATGTCGCGCACGATTGGCCCCCTGGACTTTGGCAAGAAACTTAAGAAGCATTATGAATGGTGAGGAGTGAATAGTAAATCGTGAATTGCCAAAACTCTAGTGTCGCGCGGGTGGCGCAGACGCCTTATCTGCTGCTGATGAGCGTCATTACAAGCGATGCTCGTCCAGCGCCTCGGCGGCCAGCTTGCGCAACTTGGCAGGATTCTTCCGCAGCGTCTTCGCCCAGGCTTCTTCATCTTCGATCGTGGCAAGAATCTGGGAGGCGATCGCATCCTGTTCGTCTTCAGGAAGCTTGCCGACTTTCCGCAGCGCATCCTCGAGTAATTGCGTCATGCGTTCACCTTACCAAACCCTATCAACGGTGGCAAGCCCGCCAAACTAGTGCTTAGTTGTGTTAATAAGCGCAATTATTCTGTGTCCTGGAAGGGCGGGGCTTTAGCCCCGCCGGTACGCAGAGCGCGGTTGAAGGGGCCTTTAGGCCCTGAAGCAACGCGGCTTCAGGGGCTAAAGCCCCGAGGTGTGGCCGGTTTTCTGCGGCGGGGCTGAAGCCCCGCCCTTCCGACGGCAAACGAACTGGAGCCGCTTGGCGTTTTTGTCGGTACCATTACTTTCGTGATCTGGACAGATCCGGCCCGCACGGGTAGCGTGGTACCCGGATGCTGTGAAAGGATCACCGGCCCGGAGGTAGCGGCGGGTTCGCCCCGCCATATCTCCCGCGTTTCGAGAACGGCGAGGCCGGGATAAACCCGCCGCTACGCTTTTCACAGCTTCCCGTCCACGATTTACTCGGGGGAATCCTCTCCCGGGCAATTCCATTCCCTTTCTGAGGAGGTACTATGTCGATTCGTCAATCGCCCGAGCTTACCCCGCAACTGCTCGACGCCGCACGCGCCAACGGGCGGCATTCCCACGGGCCCTCGACCGCGGCCGGCAAGCAAAACTGCAGAATGAACGCCCTCAAGCACGGGGAGCGTTCCGACCCTGAGAATCAGGATGCCGTGATGCGCGCCCTGGGCGAAGACCCGGCGCGCTTCGAAACCCTGAAGCAGGAGTTGCTCGAGTCCTTCGGCTCGGCCGACCCGTTCGTGGAAAAGCAGGCCGACGATCTCGCCCGTCTTTACCTGCGGCGCGATCGCATTGAGCGCGCTCAGACCGGCCTGATGCGGCGCGCTCTGCTGGAAGTGGAAGAGCGTCAGCATCGCCGGCGGAAAGAGATCGAGGGGGCGACGATCGCCGCCGGCGAGGCTATCGATGTAAGGCTGGAGGCGCCCTCGGACCCGGCGGCGCGCCTGCGCCTGCTGCTCTCCTTGCTGGGGGTGATTGGGGCCAAAGTCCAGGCCCGCTGCTTTCTGCCCTGGCAGGCGGCGGCGCTCAAAGGCTGCTACGGGGGCAAGGGAGGCTGGCGGGCGGGGCGCATCGGTCATCTGCTGTCGTTTTTCGCCGACCCGGACATCGCGGCGCGCCTGGTGGAGGCGCCGGGTGAGCCCGCCGGCCTCCACTGCGAACCCACCGAGGTCCTTTGGCACAAGGAACTGCTGCGGCTGCTCGAGGCAGAAACGGCGAGCGTGGCGGAAGAGTTTGAATACGAGCAGAAATTGAACGAGGAGAAAGTGGCCATCGAGCGCGACGCTTGCCTGGCTCCCTCGGGCGAAGAGTGGCGCATGCTGTTGAGGCGGGAAGAAGCGCTGGACCGCGCCATCGATCGCAAGATCAAGCTGATTCTGACCTGCGGAAGGCCGCGGTTCAACACCAAAGCCGCAGAGCCCCGCAGAGACTCTGCAGACCTCCCGCAGACGTAGGGGCACCCCTTGTGGGTGCCCAGCCCGACGGAGAGGCTGCCCAGTCTGGCGGTGAGGGCGGCCACGAGAGCCGCCCCTACGATGTGAACCAAGAGCCCTCTCCCGAGGGGCATAGGCGCTAGATTAAGGGCCGGTGGGGGCCGCCGAACATGCCCGAAGGGCATGAAGGTCATTAGCCGTAGGTGAAACCTACGGACGAGAAGGCATACGTTGAGTATCTCAGCGACCCCGAAGGGGTCGAATTCAACCCCTCCAGGGTTGAATTGAATACTCTGGGACGACGTTTACCGTAGGTTTCACCTACGGCTAATGATGTTGGGTCCCTTCGGGACCCCGTCGCAACGCTTAATCTAGCGCCTATGCTGCCGAGGGGCGAGGGGGCCGGGAGTGAAGCGGGCCAGTGCCGAGACGGCGGGCTTTATGACCGATATACCGAGATGTTGGGTTGAGAGAGCTAAGAATGAACACCGCGCCATGCCCGGACACCTGCCGCCGGTTATCTGCTTTGGTGACCCGTCCTTTGTTTTCATCAACATTCCCGGTTCGTTCGTCGGCTTTTCTGAACTCATGGGGCGCAAGGCGTGGGTTTAAACGGCCCTCACCCCGCCTTTGGCACGCCTCTCCTGCCGGACGGATATGGGGACCGGGGGGGGTGGGCTTTGGCGACCCTCGCCGGACGGATTACAGGCGGCCGCCAATCAGTTGACGGGCTGAATTCGTCAACGAACTTCTGGCTCACAACATGAGTTCCTGGAAGTATAATGCAGGAGAGCAGAAATCACGGGAGTCGACGCGAGTTGAACTGCTTTTCCGCGTCGTAACTAGTCCCAGAGTATAGTGAGGTGCACGATGTTCGATGTTGTGACTTTTGGCGAAGCGATGATTCGCCTCTCGCCGCCGCATTTCGAAAGATTCGAGCAGGCCAATTCTCTGGACGTGCGCGTGGGTGGCGGCGAACTGAACGTGGCTGTGGGTGTAAGCCGATTGGGTCTGCGAAGCACCTGGGTTTCGCGCCTCCCCAAGAACCCGCTGGGAAAGCTGATGGAAAACAGGGCTCGGCAAGCCGGGGTGGACACTTCCAACCTGGTTTGGAGCGCGGACGGAAGGATGGGGCTCTACTTCCTCGAGTTCGGCGCGGCGCCTCGTGCGAGTTCGGTGGTTTACGACCGGGCGCAGTCTGCGATCAGCTTGGTGAAGCCGGGCGAGATCGATTGGGAGAAAGTGTTTCAGGGCGCGAAGTGGTTTCACACCAGCGGCATCACGCCGGCGCTCAGCGATTCGGCAGCCGCAGTTACTCTCGAGGCCTTGAAAGCCGCCAAACGCGCCGGCGCTACTGTGAGCTACGACTTGAATTATCGTGGGAAGCTCTGGACGCCCGAAAAGGCGCAGGCGATCCAGGAGCCGATGATGGAGTTAGTGGACGTGCTGATGACCACGGAGGAAGACACCAAGGTCGTCTTCAAGATTACCGGCACCGGCAAAACTGATGACAAGGGTTTCGCGGAAGTGTCCGCCGAAACCTACAAGGATGTGGCTCGGCGGCTCCAGGAGAAATTCAAGTTCAAGGCGGTCGCCATTACCTTGCGGGAAAACCCCCTCGTCTGGCGCAACACTTGGACAGCAATAGCCTATGCCGACGGCCAATACTTTGACGACGTGAAGTACGAACTGGAAATCGTGGACCGTCTGGGCGGTGGCGACTCCTTCAGCGCCGGTTTCATTTACGGCTGCCTGGTGAAGAAGTCTTACGCCGATGCGGTCCGCTACGGAAATGCTTTCAGCGCCCTCAAGCATTCCATACCCGGCGATTTCAACTGGGCAACGCTCCCGGAGGTTGAGAACCTGCTGAAGGGGGCCAGCCTGCGAGTGGCGAGGTAGAACCTCGAATAGTGAATGGTGAATAGTGAACGCTCATACACAATTCACTATTCACTATTCACCATTCACGACTTTTCCCCGGCCACAGAATTTGAGAGGTATACATGTCCTGGACTCGAGAGAAAACGCTAGCGCTGATACGTGAAGTCGGCCTGGTTCCCATTGTTCGCGCGCCCTCGCCCGAAGACGCGATGCGTGCCGCCGAGGCCATTATCGAGGGCGGGATCGGCATCGCCGAGATTACCATGACTGTTCCCAATGCCCTCCATGTGATGGAACGCGTGGTGGAGAAGTTCGGGGACAAGGTACTCCTCGGCGCGGGAACGATTCTCGATCCCGAAACTTGCCGGGCGGCGCTGCTGGCGGGGGCGGAGTTCATCGTCACCCCGTCTCTCAATCCCCGGGTCATCGAAGTGGCGCGGCGGTACAGCAAGGCGTGTTTTCCTGGCGCGCTCACTCCCACCGAAGTCGTTGCCGCGTGGGAGGCGGGCGCCGACATGGTGAAGATCTTTCCCTGCGGCCCCGTGGGAGGTCCGGCGTACATCAAGGCTCTGAAGGGCCCCTTCCCACAAATCGACTTTATTCCCACGGGCGGAGTCAATCTCGAGACCACACCGGAGTTCATCAAGGCCGGAGCGGCGGCGGTGGCCGTTGGGGGAGAACTCGTGAATGTGAAAGTCCTCCGAGAAGGCAAGATGGACGTGGTGGTTGCCAATGCCCGCAAGTTCATCGAAGCCGTCCGCTCCGCAAGGGCCAAACAGCAGTGACGAGTGACAAGTGACGAGTGACGAGCCGGACAAGCCATCAGCTCTTAACCGTCAGCTCTCGGCAAATCAAACAGGTGCGTGTGTCTGAGGGCTAGATTCTGGCGGCTCTCTCATCACTGGTCTTAGTTCTTGCGGCTCGTCACTCGTCACTTGTCACTCGTCACTGCTTTTGTATGACGTCCACTCTCCTCAACTTCGCGCTCGCCGCTGCTATTCTCGGAGGCGCCTGGGTGCTCACAAATCTCTTCGCGCGCGCCATGTATATCGTTTGTCCAGCCTGCCGCACTCTGAACGCGCGGCGGCGTGAACACTGCCGAAAGTGCGGGGAGATCATCCGCCCGCCTCAGGATCGGTAACTGAATGACCCGAGAAGAACGACTTGCGGCGCTTCGATTCCAGCCGGAGGTTTCGGTGCTCATCGTGGGCGGCGGAATTAATGGCGCTGGTTTGCTTCGTGAATTGGCACTGGAAAATGTGGATGTGCTTCTGGTGGAGAAATCCGATTTCTGCTCCGGCGCCAGTTCCGCCTCCACGCGAATCATTCACGGAGGGCTCCGATATCTCGAGAACGGCGAGTTCCGGCTGGTCAGAGAATCCTTGCGCGAGCGAAATCGGCTGCTCGTTGACGCCCCGCATTATGTGAGACCTCTCCCCACCACCATTCCCATTTTCAGTTGGACCGAGGGCTTGATTTCAGCCCCCGCGAGGTTTCTGGGTCTTAAGGTACGGCCGAGGGGCAGGGGCGCGGTGCTGTGCAAAATCGGACTGTCTTTATACGACCTCCTGGCAGGAGAGCACCGGGTTCTACCCGCTCACCAGTTCAAGTCTCGCGATGCCGCCCTGGCCGAGCGTCCCCAACTTCGCCGTGACATCCTCTGCACGGCAACTTACTACGATGCGTGGATCAGTTACCCCGAACGCCTCTGCCTGGAACTGGTCTTGGACGCCGAGGAGCAAAGCTCAACCGCGCGCGCCCTGAATTACGTATGCCTCGAGGGAGCCAACGGGAATAAGGTCGTTTTGAAGGATGAGATTTCGGGCGAGAGATTGGAAGTCAAGCCCAGGATCGTAGTCAATGCCACCGGGGCGTGGATCGATTTCACCAATCGTTCTATTGGGCGGCAGACTCAATACATCGGTGGCACCAAGGGCTCGCACCTGGTGCTCGATCATCCCGATTTACTGGCGGCAACGCGGGGCCAGATGCTCTATTTTGCTAATGCTGACGGGCGTATTTGCATCTTCTACCCTGTTTACGGGAAGGTTATCGCGGGCTCGACCGACATTCCTGTTTCGGACCCCGAGAAAGCCTTTTGCGAGGAAGAGGAGGTGGACTACATCCTGGAATCCGTTCGCCAGGTTTTCCCCACCCTGCCCCACCCGCTGGACCGGTCCCACATCGTCTTTCGATTCTGTGGTGTGCGTCCACTGCCTCGCAGCGATTCCTTTACTCCCGGCGAAATCAGCCGCGATCATAGCTGCGAAATTCTCCCGGCGGGGAATGGGATCGACTTTCCCGTATATTCTTTAGTTGGCGGGAAGTGGACCACCTTCCGCGCGTTTGGCGAGCAAGTGGCGGACAAGATACTCAAGCAACTGGCAAGACCACGATCGGCAAGTTCAGTCGGCTTACCCATTGGCGGCGGCAAGAACTACCCAACCACAGCAGCGCAGAAGAGTGCATGGCTCTCCTCTCTAACGGACAAAACCCGGCTGCCTTCGGCGCGCTTGGCAGAATTGCTAGGTCGGTATGGGACTCGTGCGGAAGACATCGCGCACTTCATGAGCACGGCGCCCGACCAGCCGTTGCGGGCCCTGCCCGAATACACCCGGCGTGAAATTCAGTTCATGGCCATCCACGAGCGCATTGTGCACTTGGACGACCTCATCCTTCGACGCACGATCATGGCTCTTATGGGGCAACTGAGCCGCGATGTCTTAGCGGAGTCAGCAGAAGCGCTGGCCTCGGCTCTTGGATGGACGCCGGAAAGAACCCGGCAGGAAATCGGGCGGACGGAGAACGTCCTCGCTGAGGTCCATGGAGTGAAGTCGAATTAAAGTGCAATGAGTCAATGACTCAATGAATCAATGACCCAATACCCTCACCCCATAACCAGCCCGCCATTGACGTTGATGACCGCGCCGGTGATATAACTGGCGGCTTCCGAGGCCAGGAAGGCGATGGCGGTCGCCACCTCCTCGGGCTGCCCAAAACGCCGCATGGGGGTCTGGCTCATCCATTCCTTTTCTCGCCCGGCCATCCGCTCCGTAAGCAAATCCGTGACGATGCGCCCCGGGGCCACCACGTTCGCCGTGATTCCGAAAGGCCCCAGCTCTTTCGTTAGAGAAAAGGTGAATCCCAGGAGCCCCGATTTGGCGGCGGAGTAGTGGGCATGATTGTTCGACCCGGTATAAACCACCTGCGACGACACATTGATGATTCGCCCCCAGCGGCGTTCTATCATGGAGGGAATGCACTCGCGCACATAGCGGAAGGCGGAGGTTAAGTTAATGGCCAGAGACTTTTCCCAATCCTCATCTTTCATCTCGAGCACGGAGAAATCAGTCATCTCGCCGGCGTTGTTCACCAGAATGTCAACGTTCCCCAGCTTGGCGGCAACTTCTCTAGCCGAACGCTTAATCGCTTCCGGATTGAGCACGTCGGCCTCAATAGCCATAGCCCTGCCCCCGGCTGATTCGATCTGCGCAGCCACTTCCTGAGCTTCCTTGATGCGCCTTCGGCAGAGGACCGCCACCGCCGCGCCTTGCCGAGCTAGCTCGATGCACGTGGCGCGTCCGATGCCTCGCGATCCTCCCGTCACTAGGGACACTCGGCCCGCCAGGTCTCTTTCGGCCGGGCTTTTTCCCATATCATTGGATGATTCCATTGAAATGCGCTCCTTCTGCGAGTTGCGCGACTCCTTGCGAAGTGTAAGTCAACGGTGGATGGCAATTCTAGGGGTGGGGCTTGTCCCGACCCTCGCGACGGCCGGCGGGGGGACGGCACGCCGTCCCCCCTACAGGGTTGTCGTCCGTGTGACGGCCGCAGGGTGAGTCCACACTTCCGGCTTGATCTCCATTCCGAAACCCGGCAACTCAGGGACGCGCACGGCGCCGTCCTTGGGGATTAGCGGATCACTGAGCATGGCGGGCCAGGTGGATTCGTAAAACACCTGGCAACTTTCCTGGATGGCCAGGTTGGTGAGCGCGGTTGCAAGGTGCGTGGAGGCGTAAAAGAGGAGCGGCCCCCCGGCGGTGTGCGGGGCCACCGGCAACTCGAAGGCCTCGGCCATGTTGGCAATCTTCCTCGCCTCGCTTAGCCCGCCGCACCAGGTCACATCAAACATCACATATTTGGCCGCGCGCGATTCGAGCAGGCGCAGGAATGGCATGCGGCCCGCCAGGCGTTCGCTGATGGTCAGTGGAATCGGCGTGGCCTCGGCCAATTGCCGGTACTGCTCGAAATTGCCCGGCAGCAGCATGTCCTCAAGCCACATCGGCCGGTAGGGTTCAAGTGCTTTGGCGATGCGGATTGACGAAGTCAGGTCCCAGCCGGAGTGGAACTCCATGAGAATTTCAATCTCGTTCGCGAATTTGTCGCGCAGCAGGCGGACCGGGTAGAGGCCTTCTTCGAGGTCGGCGCCGGTAATGTATTCATGCTGATTGCGCAACGCGGCCCGATCGAAGGGCCAGATCTTGATCGCCTTGATCCCGTAACGGTCGATCAGCTCGTGCATGATTTTATCCGGCTCTTTGTTGAAGTCGTACTTATGCGGGAAACAAGTGTTATAGAGGCGCACCGCGGGATTTGACTTGCCGCCCAGGAGTCGATAAACAGGCTGGCCGAGGGCCTTCCCCAGCAGGTCCCATAGAGCCAGATCGACAGCGCTCAGGGCCCGCATCTCAGCGCCGCCCGTGACCTGAAAGTCGAAGGTGCGGTACAAGTCAGCCCAGATGCGCTCGATGTCACGAGGGTCACGCCCCAACAAAAGACCCGCGATAGTGGAGTGCACCACGCTCGCCTCCACTTCGTTCCGCGGGTAGGTTTCGCCCAGTCCGACCAACCCCGAATCGGTGTGGATACGCACCCAAACCCAGTTCGGTTTCCAGGGCACATCACTTCCGGAGCGCCAATAGGTGGAGTCAATGCGTGTGATCTTCATGGGCGGCGCCGAGCTCGAAAGGGCAGCCGCGCGCTCGAAAGACGCGGCAACCGCCGGCGTCACAAGATATGGAAGAAAGGTTCTTCTGTTCATAGGCGTAGGAACTCATTGACTTGCAAGCGACTGCGCATTATAAACACGCTTCGATTGCATTGTATAGACGTAGGACGGCCCTCGTCGCCGTCCTGGGGCAACCTCAACGATTGCCCCGACAGGGAGGAATGATGTCACGCCCGCTTGTCGCAAGAACGCGTTGGTTATTCTCTGTAATTCTAGTGGCGATTGCCGCGCCACTCTTGGGAGCGGAGGGGAATGTCGCAATATTCAACGTGAAGGATTACGGCGCCACGGGCAACAAAGCCGATTATGCCCAACCGGCAATCCAAAAGGCTGTGGATGTTTGCGCCAAAGCCGGGGGAGGCACGGTTTATCTGCCGCCCGGCGAGTACACGTCCGGAACCATTCACCTGCGCAGCCATGTCAGATTCTATGTCGAAAGCGGGGCCACGCTGTTTGCGGCTCAATACGACACCGCCTTTGACAAGAGCACGCTGCTTTACGGCGAGGACCTGGAGAACATCTCCATCGAGGGCCGGGGAACCATTGACGGCCAGGCGGAGTACGAGTGGCGGTTGAATGATTTCAATGACGCTTACATCCGCGACAACCAACTCCTGGCGGAAAAACTGGGCAAGCCCCTGATGCGCTCTTTTCCGAAGGATCTTCACACGCGCAAGGTATACCCGCATATGGTTCTGCTCCTGCGCTGCAAAGACGTGAGAATTGCCGGGCTGTCGTTTCTCCATTCGCCGAGTTGGACCATCAATCCTTACGCCTGCGAACGGCTGACCATCGACGGGGTGTACATCCATACCAGCCTGAAGTATGGCGTGTGGGCCGACGGCATCGACCCGGACGGCTGCAAGGACGTGCGCATCGCCAATAGCACCGTCGAGACTGGCGACGACGCCATTGTTTTCTATTCCTCGAACGAGTGGGGACCACCGCTGCCCTGCGAAAACATCACCATCACCAACTGCCGCCTCTCCTCGGCGTCCAGCGCCCTGAAATTCTGCGATGGCAACATGAACAGCGTGCGCAATGTCACGGTGGACAACTGCGTGATCACCGGCGCGAATCGTGGCATTGCCTTCATGGTGTACGACGGAGGTTATGTGGACAACGTGGTGTTGTCGAACCTGATTATCAACACGCAGCGTTTCGACTGGTTCTGGTGGGGCAATGGAGATCCTCTCTACTTCACCATCCAGCGCCGCAGCGAGAGCCAGGGTCTGCCGCCGAAGCCCGATGAGCCGCCTGCAGGGTCGATTCGGAACGTCATCGTCCGCAACGTCATCGCGCACGGCAAAGGATCATGTCTGGTCCTCGGACATCCCCAAAGTTGGCTTGAGAACATCAGCCTGGAGAACATCAAGCTATTTCTCTCCACCGATCCAGAGGCCGCCTATGACCGAACCGTGAACGCCATGCAAGTCCGATTCGCCCGGGATCTCAAAGTGAGGGACCTTCAGGTGACCTGGGAGAAGCCCGAGCTGAACCAGTGGCAGAGTGCGCTTTACTTCCAGGATGTGCAGGGGCTGAACCTGGATGGCTTTGTGGGAGGACCGGCGAAGTCGCAGACGGATATTCCTGCCGTGGTGTTCGAACGAGTTGAAGATGCAACGATCCGCAACTCGACGGCGCAACCCGGAACGCGAGTTTTTCTCAAAGTTAAAGGTCCGCAGAGCAGCCGCGTCTACCTCATCGGCAACGAATTGCACGATGTCCGCTCGCACTATCTGGTGGATGCAGGCGTGAAAGAGGGAACCGTGAAAGAGAGTGGCAATTGGTAGCACGGAATAGAGTGTGTAAAGGCATTGCGTCGTAGGGGCGGCCCTTGTGGCCACCCCTTCAGTCCCTCCCCCGGCTCCGAAATAAACTTAAGAAACCAACCTGACAATTAATCCGTCTATAGAAGTGTAGGGTACGGAACAGGGCGATACGTGTGAGTTCAACAAAGTTAACTGAGCATCTTCCTCCGGGCTTCGTGTGCTCCGGCTGCGACTTTTCTTCAAAGGGCTAACCGTAATGCCCGCTTTAGCCAAGATGATGAGAAGAGGTTCGAATCGGCCTGTGGACGGGCTTACACCACCATATCCCCAAGAGTTTAAGGAGACAAGGCAGCGTAAAACCGCCCCTAAGGCGCTGCAAGATAAGGAGCATGGATGAATTCTCTGGCAGTTCGTACGCTCATACTCACCTGCGCGATGATGTTACCAATGCTGACTGTACGCGCGCAGGCTCAAACTGCCGCGGGCACGATTCGCGGGCAGGTGACAGATCCCTCCGGGGCTGTCGTCCCGAACGTCTCCGTGATGGCGACTCCGGCCCCCGGCCAGCCGGGCCAAGCCAAAGCCGCTACGGTGGGCAAAGACGGCACGTACCAAATCAACGGTCTCGTGCCCGGGACGTATTCGGTCAGCGCGGTTGCGCAGGGCTTCACACCCTTCGATCAGGAAACCGTCCAGGTGACGGCCGGCCAGGTTCAGCAACTGGATATCAAGCTCGAGATCGAGCAGGAAAAGGAAGAAATCAACGTCACGGGCCAGGCGCAGACGCTCAGCGTAGCGCCCGAGAATAATGCCAGCGCAACCATAATCAGCGGCAAGGATCTCGAGGCGCTCTCGGATGATCCGGACGAATTGCAAACCGAGCTCGAAGCCCTGGCCGGACCGTCCGCGGGACCGAGCGGCGGCCAGATCTATATCGACGGCTTCACGGGCGGGCAACTTCCACCCAAGGAAGCGATCATGGAAGTGCGCGTCAACCAGAACCCGTTTTCGGCGGAGTACGACAAGCTGGGCTACGGGCGAATCGAGATTACCACCAAGCCTGGCTTCAGCCAGTTCCACGGCAGCGCGTTTCTGGACGGGAATGACAACGCCTTCAATGCCCGCAGCCCGTTCGCAGTCACCGAACCTCCCTATCACACGGAGTTCTACAATGGCAGCATCGGCGGCCCCATCAGCAAGAAGGCTTCGTTCTTCTTCGACCTCTTTCGCCGTGACATTCAGAACAACGAGGTGGTCAGCGCCTACACGGTCAGCCCCGCCCCCAATTTCACCGTGCAACCCTTCAACCAGGTGGTGATTAACCCTCGGACGCGTACCAACCTCAGCCCGCGTGTGGACTTGCAGCTCAGCTCGAACAACGTCCTGACCATGCGCTACCAGTGGTGGGAGGACATCGAAGATAACGACGGGATCCAGGCGTTTTCGCTGCCCACCCAGGCGTACGACCAGCGCGAAGTCGAGCACACGATTCAGATCAGCGACACCCAAGTGGTGAGTTCCCGGACCGTCAACCAGACTCGCTTTCAATTCGAGCGGGACGACACGAACCAGACACCCGCAAGCATGCTGCCGGCCGTGAACGTCCTCGGCGCGTTTACCGGGGGCGGCAATTTCCAGCAGACTTCTCTTGACACCGAAAACCACTATGAGCTGCAAAATCTCACCACGATGTCTTTCGGCAAACACCAAGTGGTTTTCGGCGGCAGACTGCGTGACTATGACGTCCTGCTGAACACCACCAGCCAGGGCTACAATGGCACCTATACGTTTGGCACCATCAATGAATACATCGCGGCCGAAAGGGCGCTTGCGGCCTGTCCCGCCCCGTGTACGGCCGGAGTGCCGGGCGCGACCCAGTTCAGCTTGACGGCCGGCAATCCCGAAGCAAGCATCGACTATTTCGACGCCGGGCTTTACGGCGAGGACTCGTGGCGTCCGCGATCCAATATTTCACTTAGCCTGGGTTTGCGCTTCGAATCGCAAAACTATATCAGTGACCATGCGGACTTCGCACCGCGTGTGGGCTTCGCGTGGGGCATCGGCGGGCAAGGAAAGAAAGCTCCCAAGGCCGTGCTCCGGGCGGGTGTTGGCGTCTTCTACGATCGTTTTATGGAAGAACAAATCCTGGATGCCGAGCACTTGAACGGAATCAATCAACAACAATACCTGGTGACCTCTCCGGATTTCTTCCCAAACATTCCTTCCCAGAGCAGCCTGGCGAAATACACGAGTTCCCTTCCGACTAAGGACTTGATTGACCCGAACCTTCACGCACCGTACACAGTGCAATCAGCGATTGGGCTCGAGCGGCAATTTACGAAGGCGCTCACGGTTTCGGCGACGTACATCAATTCTCACGGAGTGCATCAGCTTCTCACCAACAACATCAATGCGCCGCAGGACTTCAGTTTCTGTCCGCCCTCGGCTGCGCCGGGCGCAACTACTTGCGGCCCTCTGTCCGGCGTCTTTCCCTACGGACAGGCCTCCGGTTACCTGGACCGATTCGAATCCGTCGGGCTCTTCAACGAAAACCAGTTGGTAACGAATTTCAGCCTGCGCGGGAAGCGCGCAACGGCTTTCGGGTTTTACACCCTCAGCTATGCGAAGAGCGACACAGGCGGCCCCACCTCTCAGCCGATGAATCCCTACGATATCGCGGAAGACTACGGGCCGGCAGCATTTATCTCGCGCAACCAGGCCTTCGTGGGCGGGTCGATTCAGATGCCGAAGGGCTTCCGCCTCAGCCCCTTCATGATGGCGAGCACCGGCAGGCCCTTCAACATCACGCTGGGCCAGGACGTTTATGGCACAGGCGTTTTCGGCGCCCGGCCCTCGCTGGCGCCCGCAGGTGCGCCCGGGTCAATCGCGACGAAGTATGGATCGTTCTACACGTATCCCGTCCAGGGAGCGCCGGTGATTCCTCCCTACGAATTCTTTGGGCCCAATCTTTTTTCACTCAACATGAGGCTGGCGAAGACCTTCGGATGGGGCGAGAAGAAGGGTTCATCGACCTCGGGGGGCGGCGGTTACCATGGCGGCGGCCATGGAGGCGGACTCGGCGGACGGGGACTCAGTGGCGGCGGACCTGGGCCTGGCATGTTCGGCGGAGGAGCGGCGAATTCACGCTTCTCACTCGAATTCAGCGTCAACGTCCGCAATGTGTTCAATGTTATCAACCTCGGTCCACCGGTGGGCAATATCGGCTCGCCGCTCTTTGGCCAATCCAACAACGTCAACGGTTGGATGGGCTACCGGCACCTCGATCTGCAAGTCAGGTTCAACTTCTAACCAGGCGCGGCCTAAGACGCGTAGGGGCGATCCCCATGGTCGGGTCGCCCAAGGCCGGCCAATGGGGCAGCCTCTTCGCCGGTTAGTTATTCCGCGTTCCTTATGCCCTCCGCTCACCACTCGTAGAGCCAGACATAGCTCGTGGCTCGGCTGGACTGCGGCGAACCGTAGGGTTTGCCGTCCTTTTCTTCGCCGTTTCGCCAGGCCAGGCGAAACCCCTTCTGGAAGATAATTGGATCGTCCTCATGAAAACGGTAAGCTGAAAAGCGGCAGGTCCCGTCAGCCCCCTGCTCCTTGTGAGTCAGTCCGGCGAGAGGAAGATGGTACATGCCGCGGTTGAAGTAATAGGTCCCGAGGAAATAGTCCTCAGTTCCTGAGGAGAGCAAGAGCGGTTCCTTCGCGCCGTCCATGTACGCCCTGAGGACGGCTTCGAGGAAGTTGAAATTCTTGCTGGCGACAGACAGCGTCACCTGGTAAAGCGCCCCGGCCCCAGGGGCTTGGCAAATTTCGAACCTCTGAAGGGGCTCGAGTTCCACATTCTGCCGCACTTGGAGGCGTAGTCGCGCGTTCGCCGGCAGGCGAAGATTCCCGAGGAAACCGGGCAGGTTCTCGACGCCCCGGATTATCCACCAGAACACTTGCGGTTTCTCGACGCCCACGCCCAGTTGCCCGGTAACCCGGACACCCTTCCCAAAGGGAATCCGGTAAGTGTTATAAAGGCCGCTAGGATGGCCGGTCTTCCCCAGTCGCGCCGAACCCCAGGGAGCCGAAGCGTCACCCCAGCCGATTCCGTGGCCAAGAAAAAGCTCCATATCAATCGAGGCTTTGGCCTCTCCGTCGACGTAGAAGCGAATTCGCGTCCGGTCGTATCCCGGCCAGTCGCCCCCGAACCACATGTGCGTAAGGCATCCGGCGCCCTCGCGCTGGAAGAGCACGGTCTCACGGTCGGGGTAGAGCGTGCCTTCCTTGCCGGCGGTGCCGAAGGTTTCGAGGTTTGCGACCGACACAGCGCTCGTGGGGTCATCAGGAGGAATCTCGGAGGCTGCCAGTGGGCAAACGAGAGAGGCGACTATGGCTACGACCGCGATCAGCCTGAAGGAGAACAGAGACGTCCCGGTCTTCGCCCTTGCAGAATCTGTATTGGCCACGAGGAACTCCTTCCGGGGCAGGGCAAGCGCTTTCTCTTCAACTTGTAGGGGGACGGCTTGCCGTCCCCTGAACTATCGCGCAACCGAACGTCATCCGGCGCGCCATAGTGCGAGAGGTTCACCAATCGCCAAGGTAGGGGCGGTTCGCGAACCGCCCCTACGAGGTTATCGGACAACCCACCTCAGCGAAGCAGGGTTGAGACGAAGTGATAGGTTCCTGACCCGATCTCGTAGACCGCCGCGCCGGCTTCCATGCGCACATACTTGATGCCTGGCATTTGGGCCACCGGCCGGTCACCTTCTTTTACGGATGCCGCATCGCTCGCCAGAACGTACACCGTGGCCGTGGTGTTAACGGGAATGGAAACGTTCCAGGTGAAGCGATCCCCGTCGCGCTTCCAGTCGCTTGCGATTTCCCCATAGGGAGACTTGTGCGAAGCCTTTACATAAGTCAGGTCACCCACGGGTGTGGGGTGCATGATGATGTGCTTGAAACCGGGCTGCGCCGGGTCGGGCCGGATCCCGGCCAGGTTTTCATAGAACCAGGTGACCAGGTCCCCGACCAACATCAAATGGTTGCCCGAGTTCATGGCCGGATTGGCCGTATCACCGTTCCAAAGTTCCCAGATTGTGGTGGCTCCCTGGCCGGCCATGTACCCCCAGCTTGGGTACGATTTCTGAGAGGCGATTTCATAAGCGACCTCCGGGTGCCCGTTGGCGGAGAGCACTTGCATGAGCCACTGGCCACCGATCAGCCCGGTTCCGGTGTGCCCCTGGCTCTGGTCCTGGATCTTCCTCACCAGCGCTTCAGACACTTTCTGCCGGTCTTGTTCCGCGACCATTCCAAAGGCCAAAGGAAGCACGCTGGAGGATTGTGAGCCGTTGCTGTATCGGCCCGTCATCTCATGAAAGTAAGCCTTGTTAAAAGCCACGGCCAGCCTGCCGGCGAGTTCGTTGAAGCCTTTCGCGTCATTCGGCTTGTCGAGCAGCGTCGCGAAGCGCGCCATCAGGCGAAGCAGGTGGTAAAAGTAAGTCGTGCCCAGTACCGGTCCCTCGGTCCTGCGGGCTGGGTCGTTCGAATGGATCAACTCGGGAGATTCCGGTGGCACGCACCAATCGCCATAAACATCGCGAGGCATGAGATCGTCTTTCAGGAACGTCTGCATATGTGCGATCCACTTCTTCATGCCCTCGTAATGTTTTGCAATCACCTGCAAATCGCCGTACTGATCGTAAAGATGGTCGGGGACGATGATAAAGCTGGACGGCCACGTGACGTTTTCATTGCGGAAGGGCCAATAGGCCGGAGAGACGTCGCTCACCCTGCCTTTCTCATCCTGCGAGTCTGCCATGTCGTCAACCCACTTGGCATAAAGCGCGGCCACGTCGAACATGTATGGTTCGCCTCGGCTCTCGGCCGACCGGTCGCCCAGCCAGCCTTGACGCTCGTCGCGCTGCGGGCAATCGGTGGGCATGCTGCGGTAGTTGTCCTTGGTTCCCCAGACCACGTTCTTGTAAATCTGATTCAGCAGCGGGTTCGAGGACGCGAAATCCGCGTGCTGCTCGACGGCGTCGTGCACCTCGCGACCTTCGAGTGAAGCCAAAGTGGGCTCGCCCGGGAATCCCCTCACCTCAACGTAGCGGAAACCGTGGTAAGTGAATCGTGGCTCATACACTTCGGCGCCCTCACCCTTGAGCGTGTAGACGTCGGTCACCAGGGCGGAGCGCAGGTTGTCCAAATAGAGCGTTCCGTTGGGTCGCAGCCGTTCGGCATGGCGGAGTGAGACTTGGGTTCCCTTCGGCCCTGAAACCGTCAGCCGGCACCAGCCCACCATGTTCTGGCCCATGTCGAATATGTAGACGCCGGGGCTCACTTGATTTATGGCAATCGGCTTGAGAGTTTCCGTTACTCGGATGGGTTCAATCATCTGCGAGCTGAGGACCCCGGCTGGACCTTTTACAGCCTGCGCTTTCTGCCAGCCGCTATCGTCGAAGCCCGGGCGGCTCCAGCCCTCCATCTCGCGCCGCGCATCGTAGATTTCGCCGTCATATTCGTTGTTGGCGCGGACCGGTCCTTCGGAGGTCAGCTTCCAACTCGAGTCGCTGACCACGCGCTCCACTTTTCCGTCGCTGTATTGGATTTCCAGCTGCAACAGCAGCTTGGGATAGCCAAACGTCCGCGTGAACGTGGGAACCTTGTGCCGGGGCGCGAAATAGCGCCCGTTGGCGAGGATTACGCCCAGCGCATTGGCGCCCTTGGCGAGACGAGGCGTGACATCATAGGCCAAGTAATAGACCCGCTTATCGTAATCGCTGAGCGCGGGAACGAGCACGTCGCCGCCAACCTTCTCGCCGTTCATATAAGCTTCCGAGAGGCCCAGGCCGGAAATGTAGAGCGTCGCGCGCTTCACCTCGCCTGCAACGTTGAAGTCCTTTCGCAGCATCCGGGCGGGCAACACGGTTCGTTCCGCCCATCCTACCTCGCCCCAGGGCGCCATTCCGTATTCCCCGAGAACTTTGCACACGCCCCAGGCGGAGTCGTTAAACTCAGGCTTGTTCCAACCGTGCGCCTCTGCCGACGAAACTCGCCACTCCTGGTCCGTGGTGATGACCTTCGGTTCGCCGCGTACCGAGTCCATTCGGATCTCCCCGATAAGGCCGGAAGGTGCATCGCCGGGAGCGCTCACAGAGACAGCGATAGCATTGGAGCCACTGTGCAAGGCCTGAGTTATGTCGGTGGAGATAGGGTTCTCGATTCCCTTCGTTGATCCCACCGGCTGCCCGTTGATATAGAGCTTCGTATTGCCAGAACCGACCAGATACAGAAGGGCGTCCGACACCGGGTTGTCCTCCGGTATCTCGATCGTGCGGCGGAAATACCTGGTGCCCTGCCCTCCCTGGGATGACCACACCCAGTGAGCTTTCTTCAGCTCTTCAGGCTTCCCTTCGCCGCTGTCAAGTCCGATCCATTCGCCTTTCCAGTCAGCTCGTTTAAGCAGCCCCATCGACCAGAAGGCAGGCTCGCTCCAGCCGGAGGGCTTGCCGGCGCCGTCCCAAACGCGAACTTTCCACCAGACCGGCGTGCCCGTGGCCAGCGGCTTGCCGCCGTAAGGCACTTGAATAGACTTGTCGGATTCCACTCGTCCCGTGTCCCAGAAATCTCCCTGGTCTCGCCGCAGGCGCTCCTCGCTGCTCGCCACCAGGATTTGGTAAGCCCGCTGCGTCTGACCTCGGGCGCTGGGATCGGCTGCCTCGAGATGCCAGCTCAGACGCGGTTTCGCTGTATCGATCCCGAGAGGTTTCGTGCGGTATTCACACCTCAGATCGGTTGGCGGCAAAAGCCCCTCCGCCGCTCTGAGAGGAAACCACGAAATCGCGACCAGCAGAATCGTTACCGCGAAAATCCATTTGGCCATTAGACAGCTCCCCGTGACATGATCCGATCCGACATAAGATACTTCAGAAAGATGATCAATAGAATTGCACAATTTCCCGGAGTTAGCTAATATAGATTAGCTAAGGAGAGACTATGATCTCGGTAAAAGTTCACGAGGCGAAGACCAACTTGTCGAAATTGATCGAGCAGGCGTGCCGTGGTGAAGAGATTATTATCGCGCGCGGTGCGACTCCGGTAGTTCGTCTCGTTCCTGTAGGGAAGGTCCGTGGACGGCGGCAGCCAGGCGCGTTGCGTGGCAAACTCCAGGTGGGTCCGGAATTCTTTGAGCCACTTCCGACCGAAGTGCTATCGGCCTGGGAATAACCACGGTGCGACTTCTGATTGACACTCATGCTTTGCTTTGGTGGCTCAACGATGAGCCGTCTCTCTCCCCTGGAGCGCGGAAAGCCATGGCGGAAAGCTCGAACGTGATCCTCGTGAGCGCTGCTTCAGCATGGGAGATTGCCATCAAAGTGAGGTTGGGAAAACTTCCGACCGCCGAGGAATTGGCTGCTGACTTTGAGGGATTTATGCTGCGTGAAGGATTCACGATATTAGACATCACTGCCAACCATGCCGTTCGCGCCGGACTCCTGCCGGGTCCTCATAAAGACCCCTTTGACCGGATGCTGATTTCCCAGGCTCAAGCCGAGAGTGTCCCCATCATAACGAACGAGCGCGTATTCGAAGCCTACGGCGTACGCCGCATTTGGTGAGGCTTCAGAGGAAAACACCATAACGCAACTTCTGCGGCAAGTCGCAACGGAGACCGTAGACTCGAATGGAATCTTCAACTTTGACCGAAAATTCAACATCGCCAATCCGCAACGTCGCCATTATTGCCCACGTTGACCACGGCAAGACCACGCTGGTCGACGGGATGCTATGGCAGAGCGGAATCTTCAAAGCCAATCAGGAGGTCGTGGAGCGCGTTCTGGACTCAAACGAGCTCGAGCGCGAGCGCGGCATCACCATCCTGGCCAAGAACACCGCGATTCACTACCGCGGCGTCAAGATCAACATCGTGGACACGCCGGGCCACAGCGATTTCGGCGGCGAGGTGGAGCGCGCGCTGACGATGGTGGACGGAGTCCTGCTGCTGGTGGATGCCAGCGAAGGGCCGCTCCCGCAAACTCGTTACGTGTTGCGCAAGGCGCTCGAGGCCAAGCTGCCACCCCTCGTGGTGATCAATAAAATCGACCGGAGCGATGCGCGGCCGCAGGAAGTGCTGAACGAGATCTACGATCTGTTTATCGAGCTCGATGCCACGGAAGAGCAGCTCGAATTTCCCATCCTCTATGCCAACGCCCGGCGAGGCGTCGCGACTCGCTCGCTCGACCAGCCATCCGAGAGCTTGGGGCCGCTTTTCGAGGCCATTCTCGAGCATATCCCTCCTCCAGCCGGCGATCCCACAGACGTGCTGCAATTGCTGGTGGCCAATCTGGACTACAGTGACTATCACGGACGAATTGCCATCGGGCGCATCTTTTCCGGCACGCTCAATCGGGGCGACGACGTAGCCATCGTCAAGCTCGACGGCGCCGTCCAGAAGACGCGCATTACCAAGCTCTATGGTTTCGAAGGGCTGGAGCGCACGGACATTGAACGCGCCGCGGCCGGTGAGATCGTGGCCATCGCCGGCGTTGAGGGCATCACCATCGGCGAGACTGTGACCAGCGTTGAGACGCCGCGCACCCTCCTGCACGTGCCGGTGGATGAGCCGACCATTTCGATGATCTTTACCGTGAATACCTCGCCCTTTTCCGGGCGTGAGGGTTCCTGGGTCACGTCGCGCAACCTTCGAGAGCGGTTGGAAAAAGAGCTGCTCACCAACGTCGCGTTAAAGGTGGAGGAAACCGACAGCCCCGACTCGTTCAAGGTGATGGGCAGGGGCGAATTGCAGCTTGCGATTCTCATCGAAACCATGCGCCGCGAAGGGTACGAACTTGCCGTGGGCAAGCCGGAGATCATTACGCATCAGGTTGGTGAAAAAGTGCAAGAGCCCATGGAACAGCTCGTGGTCGATTGCCCGGCAGAGTTCGTGGGCGTGCTGATGCAGAAGTTGGGCGCCCGCAAAGGGATCAACACCAAGATGGCCGGTCAGGGAAGGCCGGGGGCGCGCGTGCGCCTGGAATTCCTGATCCCCTCGCGCGGGCTGATCGGGATGCGCGGCGAGATCCTGAAGGACACGCGCGGCACGGCCGTGATGAACACGCTGTTTGCCGGTTACGCCGACTGGCAGGGTGACATCGACCGCCGGCTCACCGGCTCGCTGGTTGCCGACCGGGCGGGCCGCACCACCGGGTACGCGTTGTGGAACCTGCAGGAACGCGGCGAACTCTTCGTGGGGCCGGGAGTCGAGGTCTATGAAGGCATGGTGATAGGCGAAAACGCGCGCTGGGACGATATGGATGTAAACGCAGTGAAGGAGAAGAAGCAAACTAATATGCGCGCTTCCGTCGCCGATGAGGCGATCCGGCTTGTGCCGCCCATGCTTCTCAACCTCGAGCTTGCCATGGAGTTTATCGCCGACGATGAGTGGGTGGAAGTGACGCCGCAGGCAATCCGCGTTCGTAAGAAGATCCTGGCGGCTAACCAGCGCCCCCGCCGCCACCGGCCGGAGGGATGAGGTCCTGGGATTTGTAGGTCGACAGATCGCGAGTTTCCAAACGGGCACGGCTAATACTATGATTACGTTGGAAGATGCGAGGGGGTGAGCTTTGGCGGTGAAGGTGACTCCTAATTTTCCTGCCGACCATTCCGATTCGGAGAGTCGTGAGTCATCGACTCAACCGCCCACAGAACCAGCCGACCGTCTCGAGGTCTTCCACCTACCAGGAGATTCTCCTCGCGTTAGCACGAAGACAATTAAAGAGCTCGAATCGGACAGCGAGTGAACGCAGTCGGCTTTCCTCCCGTTGCGCCGGAGCCGCCCACACCGTTAATTAATCTACGATCAACTCCCATCCAAACCCCGGGCGATCCGGGGGCCGCATGTAAATGCCCTCGGGCCCGCGCGTGATTGTGTTCTCCTCGTCGAACTGCCGGTAGACTTCCGGCGGCCCACCCGGCGGCGGCATGAACATTTCACACCATGGGCTATTCGTGGTGGCGAGAATATAGTGGGCGCAACCATGGCTCCATCCGGCGTGCGGAATCACGGGGATATTGTAAACGGCAGCCAGCGCGCCGATGTGGCGCATTTCGCTCAGACCTCCGCACCAAGTGAGGTCCGGCTGCCAGATGGCAGCTCCTTTATGTTCCAGCAACAACCTGAAGCCATAGCGCGTGTACTCGTGTTCGCCGGTGGCCATCTGGGTGGACTTGATCGTGGCGCTCAATTTTCCGAATCCCTCGTAGTCGTCGGGAGGAAGACACTCTTCCATCCAATAAACACGGTAGGGTTCCAGCATTTCAGCCAGTTCAATGGTGTAGTGTTCCGTGAGCGCCATCCAGCAATCCAGCATGAGGTCGCCTTCCGGTCCCAGCAGTTCGCGAGTGCGCTTGACGAGCGCGAGGTTCTTCTTCATGCCCTCGCGCCCATCCGCCGGACCGTAAGGCAGTGCCAGTTTCAACCTTTTGTAACCAAATTCGAGGTGCTGCTCAACGTCATTGCCAGTGCAGTAGGCAGGGATTCTTGATTTGGTTTCCCCACCCAGCAACTTGTAAACAGGCAAGCCCAAGGCGTTGCCAATAATGTCCCAGAGGGCTATATCGATCGCACTTATAGCATGCACGACGAGGCCCTTGCGTCCGTAGTACAAAGTGGATCGCCACATGATGTCCCAGAGCTTTTCGACATCGAAGGGGTCCTCGCCCAGGAGCAACTTGCTGAGGTGCTTCTCGATCACAAAACTGCATCCCGGCCCGCCGAAGCCGATGCCAGTAACGCCTTTATCGGTCGAGATCTCCACTGCGTCCGGCCCCAGGTCGTTCGCCATGAACAATTCCCGGCGCGGCTTGTATTTGGGGTAGATCGACATGGGGTTTGCCACTTCGGCCCCCCCCGTTGACCACGAACCCGGCGTCGGTTCGTAGCTGGGCGACGGCTTCTTCGGCTTGGGACGGACCATCCTGACGCCGGTGATCTTCAGCTTGCTCTTCTCCTCTTGAAAGGGAAGCGGAGGAGACGGGAAGGGTGCCGAACTGCTGTTTGCGGGTAACGAGGAGGTGGTCAACCCGCCCATCGATAGTGCCGTGCCTGCGCCGAGGAAGCTTCTGCGGTTCATTCTTAGATACTCCAGCGGATAAGGGTTTGAAAGCGAGGTCGCACGCGCCCACTTTAACAGAATCAAATTGTATATGGAAATCGTGCCCTGCAGCGGCGCCGGATAATTTCAAGGTCCCTTGTGGCATCCCGCAATCATCGGCGGTTTATCAAGGTTGTCCCGATCGTGGTTTACGCTGTAGCAATCTGCTCCCTTATATTCTGTGCCATTCCAACGGTACACGTTAATCAATTGTTCGTAAGCGCTCATATGCCAGGACGTTACCACGTCGTGGAAACCGTGGCTCGATGTCTTTCGTACCACGAAGTCACCTCCGGCATCCAGCACCAGTCGCAACCGTTCGCGTTGGCGGGTGAAAACCAAATACCGGCAGTTCCCGCTGGCGCCGCAGAACAGACTCGGCCCCTGCACCAAGACCTGCTGACCACCACCTTCCGCGAGCTCAATGAATCCGATACGGGCGTCCATCACGGTTTCGCGTTCTTCGCCACGCTGCGCATCCGTGAAGGAGTCGTGGACAGTCTTGTTGTCGAGCAGCCGGTAGATCTGCTGGCGCTCCATGGTTGTGAGGGGGGCGTTTGCAAGAGAGTAGAGAAGCTTCGCGTTGACACGATACGTACTTCCCGGCTTCCAGTCGTCGCGCGAACTCTGCGCCGCGGCGACTCCACCGCTCAGGACCATCAACAGGCACATGACGGGGATGGAACGCCTACTTTCCAACGTATTTCTCCGGGTCCTGATCGAATTTCGCTTTGCAAGCCTTGGCGCAGAAGTAAATCGTTTGTCCCTTGTATTCGCTGGTGGCCGCAGCCTTTTCGGAATCGATGGTCATTTTGCAGACCGGGTCAACAACCTTCATGACTTCACCTCGAGATCGGGAGTTTTCAGACGGAGGGCGGGGCCTCGCCAAGTTCCAGGTTGATTTCGCCTACGCCGCCCTCAACGGTCACATCGACGGTGACTGGCGATTTGCCATAGGCCTCGTTGACGTAGGAGTCGCCCTCTTTCCTCAGGCCGTGAACGTTAACGGCTCCGATACCTCCGCGCGCGCTGGCCCGCACGCCAACATCGCTGGGAAGCCGGATGGTTGCCTTGCCCACTCCGCCCTGAATGTTGGCGGTGAGGTCGTTCTTCCAGTCGCCGGTCAAGTCCACCGTGGTCTCTCCCGCTCCGATATGGAGGTCCAGCCTGCTGAGTGCAAGGCCTCCCAGCGTAAGATTGGCCCGCCCTGCACCTTGGTTCACTTCGAGTTGCATGGGCACCTTATTATTGAGGTGCAGATCCCACTTGTTGTGCCCGCCTCCGCGGCCGTGGGATGATTCCGGCTGCCGAATCGACAGCCGGCCCTGACCCTCGCTTACATTGTATTCCACCGAAGGTTTTGCGTACCGGCTGTTGTAGGTGAAGTCGGCTTCGAGGAGTTCCTGAGCGCCGGGGCCAACGCTCAACTCGCCGGCGGGCATCTCGATTTCCACTCGCGCCGACTTCGCTTCGCCCAGCTTAACGCTGCGGGATTCCGTCTGAGGCGGGCCGGCATCCCAATCCCCGGTATTGCAGGCGGTTACGGCAAGGAGCGGAAAAAGGACCAGAAAAAAGGCTAGCCTCGTTGCGGTTTTTTGCATCTTGGTTTCCTTCTGCAGGTTCTTTAGGAGCGGGATAATTCGAACACGGTTATTTCAGGAGGAGCATCGAACCGAATCGGCACGCCGATGGTTCCGATGCCTCGATTCACATAGAGTTGGCCCCCGGGTTTCTCAAACCATCCCCGAATGTAGGACGTGATGAGACGGCTGGGCGAGAGTTCCGGACTGATAAACTCAAGCGTGACTTGGCCTCCGTGGGTATGGCCCGCAAGGCTGAGGTCGATTCCATACTCGGCCGCGCGGTCGAAGGTGTTGGGGTTGTGGCTGAGCAGAATGTTCGCTGTGCCGGGGACGATCAGGCTATCCACACCCAAAAGATATTCGCGCACCGCACGTGGCCTGTCCGGCCCCATACGGGGGGAGCGCGACTCATAGTCCACCCCCAACAGGTTGATGAATTCGTTCCCGGAAGCAATCAGAGCCCGCTCGCGCCGCAGGATACGAATTCCCCGCAGGGCAAACAGTTGCGTGATGGAATCCTCCACTTTCGCCCACATCTCATGATTGCCGAGACAGCCATACGCGCCGAAGGGAGCCTTGATCCCCGCCAGCACATCCACAACCGCGGATTGAGTGGACGGGTCCCAAGTGACAAAGTCGCCGGTGAGTGCAGCCAGGTCCGGCTTGAGGCCGTTGGCGATCCCCACGTAGCGTCGAATCTCATCGGCGGGCATGAACGCGCCGATGTGAATATCTGAGAGCTGGACGATCCGGAAACCCTCGAAGGCTCGCGGCAGGCGCGGAATCTTGATGCGTCGATGAGAGATTTCGAGATTCAGACGCTCATAGAACATTCCGTAAGCGCCTGCCACAAAGGGGGCCGTACTCATCGCTACGGCCGTTCTCTCGAGGAAGCGTCGCCGCGCCAGCGATACAGGACTGGGGAGCGGCACGGCACGGCCAGCCCTCGCGACCCTCCGGTACAGCCAGCGCGCGCCCAAGGCGATTCGGTCCCCCAGCCCCAAAAGGAGGGCAATTAAAAACCCCAGTAAGGAGCAAAAAATCCACCATTGGAAGGGCGCCTGGAGCAGGGCGGCGCGCAAGGTAAGATGCGTGGGTTCGGCGCTTCGCGCAGCACCACGGAGCCAACCCCAAAAATGCGCCTGGTGCAGAGCCCCGCGCACCGTCAAGTCCGCGGCCCCTGTGCTTGGGCCTCCCCCGCCGACCACCGAAATCTTGTTGAGAATGAATATGATCCAGGATGGCAGGAGGTTATAGGATAACAACAGGACATAAGCCACTAAAGCCGCCACGACGACGCGGCGGCGCCAAACGGAGCTGGGAATTAAGGAATTAGCCCAACTTCGAAACTGCTTGACCCAAAAAATCTGGCTGGCAACAAGAATTAGGACTCCTGCGCTGCCGATCAGAAAACCCTGCCACATATGAACTCGGACCCACGTCCCTTCCCCTTTAGTATACATTGCTTCCCCTATGGAATTGTGGAGTTTGAAGGGGCGGACGGTACCCACCTGATTAGATTCGTGGCGCCGGCCTTTAAATTCTGCAGAATGACCGTCGAAGGCTGTGGTCCGGGGCCCGCAGGGGGACGAAGGATCGCTGCAGATCGTTGAAATCACAACTGCCGAGATGACCCGATTTCCGGAGCCCGAAGGTGAGATCTCAATCGGACCCGAAATCGGTCATCGTTTTGCTCAGAGTGATAGGTGGCGGGCGTTTTTCCGCACCCTGGTTAGGCTGGCGCTTGTCGAGTCCGGCACGGGGTCGGCACTACCACGTGACATATTGTAGCCTTGAACGGGATGGCCATTGACTTTCTAGTACGAGAGAGCTAGTCTATAGGGTTGGGTCTTGCATTGTTTCGAATTACAATCGAGGAAAATTATGTCTTTTCAGATAGGCGATAAGGTTGTCTATCCGAACCAGGGTGTAGGTATTGTCGAGCAAATCTCCACCCGCAACCTGACGGGGCAGCCCGAAATGTTTTATCTTCTGCGGCTTGCGTCCGGTAGCATGCGGGTGATTGTCCCGATCAGCAGCGTGATCAATGTGGGTCTGCGCAGGGTGACCAGGACCAGTGAAATCAGCAGCATCGTTGATTACCTGCAGAAGGGACAGAGTAGGGCTGCTCAAGATTGGAAAGGCCGCTTCAAGGAGAATTCCGAAAAGATGCGAAATGGCTCGCTCCAACAAGTGGCCGAAGTCCTAAAGACTCTCATCATCCTGAACCAGGCCAAGCCTCTGTCTTTTCGCGAGAAGAAAATGATGGATCGCGCCTGGCAACTTCTTGTGGATGAGATTGCGGTGGTGCGCGGAACCACGAAGGAAACCGTGGAAGGCCAACTCGTGCGCGCCCTCAATAAGTCCAATCTGAAAGCACCTCTTCCGAGCTAAGGCTGTCTGGCTGCTTCTTTCTGGATGTCTTGATCACCACTTCTTTGAACCAAGCCGGAGTGTCTCCCATCTAGTCCCACCCCAGTATTCAGCCACTGATGGCGCTAGCCAGTCTTGAGAAGCCAGACTTCCGCCACCTGGCAGCCCCGGCCATTGCCGCCCAAGCCGGGTTCACGGTTCCAGGTCAGGCTCAACTCGCCGCTCGAGGTGGCCTCGGCGGGAATGTCGAATTCGATCGGGCGAGGCGGCCAAGGCTTGTGCAGGAGAGGGTGAATTTCCCGGTTCCCGTTGCAACTCATGCGGATGACCGCCGCAGGTTCATCGCCTGAGTACACCACCCGTACCTTGTATCGCCCGCGCGGATCGAGGCCGGTGTAGCGAAGCTCCAAAGGTGCATCAAACAGGGACTCCGCCCATCGCTTCCAGGAAACGGGCACCTGATCTCCAAATTCATCGGGATAATCAAACCCGACCAGCGACGAGGCGCGAAACTCTGGGTCCTCGATCCCACCCGGGCCTCGCACCAAGTGAGGCTGGCGTGTGAGATCGCCCAAGTCGTCGTAGAACCCGCCCGGACCCGGATTCGACCAATTCAGGATTTCCTCGATTGCGGTCATTTGCGCCCGTTCAGAGGCGAGCGCGCGAATCTGATTGATCTTCCACCGCAGCCAGGGGAGGTTGGTGATAGGCGCATCGAGCGTATCGAGGTTGGCGCCCCGCGAGACAGCCTCCGCCTGGTATCGCTCCACCGATAGCTGCATGCGGATGCTCTCGAAGAGGGCCTCTCCCAGCTCCAGAATCCTGGTTCTCAAATCCTCCGCCGGCGAATTGGACAACCCCGTTTCCACGATGCCTTCAGCTTCCAACAGGACGGCAGAAACATCGTGTTCACTCGTGCGGCGACTGGGTTCCCCGGTGTCGATATCGAGAGGAGCGGGGCGAATGCCAACGCGCCGAATTTCTTCCAGCTTACTGGTAACCCGGTTTTCGACCTCGGTTTCATGCAGCAACCGCCGCCTGACGTACGCATCGTAATACGCCCGGTAGAGTGCTTGTTGGAATCGCCAATTCAACAGGTCCTGCGGCGAGGCAGTGTCTTCCATCGTCTGAAACTGCCGCAAGGTGACGTCGACATCCTGGTTCGTGAGCAAGGGCCCCTGCCAATTCCGCTCCAGGCTGAGCAGGCCTTGCGCAAAGCTCTCAGCATACGCCTCGCCAATGAAATAGCGGCTGTAGTCACGCAACACATCGACCACTTTTGCTTCCGGATACCAGGCCAGGGCGTTCCAAATGATTTTGTTGACGTCGTCGTTGCAGCCCTCGGAGTAACTGAGAAAACCGATGGAATAGGGGGCATAGCGGCGCAGAATGTTCGCCGAGCCCTCGGGCCGGGGGTTGATGACCTCGCGGCCCTCCGTGTAAGCATAGGCCGTGTCCCAGTCCGGAACGGGAAATTGGCACTCGACGCTATGGGTAATGTCCGGGTAGAGCCGGATGGGGTATTGCCGCGGAATCTGCTTGCGCAACGCCGGCAGGTCGTCGCAGTTCTGTGGTCCGTAAACGACTCCGCTGAGCCAGGAGGGCTGGTCTCTCTCGAGGATCTGGTAAAACTCGTTCGTCCATTCCCGATTAAACGACTGAGGTGAAATCCAGACTTTTCCCTTGGGATGATATCGGTGCAGGTTTTCTGCTTGTTTCTGCAAGAGCGCCAGCAAGTATTTAGGCCGCGTGCGGCCCGGATCGCCGCCTGGGACGAATACCGCGTCGATGCGCGGCAGCGCGCGGAAGACCTGCCCCCATTCGTTCAGCGCAAACTCGACGGTTCTTGCATCGGCGTAGTTCGCGTCCATGGCGGGATACCAGATCCGAACGTCCAACCCGTACTCGTCCGCAAGGCGGGACATCGCGATCATCATCGGCATGGGCGGGAGAGGGAAGTGAGGACTGTCAGGCGCGTCGTCGGAGCGCGGAGGAATCAATTCGATGGCGTTTGTCCCGAAGACGGCCAGGTCGCGAATGTATTGGTCCCACACGGAAACGGTCCAGCCGTCGTAGGAATTGGTCTTGGGCCGGTACCCCAACTGATGCCCGCGCAGCGGATATTTCGGGCTGGTGGCAACGTTCAACTGACTTGCGACCGTCACCTGCCCCTTGGCCATGCGCAGCGCGCGCAGCAGTCCACCCACGCCGAACAGAACGCCGCGCTCGTCGGCGCCCAAAACGGCCACGCCCGGCGCGCCAGTCTCGGCCTGAGCCCGCAGCGCAAAACCCTCGGGGCGCAAGGCCTGCGGATGCGGAAAGAGGCTTTCGAAAAACTGCGGCTGAAGGCTTTGAAGAGCACCGGCTTGTCCAACCATGATGGCAGGGGCGGAGCGCGGCCGGGAGTTGCCGACCTGCCATTCGATCCCGGTTCGTTTCTCGACCTCCTCGCGGAGTACTGAGACCGCTTTTTGTTCGCGACTAGAAAGGCTTGAGGGTTGTACGATGACCGCGCGGCTCAAATCCAGCACTGATTCGCGGCTGCCTGCTGCAGCTCTAGCCCCCTGGCTTTCCGCGTGATCGAGCGGACCAGTCCTGAGGAGGTGAAGCCCGCTTGCGAGGCAGGCTGATGCTCCGCTGCTCCTCAGAAAATTCCGCCGGTTCATGAATTCCTCGCGTCTACCCTCGAAAACGGACAGGCGTAGTGTTTAGCTGAATTAGGCAGCGAACTTATTCGTCGGAAGCGGAAGGGCGGGGCTTCAGCCCCGCCGCTAATCTCGCGAGGCAATTCGGGGCTTTAGCCCCTGAAGCGGCTTGGCTTCACGGCCTAAAGGCCCCTCCAATCCAGCAGCCATAGTCGGCGGGGCTAAAAGCCCCGCCCTTCCGAAGGCCGTTTGAAATTGGGCTCATTAAACCAACCAAGGACTAGTGCCCGGCGGCGGTCATCGCGCCATCCACTACAAGGACGGACCCGGATATGAACGAGGCCGCGTCTGAAGCGAGAAACAGCGCTGCATCGGCCACATCGCGGGGCGTGCCAATGCGGCCCAAACGATGAACACTCAGAATCTGCTGCACGGCCGCAGCGGTATCGGTTTGGGCAGGCCCCGGCGAGATCAGCATGGGGGTGTCGATATACCCGGGGCAGATGGCGTTGACGCGGATTCCCTCCCGGCCGTGGTCGAGGGCCATGGCGCGGGTTAATCCCAACATACCGGCCTTCGAAGCATCGTAGGCAGCGGTCCCCTCGTAGGATGCAAAAGCGTGCAC
Source organism: uncultured Acidobacteriota bacterium (assembly GCA_963768695.1). Taxonomy (GTDB): domain Bacteria; phylum Acidobacteriota; class Terriglobia; order UBA7540; family UBA7540; genus CAVROP01. Next base: position 26,516 of record CAVYJG010000008.1, on the reverse strand, counting down.
GGAGGAAATATTCACGATTGCGCCGCGCCGCCCGCGCAGGTGGGGAATCGCATACTTCGAAAACAGGAAAACACCTTTCAGGTTTACATTGAGCTGGCGGTCCCAATCGCTCGAGGTCATTTCAACGACTGTGCCCGGCATCTCAACGCCTGCGTTGTTGACCAGAATATCAAGGCCCCCGAAGGTGCGCACCGCCTGCTCGACCGCGCCCTTCACGTCCTCTTCGCGGCTAACATCCCCCGTGATCGCGAGCGCCTGCCCGGTCTGGCGCAGCTTGCGCTCCATGCCGAGCACCCCTTCGCCGTTGATGTCAAATAGGACCACCGCCGCGCCCGCCGTTGAAAACAACTCCGCAATCCCGGCTCCAATCCCTGATGCGGCGCCGGTGACAATCGCGACTTTGTTGTCTAAGCGGATCAATTCTCCTCGTCAGGAGAGAGCTTCGCGCACCATCTGAGTGGTCTCCGCCACTTGGTTTGAGTACCGCGGGTAGAGCCCGATGATCGTGGCGTCAACCGGCTTGATGTTTTGGTATGCCCAGGCAATCGCCTTGCGCTTCTGGTCCTCGGAGCTGCATTTGCGGCCTGCGCTCAGGACCTTATAGACCAAGGTCGGCTTATCGACTTGGCGGATGGCGGCGGCCATCTTCGGGGGGTCGGAAGCAATCCAACCTTCATCCACGGGAACCGTGCCGATCTCCGCGATCCAGTCCTCGGGATGGCGGCTGAGGTAATGCAGCCCCGCCATGTAGAACTCGTTGCCAAAACCCTTTTCATGAAGAGTGGCGAGGATTTTGGGATTGTGGGTGGAAATTCCGGCGGCGGCGCCCAGGTCGTGGACTTTATCGACGTAGGTCTTGAGCAGGTCGATCTTGCCGGCGCGAAAGAGAAGGTCCGTGGCATGGCCGTGGAAGGCAATGCCGATCGGTTTGAATTCCATGGCGGCCTGCGCGCATTTGATGGTGCCATCCAAAACCTCTTCCGGAGTGCGGCCCATCTTTTCGTCGTAGTGCCAGGAGGCGGCCAGGCAGATGAATTGAATGTTGCAGCCCGCCCCGCGAAGTTTCGGAGAAATCCGTTTCATGTCCCAGTTGAAGCTGAACTGCCAGGTGTTGATGCCCGCTTTCTCGCAGTCCTGAAGGAGGGCGACGATGCGCTCGTCGGTGAACCACTCCCGCATGTGCATATCGTATTGCCGGTTGACGTGCGAGTAGCCGAACATGGGGTTGCTTCCCACGATCACCCTGGAAACGCGGTGCGATCCCAGGCTCACCAGGGGCAGCAGATCTGCGGGTTCGGCGCGCAGTGCGGCCGGAGCCATCAGACTGGCGGCTACCGCTCCCTTGAGAAAATCCCGGCGGCTGGGTTCGGATTTCAGGGAATTCGCGGTCTCCTGCGGACCGGATGATTGGTTCTGAGCCATAAGTATTCTCCCTCGCGAGTTTCGTCTCTCGCTGACTCGCCAGACAATACAATCTCGCTCGGGAGAAGTCAATGGCCGTTATTCATACCGCAAGGCGACCATGGGGTCCAGGCGACTGGCGCGCCGGGCAGGGAGGTACCCGGCCGCACATGCGACCAGCGCGAGTGCAGCCACAGCCAACGCCAGCGTGGAGGGGTCGTGCGCCGACAGGCCGTAGAGTTGAGTGGCCACCACCCGCGAAAGCGCGATGGCCGCGGGCACACCGATGGCGATTCCTGTTGCCACCAGCAGCAGCACGTCGCGTTCACCTGCTTGGGGTCGGCGGCAGTTCGCAGGTAGACCGTCATGCTGCCGAGGAAGTGGCTGCCGAGATACGGAACGTAGGCCTGGGCCGGGATTTCGTCGCGCAGGTTGGTGTACTTGATGTCCTTCACCACGCCGATGACCTCCATGTCGGTGTGCGTTCCGAGATCGCCCCCAAAGCCAATGTGGCGGCCGATGGGATTCTGCCCCTGGAAATAGAGCCGCGCAAACTTCTCGTTGATCATCACGGACGTGGGAGTCCAATCATCCGGCCGGGGACCGTTCTTGACCTCGCGGTTGTCATTGACGGTGAAGTCCCGTCCCAAGACGATGGGCACCCCGAGCGTGGCGAAATAGTTCGGGCTGATCTGATTCATGTAAGGTTCCGGGCGATCCTTGGGCGTGGCGGGATTATAGCCCTCCACCGTCACGCTGCTGTCCCATTCGTTGTTTTCAAGAATACGCATCGACGCTAGACCCACGGATTGGACGCCGGGAATGGAGCCGAGGCTATCCGTCAGTTGCTGATAGAAAAGTGTGGCTCGCTCGGGTGTGTAGCCGCTCCGCGAGGGATCGATCTGAAACCCCACCAGCCGTTCTGCCGGGAAGCCCGGACCGAGGTTGCTGAGATTGCTCAATGTCCTTAGGAACAACCCGGCGCCGATCAGGAGCAATCATGTCATTCTGAGCGAAGCGAAGAATCCGAAGTGGGTTACGGCTTTGCCGCTGGCTGGCGCAGACTTCGTCTTGTGAAGTCTGCGATTTCGCGTAGCGAAAGACTGGCTGGCCACGGCTGGCGAAGAATCGTGGTTCGCTGCCGCGAACCTCGCAGGGTCGAAAAGCCAGGGTGGCGCATAATCGAAATGCTTTCTTTGCTTTGCGACCTTTGCGTGCATTGCGACTTGGCGTGAAACCGGTTTCTCCGTTTATCGAATAATTCGCACCTTCAATGATCTGCCGGCTCGGAACGCTAGCTCGGGAAGCGGTAGGGCGGGCGGTATTCGCAGCGGAGATGCTTGTTCGCCGCCGGGTTGTTGGTGAAACACTCCTCCTTTGCATCCCATTCCAAGTACGATTTAGTTCTAAGAGCAACGTCTGCAATCAGGGTTGCGGATGTGCTGCGATGGCCAGTTTCGATATCGCAATGGCACGCCTTCCGGCTGCGCACGCAGTCGAGAAAGTTACGCGCGTGGAGGGGTGTGCCATCCTTGCCCTCCGCTTTGCTGGGTTTGATCATGGCGTGCCGTTGCTTCGTCCACGGCTCATCGACCGTCCGGTCGAGCGGCGTCGAGGCAGGGTAGTCGACTTCGCACACGGCTTCAGGGATTACTTCGTACCCGTTCCAATCGAGGAACATCGTCCCCTCGGTGCCGCGAACTTCGATAGTGCTGCCGCGGCGGTCGGCGGGCGAGGCGTTGGTGTTGTATTGCGAGAAGATCACAAGCGTACCCCCTGGATAGGTCCAGATCACCTCCGCGGTGTCGGGGATTTCGCGATTGTCGTGGACCGCCAACTTTCCACCCATCGCGGTCACGGCCAGCGGCGCGTCGGCTCCGAGCGCCCAGTGGCTGAAATCAAGATAGTGCGTGCCGAAGTTGGTGATTTGTCCTCCCGAATAGTCGTAAAACCAGCGAAAGCGATAGAAGGCGCGGTTGCGATTGTAGGGAACTTTGGGCGCCGGTCCCAGCCACGCGTCCCAATCCAATCCCGCCGGCGGGTCCGAGTCCGGGGGATTCCCGATGCCGTTCGGCCACTCATTCTGGATGTGGAAGGAACGGATGGCGGTAATCTTCCCGATCCCGCCACTGCGCAGGAGGTCGACAGCCTCCTTCATTTCGGGGCTCGAGCGGCGCATCAGTCCCACCTGCGTCACTCGCTGGTGGCGGCGCGCAGCTTCCACGATCTTGCGCCCTTCCGCAACCACCAGGGAAAGCGGCTTCTCGATATAGATATCCTTGCCGGCTTCGCAGGACTGAATTCCTATCAGGGTATGCCAGTGGTCGGGCGTGCAGATCGCCACGGCATCGATATCCTTCAGTTCAAGCAGGCGGCGATAATCCTTAAACTGCCTCGGGCTATTTCCGATCTTTTTCGCCGCGAAATCCAGGTAGGGCTGGTGAAGGTCACAAATCGCCACCACTTCCGCATCCCGATGCTCGAGAAATCCGTCGAGGACCTGGTCCCCGCGATTTCCGAGTCCGATAAAGCCCACGCGGATGCGATCGTTCGCGCCCTGAACGCGCGTGGCGCCGAGTGCGGTGGCAAAGCCCGCCGCGATTGCCTGCTTGCCGAATTCTCTCCGAGATAATTCACTCATAAGATCGTCCTTTCTAGGTCCTGGAAGGGCGGGGCTTGAGCCCCGCTTTGGAGTGCGGCAGCTTGCTGCCGCTTTCCCCGGGCGCGAGCTTGCTCGCGCTCATTAGGTTTCCCAATCCCGGCCAGCAAGCTGGCCTGAGCCAAAGCGGCAGCAAGCTGCCGCACTCCAAAGCGCCTCTGCGCCAGCCGACCAGCTACGCTGCCTCATACGCTTGGTGCAGCAGCGTTCTCAGCGTGTCAAGGTTGCGCTGCGCGGCGGCCATCAGGGCGTCGTCGGTGGCTCGCGAGAGGGCAATTCCCTGCTCGTCGGAAACACCGGGAATCTGGTATTCCATGTGAAGAGAAATAGGCCCGTGGAATCCATTCTCCGCCGCCATCCGCAACAGAACTTTGTAGTTACACATCCCTTCGCCCAAGGGGCAGGTGGTGGCGCGCCAGCCTGCCGCCTCAGTCTTCTTCCAATACACATCCTTGGCCGCCAGCATCTTCAATCGGGGCATCGCCAGGCTGGCGTCGATTCTCCAGCCTTGCGCGCCGCCCTCTTCCGCCGCGTTCTCGAGATCGTAGTAGTACCCCACCCATTTGGGATCCAGGGAATCGATCACCGGTGCGAAATCCCAAAGCTGGCACCCGATGTACCCGGCGTGGTTGTGGAAGCCCAATTGAATCTTGTATTGCTCCGCCAGTTTGGCCAGGTCCCGAAACTGCACTCCGGCTTCTTCCACCTCTTTGCGCACGTCGACGAACTTGTAGTGGTAATACCCCGGCTTCATGTAAGGGATGGAAAGCCGGGAGGCGGTGCTCATGATGGACACAGCGGTGGGGTCGTCGGCGTCCACGAGCGCCGTGGTGATCATCGGGACTTCCAAACCTTCCGCGCGGATCGCTGCTACCGCCTTGGGAAGATCCTCCGCCGCGCGCTCCGGCATCACGTGTCCGTCGCGCCGGACGGTAAGATCGATCCCTCCAAATCCGGCGCGCTTCGAGCTTCTGGCCAGTTCCTGCCAGTTCAAGTGAGGAACGGATTTCGAGAATAGGCAAAGCGTGCCGCGAAAGGGGCCGGGGACATAAGAGCGTGGGCGGGCAGAGCCGGAAACAATTCCCGCGCCGGCCAGGGCGGCGGCCGACGAAGCTTGCAGGAATCTGCGTCTAGAAAATCCTTCGCGCATGGTATCCCTTCTGTCGCCGCGTTGGGGTTGTAGGGGCGGCCCTTGTGGCCGCCCCGGGGGCAACCACAAGGGTTGCCCCTGCCGGGCACTAAACTGCCCCGATTCCAAGGCCATTCAAGTGCGAAGTGTCCATGGTACCGTCGGTGATGTGAAAGACGCCGGGAAAGCGCTTTTCCCAGCCTTGGTTGGCGGCGGGAACAAACTGCCGCGAATTGGCCTCAATGGCTTTCACGCCGGGAACATGCGCAGCCAAACTCGCGGATTGAATCAGCGAAGCGCCGGGACAGGTGAGGTCCTGCACGCAGAGAAACATTTTGTTTCTTACCATATAGGGAGCAAGGATCATCATGTTACTCTGGCCTTTGCAGGCTTTGAGCGCGGCGCCGGTGTACCCCATCTCGCGGGAAAGTTTCAGCGCGTGGAGGTCCGTCAAGGATTCATCAATGACCACCGGTTTCAGCTTGGCAGCCTCAAACATCACGTTCTGCCGATGCGTGTCGAGATCGCGCGCGGTAGGCTGCTCAACATACTGAATCCGCGCAAAGCCTCCCGGCGACTTGTCCTTAACCCGGCGCAGAAAATCAACAAGATACTGCACGTCAGGGCAGCGCTCGTTGAAGTCCAGCGAGTAAACCCAGTCCGTCACCCGGCGCTTTTGCTCGGTCTCCGTCACTACGCGGTCGACGCTGAACACGCGCTCCGAATCCCATTTCAAATCGTCGCCGTCCAACTTGATTTTGAAATGCGTCAGGCCGTTGTAGTTGATCCACTCGGGAAGCGTCTCCGGCAGGCCGTCGTTCACACGCTGCTTGATATCCGACTCCACCAGGGGATCGATGGCCGAAACCAGGTGGTACAACGGCATCCGGAGCTTGGGTTCCTTCAAGACGTATTTTTCCGGGTACTCTCCTTTGTAATCCTCACCCAGATAATACGAAAGGTCACGATTCATGAATTCAGGGCCATAGGTGTGGTAGCAGTTCAGCCCGTGCAGTTTGCCGTACGCATCATGCACCGCCGCGTCAAAGGCGCTCGCCGTCACCAAGGTGCAAAGCTTGGGAATGGGTTCGGCCAGCTTCTGCTCCTGCGTGAGTGCCTCGGCAGCCTTCAAGTATTGGGGCTCGAGCGACACATTGAGTTCGATGGGGTGTCCGTACTCTTTAAAGTCACCGGTGAGCTTGGAAATGCGTCCCGCCAGGGTATTCATCGCGTTCTGCGTAGCGCTGAACGGAAGAACGCGGGAAGGAAACGACCAGGTGTTCGCGAGCGGCATCGAACCGAAGCCCTGGGAACGCTTGCCGCCCTGCGATCGCACCGCACAATTCACATTCAAGAGAACGACGTGCGTTGAAACGACGCCCCCAAACTTGATGGGAACTCGATACTGGTACTCCTTGAATTCAATACCGACGGTTTCAATCTGGATGTCGGTGCCGCGAGGCGCGCTCGCCTTCAGGATCGCGGGAGCGCACGCCAACCCGGCGGCAGCGGTTTTCAGAAATGCACGGCGTCTGATGTGCTGCATGTTGAACTCGTCTTCACACATTTGCCCGAGGCAGAGATATCATAGCGGATTTTGTGGTCGTGCGTGCAACAAGTAGAGCGATGGCGCCGGCGCTTTAGATTCTGGTATTGTTCAGTGACCTATCTTAAACTCGTGGGGGATTCTCGCCCGCGACGGTAAGGGGTGGGAAGCACGTGGTCGAGGAAATCATCCCAGCTTGCGGACGCCACCCGGAGGTAGCACATACCGATGAATGAAACACAGAGTTTCCCGCTTGCAACGACCTTTAGCACCAAAGTGCACAGCAAGACCGCGCACGTCGGCGTCATCGGATTAGGGTACGTCGGGTTGCCTCTGGGACTGCTCTTTGCCCGTAATGGCTTGCCGACCACGGGCTTCGATATCGACCCGGCTAAAGTGGCGAAGCTCTCAAAGGGTGAAAGCTATATCCGTCACATCCCGGCCTCAGCAATTACGGAGGCTGTCAGGAAGGGAGGGTTCGGCGCCACGACCGACTTCGCGCGCCTGGAAGAAATGGACGCCATCTTAATCTGCGTCCCTACTCCACTTGACGCGCATCGCGAGCCGGACCTCTCCTTCGTGCGCAATACGGCTGAATCCATCACGCCGCATTTGCGCCGCGGCCAATTGGTGGTCCTGGAAAGCACCACTTATCCCGGCACCACGCAGGAGGTGGTCTTACCCATCCTCGAGAAGTCCGGGCTGAGTTGCCCCATCCTGCCTTACACGACGGACGGTTCCCGGATTTCCGCGCCTTCGCAACCCTCGGGCGACTTCCTGGTGGCATTTTCTCCGGAGCGGGAAGACCCCGGAAACACGCAGTTCCAGACCCACCAGGTCCCCAAAGTCGTCGGGGGCATCAACGCCGCAAGCGCGCTGGCGGCGCAGGCTCTTTATGGCCAGGCCTTCGAGAAGACCATCGTCGTCAGCTCTACGCAGACTGCGGAGATGACCAAAATCCTCGAGAACACTTATCGTTGCGTCAACATCGCGCTGGTGAATGAATTAAAGCTCCTTTGCTTGCGCATGGGGATCGACATCTGGGAAGTCATCGAGGCGGCCAGGACCAAACCTTTCGGTTTTACGCCTTTCTTCCCCGGACCGGGACTGGGCGGGCACTGCATCCCGATCGACCCCTTCTATTTGACGTGGAAGGCCCACGAATACCAATTCCCAACCCGCTTCATTGAACTGGCTGGCGAGATCAACAGCGCCATGCCTGAGCATGTTGTCGACTCCTTGCGAGATGCCCTCAACAAGCGGAAACAATGCTTGCTGGACGCCCGGATCCTGGTTTTGGGGATTGCGTATAAGAAGGACATCGACGATTTGCGCGAATCACCAAGTCTGCGAATCATCGAGCTGCTCAAAGAGAGCGGCGCTCACGTCGATTATCACGATCCCTATTTTCCAAGCCTGCATCGCACCAGGAAATATGATTTTCGACTGAGCGCCGTCGAACCCACTGCCGAAGCACTCGCTTCCTACGACGCCGTCCTCATCGCCACGGATCATTCCAGCTACGACTACGCAGCCATCGTGGGAAACTCGCGCTTGGTCGTGGACACGCGGAATGCGACCAAGCAAGTCAAAGACCACCGCGAAAAGATCGTGTTGTGTTGACCGCTGACAAGGCGCTCCAGAAAACCTCGAAGCGTGGGGATAGCCACCTGTTTCCTGCTACAATACTCCTCTTCGTTCTCTCGCGCCGGCTGGTAAGAGGAGATCAGGATGCCAGTTCACTCACCGACCTATGTTGATAGATCGAAACGCAGAATCGTGGCGGGATTCTGCATCCTTGCGTTGGCCGCCATGGCGTGGCTGTGGCTGCCGGATCGCAGCGGCAGAGACCTAACGGCCGCCCCCGCCCCGACAGCGTTGCACGGCCCCTACAGCACCACGTTCCCTCACGCCGAAAATCCACTTTCCGACGGAGGCAAGTGGTTGAACGGCCATGCGGACGGCCTTGATTGGGCGGATTTCCAGAGTATTCCGGGCCTGGCCTTTGGCAACGAAATCGGCGGCAGCAGGCCGGAGCCGCAGAAATACGACGACTCGACGGCAGTGCTGAAAGGGACTTGGGGGCCAAACCAAACGGTTCAGGCGACAGTCTACTCGGTGCATCCCAACCAGAATGACAAGGTCTGGGAGGAAGTCGAATTGCGCCTGCGGAGTTCCATCACTCCCCACAGTTGCACGGGCTACGAAGTCATGTTCCGCTGCTCGAAAATTCCCCAGGCCTATTGCAACGTGGCTCGCTGGGAAGGGCCGCTGGGAAAGTTCACGTACCTCAAAAACATGGGGGGCTCGAAATACGGAGTCAAAACCGGCGACGTGGTGAAGGCCAGCATGATCGGGAACACCCTTACGGTTTACATCAACGGCGAGCAGATCTTCCAGCTCAACGACAGCAAGTTTCCCAGCGGCAATCCGGGCATGGGATTCTTTCTCGACGGCGCCACCGGCGTGAATCGCGACTTCGGCTTTTCAAGTTTCATGGCGACAGACAATTAAGGCGGCGCGGAAGGCGGCCGAATGTCAGTCGCTGAAGATTCACTGGAGACCAGGGGGACTGCATTCCTCGCATAATCGCATTTGTATTAGCTCTGATGGCTGTCAGCGGCCTGTGCGCGCAACGTCCTGCGTCTGCCCCGTCGCACCAAGCGCGGGCGCAGCAACTGTACTTGCAGAGCTGTGCGGGTTGCCACGGAGCGGACTTTCTGGGAACCGACCAAGGCCCTGCATTGAAAGCGAACGAGCAGCTTCGCGAGATGTCGAAACGGCGGATGGAAAATATCATCAAGAACGGCGTTGCGAGCGCCGGAATGCCGGCCTTCGATTTCCCCCCCGATGATCTGACGGCACTCACCACGTTTATCGCCTCACTGAACGCACCCGCGGCACAAAGCGCAGTGCCGGGCAACTCACGAGCAGGCGAGCAATTCTTCTTTGGCAAGGGAGAATGCAGTTCCTGCCATATGGTGGCGGGACGGGGACAGCCCATCGGTCCGGATCTATCAAATCTTGGCAACGAGAGAACTTTAGAAGAGATTACGTCAGCGCTGAAAGGTCCCGCGGCAGATATCACGCCTGGATATGAACTGGTCACAGTCAAGCTGAAAGACGGAAGCACGCTACGTGGTTTCGCACGGAGCCGGAGCAACTTCGACATTCGAGTTGAAGACTTTGCCGGAAAGCTGCACCTGCTCGAGGCAGGCGAAATCGCTTCGATTCTGGACGAGCCCGGATCGCCGATGCCCGCCGTTCATGCCTCCCCCACGGAGCTTCAAGACCTCGAGGCGTACCTCGGCGGCTTGAGCGGCGTGAAGCCAGGAAGGCTTGATACGACTGCACCCGCTAGTGCCGAAGAGGTCACCTTCGAGCGCATTCTGCATCCCCGGCCCGGCGACTGGCTCACATACAACGGGAATTTGAACGCAAATCGTTACAGCGAACTGACTGAGATCAACACTTCCAACGTTCGTCAACTCCGGCCGCAGTGGATCTTCACAGTGCCGCTCTGGAAGAACCTTGTGCCGGATACGCCCTACTTCGTTCAGAACTACGAGTATTTCGGTTTGGAAGTGACGCCGCTCGTGGCCGACGGCGTGATGTACATCACTGGCCCCAGTTCCGTTTACGCGCTGGACGCCTTGAGCGGGCGCGAGATTTGGGAATACAAGCGCAAGCGCTCGCCCGACGTAGTCGGCGACGCCGCGCTCGGCACGAATCGCGGCGTGGCGATTCTCGGAGACAAAGTTTTCTTCCTCACCGACAACGTCCACCTTGTTGCCTTGAATCGCATCACCGGCGAGCCGGTGTGGGAGCAGGTGATGCCCGATACGCCGCAGCACTATGGCGGGACGGTGGCGCCACTGGTTGTCAAAGACTTGGTCGTAGCCGGTGTCTCGGGAGGCGATTGGGGTGTTCGCGGCTTCGTAGCTGCTTTCAAAGCCGACACGGGAGAGCGCGCCTGGCGCACCTGGACTGTCCCCGCGCGAGGCGAACCGGGCATCGAGACGTGGGGCCCGAAAGAACCGGTTATGGGCGGCGGCGCCACCTGGATAACAGGTTCGTACGATCCCGAGACCGACACGCTCTATTGGCCGACCGGCAACCCGTGGCCCGACAGCGACGACCGCGACCGTCCGGGCGACAATCTCTATACCAACTCCATCCTTGCGCTTGATCCTGCTACCGGCAAAATGAGGTGGTACTACCAATTCACTCCTCACGATCTCAAGGACCAGGACGCGAACCAACCCCCGGTTCTGGTAGACACTCGCTACCAGGGGCAGGAGCGCAAACTGATGCTGTTTGCCAATCGCAACGGCTTCTTCTATGTGCTCGACCGGACGAACGGCAAGGTGCTGCTGGCTAAACCGTTCGTGAAGAGATTAACCTGGGCGCGCGGCATCGCGGCGGATGGACGCCCCGAAATGCAGAACGAAGGCGCCCTTAGTTGCCCGGATACCGCAACCAACTGGAACGCCACGGCCTTCGATCCGAAGTCTCGACTCTACTACGTGGTGGCGCTCGAGAAGTGCACGCTGAATCCTAAGCGTGAGAATTGGAAGCAAAAGCCTCCAAAGTTGGAGCCCGCCAGGAAATATCTTCGCGCGCTCAACATCGACTCCGGTAATGTGGTCTGGGAGAGGCTTGAGATGGGGCCTGCGGAAGGAAAGCGTGACGCAGGAGTGCTGGCGACTGCCGGCGGCCTGCTCTTCTATGGCGATCCCTCCGGAGACTTTGAAGCCATGAACGAAGTAACCGGCGAAACCTTGTGGCACTTTGCCGCAGGCTCCGACAACAAGACTTCGCCCATGACTTACATGGCGGGTAGCAAGCAATTCGTGGCAATTGCCGTTGGTCCGAACATCCTTTGTTTCGGGTTACCGGCGGCCGGCGAACAGTAATGAAAACCAAACGCTGTCATCCTGAGCGGAGCGAAGGATCCCCGCAGTTGATTGTCGATCGATGAAATGACAGACGACTGCAGAGATCCTTCGCTTCGCTCAGGATGACAGTATTTCGGATTTCTTTCAGAGCTAAGGGGCAGGTGTTTCACTCATCATGAAATACGCGCTGGCATTAATGCTTCTTGTTTCCGGCGCTGCTTTCGCACAGCGTTCGCCCACATCCGCGGATGCCGAGTGGCAGAATTACGGCCACGATCCCGGCGGTATGCGCTTCTCTCCCCTGGACCAAATCAACACCTCGAACATTCAACTCCTGCAAAGGGCTTGGACGTACGTGCTCCCGCCAACTCCCAACAGCGGAATTGCGGCGTTCGAGGCCACACCGATAATGGTGCACGGCGTCCTATACTTTACAACCTCTATCAGTCAGGCCGTGGCGGTGGATGCCGAAACCGGAAAGCAGATTTGGGTGTTCGATCCCGATCCCAAGGCGAGCGGCAGCAGGCGGCCGAACCCCAGCCGCGGCGCCGCCTTTTGGGAGGGGCAGCCGGGCGTTTCCTGCGGGCCGGAAAAATCCGAATTTGATCAGCGTCTTTTCTACATCACCGAGGGCGCGCGCCTGTTTGCTCTCGATCCCCAATCCGGCCGGCCCTGCACGGGCTTCGGTGATGCAGGGTCGATCAACCTGCGGGCCGGTGTGGCGGACAAATTCCCGCGCGCTCAGTACAACTCGACTTCGCCGCCCACGATTTACAAGGATCTGGTCATCGCCGGATCGCAGGTCCAGGAATACCCCTCAAAGGGGGCGAGCGGTGATGTTCGCGCGTTTGACGTTCCGCACCGGAAAGTTAGTGTGGCGCTTTCACACGGTTCCGCGAGCGGGCGAGGCGGGGCACGAGACTTGGACAGACGAATCCTGGCAAGACCGCTCCGGCACGAATGTCTGGTCCGTCATGAGCGTGGACGCCGAGCGCGGAATGGTGTTCCTGCCCATCGGCTCGCCGTCCTACGATTTCTACGGCGCGGACCGCAAGGGGGCGGGCCTGTTTGGCAACTCACTTGTGGCGCTTGACGCAGCGACCGGAAAGCTCCTTTGGTACTTCCAGATGGTGCACCACGACATCTGGGATTACGATGCCTGCGCGCCCCCGAGCTTGATCACCGTGCATCGCGATGGCAAAGAGATTCCGGCCGTGGCGGAAGTCACCAAAATGGGATTTGTTTATGTGCTCGATCGGCTCACCGGCAAGCCTCTCTTCCCTGTCGAGGAGCGCCGTGTTGCGCAGTCCCAGGTGCCCGGAGAAGCAACGTGGCCGACGCAGCCATTTCCGATTGAGTCCATGCAACTGGCCCGCACCTCCGTCACGCTGAACGATATTACGAACGTCACGCCGGAGTCTCGAAAGTATTGCCTCGATAATTTTGCCCAATCACTGCCCGGGGGGATCTTCAATCCCTGGGGACTCGAGAAGCTGACGGTCGAAATCCCCGGCACACTCGGGGGCGGCAACTGGTCCGGCGTCTCCTTCGACCCCACGCTCGACTACCTGTTTGTGAACGTCAGCGAAGTGGGGGCCGTGGGTTACATGCAGCCTCAGCCGCCGGGTTCGCCGGAGCCCTACCTCCGCAGCAGTAAGTGGGGAAACTACGCGCGCTTTTGGGACGATCATCATTATCCCTGCCAGAAGCCACCCTGGGGCGACCTGAATGCTATCGATCTTGCGACCGGCAAACTGGCCTGGAAAGTTCCGCTGGGTGTGATGGATGAACTCGAGGCTCGCGGCGTTCCCAAAACGGGAGTTTACAACCTCGGCGGATCCATTGTCACGGCGGGCGGGCTGATCTTTATTGGCGCGACCATTGATCACCGTTTCCGGGCGTTTGACGCGAAGACCGGCAAGGAAGTCTGGGTGGATCAGCTTGAATCGAACGCGCACGCCACGCCTATGACCTATAGGGGTGAGAAATCCGGCAAGCAATTTGTGGTGGTCGCGGTGGGACCCGGTGGTTATTTCAATCCCGACAATTCTGCGCCAACCGTGCTGGCCGCGTACGCTCTCTACCCCAAAGGCCAGGGGCCGGCGCGGCTGCGGGCAGACGCCTACCCGCGAGCGCTCTCTGCCAGTCCTGCGCGTGAACCGCAGGAGCTTCCTGCACCGGCGAGCCCTATCGTCCAACCGATTCCGTTCAGTCACCGCAGGCATGTTCAGGCAGGATTCCAGTGCGAGACGTGCCATCAACTTCTGGGAGCCAGCGGTAAGATGAAGGTTCCCGGGGCAGCCGAGTGCATGACCTGCCACGAGACAATCAAGCGGGACAGTCCGGCGATCCAGAAACTCGTTGAGCTCCGGGCCGACGACCGCCTGCTCGCCTGGAAGCCGATTTACAAGCTTCCTGACTTTGTCTATTTCAGCCATCAGAAACACCTCGACGCGCACGTCGACTGCGCCGTGTGCCACGGCAAAGTGAAGGAGCGCGATCAGCTTTGGCAGGAGAAAGAAGTATCCATGGTGACTTGCGTGAATTGCCACAAACTGCGCAACGCGCCGGTGAATTGCGATTTGTGCCACAATATCGGACACTGACATCGGAGAACGCGAGATGCACCTTGGAGTGCGGCAGCGAAGCTGCCGCCGTGGAATCCAACTGAAAAGGCGGTAGCTGGCGCTACCGCACTCCAAGGTGACTTCGGCACAACGAATATGTTGACCCGCCGGACATTCATGAAGACGCTTGGCGCGAGCGGAGCATTGGCGTTTGCCAAAGCCGACGCGTGGGATAATCGCGGTTCCGGCCGAGACATGCGGATCTGGGACCAACACTCTCACCTCGGCGCGGTTCCGGGCGACACCCCAGAGGCGCGGATGGCGTTTCTGGTGAAGTGCATGGACCGTGTCGGCGTGGAGCGCCTGATTCTCTCGCAAGGTTATTCCGACGATCGCCGCCCGAACCCGCCCGAGCAGTTCCGCCTGGAAAACGACCGTGTGATGCGCGCCGTGAAGGCGTTTCCCGATCGGGCTTACGGCTCGGTGTATCTTTCGCCCGCGCTGCCCGACTTTAGCATTCAGGAACTCAATCGCTGCGTGCGCGACGGCCCCATGGTGATGATTGGCGAGATCGAAGCCGACGCGCGCTGCAATGTTCCGGCGATGGACCCGATTGCCGAGTGGGCGATCGCCAATGAGGTCGTCATTCTTCAGCACGAATGGTTGAACGCACTCGGAAACCAGCCAACCGAATCCACTCCCTTTGATGTTGTCGAACTTGCCCGCCGTCACCCCAAGCTGCGAATCGTGTGCGCGCATACCGGCGGAAACTGGGAGCTGGGAATTCGCGCCATCCGCTCCACGAAAAATGTCTACTGCGGGTTGGCCGGCTCAGACCCCACCAACGGATATGTCGAAATGGCCGTGCGCGAGTTGGGCGCGGAGCGGGTGATCTACGGCAGCGATGTCGGCGGGCGAAGCTTTGCTTCGCAGGTCGCCAAGGTGGAAGGCGCCGAGATCTCTGACTCAGACAAGAAGCTGATCCTGGGCGGCAATCTTCGCCGATTATTGGAACCCGTGCTGCGGAAAAAAGGTTACAAGATTTGATCATCGATACCAACGTGTATCTTTCCCGCTGGCCGTTCCGCAGGCTCCATGGCGATGAGCCGGCGTGGCTCGTCGCGAAGCTAAGTGACGCAAAAGTTGAGCAAGCCTGGGCCGGAAGCTTCGAAGGTCTTCTCGAGCGTGATATTGCCGGAGTGAATACTCGTCTGGCTGAGACGTGCCGCCGGTTCGGCGAGGGCATGCTGATTCCATTTGGAACCGTGAATCCAATGCTGCCCGATTGGCAGGAAGACGTGCAGCACTGCCACGAAGAGCACACGATGCTGGGCATCCGTCTTCACCCCAATTATCATGGCTACAAGCTGGACGATCCGGTTTTCGCGGAGGTTTTGAAACTGGCGGCGGAGCGCCGGCTGATTGTGCAGTTGGCGCTCTCGATGGAAGATGCGCGCACTCAGTCGCCGCTCATGCGCGTTCCTGCCGTAGATCTCGCTCCGCTGGCGAATGTGGTGAAAAGCACGGCCGGACTGCGGTTGGAGCTTCTGAATTGCACCTCGCAGATCGGACGCGAGGATTATGCGGCGGCGCTTGCCTCCGGCGATGTCTCGATGGATATCAGCATGGTGGAAGGAGTGGCCGGACTAGCGCGGCTGGTGCGTCAGGTTCCACTGTCCCGCGTACTCTTCGGCTCCTACTACCCGTTCTATTATTTTGAATCGGCCGCCCTGAAAGTGCAGGAATCCGGGCTGGACGACGCTTCCCAAAAGGCCATTTGCGTCGAGAATGCGCGGCGGCTGATCGCATTTGCGTAGCGCGGGGGTCCCGCCCTACCGAGGGTTATGTGATATGGTGACGGACCAACCCCCTCACCTGTCCGTCGGCTGACGGACACCCTCTCCCCCAAGGGGGCGAGGGCATAGACTTGGGTTATTTCTCCCCTCGCCCCCTTGGGGGAGAGGGGTCGGGGGGTGAGGGGGTGATGTCACTTCATTCTGCAGTCCTCAGTAGGTAATCGAATCATGAGACCAAATAAACTCATACTCCTCTTTGCATTTCTCCTGACTCCCTGCTTTCTCTTCGCGCAGGAAGCCATTCACGACCCGCTGCTGCGCTGGATGAATCACATCGCGCAGCAGCAACTTCAGCAGCGGCAGAGGGAAATCGACCAGATCCACACGGTGGCCGAAGCGGAGCAGCGGAAACACCTGGTGCACGCGAAACTGCTGAAACTTCTCGGTGGCCTGCCGGATTACAGCGGCCCGCTGAACGCCAAAATCACGGGCGAAATCAAGGCAGATGGTTACACGATTGAGAAAGTCCTGTTCCAGAGTCTGCCCAATTTCTATGTGACGGGCGACCTCTACCGGCCCAACCAGCCGGGCCGCTACCCCGCCATTCTCTACCAATCCGGCCACACGCAAGAAGGAAAGCCTGAGCCGCAGCGCGCGGCCGCCAACCTGGCCCTGAAAGGATTCGTGGTATTCGCCACCGATCCCATCGGCCAGGGCGAGCGGGAACAAACTTACGATCCGCACCTTTCAGGAGCGCTCGCGGGTTGGTCGGTCCCTGAGCACATTCAATCCGGCGCGCAGAGCATCCTGATCGGCGAGAGCGCCGCACGCTTTTTCATCTGGGATGCGAAGCGCGCGATCGATTACCTCGTCAGCCGCCCGGATGTGGACGCCGCGCGTCTGGGCGCCGCAGGCTGTTCCGGAGGAGGCGCGCTGACCACCTTTATCGGCGCGCTCGACCCAAGGCTTAAAGCAGTCGTGCCTGCCTGCTATCCCAATTCGTACCAATTGCTCTTTGCGGGCCCGGACCCGGATACGGAAATGTCGTTTCCCGAGTTTCTGGTGAATGGCCTGGATGTGGCGGATTTTGTGGAAGTGACCGCGCCCACGCCCTGGCTGATTCAAGAGACACAGGATGACTATTTCACGCCCGCGGGCGCTCGCATGGTTTACGAGGAAGCGAGGCATTGGTACAGCATTTACGGGGCCGAGGACAAGGTGGGATTCTTCGTTGGGCCGGGCCCTCACGGGACTCCCCTGGTGAGCAGGGAAGCGGTTTATCAATGGATGATCCGCTGGCTCAAGGACGGCAAGGGAGATTTTCATGAGCAGCCCGTTAGGATGTTTAACAACTTCGAACTGCTGGTCACGCCTACGGGTCACGTGAACGACCTTCCCGGCAGCCGCAAAGTCTATCAACTGATTCTCGACGATTTTCACGCCAAACTACAGCCGCAAGGCATTCCCGAGCTTGAGGCGGAGCTGCGGCGGTTGGGAGTTCCTTCGAGCGGCGTGTCCCCGCAATCGACCTTACTCGATGAATCAAATGCAGGGGAAACGCGCCGGCAGCACATCCGGTTCGAAACCGAGCCTGGAGTCCAAATCGAAGGCCACCTCTACGTTCCTTCTAGCCCGTCTGGCCGGAAGCCGGCGGTGCTGATGCTGGAAGATAGCGGGCCGTATTTCCAGGCCGCCTCGATTGACTCCTGGGCGAACCGCATGGCGGCGAAGGGGCGCGTGGTTTTGACGCTGGAGCCTCGCGACTCTCCCGGCGAGAATACGCATGCTCCCTTTGTTGGGAACTGGATTACCAATTCACGCGCCAACCAGATTGGGCTAAATCTGCCGGCGATGCGGGCACACGATATTCTGGCCGGAGTTGATCTTCTGGCGGCTCGCAGTGACGTGGACCCGGCATCGATTCGCGCCGTGGGGCGCGGCGTCAAAGGAATTTGGCTTTTGCTGGCTGCGGCGGCAGACCCCAGAATCAAGAAGGTCTGGCTCGATCGCACCCCCACCAGTCTGCGCGCCGCTCTCGAGAACACTCTCAATATGGATTTGTTCGATGTGGTCATCCCCGGCTTTGCGCTCCATTGGGATCTCGACGATCTGGTAAAGGCGATGGAGAATCGTCCCGTAATGTGGACCGACCCCACGAATTGGATGAACCGGATTACCGACCTGCGCGGACCCTACCTGTACCGGTACATTCTCGGCGACACCACGGAGCTTGCCGATGCGCAGGACGATGCTTACATTGAACAGTTTCTGAAATGAACGTTGTCGGCGAAGACGCCTTGGAATGCCCCGGCAATGGCGGCAGCTTGCGCTGCCGCACTCCAAGACAGGAGGAAGCATGGATAAGCAAGTGACGCGCCGGAGATTCTTCGAAGAAAGCGCCCTGACGGGAGCGGGTCTTGCCGCTTACGGCGGAATTTCGTTCATCACCGATCCCGGCCGAGTGTTCGGCGCAAATGACCGCATACGCTTTGGACTGATTGGTTGTGGCGATCGCGGACAGGAGGACTTGCGCGCGGCGCTGGCCTGCACGAACGTTGAGTGCGTGGCGCTGGCTGACGTGTACACGCGCCGCCTGGATGAGTGCAAGGCGATCGCGAGCGGCGCGAAGACTTATCGCGATTTCCGCGGCATGCTGGATGAGAAGTCCGTGGACGCGGTGGTCATCGTCACGCCGCAGCACCAGCACGCGCTGAACTTCGTTCCCGCCATCGAAGCGGGCAAGGACGTTTATCAGGAAAAGACCATGGCCTTCTCGACCGGCCATGCCCGGCGCATGCGTAGGGCGTTCGAGGGTTCAGGCCGTGTGGTGCAAGTGGGAATTCAGTCGGTGACCGCCGAAGTCTTTGACCTGGTAAAGTCACTGAACACTCCCGAAAACATGGGCGGGATCACAGCCATCCACACCCACATGTACCGCAACGCGCCCTACGGCGGCTGGAAGCTTCCCATCCCCGTAGACTGCGACCTGCAACACGTCGACTGGAAACGGTTCGAGGGCGAAGCCGTTCACCATGAGTGGGATCCAAACCGCTACATCAACTGGCGATTCTTTTGGGACTACGACGGCAGCAACGTGTTTGAGAACATGGTTCACCAAGTGGGCTTTTGGTACAAGCAACTCGGCCTAAAGATTCCGCGCGGGGTCATGATGAATGGAGGCAATTACCGCTCGCCCGACATGCAAGTGCCTGACACGATTGATGTTGCCATGGATCAACCCGAGAACTTACTGTTCACGTGGAACTCCGGATTCGGAAATCGGCACTACCCCGCCGAAGACGATTATCTGTTGGGGACCAGCGGAACGATCTTCCGCGAGCGTTATTCCGCCCAATACACACCCGAGGACCGCCCCAAAGGAATGCCGGGAATGCCCCCTGAATCCAAGTCATTGAAGGCGCAGACCAAATCCGATGGAACGAAGGAACACTTCCAGAATTTCTTCGACTGCGTCCGCAGCCGGAAGGAGCCGAATTGCCCGTTCGAACTGGGCTATAGGTCCGCAATTGCCTGCCAGATGGCGATCCGCTCATACCATGAGGGCCGAAAGACGCATTGGGACGCCGAACACGAAGAGATCGTATAAATCGAAGATGACATACTGGCAGCTTGCATGCTCATCAGTCTGCGGATTGGTGTGAGGTGGTGAGGAATACGCAGGAGTGACTATGGCTGAGGAAACTCGCAGGCAGTTTGTGAAGAGAATGGGCGCGGCGTCCGCTTTGGCGGCGGGTGGGTTTTTGAACTGGAATCCGCGTGCCCTGGGCGCCAACGATAAGGTCGTACTCGGCCTCATTGGGGGCCGAAACCAAGGGCGGGGAGACGCTCTACGGGCGATCGGCGCCGGAGCCGAGCTAAAGACTTTCTGTGACATCGACCAGGCAATCCTCGATAAGGTGAACCCGGACTTCGAGAAGGCGCAGGGCAAGGCGCCAGGCACTACCAAGGAATTCCAGCGAGGTGCTGGATGACAAGGACATTGATGGAGTCATTATTGCCGTCCCCGACCACTGGCACGCGCGGATCGGCATTCTGGCCTGCCAGGCGGGAAAAGACATCTACATCGAAAAGCCTCTGACCCAGACGATTCGCGATGGTCACCTGGTTCGTGATGCGGTGCGAAAATACAAGCGCATTGGCCAGGTGGGCACCCAGAATCGAAGCGCGCCGCACTTCCAAAGCGCCATCGAATACCTGAAGACGGGCAAACTCGGCAAGCTCTGCGAAATTAATACGTGGGAGTGCCAATTGCGTCCCACCATTGGCAATCCTCCTGACAGCGATCCACCCCCGACCGTAGACTACGATGTCTGGCTAGGCCCGGCGCCGAAGCGGCCATTCAATGTTAATCGCTTCCACTACAACTGGCGGTTCTTCTGGGATTACGGAAACAGCGAACTGGGCAATCAGGGTGTGCACATGCTGGACGTGGCGCTGTGGGGGATCGAGGCGCTGCGCGGCGGCCTGGACAACGCGCTGCCCACCCGGGTGAGCGGCAATTCCGGAATCTACTGGCTCAAGGATGCGAAGGAAGTTCCCGACACCCAAATGCTGACCTATGAATACGGCGACTTCATGCTGACCTGGGAACTTCGCAGCTTTGCCAAGCAACATCCAGTTTACGGACATCGCGAAGGCATAGCGTTTATTGGCAGCGACGCAACGATGGTGCTAACCCACGATGGTTGGGAGGTCTTCTTCGCGGATGGCAGCAACGGGCCTAGCGAACAGGCCAACGACGAACGGGAGAGCGGGTTGCATGAGAAGAACTTTCTGGACTGTGTGCGCAGCCGCCAGGTGCCGAATGCCGATATTGAGATCGGACGGATCTCCACCACCATTTGCCACCTGGGAAACATCGTGACTCACTTGCGGCGGGACGTGACGTTCGATCCCAAAACGGAAACTTTTGGGCACGATAAGGAAGCCAACGCGTTACTGACCCGCGAGCACCGTAAGCCGTACGAAACGCCGAAGGTTTGATCCTGTGCTCTGACTGCGCCTCCAGTGGCGCTGCATGAACGACCGCCCATCCCAAGTGAAAGGATTTGAGTCATGAGGAAATTCTGCCGCCGCGAATTGTTGAGGAATTCTCTTGGAGCCTCCGCCGCTCTGATGGGGGGAATCAGTTATGAGCGTCGCGCGCTCATGGCGCATATGAGCGCGCCGGAGCAGGAATCGACGCCTAAGGAGCCTGTGAAGGGGTTGCAGCGAGGGAAGTTCGGCAAGTACGAGGTTTCCCGTCTGATCATCGGCGGGGACCCGGTTTCGGGAATCGCTCACGCCGGCGAACTTGTCTATCAGGCTGATTTCATGAAGCAGTATTTCAACACCCAGAAAATCCTGGAGACGCTGACACTCGCGGAGCAAAACGGCATTAACACTTTGCTGATGCGTGCCGATGATCGTATTATCAGCCATTACAATACGTATAAGAAAGAACGAGGCGGCACGCTGCAGTGGATTGCCACCTCTGCGCCGGAGCAGGGCGATCCGGTGGAAAACGCCAAGCGCGCTCGTGACAACGGCGCCATTGGAGTTTACCTGCATGGCGGAGTCGCGGACGATCTGATCAAGCACGGCAAGGCGGAAGAAGTCGGCGAGATTGTGGAAGGCTTCAAGAGGCTCGGCCTCATGGCGGGTGTGGGCGCGCACCAACTCGATACCGCTCGCGCCTGCGTTCAGAACAAGATCGATCCGGACTTCTACATGGTCACCATCAACCGCGTGAATTACTATTGCAGCGAAGCCGCCGAGGTCGGGATCTTCATGCGCTCGATCAAGAAGCCGTGGATTGCCTTTAAGGTGCTGGGCGCGGGCCGTGTCAAGGCGCCGGAAGGTTTTCGGATGGCCTTCGAGCACGGCGGCGATTTTCTCGCTGTCGGCATGTTCGATTGGCAGATCCGTGAAGACGTTGCGCACGTCCAGGAAATGTTGGCCAAAGGCGTGGCGCGCGACCGGGATTGGGCGTAACGCCGTTCCCGTTTCACGCAAAGGCGCAAAGTTCACAAAGATCGCAAAGAAGAGCGGTCAAGGCTGCTCTGCGATTCTTTGCCACCTGGCGTCTTGGCGTGAGCTGTTTTGATTCTTCCATCCTAAGCGATCCTCCCTACAGCTTCGGCTCCCTCCAATTCAAAAAGCAATGCAGAAAATCGAACGTTGCCACGCCATGAAGGTCGTGGGTGCCGTTGAAGTGTGCGTGTTTACTAATTGGATATGGAAATGTGTATAACCTTAGCACCGCTACGGAATTTGGAATTCCGAATCCGACTCGTTCACACGAGTATGGTTATGGGGATTCGTATTTTCAAGACGTTGGCGTCATGGGCGAGTAGCGACAATTTGGCGCACTAATTGCACCCACTAAGGTCGGTTGGAACCAAGTGCAGTCATCCTGGGCGGTCACGGGATCGTGGCCTAAACAGAGAAATGCAGGTGCCATTGCCACCCTCGGACGAATCGGGTTACGCAATGAGCATTGGAGGATGCATCTTATGAAGCCACTGGAACGGTGCAAGCTGGGTCTGCTGTTTTTGGCCTTTGTGGTTTTTACCCCCGCCTTGCTCTCAGCTAAGGTGACGGGAAGCATCTCGGGGGCGGTGCGAGATGCCCAAGGGGCGGTCGTCCCAGGGGCTACGGTGTCCGTCCGGAATGTCCAGACCGGAGTGGTCGAGAAACTCGAAACTGATTCGGTCGGCTTTTATAACTTCCCGGCGTTGCCGGTTGGCACCTACGACCTCAGCGTCGAAAAGACGGGATTCAAGCTCTACCAGGTGACAGGTCTGATCATCGATGTCGACACCGCTTTGCGTGCTGATGCGAGCCTCGTAATCGGCACGGCGGTGCAAGAGATCACGGTGCAAGCCGCGACGGCCCAAGTGAACACCGAAACCACCCAAACGGGCGAGGTGGTTGAGTCCACCGAGATGACGAACATGCCCTTGAACGGCCGCTCATACACCGATCTTCTGGCCCTCCAGCCAGGGGTCATTCCCGTAGGTGTGCAGATGTTCGGAACGCTATCTCCCGCCAACTCGCTGAATGATGGCACCCTTTCGATGAGCGGGCAGCGGGACGTCAACAACGGGTTCATGGTGAACGGAGCCAACACGGTGGAGGGTGACATGGGAGGGACGGTGGTGATTCCCAACCTCGATTCCATCGCCGAGTTCCGCATCATCACCAGTAACGCCGGCGCCGAGTACGGGAACTACAGCGGCGGACAAGTGAACGTCGCCACCAAGTCCGGCACCAATCAGTTTCATGGCGACGCTTTCGAGTTCTTGCGCAATTCGGACATGGATTCTCGCAATTTCTACGCTTCGACGCGTGGCGTGTTGCACCAAAACATGTTCGGCGGGACATTCGGCGGCCCCATCCTCAAGAACAAGCTCTTTTTCTTCGTCGACTACCAAGGGGAGCGTCAAGTGGTCGGTGTAGATCAGGGACCCATTCTCGTCCCTTCAGCAGCGGACAAACAGGGGGATTTTTCGGATCAGGCGTCAGTGATTGCCAGTGCAAACGCCACCGGGGTCAACGGCGCGTATATGGCAAGTCTGCTCTCCACGCGACTCGGTTACACCGTAACCAACGCTGAACCTTACTTCGGGGCCTCGTGCACGACCACCGCCCAATGTGTCTTCCCCAATTATGTGGTTCCGCAGAAGGCTTGGGATCCAGCGGCTGCCGCCACCTTGAAGCTTATTCCCAACCCCAACGTTCCTAATACCTCGAATTTCCAGAACGTCCGCTTATCCGGCCACGCTGCAAGACGATAAGAGCGGGACCCGCATTGACGCGAATACGCGGATCGGCATGATTTCCGGTTATTGGCACTACGACCCGTGGAGTAACCCTGAACCCTACTCGGGCTATGGTGGCAGCACCGTGCCGGGGTTCCCGAACATAACCGTGGGTAAGGCGGAGTTGTTTACCTTCGGTGTCTCGACCCCCCTTGGCGGTTCCATGGTTAACCAGTTCACGGCAAGTTACGTTCACAACACGAACATTCAGGGGCTGTCGAGCGGCACCGGACCGACCTTGTCCTCGCTTGGTTTTCTGCCTCCCAGCGCGGGAGGAATGTATCAAGAGTCCGGCGCCGCGTACCAGAATTGGCCGTCAATAGGCTTCCAACACTACACTTTGGGGCAATTCAACTCCGTTATCGCCAATTATGACCAGGTGTCGCAGCTTCAGGACGACTTCTCGAAAATCATAGGGGCGCACAGCATCAAATTCGGCGGCAATTTCCACGCCGATCAGTTCTGGGTGGGTCACCCGAACAATGGTAGCAACGGTGGCTTTTCGTTCAACGGTAGTGAGACCGGATTCGACTTGGCGGACATGCTGGTGGGCGCCACGAGTTCATTCTACCAGGGCGCTCCCTCTGCCCTGGCTTTGCGCAGCTACTACGTCGGGGTGTACGTCGAGGACGGTTGGCGCATTCGACCGAACCTGACTCTCAACTATGGGCTGCGTTGGGAGACGACACCTTATTGGTCAGACTCGCATAATCGTAACCCCGATTTGACGCTGGGGGTGCAATCCACGATTTTTCCGACGGCGCCGGCAGGTTACGACTTCCCCGGCGATCCCGGCATTCCTAGGCACTTCGCCAATCCCCGCTACAACGATTTCGGACCACGCATAGGATTCGCCTATTCCCCTAACTTCTCCAGCGGCTTCCTGCACACTGTCTTCGGCGGGTCGGGGAAGAGTAGCATCCGTGCGGGTTATGGCCTGTTCTACACCAACATCGAAGGAGCCGCGACGTTCAATTTTGCCGCTCCCCCCTTCGGCTTGTTCTACTGCTGCGGAACGTACTCGCTGTATTCTGCCCCCTACATCGACCGGCAAACGGGGGTGAACCAGGGTCAGAAGTTCCCGATTCCCCCGGTGCAAAGAGGCGCGACGAACATCAATTGGTCGCAATTCGAGCCGTTCGGAGGAGACGTCTCACCGCTGCGAAATTCTCCTTCCCCGTACGCTGAGCACGTCGATTTTTCGATCCAGCGCCAGCTTCAGGCGAATACGCTGCTCACCGTAAGCTATGTGGGAACTTTTGGCCACCATCTGATTCTCGACTCCCAAAACAATCCCGCTAACCCGCAATTGTGCATGAGCCTGAGTACTGCCGCCGCGGTTAGGCCCGGAACCTCCACCTGCGGACCTTTTGGAGAAACCGGGGTGTTTTACCCCGTGAACGGGCCCGCCACAGGAATAACCGTTCGCGGCCCCTTTAATTCCATCAACACCGCGACGGGGCAAGCGGTTTTCGGCGACAACGGCTACTATCTGAACGAGGGCAACTCGGATTACCATGCCTTGCAAATCTCGCTCCGCAAAACGGCCGGCCGAGGGCAACTCCTGCTTGCCTACACTTACAGCAAGGCCATGGATACGGGCTCTGGCTTTGGGGACCAGGTACCGCTCAACGGCAACATTCACCAGTATGAAGCCCTCTCGGTGTTCGATATGCCCAACAACTTCTCGGCCAGCTACACGGTGGAACTGCCCTTTGACAAGCTCTTCCATTCGAACAACCGGGGAATCCGCGGGTGGAGAATCTCGGGGATCACGACGTTCACGAACGGAACGCCCGTCCAGATCTACGAATACGACGATCGTTCCTTGACGGGCAGCACCAGCAACTCGCCGCAGTTCGGCTCTCTCGACCAGCCCGATCGCGCCCCCGGCCCCATCTACGTGAACCGCAACCCACGCAAGCAATACATCAACTCGAATGGGACGCTGGTTAATCCCTACTTCAACTACAACCTGTTCAGCTTCGAACAGCTCGGGACCATCGGCAACTCCAGCCGCAGATTTTTTCTCGGCCCGGGCCTTAACAATTGGACCCTGGCGCTCCTCAAAGACGTTAGGTTGACAGAGAGTATGCGACTCGAGTTCCGCGGGGAATTCTTCAACGTCTTTAACCACGCGCAGTTTGTCAACGGGGTGGACGGCGGGGCCACGGACGGTTCGACGTTCGGAGGCGCCTTCAGCGTGCAAGCTCCCCGCATCGGACAGGTGGCGGTTAAGTTCATCTTCTAGGGACCTGAGTAATAGGTGCGCTGAAGCGTCCATCCCGCTGTGGAGGGGACGTTCTGCCCGGTGTGGTGCGGGCGTCCAGCCCGCGGTCCCGGGGGCGTCTCGCGCGCGAGAGATCCCACAGGCAAAATGCCCGTTTCACAGCGGGCGGGACGCCCGCACCACTTCTCATGCAGCGACCCCTTCTGTGGACGGTCCTTTGTTTTCTATAACATTCTGGCTTTGTTCCGGCGATTTTGGTGTTTCTCCGCCATTTTCCTCTACGGGACTTTCTGTCTGAGTAGCGCTGACCGGCTGGCGCAGACCCCTGCCCTTTGGGGTCTGCGTTTCTCGAAGGGAAGTCCGAGTTTGTCCATCCTGCCCCGAGTCGCAGACACTGGACGGCGTGTCTCGGCCAGCTTCGTCCGGGTCCGTAGGGGCGGTTCGCGAACCGCCCCCACGCTCGCGGG
>CAVYJG010000007.1:0-211389 GCA_963768695.1 uncultured Acidobacteriota bacterium | reverse complement strand
AAAGACGAAGTTTCATCAAAGCCGGAGCGACGCTGGCCGGTGCGCTGAGCGCTGGCAGACTCGGTCTTACGCGTGCCGACGTACCTGACCACAATTGGGACCGGTACGACTTCGGGTCAGGGCCTCCGGTGCGAAATCGGCTCGAACCAGGGGCCATTTGGGATTGAGCAGGACGAAGGCTGGCTGACCCTCGCGACGACCACGCCTTCGGACCGGCACGTCAAGAACTTCGGACTGGGGCTGGTGGGCTACGCGTGGGAAGAAGGCGGACCTTCCCTCGCCGCCCGGCAGGGGGGAAGGAGACGCTGGAACAGCACGTGGAAAAGCTGGCGGCGCTGCCTTTTGTCGACGATCAGATCCCGCTGCGACTGGCGCGACGTGCAGAAACGGCCCGGCCGGCTTGACCCGATGCCCATCTGGAGGCTGGCGTTTGAGGCGGCCAGGGCCTACCACCTGCGCGTCGCCTTCCGGGTGCAACTCTCCAGCCCCAACATCCAACCCAAGCTGGTCTCCATGCCGGACTTCGTCCGGGAGAAGGTGCCGCTCTTCAATATCGGAAGAAAATCGAAGGAAGGCACAGCGACTTCGACTTTTACGAACCTCAATATGACCACCCGGAATTCCAGAAGGCCTTCCGTGACTTACCGAGCTGTTGGCTGCGGAGTTCGACAACCATCCGCTGGTGGAGTTCATGGACCTCATGATGTTTGGCTTCTGGGGAGAAGGCCACATCAGCGATCACCAGCCCACGCCCTTCCGCGACTACCTGACGGCGGAGCGGACTTTCGCCCGGATGACCCAACTTCAGCTCGAGGCCTTCCAGCGGGTTCCAATTGCGGTTAATACGCAGCCGGATATCAGCCGCGTGGGTAATCGCGAAGTACAGGACAGGGTGGTGCGGGCGGGCGGCTGGCTGAGGTCCGACAGCGTTATTGTGGACGAACCCATCCAGATCGAAGCGCTGGGCAATCGCCCTCCCTGGCTGGCGGCGATTCTCGAGGACGGCGCCGCCCGCCAATACCTCCTTTCCGGCGCGCCCAAAGAGAACGAGGACGACATGGGTTATCGCATTGACGAGCGCTATCGCGAAGTCGCAGGCCTGCACGCCCTCGACATCGGGGCCAACTACTTTGCGTTGTGGACGGAGGCGGACAACATCAAGCGCTATTACGAGAAATATCCGCGCTCGCTCGAGATGATGCAGCGCAGAATGGGCTATCGCGTTCGCCCCTCCTGGATCTGGCAGCGCAAGCGTTACGACACGGCGGAGCTCGTCCTGGGCATCGCCAACGATGGCGTGGCGGGCGTGCCGGGCGTCCTGGGTGTGTACGCGGAAACGCCGGATGGAAAAGTGAGGGTGGGTGGAAACCTGGATGCCGGCCACCGTACGCCGGAAAAGTTCGCCAGGCCTCGCTCATGCTCCCGCCTGGATTCGATGGCAAGGAATTGCGCCTGCGCGCGGAGATCGAAGTAAAGGGAGTAAGCCGCCCGGTTCGCTGGGCATGCCAGGAGGCCCTCAACGACGACGGTTCGTTGACAGTACGCCTGCGCCAGAACGGCGATCCGCGATTCAGAAAGGGAGTTTGAGCAGCGGCCCGGCGGCCCGGCAAAACGCGAGGGTGTTGATAACGAAGATAGAAAAAACGAATCGAGAAAGCCCTTGACAGGGGGCCGAGGGTCAGACAAACTGTCGTTATCAGGCTAAGCTGCACCTGGGCGTCGGGCTCGCCCCGGTTTGTTTTTTGGCGTCTCTTGGGATCTGGGCTGCAAGCACCTTAATTTGTCGTCGGGCGACGGGTCATGTTCGCGTCACGCTGAGGACCCGGCAGGGGACTCGTGCGGCTGGCCGGCGTCCAAATCAACGGAGGCTACAATGCTGCACCGCGGCAGTACAGTCGCGGAGTACTTCCAGACCAACTGCTTTGACCTCTCCTCGCTCAAGGCAGCCGAGGCAGCCGGCGCGCCGCGGTATGGCATGCAGCAACGGGATGACTTGACCGGACCTCCTTTCTCGGATATCGACTTCGCCTTGCTCAAGGACTTTAGCTTCACCGAGAAATACAAGCTCCAGTTCCGCGCTGAGACTTACAACACCTTTAATCACGCAAGCTTTGGTAATCCGGGGGCGACCGTCACAACAGGGGCATACGGCACGCTTACGTACACGTCCAACAACAACCGTGAAATCCAGTTTGCGCTGAAGTTCCTCTTCTAATCGTGCAAAACCAGCCGTAGGGGCGGCCCTCGTGGCCGCCCCCGGCCGGCTCCGTGAAGCAGTTCGCCGCAAGGATTGCACCACACAGCGCGGCAAAACTCCGACCAAAAGCAGATTCTTCGCTTCGCTCAGGATGACAGGTGTCCCTCAATTCGCCCCGGTAAGACGGTTCAATGCCTCTCGTGCCGCGCCCAACTGCGGATCGATGGCCAGCGCCTGGCGAAATTCCTCCGCCGCTTCCTTCACACGGTGTTGTTGGCCGAGGACCAGCCCCAAATTGTAATGCGGGGAGGCAGACTTCGGACGCAACCGCAGCGCCGCGCGGAATTCCGCCGCCGCACTGTCCAGATCGCCCCTGCGAAGATAGAGGCTTCCCAGCGTGTTATGCGCCTCCGGATCGAGTGGGTCAACGCTCAGCGCCGCTCGCAGGTGCCGCTCACCCGCATCCCATTGCCCCTGGAGCGCCGCGAGCGCTCCCAGGTTGTAATGCGCGTTGTAGTCATTGGGATCGACGCTCAGAACATGCTCGAAGCGCTGGCGAGCCCGCGCGTAGTCGTTGCGCTGCAGCGCGACGCTGCCCAGCATGTCCTCGGCGCGCGTGTAATTGGGCGTGATCGCGAGCGCCGCCTGGAATTCGCGCTCGGCTTCGTCCAGCTTTCGCATTTCGAAGAGGCTTAACCCC
The DNA here is from genome assembly GCA_963768695.1 of uncultured Acidobacteriota bacterium. GTDB lineage: Bacteria > Acidobacteriota > Terriglobia > UBA7540 > UBA7540 > CAVROP01. The sequence continues at coordinate 208,492 of CAVYJG010000007.1, read as the reverse complement.
AGATCCAGGTGCGCTTTGGCGTTCAGCGGGTCCGCCTTGACAACCTTCTGGAACTCGCGCGCCGCGTCGTCCTGCCGCTTCAGGCGCTGATCGTTCAGTCCTAAACTCATCCGCACATCGAGAAGCTCCGGGTGGCCGCTGAGAATCCGCTCGAGCAGGGCGTTCGATTCCTCGATATGCCCCGCCGACGCCAGAACGATGGCGCGTCCAAATTCCTCGAATTCGCCAATCCGGTCTTTGGGGTCGGGCCCGCTCTCCGATGCGTCGGTCTCCGGTGAGCTTCCCGCGACATAGCCCAGCGAACTCAGTCGAGCCGCCGTATCCGGATCGAGCGCCCGTTGTCCTCGTGGCCGCGGATTTCGAAACCGTGCGCGCAGAGCCGCCAGCCTCTGCTTCGCAGCCAGCGCCTGCGAGCCTTCCACGCCGTAAAGATTGTGCGTCTCGCCCGGGTCCCGGCCCAGATCGTAGAGTTCAGGTTTCGGAGCCTCAATGTACTTGTAACGCCCGGAGCGAAGCGACCGCAGGGGACTGCATCCGAAATGCCTCTGGGCATAAACGCTCTCGCTGACCACATCATGAGGAATCCTGGGAGGGTCCGCGCGCACGAGATCCAGCAGACTGCGCCCTTGAAACTCCGGCGGCGGCGTGATGCCGGCGAACTGAAGGAGGGTGGGCGCCACATCCATCAAGCCGGCAGGTTCGTCAATCCGCGCCGGAAAGTTGGCGCCTCCCGCCGGCCAGTGCACGATGAGCGGCACCCACAGCGTGCTTTGATAGACAAAGTACCCGTGCGTTTTCTCACCGTGTTCTCCCAGCCCCTCACCGTGGTCGGAAGTGAGAACGACGAGGCTGTTTGCGAAGACGCTATGCTGCCGCAGGGAGTCGCAGAGGGCGCCCACCTGCTCGTCCACGTAGCGAAGTTCGGCGTCGTACCCCGTGCCGAAGCGCGCCCTGTCGCTCGCCGGCAAGTTGTAGGGAGTATGCAGATCATAAAAGTGCACAAAGAGAAAGAAGGGGCTGCCGGAGTTTGCATCCAGCCACTTATTCGCGGCCGCAACCACCTCGGCGCCCAAACGCTTGACGTCTCCGCTGTCGGAGTCGGCCTGGTGGTGCAAGTCGAAGGTGCTGTCGTAGGTGTCGAAGCCCTGATCGAGCCCAAACCTCCGGTCGAGCACGAAGCCGCCGACCACGGCTCCGGTATGATAGCCGTGGGCCTTTAAGACGGTGGCCAGGGTTAAAGCGTTGGGCCGCAGTGTCTCTCCGTTGTCCTCGATGCCATTGAAGAACGGGTACGTGGACGTGAACAGAGAGACGTGCGAAGGGAACGTCAAGGGGACCTGCGAACTGACCGCGGAAAATAACGTGCCGCCTCTGGCCAGCGCATCAAGGTGAAGCGTCGCCATACGGCGGTAGCCATAGCAGCTCAAGTGGTCGGCACGCAGTGTGTCGACAGAAATCAATATGATCGAGGGCGGCTTCCCCGTGGCAGTCGAAAGAGAATTCCCTGCCCCGGCAAGAAGCGCACCGAAACAAACCACCAGCGTGACCGAAACCCACCGCGCCATTTTACTGTTTGGACTGGAGACAGCCCTTGTCCTACAATTTCAGTGTGCTTTCCAAGAGCTCACTTTCTTTTCTTCCCGGCTATCGTAGCACGCTGGATGGAGACGAGCCAGCCACTTGCGGCGGCCCCGTCCTTCGTGTCATGCGAATGGCCTTTGTGGTGAGCTTTTTCTTGTCTGCCCTCGCCATCGCGCAATCATCCCCTCAATCGACCATTCTGGATCTGGCTGCGAAGGCCGAGAGCTTCGAGGCCCAAGGCCTTTGGCAGGACGCCGCAGCGGAATACCAACAAATCCTGAAGGTCGATCCTCGCTCCGTACCCGCGCTGAATGCGCTGGGGGCCTTGAGCGTGAAGCAGGGCGATTTCAAGCAAGGAATCTCCTATTACCAGCGAGCTTTGAAAATAAACTCCCGCGAATTCGGAACGAATCTGAACCTGGGGATCGCTCTGATTAAAATACAGGATTACAAATCCGCCGCGCCCGCGCTCGAGAGTGCGACGGAGATTAATCCTTCCAGTTTCCAGGCCCAGGAATTGCTTGGCGTGGCGCGCATCGGCCGGGACGAATACGCGCGCGCCATCCCGCCGCTCGAAAAGGCCTTGTCCCTCGAGCCTCGCGACCCGGGCTCAAATTATCTGCTGATCCGCGCCTATATCGAGACGAAGCAATTTAAGAAGGCCTTGGACGGCTTCGACCGCCTCGAGCAGCTCGACCCCGGCTCGCCGTGGGTGCGCATTTTGCGCGGCCAGGCGTACGACGGTCTGGGTTCGTACCAGAAAGCTCTGGAAGAGTTCGAGGAGGCCAAGAAGCAGTTGCCCGCCGACGCCACGGTACGGTTTTCGCTCGGATTCATGTCCTGGAAGCTCCACCGGTATGACGACGCCGTCAGCGAACTGCGCGAGACGCTTCGGCTCGACCCGCGGTTTGGAGAAGCCAGGTATTACCTCGCAGACGCTTATCTCTCCGAGTCTCAGCCGCAACTCGCCTTGCCCATCCTGCAGGGTTTGACGGGGAATTCGCCCGGGGATTATCGCGCCAGATTGGATCTGGCGAAGGCCTTGGACAAGCTCGGCCGCTACCAGGAGGCCGTGCCGCAGTTTCAGGACGCGATCCGCCTGGATGCGACGCGCCCCGAGCCTCACTACCTGCTGGGACGAACCTACGAAAAGCTGAAACGGCCTGAAGACTCCCGCCGCGAGTTGGAATTGGCCGAGAAACTGCAAACCCAAAAGCGCACCGAAGAGGAAACCCTGACGCGGGCAGTCGGCGCGCGCGGAGATCCCGCCCGTGGTTTGGGCTTAGTTCCGCCTCCGACGCAAACACGCCTCACCCCTAACAAGGAGCAGGCACGTAGCCCCGTCTCTGGGGTTGCGACTCCGCGGTTCTTCGCGCAGCAGGGGAAAAGCCGCAGAGGAGGGCAAAATGCGCCCACCTCTGCGCCGAAGGCACACGCCGGTAATATGCAAGGTTTTGAATATATGTGTCAAAATGCCACACTTGGGAGCCGTTTTTTCACAATGTGAAAAAGCTCTTTCCTCCGATCGCATTCAATTCAAAGCAGATAAAATAATTACTCGCATTTTTTGCACTGTTTCCCATTTTCCCATTCCGGGCATGGTAGGCTAGGTTCTGTGACCGAAAGAGCGGGTGAAATGGCAGAAGCTGCGGAAGTCAACAAGACGGCGAGACAGGAACGAGGCGCTGAGCCGAAGAGCGCGCTGGCTTGGCTGCTGTTTCTCGCGCTCGCCACTTTTCACTCGACATTGCTCTTCGGGCAGCGGTTCAGCCACGTCCAGGGCGCGAAGGTCCAGGTGACAAGCGCTTGGACGAGCAGCCCATTCACCCTGACCCTGGCGAGCAATCCGGCACACGGGGACCTGGTGGTGGTGGTTTTCACAACCATCGGCTGCACGAACGGCGGGCCCTCGCCAGTCACGATCAAGGACGCGAACGCCAACAGCTACACGGTGATTTCCACCCCCGCCACGTTGTCGCAAGCAGTCACCTCCGGCCTCTGCTCGGGTGGCACGGTTTATGCGAACCTGTGGCTGGGCTACCTGCTGAACGCGCCGTCGAACGCTTCGAGCGCGATCAGCGTGAGTTGGTCGAGCGGGCAAGCCATGGGGGATGTTTGGGCGGACGAGTTCAACGCTTCAGGCGGGGCCGTGACGTTTGACGCGAGCGCCACCGTGTCCAGCGCAACCGCCTCCGGTACGGCCATCGGCTCGCCCTCGATCACTCCCAGCCTGCCGAACGAACTGCTTTACGGCGCCGCGGTTCCGCCTGAACTCGCCCCTCCCAACGGCAGCGCGTGTCCGATGACCGCGCCGGCGGCGGGCGCGGCGCTGGGCGCGTGGACGGGCGGGGCGGGCGGCATACCGCCGCTCACAAACTATGAGTCCGGCGGGGCGACGGAATACGATTTGAATTCGAGCGGCTCGACGGCGATGAGCTTCGCGAATCAGTGTTCGGGCGTGAAGTACGCTGCGATCATGGCGGCCTTCAAATCGAAGCTTGCTTACCAGGCCAATCCGGTGGAAAGCAGCGCCAGTTCGGATTCGATCGCCGGGCAGGCGGCCCACTTTGCCACCCTGAGCGAAAGCAATCCGACCGGCGACGCGCTGGCCCGGCAAGCGAGCTACTGGCGGGGAGATTGCATCTCGCTCGCCTGGACGCCGCCCGCAGGCGCGCAGGGGAACCCGGCCTACAGCTACAACGTCTATCGCGGGACGACTCCGGCCAACGAAACCGGGCCCATCAACGCCTCTCCGGTGGATGCCGGCTGCACGAACCAGGCGAACTGCACCTACGTTGACTACGGGCCGCAGGCCGGGGCCGAATACTACTACACCGTCACGGCAGTCTCCGCCGGCGTGGAGAGCCCGTTCTCGAGTGAAACCGGCGCCCTGATTCCGCAGGACGCAGTGATGGAAACCAATGCCGCGAACGACGCGCTTGCGAGGCGCTGGGCGGCGATTCGAGTCGCGGCGGAAAATCTGCCGGCGTATGATTCCTTGACCGCAGGGTCGTTCGTTCCTGTCCAGCCCAAGCACTCGTTTGTGGTTCCCGGTCGAAGCAAAGCCGGACGAGCGCCCATCCACAAGCAGCCGTCAGCCGCCCCGCCTTGAGCCGTCTGCACTAACTTCTGCGCCAGTCCGCGGTAGCGGGCCATTGTGAGCTCTGGATTTGAATACTTTAACCGAGTATGGAGGTCGCCGTGCCATTCGCTAGTGCTTGGTTGGTTTAATAAGCGCAATACCAGGTGGCCCTCGGAAGGGCGGGGCTTTAGCCCCGCCGTCTATGGGTGCACGATTGGAAGGGCCTTCAGGCCCTGAAGCCAAGCCGCTTCAGGGGCTAAAGCCCCGTTCTTACCTCGCGAGATCAGCGGCGGGGCTGAAGCCCCGCCCTCCCACCTCCGACGTGTAAGTTCGCTTACTAATTCAGCTAAGCGCTAGTACGGACATGCCATGCTACCATTAGGCTCGGGGGCTTGATTCAAGTGCTATAATGGTACTCCGCGCAAGGTAGATTCTGCGGCTACGGGTTCTCTTTTGGAGAACATCTGATGGCTTGGAGGAGCGGTGGGAGCGCCTGCACTGGTTTTGAGCAGGTTTGAATCGGACGATTGGAACGCGGAGTTTTACACCGTAATGGCGCTAGCGTCGCGCCTGGCACTCCTCGTGAAGACCCACACCCAGGTGTTCAGGTTGGCAATTCGTTTGCGACGCTTAGATTCGGCGCTCTGTAAACTCTTTCGCGATGGGGTCTACAAGACTCTGGAATCCCCCCAAGTGCAATCGGTAGACCCCGAAAAGGTGCGCGAGGGAATTATCACACTGCGAAGACTCCACCGCACCATCCATACGATCGTAAAGGCCTCAAAGCATATCGGCTTAACAAACAACTCGCTGACCGCTGGACCGCTCCGAAATATCGAGCACTGGGGTGAGGAAATCATCGAGTTAGCAGATTTGGCGGACCTAACCCAAAGCGAAGATGTGATTCGGTCAATTTACGACAGAGCAGCACAGGAGAAGGAACAAGGCGAGTTGTACGACCTGGGCCAGGTTGAATAGCGGTGCCTCTCACCATCAAGCTCACTTCAACACCATTCAAGTACCTCCAGTCCCTCGATAAAGTTACAAAAGAACGAATAAGTGAGAAGCTGAGGGAGATTGCTCAGGCACCGATGGATGTTCGCCTGTCCTATCCTTTGATTGGCAGTACAAAGAGGAGCAGTCGGGTTGGTAAGTACCGAATCTTGTTTGAGATAGAGTCTGATACCCTCATTGTCGCGGACATCGGACCGAGAGGCCAGATCTATCGCAAGTTATGAGCGGGGTAGCGCAGACTTCGTGCTTTTCGAAAGTCTGCGGCTTTCCCCGTGGCGCGCGAAGAACCGCCGAGTCTCAACGGCAGAGACTCCACGCAAAGTCCGACTGGACAAAGTCCGACTGGACCTTGCAATCAGAGGCGGGCGGGTGTACATTTTTGGCAGGGCAAAAACTGAAAACTGAAGACGGAAATGCTGGCTGGTATCCCCACTGCGACCGGTGGAAACCGGTTTACATCCTTGGAGAGAAGGCATGCCGAAAATTAACAAGCAGGTGTTCTGGTCACAATGTAAAGCGATTGATTCAAGGCTTCAAATCGATCCAGGTATGTTTAAAGGGATTCTCGCGGAGATCGACGTATTCAACGCGGGGGTCGACGCGTCAGACCTGGAGATACAGATTGATGCGATGGAGCAGATAGATTCGAAGGTGAAGAATGTACGTAAGTTCGTACCAGACAAGTTCGAGAAGCCACTGAACTTCCTTACTTCCCAACTCCTGGGCAACATCGCCAAACCTGATCTTACTGGACAAAAAGGCAAATTCCCCAAACCCCAGCTCGCCAGCTTTAAAGAGACCGTTCCATTTCCGGATAGGACTCCGATGGAAATACGTGGTGAGGAATTCTTCAATCCAACAGATATGCACCAAGTCTTGAACCACCTGAAGCTGATCTGTGCGCTCATTCACGAGCTGGCCAAGAACGTCAAAACTTCACCTTGGCACAACTGGTTTCCGCAGGCTTCTTACAATGAGGTGCGCTCGGCGATAAGGAACCTGGACCTATTCCTCAGCACGAAGTGCTCGGGGATCACCTACCGTAAGCTTGTGGCGGGTAAAAGATGCGATAACGACGTAGTCAAAACCAGCCTTGCCGGGCAGGTGGTTCCAAACGTCATGCTTCCGGGCGTTAGCAGGCAAGACTACCGGCTCCCAGGAGGCAGTATTAATGTTCAGTCAGGCCTCAGGATATTCTTCGGGCCGCTCTACTTTTCTGTCAAGTCAGGCTACGACGCCCTGTTAGATACCGTCCCAATCTACCGATTCATGACACATTTCCACGAACTGACACACAAGATACTAAAGACCAGGGACCATCGCTACGAACTCAAAAACTGCCAGGCCGAGAAGGACAACCCGGATGCCGTGGAGTGTGCTGATAGTTGGGGTTATTACTTGGTCGATTATGCTGGCGAGACAAAGCAACTGCCAGAGAGTTAGTCGAAGATGTCTGACCTTAGGGACAAGTTTGGCGCATAAATGACCGTGTGGACGGGGCGCACCCGTCCACAACTGTCAACGCTACTGGCTCACGGACGAGTCACGATCCCCGTCACTTCCCGCCGTCCGCTCAGGTCGTCATCCGGAATCACCACCGCCACCCAGGGAGACGAGGGCGTGGAGACGCGCGCGTGCCAGACAGCCTCCCGGGCAGTTCTCAGGTCCAGTTCGCGTTCCGTGCTTTCCCTCAGCGCCAGGTTGTGGGTGAGAATCCTGAACGCATGACGGCCCGCGCCTTCGGCGGCGACTCGCAGAGTAATCTCCTGCTGCTTATTATCTTGGGAAGTAACCGTGAAGTTGAGAACGCGGTCGCGGCGCAGATCGACGTCGTAAATGCCACCGGGGAGAACCGTGAGACCGGTATGGACCGTCCCCTGCCGCACCTGGTAGCGCCCTTCCGGAAGACTCAGCTTGAACTCGCCGTCCGGGGGATCGGGCGCGATCGAAATCACCTGCCCGCTCTTCTCGTCGAGGAACTCCACCGGCTCGTTGCCGCCGGGGTTGGCTTTCCCCCGCACCGTCGCGGGCACGCCCAAGTCCTGCATCAGCCAGATCCACTGCCCCACCGGCTGCACCCACACTTCCTTGTACGTCCAACAGATTTGCGTGGGCCAGTACGGGGCGTCGTCAAAGCCTTTGGTTTCGATGCCGACGGGGAGCGCGCCCACCATCTGCCCGGAGCGCACGCTGTAGAGCGGCGTCCAGTCGTAGCCCTCGCCGTACATCAGGCTGGCGCCGAAGGGATTGCGCCCCACCAGCCATTGGGCCTGTTTCTCCGCCAGTTGAGCCGCTTCAAGATTGCCCCGCAGGCGCGCCGCGGTGGAAAGCGCCTTGGCCTGCGACAGCAGAACGCTGTCGTTGCCGCGAAAGTCGAACCAGACGGGAAAGCGGCGCAGGTAGTACTCGCCGCCCAGCGGCACGCCCTGCCGCACCTCTTCCCGGAAGGCGTCGCTGTCCACCGCTCGCAGCGGAGTCCACTTCTTGGCGTCCGCAGAAAGCTGAGCCTCGCTCTCGCGGTACACGCCGGCGGGCAGCACCTCATAAGGCTCGTCGGCAGCGGCCGCCGCCTCCAGGTAATAGCGCGAGTGCAGCACGACCGCCGCATACCACTCGATCCATTTCTCGTGCCGGGGAAAGGCTTCGCACAGGCGCGCGAGCGCCACGATCGGCTCTTGCTCCTGGCCTACGTGGAAACGGTGAAACAGGTTCTGGCGCTTCGGGCCGGTGTAGAAGTAGCCGGTCAAGGGAATCGTCCAGGGCTGGAGTTCGCGCTCCTGGGAAGCCAGTACCTGGTCGCCCAGGGCAATGGCCTCGTCGGCATACTGCGCCTCGCCCGTCGCCTGGTAAAGCTCTACTGAGGCCACCACGCCGTACGAGAGTCCGCTCCAGTTCGTCCTGCGCCCCGTAGACTTCCGGCAGCGGCGGCGCGGTTTTCAGGCCGTCCACCGCAAACTTCCAGTCCTCTTCGGCGATCCTGAGGCTGCGCTGCGCAAGCTCCGGATCGCTGGCTTTCAGCACCCGCGCGGCTAGCGCCTCGACGCCGCTCACCCGGAAGTTCCACTCCGGATTGTTCACGGCTTTGCCGAACCGGTCGTCGGCGTCGCCCATGATCCCGTTGGTCCAGTAGCTGACCAGTTGCCCGGTCGAGCGGTAACCGTCGCCAAAGCGGGTTTTGAGGACCCAGTTCAAGCCCCAGCGCGCCTCCTCGAGTAGCCTTCGTGTAAGAACCGGGTCGGCGCCCTGCCGCTCGAGGCTCTCCGCCAGCGACAGGAGGGCGTAAACCATGGCCGGCGTGTGTCCCGTGGCCGAAAGGTCTCCGGCATCATGGTATCCGCCGTTCACCACGATGCGCTGGTCTCCGTGCGTCGAGTAGACGTCCTGGTGGCACCGGCCGTGGACGCCGGGGATCTCCATGCCGCAGCGCTCGCAGTACATGAAGTTGATCGCCTTCCAGATGCTGTCGGCCCAGGCATCGTCGCCGATGCGGAAGGAGCGAGTCAGTTCGTCTCCGGCCTTGATCGCGTAGCGGCCGGGCTCGCGAATCTCGGAGAAATCCAGCGCCTGGTACTTGCCGAGCGGCGTCGAGACGGCCTCGACGGGCTTGGTCAGAACTGTCCCGCCCGTGTCCAGGTTGATCACGGAGAACTCGCGCGCCGCGAGGCCGCTCGCCAGGGCGGACTTCGCCGACCCTCGCCGGTAGCCGCTGTGGCTGAAAGCCATCTTGCCCGAGGCTACATCCCAACCCTCCACATGGTCGGGCTCGACCTTCTGCAATTCCAAACGGTCAAGGTCCAGGATGGTCTGGTCGCCGGGGTCGGGGAACTTCTTCGGCAGGCTGTAGGCGAACTCGAGGGCCGTCACCCGGTCGCGGTCCAGGGGAGCAATCTCCCACACCACGTGGTTCCAGGTGCGGTTCTTCAGGATGATCGATTCGTGCCGGCCTTCGTTATAGTGGTCCGGCAGCTTGTGGGCGCCGTCGTTGTGCAGCACCAGGGAGCAGGAAATGGCGGGCGCCCCGATGACGTCGGGGTACACCCAGAGCGAAATGCGGTTGTAACGGCTCCAGTCCTCGCCCGCGAATTGGCGCGTGGCAACCAGGTCCTCCCACTCCCCGCCGCCTCCGACCTGGGCGACGTTGGACGCCGATTGGAGGCGCAGCGAGTGGCGGCCATCTTTGGCGCGGACGTCCGTCAGCGTCATCTCTCCCCCGCCCTGGAACGACCAGGCGGAAAGGTCTTCCATGCTGTCCAGCAGGCGCGATTCCTGGACGCTCTTGTTCAGCCAGCGATACTCGGCGCCGTCTTCGTACTTCGCCTGCATGGGCATGACCGGCGCACTCTCCTGCGCGCTGAGCGCTGCGGCCAGGCAGAACGCGCTCAGCACCAGCGCGGCCGCCGGCCGCCCTGCCTTGACCATCCCATCGCCTATGTTGATTCCCATGGTGGATTCCTCGTGCGGATATCTCAATGCGACGGTAACTATAGACGAGCAAAGTCCAGTCGTGTACAGCAAACAATGATTGCTTCATCAGACTGCACTCTCTTGGGAAAAGACTGTGTCATCAGCCGTCGGTTTTACGTTATACTTCGTCGGCTGTTCGGAGACAAAAACATGTGGCGATTTCTCCTGTTGCTTGCGCTCCTGCCCGCCGCGGCGGCGGCGACGGAGCACCCGATTCTCAGCCTCGGCTCGCCGGCGCCCAACTTCCAGCTTCCCGGCGTGGACGGGCGCACGCATCGGCTCTCGGACTACTCAGATAGCCCAGTGCTCGCCGTGGTTTTCACCTGCAATCACTGCCCGATCGCGCAGATGTACGAGCGCCGAATTGCCCAGCTTGCGGCGGACTACAAGGAGCGCGGCGTGGCCGTCGTCGCCATCCAGCCTAACGATCCGAAGGCCATCCGCATCGACGAACTCGACTCCTCGGACATGAGCGACAGCCTGGAGGAGATGAAGATCCGGGCCGAATACAAACATCTGGCCTACCCCTACCTCTACGACGGCGAAACCCAGTCGGTGGCCGAAGCCTACGGGCCGCAGGCCACGCCCCACGTGTTTGTCTTCGATCGTGAACGCCGCCTGCGCTACGAAGGCCGCTTCGACAACAGCTATCGCGCCGAACTGGTAAAGACCCACGAAGCGCGAGACGCCATCGAGGCGCTGCTGGCCAACCGCGAAGTCGCCGTCAAGCACACGGGAGTATTCGGCTGCTCGACCAAGTGGAAGGAGAAGCAAGCCTCGCGCCTCGAGGCTTTGCGGAAGATCGAAGCTCAGCCGGTCGAACTCGAGATGGCTTCCGCCGCCGACCTGAAAGCCTTGCGGACCAATCCGGCTCACAAAACTCTGTTAGTGAGTTTCTGGGCCACCTGGTGCGGGTCCTGCATCCACGAGTTTCCCGACCTCGAGGACACTCTCCGCATGTACAGCGTGCGCGACGTGGAGCTCGTGACGGTGGCGGCCAACCTGCCGGAGGAGAAGGCCGGCGTCCTGCGGGTGCTGGAGAAGATGCACGCCACCAGCCGCAACCTGCTGTTCGCGTCGGACGACACGGCGGCGCTGCAGGCCGCCTTCGATCCCCATTGGGAGTCCGCAGTGCCTTACACCGTCCTCATTGGCCCCGACGGAAAGGTGTTGTACCAAAAGCAGGGCTCGCTGGACATCCTGGAGTTAAGAAGGACCATTCTGGCGAATCTGCCCTCCGACTACGAGGGTTTCAACCGCTATTGGGCGGGGCAGTAATACGGCGCGGCAAAACCGCAAGCAAATGCAGATTCTTCTGCTTTTCTTCGCGCGCCGCGAAGGACTGGGGAGAACTATGGATTTGGACACAACCTGGGTGCCGATGAAGTGGCCGTGCGGGCCGCTCGAAATCGCGCGCCGCAGCCGCTCGATCAGTTTCAACCCCAGCCTCAAGGATACGCTAGAGGCATGGGCCCAGCCCTCCGCCCTGGATTTCCTGAAGGGCACGCCCGTCAACTGCCTGGTGGTGGACTGGGCGAACGGCAAGCCCGAGGATGCCGCTCAGCAGCAGGCTTTGCAGCCTCTGCTCGAAGCGGGCCGCCGCCTGGGGATCAGTTTCGTGGGAAGAGTCGGGGCGAAGCAGGGCGTGGGGCCCGCCGTGGCCGCGGCGCGCACCGCCGGGCTTTCCGCCGTGCTGCTCCGCAATGCCTCGGGCGAAACCTTCGACCTCCCGGCGATCCTGCAATTCCCCCGCGACAAGGTGGCGGGTGAAACCGTGTCCACCCTATTCTCCACCAGCGGCAACGCCTGGCCGGGAGTGAATCTCGAAACTCTGGACGAAGACAACGCCCGCGCCGGCGCCACGGCGAACCCCTGGGTGAACTCCAACGCCTGGGTCTCAATGCTGGCGGGCTCGCTCCAGCCCGGCAAAACTCTGTGGCTGGAGTTCGACCCTCCCGATTCCTCCAGCCTCCCCCGCCCCGCCAACTACGGCCTTGCCGTAGCCGACAGCCAAGCCTACGGAAGCCGCTGGATCATCTCCCTGGACGACAAGCTGCGGGCCGTGCTCCCCAAGGGCGATCCCCAGGCCAAGGGCGTTTGGGCGGCACTCTCGAGCGCGCTTGCCTTTTTCGAAGGCCACAAGGAATGGCGAGCCTACCAGCCGGAAGGCACGTTGGCGGTTTTCTCGGACTTCCGCGGGGAGAATGCGTACCTCAGCGGAGAGGTGTTGAACCTGCTCAACCGCCGCCAGGTTCAGCTCCGGATCGTCGAGCGATCGCGCCCCCTGCCCGCGCCGGACCAGGAGTTGAAGGCTGTCCTCTGGCTCGACAAAGACGCGCCCAGCGCCGCCCAACTCTCGCAATTCCTCGCTTTCGTCCGGCAAGGCGGACTGCTGATCGCGGCCGCATATTGGGGCCCTTCCGAGGTGAAGCCGGCCAAGGGCGAACCCTCGCTTCACTACGACCTCTACGACGTCGGCAAGGGACAGATTGCGGTGGCGGAAGAAGGCTTTCAGGCGCCCGACCAGGTGGCCGTGGACGCTCACCTGCTGCTCAGCCGCCGGAACGATATCGTCCGCCTTTACAACCGGGCCACGCTGAACTGCCATTCCAGTATCGATCCCGCCCGCAAGAAACGGCTCGTTCAAGTCCTGAACTACTCGGCGAAGCCCGCAGATTCCGTCACCCTCTGGGTGAACGACGACGTCAAGTCGGCGCGTCTCTGGCAGCCGGGAGCCAATGAGGCCGTCACCGTTCAAGGCGTCGCGGCATCCCCCGGAATGGAGTTCAGGCTTCCCCCGCTCCCGCTCTATTGCGCGCTCGAGTTTGAAGGCGCGACCATTTAGCCGCGAAGTGTCGGTCCATCCAGCCCAGGCCAGCGGCCCACGGGCGTTAACCTAAGATCCCTCTCTGGGTCCCGAAGGGACCCAACATCATTAGCCGTAGGTGCAACCTACGGATCAAGCGCCCACCTGGAGTTGACCAACCCCGAAGGGGTTGAACGAAAGGACATTCGACCCCTTCGGGGTCACCGAAAACTGGAGGATGATGGCTAATAGCCCGTAGGTTTCACCTACGGCTAATGAAATTAATGCCCTTCGGGCATTCGCTGTCCGCGCAGGCGCAGCCTGACTTTGGCAATCCACCTGCTCCAACCGCAGAATGTGGGACGGGGAGGGGCGAATTTTCACCGCCCATGCGTCGAACAACGCAATTCGAGGCGCTTGCGGCCGAAATTCTGACACTTTGTCTACATCTTGCCTCACCCCTTTGTGGCCAGCGGGAGGGTTTCCATGATTAATCGCAGGAATTTCATAAAATCTTCGTCATTGCTGCTCGGCGCGGCGGCCTTCACCGGCCGATCCTCCGTGTTTGCGGCCGAGTCCGCCCCCTCCGGGTTTTTCGGCGTTCACCCCTTCGTGGAGCAGCACCCTGAGGCGGTCTTCATCCTGCGGACCCACGTTGACCGCAAGACGAATTCCGCCGCCTGCAAGCAAGTCGGGCTTGACCTGGGGCGGTCGATCTTCGTTCCCATGGACAGCACCGGTGTTCCCGTCACTCACAACATTGCCACCAAGCCGAACCTTACCGCTCACGAGCCGGTCGATGCCGCGAGAGGATTCACTCTTGAGGACACCATGGGCATCGCCACCGACGCTAACTTCGTCGAGGGCATGTTCGAATCGTTGAAGGAAGTGGGCGTTGCCGGAAACAAGATGCACACCCGCGACGTCAACGGCGGCGGCGTGCTTGATGCCCGCGGGTACCTGGCGATGGGCCGGCGTGTGGGCGCCACGGTCCGCACCGCGAAGAACACGATCAAGACGGAGGACGACGCTGGCGACGAGCAGTCGTTTGTGTGGAAAGAAGTGCCGGGCGGCGTGATCTGGACGCAGGTCCCCTACCTCTGGCCCTTCAACGCCCGGGATTCCTGGAACCTGAATGTGGCCAAATTCAAAGCCCACGAAATGGGTTTGACGCTCACCGCCAAGAACTGGCAGGGCAGCCACGCGGCGCCTTTCCAGGGCTACTGTCAAAAATGGCAGAATATTGATGAAATGCAAAAGCTTGAGGAAGTGACTAATAAGGAGATTATCAATCCCAAAGTTCATGAACTGATCGAAGCAAGCTTCAAGCGGCACGCCGAGTATATTCCCCGGTGGACCACTCCGGATGTTTCGAAGAGCGATCCCGCCTTCAACGACGCCTATTGGTACAACACTCTCTGCATGGAATTGTGGGCGCAGCGGACCATCGACAACCACGCCGCCTCTCCCATGGGGCTTCAGATCGTCGAGGGCATCTACGGCCGCGACGGCGACTTCAACCAGGGGCCCAATCCCCTGGGCAACGAGAACAACTACGACGGCAGGGCCTGGGACTACATGACGAACGTCGTGATCTTCGGCAAGAACCCTTACCTGGTGGATATCGTCGGCCACTGGCTGGGCGGCCACGAACCGGGGAACTTCGGGCTGTTCCACATTGCCATGGAGCGCGGCAAGGCCGGTATGCTCAACCCCATGCACATTCCCGTCTATGAGTGGCAGGACGGCATCGCGGTCCGCCGGCCCTTGACGAGCTTCACCCGCACGCCTTTGCGGTCGTTCTACCTCCACCAGCGCGGCCAAGAACCGCTATGGCACCTCGTTGACCAGCCGTTTGACTACTCCAAGGTCAGCGAAACGAAACTCAGCATTCCCCCCAAACCCACCACGCGGGTGTTCAACCAGCACTATCCCAACGCCGGCAATCCGCAGATGGCCATTGAGTTCAGCGTCCCTCAAAAGGGATGGGTGCTCGTCGAAATTCTCGATCAGGCGGGCAGGAACCTGGAAGTGATCTCAAACTCCATTTGCGAGACCGGCTACCACATGGCGGCGTGGAACACCGCGAAATACGCCTCCGGCAGCTACCAGTATCGCCTGCGCTACAACGGCTACAACGAAGTGCACGAGTTGGTCCTGAACAAAGCCTGAGAGCGAGAATACAACCCTCAACGTCACGTCCCGCAATGTAGGGGGACGGCTTGCCGTCCCCGGACGGTTCCCAGGCCGACGAGGGTAGGGCAAGCCCTACCCCTACACCACCTGCGCTAATCCTCGTTGCCCAATCCGGTCCGAATGGATTACTATACTTCGTCAAACATCAGGGTCAGTAATACACAAGAGGAGGACACATGTTCAATTCCGCAATGCAAGAAGCCATGAATGAGCAGGTCAACGCTGAACTTTATTCCGCATACCTCTATCTCGCCATGGCGGCCGATTTTGAAGAGTCGAACCTGCACGGCATGGCCCATTGGATGCAAATCCAGGCCAAGGAAGAGGCTGGCCACGCTCTCAAGTTCTTCAAGTACATCGTCGAGCGCGGCGGACGGGTGACCCTCGCTGCCATCGCGGCCCCGCCCTCCAAGTGGGGTTCACCGCACGCTATCTTCGACGAGGTTTACAAGCACGAGCGCAAGGTGAGCAGCTTGATTGACAAGCTGGTGGACCTGGCGGCGGCCGAGAAGGACCACGCCAGCAACGCCTTCCTCCAGTGGTTCGTTACCGAACAGGTGGAAGAAGAAGCCAACGCCAGCGACATCCAGCACCAGCTCAAAATGATCGGGGAGTCCAAACAAGCGCTGTTCATGCTGGACCGCCACCTCGCCCAGCGGCAGTAAGGATCCACAGATTACGCGGATTACGCAGATGCAGAACGAGAGACTCTGACGGCAAGGGAAGTAACCGTTGTTCCCACGGAGCACGCAGAGAGACCCCGAAGGAACAGTTGGTTTTTTTGCCTTGTTGATCTGTGAAATCTGCGTAATCTGCGGATAATCTCGTCCTCCATGGCGACTTTTTTCGGTCACCCTCGCGGGCTCGCGACTCTCTTCCTCACCGAATACTGGGAGCGCTTCAGCTATTACGGAATGCGCGCCCTGCTGATTCTCTTCATGACGGCATCCCTCGAAAGAGGCGGCCTGGGGTTCGACGTTGTTAAGGCCGGGGCGATCTACGGCATGTACGCGGGGATGAGTTACCTCGTCACGCTGCCAGGGGGATGGGTTGCCGACCGCGTGATGGGCCAGCGGAAAGCCGTGCTTTACGGCGGACTGGTGATTGCCGCCGGCAACTACGCGCTGGCGGTCCCGCTGACCTTGACCTTCTATCTTGGCCTGGGACTGATCGTGATCGGCACAGGCCTTTTGAAGCCCAACGTGAGCACCATGGTTGGGCAGTTGTACGGGCAGGACCACTCCCGCCGGGATGCCGGTTTCTCAATCTTCTACATGGGAATCAATCTGGGCGCGCTGGTTTCGCCGCTGGTGTGCAGCTATCTGGGAGAGAAGATCAATTGGCATCTCGGTTTCGCGGTCGCCGGGTTGGGCATGACGCTGGGCGTCATCCAATACCGCGCCGGCTGGAAGCACCTTCCCGGCATCGGCGCAGCTCCTGAAGACACTTCCACCGCCCGGCGCCAGCTCGGGAAGTCGCTGGGCCTCCTGGTACTGCTGGCCGCCGTCGCCGTCGTCCTCGGTTGGGCGGGAGTCTTCAAGGTCACGCCCGGCGGTCTTTCCAAATCCCTTGGAGTGATTCTGCTGATCATCGTCGCGGGCACGTTCACGTGGCTCTTCCGAATGAAGGGATGGACGCCGCTCGAGCGCAAGCGCCTGGCCGCCGTCCTCGTCTTTTTCTTCGCTTCCGCCTTGTTCTGGTCGCTCTTCGAACAAGCGGGATCCACGCTGAATCTCTTCGCCGAGTTAAACACCAACCGCAGCCTGTTTGGAGGCTTCCCTGCCGGATGGTTTCAATCCGAGGAGCCCTTGTTTGTGATCATGCTGGCGCCGGCCTTCGCGTGGCTTTGGGTGCACATGGGCAAATGGGAACTCTCGACCGGCTCAAAGTTCGCCACGGGCCTGCTCTTCGCCGGGTTCTCATTCCTGATTCTGGTTCCCGTCGCCGGACGAACCCACAACAGTCCCATGTGGCTCACCTGGAGCTATCTCCTGGTCACCGTCGGCGAACTCTGCGTGAGCCCGGTGGGCCTCAGCGTAACCACCAAGCTCGCGCCCGCTCGAATTGCAGGCCTGATGATGGGCTTCTGGTTCCTTTCGGATTCCGTCGGCAATTACGTCGGCGGCACGCTCGCGTCCTTCTACCAGTCCGTCGCTTTGCCCCGACTGTTTGGAATCTCGGGCCTGGCAGCCATCGCCGCCGCCCTTGCCCTGTTCCTCTTCGTCCCGTCGGTGACGAAACTGATGGGCGGCGTGAAGTGAATTCAGGAGGACTTGAGATGATCAGTAGGCGTGGTACGGGCGTTTCGCCCGCAGTCGGTGGGTTTGAAACGGCTGCCCTCTCCCTTGGGGAGAGGCTGCGTGACGGCTCGTCCAAGGGAGGGGCGCTTTGGAGTGCGGCAGCTTGCTGCCGCTTTACTCCAGGCCAGCTTGCTGGCCGGCATGGGAGACTCTACCGAGAGGGCGCGAGCAAGCTCACGCCCCGTGAAGGCGGCAGCAAGCTGCCGCACTCCAAAGCCGGGCTTCCGCCCGGCAGGCGGGCCCGATTCGCTGGGCTACTTGCCTGCCTCGTGGCCCTGTGCATCTGGCCCGGCAAGGCGCGCGCGCAACTCTCATCGCAATTGACGGAGATGCTCCATCGCGTCTTTGTGGGCGGCGAGTTTGACGGCAAGGGATTCGGCCCGGCGCGCTGGCTGAACGAGGGCGAGTCCTACACCACGCTCGAGGCCTCCGCGGAAACCAAGGGCGCCCGGGACATCGTGAAATACGATACCGCCAGCGGCGCCCGCACCGTCCTGGTTCCCGCCCAGGAGCTTATTCCTCCCGAGGCGAAATCCCCGCTCGCCCTCGATGACTATTCCTGGTCAAAGGACATGAAGCGCCTTCTGGTCTTTACGAATTCCCGGCGTGTCTGGCGGCAGAATACGCGCGGAGATTATTGGGTGCTCGATCTCACCACCCGGAAACTGCAACAACTGGGCGGGAACGCTGCTCCTTCCACCCTGATGTTTGCCAAGTTTTCGCCCCAGGGCTCGAAAGTAGCCTACGTGCGCGAGCAGAATATCTACGTGGAGGATCTTGCCGGCGGATCGATTCTTGCCCTGACCACGAATGGCTCTTCTACCTTGGCCAACGGCACTTCCGACTGGGTTTACGAAGAGGAATTCGATCTCCGCGACGGATTCCGCTGGAGCCCTGACGGGCAGAGCATCGCCTACTGGCAGATCGACTCGTCGGAGGAAGGCAACTTCCCGCTGATCTATGACACCGGCGGCCCTTACAACGTAGTCAGCCAGCTTCCCTACCCGCTATATGGCGTGTACCCCCACGTCGTGAATATCCCTTATCCCCAGGCCGGAACTACTAATCCCGCCGCCCGGGTGGGCGTGGTGAAAGCTTCGGGAGGGCCCACGACGTGGCTCGAAGTGCCGGGCGACGCGCGAAACAACTACATCCCCTACATGGCTTGGGCCGGGAATTCCGTCCTGCTCGAACGCATGAATCGCCTGCAAAACACCAACGACGTGCTGCTGGCGGACGCCCAAACCGGCTCGGTCGAGGAAATTTATCGCGAGCACGATGATGCCTGGTTGGATGTGGAGACCGATCCGATGTGGATTCACCAGGGGAAAGATCTCCTTTGGGTGAGCGAAAAAGACGGCTGGCGCCATGTGTACGCGATCTCGAAGGACGGGAAGCAGTCGCGGCTTGTGACTCCAGGCCAGTTCGATGTCATCGGTCTCGAGGGTGTCGATACGCAGGAGGCGTGGGTGTATTACATCGCCTCGCCGGACAACGCTACGCAGCGCTACCTTTACCGCAGCCGCCTGGATGGCTTGACCGCGCCGGAGCGAGTGACTCCGCCCGGTCCGGCCGGCTCTCATTCCTACCAGATTTCACCCAACTTCCAGTGGGCCATCCACACCTTCTCGACTTCGGACACGCCTCCCGTCATCGACCTGGTCACGCTGCCTACCCATCAGGTGAGGCGCCTGCTCGAGGATAACCACGACCTGCGAGCCAAGACGGCGCAACTCTTTGCGACGCCCACGGAGTTCTTTCCTGTCGATGTCGGCCACGGTGTGACCCTTGACGCCTATTTGATCAAGCCTCCCCAATTCGATCCTTCCAAGAAATATCCCATCCTGATCAACATCTACGGCGAGCCCGCCGGGACGACCGTGGTCAACGGATGGGGAGGAACGACGACGATATTCCATCGCCTTCTCGCCAAGGAAGGCTACCTGATCGCCAGCGCGGACAATCGCGGCACGCCCGCGCCCAAGGGCCGGGCCTGGCGCAAGATCGTCTATGGCGCCGTGGGCGTACTCTCGTCTCAGGATCAGGCGGCGGCGCTCGCGGCCATGGAAAAAGCGCGCCCCTATATCGACGCCGGCCGCACCGCCGTGTGGGGCTGGAGCGGCGGCGGTACCAACACCCTCAACCTGATGTTCCGCTACCCGGACGTTTACAGAGTCGGCATGTCGGTGGCGCCCGTTCCCGACCAGAGGTTATACGATACGATATACCAGGAAAGGTATATGGGGCTTCCGCAACAGAACACGGAAGGATACAAGCAAGCATCGGCCATAAACTTCGCCCAGGGCCTGCAAGGCCACCTGTTGCTCGTGCATGGTTCCGACGACGACAATGTGCACTTCCAGGGCAGCGAGCTACTCATCAATCGCCTTGTTGAACTTAGTAAACAGTTCGACATGATGGAATACCCAGGGAGGACACACAGCCTTTCCGAAGGAAAGGACACGCACTACCATCTGTTCAGCTTGCTGGCCCGTTACCTGGAAGAACACCTGCCGCCCGGGCCGCGCTGAAAAGGAAAGAGAAGATTTCACGCAAAGGCGCAAAGTACGCAAAGAGCGCAAAGAAAACCGCTGCTCCCGCTTTGCGTTCCCTTGCGCCTTAGCGGCTTTGCGTGAGATGTTTGTGGTTTTTCCCAATTGGCGCCGGGCCGTCACCCGAGGAATCCCCGGAAACGAGCGCGTGAAACCGTAAAGGCCGGGAAAATGCTCTCCGGCTTTTGCGCGCCCAGATGGCGCACGGCTACTTCTGCGAAGACGTCGCGGAAATCGGTGGTCAGCGCCAGGTCTCGCCCCTCGTTGAGGTCATCGGGCTTGAGTCCCGGCCACCGCCCGTATACCTTCCCACCCTTTACCGGCCCGCCCAGTACGAACATGCAGTTGGCGTGCCCATGGTCTGTGCCGCGATTGCCGTTTTCGCGCGCCGTGCGGCCAAATTCCGACATGGTCAGGAGCACAACCTGCTCCATGCGGTCGCCCAGATCCTGGTCAAAAGCCGCGAGCGCCTCGCCGAAGACCTTCAATCGCGCCGCCAACTGGCCTTCCGCGCCGCCCTCGTTGACGTGGTGGTCCCAGCCGCCCACTTCCGCGAAGGCGACCTCGAGCCCCAAATCCGCCTTGATGAGTTGCGCCACTTGCTGTAGGCCGCGGCCCAGCGGCCCCGGCGGGTATTGGGCGGCATTCGCAGGTCGATAATTCTCAATTCCAATACGTTGCAAAGTCGATATAGCATCGAACGTTTCGTGGGCGGCGCTTTCCAGAAGAGGATCGGCGGTGGAAGCATACATCGCCTCGATGGCGTTCGCCAACCCGCCGGCATTCGGCCCGCCGCGGCCAAGGTTGGCAGCCAGGTGGAAGCCTCGCAAATCCTGCGCGCAAAGGGCCGACGCCGGCCCGGACATAGTGCGCGGCATGCTGGGCGCAAAGGCCACGGCTCGAAAAGGCGTGGCGTCGGCCTCCGGGTTTATCTGTAGCAGACGGTTCAGCCAGCCGTCGGAGGTGGATCGGACGCCCGGCGTCGCCGTTTCCATGTAGTCTTGCGCGTCAAAGTGCGAACGCGAGTTGTCCGGCGAGCCGGCGGCGTGCACGATCGCCAGATGCCGCGCGTCAAACAGCGGCTTCAACGAAGCCAGAGACGGGTGGAGTCCGAAAAATCCGTTAAGGTCGATGACGCCCTGGCCTTTTCCGGCGTTCCTGCCCGGCGCCGGGATGGCGATCGTGGGCCGCATCGCGAAGTAGTCTCGCTCCGCAAAAGGCACCACGATGTTCAGCCCATCCGCGGCCCCGCGCTGAAACACAGCCACCAGGATTTTCCTGCGCGCGCTGCCCGACGGCTGCTCGAGGGCGACCGCGGTGCGCCTCAAGAAGCTCGGAACTAAGCCTACGCCGAAAAGGCTCAGGCCTGCGGTCTTGATGAAATAGCGACGAGGAATGGTCATGGTGAACTTCTCCGAATTGCCGGCAAATGCCTGGGAACGTGGGCATCCTGCCCGCAGCGCGTTTGAAATCGCGGCACAAAGGCGGGCAGGATGCCCGCGCTCCAACACCAGTCATCTCCTCTGAAAATCCGGCGACGCAACTAATACAGCAGCGGCCTTCAGCGCTTGTGCGGCCCAGGGGCCGCCCATGCCAGGCGCCTCGGAACCCTCCACAGTCTTCGCAATGGCCTGGCGCGTTTCCGGCGAAACCTTTCCGCCGACGAGCCGATCCGAAAGTTCCTTTACAACTACGTTGGGTCCTCCGTCCGGCGCGACGGCTTCGAAATCCACCTGCGTCCCGCGGATGCGATTGGCGGCCAGCAGAGTTGCAAAGTTTATTCGCTGGAGGAGCGTGCCGGAGTTGATCCAGGCGCTGCCCCGGTCCGGAAACCCTGACGGCGCCTGATAGTAAAACAGCGGCTGCCCCATGCGCACCATGGCCGCGAGCAGGGGAGGCCCGGCGTCGGTCTGGCCGTCGAGAGCGCGAAGCGAACTCGCCACCAGTTCGAACGGCGATTTCACTTTGGCGCGGAACGCCGCGCTCGAGTTGAACTCCGGCGAGGTCACAAGGCTCAGCAGAACAGCCCGCACATCACCCTTCGACTTCAGAAAGGCCTTGCCGGCTCGATTGACCACCGAAGCCGGTGGATCGTCCGCCACGAAGCGCCGGCAGAGCTTGAGCGAAATGAAATGCGCCGTGGCGGGATGGTGTGCCAGCAGGCGAAGCACTTCGTGGCCGTCCGCCTCGCCGCCTCCGGGCTTGATCTTGTGCCGCAAGACCACCTTCTCGCCGAAGTCGTGCAAGCGGGGATTGAAGAAGTAGCTGCCGCCTTGGAGCGGGCGGTTGATGGTCCAGCCGGTGAAACATCGCGCCACTTCCCGAACGTCGTGCTGGGTGTAGCCGCCCTCCACGCCCAGCGTGTGGAGTTCCATCAGCTCGCGCGCGTAGTTTTCGTTCAGCCCGCGGCGGTTCTGAAGCTTCGCGAAAGGCCGATAAACAGTGCCTTCCGTTGTCGTATAGGGCGCGACGCTCAACCAGTTGTCGAGGTAGAACAACATGGCAGGACTCTTGGCGGTCTCGACCAGCAGATCCTCGAACTTACCGAGAGCATGAGGGCGGATGGCCTGGCGCTCGAAAGAAGTGATCAGCCAGCGGTCGGCGCCCTTGCCGGCGAAAATATTGAAGTGATTCATCCAGAACTGGACCATCACCTCTTCGACCTGGCGCTGGCTGTAAATGGCGCGCCAGAGCTGCTCGCGAGCCAATTCCACGGTGATGCGCCGCGGGCCTTCCGGCTCCTGCATCGCGCCCGGCCCTTGCATGGCCGCCATCTCGCGTCCGGAGTCGGGACGAGTCATCTCCGCCGAGGCCGAGTCCTCGCTTCCCTTCCCGCTCTCCTGCACCCTTGCTTGAGCCTGTTGTTGAGCCTGGTTCCTGGCGGGAAAGTTCTCCGCCAACTCTTCGGAGGTCATGGAGAGCGTCGGCAGGCCGGCAATTTTGCGTTCAACGGCCGAGTCGTCAATCCTCTCAGGATGGAGCTGCTCTTCGAGAAACGCCTTCGCGCCCATGCGCTCGACGCGCGCCACGTCACCCGGACGAGGGCCGAACGTAACACGGTTCAGCAGATGCCAAGCACGCTGCTCTTCCGGCAGCGGTTCATGCCAATCCGCCATATGACCTACCTCACGAGAGCATACGGTGCCCTGCTACTCACACTGAGACGCTAAGAAACGAAGCGCGGTTGTCCCGTTGGGTAGAGGCAAGAACGGGTTCTCACTGACCGCCGTATTAAGTATAATCGAGAACTCAGCACCAACAGGCAAATGCACATCCAGAAAACGCGTCTACCCACCCGATGCGGCGTGCCGCGGGTCTCCATAGGAGGTCGCCATGGCGGTCGGATTTGAATGGCAAAGCAGTTGGAAGATCTACAAAACGAACGATCCGAATAACGAAAAGTACTTTCCAAAGAACACGGTGCTAACCACCGGGATGGGCTGGAAGCTGGTCACGGACGGCGCGGACATGGAGTTTGTGGTGGACCACGCGCCACTGAATTTGAAAACAGAGCAAGGGTTGGCCATGGACGGCGAAACCACGCTCGTCTCCAGAATGGCCACCATCAAGTATTTCTGCGCGGACCTGGACGCCATGCATGGCCAGGCAACCATTGTGCGATCAGACAAGCCGGCGTTATTCGCCAACTTCCCCAATCCATTTTTGATTAAACCCTACCCGGCCAACAATACGCTCGCGGCCTTTGTGCAAGTGTCCGGGGGAATCCGGCTCACGAATCTGCGGAAGTTCTTCAAGGCGATCGGCACGGCGGACAGTGCGGGCGCGAAGGACTTCCTGGGAACGTACCATTCCGCCTACAGCACGACGTTGCGAAAGGTGCACCTGCCGAAGGCAGCGTACCAGGACACGGCTTGGCCCGCGCATCCACCCAGCGCCAAGCAGCGATCACTGGTCGAGTTGATCGCACTCTACATGAACCAGTTCAAACGGAAGGGCGCCACAACCAAGGCGAAGGTGGTGAAATACATGACCTTCATCATGTCGCGTACCGACTTCGGGCGATTGTTTGGTGAGATGGATCCCGTGGAGGTGGCGCACTATCAGGCTGCTCCCAATGACTGGGTGCGATACATCTGCACCGACATCATGAAGCAGATCGGCGGCTTTGACCCGGTGCATGGCGCGGATCCGGACGGAAAGTTGGTGGAGTATCCGATCAACGATATGGATAACCTGTCGGATACGAAAATGGTCACCATCCCCGTCACGCGCAAGGAGTGGCTGCGCGGCATGACCCAAGGCACCGACCTACTTAGCGCCGCGGCGCACCCCACGGGCTCAGCTCACCCGATCAACAATTCAAGATATCGGGACGCGTTCGGAAATCACCGGCTTCGCGGCCTCGGCGGGCTGGGCAACGCGATGGATACCGTCGCTATGAACGGACTCGTCGACAACCAGGGAGCGATCTTCGAATTCCGCGGACAGCAGGGCCAGCTCAACTACACGGAGTGGGCGCCCTACACGGTGCGAGTGTACCGGTTCCTGCAGACGGTGAATTTCGGACAGCAGAACACCTAAGGCGGCAAGCCTTCGAGGGATCTTCCGCGCTACGCCCTCTTGGCTTTTCGGGCTCGGAGTTTGGGTTCCTCCCGTCATGCCTCAACGATCCTACGAACGAGAGCGCCGCGGTTCGCGGGGGGCGCATCGGCGATCTGGAAGCTCTGCTCGATCAGCGGCCGCGCGCGCTCCAAGCGCGCCTGGGAATTAAAGTGAATTGCGCAGAGCGGTTCACCGGCTTTCACCGGCTGTGCAACTTTTTTGTGCAGCACGATCCCCACCGCAGGATCCACGGCATCGCCTTCCGCCTCGCGGCCGCCGCCCAGGATCACAGTCGCTTTCCCGATGGCTTCGCACTGGATCGAAGTCACATATCCGGTCTTGGGGCTGGCAACATCCAGCTTGTCTTGAGCCTTCGGCAGGCGGCTCGGGTCGTCCACTGCCTTCACGTCCCCGCCTTGCAACCCGACCATTTGGCGAAACCGATCGAAGGCCTTGCCGGAGCGGATAAGTTCAATGCCAAGCCGCTTGCCCTCTTCCACCGAAACGACCCTTCCTCCCAGGTGAAACATCCATCCAACCAGTTCCAGGCACAGTTGGCGCAGATCTTCCGGCCCTCCTCCGCGCAGAACCGCAATGGCTTCCTCGAGTTCAAGCGCGTTGCCGACGTTGCACCCGAGGGGTTGATCCATGTCCGTGATGAGCGCCACGGTTTTCTTGCCCATGCGCCGGCCGGTCTCAACCATTAGTTTCGCGACCTGCGCGGCATCTTCGTCGTGCTTCATAAAAGAGCCGGAGCCGGCCTTGACATCGAGGACCAGCGCATCAATGCCCTCGGCCAGTTTCTTGCTCATGATGGAGGCGCAAATCAGAAAAGGGCTCTCCACCGTGCCCGTGGCGTTTCGCAGCGCATAAAGCTTTCTGTCTGCGGGGGCGATTTCCGCCGTCGCACCCACAATGGCGCAGCCGCAGGTTTCGAGAATCTCCCGGAAGCGAGGGAGTGGGAGGTTGACCGAAACGCCCGGGATGGCTTCGTATTTGTCCAGCGTGCCGCCCGTATGGCCGAGGCCCTGCCCGCTGATCATGGGCACAATCAGGCCGCCCGCGGCCGCGAGCGGAGCCAGCACAAACGAGGTCTTGTCGCCCACTCCGCCCGTAGAGTGCTTGTCGACCTTGGGAGCGGGGAGCGCGGAAAGGTCCAGCACTCCGCCCGAATACAACATGGCGTCGGTCAGGCAAGCGGTTTCCTGCACGGTGAGGCCGCGCAGCACGACCGCCATGAGCCAGGCCGCCGCCTGAAAATCCGGAATCTCGCCCCGAGTGTAGCCGCGAATAAAGAAGTCAACCTCCTCGCGCGAGAGTTCGTTTCCGTCTCTCTTCCTGCGGATCACATCGAGCGCCGAATTGCCCATACTCCCATTTAACCACCACGACACGAAGACGCCAAGTGGTCCAGTAGTTACTTTTGTCCTGGTACCTCCGTTGATGAAGTTATTTCTTCCGATGCTTGCGCAGGCTGGTACAATCCCTGTCGGCGTCCGCATCACGAGGCAGTTCTTGGGACGGACATACTGGAAGGCTCGAAGTCATTCACCCAACTCAGAGGAGGAATCATGAAGCAAGTGAAGATAGCAGGATTAATCGCCGTCATAGTACTAAGCCTGGCCCTCAGCGGGCTGAGTCAGGGCATGGGCGGCCGCAAGGGCTCGCGCGCCCCGCAGATGTTCGGCGCATTCAAGCCCGTAGTCGGCACGGGAGCTCAGTATCAGGCGACCACCAAGGATCGGCCGATGGAGTTCGCTTACGTCATCGTCGGCCAGGAAGATGTCGAGGGAAGCACCGGCTACTGGATGGAAATTCGCACCTCCGGCGGAGAGATGGCCGGCGAAATGGTTATGAAAGAACTCGTGGTGACGAGTGGAGACAAGCCACAGATCAAGCGAATGATCATGCAATCTCCTGGGCGCCCGCCGATGGAAATGCCCGCCGCCATGATGAACATGACGCAGCGTGGGAATGGCGGGCAGGCGGGCGACACTGACACCGGCGTGAAGATGGGATCGGAGACCATCACCGTTCCTGCCGGCACTTTCGATTGCGAACACTACCGCAAGCAGACCTCGGGCGGCGCCGTGGATGTCTGGGTATCCGCAAAAGTCTCTCCTTACGGAACGGTGAAAATGACCAGCGGCGAGATGACGATGGTGCTTGAGAAAGTGCTGAGCAACGAAACCTCGCACGTCAAAGGCGAACCACAAAAGATGAATTTCGGAATGCCGAGGCCTTAGCTTTCTACAAAACCAATTACTGGAGGCTTTTTATTATGTCATCTAGTGGAAGAAGGATTTTTCTGGCATTGCTGGTTGTGGGCGCGTGCCTGTTTTTCCTTTCGCCTAGAGCAGGCGACTCCGCGCAATACGGCCACATCACGGAGATGGCCTTGCGCGCAACACCCAGCAATTACAGTGGGGCTTGCCCCGCCACCATCAACTTTCACGGCTTGATTCGAGTTGACGGACCCAACACCGTTATCTACGCGATTCACCGGTCCGACGGCGCGAAGGGTGAAGGCAGGCAAACCCTCCATTTCGCCGGAGCAGGATCGAAACCGGTTCATTTCACCTGGAGGGTGGGCAGGCCTGGCGAGAATTTTCACGGCTGGGCGCAGATCGGAAGCGGCAGCATGCGCTCGGATAAAGCTGAGTTCGAGATCCATTGCCGTTAGTGCTGCTTGACTACCAAGGCACAAAGGCACCAAGAGACTCCGTCAGCGAGTCCCGGAGGCTCCGCTTTGCTCAAATAAAACTCTGACCTTTGGACGCAAGAGGTAGAACAACAACAGGCCGGCAATTGCCAGGCCGATACCACCTCGTATGAAATCGCCCCTGAGAAGATTGATCAGATCCCCTAGGGCTTGAACAAGGATCACGATGGTGGCCAATCTCCATCCCCACAGGCGGAGTTTGAACCATCCCACTCCGGCACACGCCAGAGCCGCGCCGAGCAACAGGAAGACAGGCCCTGCGATTGCGCCGAAAGGGGCGAGCCGCTCGTGAGCAGCCATATTAAGAGCCCATAATTCGTCGAGGACCGTTCCGCGCCAGATCAAAGTCGTCCCGGCATAAGCGGCCATGACTGCGCCGAAAAACAAGAAAATACCCACCGCGGTAATTCCCGCCGTGCTGCGACCGGCCTTGTCCAACGTGGAAGCCATGGTGATCCTACACCTGTCGAGTATAAACCGAATTCGCTCGGCCTCACGTGAGCGGCCGGTAAAGACGGTTTTAGGACCACGGCACAAAGAGACGTCAAGGCACGAAAAGACTCAAGCTGTCTTGCCTTGGCGCCTTCGTGTCTTGGTGGTTCATTTTTCGCTGCGGGAATGTTGTTGATGCACCCACGAATTGTGAGCATAATGCGCAGTGCAGTCATCACGCTTGACAACCGAGGAATCCACATGAACGCGAAGCGCTGGTTATCCGCAGGCATTTCTTCTCTGCTGCTGGCCTCCTGCCTATGGGCGCAGGACACCAGATTCGAACCTCAAGGCGAGCAAATCCCCGGGCCGGACAACGCCAAGGTCGACGCCGACCAGTGTTGCTATCGCAGTGGTGAAGTCCAGGATCCCGTGAAGGCTTTCCAAACATGGATCACCGACGTTCGCCACTGGAGAAGCGAGCGCCGGATTCGAATTGGCTACGACGGCTCGCAATACGAACGGCCGGAGCTGGCCTGGACGCAGTCGAGCTTCATCCAGCCGCAGATGATGATCGAGGACCGCTACTTCTACGACCCCGTTGCGGGCAAGTACACCGTGGACCGCTACCTTGACGACCTCGAGAAGCGCTACGGCGGAATCGACTCTGTGCTGATCTGGCACACCTATCCCAACATCGGAATCGACAATCGCGACCAATACGACCTGTTGCGCGATATGCCGGGCGGGGTTGAGGGCTTGCGACAGATGATCCAGGACTTCCACCGGCGCGGAGTGCGCGTGCTCTTCCCGGTGATGCTCTGGGACCAGGGGACGCGCGACCCGAAACTGCCCAACTCCGTCGCGACCGCCCAGGCGATGGCGGAAATCGGCGCGGACGGCATCAACGGCGATACGCTCGATGGCGTGCCTCGCTCCTTCCGCACGGCTTCCGACGAGACCCAGCACCCGATTGCGCTCGAACCCGAGGGTGGCCCCGCGGACGAAGCCGTGCAGTGGAACAACCTTTCCTGGGGCTATTGGAAATACACTTTTGTGCCCATGATCAGCCGCTACAAATGGCTGGAGCCCCGCCACATGGTGAATGTCTGTGACCGCTGGAACCGCCGCAAGACGGACAACCTGCAATTGGCGTTCTTCAACGGCGTCGGCTACGAAAGCTGGGAGAACATCTGGGGAATCTGGAACCAGATCACGCCGCGCGACGCGGAGGCCTTGCGGCGCATCGCCAAAATTGAGCGCGCCATGGCACCGCTTCTGATCAGTTTGGATTGGGAGCCTCACACTCCCACACTCCGCTATGGTGTGTTTGCCAGCAAGTTCCCCGGACAAGGCCGAACACTCTGGACCCTCATCAATCGCAATCAGTATGACCTCAGCGGACGCCAGATCGAGGTCCCTTATCACGCCGGGGAGCGATTCTATGACCTCTGGCACGGCGAGGAACTGAAGGCCGAGGTGCAGGGCGACCGCGCGGTGCTCAGCTTTGACATCGAGGGCGAAGGTTTCGGCGCCTTTCTCGCACAGGACCAGGAGGCCGAGGGGACCGCCGCCACCTTGCTCAGCCAGATGCGGGAGCTTTCGCGGACAACCCTTCAGAGCCTATCGAACCAGTGGAAGTACTCTGCCGCAGAAACTCGTGGAGATTTCTTCCACCTCGCTTGCCGCCTCGACGCCGAAAGGGATGGTCAAGATCCCGGAGGGGCACTATCTGTTTCGCACCGACGGGATCATGATCGAAGGCGGGAATGACGTAGGGGTGGATGTGCAATTTTCGTGGGAAGACGCGCCGCGCCGTTATCATCGTCATAAGATGCATGTGAAGTCTTTCTATATCGATAAATACCCGGTTACGAACGCTGAGTTTAAGAAGTTCCTGGACGCGTCCGCCTATCGCCCCAAAGACGATCACAACTTCTTGCGCGATTGGAAGAACGGCAGCTACCCCGACGGCTGGGACCAGAAGCCCGTCACCTGGGTCTCTCTCGAGGACGCGCGCGCTTATGCGCAGTGGGCGGGCAAGCGGCTGCCCCACGAATGGGAATGGCAATACGCCGCGCAAGGCACGGACGGCCGCACTTTTCCCTGGGGCGACGAATGGGACGCGGCGCGAGTTCCCGCGCCTGAAAAGGGCCGGGACATGCGCCCGCCCACGAGCGTGGACGCTTATCCCCAGGGCGCGAGCCCCTTCGGAGTGACGGACCTGGTGGGCAACGTCTGGCAGTGGACGGATGAGTTCGTGGATGAGCATACCCGCGCCGGAATCGTCAAAGGAGGAAGCTACTATCAACCGCAAGGCTCGCTATGGTACTTTCCCCAGGCTTATAAGTTAACGGAGCATGGGAAGTATCTTTTGATCGCGCCCAGCAAGGACCGCGCGGGCACGCTGGGATTCCGTTGCGTCATGGACGCGCAGTGAGACGAATCTCGGACGCCGGCAACAGTTCGACTCTGCGCTACTGAGGTTGCTTTTCTTAGCGGGGCGCGAAGAAAAGCAGATCCTTCGCGGAGTTTAGCCTGAGCGAAGCGAAGAATCTGAATTTGGTTGCGGTTTTGCCGCGCTGTGCAGCCTGCCAGCTTGCGAGCGCGTCCTTCGTTCCCGATATGCGATGCAAACCCCGCTGGCACTTCGATGTCTGTGTTTAACACGTCGGCGGCTCCTTGGCATGGATATTGCTTCCTAGCAACTCTGCTGCGAACCCTCTTTCCCGCCTGCACAGTCTAATTAGTGGTGGCCTGCCGGCCTCCAGCGGTCGGCGCTGAGTGGCTGCTCGCCGCGCGACCCGCTCGCGCCAAATGCGAGAGGAGAATCCGATGTTCAACAGTGCAACGGACGCCCGCCACAAATCTGTAGGATCGAAGTTTGGCGTGCTCTCCTGCCTCGCCCTTCTTCTGATGCCGGCTCTCCAACGGTTGACCGCGGCAGAGCTTAAACCTGAGACCATACACGCGTGGGCTGATTATGTCGCGGCAACGAAGGAGCGCGTGGAGAGGCGCGCCAGGGGAGAACTGCCTTTCCTTCGGTTGGATGACGATCGCGAACTGGCTCGCCGGGTGCGAGCGGGTGAACTTCTGGTGCAGCCCGAGGGGGGGCAAAGCCCACACGCAGTGCCGCGGGGTTTGATCCACGACTGGTCAGGCGCGGTCTTTCTCCCGGACGTCAAGCTCGATGATGTCCTGCATGTGCTTGATGACTACAGCCGCTACCCGGATTTCTACAAGAATCTGGTCACGAAATCCAAGCTGCTCGAACAAACACCCGATCAAGCAAAAGTGACGTTGCTCATGATGCAAAAGGTCTTTTCCGTGACCGCAGCGGTGGAGATCGACGAGGACATCCAGATCAAGAAACTGGATCCCGACAGGGCCTACACTTTGAGCAATTCCGTCCAGGTGCGGGAGATATCTGATTTTGGAACAGCCAACCAGTATGCGTTTCCCGAGGGCCACGGGCCTGGTTACATCTGGCGGACGGTTACGATAACCCGGCTTGAACAGCGGGACGGCGGGGTGTACGCGGAAATGGAAATCATCGCCATGAGCCGCGGAATTCCCTTTACGCTTCGCTGGCTAATCAAGCCCCTGGCAGAACGCGTTCCTCGGAGCCTCATGCTGGCGACACTGCGAGACACGCGAGACGCCGTGAGGCAGGAATGCAAAGCCCGGAACGGCGAGCAAACTCCTGGCGGACGCCAGTGAGGCTGATGCTCGCCGCGCGGCACCAATGAGGTTCCCACTGCGCCCGCCGCCATCGCCCGGTGGCCGAAAAACACCGCCTTAACTGAAAAGCACCAGAACGGCTGCTTCAGGGATAAATCGACAATCCCTCACTAATCGTGCCATTACCTTAATTCCAGGGTCCTTAGTGCGACCGCGGGGAAACACCGGTTTGGCAACTCGCTTGCCCATTACAAGGCTGAAGTTTGAAAGGGCTCCTGGGAGCCGAGGAGGTATGAACCATGAAAAAGCTAATGCTACTCAGCTTGCTCGGTGCCGGTTTGATGGCGGCGCCTTCCGCTCATGCTCAACCGGTGGTTTTCGGTGTCGGAGTCGGACCGGTTTACGTTGGAGGGCCCCCGGTGTGCGCGTACGGCTACTACCCGGACTACCCTTACGCGTGCGCGCCTTACGGCTACTATGGATCGGACTGGTTCGTCGGCGGGGTCTTCATTGGCGCGGGGCCCTGGTTCCACGGCGGGCATGGACGCCCCGGCTATTGGGGCCGCCCAGGGTACTCCAGGCGCGGCTATGCTCGCCCGGGCTATGCTGGACGAGAAGGGTTTAGGGGAGGTCCCGTGGCACGCGGACCGGCGGCCGGCGCACGCGGTCCAGCAGGCGGCGCGAACCGCGGTGGCTTCACCCGAGGAGGCTCAGCAGGCGGTTTCCACGCGGGTGGGGGTGCTCACGGCGGCGCACACCGGTAGAGCAGATCCCTGAGTCCCTCCTAAACGGCCGGCAGTTGGTACTGCCGGCCGTTTTGTTTTGGGACAGTTTGCCGAACTCCACAAATGTCCTCGTCCCAATCCCTCGGTAAGGACTCAAAACGTAGGGGGACGGCTTGCCGTCCCCGGAGCGTTTGCAGGCCGACGAAGGCAGGGCAAGCCCCAACCCTACGCCCCCTGGGTGCGTCCAGTTGAGATCAAGAGGCGCATGGTTACGCACCGCTTCAATCATCAGCTGCGGCGATCGATGGACTGGAGGCGTCCATCCCCTCTGGAAATCATATATCGCGATGTGATATACTCCAACGTTCACAGGGCCTTATTGAAAACCGGAATAGCTCATGAGCATTTCAGAGCTTTTCATTCGCAGGCCGATTGCGACCACGCTGCTCACGATTGCCATTGCCCTGGCGGGCGTGGTCGCGTTCCGGCTGCTCCCCGTGTCGCCGCTGCCGCAAGTGGACTTCCCCACCATCAACGTGGCCGCGTCTCTACCGGGGGCGAGTCCGGAAATCATGGCCTCGGCAGTGGCGACGCCGCTGGAACGCCAGTTGTCGCGCATCGCGGACGTTTCGGAGATGACCTCTTCCAGCACCCTGGGATCGACCAGGATCACCCTGCAATTCGCCCTCAGCCGCGACATTAACGCGGCGGCCCGCGACGTTGAAGCGGCCATCAACTCGGCGCGCAGTTACCTGCCCACCAACCTTCCCGCGAACCCCACCTACTGGAAGTCAAATCCGGCGGATGCCCCCATCTTCATGGTCACGTTGACCTCCCCGGTGTTGACCAAGGGGCAGATGTACGACGCCGCATCCTCCATCCTGTCTCAGAAACTCTCGCAGGTGAGCGGTGTGGGACAGGTGATTGTGGGGGGCAGTTCGCTTCCCGCGGTGCGCATCGAACTCGACCCGCATGTTTTGAACAAGAATGGCATCGGGTTCGAGGACGTCCGCGGCGTACTGGCCAACGCCAATGCAAACCTCCCCAAAGGGCATCTCTCCGGCCGCCTCCGCATGTCGGAGATTGACGCCAACGATCAGTTGTTCAAGGCGACCGATTATCGGCCGTTGGTCGTCGCTTACCGCAACGGAGCCGCGGTGCGCATCAGGGATTTGGGACAAGCGGTGGATTCTGTCGAAGACCTGCGCAACGCCGGCTATGCGAACGGCAAGCCATCCGTGATTGTCCTCATCTGGCGGCAGCCCAACGCCAACATCATCGATACGGTCGACCACATCCGCGCCACGCTGCCCTATTTGCAGGCGGCGATACCGCGCAGCATCGATATGGAAGTTGGGATGGATCGAACCGTGACCATTCGCGCCTCCGTCCACGACGTGGAAGGAACCCTGGTTCTCTCCGTCATTCTGGTCATCCTGGTGGTATTCCTTTTCCTTCGCAACATCCGGGCCACTTTGATTCCCAGCGTAGCCGTCCCAGCCTCGCTGATCGGCACCTTCGGGGTCATGTACCTTCTGGGATTCAGCCTGGATAATCTGTCGTTGATGGCGCTCACCATTTCGAGCGGCTTTGTCGTTGACGACGCCATCGTGGTCACCGAAAACATCACGCGCTACCTCGAGCACGGCCTGTCTCCGTTTCAAGCGGCCCTGAGGGGAGCCAAGGAAATCAGCTTTACGGTTCTGTCGATCAGCATTTCGCTGATTGCGGTCTTCATCCCCCTGCTCTTGATGGGAGGAATCGTGGGCCGTCTTTTCCGCGAGTTCGCCATAACGCTCTCCATTGCCATCCTTGCTTCGATGGTGATTTCGCTCACCACCACACCGACCATGTGCGCGCACCTCCTCCGCAGCCAACCAAAGCACGGCCGTCTCTACCAGGGGAGCGAGAAAGCCTTCCAGAGGGTCGTGCAGGCCTACGGAAGCACCTTGTCCCCGGTGCTGCGCTATTCCTCCATCACCCTGGCCGTGCTGCTCGCCACCATCGCCCTCACCATCTACCTGTACATCCGCGTGCCTAAAGGCTTCTTCCCGCAGCAGGACACCGGCCGGCTGATCGGAGCCATTCAGGCCGACCAAGACACGTCGTTTCAGGCCATGAATAAAACCCTGTTGCAGATGGTCAACATTGTCCAGGCGGACCCCGCCATCGATACCGTCAGCGCCTATGTGGGCGGGGGCACCATGAACACCGGGCGAATGTATATTTCGCTGAAGCCGCTCTCCCAAAGGAGAATCGGCGCGGATCTGGTCATCGCGCGGCTGCGCCCGAAATTGGCCGGCATTCCCGGGGCGTCGCTTTACATGCAGTCTTCGCAAGATGTGAGGGTGGGAGGCCGGCAGAGCAATGCGCAATACGAATACACCATGGTGAGCGACAACCTCAGAGCTCTCATGACCTACGCTCCCCGCATGCTCCGCGAACTGCGGACTCTTCCCATCATCGCCGACGTGAACAGCGACCAGCAGACACGCGGCCTGGAAACGATGGTTCAAGTCGATCGCGAGACTGCGGCGCGCTTCTCCATCTCCGCCCAGTTGATTGACAATATCCTCTACGACGCCTTCGGCCAGCGCCAGGTCTCCACCATGTACGCCCGGCTGAACCAGTATCACGTGGTCATGGAGGCGGCGCCCCAATTCTGGCAGAACCCGCAATTCCTGAAGGGTATGTATCTTAAATCTCCGGGAGGCGGCGAGGTCCCCTTGGCTACGCTGGCTCACCCTGCGCCCCAGACCGCCCCTTTGGCGGTCAATCACCAAGGGCTGTTTCCCGCGGTCACGATTTCCTTCAATTTGCGTCCGGGGATCCCCTTGGGAGACGCCGTGGACGCGATCGAGGCGGCGGCGACCAGGGTCAACCTCCCCGCGGCTATCACGACGGGTTTCGCCGGGACCGCCCAGGCTTATCAGGACTCGCTAGGCACGGAACCTCTCCTTATTTTGACCGCCCTGTGCTCGGTTTATATCGTACTAGGCATCCTTTACGAAAGTTACATCCACCCCGTTACGATTCTATCCACCTTACCCTCGGCGGGAGTGGGTGCACTGCTGGCGTTGATGCTGACGCACACAGAACTCTCCGTGATCGCCATTATCGGCATCGTGCTGCTGATTGGCATCGTCAAGAAGAACGCGATCATGATGGTGGACTTCGCACTGGATGCGGAGCGCAAGGAAGGGAAAAGCTCCCGGGACTCAATTTATGAGGCTTGTATGCTCCGTTTTCGCCCCATACTCATGACCACAATGTCGGCCATCCTGGGCGCCGTCCCGCTGGCGCTCGGCACAGGGACAGGATCAGAGTTCCGCCGCCCGCTCGGTATCGCCATCATTGGGGGCCTGCTGGTGAGCCAAATACTCACCTTGTACACGACGCCGGTGGTCTATCTCTATTTTGACCGGCTTCAGCGCTGGTGGCGCCGCGCCGAGGATACGGGGCGGGATGCGGCTGTGGCGTCGCTGCCGCCGGGAAGTTAGAGTCCCATAGGAGCATTCTTTCGCACGCCGCGTATATGCTTCTCGCCGTGGCTGTTTCCTCGCTCTTTTTCAGCCTGGTTGCGGCGGTACTGATCGTGGAGGAATCCGTGAGGTTCGCGCGAACACACGAGAAGAGGCACGAAATCGTACGGCGTTACCCAACGAGTAAGTAATCCTTACCTGGTCAGTGCCGTAGTTTAGTCTTCTGAGGGTTGTCCGCACATCTATAACTGCCCGTAAGACCACAGAGATACGTTGCACCACTTGCCTGTTGGTATTTTAATTGCCCTACCTCGAGTTGGCGGCTTCGGCTTTGCGGCGGCTGGCGACCCGCAGGGACTCCGTTTGGAAATGAGATGCGGGTTCACCACAGCGAAGCGGTGCTTGGGCCCATTGTGACCGGGCATAAGCGCGGAAGGCTGAACAACTGCGGAGTCACCAAGGAGGGCACTATGAATTCAGAGCGCAACTCGCAAGCATCTAACCGGCTGAGGGCGCCGGCCCGGAGCGATAGCGAAAAATCGTCGTTGAGGAAAAAACGCGCTGGGCTCAGCGCCGACTGCTCAGTGATAGGGTTATTGTTGTTATTATGTGTGGCAGCGGCGGTGACAATTCCCACGCCGTCGTTCAGCGCAGATATCGGAATATCGATACGTATTGGTCCGCCTCCCTTGCCTGTGTATGAACAGCCCCTGTGTCCGGGTGACGGGTATCTCTGGACTCCAGGCTATTGGGCATACGATCCCGTGGATGGATACTACTGGGTTCCCGGCACCTGGGTGCTGGCGCCTGAACCAGGCCTCCTGTGGACCCCGGGTTACTGGGGTTGGGGCGGCGGATTGTTCAGTTGGCATGCCGGCTACTGGGGTCCGCATGTAGGTTTCTATGGCGGGGTCGATTATGGCTTCGGCTATACCGGCTCAGGTTATGAAGGGGGTTACTGGAAGGGCCACGATTTCTTTTATAACCGGGCAGTAACCAACGTGAACGTGACGAACATCACCAATGTTTACAGCCGAACGGTGGTGAATAACGTCCACGCCACACGAGTCAGTTACAGCGGCGGACCGGGCGGTGTGAGCGCGCGGCCCACTGCCTCTGAGGCGGCAGCCGAGCACGAACGGCACATTGCCGCCACGGCTGTCCAGCAGCAGCATCAAAGCTCAGCCCGCCAGGATCGGTCACAATTCGCTTCCGTGAACCACGGCAAGCCTACGGTGATGGCCTCTGCCCGGCCCAGTGAGTTCCACGCAAGCAGCGCGGCAAGACCGGCTGCCAAACAGGCGACGGCAACACACGGCGCGACTCATAAGCCAATTAACAACGCGCGCATGGAGCACTCAAACTCCGGCGGCGGGGCCGCGCATCCCTCCAGAGCAGCGGCGCCTCCCGCCAACCGGAGTCCCGAGAGACCGCAGGCCCGGACCCCAAATCTAGAGCCGCGACTGGCTCAGCACCAACCTTCCCACGCGGCGCCGTCTCGCACACCTGAAAAAACTTCTCGTCCCCAGGCGCGCCGGGAGGAAAAAGCCAAGCCGCCCGCGCAAGAAAGACCGCAAGTCCGTGAATCCGAACCGCGCCCGACTCAGCGCCAACCTTCTCACGCGGCGGGATCCCCCAAGCCTGAAAGTGCCGCTCGTCCCCAGGCGCACGAGGAACGTAAAGCTAATCCGCCCGCAGAAAAGAAACCACAGGGCCGCGAAGCTGAGCGGAAGCATTAGCGCCTGGTCATTTTGACGGGCGCGGCATCAATATCCGTCGGAAGGGCGGAGCTTCAGCCCCGCCTTTCCGGCAGGATTTTCATGACAGTCGCTCATACCCGCCGACCGCCTGCGCTACCGGGCTACCCAAGCCGCTTACTCAGCCAGGCAACATTTGACCTCCATTCACATCTAAGTTAACAGAGATTGTGAGTACTTGCGGAAAGGGCTCCGCGCTGGTTTAGAGAGTATGAGTCCGTATTCCGGTAGGCCACGATCGAGGTCCGAGCTCGCGAGCCAGGTAGGAAGCTTATTGCGCGCCGCAGTTCGGGGCCTCCGAAAATTCGCCCACGCCACTCCGCAGCCGCGCAGGTCGGTCGAGAAATCCTTACGGCGGCCGCTCCTGGGCTTGGCGCTGGGCGGCGGATTCGCGCGCGGCCTCGCCCACATCGGCGTTCTGGAGGTTCTGCGCGAAAACCAAATCGAAGTCGACAGCGTGGCCGGCACCAGTATTGGCAGCATCGTTGCCGCCGGGCTGGCGAGCGGCTGCAACATTGACGAGATGGCGGCGGCAGCGCACAAAGTGCGCTGGGGCAGGATGGCCCGCTGGACGTTCCCTCGTTTCGGCTTTGCAACGAACGAGCCCTTGAAGACATTTCTCTCGCAAGCGCTGCCTTGCCGAACCTTCGAGCAGCTCAAGCTTCCGTTGGCGGTCGTGGCCGCCGATCTGCGGACGGGCGATGAGGTCATCTTTCGCGAAGGCGAGCTGATGACGGCCTTGCGCGCCAGTTGCAGTTTTCCCGGCCTGTTTGTCCCTATCCAATACCGAGGGCGGCTGCTTGTTAACGGAGCCATTGTGAACAGCGTACCGGTATCCGCCCTCTCCGGCGTGGACGTGGTCGTGGCAGTTAACATCCGGAGTGACGGTCTCGAGCGAGGTCCTACGAATCTGTTCGAGATCGTGGGCGAATCCTTCCGCATCACTCAGAATCTTAACCAATCGAGCTGGAGGGATCGCAGCGACTTGGTGATCGAGCCTGAGCTGAAAGATTTCCGGTGGGACGATTTCGGGCGGGCCGGTGAGCTGATTGCCGCCGGCGAAATGGCTGCCCGACGCGCTCTCCCGGCGTTGCGCGATCTGTTGCGGCAGCGGTTCGCGGAGGGAGTCGGCAAAAGCTGGGAGCGGAGGTTTGCGTTGCCTGCCACTTCGGCTCAATGGCACCCACTTAGCCGACAACCTGGACTCTGAGGATCCTCAGGGCAACGAATCCAACAGTTTTTCAACCGCCTGCCAAAAACTAGGCAAGCGCCGCGACAGGTTTCCAGTGGGCACCATTCCCTTCCCGCAGGCATCCAATAACGTAGGGCACTAACGAGAGGAGAGCATCCATGAAGCCGAGCCATCGACGTTTTTTGCGCGACAATTTGTTAGGAATCAGCCTGACCCTTATTGGCGTGCTGTGTGTCGCAGCCGTGACGATTACCTATATTCAACGCAGCAGCCACCCCCGGTTCGCCAGCGCGGCGGGGAAGGCGCTGGATGGGCCGGATATCGATGCCTTGCGGACACTGAACAAAGCGTACGAGCAAATCGCCCAATCCATGACTCCGTCGATCGTCTCGATTCAATCCACGCAAGTAGTCAAGACGCAGATGTCTCCCTTTTCCTCCGATCCGTTTTTCCGGCAATTCTTCGGACCGCAGAGTCAGATTCCGCGCGAGCAGCGAGAGCACGCACTCGGCAGCGGAGTGCTGGTCTCTTCCGACGGATACATCCTGACCAATAACCACGTGGTCCGGCACGCGACGTTGATCAAGGTTATGCTCTCGGACACACGCACCTTCGACGCTAAAGTTGTGGGGGCGGACCCTCAGACGGACGTTGCCGTGGTCAGAATCACGGGCAAGAATTTGCCGGGGCCGGCCCTGCTGGGCGACTCCTCCAGACTGCGAGTGGGTGACATTGTGATGGCCTTCGGAAACCCCTTTGCCCTCAATTTCACAGTCACTCGCGGATCTGTCAGCGCCTTGAACCGGTCGGAAGGCGGCATTGAAGATATCCAGAACTTCGTTCAGATCGATGCTCCTATCAACCCGGGCAATTCCGGTGGGGCTTTGGTGAATGTGGACGGGCAGGTGGTCGGCATCAATACCGCCATCTTGAGCGGCGAAGGCGGCATGGGAGGGGAAGGCGGGTTTATCGGCGTCGGCTTCGCCATCCCCATCAACATGGCGAAACACGTGATGGAAGACCTGATCAAGAACGGCAAAGTCACGCGCGGTTACCTGGGCGCCAGCATCAAGAGTCTGGACGAAGGCGTGGCGCATGCCTTTAACGTGCCCGACACCTCGGGAGCCATCATTGAGGACGTTGCCGCGGGCGGACCGGCCGCCAAGGCGGGATTGAAAAACGGCGATGTGGTCCGGAAGTACAACGGGCAGCCCGTCGGCGACTCCGGCCAGTTGATTGCTATGGTGACCGAAACGAATCCTGGAGCCACCGTGAAGCTCGATATCCTCCGCGGCGGCCAGCCCATGACCATCCAGGTGACGCTGGGCGAACGTCCCGCGGACCTGAGTGTTCACGCTGGTCTGGGCTCGGCTCCTTCGCAAGGAACGCTGCAAGGGATCTCAGTGCAGGCTCTGACGCCGGAGATTCGTCAGCAGTTCGGCCTGCCGCCGGACCTGCAAGGCGTTGTCATCAGCAATCTCGACCCGGAGAGCCCGGCGGCCCAGTCGGGCTTGCAGGCGGGAGACGTGATTGAGGAAATCAATCGCCAGCATGTAAGCTCCGTAGCCGATTTCCAGCGTTTGGCAGTTCAGGCGAAGGGCGACACGCTGCTGCGCATCAATCGACAAGGGAACGGGGCCTTCATCGTCGTTTCACCGAACGCAGACGGCGGTGACAATCAGCAATAGCGTGCAGGAGGGTTGGGACCTAATTGAAATCGAACGGGTTTGGATAAGGGAAAAGCGAAGCGGCTGACCGCAGCCAATGGTAAGCCTGCGGCGTTAACTGCGTCCTCGATGTAGGGCGAACCCTTGTGGCCGCCCTGGGAAACCACAAGGGTCGCCGCTGCGAACGATCAACCCCAGAGTCTCTTATGCCATTTCCCTGTGACGTTGCCGAGGGCAGACGACTTCGGAAGGCC
This sequence comes from uncultured Acidobacteriota bacterium, assembly GCA_963768695.1. Taxonomy (GTDB): domain Bacteria; phylum Acidobacteriota; class Terriglobia; order UBA7540; family UBA7540; genus CAVROP01. Next base: position 168,022 of record CAVYJG010000007.1, on the reverse strand, counting down.
CTTCAGCCACGCTTGCGCAGGCTTCCTGCGCTGATGCTGCTGGATGGCGGCGCGTAACTGCGGACTGCGGGCTGTTTGCGGCGCCGGCCCCGTCGCGCCGGATGCGAACTGTTGCTGGCGGCGTGCAGCAATGATCTTGAGCAGCAGTTGGTCTCGTTCCTGGCTGGAAATCTCCAGGTCCCGAAGACGCTTTTCCCCATCCTTCGAATGGGATTTCAGCAAGCTCTTCAGATGGGGATAACTTTGAATCAAGTCGGAAACCTTCTCGTCGATGGAGACTGCGACGCCCGGTGAAACATTGGAGCGGCCGTCGCTCACGGCGTGCGGAACGGAATAACGATAGGGGTTTCGCGAAACACTGGTGTCAACGTGTTCAGGCTGCATCCAACTGCCATCGTCCTGCATTTACTTCACCTCTGCACTTATGATCCTATGATGCTGAGCTTCCGGTCAGCATCCCTGCCACTTGCCCCTCACGAGAATTCGATGCTGCGACTGGCCTGCGAAGTGCGCCCGGCTGGGAAGCCGGGCGCGCCTCCGTTCCCCTACCTGCCAGTTGTGGCCAGAGCCAGCTCCACCCGCTGTCTGGCCGCGCCCAGAGAGCAAGCCTTCGAAAGCTAAAACGAAAGTCACGCTTTATCGGATTCGAGAAGATCCTAATTCCAAGGCTGCAGTTTAATCCGGGCCTGCTGTCCTGCCAACTCGGAAACTTTCCAGTTTCTTGGGATGCCTTTACGTGGGTGGCTCAGATTCTCCGTGCTCCCCTTTCAGCTTACTCCCAACTAAGGGGAGCACGGAGAGAGCTTTATCAGTTGCGGCCGCATCTCTAACAACTACCTGGGTTGCCTACATCATAACGCCCTACCCGGGCGAAAGCTACTGGGAAACTTGCTAGTTTTCAGTTGCGAAGATACCAGGGGGAAGAAAGTCAAACCTACGCCGGCTGGATAATACCGTGGGTGATGGCATAGGTGGTCAACTCGGCGATGGTGCGTACGCCGGTAGCCTCCATGATGCGGTACTTGTGGAACTCCACGGTTCGAGTGGAGATATTCAACGCGGCCCCGATCTCCTTGGGCGATTTTCCTTCCGCCAGGAGCTGCAGGATCTCCCTCTGTCGCGAGGTCAGCTCCGGCTTAAGGTCCGCCGGATGGTCGTGCTTTGCCAGGAGAACATTCAGAACATCGCCCGCGACAAGCGGCGAGATATAGGTTCGCCCCCGCGCCGCCTCGTGAATGGCCGTTATGATTTCCGCGGGCGCGGACCGCTTTAAAACGTAGCCGGAAGCACCGGCCTGAAAAGCAGAGGTAGCGAAGGTGGCGTCGTCGTGCATGGTGAGGAACACGATCTTGGGAGGGTGCGCCATCTTGCGGATCCGCCGCGCCGCTTCGATGCCGTTGAGCGATGGCATCGAAATGTCGGCGACAATCACGTCCGGCCGCAGCCGTTCGACCGCGTCGATCAGCTCTCGCCCGTTGCCGATGAGACCCACCACCTCAAAATGCGGCTCGAGGATTCGCCGCAATCCTTCGCCGAACATGACGTGATCGTCCCCTAACAGAACCCGTGCACGTCCCATCGCTGGCCGCCTGCCGACCCTGACTGACTCATTCCAGGGGGCAGGCCCTCCGCGCTCGCTGAGTGCGTTCTCCTCCGGCACGGCTACGCCGGTTTACAGGGTCGCCATTATATGCAAAATCCTGGCGAATTGCGAACCGGAGTTGGCGGGAAGGCGGAAGGGGGCTAAAGGGTGAAGGGTAAAGGCTAAAAGGCAAAGGGCAAGCTGAAGGGCATAATGTCCCTGACGATAAGAAGTTGTGAAAAAACCATCAGGCCCCGTCATTCTGAGCGAAGCGAAGAATGACAGACGATTTCTTCACACCTTCTAAGGTTCAGGGATTAACGTGTTTGCAGCCATTCTTCAAGTTCTACTTTATACTTTAGCCTTTACCCTTTTGACTTTCTTACGGCGTTTTGCTGTGGTCCTGGAGCGTGCTCGCACCCAACTCAGGCTGCGCGACGGCTGTACCCTTACCGCGAAGCGCCCGTCGCATCGCGGAACGGATCATCATGAACTCGCCCACGTTTTCGAGCGCCAGCATCCCCACCAATTCCCCGTTGTGCTGCACGGGGAGCGATCGGCAACCGCAGCGGTGCAGCACCTGGACCGCCTGCTCGAGCATGTCATGAGAGTCGACCGATTCGGGATCCCGACGCATCGCGTCGCGCACTAGCTTTCCTGTTCCGCCCTCGGCAATGGCGCGCATCAGGTCGTCGCGCGTAAGTAGACCTAGCACATGCGTGCCGAACACTACGGGAAAGTCCTGCTGCCAACCGGAGAGAATATGCTCCACGGCCTGATCCAGCGTGTTGTCGGGCAGCAAAGTCTGGAAGTCCGTTAACATCACCCGCTGCACGGGGATGCCACCCAACGAAGTGCGCATTTGGACCATACCCGCTTCGCCGCTGGCGCCCATCCACACGAAGAGGGCGATGAAAAGCAGGAAAGGATCGAAGAACAAGCCCAGGAATCCAAAAACAAAGGCGATTCCCTGGCCGACGTGCGCGGCCGTCTGGGTGGCGTCCGTGTAGTCCATTCTCTTAGCCAGCAGGGCGCGCAACACCCGTCCTCCATCCATGGGAAAGGCTGGAATCAAGTTGAATAACACCAGCCACACGTTGACCGCGACCAGACTGGTAAAGAAGTCGTGGCCTGTCCAACTGATCGTCTCAACCTGCCGCAGCGTCGGAAGCCGCCCGGCCAAACCGAGCGACACCAGCAGCACCGCGGCAATCACCACGTTCACCGCCGGTCCCGCCACCGCCACCAGCAGTTCCTGGTTCGGATCCTCCGGCATGCGCTCGAGTCGCGCCACTCCGCCGATGGGCAGCAGCACGATATCACGCGTGCGAATGCCGTATCGCCGCGCCGTGAGCGCGTGCCCTAGTTCATGCAGCACGATGCAAGCAAAGATCACCAGAACGAAGAAGACCCCGAACATGGTTTGGTCGATGTTGTGGCTTTGCGTCCAGTTGACCAGTACAATAAACCCGACCAGCAACAGGAAGGTAGCGTGCATGTAGAGATCGATCCCAGCCAGCCTGCCGATTTTCCATGCCCAGCGCATAAGGTGAGCCCCTCCTTAATATGATAACCCCGGACGAGGAATAGTTGCGAAAAAGAGGCACTGTAGGGGCGGTTCGCGAACCGCCCCTGCAGAACCAGGAGCGCTGCGGGTGCATCTAAACGTAAGGCCGGATGCGGCGAAACTCGAGCAGCGTTCCGGCAAAGGAGTACGTCCATGAAATGGGGATTCCGAGTGTGTTGCTTGTGTGCAGTTGCCCTGGGCTTCGCAGTTTGCGGTTGGAGCCAGTCGGGCACGGATCAGAAACCGGCGGAGACGCACAAGGCTTATCATTCCGCGAAGAAGACTACCGGGCCAGGAAAGGAAATGGGAAAGGGCAGCGCGGACATCGGGAAAGGTCTAGGCAAGGGGACGGGAGATTTGGCTAAAGGCACCGCGGGGAGCGTTGGGAATCTGGCGCACGGGAACGTGGGCGGCGCTGGAGTTTCGCTGGGCAAGGGGGTTGCCGGATTCGGCAAGAACACGGCGGAAGGCGCAGGCAAAGGAGTCGGCAAAATAGGTAAAGGAATCGGCGGGGAATTCAAGAAGCTCGGCGGCAAGTCAAAAGAGAAGGAGAAAGAAGGCAGCCAGAAGCAGCAAACAACAGTCCCAGGCGCCGCCGCTTAGCAAACCATAGGGCCGGCCCTCTACGACATCATCCACGCCAGCAAATCAATTTCAACTCCGTCATCTCCTCAACCGAGAAATGCGGGCCCTCGCGGCCGATCCCACTCTTCTTGACCCCGCCGTAAGGCATATGATCGGCGCGATAAGCGGGAACATCATTCACGATGACGCCTCCCACACGCAATTGGCGGGCGGCTTGAAACGCCTTCCCAATATCGCGCGTGCAGATTCCGGCCTGCAAACCGTACTCGCCCGCATTCACTGCGGCGATGGCGTCCTGTAAGTGCCGGTAGGTGTGCAAGACGACAACCGGGCCAAAAACCTCCTTGCAACATACCTCCAGATCGGGTGAGACGCCGGCGAGAACGGCGGGCTCGAGGGTGGCGTTTTGCCGTCTGCCGCCCGTCAACACGCGCGCACCGCGGCGGCGGGCGCGCTCGATCCACTCTTCCACCCGTTGGGCTTCTTCCACGGTGATCAAAGAGGAAATATCGGTGCTCTCCTCGAGGGGATGGCCGATCTTGAGTTTTTGCGTGGCCGCGATGAATCGTTCGGTGAAAGTCTCTTCAATGTCTTCGTGGATGTAAATGTTCTGCACCGAGATGCAGACTTGCCCGGAATTCGAGAAGCTGCCGGTGACGCAGCGCGGAATCATGGTGTCGAGATCACTGTCGGGCTCAAGGATCACCGAGGAATTCGAGCCCAACTCGAGCGTGACGCGCCGCAGGCCGGTTTGGGCGCGGATCTGCTCGCCCACCGGCACGCTGCCGGTAAAGGTGATCATCGCCACTCGCGGATCGCTGATCAGTTGCCTTCCCACCGTCTCTCCCGGTCCGGTGACGACGTTGTAGGCGCCCTTGGGTGCGCCCGCCTCCTGAATCAATCGCCCCAGTCGCAGCGCGCTGAGCGGCGTGTTTTCGGAAGGCTTGTGGACTGCGCTGTTGCCGGCCGCGAGGGCTGGGCCGATCTTGTGCAAAGCCAGGTTCAGAGGAAAGTTAAAGGGAGTGATTGCGCAGACGATGCCCAACGGCTCGCGCACCGTCATTCCCCATCGTCCCTTTCCGGTGGGCGCCGCCTCCATCGGAATCACTTCGCCGCGCAGATTCCGAGCGGCGTCGGCGGAAGCGAGCAGAGTCTGCTGGCCACGGTCGACCTCGGTCCGCGCTTCGCGAATTGGCTTTCCGGTTTCATAGCATACCAGCCGTGCGAATTCCGCCGCGTCGCGCTCCAGTAATCGGCGCATGCGGTCGAGCAGTTCGGCTCGCTCGTATTGGGTGAGGCCCGCCATCGCCTGTGCTCCCGCCTGGGCCTCCGCGACAGCGCGGTCTATTGTCAACGCATCCGCCTCGTAGGTTTCCCCCACCGGCGTGCCATCGTAGGGAAGCCGGATCGTGCGCCGCACCTCCGTCCGCACCCACTCCGCCCCAACCATCATCGGGAAGTCCTGTTTTTCAGTCACCACCGTACCCATAGCCCGCACTCCTTATCCTGCCGGCCGCGCAGTCCGCAGTCGCCGGTCAGGCGGCAAGACCCACCATCCCCGCTTCTCAACCGGATGCCGCCCCACTCTCAAGTGTAGCGCGTTTATTGCATCCGCGGCGCCGCTACCGACGGATTAGGGTCCCGCCATTTGACTTGAACCGAAGCCGTCGATATTATCCAACTGTAAGGGTCTGCGGGCGTGTAGCTCAGGTGGATAGAGCAACGGATTTCTAATCCGTGGGTCGGGGGTTCGAGTCCCTCCACGCCTGCCACGTTCTTTCTTCGTTGCTGCGACTCGGGGATCATCTAATTCAACCTACCGTGAGTTGGGGTGCTTTGAAGCCGCTAACTGGCAGGATCCTTGTTGATCTTGGGAATCCGGTTCAGCACGGCCGGCGGGCGCCTGTCATTCTGAACGAAGTGAAGAATCTCCGCAGTTCATCGCGAGTGGCGGGAACAAGACCAACTGCAGTGATCCTTCGCCTCGCTCAGGATGACAGCGTTTGGCGGCTTTTCCGCAGCTAGGCACTCGGCACTAGCCACTAACCACTTCTCCAAGCTTCGGGTCGTATAGCACTCCTTGGGCGCGCAAAACGTACGCTTCACGAGCGGATTGTCGTCGAAGAGGGAAAGGAAAACCGAGATGCCCTCGAAGTCCCGTCATTCCCCAAATCTCGTCATTCCCGCGAAAGCGGGAATCCAGCGAACATGGGTCCCCGCTTCCGCGGGGACGACATCGTCCTTGTTCTCGATGGCAAGCCAGTCAAGCTGATACCAGCGCTTGACGCGCGTCGAGAATCTCGCGCTTCATCGGATCGGCGGTGTTGGGTGAGTTCTCGCTCTGGCACTGGTAGTCGATGGCCGGTGGCTGGCGCTTCAGAGCAAAGCTCCGCGGTCTCCGGGCATTACAACTCCGCTCATCGCAGAGCTTCGCTCTGCGCCGGCCGGCGAGCGGCAAGCAGGTGGAAACTCTATTAAGGAGATCCACGGTAGTCTTCAATCTGCAGGAAGGGCCACGACTCTTGCCACGCCGATCAGCTCCACATCTTCTTCCCAATCCCAGAGCTGGACGGTGCGTTCAACATGGTCTTTGGCACGATGAAAGGCTTCTTCGACGTCCATTTTGTCGAGCGAATCCAAGGCTCGCTCGATTTGCGGCGAGGGCGACTCATTCTCGCTATAGCTGCTTGCGGCCAAAGAGGAGAGCTCTGCGTCGATGCTTCCGTCAGGCAGCACAACGACTGTGTGCATGTCGAAAAGGTATTCGTCGCCATCTTCGCGCTGCACTCGCGAGCGGACGGTGAAATTAAACTGGTAGCCTGCCTGGAGTGCGGCGGAATCAATCCCATCAGCACGAATCACGCGAACTGCATTGTGCCCGCCAAAACTGTAATCTCCCACGCGGCGCAGCATGGCGTCGATGAACGGGTGCCCGAGCGCCAGGAAATCCGCCTGGGAATTACGGATGGCCGTTGCACGGTCAAACGTGGCCATGCGGTAGCGCTCATCAAGGCCGTATTCTTTCATTGCTTCGGGCGTCAGGAATTCATAGAACCCGTCCTTGCGTTGCACTTGCCGCCGTTCGCGAGCCAAAAACTTCAGCGTGAAGTCTTCCAGGTCCTTCAAGCTCACGGGACTGGCCAGGGCCTTCTGGTAACTGTCAAAACTATAGCTCGAAGCATCCTTAAACAGGCTCTGGGTGGCAATCTCAAACGCCTCTTGCGCCCTCTTCACCGCCGCTTGGATTTCCTCTTTGGTCTGCTTATTCAGCGTCCCATCCACCAAAGCCTGCTTATAAATCTCATCCGGGTGAAGAGGCTCTGGTGGCAATCTCAAACGCCTCTTGCGCCCGCTTCACGGCCGCTTGGATTTCCTCTTTGGTCTGCTTGTTCAGCGTCCCATCCACCAGAGCCCGCTTATAAATCTCGTCCGGCTCGATCTCCGTTTCCAGTTGCCAGTTCAGGCTGGCGATCAATTCCTCGGGGTTTTCGCCGGTCACCTGCTGGAGGGCCTGCGCCGCCACTCGCAGACGCGCCTCGAAATACGAACGCACGGTTTCCTCCACCGTATCTTTGGCGCGGAGGTTGTAAATCTGCACCACCTTGTCCTGCCCGTAGCGATAGACGCGCCCCACGCGCTGCTCGTAGCGCATGGGATTCCAGGGAAGGTCGTAATTCACCACGATGTGGCAGAACTGGAGGTTTATACCTTCGCCCCCGGCCTCGGTAGAAACCAGGAACCGCACGGAGGGCTCTTCCCGGAAGACGCGCTGGCTGCGACGCTTGCTTTCCGCGTCCAGCGTCTTGCCCTCCAGTTCCATCCCACCGTTAATCAGGACCACGGTCTTCGGGCCGTACCACTTTTCCAGGCGCTCTTCGAGGAATTCCTGGGTACGGCGGTATTCGGTGAAGATCAGCACCTTGGCCCCCGGCGTTTCCGTGTCAATCTTCTTCAGCAGCTCGCGCAGGCTGTCGATTTTCTTTTCCCGCGTCACCGGGATGGCCAGGAGCTTGGTTAGCGTCTTGATTTCGTCCTTCAGGATCTCGCGGTCGGTCTTCAGCACCACGTCCTTTTCGTCAAGTTCGCCCTGGAAGCGCACATCGCGGGCCTCTTCCTCCTCTTCCGGGAATTCTTCCAGCTTTTTCCCCAGGCGCGCCAGGCGTCCTTCCAGCGCCGCCTTGATGGCCTGGAACGAGCTGGCATTCAACTTCTGGAAAGTGGTCAGGATGAATCCCACGGCGCGCTTGTGCATGGGGTCTTCAATTTTTTCAATCGAGTTGTAGCCCGTGCGGATGTAGTCCTCGACGGCGCGTGTAAAACTCCTTTTCGTCGGGATACATGGCGAAGGGCAAGGGATGAGTCATGCGTCCCTTGAAGACCACCTTCCCTTCGGCGTCCGTCACCCGCAGCTTCGGCGTGCGCAGAATCAGCTTGGAATAGGGCACCGCGCCGGGTTCGCGGAAGAGGGGCTGGTCCGTGAGTGTGGAAAAATCCGCCTTGGGTTCAAGCAGCCGCACCAGGTTCATAAAGCGGCTGTGGTCGGGATCGCCCGAGTGGGGCGTGCCGGTGAGCAGCAGCAAAGCGTCCGTGTAACCACGCAGGGCTTCCGCCAGTTGATAGTTCTGCGTCCGGTCGGTTTTTCTCCCGTATTCCTTGGCGCTCAGCCGGTGCGCCTCGTCAAAGATGATCAGGTCCCAGGGGCGGTTTTCGAGCAAGATGCGCTTGTGCTCCTTGCGCTTCAGGCGGTCGAGCGAGGCGATGGCGCGGGCGCGCAGGTCCCAGACGCGCGGGTTGGTGGCCGTGAAGTCGAGGCCGAAAATCTCAAAGGGAGGTTCGGACTGAAACTTGTCCTTGAATTCTTCCTGCCACTGGCGGGTCAGTCCTGCCGGCGTAATGATGAGCGTTCGATTGGCGTAACCGCGCTGAAAGAGCGCCTGCCAAACCATGCCCGCTTCGATGGTCTTGCCCAGGCCCACTTCGTCAGCCAGCATGAAGCGCCGCCGGGGACTGGAAACCACGGTGTAGGCCGTGAAGATTTGGTGAGGCAGAATCTCCGTGCGGGCGTTGGAGAGTTGCCCGCCCTTGTTCGTGGTCAGGAAGCGCGCCGCCATCTGCCGCAGGTCGAATTTCCAGGCTTCCTCCCATTGGCCCGCCTTCGCCCGTTCCAACGGCGTGGGACAAACCTCCACTTCGTCCAGGCTCAGAATGAAGTTTTCCGAGCGGAAAGGCGGGAGAGAAAAAACTGAGGGGTTGAATTCAACCTTGCAGAGACCGTCCCGGACCTTGTAGACCTTGCCGACCCCGTAATCCCGGTACATGGAGTTCAGGCTGCGCACGTGCGTGCCGAGTTCGACGGTAGCCGTTTTGTGATTGACACCAGTTGGGCTCGCCACAATTTTGGTTAAGTTCCGCCCTCCACGGCGAGAACGTTATCCAGGACGACGGTCGGAAGCGAGCCCTTGCCCAGCACGTCCTTGGCGTCCAGGACCTCGATGCCCACTAGTTCTTCGCCAGGGCCGATGTTCAAGCCCACTTCGTCAGTCAGCCGCAGCGTTCGGCACTGGTATTCGCCCTCCAGCAAACGAATATAGAGCGCGTCCACTTCGCCGTCGTAGCTGATGCGTATCACGCGTTCCCCTTCGTCACGATTGTCACGCTGTCCGTGTCGCGGCCGTAGGTAACCCTCACGAGCGTCTCACACGCGTTGGCTGGCGTGCAGCACGGTGAATCCCACGACCTCATCGCCGGCGTAGCGCACGATCACATCGTCCTCCGTGAGTTCGCTGTCCGTGGCGAAGCTGGGCTTCTTGTAATTCACGTACAGTGTGTCGGCTTCCCGGTCGTACGACAGCCACACCGACCCCTCGGGGGACTGCTTCACGCGAGGCAGCAGCTTCAAGTATTCCTGAATCTCGGTTACGGCCAAAGTTGTCTTCTCCTCTCGAGCGCGGCCCTGCGACGGGTCAAAAAAGCCGTGATCACAAATCCATCATCCTTGAATTCCCGGTAGACTGCAACCAGCCATTTGCCGGGCTCCGTCTCGCGCAAAGCCAGCAACTCACCCGCGCCGCCCGCCAGCACGCGCTCGGGCTGGGCGATGGCTTCCATCACTTCCTGCCGCAGGCCCGCCAGTTCGCAATGTTCTTCGGTGATGTGCGCCCAGCGCTCATCGCTGAGCCGCACGGGAATCCCGTTCTTGGAAAGCACACTCAGTTGCAAGGCTCGACCTTCTTACTCCGCCTCGACGTTGTCACCCTCAGTTGTCCTGCTGGCGGCTCCTTCCTTTAGTTCGATGCGCCAATCTGACAGCGTCAGCCCGATCGAGCTTGTAGCTTGGAGGCAGAACTTATATATAGCATTCGCCGACAAGTTCGTTTCGATGAACGCACCGTTTTTCATTTTGCGACTCTTGCGCAAACTCGCATCGCTTCGGCTAACGAATTTTGGAAACTCCTCTAGCAGTTCCTCGAATTTCTCCTCATCAAGTTCGGCTATGGTTTCCATCGTTTTTTGAAGCACCTCTCGCCAATACGAGACAGGAATCCGTTCCCCTAATATGAATACAGCCGCAGGACTCGTTCCCGTAACATCCTGAGGAGAAGGAACACCCTCTTCCTGCGCCGTGCCGAAAAAGCCCCAAATGTCCATCGCCCTCTTAGCCAGTTCCTCTGCCCGCTTGCGAATGGCCGATTCATTCCATTCCCTTACAGTCCCGAAGTATTTGTTCAGTTCCAAATGGCTGTCGCGGAGTAAGTTTTGCTTTTGCGAGAATTCGCTATTTGAGAGTTCGGCGTTGTAACCCGACAACGTAAGGTTTCCCAAAGTATGGACGAGCAGCTCGTGAATCGTCTCGCAGTCCTCACCTAGGTGTGCTCTCCACCAATCAGTTAACGTCTGTGGCATCACATGCTCAACCGTCATATTGGTGAACGAAGTGGGTTCCCTGTGTTCGAAGGACTCCTCCAAAGTCTCCAGGATTAGTTTAGCTTTGTTGTAGCGGTCACCCCCGTATACTTTGGTTGCCATCAGCCGCTCACGAAACTCAGAGTCTCTAGGGTAGCTTTGGGTCTTCAGTGCGTCTCTCACACCGTCAAGCAGCGAAGCATTCTGTCTCGCTTGTTCGTAAAGGGAGGGGTAATACTTGTTCAGTCCGTGTGTCGGCACTCCGCAGATGAACCGGCGTATCATGAAATTCTCTAGCAGTTCCACGATTGCAACGAATTCAGGTTCGCTAGTTCTATCCGCCGCGTAATCGTGGTAGACATTCAACAAGAAGGGATACGCGGTCGTGACTTCGATCTGGTTTAGTCGGCGTAATCCTCTCCGAAGCATAGTGCTCGGCTCTTTTTCCGGGTCAATCAGCCTCGCGTAATACTTTGAGAAGTTCGCGATCTCTTCAAGATACGCGACTACCTCATCCTGCGATTTGCCATCTGCTTGTTGCTTCAGGGCGAAGTACACATCACCTTCTCGAATTACGGACCCATCTCGCATCAGAAAGTGGCGGATAAACGGCGTCAGGTCCTTCCCCAGGCGCTCCTGCATAGGTTGCCAGTTGTCCTCATACAGCTTTTCCTGCCGATCAACGTGGATTCGCATCAGGAAGTAATTACGAATAAGATCACCTTGAGAAAGTGGCTGGCCTTTTGCGTTTAGGCTTTCAAATATGAGGAAAGCATTGTCTTCCTTGTCCAACACGATACTGACTACCGATAACTTGTTCACTATGGCATTCTTGAGGGTTTCGAGGTCGAGCCCAGGTTGTAGGCGCAACTGTTTATCGAAAAATTTGTATGCTCGCAAAATCTGACTCTCCTGAGCGTCCGGTTCACCTTGGATGATTCGCGTGAACGCCTCCCGGTCGCGCTGGGTCTGTGTTGGCAGGAGCTTATATGTGTCGTTGCCCCTCTTGAATGGATTAATAAGCAGCATTTGTTCGATTTCCCGAGCAAGCTCCGGACCCGACTGCACTTTGGCTTTGTCTCGTAACAATGAGAGGAGGAGAAAGATAGTAATCAGCCTTTGCTGTCCGTCAATTAAAAGGAATTTTGAAACGCCTTCGGGGACTGACTGGAATGGCATCGTGACGATAGAACCCATGAAGTGTGTGGGGCGCTGTTTTTCTCCGCACACCTGCAAAAGATCCTCCCACAATATGTTCCAGTGTTTCGTTTCCCAGCTATAAGGACGCTGAAATAGCGGGACAACATATTGCTTGGTGCCTTCAATGATGGGTTGAAGCTTTGTCTCGGCAGCCTTCATGTCGGACCTCCTCACGCGTGGTTCTGTGGCAATTAACCCAGAGCTGGTATGACAGGGCAAGCGGGTAGCAGAGTTATCCCGTGCCCAGCGGGAGTACTCCGGGCAATTTTGCCTTCCGGTGCAATTCCCAATTGCCTTTCTCCTAGCCTCATGCACGCATCTGCTGATCGGGGGCGATTATAACCCTTGCTCGCTGCCGACAATGGAGGTCGTTTACGAGTGCCGCAAATTAATGCGCTCCCCGCAAATCTCTGCCTTACCCGCTCTTCATAAAGGGCACGCACGCCCTCCTGTGCCGTCTGGCTCTCAGACCCGAAATCGCCATTCAGATATTCCGGCTGGTAGGGCTTGCCCTTTTGGCCCAGGTTGTAGAGCGCCCAAAGGAATCGCTCGGTAGAGTAGCGGTTGACTTCCAGGGGCTCCTGGTCCGTCCACTTATCGTCGCGGAAGCGGAGAAAGATGAAATACTTCCCGTCCGTCCCCACACCGAACATGCTGTTCCATTGGCGGTGTTCTTCCCGGCGCATGTCGTAAAAGCGCTGCTTGAGCTGATCAATCACTGCCTTGTTGGGGGCCGCGTCCTTGTTGGGTGAAAGCTTGCCGGGCTCTTTGTATTCGACAATCACACTGCCATAAACAGAATCGGGACGCCCCGTCGCAATCGTGACGTTGTGGTGGCCTTCCAGGCTGATCTTGGCGTCGCCGGCAAATTTCTTGAGTGCGGCGGCCACGTCGATTTGCAGGTCCATTTCCGACTTGGCCAGCGCCGCCGCCCCCCGAATCTGGTCGGCAATTGCCGCCGCGCTGCGAGTAACGATTTCGTCCAGAGATGGCTGACTTCGCGAATCTGCCGAGCGTTCCATGGCGGGTCCACCTCAATGCGGGGTTGTCTTTCAAGCTATAGAGCGGTCGATTCTACACCGGATGACCGATCCATGAGCAGAATTCCTTTCGGCTGGCCGGCGCAGACTCCAAGCAACCGATCCTACGCCGGCCGAGGTGCCATCGGGGTGGTTAACTCTGTTAGCACTTGACAACGGTGGCATTATAGGCTATAATTCTTGAGTAAGGTTGGACAAGTCGCTCAGGGCCCGCCGGGTACGCTATGCCAGAGAGTACAGTCGAGAAGTCGAGAAGTCAAAGAGTCGAGGAGTTGGGAAGCCAACCGCCGACCCCTGCAAGTACAGTCGAGGAGTCGAGGAGTGCAAGAGCAAGGGCAGGTAGGCAGGTGGGCAGATCGGCAGTGGGCAGTCGAGCAGTTGAGAAGTCGAGAAGTTGAGGAGTCGTGAAGCCGAACCGGGAAGTCAAGCGGTGGGATGCCGATAGTTTGTCACTCCTCGACTCTCAACTCTCGACTCCTCGACTGGAATTCGACGGAACAAAGCGAGAATGTCTATGAAAACAAACAGTCGAGTAGTTGAGAAGTCGAGAAGTTGAGGAGTCGTGAAGCCGAACCGGGAAGTCAAGCGGTGGGATGCCGATAGTTTGTCACTCCTCGACTCTCAACTCTCGACTCCTCGACTGGAATTCGACGGAACAAAGCGAGAATGTCTATGAAAACAAACAGTCGAGTAGTTGAGAAGTCGAGAAGTCGAGGAGTTGTGGGACCAATGCAAGAGGTCGGGTCGGACGGTGATGAGTTGCCACTCCTTAACCCTCGACTCTCGACTCCTCGACATGAATTCGACGGAACAAAGCGAGAATGTCTATGAAAACAAACAGTCGAGGAGTTGAGAAGTTGAAAAGTCGAGGAGTTTGTGAAGCCATATCAAGAGGTCACGCAAGAGGATGCCTACGGGTCGTCACTCTTCGACTCTCAACTCTCGACTCTCAACTGCATGACTTGAATTCGACGGAACAAAGCGAGAATGTCTATGAAAACAAAGGACAAGCACAAAATGTCGCTGAGCAAGGTAGCGCGGACCTAAAGTTGAGGTCTGCGGTCAGGGTGGAAGCCGTCAATCCCGCTCCTGAAGAGTCGAACGCCATTAACCCGAACCTTCTCGCCGTTCGACAGCGTGCCAGAGATCCGTACTCGCGACAGTCTGCGCGGGGCGAACCGGTCGGTCTGCAAACCGCGCCACGGACCATGGCGACGGTCCGCGAGTACCGTCCACGCGCTCCCGTCCTCCGAACCTTCCACCAGGTAATGCGCATACGGCCACGGCTTGCGGAACCAGGCCGTATCCGAAAAATCGATAAACTCGGGGAGCTCATATCGAATCGCCTGAACGGTCGCCGGCACGGATAGGGCGAACTCGGCTCCGTCGCCAACCGGGCGCAAAGCCTGGGCGTCTTCCGGGAGCGGCGCAGCGTCGAGAAAGTAGTGCACAGTTCGCGCGTAGAGCGAACGGAAAATCGTGTTGGCCGGATCGTCCAGGATTCCGGTGAAATTCTCTCCGGAAATCACGGCTAGCCTCAGGTTCTTGTGCACGGAAAGACCGGGGCGATGGAACGGAGGCTGCTTGACTCGCTCCAGAAAATTCTCTGCCGGCTCGGTGGTGGCCTCTACGGATCGAGCCAGAACATCCCACGCTGCCGGCTCGTAGATCATATCGGCTTCGCCCGCCCAGCGGCCCGGCACGAGGTCCCCGAGCTTCAATCCCAGGCCGCGCACGATGGGATGGTCCACGTTCGAGACAACGGCACGCTCGGAGGGGGGCCAATGCGCGACGCTCACGTGAAAGACGTTCAGATAATCGACTGCACCGCCGGCCTCGGGATGTGTAATGGGCGTATCGGCGGCGGCATCGAGCGGCAGTAGTTCGGGCGGCTGGAAATCCTCGTCGGAATAGGTCAGGTGCATCCAGACGTGCTCCCGCTGCCAGATATAACGAGGCTCTTCCAAGCTGGGCAGATATTCCACGATCACCGCGAACGAGTCCCCGCCGTGGACCATCACCGCACCGCCGCGGGCCAGGTAGTCGCGAAAACTCAGGAAGCAGGGGAGCGTGGTGAATTCGGCGTGATTGCCCAGCAGCACCAGCCGATAATCGTCAAGGCGCACCCGCCCGCCGGCAATGTCGTCCTGCGTGCAATAATCGATCGTGAAGCCTTCCTGCCGCGCCAGGTCGCGCAGGTACCGGTAGTGTTTGATGTCGGACCAGCGCTCGTAGAGGCCGTAATAGTAGTGATTGCTGCGGCGGAACCGCGTGTTGAGCACGGTAGGCGAGTAGCCGACGCTATCGTAATGCCAGGATTCCCGCCAGGACGTCATGGCGTGGCCGCCGTTACTCGCGTAAGCGCGCCACATGTCGGTTGGGGCCACAAACAGAACCTGATGCGAGCACTGCGCGGGCCGCACAATCAGGTTCGTCATTTTCTGGCTGAGCCGGCGGGCGGCGCCGTCTACCTTCTCGCCCGCCGGCGTCACCACGGCACGATACAATCCCGTCGGCCACTGCCCGACCTCGACGGTAAGATTTGTGACCGGCAACTGGTAGGTGAAGCGGCGCTCGGCGACCACTTCGCCGGAGACATCGTCGACCAGCGACCAAACCATGGCGCGGTCTCGCTCGCTGGGACTGGGCACGATCTGAATTGTCTGCCGCTCTCCCGGCACCCAGCTTATGTGAAGCGGGCTCAACACCGGGAACAACGTCCGATGCGTGCCCGGCTCGCGACGCTCTTCGTCCTGATACCACTCCGCCCACCAGAGGCGCTGGTCCGCGGGATGCCACGTGAAGATCGAGACCTCCAGATCCGGCGAGCCGGTCTCCGTCCAGATGTGCAGTTGAGTTGGACCGGTGGGGCCGGTGCGCGCGCCCCATCGGCTGGCCGCGGGCGTCGCGCCACCGAGGCGGGTGCCGATCGCCAGATTACGTTCGCGGTTGTAGAACAGCGTTCCCCAGTTCAGATAATGCGCGGGCGGGATGGTGATGCCATCCGGCAGGTAGAGGGGATGGCCTTCCAGCGCGTCGGCGTCAAGAGTCATCGACTCGTTGTACTGCATGGGAAATCCCCACACCAGCTTCAGCTCCTCCGCCGCCAGAAATGAGCCGGGCACAGGCCGTATGCGCCAGAATTCGAATGGGCCCTCTCGCGAAAAGCTCGCCTGTAGCCTCACTTCAGAGTCCGGCGCCAAGAGGGTGGCCTCTCCCTCGCGGCCCGGGCTGATCACCGCCGGGCGATTGCCGAGCAGCACGGAGAGATCCGGCATGTCCGGACTATCAAAGAGCAACACTCGGGCCTCACCGAGAGGTTGGTGCCCCCCTGCGGCGCCCCCGCCGATCCCCGATACTAGAATGGCGCTGCTGCCAAGAAATTCCCGTCTGTTCATTGGATGGTTTCTCCCTTGACCGTGAGATTTTCTCATGGTCGATGCGCCGGCGGCAACCGCAGACCGAGGGGCGAGGTGTGCTACCATGTCGGGAGAAGCCACTGGAAAAGGTGGGGATTGCATAGCTTCCGTTTTCGAACCGATCCTTAACCGAGGGGAGAAATCAACCATGCCGAAGCATCTTGAACGAAGGAATTTTCTGAAGGCTGCAGGCCTGGGAGCATTAGGGGCTGTGGGAAGCGCAAGTCCCGCCCTCGGCCTCATGCCACCCGCAACCGCTGCGGCGATCAACGACCTGGAGCCCATGAAGATTACCAAGGTTGAAGCCGTGAGATTCCGCAAAGGTCTGACGATTGATGGCGAAGCTCCCCCATGGATGTGGATACGGCTCCACACCAATACCGGCATCGTTGGAGTTGGCGAGACGTATCCGTACACGGATGGCCAGATTGGCACGCTGCGGGATATCGTGGCGGATGGGGACGGTTCAGCCGCCGGACTTTTGGGAAGCGACCCGCGCGACATCGAGCGCATCTGGTATGCGATTTATGATCGCACGGCCTTTAATGTCATCGGCGGCGCGGAGATGCGAGTCCTTTCCGCCATCAACATCGCGCAGTGGGACATCCTGGGTAAATCGCTCGGAGCGCCCGTTTATCGCCTGTTAGGCGGAAAAGCTCACGAGAAGATACGCGTTTATAACACCTATACGCGCGGCTGGACGATTAACAATTGGCAGATGGATACGGATGCGGAGAAGGTTTGTACGTTCCTGCGCGGCCGCGGAATCAAGGCCGTCAAGTTCTATCCCTTTGACCCGGTCGGCCATCGCAGCGGAGGCACCTACATCTCTCCCATGGAGATCGACAAGGCGCTCGAGCCGATCAAAGTGATTCGTGACAAATTCGGCGACGACATGGAGATTGCCATCGACGTGAACGCGCAATGGAATCTGACCGCCGCGCTGCGTATTGCCCACTCGCTCGAGCCGTACAAGATTATGTGGCTGGAGGATCCGCTGTACCAGGGCAACATGGAATCCTACGCGGTCCTGAGGAGTTCAACTTCCGTTCCCATCACCGTGAGCGAACGGCTGTCCACGCGTTATCAGTTCCGGGAAGTACTCGATAGGAAGGCCGCCAGTATCGTGATGTACGACGTCACCTGGTGCGGCGGCATCTCCGAAGCGAAGAAGATTTCCGACCTCGCGGACTCCTACTACATTCCCACAGCCCCCCACACATGCGGTGGACCGCTCCTGTGGTTTTCGTCGATCCACACCGCCACCGCCGTCAAGAACCTCTGGATTATGGAAAGTTGCTACCATTTCTATAATTTCCAATACCCCTACTTCATCAAAAACGTGCCGGTTCCCCAGGATGGCTACGTAACGGCGCCCGAGGGGCCCGGACTAGGCGTGGAATTTCGCACCGAACCTTTCGAGCGTGGTGATGCGATCGTGGAGACGATTGCGGAGATTTAGTTCCCGTTGGTTTGAGCCACCAAGGAACGAACCCTGGATTCCAATAGGCCGCGCGGCGAATAGCCGGCCTGCAAGTAGCGGATATAACCGTCGGGATCGATAATGACCGTCAGTGGCAGAGTCCCCACCAAGTCATAAGTTATGGGAATTGGACTGGGAAAATCACCCGCGATCAAGATGGGGTATGAAACAGGCCGGTTTTTGAGGAAGTGCTGCAATTCTTCGGGATCATCATCGACATCAAGCCCAAGAACGACGAGTCTAGTCCCCATTTCCCGATTTAATCTGTCAAAAAGGTCAGCCTCGGCAACGCATAGACGGCACCAACTGGCCCAGAATGTGAGGAGTACAGGTTTACCCCGAAAATTATTGAGCGCCACGCTCTTACCCCTCAAGTCGGGCAAACTGAAGGCTGGCGCCTGCTCTCCGCGTGCGTGGAGCGGGAAAGGCATTTTCTCTGCCCCTGGAGACTGTAAGAGTTGCCCGGAATAAACCGGCTTCAAGGTGGCATCAAGTTCATGACTTCCACGCCGCACGCGTATGCGCTCGCCCGAATCGCCAGGCTTGGAAAAGAAGTCCGCGAGTTGTGCTAACGTCATTTCTCCCACGGCATTGTCCCCCACGGCGAGGAGCTCATCGTCGCTTTTCAATCCTGCGCGTTCGGCGGGGCTGCCGGGCAGCACTTCGGTGATGAGAATTCTCCCGGTGTCTTCCACGGATCGGAAAGTGGCGCCCATGGCCGATGTTTCCCGTCGGCTCCCCTCCGAACCGGGAGCCGACGGAGGGTGGAAAGAGAGCTCCTTTTCCTGCCCTGCCCTCTCGACCACCACGCCGACGTCTTTAATCTGTGCATATTCGAGCAAAGGGGGGATGGACAGCGGTCCAAGCTGGGCGACGCCTTGCCCGGCAACCTTGAGAATAATATCTCCTCTCTCGAGAGGGGAGTTGGTGAAGACAGAATCACGCGTCTCTTTTACCTCCCATCCTCGGTCGTTCTCAACGAGCTCGATCCCGGCGAAGTTAACTTCCACCTTGGTTTTCTGAGCCCGTGCGCCGAGACCGAACATGAGGGTGGAGAGAAGGCAAATTGAAAGGGACCGCATTGCTTACTCCTGACGGATCACCGCGGGCAATAGCGTACGGCATCGACCGGGGACTGTTATGGCGCTGATGACTTAGCAGGCTGCGGAAGAAACCATCTGTCATGCTGAGCGGAGCGAAGCATCTGCAGTATCCCCTTGAAAACAAGCAAATGCAGATCCTTCGCCCCGTTCAGGATGACAGCCCTCGGGGATTTTTCCGCAACCTGTTAGCGCGTGGCGTCAGGGAGTGTCCGCAGAAGGGTATTGTCTCCCGAGGATTGGGAGGATGCGCCAAGCTTCTTCTGCTGAGCCAGCACCTCCGCCGCCCGTGAAGCCTGGCCGGTCTCTGAATAAATCCGGGCAAGTTCCGTATAGGCGTCGCCATAATCTGGCTCGAGCCCGATCACGGCGTTGAGGTCTGCAATTGCCTTTTCCTTCTCACCCTGAGCTTGGAGCGATTTGGCCCGCCAATAATAAGTGGCCGCATCCTTAGGGTCGCCCTGCACGGCCAAGCCGAACTGCTCACCGGCCAAGGCCATCTTCCCGCTGTGGTAAAGAGCGATCCCGAGCTGGCGATGGTAAAAGGGGTTGTCAGGGGCCAAATCGACCGCTTTGGTGAAATCGATTGTGGCATCCCGATAATGCTTCTCATTTATCTTGACCATCCCACGAAGCATGTAAGCGGGCGAATACTTCGGGTCAAGTTGCAGCGCCTGTTGGCAGGCATTTTCAGCTTGTCCAAGTTTCCCCAGAAACAAGTAACTCGCCCCCATCCGGTAGGGCACCCACGGTGCTCGGGGCAATATAGAACGAGCTTTCGCGAGGGTAGTGACGGCGGCTTCATAGTGGCCCTGGAAGTTTTGTAACCAGGCGTATGCCGCCAGGCACTCCGGGTCACGGGGCGCATCGTTGAGAGCGAGTCGCAGGTCGTCTTCGGCTGATTTCAAATCACCCAGCAACGCCCGGGTCTCCCCCATCAACACTAGCCGCTCCGTGCCTTTCCGGTCAGCCGGGGCCATGCCCTGGAGAACGGCCAAGGATTCGATGGGTTCCCCGGCCAGCAAAGACGCCCTGGCGAGCAGGAGGGCCGTTTCCGGATTATTGGGCATCGACTCGTTGGCGTCTTCAAGCAGTTCCCGCGCTCTTTGCACGGCTCGATAACGGAGGCAAGTGGTCGCCAGGGTCACGTCCAACGGTGCGTCCTCAGGGAAATTCTCTACGGCGTTTCTGGTGGAAGCGAGAGCCGTCTTGGAATCGCCCGTGGCAAACTGAGCACTCACCAGAAGCACCCAAAAACGCTCCTCGGGGGGCGTCTGCTCCAGCGTTTTCTGCATCACTTCGGCAGCTTCACGGGGATGACCGGACGACAGTAGCGCCGTACCCAAGCCAAAACGGGCAGGAGCGTGTTTGGGGTCCAGATCAACGGCATGCTGGAACGCCACTTTAGCGGCATCGAACTGATTCTCCTGGATCTCCAGGACGCCGAGATTGTAGTAAGAGCTGGAGGTCCGATTCCCCAATTGAATGGACTTCTGGAGGTGGGCGATAGCCAAGTTGCCTTGCCCGCCGGCCGCTTCCGCCGTCGCCAGGTGATTGTAATTGTCGGCGGAAGGCTCGCGCTCGACTAAGCGAAGAAGGGCTTGCCGGGCGGCCGCGTAGTCCCGGGCTTGCATGGCCCGATTGGCGCGCTGCCGAAGGTCATCATTGGTCTGAGTTTGAGCCTGCGTCCGATGTCCGGGGGAAAGTAGAACCCCAAGGCCCAGGAGAAAGAGGATGCAGGTTCCCCTCGCCCTCGTCATGGCGAACCCCGTGCGCCTTTTAGGCGGATGGCTTGTTCGCGCAGGGCAACGGGGTCGGGAATTTGCAGATGCTGAGCTTTGATCAACACCATTTGGCCGGGCGAGTACCACCCGCTGTAGTCGGCATATTGGATGAGCATCGACTTCGTCTGGTATTGCTCGTCCGTCAAGTCCACCACCCGGTAATTCGCCTGGCGACGGCTGTAGTCGAAATCCAACCCTGCCTCGGGGTCGTGCACGCTGTAGCGGATGTTCTGTACATACTGGAGCTGGTTGGCGAAATGGTCGGGAGCCGCCACCATGGGGAAGGGTGGCGCGGAAAGACCCCAATTGAGATCTACCACTATTTCCAGGATGCCGGGGATTGAAACCTTGAAAAGGTGCTCATCGGTAACTTGCGCGTTAAGGGTGACAACTCGCGCATGCGGGTCCCCCGGAGGGACCGAAAAGAAGGAGGATTTCAGCGCTATGAAGGCAGCCTGCCGCTCCGGGCTGTCGGACGAGCTGAAGTAAACGGCGTCGACCAGTTGGTAATCGATGGCGCACATTCCGCCACTACTCACCAGGTTCATGCCATCCAGATTCACGTCCCCGTAGTGGCCTTGCTTGATCCGAAGGAAGAGGGTGGCCTCGCAATGAGCGAAGCTAGGCTTGGCATTCATACGGCAGGGACACGGAACCCGGCACGGACAGCAGACTACTCCGTCTCCCTTGAGGCGCCAACTCGCAGCCCCCGGATGCGCGGCCCCCGCCGGTTTCCCCCCGGGTGGCTTGGCAAAAAGAGCCGTGGTCAGTATCAGGTATGAAAGAGCGATCGCCGTCCGTGGCTTGGATGCACCCATCTTCCTGCTCGCCTGAAGGCCGCCGGTTGAAGAGGTAAGATACACTTGAAAGCCGGGAGCAAGGCGCTGCGGTTCCAGCCGAGCCTTGCTCCCCAAACATCTATCTTACGATGGGCTGAATCTGGTGGCGAACTTTATCGAGGTGCACCTCCAGAATTCTTCCGCCGTGGCGGACTCCCCAGGGTCAATACACGAATTTCAGCCCCAACTGAAGCTGTCGCATGTTGCCGTAGGTGCTGGTGATCTCCCCAAAGTTCGTGGCCGAGATATCCGCCGTGGGAGCCCCGAAATTCGGGTGATTGGTAACGTTGAAGCCTTCAAAACGAATTTGCAGGTACGTTCCCTCGTGGAACACAAACCGCTTCATGATGTTCATGTCCATGGTGCCGAACCACGGTCCGATCACAGTATTTCGCCCCACGTTTCCGTAGCAAAGACAGGTACTATCCGCGTAGGCGGCGGGGTTGAGCCATTCATTAATGGTCCGGTTAGCTGGCAGCAGGGGCGCCCCGGTGTAGTTGGGACGATCGTAACCCCCTTCTCCGTTATTTACCTCGTCGGTATCCGTGAGAATGTCGACGGGGAACCCGGTCTGCAAGGTGAGAATTCCCCCCAGTTGCCAGCCGCCCAGAATGGCATTGGCCACACCACCCTGGTTCAAAAATGCGTGGCCCTTGCCCGCCGGCAAATCATAAACGAACGATGTGACAGCCCGGTGCTCGATATGGAGATTCGATAAGCCACGATCGGCATTCAGATCATAGGGATTTTGCGGGAAAAGGCTGTCATTCGCGTGTTCCCGAACGGCGCTCCCATCATCGATGTCCCGGCTCCAGGTGTAGACCTGGTTCAGGCTCAGACCATGCGAGGTCTTCTTGGATAGTCGGACCGATAACGCGTTGTAGGCTCCACTAACAAAGGGTTCATCCCCCTGGATCACCCCAAAGGTTGGGTATGGCCTCCGGGGTGTTATAGGGCCGGGGGCAGGGACCTCGGGATCGTTTTGATCGATTAATTTCCACAGAGAGTGGCCCATGTTCCCCATGTACCCTACCGTGAGCATCGTATTGGGAGTGAGCTGCCGCTGCACGTCCAACAGGTACTGGTAAATGTAAGGGGTATGCATGTTGGGACCCTCCGCCAGCGTGAAGGGATTCTTCACAAATTGCCCCCCGGCGGACCCTAAGGGTTGTTCGAAGCTGAGGTCGGGGACCGCAGCATCCGTCGTCGTCTGGCGGCGCGCCGCCAGGTTTCGCCCTTCATCAAAAAAGTAGTTCGCCATGTCCTGCGAATAGAATATGCCGGCGCCTGCCCGGATCACCCAATTGGGAGAGGCGCTATAGGCAATCCCGAGGCGGGGAGCAAAATCCGTCTTCCAAACGCAGTACAAGGCTTTCTTCATGCAGGGTACATCACTCGTTCGGGCAGTGAGCAGGCCCCCGCCAAATTGAAAATTCGCCGGAATGTTCTGGTAGAAATCTCCCTTCCCCGCGCGAACCTCCACCGCGACATCCGTCTCGGGCACGCCTGTTACGCTCCCTCCTGTCACGGGATTGACGCCGATCACGGTCTGGTTGGCGGGAGGGAACCAGACATTCGAGTCGTCGTTGTGCTTTTCCACATAGGGGTCAACATACTCATAGCGCAACCCCATGCTGATGGTGAGATTCCTGCTGACCTTCCAAGTGTCATCAATAAAGTAGGCTTGTGAGGTGTTCCGCAGTTCCGTGTGCGCCAGGCCCTGGGCGGAGCAGAGCGCCGTCTGTAAACCCAACAGGTAGGCCGCCGAGCCAACTCCTCCGACGAAATTCGGCGGACCGCTGGAGGTGGGTCCTTCAGTGCGGTAGCTGAACGCACCACGAGAGAAGTCGTTGCCCGCCGAGTTGAATTGGTCACGGCGAATGTCCACGCCGAACCGGATGGAGTGTTTCCCGTGCACTTTCGCCACCGTGTCAGCCCACTGAAAGGTGTTGTCCTGGATCAGGAAGGGGATCCCGCAGCAATCGCCCCAGCTCGACACATCGACGGGCCCGATGCTCGGAACGCCGTAGATTGCGGGATAGGGAACGGCGACTCCGGCAAAGCCTCCCAGCGCCCCTACTTCATTGACCCCCGTGTAGGCGTCGTGTTGCAGGATGCCGTTGATGAGCCGGTTGTAACCAAACCGGAAATCGTTCACCAGGGTGGGACTGATGGTGTACACGTTCGACAGCACGAATTGATAGGCGTGGGTAGCGAGGCTATTGTTCGATTGGGGAATCGCGCTCTGGATGATTGCGCCTACCTCGCCGGTCTGGCTCCAGCGGCCAAACCAGGTGGAATTGGCGTTCTGGTTGAAATCCCCCCGGAATGTATATTGGTTGTTCACCTGGGTGGACGGGAAGGAGTCAAACAAATTGAGTTGACCAGGAAGCGCCGCGGTGTTGGTGGGCAGGGGCTCGAAAGCCAGGAGCTTGGCAGCAAAGGGATCGATGCGCGAGGGCATTCCCGGGCAATTTGTCCCGTTGGGAATTACATTATTCCCACCGCATTCGCTGGCAAACGTCTGGACGCTGGTGACAGCAGTACCGGCCGGATAAGTCGTCCCGCCGATGGTAACGGGCGCTGTATTCACCACGCGCGTGGCGGGATCATAGAGTGGAGCGGAATTCGCGTAATAACTGAAATCCCCCTGGCGCTCCGCTGGAGTCATTACAATGCCCGATTCGGTCTGTTGCTGGCTTGTCCGGAAGCCCTCATAATTGAACATGAAGAAGAGCTTGTTCCGGCCATCGAACACGTGGGGGATGTACACCGGCCCCCCCACCACCCCTCCAAACTGATTCTGGTGCAGGATGGCTCCGGGAGGGCAAGGCCCACTGAAGCAATAGGCTTGCGCGTCCGTAGAGGTGTTTCGCACGAATTCGAAGAGGGACCCGTGGAGGACATTCGTGCCGGGCTTCGTGGATACGTTGATTTGGGCGGTCCCGCGGCCGAATTCCGCCGGGAAGACGCCGGTCTGAATCTTGAACTCCTGGATGGCGTCAATGGACGGCAGGAAGGTGTAAGTGTTGAAGGCTACGTCCGTATTGGTGACTCCATCGAGAGTGTAATAGTCAAACTCCGGGCGGCCCCCTGCCACGGAGATGTCCATTTGGACGCGTTCGCCACCCATACGGCTGGTGGCCGCACCCACGTCCGGAGAATATCCGTACATCACGTTGGCGTCGAGGGCGGTCAATTGCAAGAAGTTGCGGCCGTCCAAGGGAAGCTCCACAATGCGTTCGTTTTCAATGACCGAACCCACCGTGGCGTTCTCGGTGTTCACTTGCACGGCGGAAGCCGCGACCTCGACCCTCTGGGTGATTTGGCCAACCTGGAGCTGGAAATCGATGCGGGCGGCTTCCTGAACCTGCAACTCGATGTGGGATCGGACCTCCGTCTTGAAGCCCGTCATCTCTACCGACACTTCGTACAACCCAGGCACCAACGCCGGCACGTCATAAACTCCCGCAGTGTCGGACGTAGCGAGCCGTGTGCCGCGGGTGCCCGTGTTGGTTACTGTGACTTTGGCTCCCACGACAGATGCCCCGCTGGTATCCGTGACGGTCCCAGTGATTTCCGCTTCGGTTTGGGCCCACAGGTTCAAACCCGCGAACAAAAAGAGGTACAAGCCACCTAGAGCTAATCCCTTTCTCATTTGCCCTCCGACGAAATTGGTTTATCTAGCCCAATGCGTCTTGATGCCGAGAGGCCAACAACAAAAGGCTGTTCCGGGGAGCAACAGCAGGTCCCCGACGAATGCAATTTTTATGGTGTATGCGCCCTATCGCCGTTTCGACCGAGGAAGAAGTTCGCAACAGTCGAATCGACTGATCACACCTGATAAATGCACGACATCGGGCAAAATGTCAATACATTTGTTTGAGTCGAAATGAACGTGCTGGGCCTAAGTCCAATTCACTGTGAAGGTCGAGGAGCACGGTAGAGGCATAACAAGCTTATAATGGACGGAATCCGAAGGAACTGAGAAGCAGGGGCGGCACATGGAAGAGCAGTTATTCTTAGGCTTAAAGAGGATTGTCAGGACGCGCCTCTCATCAAAAGGGGAGAAAAATGAGCAGCGTAACCACGCCAGGACCGGTGGTCAGCACTGGATCGGCATCACTCCCAATCGCGAAGCCCAAAGAGCGATTGCTTTCCCTGGACATCTTTCGCGGCGCAACCCTTATCGCCATGGTCCTGGTGAACATGCCCGGCGACGAGTGTTTCACCTATGCGCCAATTTCCCACGTCAAATGGCACGGCTGGACGATCGCGGATCTGATTTTCCCGTTCTTCATCTTCATCGTCGGCGTGGCGATGCCGTATTCGTTTTCCGGGCGGCGGGCGCGCGGGGATTCCCAGGGGAAGCTCTTTGTTCATATTCTTCAGCGGGCCGCGATACTTTTCGCCGTCGGGGTTTTTATGACCTGGTATTACAATTACATGGACGGGGGAACCCGGTACCATCTGTCGAATATCCGCCTTTTCGGCGCGCTCCAGAGAATTGGCCTGTGTTATTTCTTCGCCGGGATTCTTTACCTGAAAGTTAAACCACGCGGGTTGGCGATTATTTCGGCGACCATCCTGGTGCTCTATTTCATTTTACTGAAGTTCGTTCCCGTCCCCGGCATAGCAGTACCAACCTTGGGGAAGGCCGGTAACTGGGTGAGCTACGTCGATCTCCATCTAACACCCCACCATCTCGGAATGAGGAACGACATTTGGGAACCAAAAGGTTGGTTGGGGACGTTTCCGGCCGTGGCCAACATGTTGATCGGCGTGCTGGCCGGATTGTATCTGCGCTCGGCTCGCTCCGCGATGGAAAAAGTCCGGACCTTCCTCGTGTTGGGGAACGCAGGACTTCTTCTAGGTTTGATCTGGAGTGTGTGGATTCCCATCAACCAGAACCTCTGGACCAGTTCCATGGTGGTTTTCATGTGTGGGATGGCTATGGTCATCCTGGGTTGCTGTTACTATGTGGCCGACGTGCGGAAAATCACCTGGTGGACGAAGCCCTTTATCATTGTCGGGGTCAATTCACTTTTCCTCTGGGTAGTGGCGGGCACTACCGATTCCTTGACGAACTTGGAGCTGATCAAGGTTCATCTGGCGGACGGTACGCGCGTTCCGTTGCCCGAGGTGATTACCAGGTTTTTCGCGACCTGGATCGGCCCCACGAATGGATCGGAGCTGTACGCAGCTCTCTGGATGACATTGTGGCTGGGAATATTGACACTGATGTACAGGAAGCGGATTATTGTGAAAATCTGATCGAAATTTGGATTGAACACGATTTGGGGACGCGCGCCCGCGCGCGAAGCCGTGCTCCCCGCAGGGGAACAATATGAGTAGCCGGGGGTGAAACCCCCGGACCAAGGCCCCACACCCCGCCTTCGGCACCCCTCTCCCCGCAGGCGGGGAGAGGGGGAAGGGGGTGAGGGGGCGTCGTTTCCGGGGGCGTTGCCCCCGGCTACTGATATTCAGCCCCTGCGGGGCTGAGTCCTCGAGCAGTCGCCGGGGAGCTTGGGCAACATTCAGTAATCTCCCCTCTGCCAGGCGGTTTTGAAACAACTGCGACGCTTTCTGCAAGTTATTTAGCAGCTTGCACTTTGCGCTCCGCCGCGGCTCTTGCCTGGTCTTGCTCCTTCGTCGCCCTCGCAATGTAATCATCCAGCAGGGTTAAGCCATACTCCTTGATAAGGTCTTCCGTACTCAAATCTGTATCGAGCGACGCCACTGTGACCCAATCGCTATCGTGATACCAGGTGACCTCAACCCTCGATCCATACTTCTTTTGAATTTCCTGAACTTTCGGAGCGTTATAGTCAACCTCAAACAGCCGCTTACCAAGCGGAAGCGCCGACCCCGCCCATTCCTGATACCTTCCGGAAGTGGCCAAGGGCTCGCCAGTGATGTCATAGATATGTGCAGCCCCGCCTTCGACGGCAGAGACGACGTAGATTTGATTGGTCAAGGCCAGGGCCGGGATCTGGCGTCCAGCCGGGTAAGCGGAGGGCCAAAACACAATTTTGGCGCCTTGTTCTTTCAGGTGGCGCCAGGCGTCGCGCCAATTCACATCGAAACAGATCTGTATGCCGATCACTCCGAAGTCGGTGGTGAAAACAGGCGGAAGCACATCTCCGCCCGGCGTTATTCTCTCCTTCATTTCCCCTTCGGTGGGATGGGCTTTGTTGTATTGCCCGATCACCTGACCCTTGCGATCGAGCAGAATCGCGGAGTTATAGACCAAGTCCCCTTGCTTCGTTTTCAAGCCAAAAATGACATACGACGAGTGCTCGCGCGCCCAAGCCGCCAGCCGCGCCGTGACCACTCCCGGAACCTGCTCCGGAGCGCGATTGCTGAAAAGTTCCGGCAGGCAGGCAATATCGGGGTGGAACGAGGCCGCTCGGTTGAGGCGTTCCATGGTCGGTTCCAAAAGGTCATGGCTCCCGAATTCAAGCCCGTCCTGACTTACAGTAACCACTCGCACGATCCGGTCACCGCTCGACTGGCCTGCCCCAAGCGCGTTGCCGCTATACGCAACCGTTACGGCCAGTGCGCACTCCAAGAGCAGACCCATGCGTGAGAACGTCAGCAATCTCATGATTGATCCTCCGGTGACCTTTTGCTCTTCCTTGGATTTTGGCGGTACTTTTCCGCCGCTGCCCGCCCCCACACTAACGCATCAGTTTACTGCCGCGGGGAGTGATGTCAAGCTCCCGGGAAAGCGCGGGGCTTTAGCCCCTGAGGCAATGTGGCTTCAGGGCCTAAAGGCCCGACTCGTCGGGTTCCCCGAGGCGGCGGAGCTGAAGCCCCGCCCTTCCAAAGCGCCACGTTATGACGGCAAAATCTGTCACCAAGTCCTAGCGGAGCAAACGGACGTTATGTCCTTGACCGCGTCATATCAGCGTGCTATAAGCGAAATTGTCGCAGCTATGGCAACCCAATAATAGCGTAATAGTCAGGCAGTAGATTATGACATTCGGTCTGTTTGTCCGATTCGGCCATGGGCCAAAACCACAATGATCGCACGTTAGGAATGAATATCCGTATTTGCCGCCGTGACTTTCTCAACTCCACCCTGCTCGCTGCGGGAAGTGCGCTCTTCAAATCCCTAACGCCGCTCGAGCTTCTGGCACAGCAGCCTCCGCCTGCTTGGGGCGGATACACCGGCGTGGGTGATTATGCCCTCGCCAACGGCAATACGGAGGCGGTAATGCTCGCCGCGCATGCCGTGCGGGACGGCGCATTCGATTCTCCCACGGCGGACGTAACCGATACGGGCGAGATTTTTGACCTCGTCGTGGTGGGGGGAGGTATTAGCGGGCTGGCCGCCGCCCTCTATTTCAAAGACTCGGCGCCCTCCCGGCAAACCTGCCTGGTGCTGGAAAACCATCCGATTTTCGGTGGCCAGGCGCGGCGAAATGAGTTCATCGTCGATGGTCAGCGGCTCATGGCGCCCCAGGGTTCGAACTGGTTCTGGGTTCCGACCAAGACCAAGCTGGTGGGGGACTTCTACACGCGCATCGGCGTGGACCCGGGCCAATTCAAGTACCAGGAGTGGGGAGGCCCGCCCCCGGCCATGCCCCTGAGCCGCACCAGTTATCACTTTGCCCGCAATTTGCCGCCGCCTCCGAACTTCGGTTTCTACTTCGGAGAGAGGTTCGGAAAGCTGCCGGGAGAGTGGGTGGTCGACCCCTGGAGGAATATCGATCGCTTGCCGTTATCTCCGGCGATGCGGGCCGATTTCGCCAAATATCTCAAGATCGTCATCGACTACCACCAGTCTCCTCCCCACGACAGCGAAGAGTTGCTGCGGCGGTACGACACCATGACGGCGGAAGAAGTCCTGATGGAACGCGACGGCCTGAGCCTCGAGTTTATCCGCATGTTCGTGACGCCGCATCTGGCGGCGGCGATTGGAGCCGGTCCTGACGCGGTCACCGGCTGCCGCTACCGCGTTTATGGCTCAGGTAACAACTTAGCTCGACATAGTTTTCCTGGGGGCAATACGGGATTTACGCGGCACATCGTGAAGTCGCTCATTCCGGACTCGATTCCCGGGCCACTCACGCTCGAGGCGATCTGCCGGAACCGCATCAACTTTGCCGCGCTCGACCGGCCCGCCAATCAGGTGCGCATTCGTATCGGCTCTATGGCCGTCAGAGTGGAGCACGATGGAGAACCGGGAAAGGCGCCGTATGTCCGCATCGTGTACACGCGCGATGGCAAGGCCTATCGACTGAAGGCGCGCGCGGTGGTCATGGCGGGCGGTGGCTGGATTACCAAACGCGTTGTGCGAGACCTGCCGGCCACGCATCGAGAAGCCTACGATCAATTTCTGTACAATGCCACGATCGTAGTGAATGTGGCATTGCGCAATTGGCGATTCCTTCACAAACTCGGCCTTTCCGGAGGACGCTGGTTCGAGGGTTTCGGCTATTGGACGGAGGTGCGGACCATCGCCACCTTCGGCGCCGATCGAGAAACCATCGGGCCCGACTCACCCACCGTTCTTTCCGTGATCACGCCGTTTTTCTACCCTGGCTTGCCCGCCGCCGAACAGTGCAGCAAGGGGCGCATGGAGATTCTCTCGACTTCATTTCGCGATTTCGAGCGCAAGGTGCGCGAGCAGTTTACGGAGATGTTCGCGGCCTCGGGATTTGAGGCGCGGCGCGATATTGCCGGCATTATTTTGAACCGCTGGGGGCACCACTTCGTCGTCGCGCAGCCCGGATTTGTTTACGGAAAGAACGGCAAGCCTTCTCCCGGCGATGTGCTGCGCAAAGCCCCCTTTGGAAGGATTGCATTCGCCAACACGGACCTGACCGGCGACTCCGGCCACGATCTGGCCATCGAGGAGGGCCATCGGGCCGTGATGCAACTCCTGCCGGCGTTGTAGCAATGGATCGAGGAACTCAATGTCTAAACTAAGTCGTCGAGCGATGCTCGGCCAGTCATCCACGCTCGCGGCCGCCGCAGCCGCCCTTATTCCAGGCCCAAATCTCCGGGCGCAACAGATGCCTCGTGAACCCGATCGGAAGTTGCGCATCGTTGCCGTGGGAGGCCACTGTGATGATCCCCAGACCTGTGCGGGCGGAACCTTGACGCTGTATGCGGATCAGGGGCACGAGGTCGTCGGCTTGTCGATCACCGGGGGACCCATGCCCCCGCCAGGCGCCGACCCCGAAGATCGCAAGTTGAAGGACCGTCTGAACTGCCAAAGAATGGCCGAGATTTTGAAGATACGCTTGGATTGTTTGAACTATTCCGGATCGAACAGCGGACAGTTCAAGCTGCCTATCGTCTATGGCGCGGGCTCGGAAATCAACGGACAACGATATAACGAATTCACTGAACTGCTGCTGGATAAATATAAGCCCGACATTGTCTTCACGCACTGGCCGATTGACTTTCATATGGACCATCGGGCCGCGTCTCTCCTCACCTACAGCGCCTGGCTGGCGAGCGGAAAGAAGTTCCCCTTATACTACTTTGAGGCGGAACTGGGAACACAGACCCAGAATTTTTACCCTACGAACTACGTTAATGTGACTTCGGTGGAAGACCGGTACCACCAGGCGTTTGCAGCGCAAACGTTGTTCTATGAGGAAATTTGGCCAATTCACAATCTGATGCGGCAAATGCGGGGGCATGAAAGCGGCTGCAAATTCGCGGAGGCGTTCAACCACCATCCGCAAAGCCCAACGATTCCCGCGTTGCCGGTTTAAGAGGTTTGTGGTAATGCCGCCAGCCTAATAACCCGTGACCCCGGCTTTGTGGTAAGACTCGACTGCCTGCCGGTATTCGTCCTGGATCTCGTCCAGCCCCAGCTTATCCAGCATCTTGTGAATGGTCGTGTGAGGGTCGTTTGACCAGAAGATTCCACATTCCTCGTCCTGGTAATACCGGTAGCCGACTCGGTCGCCGTAAGCCTCGGTGAGGGCCGTTCCCCGTTTCAGAGCGCGGCTGTAAGGAACGATGGCGTAGCTTAGATCGAGCTCTTGAACAAGTATGTTGTTACCAGGCGGATTGATGTTGCCCTTCTTCACGAGGTCATCTCTCATGTCCCACTTAACTTGCGACACGATT
Organism: uncultured Acidobacteriota bacterium; assembly: GCA_963768695.1. Taxonomy (GTDB): domain Bacteria; phylum Acidobacteriota; class Terriglobia; order UBA7540; family UBA7540; genus CAVROP01. The sequence continues at coordinate 136,425 of CAVYJG010000007.1, read as the reverse complement.
TTACCTGTGGGCTCAAAAATGGAAGCATTGTTGTGCCAGGTGCTGGAAACGATGTAGTAATGGTACTGCTTGGCGCGAAAGGCAGGCTGAGAAGTTTGGGGCGACTGGGTGGGCCAGGCTACGACCTCCGCACCTTTGCGCGCCAATTCCGCCCAACCGTAGTCAAAATCCATGTCATAACAGATCTGAATTCCTAACTTGCCAAAGTCGCACTGGAAAACGTTCTCTTCCCTGCCCGGCGTGGCGCCATGTTCCATGGACCCGGTGCGGCTGTCGACGACCAACTGCACCTTGCGATAGATCCCAGCGACGCTGCCCGCGCGGTCAAACAGGATGGCGGCATTAGAGCAGCGCCGGGTGGCGCGATCCTCCAGCAGGTAAGTGGGCGCAACGATGTAACAATGGCACTTGCGCGCCTCATTCGCGAAGGCCTCTTGCAGCGGGCCGTTCAACGGGAACGACCACTCCGACACGTTTCCCACATCTTCGCCCTGGCCGGTCACTGCGACTTCGGGTAGCACCGCCAGGTCCAATCCCCGGCCATACTCCAGCTCCGACTGCGCCTGCATACGATCCACGATGCCCGTCAATTGCCCAAGCCGCTCTTTCAGGCCGGGATATTTTCCCCAGAAAGGCTGCAGGACGGTGCCCACAATGATCTTGCGGGGCGGCTGATCGGAAGTACTTCGGAAAGGAATATCCGCGGCGCGTGCAGACACGGCGAGGACTAAACCCGCACATGTTACGACCATTTGAGCAAGATTTAATTTCTGCATGCGACGCACCCACGGCGACGAGCTAGTTCTTCGTCTGAAAAAGCCGCGGACCACAGAAGCGGTGGTCCGCGCTACTCGTTCATCATTGGTGACTAATAGCCGCGCTTCTTGTCCACGACGTTGAGCAGTGGCAATCCATTGACGTAACGCCGCATGTTCTCGCAGAAGAGTTCCATGGAATTCTTGTTGGACACCGGCCCCTGGGCGCAAGTGTGCGGTGAGATGAAGATGTTTCCGGCGGTCCACAGGGGATGATCGGACGGCAGCGGTTCAGGTTCGGTCACGTCGAGCGCGGCGCCCGCGATGCGGCGCTCCTGCAAAGCACTGACAAGGGCGGGTGTGTCCACCAGCCAGCCGCGCGACACATTGATAAAGTAGGCGCTGGGCTTCATCAGCCGGAAGATTTCGTCGCTGAACATGTGGTGAGTAATGGGAGTATGAGGCGCGGCGCTGACCAGCACATCGACTTGCGGGACCATTTTCGGAAGCCACTCCGGCGAGTGCAGCTCAGCGACGAAGGCGGGCTTCGGCAGCGGCTTGGTGTCGGTGGCAAGAACCCGCATGTGGAAACCATAGTGCGCGCGATACGCGGTATCAGTGCCGATGCCTCCCATCCCTACGATGCCCATGGTCATGCCGGAAACATCGCGCAGCCCGGGAAGGGGATTCCATTTGCGCTGCTGGTCAAGCAGGACATAGTCGTTAAGACGGCGGGTGAGGGTGATCAGCATCCCGATTACGGATTCGGAGATGGTGGGCGAAAACATGCGCTGCATGTTGGTGAGCACGACGGGACTCTCGACGAAATCCGGATAAAGCAACTCGTCGACGCCCGCCGCAGTCGCCTGGACCCAGCGCAGTTGTTTGGCCGACTGGAAATCCTCCTGGGTAAAATCGCCCAGAATGATGTGGGCATCCGCCACCGCTTTGCGAAACTCGTCGGGAGTCCGGCAAAACTTCAATTCCAGGTTGGGAGCATAGGCTTGCACTTTCTCGGCGTAGGTGCTGGGAAAGTCAGAAGACATGCTGGCAAGTTTGATGCGCGTCTGGCCAATGGACTTGCCCGGCGCGGAAAGCGGATAGGATGCTTCGGTGACGGGCCACGGAGGGGCCGGGGGCACGGGCGACGCCCCTGGTGTTGCGCCGTGCGCCAGCGGGATCGCGGCCAGCACAGACCCCGTGGACCCAACGGCTGTATTGCGGAGAAAACTTCGACGCGATAGAGACTCGTGGCTCACAATATCCTCCTGTTCGGCGGGATAAGGTGAGGATATCACCGCTCGCTGGCTTCGGCGACATTTTTCTGCGCACTGCCAGGCCGCGCCACGACGGGTATTCCGAGCTGATCGTTTGGATCCGATCTTTGGAAAGAATACCGCCTTCGCGTGGGGTGCGTCCTATATGGCTGCAACTTAATCGAGCAACGCCTCCATCGGCGTGCTGATGGCGGCGTAGACCTCCGGCTTCCGGTCGCGAAACAGAGGAAAGTTCCGGCGGGCGGTGAAAACCTCGTCGCGGAAAAGGTCGTAAGAGATAATTTCTTCTTCCGCACTACTGGCCTGCACCGCAATCTTGCCGGCGGGAGAGATGATCATGCTTTTGCCGGACATCTGCCAATTCCCTTCCCGGCCCACATGATTGCAGGCCGCCAAGAAGGCCCCATTCTCGAGGGCGCGGGTCGTCAGGAAGTTTTCCCACGGGTCGGCGATGGGTGTGGCATAAGGCGCGATGATCAACTCGGCTCCGCGCAGGGCCAGACATCGGCAAGACTCGGGAAATAGATTGTCGTAGCAGATGGAAATACCCACCGTCCATTCTTCGACTTTGAATACGGGAAAAGACGAGCCGCCGCGAAAGTATATCTTCTCGAGGCTCAACAAAGCCGCAGGATGGACTTTGCGGTATTTCCCCACAATCTCGCCCTCGGGATTTATCAGCATCGCGGTGTCGTAATAAAGGCCGGGTCGCTCCAGCTCAAAGATTGTGGAAACGATCCAGACCTTCAATCCTTTAGCTTGCGCGCGCATTCGTTGCGTGGTTGGGCCACTGTCTGATTCGGCGTAGTCCATGTATTGGTAGTCGCGATACTGGGGGAAATATTCGCAATTGAAAAACTCCGGCAAGACGATCAAGTTCGCACCGTCCGCCGCCGCGCGGGAAATAAAATTGCAGGCGCGCTCGACGTTTTCATCGCGAGCGGCCGTGCGGCTGGTCATCTGGATCAGGGAAAGTTTCATGTCACTTCCGAGTGGTCATGGGCCTGCGGCCCACCCATGGAGATGAAAGTCGGTGTCATCCTGAGCGAAGCGAAGGATCTGCAGTTCCGGTCCGATGCGAACCAATGCAGATTCTTCGCTTCGCTCAGAATGACAGACTTTCTAGAGAGCGGCGGTGGAAAGTCCGCCCCCTCGCCCGGTGTTATCCGGCTGCAACCTACCCCGCGGTTTTCTTCACGTTCGCCCCGCTGGCGGAGCGTCGGAGCCGGGTACAACCCGGGTCAAATCCTCGCCGAGGATGGTGGGACACCACATTGTCTCGATGTGCTCTATGACCAGCTCTGTACCGCGCGCGTGACTGACGAATGGCCGGGACCGCGGATCGTACATGGCGTCGACAAGATCCCGCACCACCACCACCCCGAATCCGAGCCGCGTCATCTGCCGCGCCCCGAAACCGCGGTTCAGGATGCAGATATTGGCGTGGACTCCCATCAGGACAACCTTGTCTATGCCTTCCTGCTTGCAGTAGTTGTAAATTTCCTGGCCGCTCTCGCTGACCCCATCGAAGCCTACGATGTCGATGGCGGGATTCTCGCGGGTCCAAGGGTAAGGCGGCCCTTCGAACGTGTTCGGGACCGGGTCATCGCACGCCTGGGAGTCGTCGATCGGCCAATTCCGTTCCTCCTCAGGAGTACGCGCGCAGCGCTTGATGATGGGGAATGGAGACGCTGCCGTGGGAGCATTGCGCATCCGGTCGCGCCACGGCGTTCCCTCGTAGTAATTCATCGTGTCGCTCGGCGCGTGGATGATCATCACGCCCAGACTGCGGGCGGCGCTGACCACCTGGTTCATCCGTGGCGCCATCAAGGCCACGCGTTGCGCCGACATGCCGCAGGTGTGCGTGTTCCACATGTCGCAGATGATAATCGCGGTGCTTGCCACCGGCCACCGCAGGACCTGCTCGGAGGTTCCCGCTTCTTGGCTTCGCCGGCGCGCCCGAAGACTCAGCGTGCCGGGCACTCTCGGGCGGTTTAATTTCGCCTCGCCCGGAGACGCCTGCGCCGCCGCGAGGAGCGCGGCCCCGGCCGGTATCGATCCGAGAAAGGATCTTCGGCTAACAGGTTCCATCAGCACTGCCTCCTCGTGATTGTGGTTGCCCTTGGGCTTTTCCGTATGGCCAGTATACACCGATTCGCCAAGTATCCCGTCGCCCGGGTGCCGGCCCGAGCGGCGTGCCTCAGCGTATTTGTTCTCGGAGAAAAATGACTCTGCGTTGCAAGCCCGTATCTCTAAAATAAGATATTTGTTGCCTGCGTTACGGTCTGACGTCCCTGCGCCCAAATCAGTATGAAAAATCTCCTGGATTGCGGTAGGATGTCAGATACTTCACAAGAATATTGAGACACGACGCAACGGGACCCAATTTCTTTCAGGGAAATCAAAAGGGGGACGCACCGTGAAGATTCGCGAAATCCGCTCAGCGGGCTTGCGGGGAGAAACACCGCTGGGAGGTTGGGCAAATGAACCGAAGCCGGAAGACTGCATTCATACCCTCCTTGCCGTGCTCACCGATGAAGGCCTGGTGGGTTGGGGAAGCGCGTTTACCAATGATGAGCTTGTGCGCGGCGCGCTTACCGTTCTCCGTCCATTTTACTTGGGCGAAAACGCTTTGGAGCCGGAGCGGGTTAGCGAGGTTTTGCACCAGAACACTTTCTGGATGGGTCGCGGCGGCTCGATCACCCATACCATCAGCGGAATTGATATTGCCTTGTGGGACCTACTCGGACAGGCCACCGGCCAGCCCGTAGGCCGGTTGCTGGGAGGCCGTTACCGGGAACGTGTCATGCCCTATGCCTCGCTTCTGATGGAAGAGCCGGAGAAGATGTCGGATCGCCTTCTTCCCCTCAAAGCGCAGGGCTTCCGTGCCTTCAAGATTGGCTGGGGACCGTTCGGGCGCCGCGATAAAGCCACAGACGAGGCCATTGTCCGGGCCGCACGACAGGCAATCGGAGCGGAGTGCCGGCTGATGGTTGATGCGGGCGCCAGCGACGCCTTCTGGCCGCGGGACTTCAAGTGGGCCTTGAACACCTCGCACATGTTGGCCAATTACGATGTCGCCTGGTTTGAGGAAGCGTTATTGCCGGACAGGCTCGAGGATTATGTAGCCTTGAGGCGGCAGTCTCCGGTGCCGATCGCGGGGGGAGAGGTCCTGACTCGGCGTCAATCGTTCCAACCCTGGTTGCAGGCCGGCGCATTTGACATCGTCCAACCGGACGCGACGAAAGTGGGCGGACTGAGCGAGTCGCGCCGCATCGGCTGGATGGCCCGAGAAAACGGCGTGCGTTTGATTCCGCATGGATGGAATACGGCCCTGGGACTCGCGGCTGACCTGCAACTCGCCTCTGCATTACCGGATGTTGACCTCGTCGAGTACTTAACCGGGTCGCCGTTTGTCGATAACATCGCTTCCGGAGGATGGAAGTTGAATGCCGACGGCACACTGCCGATTCCGGATCGGCCGGGATTGGGTGTCACGATCGATATGGACGCCGTGTCGCGCTACACTGGAATCAAGAATTTGCTCGCATGACCCGGGCAAATTCCCGAGGACGTAGGGGCGGCCCTTGTGGCCGCCCGATTCCGGTTGCGCACACACTGGGCACCCACAAGGGGTGCCCCTACGGAGGATATTGCAAAAGATGTCTACAAAGAAGAGCTATTACTATCAGCATTACACCTGGCTTGAGATGAAAGAAGTGGTCAAGCGGCAGCCCGTAGTGGTTCTACCCGTGGGGTCAGTCGAAGACCACGGCAAACATCTGCCTTTGGATGTCGACAATTTCCTGATTACCTCCATTTGTGAAGAGGCGGCGCGGCGCGCGGACGGCGAAATACTGCTCCTACCCCCGGTTTCCTACGGATTTGAGGAACATCACATGGACATGCCGGGAACCATCGATATTGCCATGGAGCATTTGTTGCATTTTGTTTTGGATATTACCCGCAGCGTCGCACACCATGGATTCAACCGTATTCTTCTTGCCGATGGGCATGGATCGAATATGCCGATTCTGGATCTGGTGGCACGCCGCACCAACCTCGATACCGAGGCGCTTTGCGGGGCTTTTATTTGGCCAAATTTAGCGCGAGAGGAGATCAAAAGCATCCGGGAAACCGGCCTGGGAGGGATGGCGCATGCCTGCGAACTGGAAACTTCCGTCTATCTTTACCTGGATTCGTCGCGGGTTCAGATGAACCTGGCGGAGAAAGAGATCGCATTACCGCAGACAAAGTTTACGTGGATGGACCTCATGGAGGGGCCCCCGGTTCTGGTGATGGATCAATGGACGCGCTTCAGCAAGACAGGCGTTTCCGGCGACCCCACCGTGGCCACCAAGGAAAAGGGCGCGAAGGTGTTTGAAGCGGTAGTTGCGGCCTTCCTCGAACTGGTGAAGGTGTTTAAGAATTACGAGCGGGGAGAGCGCGTCGATAATCATCTTTAAAAACCCATTAATGTTCCTTTAAGGGCGATTCGTATTGTCATTGGGCCGCTACAGGAGATCCGCGATGCCAAAGATCAGCCGTCGAGGCTTTGAGCGCGCCGTGATGGGAGCGCTGGGAGCGACGTATTTCACCGGATCCCAGGCCATGACGATTAACCCTGGAATTGAGTCCGAGGGCAGTGCCGGAAGCATTACCGATGTGCCAGGCGTGAAGGTGGGACATTTCACTGACTCCCGCCGCCCCACAGGCTGCACCGCGGTCCTCTTCGAAGATGGTGCAACGGGCGGCGTGGACTTCGACGGCTCAGGACCAGAAGACTTTCAGGCGGGGATGTTGCAGCCTGGCAGTGCGCTCCAGACCATTTGGGGAGTTCTGCTCGCCGGAGGTGACTCTTACGGGCTATCGACCGCTCTCGGGGCGATGAAGTATCTCGAGGAACGCGGCATCGGCGAACACTGGGGCAACCCCGGAAACGTGGTGCCCCTGGTGGTCGCTTCTATTCTGGATGATCTGAGCGTGGGGGACAGCCGCATCCGCCCTGACGCGGAAAGCGGCTACAAGGCCTGCCAAGCGGCCACCACGGGGCCTGTGGCAGAGGGTTGCGTCGGCGCGGGCTCCGGGGCCACGGTAGGTACGGGGGACTTTTACGGCGGCCTCCGCATGAAATCAGGAATCGGCACCGCCAGCATACGCGTGGGCGAATTCGTCATTGGCGCCATTGTGGCGGTCAACGCTACGGGAGATGTGGTGGAATGGCCGGGCGGCGGGATTCTTGCAGGCTCGCGGCGGCCAGACGGAAAGGGCTTCATCAGCCTCACTGAACACGTGCGCCAGCGAATGGCCGATCGGGTCACCTCCCAAACCGCCGGCAACGTTCGTCCCTCCCTGACCCATACCACCATCGGCGTCATTGCCACCAATCTGGACTTCAACAAGGGGGATTTGACCAAGCTGGCAGAAGTGGCGAATGGGGGCGCCGCCAAAGTGATCCATCCCTATCACACCACCGAAGACGGGGACGTCCTCTACGCAGTCTCGACGCGCCGATTAAAACTCCACGGAGATCAAGTCCAGGGAGATATCGCCCTGGCCGGAATCATGGGGGCGGAAGTTGTGGCCAAAGCCATCATGCGGGCCGTGAAGATGGCCACCTCCGTGGAAGGCATCCCCGCCTACCGGGATTATACGGCGAAGTTGAATCCGGAACTTCGGTTGGTAAGGTTGTAAGTAAGGCGAACTCGTTGCGCCCGGAATGCACTCATGAGGTTGCTTCGAGAGCTTCGGGGATATCGGCTACGGGAACAACTGTCTTGCCGGCGTCGATTTTCAGCCACAAGAGGCCGGCGAGAAAATAGACAAACCCGGCGCTCATCAACATCACGTCAAACGAATGGAACTTGGAATAAATCCAAGCTGCCGCCAGAGGTGAGATAAAGGCCGTGGCACACGATCCCGTGTTCATATAAGCCGAAACCGTGCCGCCGAAATTTCTACCCACTTCCAGGCAGACAGCCCAGGCGACAGGCACGGCAAGGTCCAAACCGATTTCCGCCAGCACCAGGCAGAGAATGGCGGTCCCCCCATTCACCATCAATCCCGCCGCCACGAAGCCGATGGCGGCGATGAGAAACCCTCCCAAACCCACGATACGTCTGCCCCACATCAAGCTCCCGAGGCGCCGCACCAGCAAGTCCGAGAGCGCCCCTCCCGATATACTGCTGATTGCGCCCACACCAAGGGGCAGTGCGGCATAAATCCCGGCCCGGTGCAGGGAGACTCCATGTTGCTGGATAAGGTAGGTGGGGAGCCAAGTCAGCAAGAACCAGAAGCCATAGGACGTGGCTGAATACATCCCAAAGATCGACCACATGTTTCCACTCCGAAGCATGGCCTTCCACGGGGTGGGACCGCCATTTTTGATGGTGCCCGGCGAGTTGAGGTTCAGCCGGACATATTCCAGGTCCGCGGTGGTGGCGTCGGGGTGTTGGGCGGGGTCATCCCGATAGGTTTTCCCAAAAATTACACACCAAGCCCCGCCTATCAATCCAAAGACCAGGAATGGAACACGCCAGCCAAACCATCCGAGCAACATGGTGGCGAGCAGGGGAGCGATCGCTCCTCCGAGCCGCGCGCCCATCCACATAACGCCGTTAGCTCGACCCCGATCGGTGGGGTGAAACCAGCGCCCAATGGCACGCGCCATACAAGGGAACGCGCCAGCCTCCGCAAAGCCGAAGAGGCAGCGGACGATGAGGAGCCCCGGAAATTCCCACATCAAGCCCGTCATCGCCGTGAAAATCGACCACAGCGCCACAATCCAGGTGAGCATTCGGCGTTGTCCCAGGCGGTCGGTGAGCCAGCCCGCGGGCATTTCCGCAATCCCATAAGCCACAGCAAATACTCCGAAGGCATACCCCATCTGCATCTTGGTGAGCTTCAACGCGCTCATGATGTCGGGAGCGGCGATAGAAATGCACACCCTGTCCAGGTAGGTGATACCCGCCGCCAGGGCAACAAGAGCCAGGATGCGACTGCGAAGCGGAATGTCAATTCCTTGCAGCATCTTGGGGTGTCGAAATTTCAAATGTTTTGCGATTGATGGCGCGCCAGCTTTTTCTTCATTCCCGGACGGTCCAGCACCTTGCGGTTGACGATGTAGGGTGGCGCGCTTCCCTGGGAAACTGCCACGACGCTGCGACACGCCGAAAGGCTGGTGTCGCGAATGCACTCGCGGGTTCGGGCAATCACATGCGGCGAGAGAATTGCGTTGTCAAGTTCCAGCAGGGCGTGGCCGGCCGGCAGGGGTTCCGTTTCAAACACGTCGAGTCCTGCGCCGGCAATCTTGTGCTCCCGCAACGCCGCGATCAATGCCTGCTCGTCCACAATCGCACCTCGTGCGGTGTTAATCAGGTAGGCAGTAGGTTTCATCAGCGCCAGTTGACCCGCCCCAATCATCCCCCGGGTCTGCTCGTTTAAGGGGCAGTGGATCGAAATAAAATCGCTTTCCCGCATCACGGTGTCGAGGCCGGTATACTCAACACCCGCTGCGGTCTCTTCGGCATTCGGTGCACTCGGCACATAGGCCATCAGGCGGTGGAATCCCACTCCGCGGGCCAGACGGAACAATTCCCGGCCGATGTTGCCGAGCCCCACCACCCCTAAGGTTTTGCCTGCGATGTTAAGGCCCACCGGGGCCTCGTCCCGCCAACGACCTGCCCGGCAATTCCGGTCATGGGCGCGAAAGTTCTTGGCCAGCGCGAAAATCAGCCCCAAGGCGCCCTCTGCAACCGGGCGTCGCACGGAATCGGTGGTGACCGCCAATATCACCGAGGCCTCCGTGCATGCGGGCACGTCGATGCGGTCATAGCCCACCCCCCAGCGCGCGATGATTGCCAGCCGTTCTAGTCCACGAAAGCTCTCGGCTGGAAAGCGATAATCCAAAACGATGGCGGCGTCGTAGAGGTTGAGTATTTCCGGCACAGCCACGCCAGACGTATCCGGCATGTGTTCCCACTCGACCCCGGGGGCCAGTTTCAGGACTTCGTCGATTCCCGGGTCCAGCAACCCGGTCGCCTGCGTCGCGAAATCGGGAGTGATACCTATCCGAAATGGTTTCTTGACGCTCATGTTTTCGTCGCCTCGCATTATTGCATCAGCGGAATGCAACTGGCGGTAGCGGCGTTGCGCGCTACGAACCTCCACCCCGCCAAGCGGCCCTACTCCGTCAGATCCGCGGTGGGCAGTCCATTCATCTGATTATGAGTAAGAAACCCAAAGTTTGAAAACCGTCATAGCTATAGCAGAAGAAGTGGTCGAAATGCAATCGGGAGGATAACCGGCCGCGGGCACAAGTTCGCGAAGTGGCCCTCCTCCCTGCCTTCTCGCCCTATGCCACAAGGCGGGGGAGAACGAGCGCCAGAAACCACTTGACTATTTTGACGCGGGTGGTAGGCTCGCGGAGGGGTTGTTTTGCATAGCGATGGGCTTGCGAAGTTTCGCGGCATCGCCTCCTTTCGAAGGGCTGATATTTGGCGGTAATACAATCCAAATTGCCGAGGTGACCCATGAGCAAAAGTGATGCTAACGAGATGAGCCGGCGCACGTTCCTAACGGCGGTTTCGGCGGCAGCGTCAGTCCCCGTGCTGGCGCACGCGAACCCCGTGCTGGCGACTGCGAAATCCCAGGATCTCGCCGTCAGCGGGGGGACGCCCGTGCGCTCGAAACCCCTGGTTACAATCTATGAAGGGGCGAATTTCATCGGCGTCGAGGAAAAAGCCGAGGTGGACGAAGCGGTGGCAACCCGTAGCCTGTTTCGCTTCTACGGTTTCACGCAGCCCCAGAAGGCCAGAACTTTCGAAGAGGAATACCAGAAGTTCATGGGCGTCAAGTACGCCCTGGGGGTAACCTCCGGCACCTCCGCGCTGCACGTGGCCATCAATGCTCTGGGCGTAGGCCCGGGCGACGAGGTGATCCTTCCCGCCGAAACCTGGCACTCCGATTACAACGTCATCATCATGGCGGGGGCGCTACCCGTTTTCTGCGAGATCAATGAGACCTTCGCCATGGATCCCGATGACTTGAAACGCAAGATAACTCCTCACACCAAAGTCGTCATACCTTCGCACCTTTCCGGCACCGTGGCGGACATTGACAAAATCATGGCCATCGCCCGCGAGCACAACTTGAAGGTCCTCGAAGACTCCGCCGAAGCCGTTGGCGCCAGCTACAAGGGCAAACGCACCGGCTCAATCGGAGACATCGGAATCTATAGTTTTCAAACCCACAAAATGATGACTTCGGGAGAAGGCGGCTGCGTGATTACGAATGATCCTGCGCTCTACGAGCGCGCCATCCGATTCCATGACCTGGGCGGGATAAGGCCCACGTTCCAGTCCGCCCTGGGCGTGAGTTATCCGCATAGCTCGGGCTTTGGGACGAAAGGCGATCGTGGGGGCGAGACGCTGGTCGGTCTCAACTACCGCATGAATGAAGAGACGGGAGCGATTCTCTGCGCCCAACTCCGCAAGCTGGGACCCTTGGTCGAGAATCATCGGCGCATGCATCGCTACGTGGCCGAAAAACTTCAGAACCTTTCCGGTCTCAAGCTGCGGCCCAGCAACGATGCGGAAGGCGACATCGGCATCAGCCTGGACCTTCTGTTGCCCACCCGTGAGGTGCGCGATCAGTTTATCAAGGCCATGACCGCGGAAAACGTGCCGATGGACGTCGGTATTCTGGGCACGAGGAATCTCCCCACCATGGGCTACATCGAGGACAAGGAAGCACCCCATCCGCAATGGCCATCGTTCAATAGCCCACGGGGAAAAGCCATGAAATACGGGGCGGAGTGCAGCCCCCGGTCAATCGACCTGAAAAACCGTTATGCCAGCCTCTATATCGGTCCGAAATGGTCCAACGCCGACTTGGACGACGTCGTCACAGCGGTAAAGAAGGTCCACAGCGCGCTTCTTTCCTAGCTTCCGGCGCCTCGACCTGAGAGCGGCGGCGTTCTGAATCTGACCTGTGGTATTGCGAATTCCTGGTGGAATCATCCATGACACAGATCATTTCCGGCCTGCTCGCATCCTACGAGCACGGGAGGCTGAGCCGTCGGCAATTGGTCCAGGGGTTGGCCGCTCTTGCAGCAGGAGGATACGCCATGCCTGCCTCTGGCTCCACGTTCCAGGGAATGGGCCTCAACCACATCGCAATCCGTGTGAGCAACGTGCAGCGTTCAAGGGATATCTGCGAAAGACACTTTGGCCGGGCTTAGCGTATGGGCACGGCGTGATTCTTCGTGTAGGCGTCAAGCGCAGATCCCATATAGTAAGCCGATTCCGGGCCGAAGTAGTGGAACGCCTCGGCGTACTGGAGTCCGTACTTTTGTCCCACGCGGGCAGAGGCATCACGGAACTGGAGGTCGACGAAAGTGCGGATGGCCGCATCCTCGTCTTCAGCGAGCAGGGGCAGCTTCAGGTTCCGCTCGGCGAGGTCGGCTTCGAGGCGCCTCACCATGTGGTAGATCATGGTTCGGCAAGTGCAAATGGCGGCCGTCTTCTGATCAAGCGTGGTCGAGATATCCACCACGCGGTTCACCAACTGTGGACCGCGCGCGAAATAGTACTTCTCCTTAACGCGCTGCGGCTTGAGGCCGGCGGCATAGTGCTCTGTATAATCCAAGCGGCCATCGGCAAAGGTGCAGGCCGCTTCGACGGCCGAAGCGGTTACGTAATGGTCCGGGTTTTCCTCATAGTGACCCCAGGGATCGTAACTGAAAATAGTGTCGATCTTGAGCAGGCGAATCAGAAAGATGAGGCGGCCCCGAAGTTCCATGCGGGAGATGTCGTCCATGCGGTGGTTGCGATTGCTGAGATCGAAAACGTCTTTGAGGCCCAAGGCCTTCACGAATGCTTTCGTATCGCGCTCGTTGGCGAGCACGGTTTCGCCGATGGTGAGCCCCCACGAATCCTTTTCGTCGTTACTGGTGCGAATAAGATAGCCGCTGTAACCTTCGTTGAGCAGCTTGGCGACTGTGCCGCCCGCGAAGATGGGGCCATCGTCAAGGTGAGGGACGATTATGGCCAGGACCTTGCCGGCGTGAGGCTTGCCGGGAACAATCCGTTCGATAAAGACCTCGCCTTCACCAGAGGGTTGCTGAGCGGCCTGCCCCGGCAGCGCGGAGATACCTCCGAGCAGCGCGCTGCCGGAAAAAGCCTTCGTCATGAACTTTCGCCTTTTCATTGGGACCATTGTTCCAGATACCTCCAACCTTGAAATTCAGAAAATGTATTTTAGCGCGATCTGAATCTCGCGGTTGTCGATGGCGGTGCTCGTAGACAATCACAGGCAAGAGAGCCTGTGCCGCCGCGCGATTCATGCTCGCAGCGGTCGTGTTATATTCTTCTCTGGGGCTAGGCTGCAACATTCCTAAGGGCACAATTTAATGTACATCTTGAAGATACTCTTCTGGGTACTCGTCGCTTTGCTGGGGAGCCTGGCGCTTGGAACCATCGCATTCGCGCGTGGAGAGCACTTGAACGCGGTTTGGCTGGTGGTCGCGGCTGTTTCTGTGTTCATGCTTGGATATCGCTTCTATAGCCGATTCCTGGCACTACGAGTGGTGCAACTCGACGACTGTCGCGCCACCCCTGCGGAGCGGTTAGAGGACGGTCGCGACTTCGTGCTGACCAACAAATGGGTCGTCTTTGGGCAGCACTTCGCGGCCATTGCCGGTCCGGGACCGCTAGTCGGACCCATTCTGGCAGCCCAGTTCGGTTATCTGCCCGGGACGCTCTGGATCGTTATCGGCGGAGTCCTTGGAGGCGCCGTTCAGGATTTCGTGACTCTTTTCTGCTCGGTTCGCCGCGATGGAAAATCTCTCGGCCAGATGGCCAAGGAGGAGATCAGTTCCGCCGCCGGATTCACTTCCCTTTTCGCCGTGTTATGCATTCTGGTGATCCTGCTGGCTGCGGTCGCGCTGGTGGTTGTCAACGCACTGAAGTCCAGTCCGTGGGGATTGTTCACGGTCGCCATGACCATCCCCATTGCCGTTGTCATGGGACTCTACTTTCGGTACCTGCGCCCGGGCCGGATCATTGAAACCTCCATTATCGGCTTTCTGCTGGTGTCAGCATCCGTCTGGGGAGGCCGTTACATCGCGGATTCGCACACTGTGGCGCCGCTGTTTACTTATGCCGGCCCGGCGCTCGCCCTCATGGTGATCTTTTATGGCTTCGCCGCCGCGGTCCTTCCCGTGTGGTTGCTTTTGGCGCCTCGCGGCTATATCAGCACCTTCGTCAAGCTTGGAGTCATCTTCCTTCTGGCGGCAGGAATTCTTGCAGCGCATCCGCAACTGCACCTGCCGCCCTTCACTCGCTTTGTCGATGGGACCGGCCCCATTTTCGCCGGAAAGATTTTCCCCTTCTGCTTCATCACCATCGCATGCGGCGCAATTTCCGGATTTCACTCCTTGATCTCATCCGGCACGACTCCAAGGCTGCTCAGGCAGGAAACGGACGCCCGCCTGGTAGGGTATGGAAGTATGTTGATGGAATCTTTCGTAGCCATCATGGCCGTGGTGGCGGCTGCAGTTTTGGAACCCGGCACGTACTTCGCCATCAACAGCCCGGCGGGAATCGTGGGAGCGAATCCTGCGAGCGCAGTTGCCTCCATTTCGAGCTGGGGCTTTCCGGTCACGACGGCGCAAATGTCGGATCTCGCGGCTCGCGTCGGTGAACTCACCCTCTTCAATCGCACGGGCGGAGCACCTTCACTTGCGGTCGGGATGGCGCAGATCTTCTCCCACGTTTTGGGCGGCCGCCAGGTCATGGCCCTCTGGTACCACTTTGCAATCATGTTTGAGGCCCTCTTCATCCTTACCATCATCGATGCCGGAACTCGCGTCGGCCGATTCATGTTGCAGGAGGTTTTCGGGCATTTCTGGAAACCCCTGGGCAGAACCGGTTGGTACCCCGGCATCATTCTCGCCAGTGCGCTAATCGTCGCCGCCTGGGGATATTTCCTTTACCAGGGTGTTACCGATCCATTGGGAGGGATCAACAGCCTCTGGCCTCTTTTCGGAATTTCGAATCAGCTACTGGCTACCGTAGCCTTGTGCGTCTGCACCACCATTCTGATCAAGATGGGCAAGTGGCGGTACACCTGGGTGACCTTTGCACCTTTGGTCTGGCTCTCATCGGTCACCATGACGGCGAGTTACCAGAAGATTTTCGCTGAGAACGCTCGCGTCGGATTCCTGTCTCACGCTCGCGCACTGGCGGCGCAGATTGCATCAGGAAGCAGCCGCGCGGGTCAATCGGCAGTCAGCTCTCGCCTGATTTTCAACGACCGGCTGGATGCAGGGGTGACGGGCCTTTTCGCACTCCTCGTCGTCGTCATACTTGCGGAATCCGCACGCCAGTGGTGGTTATACGCCACCCGGCGCAAACATCCGATCCTGAAGGAATCGAGCGACAAAGTTTCACGGCTTTGCACTTCGGAGGGTTCGTTAACGCTGTAATGATACTTCCCGGTCAATCGCTGGATGAGGAGGTGGAACGTGGTGAGTTTGAGAAAACTCTGGTTTACGATCTGGGACTATTTGAAGGAGGTTTCGGGAGAGAGCGGTTATGACCATTACCTCGCATGGACCAAACGCTCCGGCCTTACTCCGATGTGTCGCGATGAGTTCTTCCTCTCCCGAATGGAAGCTCGCTATTCACGTCCGAACAGGTGTTGCTGACTTTGAATCGGCGTCATTCATCGAATGGCCGTTCTTCTCACCCTTCTGTAACATCTTCATCCCAAGGATGGTCGCGTCCGCAAAATACCCGCCCACCGGCCCATGGGGTGCAGGCCGATTGAGTCCACGTCCGCTGTCGTGTAACGATTCCCGCTGAATTGCCACCATACTATGTGAAGGGCAGTCAATAGCACACAAGAAACGACAGGCACAAATCGCGTGCTTTGAGCGTGTAACAGCGCTAACGAACTCCGCCGCTTGCGGCGAGCAAACCGATTAGTCTAAACCCATGGGTTGAAGAGGTTGCAAGATGCCTGGAAATTTACGAAGGAAATCCCGACCTAAACACCGTGGGCGTGAGGAGGAGAGAACCATGTCCGACGTTCCGACGAACTACCGTCAGCTCCCAGGGAGCGAACTCAGGCCAGGACCCGACTCGAAGTTCCTAGGCCCGGCCAAAGACAGTGAAACGATCAAAGTGACGATCGTACTGCGCCGCCGTCCGGATGGACCGGCGATGCCCGACCATTCCTACTATCGCGATACGCCGCCCACTCAGCGGCGGCGTTTGTCGAAAGAGGATTTTGCCCGCAAGTATGGCGCCCACCAGTCCGACATTGAAAAGGTTTCGGCCTTCGCCACATCGCACGGGCTGAGCGTTGTCGAAACCCACCCGGCGGCGCGGACGATGTTGGTTTCCGGCACGGTCGGGGAGTTTAAGCGGGCTCTCCACATCGAACTGAACTACTACGAACGCCGGGTGAAACGAAGCCGCACGGGAGAGCCCGTTACGGAAGCGTATCGCACTTACGACGGATTCATTCACCTTCCGGCGGAGTTAGCGGAGATTATCGTCGGCGTCTTCGGATTGGATAACCGGCGCATCACCAAGCGCAATCTTGGCGACCCTCCTGGAACCGCGCCGATCCCGATCAGTACCGTCACGAAACTCTACGATTTCCCGAGCAACTTGGCAGCAGGGCAGAGTATCGCGATCTTTTCCGAGGGCGGTTATCTCGCCTCCGATATCAGCGCCAATTTCGGCGGCAGCCCGCCGGTAGTGGTCGACGTGCCGGTGGACTCCACGAACCTCGGATTCGCCGATCCTGAAACGACCCAGGACATCTTCATCGCCGGGTCGGCTGCACCCGGAGCGACCATCGGGGTTTACTTCACGACCTACACCCAGCAGGGATGGGTTGATCTGGTGACGCGTGTAATTCATCCGCAAGCAGGCGACCCCGAATGTTCGGTCCTGTCCTCGAGCTTCTACGTTTCGGATGGCGACGACGCCGCCACTTTGCTCGCGGAAGGCGTCAGCATCGGCTGGGTCACCGCCGTCTCGGCCGCCTTTGAGGATGCGGCGATTCAGGGAGTAACGATCTGCATCGCCTCCGGCGACAGCGGAGCCCAGTCGAAGATTCCTGACGGCCACGCCCATGTTCAGTACCCGGCCAGCGACCCCTGGGTTCTGTCCGTCGGTGGAACCACGGTGGGCGACATCAGCGGCTTAAGTTTCGAAGAGTACACCTGGAATGACTCGTTTACTTTTGGCATGTTTACTGGATCCGGCGCGACCGGCGGCGGGGTCAGCGACCTGTTTCCCCAACCTTCGTATCAGGTTGATGCGAGCGTGCCGCCGTCGGTGAACGACGGTCATCAGGGGCGCGGCGTTCCCGATGTTTCGGCCAATGCAAGCCCGAACAGCGGCTATCCCATTATCCTCGGTGGCGCGCCTTCGCTGTTTCCGGCGAACGGGACGAGCGCCTCGGCACCGCTGTGGGCGGGCCTCATCGCCGTCGTGAACGCTGCATTAGGCGAGAGCGTCGGCTTCGTCAATCCAGTGCTGTACGCGCTGGGTTCGAGCGTCTTCAGGGACATCGTCGCAGAACCCGGAGCGACGGATAACAGCTTTGCAGGCACGACGGGCTATCCGGTGGTCCCTGGATGGGATGCCTGCACCGGCTGGGGCAGTCCGAGAGGCAACCAACTGCTCAATGGCCTCAAGCAATTCTACGGTCCGGCGATTGCCGTGAACCTCGAGGACGACCTGCGCTTCGCCACGGTCTGCGAGGGCCCGAAATTCCTCACGCTCCAGGTGTTCAATGTCGGTAATCGGGACCTGATGATTCTGAGCGTCAAGAGACTGGCGGGTTCCACAGACTTCAGTGTGGTGCCCGCGCCGGCTACACCTCTGGCGATCGCGCCCGGCGCCCAAGTGGACTTTACCGTCGAGTTCAATCCTACCACCCGCGGCGTCATCGAGACCGCGACCATTCGTGTGATCAGCAACGACCCGCTGACACCGTTGCTCGACCTGACGGCCAGCGGCTTCGGGGGCACCGGAGCGCTTGAAACTGTGATCGCCGATCATGGCAACTTTGGTGACTGCTGCACCGGCTCCTCTGTAGACCTGGGCTTGACACTGATTAACAACGGCCCCTGCCGGTTATCGATCCAGGAACGTCATCTCGTCGTCGCCTGAATTCGTGACGCCGAGCGTAAGCAATTATCCTCTGATCATAGCCGCCGGCAACTCGCTCACTCTCCCCATACGCTTTCAGCCGGCCGGCTATGGTTCGAAGTCAGCGACCATCACTGTAGTCAGCAATGACCCCGCGGGACTGAAGAGCGTGCAGGTTTCCGGGAATGCCCCCTCGGGCCAGATTGCGGTGTGCGGCTCGGCCTTCTTCGGCGGAGTAGAGGCTTGCTGCCAAGTCGAGCGCACCATCTCGATCTGCAATGTGGGAGACTGCAAGCTGCACGTTTCCAGCGCCGCGTTCAAACACAAAAACCACCACTGGAAGCTCGTCAACAATCCGTTCCCGGCAACACTGCATCCGGGCTCCTGCCTGGGCGTGGTTATCCGGTATAACGCAACGGAAAAGTATCCCAGGGCGTGCGAGCTGATCATTGCGAGCGACGACCCGGCCACGCCGATCAAAACCGTCGAGGTCGTGGCGTATACCATCTGGTGCGACTGCTGCCGAAACTGCTGCGAGGAATGCCGTAAAGGGTCCTGCCAGAAGCAACATGCGGAGCCAAGCTGCTGCCGGAAGTGCCACCGCGACGATTGCGACTGCGACGACGTACATGAGCTTGAAGTCGACGTGCGCGCCCACGCGATGTAGTGGCCAGCCTCGCTTGGTCAATGATTGAGCCCGTCCCCGGAGCAGCCTGACACTACGGCGGCCCCGGGGACGGCCAGCCCTTTCCTTCAGTGACAACTGCAGCTTGCGGTCCTGTGAGGACGTATTCCGCTCCCGTATGGCCATCGTCACATAATGCGCGGACAGCGATGGCGGCAATATCACGCTCGTCAATCGGTGCCGTAGGAGCGGAGAGATTCGGCCACCTCACCGTATCGCCAGATGGTCCTTAACCGCGAGCGCGGCGATGGATCGGCACCTCCCGTCAAAGCGCCACCCATGCCTGGGTGTCGGCGGCGTCGCGCGCCTTCAAACAAGTGCGGGTGATGTCGAAGGCTTCGGCGCTCGAGACTAAAGGTTGGCTTTCGCCGCGCACTTGGGCAATAAAGGCGGAAAAGAAATCGATTGCCGGTGGGAGGGGCAGATCTCCGGACTTTCCCCGCAGACTGATCAGGCTCGCCCGCTTTTCATTTCCCCAAACTTCCAGAACGCCCTCGCTGCCGGCGATGCGGAGTCGGTCGTCGCCGTGCGTGGGAGCAACCTCGGGGCGCAGGAAGTCCAGATGACAAGTCGCCGTGCCGCCATTCGCCAGCCGCAAGAGCAACCCCGCATGATCCTCACAGCCCGGAGACTGCGGGTGTGCTTTGTTTCCCTCGTAAGCCGCTACGGCGGTGTACTTCTGCCCTGACACCCACTGCATGAAGTCAAGGGCATGGATTCCAATCCAGGGAATAGTCCCGCCGTAAGTCATCCGTTCCTTATAAAACCAGGGCCGCTCCGGGCCGTATTTGTAAGACTTCTGACTGGAAATCAGAATAACTTCGCCCACCGCTCCCTCCTGGACGGCTTGCCGAGCCGCCTGAAATATCGGGTCAGCGCGCATGTCCAGCATGATGCTGTAATGGACGCGGCTGTGATGGATTGCCTGCTCGAGCCGCGTGAGGTCAGAGAGAGTCGTGGCAGCGGGCTTTTCCGAAAGGACGTGAATTCCTCTGCGCGCTGCAGCGATCGAGGCTTCGGCGTTTTGGTAAAGAGGCAGGCATACTCCCACGACTTCAAGGGACTCGTGCTCCAGCATCTCCTGATAGTTGTTGTACACCCGGGTTTCGCCACTGGCGGCCGGGTGCTTCTCCACCCAGGCGCTATCTTCATTGGGCTTGCTCTTGGCATAGGCAACCCAGTGAACATTTGAAAGCTTGGGAATACTGCTCAGGAGGATTTCGTCATGCCCGTCCCGGCCAATGAGTCCAACACGGATCGAGGTTTGGGCATTGGTCTTGGCTGCCTCGGGGGAAGCCTTTATTCCGGCTGCGGACAAGGCCACACCGGCGGCCGAACGCAGGAACTCTCGCCGCCTGACCGATGTAGGCTCAGAGAGCTTCTTAACTTGGTCACCTTGGTTCTTCATAGAATCCCTCCCGCCGATCCCGCATTGGGGTCGGACCTTGATTCGAGGGGCGGCAATCAGCACCGTCGTGGGTAACTATACCGATTCAAAAGGCTCACAATAAGGAAGCAGGGGCGGTTGCCACTCTTAGCCTTCGCGTGGCACCACCGATATTCTAGCGCTTTCAACAGGGAGGATGGGCAATAAAGCCAACTCCAACGCATCCAGCGTACACTCGGGGCGCAGCGTGGTTTTATAGACGCCGTTGCTTTCGCTGACCTGCGCCACTCTTTCCAGCGCACCTCTGTTCACCTGATCCATCAGATTCCGGCACAGCCACATTCGCTGCGTCGCCATCCGCAAAACGTTGCCGCACCATTGGGCGGTCATTTTCTCGTGATTCAATCCACCACCATCACTGAGAATGCCCCTGAACCAATTCAACAGGCTGGTGTCCTCGTAGACTGTATGGTCATAGGAGCCAGCGGAATCGAACAGAGGTATCCAGGTGCACTGGCTGACCCATGCTTGCAGCAGCAGGCATCCGGCGGCAAAACTATCCAACTGCTGCTCCATGTCACCGAGGGAAGTTCCTAGGAGCTCGTAGCAATCTTCATGGTTAATCACCCATTTGAACACATGCCATGTTCCTCCCGGCGCCAAGATATCGAATGGCCGTCCACGCATGACGGCCAGAGTGTCGGCGATTTTCTTGTCAGAGTCGCCTTCCAATCTCTTCACATCTTCCTTAAAGCTATGCTGCAAACCGATCCCCGCGATCGCGCATTCGGCGCCTTTGGGAACGTAGGTAACCAGCACGGTCTGGTAATTGCCGGCGTCAGCGAAGAGCTTTCCCCACATCTTGTCGCTGAGGAAGCCGGACACTGGCAGCTTCTTCTTCATCTTGCCGACATATGCCGAATCAGTCATCTGTTTCTCGGCATGAATCGTGATCTCGCCTTCCTGATGACCTTCCAGCGGACGCAGCCATGTCTCAAGCCAGGCTCTGCAGGCATCGAGCGTCGGCTGCCCTTCATCCTTGAGAATGGCCACGCTGGATGTGACGGCGGGATGATCGAGCCGCCGCTCTCCCGCGACCCTGGATTGCGTATAGTTCAGTTCGCGCAGATGAGTCGTACTGAGATTGGATTGATCGTACTGGGTCTTGGGGTTCAGGCCTGAGACGACGGGTATCCATCTCTGTTCGATGGCCGCAATGCGCAACGGTGGCAGGTTGTGCTGGTACTCGGATTGCGTCCCCGGCCGAATGGAGACCTTGATCTCCCATTCGCCCGCCGTTGGCGGTTCCAAGTCCAACTGGAGGATCAGCAGAATCTGGGTCGTCCGTTCAGGAGTCATCGCGGGAATGTCAAGACTTGGGAATTCTCCACGGTATGTGGCCGATGGGGCAGAAGAAGACTCAACCATCGTGAGTTTGAATCTTTTAGCCTCGACGAGTTTGGCGACATCTTCCTGCGTGAGATTCGGCGTCACCGGTTCTAGCGAACCGACGACTTGGCCATTGTGAAATTTGCAGCCGCTGATAATGGCTCTTGAGAGCATCAATGTATTCGGTCCGGAAAGGCGAATGGTCGCGGTGCCTCCTCTGAAACCCGAGCCTTGGCTCAGAATGAGCCACGTCGCCAGACGTTTAGTGGCAATAGGGATCGGCCAGCTTGCCGGATAGACTGCACGCATGCGGCAATTGTCGGGATCGAAATAATCACGCAACAGAATCTTCCCCGCCGGAATATCGGACAGGGCCTTCGGCTTCTTCTTGAAATATAACTCGGCGGTGATCTCTTCCTCGTTGTTGAGGAAATCCTGATAATTCATCTGCGACTGGCCCTCGCGGAGGCCGATCAGTTCCGACAACCCGGCGATGACATGGTCGGCGAACACGGTTTGCTGCGAAGCCGTCTGTTTAATCTGATCCATGCTGAGCGTTCGCCCGAACAGACTGCTCCATTTGGCCGCCCGCGATTTGTCGCTCAACCGCTTCATAGGCCCGTCATAGTTTTCGTCGTCGGTCATCAGCAGATCCACCTGCCGGCCGTTCGCGAAAACGATGAATTCATAGCTATCGCTGTCGTAGAGGCTGGTGAATACCGCCGCCGTTCTCAGCGCTTTGGACGCCGCCAGCGCCAGATCCTTGAGCTCGCCGCTGTCGAGCTGGGGGTTGTTGCTGTCATAAACAGAAACGTAAGATTGGCCGGCGCGCGCCAGCAGGACAACATGCTTGCCGCCTTCGGTGGGTGCTCTTTTCACGCGCGTATAGCCAAGCTTGCTATAACATCGACTGATCGCCTTAGCAGCATCGTCCACATTGCCTCTCCATGCAATATGGGTGCTGGCGGAGGTATTTCCCATTGGCACCTTCCTTATGTCAGCAACAGTTGCCCGGATTCGTTTTGGCCCTCCGGCCCGGCCGCCTAGGCTGTGCATCCGATAGGTAGGACGCACCTATTACTTCACGTCAAGAAATCCCCACACCTTGGATCCTTGCCTTGCCCTAATTTGAACTGGAATTTTCGCGAAACCCCTGTGCACCCTTGCAAGTATAACCGGGAATTTCCACTTTGGCCTTTCAGCGCCTCCGAGCGCCTCCGAGTATACGTCCAATTCTCTCCGAGTGAGCCCGTTCATTTCCCGTTTCGTCCCAGGATTGTCCCAGCAGCCACCGATACCGGTTTAACAGTCCGTTCACTCACACTTCATACACAGTTCATCAGGTGGCCGCAGTCTAGGGCGGAAGGTCTCAGGTACGCTTTCCGCGTTGAAATCACGGCTGTAGGGGCGAGGCGGTGCCTCGTCCTCGAGGAGTAAATGGGACCAGGGAGTAAACGGTGACAGGTGATGAGGAACCGAGGTCTTCCTGGTAAAATTAACTGACGCCATTTTCCCCAGTGGGGGAAGGTCGTCGAGAATCGAGGCGCGCTGGTAAAGGAACTGGACGGCACGTTCGTCCCAGACATCGAGCGCGTGGCCGGGCCAACCCCCGAGTGGTATTGGCCGGAGAGCTGACCTATGCAACCCGGCGAAGTGAACGACGCTCTGGCGGCGCCGCCTGTTCCCTTCCGGCGCACTTCTCCTTCCACGCTGGAACTGCGGGAGCGGGGCCCTTGGATAGCGGTCCTCTTTGGGATGCCGCTTTTCCTGGCCGGTGTTTATCTGGCCCTTAGCCTCACTCGAGTTCTACCCGAAGACATTGCGCCTAGGCCAGATTGGAATGTTCTGGTGATCGCCCTCGTCAGTCTCTCATTCCTCGCCATGGGAGGAGTGATGCTCTTTGGGCGGAGGTGGCTGACTCTCGACCGGAGCAGCGGTTCGGTGCTCCGTCAACAGGGCCTGCTCGTCCCGATGCTCAACGAAGTACGAAGCTTGGGTGAGTTTACGGCTGTCGTGTTGGCGTTTGATCCCGGTAATTCCGATTCTCCGGTACGATACCCGGTGCGCCTGCGCGCCGTAGGCGGAAGAGACTTCGTCGTCCGTGAGCCGCTGCAGTTCGCCGAGGCCCGGAAACTGGCGGAGTATCTTTCCCGTTTTCTGCATTTGCCTTTGGCCGACACGACGACCGACCATGAAACGGTGGTCCGTCCCGAACAGGCCGGCGATAACCTGCGGGACCGCCTTCTTCGCGGCGAAGCAGAAAGCGAGCGGCAAATCCCACCGGTCCGAATGCGGAGCAAAGTGACCGAGTCTTCAGAGGAGACGATAATCCTCATTCCCGGCCCGAGCTTCCCGTTGAGCGGAGTTGTCGGCGTTGTGGTCCCTCTCGTGTTCATTTTCGGGGTAGTGGCGGTCTCCTTAACAAAGCGGGGCTTGGCTGGCGATGCGCTCCTGATCGTGATGCTCATCCTCAGTATTCCGGCAATCTTCTTCGGCGTGAACTTGATGGTAGACGGCAGCCGGCGCAGAACAACCGTGAGGGCTTCACCCGCAGGTCTCGCCCTCGAACAGCGCGGTGCATGGCGCACGCGCACCAAGCTAATCTCAGCCTCCGAGATACTCGACATGGACCTTAGCACCTTTGAAGGCGCCTATAAGTCGAGGAGAAACCCCTTCCTAACCTCCGCAGATTCGGCCACGGCGAATTGGCGGGCGACTCTGTGGGGATGGATTCCAAGCAGGGGGATCGTAGTGAAATCACGGCGAGAAGCAATAACCTTCGGTGAAGGATTGCCGGCTGGTGAACTTCAATTTTTGAGGTCTGTCCTGAGGAAAGCACTCGCCGGCGCCAGAGGCTAGGCCCTACGCTCGGGCCCGGTTGCCACAGGCGTGCTACTTTCAACAAGTTCGAGGTTCCAAACCACCCGCTAAGTTCCTAATTTGAAATCTCATCCGTTTTCGGGCCGGCCTGCGTTTCCAAGGTCGCAATTCGCTTCTCCAATCTGGAAAGGTGGTTTTGCGTATAGATTGCGGAGAAAAAGAAAGCCATGGGAAGAAAGGCAATAAACGACGATAACCCTGGCGGCAAGGAAATAGTACTTCGACTCCAGCCATAAAGGGCAATGCCGCTCATCGCCATTGCATATATAAAAGGAATCCAAAGGGAAAGGTACTTTAGTAAAGTCTTCATATTCTCTGTTCTCCATGCGCCACCTGTACGGCGCGTTGGGCCGCTGGTCTTACGGATGCCCGAACTTGGTTGACTGGACGAGGAGTCCGCCAGCTCATCTCCATCGATCTCCACGCTTCTTCACGTAAGTTGCTAGAGCGTAGGGCCAAGGAATAACAACAACATCCAAGACAATCCCGATAACCATGGCCTTGGTAAGGTCTGTTGATCGGACGGCGGGCCACTGCCGGAGAGCAACTGCTATTAACCATATCGACTTGTAGAAAAATTGCAGGAGAAGCAAAGGCAACATCTTGAGCGGATATCGAAGTCCCAAACCACTCAAAGCCGACAATGCGGCCCAAAAGCTGATGGCAACGGCATGCATGGGATCCCACGCCCCTTGGTGGTTAATAAGCCCCGGCCATACGTCGAGCCCCAGCACCACGAAGTTAAGCAGGTAAAGGGCTCTCATGAGATACAGTCGGACAGTTGAAACTTCTTCAGACAATGTGCGACTCCCCTCTCCGGTAATCGTACGGCACTGTCGGCTGCCCCACAAGTGATGTTAACGAGAACCGGCTACTCCACAGTTCTTGTTTGCCCCCGACCCAACCGGTTCGGGAGGCGCGGACGACACTTGCGACGGCGATGGGCTCAGCCAGCACCCGTACGAGACACTAACGGCGGTATCGGCGGCGCCCGTGTCGCGTACCACTCCGATGACTATCAGCCAGAGCTTTGCGGGAGAAGGATGGCCACCCCGTGGTCTCAGCCCCAGACTCACAGTGTCTTGTACTTTTCGAGGACCCTCCTTACTCCCTCAGTGCCGTCAATCGTCCCCGGAATCTTCGCGCCGGCTTGGATCAAAGCCTCCACCGTAGAGGCGTAATCGCCTGTTTCCTTATGCCAGCCATTCTCCGAACCGTAAACGGCCCATCCGAGAGGTGTGGACTCGAAGTCGTTCGCGATGTCTTCAAGGTCCGGCTGATGCTGCAGGATCAGTTGAACCATCTCCGCATTGCCGTGCCAAGCTGCCCAGTGAAGTGCCGTCGCGTGATGCTGGCTCACAGCAGTCACCGGAAGACCGGCCATGAGCATCAGGCGGACAGCGGGAAGATCGTCGTTTCGTGCGGCGTGCGCCAACTGACGCCGGCCGGCGGTGGACAGGCTCGCCCCCAGTGCGGGGTTTTGGGTAAGCAAAGTCTCTACCGTTCCCCGGTCGTGTAACCAGCATGCGTTGAGCAGCTTCTCATCGGCGGGGCTGCGCTCCGTCAATAGTCGCAACAAGTCCGAATGACCAAACGATTTCGCGACTTGGCAGGCTGAGACGTACCATCCCAACTCCCATTGATAGATGGTGCCGCCTGTCTTCCCGCCGACCATTGGGAAATACTCATCGCTGACCCGCACACGGATGGATTCCGGGTCGGCATCAAGGTGTTTGCGGACAAGGTCGGAATCGCCGAGAGCGGCCGCCATCAGGATGTCTGTCTTGCATCCGCGTTCAATCAGATACCGGGCGATCTTGGCGCGGGAGCGCACCATGTATTGCGCAGGAGTTGACTCGTGGTCCACGTCGCGCGCGTCAGCATCCGCTCCCTGATCGAGTAAATACTCCGCGATCTCAATGGTCGAAGCAAAGTGGAGGGGAGTTTGCCCGTCTCCACCCTTGGCATGAACTAGCTCTGGATTGGCGGCGATGAGTCGCTTGAGGTTTCCGAGCATGCCTAGTCGGGCTGCGGCGTGAACGGTCACTTCCGCGCCGCGCTGGATGGCGTAAGCCGCCAACTCGGGACTCGCACAATCGAGCAAGCCAAATCCTCCCGCCCACCACCGGCTCTTCGCATTGATGTCGGCGCCTGCCTCGAGCAGGACATCCAGCATTGCGCGGCTACGAACCTGGACAATTGGCGGCGCGTCAAAGGCGGCGATGGGCTCGTTGATCACGGCTTTAAGCTGAGGATGAAGCTGGAGCAACCGTCGCACCGCGGCGGCTTTGTCTTCCTGAAACGCCTTTCTTGCGAGCTCCAGCGGGTCAGCGGTATTCTCGGCAACTGATTCCACCCTCTCTTTCAGCATCGACCAACTGTCGAAACCGTGGTCGCGGGCAATAAGATGCTGTGCATCCGAGAGCTTTGGCGGCACTTTCAACTGCAGAGTAGCGAACCTCTCGATGGCGTCCGGCTTTCCTTGGCGGAAGTCACCCAGCAAGGCCTTCGCTTGCTTCTTCAAGTGTTCGATATTTGGGTTCGGGGGTAATTCAGTTGGCATACGCCTCCTCCTTTGTCGCCCGGCCGCAAAGCTCCCGCACCCGTCACGGCTCCGCCAACCCCGCCTCCGCCCTCGCCCGTCGATCAGTCAAGGATTCTCAGCTTCCGGCACGACATCCAGCAGCAACAGGCTGATTCCACGACCAAGCTTGAGACTCTAGAACTCAGCGACATTTTGTACGTCGCGGTAGGGAGACCGGTTGCCCGGCACCCCCCGCACAGATCCGTACGGGCGCTCCTTAGCGCATACGGCTCTTAGCGCGGATGGCTAGCGGCGAACCGCTCCGTCGGCCAGGGATGCAGCACGCGCGGTAGAGGCAGCCAACGGACCGCCAGCCGACGCATACGAGTCCAGTTCCACCCGTGGCGATGACTGCGATGCCGCAGCTGCGTGTGCCACAAGCGGGTCAGCCGAACCCGAAAGGTCCACAGGTTGTCCAGGTTGCCGGGTACCGCGTGGTAGTTGAAGTAGCCTTGCACGACCGATCGCAGCCAGCCACCCGTTTCCGCCACCGCTTCGTGTCGGCGTCGCTGGAGCTGCTGCTGGAGCTGTTGCAGCTTGGCCCGCATTCGCTTGGCGATGCTGCGGCGTTTCACGGTGAACCGGCCCTTCCCGTTCTTCCCGCTGATATGCGTGAAGCCCAGAAAGTCGAACGTTTCAGGCTTGCCTTCCCCTCTCCGTTCCCGGCTCGCTTCGGCGTACCGCCCGAACTCGATCCGGCGCGTTTTCTCCGGATGCAGTTCCAGTTCAAACTCCTGCAGCCGCTCCCGGAAACCCTCCAGAAAGCGGTCCGCTTCGGCTCGAGCTTGGAATCCCAGCACGATGTCGTCGGCATAGCGCACCGCGATCACCGTCCCGCGCGCGTGTTGCTTTCGCCACGCCTGCACCCACTGATCGAAGACGTAATGGAGATAGATATTGGCCAGCAGCGGCGAAATCACCGCCCCCTGCGGCGTACCCCGCTCCGTCTCCGACCATCGGCCTTCCTCCATCACCCCGGCCTTCAGCCATTTCTGGATCAGCCGCAGGATTCGGCGGTCGGCCACGCGTTGCTGCACGAACCGGAGCATCCACTCATGGGATATCGTGTCAAAGAATCCCCGAATGTCCGCATCCAGTACGTAGTTCACGTTCTTCCGCTCTAGCGCATACGAGAGTGCGTCCAGCGCTTGATGCTGGTTGCGCCCCGGCCGAAAGCCATACGAAAACCCCAGAAAGTCTTCCTCATAAATGGCATTGAGAATGGTGACCACGGCCTGCTGCACGATCTTATCTTCCAGCGCCGCGACCCCCAACGGGCGTTGCCGCCCGTCGGCTTTCGGGATGTAGACCCTCCGCGAGGGGGTGGCTCGATACGCTCCACGGTGGACCCGGCTGTGCAGATCGTGAAGCCGACCCTCCAGCCCAGTCTCATACTCCTGCCATCTCAGGCCGTCTACCCCAGGCGCCGCTTTCCGCTTTAGGGCGTAAAAGCTCTCCCGCAGCAAATCGACCGTAAGATGGTGGAGCAGAGCTGTGAACCTCATCTCCCGGTGTTCCTTCGCAGCTTTCCGTACACCCCACAGCCCCTGGGACACGCGTCCCCCGCTCTGCGTCGGGTGCGTGTTAAGCCGTGGAGTGTTCTCCTTGCTCAGCGGCCTTCCCTCCTCACTCTCCGCCGACGCTCTTCCGTCTTGGTTCGAATGATTCATCGGTACTATGCCACTGTCCGACCCCTCAGAAACGTGCGCGCGGGCCGTACGGCCTTAAGCCTTTGCCCGCCGGACCGTCCATCCTCCGACGGTCGTCCCCGAGGTCTCCCGGTTCTCGTGCAGGAAGTTTCTAGGCGTGTCTGGGGTCTAGGACTACGCAGGACTGCCCCGGGTCTCGCGCTAGCGACCCTGGGTCATGTTGCCTTCCGCCGAACAAAAGGCGTCGGCGTCCTGATTGCACATTTTCGAAGCTCAATACCCAGCCCACCTATTCCCCTGTTTACGCTTCACTGTGCGCCTCGCGGCTCACAGCGCAAAACTCGGGGCCGAGCGGATCGCTAATCCTTTCTCGTAAGAAATTCCCATTCTCTGCTTCCTGCCGGTTTATCCCGGCGCACTTGTCCTTTGTTTTCATAGACATTCTCGCTTTGTTCCGTCGAATTCAAGTCGAGAAGTCGAGAAGTCGAGAGTTGAGAGTCGAAGAGTGACAAGCAGTCAGCATCCTACCGCTTGACTTCCGGGTACGGCCTCTCCAATCCCCGACTTCTCGACCCCTCAACTCCTCGACTCTTTGTTTTCATAGACATTCTCGCTTTGTTCCCTCAAGAAAGACTTTCAGTGATCAGCGATCAGCTTTCCGGCCTTCGCCAATCGACTTCGCAACTCCTCGACCCTTTTCTTTGCCCATATGCCCACCTGCCCATCTGCCTACCTGCCCTTGCTTTTGCACTCCCCGACTTCTTGACTGCAATTGGAAGCAGGAACCACAGGCAGGGACTACGAACGAAAACAGAAGAGGACTTTCTAGCATAGCGTACCCGGCAGACCCTGAGCGCCTTGCCCGACCTTACCTGATCATTATAGCTTATAATGCCACTATTGTCAAGTACCAATTGAGTTAACCACTCCGATGGCACCTCCGCTGGCGCAGGATCGGTTGCTTGGTCTCTGCTATGCCCTTCCATTGACCGGCTTGACTCGGCCCCCGGGCTGGCGCGAGCGAAGCTCTGCGATGTTCGGAGTTGTAATGCCCGGAAACCGCAGAGCTTTGCTCTGCGCCGCCCCAGCCATCAACTACCAGTCCATCGAGAACGAGCACGACGTCGCCCCCGCGGAAGCGGGGACCCATGTCCGGTGGATTCCCGCTTTTGCGGGAATGACGAGATTTGGGGAATGGCGAGACTTTGAGGGCATCTCGGTTTTCCTTTCCCGATTCGACGATATTCCGACGGTGAAGCGCACGTTCTGCCCGCCCAAGGAGTGTTACGACGCGAAGCTCAACTCCGATGGGCGAGGCCTCCCGCGAGGGCGGGGACAATAATCATCTTAGAAAGCCATCATCAGCCCTACGCCAAGGCTCCGCGGGGCGGCGAGCGCCGTACCTGAAAACAGGCTGGCGAAGTTGATAAGATTGAGGTGGTTTGTCAGGTTCGAGCCCTGGATTTGGAGGCTGACCCTCTTGTTGTCTCGGTCGAACCAGTCGAATCCGGCGCCTGCGTCGAGCGAATAAGACGGCCGAACCCGGCTCCGGGCAAAGTCCACTTGCCCCAAGATACTTGGGCCGTACTGCGCCAGTAGAAAGTTGTAGTCCGTGTCGCCGTTATCGAACTCCACGGGCAGGCCGCTTCCGTAGGAGCTTTCCGTTGCCAGCCACAATCGTTTTGTCACTTCGAAGCGAAATCGGGCGTGGGCCGTGTTGCGCTGGTCTTGCGACACCCAGAAATGGCTGTTATCCGGCACGCCGGCCACGGCTTCCGAGCCGATGAACAGACCGCCGGTAATCGGACCCTGACCGATGCCCAACTGGTTGGCGTAGCTGAGCGCGCCGGAGAACCTGCCCCAACGCGGCACCGTCAGTTTCCCTTCGATACCTTCAATCCGGGCGCTCGCGTCGGCAATCGGGAAGCTGACCCCGGTGTTCAGCAGCGTGTCGTCGTCCGAATAGTTGCGAAAGTCCCTTCGAAACAAGTTGGCGTCCACTCGCAAATGCCCCGCGAACGCCCGCGCCACACCCACTTCGTAGTAGTTTGCACGAGCCGGCTCAACCGGAAGACGGACGACCAGGGGACTGATTTGGTCGAGCACGGGAGAACTCGCCAGCAGGAGGTTCTCGATAGCGGGCGTTTGGAACACACGATCATAGCTGGCGTGAACCAGCACCCCCGCCCGGGAAAAGTAGCGAGCGGCGGCTACACGGGGACTCCAACCGGACTGATCCAGGACGAAGTGGTAATGGTCATAACGGAGGCCGAGGCTGGCGCTCCAACTCCGCCAGTGGAGGCTGTCTTGCACGAAGGCAGCGGGCTCCAGGTCGGTGCGGCGATCGGCAAAGTTGAAATGCTGTGCCGTCCCAGGATCAAAGAGGGAAGGATTCGTGATGGCATATTGCAGAGCCTCGTGCACGGGATTCGAAATCGCGTCGACTCCGAGCTTCCAATCCTGGGCGCCGTGTGATCCGGCCAGGGTGACGCGACCGTATCCTTGGGTGAAACCCCGCTGCTGGCTGATGACTACGGGAGTGGACAGGGGGTTCGACCAGACATGGAACGACTCGTCCCTGAGACTGCTCTCGGCGCTGAACAGCAACGTGGGAGAAAGGACTCGGTCGTAATCGATCTGGCCGTCGATTTCCTTGTCCGCGGCGTCCTGGCGCTGGCCGGCTTCCTGTTGAACCAGTTCATTGGGAAGCGAGTTGCGCGCGGTGTCCTGCCGAAATGACAATCGCAGGTGGTCGCGGTCGGTCAGCTCTCGCGAATAGACCGCCTTGAGCCCGTTCGTAGATCCCTGGTTCGTATAATTAGCGATCACCGGCGGATCGAGGTAGCGGTCGGTGAAACCTCCGTCTCCCGTGAGCAAGAACTGATTCTTGCCCTTGGAATATCCCATTTCGGCATCACCCGCCAAAGTCGCAAAGCTGCCGCCTTCGACGCCCGCTGTCAGATGGAGCCCTCGCGGAAGGTTCTCGGCCGTCGTCACGTCCACCACGCCACCCAGTTTGCGTCCGTATTCGGCCGGAAAACCCGCCGTCATAACTCGCATCGACTCGACATCATCGGATTCGAGAGGTGGAGCAAACGCGGGTGACCGATTCTCCGTAAGCGGCAAGCCGTTGACCACAAACTGCACGTCATACTCGGAGCCGCGAGGATGGAGCACGCTGTTGGCCTCGTAAAGCCAGCCCGGCTCATCGTCGACTGCGTCGGTGATGCTTCTGCCCAGTTGGGCGGGAATCCGTTGGTTAAGCGTCGGAGAACCGACGAAGTAGGCGAGCCCGGCGCGGTTCGGATCGAGGAGGGTGTCTGAGTCCGTCACCTTGATTTGACTCTCGACGCGAGCCAGACCCAGCGTCACCGAGATGGTGAGCGCTACCTCGGAGCGGACCTCAATAAGCTGTTCCGCGTTGGCAAATCCTTGATGAGACACGCGCAGGTGATAAACACCGAAAGGAATCTCACGGACGGTGCAATGCCCCTCCCGATCGGTAAGAAGGTTTCGCTGGAATTGGCCTATCGTGCTGGTAAGTTCAATCGCGCCTTGTAATGGCCCGCCTTTGGGGTCAAGAATCCTCAGCCGCATTTCTCCATGCTCGCGCTGCCCGAATGCAGGAAGAGACGTCAGCACAATCAGGGCGAGAAATACCGTGCTGTCTATCGCGCGTTTCAAGTTGAGGCGCCTCGAGTCCATCGTGATGCTTTCGCGTTCACAGTAAGCCCCTACCTAGGATGCTGCCATTCGGGCTTGGTTGGCAACATTCGCGTAGGGTCGGCGGATTGAGATTGTAAGTTCCACCTTGCCTGCTATTCCAAGACGTTCTAAAGTAGGAAACGGCGATTTAAGCACCAAAATTAACGCTGTGAAGGGAATCTCCATTCGCCGGCCTGCCCAAGCGAAAAACTGGAGCGGCCCGCCGCAGGTCAGGTTTTGTCTGGAAGGAGAAGGATGATGATCAATGCAGCCCACGTGGTGATCTACACAGGCGATGCCGAGGCGGATCGAGCTTTCTTCCGCGACGTGCTCGGACTGGCATCGGTGGATGCGGGGGAAGGCTGGCTGATCTTCGCATTACCTCCGGCCGAACTCGGCATTCACCCCACAGACGAGAAGTCGTGGCCGGGCAGCGGCGCGTTGAAAGGACATCACCAGCTCTACTTGATGTGCGACGACGTGGAGTCGACCGTTGGCGAGTTGAAAGGCAAGGGTGTGGAATTTACGCAGCCGGTCAACGACACCGGCTGGGGCCTGCTCACCGCCCTGAAACTTCCGGGCGGCAGCGAACTCTGGCTCTACCAGCCCAAGCACCCCTCGCCGCTGAAGCCTTCCAGGGCTTCATGACAGTCGAAATACCCGGGAGCGCGGGCATCTTCAACGCGCGAAGAAAAGCAGATCCTTCGCTTCGCTCAGGATGACATGTCATTCTGAGCGAAGCGAAGAATCCGCATTGACATGTCATTCTGAGCGAAGCGACGAATCTGCATCGACATGTCATTCTGAGCGAAGCGAAGAATGTGCATTGACATGTCATTCTGAGCGAAGCGAAGAATCTGCTTTTGGTTGAGGCATTGCCGTGCTATGAACAACACTGCCATCGATAGCCAACTTATCGAGATCACCAGCGGCCCTCCGCCCGCGACAATCGGCGACGTTCTCACCTTGATGGGAAGGATCGACAGCTTGTTGCCGAGCGGCGACGGGCTGAAGTGGTTCAACCTTCTCTACATGATGGTCACTCAAAAGGTAGACAGCGTTCCGCCCCAAGGCGGCTGGGAAGATGCGGTTTGGCTTACGCGCCTCGACGTTGTCTTTGCCCAGTTCTATTTCTCTGCAGTCTTGAATTGGCTGAAAAGCCCCGCGCAAGTTCCCACTTCCTGGCGGGCCCTATTCGAAGCTCGCTATCGCCCGGGTATTGAACGCATCCAGTTTGCATTGGCTGGAATGAATGCGCACATCGATCATGATCTGGCCTTGGCGCTGGTTCAGACCGGCGTCGAACTGAACCTGAGCCCCGGGAAGACGAGCCCGCAACACGGAGATTACGAGCACGTGAACGGGATACTGGAAGCCGTCCTTCCCCAAGCTCTTGCAGTTCCTCGCCACAGGAATCCTGGGTGAGCTGGCCCAGGACACCGGAAAAATTGGCAGGCTTCTGGCCATGTGGAATGTTCGAGCCGCCCGCGATCTGGCTTGGGACTTCTCCGGCCAGCTTCGCTGTCTCGAAGGGGTCGCGCGTGATTCGGCGTTGGCGGCGCAGGATCAGGCTACCGGCGTGTTAGGCCGCAGCCTGCTGCTGGATGTTTAGTCTGGTTGTAGGGGTACGGCTTGCCGTACCCTCTTCATCTCTATCGGGCGACCTGGCTAAGAGGGTACGGCAAGCCGTACCCCTACAACCAGCTCGACCTTCGAAGCCGGACCAAACCGCCGGAACCGGCGGAGAGCTACACTCGCTATTGGTATCGCAGCGCCTCCATAGGGTCGACCTTCGTTGCCCGGCGCGCGGGGATATAGCAGGCAATGAGCGACACCAGGCACAGCAGGAACGTCACCCCCGCATAGGTCAGCAGATCGCTCGTAGTGACGCCGAAGAGCACGCTCTTGAGATAGCGGGTCAGCGCCAGCGACATGGCGATTCCCAGGGCCAAACCCGCGAGGGTCAAGAGCATTCCCTGCCCCAGCACCAACCGCAACACCTCAGTGGGCCGTGCTCCGAGCGCGATGCGAATGGCAATCTCGTGCGTGCGCTGTCGCGTGGTGTAGCCAATCACTCCGTAGATGCCCACGGCGGCGAGAGCCAGCGCCAATAATCCAAACGCGCTGGCGAACGTCCCGGCGAGCCGCTCAAAGATACTTCCAAACTGCATGCTGGCCTTGAGCGTGGTCACACCAAAGACGGGCAGATCGGCATTGAGTTCGTGGACGGTCTTTACCACCGCGGCGGCGTAACTTTCGGGATCGCCGGAGACGCGAGCGTGAATCATCACCAGGTCGTGGTAACTCTGGAAAAGGGGCACGTAAAAGACCGGCTCTGGGGGATAAATCAATTGGCGGTACTTGCCATTTCGAGCCACGCCTACGACATTAAACGTCTGCGCCCCTCGGCTGAACCGCTTCCCGATAGCGTCCTGCCTCGGCCAGTACCGGTTAACGAATTCCTCATTGACGATGGCCACAAGCTGCGACTTTTCCGTGTCCTGCTCGGTGAATTCGCGCCCGTCTACGATAGGAATTCGCATTGTGCGAAGGTAGTTCGGACTGACGGTAGCGGAGCAGACTAACATCGATTCACCGGTCCGTGGCAGATAACCATCGGGTTGGATATATTCGGAATGGATGGTAAAACTGAGAGGCGAAAAATCCGCCAAAGTGGCCGACTCAACCCCGGGCAGGGCCGAGAGCTTCGAGAGCAATTGCCGGTGGAAGGCGATGCCTTGATCTCGCGAATAGCCGAGGGGTGCAAGGTCGTAGGAAGCCACCAGCACGTGGTTCGGGTCAAAACCAGGGTCCAACCGCTCGGCGTTCCGCAGGCTGCGAGTGAAGAGACCGGCCGAAATCAGCAAAAGCAGCGAAAAGGAGATCTGCGCCACCACCAGGGCGCGGGAAAGACGCGATTTGTGAACTCCGCCCGACATGCTTCCCGCCTCTTCTTTCAGGACGGTGATGGGAGCCAGGTTGGAAGACCGCAGAGCCGGCAGAGCCCCGAAAATCAAGGCGGTGAGGATCGAAATGACGACCGTCACTGCAAGCACCCGGCTGTCAGCGTACCCATTGATGGCGAGCGGTAAGTTGGCGTTGTTGGGAATGAATGCCGCAAGGGTACCGGCCGTCCAGCCTGTCAGTAGCATGGCGACTCCGCCGCCCACCAGCGCAAGCAGCAGGCTTTCCACCAAAAGTTGGCGGAGCAGCCGCCAGCGCCCGGCGCCCATCGACAAGCGCAGCGCCAGCTCACGCCGGCGAGCCACGGAGCGAACCAGCAACAGATTCGCGACGTTGGCGCAACCCAGCAAGAGCAGCACCGCCGCCAGCGCCAGCAGCATGGGCAGCGTCTTGTACATGAAAATGTTGGTGCCGAAAGGTGACCGATAGAGCGGATCGAGCGTGATCTGATTGGGACCCTGGTGCGAATCGGGATACTCCTTGACGATCCGTTGCATTTGAAGGTCCAGTTCCACCTCCGCCTGGCGGCGGGTGACGCCATGCTTGAGCCGTCCGAACACGTCGAGCCAGAAGTTTCCGCGCTGGCGGAACTGATCGTTACCATATACCAGGGGAACCCAAAGATCCGAACGCGTCCCCTTTGCACATCCTACGAATCCCGGCGGAGCCACACCCACAATCGTGCACAGGTGTTTCGAGATCTCAATGGATTTGCCGACTACGGAACGGTCGCTCCCGTATTGGCTCTGCCACAAGGCGTAGCTGATGATCACGGCGGGCGTGGTTCCGGTTTTTTCTTCTTCCGCGAGCGAGAAGCTGCGTCCAAGGAGGGGTGGCACACCGAGCACGTCGAAATAATTCGCGGAAACAAACTCTCCGAACAAGCGCTCCGGCCTGTCATTACCCGTGAGAGTCATGAAATTCTGCTGGTACGCAATGACGCCGGAAAAGCTCCCGGTCCTCGAGCGCAGGTCCACGTAGTCAGGGTAAGAAAACGGGGGCATGGGATTCTCTCTCCACTCGCCCCGCGTGGCTGCGACCAGCCTGCTGGTATCTGCGGCCCCCGGAATGGGATCCAGCATTGTCGAGTTGATCCAACTGAAAATGGTGCTGTTCGCGCCAATCCCCAGCGCCAGCGTGATCACCGCCACCGCGGTGAAGCCGGGGTTCTTCGCCAGCATCCGAAAGCCAAAGCGCACATCTTGGAGCAGGGTATTCATCGTGTTCTCTCACAACCGGCGTGTGGTTAGAGGCTGCACACAAAGCAAGCCCGCCGGCCGCTAGCTACTTTTTTAGCAAGCCGCGGACCAATCGCGGAAGGGCCGAAATCACTCTACAGGAAGAAGTTACAAGGCCTCCCAGGAGGATTGTAGGGTGCGGAGTGTCCGAAATTGGGATTCGACCTTCCATTTTCGGACAGGAGTTGTAGCCGCAGTCTTCAAGGGCCGGCCACGAGGGACACCGTGCCACGTTGACAATGTGTCGCTAGTTTCTCAGTTGGCCGTAGAGGCTTTACGCCGCCCTATGGCGATGTAAACTCGCCGCTACGAATTCAACCTGAGACGCTACCAGCAATTGGAAATCTCTGGCAAAAGCTGACAAGCCGTGATGTAAGTAGGTGATAGGCAAATTCTATAAAATCTAAATATCGTCCCGGTAATGGGGGGATATCGGAATCCGAATCCAGCGCCGGCCAAAAGCATCCCGCAGGGAATGCAGGACCGCATGAATTTCCTCCACTGGTAACCTGTTAATAATCCGCTTCAGTCTTCCAGATTGACGCCGTCACCCGTGCGCACTTCGCCGGGCGTGAGCACGGTCGCGTAAACTCCGGCGCACTTGTTGTGCTGCTCAACGATACATTTCAGGATTTGGGGCGAAGGTTCGCTGGTGGTGGGGTCGAGCGTGGTTATGACGCAGCGCTGGTCTACCTTGATCACGGCGATGCGCGCCTTGTCGCCCAGGCGCAAAACACGGCCAACCCACTTCAACTCATCGAAGGCCGCACCGCGTTCGAGGTTCACCAGCAGGTTTGGCCGAAAGCGCCACGGGTTCGCCTCGGTCTGTGATTCCTCGGCAATGCGTTGGACCGTCTGCTCGCTGATGAGCGAGACGTTCGCGACATCGAATGAGCCGCGATGGTCTCTAAGGAGGAAGACGGGCTTTCCGAAGCGTTTTTCGATGGCCTGCCGAAGCTCGCTGCTCCCGACCGGCCACCGTTCGCCGTCAGGCGTAGCGACCGTCACGGCGGCGTCCGGCGTGCCCGGCTTCTCGACCGCAGTCTGCCAACGGATAAGTTCCGGCATCTGCCGTGCCGTGAGCCATGGGAAATCGCTGCGCGACTCGGCCTGCACAAATGCAAACCGGCGGTCCTCCTCGAAGCCCTGGAGGGTCAGAGGAAGAGAAGCGTAGGCGTCACCGCGCATGGACTTGACGGGATACCTCGCCACCATGCGAATAACGCCGACCTTCTGCATACTGCTCCTTCTAATCCCCTGCGAGTATTGTATGCCAAAAAAACCGGTTTCACGCAAAGGCGCAAAGCACGCAAAGGTCGCAAAGAAAAACGAGTGGCAGATGCCGGCTTCAGTGGGCGGTTCTCAAATCTCGAATCTCAAATCGCCGATCACCCCGGGCGTCGGTCCTACGCCTGCCCCTGCAACTGTACGCGGTCGCGACCCTCCCTCTTGGCGCGGAAGAGCGCAGCATCAGCGGCCCGCAGCAATTCCTGGGCGGTGATTCCGTTGACCGGGGAGGTCGCAACTCCACACGATAGCGTCAGTGTCCCAGCCGGTTGGCCGTGGTATTGTATTTCCACCTGTCCGACGGCCGTCCGAATTGCTTCTGCCCTCTGGCCAGCGAGCTCCGGGGATGTATCGGGGAGAATGAGCACCAACTCATCTCCTCCGTAACGGCAAGCCGCATCTTCAGTTCGGATGTGTTTCTTTATCAGTCGGCAGAGGTCCTGCAAGGCGACATCTCCGGCTTCGTGCCCATAGGAATCATTAAACTCTTTGAAGTTGTCCACGTCCAGCATGAGAATCGCCAGGGGACGCCTGTTGCGAGCCGCCCGTGAAATCTCCCGCTCCAGCGTTTCTTCCATGAAGCGGCGGTTAAACCAGCCCGTCAGCGGATCGCGGATGGACTGCGTGCGCAGGGCTTCGCGCAGCTTCAGATTGCTCAGTGTCAAGGCTAATCGTTCTGCCATAGTTCTCGCGGCCCAACCTAATTCCGTCGAGTCCGGGGGCGCCGCTTCGGATGCTCCCTGACTTTGCTGGTTAATCCGCACGTGGAGCAACCCGAGGGTTTCATCATGGCCAGTTATGGGAACGCAGACATACGACTTCGGCAGAGGTTTTTGCAGATGGCGACAGAGCAAGCCGGTCTGAAGATCTTCAACCAGATGGACGTGTCCCATTTGAAGCGCCCAGCACTCATCGGGCGCCAGAAGAGCCGGCTCTCCTGCAGGCAGCCCGTCCCAACTGGCGACGAGCTCTAGTTTGCCTCGGGATGCCGGGTACTGAAATAAGGCGCCCGAGGCTGCCGGTACGAGGCCTTGCGAGAAACGGGCGATCACTGCGTAGGCATCCGCGGGAGTGGAGCTTGCCTGTAGCATTTCCCCCATTTCCGACAGGAGCCTGAGCTGGTGCGTCTGGTGCTCGAGTCGCTCGTTGGATTGCCGGCCTGCCTCCTCGGCCAGTTTGCGATCCGTGATGTCGCGCGTGATGCTGGAAATGCCAACCAGTCTGCCCTCCCGATCTCGAACCGGTGATAACGTCAGCGCCACATCGACACGTGTGCCGTCTTTTCTCTTGATCACCGTCTCGTGGTCCTTGACCGCGACGCCTTGCTGAACGCTGGCCATCAGACGTTTCAGTTCGTCACTTCCGCCCGTGGGAACAAGTGTGGAGGAGGATTGGCCGATGGCCTCGTTAGCCGTATACCCGTAAGTCATCTCCGAAGCTTTGTTCCAGCTTAGGATCCTGCCGGTCATGTCCTGCCTCACGATGGAGTCTGCGGAGTCTTCGATGACTGAGGCCGCTGCCCGCAGGCTGTCCTCGGCATGCTTCACGCGCTGAATGACCCATGTTATCGCCAGACTCGCGCCGCAGAATAGAAGAGCTCGGACCATCTCTTCCGGATCGGAGATCACCACCCAATGGGGGGGACCAACAAAAAAATACCCCGCTACTACCACACCGAGACAGGTCGCAAAAATTCCTGGCCAGGCTCCTCGAGTCGCACTGGCGAGAACGGCGCACCAGAATAAGAGATATTTGAAATGTACGTGCAGGAGAGGAATCTGGAGCGTCAGAAACAGCGCCAACGTAACATACACGGCTGAGAGTAGGTACGACCAGAGGACTCTCATCCTCGACTCCGCCAGACCAAGTGCCGTTGTTGCGTTTATAACCCCAACTGATTGTAAGGCGAGTGGGGCAGCAAGATCAATGGTAACGCCTTAGTCTCGTAACTTAAGAGTAACGTCAGCCCGCGCATTTTCCGCTTGACAAAGCCTCCGATTCATAGTAGCCTATCAGTGTGTTCGTTTAAGCTGTTGTCGCGGATTAGAAACGATGTCGCTATGGGCACAGGAAGGCGGGATGGCGGAGCGGTTCGCGGCGTGGGGGGCGGAGTGGCTCCCTGGGGAACCCCTGAGCCGGCACACTTCATTGGGCGTGGGTGGCCCGGCGGACATCCTCCGTGTGCATGACACCCGCCGCGTGCCGGAGCTTGTGGCGTATCTGGAAGCGCAGGATGTGCCGTGGCGGATCTTAGGCGGCGGGTCGAACTTGCTGGTGGCGGACGAAGGCGTGCCGGACGTCCTGCTGCATCTGGCGAGGGGTGAGCCGATCGAATTTGCCGGGAACCGCGTCGTCGTCCCGGCAGCGACGAGCTTAGGCACCGCAGTTCTAGCCTGCGCGAAGCGGAATCTGGGCGGGATGGAAGGCCTGGTGGGCGTGCCGGGGACGCTCGGCGGAGCTCTGCGCATGAATGCGGGATCCTACGGAACAGAGATGGCCGGCGTGGCGCGCGCCGTCACACTTTTCAAGGGCGACACTCGGCAGGTCGAGACCGTGATAGCCGATCAGGTGGGGTTCGGGTATCGGCACACCAATCTTTCTTCCCACGATCTCGTGCTCTCCGTCACTCTCGAGTTGCTGGACTGCCCCCAGTCCGAAGTCCTGGAGCGAGTTAAAGAGTACAACCGGAAGCGCCGCGCCGCGCAGCCCCTTCAGGAAGAAAGCGCCGGCTGCATGTTCAAGAATCCCCCCGGACATTCCGCGGGCAAGACGATTGCCTCACTCGGATTGAACGGAACGCGGCTCGGCGGGGCGGTAGTGTCCGAACGGCACGCGAATTTCATCGTTAATCGCGACCACGCTACGGCGGCGGATATCCTGAAGTTGATGGATCTCGTCCGCGAGCGGGTTCTGAAGGCTTATGGGCTGGAACTTGAAGAAGAAGTCGTTATCTGGAGAGATTGAGTCATGGCGCTGATCACATCCATCCCGGAAACAATTTCAAAAAGCATGCGGCCGGCGAGGTATGTCATCCGCGGTGGAAAGGTCCTGGGTGGAACCATCGTCGTGCAAGGCGCGAAGAACGCTGTCTTGCCGATCATTGCCGCCGCGCTCCTCGTCAAGAAGGGCCAGACCATCCTCCGCAACGTGCCTCCCCTGAACGACGTTTACATTCAGCTTGCGCTCGCCGAGTCCCTGGGGGCGAAGATCACCTACGACAGAGACGAGCGCGTCGTGGTGATTGATGCGTCGTCGTTGTCGAACCACGTGCTGGATTCTCAACTGACCACCCGGTCCCGTGCCTCGATCCTGTTCCTGCCAGTCGGACTTCACAGGCTCGGCAAGGTCGAACTGCGCGGCGTCGGGGGATGTGCTTTGGGCATTCGCAGGCTGGATTATCACTACAACGGCTTCAAGCGTTTGGGGGCTGCGGTGGAGGGAAACAACGATCAATTGACGATCCACGCGGAGACCCTGACCGGCAACATTACCTACCTCGACATGCCCAGCCAAACCAGCACCGAGAACCTCATCATGGCCGGCTGCCTGGCCTCCGGTGAGACGATCATCGAAAACGCCGCTTGTGAACCCGAGGTCGCCGACTTTGGGAATTTCCTCGTGCACATGGGCGCCAGGCTCCATGGGGTGGGGACCAGCACAATCAGGATCGAAGGCATGCGAGAACTGCGCCCCGTCGAATACACCGTCATGGCCGATCGCCTGGACGCCGGACCAATGATGATGGCCGCTGCCATTACGGGAGGGGATGTCGAGATCGTCGGGGCCCATCTGGATGAAATGCGAATCCTGGTGGCCAAGTTACAGCAGATGGGAGTCCGCATTACGGCCGATGGGCCGCTCGTGCGCGTGCGTGGCCCGGAAAAGTTGAAGCCGGTGAATGTGGTGAGTTGGCCGTATCCCGGCTTTTCCACTGACTTCCAACCTGGCATTATGGCGCTCGCCTCGGTTGCCGAGGGCACCAGCCCCATACGCGAGAGTGTCTTCGAGGACCGATTCACCCAGATTGACGGGCTCGTCGCGCTGGGAGCAAAGATCTCGAGAAAAGCCAGAAACCTCGCTCACGTCGAAGGCGTTGAAACCCTGCGCGGCTCGCGAGTGGCGGCTCCGGACCTTCGCGCGGGAATGGCTTTTGTGCTTGCCGGACTGGTTGCTCAAGGCGAGACGGTGGTTGAAAACGTTTATCAGATTGAACGCGGCCACAGCGATCTGGAAAGAAGGCTTCGCCGCCTGGGGGCAGAGATTACCCGAGAGGCACTCGAGAATTAGAGTTCGCAGGGTGGCTGGCGCAGACATCCGACTTTTGATGTCTGAGAAGTTCGCGCCAGCGAACCTTAGTTGTGCATCGGCCATCGCCCCTGGGGTTTCGCTGCGCGAAATCGCGGACTTCGCAAGGCGAAGTCTGCGCCAGCCCGCCTTTCACTCTCTAGCGAGCACGATAAATGACGTGCCAACCGCCCGTGGGGACCACCGCGCCGACACCGGCGCCCACAATCGCACCCAGCGGGGTAGCTATCTCTTTGCCTGCGTTGGGCAGAATGTTAAAGCAGAGTCCGGTGCAAGCTTGGTGGTGATCTGCCGCCGCGCCAATCCCCAAGCCGGCGCCTGCCCCAACTCCAGCGCCGATCAGCGCATTCCTCATGCGGTGCCCTGCGCCTTTGGACGAAACCCGGAGGATACTCTGCCGGGGAATAGTTAGTTCGCTCGCCGCCGTACTTACGACAATCCCATCATCGGTTATGCTGCGGAAGTTACTCCGGCTGGACTTGGCGTCGTTCTGCACGACTTGAATTTCCTGGCCTGCCGACAATTGTTTTAGGCTATCCCAGTTGGCTTGATTCTTGCCGTCATCCCCGAGGGCGGGACTCGCCGCGATTCCCAAGAAGAGACACAAGAGCCCCAGACACACAACACTCTTGACTTGCCTCATCCGAAGCCTCCATAAGAGTAGATTGGCCGCCCGTTATTGAATTTGGCCCAAAGGGGGGAGAAACGCTCAGCCGGATCTTCCGGTGTCGCCTTTATTCCTGCCTGCACATAGTATGACTGCAACCCTGGCGCGTCAAGTTCAGACTGACCTGAGCGTCGTGGGCCATTCTTGGTGAGCGCCGAGGGACAGCTTACATTTAACATTGGACGGAAGAACTTTGTGCCACAATATCCAGGTACAGGGCTTCCGTTCGTTCTGAAATGACCATCAAACGCCAGGGGAAAAGTAGACCTTCTGGGAGGTGCTGATGATCGTTCACGTGAAGGGCTTCAAGGATTCTTCTCAATCATGGTTGGCCAGCCGGCCTGCGGTTATCGCGCCGGTGGCACTCATCCTGGCCCTGGCATTAATCTCAGGGTTGGGAATTTCGTCGCGAAAAACCGAGGTGGCTGGTATCGAGGTTGAACTTGGGCCGACGGTAGAAATCACGAGTTCGCATCGCTTCTGCTGGTTCCCAACGATCCATCGGTTTTCCACCGGGGAGATCATGGTGACGATGCGCATGAGCCCCGACGAGGGAAATCCCGAAGGGGACTTTTCCGCTTACTGCATTTCGAAGGACGCAGGCGTGACGTGGAGCCAACGTTACACGATGGGCTCAGGCGCAAATATGGACGCTGCCTGGAGCGCTGAGCCGGAGGAAGACGGCAAAATCTGGCAACTCTACAGCTTTATTGAGCCCGATCCCGCAAGCCAGAGCCAGGACTTCCGTCTCACCTTAACCAAATGGGCTCGAGGAGGGCTGGAATTTCAACAATGGAGAGATGTTCCCCTGCACTTTCGAGAGCCGATCCTGATGAGCCCCACCGAAACCTCTGACCGACATGAGCCGGACGGGCATTTGAGACAATACCCGGCAGCGTCGCCTTGGGGAACGATCGTGCATGGATCGAACGGCGACCTGCTCGCCGTGGTGGAGTGCAACACTGCGACACAGCCGAAGTATGGCCGGGATGTGCTGATTTACTCGCGCGACGAAGGTAAGACGTGGCAGCAGCGTTCCGTCGTGGCGGCTTTTGAACCAGCGGACAAACCCTGGCCTTGGGCGGGTCCGGAGGGCCCAAACGAACCAGCGTTGGTGCGGCTGGCTGACGGGCGTCTGCTGACTGTTTTCCGGACCGGAGGCGGTGGACCCACGGGGCGGGTGTTCGGGAACCTGGGCGAGACCTGGTCGTCCGATGACGGTGAGAGCTGGACGCAACCCATTGCGGCCCCTTTCAGGGGGGTTGCACCTCGAGTCAGACGCTTGAGTGGCGGCATGCTCGCGCTGACAACCGGACGGCCCGACCCGATAGCAGTGAGGTTCAGCGTAGACGGGAAAGGAGAAGAGTGGACCCGCGCCGTAACCATTCCGAAAGGTCAGAATGGCGCCTGGTGCACCCATTACTCGGACTTCGTCGAGCTCGAGCCCGGCAAGCTGCTGGTGGTGTATGACGCTTATCCGCAGAACTGGCCTGGAGACCCTTCTGCAAGCATCAAG
This sequence comes from uncultured Acidobacteriota bacterium, assembly GCA_963768695.1. GTDB lineage: Bacteria > Acidobacteriota > Terriglobia > UBA7540 > UBA7540 > CAVROP01. The sequence goes on along the minus strand of CAVYJG010000007.1, from coordinate 91,965 downwards.
TCAAAGAGCGTTATCTATGGGACGGTTGTGACGGTTCACAAGAAATAGGGCGCTGGCGATCACGGCGGGCCTATTGATTCCCGGCCTCTCGGCGCAAGGCTTCGTGCAAGAGCATCTTGACGTAGGTTTGGTAGCCGATGCCCTTTTGCGCGGCCATGGCGCGGGCTATGTCAATATCGGTGGCCGCCAACCGCAACGTGACCGGCCGCGTCCTGGCGCGAGCTGTGGCTTTCCGCAAGGTCAACGTGGATCCCTCCAGGATGCGCCGTTCTGCGGCCCGCTCGAGCGCGGGGCGGTTCCGCTGATGCCACTTGGCGTCTTCCGCCTCCGTCGTGAATCTGGGAATAATCAATTTCTTCTTGGGCATCTTTGCCTCATTCACCTTTCTTGTGAAAATAAAGTTCCAGCAGTTCATAATTGACATTGTACATACAACGTTAATACGACGGCAAGCTGGACATGCCGGGTGACTACGCATGAGTTGGAGGGCCATTCTTTCCCAATTCCAATTCGTGCTGATACGAGGTCCCGAAGGGACCCAACATCATTAGCCGTAGGTGAAACCTACGGCAAACGCCGTTCCAAAGCATTCAATTCAACCCTGGAGGGGTTGAATTCGACCCCTTCGGGGTCGCTGAGATACTCAACGTATGCCTTCTCGTCCGTAGGTTTCACCTACGGCTAATGACCTTCATGCCCTTCGGGCATGTTTGGCGGCCCCCACCGGACCTTAATCTAGCGCCTATGCCCCCGTCCCCTCTCCCGCTCCAGCGGGAGAGGGGTGTCCGTCAACCGGCGGACGAGGTGAGGGCCATTCCACCAAGGACTCTCGCCCTGGGCTACTCTATGCCGCCCCGGACGGGGCTTCGAAGAACGCGAGAGACAACAACTCCCTTAACGAACTTCCAACTCAGGACAGGAGCGTGAGCCGGTTGCAGGACGGAGAAAGGCCCGCACGGTTTTTTTGCATTTTTGCTTTCGCATTTTTCGCATTTTTCGCTTGACAATACACCGCCCTTGTGATAGCCTATAACCGTGGTCTTGTTGACGACACTTTGTCGCAGACGGGCGGCGGGGCTGCCACAACGCTCGAGTGAACGAAATGGTCCCGCCGAATGGGGACGAATGAACTGCGCAGAAATACAAAAGAAGTGGGAACGAAGCCAAGAAGTACTTGAAAACAAAGGAAGTCACCTTTTTGAATGCCGCAAATTACATGCCTTTTGCGCGCATATCTGTACAAATTAGAGCGCAAAAGGAGCAAAAACAGGCCAGTTTGCGCAAAACGAACCGAGTCTTGAGGGTCGGAAACAGCGACAGACAGTCGGCTAGTATCGCCGGACTGAAGATCTCTTGCCGTAGGTCCTTGGAATGCGGCGGCTTGACGCCCCTTAGCGAATCGACATGGCATGACAGGGCCGTATAACGCGCGTTCCAAGGCGGCGTCCAGCCGCCGAAGGCCAAGGCGCTTCGCGCTTTTTCATGGTTTCCGGGCGCGCGCTAGCCGCTGATCGAGATGGCAGGTCACTCTTCGTCCAAGGAAGGTTCTGATGGCAGCTTCAAAAACGGTTCTCGGCTTTTGTGCATTAATTCTCGGCTTCTGCCTGGCGCCTTTTGCCTTGGCCCAGGAAAGCCCGGCGGCCACGGCTCGAACCATGCGTCCGGTGATTCGGGGACGGGTGGCGGCGATCTCGTCCATGATGCCCCAAGCCACGGAGGCTGCGCGGCGCATTCTGGCAGAAGGCGGAAACGCCTTTGACGCGGCGGTGGGCGGCCAGGCGGCGCTGGCGGTGACGGACTTCCCTTCCAACGGTGTGGGCTCGGACGCTGTGCTGCTGGTTTATCTGGCCAGCCAGGGGAAGGTTGTGTCCATCAACGCCGAGCCGCGCGCCCCCAAACTCGCCACCATCGACTGGTACGAGAAGAACAACGGCGGCAAAATTCCCGACAGCGACGGCCTGCTCTCCGGCGGGATTCCCGGCGTCGTGGACGCCTGGTACATCCTGCTGGACCGATGGGGCACGATGAGCTTCGAGCAGGTGCTCCAGCCGGCGATCGAACTGGCGCGTGACGGATTCCCCATCAGCGAGGGCCGCGCCGGCGCGATTGCCCATACCAGGAAGATCCTCAAATATCCGAGCACGGTGAAGATCTATCTGCCGAATGGCGAAGCGCCCAAACCCGGCGAGATCTTCAGGAATCCCGACCTCGCCCGAACCCTGGAGAAGCTGGTGGAAGCCGAAAAAGCCGCCAAGGCAAAGGGCCGGCACGAGGCGCTCAAGGCGGCCCGCGACCGCTTTTACAAAGGCGACATCGCGCGCGAATTTGCGGCTTTTTCCGAAGCGAACGGCGGACTGTTCCGTTACCAGGACTTCGCCGAATACACCGCAGAGGTGGAGGAGCCGGTCTCCGTCAACTATCGCGGCTATCAGATCTACAAGAACCCTTCCGCCACCCAGGGGCCTACGGAGCTCTTTGCCCTGAACATCCTCGAGGGCTATGACCTGAGGGCGATGGGCCTCAACAGCCCCGACTTCCTGCACGTCAACATCGAGGCTATGAAGCTTGCCATGGCGGACCGCGAAAAGTATCTCGGCGACATGGACTACATCAAGATTCCCTATGCCGGGCTGCTCTCCAAGGAATACGCGGCAGAGCGAAGAAAGCTGATCGATATGCACGCGGCCTCGCTGGAATTGCGCCCGGGATCGCCGGAAAAATACATGAGCGATGCCCCCGCCGCGAAACGGCAGGCCGTGGTGGTCCGGGAGGGCAACGCCGATTACGAGGGCGATACGAGCTACATCGGCGTGATCGACAAGGATCGCAACATGGTGAGCTTTGAGCCGAGCCTGCACAGCAGCATGGGGACGGGCGTGGTGATGGGCGGCACGGGCATCCTCTTCAACTGCCGCGGCGACTACTACTCGCTGGTGAGTGGCGAAGCGAACGCCCTCGAGCCGGGCAAGCGGCCGCGCAGCACCTTGCAAAGTACCCTGATCATGAAGGACGGCGAGCCGTTTGGAGTCCTGGGAAGTCCCGGCGGCGACGATCAGGTGATGCGCACCATCCAGACGCTCATCAACGTGGTCGACTTCGGCATGAACATCCAGCAGGCCATCGAAGCGCCGCGCTGGTCGACCTCGAGTTTTCCCTCCTCGGTGTTTCCCCACACCATGGAGCCGGGCGCGGCTTCGGTCGAGGCACGCATTCCGGAGGCCACGCAGCAGGCGCTCGTCGAGCGCGGGCACAAGCTGCGGGTGTCGGGTCCGTGGTCGCTGGGTTCGAACGCGGGGATCATTGTAGACAAGAAGTCGGGAGTGCTCAGCGCCGGCGCCGACCCCCGCGTCGAGGCCTACGCCTGGGCATGGTGACCCGCCTCTGGACGATGGGGCAAAAGACCGCCGGACGCGTGCGTAGGATGGGCTCTGCAAGCCTTAGGAGCCAAATCTAGGCCCTCTCCGGGGCCAGGCATCGGCCTAGGTGCCTCCGTTCTTTGACAAGGCCGTTTTTCGCGGGTTTCGTAATGGACCTTGCGGGAAATGGCCTTTGAAGGGCCGTTAAGGCATCTAGGCCAGTTTTCGGACATTTTCAACTTTGGAAGTGCGGGGCTTCAGCCCCGCTTTGGAGTGCGGCAGCTTGCTGCCGCTTTCCCCGGGCGCGAGCTTGCTCGCGCTGCTTCATCAGGGCTCCCAATTCCGGCCAGCAAGCTGGCCTGAGGAACAGCGGCAGCAAGCTGCCGCACTCCAAAGCGCCTATGGTGCCCTTCCTCCCTTGGTCGAGTCATCGCACGGGGTCTAAAGCCCCGCCCTTCCCGGCACTCCGCAATATGACGCGGACTTTGGTCAGCAAGTGCTGGCAGCGCGCGGAGTTCGAGAGGGCGTCATTATGTTGGTTTTTTCTCGAGCGCGCGCCGGAGGGCGGCCAAAACCGCGTCGAGGCGGAAGGGTTTAACCAGGTAGTCGTGCGCGCCATGCCTGGTGGCTTCGATGCACGTCTGCTCATCACCGCCTCCGGCTGCCAACAGCAAGATCATCTTGGGGTACTCGGCCCGCGCGGCGTCAAGCAGAGCCAGACCGGACATGCCCGGCAATCGCAGATCGGAGATGAGGGCATCGAAATCCTGTTGCCGAAGGATCTCGAGCGCTTGCTCACCGCTCGACGCAGTCTGGCAGTGGTACCCTGCGCCGTTGAGCAACTCATTCAGCAGCAAGCAGATTCCTGCCTCGTCGTCGACGATGAGAACTCGGGACCGGCTCTCCCCAGGCTGGTTAAGCGCGTCCATGGCAATCCCTCGAAACTTAGGCTACGCCCGGAGGGAAACGCGAGCAAGTGTCGTCGGAATAAACCCAGTATCGCCCGGGTAAACTGCATTTATAATGTCCTTGACTTCCCAACCGTTGTGCTACGATAGTGACAGGGCACTATTAAATAGCACAATGGCCTCATGTTTCAGCGCTGGACGGCCGATTTAAAAACCGGAGGGCGGGCCTCTGTCTCTTGGTTCTGCGCAGACTTGGGGGAAGGTGCTTCCGAGATCATCGACAACCTGAACCGCGTCGAGGTGGCTGCATGAAGAGTCTTCGAACCGTCTGGCGTTGGCTGTTGGGGCAAGTCACACGAGAAGTTCCTGCGGAGGATGCGCTTTGCGAATTCGACTGCCGTAAGCTGCAGTGTTTCGAAGGAGAATGGGCCAAATGCATGCGACGCTTGCGGCGCGCCGGGGGAGAGTTGATGCCGCTGAAGGATCAGGGCCCTAACCCTTGATGGCGGCAAAGTGAATTACGGCAAAGCCCGTAGTTCGACTGGTGTCCACCAGAAGAACCGCACTCACAATGGAACAATCCAGACTTTGAGGTTCTCGGTATGCTGGAACGTATCCGCCAGCTTATCCGCCTCGTCCTTGCTTCCAACTAACAGTCGAACCCGGTAGCGGGTTACGCCGTTCGTTTCCACCGGAGCGACCATCGTCTGAAGACCAAAGTGGTCGGAGAGCCGGGAGGCAAAGGCCTCTGCGCTGGGCCGGTCATCGAGTGCCGCGACCTGAACGGCGAAGCGCGGCCCTTGGACAGGCACCTGAACGGGGGCACGCTCCGCGGCGCGCGCCGTTGCCGCTGCTTCTGAGTGGGATTGTTGACCTTGGGCGATGGGGTGCGATGGAGATGCAGGCGCGTGCTTGCAGTTGGCTATCGGAAGGATTAGAAGCGCGGCGAGAGCCAGCGCACCTTGGGCCCACGGCTGTCGGCGCCGCAGGATTGGCATAGAAGTCGTCCTTATTTCGCCGTCAAGAGGATCGGGATTCCCACCAGGATTTCAATTGCAATCGGCTTGCTGTCGCGCCGAGCAGGCCTGAACTTCCAACGGCCGAAAGCCGCGAGTGCGGCCTGATCGACAACTCCGCCAACACCTTTATAGAGCTTCAGCTCGGCGATCGAGCCATCTTCCTGGATGATACCTTCCAGGATGATCGTTTCAGTCTTTTTTGGCTCAGATTGCGGGACGGGAGGGCGGCGAAAATCAAACTGTTCCATTGGTGAGGGAGGGGCGACTGGAATTTCAAGCTTGACATCCACGTGAAGGTGTTCGGGCTCCTGGCCGGCGCCCGAGCTATCGTGCGCGCAGTACTGGAGAATCCAGTTCTTTTCGGGCATGGGAAGATAGACCGTATAAATCTTCTTGCCCTTCAACACACCGTAAACACGGAGGCCGCCGCCGCCTGTCGGTCCGGTGGTGACGACCATCATCGGGCGCGGTACGCCGGGATGGGCCACGGGATAAACCGCAGCGGCGCTGAAGAAGGAGGGCAAAACCGCGTCCCCGTTTCCAGAGGAGCCCGTGATGCTGACATTCGGTCCAATACCGGGTTCAGGAGAACCTGCTCCCCCGCCGCCTTTTTCTCCAGAACCAACACCCGTGCTTGAATCGCCGGCCGGCCCATTCCCGCCGGCGCCTCCTCCAAGCGGATCCCCACCCGGAACGCCGCCCGGAGAGCCGGATTTGCCTCCCTCCGGCGAAATGGAAAACGCCCCCTGGCGATTGCCGGGGGGAAGAGTCACCGATTCCGTCGGTGGCGCGGGGTCAACGCTGAGACTGATTAGCCCCGCATTTGCGGCAGAGGTTTTCCGCGTATCCAGCTCGGCGAGGGCTTTTGCGTCAGCCGCTTCCGTAGCCTGGGTAGCCGGAACAGGCTGCGGAGTGGGTTGGGGAGCAGGCGCCGGCGGTGCGGGCGCCGCGGGAGCCGCAGGCAGAGGCACGGGCATCGAAGGATTCGGCAACGGGTTGCGTGGAGGCACCAGAGCCAGCAAGGGAGCTGAAGGCGGCGCCACAGTGGCGCGGGGCGGCACGACAACATGCGTCTCAATCGGCTTGGGCGGTGGAGGGGCAGGACGGGGTGGAGGCGGAGGCAAGCTGCCGATCAAGATGTTGGGCAGGCGAATCTCTTTCGGAATTTTGAGCTGAGGTGGCGAAGAGGCCTGAATGATCGTCTGCCGGTCGTTATCGGGATGCGGGGGATTCGAAATGATGGTCAGCGTGGGGTGAAAAGCCAGGCCGCCACGCGCCGGCGGGCGCTCCGGGCGGCTTCCCCGCCCCGGTCTTCCGCCTGATCCGGGCGGTTTCAAGGTGGGGAGGCGGTCCTTCAAACTCAGGGGCTGGAGCATGTACACCAAGTGCTCCGTGTGATGCACCTCTGAAGAATCAGGTCTAACCAATAACTTGGCAATGGGAAGGCGAACGAGTAAAAAGAGGACGGAGAAATGGAGGAGAGCAGACGATAAAACGCCGGGGCCGGAGCGGTGGTACTTCGGCCAGGGCTGGGAGGCGTGGAGGCCAAGCGCCTGGAACGGGGTATCCGTCTCCCAGATCGCCGCCAGCCCTTCGCCGAACGGGCGGTGACTTGGGCTCTTGCGGGCCAGGATTTGTGTTCCGTCCTGCTCCACAGGCCTCCGAACCTCTCTTATGACGATGGCGGAATTCCGCCCCTCGGCTTCTCAAAACGAGCTCCTACCAACGAGGAAACCGGAATACAAACCCTGCCGAAATCCGGATGTTATCCTGCCGCAAATCCAGAAAGTGAGTCGGTATGTAATCGGCCTGTATAAGCCGCAACGCCACCTTGTCGTTTATCCGGACATCGATGTCACCACCGAGTCCCACAGCGAAACGCCAGTTTGCTTGGGAGATCCCATCAAAGCCTCGGCTTCCGCGGATGCCTCCGAACAAAGCGTGAACGGACGGTGTGATGGCACGGCTCTTCCGGTAGGAAAAGCGGGGTCCGTACATGATAGACTCCGCGTTGACATTATAGCCGGCATGCGATCCGAAGTTGGTGCTGAAGTCGAGAACGCCGCCAAACCAACTGTTAACGTTCTCGGCGGCAGAGGCATGCACTCCGTTCAAGTTGTAGCTCGAATTGTTCGAACCGTTAAGGTTCGCAAAAAGATTCGAATAGCCGCCAAAGATCTCCACCTTGGGCGTCTCCTGCGCGACTGCGGCGACAGAGAAGAAAAGAACCAGGGCGAACAATAATCCAGCCTTCTGCATCATCAATTCCTCCATGAGTATGTGCCGGTCCACCGGCTGTCTAGACGATGGTGGCACAGGCTGGAGCGCCTGTGCCACGCGGCGAGCGCCGGCCCGCCAGCCGTCACTGTACCGACAAGTTTACGGTCGTCGAGTGCGAGATTGCCGGAGATCCGGCCGTTCCGGAGAGCGTGAGCTGGTAACTGCCTGCCGGAGTTCCATCGCCGACGTTAGTCTGCGTTCCACCCGTGCCGCAGGCGGCCCAGAGGAGCACTAAGCCCATCACTAAGGCGAGGCGCAACATCACGCCGCGCCGGCGCGCCATCGCCTGGGTGGCCACCAAAGTCAAAATGAAGAGTAGCCACATGAACCAGTTAAATCTGAATTGCGTCAGAAGACGTGGCAGATTCAGATTCGGCCCGGATCGTGGCGGCGCCAGAGTGCGCGCCGTGGTCGAGACAGTCACGGTAGCCGAGATGGGATCGGTGCCATCCGGGGTAACGCTGGACGGCGAAATCGAACAGCTGGCATTTCGCGGCGCCCCGCTGCACGTCAGGTTCACTTTGGCGTTAAACCCAAAGGTCGGCGTCACGGTTATCGTGTAACTTGCCGAGCCTCCGGCGGTGACCGAGGCGCTGGTCGGCAAACCGGCAAAGTGGAAGTCTGCGCCGCCGCCGCCCAAGTTCACGACTTGCGGGCTTCCCGCCGCATTATCGCTAATGGTCAGGGAACCGGTTCTGCTGCCCGCCGCCGTGGGGGTGAAGGTAACGTTAATGGCGCAGTTCGCGCCCGCCGCCAACCCCGTTCCACAAGTATTGAGCTGCGCAAAATCGCCGGTCACGGTGATTCCGGCGATGGTCAAGGCCGCCGTGCCGGTATTGGTCATCGTGATCGTCTGCGGAGCGCTCGTGGATCCCAGCGCCTGGCTGGTGAACGTCAAGCTTGCGGACGACAGACTAACCACCGGAGCCGCCGCGCCGATGCCGGAGAGAGTGATGGTCTGCGGGCTGTTGGCAGCATTGTCGGTGATGACTACCGTACCATAGAGATTACCCGGCGCAGTGGGAGAGAAGGTCACACTGACGCTGCACGATGTCCCCCCGGCGAGACTGGCTGGGCAATTGTTCGTCTGAGCAAAATTCCCGGTGGCGGTGACGTTGGAAATGGTAAGTCCAGCGCCGCCTGTGTTCGTGATCGTGACTATCTGTGCGGGGCTGGTGGCCGCGACCGTGGTGCTTGCAAACGTGAGTGTCGAAGTCGACAGGGTGGCCACAGGTGCGCCAACGCCGGTGCCTGTCAGCAGCACTACCTGCGGGCTGCCCGGGGCAGTATCGGTGATCGTTAGAGCGCCGATATCGGGGCCCGGCGCGATGGGATTGAAGGCCACGTTGACCACGCAATTGGCCGTAGGCTGGAGGGGAGCAGCGGTGCAGTCAGTGGTCTGAGTGAAGGGGCCGCTGGTGCTAACCGCCGAGATCGTCAGCACGCTGTTGCCAACGTTAGTCAGGGTTACGGGTTGAGCGGCGCTCGATACGCCTACCTGCTGGCTTCCAAAAGCCACCGAGGCCGGCGTAATTCCGACCGTCGAGGTGCTGCCCGTCAGGTTGATGACTTGCGGGCTGCCCAGCGCGCTGTCGGTGATTTCGATCGAGGCTTTTCTGATTCCCAACGCCGTGGGAGTAAACGTGACGCTGATGGTGCACTGGGCTCCCGGCGTCACGGTGGACGGGCAATTGTTGGTTTCAGCGAAGTCCCCGGCGGCCGCGCCCGTGAGCTTAATGCTGTCAATTGTCAGTGTGTTGTCGCCATTGGTGAGAGTAACGGTCTGCACCTCGCTGGTGGTGCCCAGGCTCAAGGTTGGGAACAACAGGCCGGCAGGATTGAGAGCAATGCCTTCCAGGAAACTGACCTTGCTGACGAAGGCGTCGCAGTTGCCGCCATAGTTCGGCTGGAGCGGATTGGCGAGCGGGAAGTCAAACGAACAGGTCTGGCCGGCGACGTAGGCCCCGGCGGGATTCTTCGCATCAACGGCGATGCCATTCCCGATATCCGTGGCGGTCCCACCCAGATAAGTGGAGTAGACCAAATCGGAACCCGTAGGATTCAATTCCGTGACGAAAGCATCGGCGTTCCCGCCTCCGTAAGTCATTTGGAATACACTGCTGGCGATCGGAAAGTCAGTGGACACCGTGGACCCGGTCACGTAGGCATCGTCACTTGAGTCCAGTGCAATGCCGTTCGCGGAATCCGCCAGGCTTCCCCCGAGATAAGTGAAATAGCGCATGGACGGCGATCCGCTGAGAGCGACTTTGGCAACGAACGCATCACCCTCGCACACTTTGAGAGTATCCAAGGTGCAGTCCGGCTGAAAAGCGCCGGGGGGACGAGTGAACAGCAAGCTGCTCGCCCTCGAAGTGGTGAGACCGGCGACGTAGGCGTTGCCGGTGGGATCCACAGCTACCCCGTTGCCTTGATCAAGCCCGCTGCCGCCCAAATAAGTTGAGAAAAGCAGCGAGGAGGCGCCGTCGGCATTCGTGTTGATCTTGGTCAAAAACGCATCCCCGGCTCCTCCGTAAGCAGTTTGAAGAGCGCCGCCGCCGGTGGGAAAGTCCGACGAGTACTCCACACCTGTAACGTAGGCATTGGCAGAACTGTCAACCGCAATACCGTATCCCACATCTTCGTCACTGCCGCCGATATAGGTGCAGTACAGCAACTCCGAACCCGCGGCATCGATCTTCACAAGAAAAGCGTCGGTCGCAATGCCGCCGTAGGGATTGCCTGCGGCACCGCCAATGAAAGGCTGGAAGGCTTTATAATTGCACCACAAGGCCGGAGGTGTTTCGGGGGGGACGAGCGGAACCGTTTCCTGTATGTTCGGGCCGATGTCGCCCGTCACGTAAGCCTGCCCAGCCTCATCGACAGCTATGCCCCGGCCCGCGGCTTCCGCGTAGCCGCCGAGGTAGCCGCAGTAAATCAACGCGGTTCCCTCGACGTTGAACTTGGCAACCCAACCGTTGTCGACAATGAAACCCTGCGGGTTCCACGTCGCCCCACATTTCCCGTCGAAGCCGCACAGCGTGTCAAACACACCTTCGGTTACTGGTAAGGTCCCACAGTTGGTTACTCCCGTTACGTAAGCCTCGCCAAGAGAGTCGACTGCAATAGCGTTACCTGTTGCGACTGGTCCTACCGTTATCGGCGATGCTTCGGCTGTTACGCAGCCGAAGTACGTCGAATAAAGCAGCGCAGACCCGTCGGGGCTGATCTTTGAAACAAACGCAACCTCTCCCCCTGACAACTTGCCGAAGCGAGCGCCGACGACAGGATAGTCGAGAGAGAAAGTCTCTCCCGTGATAAATGCGGAGTCGTCCGGCGCCACCGCGATTCCATTGGCGCCGTCAATGAGGCTTCCCCCGACGTAAGTGGAATACGCCAGTGTCGGGTCGATAACCAACGACCGGCTGGGATCGTGCTTGCCGACCTTAAAATCCACATTGCGCCCGCCCTTTATCGAGAAACGCGCGGACACAGGCTCCCGGGTCCCCTGGGAATCTTCCTGGTAGGCAACCGGCCTCTGGAAAGACACTTCACCTTTCCCGACGGTCGCGATCAAGTTGCCTTGCGCGTCGATCCGCAACTTCTTTGCGCCTTGAACTGCCAGGCGGATCGCCCGCGGATCAGCCCCGGGCGCCACGACGAAGTCATACTCGAGTTGGCTCTGGGTGCCATAATAGATAAGGTCGATTCCGGGATAAACGGCGTGCTCGGCCACTTTGCGATAGTTCGGAACGCTCGTGTGCCACTGAGAAGGGTCGTTGCCGAGAATGTAGTTGCTCTTGCCCGGCAACAGGTCTGCGCCCACCATGTCGGCCTGGGCGCTGCTGCCTACGAGCTGCATACGGAGCACGGCCGGCGGCTTAGGCTTCCCATTTTCGAGGCCAGGCCGCGGAAGCTTGGAGGTCCGCCCCGAAAGCTGGGGCCGCTCGGACTCGAGCGCGAGCACCGCCTCGCCAGGCGTCAAGTAGAGCTGGTAGCCGCTGCCACGGGAAAGAAAACGCACCTGGCTGTCGGCCTGCCCCTGATTGGCTTCAAAGCCGAGGGGAAGTTTGCCGTACGCTGCGACCGTGCGCGCCTGCTGGGCCTTTGACGGCCTCTGCTTCGCAAGCTTGGGCGCCGTTTGCGGCGTGCGATCGGCAGTGCCGTCAACGGGGGCGCCGAATTGCCTTGATGGTTGTAATAGGGCGGCCGCGAGGAGGCACCAACCCGCGATACCCACATTCCTGAGTTTGAAGGGCCTGCAAGGCCATGGTCGAACGCGCATATAACTCTCCGCTTCTTGGGCTCGCACCGACTTCTTGTAGCGGCGGCCCTCGTGGCCGCCCTTGGGCAATCCGTCAACTGACGGGTTCCCCCTACGGGTCATACCGCACTTCTAAGCCGAGAAAAAGTAGTTCCGGCATGCTTGCTCAACCGAGGGTGAATCAAGGGACGGCGGTTTGCCCTCGTATCCCGCTGCCCAGCGAATTTGCTGAACAATTTCACCGGGGTCGCAGGGCCGCAGCGGCCGCCCGCTCTTTTCCAGCAAAGCGACGAGGCCATCCACAACCGCGGCGTCGTAAGTCAGACCGGCTTCGGTGCACACTCGACGGAAGATCTCGTGATATTCCGGCAACGAGGCGTAGTTCAGTCTCGCCTTGGTATGTACGCGCCTCAGAAAGGCCTCATCCGCCAACTTACTGGGCTCCAGGCTCGTCGCGAACACGACAAAGACATCAAACGGCACGAACAACCTTCCTCCGCCAAACAGGTTGAGGAAGTCGATGTCGTGCTCGAGCGGGACCAACCACCGGTTCAGGAGATCTTCCGCGCGCGCCTGCTGCCGGCCGAAATCATCGACGACCAGAACCCCGTTATTCGCCTTCATCTGCAAGGAGGCGGAATGGTACCTGCCGACTGAGTTGAACTGCAAATCCAGCATCTCGAGCCGCAAATCCCCGCCTGCGAAGATTCGCGGCCTGCGGCAGCGGACCCATCTCCGGTCGGTTTGCTCCTCGATGCGTTCCAGGCTGGCGTCGTGCAGGTTGGAGTCAAACACCGTCACGGTTTGGTTGCCGGCCTCCACCGCATAAGGAATCCAGATATAGTCCCGGTACATTCCGGCAATGGTCTCTGCGACGACCGTCTTCCCTACCCCGGGCGGCCCGTGCAGCACCATGGAACGGCCAGACATAATCGCCGTGCCGAGCTGGTTCAGGGTAGACGGATGAAGGACAAGGTGAGCGAACTCCTTCTCCACATCCGCCGTGTGAAAGCTCACGTTGCGGATGCTCTGGGCTCGAACCTGCCGCGTATAGTCGTCGAGAGATACGGGAACGGGACCTGCGTAGTGGCTGAGGTTCAGCAACTCGTGAGCCCGTGAGTTGCCCAGGGTGGTGGTGGTGACGCGCTGGACCCCTCCGACCATTCCTTTCACTTCCAGCAACTGCTCCTTGCGGAGCAACTCGAAGATCTCGGTGACCACCGACAAGCTGACCCGCATTTGCTCGGCCAGGTGGACCAGGAGCAGCTCACCTTGCAAATACAGGATCTTCAGTGCGATATTCTGCACAAGGCTTTTCCTGACCCCCAGGTCTTTTACCGTGTGCGGCAACTCGATGAGCTGACTTGCCGGGACCGCCTGCGCACCCGCCATCCCGTTTTTGTCTAGAACTTCACTCGCCATACGTGCACCCTGCTTCCTCGCAAACCCTATCCTGCGGCAGTGTCCCGGTTTGAATTCGTAGCGGCGAGCTTACCTCGCCAGGTGGCGGCGTAAAGCCGCCTCGACTTCAAACCCGGACGCTAGCGGTCTTGCCCAACCTCTCCCCACTCCAACTACTGGCACTCTTGCTTCGTGGCCGGCTGATATCCATTCTTTATCGCCTCGGACTGGGACATGTAAGTGCCGGGCGTGAGCTTCCCGTAAAGCTTGCTGTCTGGGCAATAATAGAGTCCCGATCGCTGGTTCGCCCAGATCTTAACCGCCGGCTTCTCGCTGCTGACCTTCGGCGTTGGTTGGAATAGCGCGCCGAGAGACGGCAAATTCAGAAACGGGTAAAGAACCACCAACCCAACGATCAGCAGAAGGAACGGGAGGAACATTATCCGGTTTCGAGAAGTCGTCATTCTCCACCAATCTTTCCCGCGCGGGATCGGGCCGAGGGCGCGAGGCATTGCAAGCCTCGAGTTTCACCGAGCCGCCAACACGCCCTTCCGCGCCGTAAGGTAGCCTCCCACTGTGTCCTTCCCCACTTTGTTGATCACCAGTTCCACGGATTCCCACATCGCCCGGACCGGAAACACCACAGGCTCGTTGATGCCCAAATCGGTGGGATACTCGTAATCCTCGGCATAGATGTTGACGGCGCAACGCAACTTTCTTGAATCCACCTTTTTCAATTCCAGCTTGATGTCGGGCGCGACCTCCAGGCGATTGCCGGAGCGCACCAGCGTAAACTCGATGTAGTCCCTCCTGCCGAGTTTGCGCAGCCGTTCGACTTCGTCGTGGTCGCGAGCGATGACAGTGTCGGCCTGAGTTACTCTCAAACCCGCCGGCTCCGCAACCTCGCGCTGATCGCCCTGTCCAATTTGGCCGCCTGGCATCGCCGCGTCCGTCCGGTTGGCAGATTGATCCAGCCGGTTGGAGGCGGTCGACTGAAATTCGATCCTGGTGCTCTGGCGCACCGGCGGCACGTTCTGCTGAGGCGCCGGCTGCGACTGAGCCACAATCTGCGGCGCGGGAGCGGGCCGGAGGTCCGCAGTGTGTGGCGCGGTCTTATGCGCCGCGGGCTGAGGCTCCCGGACCGTCTTAGCGGGCTTCGGAAGCTCACGAACGACGACGGGAGCCGCGGGTTGCGTGGTTTCTCTCGCCTCGAGATCGGCCTTCTTGTGACTGCGACCCGAAGATGCCGGGTGTTGAGTGGCCTCATCCACAGCCACTCTTTGTTTATCGATCGTTTCCTGCATCGAGGCTAGGGCGGAAGCCACTCGCTCCTCGCGGCGCTGGCTCAAGGCGGTCAACTGTTCAACCCGCGACCAGGTGTAGAGCTGCATGATAGCGAGCAATCCCAGCAGCGTGAAAACGATCAAGGCTACAGGCCGAGCGACGCGCTGGAACCGGTCTACGCTTCTCAATTCGCCCGCGATCCGGGTTCGCAGAGTCTCGGATTCTTGACCTTCCGGCCGCGATTCGCCGCCGAACGCCCCCGACGAAGGTTCACGATCGCGTAGGAATTGCGCTCCACCCATGATTTCCTCTTCGGTCGACCGACATCCCCAGCCAAGCCTGCGGCGCCTCAAAGGCCACCCGCCACAACGCTTGCCGATCCAGCCTGACTTCCCCTTTGCGCCTTCTCGCGGCCCCGCCGTGCCTCAGGAACCGCCGGTGAGACGCGCCACCGCCATTCAACCGGCTGTCTCGCTGTCTGGCGTCACCGCGCAGGAGCCCGCTCGTCCATCGTGACGCCCGGCCGCCCATCCACTTGCCCGATTTCCAACCGGTCACCAACCTGGGTCCCACTTCGGAAGACGGTGTAAGGGGGAAGCTCGAGCACGCTCTGGGCCTTGAGAGTCACCCTCGAGATGCGGAAGGGACGCACGTACTCCTCAGTGAAAACTACCCGCCCGTCACGGTCGAGAAAGACCAGATCGATTGCGAACAGCATTCCGATCGTGTGCACACCGTGGGAGGGCACAATCCATAGTCCCTGGCCCGGGCGCGCCCAGCGGCGGGTTTTTCCCAACAAGCCGACGAGTCGGCTGAAATACCCGTCCGCCAACTTGGCCTCTGTGGCGACGAAGGTTTCGCGTGTCGTGTTGTAAACATAAAAACGGTTTGGTTTTTGAGTCGCCATGCTGGCCTGCCGCCGGGCTCACATTCAGGAGCTGCACCTTTCATTGGTAAGTCACTCGCAGTGACTACTCAGACGCCTTCTTCCGACGCCTCCAGATAATAAGAAACAGCACAATGACGGCAGCGACACCGGCGATAATTCGAATCGTGGTTACGTCCATCGGTTACTCCCTTTTACAGTTTGATTTCGCGCTTTCATCTTGCTTCCGGCCGCGATCGCCGGGCCTTACTTTCGAAATCACATAAAATGACGATATAGGCTAATGACCGCCGGGCCGAGAATCACCACAAACAACGCCGGAAATACAAAGAACACCAGCGGGGGAATCATCTTCACGGTGGCCTTGGCGGCCATTTCTTCGGCGCGCTGGCGCCGCTTGGTGCGCAGCTCATCGGAGTGCACGCGGAGCGACTGAGCAATGCTCGTACCGAAACGATCCGTCTGAACCAGCATCGCCACCAGCGATTTAATATCTTCCACACCCGTCCGGTCGCCCAGTTCGCGCAAAGCTTCCAGTCGAGTTCTTCCAATGCGAATCTCGGCGTTGACCAGATCAAGCTCCTCACAGAGTTCCCGATGCACAATTCGCAGTTCCTGGGTTACGCGCATGAAGGCCTGGTCCAAGGCCAGGCCGGCCTCGACGCACACGACCAGCAGATCGAGACAATCCGGCAACGACAAGCGGAGCCGTTGTTGCCGGCTGCGCACGCGTGCAGTCAGCCAGAACTCGGGAAGCAGGTAACCCCCGATGGCTGCCAAGGCGATCACGAACATCGGGGATTGATGGTACAGCCCGGTGAAATAAACCAGGGCCACAAGGGCCACGGGCAAAAGCACCTTCACGCCCTGCATGGCCATCACCGATTCCGGACGGCGGAAGCCCGCGCGCGCCATCATGCGTTGAGTGTGCGGCAACCCCTTGCTGGAAGTGGGAACCAGCCTGCCCACGTCGCCGAGCACTTGCTGGACCTTCTGCTTCTGCTTATCCCGGAATCCCTGCGGTTTGTTCGCGGAAGGAGGCTGCCAGAGCCGGGTCAGACGTTCGGCGGCGGGAAGGGTTGCACCCGAAAAACCATAGGCCACCGCCAGTACAATCAGCGCCACCGCCGCAAACGCCACACCACAGGTTGCCCAGATCATTTTCTTGCCTTCCTTCTGCCCTTACACTTTGATATTCACGATCTTCCACAGCACGATTGAGCCAGCGATCTGCAAGAATATTGCCGCCCCGAGCATGTATTGCCCCATCACGTCGGTAAAGAGCGGCGTCACATAATCGGGATTGATGGTCCGCATGATCACGACGAACGCCGGGGGCAAAGCCATGAGGATGCCTGCCGTTAATCGCCCCTGTGCAGTTCGGACCCTGACATCACGCAGCAGGCGGAAACGCTCTCGGATTACGCCCGACAGGTCATCCAGAAGCGACGCGAGATTGCCTCCGGTCTCTTTGTGAATCAGCAGCGCTGTAACGAAGAACCGAACGTCAACAATCGGCACTCGCTCAGCGAAGTTCATCAAGGCATCTCTCAGAGGCAGGCCGAAACTCTGTTCGTCGAACACGAGCTTGAACTCTCCCGCCACAGGTTCGGGCAACTCCGTCGCGACCATCTCCAAGCCGGTAGTGAATGCATGCCCGGCCCGGACAGCG
The DNA here is from genome assembly GCA_963768695.1 of uncultured Acidobacteriota bacterium. GTDB lineage: Bacteria > Acidobacteriota > Terriglobia > UBA7540 > UBA7540 > CAVROP01. The sequence goes on along the minus strand of CAVYJG010000007.1, from coordinate 74,898 downwards.
CGGCCTAGCAGGTCGACCGCCTCGGGGAAAGCCTTCTCAAAAGCCCTCATGCGGGAGGCGCGTTTGAACGAGACAAAGAGGAACGGAATTGACGCGCCCACCACGCCCGCCATGATGGAGAGAATCGGGTTAGGATAGAAGAACGGAAGGATAAGGTACGGGCCCAGGCCCAAAATCGCAGACAACAGGATGAGCCTGCCAGGCGTGATCTCCAGCCCGGCCTGGGTCGTAAACTTGCGCAACCGCGCCGCCCAGGGCGCACGCAGGAGCAGGCGATTCAGCCGGGGCACACCGCTCATTACCTCGTCGCGAAGCAGCTTCAATTGAGGACCGCCCGTACCGGAGCGGCTCACCCCCTTCTCGATCGCTTCCAGGCGGCGTGGAATCACGTTCTTCTTCCCCCCGCCCGCCAACCCGAAACCCAGGAGCAGGACGAGGGCGACAATTCCAAAAGTCAAAAGTGCTAACGCTATTTCCATGATGGGTCCCTCAATAACCGGGACGTTCGAATATTCCCGCCGGCAAACGGATTCCCGCGGCAAGCAAGCGTTCCGACAACCTGGGACGGATCCCGGAGGGCAAGAACTCTCCCAACACTTCGCCCTTCTCTCCAATGCCCGTCTTTCTAAACTCGAAGATGTCCTGCATGGTGACGACATCACCTTCCATGCCCACGACTTCCGAGATATTGATCAGCTTGCGCGTGCCGTCGCTCATGCGGGACACCTGGATAATCATGTCCAACGCCGAAGCGACCTGGCGGCGGATGGCGTTCTCGGGAATGTTCAGATTGGCCATCGCCACCATGGTTTCAAGCCGAGTCAGGGCATCGCGCGGAGTGTTCGCGTGGATGGTCGTCAACGAGCCGTCGTGGCCTGTATTCATGGCCTGCAACATGTCCAGAGCTTCGTCGCCACGGACCTCGCCAACCACGATTCGGTCGGGGCGCATACGCAAAGTGTTGATCACCAACTGACGTTGCCGGACGGCGCCCTTCCCTTCCACGTTGGGAGGCCGCGTCTCCAGCCGCACCACGTGCTCCTGGTGCAATTGCAATTCAGCCGCGTCCTCAATGGTGACGATGCGCTCGCGGTTCGAGATGAACGAGGAGAGGACATTCAGCAGGGTGGTTTTGCCGGCGCCCGTTCCGCCCGAAATCAATATATTCATCCGGCCGTACACGCAGGCACGCATAAGCTCCAGCATGGGAGCGGTTAAAGTGCGGTTTTGCAGAAGCTCGTCGGCAGTCAGAGGGTCCCTGCCGAAACGGCGGATGGAGAGGATAGGCCCGTCGATGGCAAGCGGAGGAATGATGGCGTTGACGCGGGAGCCATCCTGGAGGCGGGCGTCGACCATCGGCGACGATTCGTCCACGCGCCGTCCCACGGCAGAAATAATCCGGTCGATGATGGACATCAGGTGGGCGTCGTCGCGAAACTGCACGGTCGTCTTCTCGAGAAGTCCGTTACGCTCGATATAGACGCTGTTGAAGGTGTTCACCAGAATGTCGGAGATGGTGTGGTCATGCAGTAAGGGCTCAAGGGGCCCCAAGCCAAAGACTTCGTCGAGCACTTCCAGGGAGAGTCGCTCCCTCTCCTGGAAAGTCATGGGGGTATTGTCTTCGGCGGCCAGTTTCTCGACGATCTCGGTGACTTCCTTCCGCACGCCCTCGCGGCCAAGTTGCACCACGTGATCCATATCCATGCGCTGGATCAGCTTGCGGTGGATGGCAAGTTTGACGGTATTGAAATCCGACTTTACCCCAAATGTTGATGCCACAGCTCATTCACCTCGCCGAAATGGAACTAAGAAAGTTGAAAATCGAACCGCGTTTCGTCTCTTCCTGGAGAGTGACGCCAACCAACTGAGAGGCCATTTGGCGGAATTTTGAAACCAGAGGATCATTGGTGTCCCACGACAAGGGCGCGCCTAGATTTACTGCCATGCTGACGCGACGGAAGTCGTTGGGAATGCGCGAAAAAATCGACCGCTTGGCCTTTTTCTCGAAAGCCTTCAGCGCTTCGTCATCCGCCTTGTGAAAACGATTAATGATGATCTGAATGCGCGCCGGATCGAGTCCGTAAGACGCCAACGCGGACAGGTGCCGCTCCAGCGCCCAAAGGCCGGGAACGTCAGCCTGCGTCACCACCAGCACCGTCCGCGCCAGGTGTAACATGGGGCTCCACTCGGAGGAGTAGACCGTACCCATGTCGACCACCAGGAAGTCACAACAGTTTTGGGCCACATTGACTACCCTGGGCAGTGCGGGAACGGGAATATGCTGCCACTCGTCAGGATCCGTGACCCCTCCCAAAACTTCCAGGCCGGTCTTGTGGCGTGTCAGCAGACCGGCGAGGAGATAGCTATCCAGGCGTTCCAGGTTTTCGATGGCAGCGCGAATTGAGAACCGCGGTTGCAAATCCAGCAGAAGCGATACCAGACCCAGAGGGCGGGCAAGGTCCATCAAAACCGCGCGCTTCCCGGCAATGGCTGCAAGCTGAACGGCCAGATTAACCGCGACGGTAGTCGTTCCGACCCCGCCCTTGCCGCCCAACACCACGATCGCTTTCTCGACCACCTCCGGCACGGCTTCCGGACCGCGCTGCTGAATATAGCGTTGCAGGATTTCGCGCAGCCAAGTCGCCTCAATGGGATGGCTCAGAAACTCCTGCATGCCGCTGCGCATGGCTTGAATCAGCAAGCCGGGGCTGGGATTCTGTACGGGAGAATAACCTACCAGGCACACCGATGGACGCAGCTTACGCAAGTGAGCTGAGAACTCGAAACAGGGCTCCATTTCACGTGTGAGGTCGATAATCACCACGTCGGGCACCGCTTCTCCCGGAGCCGGATGCTTCGAGGGGTCGATTCCCCATTCGGCGATCGACTTCACCAACCCTGTTTGTTCCAGGCACGCACGCAAGTAACTCCCGTTCTTGGGTACGATACTGGCGACCGATGCTGTCAACATCCCAATGACCTCGACATAGCTTCCAACTTTCGCAACGCGCGTTACTTCCGGGGCGTCACAGGGCCGCTTGCCGGCGACGCGGGCTTCTCCCCTGTCAGTGGCGCCATGAACGGAAGCGGGTAATAAGGAGGCGCCGGCACCTGGGAGGACTGCAACGGCTTGACAATCCGTGGCGTCACCAGGACGAGCAACTCAGTGCGCGACTTCGAGAGCGAGCGGCTCTGGAAGAATTTGCCCAGGATGGGGATGTCCCCCAGCCCTGGTATCTTGTCCGCGATCTCGGTCACCCGATTGTCCACCAACCCGGCTATGGCGAAACTCTGCCCATCTCGCAGTTCCATTTCGGATTCTACTCTTCGCGTGGAGAGGGCCGGAATCGTGTAGCCGGAAAAGGTAAGCGCGTTGGAGTAATCGAGCGAGCTCACTTCCGGCCGCACCTTGAGGTGGATAGTACCTTCCGACGTCAGGATGGGTGTGAAATAAAGCCGCACGCCGAACTCCCGGAACTGAATGGTGACCGTCGGCACAGTCCCGGCGCCGCCACCCTGGACGACCGGAAATGGAAACTCTCCGCCGGATATGAAGCTGGCTTCCTTGCCGCTTTCGGTCAGAAGGTTCGGCTCTGCCAGAATCTGGAGCAGGTTGCGCTGTTGAAGCGCTTGGATCGTGGCGCCGAGGTTCAATTGCGGGTTATACAAGAAGATATTGAGCAGATTGCTCAGAGTGAAACCCGCCTGCTCGATAACCGTGGTTCCGTTGTTCGAGGTCGTCGCGATCCCGGCGCCGGGCGAGGGTACGATGCCGCCAGTGAGGGTCGCCGGGCCGAACTGCTGCGTGCCGATAGCACCTATCGTCTTCCCGGTCGGCAGCAACAGGTTGGCCCCGAGTTGGCTCAGCGCCGCACGGTCCACTTCCGCGAACTTCACCTGAAGAAGGACCTCTCCAGGTGCAACCGGAGGCGGAACCGCAAGCAGGCTTACCGCTTTGGCCGACGACACTTTGGCCATCTCGAGCATCTTGTCCGCCACCGCCTTCGAAGACACTGGTCCCGAAAGCACCACAACGTCCTTCTGAACTTCCAATTTCACGGGCTGGTCCGGGAAGGCTTCGCGGAATTGATCGGCCAAGCCGCGAATGTCGATATCGACGTTGATATCGAATTCCTGGCTCTGCCCGGTCTCATCCCACAACACCAGAGAGACTGCCCCCGGCGCCTTGCCGTTCAGCAGAATCTGGTTGGGACTGACCGCCACGGCATCGACGATGGTGGGGTCCGCTACCGAAATGCGCTTGATGCGCGCCGGCGAGGTTATCACCAGCGACCGTCCCACCAACACGTGCAGAGTCTCAGCTTCGCCGGGCGACTGTGGCGCCTGTGCCGGCGGGGTCTGCGAAGCTGGTTGAGCCCACAATACCGCGCCTGTCAAGATCATCGGCAAAGCGATGCCTACGAATAATGCGAAATGTTCCTTGCTGGTCTTCACGCTTCTCATGTGCCGCCGCCTATTGATGTACCTGTTGACCTGCAAAGCTCTGGGTCTCTTTTTTGTCACCGCGAATTACGTCAATTAAGTAAGGCTCCGGAGGCTTTGGCGCCGGAGGAGCAGCCGGGCGGACCTTGTGCGTCGCCGCCTCGGGCTTAGGAGGTGGCGCACCTGCGAAGAGGCTGGCGCGGCTCACCGCAGGAGGATTGATTTCTTTGGTGTCAATGGTGTTGCGCAATGCCAGGTGGATTTTCCCCTCGGTGCTCGCCATCGTTACCTTTTCCGCCTCTTCGGGGTTCACCAGCAACGTCACAACCGTGTAAGTTTGCGGCTTGCCTTCGCGGTCGGCTTCCGATTTCTGTCCAACCGCCAGCACCCGCAGGTCCTGAAGAATGGTGCGTGTGATGCTATCGCCGCCGGGAGTATTGCCGGTCACGAGTACATCCACCATGGTCCCCGGCACAACGAAGCCGGCTACTGCAACCACGTCGTCCACGCGCACGGAAATGGCCCGAGTGCCCTGGGGAATCGCCACCGAAAGGCCTCCCCCGGCTTCCTTGGGGGCCAATTTGTCCTCAAGGATGAGTTCGTTTTCCACCACCGGCGTGATCAAAGCGCGATCCAGGCAATCTTCCACGCGTCCAAATGACCCCGTGGGCCTCGTCGCGTCAGGCCAGGGAATCTCGCGCAAGTCCGAGGTGGTCAAACGCTCGCCCAGCACGATAGGCTTTGCCGCCACGACAATGCGGCCGGTCACAACGTTTTGCTTGCCTGCCGCCATTCTCGCGTTGCGAAGCTGAATATAGACGTAGCGTGCTGCCACCAATCCAAAAACCAGAGCTACTAATAATCCGACAACCAATCGTTTCTGGTCCATCATTCACCTTATGACGGTGGTCTCTAATTTCCTTACCGGTCTCCGGGGCGAACTTCCGATCTTGAGGTTCGCAGCTCTACCTTAACGAGCGAACAATTGTGAGAGCAGATAGCGTGCCAAAGAATAGAACCGTCGAAGCCGCCGCCGCCACTCCAAAAGGCAGCTTCATCAGCGACGGATTGTCGATTGTGAGGTTATGGCGCTGTCCCCATACCCCAAACGTGGCCAGGATTCCAAAGAGAACAACCATGTGTTTAAGGGTTTCCCTTACTCGCCCGTAACGAATCATCTGGAATATGGCCATCGTTCCCGCTATTAGCACCGTCCCCAGGAGCACCACGACAAGGCGACTTGGCCCGACCCACGCTCCAAGGGCTCCCATCAGCTTCCAATCACCTGCACCCAAGCCGCGCAACAACACAAAAGGTAACAGCAGGGCAAGCCCCAACCCCGCCCCCTCGAGCGCTGCCTTACTCCCCAGCCATCCCCAAGCCACGGTGTTGGCCAGGAGGCCCCCACCCAAGGCAGGAACCGTGAGCCAGTTGGGAATGCGGCGCGATCGCCAATCGAGCCATCCGGCCAGCAGGGCGAGCAACAAAGCCATGCTTGGGAGCAAAACTGTAAAGGAAAGGTTCCACGCGGCACTATGCATCTTCACTCTTGGTTAACCTGCGAGGATTCCGTCTCGTCCGGGCGAGATACATACTCGGGCGGTGCGATCTTCCGTCGTGTTTGAGGAAATGCTAACGTAATTTCTTATATCTCTCAGTACACAAAATAACGCTCCCGTCAAACTCCATCCGGGAACACCGACCACCCAAAATCCCCTCGAAGCGTTGGCGAAAACGGAGCCATCGAACCATCCCCCAACCGGCGCCACGACCTGCTTCAACTCTCCTGCGGAGGTGTGCGCCTCTGCTCCATCCGGCGTCCTACTCTATGCGCTCAAGGCGCCTTATTCGCCAGCCACTCAAGGGAAACAAACCCGCCTCGCGGCCAGGGGTGATGAGGGCGGGACAAGCGAGCCAAGGTTCAGAATGTTACGACAAGCTGGACGACGCGTTGCTGAACACGTTCGAAATAATCGACCCCAGCCCCTGAACCACAGCAATGGAAAACATTGCAATAAACAGCAAGAGCAAACCGTATTCCACCAAGTCCTGGCCTTCCTCTTCACGCCACAACCGTAATAGATGTTTCTTCATGTCTCCCCCTCCCTGAAGACTTCAGTTTTTTAGTTGTAACCAAAGTGCGCAGTAGGGAGCCTCGGCATACACTTCCAGCTCCAGCAACGTGGGCTGCTGTTTAGTGGACAGACATCCCCCGCGCCCCTCAAATGCGCCTCCTTACTCACCACGGCAACTGCCCTAACTTCTCCCGCAGCGCCGCAGCCTCCTCCTGCTACGACCCTCCATTGGCGGATTGTGATCCCGACCCGGACTGGCAACTACGATCTGCACCACCCAGACGGGGCACAAACGCCAATTACTTCAAGTGCACGTGCCTCGTTCGCGCACCTTTCTTTCCTCATGTGAACCGCGTTGGAGCTCTCCCTGGCCGGTGAGCGGAAACAGTAACAGTCCGTCATCGCGGCCAGGGACTCACACCCCGGCGAGAGCCCACAAAGCACTCACCTCGCGCATTACGACAAGCTTGCAGACGCGTTGCTGAAGACGTTCTTTACAACGGATCCCAGGCCCTGAACGACGGCGATGGAAACCAATGCAATGAACAACAAGAGCAGGCCGTATTCCGTCAAGTCCTGGCCTTCCTCTTCCTTCCACAATCTCGTAAGTAGATTCTTCATTGGGTTATTCCCCTCCATTTTGTTTTGGCAAAGTTGCTACAGCGGTATGGCTCAAACTTCAACTCACTGTATGCACATGAAGTGCCAAACAGCTTGCTGGCTTTTTTTTAACACCCGGCACGGCGATTATTAGCAGTTGTGCGGAAACGGGAGGCGGCAAGAGCAGTATCGAGTTCGGCTCGGCTTTCGAGTGTCACCAATTGTGGACAGATGAGAAGGGCGCTTTGGACCAAAAGGTTACTAATCCGGGCGGTTAAACCGCCGCCGCCACATGACTTTATGTCACTCTGCCCCAAGGCCTTATCCGTCTTTGGGGGTCTATCCCTTCTTTATGTCCTCCGAACCTTCAGAACTGCAAAACAGAGACCACGAAGTCGCTCTGAATGTGAGAGAATACCTGCCGATATGCCACGCCCAACACCCGCTATCTCCCTGCAAATAGAGGTCTGGAATTTCTCGCTGGGCTTGGGATTACAGGGTTGGTCGATTCTCTTGTGCTTTCTAAGGGACACTTGTACCCAGTCTTCGATGCGGGGCAGAGAACATCAAGTAGTCCGCCCCAGCGGGTGACCCATGGTTTCTTGTGTGGCACTCGAACTGCGTTCTGAGCGAAGCTTAGATCCACGAGTTGGAGTCGGGGAATCGGGGCTCGGTTTTCGATCATCCGGATTTCTCTTTTCGAGTGTTCAGTATCGAAGCGGGACAATGTTACTTATTGAGTCTTGCACTTCTATTGCAGCGGTGGTGGTCGCCATCGCCGTTCCGAGGGTACCGCCGCATCCTAGTGAAGAGTCTCCCGCCCAGGCGAAGGGCAATTGTGCCAAAATGAAGCCGGAAGGCAACATGCGATCAGAGCCGGCGTCCCATCCACGTGGCCGCAAGTCGTGATGAATTCCAGCAGGGACAAATCCGTGGTCATTATCGGGGCAGGCCCTGCCGGGTTGACGGCGGCCTACGAACTGTCCAAGTGTGGAGTTCCCGCGCTCGTGCTCGAGGCCGACTCGACGGTGGGAGGCATCGCCCGCACCGTCAACTATAAAGGCTACCTGTTCGACATCGGCGGACACCGCTTCTTCACCAAATGGGACGAAGTCAACCAGATCTGGACAGAGATCCTGGGCGACAAGTTCCTGCTCCGTCCCCGTCTCTCCCGCATCTATTACCGCAAGAAATTCTTCTCCTATCCCTTGGAATTGAAAAACGCGCTCTTCGGGCTCGGGTTGATTGAAAGCGCCCGAATCGCAGCCAGCTACCTCCTTGCACAACTCCGGCCCATCCCGCAGGGAGGAGAACCTTGAGCAGTGGGTCTCGAACCGCTTCGGCCGCCGTCTCTACGAAATCTTTTTCAAGACCTACACCGAGAAGGTCTGGGGCGTACCCTGCACGTCCATTTCTGCGGAGTGGGCCGCTCAGCGCATTCGGGGCCTCTCTCTGGTCGCGGCCGTCCGCAATGCCCTCCTGCCGAGGAAGAAATCGACTGCAAAGACTCTGATGACCCGGTTTCACTACCCCGAGCGCGGACCCGGACAAATGTGGGAAACGCTCACCGAACGCTTGACCCAGGCGCAGACCCGGGTCCTGACCGAGCGGCGCGTGGTCCGCATTGGCCACAGCAAGGGCGTGGTGACCGACGTGATTACCCGTGGTGCAAACGGTGAAGAGAGTTTTACGGGAACAGATGTCATCAGCTCCATGCCGATTCGCGAATTGATCAACGCCCTCGACCCGCTTCCGCCGGAAGAAGTCTGCCGGGCGGCGAATAGCCTCCGCTACCGGGATTTCCTGATCGTCAGCCTGATTATCAACCGTAAGGATGTCGTCCCCGATAATTGGATCTATATTCACGAGGCCGGGGTCAGAGTGGGCCGCATTCAGAACTTCAAGAACTGGTCTCCGGCGATGGTGCCCGACGCAGGGAAAACCTGCCTGGGAATGGAGTATTTCGTTTTTGAGAATGACGATCTGTGGTCGAGCCCGGATGGAGACCTGCTGGAGCTTGCCCGGCGTGAGGTCGTAGAGTTGGGATTAGCGCAGGCGGATGAGATTCAGGACGGTACGGTGGTGCGCATGCCCAAAGCGTACCCGATGTACGATCCGGGCTGGGACGGGCAGTTGCGCCTGCATCCGCGATTACCTTGGGAGCAATTTATCCAATTTGCAACTGGTCGGCCGGAATGGGCTTCACAAATACAACAACCAGGACCATTCCATGGTGACCGCCCTTTGCGCCGCCCGTAATATCCTGGGAGCCCACCACGACATATGGGCCATCAATACCGAGCCTGACTATCAAGAAGAGGAGAAATGAGAGGTCTTCCGGCGAGCGACTCCGCCCCGCAGGTCTATTCAAATTATGGCCGTGAGCTCAATTTCCACGCCCGTGGAACGGTGGCTAGCTAGGATGGTCCGCGTCACCTCCCTCACTGTGGAGCAATATTGGCAGCGGTTGCTCGACTCCGGCGCCAGGGAGTTGCGTGGCCTCGCCGACCTCCTCGAACGGACGCCCGGCGCACTGTTGGTTCCGTTCACTGTAACGTATTTTGTAGGCGCCATAGGCATCGCCTGCCACCACAAACTCTGGCTGGATGAAATCGTTGCCACCTATGTCGTAAGTCTTCCCGGTGTAGCAGACATCTGGGCCGCGCTCCTGCACGTGGTGGATGGCAATCCGCCCCTCTACTACCTCATCAGCCGTTTGTTCCTCTTTACTCATGACGTTTCGCTGGCGGCCCGCTTGCCCGGCGTAATTGGATTCTTTGTGGCCGCCGTTTGTGTCTTTACGTTTTTGCGGCCAATCACTACCAACTTGGCCGCTGCGACGGCGACTCTTGTGTTTGCCGAGAGCGGCGCTTTTCGCTGGGCTTTCGAAGGGCGGCCATACGGCCTCGAATTGGGTTTCGCGGGGATTGCTCTTCTGCTCTGGCAGCGGAGCGCGGGCCGTTCGGTAAATCGCGCTCCGTGGCTATGCGGCCTTTCGCTGGCGATCGCCTGTCTGGTGTCCACCCACTACTACGGAATCACCGTCGTCTTGGTGCTTCTTCTCGCTGAGTTGGTGAGATCTATCGTCAACAAGCATGTGGATTGGTCTGTCTTTACGGCGATGGCGCTTGGTTCGGCAGCCATACTTTTCTGGCTTCCGCTCATTCGTGCCCTGCGCCAGTTTGTTGCTGGCAGCGCAGCGAGTGTGAACTACTTTGCGCAGCCGGGTTGGGACCAGATGGAAGGGGCATACGCGTATCTGTTTACGCCCCTCATAGTGCCCATACTCGTATGCTTGTCCGTGGTGGTGCTTTGCCTGAGGTCTGGCCGGGACACTCCCACGACGCTTCAGGAGCGATGTAGCGCACCTGAAATCACGGTGATCCTCGGCCTCGCTTTCCTGCCCGTCTTCGTTTATGCGATAGCGTCACTCGCGACCCATGTGTTCGTGGTAAGGTACGTTCTGGCGGGTGCAATGGGCATGGGGATGTTGTTTGGCATGCTGCTGCATCGCCTGTCTGGCCGCAATCAGGCGTTCTGTGTCTTGATACTCGCGGTCTTGTACTGCAATTGGAATTTCCGCCTGCTGCCATTGGCCTTCGTAAGAGACAACACTTACGAGGAGACGCTGAGCTTTGTGGCTGCGCCGGACAGCAAGCTGCCCATCGTGGTCGCCGAAGGACTCGATTTTGCTCCCCTGCGTTACTATGCGCCAGCCGGCCTGCGGAGCCGTCTCTTCTACGTAACCGATCTACCTGCCGCTCAGCACACTACTGATGCGACCAACGAGAACATCATGCTGGCGCTGAGGGGATGGGCCCCAGAGGCGATCGTCGACTTGCATACATTTCTTGGCCGGTACCCCAGGTTCTTTGTGTACTACACCGGCTTCAGCGGGAATTCTTCCCTCAATGTTCTGGTCGACCGCCAGTGCCACGTGTCATTGGCGAAGAAAGTGGGCTCCGAGCTACTGTTCCAATGCGATTGCGGCCCATGATCGTGCCAGCCAGTCCTCGAATGGCCGGGCCGAGACCCGGGCCGGCATCGGATTGTCATCCGCGATCGGGACCCGTACCTCGCTTTCGACGCTTTGTTGGCGAGTGCCGTGGCCTTGGCGGGAATAGCGCTCGTCAGGCGAGCGAGGGTTACTTCCGCGGCTGACGGTGTTAAATAGCCGTGTTTCGGCGCGCATTGTTAGTCCGCCGAATGCCCGAGGGCGGCCACTAGGGTCGCCCTACAGTCGCAGCCGGCAAAAACGCGGGGACGGCAAGCCGTCCCCCTACGGCGGGGCGATTGTCGCCGGATTGGGGGAGCTCAATCCAGCTTGCAAAACGAGAATATTCCAGGGATGATGTTTCCGAATTTGGAGTGCAGAATGGAAATTCCGGCTAAAGGATGAAATGCCATGGCAACCGTACTGCGGGTGGCCCTTGTGGGTTACGGCTATTGGGGACCAAACTACGCGCGCGTCTTCGGCGAACTCTCCGACACGGAGTTGGTCGCCATCTGCGACAAGGACCCGGTAAAACTCCGGCGGGCCAAGTTGCGCCATTCGCGCGCTCTGGCGCACACCGATATACGGGAAATCCTAGACGACAAATCCATCGAGGCGGTGATTGTTTCCACGCCGCCGAGCACACACTATGAGCTGGCCCGAGCCTTTCTAGAGAGCGGCCGGCATGTTTTGCTTGAAAAACCGATGGCGTTGACCGTGAGCCACTGCGAGGAACTGGGCGAACTGGCAGAACGGAACAAAAAGGTGTTGATGGTAGGGTACACATTCCTCTACCACGCCGGAATACGCAAAATGAAGGAATGCGTTGGGTCCCCGGACTTTGGCCGAGCCTACTACCTGCATTCTACGCGAACCAACATCGGCCCGGTGCGCGAGGACGTCAACGCCGTCTGGGACCTTGCCCCTCACGACGTTTCCATCTTCAATTACTTGCTCGGTCAACAACCGCGCTGGGCCAGTGCGGTCGGCTCAAAAGTGCTCCAGAGCGGCCGGGAGGATCTGGCTTTCATAACCTTTGGTTATGCGGACGGCGTCGTGGCCAACATTCACGTGAGTTGGGCGGACCCCAATAAGGTCCGCGAGGTGGTTGCGGTGGGGAGCCGCCGGCGAGTCGTTTTCGACGATCTCAAGGGTCTCGAACAGGTGCGTATCTTTGAGAAAGGTGTCTCCGTCGGGGACCCCATTCCCGAGACATTCGGAGAGTTCAAGCTTCTGGTTCGGGATGGAGACATCGTGAGCCCAAAAATCGAGCCCAGTGAACCTCTGAAGGAACAATGCAATGATTTCGTGGCCTCGATCCTGGGCAACCGAAAGCCATTTTCCGATGCCCTCATCGGCACCCAGATTACCCGGGCACTGCTTGCCGTCGAAGCTTCCATGCGAGAGAACGGGGCGCCCAAGGAAATCCTTTAGTACTTAGTTGCCTTAATAGGCGTACTTTTCGTTGGTGCTGGAAGGGCGGGGCTTTAGCCCCGCCGCTGAATTCGCGCGGAATTCAGGGGCTTTAGCCCCTGAAGCAGCCATACCTTCAGGGCCTAAAGGCCCCTTCAGGCGACTTAGTCGAGCCGGCGGGGCTAAAGCCCCGCCCTTCCGGGGAGCGTCGACAGGTGCGCTGATTAGTTCAAATAAGTACTAGTTCGCGCCTGAGCCGGCTTTGCGAGGGTAGCTGAATACGAACCTGTTGTCGGAACGAAACTAGAAAGGTAGCCTCATGGCGATCGGTCTGCATGGCCCTCTGCCCGTCGGGATCTACGGCATCGAATACTTTCTTCCGGAGAAGATCTTAAGCAGTGAGGAGGTCTCCGCCATGTCGGGTCTCGATAAGCAGATGATGGAGAAGAAGCTGGGAATCCACTGCCTGCATGTGACCGCGGAGGGCGAGGCCGTATCGGATCTCGCCGTGGCGGCGTGCGAACGGCTGCTTAAGTCTACGGCCTTTCCCCGCGGTGATGTGGACGGGATCATCATCTGCACGCAGAACCCCGATTACAAGCTTCCGGCCACTGCCTGCCTCGTCCAGAATCGGCTGGCCTTGCGAAAGGACTGTCTTGCGTTCGATATCAACCAGGGATGCTCCGGCTACCCTTACAGCCTCGCCGTCGGCGCCGGCTTGATTGCCGGCGGAATCTGTGAAAACGTCGTGCTGACCATGTCCGAGGCGTACTCGAAGGTGGTCTCCTATAAAGATAAAACTGTGTGCGGTCTTTTTGGTGACGGGGCAGCCGCGACCCTGCTGCGCAGGACGCCCAAGCAAAACGCAGGTTTTCTGGCCTTCCATTTTGGCACAGACGGTTCGGGATTTGATCGGCTGATCGTCCCTGCGGGCGGATCGCGGCTCCCGGCGAGCGAGCGAACGCGAGAAATGGTCGAAGACGCGGCCGGCGACAGCCGGTCCCTGGAAAACATCCACATGCGTGGGCGCGACATCTTCGAGTTCATGGACCGTGAGGTTCCCGCCTCGGTTAAAGCCGCTCTTACCGCAGCTTCCCTGAGCCTGGATGACGTGAAGCTTTTCGTATTTCATCAAGCCAACAAGTTCATGCTGGAGTTCCTCTTCCGCAGGATGGGGCTCAAGGCCGACCGAACGATCATCTGCATGGAAGAGACGGGTAACACAGTCTCCGCTTCCATCCCTATCGCTCTAAAACGGGCTATGGAACAGGGAAGGATTCATTCGGGAGACATCATCGTTTTATGCGGGTTCGGCGTAGGGCTTTCGTGGGCAACCGCCGTCTTGCGCTGGTCAGCCAAGGAAGATTGGAATCGCCCCTAAAGCGGCAGGGGGCTCAGAGGGAGATCGGGGCTATGACAGAATCAGAAGCTGATGTATTGAAACGCCTGAAAATTATGGCAAAGGAACTCAGCCTGACATATCGGATCGAGGAGAGCACGCTCGAGTCTGCGAGTCCGATGAACATCGACTCGCTTGAATTCATCTCCCTGATCATCGAAGTCCAGAGGGGATTTGAGCTTGAAATCCCGGACGAGGAAATTCAAGAGAAGAACCTGAGGGTGCTCCGAAATCTCGTTCACCACCTGATGGTTCATTCTAAGACCAAAGCCTGACAAGGAGAAGCCACCATGGGGGGGACCAGTGATCCGCAGAATTGTATACATCCTTCGGCTCGAGTTTCCGCCGGAGTCGACATGGGCTGTCACGTTGTCATCATGGAGAACGTCAGCGTCGGCGAGGGCACCAGGGTTGGTCACAATGTTGTGATCTACCCTGGAACCGAGATTGGCCGCAGCGTCACCATTTATGACAACTCGGTGCTCGGACGTAAACCACAAAGCGCCGGCAACCTTGCCCGGCCGCTGAAGACTGATCTGCCCCCGCTTCGGATCGGCAACTACTCGGTCATCGGAGCCTGTGCGGTGCTCTATGCGGGGACAACGATTGGGGAGCACGTGATGGTGTCCGATCTGTGCTCGATACGCGAAGAGTGCGTATTGGGTGACTTTGTCGTATTGGGCCGGGGGGTGATCCTCAATTACGATGTTTGCGTGGGACGAAGGACGAGGATCATGGACCAGTCTCACATCACGGGGAACTGCCGAATAGGAGAGGACTGCTTTATATCGGTCCTGGTAGGTACGACCAACGAAAACACCATGCTTCTTGTGGATAAAATTGAGATTATTGGTCCAACAATCGGTGATCGTGCAAGGTTAGGCGTCGGCGTTAACGTGTTACCTGGAAAGATAATCGGAAAGGACTCGATTGTGTCGGCGGCCTCTCTTGTCTCGACCGATATTCCCGAAGGAGTGCTGGCAGGCGGCGTTCCAGCCCGGGTGATACGCGACAACCCTTTCTTGAAGAAACAGAGTCGCTGAAGAGCGGTTAGGTTTCTGTGGCGAGTGGCGCTGGTTTTGCTCCAGCACAGGCTTGGCGATGGCTGAATTCTCTTGCGGTTCCGGCATTTCACGAGAAGTATCGCGGGTTCGAGACGTCTCGAGCGGCTCACGTGCAGGAACGAAAGTGCTTGTGGCGACGTTCGCCTTTAACGAAGGTGAAAAGATCCGGCGCACGATAAGCCGCCATCCACGGCAACGCGAATACGACCTGCTTGTCATGGATGACGGCTCAACCGACGGATCCCTGGACGCTTACGACCTGAATGGAGCGACCCGGTTGCGCAACGAACAGAATCGAGGGGTTGGCGTGTCGATGAAAACGGTTTTCCAATACGCCCTCGATCACAAGTACGGCATCCTGGCGATCCAGGCAGGAAACGACAAAGACGACCCGCTGGAACTTCCTCGCCTGTTGAATCCGATCTTCAATGGCGAAGCGGACTTTGTGCAAGGTTCTCGATTCTTGCCCGGAGGAAACTACGGGAACACTCCCTTTTATCGGGTGCTCGCCACCCGGTTTGTGCATCCGCTGCTATTTTCGCTGGCCGTGGGCAAGCGCGTCACCGAGTCCACCAACGGCTTCCGGGCGATTCGAACCACCCTACTTCGCGATCCCCGCATCAACTGGCGCGAGGACTGGCTGGACAAATACGAGCTTGAACCTTTTCTCCTCTACAAAACCATAAAACTTGGCTACCGGCATCTGGAAGTTCCCGTCTCGAAGACCTATCCGCCCCACGAACAGGGTTACACCAAGATGAAGCCGATTACCGGCTGGTGGAGCATCTTGCGTCCCATCTTCTACCTTTGGATTGGAGTGAAAAAATGACCGCATCCTTGCGAGTTCCCTTTGTCGATCTCAAGGCTCAATACCGGACGATCGCGAGCGAAATCGATAGTGCGATAGCCGGTGTCGTCCAGCGCACTGATTTCATTTTGGGGGAGGAAGTTGCGGCCTTTGAATATGAGTTTGCCGATTTCATCGGTGTGAAGCACGCCATCGGCGTGGGCTCGGGGTTGGCGGCCCTCGAACTGGCGTTGCGAGCTTATGGAATCGGCGCCGGTGATGAAGTTATCACCACGGCCAACACCTACGTCGCCACCGTGCTTGCCATCAAGGCTGTGGGCGCCCGGCCGATCCTGGTCGACGTTAATCCCGCAACCTACAATATGGATCCCGGCGCCTATTCGGCTGCCATCACGCCACGCACCCGCGCTGTGATTCCGGTGCATCTCTACGGCCAGCCTGCTGACATGGATCAAATCTGTGCGATCGCTGAGCGCCACAACCTCTTGCTGATTGAAGACGCCGCCCAAGCCCACGGCGCGCGCTATAAAGGCAAGCGGGCAGGCGGCTTCGGCCACGCCGCGGGGTTCAGCTTTTACCCGGGCAAGAACCTGGGAGCTTACGGGGACGGCGGCATGGTGGTGACCAATGACAGTGCAGCGGCCGAGAAACTCCGGCAATTGCGTAACTACGGCCAGCGCGTCAAGTACTATCACGACGTCTACGGGACGAATTCGCGGCTGGACACGATCCAGGCGGCGGTACTGCGCGTCAAGCTCAGGCATCTGGACTGCTGGAATGCAGCCCGTCGCGCCCATGCCGATGCCTATCGCCTCCTTCTGGCGGGGCATGATCTGGTTCTGCCGGAAACGGCGGAGGGCGTGGAGCACGTTTACCACCTCTATGTGGTGCGGTCTGCGGCGCGAGACCAGCTTCAGGCGGCGCTCGGCAGCCGGGGCGTCAGTACGGGCATCCACTATCCCGTTCCCGTTCACCTGCTGAAGGCTTGTACCGACCTTGAATATCCGCAGGGCGCTTTCCCGGTCACCGAGGCCGCAGCCAGGACCATACTGTCGCTGCCGATGTTCGCTGAGTTGACGGGCGACCTGATTCAATACGTGGGCGAGGCCGCTCAAGATGCCTTGAGCCAGCTTCAGCCGTCGCCTCTCGTTGCAAGTCTATAGGCTAGCGTCCGACGCGCTTCTTCAAGCTCCAAGGGTATGTATTTCTGGATAGAATTCGCTTTGGTCGTGACAGCGGTCGTCATTGCCTACGCTGCTCCCAACTTGGGCTCGCGCTGGTTTGTGCGCGCCGAGCGGCTGCTTAACCGCCTGGCGCAGAAGCAGGGTCTCTCCGTTTTGGTTGTGGGGCTTACCGCGCTCGCGGCCCGCGCCGCCCTATTGCCCATCCTGGCCATTCCTCAACCCGGCGTCCAGGATGAGTTTGGCTACCTCCTCCTGGCGGACACGTTTGCTCACGGCAGGTTAACCAATCCCACCCACCCGATGTGGGTTCATTTCGAGAGCTTTCATATCCTCTGGCAGCCGACCTATACCGCGAAGTTTTACCCGGTCCAAGGTCTGATCATGGCGCTGGGCCAAGTACTCCTGGGGCACCCTTTCTGGGGGGTGTGGCTGAGCGTAGGCCTCATGTGCGCGGCCATCTGTTGGATGCTGCAAGCGTGGTTGCCGCCCGGCTGGGCCTTGGTGGGTGGCTTTCTGGCCGTGATCCGCCTGGGGACATTCAGCTACTGGGCCAACGGGTACTGGGGAGGCGCCATGACCGCCACGGGCGGAGCGCTGGTGTTAGGGGCCCTGCCTCGAATTAAGCGGTCGCAGCGTTGGTGTGATGCGCTGCTGATGGGACTGGGGTTGGGGCTTATAGCCCTCAGCCGGCCTTATGAAGGGCTGTTTTTCGGCTTGCCCGTGGCAGGGGCGCTGGTGGCCTGGATGCTGGGAAAGAGTCGCCCTCCGCTGTGGGTCGCAGCCAAACGCGTTCTGGCGCCTCTTCTTCTGATGCTGGTAGTGACCGCGTGTTGGATGGGCTACTATTTCTGGCGCACGACAGGCAGTCCTTTCCACCCGACTTATCTGGTTTACGAGCGGTCCCACAATCCGTCACCCTACTTTCCCTGGCAGTCGATGGGACCGCCGCCTGCGTATCATCATGCCGTCATGCGCGACTTCTACTACGACAACATGGTGGCCCACTACCTCGAGTCAAGATCGGTCGCCGGCTTCGTGAAGTCCGACTTAGTAGGATTGGTCAGGTTCTGGGACTTCTATCTTGGGCCGGCGTTCTCCCTTCCCTTCTTGCTGGCCTTGGCAACCCTGCCCTATGGTTTTTCGTGGAGAGGGCTAAGTGCGAACACGCGCTTTCTGACCGTCGTTTGTGGGGTGGCGCTCCTCGGATCGCTGCTGCCCCTCTACCTTTTGCCGCATTATGCCGCGGCGATTACCTGCGCCATACTGGCCTTGGTGCTGCTGGCCATGCGCCGCATCGCATCCCAGGCAGGGCGAACCCGTCCAGCCGGCTTGTTCGTGGCTCGAGCCATCCCAGCGATCTGTCTTGTCATGCTGCTAGTGCGTGCCGGCGCGAAGCCGTTACACTTGCCGCACTCGTGGCCTGCGGGAGCGTTAAGCTGGTGCACCCCCGCGCCCACAAACCTGGAACGCGCCAAGACATTGGATCAACTTCGACGTTACCCCGGAGGCCAACTCGCGATTGTTCGCTATGGTCCCCAACATGACCCCTGGTACAACGAGTGGGTCTACAATGAGGCTGATATCGATCGAGCCAAAGTCGTCTGGGCGCGCGATATGGGTCCCGCCCGGAACGAGGAACTCGTTCACTATTTCCGGGACCGCCGTGTCTGGCTGGTGGAGGCAGATGAGACACCTCCGAAGGTCGTGCCCTATAGTGCTTCGCAATGAATCGAAATTCGAAGTCGAAATTCGAAAATCGTTACGATGCAACCTGAAGGTGTGAAGAAAGACTTCGAAGCTCTGGTTTCGCATTTTCGAATTTCGCTACGCGCGTCTTGAGTTTCGAATTTCGAGTTTCGAGTTTCGCAACCTATCCCATGTTCTTCTGGATTGAGATCGGGCTGTCGGCGCTGGCGGTTGCGCTTGCGTACACGTGTCCCCGAATTGGGTGCGAGTTGGTTCCAGCGTGCGGAGCAACTGCTTAATCGCCTGGCGCAGAAGCGCGGTTTGTCCGTGCTCGTTGTGGGGCTTACGGCGCTGGCCGCGCGCGCCGCACTGCTTCCCATCCTGCCCGTCCCCCAGCCCGATGGCTACGACGAGTTTGGCTACCTCCTGCTTTCCGACACTTTCGCCCATGGCCGCCTTACCAATCCCACACACCCGATGTGGATCCATTTCGAGAGTTTCCACATTATCTGGCAGCCGACTTACACTGCGAAGTTTTATGCTGCCCAGGGCTTGATTATGGCACTGGGGCAACGCGTCATGGGGCACCCGTTCTGGGGTGTATGGCTCAGCGTGGGACTCCTGTGCGCTGCTATTTGCTGGATGCTGCAGGGCTGGCTGCCGCCGGGATGGGCCTTGCTGGGCGGATTCCTGGCTGTAATACGCCTCGGAACTTTCAGTTATTGGGCGAACAGCTATTGGGGAGGCGCCGTGGCCGCTACGGGTGGCGCTCTCGTGCTGGGCGCCTTGCCACGGATCAAGCATTCGCAACGGGTGCGGGACGCACTGCTAATGGGGCTGGGCTTTGCGATTGTCGCCAACAGCCGTCCCTATGAAGGACTGTTCTTCGCGCTGCCGGTGGCAGGCGCGCTGGCGGTTTGGATGTTCGAGTCGATGCGCCATCCCTCACACGGAGCGAAGGCGGGTGGCCGGTGGTGGACGCATGTTGCGGCGCCGCTCTTTGTAATGATGGTGTTGACAGGGTGCGCCATGGCCTACTACTTCTGGCGCACGACGGGCAATCCGTGGCAGCCTCCTTATCTCGTGGACGCACGCACGTACAATCCGGCGCCGTACTTCCCCTGGCAGCCTTTGAAGCCCATTCCCGCTTATCATCACCCGATCTTCCGGGGATATTACGTGGACGGATTGGTCGCTCGCTACCGGCTGGCCCGAACCGCCGGTGGCATAATCGGCGAGATCGTTAACGTGCCCATGGTCCTGGGGATTTTTTACGTCGGCCCCGTGCTGTTGCTGCCGCTCTTGCTGGCCTTGGCAACGGTGCCGTACGGAGCTTCCCTAAAAAGCGTAGACCGGAAGACTGGTTTCCTTTTGCTGGTTTGCGTCACGGTCATTGTGGGGTCAATGCTTCCCACAGTATTTATGCCGCATTACGTTGCACCGATCGCTTGCGCGGTGCTGGCTCTCGTGCTGCAGGCCATGCGCCGGCTGCGAGGTCTGAGTGGACGCCACCAGCAGCCAGGCCTGTTCATCTCGCGAGCCGTCCCCTTGATCTGCGTGGTCATGCTCGCGCTACGAGTCGGCGCGAAGCCGTTGCACCTGCCGGAGCCTCGCCCATGGCTCGGCGGAGGTGTCCCCATTTGGTGCGCCCTCACTCCCAGCAATCCGGAACGAGCGGCAACGCTCGCCCGCTTGCAGGAACTACCCGGGCGCCAACTCGCCATTGTTCACTACGGGCCTAATCACGAAATAGGCTTCCACGAATGGGTCTATAACGAAGCCGATATTGACCGGGCGAAAGTCATCTGGGCGCGCGATATGGGCGCCGCCCGCAACAAGGAACTGATTGACTATTTCCGGGACCGCCATGCCTGGCTGGTGGAGGCGGATGAGACGCCTCCGAGGGTTGTGCCCTATAGCGCTTCGCCATGAATCGCAATTCGAAAGTCGAAACTCGAAAGTCGAAAGTCGCTACAGTGCACCCTGAAAGTATGAAGAAAGACTTCGATGCTCTGGTTTCGCATATTCTAATTTCGATTCGCGTGTCTTGAGTTTCGAATTTCGATTTTCGAGTTTCGGTCTTTGTGCCATGTTCTTCTGGATTGAGTTCGGGTTGTCGGCGCTGGCGATCGCGCTTGCGTTCGCCTGTCCCGAATTGGGTGCGAGTTGGTTCCGGCGCGCCGAGCAACTGTTCAAGCGGCTGGCCCAGAAACAGGGCCTTGCCGCACTAATGACGGGGCTTGCGGCGCTGGCGGTGCGCGCCGCGCTTTTGCCGGTCCTGCCGATTCCCACGCCGGCCGGCGATGATGAGTTCAGTTACCTGCTTCTAGCGGACACCTTCGCTCATGGCCGCATCACCAATCCCACTCACCCCATGTGGGTCCATTTCGAGAGCATGCACGTGATCTGGCAGCCGACTTACACCGGCATTTTTCACCCTGCCCAGGGGCTGATCATGGGACTGGGCCAGGCGGTGCTGGGGCATCCGTTCTGGGGCGTGTGGCTAAGCATGGGGCTGATGTGCGCCGCCATTTGCTGGATGTTGCAGGGGTGGCTGCCTCCCGGATGGGCGCTACTGGGCGGCTTTCTTGCAGTCATTCGCCTGGGGACTTTTAGCTATTGGGCAAACAGCTACTGGGGCGGCGCGGTGGCCGCGACGGCTGGCGCCTTGGTGCTGGGTGCCCTGCCAAGGATCAGGCGCTCGCTGCGATTGCGGGACGCGTTGCTGCTGGGGCTGGGCTTTGCCGTTTTGGCCAACAGCCGTCCTTACGAAGGAATGTTTTTGGGTTTGCCTGTAGCCGCTGCACTCGCGTTGTGGTTATTCGGAAAGAACCGCCCTCCGCTCGGTACCGTGGCCAAACGCCTCGTGGCGCCCCTCTTGCTGATTATGGTCCTCACCGGTCTCGCCATGGGCTACTATTTCTGGCGGACAACGGGTAGTCCTTGGGAGACGCCCTATCTGGTGAATCAGCGTACGTATGGACCGGTGTACTTCGCCTGGCAAGTATCGAAACCCCTCCCGCAATATCACCATGCGGCGCTTCGTAACTGGTACGTGGCGGTTCGAGACGCGGGCAAGCGATCTGCCGCAGCCTGGGCCGGTGCGGAAAGCATAGTGCTCTTGACCCCGGTGTTCTTTTTTCTCGGACCGGCCCTGGGCTTTCCCATACTGGCCTTAGTCTTGATGCTGCCGCATGGCCTGTCGTGGCGGGACTTAAGCTCCAACACGCGCTTCCTGCTTCTGGTCTGCGGTATATTGCTGGCGGCAGACATGCTGCCAGTCTTGCGATTCTTGCCGCATTATGCCGCGCCCATCACCGCCGCCGTGCTGGCGCTGGCGTTACTGGCCATGCGCCGGCTTCGATCCCAGTCATGGCACGGCAGGCCGGTCGGCCAGTTCATAACCCGCTCCGTTCCGATAGTCTGCTTACTGATGTTGGCCCTGCGCGTGGGCTCGAAGCCGCTAGGCTTACCGGAGCCTCGCCGGTGGCTGGCAGGAGGAAGCCCTTTTGCCTCGTGGTGTTCACTCGGTCCGGTCAACCTTGAGCGCGCCGCCGTGCTATCGCAACTTGAGCGGACGCCAGGGTCGCACCTTGTCATTGTCCGTTACGGCCCTCACCACCCCATCGATATGCACGAGTGGGTTTACAACGAGTCCGATATTGATGCAGCTAAGGTGATCTGGGCACGCGATATGGGCCCGGCTGAGAATAAGGAATTGATCGATTATTTCCCGAACCGCCAAGTTTGGCTTGTAGAGGCAGACGAAACACCTCCGAAAGTGATAGCGTACGGCAAGTCGAACGGCGAGTGATTGCCTGCGAAGCTCGAAGAATCGGGGGATGATAGCCTTCTTGGAGGATGAAACCGTCCGATGGACAGTGAGTTGATCAAAAGGGAAAACGAGATTGCCGAAACCTATTGGTGGTTTGTCGGGCGCCGCGCCATTCTGGAGTCCGTGCTGCGGAGATTTGGAAAACGCAGCCGAGTAGCAGTGGACGTGGGCTGCGGGACCGGGCGGAACATGCAATTGCTCTCGAAACTCAGCGATGGCGTTATCGGGTTCGACTTTTCTCGGGTGGCAGTAAGCTTAGCCGCCTCACAAGGCCTCCGAGTAGCTAGCGCGGACTGCAAAGCGATGCCCCTGGCGGACGCTTCTGTCGAACTCGTCAGCGCGCTCGACGTGCTCGAACATCTGGATGACGATATGCGCGGATTGCGCGAATTTCACCGGGTTTTGAAAAGCGACGGATTACTGCTCCTGACAGTTCCGGCTTACAGATTCCTCTGGAGCGAACACGATGAGGCGTTGTGGCACCGCAGACGTTACGTCGCTTCCGAGTTGCACGTCAAGCTCACATGCTCCGGCTTCCGGGTGCTCAAGCGAAGCTACGCTGTTTTCTTCGCCTTTTTCCCGATTGTTTTCTACCGTCTGTTCCGGGGGCTGTTTCCTAAGGACCCGCTCGCACCACAGGCCTCGCACGTTATTTTGCCAGCCCCTCTTAACAGCCTCCTCGCCGCTCTGCTGAAAATTGAGGCATGGATGATGGGGGCTGTTAATATCCCGTGGGGCACCTCGATTATTGTTCTCGCCCAGAAGGTCCCGCCTGCATCGTAATCAAGGCGTCTCATTCACATACAGGACACTCAAGTCGTCCTGGTAAACGCGCTGCCACGCCGGCCGTGAGTTGAGCAAGGTGCAGAGAGGCGCGCTGCGCTCAATGAGGCAGGAGCGGACTCCGTACTTTTCGAGCAGCGCCAGGGCATCCGGGTCGAGGCGCATGATCTTGATGTAATCCAAAAACACGCCGGAGGGCTCATACGCATCGCAACGGCCGTCAATGAAAACCGGGTGGCCGGCGAAAGCCCAAATCAGATAGCCCCCCCAAAACTGGTCGTTGAACATAGGCCCAGGGACCGCGTGCCCTCGCAGGTAATCCACAGCCCGGCGGGGCTGATTGAGGTCAATGACGCGCTGCAAGCTGGCCGTGGAAGGAAAGAAAGCGACGAGGCCCGCGGCAAACAGCACGATCAGGACGGCGTTCAAAATGGGTTTGTCCTTTGCCGCTTCGTATCCGGGCCACCACCTGGCAATCAGGACCGCCAGCAAAGGTGCGATGAGGATGGCGAAGAACACCACGATGCGCTGGTGGACGCAAGCCATGTAAGCGGCGATGAGCACCAGGGCCATGTCCTCCAGTCGCGGCCGTAAACGCCACAAGATCGGCGCTAAGAGGAACAGAAACAGCAGGACGAGAAACCACTTGCCGTAAAACGAGTTGAAGGCCATGGGCTGCCACTCGTCGACGTAGGCCATGACCAGCGGCTGGGAAAAGGGTTCAGCCAGTCCGTAAAGCAGGCGCGGGCCGTAGGGGTTCACCAGCAGCGCCAACCCGCAGAGCAACAGGACCAGGCCCAGGTGCCGCCGCCGGCCCGGCATCCACTGGTGGCATTCGAGATCCCCCAGTTGCACTTGCTTGAGGCCGGCGACCCAGTAGATACCGATCGCCAAAATCCCAAAACTGAATGTGCCGTGCGTGTTCACCCAAAGCACGAAGATGCCCGGAAGCAGCCAGAGAGATTTCTGCAAGCCCTGGCGGTAACGCTCCAGGAAGATCATCACGAGGAGCAGGAAAACATAGCCGAGAAGTTGGGGGCGCAGGGTGAAGCAGAGGCCGAGCAGCGGCCACACGGCAATGCAGGCGGCAATAGCCGCCTTCACGTTGCCGCTGCGCGTGTAAGCATAGTAATAGAGTAGAAGCAAAATCAGCGAGACTTGGATCGCGAGGAGGCCCGCGAGGCCCCGCAGTCCGCCAAGATGGGAAGCCGCAGCGATCACCACCTCGCCCAGCCATTGGTAGTCCAACCAACGGCTATTCGGCGCGGTAAAGGAATAGTAGTTGGTGGTAGGCCAGGTATGTGTTGCCCAGAGGCGCTGGGCGGCAGCAATATGCCAGAAGGTGTCACCTTCCAGAAAAGTCACATGCGAATGGCCGGTAGGCAGCGCGGCGTCATTCTGGAGCCGGACCCACAAGTTCATGCAAACCCCGGCTACCAGCAAGGCCCCAAGAAACACCGGAAAGGAGAAGAGCTTTCGGAAGAACCCGCCGAGCGCCGAACGGTTCGCCGGCCCGACGGGAGGCAGTTTCTCGACGGCATCCCCAGGAGATAGCTCCGTGCTTGCCCGCGTCTTGATAACCCCCATGATCTATTCCCTCTCGAGCTGCGAGAGCGCCAGCGGCCGGGCATCCTCCGGCGCCACTACGGCGATCGTGGCGACGCATGAATCGAGTCAGATGCCAGGGTGTACGGCCCCGCCTGAAGCACGGAAGGCGGCAGTTGTGAGGCGAAATCGCGCAACGCATTAGTGAGTCGTGACTCTTCAGCGGGATCGACCGCAAAGAAAGTAACGGTCGTTTCGCTATCGAATGTGGTGTCCGAATCCGTCCAAGTGCCTACGGCCTTCCACTGCGAAGGTAGTCCTTCCGTGGCGAAAATCCCGTCTTTGAAGGCGTTGGCGTAGAGGATTGCGATCTTCGTATTTCTAGCGAGGGTGAGCTGGGCGATTTGTGACGGGCTCAGGTACCCTCTGACTCTTTCCTTGGCCACATCGATGCTGGCGAGTCCCCAGAGATCCAGCAGTCGAGGCTCGCCAAAGTAACTGACTGCCCCAATGTCATTGACGGCAACGGACTGGCCGCGGTAGAACTGACGCACAAACCGGCCCATTTGATATTGCTGCTCAAAGATCTTCTTCGAGGCGTCCGAGGTAAGCAACGCAGCAGAGACCCCTCGGCTGACGAATGCGGGGAAAACTCCGACGGCCAGGGCGATGAGCAACAAGACAGCTCCGGCCGTGTCGACTTTTCCCCAACGCCCCTCACGGGACCTCACCACACATTCGTAGGCTCCCGCCGACAAAATCAATAAGCCAAGCGCCAACAGGTAAGCCTCGTATCTGAGGAGCCAGCCGAAACCAGCGAATTTCACGTGTAAAGCGGCTGCAATGAGCCACAGGACAATGAGTACCGTGCTTTTTCTCCACAGCATCTGGCCTTTCCTTACCAACAACCAAAGCAACAATAGGAAGGCCAACCCGCACCCCAGGACGCCCCGGCTGTTAACTGCGGACCAGGCGAATGCCCCATGGATATGAGGCACGATATTTTGCGCACTTCTGACCACTGGTGGTAGATTCGCCTTGAGGTAGATCGAACTGGGCAGCCAGAACCAGCCTTTCCACACCGACAGGGCGCCGATCAGCACTACCGGCGCAAGCGCCAGCCCCCCTAAGCCGAACGCGAAGCGCCAGCGTTTGCGCAGGAGAAAAAGCGAGCAAGCCGCGAATGCCAGAAACAGGCCTTCGAAGCGTGTGAGCGTTAAGAGGGGAGCGAGCACCCAGAGCCAAAACGATTGCCGCCGGGACGCTCGCGGCCTTTCATCGGAAAGTTCATCGGCTGCCAGCCAGAAGAAAGGAATGGCGGTGGCAATTTGCAGAGTGTGCTCCATCCCACTAAGGACAAGCGTCGGGAGTGGGGTGAAAAATATGAACGCCACCAGAACGCTGAATGTGTCGACTTGGCCCAGCCGAAAGCTCCTCAGGAAGCCATAACTCAGCCATATCGAGAGGCAAGCGAACAAAGCTGCCAGGACCAAGGCCGCCAGATCAATCGGCCCCACCAGGCGGAAGATCGCGGCGAGCAGCAAGGGCCAAACAGTCGTGGACTCACAGGAAGCAAATTCGTACGGCGTGACGCCCCACACCCCATGGAAGGCAAAGCTCTTCGCCACTGCCATAGTGATGTAAATATCATCGAGGGCGTAAACGAAGTGACCACGGTCAGCTTTTCGGCAGAGGACGAACAGTGCGGCGGTAGCGAGGCAGAAAACTGCGGTGGCCGCGAACAAGGGCCAGTGCTGTCCCAACAGCCGCTTGATGCCCTGTTTCTCCGAATGTGCGGGACTGTCCATGAAGTTCCTATTGTCGAACCTGGCTGCGTACAAACAGTGCGCTCTGGCGGTCAGCGTAGACCTTCTGCCACCGGGACGAGGCAGCAAGCAGTGTGCCCAGCGCTTCGTTACGCTCGATCAGGCATGACTGTATGCCATAAACGTCCAGCAGGTGCAGGGCGATCGGCTCGACCCGGCTGATGCTCCCATAATCAGCCAGGACGCCGACTTGATCGTAGATGTCCGTCCGCCCGTCGATGAAGACCTTGTTCCGTCCGTCGAGCTTGTAGATCAGGTAGCCGCCATAGGAGTAAGTATTGAACATCGGGAGCGGCGGAGGATGCTGTTCAAGGTATTGCACGGCCTTCACCGGCCAATGCTCCTCCACGCGGCTTTCAAGTTGTGTTTGGGAAGGAAAGAACCGAGCGATGCCCACGACGATCGCGACGATCAGGACGGCATTTATCGCCAGCTTGTCTTTCTTAGGCTCATAGGGCGGTACCCAGCGGCTCAACATCGCCGCCAGGAGCGGCGTGCAGAACGGAACGAAGATCAGAACCAACCGTGCGTGCAGGCAGGCGGCGACGAATCCGCAGAGAAAGAGAGTAAATTCGGCTAACTGCCAAGTGGGCCCGAGAGCCACCTGGGCCAAGAGGAAACCCACAAGCAGCGCCAAAAGAAGCTTCCCCGGCGCCGAGTTAAACGGCATGGGCTGCCACTCCACGATGCTGGCCGCGATGGCGGGGTGCGAGAAGGCCATGTCCACAGGAAAAGCCGCCAATTTCGGCCCGTAGGGAGTCACCGTAAGCGCCACCAGGCTGGCCAGAAAGGCCATCTCCAACTGCAACCGCTGGGCGGCTGTCCAACACCTGGATTCCACTCCGTTGCTGCGCATCTCGAACAGCCCGCTTACGAAATAGACCCCGACCGCAAAGAGTCCGACGACGAATGTTCCGTGCGTGTTCACCCACAGCAGAAACAGCGCAGGCAGCAGCCACAGCGTCCCGCTGCGCCCCTGTCGAAAGCGCTCCAGAATAATCAGTGTCACGACGAGGAAAACGTAGGCCAACATCTGCGGGCGCAAGGTGAAAAACACAACGGCGAGGTAGAGGACGATGCCGCAAGCCACGAATGCCGCCTTGGAGTTGCCCGAACGCAGTGTGGCCAACGCGTACAGCCCCAGCACGATCACGGCTCCCAGGGCAAGGTTGAGCGCCAGAAGCCCCTGAAGGCCCCAGGCTCGCTGCACGGCGCCCAGCAGTACTTCACCCAGCCATTCGTAAGCCACCCAGGGAGTGCCGTGCACGGTGAAAGAATAAGCGTCCGCGGTGGGAAAGTGATGGGTGGCGAGGATGTCCTGGCCCACCTTGATGTGCCACCAAAGGTCCCCATCAACGGTAAACTCGCGCAAGGGCACAAAAAGCGCTGCGACGAGCAGGCCGCCCAGCAGCGCGGGGAAGGAAATCAACCTTTTGGCGAGGGATTGCCGCGGCGTCTGCAAGTCGGATGGATAGCCGCCCAGGCCACCCCCAGGCTCCGATGGGCTTGCCTGGCCCTCAGGCTTCAGCGCCCGCAACAAAGCACTTGTCTTAGGTTCCTTCTTCATTCGACGTTCGACATCCTCGTTTCGATCTTCGATTTCTGATGCCGGGTTCTCTTTGCTACTAAGGGTGAGTCTCTTCGCCGCGCACGAAGAAAAGCAGATCCCCCGCTCCGCTCAGGATGACCTGCCATTGTGAGCGGAGCGAACGGGCTCAGGATGACGTGACATTCTGAGCAGAGCGAAAGACATGCATGATGACATGTCATTCTGAGCGAAGCGAAGAATCTGCATTTGGTTGCGGCTTTGCCGCGCAGTTGTCCAGCCTCCATGTTCTATCTTCCCGTTTGACTCCGTACGAACAGTACGCTCATATCGTCAGAATAGATCTTTTGCCACTGCGATGAAGCAGCGAGCAAGGTGGCCAGCGGTTCGTTACGGCCGATAAGGCAAGACTGCACGTCATAGGCCCTCAGCAGAAGGAGTGCGTTGGACGCAAGCCCGGCGATACTCCCATAATCACCCAGGACCCCGGCGTGCTCGTAAAGCTCTGCCCGGCCGTCGATAAAGACCTTATTTTGGCCGTCGAGCCAATAGATCAGGTAACCGCCGTATCCGTAGGTGTTGAACATGGGCCGGGGCGGAGGATTCCGTTCGAGGTACTGGACGGCTTTCACCGGCCAATGCTGGCTTACACGGGCCTCGAGCTCTTTCTGAGAAGGGAAAAATCGGACGATGGCCAGGACAGCCACGATCATCAAGAGGGCATTCAGGGCGTGCTTGTCCTTGCCAGGCTCGTAAGGCGGCACCCAACGGCTCAGGAGCACTGCCAGGACTGGCACGCAAAACGGCACAAACAATAGCAGGAAGCGTATATGCAGGAAGCTGGCGACGATGCCCGCCAGCAGCAGGACCATCTCCGCCAACTGCCATGTGGGCCGAAGAACGACCTGAGCCAAAAGGAATCCGAGTACCAAGCCTAAGAAGAGCTTCCCAACCGGCATGCTGAACGACATGGGCTGCCACTCCACGATGCTGGCCGAGATGGCGGGATGGGAAAAGGCCATGTCCACAGGAAAAGCCGCCAATTTCGGCCCGTAGGGAGTCACCGTAAGCGCCACCAGGCTGGCCAGAAAGGCCATCTCCAACTTCAGCCGCTGGGCGGCTGTCCAGCGCCTGGATTCCACTCCGTTGCTGCGCATCTCGAACAGCCCGCTCACGAAATAGACCCCGACCGCAAAGAGTCCGACGACGAATGTTCCGTGCGTGTTCACCCACAGCAGAAATAGCGGAGGCAGCAGCCACAGCGTCCCGCTGCGCCCCTGTCGAAAGCGCTCCAGGATAATCAGTGTTAGGACAAGGAAAACGTAGGCCAACATCTGCGGGCGCAAGGTGAAAAACACAATGGTGAGGTAGAGGACGATGCCGCAAGCCACGAATGCCGCCTTGGAGTTGCCCGAACGCAGTGTGGCCAACGCGTACAGCCCCAGCACGATCACGGCTCCCAGGGCAAGGTTGAGCGCCAGAAGCCCCTGAAGGCCCCAGGCTCGCTGCACGGCGCCCAGCAGCACTTCACCCAGCCATTCGTAAGCCACCCAGGGAGTGCCATGCACCGTGAAAGAATAAGCGTCCGCGGTGGGAAAGTGATGGGTGGCGAGGATGTCCTGGCCCACCTTGATGTGCCACCACAGATCCGGGTCGAACGTCAAACTCGCGCAGGGGGACGAAAAGCGCGCCCCCGAGAAAAGCGGCCAACAAGGCGGGGAAAGAGGTCAGCCATTTCAGGGGAGGCAAGTTTCGAGCCTGGGGGACGATACAAGCGGCGTCCGTCACCGTGCTGGTGGCCATTAAAGCATTCCGTCCGGGCCTGGGATGGAGCCCAACCAGTGCGCCCCACAAAGTGCAGCCAGAGCAATCACAGGTCCCGGCAAAAGAGTGAGTCTACCAAAACTGCAACGAGAACGAACCAACAGACTCCCGCCGCTCGATGCCGCGCAGAGCGAGTTGAGCCTGGCCAACATCACGCCTCCTGCCTCGGTGCGGGTGCGACGATCGAGGCGCTGGATAAGACGTAGATGATGATCGCAAGTATACCCAGCACAGGCGTGCCGCCCACCATGACCAGGTTTTCCAGTGCACCGCCCACAACGGCCCCAAGCAGGTTGATTCCCAGCGCCTGAGCGGGACGTGCAACGTCCCGGAAGCTGCGCGAGAACACAAGGCCCGAAAAGAATACCGGAAGACCTACCAGCGCGGCAGACGCCAGCAGTTTTTCCAGGGGGGGAAGGCCTCCGAGGAGCGAATAGGGGAGAAACATGCCAACCGCCAAGAAGGCAAATAGTCCTATATAGCCGAGGCGGCGCGAAACGGGCCGGATCATCACCAACGTGTTTGCCGCGAGTCCCATGAACAGAAAGGCAGCGATGACAAGGGCGTTCACAATCCACGTGGAGCCGAAGAGCAAGGAAAGCTCAGTGACGCCCTTGGTTTCCAAAAGCATGAATCCCGCACCCAGGAAGAACAAGTGCATGCCCTCACGAGTAGCCAGAAGCCGGAGGGGCGCGACTCGCTGGAGGGTTGTGATGGCGAAGTAGAGGAATAGTACAAGCACGGTCCAAATGGCGAACGGAATTGTTCGGGATTTCAGGTACAGGAACGGCCAGTGGTCCGTCGCCAGGAGAGTTCCAGCTTGGCCAGATTGCAGTTCCTTGCTGATTTCGGGGAATTCCCGGATCGGGCTCGACTCGGCGCCCTTGCCCTCGACGAAGACTACGCCCGTGGTGCCAAGGCCCGTGAAGTAAGCACGCGGCGGCGAGTTAAAGGCGCCCGCCAGGGTCGCGAAGAGCCTTTCCTTAAGGAAAGATCTGCTGCCCGCTGCAAAGGCTAACACCAGCGTGCCATTTTCGCGCAGAAGACCTCGAGCCTCGCGCAGGCTCTCCAGTGTGTAAACATAGTTGTCGAGCCGGACGGAAGAGAAGCTGGTCAGAAGGGTCTGGGAGTCGAGGTACCCGAAGACGATCAGATCATACTTCTGGTCCGTTTTCTTGAAGAAAGCGCGAGCGTCGTCCACGAACACCGTGACCCGGGGTGAATCGTAAGGGTGCTCCGGGTGAAATTTCCGGCCGAGTCGAAGAATCAGGGGGTCGATCTCCACCGCGTCCACGTGCGCCGCCCCATGCCGAAGCGCGGCAGCGACATCATTGCCAGTGCCCGCCCCCACCACCAACACCCGACCGGGGTGCGGAACCAGGAGGTAAGGCAACTCGTAGTTCGGAAGCGCGGACCGGTTCGGCTCAGCATCCGGGAATCGGGCGGTGAATTCGGGCGACAGATCAAGCATCGTTTGATGAAAGTCGTGGTTGACCACAACTCCGTAGGCGG
This sequence comes from uncultured Acidobacteriota bacterium, assembly GCA_963768695.1. GTDB lineage: Bacteria > Acidobacteriota > Terriglobia > UBA7540 > UBA7540 > CAVROP01. Next base: position 43,361 of record CAVYJG010000007.1, on the reverse strand, counting down.
TCGGGTGAGGCCACCCAGGCGGGGGCGGAGCAGCTTCCAGGGAAATCCGATAGTAGGGCGACCAGTAGGTGCGAGGCTGAGGGATCGCCATCGCGCACACAATCAAACCAAATACCACCAGGGCCCAGCGCTGGCGCAAAAAGAAAGGGGAAGCTGCCAGCAGCCCGACCAGAACCCAAATAACCGGAGGCAGGCCCCAAAACGAGAGCACTGTAAAGGCAATTATGCCAGCGAGACTTCCCGCCAAGTTGACGCCGTAACCTTGTAGGGGCCTGACCCTGCTAAAACATTGCCCGACGATCCCACCCAGTACAGTGAAAAATGCCGTAACAAGGTACATGACGGCCGGAACGAACACCAGGTATAAGAGGAACATCAGGATGATCCAAGGTATAAACAAATTGCCTTTAGGCGCCGCCGGTTGCTCAGTGAACATAACGTAGTCGGAGCTCGGAATAGGCAAGTGAGTCAGCTTAAGAATCGGGGCAAATGCGATAAGAAGGAAAAGCACCGCGGCAATTAAAGGAAACAGGCGTCTCAGAGCTTTGGGAGGCCGCTCGAGGACCATTCCCAACCCAATTCCAAAGAAGCTGGCAATGAGTGCCAGGTTCTTGAGATATCCAAAGATCCGGATTTCCGTGGAAAGATACCGGATGATGATCAGCTCAAAATAGAGGGCAACGAAACTTGCCAGGAATAAGGGGAACATGCCCCGCGCGGACCACTCTGAACTTGTAGGCACTTCACTGTCGGCCAAAGCCTGATTTGCGCCAACTTCAGTGAGCGGCATGATTCACTCCCAACTTGCCATCGACAATCGGCAAACACGACTCGAAACTCCGCCGGCGCTCCGCACGCAGGGCCCGAGGTAAGCGCCCGTGGGCCTCGATGCTGTCCTCAGCTCGGACTTAAGACTCCGACTTTGTGTTCTTGAGTCTCGATCTTCGAAACTCCGGCCTGCGAGCGCACAAAAAGCACGGCCACGTCGTCTTCATACACCTTCTTCCAGTCCCGCGACGCTTCCAGGAATGTCACCAGCGGAATGTCTCGATTCGGAGGCACAAAGCAGGCTTGTATGTTGTACTTATCGAGCAGGCGAGGGGTATCGCGTTCCAGCTTGGTGATGCGAAGATAGTCCGGCCACACTCCCCGGTATTGGTAAAAATCGAGCCTGCCGTCAATAAATACGCGTTGTTGCGGGCCCAGCATGTAGGGCAGATAACCGCCCCAGGTAAGTTCGTTGAGCACGGGGCCGGGCAGCGGGTGCTGCCGCATGTATTCGACTGCGGCCTGCGGGTAGGTCTTGGCCACCTCTTGTTCCAATTGCCGTCGCGACGGGAAAAACCGGACAAACCCCAGGATCGCGAGGCCCATCAGCACGGCGTTGAGCACATACTTGTCCTTGGCGGGCTCATAGGCAGGCACCCAGCGTGCCATGCCGGCGGCCAGGAGCGGAGCAACCACGAAAGCAAAGAGCGGAAGCCCCCGCGCGTGCTCGGCGGTCATAAAGACTGCAAAGAGGAACATCCCCAACTCCTCTGGCCGGAGCTTGAATCGACCCGTCGCGAGCGCCACGATGAAGAGCAACACCAAGATCAGGAAGCCCTCACCGTGCCACTGGTTCAAGGGGATGGGGTTCCAGCTCGTCATGTTCGTGGTAATGCCCTGCTGGAAGAAAATCATCTGTAAGGGATAAGCGGCAAGGCGTGTCCCATAAGGCGTCACGCACCCGGCCAGAAGGGAGAGCAAGGCGACCGTGGCAAGTTGCAGCCTCTCGGAGGCCGTCCAAGCATCGCCTACCAGGCTTCCCGCCCGGAATTTCCCGAGGCCGCTCAACCAATAGATCCCGAAGACCGCGGCTCCCAAGGTGAAACTGCCGTGCGAATTGACCCAGAGGCAAAAAATCAACGGAAGCAGCCACAGGGACCTGCGATGGCCTTCGCGGAAGCGCGCGAGACAAATCAGTGTCACGAGCAGGTAGACATAGCCGAAGAGATACGGGTGAACGGCGAACCACACGGACGCCAGCGGCAGAACGGCCCATGTGGCCACAAAGGCCGCTTTTGAGTTCCGGCTACGGAGATACGCGTAGTCGTACACAAGCAGCAACGTGGCGCTGGTGAGGGCAAAGACCAGCCCCATCAGTCCGGCCAGGCCGGCAAGCCGCGCAACCCACGCCAGGATAACCTCGCTCAGCCACTCGTAGGCGATCCACTCGGCGCCCGGCGCGCTGAAAGAGTAAATATCAGAAGTCGGCCAGTGGTGCGTGCTGAGGATGCGCTCACCCACCACCAGGTGCCACCACGTATCGCCGTCTATCCGGAAAAACATGTGCTGCAGCACAAAGGCGCTGCCCACCAGGAGGATGGCCAGGAAGCAGGGGAACGAAAAGGCTCGCCTTAGAAGTCTAAAACGGGGCGGGCCATGGACCATCGCGGGCTCCGAGGGGGTTTCAAGAGTGGGCATGTTCGCTTCTCAGGCGCTTGAACTTATCGAGGACCGCAAAGCAGGTTCGAACTCTCTCGGGGGTTTCCCCGAGCTGCCGGATATTTTCTCCTTTTAGATGGCCCAACAACAAACCGGCGCGGGCAAGATAGTCGATTCGTTCCGGGACCAATCCCATGATGCGGGCGCAAGTGGCATCGACCGCCACCGGATCGTTTCCGGCCACTAAGAGGCCGCACGGTTTGGCGTCGCCCTGAAGTGGTCCGTTGCCCTCCATACCGATGATGCCATCGACAATGGCAAAATCGGGCCGCACCGTACTGTTGATATCCAGGATTGACTGAGTGAGGCCCGCCCAGTGCAGCGCATTCTTGGGCCAGCCGTAACAGTTTCCAGGCACGATGCCGAACATGTTCTTCAGGGAGAGCGTGACTCCCGCCCAATGGTGGGTCTTCAGTTTAGGCATGGAGACCACGAAATCGGCCTCGAGCACGGTCCGCGGCAGATACAGTTCCTTGACCCTGGAGGCACGGGTGCGCGTGGGCACCAGGCGGACGTTGTCGAGGTTGAGGTCAACAAATTTGCCCGCCAAAGGCCCCAGGTAATGGCGCAAGCGGTTCGTCTCCAGGATACCTTCCGTGTCCCGTTCATGCCCGGGCCCTTCAGCGACAATAACACTCCGCGCGCCCATGCGCAGGAAGCATTCCCGCGCCGCCGCTACCAATGCCGGATGAGTATTGATCACGCCTTGAGGGTCAGGCTCGACGAAGTTCGGCTTCAGCAGCACCGTGATCCCTTGCACCTTCAAATCGAACTCACGCAACGTCTCCTCAAGCAACGCGGCCAAGTCAACTTGATAGTTGGGCGCTCTGCGTATGGCGACGCAAGAAGGGGGCCGCCGGAAAGAAGGGATCAGCGAATTGGTGTGTGCACTCATCTTCCGGCTTGTAGGGCAACGGTTTGCCGTCCCCTATTGAATCGGGTAGGGCAAGCCCTACTCCTGCACCTTTCCAAAGCAGAGATTAGAAACCAGATACTTGAAAATAGGAAGCTCTTTCTAATTCCGAATCTCTAGGATTTGATTTCCGGCGCCAGCGAGCCCGGCGTGCCACCGAGCGCCATCGCCGCCCAGGCCGCCGCCAGCGTATCCCCGAGAAACTGGTTGTTTGAAATCAGAGCGGCAAGAGAGGGCTCCAGGGCGGGCGCCGGACGGTGGTAGAGCTGCAAGCAGAGGTGCGCGAGTGCGAGCGAACCGGGCCCCTGGATTTGAGAATATGCTTGCTCCAACCAGTCCAGGCTGCCACGGGTTTCCGGGCGATCCTTGTGATCCTGAAGGGCCAGCAGCGCCCAGACAGTGGGACCAATGCGAGGAACCCCTGCGGCCCCGTAAACGAGGGGGTTGCCGCTGTTCCAACCGCCCCCCGGGCACATCCGGTCATAGAGCATGCGTTCCGCAAGCTGCCGCCGCCGCACCGCGCCGCGGGGATGCAACTCTTGAGGTATGTGATGAAAGGCAATCAGGGCGCAAGAGGTCGGTTCGACCCAGCTCGCCGTACCGGGCGTCCAACTCCATCCTCGCAATGACAAGTCCATGCGAACCACGCGGTTATGCCCCAACAGCTTGGCGCCGATTCGCCGCCAAAAGCGGCCCTCCACCGGCCAGGTTTCCACCAGCCATTGAAGTCCGTGGGCCACGCGGTCCGGCGAGTCCCGGTGCGTGTACAATGCCAAGCTCGCCGCAGCGGTCACCCAGCACCCCCGCGGTTGGCCCGCAAAGGACGGCCACGAGCCGTTCGACAGCTGGGACTCTCGTAACCATCGTACTCCTGCCGCAAAGGCGTTGAGGAGTTGAGGAGTCAAGGAGTTGAGAAGCTGGACAGTCCTGGACTTCTCGACCTCTCGACTCCTCGACGCCTCGACTTCCTTTAGGGCCAAAAGCACCCAGGAGGTTGGTTCCACGGCGCTCTGGCCGCCGTTCCGGTATCCCCATCCGCCGTCCGCATTTTGAGCCCCCAACAAGAATGGTACGCAGACCCGCTCAAGCAACGGTTGGCCACCGGATGTGTTTTCGGAGGAATTGTCAGGCATGGCTTGAAGCGGAGTTCAGATGCCGGAGATTTGGAACTTGAAACTGGAGATTACAAACCTGCTGGTGCGCGTATGGCGTTCGAATTCCGAGTTTCTGCTTTCTAATTTCAAGTGTCTGATTTGCCTTACATCACCGGCATGTTAAGCTCCGGCGACTCCGCGAAACTCTCCTCGGGAACATCCTCAATGCGCAATTGGTTGATCAACCGATGCAGGTAACCGCGCGCGATGCCCAGCCTCCGCGCTGCCTCCGACTTGCTTCCATCGCAGTCGCGCAAAACACGCAGGATGAGGCGCCGCTTGAAGTCTCGCAATTCCTTGTCGTACGAGCAGTCTTCTTGCTCCTGCTCCATCCCGTTGCAGAACGTCTTGGGCAGATGCCAGAGTTCCACGGCGGGTCCGTCCGCCATGACTACCGCGCGCTGCACGACGTTTTCCAGTTCCCGCACGTTGCCGGGCCAACTATATTCCTCAAGAGTCCTCAAGGTGACCGGCGAGAATCTCCGCACCGTCTTGCCGAATTGTTTCGCGAAACGCATCAGGAAATGATGTCCCAGGGCAGCAATCTCGTCGCGCCGCTCGCGCAGAGGAGGGATTTGAATCTCAACCACGTTCAGGCGATAAAACAGGTCGTTGCGAAACTGCCCTTGCTCCACCATTTCTGCCAGGTTGCGATGGGTGGCGCAAAGCAGACGAATGTTGACATTGACAGGGCTGTTGCTGCCTAGCCGCTCGAAGGAGCGCTGTTGAAGAACCCGCAACAGCTTGGCTTGCAAACCCAAAGCCAAGTCCCCGATCTCATCCAGGAATAGCGTACCCTGGTGCGCCGCCTCGAAACGGCCGTGGCGGGCCCCCACAGCGCCGGTAAAGGCGCCTTTTTCATGGCCGAAAAGTTCATCTTCAATCAAAGTCTCTGGCAAATTGGCGCAGGAGAAAGCCACAAACGGTCCCGTCGCCCGCGCGCTCAATTGATGGATGGAGCGAGCGAGCATATCTTTGCCGGTGCCTGTTTCTCCGGTGATCAACACGCTCACGTCGCAGGGCGCGACCTTCTGGGCCAGAGCAAATACCCTCTGCATGGGCTCGGTGGAAATAACGAATTCCCCGAACGGACTCGTCACGGACTGTTGCGACCGCAATCGCAACAGCTCTTTTTCCACCTGCCGGAAGCGCTTCGCTCGCCGCAGCACCAGTCGCAATTCGACCATATCGGGAGGACTGGCGAGCGTATCGTAGACGCCATTTTCCAGTGCGCGCCGGATCATGGCACGATTCTGTTCGTCCAGGATGGCAATCATGGGGGGCGGTGTTTCAAACTGCTGGATTTCCTGGATAAGCTGGAATGCCGACTCCCCACCGCCGGGAGAGTCTCCCTCGGCGCGCAGGTCGAGTAGGACGACATCCGGCCAGTCGATCCTCCGGCGCGCTCCATTCAGGTGGAACGCCTCGATGGTCTGTACTTCAAACTCCCCACCCAAGGTGCGGGCCATGAGCTGAACGAATGGAATGTCGGGCGTGCAGAACCAGACGCGTATGGCTTCTTGCTCCATAGCTTAAGTTTCTCCCATCGACGGAACTTGACCCAAGTCCACAGGCGCAATAACCATCCCCGGATCCCCCCACCTATCAGGACACTGGCACCAAAACAGCCAGCCCCGTCGGATCCACGGCTGTTCGATTAGGCCACTGCGGCAAAGTTAACGACAACAGACCAATTGCACGTAGACGCAGAATACGTTAAGTAAGAGCGTGCGTCAATCACTGAATTAGTTACTAACTTAACGGGACATATTGGCCCCCGGCGGGGCCCCTCTTCCGATTTCCGAGGCTTAGGTTCAGACTTGAGCGTGGCATAACCTCCTCCACTCAGGCTGGAGGCCCACGTGGTTCACAGGGAGCCAGTTGGTCATCGCCTTTCCTGACCACCCTCAGCAACTATCGGCAGAGTTTATAACCTGAATGAACTCAGCCGACAAGAGCACCATAGTACTAGGCCGGAGCAACGACGGCCCAAGACTCGAGGGAAGGTTTCCTGTAGATGCGTTTCGTGTTGCAGACAGCGACGGTCCGGTGTATGTTGTCGGTCCCAATGGAGGTCGCTGGCGAAGCTTCCGTTGGACCTCTGACTGCGGCCGCTCGGCGGGGTAAGTGGGCTGATCGGCGGCTACCTGAGTTTTCACCCGGGAGGAGTTCCCGTTGAAATCCGAGAACACGGCTGGGGCACGCACCTACGGTGGGCTGCTCATGGTCACGCTGGCGACTCTGATGCAGGAGATCCTCCTGACCCGCATCTTTAGTGTGACCATGTGGTACCACTTCGTTTTTCTGGCGATATCTGTGGCGATGTTCGGCCTGACACTAGGTGGCCTGCTGGTTTATCTCGGACCGCAGTATTTCACCGGCCAGCACGCTAAAGGACGCATTGCCCGAGCCGGGTGGATGTTTGCGGGAGTGACCATCGTCCTGATTGCGTTATACGTATGGTACCACCTGTTTTCACCTGCCTTCATGGTAGCGGTCTTCGGACTGGCGGTTGGCGGCCTCGTGTGGGGTGACCTGGCGCCGCAATTCCTCAGGTCCGAAGAGGTGGAGAAGCATCTTTCGGCCGCCGCTCTGGGGTTTGCGGCTACGACAGTCGTAAGCCTTCTCGTCTACCTCCGGCTTCCACCGGTTTTCAATCTGACCGTACTGGGCATTCTGAACATGGTGACGATCCTGGGGGTAATCTCGGTACCCTTTATTTTCAGTGGGATAGCAGTCTGCTTGGCTTTGACGAAGTTTCCCCAGCGGGTCGCTCAACTATACGCTGCCGACCTTATCGGAGCCGCGGCCGGATGCATCCTGATTGTTTACATCCTGCGCTTTATCGACGCCCCCACTGCCGTCATCCTTTCTGCCGTCATGGCGGGGGTTGGCGCGCTCCTGTTTGCCCTCGGCGACCCCACCTCCTGGCTGTGCCGCCGCTCCATGTGGTGCACTGGTTTGATCGCTGTAATCTGCGTACTCAACGCGGTCCTGGCGAGCAGACAAATGCCGATGCTGGGCGTGGCCTGGATGAACGCTGAGAGTGCAGACCGCCCGATCTACGAGAAATGGAACTCGTTTTCCCGGGTCGTCGTAGAAGGGGACCCGAACGCTACCTACGAACCGTTCTTCTGGGGAGTGAGTCCCACCTACCGCGTTCATGCAATGGTCAAGCAACTTTCGGTGCGGATCGACGCCGGCGCCCAGACCGTAATGACTCGCTACGATGGTGATTTCCGAAATCTGGATTACCTGAAGTACGACATCACCAATGTCGCGCATTACTTCCGACCGGATTCCCAGGTCATGGTCATCGGCGCGGGAGGGGGAAGAGACATTCTCTCGGCCCTCGCCTTCGGTCAGAAATCGGTGACAGCCATCGAAATGAATAAGGCGATCCTCCAGGCTCTGAACCAGAGGTTCGGCGACTTCACCGGGCATTTGGACGCAGATCCTCGCGTGCGGTTCGTGAACGATGAAGCACGCAGCTACATCGCTCGCATGCCGGAACATGTTGATATCATCCAGGCTTCTTTGGTGGACACCTGGGCGGCGACCAGTTCCGGCGCCTTCGCGCTCGCGGAAAATGGAATTTACACTTCCGAAGCGTGGCGCTTATTCCTGGATCACCTGACGCGCCGGGGTCTGCTGAGCTTCACACGCTGGTACGATCCACAGTACCCGGCGGAGACCTACCGGCTGGTTTCTCTGGCAACCGATGCGTTGACCCAAACCGGCGTTGAGGATCCTCGGAGCCACATCATCGTGGTTAAGTGCGCTGCCTGGCCGGGGCTCTTTGTCGGCCCGGTAGGGGTCGCGACCATTCTGGTCGGCAAGCAACCGTTTTCATCCGGTGATCTCGACCTGCTCCAAACGCTGGCAGAGCGGATGGAATTCGAAATCATGTTAAGCCCCCGGCAGGCAGCCAACCCCATTTTCGCCGGGCTGGCCTCTGAAAAGGAGCGAAGCGGGCTTGTGAAGACTTTGCCGGGGAGACTCGCTTCCCCCACCGATGACTGCCCGTTTTTCCTGTGTAATTTTGGAGTCCACGATGTTTTTCGTTCCTTGCTGAGGCGGCATTCGCAAGGTGAGCGCAATCCGGGCTCGGAAGAAGTCCTAGGCGCGATTTTCATGGGCGTGGCGGTCCTGACCGTTCTTTGCCTCCTCGTCCCTTGGGTTTTTGTGGGCCAGAAAGCCGGCGTGGCTCGGAACGCGCCGCTGTTCTTCTATTTCGCGGCTATTGGGCTTGGCTTCATGCTGGTGGAAGTATCACAACTGCAGCGGCTCATGATCTTTCTGGGCCATCCTGCCTACTCGCTCTCTACTGTGCTGTTCACTCTACTCCTCTCCAGCGGCCTGGGCAGCTACTCCACGGGGTTTTCGCATCACGCTGCATCGAAACTCTGGGCGACTGCACGCCTCCTGGCGCTGCTCGTGACACTGGCGCTCTTTGGGCTTCTGACGCCTTACGCAAGCGCGGCGTTCGCGTCCGCCAGCACGCCGGTGCGGCTTATGGTTGCCGCGGGCATCCTGTTTCCCATTGGATTTCTTATGGGGATGGCATTTCCCCTGGGCATGAAGGCCGCCTCCGCCCGATCCGATACCCTGACACCCTGGCTCTGGGGGCTGAACGGAGCGGCTTCCGTCTTGGCCTCGGTAGTTGCCTTCCTGATTGTACTGGGATCGGGAATATCAACAGCGTTCTGGACGGGTTTCGGCTGCTACGCCGTGGCGTTTGCAAGCTATCTCTGGATCGTTCGCAGGAAGAACCTCCCATCGTCGTGATGCCTGTCGCCAGAGCGCCGCGACGCCCGCCGAAACCGTCCCAAGACAGATTGGTTCAGGTTTAATATGCGACGGTGCTTGTCACCAGCAGGGTAAGCGCGCCGTCACGCTTCGTGGCGCGGATTCTTCATCAGAGAATTATCGAGGAAAATCGAATTGACAAAGGTGCTTCCCCGCACGGAATAGTCCTTGGACTCCAGAAAGCTCACGATGCTTTGAATGACATTGTTGGTGCCGGCCTCCAATGTTTCGGCGCAGATTACCTTTGGGCGGAATTTCTCGAAATCCAGGCTTTTGAGTATCCTCTCGTCGAGCCCCTCGGCATCTACCGAAAGAAAATCAGGTCCCCGGCCCATATTTTCTTGCAGCACTTCATTGATATTGATCAGGGGCATCTTAATTACCTTTTTAATCACTTGACGTCCCGCGACCCTTGACCATGCATCCGCTTCCTCTTTGGAGAAGGTGTTTGATTGGCCGGCCCCCTCGAGGATGTAGTAATCCGCTTCCTTTTGGTCCGTCACGCCGATGCCGATGTTGAGCACTGTGTCCTTGGGCCTGACCGACTTAAGCTTCGCGATAAATGCCGGATTTGGCTCGATCAACAATCCCCTGCTGCCCTGCCGATAGAAAAGATAGGTGTTGCTGTGAATAACGGGATCCCATGCCCCGATGTCGACATACGAGGGATTTTTAATGTTGAAGGTCTCGAATAGGTTTTTGACGATGAGATCTTCACCCTGCTGCGCGAAAGAGACATGCCCGCCGGGAATTCCACGCAGCCGCATTTCCTGCCAGTTTTCAACATAGTTGACTAAGTAACCGTTGATACCAGCTCCTGCGGCTATGCCAAATCCAACACCGATGAGCAAATCTCGTCTGTCCATGTTCACTCCCTTCACGGGCCACCACCACCTGTCGTACTGGAATTCCTTCGAATGCGAGCGCCTGTGTTTTTGTTGCCGTGCTCTTCCCTCCCTGGCAGTCAGGGTGACACATCACAGAAGCCACAATCGCCTGGAACCGGGAGGTAGTATACCCCCAATCGCCTGCCACCGGCATGCTGCCACGGCAAGGAATCGCGGGTGCCAGTCCCCGCTCGAATTTCGTCATCATCGATCGACACCGGTCAATCGACAGTCGGCACCGAGCGCTCTTCGTCAGCCATGGCCTCAAGACGCCCGAAGCTCAGGCGCTGGAAGGGCAGCAGCACGAGACCCAGGCCGACCACAGGAAACGTCAAGAGCGCCCAGATGAGTATGCCCCCGCCTACGGCCGCCTCTGGGGCCACTCCCAGGATGCGCTTCAGCGACTCGATAATTGCAATCTGGATTCCGCCGCCCACGCCGGGGAGCTGAAAAGCCAGACCTATGCCTCCAAGGAATGAGGCGATAGCCGAGCCCCACCAAGAAACGTTTAGCAATTCGCCACCCAGGCTGTGGAACGACACCCAGAACATCGTGACATTCAACGTCCAGTGGAGAATGGTGCACACGACGGTCGCCGTAAGGTCGCGCCAACTGTGGATGGCTCCAAGCCCTGCCGCGAGCGACCGCAAAACCCGCCCCAGGCCCGAACGGAACCTCGCAGGGAGAAAACCGATGCGCCGCTCGGCGAATACTGTAACGGCCTCGGCCGAGAGACGGAAAACGACCAGACCCAGGACGAGCGCGGCAGTCACAAGCAGCACAACGACGGACGCCTGGCGCATCCGATGGAGCAGCACGCCGGCGCCTAAGCCAGTGAGGCGAACAGCAGTGAAATGAAGCGCGAGTGCGAAAATAATCCCCATGGCGATGGCGTCGTAAACTCGCTCCAGGATGAGGATGGCAAGCTGTGAGGTGAAGGAAACACCCTCGCGGTTGGCAATGTACGCCGGACGCACGATCTCGCCCGGCCGGCCGATCAAGAAAATCGAGCCGAATCCGTAAATCTGGGCCACAAAGAGGTTCCAGACGGATGCGGTCTTGACCGGCCGGAGGAAAAATTTCCATCGCACGGCGCGAATCGTGAGGCAACTGTAAAGAAGCAGCACCGCCAGCAGCAAGTACCCGGCCCGCGCGTGGCGCAACAAGTTGGCTGCGAGGCGCCAATCGAAACCGCGCCACTCGGCGCTACGAGAGAAGTTGTAAACGATTAGCGCCAGGGCCAACGCCGTCGCCGCCATGCCTGCCAACCATCGTGCGCGCTTGCTCATTCGCGTAAACTGCATCTACAATTTGCCCCCGCGGACGGTTTGAACTGCCCGGCGCCCTGCCGCCCGACAAGATCGGAAACACAGGTTTCTCACTAGAATTTCCTTTTTTGCACTCCCCCCGGGCCCGAAAGCTTAGCACTCCAACTCCGTCGCCTCAAGCGCAAGTCACGCCATCTCGATCTTGACAATTACCGGCGAGTTGCTTACGATTGTTTCTGGGTCGAGGTCCAACACAAAATCAGGATACTTGAAGAGAAGGGCACCGTCGGGAGTGCCGTGGGCACCGACACACTGAGAGGTATGTGTCGCAGGACGAACGCCTTGTCAGCTTGTTTTGAGGAGTCGATCATGAACTCGTATCCAACTACGCATAGACGGATGGCATCAGGTTGGCAACTCACGCTTGTCCAACTCGCCGCCGTAGTTTTTCTCTGTGCCAGCAGTGCCGCAGCGCAAGCCGTAGTCGAATATGCGGGAGCAGTTTCGGGTGTCGGCGGCGGCGCAGCTAGCCTGGGAGTGCTGTCGCCGGCTCACCCGCCGACCGGCTCGCTGACTCCCAGCCTCACTGCGCCCGAAACGAGGACAGAGCAGCCGACGTCGTCTACGCACCTGCCGTTGCGGGAAGTGGAAGATGTGATAGGTGGGAACCGCCGGACGCTCGAGGCCAAGGCGGGCAAAGATGCGGCCAAAATGATGTTGCGCTCACAGCCCGATGGCGCGTGGGCCTTCATTAACGGAAAGAGCGTCGGTAAAACTCCCCTGTTGCTCGTTTTGGCTCCTGGTGTTTACCACGTCGAGATGCACATCACACAACGGGAGTCGAGCCAAAAGCAGGTTGATCTGCTTCCCAAGGAGACACGTGAAGTCCTTCTGAGTTTGGCGGCCCGATACCCGCACCGCGTCGAAGTGTCATGGCAACGTCATTAGAGGACAAAAGAGGAGGTTCGAATGGGTGGATCGCAGTTTGACCGTAAGTCTTACATGCCCAGTGAAGTGCCGCGTCCCCCGGTCCATGTGCAGGACCGGCTTACCTATGTGCTCGCGGTGGTGGCCATCCTCGGGGCCGGCTACGCCGCTTACAAGATATTAGGAAGCAGCGCGCCGCCCGAGGTGAGTGCGGATACGGCCGAGCTTACGCGCACCGCAGCCAGGCTCGACGATATCGAACACCGTCTGGACACCATGGAGCACGAACTCAAAGCGCCTAGGCCTGCGGCCCCCGCGGTGGCGGCGAAGACGGAGCCAGCAAGGACCGCGCCTCCTATTGCTTCCGCGCCTTCGGCGCCGATGCGTGTTCGCGTTTCTCCGCCGGCTAACCCGCAACCCGAGGCCTCTGCCACACCGCAGCCTGCGCCGGATCTTAACGCCGTGCGAGAAGAGGGCGAGCAAGCGCTCAGCTCCCTGCGCAGCGACGTGACGGCAACTCAACAGCAGTGGGCTGCCACTGCGGACCGCCTGGGGAACGTAGTCGGGGAGCTGAACTCGCAGCATCAAGAAATCGAACGCAACCAGGAAGGCTTGGCGCATCTGGCAGGACATTTCGAGCGCGACAGTGTTCCCTTCACCCTGCGAAAAGACGGGAACAAACAGCAGGTCGGACCGGTGAAGTTGGTGCTCGAGAGTACGGATATCAAGAACTCACGGTACACAATGCGACTGTTCTTCCAGGATAAATGGATCGAATTGAAGGACCGTGCGCTGAACGAATCCATCCAATTCTATGAGCCGAGCGGCGAAATCGCGCTCGAGCTCATGGTGTTCCGCATCGCTAAGGAAGCAGTAGTGGGACGAATCGCACTCCCGCCGCAAACCAACGCCAGCCGCTGAACGATAACGACCCGCATGTAGGGGGACGGCTTGCCGTCCCCGGCCGGTTACCAGGCCGCCGAGGGGAGGGCAAGCCCTCCCCCTACGCCACCTGGACTAGGTGTACTTCAGCCACTTTATAAGCTCCACCACCGAAGGCCGCTTGCCATACATCAGGATCCCCACACGGTAGATGCGTGCAGAGAAGTAGGCCACCCCGGCCGCCGTCAAGCCCAGCAGCAGGAAGGAGAGGCCAATCTGCCAGAAGGGGGGAGTCTCGCAGGCGATGCGGAGCACCATGATGATCGGAGTGAAGAAGGGGATCTCCGATAGCAGGACGACGGTATGGGAACTCGGGTCGCGAATCACCAAATTGAACATAACGAAGCTGAAAATGAGGGGCAACATGATGACCACCTGCAACTGCTGGGCGTCTTGTTCGCTGGAGACGGCGGCGCCGACGGCGGCAAACAGCGTAGCGTAGAGCAGATACCCCAGGACGAAGTAGATGGCTGGGTAGATAAGCAGTGCCGCCGACAGGTGGATATGAGGAAAGTCCGCGGTGGGTCGGAGGGTGTTGACCACCACAGCCCCATAAGTTCCCAGCAAAGCCGCGGAGGCGAGCCAAATCAGATATTGCGTGAACGCAACGCCCGCAACTCCGAGAATCTTGCCCGCTAAGAGTTGAAAGGGCCGAACGGCAGATATCAGAATTTCGACAATGCGCGAAGTCTTTTCCTCCAGCACGGAGCGCATGGTGATGACGCCGTACATGATCAGCGCGGTGTAGAGAAGGCCCGCCAGACAGATCGACGTGATTATCGTCTGGCCAAACTCTTCGGCCTCGCCGTATTTAGTGATCTTGATGATTTTGAAGTCCGTGTTGCGCCCCAGGTCGCGGATTTCGTCGGCGTGGACGCCTCGCGTCCGCAAACCGGAAGCCAGGACGGCCTCCTGCACGGCGCGAGTGATGGGTTGCACCAGGGTATAGTCACTCGGATTTTTGGTATGGAACTCCGCTTTCCCGCCACTGTTAATCACCAGATAGGCGTCCAGACGGTCGTTTCGAATCTCGGCGCGCAGTTCCTTGCGAACCGGCTCTTCGCTTTGAGGCCGCTCCACGGATTTCGCAACTTCGAATTCGGGTTTGCCGTTGGGCAGCCGAACGTTCAGCCCTGCCGTTACTGCGTTTGACAGGCCCCCCACGTTGTCGATGATGGCGAGCCTTACAGTACGATCGGTCAGGCGGGTGGCGAGAAAGATCGAAAAGGCCATCAAGCCGATGCTGAAGACGGGCACGGCGACCGTGCCGAAAACAAAACCCTTGGTCTTGATGCGAGTGACGTACTCGCGTTTCATGATCAGCCAGATTTTGCGCACCTCTGCCCTCCCCTTGTTACACGCCTGTCCTGATTCTTCTCGTCGAAGTATACACTACATGCACGGCGCTACGGAGTGTGAGCGGAGGCTTCAGCAACGCTCGCGGCGTCCACGGAGACGGGGCTCTCCAGCACCATCTCAAACTGCCATCCGGCTTCGAAAAGCACTCCTCCACTCCCCCCGCCGTGGTGAATGAGGATCAAGGGGATCGCGATCCCGGCCGCAGTGGCGGCGATTCCAATCCCTATGGCGGTTCCGACGTGTGAAGCCGGGGCCTGAAGCGTTGGTTGAGGCAGCGTCGACCCGGCGAACGAATTGGAGGAACCGCTCGGGCCGGCGAGCCCCGCGGCCCGGGTAGGGCTTGGCGCGGGAATGTGGGCGTCGGCTTGAACGTTCGCGCCCGATACATCCACACTGTAACCGTTGACGTAGTCGAACCGGGTGAAGTGCATCTTCAGGTTGGGTCCAGAGCGGCCGCCCCTCGCCACTTTGTCCAGCATACCCTCGACGTAAGTACCGACCGGGACGGCCAACTGCTTGCCGACAGTCACGGGAAACCCGGTAACCGCGCGGACGTGATCTCCGGGACGGGATTTGGAGCTAATGGGGCTGGTCAGCGCAAGCTGTATTCGAGTTCCGGCAGGAATGGTGATTGTCGCGATCTGCGGAGCGCTTGGCACAGCGGCGTGGGTTAAAGGAGGAGGCGCTTCAGGAGGCGAAGAAGGTTCTTGTGCGCAGAGCGTCGAGACCGCGAAGAGTATGACCGCAGCATGAATTCGCATGAACACCTCTCATTTTGTATGTTCGTAGGCTTGGTTCCGCATTCCCTAGCACAACACGTCTTTGCCGCAACCAAATGCAGATTCTTCGCTCCGCTCAGAATGACACGTCAATGCAGAATCTTCATTTCGCTCAGAACGACACGTCAATGCAGAATCTTCATTTCGCTCAGAACGACATGTCATCCTGAGCAAAGCATGTCATCCTGAGCGAAGCGAAGGATCTGCTTTTCCCCGCTCACCCGGCGCCTTGATCGAAGTATAACGCCAGCTTCTCTCCGGCGAACCGGAGCGATTCAAGAGATAGCGATCCATCCACATTGGTGCTCGTGCCGATTGCGTCCGTGCGCGATTCCGCGTTAAGCAGGACGACGCGAGCGGGCAAACGAGCCACGGAATTGCCGTTCTCGAGAACCTCCACCTGCGCCGAGGGACCCGATCCATTCCAGGCAAATTGATAACTCCCCGCAGCCAGAAGCGTGTTGGAGACCCGAAGCGGCGAGGCGATCTGGAACGGTTTCTTGTAACTCTGAGGCTTGGGGTTGAAGGCAACGACAGGAGGACCGGAACAGGGCACCGCCGGCGTGCCCGCAGTGCCGGGGATGACTGTCGAGGGCGTGCCCGGAGTGCCCGGGATCACGGTGTCCGGCATTCCCGGACCTCCTGGGATGACCGTCGGCGGCGTGCCGGGCGTGCCGGGGATGACCGTGTCTGACGTCCCCGGCGTGGCGGGAATGGGGCGGCACCGTGTCGCAGATTTGAACGGAAGAGGCGGCCTCGAATTGGCTTGCCGCACTGCCGCAGCGACCTTGAGGGCGTTCAGGCGCAGAGGAACTTGCAGAATCATCTCAATCTGCGACCCATTGTCGAGAAGGACATCGCTTGCCGAGCTGACCACAACATAAGGCGTGGCCACTGCGGCAAGAACATCGCCCGCGAGAGGCTGCGGCGTGGCGTTCAAGGTAGACACCGGAGCAGCACTTGGCGCCTCTTCGTTGGTGTAACGCAGGTCTGAAAGCTCAACCGTATAACCTGTGGTGAAGATGATCTTGGTAAAGTGGATCTGGAATTGGGCATGAGGTGAAAGCCAGCCGGGCCGCGTCAGAGTATCAATCTGGCCCTGCACATAGGTGCCGGCTGGAATCGCCATCTGATTGTTCACTATGACCGGGAAGGCCGTCTGTGCGTATACGCTCTCTCCAGCCTTGGCTGACCTGGCGAGAACGGGTTCGGTCAACGCCAGGGGAACCGAAATGCCCGCAGGGACCACGATCTTTGATTTGGGGCTTGTCTGCTGTGCCCGGCTTTGCAAATCAGGAGTACTTTGGGCGGCAGCCGTTAAAGCGGTGAGCACGAGTGCCAATGCGAGTCGTCCCATCGTTGCCACCTCCAACCGGCTTCCCGCTCTCTTGCTATGATAGACGCCTATCAATAGACTATGGTTTCCTTGGATGTTCGTAGGGGCGGTTCGCGAACCGCCCCTACGGCGTGCAAGGAATCGAGTGAGGAAAACCATGCAACACACAAAACTCCACCAGCTTGGCCTCGGGAGCTTGACGGCGCTTGTGATCCTATGCGCGGGCGCGGTTCGAACACCAGCCCAGGACATCTATCTCCCATGGGAAGGCGGTCCTGCGTATTATGCGCGGTTTCCATTAGGCCCTTCTTCCAGCCCTGACTATTTCATGCGCGCTGTTTGGCTACAGAGTCCGAGTAAAGCCGGATTGTATCAGGCCGTCGGCGTGAACCAGTTTGTTGGGCTTTGGGACGGCACCGTCGAGGCAAATCCCAAAGCGGGTCCAATCCTGCCGTTGCTCCGGCAGTACAACATGCAGGTTCTTGGGGAACAGGAGAGCGCGCTGGCCGGAGCGGACCGTGGACGGCACCTGGTTGATCCGATCATCGACGGCTGGATACAAATCGACGAGCCGGACAATGCGCAGTCGATGCCGGGCGGGGGTTATGGCGATTGCATTCTGCCCTCTGCTATTATCAGCAAGTACAAGTCGCTCAAAGTTGCCGACCTGAAGCGTCCCGTCTACCTTGGTCTTGGACAAGGCACCGGGTTTAACTCCGGTTCGTGCTACGAAGGCCGCGGAGGAACGTGCTGTTCTGCGGCGCGCGGACTCAACGATTACCCCGTGTACATTCAGGGCGGCGACATCCTCGCCAGCGATGTCTATCCGGAGAATGATGCGCACCCGCTCTGGTGGGTCGGCCGAACTACGGACCGTCTGCGCTACTGGAGCAATTACCAAAAACCTGTCCTTCAAGACATCGAGTTGGTGAACTTTGGCAACAGCCCTTCCGTAACCCTGACCCCGGCGGAGGTCGAAGCGGAGTCCTGGATGACGATCATTCACGGCGCACGCGGCCTCCTGTACTTCGTCCACCAGTTTGCCCCCGTTCAGGAAGAAGACTCGATCTTTCATCCCGAGCACGCCGATGTGAAATTGGCGATGGCGCGCACCAACCTTCAAGTGGCGGCCCTGGCGCGTGTGCTCAATACACCATCGGTGGGCAATGGCGTGAGGGTCGCCTCTTCCAGCGCTCATGCCGCGATCAACGTGCTGTTGAAACGCTACGGCGGCTGCACGTTCCTGCTCGCCGTCAACGACGGGTTGCCGCAGAACCAGACCCCCTCTGCGAACCCCTTCGAGGAAACAAGCCTCTTTTGCAGAGACAGCAGCCCATGCACCGATTCCATCGCCAAGGCCGGCGGCGCTCTGAGCATGTCGCCCGCGGGCGCCACCACCGCTACGTTCGCCTTGCGCGACTTTCCCGCCCACGCTACCGCGATCGAGCTTCGGGAGAAACGCCAAATTCCCGTCAGCAATGGGGTCTTCAGCGGCGACTTCGCCACCAGCTATGCCTGGCACCTCTACCAGATTCTTTTCGACCCGAACCCCCGCGCCGCTCTGCTCGGCGATGTGAATGGCGACGGAAAGGTGGACGCCAGCGATGTCCTGATTGTCAAGGCCGCCATGGGAAGCGTCGCCGGCCAGCCTGGATACGACCCACGGGCGGATGTGATCAGGGACGGCACAGTCGACAGTGCCGACCTCGCAATCGTGGAGGAGGCAGTGCGCCGAAGCCGGTGATTGGCGTTGCCCTCTTTATGGGCATGACTGTGGATTCACTTACGATGGATGGGAGCGCGCAGGATCCGCTGGACGGTAACCAGCAGATAGAAGGCGGCGAGCGCCGTTGAGATGACCAGGATGAGTCCGGCGAGGACCATTCTTTCCTCAGTCAGGCTGCGACTCTTTTTTGAATCCGGATACAACCAGAACTTCGTCGCTCGGCGCAAAGCGTGATCGAGCGTCCGACCAACAAAGTATAGACAGTCCTCCTCATTTGGCCTATAGCACGGAAGTCTTGGTACCATGCCACTCTGTCCTCCACCAAGGGACAACATGTCATCCCGGGCGGCCAAGAACTTGCGGCCTACCGAAAGTCCGTCATTATGAGCGAAGCGAAGAATCTGCATTGGTTCGCCTCGGACCGGAACTGCAGATCCTTCGCTTCGCTCAGGATGACAGCGACTGACAATCCTGATTCATGGAACTCGGGCGTCTTGTTGTATAGTGTTGCCGGAAGGCTGGAGGCGCGAACGAGTCCACGAATAAAGTCATGATCATTAAGACCATCCTGCTTGTGTGGACGACAATGATGGCCGCGCTGCCAGTGAGCGCAGAGGATCTGCCGCGTGTGATACCCAAGCCTGCCGAGATCAGCTCCGGGCAGGGTTTTCTGGTCATTGAGCCGTCTTTTCACATTTCGCTAAACCGCGACGACGCCGTGCTTCGGAACGCCGCCGTCCGCCTGGCCAGGAATCTAAGCGCCAAGACCGGCCTGAAGCTCGCTCTGGAGCCCGTGATGGAGGGGAAGCCGGCCACGCTGCGCGTTTTCTGCGACGCGGCCGATGCGCATTTCCTTACCCCCCAGGCGGATGAATCCTACACACTGCGAGTCACCACCGCAGGCGCAGAACTGCGCGCCCACGGCCCGACTGGCGTACTGCGCGGCATGGCAACCTTTTTCCAACTGGTGCAGATCGATTCCGCAGCGTATGGCGCCCGCGCCGTGGAAATAAGGGATCAGCCGCGATTTGCCTGGCGCGGGCTTATGCTGGACGTTGCCCGCCACTTTCTGACGGTCGACACACTCAAGCGCAACCTCGATGCCATGGAACTGGTAAAGATGAACGTCCTCGAGTTGCACTTGAGTGATGCAGAAGGCTTTCGCCTGGAGAGCAAGGTCTATCCGCGCCTTCAGGGGCTGGGATCGCGCGGGCAATATTACACTCAGACGGAAGTGCGCGAGCTGGTGGATTACGCGCGCGACCGCGGCATCCGCATCATCCCGGAGATTGAGATGCCGGGACACTCGAAGGCCATGCTCGTGGCTTACCCGCAACTTGCCGCCATGCCGGGACCTTACGTGCTCGGCCCCGACCACAACAACACTCGCGCCATCATCGATCCGACGCGAGAGGACGTTCTATCGATTCCTCGATCGTCTCATCGGCGAAATCGGCACGCTCTTTCCCGATCCGTACTTCCACGCCGGCGGTGATGAGGTCAACGGCGCGCAGTGGTCACGGAATCCCCGGATTCGAGCCTTCATGAAGCAGCGGGGGTTCAAAGATAAGCACGAACTGCAGGCTTACTTCACCCAGCGAGTGCGCCAGATTCTCGCCAAGCACGGCAAGACCATGATCGCCTGGGATGAAGTGCTCCAACCCGGCCTGGCCAAAGACATCGCGGTTCAGGCCTGGCGCAGCTCCAAGATGGTGCAACGGTCAGCGGCCGAGGGGCACAGTACCGTAGTCTCAGCCGGTTACTATCTCGACCACGGCCTCCCGGCGGCAGCCCTCTACGCGGTGGACCCGCTCGACTCGCGCGCCGACGGACTTCCCCGGGAGGTGCTGAAACTAGTGAAGGGCACGCCGTTCGCCGGCTACGTATCGGAAGACAACGTTGCCGCAGACAGCCCGCCCCTTACCCCGCCAGAAGAGAAACTGGTAGCGGGCGGAATTGCCTGCATGTGGTCGGAGTTTGTGTGGGATGAAAAGGAAGAATTTATGGTCTGGCCGCGAGTTTCGGCAATCGCCGAGCGCCTTTGGTCGCCCGCTGGCGCGAAAGACGTGGACTCCCTCTATCGGCGGATGGCGGCCCTTGACGCGGACCTGGAACTGCTGGGACTCCGGCAGCACACCAATCAGACGGCGATGCTGCAACGGTTGGCAGGCAATCACAGCGTTGTTCCCCTGGCGACGTTAGCGGAAACAGTCGAGCCGATTAAGAATCTCGCCCGCTTCAAGCCTCGATTGCAAGCTGGCATCGCTTCGGGAAAGGGTATGGATAATACCGTGGTGACAGCCCGCTTCGTGGATGCGCTTCCGGCGGAGAGCTTGGTGGCGCGCAACTTTCGCGCCTGCGTGCACCAGATGCTCGCGGCAGGCAGAGAGTCGGAGGAATTGCGCCGCGAAGTGCGCGCGAAGCTCGTTCGATGGCGCGACAATGACTCCCAGTTTCAAGCCATCGCGCGGGATTCCCTCCCGCTCGAGGAAGTTATTCCCGCTTCGGAGGATTTAAGGGCGCTCGCCGAAACAGGGTTGGAGGCGCTGACGATGTGGGAATCCAAGCAGCCGCCCAGCGCTGCCTGGTTGGAGAAGCAGAGAACCCTCGTCGCCAATCACCGGAAAGTGGCCGATGCCAGCACGAATCTGTTGGTCGCGATGATGTCACCGCAGCCGCCGCATGAACTGATGAACGTGATCGCTCCGGCCGTCGAGGAACTGGTGAACGCGGCGGGTTCGGCTGACTGATGCAAGTGAGTGACGGAAAGCTTCGTAGAGCGTGGGTCATCCCGGGTGTGACGAACTGTAGCCCACCCACAGAAACGAAGCCCACTGTCATCCTGAGCGAAGCGAAGGATCTGCAGTTCCGGTCCGAAGCGAACCAATGCAGATTCTTCGCTTCGCTCAGAATGACAGACGTATCTGCGTTTCATTCATGCGCACAATCTGATTGGAGGCTTTTTCTATGACGAAATACATTTCGCGGCGTGATTTCATGAAACAGACAGGAGGCGCGGCAGGCGCCACACTCGCAGCCAAAACCATTCTCATTGACACCCCGGCCGCCAACGCTCAGGACACGGCGGTTCCTCCCAGCGACAGGATACGGGTCGCAATTATTGGGGTTGGCGAGCAGGGTGCGGGCTTGCTGCGCAATGCGATATTCCACAAAGGTGTTGAGTGCGTGGCGGCGTGCGATTTGTGGGATGGCCGGCACACGCTGGCCCGCGAGATCGTCGGCAAGCCCATCAAGGTCACTCGCCGCTACCAGGACCTGCTGGATGACAAAGAGATCGATTGCATCATTAACGCCACACCGGACCACTGGCACAAGCAAATCCTTGTGGACTGTTGTAAGGCCGGCAAAGACGTCTATTCGGAGAAGCCCATGTCCCACGAGGCGAGTGAGGGCTTCGAAATGATCCGAGCGGCGGAAGAGAACAAACGGATCGTGGAGATCGGCGCCCAATCCGCCAGTTCCTGGACATTCAACAAAGCCAGGGAACTGATCGCGCAGGGGGCCATCGGGGACCTTCATACGATTGAGGCTTCGACAGGACGCAACACTCCGAACGGCGCATGGGCAAGCTGGATGCCGCCGCCGGGCCTCTCGCCGGAAAACTTGGACTGGGACACTTGGCTCGGGAGCACCCCCAGGATTCCCTTTGATCCCATCCGCTTTGCGCGCTGGCGAAGTTATCGGGCCTACGGTACAGGCGTGGCGGGCGACCTGATGGTTCACCTGCTCACCGGCATGCACCTTGCTGCGGGAGTTACGGCGCCGCCTCAACGGGCCCTTGCCGTGGGCGCGCTTTACGTGTTCAAGGAAGACGGGCGAGAAGCGCCGGACGTTCACCACGTGCTTTACGACTACCCCAACTTCAAGGTGATCATCAAGCTCATGCTCACTTGCGAGTTCAACCAGGGCACAAAGTTTTATGGCACGCGCGGCCTGCTGGAGGTGACCGACGGTCCCGAAGGCGAATCCTTGACCCTGACGCCGCAGGACGGCATGGATCACGACCCG
Source organism: uncultured Acidobacteriota bacterium (assembly GCA_963768695.1). Lineage (GTDB taxonomy): Bacteria > Acidobacteriota > Terriglobia > UBA7540 > UBA7540 > CAVROP01. Next base: position 20,745 of record CAVYJG010000007.1, on the reverse strand, counting down.
GGGTGGTATCAACAGGGCTACCCCCAGGCCATGCGCGAGGCGTACGAGAAGCAGTGGCACCTCGACCACGACGCCCAGGCGCCCAAAGAGAAACCGCAGCCGGTGGTCTACAAAAATCCCGCCGGGCATGACCCGTGGGGAATCCACATGCAGAATTTCTTCGATGCGGTGCGCAGCCGCAAGCCGGTGGTCGAGGATTGTACCTTCGGAAACAATACGGCCATCGCCTGCCACATGGCCAACGCCTCTTACTACCAACAGAGCATTGCAGTGTGGGATGGTGCGGCCCGGAGGATTCAAACCTAACGTTGATTCCGTGCGTCTAACAGGGTAAATTAGGAGAACCGGTGGCTTGCCGGTAAGGGAGATTTCAGCCATGACGCGTCTAACCGCGGTTGTAGTGTCGGCCGGCTTGGGTCTAGGTCTGGGAACTGCAGCAGCGCCGGCACAGAAGTGGACGGGATCGGTGCCGCTCGGTGACGTGGCGCGCCAACTCAAGGCGCAGCGCGCAAATTCCAAGAAACCGCCCCGGATGTTCACGAACGAAGACGTTGTCGCCCTGCGGACCAAGAGTGAACTCTCGTCCTCGTGGGTGGCCAAGTCGTCGACTTCCGGCGCAGCGGAGGCATCTGCGGATGGCAGGACTAACCGGGCGGCTGCTAATCTGGCCGGTAAGACTCCCGCAATCTATATTGACTGGGGTAAAGCGACGCAGGGGGAAGATGAAATCGATCGAATGAGCAAGGTGCGAGTTGTGCTGGGAGGACTAGGGAAGGATGCGAATAACGCGCCCTCGCCCGAGAAGTTGGCGCAACCGTCCGGCGCCGCGCCGGAGCAGGCAGCACTGAAGAGCAGGCGGAGTGGGGCGGCCGAAACCGCCGCGGGATTGACCAAAGTGAATTTCCAGATCAGTGCTGAGACTGCGCAAGCGGCCGACAAGGCAGACAGGCATCCCAACCCGTCGCCCGCCGTTCAAGCCGGGCAGCCTGAAGCGTCAGACCCCACGGGAGAATGGGCCAAAGCGAAATTCCGGGCCGCACAGGGTGCGCGTTCAACCAGTGGGAAACCTGGCCCCATCGCAGCTTCGGCCGTCAACCCGCAAGCGCCCCCGCGAGAGGACATAGGCTACGTGGAGAGAGCGGATGGGAAGGTTGAAGCCATCGTTGCCGAGGGCGAACACATCGGCTTGATCGAGGAGACCAGGGAGTTCGTGAAGAACTTCCACATTCCGGCGCCTTCGCCGGCCGAACTGCAATTGGCCCTGGCGCCGCCACCCAATCCGCCGGAGGCTGCCGTTCCCGAGGCCGATCAGCCTTCCGCGGCCGCTTCGGTCCCTGATGCGGGCTCGCCCGCCACGGAGAATGGGACCGATGTCGCTCAACTCCAGCCGCCGCAGGCTCCCCCTGCGGACAGTGCGCAATCGCAATCCGATGCGACGCTCCAAGCGGAGCCGCTGGCTGACTATGCGGGCACTCAGGTCCGCCCCGCACCACCGCAGAACTTCCAACCTGCGAACGGTCCAGCCTTCGCCACTGCCGTGCCGGATGTGGTTGCAAATCAGTCATCGGTCACGCCGGTTGGATACGTCGAAAAGGCTGGGGGAGAGAAAGAGGCGATCGTCGAATACCAGAATCAGGTCTTTCTGGTGCACGAAGGAGAGTTGTTCGCCGGCAAGTATAGAGTGCTGCGACTGACCGCAATTGCAGTAGAGATTGTGGAAGAACCCACTACGACGCCTACGGCAGCCATTGACCGCCGGCGGAACGGTCAGGTCGTGCCGGAGTCCAGATAGCTCGGGCCTCACTGCCTGGAGCCCAGTTGCTTTAGTCATCGCAAGTTCAAATGACCCTCGGAAGGGCCGGGCTTTAGCCCGGCCGGCCCACGGGACCAAGCTTGAATGGGCCTTTAGGCCCTGAAGCCACATCGCACCAGGGACTAAAGCCCAGGTATGCCCCGCGAGATCGGCAGCGGGGCTGAAGCCCCGCCCTTCCGCTTCCGAAAAATAAGTTCGCCTGCGAACCCGGCAAGCGGTACATGAAGCTTCGGGCCAAAGGGCGGAGACCCGCCCGGGCGGCCATTAAGCCTCAGCCTCTGCCATTCATCCTGCGCTGCTTGAGGCTGAATCCACCTGAGTCTGAACCCATTCGAGGAAAGTCGAAACGACTTGCGGATCAAATTGCGTCCCGGAGCAACGGCGCAACTCGACGAGTGCATCATCGAAGGAGCGGGCGCTCTTGTAGCGCAAGTCGGATACCATGTTGTGGAAAGACTCCGCCACCGCCACCATTCGCGATCCCAGCGGAATCTGATCTCCAGCCAGCCCCGACGGATAACCCTTCCCATCGTAGCGCTCGTGGTGGTGAAGCACGATGCGCTCAATCCCTTTCGCCGGCAAGATCTCCACCATCTTGGCGCCCCAGGCCGCATGGCTCTTCATAATCTCAAATTCCCGCGCGGTGAGCAGAGTGGGTTTCCTGAGCACGTATTCGGGCACGTGGATCTTCCCGATATCATGAACCAGGCCGGCTAAACGAATCTCTTCAACCTCGGCGACCGGCAACCCGGCCTTCAGGGCCATTTGCGCCGCCAGCCTCGAGACCACTTGAGCATGGTCCTTCATCTGCGGCCCTCTTATTTGCACAGCGAAAGCGAGGCCGGTGAGAGTATTCAAAAGGGCGTTCTTTGCCGCCGCGCCCTCCGGGGCGCCCGGCTCTGGGCTCGCTGGCTCGGCGCCAGAGGCCGGCAAATCGCCGCTTCGCGCCTCAGGCGCGATTGATTCGGCGCTCCCGCTCACGTTCGAAGCGGAGGGTAACATCCCCTCTTGCGCCGCTTCGAGGCACGTTTTGAGCAGCCGCTTATCGCGCTCCGCTTCTTCCGGCTTGGGACTCAGCCAGGCCACCTTGACGCAATTCCCTCCACATTGCCGGGCCAGTCGCACACCGGACTCCGCCACCTTGAGCACCTCCTCGGCCGTTCGTCCATGGTCGGGGAACGCCGCGATGCCAATACTTACCGTCACCTCGCGGAAGCGCAAGAGAGCATCCGCTTCCAGCGCCGCCCGCAACCTCTCCGACAGAATCTCCGCCTGCAAGGTGTTAGCCCCGGGCATCAGGGTCGCGAACGCATCGCCTCCGTACCGCGCCACGATGTTGGACTGCCTTGATCGGCCGCTGAGCAGGGCGGCGACTGTCGCCAGCACTTTATCGCACTCCGCCCGCCCTCCACGGTCCTGCAACTGTTTGAACCTGTCGAGATCCAAGATCGCCACCGAGAAATGGCCCCCGAGGAGGGATGATCGGCGCCATTCACTCTCCAGCAACGCCAAGAAACGGTCGCGAGTGGTGACGCCCAACAGAGCAGCCGCGACGGATTCTTGCGTGGCATACCGCTCGGCGCGCGGTTGCTGAGTCACGACAGTCGCCTCGGAGGCAGAGGGGGCTTCTGCGGAACTCTTCCGTGCGCTGAAAATATGCTTGCTCCAATAGTGGCCCCCCGACTGTTTCCAGGCCCCGATCGTGGCTCCGGCAAGCAAAGCAACTGAGCCGATGATCAGCCAATCAAACCAGGGCATAATTCTTCCCATTTCGCAGGTCCCTAGATGCACCTGCGCCATGACATCCCCAAACAAGGACACAATACCTCAAATCCAGACGTTTTTGACGATTTTTTGGCTCCGATTCGGGGGTTTTTGTGCCCGTCTCCACGCCTTGACGGTACGACCCCAATCCGTGGACAGTATGGGAAAACCACGAGTGGCAGTGGGTCAGTTTGATTCTTGTAGCGGCGGTCTCTGACCGCCGGCTCTGGATTCCCAAGGAATTGCGGCGCTCAGAGAGCGCCGCTACAGCAAACTGACCCACTACCACCACGAGTCGTTGCGTTGACAAGTGCTCTTTTCCTCGATACAGTCAAAAGAGACAGGTAGTTCCAGGGATCCGACTACAACTATTCACCAGGGAGGGAAGCATGTTGCGAAAAGTGTGCGGGGCAATGCTGTTCCTTGTGCTCACGGCTGCGGCGGGATGGGGCCAGCAGACCGGATATTTGGATGTGTTTGTTGCCAGAGTCAAGCCAGAAAAACGAGCCGAATTCGACTCGATAACCAAGAAGATCGTGGAGGCGAATCGCCGCAACAACGGCGACAAGTGGATTGCGCTCGAGGTCGATTATGGCGAGCAGAACACGGTGATCTTCAGCAGTTCGCGAGAAACCTTCGGCAACGTCGAAAAGAGTTCCGCGGATTTCATGGGGGCGATTGGCAAAGCCTATGGTGCGGCTGGAGCGATGGAGCTGTTTGGGCAATTTGGCAGCACGCTGGAGAGTTCCCGAGGCGAGCTCCGCCAACGCCGCTGGGATCTCTCCTATAACCCGCCTGCCGACCTGGCTGCCTACGCGCTGGTCGTCGCCAAGACCCGCTGGATCCGAAGCGTTATCGTCCGCGTGCGCCCAGGCCACGAAGCGGAATTTGAGGCGGAATTGAAAGAAATGAACGCCGCCGCGCAGAAAAACAATATGGCCGGCATGCGTTGGGTGTCGCAGATGGTAGCGGGCGGCAGCCCCTTTACGTATCACATTTCCCGGCTCATGACCTCTCTTGACGAACTGGATCACGCGCCTTCGATGCGGTCAATGTTGGGCGATGAGGGCATGGAGAAGTTTCAGAAGGTAAACGCCGACACCGTGGCGGGCGTGGAATACATTCTCTACCGCGTAGTGCCGGAACTCAGCAACGTGCCGGACGCGGTCGTGTCACTCGCGCCCGATTTCTGGAACTCCAAGCCTCAGCCATAGGGGTGCGTTCCCAGGCCCAAAGAGGCGGTCTTCGTACGCCATCAAAACAGACGGCGAGCGCTCTGTGAGGAAGAAGAAATGGCGGACTTTGCCTGTGGCGGGAGGTGCGCCGTGCAACTCACCTCTGACAAGCTCCGCTCACAGCGAAGATTCTTCGCTTCAATCTCTCGAAAGTTTGTCATTCTGAGTGAAGCGAAGAATCTGCATTAGCTCGCCTCGGACCGGAACTGCAGATCCTTCGCTTCGCTCAGGATGACAGCGACTTTCATCTCCGTGGGTGGGCACAGGCCCGTGTCCACTCAGATGACAAGGTCAAAACCCAGGCTCACTTAACCCGCTTCCCCGGCACATTCCTGCCGTTCTGGTGAAGGACGATGCTGACGGCGCGGCCCGTACTGTCGGTTTCGAAGGTGATCTGAGCATCGACGACTTTCAGGAAAAACTCCAGCGCGCTTTCCGGAAAGATCTGAAACTTGGGCTGGCTGGTGGCCTGGACGAAGAGCTTATCCTCCTCGCGTGTGACCGTGAGAATGAAATTCGGCGCAAGTTGATACTGGCCCACGTAGGCGTCGAGCAGCTTCGGATCGACGGCAATTTCCTTGTGCTGTTTTGGGGGCGGCATCAGCGGCGCGTGCGAGTCCAACAGGTGCATTCCAATGTCGTCGACGCCCGTCGCCGTAAAAGTGTTTGAGAGCACGACGACTCCAACCCGCGTGCTGGGCACGAATCCGACGAACGACCGGTAGCCTCCCGTCCCGCCGTTGTGCCACACAATCTCGTAGCTCGAAGGCTTGACGATTAACCACCCGAGGCCGATCTCGCCCAGGCTGGCAGTCCCCGTCGGCCGGCGCGCGGCGCGCATCGCAGCCATGGCGGGGGCCAGCGGGGATTTGACGTAGCCGAGGTTCGCTGCAAGAAATGTCAGCAGGTCGTTCGCGTCCGAGCGCAGGGCGCCGCAGCCGGCGAGTGCATCAAAATCCCAATTAGACGCCGCTTTCAATTCGGAGTTATGCCCTACCGCCAAGCGCGCCTTCATTTCCGGCGTCAGCGTGATTCCGGTGCTGTTCATGCCGAGCGGCCCGGTGATGCGCTTACGCACCAATGCCTCGTAATCCATGCCGGCGCGCCGGGCCAACGCAAGCCCCAACAACCCGCCTCCCAAATTCGAATATTCGAAATGAGAGCCGATGTCGCGCGGCAGTTGATCGCTCGAAAGGAATTGATAGAGTAGCTCGGCCGTGTAATCCGCATAAGGATTGGATGGATCCTTGGGATCAAAGTTGGAGGGCATTCGCGGCAGACCGGAAGTGTGGGTGGAAAGGTCCACCAAAGTGATGACGCGCTCGCCGCGCTCGGGTAGCTTGACGCCCTCGGGGAGATACTTCGCCACAGGGTCCGAGAGCTTGACTTCGCCGCGCTGAACCATGTCCGCGAGCAACAGTGAAGTGAACACCTTGGTCACGGAGCCGATCTCGAAGACCGTGTCGCCGTTGAGGGGTCGGGTGTCGCCCTGGTTCGCGACTCCGTAAGCCACAATCCGGCGTCCCTGGGGCTCGATCACGCCCACCACAATTCCCACTCCATGGTGGAAATCGTCAATACGCTGGACAAGGATCTTGCGAATCTCGGCGTCGGGCGGGATGGGCGAATCCGGCGCCGACTGCGCCGCCGCGCCCGAGGTGAACAGCGTTGCTGCAAAAAGCAGGGCCACGCCTCTTTGTATCACGAGTCAGCCTCCATACGCATGAAGCAGGATTATACGACGGATCTAACGTAGCACAGGCACTCCTGCCTGTGCTCTAGGTTACCTCGCTCAGCCAAGCACCGCGGCACAGGCAAGAGTGCCTGTCCTACCTCTCTCACAGCCCGGCAGAGCCGCAACCAAATGCAGATTCTTCGCTCCGCTCAGAATGTCATGTCATCCTGAGCGGAGCGAAGGATCTGTTTTCCCTCGGGCACCGCGAAGAAAACTCAGCCTTAGCGATACATTGACAATTCGTCTCTACCACTCGATCGCTCTTTGGGTTAGCCTTACCTGGGTGGTGTGCCGATCTGAACGGCTGCAGACCTTGGTGAGCAGGCCTGCACCACCCGTGGCCTTCGTATGCGATCTCTTCTGGCTCGAGCACGACAAAACGGCGAAACTCATCCGTGGTTGATTGCTTTCACCGTCATGCTGGCGATTTTCATGGAAGTCCTGGACACCAGCGTGGCCAACGTGGCCTTGCCCCACATTGCCGGCAATCTCTCAGCCGGGGTTGATGAGAGCACCTGGGTTCTGACCTCCTACCTGGTGTCGAACGCCATTGTCTTGCCGCTCACCGGTTGGTTTTCCTCGATCTTCGGGCGCAAACGCTTCTACATGGTTTGCGTAACCATATTCACGCTGAGTTCCCTGCTCTGCGGCCTCGCCCCGAGCCTTCCCCTGCTCGTCATCTTCCGAATTATGCAAGGCGCGGGCGGTGGCGCATTGCAACCCATCTCACAGGCCATTCTGCTGGAGAGCTTCCCGAAGGAAAAGCGCGGCATGGCCATGGCGGTTTTCGGAATGGGTGTGGTCCTGGCACCCATCATCGGCCCCACACTAGGCGGCTGGATCACGGACAGCTACAGTTGGCGCTGGATTTTCCTCATCAACATTCCGGTGGGTATCATCTCACTCGTGCTGACGCTTTTTCTTGTCTTCGATCCGCCATACCTGGTGCGAAAGAGCCTTCGCGAGGGTGCCCGGATTGATTACATCGGCATTGGCCTGCTCAGCGTCGGATTGGGCTTCCTCCAGGTGGTCCTGGATAAAGGCGAGCGCGAAGACTGGTTCGGCTCGAACTTTATCATCGGGTGCGCCGTGGTGGCGGCAGTGGGATTGCTGGGCGCCCTCCTCTGGGAACTCAGCCAGAAAGATCCGGCGGTGGATTTCCACCTTCTCAAGGAACGCAATTTTCTCATCGCCACCATGACCATGTTCATGCTGGGGCTAGTGCTTTACGGCAGCACCGCGCTGCTGCCCATTTTTCTCCAAACCATGATGGGGTATACGGCGCTCTTGAGCGGCCTGGTGCTTTCGCCGGGAGGAATCCTGGTGGTCATTCTGCTGCCGGTGGTGGGAAAGCTCTTGACGCACATCGAGTCGCGCTGGCTGGTGGTGTTCGGGCTGGCAATCCTTGCGCTCTCGCTGTTTCACATGGCCTCCTTCAACCTCGACGTGGATTTTCGCACCGCGATGACGGCGCGGATTTATCAGTCGGCGGGAATGGCCTTCCTCTTCGTGCCGATCAACGTTATGGCCTTCTACTTCATTCCCAAAGAGAAAATCAACAACGCCACCGGGATCATCAATCTGGCGCGCAATATCGGCGGAAGCGTGGGCATTGCCGGCGTGGTGACCATGCTGGCGCGGCGCACCCAGTACCACCAGGCGGTGCTGGTGAGCCATATGACCCCTCTCGATCCTGCCTACCGGGCGATGCTGGGTGGAGCCGGCCAGATGCTGGCGGCGCGGGGGTCGGACCCCGTTCTGGCTGCTCACCAGGCCCAAGGCCTCGCCTACGGAGTGCTGATGCGCCACTCCACCATGCTGGCCTTTCTCGATGATTTCTGGTTGATGGCGGTGGTCATACTGGCCGTGATCCCCTTTATGTTTCTGATGAAGAAAGTCCAGCCGCATCGAGGGCCGGACAGTGCTCACTGAGAAGGGCAGTGGCTAGTGCTTAGTGCTTAGTGGCTAGCGCACAAACGCATACGGGTTCCGGACAAAGGCGACCGTGGAACGGAGATCCAGGCACTAGCCACTAAGCACTAGGCACTAGCCACTGCTTCTGAGGGCCTTGCCAATCCCTTGCGAGTGAGTTAACGTTGCGGGTGCAATGAGAAAAGCATGGCTCTTCTGGGTGGCGGATTATGCCGCCGGCATCGCTGCCGCGCTCATCGTCCTGCTTTTGTTGTTGCTGATCGCGGGATGGGTGAACGTTTTCGGTTCGCACGCCCTGCTGGGCATCTTGAGCACGGTCTTGGGCGCACTTGTTACTGCAATGCTGATCCGTGCCGTCCCGTACGTTCGCAAACGCGCAGACGATCTGCGAGTGGAGGCTCCTGAAGAGTCCCTATCCGGGTTGCTAAGGGAACTGAAGGAGGCGCGCACGGAGCGCGAGTTGCGAGAGAAACGGAATAGCCGGAGAAGAATAGGGTAATGAAGAAAGCATTCCTCACAGGATTCGTCTCTTTTGCGCTGGTTGGCTGGCTCGCGGCCCAACAGCCGGCGGCGAATCCCGGGCAGGCGACGGCTCCAAGTCCCGCGGAAAATATCAAGGTGCGGGTTGACTTGGTCAACGTGCTATTGACGGTGACTAACAAGCGGAACCATTTGGAGAACGGTCTGGCGAAGGAGGACTTCCGCGTTTTCGAGGACAACAAGCCACAGTCGATCCGGTATTTCAGCCGCGAAACCGATCTTCCGTTGCGCATCGGCGTGCTGGTTGACACCAGCGCCAGCATCCGCGAGCGGCTGCGCTTCGAGCAAGAGGCCGCCATCGATTTCCTTGAGACCACGCTGCGTCCCGGCAAGGACATGGCCTTTGTGGAGGCCTTCGACGTGCAACCGCAGACGGTGCAGGACTACACCGACGACATCGAGAAGCTCTCCACCGCAATCCGGGGACTGATGGCCGGTGGCGTGACCACCCTGTTCGACGCCATTTATTCCTCCTGCCGGCAAAAGATGCTTGTCTTTCCGCCTCCCGAGCCCTATCTTCGCCGGGTGATGATCGTGATCAGCGACGGCGAGGATAACCAGAGCGAGCACACGCGCGAGGAAGCGCTGGCGATGGCGCAACATGCCGAGGTGACTCTCTACGCGGTCAGCACCAGCGAGCCCGGAGTGCAGACGCACGGAGACAAGGTTTTGAAGCGCTTGGCCGAGCAGACAGGAGGCCGGGCCTTCTTCCCCTTCAAAGCCGATGAAACCGCCGCGGACTTCCGGGAGATCGGGCGTGAGCTTCGCAGCCAGTACAGCCTGGCTTACGTCTCCACCAACCGGGCTCACGATGGCGCCTTCCGCAATATCACGGTCGAACCCTTGCAAAAAGGACTCCAGGTACGCGCCAAGGCTGGGTATTTCGCACCCTCCGAGTAGCGCAATACACGAAATTCGAAGCTGGTACTGTTTGATGTAGAGGCGGCTTTACGCCGCCATTTGGCGAGGTAAACTCGCCGCCACAGCATCAAACTGTGCCACCGTACAGCCGCTGAACTTCCCAAGGGGCCCTGAGTTGGTGTATGGTGTTTGGTTCCCGGGAAAGAGTTCTGGCATCCCGGTTGCAGTTTGAAACTCTGGATTTGAGATTTCAGATTAGAGAATCCGCAGAAATCGAAGGAGAATATTTGCTATGCCACTAGTATCTATGCGTCAACTACTGGACGAAGCCGCGCGCGGCGGGTACGGTGTTGGCGCTTTTAACGTCAACAATATGGAGCAGATCCAGGCAATTATGGAAGCAGCTCGCGAAACCAAGTCGCCGGTGATCATACAGGCCAGCCGTGGAGCGCGCAGTTATTCCCAGGACCGATTCCTCTATCACCTGATGCTGGCGGCCGCCGAGCTTTACCCCGAGATTCCCACCGTGTTGCACCTCGACCACGGTAATAGCGTGGATACTTGCAAATCGGCAATTGCCATGGGGTTCACGAGCGTCATGATGGACGGCTCGCTGATGCCGGACGGCAAGACGCCCTCATCGTTCGAGTACAACGTTTCGGCCACTCGTGAAGTCGTGGAAGCGGCGCATGCGAAGGGCGTCACCGTAGAAGGCGAGATCGGCTGCCTGGGCGGCATCGAGGACGGCCATGGCGCGGGCTTGGACGGGCTGAGCCACCTTACCGACCCCGTTCAGGCTGTCGAATTCGTCAAGCAGACCGGACTGGACGCACTGGCTATCGCCATCGGCACCAGCCACGGCGCCTACAAATTCACCAGCAAGCCCACGGGAGAAACACTCAAGATGGATCGCCTTATCGAAATCCACAAGAGGCTGCCCGGCACACACCTCGTGATGCACGGTTCGTCGAGCGTCCCAAAAGACTTGCAGGATATTATCAACCAGTACGGCGGCAAGCTGAAGCCGACGTGGGGCGTGCCCGTGGAGGAAATCCAGCTCGGGATCAAGAATGGCGTGCGCAAAATCAATGTGGATACGGATAACCGGCTAGCCATCACCGGCGCGATCCGCAAGGTCTTTTGGGAGAAGCCGGAGGAGTTCGATCCGCGCAGCTACCTGAAACCGGCCCGTGAGGCAATGAAGAAGGTCGTGGCCTTGCGCATGACGCAATTCGGGCAGGCCGGCCACGTCGGCGACTATGCTCCCATCGCGCTTGAGGAAATGGCCAAGAGATATAAAGGAAACGGCATGACAGCGGCTGAGAGCTCAGCTCGAGGCTAGCGCTTGGATGAACCTTGTAGGGGTAGGGCTTGCCCTACCCCGGTAGGCGCAATCTCGATCTAACCAGGGGACGGCAAGCCGTCCCCCTACAAGCGGGTTTCACGGTGCGGGCGCCGCCCCTCAAATCTACTGCTGCGGCGGGGCCGGTGGCTGCCCGCCCGGCGCGTGACCTTCCATGCGGCCACGCCTGTGTTGCTGCATTTCGTCGAACTGTTTCTTCTGGTCGTCGTTCAGTACGTCGCGAATCTTGCCGTTGCTGTCCTCCATGATGCTCCTCATCTTGCCCATCCTGTCTTCTCGGGACAGAGACGTGTCGGAATGAAGGCTTTCCATCTTCTTCTGACGGTCCTCCAGAATAGGTTTGATTGAGGTTTTCTGATCGTCATTCAACTTCAGCGACTTGTCCAGTCTCTGAAGCTCCTCGTCCGGACTCATGCGATGGCGCGGGCCCATTTGCCCGCCCGGTGGCGGCCCAGCCTCTTGTGCGCTGACTCCCAGCGCCACACCCAAAACGAGCAATCCGCTTGCTAGAACGGTCAGGAACCGTTTGTACATTGTCATTCCTCCTCTCAGAATGATCCCACAGAGATGAGGACGTATTGTCGGACTCGAAGGTTGCACCTAACCGTCTGGAGGCCAGCAATTCCTGATGCCGTGAGTGCCACCCGGGCGCATAGCCCGAATTGAGAACACACGACTTGGCGAAGCTCCAAGGGCACGGCAACCCTGGTTAAGAATAATCAATCTAATGGACTTGATGTCCGCCGCGACGCGGGCATTTGTGTTGGTCGATGGACGATTGACGATTGCGGGTGTCATTCTGAGCGAAGCGAAGAATCTGCATTAGTTCGCCTCGAACCGAAACTTAAGATTCTTCGCTTCGCTCAGAATGACACGGGAGGGTTGCCCAATCGACAATCGACAATCGTCCATCGACAATCCTCAATCGTCAATCTTTCTTCAGTGATGCGCGAGTGCCTGCCGAATGCGTCGTGCGCCGTCGATGTTGGGGCGGGGCCGGAGTTCGCTCCTTCAAAGAGCCCAGGCTCCAGAATGCGGGGTCCTCGACTCCCAGCTTCCATGCGGCAAAGCCTCGCAGGTGAAACTCCTCCATCAGCCTCAATTTAGCTTCCAGGCTCCGGCTATTCTCGTACCAGCCGGTATGCACGCCGTCGGCATCGCTGTACTGAAACCAGGGCGTGCGCCAGCGTTCATCCCAAAGTCCGTCCAGGCTGAAATGGTCCAGACGATTCCGGGCGTCCGAGAAACTGAGAGTGTGGGCCGAGGTCGCGTCGCCGTTCGTTACCCATTCCCTGCCGTAAAAGGGGATACCGAGAAGGAGCTTCTGGCGGGGAACTCGCAGCGTTGCGTACTCAAGCGCGGCCTTCACCCAATCGTAGCCCGCCACCGGCCCGGGAGGCGTGCCATTGCTGTGGTGGTCGTAGGTCATCAAGGACATGAAATCAACCAGCCGGCCGAGGGCGCGAAAGTCGTAGGGGGCGCCCCACTCGCCGCCGCGGAACTCATGCCTTGGATTACGATCGGGATAGACATCGGAGAAGCGAGGGACCACGGCAATGCTGAGCAGGCGGCCTTCGCTGTGCAGCCGCGCCGCCACGCGCTGCACAAACCGGGTGTAGTAGGCCTTGTCCGCGGGCGCGATATATTCCAGGTCAAGCTGCCAGCCGACGAAGTCATAGCGCTCGGCAAGTCGGGCCAGGTTAGTCACGGCCCGCTGTTGAGCCTTGACGCTGCGCAGCAACGCCTTGGCCGCGCCCCGGTCAAAGCCCGGGTTGACGACCAAGGGCATCACCGCAACCCCGGCGCGCCTCGCCGCTTCAAGCACCGCGGGGGGGACTTCTCCCGCCACCGCGCCCCCCTCATCCACCGCAAACGACTGGGGAGCAACCAGGGTCATCTGGGCAAGATGCTCCGCAAGGGACTCGAGACCCACTGGGCCGGGCGCAAAGTAATACATCGCCAAAGGGTTTGCGCCCAACACCTGGCCTCGAGCCCGGACCAGCTCCGGGTCGAGCTTCACGGCAGGCTTGGCGGCGGGTTTGGCAGCGGCGCGCGACGGCCGGCTAGCTGCCAAGTTGGGCAATATCGCAACTATTAATATTATGATTACAGTAAAGCGGCTTGCCATCAATCGCATATCTATGAATTCCTTATCAGTTGGGCACGGCGCCCGAGCCGTGAATCGTTCCAGGTCGTACGTAGCCAAACGAATTCTAACACAGTCCAGGACCGCGTGGGAGCGGTGTTAAATGCCCGAAGGGCATTAATATCATTAGCCGTAGGTGAAACCTACGGATATGAAGTCCCCACCTGTTGACCTTCCTCGACCCCGCAGGGGTCGAATCTTCGACCCTTTCAGGGTCGGATACCTCCGTTTCGCTCCGCCCGTAGGTTTCACCTACGGCTAATGACCTTGGGTCCCTTCGGGACCCTAGTCCCGCACCACATCAGGGGGATCGCCCCCACCGCCGTTTCCAGACGCTCCAAACGAAGTACGCGGGGATGCCGCTGCCGACCAGCGCCACGCTCCACACCGCGTCGGGCCACTGATGATGCAAGGTGTTCGCCAGCACCACAACCGCGAGGCCCACGAAAACTGCCGGTACGACGGGGTATCCCCAGGTGCGGTAGGGACGTTCCAGACCGGGTTCGCGGCGGCGCAGAATGAAGATCCCCGCGGTCACCAGGGCGTAAAAGAGGTACTCGGCGAAGATCACCTTGGTGAAGAGGCTTTCGTACTGGCCGGTCAGGGCGAAAAGACCGGCGATGACGCTTTGGGCCGCAATGGCAGCCGCCGGCGTATGAAAGCGCGGATGCACGCCGGCCAAAAATTGCGGGAAAAGTCCGTCGCGCGCCTGCGCGTAGGGAACGCGCGACCCCGACAGGATGGAGCCATTCAACGCCGCGAAGCTCGAGATCATGACGCCGACGGCGATGAAGGCGCCGCCGGCTTTGCCCATGAACTGCCGGGCGGTATCGGCGGCGACGGTGTTCGTAGATGCGATATGCTCAGGCGTCAAAACATAGAAGTAGGCAATGTTAACCAATACATAAACAGCGATCACCAGCAGCGTGCCCAGGATAAGAGCGATGGGCAAATTTCGCTGCGGGCGCTCCACCTCGCCGGCCACCATGCTCAGGTTGTTCCAGCCGTCGTAAGCCCACAGCGCGGCGACGGTGGCCGCGCCGAAGGTAGCGAGCAGGCCGCCCTGCGCACTGATCTGGACGTGGGTCCGGAAGTGCTCGAACGAGCCGTGGCCAAGTGCCAGGCCGAAGGCAATGATGATGAAGAGCACGAGCAGTTTGGCAGCCGTGAAGAAGGTCTGCGTGCGCCCGCTGCGGCGCACTCCCAGAATGTTCAAACCGGAAAGAAGCAGCACCAGAATCGCCGCGCCCACCTGCCCCCCCGTCAATCGCAGGGTCACGGAATGACCCGCAATCGCGAGCGGCACTTGCCACAGCACTTCTTTCAGTCCGGGGAAAAAGTAGGCGAGGTAGAGAAAGAAGCCGGCGGCGATGGTGGCAATCGATCCGCTCTTGGCCACCACAAACTGCGTCCAGCCGTAAAGGAAGCCCGCCGCCGGTCCATAGGCCCGATGCATGTAAACGTATTCGCCGCCCGCCTGGGGAAGCGCCGCTCCCAGTTCTGCGTAACCCAGCGCTCCGAACAGGCTGAGGACTCCGGCGAGAACGTAGACCACAAGCACCAGCATGGGCGCGCCGAGTTGGCGGAGCATGATGCCGGGTACGACGAAAATCCCCCCGCCGATCATCGTCCCGGCCACAACCGACACGGCGCCGTAGACGCTCAGCCCTTTGACGAGTTCGTTCCGTTTTTCCATCGATTGCTAACTTCCCTTGATTTCAATAATACTCCCGAAGTCTCCGTCTTTGGAGTGCGGCAGCAAAGCTACCGCCTTTCCCTGTGTGTAAGCGGCGCACTAGACCAGCGTAATAATGCCCTCTCCGGGGAGAGGGCCGTAGGTTCGTCGGTGTCGGTCCGCTGTAGCCGACTTTCTGTCATTGGTGTGGCCTCGCTCTGCCGCTTCAGTCTGCGGTTCGTTTGCGCAAATTGCGCAGTTTTTTGCTCCGTTAAGGCTAGAATTCGCGCTAATTGGTGCGCGCAGCGCGCATAAACTGCACCCCGCAAGGAGGTGATTGGCTTTGTTTTCATGTACTTCTTAGCTTCGTTCCCCGGTCGGTTCTGCAACTGTGTGGCGCAACCGCAAATGGAGTTTGCGCGTATCAAGCTGTTTACTTGGGAACCCTTTCGTGGGGACGAATAACTCCGGCATTCTGTTCGATCGATACGACGGTGCCGAACGTGGCGGACAGAGACTTTACACGTTCGAGGATGCGTCGAGCCTGATCGGGAGTGGCGGGATGGGGGAAGCCATCAGTCGGTGCTGAGCTCGACTCGATCACGGCAGGATAGAGATCGATCTCGCTGAGTCGTCCGGCCTGGAAGGTGCTTACCGGAATTATGGTCTCGAACCAATCATCAGGAAAATTCTTTCTTTGGCCGTTCGGGGCCGTGTAGCTGCGACGGCCGCCAAAACATAGAAACAGGCTACCGAGACCGTAGAATATCGGCTTGCCTTTATATATTTCGATCCCATTGAGCGCGTGAGGACCGGTGCGAATAACCACATCGGCTCCGGCATCGACAGCCTGATGAAACAAGGCGGGCTCAAAATCGGCCGGTCTGGGCTCGTCCGGGCTCGGCGCCTCATTCGCCTTGTGTAGCACCATGGGCTCAAAATCGGCTGGAGGCATGTCGTCCTCATTGTCGGCAGTTTCATGAGCGTGGATCGTAAACACGACAAACTGTGCGTTGCGTCTGGCCTCCTGAATTGCGCTGAGCACGGCGGCCTTATCGGTTGGCTCGGCTTCGGTTGTGGTCCCCTCCTTGCTTGAGGCGCGGAAATACTGATCGCTGATGCGAACCTCGCTGCCATTTGCGCCCGCCTTCAAAGTTATCGGGCCGGCGATCCTGCGAAGAGCAACGAGTTCGTCAGCGGTAACGAGGCGGACCTGCCGTATATGCAGAGCACTGATTCCTGGTCTGGAGCGTGACCTCACACCTTGTCTTTCCAGTGCAGAACCTGCTACCGCCGCTGGAGGAAAGGTTGAGGCAGTACTGACCAGGGCCGCCCTTCCTTTGGGTGTCTGTACATAGCTGGGGGCGCGTGCCTGCACATCGCTGAGACCGGCACCGGCCTGCACCACGCCAGCCGAGGCGAGCGAGTTCAAGGTCGCGACCAAACCTTCTGCGCCCCAATCAATGGCATGATTGTTGGCTTTCGAGACCAGGGTGATTCCCATGTCCCGAAGGTCGCGAGCAACAGTCGGTGGCGACAGGGGATAACCGCCGCCATTTTCCGCCGAGGGATATCCGGTGAATGTGGCCAAATCGAAGATCGCGCCTTCCTGGTTGGCAAAGCCGACATCAGCCTTTTGAAACAATGCGGCGAGTTGCCAGAATCCCGGGTCTTCAATGCCTTTCAGGGTTCGATACGGCCCGATCATGTCACCGCCGGCAACAAAGACGAAATCATCCGGTGCTGAGTTGACTGGCGCCGCCTGCACCCAGAAAGTGATTATCAGTGCGGTCGTCAGCGCGGTAGCGAGCTTAGGCATTATTCATTCCTCAAAGCAGGTAGCCTTCTCCAAGTACCTGGAGGACGTATTGAGGAAGGCTTTCAAGCTCCGACGGCCCTCCTCAATTCCCTTTCTAACATCAGTTTAGAACACGAATTTTGCTGCCAGTTGGACAATGCGCGGATTGATTGACGTCGATGTGATCGTCCCAAAATTAGACACACCAGTTGTAACCCCCGGGTTGGCGAACTGGGGATGATTGAACAGGTTGAAGAGTTCGACCCGGAATAGAAAACTGCGGCTTTCACGAATCGGGAGGACCTTCTGCAATGAAATGTCGAAATTATTCTGGCCGGGCCCGGTAACGATACCGACACCGGCATCACCAAAGCCCGTTCCTTGCCCGTCAGCACCGATAATCGGCCAAGTAGACGAGATGCACGAATTATTGAAATAATTCGTCCTCTTTTCTTGAATCGAGCCAGGCGTCACCAGTTGGGAGTAGGTACACCCTGGCGCCAGTTGCACGCGGTCGGAGGTGATACCGAACACGTTGTTTGCGTTGCTGCCAACCAGCGTTAAATGCTGGCCCGATTGAATCGTGGTAACACCCGAAAACGACCAATGGCCCAGAATGTGCGCCTTCCAAGTTGCCTCGTCATGCGGACCTGGCAAGTTGTAAACGTAGCTGAATACAAAGCGTTGCTCGCGGTTGAAGAGCGCCGGTCCATAGCGGGCGCTCGGGTCGCTGGATTGGTCGCCGATATTGGTGCCGGCGGCCGTGGAAGCTTCAGGGTCGGTGCCGTCGGTGCTGAGGTCTCTCGACCACGTGTAAGCGGCAATAAACTGCAAACCATGGCTGAAACGTTTGGTTAGACTCGCCTCGAATGCGTTGTACCAGGCGGCGCCGGCCGATTCGAGCTGAGCAATTCCACCCTCGTCGGAGGCGAATCCCAGGAACGGCAGCCGATCACTCAGATTGTCAAGTGTATTGCTCGTTTGCCCGCGGACCGGATTACCCGGGCTGGCGGAAAGGGCCTGATTCAAACCCCGCGTGCGGATGACGTCGGTGCTGCGGGCCCCGATATATCCCAATTCCAGCAACAGATTGCGGGCCACTTCCGCCTGTATTCCAAGGCTGTATTGCTGCGTAATCGGAGGCCGATAATTCTGTGCCAGGTTTATAACGGTCTGGGGGTTGGCGGTTGAATACGGCTGGAAAAGAGGTAAACTGGCAGCCGAAGGGATGTTGCTTGCCGCGAAAGGCTCCTGCGCTGATGCAGCGGCATTGGGGGGGCCGCCGTAAACCCCTAAGAAACCGTAGGGCGGTTCGGCCACCAGTTGAAAGACCGCTTGCCCCACCGGACGAGAGTAATAGACCCCATAGCCGGAGCGGAGGACTAACCGGGACGAGTGCGGCAAGACCTGCCAACTGAGCCCCAGTCGGGGACCCAATGTGTTTTGTCTGTCTCCGGCTATGCCCAAATTATTGCGGGCACGAGTGACACCGGCGGGTATTACGCCAGGAAAGTTCGACTCGACAACGTATCCGGCCAATGTCCCCGCCGAGGGAGGGTTCGGATCCGCTAAGGCAGGGTCGAAATTACCATCCCGCCCGCGCTTGTCGGCGAGTTCCCCGATGCGCTCGTAACGCAACCCCGCATTCAGCGTAAGCCGCCGCGTCAGTGTAATGTTGTCTTGGAGAAACGCAAACCCATCCTTCGTTCTCCAATCGCGATCGGTCAGGCCTCCAACATCGACGGAGGCGATGATGTTACTGAATGGGACGATTGCATCGGTGCCGTTCTGCGCGGCGCTCAAGCCCAGCAGGAAATCAGGCCAGGTTTCATATTCGTTAATCCCGTTGAAGCGGAAATTTCGCAGGTTGAGGTAACCGCGCGAGAAGCCGCCGCCAACCCGGATGTTCTGCCTTCCATGTGTCCAGGATAAGGAATCACTGAGATTATAGCTCCCTTGAATCGATGTGAGGTCGGCAGCCCCTCCCAACTGGCAGCAACCGAGAATAAAGATCGAGGGGAGATCGTCGAAAAACGGCGAGGCTGTAGCCCCAATACTCGAATAGCTGAATGGGTTCTGCTGATGGTTGGCGAAGTTGTTCCGGTGGAATCCAAACCGCAATTCGTTGAGCAAGGTGGGAGTGAAGGTATAGGTGTGGGTGATGGAGAACACTTGGTAACGTCCTGGTTGATTGCTGGGAGAACCGGGCAGGCCGGCATCAGACAAGCTCGTCGCGTTGTTCGGAAACGTAACCATCTGGCTGCTGTCGGCAATGAAGTAACTGGCGGAAATTGTGCTTCGTTGGCTCATCAGGTAATCCACATCGCCCATGAATTGATCTTCGCTAAAAGTGCAGGGAGTATCGAAAGTACTCAGACCGCTGGGCGTCTGCGGATTGGGGATATACCACCTTCCATTGGGGAGCTTCATCTGCAGCAGTGCAAGGGAAACAGGATTGATGTTGTAGGGGTAAGGCGTTCCATTGCCGTTCGGGGCATTGGGATCGATTGCCGGCCCCACGCCTCCGAATATGTTTTGGAAAAGTCCACGATTTCCGGCGAAAAGTTGGGCGATCGCCTGGGCTGAACGATTGTCGGTAAAAGCAGGCAATATGGCTGTGCTTCGGCAGTTATTTCCGCCAGATACCGCGATCCCGTTCACCTGCCGGGTTCCTTGGTAAGAGCCAAAAAACAACAGTTTGTCCTTCTTAACAGGGCCGCCCAGGGTGCCCCCGAACTGGTTCTGATGCAGTGCACCTTTTGGCTGGTTCGTCAGGTTCGAGAAGTAATCGTTGGCATTCAAAGCGCGGTCACGGAAGAATTCGAAGACATCACCATGAAAATTGTTCGCGCCGGACTTGGTGACCAGATCGACGTTGGCTCCTGCGTTCCGGCCATAAACCGCGTCAAATTGCCCTGTCTGAACCTTGAATTCCTGTATAGCATCTGGGCTGGGAATGGCGATTCCACCGCTCGCCGCGCCTCGACCGAAAACATCGTTGATTTCCACTCCATTCATCTGGAAATCGTTATCGTTCGCTAGCGCGCCTTGTGCGTGGACGCCGCTGTCCTGCTGAGTTCCGTTGCCATTACTTCCAGAGATGCCGCCGCTGCCACGGCCCAAGTCGGTGGCATTGTTGACGGGCGCAACGATTCCGGGTGACAGTCCCAGGATCTGGGTGTAGTTGCGCGTGGCGAGCGGCAGGTTGTTCACCCCGCGCTCATTGACGACCCTCCCTAGTGCACTCGATTCCGTCTGCACCATATTCGGTTGGGCTACAACTTCCACGCTCTCGGCGACACTTCCGACTTCCAGCGCGAGATCAACACCGGTGGTCTCGGTGACCGCGACCGCCACGTCGTCTTGCACGCTCTTCTTGAATCCCTGTTTTTCCGCCGCCAGTTGATAATGACCGGGAGGCAGAAGCGGGACGTGGAATGCGCCGTGAGCATCTGTCTCCACCTGCCGAGTCTCCCCCGTCGCGGTAAGAGTTGCCGTAACCTTGGCTCCGACGACAACTGCACCGCTGGTGTCCGTCACGGTTCCGGTAATGGCGCCACTTGTAGGTGTCTGAGCAGCGACCGGGTGCCCAGCGAGCGCGAGAAATATGCCGAATGTCACCCATAAGTTTTTCCTTAAGAGTTTTTGGAGCGTCATTTCCCACCCAGCTTTCTTCTGTGATATCGAATCACGATCAACGTCGCGAATCGCCTGTCGGCGTACACTCAAGAACCTTCCTTGAGAACTCAACGATCGGTGGAGCGTCCGGCTTTCCCGTAGGAGCATCCCGCACCCGAGCGGAGCGCAATCTATGAAAAATAAGCCCGAAAGTCAACAATGTTTTCAAAACGACTCTAGATTCAGCTAGTTGGCCACAATCCGC
>CAVYJG010000006.1:0-548669 GCA_963768695.1 uncultured Acidobacteriota bacterium | reverse complement strand
GTCTTCCCCTGCTACCAGCACAGCCGCATCGTCAATCTGTACGGCCGCAGCCTCGGCGCCGCCTTCGCCCATCGCTTCCTCCCTGGCTCCAAGGGCGACTTGGTCGCCTGGGAATCGGTTCGCCAGTTCCCCAGCGTGATTCTCGTCGAAGGGATGCTCGATCTGGCGGTGTTGTGGCAGGCAGGTTTCCGCTACACCACCTGTTCGTTGGGAACGCATCTCACCTCGGACCAGTTTCAACGACTGTGCGACCGCCCGCGCACGGTTTATCTCGCCTTCGATAGCGACGCCAACGGCAGCGGCCAACAGGCTGCGCAGATCTTAGCCCATCGTCTGCACGCGCAAGGCATCACCCCTCGCCGCGTCTTCCTGCCGTCGGGTCACGATCCCAACTCCTTCTTCGTGCAGGGCGGTGACGCGCGCCAGTTCCAATCTCTCTTGGAGGAAGCCCTAGCATGAGGTTCCATGTCATCCACGCACCGACCCCTAACCCCGCCCAAAGTCCCGTTCGCATGGTCGAGCATGAAACCGGCCGGGAGGTCGGCTGGGTCAATCGTTACCTCGACCGTGAGCGGGTCCGCCGTGTGGCGGATACCACGCTGCGCAGTTGGGCTTTTGCTCTGCTGCACTTTGTGCGCTGGTGGGAGAGTCTTCATCATACCGGGGACGTGCGCGAAGCCGACCTGACCAAGTCGACGCTCCTGGATTATCTGAAGTTCCAATGCAGCCATCAACCTCCCTTTTCCGGTTCCACCATCAATGACCGTGTCGCCGTCGCCGATCGCGCCCTGCGCAATGAGTTCCCCGAGGCCCCCGAACCGACGGCTCAGGGCTTTCAGCAAGCTTATCTGCGTCGTGGACCGCTGGGCGTGGGCCGGTCGCGGGTAGCCATGAGCCGCTTGCGCGTGAGAGTGCCCAAACGCCAACTCGTTCCACTTTCGGTAGACGAGGTGGCACGTTTTTGGTCCAGCTTCCGCACGGCGCGGGACTTGGCCATCGTGGGCTTGATGCTCCTCGAAGGACTACGCTCGGCTGAAGTGTTGAGCTTAAATGAGGATGACGTGTTGCTTTCGGAGGCGCAGCTGCGCGTGTGCGGCAAAGGCAACAAACTGCGTTTCCTGCCGCTGGCGCCGGAAACCGTCCAACTCCTCGATCACTATCGCCGGCTGGAACGGCCCCCAGTGGGCACCGCCGCACTCTTCGTTTCGCTCAAAGGACCGGCGCGCGGAACCCGCATGACCCTGGCCGGTTTACGATCCTTGTTTCGCTACCATCGCCAGCGCACCGGCATCCAGCTCGCGAACCCGCATCGCTTTCGGCACACCTTTGCCTCCGACCTGATACGCGGCGGCATCAGCCTGCCGGCGCTGATGCAGTTGATGGGGCACGCCGACATCCAGACTACGCTGCGCTACGTGCAGATCACCCCGCAAGACGTCTACCAGCAGTATACGCGCGCTGTGGCGCAGCAAGTTCGGCCGCTGCCGAGGCTCTCCTCATGAATCGCGCCCGGCACCCCCCGCTCCTGCATCCGCTGGCCTCCGTCTTCGACCGCGCCGTCGATTCTCTCGGCGCAGGGCTGGGCCCCGAAAGCCGTCGTCACTACCGTGGGGTCGTTCGTAACTTCCTCCGCTATCTCGGCTCCGCCCATCCCGGGGTGAACACTCTCGAGCAATTGCGCCGCGAGCCCCACCTGCTCGGCTGGATGTCCCATCTGCGCTCGCAGGTGCCGCCGCTCGCCACCTCCTCCTATATCCTGCGGCTCATCGCTCTGCGCCCGCTGCTCACCGAACTGGCTTGGACCGAACAGCTTCCCCAACTTGCTCGCCTCATCCGTCGCGAAGACATCCCGCACCGTCCGCAAAGACTGGCACGCCCGCTCACCGCCCAGCAGGATCAACTTCTGCAGCAGGAGTTCGTCCGCCGTAATGATCGGGAGAGTAACGCCTTTCTGCTGATCCGCCATACGGGCATGCGCATCGGCGAGTGCGCCGATCTATCCTTCGATTGCCTGCGCTCGACCGGCCCCGATCAGTGGGCCGTTCACGTGCCGCTCGGCAAACTCAAAACCGAACGGATGGTCCCGGTGGATGCGGTGGTGGTGACGCTCATTCAACGCTTGCGCTTCTTTCGCTTCCGCGATCCGCGGCCTCCCGATGGCTGGCTCTTGGCCCGGCACACCAGGAACGCCCTCATTCGTCGACTCCGCAGATATCTGCACCAGGTCTGTCACTCTCTGGGCCTCTCCACCCGCATTGTCCCGCACCAATTGAGGCACACCTATGCCACGGAAATGCTGCGCGCCGGGGTCAGTTTCCCCGCGCTGATGAAGTTACTCGGCCACACTTCTCCGGACATGACGATGCTCTATGTGGAGGTGGTGCTGACTGATCTCCAGAGGGAGTTCCAACAGGCTCGTTCCAAACCTCGGCATCTGGTTCCCCAGCCGAAAACATCTTTCGCCCTCACTCGAACCGGCCTCGACGGAGTCATCGATTCCTTGCAGGCCGCTCAACATGCACTGGAGATGTTCCGGCGGGGGTTGCCGACCGGTGCTGCCCGTAGTTGCCTCGACCGGCTCTCCAACCGCCTCACCAAAATCACCACCGAAGCCCACAAACTTGTCACACCCTGAGAATGGGCAGAGATTGGCCGGTTATGTCGGCAACTCGGACGTTGGCCCTTTGGAGAAAATCCGTCTAAAACGGAACATCGAGATTGGCGGTTTCGCTGCCCGCCTCGTTGAAGGGGTTATCGGCCTCATCGGCCGGCGCGGCAGCGTTCGAGGACTCAGCTGTCCTCGCACCGTTCCCGTTCTTGCCCGAACCGAGGAAACGTAGTGTGGTGACAACTACTTCCGTTACGTCGCGCTTCTGACCTTCGCGATCCTCGTAAACGCGTAACTGGAGCCTTCCCTCAACATAGAGAAATTTGCCTTTGCTCACATGCTCGCCAACGATCTCGGCCCAGCGGCGCCAGGCAACACAGTGAATCCAGAGTGTGTTGGTCTTCTTCTCTCCGTCGCCGTTCTTGTAAACCTCCTTCACCGCCAGCGAGAAGTTTGCGACCGGTATGCCGGCCGCGGTGAACTTCATCTCGCTGTCAGCTCCAACGTATCCAATGAGCATCACTTTATTCAACATAGGTGTTGTAACTGGGAGCATAAAATGGCCACTTCGGCCACTTTGTGGTTCCATTTTCTCCTTTGTTTGGGATTTTCTGCGGGTCCTTGCAGGTTGAAGTCCGGGGACAACGGCCATCCATGCCCTTATCGCTGGGGCGTGAAAGACGTTGACTCGTGCTTGCGTCCTGCACTCACGGCCAAGTTATGCTTCCAATTTGTACTCCCGGCCACATTATGGTTCCACCTGCCCGAAGGCCTGAAGTCAGCCGCATTGAAAACAAAGCCCTTCTATCGTCCTCCGGCCAATTTATGCTTCCAACTGCGGCCAAGTTATGGGTAAAGTCACAGGTGTTGTGACTGGAACCACAAAAAGGCCACTTAAGGGCCTTTTTACTGTTCCGCTATCTCCTTTCGCGTTGGGTGAGTAGAAGTTGCGCTCGTCGCGCTTAGTTCCAGCACCCGAATCTAGGGGTCATTTGACGGAAACGAACCAACTGGCTATTCTGCACTCGGTATGGAAGCGTCCATTCAACCCTCAAGTGAGAGCGCCAATGTGATCCTCAGTCGCGTAGTCTCGGAGGCCAAGCGGGAACGCGAAAAGACGCTCTGCCACCTTAATGATGGTGCCACTATCTTCCTATCCAATTCCCTGGGTGCCCATATTCGGCCCCGCGACGAAATCAACTTCCCTTTGCCTGCTGAGTCCGCCGAAGCAGGAACTGAAATCTACGTCCGCAAGCCCTCGTCCGGCGGGCGGGGTCGTGATCTCTACCAGGCTCCCATCAGTTATGCGGCGCCGCCCAAGTCCGATAAGCGAGAGCGACTTTACGTGCGAGTCGAGGTCCCAACGGGACGGCTGGGCATCTCCTCTATCCATCTGTTTTGCAATGTCATTCGCGACTACTTCTACGTCGCCACACGGCGACAGCCCTGGGAACGCCAGACGAGTCTGTATGACGTTCTGCGGATCACTCCCAACGCCTCGCTCGCTGAACTGCGAGTAGCCTTCAGCCTCAGACAATTGGAGTTCCGTGCTGCTGGCGCTTCCAACCGCGACAGCGCTACGTTGGAGCGCGCCTTCAACATCCTGGCGCAACCTGAACTAAGGGCTTGCTATGACTCGCTGTTGAAGGATTCCACAGCGCCGGCAGTCTTTCCGTATGGGGGATTTGGTTCAATTCTGATGGCGGGAGAGCGCTCGCGCGATGGCCAGACATTCTTCGCTGCCCAAATCCTGTCTTTCCAGCCCGAGCACTGGGAGCGCCGATTCCACGCACCGTTGCGGAATTTTGACTTTTACCAGGATCATGCCATCTACCGCGATGTCCGGCGGAAACTCGAGGTCACGGTCGATCAGTCAGTGATGCCGATCAGATGGGACGCCACTTGGAACCGGTGGAGACACCTGTTGGGGGCCAAGGTCGACTTGCACGGAACGTTCGTCCAGACGGGCAAGTACCGTCGCCGGAATGGTCATTGGAGCCTGGTCAAGTGGGAGACCGGATTGCCAAGCCGCATCCGCGTGAAGATTCCGCCCGACTTCACCGACCAAATTGAGACAGCTCGCAGGAGCCACCATCGGTTTGGCAAGTTTTCGGACGCCTTGGGCCAAATCCGTGCCCGCATCGAGTGTGAGCCGATGGAAAGGGAACAACTGCGCCGCCTTTGTTGGGACCTCGGCATCCCCGGCGACTTCGATATCGCTCAGATCAACTGGAGACCCGACTTCGATCCGTTCTTTTACCAGCAGCTTTCTCGGCGAGCGCGGCAGCTTTATCTGTTTCGCGGCGAGTATATTTTCGACCTTCCGGGAGGGATTGCAGTCGAGACGCCGCAACTTGGTCACGCGACGTACCTGTTTTCCAAGTCCTCGAGCATGGAAGCCTTCCTTGCCGTTTACATCAAAAGCTCCAAGGAGGACATCCGAAGGAACCGGGGCAACATTGCCGAGAAGCTCGGCTTCCTAGGTCGCACTATCCACGATTCCAATCCCTGCTCGTGGTTGAAGAATCTGGAATTGTTACTCCCCGAGTAGGCTAAGCCCTAATGCGGGATTTGACTGTGGGGCACGCGCGTGCCAACCAGTATGGAGCATTTGTCCGGACCTTTGTTTTCAGCGCTGGAAGCCCTGGCGGGTGTTGTCTTCGAAACGGAACCGAAAGAAGGAGGATTAGGAGCCTTGAGCTGGTATGGCATGAGAGAAGTCTCGTCCGAACTGGCCCGCTCACAAACATTTAAAAAGGTGAGCGACGATATAGGCTGCGCTTCCTAAAGCAGCCGCCAGTAGCAAGAAGCCGACGGCCAGCCAAAGGAAGCCTCGAATACCTTTGAATTGGTTTGGAGTTTCAAAAATGCGGAGAATCTCCAGTTCTGCCTAAGCGTACGAGTGACTTCAGGCGAATTTGTCATCGTCCGTGGCGCCCAACGACAGTAAGTATCCCCCGGCGAAGTTGGGGGCTTTTGATTGTGAGCCGCTCAAAGCGGCTGCGGGGTCGCTAACGCGGCCCGCAGCCTAATCTGGTCCTGTTGGAAGAGGTACTGGAAAAGACGGGTGGAAAAAACGGGTTGACAGCCGTTCGCAATAATGCGAACATGCACTGGAGGCAACATGCCGGCAGTTGAGGTTATCCTCTACCAGGACGCCCAAGGCAAAACGCCGCTTCTGATCGAATGGCTAGATGTCCTTTCGGAAAAGGCCCGCCTAAAGTGCCTTGTGCGGCTCAAACGGCTGGAGGACTTGGGGCACGAACTTCGGCGTCCGGAGGCGGATTTCCTCCGAGATGGAATCTACGAGTTGCGGGCGAGCTACCAGGGAGTTCACTACCGGATGCTGTACTTCTTCCACGGAAGGAAGGCCGTGGTTGTAACGCACGGTGTGGGGAAAGAACGTGAGTTGCCCGCGCGGGAGATCGAAAAGGCAATCCGAGCTAAATCGGCCTTTGAACTGAACCCGGCTGCTCACACATTTAAGCCAGGGGGTAGCATATGAACAACAAGCGGCGATTCAATTCGAAAGGTTTGCAGTACGCGTATGACCGCTATGTCGGCGCGGATCGAGAGTTGGCTGCTGCTTTCGAGGAGGATCTGTCCGCGGCTGATGTCGCAAGCCAGATCTACAAGCTCCGAAGCCGGTCTGGTCTCAGCCAGCGCCAACTCGCAGCCAAGGTGGGAACGACCGCTTCCGTCATTTGCCGCCTTGAGGATGCCGATTATGAGGGGCACTCACTTTCGATGCTTCGGCGGGTCGCCACAGCCTTAGACAGAGAGGTCAAGATTGTCTTCGTTCCGACCGGACGCCGCCGAGCGGCCGCCTGAAGGAAGGCACTCCTTGCCCGCTATTCTCCCGCCCATGCGAGTGCCTTATTCAGGAGCGAGGAGTCCCCGCTCTTCGGAGGCTCTTCAACCGGTGCAGCCCGAAAAGTGAGAGCCGGTGGTCGTTGACAATAATGTTCAGCAAGCAGAGTTGGTGGTTCGGTCGGAGCTTCCTTCGCCCGCGAGCCTGAAGGTCGCGGCGGATGGGACAGATTCGACCGGAGGCATAAACTCGTGTCAATTAAGACCCAAGAAACTTGTAAACCCGTCCCGCCCCGGTGGACTACTGCCAAAATCCAGGCCGAAAAACGTGTGTGTGTTTTGTGTGTGAACCCTGCCATTTGTGCGGTTTGTGCGGTACTAGCGGTACGCAGTTTCAATAACTTACGTTGGCATAACCGGGGGCGTGGGTTCGAATCCCACCCTCTCCGCCACCGCAAACTCTCATCTCCTTTCACGCCGTTTAAGAACATAACTTTCGTACTGTGTACAATCGCCCTCAAGTCTACTAGAATGCCGCCGATAAACCACTCGGTGGAGCACGCCAGGTCCAAAGGGTGCGGTTGGAGGTGCAGGATGAAACGCATCATGCGTACTGTCGCTCGGTCTTCATGCAGCAGGCTGTACTTGAAGGAATGCACGGCATTGCAGGTCCGGCGCAGATCACCGCAACGACTTGAGGAACTGTCAGGTGGGAAGCAATTCGCGGTTGCGCTCTTCGTGATTCTCTGCGCGGCGGAAGTCGCCGCTGCACAGGTGATGTCCCCGACGCAAGACGTGCTCGGAGCGCACAACGTGTATGGCCGCGGATGCGTGGCTTGCCACACGCCCCACAACGGCGTGCCCGAAAGCCTGACCAAGCCCTCCAAAAGTAACGGCCGTTCTGCACTCTGGGGTCAGGATCTATCCCCTCACTATGGGATATCCCTGACGTTTGCAAATCATCCGCTCGGCGCCGATGCCGCCACGGTGCCGGACACCGGCCGCGCAGGTGCCCCGTCCCTTTCAGGAGACGGCTACTTGGACCTTGTTGCCTGCCTTAGCTGCCACGACGGCAACCTGGCGACGAGCGATATGATGAAGGGCACGACCGTCGAGACCGTTAGCATCGGCGGGAAGACCTTCAATCCTCCCACGCTGGTCGGACACGAAGAATCAACGGTCGGAAGTTATTTGAACAGCCATCCGGTGGGGCCTACCGCAACCATTTCCTGCGGCGGAAAAAAGGAGTGGGACTGCTCCGTAAACGCGGACGGCTCCATCTCCTTCGCGGGCCCTAAAGGGAGAGCCTTCGTCGCCGACTACTTCGATGTGACCGGCGGCGACGGACCGTTGAATCATCTGGTTAAAGTCCCCGGGTCAACAGTCAACGGCATAACAGTGACCAGCAAATCATGGATCACCTGTACCACCTGCCACGACCAACACGACATGCCCTATTTCAGCACTCCGAATGGGGCGGTGAAGCCGACGCGCTTCTTTGTGCGTGGCTGGTACAACCCCGGAAGTTCCGCGACCAGCAACAGCGCAGCACAGTTCTGCCGCTCCTGCCACGCTAACAAGTCCAACGAAGCAAAAGGCCGGATGGTGCCAACGACGTAGGGTCGTAGATTCCGGTTTACAACCCCCACCTCGACCGTTAAAATAACTCTCTTAGGTTCTGTCGTCAGGGGCGCGGTTTACCCAATAGTCTATGCCCGAAAATCTAGCGATCTATCCCGGTTCTTTCGATCCGATCACCAAAGGTCATCTCGACATCATCGAGCGAGCGCGGCGGATTTTTGGACGATTGATTGTTGCGGTGGGGACAAACCCGGATAAGGCGCCGCTCTTCACCGTTAAGGAACGCGTCGAGATGCTGCAAGAAGTCACTCGTGAAATGCCCAATGTCTCCGTGGAGACATTCGGGGGGTTGCTGGTGGGTTACGCCAAGGAGAAGAACGCGGGGATCATTCTGCGCGGCATCCGCGCCTTCACCGACTATGAATACGAACTCCAGATGGCCATGACGAACCGCAAGCTCGAGCCGAGCCTCGAGACCGTTTTCC
Organism: uncultured Acidobacteriota bacterium; assembly: GCA_963768695.1. Taxonomy (GTDB): domain Bacteria; phylum Acidobacteriota; class Terriglobia; order UBA7540; family UBA7540; genus CAVROP01. The sequence continues at coordinate 540,185 of CAVYJG010000006.1, read as the reverse complement.
TAGTGCCTGCCGAGTCTTACAACTACATCAGTTCCCGCCTGGTTAGAGAGATTTTCCAGAACGGGGGATCCGTGAAAGACTTGGTGCCCCCTCTAGTCGAGGATCGGCTTCATCAGAAGGTTTTTCAGGACAAAATCTAAAGGAGGTTGAAGTGCGGCTTTCCGAGCGCATTTCCCGGATTTCGGTTTCGACTATCGCCACCGTCCTGCAAAAGGCGGAAAAGCTGAAGGTCAAAGATGCGGGGCTGGCAGACTTCGGCGCCGGTGAGCCGGATTTCCCCACGCCGGACCACATCAAGAAAGCTGCCATCAGCGCCATCAATGATAATTTCACCAAGTACACGGCGACGGGCGGTATCCTGGAGCTGAGGCAAGCCCTAGTGGAGCACCACGCGAAGTCTTACGGGTCGAACTACGCGGTTGAGGAGTGCCTGGTGACCGTGGGAGGAAAGCAGGCGATCTTTGAAGCGATGTCCGCGGTGCTGAACGAAGGCGATGAGGTCATCCTGCCGGTACCATACTGGGTAACGTTCCTTGAACTCATCAAGTACGAAGGCGCCAAGCCCGTTTTGCTGGAGACCAGTGAGAGCGAGAACTTCGCCGTGCACGCCAGAGCCATCGAAAAGCTGATCACCCCCAAGACCCGGCTTATCATCGTGAACTCGCCGCACAACCCCACCGGCGCCGTAGTTCCGCCCGGGGAGATGGAGAAGATCCTGGCGTTGGCCGTCCGCCATAACCTGCTTCTGATTTCAGACGAATGCTATTGCCATTTCGTCTACGACGGGCGCAAGCCGTTCTCGCTCGGGTCCTCGAGAGAACGTGAACACCTGCTGATTGTCGATTCCTTTTCCAAAACGTATGCTATGACCGGGTGGCGGGTCGGATTTGCGTTAGGTCCGGCCCGGCTGTTGGCCAACATGCTGAAGCTCCAGAGCCACTCGACCTCGAACCCCAATTCCATTGCGCAGAAGGCCGCGCTGGCGGCCATCGAGGGGCCGCAGGAAGCAGTGCACGCGATGCTGGCGGAGTATCGCCGCCGGCGGGATCGTCTCATGGAGGGATTGAAATCGATACCGGGCCTCCGCTGTATTCCTCCCCACGGCGCCTTTTACGCCTATCCGAATGTCGGTTATTATCTTAAGAAGGACGGTTTGGGCGACACTTCCGTATTGGCGGAGCGCTTGCTCGAAGAAGCGCACGTGGCTGTTGTTCCCGGAACCGCCTTTGGAACGGACGAGCACATCCGCATCTCCTACGCAACCTCAATGGAACATATCAACGAGGGGTTGCGACGTATGGCTGCGTTCTTCGCCAAGATATGAATGAAACATGTCCACGCTGAACACACCTCTTCAGCTTTCCACAGTTTTCAAACCGAAGATCTGGGGCCGGGAGGATCTCGCGCCCATATACTCAGCGCAGGAAGAGAATGACCTTCCGGCTTCCCGAAAAACGGAGATCTCGAGGGGCGCGAGTAAGCCCGGCGAACTGATCGGTGAAGTTTGGTCCAACGACGACACCTCACGCTTCCTGAATGGCCCCGTCTCAGGCCTTACACTGGCGGAAGCCTCCGAAAAGTACGGACCGGCACTTCATGGGCGCGCTTGGGAGGGGGCGCGTTTCCCCCTGCTCGCCAAATACATCTTCACGAGCGACTGGCTTTCGGTGCAGGTTCATCCCGATGACGACTACGCGCGCGTCCACGATCCGGGGAATGTCGGCAAGTGTGAGATGTGGCATATCGTCCAAGCCGATCCGAAAGCGGAAATCCTCGTGGCAGTTAAGCCTGGAGTCACTCGGGAAGCTCTGAAATCAGCTTTCGAAAAGGGAACGTCGAAGGACCTCCTCATTCGCCATCGCCCCAAGGCCGATGAATCCGTCTTCCTACCGCCGGGCACAGTCCATGCTCTTGGTCCCGGGCTGGTTCTATTCGAGGTCGAACAGAATTCGGATCTCACCTACCGCCTTGACGACTATGGCAGACTTGGCCTGGACGGGAAGCCTCGTCCTCTCCATTTGGCAAAGGGCATGGACGTTTTAAAGGAAGATCTGCCTCCTCTGTGCCGCCTGCCCCGGTGGGAATTCCAGGAGCCCTTCGGAACTCGGCGGTACGTTGCGGCGTGCCGTTACTTCGCACTCGAGGAAATGTTCCTGCGCAAGAAAGCGACCTTCAAGAGTTCACCGCAACGAGTGGAGGTTTATTCTGTCCTGCAGGGCGAAGGACGTTCTCGAGAACACCGCGGGCTGGTTGGGCTACCGGACGGGGGAAACATGGGTCATCCCTCCGGCAGCGGGAGCCTACAGGTTCGCTCCCCTCCAAACAACGCGCCTCCTGAAGTATTACGTTCCCAACCTCGTGCAGGACTTCAGGCGTCCGCTCGCGGCTCACAACATCCCCCCAGAAGACATCGCGAAGGTTGTCTTTGATGTGTGAATATGGCGATAGATTCAGTGTTTGAACATGCCTATGGCGTCGTCATGGCAGGGGGAAGCGGCACGCGTTTCTGGCCCCTGAGCCGCCGGCGGCACCCCAAACAACTGTTGCACTTGTTCGGCGGGCGCTCGCTTCTCGAACAAACGGTGGCGCGCCTCCAACCGTTCATCCCCTTGGACAGGATCTACATTTTCACTGGTGCGCCGATATTGCGAACTATTCGGCGGCTTTTGCCGCGCCTTCCTGCTAGTCAGATTATCGGCGAGCCGGCTTCCCGGAACACTGCTCCCACGCTGGCCCTCGCGGCGCAAGAGATCGCGCGGCGAGACCCGGAAGGTCTTATGGTCGTATTGCCTTCCGATCAGATCATCAATAAGCCGGCGCGTTTTCGCGGCCTGCTCGCTACGGCTTGCCACGTGGCGTCTCAGCCGGAACGATCGGTGGTCCTGGGCCTGAAACCGACGCGGCCTGAAACCGGCTACGGATACATTCGCCTGGGCCGGAGGCAACCCCGAAAGGCGGGGCATGAAGTTTTCCGGGTTGATAAGTTCACGGAGAAGCCGGCGCTCGCGGTGGCGCGGCGCTACGTCGCCTCAGGAAGGTATCTTTGGAACGGCGGCATTTTCATTTGGAAGGCTGCGACGCTGATCGAGAACTTCCAGCGCTTCCAGCCTGAGATGGCAGGTCTGGTAAAGCAGATTGCCGACGCCGGAGGAATTCGCTCGAGCGCTTTCCCCCGGCTCTACCCCAAGTTCCAAAAAATCTCCATTGATTTTGCGCTGATGGAAAAGATCTCGGATATCTACGCGGTGCCTGCGGATATCGGATGGAACGACATGGGAAGCTGGGCGGTTGCGTACGAGCTAAGCCGGCAGGACTCAGAAGGGAATGTCCGGTCCGGCGCCGGGTTCAGCCTCGATTCAGAGCGTAACATGGTAGTTTCGCCCAAGAAATTTGTGGTTACGGTCGGGGTTCATGATCTGGTCGTCGTCGAGACCGATGATGCGCTGCTGGTATGCGCGCGCGAGCGATCGCAGGACGTTGGGAAGGCGGTTCAGGAACTCGAACGTATCGGTCGGGATGATTTGCTGTAAGACCTCTGCGCACGATGGTCCTGAAAACCCTGTCAATTCGATCGGGGATAGCCCTTCGGCCCCCACGGAGATGATAGTCGTTGTCATCCTGAGCGAAGCAAAGGATCTGCAGCTCCGGTCCGAGGCGAACTAATGCAGATTCTTCGCTTCGCTCAGAATGACAGACTTTCGAGGGAGCGAAGCGAGGGATCTCGCCCGGAATGACTCTGTCGATCAAGAGGCCAAAGTGGACAAGATCAAATTCGGAACAGATGGCTGGCGGGCTGTAATCGCTGAGGATTTCACGTTCGCGAACGTGCGCCGCGTCAGCGAAGCGATCGCCCAGTACGTCTGCGAAGATAGCGACGCGGCCAAGGGCCTCGTGGTGGGTTACGACACTCGTTTCCTATCCGCTGAGTTCGCCAGGCATGCGAGTGAAACTTTGGCGGCTTGGGGCATCCCCGTGCTGTTGGCGGACCGCGCCACTCCCACGCCCGCGGTCAGTTATGCCGTCGTCGCAAGGCAGACTGCCGGGGCCATCATGATAACGGCCAGCCACAATCCCTATCGCTGGAATGGATTGAAGTTCAAGGCGCCCTATGGCGGTTCCGCGCCCCCGTCGATCCTACGCAGAATCGAACTCCACCTTCGCCGCCTGGACCGCTCGACTGCCCGGCCGCGGAAACGTAAGCCGGCCGACATCCAAACCGCGGACCTCGTGGCTCCGTACCTGGAACGACTCAAGGAACTGGTTCATCTTGAACGAATCCGATCCTCAGGCCGGCGGTTTGTCATCGATCCGATGTATGGCGCCGGGCGCGGATGCTTGGCCCACCTGTTTGACGAGGCGGAGATTCCTCACCGGGAAATCCATGGGGAACTCAACCCTCTCTTCCCGGGCATGAATCCCGAGCCGATCGAACCGCACGTCGGGGGGCTTCGCCAAGCCGTGGTGGAGGGCAACTACGATGCAGGTCTCGCCACCGATGGTGACGCTGATCGAGTGGGGGCGATGGACCGAACTGGAACTTTCATTGATTCTCATAAGATTTTCTCCATCCTTCTCAAACACCTGGCAGCAGACCTGGGGCTGCGCGGCGAGGTGGTGAAGTCGTTTTCCAGCACGGAAATGGTAACCAAGTTGGCCCGGAAATACGGTCTTCCCCTGCACGTCACACCCATTGGATTCAAGTACATCGGCGAGCTGATGCTCACCCGCGACGTGCTGATTGGCGGCGAAGAAAGCGGGGGAATCGGCATTCGAGGACATCTTCCGGAGCGCGATGGACTGCTGAACTCCCTGCTGCTGGCGGAGGTGATGGCCGATCGAGGACGAACGCTCGGTGAGTTAGTTCAGGAACTGACCGACGAGTTCGGTCCTCACTTTTACGGGCGTGTAGACCTGGAAATCTCCAAGGACGTAGCCCAGCGCATTGTTCGCCTGGTGGGGCGGCGGGAGATCAAGCGGATTGCCGGACTGAAGGTAACCTCCGTAGACGACCTGGACGGGGTCAAAATGCGATTTGGCGATTCAGGCTGGCTCCTTGTGCGTGCTTCAGGCACAGAGAATGTCCTGCGCCTCTACGCCGAGGCTCCCTCCCCCGAGCAAGTTAAAGCCTTGCTCACGGAGATCGAGGCATTCTCACGCAGGCAGATGTAGCGCCGTGTTGAACGGCCCCCACATCATGTCATTCCGAGCGAAGCGAGGAATCTCGCTCTGGCTATTCCTTTCGCAAAAACGTCCACTGTTCCATTTCTGGGCAGAGCAGGATTCCTCGCTTCGCTCGGAATGACAGGGTTACCGGATATCCCTTCATTCAGGCTTCGACTCTTGCAATGGAAGCTTCTTGCGGATGCCGTCCAAGACACCATTGACGAAGTCCACGGAATCCACTGTGGAAAAACGCCGGGCGATCTCCAGCGCCTCGTTGATCACGGCGGCTGCGGGAGTCTGTGGGTGGTAGAGGAGTTCGAAAAGCGCGACCCGCAAGATGTTGCGGTCCACGGACGCCATGCGCTCTAAACGCCAGTTTTCGGAATGCGCACGAACCACGCCGTCGAGCTGGTCGATATTCGCCACAGCGCCTTCGAACAGATTGCGGGCAAAACCCTCCTCTTCAGCATCCGCTTTCTGGTTGGCGAAAAAGCCTGCCGCCACCTGGGTGGGAGTATAGCCGCAGATTTCCCATTGATAGAGCATCTGCATGGCATATTCGCGGGATTTTCTACGTGAGCTCATGGCTAGGTCGTGTCGTTTTCGTGTTTCGAATTTCGATTCTCGAATTTCGCTCTTCGATCACTTGCCTGTAAATCGCGCTGGCCGCTTCTCCAGGAACGCTCGCGTGCCTTCCTTCATGTCCGCCGTCGTGCAGCATAATCCGAAGAGATTTGCTTCCAGGAACTGACCCTCCGCTTGGCTCATTTCGAAACCATGGTTCACAGCTTCGAGCGCGAACTTCACCGCCAGGGGTGCATTGGCCAGGATTTTCTGCGCGAGCTTCTCGGCGGCGGCAATAAGGTCTTGCGCCGGCACGACTTGGTTGACCAGCCCGATGCGATAGGCCTCGGCGGCACTAACGGGCTCTCCGCTCAGCATCATTTCCAAAGCGCGCCCTTTGCCAACCAGCCGGGGCAAACGCTGAGTGCCCGCGTAGCCCGGAATGAGTCCAAGCTTGACCTCCGGCTGCCCGAAGCGCGCATTTTCTGATGCAATCCTCACGGTGCACGCCAGCGCCAGTTCACAACCTCCTCCCAGGGCATAGCCGTTGACGGCAGCAATCACCGGTTTGCCCAGATGCTCGATCAGGTCCAGTATCTTCTGCCCGCGCACGGACATCTCTTTGCCTTCCACGGGAGTCTGAACAGCCAATTCGTTGATGTCCGCGCCTCCTACAAACGCCTTTTCGCCCGCCCCGCTAAGGATGACCACTCGCACTTCATCGTCAGGTTCGATCTCCTGAAAACAGTCCTGCAACTCGTCCATGGTTTTCCGGTTCAGGGCGTTGAGCTTCTCGGGACGATTGACGGTCACATATCCGATTCCGTTGTGCCTTTCGTAAAGTAGATTCTCGAAAGCCATAGCCCTGTCCCCCGGAAGAATGCGTACGTCCCGCTTGGTACTGTCATACCCGCATAAGTGGGAATGACCCCCTCTATTGAATCAACTCCAAGTTTGACAGGTTATCGCGCTTTTGCTAGATTTTCAAAGGGTTATATAAAAAGGGTTACACATTACGGACGCACGTCACGTTCGCAACTTCTCGATTGTCGCTCACATTGACCACGGCAAGTCTACACTGGCCGACCGTGTGCTGGAGATCACAGGCGCGCTTTCGCAACGCGAAATGTCTGCCCAGGTGCTCGACACGATGGACCTGGAGCGCGAGCGGGGCATCACCATCAAGGCGCACGCCGTCCGTCTCCACTACCAATGCGCGCGATGGCAGCCAGTACCAGTTGAACCTGATCGACACCCCCGGCCACGTCGATTTCTCCTACGAGGTTTCGCGTAGCCTCTCCGCTTGCGAGGGCGCGGTGCTGGTGATCGACGCCTCCCAGGGCGTCGAAGCCCAGACCCTGGCCAACGCGCAACTCGCTCTGAACAACAAACTTGCGATCATCCCGGTCATCAACAAGATCGACCTGCCAGGCGCAGATGTCGATGCCACCAAGCAGCAAATTGAACACGCCTTGGCCCTCGATCCCAACGAGGCCCTGATGATCAGCGCCAAGCAGGGCACCGGCGTGAATGAAGTGCTGGAGGCCATCGTGGCGCGCGTGCCGGCGCCGAGTGGCTCGGCGGAAGCGCCACTCCAGGCGCTCATCTTCGATTCCTGGTTCGACAGCTATCGGGGGGTGGTGGTGCTCAGCCGCATTGTCCAGGGCGTCTTGACCGTCGGCATGCATATTCGCCTCTGGTCGAACAACCAAGTCTACACGGTTGAGGAGATGGGCGTGATGACGCCGAAGCCGGTCCGCGTGGAACGGCTCGAGGCCGGTGAAGTGGGTTTCGTCGTCGCCAACATCAAGCGCATCTCCGATACGCGCATCGGCGATACGATTACAGACGACGCGCGGCCCGCCGCCGCGCCTCTGCCCGGCTTCGAGGAAATCAAGCCGATGGTATTCGCGGGGCTCTATCCCGTGATCGCAAGCGACTACGAAACGCTGCGCGATGCGCTTGAAAAGCTGCGCCTCAACGACTCCTCGCTTTTCTACGAGCCGGAGAACTCCGAGGCCTTGGGCTTCGGCTTTCGCTGCGGCTTCCTCGGCCTGCTGCACATGGAAATCGTCCAGGAACGCCTGGAGCGCGAGTTCGACATCGACCTCATCACTACCGCCCCAAGCGTCCGCTACCGTGTCACCACCAAGACAGGTGAAATCCTGGACGTGCACACGCCCACCAAGTTCCCGCCTGCCGGCGACATCGAAAAGGTTGAAGAACCTGTTATCCGTGCGCAGATCTTCACCCAGGACGAATACCTGGGCGGCATTCTCAAACTGCTGGAGGAGAAGCGGGGCGTGCAAAAAGGATTCGAGTACGTTTCGCCCAAGCGCGTCCTGCTTACCTACGAGCTTCCTCTGAACGAAATCGTCCTGGATTTCTACGACCGGCTGAAGTCCGTGTCGCGCGGCTATGCGTCGCTCGATTATCATTTTGCCGGCTACTGGGTCTCCGACCTGGTGAAGGTGGATTTTCTGGTGGCCGGAGAGCCGGTGGATGCTCTTTCCTTCATTACCCACCGCGATCAGGCCTTTCCGCGCGGCCGCGTGCTGTGCGGGAAGATGCGCAAGCTTATTCCCCGCCAGATGTTTGAAGTTGCGCTTCAGGCTTCCATCGGATCAAAAGTGATCGCGCGCGAAAACGTTCCGCCCATGCGGAAGAACGTCCTGGCCAAGTGCTACGGGGGCGACATTTCGCGCAAGCGCAAGCTGCTGGAAAAACAGAAAGAGGGCAAGAAGCGAATGAAGCGCGTGGGCCGGGTCGATATTCCGCAGGAAGCGTTCCTCGCTGTACTGAAAGTATCGGAAGAGTAGAGTCCTACGTCATCTGCTTAGTCGGTCGATGGAGCAACCCATGGAACTCAAAACCGTCGCGATTGAAAAACCTGCGGACATGAACTTCATCCTTGGCCAGTCGCATTTCATTAAAACCGTCGAGGACCTCCATGAAGCTATAGTTCAAACTGTTCCCGGAATGAAATTCGGCATCGGATTCTGCGAGTCGTCGGGTCCCGCCCTGGTACGCCACTCCGGCAATGACCCGCGCCTGATCGAGCTTGCGCAAAAGAATGCCCTGGCGCTGTCTTGCGGCCATTGCTTCATCATCTTTATGGACGGCGGCTTTCCCGTCAACATCCTGAACACCCTTAAGACGGTGCCCGAAGTGTGTGGTTTTTTTTGCGCCACCGCCAATCCCGTCGAGGTCGTAGTCGCCGAGACAGAACAAGGTCGAGGCATCCTGGGCGTCATCGATGGCGTGAAGACGAGGGGCATCGAGACCGAAGCCGATATCAACGTCCGCAAAGTATTCCTGCGTAAGATCGGATATAAGCTGTAGCGACATTTTTACGCCCGCCGCCGAGCTTTAGGTTCGAAAGGCGACAAAAAGTGAAGAATCAAGCGGTTGATCCACGCCTAACCCTGAAATACTTCTCCCCGGAAACTTTTGCTAAGACCCGAGCGTAATCTAGGTGTAGCATGACTGGGTGTGACTCAGTGGGCTTACTTGCTCAGCCTGTTGGTGTCAACTATCGATCATCGGGCCTTGGGGACTTTGCGAACAAGGCGATCGAGCCCCGTTATTGCGGTAAGTAGCCTCTCGCCAAAGAGCAGAATGAAAGTTGCCAACGTGGCCGCCGTCACTCAAGCCCGGATTGCCATTGCCGAGTCGCGAGCGCCACTGCGATCACAGACCAGTTTCTGGGTTGCGGTTCGCGAAGCCTTCTGGAATGCTCTTGGTGAACTCCGCAGCCATAAGCTGCGCTCCTTTCTCACTCTACTTGGTGTCGTCATCGCAACCACCACTCTCATTGTCGTGATGTCGGTGGTGAACGGCATGAACGTCTACATTGCGACCAAGATCGCTAATCTGGGCACCAACACTTTCGTGCTGTTTGAGTTCAAGTGGGCGCAGGGCTACGACAGCTATTTGAAAGCATTGAGGCGCAACAAGCCTGTCCGCATCGAGGAATACCAGTATCTGCGGGAGACGCTGCCCGGCTATGAAGCCATGAGCGCCATCGCCCAACTGAATCCCGGGCCCCAGGCGCGCTACGAGGGACACTCGATCGATGAAGTAACGCTGATGGGGATCACTCCCAGCCATGTCGACATCGGCAGGGAAAAGGCGCTTTACGGCCGCTACATTTCGGACCAGGACTACCGCCACAACGAGCGGGTCTGTTTTATTGGCCAGGACATCGTGGATAAGCTCTTTCCGGCGGTCGATCCAATTGGCAAGGAATTACTGGTGGGTGGGCAGAGCTTCCGCATCATTGGCGTGGCGGACAAGGTGGGCTCCGCGTTTGGCATCAGCGAGGACAATTTCGTCTTTATCCCGCTCGGCACTTTCCGCGACCTTTACATGCCGCGCCTGGAACTCATCGTTTTTATCAAGGCGCCCGACTCGAAACACATGATGGAACTCGAAGATGAGACCGAAGTCCTGATGCGGGCGCGCCGCCACACCCCCTACCACGACGACGACACCTTCGGCATCAACGCCTCCGAAACGCTGATGAACGCGTGGAAAAACCTTACCGGCAGCATTTTTGCCGTCACCATCGGCGTCGTGGCTGTGTTCATGGTGGTGGGCGGCATTGTGATTATGAATATTATGCTGGCGACCGTCACCGAGCGCACGCATGAGATAGGGATCCGTAAGTCGGTGGGGGCGCGGCGGCGCGATATCCTCTGGCAGTTCGTAATCGAGGCCGCGGCCTTGGCTTTTACCGGCGGCACGGCGGGGGTACTCCTTGCCTACCTCATCGCCTGGCTGGTGGCGCAGGTTTTCACTGCCGCGGTGCCGTTGAGCGCGGTAATCGTGGGGATCACCCTGTCAACTCTGGTCGGGCTTTTCTTTGGGATCTATCCGGCGATGCGGGCGGCTGCGCTTGATCCCATCCAGGCGCTGCGAGCGGAGAAATAGCATGATGACTTACTGGCGAGCCGTCGGCGAGAACCTGGTGCTGGCGCTCGACACTCTGCGCACGCACAAGTTCCGGGCGTTTCTCACGGTGTTAGGCGTCCTGATCGGCACCACTACGGTGATCGCCGTGGCCTCCATCATCCAGGGACTTGATGCCCAGTTGGTGCAGGTCGCCGAGCAGTACGGCACCAATGTGCTTTGGATTTACAAGCTTCAGATGGGGACGCCGCACCGCCTGACCCGCGAGGAGCGGCTGCGCAAACCCCTCAGTTTTGAAGACGCGCAGGCGATCAAAGAGCAATGCCCGTCCGTCCAGGAAGTGTCGGTAGCCCTCTTCCAGCAGATCAGTAACTTTGGCCTGCCACCCTCCACGGCGCGCTACAAGGGTCGCGAGATGGCGGGCGCACAGTTCATGGGCGTGGATGCGAATTACATGGCGCTGTCGAATTCGGAGTTGGCGGACGGCCGCTTTCTCACGCAGGCAGACGACCTTCACCGCCGCGATGTGGTGGTTATTGCCAACAATGTGGTGGAACGCCTGTTCAAGCCCGACGACCCGGTCGGCAAAGAGATGGTCGTGGACGGACATGCGCTCGAAGTCATCGGCACGCTCCAAAAGTACAAGGGTGTCCTGGGAGACAGTCCCGATGATAATGATATCTTCATACCCTACTGGACCTACAAGAAGCTCTACCCCGACGCTAAAGATCACTTCCTCAGCGCCCTGGTCTACCGTGGAAGAATGGATGCGGCGCAGGATGAAGTGCGCGGCTTGCTGCGTCGCCGCCGCCATGTGAAACTTTCCGATCCCGACAATTTCGGGATCTCGACGGCGGAGTCGCTGATTTCCGACTTTCGCGCCATTATCGGCACCGTGGCCCTGGTGATGGTGGTGATTTCCTCGATTGGCCTGCTAGTGGGGGGCATAGGGGTAATGAATATCATGCTGGTCTCGGTCACGGAGCGAACGCGCGAGATTGGAGTGCGGAAGGCCATCGGCGCGCGCCGTCGCGACATCATCTGGCAATTCCTGCTGGAAGCCATCGTGCTCACCGGCTCGGGCGGACTATTGGGAATTGTTGTAGGCTGGCTGCTGAGCTTAATGATCCGACTGCTCATCCCTGGCTTGCCTTCCACCGTCCCGCTTTGGTCCGTCGTGGCGGGCTTTGCCGTCGCCACGAGCATAGGCCTGTTCTTCGGACTCTGGCCAGCCATGAAGGCCGCCCGGCTCGACCCCATCGTGGCCTTGCGCTATGAGTAAAAGAGCCGCTTTTGGCCGAACTTTCTCGGGCACCCCCCGTGGCTGCCTGAGGGCGGCCAGAAGGCTCGCCCCTACAACTTCCTGCCTTTAATCGTGGCCTCAAGCTCCCCTCGCGCCAGCCGAATCGAAATGTCGCTGCCCAGACCTACCGCCTCCGCGTCACGAACGATTTTGCCTGCGGCGTCTCGAGTTACCGAGTATCCCCGCTGAAGGAGCGCCAGCGGGTTCCGCTCCTTCAGAATGGCCTCCACGTGCGCCAGCCGTGTTTGTCTCTCCGTCAGGAAGCGACGGAGAGCAGAATCAAATCGCCCCCAGCGGTCGTCCCAAGCGGCGCGCTTCAAGCCCAAGAGCCGTCGGAAATCGTATCTAACCACCCCGGCTGAAGCCCGCAGCCATTCCTGCCTGGCCTCATTCAACCGGGAGCGCATCGAACGATCCAGCGATGCGACGCCGTCGTCCACCTGCTGTGCCCTTTCAGCAATCCTGGTCGCGACCGTCTGAAAGGCGTGGTGCATGCGCAGTTCCGTCAGCCGCTGCCGGGCTTCGGAGAGTTGTAGCCGGATCATCTGGGCCATGTGGCGGGCGCGATTTTCCAGCTCCGCAATGAAGTCCTGCTTGCGGTGGACGACCAGTTCGGCGGCGGCGGAAGGCGTGGGCGCGCGCAGGTCGGCAACGAAATCTGCGATCGTAAAATCCGTTTCGTGACCTACTGCGGAGATTACCGGAATTCCGGAAGCCGCAATAGCTCTCGCCACCGCTTCTTCGTTGAACGCCCAGAGGTCTTCGAGCGATCCGCCGCCGCGCGCTACGATGATCACTTCGGCGTTCTTTTCGCGGTTAAAGAATGTCACGCCTTCGGCAATCTCCTCCGCCGCGCCCTCGCCCTGCACTTTGACCGGATAAAGCAGCACGCTCATGTTTCGGAAGCGGCGGCGCAGCACACGCAGGATGTCGCGAATCACAGCTCCGGTGGGCGAGGTCACCACGCCGATGGTCCGCGGCAGCACGGGCAGGGGCTTCTTGCGAGCGGTTTCGAATAAGCCCTCGGCAGCAAGCTTCTGTTTTAGCTGCTCGAAGGCCAATTGAAGCGCGCCCAGGCCGGCAGGCTCGAGGTATTCAACGTAAAGCTGATACTCGCCTCGCGCCTCGTACACGCTCAAATGGCCGCGCGCGATGACCACAATGCCGTCCTGGGGTTTGAATTTCAGATACCGTGCCTGGTTGCGGAAGCACACCGCGCGGAGCTGGGCGGTCGCATCCTTGAGCGTGAAATAGAGATGGCCAGAGGCGGCGGGCCGGAAGTTTGAAACTTCCCCAGTCACCCAGAACGTCCTTATACTGCCGCTCCAGCAGGTCTTTGATTTCCCGGCTCAGCTCGGAGATGCTGAAAACCTTCCGCGTGGGGCCGAAATTTAAGAGCACCTGTTCCATAAAAGAAGTCGTCGGTTCTCAGTCGTCAGTTATCAGCCAAACCCGCTTCGGCGTGAAGAACTGAAAACTGACGACTGATGACTGTAAACTTCGCTCACCGCCTCGTAAAATGCGAGATGATCCAAAGCACCAGGGTCAAGACTACGCTCAACAGCACGCACGTGACGATGGGAAAGTAGAACTGCAGGTTCTTGCCTTTGTACACAATATCGCCCGGCAGCCGCCCCAGGCCAAGAAACGAGAACCGCGCGCCCGCCATCAGCAACAATCCGGCAGCAACCACCAGCACGCCGATAATGACCAGCAATTTGCCGAGCTGGAAAGGTAGCATATAGACATTGTACTGGAAATGTCCGCGCTCGGAGCGCCGACCTTCAGGTCGGCAGATCCCCCGGTTCCGAACTGAAGGTGAGTGCTACGTCGCCAGAATGATTGCGGCGGCGAGGGCCGCCGATTTGTGGTCCTTCGTCCAGGGCGGGCCGATGGAACTTCCCAAGCTTGAGACCCTGCGCTGCATTCGACTCGCCTCGTTCCCGAATGTCGTCCTGGCCCGGCCGTCGAGGTCTCGCTCTTTAATCGCCGTTACAGTAACTTCCAGGCGCTCACAAGCTTTCTTAACAGCATCGCGAAAGAACTCGCCCTCGGCGGTGTGGATCAGAGCATGCGAAGCGAGAATTGCAGGGAGGGCTGGCAGGGGGCGGCCTGATGCCAGAAGCACAGCGGAACCAGCAATTGGGCAGCGCCGCGCTTTCAAATCCTCGACCACCTCTTTAATGGCCTCGAAAGCAAGGCGCTCTGAGACGGCTGCACAGTTCGCAAGATAACTCTCCGCCTCTCGAAGTCCGAGACCCGCCGCGAAGTGATAGGGCTGCTTGGCTCCTGGGACGGTGGGATCCGCAGTGACGATGCGTCTTCGATCCAACACTTCTACCGAGTCTGCATCGCCGGAGATGGCCACCAGCACTCCCCAACCAGAATGCATACGAACCCCGAGAGCCGCTCGCTTCGTGCCGGAGGTTTCCATCAATTATAGGGTAGGGGCACGCCATGGCGTGCCCCTACTGGGGTCAGTTCGAAGCTTTACAACGCCAGATCGATTCCCGGGAAAAAGTAACCGATCTCGTACGCGGCTGTCTCGGGAGCGTCCGAGCCGTGCACGGCGTTGCGCTCGATATTCGAAGCGTAGAGCTGTCGAATGGTTCCGGCGGCGGCCTTGGCGGGATTGGTAGCGCCCATCACCTCGCGCAGGCGCGAAATAACTTGTTCGCCTTCCAGTGCCATCGCCAGGGCGCGGCCCGAACTCATGAACGTCGTGAGGCTCTCGAAGAAAGGCTTATCGCGGTGCACGGCGTAAAACCCCTCAGCCTCTTTCTTCGTAAGATTCACCAGACGTGCCGCGACGATTTTAAAGTCATTCGCCTCGAAGATCTTAATGATGTCACCTAGGTGTCCCGCCGCAACCGCGTCGGGCTTTATAATTGTCAAAGTACGTTCTATTGCCATATGCTCCCCAAAAGTCTAAAGGTCAAAGGCTAGAGGATAAAGCGTGGGAAGGTTGTGTACGTTTCAACCCTTACCCTTCAGACTTGCCTGTAACGTCTTGCCGATCAGCGCCGGGCTTTCGGCGACCGCAATGCCGGCCGACTGGAGCGCAGCGATCTTATCCGCGGCGGTCCCCTTCCCGCCTGAAATGATGGCCCCCGCGTGCCCCATGCGGCGGCCCGGCGGCGCGGTGCGCCCGGCGATGAATCCCACCACGGGTTTCCTGACCTGCTCTTTAATGAAGGTTGCCGCTTCTTCCTCAGCCGTGCCGCCGATCTCTCCAATCATGACGATCCCGTGCGTTTCCACGTCTTCATTGAACAGCCGCAGCACATCCACAAAGGTCGTTCCGATGATCGGGTCGCCCCCGATCCCAATGCAGGTGGATTGGCCAATGCCCAAAGCGGTAAGCTGGCCAACCGCCTCATAAGTAAGGGTTCCGCTGCGCGAGACGACACCGACGTTTCCTTGCAGGTGGATGTGCCCCGGCATAATACCAATCTTGCACCTTCCGGGCGAAATAATGCCGGGACAGTTGGGGCCGATGAGCCTCGTCTTGGTTCGCGAGAGATTATCCATCACACGCGCCATGTCGAGCGTGGGGATACCCTCTGTGATACAAACCACTAACGGCAGCCCCGCGTCGGCAGCCTCCAGAATGGCGTCCGCAGCGAAGGGCGGCGGGACAAAAATCACAGAAGCATTTGCACCAGTCGCATCTTTAGCCGCCCCAACCGTATTGAACACCGGAATACCGTCAACTGCGCTTCCGCCCTTGCCCGGCGTTACCCCGGCTACGACCTTGGTGCCGTAGGCCACCGCTTGCTGCGTATGGAACGTGCCTTCGCGACCTGTGATGCCCTGCACTAAGAGTCGTGTGTTTTCGTCAACGAGAATAGACATAGGATTGATTCATTGATCCTTTGATTCATTGAAGTGATTCAATGAATCAATTCCGCGCGAGAGCTACAACTTTTTCCGCCGCGTCCTTCATGTCGTCCGCGACACCGAAATTCAGGCCAGACTCCCGCAGGAGTTGCTGACCCAGCTCAACGTTTGTCCCCTTCAGGCGGACGACGACAGGAACCTTGGTCCCGAGGGACCTGACTGCCGCGATTACGCCATTCGCCACAATATCGCAGCGCATAATGCCGCCGAAGATGTTGATGAGCACGGCGCGCACGTTGGCATCGCTCAGTATGATCTCGAAACCGTGGCGAACCTGTTCCTCATTCGCGCCTCCGCCTACGTCCAGAAAATTGGCCGGGCGTCCCCCGGCGTACTGGATGATGTCCATGGTGGCCATGGCGAGTCCTGCGCCGTTCACCATGCAACCCACGTCGCCGTCCAGGCGGATGTAGTTCAAGCCGTAGTTCGAGGCTTTCACCTCGAGCGGGTCTTCCTCATCCAAGTCGCGCAGTTCGCGGATTTCGTTGTGCCTGTAAAGCGCATTGTCGTCAAAATTCATCTTGGCGTCGAGCGCCAGCAAGCGGCCGTTGCGAGTGAGCACAAAGGGATTGATCTCTACAAGGGAAGCGTCTGTGGCGATCATTGCCTGATAAAGGCTGGAAAAGAACCGCACAGCCTCGTTCACTAGTTTCGCTTCTAGCCCCAGCCCGAAGGCCAACTTGCGCGCTTGGAAGGGTTGCAAACCCAGGGCGGGGTCGATGAACTCTTTCAAAATCTTCTCCGGATGCTCGGCAGCCACGACTTCGATCTCCACCCCACCCTCGGTCGAGGCCATGAATACAGGGCGGGCAGTGGTACGGTCAATCACCAAGCCCAGATAAAGTTCCCTCGCCACCTCCAGGCCTTCCTCAACCAGAAGGCGCTTCACCACGCGGCCCTCGGGACCCGTTTGAATCGTCACCAGCTTCTTGCCGAGCAACTCCCCTGCGATGCGCTGAGCTTCATCCGGGTTGTGGGCCAACTTCACACCGCCCGCCTTGCCCCGGCCTCCCGCGTGGATCTGCGCCTTCACCACGACGGTTCCGCCCAATCGCTCCGCCGCCGCGCGAGCGTCCTCGGGGCTAGAGGCAACTTCACCCCGCGGAGTGGCTACGCCGAATTTTGCAAGTGTTTGCTTGGCTTGGTATTCGTGAATCTTCATTTTGGAAGTTTTCAGCCGTCAGTGTTCAATTATCAGTCGCCCGCAGCCTTCCGCCGCTATCCGTGCCGCGACAACCATTAGGCTGACGAGACTCCATCACAGAACCGCTTCGCGGCTAGCCGGGTTTGCAATTACTGTGTAATCTGGCAGTATAAGAAATGCGGGGTTTAATTGCAACGTGCAGTGACCCATCCGGACCAAGAAGCAGGACAACGAACGATGGGTAGTTATGCAAATCAGCGAGGTTATTGAAAAACTCGAATCTCAGCAACACCTCAGCCGCGCCGAGGCTGGGGCGGTGATGGAGCGCCTCCTGTCAGGCTCCGTGCCCGACGAGGAGATCGTCAGCTTCCTCGCGGCCTTGCGGGACAAGGGCGAGCAAGTTGAAGAACTGGTCGGGTTCGCGCAGGTGATGCGAGCTCACGCTGCCGCAGGCTTACGCCAGGCGGGAGTTGACCTTGAGGCGTTGCGGGCCGGCAGCCCTTTGCTCGACACCTGTGGAACCGGCGGCGATGGGCACGCCACGTTCAACGTCTCGACGGCGGTGGCGCTGGTGGCCGCAGCCGGCGGGGTCCGCGTGGCCAAGCACGGCAATCGTTCCATCTCGAGCCGTTGCGGCAGCGCGGATGTGCTGGAGGCCCTCGGCGTCTCGCTCAACCTGCCGTATGCCCGCATCCCCGCCTGCCTGGAAGAAGTGGGTATGGTTTTTCTGTTTGCGCCCAGCCTCCACGCGGCGGTGAAACACGTGATGAATGCACGGCGGGCCCTGAAGACAAAATCCGTTTTTAACCTGCTGGGGCCGCTTACAAATCCGCTTCGCGCTTCGGTCCAGCTCGTCGGAGTCTACGATGCGTCGCGCACGGAGATGATGGCGCGCGCCCTGGGCGCTGTCGGCACCGAGCGGGCTTTCGTGGTGACGGGCTCCGACGGCATGGACGAGATCACTCTCTCCGGCCCGACGCAACTCTCCTCTTTCAATGCCGAAGGGGTCGAGACCCGCCACGTGACCCCGGAAGAGTTTGGCTTGGCGTGGACGCCCCTCGAGGCACTTCGCGGCGGAGACGCAGAGACCAACGCCCGGCTTACACTATCCGTCCTTCAAGGCGAGGGCAGTCCCCACCGGGATGTGGTGCTCGCCAACACTGCCGCGGCGTTTGTGGTGGCGACCAAGGCGGCAGACTTTATCCACGGCGTTGCCATGGCGGCCGAAGTTATTGACTCCGGCCGCGCACTCGAGACACTGCAGAGACTGGTGGACTTTACCCAGCGGACCAAGAGCCATTGAGTCATCGAATCATTGGTTCATTGCGCTGTCGCATCTGCAGTCGACCCGCAGCAACACTACATCTTCAGGAAATTGGCGAGCAACTGCCTTCCGGGCTGCGTGAGGATCGATTCGGGATGAAATTGAACCCCTTCGATCTTCATGTGGCGGTGCCGCAGGCCCATGATTAGGCCGTCCGGGGAAGTGGCGGAGATTTCAAGGCAGGGTGGGAGGCCCTCGCGCTCCACGATCAGCGAATGGTAACGAGTGGCCTCGAACGGATTCGGCAGGCCTTCGAAAATAGTCTTGCCGTCGTGATGCACCTGGCTGATCTTGCCATGCATCAGTTGCGGCGCTCGGATGACATTGCCACCGAAAGCTTGTCCGATGGCTTGATGCCCGAGGCACACTCCCAGAATAGGAACACAGCCCGCCAGCTTATCGATCACCTCCAAGCAGATTCCTGCTTCGTTGGGAGTCTTGGGACCGGGTGAGATGACTATGGCAGTGGGCAACTCTTTTTGGATTTCATCGACGGTGATCTGATCGTTTCTAACCACGCGCATTTCCGCGCCCAGTTCACCTAAATATTGGACCAGGTTGTAAGTGAAAGAATCGTAATTGTCGATGATCAGAATCATTCCCAAGCCCCTTCAAATTCATTATAGTTGGAACTTGCTTATTGGGTTTTAGATTTTGGATTGGCGGAGGCGAAGATGCCGCGAACCAAACGGCGGGAATTCCTGAAGTCGGGTATTGTTTCAGCAGCCGGAATCACCGGATTTGCCAGAAGTGCGGAGGCCCTCTCCAGCCCCTCCGTACCCTTTGTGGCTGAGGCAGCCGGCACGCCCCCGCCATTTCATCTCGGCCTGGTGACGTACAATTTGGCGGCGAACTGGGACATTGAAACCATTATCAACAATTGCGAGAAAACGGGCTTCGTAGGTGCGGAACTGCGCACCACACACAAGCACGGCGTCGAACTCTCCCTCAGCAAGCAGCAACGTGAGGAGGTGAAGAAGCGATTCGCCGATTCGAAGGTACGGTTGGTGAGCCTGGGGACGACCTGCGAATACGAATCGCCCGACGCCGCCACGGTGGAAAAGAACATCGAAGAAACGCGCCGCTGGTGTGAACTGGCCGAGGATCTGGGCTGCCTGGGTGTGAAGGTGCGCCCCAACGGATTCCCGCGCGAGGTTCCGTACGAGCAAACCCTCGAGCAGATCGGCCATGCGCTGGCCAAGTGCGGAGACATTGCACGCGATCACGGTGTTGAAATCTGGATGGAAGTTCACGGCGAGGGCACCCAGATCCCCTCCAACGCTCATCAGATTCTCTCGGTCGCCAATCATCCTCTGGTGGGCGCCTGCTGGAACTCAAATCCGACCGACGTAGAGAACGGCTCGGTTCGGAAGAGTCTTGAGCTGTTGAAACCTTGGATTCGCAGTTGCCATATCAATAACCTCGACAATGCAGCTTATCCCTGGCATGAGCTCTTCACCTTATTCCGATCCATCAACTTTGATCGCTACACGTTCGCCGAAGTGGGTGAGCCGAGCTGCGAGCCCCTGCGATTCATGAGCTACTACCACGCCGTCTGGGATTACCATGCGGGGCTCGGAAGACCGTAGGCAGTGGGCAGGTGGCAGGAAGCAGGAATCACTGTAAATCACTGTCCTCTCACTCGGGGAGAGGGCATGGCGACAAATTCCTTGACTTTCGCTTTTCATTCGCCTATCATTGTCCGCAGAGCAGCTAATCCACCAATCGGAGGATGTTATGACGATCAGCGAAGCGCTTTTGCCTGAGTTGGACGAGGAGATTTCCAAGACACGCAAGACCCTTGATCGGATCCCCGAGAAAGCAGACTTCGTTCCGCATCCCAAGTCGATGCCGCTCGGCAAGCTGGCGCCCCACGTGGCTGAGCTTGGCGGCTTTGGCCTCATGGTGCTTACTACCCCCAAGTTGGACTTTTCCGCGGGCAGCTATAAGCCATTGCCTTTCGAATCCGCGGCCCAACTCGTCAAGGTATTCGACGAGGGCGTGGCCAAGGTCCGCCAGGCGCTCATCGACACACCCGACGAAGCCTGGAAGGAAAACTGGATCCTCGCTTTCGAGGGCAAGGCCATTTTTGAGGGACCTCGGTTCCTGGCTTACCGGCAGATGTTCCTCAATCACCTTGTCCACCATCGCGCCCAGCTCGGCGTCTACCTGCGCCTGAACGGCGTCCCCGTACCCGCCATTTACGGACCGTCGGCCGACGAGCCCTGGGGATAAGCAAATCATTCCGAACCGCACGCCATGGCTGCCCCTACGCCACCGTGTGTCCCTGCGCGACGGCGATTTGTTTGCGATCTACGCCGGTTCGATACGGTAACGTATCCCCGCCTGCGTGGGAAACTGCATGACTTCGCCTTTCGCCGAGACGGTGATCGGCTGGCCGTCCTTCACGCGCGTCACCTTGGGCTGCGCGTTGGGCCAGGGATTGACCAGCTTCGCCGTTGCACCTTTTTCGCTAAGCATCGTCACCTGTGAAACCGTTTTGCCATCGTAGGAGGCGCTGAGCAGGAAGGCCCCCACTGCGCGAAGATCCCGAAAGCGCGCTCGTCCCAATCCCTGCGTATTGGGAAAGAGGCGGATCGTCCCCGAGAAGCTCTGGAGCATGCACTCGTTCAACACGGCAGGCAGCGAGAGGTTTTCTGTCCAAACGCCCATGCGCATCATGAAATCATAGTCAACGCCATCATTGTACCGGCCGTCGATCTGGCGGACTCGGTCGTTGGCAATGCCGTTGGGCAATTGGCAATAGCGCACCTGATTCTTGAACCATTGGACATCCAGCATCCCCAGCCGCGCGCGAATCAGGGGCTGATAGACAAGATCATTGCCTCCTTCCAAGCGAATGGTGCGCGCCGTGCGCCGGGCGATTTCCAACTGCTCTTCGTTACGCCCCATCCCGACCTGATCCCCCGGAAAAACAGGGGCAAGCGTCACCGGTACGTTGTAAACGTGCTCTGCTGGAGCATTGAGCACATCCAGCCACACTTCGCCATAGGGCCCCTGGGTTTTCGGGTACGGCGCGAGATCGTTGCGGACCTCCCTCCATCTTTCGTGCTCGCCTTCGTCGACATTGAGGATCTTGGAGGCCTCGAGGACGGCATCGAGCAGGAACTGCACCATGGCCAAGTCCATAATACAATCTCGATTGAGGCGAAAGTCCACCGTGCAGCCCCAATTCTCGGGCGAGGCCGAAGGCGCAATATGGTATTTGCTGTCGGCCCCCTTTTTCACGAAGGCGACCACAAAATCGGTGGCGGCGCGGAAAATGGGATAGACCCGTTGCAGAAACTGCTTGTCGAGTGTGTACTGGTATTGCCACCACAGGCTCTGCACTGTCCAAGGCGTCTCGCAGACTTCGTAGCCCCAGGGCGGCGCCGGGTAAGGCACCACCTGGCTCGGCACCGGGTACGCGGAGTGCGGGAAGAAGGCGCCCGGCAATCCGAATTTCTCGCGCGCATAGTTCCGGGCCATGGGCAGCAGGCTTTCGACCACTTCCACATAGGGAAGATTCTGGTCCACATGATTGCTTGAAAACACTCCCCAGAACACCTGCTGGGTGTTGTAGTTCATGTGATAGTCGCCATGCCAGGCAGTGCCGATCTTGCCGCTCGTCCAGTTGCCGAACAGGCCCGGGGCCACTTTCCCATCCCGCAGGCAGCAAGCCAGCAAGTATTGGTTGTGGTACCAGATCTTCTCCAGTTGCCGGTCCTCAAATTCGACCGCAGAGCGCGACCAGAAACCCTTCCAGCCGTCTTCCGTTTCCCGCTGGAGTCGCTTTACGGGGATTTGCGCCAACCGCACCGCCTCGCTGCGGGCAAAGGCCACGTTATCCGCGTGGTCGCGCGGAGTGAAGAGCGTGAGGTCGAGGCGGAAAGGCTGGTCCGTCTGGCTGCGCAAGAAAACACACGGTGGTCCGTCGAAGTCCCAGTACGCTTCCTTGCTTCCTGGCCCCAGTTTTCCCAGCCGACTCTGAGTTTCTGCAAGACCTTCGATCACCCAGGAGCCTTCGATACGCCCATTCAAAGCAAAGCTGCGGTCCTTCGCTGTGCGAGGTGGATTCGGGTTCTCCGGCGTAGGCACCGTCGCCGGAAAATGCTGATAGGCGGAGAACTCGGCGAAACCCGCGCCCGCATTGCCGTCAAGCTCAGGCGGCGGAAGTTTAGCCGAGGCATCAAGATTGGGGCAATAGGAGACTGAGACGAAGGGCGCGGGCTCGTCGCTGGAAACTGAAACGTGCCCGGAGTTCCAGTTTACAAAACAGCGCAACGTCAATTCGCGATGCTTGCCGCGCAGGTCGTCGCATTCGAGCTCGAGCGTATAAAGTCCATTCGACGGGTCAAGCACTTGCCTGACGACGCGCACTTTTCGTGAGTCCCAGTGAATCCACACAATGCCGCAAGGCCAGGGGCGCGGCCACGATTTCGCGTACGAGGAAGTCACTTTCTGGGTGTATTCGCGGAAGAAGTCGATGCCATATTCCATATAGAGCATGTCAGGCTTGCCCTGTCGTTTGGCCTCCTCGCTGGCCCGCTCCCAAAGCTTCAGCAGTTCGTTGAACGGTAACACATGCTGGTAGTGATCCTCGCTCACCCGGATGTCCCAGGAGTCTTCCTTGCCCAGGTGGAGGCCCAGCGCGTCCGGGCGGACCGTGACGCAAAGCCCAATGTCACCGTTACCAAGGAGCATGCCCTCGAAGAAATTCGGCGTGGGCAGGTCGCGAATGATCTGGTGGCGCTTGGCGATGTAAAATCCGTCGAGATCGGCATCGTCGGTCAGCGGACGAGCGTTGGCCGGCAGCACTCCTGCGGCCGCGGTGGCGGCGCCTGCTTGCAGAAATCTTCTTCGGTTGGTTTTCACGCACGACCTCCAGGTAACTTGCTCAAGGTGCATATCGTACCATCGATTGAGAGGCACAAGCAGGCGCTAGCCTTGGAGTGCGGTTGCGCCAGCTAGCTCTTTTTGGCGAGAAATCCAAGGCGGCAGCTTCGCTGTCGCACTCCAAGGGGCCTCGCGCATTTTCACGGTTTCCGGCTGCCCGTCGCACGATAGGCAGAAGTGACATTCGGCCCCTATCGAAGGGGAAAACCCCGCAGCGCCGCGCGACATCGAATCAATAGGATAATGCACTTGATGTTGTGACACATTCCATTCATCCTTGGCCTTGGACTGCGTAGCATTCCTCCGTAGTCCGTAGGCGTACTATGCTCAATCTTCCTGAAAGGCTTAACTCGGAATGAAACCTTCGCTTCTGCTGTTAGCTTTCGTTGGGCTCATCTCCGCAAAAGCTTATGCGGTCGCCCCACCACCTTGTCTGGGAGGCGTTTCGGTCAGCACTTTTCGTCTTCTGCTCCTGCCGGCGGGGAAAGGCCCCGCATTGCCACTAAGCTCCGTAAACCTCATCCGGGCGGGAGACAGGCTGAAGTACGAGCCCATTCACATACCTAACCCCATCAAAGACAAAGCGCAAATCGCGATTCTGATCGTGCCGGCCTCCGCACTTTCCAGTGAGGCAGCGAACGCCGGCGCCACACCGCACGCGGAAAAGAGCAAGGTTAAGCAAAAGGACCTTGTGGTGTTGGAGGCACGGCCGGCGAAGGACCCTACGCAGTGGGCAATTCCGACGCAGGCCGCCGTCGTGGGGGTGGTTTTCGGTCCGCACGGGCTGGACGTAAAAAGAGTCAGCTCGATGGTTGAGAAGAATCAAGACTTGATCCCGCAACTCGCCGATTACGCCCAGCAGACAGCTACTGTCGAAGCGCTGGTTCAAACGCTTACGCAAGTCGAGCAATCGCCGACTTACGGAACCGACTTGAATGCGTCCTTGCGCGGATTCTCCGCTGCGTATGGCGTATCGGTCTCCAAACTCGATACTGGCGCTCCTACGGATCAGCAGGCGGCGCAACTGCTTGGGGCCGTGATGCCCTCCCTTTCCACCTACGATCCGCTCACCTCGGAGCGAACGGCATTGCTCGCGCAGTCGACGGGGCTGGCCGCATCCGTGGCAGGCCTCTTCTTCGGCACGCCGGTCGGCCTGGCCGCCGGGGGCGCGGCGCTCTTTGAAAACCTCCGCATCATGGTCTTTCCGGACACCGATTTTCATGCCGCCTTCACGCAATCTGTCCCCGGCGATGGACTGGCGCTCTGTAGCAAGGACCAGAGGCTGAAGCCCCGCACCCGCCCGGCCTATTTGTGGATGCTGCGCGTTCCGGATGTGGGAGCGCCAACCGCGTCGCTGCCGGAGACTCGGTGCCTGCCGCTGGGTTGGAAATCCACCGTTAAGATTGCGTGCGCGAATCCCAGCCAGCTCAAGAACCTCCCGCGAGTCCGCGATTGGGAATTAGTCTCCGCAGGCCACTCGGCGGAGGTCCCCGTGACCGTGAAACTCGGCGAACCGGACGACTCTTTGGAGTTGGATCTCAGCAAAACCAAACTTCCGGAAGGGCAATACCGCCTCGTCGCCAAGTGGGATTGGGATCCGATGGAAGTGCAGGGCGACATCAACTTGCGCCCCTTTGCGGATTTTTCGCACGCCAGACTCAGCCCCGATTCCGAAGACCGCCTGGTGGAAGGCACGGGTCTGGTGAGGGTTCAGCTAACGGGCGCGGATTTTGAGTTTGTCAACAAGGTCGCACTCGTTCCTTCAGACAAAGCAGTAGGCCCCAGTCCGGCCTCTGCTCCACTCAAGGACGATGCCACCCTCAAGGCCGAGGGATTGCCCAAAGAACTGTCCTTCACCGTTCCCAAGGGGAGTAGCGTGAGGGATCAAACGGCCTTGGATTTGGACATTGACACCGCCAAGTTGCCGGCGGGCTCCTATTGCCTGAATCTCACCCAGACGAACGGATCGAATCATGACCTCGGGCTCGTGGTGCACCCTCCCAACCCCACCTTATCCAATCTTCCCTTGCGGGCAAACCTGGGGGAGACGCACCAGACATTCACGCTCGAGGGAACCGGCATGGAACGGATTGAAGGCATTTCGAGCGATACCGCGACGTGGACCCTCGCTCCGGTTGCGACGGATGCGCAGAATCTGCGCGAGCGAATGGTCACCCTCAAACTATCGCCGAAAGCGAAAAAAGGCGATATGCTCGACGCCAGCTTGAAGGTTGCGGATCTGCAAAGTCCTCTCAAAATCTCCGACGTCGTACAAGTGGTTGGGCCGCGGCCGAAGATCACCGGGGTGAACGAGTCGTCCTCTCAAGCGACGGATGTAGCCTTGCGCCAGGGCGAAATCGCCGCCGGCGGCCCGGTGAGTTTCTCGATCCAGATTGAGAACGCCGGATCGAATCCCGGCTTCGAGCTGAGCTGTGCCAACCAGGGAGACGCGAAGAAATCTCTCTCTCTCCATCCTGGCGAGCGAGCGGGAACTGCGCAGTTGGATTTCGCCGGAGAAGGCATCCTGTTCCTGTCCGTTGATCCGGGCTCGGTTGGCCGCTCCGGGTGCCAGTTGGAGGCCATGGTAAGCGCGGATGAGACCGGCGCCTCCGCAACCCTATACTTTGGGACGAGTCATTCGCCTTCCGCACATTCAGAAATTTGTGCTCACCGAGCAGAAGAAGAGTGGTGACCTTTTCCTAGGAAGCCTCACCGGCCAGGAGTTGCAAGTCATCGAGAAGACAGGATGGGACAGCCAGGCAGGGTACCCTGTGCAGGGAATCCCCGTCCCCGCGGCGAGAGATCCTGAGAACCAGACCCTGCAAATTGAACTCCCTTGGCCGCCGCCGTCGCCGCGGGCGCCGCTCTACATCTGGTTGCGCGGCGAAAGCACGGGGCGCATCACTGAGGCGAAGTACTAAGCCGGGAGCGCGACCTCGGGGCTTTGCGAATGGTGAACGAAAGCCTCCGCGTACTTCACGCCAAGCTCCATGCCACGGCAGCGGTTCATCTGGTCGTGGACCGCATAGAATTCTTCCGGCTTCTGGCTGGCGTGTACGAAGCACGAGGCGCGTTTGCGCGCCTCGGTCGCCGTGATGTCCACGTACTGCGTAGGCCAGAATTGTGATGTCTGCATTCCTGTCATGACTTCGAAGTAGTAGAGTGCGAATTTCCTTTGCAGGCGCAGCCACGCGTCGTAAACCAGCAGCGAAGTGGCCCGGTGATCCTCGTGGGTGTCGATGGGCCAGTGAGTGAACACCACATCCGGCCGCTCGCCCCGCAGGATTTTCAGGTACTCCTCATAGCGCGCGTAGTTCACTTCGACTTTGCCGTTCACCTGACCTGCGAACACGGGGCGCGCTTTAAGAATCTCGCATGCCTTCTGAGCTTCCGCGGTTCGGATCAGGCCCGCCTCGTCGTAAGTCTTACCTTGGATGCCGCGCTCGCCGCGCGTCAGGTAGAGAATCACGACCTCATGCCCCGCGTCAGAGAGCCGAGCGATGGTGCCGCCGCAGCCGGATTCCGGGTCGTCCGGGTGCGCCCCTGCAATCACCACCCGTAGGGGGTTTGGAGTAACACCGACGGTCCTTGCCAAGGGGGCGGCCGCGGCAAGTGCTCCGGCCACGCCGGCGGCCTGCCCTAGTAAATTACGCCGTGTTATTGATGTCATGATCGGTTCCCCCGCCATTCGTCAATGAAAATCTGGAGGTTACTCCAGGTCTTGGGGGCATCGACAGTGATGTTGTCGACGGGCGAGAGGATGAACCCCTGCGGCCCGAGTTCGGCAAGGGCAAACTTCACTGCCTCGCGAATCTCGCTTTCTTCGCCCATTTCGACGGTGACCGCACCCGAGACGCCACCCCACAAGCAAAGACGTCCGGCAGCTTTCTTCTTGATCTGGCCAAGGTCGGTGTGGGTGCCCTGAACCGGGTCGACGCCAATGAGGACATCCACTCCCGCTTCCACGTAATCGTCGAGGCGTGGCAATATTCCGCTGGAGCAAATATAACCAAACTTGGCACCGTGTTCATGCGCCAATGCGACATCGTTCTTGAGGTGCGGAAGGATGACCTCCCGAAAGTGCTTGGGTGAAATGAAATCGCAGCCCTCATACCACGCCCGGTAGATATAGAGGTCCACTCTCCCCGAAAGCACCACGGACATGCGCTGCTGGTTCCAACTGTGGATCGTTTCCAGAAGTTCGGCGAAAAACGCCGGCTGGTCATGCTCGAGCACCATCAGGTTCTCAAACCCGCAAAGCCAGTTTGCCATATCGACGCCCACGCCCCAACCGCCTGCCAGCAGCACTCCCTGCTCGCGCGCAAAAGCGTGGGCACGTTCGGCTTCGACTTGGAATTGTTTGACATCGTCAGGGTCAGGAGGCGTCAGCAGGTACCGCAACGATTCCAACTCCGATGCTTCACCGCTCAGCAAGGGCTTGATGGCCCTCGGCACCTGGTAGTCATCGACGAAGGGAATATGGTTTCCGTGCGGCCAGTCCTCCGAAAGGCGCACGCTGGTTTCGAACTTGCCGGCCGGCGTCGAGTACTCCTTATGCAGGACGGCGTATCGGCCTGGATTCTCTTCCTGCCACTCGCGCGTCTCCACCGAACGATGGAAACGCACCGGCAGCCCGCGCAGGTCCGGATGGTCCAGGCGCTGCGGACGGGGCAGAGTAGGGATAAAAAGAAAGGAGTCCAGGCCCATGCCGCGCTCGGCCTTGACTAATTCATAGAGGTCTTCCTGGCACCGCCGCCGCAATGCCGTAAAGCTCATGAAGCAGCACGGAACGTAATCCGGCGCCTCATGGCGCAGCACCCGTAACATTCTTTCCCGTGAAGTGAGTTCAGGCATCCTGTAGCACCCTCTGACATGTCATCCTGAGCGAGGCCAAGGATCTGCGGTTACGGATTGAGGCGAACTCACGCAGACCCTTCGCTTCGCTCAGAATGACAGACTTTCGAGAGAGCGAAGCGACGAATCCCCTCAGTTTCTAAACCCAGAAACTGCCGTGATCCTTCCTTCGTTTCACTCAGGATCGTCCCGATGAGATCGGGACTCCTCAGGATGACAACGTCGATCGATTTTCACTTTTCGATAACCTCTTCGCGGCCGGCATCAAAGTAATACACCTTGCCTGTCCGGTAAGACCGCACGGAGAGGTCGCAGGCCACTGAAACCTTATAACCAATATCCACATTGCAGTTCGGCAGTTGCCGTGAGCGCACGCAATCGAAGAAGTTGTCAACGTGCTTCAGATCGCCCTCATTGCCCACGCCATCCACGCGCACCTGGTCGTTGCCGTACTTCTTGTTGAATTCCTCGACAAAGGGCGATTCCGGGAAAATATCCGCGTAATCGTACTGACGCGAGGGCGGGCCTTCCCACTCGTCGCTCAAATGAATAGTTGCTTTGGTCCCCCGGATCATCATCATCGGGCCGTTCTCGTTGACCTGTGAAGACTGCACGGTCATCGAGTACTTACTCGGGTAGTCGGCGACGGTCAGGAACGTGTCAGGGACCTCGCGCCCGTCGTTATAGACCCACAATCCGCCCATGCCCGCGACGCGGGTTGGGAAGTCGTTGGCCACCCCAACATGAAAGGGCGCGACCACATGATAGTGCAGGTCGGTGGCAATGCCGCCGGAATAGTCCCAGTACTTGCGGAAGCGGAAAAACCGGTCCGCGTTATACGGAATCTGGCGGGAGGGGCCGATCCACTGCTTCCAATCGATGCGGTTGTCCCCCGTGGCGTCGGGACCGGCGGCAGGATCGATCGTCCAAAAGTCGCCGCCGTTCCAGTCGCCTCCAGGGGCATTGCGGCTGTAGGTGCCGTGCACGGCGACCACTTGCCCGATCATGCCTGATTGGACAATCTCGTGGATTTTGTGCCAGCGATTCCAGGAAAGCCCCTGCACGCCCACTTGCAGTACGCGCTTGAGTTCCTTGGTCTTTTGGGCGACCGTTTTGCTTTCCTCGGCCGTGTGCGTCATGGGTTTCTCAACGTACACGTCTTTGCCGCGCTCCATGGCCGCGAGGGTGATGGGCGCGTGCCAGTGGTCGGGCGTGGCGATGAACACCGCATCGATGTCAGACCGCTGGAGCACTTCCTGGTGGTGAACATAGGTCTTTGCCCCCGGCACCTTCGCCGAGGCCATGCTCAGCCGCTTCTGGTAAACATCACAAAGGGCTACGATTTCAATATCCGACTTGTTAGCACGGTGCTCAAGCACCAGGTTCAAGTGATCTGAGCCGCGCGCTCCCAGGCCGATCAGCGCCACATTGATGCGATCGTTCGCGCCCAGCACGCGCTGCCACGCCGGGGCGGCAGCCAAGGCCGCGCCTCCCAGCGCGGTTTTCTTCAGGAAGTTTCTGCGGGATGAATAATCTTCGGAAATCATGCTCAACCCTCCCTCATTAAACGCTAATCAGGAATCCTCTCTTCTTTGCGACCTTTGCGTTCTTTGCGCCTTTGCGTGAACCCTCTTTTTTCCCAACGGTTATTTCCCAACTTCCGGCGGCACGAAGAACATTAGGTTGCCGAACTCTCTGTTGACAGCAGCACGACTGCAATCAACGCACAAACTACTCCCACGGCCTGCAAGCCGCTGATGGATTCGTGAAGGATAAACGGAGCCAGGAAAACCACCACAATGGGATACAGCGCCGTGAAGGGCGTCACGATCGAAGCTTTGCCGCCGCTCTTCAGCGCCGCCAGGAGTGCCCACGCCCCCAAGGCGTTAAAGACTCCGCTCAGTAAAGCCCATGCCAGACTGCGGGTCGAATAGGTGAAGAGCAACTTTCCAGGGTAAAGCCACGGCTCGAGAATGAAGAAGCCGATGGCCAGCCAGACCAAGGCCCATTCGGCTGAGAGATGATTGGTGGAAAGCTTCTGGAGCAGACCAACGATCCCCCACGAGACCAGGGTAACCAGACCAAACCAGAACCAAGGAGGCAAGTGCATAAGACCGGATTCTTAAAGAGAAAAAATAACGATGGCCGCCGCCGCAAATCCCAAACCAACCATCTGAAGCCAATTCAGCCTTTCGCGCAATATCAGCACCGCAAGCACTACCGTAATGAGAGGGTAAAGAGCCGTGGCCGCGGTGATGACCGACGTGTTTCCGCCGCTCCGATAGGCTGCAAGAAGAGTCAACCCGCCGATGCCCGCCAGTACTCCGTTCCCCAAGCTGAACGAGATACCCTTCACGCTCCTTTCGAACTTGATCCGCTTCGTGATGAGTACCAGAATCGCGACGGGAATGAACCCGAACGCAAAGATAAACTGCATCGTCGTGGCGGGAATTTCGTTTGTCCCCAGTTTCGAACACAGGATCCACGCTCCCCAAAAAAGCACGGAAAGCAGCGAGTACCAAAACCACCTAGCTTTAAGGCCCTGCGGTATGACTTTCATGCAACTCCAAGATGAGAAGGGGTGCGTCCTTCGGCAACCTCACGCACTCGCGCCCGAAGTCGCCGAAACAAACACGAGACCGTCTTGCCAATCTTGCTTCTTATAGCGAGTGAGACCCGAGTGTCAAGTTTATTCATTGCCGACGGCGTCCTAGCTGGATTCGTAGCGGCGAGTTTACCTCGCCCAATGGCGGCGTAAAGTCGGCTCGTTCCTCGCCGCCGGCCACCTCTTCAGCACGAAAATGAGTTCGTTTTGAAGCCACTATTTCAGCTATCCCCTGTCTTTGCAATAGATCTTTGAGTTCGTTCCCACGATTTTTAATATTCCTGCGCCGGAGTCGCCTTGGTATCGGCACGGCACGAGCAGGGGATTACGCGCGGAGGCAAGGCGGCGTCAAGCCGCCGCACTCCATGGCGCTTCGCGCATTTTCGACCGACGGGCGCAGGCGTAGGGTTTGCCCTACCCGGATCGCGTAGGGTCGCCCAGCCTGGGGACGGCGAGAGGTCCCCATATTCCACGCTATCAAAAGAAAATGAGAGAGTGGGAAATGATGAGAATAATGCGAAAATAAATCTTAATTATCATGGAATCAGTCGTTTGAATTGGTTATACAAGTGGTAAACCAGGCTCAAAGTGTGGCATTTTGACCCATATATGCAAGACTGTGCATATTTAGTCAAAGGCCATCAGCGGCGCTACCGAATACTCACATCTGCCGGGCCATTCGGGTGTAGACTCATAAGCCGCAAACCCGAGAGTCCTCGCCGAAGGTCCTGATATGAAGATCCAGCTAACTGTATTGCTGTTTGCCCTACTTATCCCCGTCGCATTGTTTGTGGTCGGCCTGAAGAATATTGGCTTGAGCGCGGAGCAGAAGATCAGGCCGCCGCTTGTCGCGGGAGGCTTCTACCCTGCCGACCCAAACGAATTGGGAAAGATGATCGACGGTTTTCTCGCGCAAGCTTCACCCGAGAAACTGGACGGCAGCCTGGTGGCGCTGATCTGTCCTCACGCAGGCTACCAATTCTCCGGCGGCGTGGCAGCTTACTCCTATGTCCAGCTTAAGGGACGGAGCTACGACCGTGTTGTGGTGCTCGCCCCGTCGCATTATGAGTCGTTTCCCTTCTCCTCCATCTACGACGGAGACGCTTACCATACGCCTTTGGGCGACGTTCCGGTAGACCACGACTTTGCCGCCCAGCTCGTCAAGTTGAGCTCGTCAATCAAAATCTCAGACCGCGGACACGGCCCGGTGAATGTGCGGGGCCAACAGTATGGCGAGCACGCCCTCGAGGACCAACTGCCCTTCCTTCAGCGCGTGCTGGGACAGTTCAAGATGGTTCCGATCGTGATGGGCGACATCAGTTACGACAACTGCCGCGCCCTCGGGATCGCTCTCGCCAAAGCCATAAAAGGCACCAACACGCTCATTCTGGTCAGCTCCGATCTGTCCCATTACCACTCTTACGATGACGCGGAGCGGATGGACCACCAGATCTTGAAGACCATCCAGGATTGGGATTACCTGACTCTCTCCCAAAACCTGGAGCGGAACCTCTGGAACGGTCCTTGCGGCGGCGGGCCTATCATCGCGGCCATGATTGCAGCGGACCACCTGGGCGCACATCACGCGCAACTCCTCAAATACGCCAATTCGGGTGACGTTACCGGAGACAAGAGCCGCGTGGTCGGCTACGGAGCCCTGGCGATAACGGCTGACAATGAGAAGGAGAACAAGAAGCACGGCCACAAGAACGCGGAGT
Source organism: uncultured Acidobacteriota bacterium (assembly GCA_963768695.1). GTDB lineage: Bacteria > Acidobacteriota > Terriglobia > UBA7540 > UBA7540 > CAVROP01. Next base: position 507,803 of record CAVYJG010000006.1, on the reverse strand, counting down.
TCTCCCTCACCCCCGCCGAAAAAGAAGAGTTGCTGAAAATTGCCCGCCAGTCCGTGGAAGTCGCGGTGCGCGAGAAGAAGATCCTGCCCGTACCCGACAATGAGCCGGAAGCGCTCCGTGACGCGCGCGGCGCTTTCGTGACCTTGAAGGAGCACGGAGATTTGCGCGGCTGTATTGGTTATATGTCCCCGGTTAAACCCCTTGCCGATACGGTCCGGGATGTGGCCGCGTTCGCGGCGCTCGAGGACCGGCGCTTCCGCCCTGTCAACTCCGACGAACTGCCGCTGCTGGAGTATGAGATCTCGGTGCTTTCCCCGCTGCGCAAAGTCGAAGACATCAACCAGATTCATGTAGGCCAACATGGCTTGCTGATCCGCGAGGGAGAGAATGAGGGCGTGCTGCTTCCCCAGGTGCCCACGGAAGAAGGCTGGGATCGGAAGACATTCCTGGAACAGGTGTGCGTCAAGGCTGGCCTGCCCCAGCAGGCCTGGAAAGATGACGACGCCGACCTGTTCATGTTTACAGCCCTGGTGTTTGGCGAGCCGCACAATCCTAAAGCGCCCGCGTTCGATGAGCCCTCAGTTCAAAAGCCGCCAGGATTGCAAGCGCCGCCGGGCCCAGGTTCACCGCGACCATGAGGACGGCGGTCCGCAAGAAGCCATAAACCGGAAGCAGGTAGGCGCTCAGCGCCACCGCTCCCAGGCACGCCCCAAGCAGATCGAGTCCATAGAGTATTCCAGGGTTGCCCAACTCCTGAGCACTCGCTTGAGGAGCCTTGGTCCCCTCCTCGCTGAGGAGGGGATTCAGGGGTGGTGCCGCGGAGAAGTAAAGGCCGCTCGCTAAAGGGAACTGGAATCCGCCCATCAAACCGGCCATCAGAGCCAGCATGGAGAAAACCATGGGGTTCAGGGTGAGAAGCGCCCGCAGACTCTTGACGCTCGCCAGCAGAACGAATAAAGCGTAGAGGAGAAGAGGCGCTGCCGCCGCCAGCAGTTGCAGCACCGCGAGCTTCCTGTATTCCCCTCCTTGGTTAAGGAGGGGGTGAGGGGGTGGTTGGTCGGCGGTTCGCAAACCGCCCTTGCGCGCCCTCGTTTCCCTCAGGGCCAACCATGCTCCGCCGGCCATCCCCACCATGAAGAGAGCTACCAGAATGGCCAGTTGTTGGTAAACGTATCCGTAGAGGGCTTGAAACCCGAGAAGGAGGAGAACTTCGAGGCCGAGCAGCGTGAACCCCATGGCCGCCACCGAGAGCCCCAGCGTGGCGCGATAGGAGTGCGGCAGTCTTCTTGCATCACGATCACGAGGCGGCGCGCCGTCGCCGCTGCCGCGATGCCGCGCCACGCCATGGCGTTCGAACAGGCCCGACGCGACCGTGAGGGTCAGAAGGCCGAAAAGCACGGCGACCGCGGCCGAGCCGAATCTCACAGCCGCCAGCGATTCCAGTAAAACGCGCCAGCGCGAGTGAAATCGCGAACTCCATAGGACCACGTCGAAATAGTATGCGATGGGAGAGAAGTCACGGTTAATGGGCGTCGCGGCCTTGGGCTCGATCTGCTGCTCGAGATCCTGCATGCGATCCGGCGACATCTGGAAGGGAACGTAGTACTCGCGAAAATACTGCGTGTGGATGCGGCGCTCGTGCAGCCGGGTCATCAATCGAGAGGCATCTCGGGTGAGTGTGCCCCCTTGATTTGAAACCAGAAAGTGAACCGTCTCCCCTGGAATGGCAACCACTTGCGGGAAAACCGAGCGCAGCGTCTTTTCGAGGCACCGCAAGAGGTCCGCAAGTTCCTGGCTGATGTAATTCTCCGCCCCGGTCACCTGAAAGGACAGAACCCCGCCGGGATTGAGCTTCTCCGCGGCCTCGCGGAAAAACTCCTGGGTGTAAAAGCGGTTCAGTTGGGCGGTAAAGGGGTCAGGCAAGTTGATGATGATGACGTCGAACTTGGTTTTGCCGGTCTTGAGGAACAAGCGGCCATCCATGCCGTGAACGAGCACGCGAGGATCGCCGCGCACAGGCGTCCAGACTTGCGCAAAGTGGCGCTCGGCGACGCCCAGGATGGCAGGGTCCAACTCGACGTAGTCGACGCGCTCGAGGCTGGAGTATTCGAGAGCTTGCGCCAGGCTGCCGTTGATCCCTCCGCCAATCAGCAGCAGCGAGTGGGGGGCGGCGTGTTCAAGAAGTGCAAAGTGGACTGCCTCCTCGGCTGCTGAGGGGTCCGGCACGGTGAGTATCCTCAACCCGTTCTCGAAAAGGCTGTGGCTTTCGCTTGTCGCCACCAGCACCAGATTGCCATAGATGGAATTCCGGGATTCCACCACGCTGAAGCCGCGCCACAGCAGCGCCAGCGATTTGGCCTCAACCCGGCGCGCGGCGCGCGGGACGAAGAGGGCAGCAGCGAGAAGCAGCGCCAGCAGGGTACGGCGATAGACCGGCGAGTGCACGCCGATCCATGCCGCAGCCAGCAAATTGAGCAGGGCCACGCAGGCGGCCATTTCAAACGAGGTGAAATAGCGGATCAAGATCAGGCTTGCCAGTATTCCTCCCAAGCCCGATCCCACAGCCTCGAAAAGGTAAACCGAACTCGCGGCAGAGGCCGTTGAGTTGCTAGTTTCCTCGCTACACAGCCTGCCGCCCGCAGCAAACAGGCTTCCCGAGAGAAGGCAGAAGAGACTGAGTGTGATCAGGGAAGTGAGGAACATCGGCGCCGGGCCCAGGATTTCTCCAGGGACGGATTCCAGCAGTGGCCGGCTGGCGCGTACCGCAAAAATGGTCAGCGGGAGTATTCCCGCGATCAGGGTTTCCAGGCTGGCTACGACCCTTCGGGAATCCCGGCAGCGCCTAACAAGCCTGCCAAACGCACTCGAGCCAATGGCCGTCCAAAGCAGCCAGCACGCGAGTATGAGGCCGAGAGAAATTTCGTTGCCGTAAAAGACCACGATCAGTTCGCGCATCAAAACGATCTGCGCGATAACGGAAGTAAAACCAATAAGGGAAAGGATGCATTGCAGTTGAGGCGAGACTCTGCCCTCTCCTCGGTGCCCAACATCGAATGTGAGTTGGTTGCTCACGAGCGTTGCGCCACGGCAATACTACCGCCAAAGCCGCCATCGGCGCAAAGAGGGATCAGGTAGCACAGGCACTCTTGCCTGCGCCCAAGGTTAGTAGGCATCGCGGAGAGACACAGGCAAGAGTGTGTGTGCTACGGTCAACGGTTTGACTTCGCTTGGGCGGTCGGCTAACCTGAATTGTCAGGGTTCATCCATCCAGCGCGCGGTGGCTTGCTGGAATGAGGTTGGGAGCGCAAACGAACTGCGGAGATTCTTCGGCCCGGAGAACCGGGCCTCAGAATGACATCCGTTCGATGTAGCCGGACTCGAAGTAGCGTAGAAATGTTGAGAAGAGTCTATCTGGACAACAACGCAACGACGCCGCTGGCGCCGGAAGTCTTTGAGGCGATGAAGCCTTACCTGCTCGAGGATTATGGGAACGCCTCTTCGATCCATTGGTTCGGACAACGGGCCAAGAACGCGGTCGAGAAGGCTCGCCAGCAGGTTGCGAAGCTGCTGAATGCGCGGCCCGGCGAAGTGATTTTTACAAGCGGGGGAACAGAGGCGGACAATGCTGCGATCTTCGGCATCGTTGGGGCAGCCCATGTGGCAAACCCGCATGTGATCACCTCGAGCATTGAACACCACGCCGTCCTCCACACGGCACAGGCGCTCGAAAAGCAGGGTGTCGGTGTGACCTACCTGGGTGTGGGTGCCGGCGGTGTGGTCGACCCGGCGGACGTGCGGAGCGCCATTCGGCCTGAGACCGTCCTGATTTCCATCATGCACGCGAACAACGAAATCGGCACGATCCAGCCGCTGGAGGAAATTGGGGCCATTGCCCGCGAGCACGATATCTATTTCCACACCGATGCGGTTCAATCAGCGGGCAAGATTCGCATCGATATCGAGCAGCTGGGCGTCGACCTGCTTTCTCTTTCCGCGCACAAGTTGAACGGGCCGAAGGGCGTGGGTGCGATGTACATTCGTAGGGGTACTACCCTCAGGCCGCTTCTTTACGGAGGCCATCACGAGCGCGACCGCCGTCCCGGCACTGAAAACGTGCCGGGCATCGTCGGTCTGGGTAGAGCGGCGGAACTGGCCTGGGCTCACCTTGATGATTATGGCCAGCGAGTGGCGGCGTTGCGCGATCACCTGGAGCGAGGCGCGCTCGAATTGGTCCCGCAAGTGCGCGTGAACGGGGACCTCGAGCGGCGGCTGCCCAACACCAGCAACCTCTGCTTCGAATGCGTCGAAGGCGAAGGCTTCGTGATCGCCATGGATTTGAAAGGCTTTGCATGCTCCACTGGGGCGGCATGTTCCTCGGGGTCGGTTGAGCCGTCGCACGTTCTCTCCGCTATCGGCTGTTCGCCGGAGCAGGCGCGGACGAGCATCCGGTTCAGCCTGGGCCGTTACACTACCGCCGAAGATGTCGATGCCACGCTCGCTGCTCTTCCCGCCGTCGTCGAGCGGCTCCGTGCGGTGTCGCCCCGCTACAAACCTGTTGGAGCCAGGGCCTAGGACAATTTTGGATTTTGGATTTTGGATTCACCTTTCCATTTTCAAGTTTCCAGTTTCCAATTTCCGATTTCGAGTTTCGAACTCCGGTTTTCCCGTTATGACTATTGCCGTCGCGATGAGCGGCGGCGTGGACAGTTCCACCGCCGCTGCCTTGCTGGTCGAAAAGAACCCGGAAGCCAAGGTCTCCGCAGTGCGCACCGAGCCTGACTCGGTGATCGGGCTGACGATGCAGTTGTGGAACCAGCGCCGTTTGCCGAGCTTGCAGGGCCAGGACGGCGTGCTGAGCCCATCGGGCCACGCCAGCGGCCGCTGCTGCTCGCTGGACGATGTCTACGACGCCCGAGCCGTGGCGGCGTGCCTGGGCATCCCACACTACGTCATCAACCTTGAACGGGAGTTCGAAGCGACGGTGGTGCGGCCATTTGTGGAGCGTTATCAGGCTGGAGAAACCCCCATTCCGTGCAGCCTTTGCAACACGGAGATCAAGTTCGAGCGATTCATCGCCCTCGCGCGCCAGATTGGCGCGGAGCGTATTGCCACCGGCCATTACGCGCGCCTTCGGCACAACGATACGACAGGCCGCATTCAACTGCTGCGCGGGGTGGACCGGAGCAAGGACCAGGCCTACTTCCTCTTTGGGCTCACCCAAGAGCAGCTCGCACGGGCCCTGTTCCCTCTCGGCGAGCTCCGCAAAGAGCAAGTGCGCGCGATCGCCCGCGCCAAGCGGTTGCCCATGGCTGAGAAACCCGAAAGCCAGGAGATCTGCTTCGTTCCTTCGGGTGATTATCGCGACTTCATCGACGCCTATCTTGAGGAACAGGGCAACAAGCCGGAGGCGCGGCCGGGTGAAGTCGTTTCAACTGAAGGGCAAGTGCTTGCCGAGCACCGTGGGGTTCACCGTTTCACCGTCGGTCAGAGGAAGGGTCTGGGAGTGGCCGTTGGCTCACCGCTTTATGTCGTGCAACTCGAACCGGAGAAAAACCGGGTTATCGTCGGGCCAGAGCCGGAGCTGTTTCGCCGCAAGTTTGTGGTTCGCGACGTCAACTGGATTCGGTTGGTCGAGGAGGGCGAGGCGCTCGAGGCCCAGGTCAAGATTCGCCATAATCATCCCGGCGCCCCAGCCCAAGTGGAAGCGCATGGCTCCAACGAGGCGTCGGTCACTTTCCACGAAGCTCAGCGGGCCATTACTCCCGGGCAAGCGGCAGTTTTCTATGACGGTGACGAAGTGGTGGGTGGCGGGTGGATCGATCGTGTTCTCGAATAAGCAGGGCGCCTGTGGTGGGTCTTGAATTGTCTACTGTTGGGCGCAAGCCAGCAACCAAAGACCGCCATCGCCGAGGTAGGGATATGCCTCACTGGTGTCGCGGTTCGTACAGGGGCGCATCGCTATGCGCCCCTCTCGATTACAGTCTGGCGCCTTAAATGAAAAGCTGCTCGTCCTGCGCTGTCTCGCTGACGCTGTTTGTCCGTCGGCGCGAGAACAGGAACTCCAGGCCCGCCTGCATGCCTTTGATGACGGCTGAAACTTCCTGAACGGGCGCCAGCACTCCGCGCTGCACGGTCTCCGAGGTGGATTCGATCTTCTCGACGAGATCGGAAACCATCCGGTCCATGCGAATAACCTGCCCGCGTGACTTGTCTACAAGTTCGGCCACCAGCCCATCCACATCGCTGGTCCGATCGCGGAGCATCTTGCTGATGTCGGCCAGGTTCGCGCTGATCGTCCGCAGAGGTTCGCGGGCGTTGACCAGGATTTCCGTAACCGATTGCGCCAGCGGGTCAAACCGCTGCTTGAAGTCTTGGCGGACAACTTCGAGGTGACCGGGAATTTTCCGCAACGCCAGAAAGATCGCGACTGTCATCCCCGCCTGGATCAGGACTGCCAAGGCGACAAGGATGAGCGCGATGGTCAGCCCTGTGTTTTGCTCCATGGTTCGCTCACCAGTCCTTCTGCGGCCCAGACTCTCACTTGGCCTTGGCTTTTTCTTCCTGGTAGGCTTGTTTGCCCGCTTCCAACGCTGCTGAGAGAAGTTCCTTCTGCTTGGTTACAAGATCTTTGCCTTTGCCCACAGCGTCTTCCGCCTGGCGGCGCAAGTCTTCCGACTTGGCCTTAACGTAGTCGCGGCCCTCTTCGGCTTTTCCAGCAATATACTCCCGAGCCTCTTTTCCAGATTTGGGAGCAAGTAACAGGGCGGCGATTGCCCCTATGCCCAAACCCGCAAGAAAAAACCCCAGATTCGTTGCACCGTTCGTTGTACCACTACTCTCATCGCTCATATGCTACCTCCGCTTCAAACTGTGGAAAGCGCGTTCCGAGCAGCTTCCTTGCCGGAATCAAGTGCATCAGCAAGCCGATCACGCTGTTTGTTCACGAGATCCTTGCCCTTCCCGACCAAGCTCTTCAGCTTGCTCCTTGAGTTCCTGACCTCTCGAAGTCACGTACGCTTTGCCTTGTTCGGCCTTCTTGGCAATCAGTTTCCGCGTCTGCTCGCCGCTCTTCGGCGCAAGGAGCAGGGCCACCGCTCCGCCGACGCCAACGCCCAGAAGAAAACACCCGATTCCTGTTGACATGCTGCATCTAGCCATAATCCACCTCCGCGTGCTGAGAATTAGCCTAGCACTGCCGATTTCATTAAGCAAGCACAAAAATCCAATACTTAGTTTTGATTATAAATAGACCGTCCAGTCGGTTTATCAATGTCTGGACGGCAACACCCCCCTCCTTCGTAGGATGAAGGTTAACGGAGGCATGGGTGCAGGCAGCCGTGCTTTTTTCTTCTTGTCAGAGATATGACGTAGTTCTCACACCTTGTGAGTGCTATCGGCGGCGTGGGTTGAATTGTCCCTGGGCAGCCTGCCGAAGTGCTCAACAATCCGCTGGGCCTGTGTCGAGTTTACCACTTGGCCCAGTTCTTCAGCCGATAGGCCTTGCAGGGCTCCCAGGCTGCCAAAATGGGAGAGAAGCTTGCTGGCGCTCTTTTCCCCGATCCCAGCTATTTCCAGTAATTCGCTCGCCATTTCGCGTTTTCCACGGCGCGCCCGGTGGAAGGTCACGGCAAACCGGTGCGCCTCATCCCGGATTTGCTGGACCATATGGAGGGCGGGAGAGTGATGATCGAGAACCACCGGATCGTCTTCACGCCCAAGGAGATAGAGGATTTCCTCGCGCTTGGCGATACTCGCCAAAGGCTGGTTAATGATTCCCAGGTTCTCCAAAGCCTCTGCGGCCGCGTGGAGTTGGCCGATTCCTCCATCGATAAGAATCAGTTCCGGCAGTTTCTTCTTTTCCTCTTGCAGCCTTTTGTAGCGCCTCCCCACTACTTCTCTCATGCTGGCAAAGTCGTCGTTCTGGGGAACCGTCTTGACGATGAACTTGCGGTAGTCCGACTTCTTCATGCCGTTCCCTTCCCAAACCACCATCGAGGCGACAATATCCGAGCCTTGAATGTGGGAGACATCGAAAGCCTCGATGCGGTTGGGCAGTTGGGGCAGGTCGAGAGCCTCTGCCAGGCTTTCCAACACTTCGCGGGTTTTGGGCTTCAGAATTCTAAAGCGCCTTTCGAACGAGTGGCGCGCGTTCCGGGCGACCAACTCAAGCATGGCGCGTTTCCGCCCCGCCTGCGGGGTCAGGATCTTCACCGGGTGTCCTCGCCGCTCGGCCAGCGACTCTTCAAGGAGTTCGCGGTCTTCGAAATCCACCGGCACGTGGATCTCACCGGGAAGATACTGTTGGTCGAGATAGACTTGCTTGAGAAGCGAAGAGAAGAACTCGCCGGCATGGAAGCCCTCGAGATCCTCCCAGAAGAATTCCCGCCGATCCAACACGCGCCCGCCGCGCAGGTGAAACAGATTCACCGCCACCAGAGGACCCTCCTGGTGGAATCCCAGGATGTCTGCCTCTTGGCCTGACCAGGCCGCCATCTTCTGGCGCTCGCGAAGTTCCTCAACGGTGGTGATCTGGTCGCGGTAACGCGCGGCGTCTTCAAAGCAAAGCCTCTCCGATGCCTCTGCCATGCGTGCGTGTAGACTGCGGACCAGATCGCTCTCGCGCCCCTCGAGCAGCATGCGAACGTCCCGCACCGCCTCCGCGTAGCGCTCCGGCGTAGTCAAGCTCTCCACGCAAGGACCGAGGCAGCGATGGATGTGATATTGAAGGCAGGGGCGGGGATGGAAGCGCGTCAGATCCACGGTGCAAGAGGGGACAAGGAAGTGACGGTGAATAAAATCCACGATACGGTAAGCCAGGTTGGCCGGAAAATATGGACCGTAATAAAGTGAGCCGTTCTTCTTAACCCTGCGTGTAACATAAACGCGGGGGAATCGTTCCTGCAGCGTAAGTTTAATGAAAGGATAAGATTTATCGTCACGAAGCAGAATGTTATAGCGTGGTTTAAACTGCTTGATGAGGTTGTTCTCCAGCGCCAGGGACTCCCGTTCGTTGTCCACGAGGATCGTCTCGAGGTCCCCCGCCATTTCCAGCATTCGGTCCCGCTTGTCATCTCCGAGACGCGAGTCTTGGAAGTAGCTCCGCACCCGATGGCGCAGTGACTTTGCTTTGCCAACATAAATGGGCCGACCCGATTCGTCTTTGAATATATATACCCCCGGCTGGGCGGGCAGGGCTTCGGCTTTTTCGAGGAGCGAAGGATTCACTGAATCTCCAGAGTTTATTATCTGCCAGGACGTAGCTTTCTCAAAGTCGCAAGTCGGGCGGAGGCAGATCGCCTTGTCACTCGGCGGCCCTGTATTGACACTCCGCGGGTGGAAGGGGGAGAATTGGTTTCATGCGACGGAGAGTTTGGATAAGTTTGTTTTCGTTCCTCGTGCTTGGCGCGAGTGGTGCAATCATTTACGCACAGCAGCAGCCTACGAAGCCTGCCAACCCAAAAGATGATCCGGTGCGAGTTCTGCCGTCGGATTCAGCGTCGAAAGCGGTGGAGATTGGGGATTTTTACCTCAGACGGCGAAAATACCAAGCAGCGCTGAGCCGATTTCAAGAAGCTTTGAAAACCGACCCGCATTACGCGCCCGCATTCCGAGAGCTAGGAAGAGCCTACGAGAGAATGGGGCAATGGAAAAAGTCCCTGGACGCCTATCGGAAGTATCTGGACGAGCTTCCTTCCGCCAAAGACGCGCGAGAAGCCAAAGACATTCATAAAGCGATCGCGCGCATGCAAAGGGAAATCGTTGCAGAAGGGAATTCGTCGCACGGCGCGCAGTGAGCGGTTGAAGGCGGACGGTGTTCAACGCGCCGTGGCGCAACTGGACAAAGGTCTTGGTGCTTTCTCAGCCTCCCATTAGCTCCGCTCGGCTTGCTGATTCACTTCATTCCGCGGGTTCCTGGCTCTCCACCTCCGCGTCGAAATAATCCCGGAGAATGCGGGCGGCGCGTTCGGCATCCTCTTCCCGAACCAGCAGCGGCACATCCAACACCGGCAACAGTTCCGACGAAAACTCACCCGACACGACTGACGGAATGCCCTGGTCCTGCAAGATGTTCTTGGCCATCTCGACGTCCATCAAGGCGGTCGCCCCACTAAAGACACGAGCAGCCACAAGTTTCGAGTCAGGGGAGCCCGCACTCGGCACCTGAGGAGGCGAGCCGGGCAAGAGCGGTGCCCCACAATCGTCGCAGGTTTTTGTGCCTTCCACGTATTCCGTGTAACAGCTTGGACAATAGGCCATGGACGGGAAAACCCTCCAAGGTCAGTATAGACCTTATTCCTGCCTGCCGGTATGATTTGAAAAGCTCACCACGGAGAGCACAGAGTACACGGAGAACGGCCAGGTATCCTCGCCGGTATCTCCATGGCCTCTGAAGATGTGAAACAACTAACCGTCTGTCATCCTGAGAGCCTGTGACTTTTTCAGTATTACGTGGCACTGACAGGCAGGCCAACCGCCCAACCTGTCATCCTGAGCGCAGCGAAGGATCTCCGCAGTGCGTGTTGAATTCAAAGATCCAAGAACAACTGCAGGGATCCTTCGCTTCGCTCAGGATGACAGGTCCAGGCTTTTTTGCGAAGATCTCACCGAACGGACCGTATGAACACCTACTATGTCTACATCACGACCAATAACTCCCGCACGCTCTACACAGGCGTAACCAACGACCTGATACGCCGGGTTTACGAGCACAAGAACAAACTCGTACCTGGTTTCACGCAGAAGTACAACCTCGACCGCCTCGTCTACTACGAGAGCACCGGCGACGTGCGCGCCGCGCTTCAACGCGAGAAGCAGATCAAAGGATGGGTGCGCGCGAAGAAGGTCGCCTTAATCATCTCGACCAATCCTGGATGGAAAGACCTGAGCGAGGATTGGTACGGGACGAACAACTGCGGGGATTCTTCGCCCGCCCGAAGAACGGCGGGCTCAGAATGACACGCGTTGGCGTTTGATCCTGTTATTATCATGTTGAGCGCATTTCGAGGCCTAACCCCGGCGTACACTGTCATCCTGAGCGAAGCGAAGGATCCCCGCAGTTTTTTATGGCTCAAAGACTTACGAACAACTGCAGAGATCCTTCGCTTCGCTCAGGATGACAAACGTCGATATTTTCACAGCCCCTCTGTGATGGGACTTGTCTCGAAGGCCACAACGAGGTGGGTATGACAACTTCGCGTATCAGTAACCTGAAGCGCAGCCGGATGGCGACGGCACTGGCCCTCTGCATTCTGATGGCATCAACCGGCTTACTGGGCTTGCGACACTTGGCCGCAGAGTCCGGGTACGACCTCCTGATCATTAACGGCCACATTCTCGATGGCAGCGGGAGTCCATGGTTCGAGGGCTCAGTCGCCATTAAGGATGGAAAGATTGCAGCCGTGGGCCGCTTGCCCAATGCGGCAGCGCAGCGCGTGATTGACGCCGGCGGACTAATCATTTGTCCGGGTTTTATCGACCTGCACAGTCATTCCGACTACACACTTCTGGTGGACGGTAAAGGGGAGAGCAAGATCCGGCAAGGAGTGACAACCGAAATCCTGGGCGAGTCGGAATCCGCAGGCCCCATCCTTGGCCCCGCCATACCGGAGTTTGACAAGGAGATGTCTCGCTATGGCCTCACGCGAGACTGGACGACCCTGGGTGAGTACCTGGCGCGCGTGGCGCGGCAAGGGAGTTCCGTCAACATCGCCTCCTACGTCGGGAGCGGCCAGGTGCGCATGGACGTGATGGGGAACGTCAACAGAGTTCCGAGCCCCGCGGAAATGGAAAGGATGAAGGCTTTGGTTGACCAAGCCATGCGCGAAGGCGCCCTCGGTCTCGCCTCCGGCTTGATCTATCCCCCCAACTCGTTTGCGAGTACGTCGGAACTGATCTCGCTCGGCGAAGTTGCGGCGCGCTATGGCGGCATCTACACCAGTCACATTCGAGGCGAAGGGAGCCACTGGAAGCGGGCCATCGACGAGGCCATCGAGATCGGCGAGAAGGCGCATGTGCCCGTTCATGTTTTGCACTTTAAGATCGACGGCCAGGCGAACTGGGGGCAAATGGGGCAACAAATTAGCGAAGTTCAGGCAGCGCGCGACCGAGGCGTGGACATCACGGTGGACCAATACCCCTATGTTGCCTCGATGACCGGACTCGAGATGTGCCTCCCGCCCAAATATCTCGAGGGCGCCTCCGAACAGGTGGTAGAGCGGTTGAAGGATCCCAAAGCACGCGCGGAAATCCGCCAAGCTATCGCCATTGGCGTGCCGGGCTGGGAATCGGATGAGGTCAAGAGCGTCGGCGGTTGGCATGGTGTGCTCGTGGCGTCGCTCCAGAAGCCCGAGAATAAACGGTACGAAGGCCAGCGCATGGATGAAGTGGCAAAGAAAATGGGCAAGGATCCTGTGGATGCTCTGTGCGATCTGCTGGTATCCGAAGGTGGCTCAGCGGAAGCCGTTTACTTCAGCATGAGCGAGCCCGATGTTGAACTCGCCATGAAACAACCCTGGCTCGGAATCGGCTCGGACGGGAGTGCAGTCAGTCCGGAAATGGCTTTCATTGGGAAGCCGCACCCGCGGTTCTATGGCACCTTTCCGCGCGTGCTAGCCGTTTACGTTCGAGAGAAGAAAGTCCTGGCACTCCCGGACGCCATTCGCAAGATGACTTCATTCCCTGCTCAAATCTGCGGTCTTGCGGATCGAGGGCTGCTCCGGCCAGGCATGGCGGCGGATATCACCGTCTTCGACCCGAAGACGGTTGCCGATAAAGCCACGTTTCAGAATCCCCTGTTATATCCATTCGGGATTCCCTACGTCGTCGTGAACGGCGTAGTTGTGATCGACCAGGGGCGGCACACTGGAGAAAAACCCGGGCGCGTGCTGTACGGACGCGGGCGGCAGAGCTAAGCGGAATCTGTCTTCGTGACCCGCCAGCGAGTTTCACCCGCCGGAGGCAGTGGGTCAGATTGATTCTTGTAGCGGCGGTCTCTGACCGCCGGCTCTGAATTCTCAAGGAATTGCGGCGCTCAGAGAGCGCCGCTACAGCAAACTGACCCACTACCCCACCGGGACGAGGTGATAGAATTTCAGCATGTTGAGCACACGGCGCCAACTCCTCGTGACGGTTCTCTTCGCCTGTGGTGGCGCGGGCTGCGCGTGCTGGGGACAGCAAGACGACAACAGTTACTGGAACAAAGTTTATAGCACGGGTCAGGCCATCTTTGCTCACCACCCCACGGAATTACTGGTGAACGCCATCAAGGGCCGCCGGCCCGGCACGGCGCTTGACATCGGTATGGGGCAGGGCCGAAACAGCATCTTCCTGGCGCAACAAGGCTGGGACGTTACGGGCTTTGATCCCTCGGAGGAAGGTGTTCGCGAGGCGAGGGAGCGAGCAACCAAGTCGGGCCTGCACCTGCGGACTCTGGTGGTGGATGAGGCTGATTTCGATCTGGGGACGGCGCAGTGGGACCTGATCGTCATGACTTACGTCCGCCGAATCCGGCCTGAAGATGCCGCCCGTTTCGCCCGCGCCTTGCGGCCAAACGGCATCTTCGTCTATGAAAACAACAATGTTGGAAACCAGAATGAGTTGTTGAAGTACTTCCTCGCCTGGCGCATCCTTCGATTCGAGGACCTTGACACAAACTCCGATTGGCATCCCGAACTCACTGTTCGTGTCGAACGCCTGGTCGCCGAAAAGCCCACAGCAGAGTAAAGCGTTCCAGTTCTGCCGGACTCCAAAGCTACGCGCGTGGATTAGGGCAGCGGCGTAAAAACCACCGCTACTCCCCCGCCCGGCGCCAGGTGGACGTTGAGTTTGTCGCTGGCCTTAACGCGCTTGCTGCTGATCTCGAGACTTGTGCCCACCGTATCCGCGTCGGGACCGTCCGAGAAAATCCGGGCTTCGTACTCCGATCGACCCAGGAAATTCAGGGGCAACTCCAGGTCTCGAGCCTCCCAGTTGGTCATGCTTCCCAGATACCAGGCGTCGCCATGTTGGCGGGCGACGGTGATGTATTCCGCCGGTTCGCCGTTCAAGACTTTTGTGTGATCCCAGACTGTCGGGACTTTATCCAGGAACTCCATCCCGGGGTTGTGGTCATAGGCCTCGGGATAATCGGCCAGCATAACCAGCGGGCTCTGGTAAACGACATACATGGCCAGTTGGTGAGCGCGCGTGCCCTGCGACATAGGCTCGAGGTTACGCGCCACGAAATGGCCGCGTGCCGCGTTGTTAAAGGCTCCGGGAGTGAAGTCCATCGGCCCGGCGAGCATGCGCGTGAATGGGATTGTCACGTCGTGCTCCGGCGTGACGCGCTCGCTCCACTTGTTGTATTCCATGCCCATCACGCCTTCGCGAGTTAGAAGATTGGGATAAGTCCGTCGCAAGCCGGTAGGCTTGTACGCGCCGTGCAAATCCACCACCAGATGATGCTCTGCGGCTTTGCGCACGCATCGCTCGTAGAAGTTCACCATCTCCTGGTCGTCGTGGTCCATGAAATCGACCTTGATTCCCGCCGCTCCCCATTTCTCGTAGAGCGCCATCGCCTCGTCCATCTGTTTGTCCAGAGCGCTCCAGTACAACCAGAGTAGGACCTTCACGCCTTTCTGTCTGCCGTAGGCAATGATGTCGGGAATATCCACTTCCGGAACGTGATGGAGAATGTCGAGGGCGTGCGTGTAATCCTCCGCCGGATACCAACCTGCGTCGACCAGCATGTATTCCAGGTGGTGCTCTGCCGCAAAGTCGATGTAGTGCTTCATTGTCGCGCGTATTCATGCCCGGCTTGAAATCCACGTTCTTGGCAAAGCTCCCTGACCACCAATCCCACGCCGCCTTGCCGGGCTCGATCCAGGAAGTGTCCGCGAGCGCACAAGGGGCGCTCAAATCGAGAATGACGTAGTTACTCTCAATCAGCGCACCCGGCCGCGAGTTGATCAGGAGAACCCTCCACGGTGTGCTTTTGGGTGTGGAGGCGATCACCACCTGGTCCATGCGCTCGCGGTTGGGCGAGAGTTTGCTGAGCAAGGCATATTCCACGCCGGCAACGCCGCCCACATACATTCCGGAATAATCCGTCAGGTCAGCCTCCAGCACGCCCACCCAGGGACCGCCGGGACTATGGACTAAGAGAGGTAAGTTGATAATCGAGGAGGGTTTGATCTCATCGAGGCCGATGTGCCGGTACTCACCTTCGTTGGGCGTGTTGAATTTCCCCATATTAAGCGCAAATGCGGAGGAGTCCTTGGCGAAATAGAAGCCGGTGTTCTCCGCTGCCAGCACGAACTTCCCGAGGGCCGCCTGTTCGGGAAGGAAGTAGCGGAAAGCCACGCCCTCGTTGAAGGCCCTGAAGATCAGGTCAAATCGGCGACTCGGCGCCTGGCGCTCCCGCAAATGAATCGTGACTTGGTTGTAATGGTCAGGCACCCGCCTTTGCACATCGAAGGCGTCTTCCCAAGTTTCGTTGTGCGATTGTCGATCCGAGCCTGTAATTTCAAAATCTCGATCCATGGGCCGCGATCCCACAAAATCCAATCCGAGGGGCGAGTCTTTGAGAACCGGGATTCCCTTGTACGAAACCCGATAATACGCTCGCACGCCGGGCAGATAGGGTTGCGGATTGGCTTTCAGCTCAAATTCAGCCTTGAGGCTGCCGTCCGGAGAGGCCACGGAGAGCACCCCCGAGCCAAAACTCGAGCTGGTCGTAGCCATAAGCATACCTGCCAGCAGAAATGTGACGAGCAAAACCGATATTCGCGTCCGCATCAATAAGCCCTCCTCCGACTTCATGCAAGGGCTGCTATTTTCTATCGGCCCGCGACAAGATGCAAGAGCCGCAAAGCCTCGACAACAAATGCCCGAAGGGCATTAATATCATTAGCCGTAGGTGAAACCTACGGTCCAGTGATTACCACCCCCCTTGATTTCTGGCGACCCTGAAGGGGTCGAACGTGCCCCCTTCAACCCCTTCGGGGTTGGAAGACCCGAGGTGCGCGTGTTCTCCGTAGGTTTCACCTACGGCTAATGAGATTGGGTCCCTTCGGGACCCGGCGTGGGAGCGTGAGTGAACGCTTATGGAGCTTGCCCTACCCGCTCAATAGGGGACGGCAAGCCGTCCCCCTACAAGCTGTGGAATCGTCGGCTCAGGGGCGGAACTGCCTCAAGCTCTTTCGAGCCTCTTCGAATTTGGGAAACTCCCGCTCCGCCTTGTGAAATTCGCGCGAATGCACCACGCGCCGGTGCCCGTTGCGCTCCACCGGGAACCGCATGTGAAGCATCTCATGGAACACCAGGTATTCGACGAGGTGGACGGGAGCCTGGGGAGAGTCCAGCGCTCGGTTGATGACGATCATTCCATGCCCGGCGTCGTAATGGCCAAGCGTACTCCGCGACTTCTGCAAGCTCCAGCCGAGCCGGGCTACCGAGAGTTCACCCTTGAAGAGTTGCTGGTTCAGGCGCTGAAATATCTCTTCCAGGTTGTGCCAGCGTCCACGGGGGGGAAGCAGGCGTTTGTTGCCCCGTTGACGCCGTGCCTGGTCAATACGATGGCGAACTCCGGGGCGGAGAACGTAGGCCAAATAGCATTCGCGCGCCTCGCGAGAAGCGCGCCGGCGATAGACTTTGCAGAGCAGAATTTCAGCCAGCGCTTCCAGCACCAGCGGCGGCGCATCCTGTAAGACGTCGGAAAGGCAAACCTCCAATTGGTCCTTCCGCAAACAGATCGTGCTGCGCAGACCTGCAAAGGGGCGAAATTCAACTCGCAGCCCGGGAATCTCCGCCCCCAGGCGTAGCCGCTTGAAGACCCTTTGGAACGGCACGGCGGGCTCGACAGGAATGGCCAGCGATAGCGTCAATTGTTCAGGGGGCATAGAAGCCTTCAGCTATCAGCTATCAGCCCTCAGCTCTCAGAAGGTGCGACCACACCTTCTCGGCGCGCGAAAGATTTCGCTGATAGCTGAGAGCTGACGGCTGATAGCTTAGTTGTCGTCTTCGTCAGGCGGGTTTTGCTTTTGCTGTTTCTTGCGCAGTCTTTCCTCTTCTTTGGATCGCTTCTTCTCTTCCCTCGTCCGCTCCTTTTCTGCCTTGGCATCCGCTTTCTCGTTCTCTCTGATTTCTCCAAAAGACTTGATCTGATCGCCGAGAGCCTTTGTCGCGCCGTCCAGAGTATCGGTGAAATTCTCCCTGGCGTCGCGCAGGGACTTGGCGTAATCGGCGGCGTAGGCATCGGGCGCATCCTGAATTCGACGCAAGTCCTCGAGCTGTTTGGGGCCCGCTTC
The DNA here is from genome assembly GCA_963768695.1 of uncultured Acidobacteriota bacterium. GTDB lineage: Bacteria > Acidobacteriota > Terriglobia > UBA7540 > UBA7540 > CAVROP01. Next base: position 490,518 of record CAVYJG010000006.1, on the reverse strand, counting down.
CAAAGCCTTCCGTAGTCCTTTGCGCATGTCGCCCTTGTGATCGTATTGATCTTGGATCCAGTTCTTCAAATCGTCTGTGAGCGAAATGTACTCGTCCAGTAAGTGGTCAACATAGGCGCCGTTGTCGTACTGGGGATCCATCGGCTTGCTGCGAAACGACGCAATTCGATCCAGACGGCTTTGGGTCAGGACCAGGTAGACGTCGATGCGCTCGGAAGGGTCCTGGGCATCACGAATCTTCTCTTCTTCTTCATCGGACAGGTAATCCGGCTTTTGCGCCAGGGCCGTGGCTGCCGGAGCGGTCGCCAGCATCAACAACGCGATTACCAGCATGAGAGGTGCTTTCACAGTCAGGACCTCCCCGGGAATCCCATTGCGTCGTCGCGCTCAAAACAGGATACCTCGGGCGATCGTTTCAATCTGTCTTGCCCGTAGTCTTTGCGGCCTCCACCGCTCGCGCCGCAGGAAAGAGCGCGTGCATAACTTCAGCATGCACGGCCTCAAGTTCTTTCCCCGCCTGCTCGATGGAGCCACGGTCTAGGTAGGACACTCGGCGCTGCAGGTCATCGACGAGTCGAGCGTCTTCCCGCAATTCGATATCCAGCTCCTTGAACCCGCGAACATCACGCGCGGCATTGCGCCCGCAGTTCTTAAGTAGTTGCCAGGAATCTTTAACCCTGCCCAGGTAGACTTGGGCGAGCTGTACGCCCTGCTGGATATTCCCATGCTCGTAGGCTTCAATGGCCTGCTGCAGCTTGATCCGCGCCAAACGAGTCATGCACTTGGATTTCTTTACAGGGTCGGCTTCTTTTTGAATCCGCGCCAGCAGACGATCTTCGGTCTCCGAGGAGGGGCCTGATGGTGCGCCGGCAAGGGCGACCAGCACCCCGGCGAGCAGCAATCCGGTCACGAGAAGCGTCCGCCAAACCATACCTATTATTATAGCTATTTCTGCAACTGGTGTCGGAGTAGCTTCACGCGCTGCGTCGCCTGCCATTCGTGGTCAGGGCTTTGCCCCTTCGAGAACTGGAGAAACCGCTCGTAGTTGTCCAGGGCCTTCTGAACGACGTGCAGATTGTCGTAAGAGGAGGCGAGCGCGAAAAAGAGCATGGGAGGAGGATTGGGCGCACGCACCAGGGCCTCCAGCATCGGGATAGCCTCCGGATATCGCTTTTGCAAATAGAGACTGGAGCCCAGCCCTTCCGCCGCTTCACGACTCCTCGGATTGCCCTTCAAGGCCGTTCGAAACTCAGTTTCTGCCTCCGTCAGCTTGTCCTCTTCCAGCAAGGTTTGTCCCAAAGCCCTGTGCAAGTCGGCGTCCGCTGGAGCAGAGAGCAGCGCCTGGCGATAAAACTTCTCAGAGTCCGGATACTTTTTCAGAAGCGCGCTGACATCTCCCAGAGCGGCGGCCAGACCGGCAGTGTCCGGTTTGGCACGGTAGACTGTTACGAGGTCCTCATAAGCTTGAGCGTTCTTGCCTTGCTCAAGGTACAAGCGCGCCAGATGAAATCGGGTGTCAAGATCTTCAGGATTTGCGGCAAGGTAACGCTCGAAATGAGTGCCTGCATTGTCCCTGTCCTTCATTCCCTCCGCGGCCAGGGCCATGCCCAATTGAGCCTGGGAGAGCGCGGGGTCCAGATCGGAAACTCTTTGAAAAGACTCGAGCGCCTCCGGGTAGCGCTTCTGCTGGAGGTAGAGTTGACCCAAGTCGTACTGCGCCGCCGCCAGCTTGGGATCGAGCCGCAGCACCGTCTGGTACTGTTTTTCGGCGCGCTCCCCTTGGCCGGTCAAGGCCAGCGCCCTCCCATAGTACAACTGGGCGCGGACATGATCCGGTTTAAGAGTCGCGGCTTTTTCCAAGTGTTCCAAGGCGGCCTGGGGATTATTCATCTGCATCAGCAGGATCCCCAGGTTCAGGCGGGCTCCAAATAGGTTGGGGTCAAGCCCCACGGCCTTGCGGTAAGCCGCGGCAGCCTCCTCTTGCTGATGCAGTCCGGTGTAAGCGTAGCCTAAGTCGAGCCAGGCCGCGGTTAAAGTGGGCTGGGCTGCAACCACTTGTTTCAGTGCGTCCGCCGCAGCGCTGAAGTCTTTCTTTCCGAGGGCGTCTTGCGCAGTGTGTAGAAGCGTGGGTACGTCAGCATCGTGGGTTTGGAGCAGCGCTTCCTTGGCCGTCGCCGGCGCCAGCAGAAGACAGCAAAGACAAAAAACGATGCCGGCCTGTTCCCAATGCTGCCCTCTCCCGCGGAACTGAACATCACGGGAATCATTCCCCGAGGGCGAGGTGTCCGAACTAAGTGAACCGGCCTCTCCCGGGGCCGCAGGCCGGAAGTTGGCACGCATTACGCCTTCGCCCCCTTGCGGTCCCGCAGGTATTTGGCCAGGAACTTCCCGGTGAAAGACAGCGGATGCTTGACCAGGCTTTCCGGAGGTCCCGCCACCACAACGTAACCACCCGCATCACCGCCCTCGGGGCCCAAGTCGATGATCCAGTCGGCGGTCTTCAGGACGTCCATGTTGTGCTCGATGATGAGCACGCTCGAACCGGCGTCGTTCAGCCTGCGAAACGCGGACAGCAACTTACTGATATCGTCGAAGTGCAAACCCGTCGTCGGCTCGTCAAAAATGAAGAGCATGTTTTCGACCGCCTGATGGGCCAGGTGTGCTGCCAGGCGCACGCGCTGGGCCTCGCCCCCCGAAAGCGTAGTGGCGGACTGCCCCAGGCGCAAGTAGCCGAGCCCGACCTCGTCCAGTACCCGGATCTTCTGGATTACTTTGGGCAGGCCGGCAAAGAAGCTCAGGGCCTCCTTTACCGTCATATGCAATACTTCATTAATATTTTTCCCCTTATAACGCACATCCAGAACGCTCGGTTTATAACGGCGTCCGCCACATTCCTCACAAACCAGCTCAATATCAGCCAGGAATTGCATCTCCAGCGTGACCGTGCCATCCCCCTGGCAGGTCTCACATCGGCCCCCGGGAATATTGAAGGAGAAAAATCCAGGTGAATAGCCGCGCTTGCGGGCCTCCGGCGTCGCGGCAAAAACTTCCCGAATGGCGTCGAAGGCCTTGATATAGGTGATGGGGTTGGAACGAGGCGTTCGGCCCAAGGGCGACTGGTCCACGAGCACGACCTCCGCCAGTTGCTGATCGCCTTCGATCCGCTCGTACTGGGCGCGCGGGGCGGGCACTCCGCGGCGTGATAGCAGGGCGTTATAAAGGACGTCATGCACCAGTGTGGACTTCCCGGAACCCGAAACGCCGCTCACACACACCATGAGCCCCAACGGAATATCCACGTCGATCGATTTCAGGTTGTGTTCGCGCGCGCCACGAATTCGCAGCCAGGACTTTCCAGGTTTGCGGCGTTCCGTCGGCAAGGGGATCTCGAGGCCGCCGGATAGATAACGGCCGGTGAGCGAGTGAGGGTCGGCCAGGAGGCCAGCCAAATCGCCTTCGTACACCAGGCGGCCGCCCTGCTCTCCTGCCCCCGGTCCCAGGTCCAGAATCTTGTCCGCCTCGCGCATCATCTCCGGATCGTGCTCGACCACCAGGACCGTATTGCCGAGGTCGCGCAAGGTCTTCAGGATTTCAATGAGCCTGCCGGTATCACGGGGATGCAGCCCGATGGAGGGTTCGTCGAGCACATAGAGCGCACCTACCAGGTTAGAACCGAGGGCTGTGGCCAACTGAATTCTCTGCGACTCGCCGCCTGACAGGGTGGACGCCAGGCGGTCGAGCGTCAAATATTCCAATCCAACCTTGTACAGGAATTTCAAACGCGAGCGGATTTCCTCGAGCACCTTGTCAGCTACCGTCTGCTGCTCCGCAGATAGCTGGAGTTCGTTGAAGAAGGGATACGATTCCTGAATCGACATGCGGCAGACATCGGTAATGCTCTTTCCGCCCAGAAGAACGTGCATGGCTTCGCGCCGCAGCCGGCCCCCCTGGCATTCCGGGCAAAGCGTGTATCCGCGATATCGGCTGAGGAACACGCGCACATGCAGCTTGTACTTCTTCCTTTCCAGATAATCGAAAAACCCGCGGATGCCCGCAAAACTATCGTCGCCCTCGAGCAGCCACGTCCGCTCTTCCGGAGCCAGGCGGAAGTAAGGAACATCCAGAGGAATCCCTTTGGTCCGCGCCGCACGCTTCATGTCGTTATAAAGCACGCGGTAACGCGGCTTCGTCCAGGGATCTATGGCGCCTCCGGCCAGCGTTTTGTTCTTGTCCGGGATAACCAGGTTCATATCGAAATCGATCGTGTTGCCGAAACCCTGGCAGCGTGGACAAGCGCCGTAAGGATTGTTGAACGAAAAGAGACTTGGCTCAGGCGTTTGAAACGCGATCTTGCACCGTTTGCACTCGAACCGCCCGCTGAACACCAGGCGCTCTGGCGGCACGGGCGCGTCATGGGTTGCCCCTGCGGAAGCGGACTCCGCAGGAAGGAACTCCAGCACCGCCTCGCCGGCTTCGCGGAAGCAAAGCTCGACGGAATCAATCAGCCGCTGCCGGACCTCTGCCGCCAATGCCAACCGGTCCACCAGAACGTAGACGGGCGCGGAGAAGTCAACCTCGAGCAGCGACTCCGGAGTTGAGAATTCGAAAACACGGCCGTCCTGGTAAAGCCGGTTGAACCCATGTTGGCGAAGCGCAAACAATCGTGGCTTGAGTGCATCCTGCGGCGGTGTGGGTGGTTGAGCCGGAGGGCGCGATCCTACCGCCCTGTGTGCAGCGGAGGGCCTCCGCAGTTCCGCGGAGCCCGCGGGGCCCGAGAGAGACTGCGGCGATGCATCGCTGCGCTCCGGGTGACGGCCCGCCGGTTCGGATGCGGCCGAAGACCCGCCTGAATTCACTTGGAAGAGAACGTAAAAGCGCCGGCCGGCTTCCATCGCGCAGACCTGGTCGGCAATATCATCCACATGGTCTCGGCGCACTACCTGGCCGCATTGGTAGCAGGTGGTGGTGCCGACGCGGGCAAACAACAGCCGAAGATAATCGTAGATTTCAGTGGCTGTGGCCACTGTCGAGCGAGGATTACGGGTGGTGTTCTTCTGGCGGATCGCCACGGGAGGAGCGATCCCCACCACTTCGTCAACGTCCGGCTTCTCCATGCGTTCCAGGAACTGGCGGGCATAGGCAGAGAGAGACTCGATGTAACGACGCTGCCCCTCGGCATAAAGTGTGTCAAACGCCAGACTGGATTTGCCCGAGCCGGAAAGGCCCGTGACCACCGTCAGCCGGTTGTGGGGTATGGAGAAATCGATATTCCTCAGATTATGGACGCGCGCTCCTCGCACGATGATGGAATCCACTTCGCCGGCCCTGGAAAGCAGACCTGACTGCGCGCTCGCCGTTGGCAGAGGCGCATCACCCTGCAATCCGGCTGTGTCGACGCCTAAAGCGCCTGCACCGTTCGCGGCAGCGGACGGCGCCAGACTCCTACCCGTTTGGTTGTGCCCTGTAGCCATGCGTGTGGTCCCTGATGGAATGCCTGCCCTGTCCGCCCTGCTTACAGCCGGCGATCTGAGGTGCAGCCCAAAATTACCATTATAAGTCGGCGGCGGGAGTGAAGCAAAACGCACTTTCTGTCTCTTGACAATCTCGCAGGCCGGTCACATGTAGCGACCGGCTTGTTGTGTCCCTTCGGGGCATCACAGACCCCACACATCGGCGTCTGCGGGAACCGAGAGTGGGCTGGCTGATAGCTGAAAGCTGAGAGTTGACGGCGGTTTCTTGACGAACGAACCGGGAATGTCTATGAAAACAAATAACAAGGACAAGATGTCGGGGAGCCAGGGACTCGAAAAGCCCAGCGCTGCAAAGCTGGAGGCATCCCGAAGCCCGGCCGCCGTCGGGGATTTTCGACTCCTCGACTCTTGACTCTCGACTCTCGACTTTTCTTACGAACGAACCGGGAATGTCTATGAAAACAAAGGGTCGGTGTGTAGCGGACCCCGGGATGAGAGGGCCGGTCGGATCAATCCGACATAATGTCAATGTCATAGTCTTCGCGCACCGTCCACGGGCGTGCAGTAATGGACCCCGGTAGGGTGCCTGCGCACCGGGGGCGAGAACCCGACAGGTCGGGGAAGGTTGCCCGCACCGCGCGCCTCCGCTGGTCTCGAATTTCTTTCTCACGCTCTTTACCCTACACCCCACACCACGAGTCCATGCAGGTAGCCTATCATAGGCCGGTCCAGTTGTCAAGCAAAAACCGGCGAGTGGAGAATATGAAACCCCAATCCGTCGATAAAGGAGGGCGGGGCGTAAGCGGTGCAGGGGCTGGGCTTGCCCCGACGGGGCCAGCGGAACACGGGGACGGAAAGCCGTGCCGCTACAGGGGGACAGGTATCGGCGGATTTGGGGGCGAAAGGGGGAGGTAGCTCTACGCGCAAACTAGTGCTTAGTTGCGGAAGTTGGCGACCCTATTTCCTCGGAGAGGGAAGGGCGGGGCTTTAGCCCCGCCGCTGGACCCGGGCGGGATTTAGGGGCTTTAGCCCCTGAAGCGAGTTGACTTCAGGGCCTAAAGGCCCTCTTCACGACACGCCCGTAGGTGGCGGGGCTAAAGCCCCGCCCTTCCGAGGAGCATCGATAGGTACGCTGATTAGTTCAACCAAGCACCAGGACACTGCCGGAGCGGGAAAACGTTGACAACGCAGGAACGTATTGGTACGTTTTGACGCCGGATCTAAAAGGCGACAATCTGTGAGACTTGCTGGTTGCGCGGGGGCAGTCCTCGTGATAATTCGGAAGCTGCCAAATTGACCCCACCCGGACACACTCACGCCAATATGCAATTTGGAGGGACACCTTATGGGACCTGACCTGGTAATGACTCGAAGGCAGTTTGTCTCAACGACCGCGGTGGCCCTGGCAGGAGCAGCGCTCGTACCAAATCCGGCTTCGAGCGGCATTCCACGCACTACCATGTCTGAAAGCGCCGGCCGGGAGGCGCGCGTGCTGAGCCTGGAAAAGAGCGCCTGGAAGGTCAAGCCTTTTCCGACCTCGCAAGTTCGGCTGAGAAAGGGTCTATTCCAGGACGGCATGGAAGCCAATCGTCGCTATCTGATGTCACTGCCCCAGGACAGGCTGTTGCACACCTTTCGGCTGAATGCCGGGCTGCCCTCTTCAGCCACGCCTTTAGGCGGATGGGAAAAGCCCGATTGCGAACTGCGAGGGCACTTCGCGGGCGGCCATTATCTTTCAGCCTGCGCGCTGATGTATGCCGGCGCCGGGGACGATGAATTAAAGGCTCGGGGCATCGGCATGGTGGAGCAGTTGGCGCGCTGCCAGCAGGCGCTTGGAGACGGTTACCTGAGCGCCTTTCCGAGGGAGTTTTTCGATCGCCTGCGAAATGGCAAACCTGTGTGGGCTCCCTTTTATACCTTGCACAAAATACTGGCGGGCCTTCTCGATATGTACGTTCACTGCGGGAACCAACAGGCCCTGGAAGTTGCCGAAGGCCTGGCCGGCTGGATCGGGCGCTGGGTCGAACCGCTCAGCGACGAGCAGATGCAACAAGTGATGAAGACGGAATTCGGCGGCACCATGGAATCGCTCTACAACCTCTACGCCTTGACGGGTAACTCCCACTACCTCGAGGTGGGTGACCGCTTTTATCACAAGAAAGTATTCGATCCCCTGGCTGCGCACCGGGATGAATTGAAAGGCCTGCACGCCAATACGAACATCCCGAAGATGATTGCCGCCGGGCGGCGTTATGAACTCTCCGGCGATCCTCGCTCCCACGAAATCGCTTCCTTCTTCTGGCAGGAAATCACGGGGGCGCGCGCCTATTGCACGGGCGGCACGAGCAACGAAGAACACTGGCGCACCGACCCCGGCGAACTGGCGGGCGAACTCGGCAAGACTACAGAGGAGTGCTGCTGCGGTTATAACATGCTGAAGTTGACCCGTCACATCTTCGGCTGGACCGCCGACCCTCGGGCCATGGACTACTATGAACGTACCCTCTTTAACAGCCGTCTTGGAACGCAGGACGCCGACGGGCTGAAGAGCTACTACCTGCCCCTGGGTGGCGGCGGTTATTGGAAATCGTTCCACTCACCCCTGGATTCTTTCTGGTGCTGCACGGGCACGGGCGTGGAGGAGTACGCGAAATTTGGCGATACGATATACTTTCACGACGAGCATGGGTTGTTTGTCAACTTGTTCATCGCTTCCGAGTTGAACTGGCCTGAAAAAGGCGTTCGCTGGGTACAGGAAACCAACTTTCCTGAGGACGGAAAGACACGCCTGGTGGTTCACACGGCGAAGCCGGTGGAGATGGACTTGAACATCCGTATCCCTTACTGGGTAACACGCGGCGGAAAGATCAGTTTGAACGGCGAAGCTCTGCCGGAGTTTGCGAGCCCGGGCAGCTATCTGACCTTGGCACGAACCTGGAAGGATGGCGACCTTGTGGAAGTCAGCCTACCCATGGGGCTGCACGTGGAAGCGCTGGCCGGCGACCCGACGCTCGAAGCCGTGATGTATGGACCGCTAGTCTTGGCGGGCCGCCTGGGAAGCGAGAACTTGACTCAGTCCGAGATTTACTTAGGCTACGACCCAACCCCCGCCGGCAATGCGGCGCCCGTTTCCGCCATCAACTCTACCTCGAGGGACCCGCTGGCCTGGGTGGAGGCGACCCCCAACCAGCCTGCGAGCTTTCGCGTTACTGCAGGGAGCCGGCAGATTAGTCTGATCCCATTCTACAAATTGCTCGGAGAAAAGTACGTCGTTTATTGGAAAGTGTAGGAACAATATGGACTTTCCGTTGCGTTACTGTTCGGGTGGCTGGGAGCGGCTGGAACGGCTGCGCGGACTTTACGAAGACCGGTTACAGGACCGCATTTTGGCCTGCATGGAAATTCCCACCCTGGCGCTGCGCCGGTTTGCAGAGCGTTATCCTGAGGGTCCCACCGAATGTCCCGACCTGGAGGAGCGCGCCGGTTTTTGGGATAGCCTCTTGGCCGAGCGCGCCACGCTCCTCGACGACTCAATTGCGGCAGCCTACTTGAGCGAACTCGATCAAGGCCTCTACGGCGGAATTGTGGGCGGCGAAGTGCGATTCATGGCTCATCCCGACAACGGCTGGATCTCTTCCATGGTCCCGCCCATCTTCAAGGACTGGTCCCAGCTCGAGAAACTCACTGTTGACCACACGAGCGATGTCTATCGCTTCTACCTCCGCGAGTTGCGCTGCTTTCGTGGCGCCGCTGAGTGCAAATTCGGCATCAGCCATTTCATCCTCATCGATAGCCTTAATTTCGTCTTCGAGCTCTTTGGCGGCACACGAACCTACCTTGAGCTGCTCGACCATCCGGATTACGTTCGGCAGGCGGTGGACTTCGCGTATCAGCTTAATCTGGATGTCCAGCAGACTTTCTTTAATGAGATCCCCCTGCTCGAGGGCGGGACGTGCAGCAATATGGTCCAATGGATGCCGGGACGAATTATTTCCGAAAGCGTCGATCCCTTCCATATGACGAACGTCGACTATTTCGAGCGCTGGGGGAGAGAACCGGTGGAGCGGATCTTCGCTGCATTTGATGGCGGCGTGTTACACATTCACGGCAACGGCCGGCATCTGCTCAAGGCTGTGTCATCCCTGCGCGGCCTTAAGGCCGTTCTTTTGGGAGACGACAAGGACATCCCCACATCCTTCTCAGTGCTCGCCGAACTCAAGCGACGCACGGGGGACTTGCCTCTGGTGGTACAGGCTCATTTCCCTGATTTCGTAGCCGCTCTTGATGGTCACCGCTTGCCCGGCGGCGTCCTCTACAAGGTTGGAGATGTCCCTGACCGCGACACTGCGAATCGCCTGATGGATCGCGTGCGCGCCTATCGCACTTGAACGCCCGAGCGAGGCACCTTTCCCCGAACTTTGGGCCGCCTGCGAAGGTAGGATAAAGCCGACCTGCTGTCATCCTGGGCGAAGCGAAGGATCCCTGCAGTGGCCCTTTGGTCAAACAACTGACGAACGACTGCTGAGTTCCTTCGATCCTCTCAGGATGACATGACGATAGTTGTGTTGCGATTCCAGAATTCAGAATTTGAACATTTTCAGACTCGGGCCTTTCTGGCAAAATAGAACTTCGAGTTCAGGGCAAAGCTCCAAGTCCAGGCAGTCTTAATCTGGAGGGTAAGATGACTGGTGAGAAACGCGATCCGCGCGCGGGTAAACCCGCTGAGCCTTCGGATCTGGTCAACCTGCCGCGGTTGATCACCGCGTATTACACGGGGCGGCCCGATCCTTCCCTGCCGGGGCAAGCCGTGGCCTTTGGAACCTCAGGGCATCGAGGCAGCGCTTTTACAGACTCCTTCAACGAGAGCCACATCTTGGCGATTACTCAGGCCATTTGCGGTTACCGCCGGCAGCAAGGTATCGACGGGCCGCTCTTTCTGGCCAAGGATACACACGCCCTTTCGGAGCCCGCTTTTGCCTCCGCCATGGAGGTGCTGGCCGCGAACGGCGTCGAGGTGATGATCGATCAAGACGGCGGCTACACGCCCACGCCGGTCCTTTCCCATGCCATCCTGGGCTACAACCATGGGCGAAAGACGGGGCTCGCGGATGGAATCGTCATTACTCCCTCGCACAATCCTCCGGAGGACGGTGGATTCAAGTACAACCCTCCCCACGGGGGTCCCGCGGATACGTCCACGACCGGCTGGATTGAAGATCGCGCCAACGCACTGATGGCGGACGGACTGCGGGAAGTCTCCCGAATCCCTTACGGGGTGGCGCTGAAGGCGCCCACGACCCACACCCACGATTACATTACCGAATATGTCGAGGATCTTGAGAACGCAGTCGACATGGCGGCGATTCGGGCCGCCCATCTGGCGATCGGCGCGGACCCTCTGGGCGGCGCCGGCGTAGCCTACTGGCCGCGCATCGCCGAGCGTTACGGCTTGGCGCTCTCGGTGGTTAACACCTCCGTCGATCCTACCTTTCGCTTCATGACCCTCGACTGGGACGGCAAGATCCGCATGGACTGCTCTTCCCCGTACGCCATGGCGAGCCTGATTGCCCTCAAGGACCGGTATGACGTGGCTTTCGCCTGCGATACCGACCACGACCGCCACGGGATCGTGACGCGAAGCGCCGGATTGCTGAATCCCAACCACTACCTGGCGGTGGCCATTTCCTACTTGTTTCGTCACCGCGACGGCTGGCGATCCGACGCCGGCGTGGGGAAGACTCTCGTAAGCAGCAGCATGATTGACCGCGTCGCCGCCAGCCTGGGGCGCCGTCTGTTCGAGGTGCCTGTAGGGTTCAAGTGGTTCGTGGAGGGATTACTGGATGGGTCGCTGGGATTCGGTGGCGAAGAGAGCGCCGGTGCGTCCTTTCTGCGCCTCCGCGGCGCCGTCTGGACCACGGACAAAGACGGCATCATCCTCGCGCTGCTCGCAGCGGAAATGACCGCGCGCGCCGGCCGCGACCCCGGAGAACTCTATCGCGAACTGACCGGCCAGTTTGGGGATCCGCTCTACGAGCGCATCGATGCCCCTGCCAGCGCAGAGCAGAAAGCGGCTCTGGAACGTTTGACACCCGGACAGGTGAATGCCACCGAGTTGGCAGGTGAGAAGATCGAGGCAATGCTCACCGCAGCCCCCGGCAACGGAAAGCCCATCGGTGGCCTCAAGGTCGTGGCTGCTCATGGGTGGTTCGCGGCGCGCCCTTCGGGAACCGAGGAAGTCTACAAACTCTATGCCGAGAGTTTTCTCGGCGAGGATCACTTGCGGAGGATTCAGGAAGAAGCGCAAAGCGTTATTGCGAGTGCCTTCGCGTCCTCCGGAGGTGTGACCCCGAGAAACAAGTGAGAAACAGGGGACGAATCGCCGAGAAGCTGTGAAAAAATCGTTTGTCATTCTGAGCGAAGCGAAGAATCTGCTTTTATCTTTCTGAAAACAGACAATACATCGGGCGTTACGGCGACGACATGCCGGAGATCCGCGATTGGAAATGGCCGTATTGAGGTAACGCTTCCTGCCGCCTCGCCGGCCCGAGGGCGCAGCGGTTCTGGAACCCCCCGGTTCTGGTGGCCTGGGGGTGGTTTTCGCGCACAGAATTTCTTGATTTACAGTAAAAAAAGGTGAGATAATGAAAGTGGTTAATCCCCTTCGATCAAGTCGAGCAGGGTGGGTAAGACGAACTCCGAAAACGAAGTAGGGTCAGTAGGACAAACTCAAGAGAGGAAACCCTATGCGAACATTGCGTCAAATGCTTACGGTCTTTGTTTTGTCCCTTACGGTTCTATTGCTGGGAGCCACGCCTCTCCTAGCCAAATGTGCACATGTGAAACTGAAGGTAGCCCCTAAGGAAGCGTACGTTTTTGTGGATGGTATTCCGGTCGGGCCGGGAAGCGGGGTCATCTGGGCCGACCCAGGCGAGCATACGCTGGCTGTTTACAACTACGGATTCAAGCCCTATAGCGCCAAATTCACGGCAGAGAGCGGGAAAACTACAACTCTGTCGGTGACGCTGGAGCAGATTCCCGGGACAACCCCCGGCCCTTGGGGGCGGATCGAGCTTAAGGGCGGAGCAGGCGGCGCCGTGCTCTTGAATGGAACTACGCCGGACTATTTGGTGGGCGACGTGGGTGAGACCAAAGGCGGGAAGCGGCGCCTGCTGGTGCCCCCTGGCGACTATCAACTCACGGTACTGGGCTGCTGCTCAGGGACGCTCTATTCCGGGCCGATCACGGTCGGGGAAGGGCAGGCGACGATTATTCCACTTGCGAAACCGGGAGGGAAAACCAACGGCGACTTCGCGGCGGGGAAAACGCTGGGCGCTCTGCCCCGCTTCCAGTCCGCGGGTGCGGCCGTGACCATCGCGGTGGCCAAGCCGACGGCGCAGATGTCGGCGGCTTCCTCGACGGTTGACTGCGGGGCCTCGACGCAAATCAATTGGACCACGACGGACGCTCCCAAGGTCGAAATCAGCGGCATCGGAGCGGTGGCCGCCTCCGGCCAGCAATCGGTGCAGCCCACCCAGACGACCGACTACAAGCTGACGGCTACTGGGCCGGGCGGCATTGTGACCAACGACACCTCGGTGAATGTGAATGCGAACATTCAAAGTACACTGAGCGTGGAACCGACTCAGGTGCGTTTTCACAAAGTCGGAGACAAGGTCGACGAGCAAGGCAGCGCAACGATCACCTGGAACGCGCCTGCGGCTAGCACTGCCTCGCTGGATCCACTCGGATCCGTGTCGCCCAGCGGCACTCGCACGGTTCAGCTCACGCCCACCAAATCGGACGTGGGGCCCGTTGACGAGACAGTCACCTACACGTTGCACTCCTCAAATGCTTGCGGCGGCTCAGACACCAAGACCGCCAGCGTGCACATTGTGGGGTCGATTGATTCGGGGCGAGAAGCGCAGGCGGAAGTTCTCGCAGCCAAGCTTCCTGGCAACAGCATCTACTTCGCAACCAACCTTCCCACCAAGAGCCGGCCGGAAGGCGGCTTGGTTTCAAGCGAGGAACAAGTCTTGCAGCAACTTGCGGACATCTTTAAACAATACAACTCGCTTCTCCCCGATGCCCACCTGGTCCTAGAGGGCAGGGCGGATCGGCGCGGATCGGTGAAATACAACATGGCGCTTTCACAGCGCCGTGCTGACCGCGTCAAGAGCTTCCTGGTATCACAGGGACTCAGTGGCGGGAACATCGAGACAAAGGCTTTCGGCAAGAGCGAACAGATGGATTCCGCGACCGTGAAGCAGTTACTCGAACAGATTCCCAACCTTACGGATCAAGACCGCAAGAAGGTGCGCCGCCGGCTCCCGACGTTTGTATTAGCGAACAATCGCCGCGTGGACATCGTTCTGGGCACCACGGGGAAGAGGTCGACGCAATACTACCCGTACACTGCGACAGACTTGAAGCAGCTTCTCAAGTAGATTTGGAATGGCAAGTTACGACCCGAAGAGCCTTGAAGGGCGCGCGCATCGGATGTTCAACGCGCGCGCCCTTTTCTCTTTTCAGTCACTGTTTTTTGGTGTTTAAGAATTGGGCAAGGCTGTAGAACGGTTGTATCCATCCGGTGAACCCATCTTCCTCAATTGAAGTTCGCGCTTAATACTCCTCCCAGGTGATCTCCAGGACATGCGTCGAGCGCGCATGTGTGAATCAGACGCGGAGGTGCGGGATGAGCGACAGCGGAAAGGGTAACGCGGAGAAGGCACGTTATTGGCAGAGGACGATCAGTGAGGCGGCGCAGAGCGGGATATCGATTCGGCAGTTTTGTCGGCAGCGACGGCTGAAGGAGAGCCAGTTCTACTGGTGGCAACACGCGGCGTGGCGGTGGAACGGAAGAACTGGATGTTTCTGGGTAGCGATAACGAAGGACGGACCGCCGCCGTGCTGACCAGTCTCATCGCAACCTGCAAGAGGCTGGCTATCGATCCCTTCGCCTACCTGCGGGACGTCTTCAAACAAATCAGCCGCCATCCCCAAAGCCGACTCGCCGAATTACTTCCCGACCAATGGCTGGCAGCGCGCCAACCTGAGACCTCCCACTGACTCCCAGAACTGACGGGTAGATCCGTGAGGAGTTTCCAATTGATCGGCTCCCGATCCTTGGGCGTCCCACGTTCTTGCGCATAGATCACCGTCAAGGTTAGTTCAGGATACCGCTTCTGTTTTCCGGCGGGCGGAAAAACCCGGAGACGACGATAGCGAAGCTCCAAGGTCGCTTCCGAGCGATTCCCCTGCTGATCTCTCACCTCGATTCGATGTAAACCTTTTACGGGTGTCTCGTCCATTTCCTGCGAGATCGTGCGCGTTCCATCTTCTGCCAGCCGATCGGCGTGGATCCGTACGAGGAAATGGGTTTTGGCTCCCTGGGCGGCGCAGAAAAGCTCATAGATGTCGCTATCCCGATCCCCAATGTGAACGCATCGCTCAGGTTCATTCAGGAGCGTGGTGGCCTGTTTCAAGTTCTCCAGCCAGCGGACGCTTTCCTTCTCTTCGATAGGAAGCCGGGTGGGATTAATCTTCTTTTTGAGCGCATTGCACCCCTTGAACTTCTTTCGCGTCCAGAATTTCACGGCCGCCAGCCCAAGCGGCAGGCCCTCGGTGGTGACCACCAGACTGGAATGCATGAGGAGGCCACACACGGTGTGCGTGCGCAGGCGGCCTGCCCAGTCCTTGCCACTGTTCACGCTTCTTAGTAACTCCGATCGCTAGAGGATCTTCTCTCTGAAAAGAAAATTCTGTCGTGTCGTGGAGCACCAGGACCCATCCCTCCGCTAGTTGGAAGCGATCCCGCGTGGCCTGGAAATGGCCCGAAAGGATCTCCCGCTCGCTAACTCGCTGATTGGAGAAGAACCGGTAAGCGGCCTTGGTGCTGGCCCAGTCCTGGCAGGCCATGGGGATGGTTTCGCCGATTCTCTTGGAGAGCCGTTCCAGCAAGGCCCTGAACCGCTTTTCCAGACGTGCGTCCGCGAATCTGCCTTCTTCCAGTTCACCGTCCAGCCAGGATGTCA
Organism: uncultured Acidobacteriota bacterium; assembly: GCA_963768695.1. GTDB lineage: Bacteria > Acidobacteriota > Terriglobia > UBA7540 > UBA7540 > CAVROP01. The sequence goes on along the minus strand of CAVYJG010000006.1, from coordinate 475,016 downwards.
TGAAACGCGCCTCCTCAATCATGAATTGACCCAACACTTAGTCTTCTCCCAATCTGGTCACCGAACTCACACTCTTCAAATTCAGAGATGGTGCTCGCCGGGGCCTGTAAGATGGCCCCGGCGAAGTCACCTATTTTGATTGCTTCGCAGCACGCTTCGGTTCACCCAGCAGCACTTTCAGGTCGTCTGAGTTGTAGGGGAAAAAGCGTTTGGACGTTTGGCCTGTGGTGCTGAGGCGAACGTCCACACGCCGGTTATTGGCCATGCGGAAAGCAGTGAGATTTCGGCGCACACGCCTTTGCTCCTCTGGGGTGATGTTGGGGTTCTGCTTTAGCAGGTCAATTACTTCCTGGTTGGTTAGATTCTGTTCCTTGCCGATGGCTCGAGTTTCGATATCCCCCGCAGGCACGCCGTTTTCGACAAAGTAGTTCTTGACCCGGTCGGCACGCCGGGCCGCCAACTGCTTGTTGTACTCAGAACTGCCACGGTGATCGCAATGCGCCTCCAAAATCAGGTGCGCCCCGGACTGGTACTGCAGATATTGCTTGAAGCTATTCGCGACATCGAGGGTACGCTTCTCCTGGCTGGGAACCAAGCCGCCTTGCGGATCCGCCGGGGTGGGTACATTGTAGGGGAAGTAGATGCTGTTCAATGTCAGCTTCTCCGTCAGAGTGGCTTCGCTCACTTCGGGGTGAGCGGCCTCGATTGAACCCACGAGGTGTACGCTGGCGGTTTTCGTGTCTGATCCCCCGCAGGCATTGGAACCACGCAGCGTATAGGTGATGGTCTCGTCCACGGGACCCGTTGCCATTTTGGTGGGCAAAGGCTGGATGGTGCGGTTGCCACTTGGCGATACCGACCCAAACGGATCCAGCGAGGTATTGAGAGACCCAGGCGCATTCCAGGTGATCGTTGCGCTGCCTTGCTCGTCGACCTTGTCTCCGACTTTGTGGAAGCGCACCTGAGTCGGTTCCACGCTCAGTGTACTTTGAATGTTCGCATTCACATTCACCGAGGTGTCGTTGGTCACAATGCCGCCCGGCCCAGTAGCCGTCAGCTTGTAGTCGGTCGTCTGGGTGGGCTGCACCGATTGCTGGCCGGAGGCGGCCACCGCTCCGATGCCGCTGATTTCGACCTTGGGAGCGTCCGTCGTGGTCCAATTGATTTGCGTCGAGGCCCCGCAGTCAACCGTCGAGGAAGCCGCCGACATCTGCGCCGTCGGCTTGGTCACCGCGATGGTCACGGCCGCACCCGCGGACTGGAAGCGGGGCAGAGCGCCCAGCGTTTTCCCCGCCGTGAAGTCGCCGTTGGTCTTCCCTCCCGGATTCGCCAGGGGAATAATTGTCGCCTGCCCCTCCCCGACCGTGATCGGCCCGGAATAGAGCGTCCCTGAGCAGCAGCCCAGTACCGTGAGTTGATAGTCGCCAGGGGGCACCAGCAGGCGCCGCTTCCCGCCTTTGGTCTCACCCACGTCGCCCACCAAATAGTCCGGCGTAGTTCCATTCAAGAGCACGGCGCCGCCTGCTCCGCCCTTAAGCTCGATCCGCCCCCAAGGGCCGGGGGTTGTCCCGGGAATCTGCTCCAGCGTCACCGACAGAGTTGTAGTTTTCCCGCTCTCTGCCGTGAATTTGGCGCTATAGGGCTTGAATCCATAGTTGTAAACAGCCAGCGTATGCTCGCCTGGGTCGGCCCAGATGACCCCGCTTCCCGGCCCGACCGGAATACCATCCACAAAAACGTACGCTTCCTTTGGGGCTACCTTCAGTTTCACATGTGCACATTTGGCTAGGAGAGGCGTGGCTCCCAGCAATAGAACCGCAAGGGACAAAACAAAGACCGTAAACATTTGATGCAATGTTCGCATAAGATCTCCTCTGTTGAGTTTGTCGTGCCGGCCTCGAGTCTCTCCTCGGGCCCGTTCTGCCAAACCCCGCTCCGATAGTTGAGTTAGTCCTGCGCGCCCTGTTCCACTTGATCCAAAAAAAACCACGGTTATTATCTCACGCTTCTTGGCTGAAACGAAGAGCTTGCCGCCCCAGCGCAGATGTGAGGGCATTTGCGGACTGCATGGAGGTGGAGTCCAGGCTGCGCCCGCCCCTTCGAGTGAAGGGGGCTTGCCTGTCATATCTGCAACGGTTGTCGAGCTAAACTAAGGGCTAGGTGGGGGGAGCGGCGGGGTTCTGACTTGGTGAATCAGAAAAGAAATCCTGGTCGATGAATGCGCCGGATGCTTCCAGGAGATGTTGAACGGCTTCGTTGGCTTTCGACTGGCGAAATTGCGATTCCAGGCCAGGCTTGGCTTCCTCGAACGGTATCACGCGCTTTTCCTCGACCTTGATGATCTCAAATCCGGAAGGGGTCGCTATGAGGTCACTCACCTGGCCGGGTGAAAGAGCGTGCGCCTTTTCAATGATTGGCGGAACAATTTTGTTGCGATCAAGAATACCGAGATCGCCGCCGGCAGCGGCAGTAGTGCTGTCATCGGAATACTGCTTCGCCATCTGGGCAAAATCAGCGCCACCCAAAATTTGCTTGCGAATGTCTTCGAGCTTCTTCCGCGCCTCCGCATCAGGCAAGCCCGGCTGGGACGGGTCACCGGACTTGATCGGCGCACTTCGAGTTCGGATCAGAATGTGGGCAACGCGGTCCTCTTCGAATTGGGCTTTGTTCTTCTCGTAGATGTCGCGCAGTTCTTGATCGCTTACCGTTATGTCTTGGGCGATGTGTTTTTGCGCGGCGTCGGCCAGGATGCTCTCACGCGCCACCGCAATGGCGCGAGCCACCTCGGGTTGCTGGTCAAGTTTCTCCTTGATCGCCTCTGATGAAAGGAGCTTCATGCGAAGAATATAGACAGCCAGCCGCCGCCTTCCTTGGCCGCTATAAAAAGCGCGATAGTCGGGGGGCAGCGCCTGGATGATCTGCTCAACCTCGCCGGCGGTCACTTTCTGGTCGCCGACCGAGAGTACCACCCGGTCATTGGGTATGGGTTGAGAAGCTTTGGGGGCGCCGGCTTGGGGGGTGCACATTCCAATTCTCGGCCGGCCACAGAGTGCGGCCTGCAAAACGAGAAATGATAGAGACGTTAACAGTATGTTCTTCAAGGCTTCCCCACTGGAGAAAGAACCCTCATATTCCGGGATCGAACGCGCCGACCGCTACGGGTGCTGCGCCTGCGCTGAACCGGGAGTTAGGGCGGCAGCTACCGTTAGTTGGGTCAGGGCGTGCTCGGGCTCAGTCTGGACTGAAACCGTAAGCGTCAATGCCAGCCTGGCCTTGAAGCTGAAGGTGGAGGGGTCGAGTGTCAGCTCAACAGCCCCGGTTTCCCCTGGCTTGAACTCTTTCTGCTGGCTCGTCATTCGCAGGCAGGGGCAACTCGACTGCACGTCGGCCACCGTCACCGTGCGCTGGCTGACGTTGGTAAATGAAAATCGCGCAACTTTGGTCTCGCCCTTATGAACAAAGCCGACGCTGGCATAAGTGGTGTCGAACTTAAGGTCCGAGGAATTAATAGTAAAGTGGGGGCCAGAAGCTTGCGGTTGATCGCCTGGGGCGGGCAGCCTCCCGCCAAGACGGGGGTCAGGGAGCTCCATATACCACTTTCCGCCAACCAACTGCCAGCGCGTTGTTTGGGGAAGGAAAATTGGCGGACCGGCGATCATCGTAGGCGGACCTGGCAGGCGAACAACCACTTCGGCGCTGTGTCCATTTGCTTCGATCTTCACAGAGTCGACTTGGTATTCCGTTAAAGTCTTCTTAGGCTCAGTGCGGAAAATACGCTTCGAGTCCTTAGTGAGGTACTTCTCCACTTTCTTCCAGTCGCCTTGCCGAAGAGCGCCATATAGCTGGTCAACTCGAGCTCGCAGCGCCTGCTCGCCCGACGAAGCAGCCAAGACTCGTGTATTTGCCGGGAGCAAACTGAGGAGGGCGATCAAGCCGATTCGGCCGAGGAAGCGACCAACTTTGCGTTTGTTGAGGTAACCCTGGAGCATGTAGACTTAACTTGCCAAGAACCTAAGAGCACAAAAAAACTGCTCGGGAAAAGAGGCAGCTCCGGTCGACCCGGAGCCGCCTCTTCGCCTTCTTCTAACTCGTCTCTTGCCCCAACTTACCTCCGGCGAACCTAGCTGAAGGGGAGGGACATTGAGGCAACTCCGATTGCTCGGAGTTGCCTCTGTGTGTCGAAACCGACTCTACTTATGGGTCCTTGGAGCACGCAGCTTCGGGATTGACCCGCCGCCTCGATGTGAGGCTGCTGAGTAGTCAAAGAAGTATACCCACGGCGAAATTGCAAACTCGCCGAAGATCGAGTCGACCCAACGGGGTTCTTCGAACGGATTCGGAATGACATAGGCGAGATAGTTGCCCATCACTCCCCAGTTTCCGAGCCCATTGGCATTATCCGCAACCAACGCGTAACCAGTGCCATTCAGGAAGTTGCAGACTGCGATCGCATAACCTCCGCCCACGCCCTTGGCTGAAGTCTGGCTCAGCATAAAGGATTGGATTCCACCTGTGTACACTGGAGGTGTATTGAAGGTGGCGACCGGTGCGGCGTCGGCTGACGGTGTCAGTGATCCGCTGGTGGACGCATACACGGAGAAGGCGCAGGTGCCTGCTGTCGGGACAGCGCCGCCGAAGTCTGGAGTATACGGATCAGAGCTGGTGTTCGAAACCACGATTCCAGTATCCCAGTTGCCCAGCGCGCCACCACTAGTTCCGCTGTTGTAATTGGTCACGTAGGGGAACAGGAGATTCGTCTGGCAACCGATGAAATCGACCACGGTAAGCGGGTACATCGGCTCTTCCAGCAGGGAGCCGTTAGGATACGTGAACGCTGGGTAGAGAGGAATACCAGTGGGAGTCATAGGATCCAGCGTTACACTGGCCGTCATCGGGGGGCTCTGCAATGCGATCGGGCCCGATGTGTAGACTTCAAAGTTGAAATTCGCGGCCTCGATTTCAGGGCGCAGTGTCGAAGCTATCGGGAAATCGAAAGTGACGCTATCGTTGGCCTTGACGCCCGTGTACGACAGCGGAGTGTAGGTTCCCCAATTAACTGTGCCGATAGTCGTCGCCGGGCCGCTGAGCGGCGCCACTGTGACGCCTGCCGGAATCCCCGAGAACGTAATCGAGATATCCGACCCGTTCGTGGCGAGACCGCTGGCGGTTGGTGCGTAAGGAGCCAGCACCAGTTCGTCAGTAAGGGAGGTCCAGGCTCCGGACCACTGCTCGGCGACGTTGATTGTGAAGTCGCTTCCAGTCGTCCCAAAGCAGGTGAGGATAGAGGTGGCATAATACGGAGCACCGATTGTTGCATAGACGGTGCCACCGGCAGCAGTCGTAGCAACCTGGCCGATGTTAACCGGAGTCTGACTCTGGGTCACACCAGGCATCCCGAACGATATGGGGTAATTCTGGTTCAATACCGCGCCTACCGTAGCAGTAATGAAGGTGCCGGGAGGCACGCCAACGGTGTCGAAGCGAAGACCCCAGATCACAACGTACTGGGTCGGCGCCCACCCTGCAAGGGGAGCAACGCCATTGGTAAATGTCAGCACGTTGCCAGAAGCCGAGAAGCTCATATTCTCGCAAAACCCCGCACCCGCAGAACCGCCCGTCAAGGCTGTGGTTCCATCGCTGCAAAACTCGGATACGGGAGCCTTACTTATACCGGCTGCCCCCACGATCGGCTTGCTGTATGTAATGGTGAACGTTTCCCCACCAGCAATGGTGCCGAAACCGGACGCCATCGTAATGTAGACCTGTCCGCCCGCATCGCCAATGCTGTTGGGCCGCAACGTGTACAATGAGGGCGACACGTTGAGTACCGTCCCATTGCCTTCCACTTGTGCCGAGGCAAACGGCGCTATGATGCCGAGCCCAAGCACCAAAAGCAGACTTGCTAACAACAAATTTCTCTTTGTCATCTTATTTCCCTCTCCTTTTTGTGAGGCAGACTTGTGTCACATCGCCTGTCTCGGTTGGTTGGAACATCTTAGTTGAATTCTGGGACCCGAACGACCCTAGCATTCCGCGCACTTTCATCAGACAAGTTCTCTTCGAGACAGCGTTGGTTTGCGTCTACCTGGGAGCACCAATCGCCGTTCAAACCATCTAGAGCCCTTATTCCGCTTCCGCATCGCTCCGACGCCACTAATTGACTGCGTTTAACTACCGCATCCAAATCCTTAAATAATGACAGTGACTCTAGCATCAAGAAGAAGGGGGTGTCAAGATTTTTTTTGGTTTTTTTGTGGGGACATTTTTGTCACTTGGGTGTGTATCTGAGGCTTTCGACGCGGCCGCGAATTGTCGAGCCAGCCTGTCCGGATTCTGCATGTTCAGACCGCTCTTACAGAAGCTGCTTCCCTAAGAGCCCAGCCAAAACGAACCGCCCGTTCGTTGGTGTTGGCGCGACAAGGCGTCGTTTTCGAGCCTTCCACCTTGAATCGAAGACGCCCCGCCGCACGCACTACCTGCCCCGGATCATCGGCAATCTCTTCATGGGCTCGTATGTTAGCCTAGGCCATTCCCTTGATCGCCGCTTACTGCTTCAGCATTTCGTCCTTCTTGAATTCACGGCGCAGGTCCCGCAACTTCTCCTCGAGTTCGCGCGTTGCCGCGGTGGCGCCGGGAAGAGTGCTGATGATGCGCGCGGTCAGGAGGACAATCAATTCGGTTTCCTGGGTGTTGTAGGAGGTGCTTCCAAAAAGAGCGCCGACCCACGGAATATCCCCAAGCAGAGGGATGCGATTAACCGTCCTATTGTAGGAATACGAGATGAGCCCGCCCAAGGCGATGGTCTGGCCGTCCTGGGCCACGGCATGGGTGGACACGGACCGCTTGGTGAAGCTGGGAGATTGTATGGTACTGCTCGTGGCGGGCGGAACTTCGTTGCTGATTTCCTGGTTAATCTGGAGGGAAACAAGACCGGTACTGGTGATGCGCGGGGTAACGGTAAGGATGATGCCCGTGTCGACATTGTTGACCGTACTGGTAAACAAACTGCTTCCCGCGATCTGTCCACCCGCAGCGAGACCCTGAGAGGAGAGCGTGGGCACGGATTGGCCAACCTGGATTCGCGCCTGGGTGCTGTCGGTGGTGATCAAGGTCGGAGCTGAGAGGGTGCGCACGCGCGTGCGGTTTTCACTGGCAGTTAGAAAAGACATCAGTTCGCGGGTGGAGCCGATCACGCCGCCGGCGGAAAGACCCAAGGGACCCGCACCCCCTGAGCCTCCATTCCCACCGCTGAACTGTAGGCCCGTCGGCGTCCCGCTGCTGGCGGCGGCGGTACCGCGCTTTTCGAGCGCATACGAGAGGCCAAACGACAAATCGCCGGTAATGTCCACTTCGTAGACGCGGGCTTCGATCATCACCTGGCGGGGAACGATGTCGAGCTTGTCGAGGGTCCTGGCGATCTCGGCATACTGTTGCGCGGTACCCTGCACGACAATCGAATTGCTCACCGGGTCGGTGATGATGCGCAACTTTGATTCAGGGCCCGTGACGGACTCCGGCGTGCCTGCCGAGGAGAAAGGCACCGTGCTCGACGCACTTCCAGTCGCACTCTGCTGAAAGGTGCTTTCCTGGAGTGATGCCAGTCCCGTGCCGCCCTGCCCCGCTCCCTTGGCGTGCTCCGACGAGACGGCCTGGGCTCCGGCCGATCCAGAAGTGCCCAGGAGAGCGCCCAGCAGTTTCAGCAAGCGGTCAGCTTCGGAATATTGAACCCTATAAACAAAAGTCTGAATTCCATCCGTAGGCGCCGGCTCATCGAGTTTCGCGATCCACCGCTCGACCTCCGTGAAGGCGCCAGGGTCAGCGGCGGCGACCAGAATGGCATTGATGCGGTCGAGGGGCACAAAGCGCAGAGGAGTTTGCTTTTCGGATTGCGCGTAGGTGGCGAAGATTGTTTCGAGCTCCGGACCCAAGGCGGATGCGACGTTGTTATGGACGGGTATCAGCCGCACTCGCTGCGTGTCGAAACTGGAGTTATCAAACTCGTGAAGGATATCCATCAGCCGCTTGATGTTCAGGCTATCGTCGACCAGAATCAGGGTATTGGCGGCGGAAAGCACCGTGACCTGGCCCCCCTCCGACAGAAAAGGGGCGAGCATCTTGGACATGTCGTCGGCAAAGACGAACTTCAGGGGGATGATTTGCATCATCATGCGATCGTCGGTAGGCAATCCCGCCCCGCTCGTCGACACCCCCAGGGGATTCTTGGGAGCTGCAACAAGAGGAATAATGCGATAGAGGTTCCCCACTTTGACGGCCGTGGCGCCGTTCATTTTCAGCACGGTTTCGAGGATGGGAAAGAGGTCTGCAGGCTTGAGTTCGCCCGACGTGGATATGGTCACCACTCCCTTGACGGCTGGGTCCAGGACATAGTTCAACTTCAATTCTCCGGCCACGAGATTAATGAACTGGATGAGGTCCGCATTTTCGAGACGGAATCCCACTCCCGGCCCGCCCAGGACGCCTGAGGGATTGGTAGCTGCAGCCTGCCCGGCCGGCGAGGTCTGGCCGCCTGGCGGGGGTTGCTGTGAGGCCGGAGTGGCGGACTCAGCGGCTGCCGGTTGGGTGCCAGGTGTCAGCGTACCAGGAGTGTTTTGCGACCCGGGCGGCCCACCCGCGGGCGATTGTGGGGCCTGCGGGGTGGGAGGTTTCGCCGGCGGCGCTTGCGGTGCTGCGGATCCTGGCGCGGGCGCGGTTTGCGACGCGGGCGCGGCGGGTTGCTGGTTTCCAGACTGTGGCGCACTGAGAGTGAGCGAACTTGCGAAGGCAAGACCCACAACGGCCAGTCGAGGTGACAGCCAAACCGCACTGCGCCAGAGGGCCGGAGCCGTCAGACACCCTTTGACGTTGGTCATCCACCTTGTTCGCAGATGGAACTTGAACGAGCGGGAGTGTAGATGCAATCTATTCCTCCTTCTTACCACCACGGGAATCGAAACTCAAAAGTCTGCCTCGCGTGCCTTAAAAACCTGCGCTCCTTAAGGTTTATTGGGAGCGCCGGGTTGCTGCTGCGTCTGTGAGCCGCCTGCGTTAACGTCTACCCACTGGACCAGGGGGCCAAAAGGAGAGGACACCACGACCTTTCGCTTGCCTGCGACGACCGTACCCACCGGGACGTCGGGCTCGGCAGCCGGCTGCCCGGCACGGCCAGTCGCGGAGGCTCCAAGTCCGGCGTTAGGAACCACAACGGGAGACGCACCTGGAGCACTTGGAGGAGTCGTTCCCGGGCCGGTACGCACGTTGGCGGTTCGTTCGATAATCCCGGGCACGCGAGGGCCTTGCGCTGGCGCGGTGATTTCGAGCGTAGTCCGCTTAGCCTGCCACTCAACCACGACATTCGATGTGCCGATCGAAAGCAACTTGTAACCGCCAATGTCCGCCCCGGGCAGGACGCGCTTCGCCAGGGGCGGAGATTGGTCGCCGGGGGACATCAACGCAAACCATCCGCTTCCAAGGTTCATCGTCCCAAACAAGACCGGCAGTCTCGGGGCCTTAGCCTCTTCTTGCGGCTGCGCGGGGACGCTGCCGCGCAAGGGGCTGAAAACATTTCGATCCACAATGTCGACGTAGCTTGACGGCTGCCCTGCCTGGCTCGAGCCCGTCGGCGATGCGAGCGCCCGTTGCGGCGCCACGCCCTGGGAGAGCCAATGGATGTGGTTGCGATACTCCTTCCACCGCCCTACCAACAACCAGCCCAGCAGGACGTTAAGGGCGATGAGCCCGCTCACGATCAGGATCAATTCGCGCTTTCTGCCCAGCATACATCCCCCGATCAAAGCCGAAAGTCGAAAATCGAAAGTCGAAAACCAAAGCTGCAGTGGAATTCCGAGCTTCGAATTTCGATTTTCGATCAGTGTGTTGCGGCGCTTCCTTCCTTGGCCGGCGCCATGGCCCGGGCGGCCGCCCCAATCGTCAGGCGCACGAGTAATCTACCCTGGGGGTCGTTTTGGACGGCGACAACCGAGAGACCGGTAACGGACAAAATCTTGGGAAAGCCGGTCAACGCCGCCATAAAGTCGACAAGTTGGTCTAAGCGGCATCGGAACTGCATTCGCCCGGTCACCAGCGAATAACCCCTGCCAAGCTCCTGCGTGCGAAGCAACTCGCTGCTGCCGAGTTCGATGCCCTTGCTCTCCGCCAACTGCCCCACCAACTGCTGCCACTCAGCACTAGCCAAGGAAGGAGTAGAGCCTTCCAGCAGACCGCCCTCAAGCGACTTCAAGTGCTCCCTGGCGGCTGCGAGGGAAGTCTTCTCGACCCCCTCTTCGGCTAATAGTCGCTTGTCCCTGCGCAACTCGGTCTCTTTCTGCTGCGCCGAATCCGTGCCGGCGCCCAGTTGCTCGAATAGAGGTAAGAGGCCGAAATTCAAGAGCAGGAAGAGAAAGACACCACCCGCGCCAATCCCCACAGCAAGTTGTTCTCGACGACTGAGCTTTTTGAACATTTCAAACATAGGAGTCATTAGAACCATTTGTGATTTGCGATTGGTGATTTGCGATTGAAGAAATCCCTCCCTCGCAAATCGCCAATCGCAAATCGTCAATGATGGGCTTGCTTCAACCTCATGCGAATTCGAAAGATCTCCCTGTTCTGGTTATCCCGAGTGATCGGAGCCGTGAATTCGACCTGAGTGAAGTAGGGCGAATTCTCCAAGGGCGAAACCAAATCCGCCGCGCGATTGGAATAACCATTAATATCCACCGTGTCTTCACTGATGTTCAATTCCTGAAGCCAGGTGCCGTCCGGCAGCAACTTCGTCAGTTGCTGCATCATCCGGAGTTTCTGCCAGTTGCCGGCTCGGACATTCTCAAGGACGGCCGCGCGTGCCTGGAGGCTGGCGGTCTCCTCGTTCTGGCCCCGAATTTGTTGAGCGTGGACATTGAGGCGATGAATCTCGCGGTCCAAGGCGCGTCTGTACAGCGTCCTTTCGATCCAAGAGTGAGACACCAAAGTGAGGGCCAGAAGCGACGCGGTGGCGCTTAGAGCGTAAGTGGGAACACGCGCCGCGGCTTGCGGCTGCCATCGCTCGAGCGGTGGGAGCAGATTGATGACAGGCCCGGCCCCCCGGCCCATCAGTCCCGCATAGGCTGCGGCCAAGGCGGCCCAGTCGAACCCGCGCCCCAGGGAACCCTTGCTCAGATTCAACTTTGGTGGCGGCAAGGGTGACGCACCCTCAAGCAAGGCGGGCAACGCGGGTGGCATCGGCCCGCAGACGAACCAGGGAATGGCGGCGGGATCAGACGAGGGGAGAGCCGCGAGAACGCGATGCCGCTCCCGTTCGAACCGCTCGGGAAGGCTCGCGTCCGGTTCAAAAGGAATCTCTTGTGCCGCGCGGAGGTTCCCCTGGTGGAAGGATAGCAACTCCACTCCTGTGCCTCGTCCAAATGCGATCAAAGCCATGGGCGGCAACTGGGGCTTCAGCAAGGCAGCTATCGCTGCGGCCCCCAGCGTCACCGCGCTCGGCCGCAGGCCCAGATCTTGAAGCATCCGCTTGAAATCACTGACGCGCGACTTCTCCGCCAGTACCACCATTACCTCGATCTGCTTCTTCTTCGGATCGCGTTCTAAGACCGCACAGTCCCAATAGACTTGACCGTCCTTGTAGGGGTGCAGTGAGCTCAACTGGTAGTCGACGACTTTGGCCAACTGGGGCTCAGTTTCCTGCGGGAGGCTCAGGAATCGAACCAGGACTGCTTCGCGGGGCAAACAAGCAATCACGCGGGCATCGCGGAGGTGATGGCGGTCAAGAAAGGCAGACACCTTTGCAGGCGCATCCTCGCCCAGCGGTTCCGGAAGTTGCAATTCGCCAACCAGCATGTAGCGGTGTAATCGCCGTCCGAGAGCTGTGAGGTGATACCCCCCGCCGCTACAATCAATACCCACAACGAGTTTGGTAAACATAAGAAGTAGTCCTGCAGACTGACTCCTGTCTCCTGACTTCTCCGCTCATTCCGACACGTCGTCGTACCACGCAATGATGCGGTGCAAGGCAGAGCCCTGCGGCTGAACGCTGACAACGGCCTTAACGGCCCGTCGCAGCGGTGAGCCGTTGACCATCCCCACCGAGAGGATGGAGTAAATCCTGCCGTCGTCCGCCACGCCCAGGAACGACTGTGACTCGTCCGGGACAGAAGTCCCCAGACGTTTCGTTAGGTCGTCAAGTGACTCGAAGGGGCCCTTGCCTCGCTCCTGAATGATGCTGTCGGCCAATTCCCCCGTCATACCCGGCACGCTCAACATCGCCGCTCGGGAGGCGTAATTCACGTTCACCTGGCTAGAGCGCGAATATACGGTCAAGTCCTGGCCAACACCGTAAAGGGTCTGGATTCCATCGCGGCCGAACTCAGCCGCGCCGTAAAGGATGTCCCGGTTCATGCCGTGAACAAGCAGCATTTCCTCCACGGAAGCGAAGCGATTATGAGTGGGCTGATATCCGGCCTCACGATAATAGTCATCGAAGGCGTTGAAACCCTCTTCCTCGGCGCCTGGCGGCTTCCGCCAATGATCGATGGCCAAAGCCAGTTGGGCCGCCGGCTCTTTTCCCACCCCGCGCGCTTCAAACAAACGTGCCAGTTGTTCTCGCCCCGCAGCGTTCAGGTTGACTTTGCCCGTCTCATTCTCGATTTCCACCAGCGCCACTCCCTGCGCGTAAGGCACCCGCACCGTGCGTTGCCCTTTCCTCCAAAGGCGCGGCTTGTCACTCTGATCCTGGCCGGGCGGATAGGCGATCTCCAGAATGGCGGCCTGTACTCCCCCCACCGCCATAGCGTAAGCCTGGGTGGCCTGCTTGCGATAAATGGTGGAACGAGTCTCGATCTGAACGGAACCTGAGAACGTTAACGCCACCAAGAGCATCACGCTGACCGCCGACATCACCGCCAGCAAGGCTATGCCCGATGCAGGATTCAGGATTCGGGATTCGGGGTTCCGGGAAACACGCTCCCGAGCGTTGCGCGCGTCCTGCGTGTTTGTTGTCGAATCCCTCATTCGCGACTCCAGATGTCCCTCTCCCAAGTGTATGGTTCTTACTCCTGACTCCTGACTCCTGACTCCCGTTATTGTCCCTGCGACATGAACGTCGCACGCACTGGCATGATCTCTTCTCCCGGCTCACGTCCACGCTCCCACTGCAGCCGAACCGCGTCCGGATAAGGCGCTACCGTACTGCTCTGCCAATCCTGCCGCCAAACGGGTACGGGGCTTTTCTGAGGGTGTAAATCCAAGTACGAGAACGCTGCCTGGCTCAGACCCGTCATCAGCCGCAGGTCGCTCGCCCGGGCCTCAAACGGCTGATAATTGATCACGGCCATCCCCGTATCAGGATCGCGGGTGACGCTCAGGATGAGTTTGTGATACAGGCTCTCGTTGTCCGCCACCGGAGTTTCGCGCAGCAGCACTTCAATTTCTCCCCGAGACGGTTGGACAATCCCGTATTCGACCAGCACTAATCCCGTGCGGCCGCGATAAACGCTGCTGTATGAGCTGATGAAGCGCAGGCAGTTGGCGGTAGCCTCGAGGACTGTTAGCGCTCCAGGCAGGCTCCGGTCGATCGACGTGATCCGATAGGGTACCAGTGACGAGACTTGCGTCACGACAAAATCACTCTGCTCAGCGGCGGCGTGCACCTGGCGCAATCGCGCCTCTCCGGTTCGCCAAGCCCGGTTCGCTACCCTCATCCCGACGAGCAAAGCCAACATTAAGAATCCGATCAGCGTTAGGCTCAGGAGCACTTCGAACAAGGTGAACCCCGCGCCATCGGGCGATCGGGTGATCGGGTGATCGGGTAATCGGGAGAACAGTTCTTCCCTTTCACACCTCACCCAAAGTGAGCAAACACAATCCAGATTTTGTTCACCCGATTTTCCGATCATCCATTCTCCCGATACGTCTTTCGTTCACCCGATCTCCCGATTCAGGGGCGGGGCGGAGCCGGGGGAATAAACAACTTCAGCGACTCCAAATTCAAGTTCTGCCGGCCCAAACGCGTGCGCCAGGAAACCTCGAGGTTGATCCGAACCAGTTGCGCCGACTGCTGAGACCCGGGCAGCGGCCGCTGGCCAAGCAATTCGGTTCTCGCTTGCCATTCGATCCCGGAGGGAGAAGTTCCGGAGCGCATTTGGTCTGCCCCGAAGGCGGGGTCCAAGAAGAGTTCGTTGAGTTTCTGAGTGGCAAACTCGTTGCCCCGATCAAAGGCGTCCAGGCGGCCCGTGGCGCGCAGCGCCGCAGAAAGACCGGAGAAAATGGTCACGAAGCTCACCCCTAGGAGCGAAATGGCCATCAGTACTTCGAGAAGGCTCATTCCCGCCGCGCGCCGAATTGGGATGGACCTTGGCATTTAGCGTGACCCCTGCTTAACAGCCTCGACAACCGGATTGCCGATCAAGAAACTCACATGAACCTTGTATGTGCTTCTGCGGCGGTCACTCAACCACAGGTTCCTCTCCTCGACGACACCCGAGGGTGGGAATAGGATTCGGACAATTGAAGGGCGCGGGTTTTCTCCGTCATCAATCGTCACTCCACGAGGAAGCACGTAAGCCCGCGAAAATCCGCTGGCGGGATTGAAAACCCGCACCCAGTGTGTAGAAGGTTCGATTTCCACCACGTAATAGCTCTGCTCGAAAAGTGCCCGCGTCCGGGCGTAGCGGACGGTTTGCGCAACTCGCTCTGCCGCGCTCCTCAGCGTCCACTCCTCGCTCCAGTTGCCGAAACGCGGAGCCACAATCGACACGGTTAAGGCGACAATCGCCAGAACGATGACCAGCTCCAGCAGCGTCACGCCGGCTTCTTGAGAACGCGGGTAGCGCACTTCATTTCCAACTAAGGATGTCCGCATTCTCTCCGTCACCGCCCGGCAGCCCGTCGGCCCCATAACTGATGATGTCCGGTTCATCACCGTGCTCCCCAGGGAATTTGTAAACGTATGGACGGTTCCAGGGATCCAAGGGAATGTCCTTGGGCAAGTAGGGACCATTCCAGTTCGTGACCCCGGTGGGGAGTGTCCGCAGCGCTTGCAAACCCTGGTCCGTGGTGGGGAAATTTCCGGTATCCAGTTTGTAGGCTCCCAGCGCGGTTTGGAAGGCGGCAATCTGTGCTCTTCGTCACGGTGATCTTGGCCTGCGTTGCATGCTTGAACAGGCGGGGGACCACCAGTCCCGCCAGCAACCCGAGGATGAGAATCACCACGATCAATTCGATCAAGGTGAAGCCTCGCGTGGAATCCGGTCCTGAAAAATGGGTTCTCCCTATACTTGGTCGGCTCATCAGAAGGGCACCTCATTGATGCTGACTATTGCCAGCAGAGTGGAAATCACAATCGTTCCGACAACCAGGCCCATGGCCAGAATCACGGCCGGCTCGACGAGCGCCACCAAACGCTTGGTGGCCACCCGGACCTCCCGGTCGTAAATCGCGGCCAACTCGAGCAACATGGAGTCCAACTTCCCCGTTTGCTCTCCCAAAGTCATTAATTGCACGGCGAGCGCCGGAAACATCCGGGTTTCAGCGAGCGGGCCGGCCAGCCCCTGGCCTCGCTTGACACCTTGGATAAGCGGCTCGACCGCAGAGGCCACGCGGCGATTGCTCAACACCTCTCGCGTAAGGCGCAGTGCGGAAATAATGGGAACCGCCTGGTTCAACAACGTGCCCATGGTCTTCGCAAACCGCGCGATTTCGAGCTTCAAGCTGACGTCCCCTAACAGCGGCGCCTTCAGACGCCACTGGTCCCAACGCAACCGGCCGGACTCAGTCCGCACCCAACGGGCAAGCAACAGATACCGTTATGATAATAACCACGGCCGCGATCCAGCCGTAGTCGCGGAAGGCCTGGGAAACATCCATCAAGATCTGCGTCGGCAGGGGCAGTTCCTTCCCCGCCTCTTCAAAGATCTGCGCGAAACGGGGCACGACGAACCCGAGCAGGAAAGCGATCGCCACGCCACCCACCGCCAGCAGAACCATGGGGTAGATGAGAGCTGAAACCAGATAGCCGCGCAGCTCCGCGCTGAACTCCTCAAACTCCACCAGGCGATCCAGGACCGCCGGAAGCGTGCCACTGGCTTCTCCGGCCCGCACCATGGCGACATAAAGCGGCGGGAAAAACCGCGGGTTGGCGGCCAGGCTGTTCGCCAACGACTGGCCACTGCGCAATTCCTTGAGCGTGGCGGCGATCACGGCTTGCAGGCGCCGGCTTCTCTGCCAAGTCCCGGCAGAGCGAGAGGCTGCGGTCTAGCGGCATACCGGCCCGCACCAGCGTGGCAAGCTGCCGGGCGAAAACCAGGCGGTCGGAGAAGACGTGCCCCGGCGTTTGAGCAACGCCCAAGACCCACCCGCGGAGCCGTCTTTAGCGCTCACGTGGATGGGCATACATCCCATGCGGCGAAGCTGCGCCAGAAGGGCCGGTTCGGTTTCCGCTACCAGCGTCCCTTGCACCAACTCGCCCGTGCCCTTGATCGCTTTGTACGAAAACTCTGGCATTCCTCACACCCGTCGATTACTAAAATTCGAAAATCGAGATTGCGAAAACCCCACTGTCATCCTGAGCGAAGCGAAGGATCTCTGCAGTTGCTTTGATGCGCTCGACAACCGGCAATGAACTGCCGGGTTCCTTCGCTTCGCTCAGGATGACAACGAATGCAGCGACGACGGACTACTGACGACTAACTAGACTTCCTGCGTCACGCGCAGCACTTCTTCCACCGTTGTCTGGCCCGAGGCAATCTTCAGCCATCCGTCTTCGCGCAAACTGCGCATGCCCCGCTCACGCGCCGCCACACGTAAGGTGCTGGCGTCGGCTCGGGACACGATCG
The DNA here is from genome assembly GCA_963768695.1 of uncultured Acidobacteriota bacterium. Taxonomy (GTDB): domain Bacteria; phylum Acidobacteriota; class Terriglobia; order UBA7540; family UBA7540; genus CAVROP01. Next base: position 458,193 of record CAVYJG010000006.1, on the reverse strand, counting down.
CCCGCCGGATTCCTTCCTCCAACTCCATGAATTCAAAGATTCCCACCCGTCCGAGGAAGCCGGTATTCCCGCAATGCGCGCATTCGCCTGCTTTGTAAAGCGTCATACGCTCTGTCGCTTCCCAGCCTTGTTTCCGCAACTCGTCGATTTCCGCCGCATACGGTCGCTTGCACTTGTCGCACAACACGCGCACCAATCGTTGCGCGAGCACCGCAACCAACGAAGACGAAACCAGGTAGTGCTCGACGCCCATGTCCGTAAGGCGAGTGACCGCACTGGGGGCGTCATTGGTGTGCAAGGTGCTGAAAACCAGGTGGCCGGTGAGCGCCGCGCGCATGGCGATCTCCGCGGTCTCCAGATCTCGGATTTCTCCGATCATGATGATGTCCGGGTCCTGGCGAACGATGTGGCGCAGCCCCGCCGCAAACGTCAGCCCGATCTGGGGATTCACATGAATCTGGTTAACACCCGGCAACTGGTACTCGACCGGATCCTCCACCGAGATGATCTTCACGCGGTTGTATTCAGCCGGCGCAAGGAACCATAAAGCGTCGTCGACTTGCCGCTCCCCGTGGGACCCGTCACCAGGAAAAGACCGTGAGGAAGATCGAGGTAGTATTCCATCTTGCGCAGCAGGGTATCGGGAAATCCCAAGGTCGCCAGGGAATAGCGATCGCTCGCGCTGCGGTCCAGAAGACGCATCACCACACTTTCTCCGTAAAGGGTGGGGAGCGTCGAAACTCGCAGGTCGATTTCCCGGCCCAAAACGCGCAGGGGTATCCTTCCGTCCTGGGGCAGGCGCTGCTCCGCGATGTTGAGCTTTGCCATCAGCTTGATCCGGGACGTAACCGCCGCCTGCATCTCACGCGGAGGAGCTTGCACTTCGTACATCACCCCGTCAATTCTGTAGCGGACCCGGAACTGCTTTTCGAAGGGCTCGAAGTGAATGTCGCTGGAACGACGTTCCAGGGCGCGGGCCACCAACTGGTTCACCCACCGAATCACCGGCGCTTCCGAAGCCAAGTCGCGCAGTTGCTCGATGTCGGCCGCTTCGGCGTCCGCGACGCCGCCCACGCCGTCGGAATCCGCCGCCACGACGCCTTCTTCCGCTGGTCCCATGTCAAGCCAGACGTCCAGAGCCTTCGTGATGGCGGCTTCACTGGCCAGCCGCACTTCCACTCTTCGGCCCAGCAACCGCTCGATGACTCTAATGTTGTCGCTGTCAAGCGGGTCCGCCATGGCGACGAAAACCGCGTCGCCCTCCACCCGGTACGGATAGACCAGGTATTGGCTCAAGAAGCCGGACGGCAATACGGACGCCTCCATCGGCACTTCCTTCAGTTCTGCCGCGTCGACTATTGGAATGCCGAGCTGTTCGGATAAAACCGCTTGCAAGTCCTGCTGCGAGATGTAGCCTAAATCGAGAAGGATCCTGCCCAGCCGGCCCTTCCGTTCCCGCTGCAACTGCAGCGCCTTTTGAAGGTCGTCTTCCGGCAACAGGCCGCGCTCCACCAGCAATTGGCCCAGCAACTTGTGGCTGACCGTAGCAGAGGTCATAGCAAAGCTCTCAAAAGTCCAGCGCTTTCATCTTGCCCAGCAACTCTCGATATGAGATTTTCTTGTCCCAAAACTCGTCCAAGTCCGACTTCCGGGTCTCGATGATGATCTGCTCCGGAAACTTGCTTTCCCCGGTGTCTACTTCAAAAAGGTGCACAACCACCGCAATTGAGTCAGCGGGGCTGAGGTCCCGCAAGCTCATCGCGTGGTCCGCCAACAGCCGCGGAACCGACTCCTTGACCATGATGACCCGGTCGTGTTTCACCTTTTGGGCTTTATCGATTTCCGCCTTGCTCAAAGGCGTCATATTGAAAGGATTAGGAGAACGCGCGGGATACAGGTTGACTTCCAGGCTGAAGGCCAAACCGAAGCCCGGCAGATAAGTGCCCTGAGTCTTCTCAAGCAGCCCGAAGGGTGGGGCAAACGTCTGGGACATAGTTCCATCAATGACCGCTTCGAACACTTTCATCTCGGCCTTCAGCGCGCCGAAATTGGCGGAAGGCCAATCCGCTGGTGCGCTCTGGACCGCAAAAGGCAGGCAGGCGAGGCAAATCAGGACTGCCCGGCCCGGCCTTTTCAGTTTGAAATGCATTCGAGTTACCTCCTCGAGAGCTCCGCAGATTAGTGGGTGGGTAACTGCTTCTCTTGGGCGACCATGCTGATGAGAGCGCTCTGCTGCTGCGTTGTCTTATACTCGGTGTTCAGGGATAGCTCCAAATACTGCATTTGCTGCGCAAGGCGCTTCAGGTTCTCGGTCTGTTCCTGGCGCACGCTCGCCACTTCGTTCCGAGCGGCAACCTGCATTTCTTTGCTCTGCATAGCTACTTGTTCCGCGACCGCCCTCGCCACGAACTCCTTCAGTTCGGACTGGGTTAACGCCGGCCGGGCCCAGGCGGCAACGGAAAGCAGCCGCGGCCCCCCAAAACGGATTCCGACTGATACGATCGCCAGGAAGATCACCGCCCCAGCCGCCGAGAGGGCCGCCGTGCGGGGTAGGGCCGCCCAGAAACCTGCGAATCGGCTCTGAGCTTTGTCTCCGAAAACGACCACGTGGGCGGGCATGTCGCGATCGATCAAACTGCTTTTCAACGCCTGCCGCACGCCGAGCAGCCGCTGCGCCGCCTGTGCGCACTCCCGGCAATGATCGAGATGCTGTTCGAGTTCCAGCACCCGCGCTGGGGAAAGCTCATCCAGCGCCCAATCGGTCAACTCGTTCCCCCATTCACGACACTGCATGGCGTTCACCTCTTCTTCGAAGTAAATACAGTTTTCAAGGCTTAGGACCTGCACCTTGAGAAGCAAAGGTTGGCTGCCTGAGCTCGCACACTTCTAGAAAAAGTCGGCAGCTCCACTCTGGGCAGATTCCAACTTCTCTCGGTCCCGAGCGTTACAATGTGCCAGTTGTTACGTTTGCTCTATTCCGGATTGCTGGTTTTCAACTCTTGACTACCGGTTTCTTCCCAAGCAATTCCCAGGGCCTCACGTGACCCTCTCCGCGCGGGAGAGGGCAAGGAGAGGAATGAACGTCACTCAGATGACGTAGGGCCCCCTCCCGCCTGGACAGGATAACGTCCGCCCCAGGCCTACCGCTCGATCAATTTTCTCAACCGCTCAAAACCCGAGTACACGCGCGTCTTGGCCGTGCTCACCGGACATCCTTGAATCTCCGCAATCTCCTCCAGCTTGAAACCCTGGTAAAACTTCAGAACAATCGCTTCGCGTTGCTCGAGCGGCAATTCCGCAAGCGCTTTCTCTACCAGGATTTTCATTTCGCCTTGTTCCCAATGGCCTGCCTCACCTACCCTCACCGGCGAAGAACCCTCCGCCGGCTCAAGATCGGTCAGGCTGGTTTCCGCTTCCTGCACGTGGCGCCCGTGCGAGTTAGCGGTGTTGCGTGCAATGCGAAATAACCACTGACGGAACTTGTCGGGATCCTTCAATTGCCCCAAATGGCGATAACCCGAGAGAAAAACCTCCTGGCACATGTCAAAGGCATCTTCCGGCCGTCCGGTCAGATACACCAGGAAGCTATAAACCTTACGCTCCCAGCGCCTTACCAGCGCGTTGAAAGCCTCCGCCGATCCGCGCTTGGCGTCCCTGACCAGCACCGCGTCCGAACGATCAGAGATCTCTGTGCCCAATTCCACTCCAGATGACGCACAAAACAGCAAAAAAGTTTGCGCCGCCCCTTGAATTCTCTTCGGTTCGTACCTTTCACAGCTCATCATTCCCGGCCGAACCCGCCCGGGAGGCCCGCTTCAAACTTGATAACAACGTAGGATACAAGATCGTTCATTTGTGAAACAATACGTTTTCCAATGACGAGCCGTGCTGTTCACACAGTGCGCGTCACCCGGAGGTCATCATGCGCGACAGTGCCGCAAAATGTGAAGCGTCCGTAGGGACGGGTCCCACACGCCGGGAAATCCTGCGGGCACTGAGCGTCTCCAGCGCATTGGCGCTCACCGGAATTACTCCGGCGGCCGCGTCTCCGCCCCAAGCTGAAGCCAGTGCGCCGACTGCAAATCAACAAGCGGATCCCTCCAAAAAATGGAACGGGTCAGGCCTGGGCAGCATTTATCCGATCATTAAGCAGGTGCAGGAGGAGGCTCCCTCGAGTCTTTCCTACCTCAAAGTTCGTCCCAAGAACCTCGAAGCCTGGAAGGCCGAAGCGCGGGCCAGAGTTTTCGACCTGTTCCTGTACCGTCCCGCGGAGTTCGACCCCATGCCCAAAGTTATCGAGCGAGTAGACAAGGGCGATTACGTTCGGGAATATCTCCGATTTCACACCACGCCGGATATCGAGGTGCCCGCGTATTTTCTAATCCCCAAACGCGCGAAGTTTCCCGTGCCCGCCGTGGTAGCGCTGCATTGCCACGGTGGATTCTATTACTGGGGAAAGGAAAAGATTGTCGAGACCGAAAACGAGCATCCCGCCTTGGTCGAGTATCGGCGCAACGCCTACGATGGGCTCAGTTATCCGGTCACACTGGCGCGCCATGGTTATGCAGTTATCGTGATCGACATGTTCTATTTCGGTGAAAGGCGCCTGATCCTGGATTCAGACCTCGAGGAGGGCATCAACGACCGCAGCAAACAGGAACCGGCTGAAACCATCGCCAAACTCAATGCCAGAAATGGGGGGGCCGAAGGGTATGTTCTGCGGAATATGCTCATGTCGGGCTTCACTTGGGCAGGCGTTCTGGCCTGGGATGATATCCGCACGGTCGATTATCTTCTGACGCGGCCCGAAGTGAATCCCAACCGCATCGCCTGCGTGGGGCTGTCGGTGGGAGGCTACCGGTCGAATTTCCTCGCCGGCTTGGATCCCCGTATCAAAGCTGCATGCGTGGCAGGTTGGATGACCTCGTGGCGGGATCTGGTCCCCGGATTCGAGCCCCACACAATCATCTCAGGAGTCACACCCGGCCTGCTGAAGTACCTCGACTACCCTGACGTGGGATCGCTCACCATGCCCAACCCGCTCATGGTCGTGCACGGCTGGCGCGACGGCCTGTTCTCGACCCAGGGCGTGCTCTCCGCTTTCAGCACTTTGCGCCAGTGTTATGAAGCGATCGGTAAACCGGAACGCTTCACCACCTACACCTACGACGGTCCGCACAAGTTCCCGGCCCGCGCCCAGCAGCTCATGCTGGAGTGGTTTAACCGGTGGGTGTGACTAGCCTCGCCTGCTCTGCCCGATCAGGAACGCTGCCAAGATGAGCACGGCGCTCCCGGCGATCATGCGAAGGAACGCTGCCCGGGTGGCTTGTTTCCACTCTGCCAACAGAACTCCCCAGGCATTGGAAGTGAGGATGATCAAGGCGACGAAAACCGGCCACCCAAAACTGTTCCCCAGCGGGCCCAGGCCAAAGGCGCTGCGCCCGTAGACAAACACACTGGCAATCCACAACAAACTCATGGCGGGCACCTGAAGAGCGTCCCGAGTTCGCATCCCCGCGGCGAAGACTGCTGTCGAATGTTCGCGGACGACGCGCCCGAAACAGTATCCGGCCTGCACCACGGAGGCCGACGAGAGGAATACTGCCCAGGCAAGATAGATTTCGACCGGAAACCCCTCTTTCGTACCCGTTCCCGCGCCTTGGCTGAGAAGGGCAGTTCCGTACTGAATGCCGAAATTGAGCGTGGGCGCCAGGACACCCCCCACAATCGCAATCAGGAGTCCGAGGCGGAACCGCTTGGCGCCGGAACTGCCGGCCGCACCTTTGCTCCCTCCGGCCTGAGCGCACAAGATGACTCCCGCCACCATCAGGGCGAGCCCCAGAACGAAAAACCAATCTCCTCTCGATCTCAATTCGAATGCCCCTGCCCAGAACAGAGGCAGCAACGCCCCGAGCACGATCGAGAGCCCCAATTGGATAGCGAATCCGAGCGCGATTCCGAGCAGGTCCACGGCGATGCCGTACAGCAACGAGGCGATGCCGAACAGCAGTCCCCACCCGATTAAGATCATCCAGCCCCGCGCAGGAACGCGGGCCAGAAGATTGCTCCAGCGCGGGACGACCGCCATCACCACAATCCATGGCATTATGCCCATCGCCAGCAGGGAATGCAGAGTCCAGATGTGGTTGAACTTCCAGACGCGCGTCGTCTTCAAGGGGACCGCAAAACTGCCGTTCAATAACCCTGCCAGAACGATTCCAGCCCAACTCAACATGGTTCAGCCCCCGCGCCGACCCTCACCGCATACGCGGCGCGACCCTGGCGATGTAATCGTCAAACACCTGACGATTGTTATCCGGACCGACCGTCGTGACATTGGGAGAAACAAAGGCTCGGAATTTCACGCCGCGTTTCGCAAGCTCGGCGGCGATTTCTGCCGTCAGAGCCATGGAAATGGCAATTACCGCCAGGGTGGAGCTGGCGCCCACCGGAATGCCGGCCACGTCAACGAGAGAATCCCGCGGCGGGCAGCAGTTGTCGATCACTACGTCGCCCAAATCAGCGAGTTTTTTGCCGCTGGAATGCGTGGTCTTTGCGATTTTCGCGTTCTCGAGCGAGGTAATCGCGACCACCTTCAACCCCAGCGCTTTAGCGTGCAGGGCCACATCGATTCCTGCCGCGTTCAGTCCGCCGTGCGAGTAAACCACCATGGTGTCAATCGCCTCAAACTTGAAGTTGCTGAGAAACGTGGCGACGTATCCTTCCGTCCGTTCCAGCTTCAACAATTCGCGAACGCCGCCGGAGCCCAGCACTTGCGTCCACATCAGCCGGGCGTCCATCAAAGGATGAAAACCGGCGAAGCTCCCATAGCGTGGGAAGACATCCATGATTGGAAGCACCGAATGCCCGCTGCCAAACAGATGCACCAATCCCCCTTTCGAAATCGAGTCCGCGCAAAACTCTGCGGCCTTCCGGATGTTTCCGGCTTGTGTGGAACGAATGCGGTCGTAAATCTTCTGTGCTTCTGCGAAATACGTTTCTGCTGACATTATCCTGTTTCCTCCATTTTTATTAAGGCATATCGAGCCGCGCCCAGGATCCCGACCCGCTCTCCCAGGCGCGACAGCACAACGCGAACTTGCTTTCGCGCCAGCGGCTGGCCCCACTGGCGCAAAGCCCTGCGGAGCGGCGCGAGGAGCGGGGTTCCGATCCCCGCCAACCCGCCGCCCAAAACCACCACCTCGGGGTTCAGCAGGCACACGATATTTGCCACTCCCAAACCCAGATTCGTGCCAATCTCTTCCAACACTCGACGCGCAGCCTTGTCGCCGCGGCGCGCCGCGGCTGCCACGGCTTCGGCAGTGATTTCGTGCAGATATCCGCGATCTTGAATCTGAGATTTGGAATCTGAAATTTGAGATCTGAAATCGCCTTTTGCCCAAGCCAACTTACCTAGCGTGGCCACCGCCGGCCCTGCGCCCAACGCCTCAAAGCATCCCACCCGGCCGTATTCCGGCTTCCACCGGCGGTCAATCACCATCCAACCCGCCGCCCCCGCCACGCCATGGGCTCCGGGAATCAACCGCCCCTCGGAGATCAGCCCGGCGCCGATCCCCGTTCCCACCGTCATGAAAACCAGATTCCGGACCTGGCGTTTCGCCCCTAAACCGAGCCAGGCTTCAGCTAACGCCTGTACGTTGCGATCGCTTTCGACAAACGCAGGACGTTCGAAAGCATCTTCCAAAAGCTGCCTCAAGCGGACCTTTGACCAGCCGGGCAGGTTCGGCGCCCACACAGTTTCCGCTCGCGGATCAAATGCCCCGGGCACTCCCACCCCGACCGCCCGTATCCTTTTCCAAGGAATCTTCGCCGCGCTCACCGCGGCGTGCGCCGCGTCGAACAGCGCGGCCAGATCGGTCCTCACTCCTTGGGCGGGCGTCACAACCCGCACGCTCGAGAAGATTTTCCCCCGCGAATTGACAACCCCGGCGGCGATTTTCGTTCCGCCGAGGTCCAGACCGAGTACAAGTTGGTTAGTCATTGCGCAAATAGAATAGCGCGGCAACGCTGCAACCAAATGCAGATTCTTCGCTTCGCTCAGAATGACATCTCATGCTGAGCGTAGAAAACGTCATCCCGAGCGTAGAACATGTCATCCCGAGCGTAGAACGTGTCATCCTGAGCGAAGCGAAGGATCTGCTTTTCTTCGCGGGCCGCAAGAGTGCCTGTGCTACCTGGTCATTTTCGGTCCAATCGAACAACCCAAATTCCTTGAGCAGCCAGCGGAGCTTCGATGGCCAACCCATCGCCAGACTGACGGAACGTAACTTCTTGCTCGCCGTTCAAGCTGCGAGCCTCGCCCACTGGCCACGGGACACGGACCGAAATCTTTGCCGCGGCGGCATGGTCAGAGTGGTTAAAGGCAAAGAGGAATTCTACATCCTTTCCCTCGAGGCGCCGCACTTCCACTTGGCTGCTGTTCTCGCCCGAGACGATCACTTCCGGCTCGACGCCCGCAGCGCGAGCAAAGCCCAAGAGCATTTGCTTCGTCGCCTCGTCGTGCTGCCGCTGGGAGGCCACGGCCAGGAACGAACCCACCAGAATCGCCTTCCCCTTGCCATAGCTGTTTTCGACGACGGCGGGCGAGCCGTCCGCGAAGCGGGCCAGCACGCGCGCGCCGGGCAAAGGTTCCAGTTCCTCCTCGAACGCCGTCGCAGCAGCGCGCGTGCCGGGCGCGCAACCAGGCAGCCCGGCGTCAGGCTCCAGGATAACTTCCGGCTTCTCGACCGGGCGGATCACCTTCTCGCGCGCGCCGAATACCTCTGCCAGGCCCATGCCCGGCACCTCATCGCTGGAAAAGCCGCGCTCGTCGTTCCAAGCCAGGCGGGCTTCCGCCACCACGGTTCCGCCGTCGCGGATGTAACGCCGCACGCCCTCGGCGACACTTCTTGAGAGCATCACCGGAAAAGGCAGAAACAGAATCTTGTACTGGCCCAATTTCTCGCCCACCACGTCCATGGGATGGACGAAGTCTACGGGAATCTGCTCCTCGAAGAACGCCCGGTGCACACCCTCGAGCGAATCGCGCGTGGCGTTGCCCAGCTTCGAGAGCGAAGCCTCCGAGCCGCCCACCATGTAAGAGAGCCGATTGAAGAGGACCGCTACCTGCGCGCGGGCAGGCTCGCTGGCCAGCAGATCGCCGCCGTTCTGCGCAATCTCCTGCGCCACCTTGCCGGCGGCGCGCGCCCGCGGCGTCAGCGTGCTGTCCAGGTTTATCAAACCGTATCCGTTCGATTCGTAGCCCGAGTTCATCGGGTACCACGCATACACGGCAATCTCCCGCGCCCCGTGCGAAACCACTTTCCACATCCAGAACTCTTCATCGTGGGAGTCCACAGGCTCTGCGATGCGCATGCCCGTCGCGCCCTGGCCGGCCTGAAGTTCGCCAACCCAGAAGCCCTTGCCGGAACTGTGCCCCGCCGAGCGCGTGAAGTCCAGCCCCGCCGCCAGCATCTGGTAGGACCAGGGGTGCGTGGACTCGGCGTGCTTGGGATAGAGCGAGGTCCCGAAGAAGTCGGCGCTCGCCGACATCTTGAAATCGTCGGGTTCGCCGAAGCCATCCGTGGGCGAGGTGAAGAGCGCCGGCCCTGCCGCGTGGCTGGTGATGGCGTGCGCGTGGTCCTGGCTGCGGATGGCCTCGACGCGCGTGCGCAGGTCGCCCGCCAGCTTGTCGTCAATAAAGGCGCGCCAGTCGAGGTAATCCGTGAAGGAAAGAATCGTCGAGGCGCGCGGCGGCTCCACCTGCTCCCAGCGCTCGAAGCCGCGGTACCAGGCGGCATTCAGCGCCTCGAGCGTGCCGTATTTCTTCTTCAACCATTCCCGGAACCGCGCCTCGCTCGCCGGGCAGAAGCAGAATTCGGGATTCGAGAGATAAGGGAATTCGGCCCAGTTGATCACGTGCGGCTCGCTCCAAACGTCCCAACCGTAAAGCGCCGAAAACGTGTTGGCCTCGCCGGAGAGCGCCTCCAAGAACTTCACGATCGCGCTTCGCACGCCCTCATGATCGATGCAAAACCCCGGGGCGGCCTGCGAAATAATCACCGCGCCGCTGCGGTCCACAAACTTGCCGCCGGGATACTTCTCGCCCACCCAGTCGGGAGCGGAATCGAGATAAATCTGCACCACCACGCGCAGTCCGCGCTGCTGGGCAAGCCGCATCAAAAGATCAAGATTCTGGAATTCGAACTCGCCCGGCTTGGGCTCGGCCGTGGCCCAGTCCACCCAGCACTTCACGGTGTTGAAGCCCACCGCTTTGATTTGATCCAGATCTTTTCCCCACCGCTCAGCGCTCCCGGCGTCCACGCGCTCGAGCATCGGCGCGCGAGCTTTTCCGCCCCCGTACCACACCGCCACAGGATAGAAGGAATCGCCGCTCGAGGACGAAGCGACTCCCTGCTCTCGAGCCACTACAAACGGAGCGAAAAGCAGAATCCCGATCGCGGCTAGCGGACGTAGCGCGGACCTGCGGTTTTCAGGTCCGCGGCTCTTCCGTGGTATACAAAACGATGAATGTTTCATGCCTCACACCTCGAATTTCAACGCGTCAGTATACCCGCATCGTCCATCCGCGCCAACCGCAGGGTGCGTCAGAATCACAAAAGCTTAAAGTGGAAAGGGGATCCGCCGCCTTCTATGCGGAAAGGCTTCAAACCTGTGAATTAATCCCTGGACAGGCGAAACGGTTTCACGCAAAGTCGCAAAGTACGCAAAGGTCGCAAAGCAAAGACAGGACTCCTCCTTTGCGGCTCTTCGCGCCTTTGCGTGAGCTGTCTTATTGCATACCTTCAGACGCTTCCCTCAAAGCTAGCGGCAGTGCCGGTTCTCCCGCAATTTTGATTTGACCTCGCCCGGCGCCAAACCTGATTGACATGCCACGCCGCTGAGCCATAGAATCTCCCCATGAAAACCATCCTCCGGACGGCAGTACTGGCTTTTCTCGTTGGAATTCCGGCGTTGACAGCCGCAGGCCCGCCGACCGCCCAACAGGCGCTCGACAGCGCCAAAGCCCAAGCCGCCGCTCAGCACCAAAACATCTTTCTGATTTTCGGCGCCTCCTGGTGAGGGTGGTGCAAGCGCCTCGATAGGTTTATTGAGGCTCCAACAATCCAGCCCATCTTCGCCCGGCACTTTGTGATCGCCCGCATCGACGTGCAGGAGCGCGGCGACAAGGCCGTCCTCAACACGCCCGGCGGCGAGGCGCTCGAGGCCCAATTCGGCTCCACAGGCGCCGGACTTCCCTTCTTCGCCTTCCTCGGCGAACGCGGCGAACTGATCGCGAACTCTAATCGGCCCGTTCCCGGCAAGTCGAATGGCGAGAACGTCGGACACCCCATGGCGCCCGAAGAGGTCGACTATTTCATGCGGATGCTCCGCAAGGCCGTGCCCGCGCTCTCTCCCGCAGACGCACAAGCGATCGAGAACTACTTGCATAATCAAAAACGCTAGACCATTGCGGTTTGCCGGCCTGGGAAGTCATGCTTGACTTGCATGCTCGCTATGAGCGAGCATAGGTTATGGCGCTACTTATTCCCCCAGCGGTCTTCAGGCAGCTCGCCGCCATGCCCAAAGCGGACGCGCGAAGGCTGCTGGATCGGCTGGAGAAGATCGCCGACGCCCCGCATGCTCGCCACCCTAACGTGGTTCAGCTTGTCGGCGAGCCCGGCGTATATCGAGTGCGTCAAGGAGACTGGCGCGCGGTGTTTTCGATCGAGGAAGGCGATGTAATAGTCGATAGAGTCGCGCATCGCCGGGAGGTGTACCGATGAACGGCGTAAAGATCCTGAATGAATCCCCAGATACGGTGACTGTGAGTCGGCGCGATTGGTCGCAACTCGTGAGTGAATTGCAGGACGCGCTGGACCGGGCGGCAGTGGTTGGGCGCCGTACGCAGGAGGCGCAGAACGGCAGGCAGGCCACTCGCCGCAATTACCTTACGGCACGAGAAGCGCGGCGACTTCTGGGGGGAGAGAGCCCTGTCAAAGTTTGGCGCGAAAAGCGTGGATGGACTCAGCGTGGACTGGCCGCGGAAGCAGGCGTGGGCGCAGGGTATCTTGCCGATATCGAGACGGGCCGCAAGCCCGGCAGCGCGGCGGCGCTGACGAAACTAGCGAAAAGTCTGCAAATCCAGGTAGAGGATCTCCTCCCGAGCGCCGACTGACTTTTCCTAGAAAAACTACGTGCCACCATCAGCATGCCCGCGCCAGCATTGCGGAAACTTCAGGCCGGGGGCCTTCCTCATAATGCGGTACTCAGCCATTCTTTACATTCTCCTGGGGCTCGGACTCTTGCCGCGAGTTGTGGCTGGCCAAGGCGCTCACGCGGTGCAAGTAGCGAGAACCGGGGTAACTACGGTGAGCGGTGCCGCTGGCACAGTAAACGCGCTTATCACAATAAAAACACGCCCGCCGCGGGTGCCCGAAAGGGCTGAGCAATCAAATTTCTCCGAGGCTTCACGCTGCACCGGCCCAGTCAACCTCTGCAGCTTTGTTGATTCTATCGGGATTATGGTGGGTCGAAAGCCGGTGGAGGTCCCGCCATCCGCAATCTGTAACTTGGTCGACATTCACTGGGCCGAGCTAGCTGTCACCCCAAGGAGATCTGTTCTCACACTTACCGGCGGCGACGCTTCGACAAGCTATGTCGTCAAAATCGAGTTTGATCAAAAAATGGTGAGGCACAGAACGCTAGCGCCCGGGGAGTTTGCGGACCACGTCCTCGAGGAAACCACTTACCTCGACTTGCCTCCTTTGGGGGAATGAACGCCATCCACCCATGCGGGGCCAGCGCTGCCACCAGGGACCTCTAGGACGCGCGGTTCGTCGTTTATGCCCACACCTCAGCTATTTGCAGTGTCTGCTGAGATTCTGAAGCGTTATACTTCCCCTCCGCCGGTGCTCCGGCGCAGGAGTTGGGAAACTCAGAGGGCGGCGTGGCGCTGGTGCTCGATAGCTTGCAGAAAGCAGTTTCGGCCTTGGCCGCGGTACTGGCCAAAAGCGACGATGTCGAGTTCATGAACAGTCTCGATGACGTGGCCCGCAACGCCATCAAGGCAGGAGTTGTCCTGCACTTCAAATGCACTTACGAACTTTGCTGGAAATTCATCAAGCGCTGGTTGGAGACAAACATCAGCCCCGGAGTCGCCGATGGCGTGACGCGGCGCGAACTTTTCCGCCTTGCGGCGGAGAATCGCCTGCTGGACGACGTCGATCAGTGGATGCGCTATCACGAAGCGCGGAATCTGACCTCCCACATTTATCAGCCGGAGATCGCCGAGAGGGTCTACAACACCGCGCATGAGTTCGCCCGCGATGCCGCTCGCCTGCTGGCGGCCTTGGAAGCGCGCAATGATTGATCTTTCCCCTCAGCATCTCCAGACGGTCCGAGCCATCCTGGACCGGTATGTCCCCAACTGCGAAGTCCGCGCCTTCGGTTCCCGCATCCATGGACCAGCGAAGAGCTACTCCGACCTTGATCTGGCCGTTGTCGCACCCACCAAACTAAACCCCGACACCCTCCGCCACCTCAAAGAAGCCTTCGAGGAATCCGATCTCCCGTTTCGTGTCGATGTGCTCGACTGGAATGAGACCTCGGCTGAGCTCCAAAAAGTGATTGAGAAGGATTACGAGGTCGTTCAGCGACAAAGTCACATGGACTGCCGCTCCTAAACTCGGCTTGCAGAAGGTTGGGAGGATGGAGAGCCGGTTCGAGGAACTCGGGCGGTCATCTTTGGTCACCAGCGGCCTATTGACTTCACCTCCCGGCGGGTATATACACGCGGCATGATTCGCCATCCTCTTCGTATTTTCCTTTTAATTCTCGCACTGTCGCTGGCGGCAGAGCGCTATTCAGCGGCCGCAAAGCCCGAGACCTGGCTACAAGTGCGAAGCCCGGATTTCATCGTACTCACCAACGCCAGTGAGAAGGACGGCCGCCGGGTCGCCTATCAATTCGAGACGATTCGCGCCGTCTTCCGCCAGTTCTTTCGCCTCCCGGATTCCGCCAAGGATCCGCCCGTTATCATCCTCGCCCTCAAAGACGAGAATTCCCTGAAGCCGCTTTTGCCCGAGTACTGGGAAAAGAAGGGGTTAATGCACCCCGCCGGCGTTTACCTGGGCGGCCCGGAAAAGAACTACGTGGCGCTGCGGCTAGATGTCAGCATGAAGAACGAGGCCGAGGAGCCTTTCGAGCCGGTCTACCACGAATACGTCCATTTCCTCACTCGCCGGACGATCTCCCAAACGCCGCTTTGGATCGTGGAGGGGCTCGCGGAGTTCTATGGCAACACCCGCATCGAGGGCGACAAAGTGTTTGTGGGCGCACCCAGCGCTACGAACCTCCGCACCTTGCATGAAACCCCGCCGATTCCCCTCGCCAGCCTCTTCGCCGTCGATGCTTCCTCGCCTTATTATCACGAGGAGAACAAGGCTTCGATCTTCTACGCGCAGTCCTGGGCGCTGACGCATTTCCTGATCACGCGTGATTGGCGCGAGCAAACCCATCGCTTCGGTGATTTCATCAAGCTGCTGGGCCAAGGCGTCAAGGCGGAAGAAGCGGCGGGGAAGACGATCGGCGACCCGGCCCGGCTCCGGGACGAACTGTCTCAGTATATCGACAGGTTCAGTTTCACCGTAGCTCGTGTGAAGGCTCCGCCGAAGGTGGACCCGAAGGATTTCCAGGTCGAACCGTCATCGGATGCCGAGTCGCTAACCATGCGCGCTGATTTCATGGCCCACGACCGTCATTTTCAGGAGGCGCAAGGGATGCTTGAGGAGGTGCTCAAACGCGGTCCTCCTCTGGCGGCAGCCTACGAAAGCATGGGATTTATCTTGAGCCAGCAGGGGAAAATGGAGGAAGCCACAAAATGGTACGGTCAGGCCGTGGGCCTCAATTCCCAAAGCTACCTGGCGAACTACTATTACGCCGCAAACTTGGCGAAGGGCCAGCCGGACGATAACTCCGCCGCCAAGGCGGAATCCTGCCTTCGGGCTGCCATCAAGATCGCCCCGGACTTCGCTCCCGCCTACTCCATGCTGGCGTGGCTAATGGCGTCGCGCCACGAAAACCTCGAGGAAGCGCACATGCTGGCGCTTACCGCCACCACCCTTGAACCCGGCAGCGTCAGCTACCGGCTTAACACGGCAACGGTGCTCGAGTTCATGGGCCGCGGCGACGATGCGGTGCGAGTGGCCAAGGCCGCCTCCGACATGGCCAAGACTCTCGAGGAGAAATCTGAGGCCCTCACTGTCCTCGCCAATGTTCAGCAGTTTCAAGAGTACCAGAAAAGGGCGAAAGAGCAGGAGGAGGCGTTCAGGAAGGCACAGTCCGAAGCCGCAGCCGCCCAGGCCAGCCAAGCGAACCCCTCCGGCCAGTCAGGCGTGGACGACAGTTCAGTTCGAGCCTCCGGCCAGGACGCCGACGCCGTGGGGCCCGCCAGGCTGAGTCGGCGAGACGAAGCGGCTCCCGCCTCCACGGGACCGCCAACGCTTCGCCACCGGGACGGCGAGTCGTCTGCCGATAGCCGCATGCTTTCTCCTGATTCCACGATCAATGACCACGCCCCGCGCCCGGAGGTCCTTCCAATCCGCAAGTCGGCCGAAGGAATCATCGAAGACGCAAAGTGCTCCGGCGCGGCCACCCTCGAAATCGGGATCCATTCCGCCGCTGGAGTAACGCAACTCTATAGCGACAATTACTTTAAGGTTACATTCAGCGCGCTTAACTTCATACCCCACGGCATCCTGAACCCCTGCACCGACATTAAAGGCTGGCATGCCCGCGTCACCTTCCATCCCACCAAAGGGCGGCCCATGCAAGGAGAGATCGTGGCGGTCGGGCTGGCGAAGGATTGATCGTCAGGCGCTGGTTACTCGCTCGCGAGCAGAGGCGGCGTGCTTCGCCGCCTTCCGCAGCGGCCGGGCCCGGTGCGACTTCCGACACGATCACTGAACGAAAGACCAAGGTCTTCGAAATACGGACTACTTGTCTGGACTATTTTCTGCTTGACAAAACCGTGAAGGTGTGCTAGGCTATGTCCGTGGGGATGAAGTGGCCCGAGTCCCGGGCCGGGAAGGGCCATTCTGTCGGTTGAGGAAGAAAACGGAAGAAACCTCGTAGGGGCACCCCTTGTGGGTGCCCGTTTTTCGCTCTGTTCCGAAGACGGGCACCCACAAGGGGTGCCCCTACGGGAGGGTGATCGACATATTGTCGTCGATGCGCGAACCAAGCTAAGGTGGAATGATCGAGAACTGGCGGAACAAAGCGAGAATGTCTATGAAAACAAAGGACCGCGCTGAGAAACACGTGGATTAGAACGGCAGTTGGGGCTCGCGAACTGGGGCTTTGTCCCAGGAGATTTGCTAAGGTCTGCCAAATTGCGATTCGACGGCGGCAGCTTCGCTGCCGCACTCCAGAACTCGCGGAACAAAGCGAGAATGTCTATGAAAACAAAAGGGTGGCCCGCCGATATCACACCACAACGCCCCTATGTGTTTGAAAACAATTAACTTATCAGAATTTAACCTGTATAGTGTTCAAAATAGATGACTTATTCTTATCAATCCTCTGGTTCTGGCGGCGGCATCTTGAACGCCGCAGGCTGGGCGTAGTCGTGCAACGCCACCGCGGTAGGCGCAGCCAGGGCAATCAGGCGATCGATATCGAAGTCCTTGAACAGGTCCAGGCAGAAGAGCTCCGGCGCAGCCCGGAAGCCCACGGGCGTGTCCAGCAGGAAGCCGAGGCTCGACATCGCCTGGCCACTGACCTGCTCGGAGAAGAGCGCGGGTTCGAGCGCCGCGGCGACGAGGCCCACGACCTCGCTCCGAATCCCGCTGGTCTCAAGCCGCACGGATTGCTGCCCCGACATCTGCCGAAGCCATTTCGCAGCCGCGATCACCTGGCCCGCCTCGATGCCTAGCGGCCGGTCGCCGGTTGTCGCGACCAGCAACTCCCAGTCCGTCGGGTCGGGTTTCTGCGGAGTCGTTTCGCCCATGAAGAGCGGGTCCAAGGCCAGCACCTGTTCCCCCCGATTGACGCGGTCGGAGACCATCGCACCGGATTCCCTTCTCCCCTTGTCGTTCAGCACCAGGGTAGCGGGAGCGCCGGCCGGCACAGCCAGGGCCTTCAGCCAAACGCCCGTGGCGGTTAGCCGGTTGTCGAAGTCAAAGCGATAGGAGAGGGTCTCCAGTCCCTTGTTCTTGGTGTTCCACATCCTCCAGGCGCTCGAGATCTTGACTGGTTTATACCGCACGTCCGCCTCGAGCCGGGTGCGCTCCTTCGTCGCCCAGGCCGCTTTTGCCGATGGATCCGTAGGAATAGGATCCCGCTCGATTCCCGCCGCTATTTTCCGCGCCAAGCCGAGGATCGTCAGGTTGTCTTTGGCCAAACCCACCAGCACTTCTTCACGGCTCTTAATCTCCGCATCGCTGGGAATCTCCGCTGTAGCCACCGGCAGATTGAAGTGAGTGGTGAAGAACTTGTAGGCGGCCTCGCGGTTATCGATCTGGTAGTTGTGGGTTCCCGGGTCGCGGTTCTCATGCCAGGCGAAGGCGGCGCCAGCTCCGTACAGTTTGAAGAAGGGTTGGATGTTCGTATAGATGTACGGCTTGACCAGGTCAGCGCGGAAACAGCAGTTGTCCTCCGCGTTGTGGATGAGGAGAGTGGGGCGCGGAGCGCGCAGGGCGGTGAGGATGGTGTAATCGAAACCCGTGTCAAAATCGGTGGGGTCTTCCTCGATCTCATCCGTGTCCACCGGGTGCGTGAGGTTCGTTTCGAGAGAACCGAAACCAGCTACTTCGACCGCGACCTTGATCCTCTCGTCGAGCGCGCTGAGAACAATGGTTTGCCAGCCGCCTCCGGATAGGCCCGTGACGCCCAGCCGCGCGGGGTCCACTTGTGGAAGCGTGGCAAGGTAGTCCACGCCTCGCCGCATGGCCAGGTAGAACAAGCCCAGTTCGTTAGCGCCCACCAGGTCCAGGTGCACTCCAAAGTCGTGCGCATTCTCCGGCTGGTGGAGTTCGCCGCAACCCATCCATTCCAGGTTGAGGGCCACGATGCCGCGCTTGGCGAAATTGATGGCGCGCTTCTGCTTGTACTCGGCGGCATTTCCCAGCGGGTCGTGCCCGTTGACGTTGAGGATCGCCGGCGCTCGTCCCGCCAGGTGTTCGGGCTCGTAGAGGATCGCGGTCGAATTGAACCCCGGTACGATTTCAAACCGCAGCTTGTGCCAACGATAACCATGCCCGGTTTCGAACACCCCCAGGTCCTCAAACTTCGGCGGCGCCTCCACCCAGGCGCGCGGCCAACCGTGAAAGACGATATCCTTGAGGACATGCTCACGCCAGCGTTTTTGCTCGGAAGTCCACTGCTCAGCCGACGAAGGGGACGGGAGCTTGGGAATCCGCGCCGTAAGGTATTGACTCAACTGGTAAGCCACGACCGAGACGGGCTGGATCTCCTGTTGCAACATGGGCTTCAGATCGTTGGGCCCGGTTTGAGCCTTCAGGATCAACGAGCCAGCCATAATGGCGGCCGCCACTAAGAGTTTCGAGCGCATGTTTCCTCCCACTTCGCGGAATATGGTTGGGGCAAGCGGGCAAGCATCACGGACGCGTCCGCCGTTGTCAAGTGCATTTTTAGTGGGAGAGGCAGTTCGGGGGCTTACGATGAGGTGGCAGGAGGAGACGGAAATGCGGGAAGGGCCGTCAGACGGGATGGATGTGGCGCGGGACCTCGAACGGCGGGCGCCAGCGTGCGACTTCCGGGATGCGCTTGGATTGGCGTTTTCTGGAGTTTTGGAAGACCCGCAGTTGGACGTGAGCGATGAGCGGCGCCATAGCTATCCAGCCCACCGAGTAAAAGCTGCAGGTAATTTCTGTGATGGAGTAGATGGTAAAGAATGTCATAACGGCAAGGAGTTCGCCCGGCAGAGAACTGGCCTCTCCAGTCGGCTTGGTGGAGTATAACCGCACGATGCCGATCCACACCCAGACGAGGGCAATGATGAACGGAACAATCCCCAGGTAACCCGCCTGAATCAGGGCGTCGAAGAGCGTGCTCTGCATGTTGGAGCCGTGAACAAAGATGCGATCTCCCCAAAAGCCGAGTCCGGCCCAGGGGGATTGCTGCAACGCCTGCCAGCCCTGCACCCAAGTCACTGTCCGGCCTGTAAGCGTCGGATCAAATCCGCGCTCGCGGGTCAGGTAGAGGGCAAAGGCATGACCGAGATTTGTGAGGAACACCAGCGGAAGCGCCAGCAACCCGATCATGATGAGAGGGGCTCTCCAGCGCGTGGGCGCGCGGGCCACCAGCACGGCGGCAGCGATGACGACAGACACCCACGACGTGCGGGCCTGGGACAACAGCAACGCCAGTCCCGCGGCCGCCGTCAGCGGCATCCATAGGAACAGGGTTTTCTTATCCCTGCGGTCGTGCAGGAGTTTCGCCAGCCCCACCAGAATAACGATTCCGGCAAACCTTCCGAATCCCGTGTTCCTCGTCCCTGCCATGCCCATCACTTCCCCTGGGAGCCTGCCATAAGCCATCACGCCCATCGGGCTGCCGGGAGTCTGGCTGACCGCCCCGCCGGCCAGGAACGGGATCCCGGCAAGCAAGCCCAGGCAGATGACGGCGCAGCAGCCCCAGTTAACGGAAATGTAACGCTCTAAGTGCGCCTCCGGCTCAGGGCCGGACGCAATGGCCATCACGACGATGATCACAGACATGTACTGGAACACCCAATAAGCGCCGCCGATGGGCTCCGGCGAAACAAAGAGGGAAGAGGCCAGGCCGATTCCCGCATAGAGTAAGAGGAGAACCAGCGGGCCGAATGCCAGCCACTTGGGGATGGACCGGCGTTGCGCCAGTTGGGCTGCAGCGATCAAGCCGGCGAGGATGGGAAAGAATGCACGCACGCCGTGCAGGAGGTTGATGAAGCTCTTGGGAAAGAACGGGTCCATGCAGAAATAGATCGTGGAATTGTAGCCCGACCAGACCAGGAGACACAGTACCGAGGTCAGCATCAAGCCCCGAACCTCCCGCCGGCGTTGGGGCGGCTTGACACTTCGGAGTCGCAGGGCCGGCGGAACGCGAGGGTTTGGCACCGAACAGTTTTGAGGCCCGGCGTGGCGGATACGGGGTGAATCGCCCATGTCTGTTTTCGTAACCTCGCAAGGGTAGGACCTGGCCGGGGGGCGCCGCGGCGTTCTTCGGCCGGTCACCTGTCGCAGCAGGCTAAGTGCCTCGTCGCCTCACCCAGTCAAGCGAGCAATGCCAACGGCAAATATCAAGGGGTTCGTCGATCGGCGATTTGCCATTGGCTCTTTGCGACCTGACTTTCTTTCTGGCCCGGCCGCGCGCAGATTATGGTCCTTTGATATGCCTCGGTGAGACGCTCGGCGACGCGGTCCCAGTCGTAGACCCGGCCGGCGCGTTCAAAGGCCGCCGCCCCCATTCGGGCGCACAACTCGCGCTCACTTGCAAGCCTCTCGAGCGCTGCCGCCATGTCACTGACGGCTTGCTCCGGATTGCCCGCTCGAACCTTGAATCCGCATTCCGCGTTGATATGTAGTCCCGGGCCGCCCAGATCAAAGCACACCACAGGCTTGCCGGCGGCCATGGCCTCGACCACCACCAGGCCGCCGCCGTCGCGCAGGCTGGCAAAAAGGAAAACATCGCAGAAGCGCATCTTGGCCAGCAGGCGCTCGCGCGGCATCCAGCCTTCTATGTGCGCTTGCTGCTCGATGCCCAAATCGCAGGCGAGCCTTTTGAGTTGACCCAGTTCTGGTCCCTCCCCGACGATCACGAATCGTGCCTCCGGGTGCTTCCGGGCAAAAGCTGCGAAAGCTCGCAAGGCCAGATCGAATCCCTTGAGTGGAATCAAGCGGCCTGCCGACAGTATGGCGAACCTGTCGCTCCGCGGTTGGGGCTGCGGGGGAGTGAGCTCGCTGCGCGCGATGCCATTGACGGAAAGCAGTTGCGCCTTTTTCCGCCAGCGAGCCGGCAAGGCCTCCAGCGCTTCCCGGTTGGCCATCAGTAAGACTTTCGCCCGCTCCTGGCTGATCAGGAAAAGCGGGTCGTGGCGAAAGACCCACTGCAATCCCATGCGGACATATTCCCAGGCGCGCGACCCTGTCGGGAATTGCCGGCGAAAGTTCTTCGGAACCCGATGGGCTCCGCCCGCAGGGCCTCGCAAGTAGGGAACGGGCAGCAGCGCCCCAAGGATGCTGGCCATCCAGTCGTTCTCGTAGGTGAGGTGATGAAAGACCTCGAACCTGATCCGGCGGTGGAGCTTTCTGCCAACCGAATAGGCGAGCCACTGCCACAAATAGGTGTAAAACTGGATTCCACCTTGACGCCGCAGGAGAGGATTGAGCCAACCCGGCAAACGAATATAGACGAAATGTGCGCGGGAGATCGGATCTCGCTCGAGCGCAGCCCTGACGGCTTCCTCATTCTGAGAGGCGGTGAGGACCCATAAACGGTGAGTTTGGCTCAGCCGCTGGATAAGGTTCCACGCCATCAAGTCCCCGCCCCCAAAGAATGCGGCGGCGGGGTCTGCCGCGCACGCGTAAGCGCAAACCAGAATCCGGGGCTTCATTGTGTTGCGGAACTCAACTCTACTCTCCCCGCAATCGACCGGCCGAAGCGGATCATCGGATTCTCAACCAGGTGGTAAGTCAAAACAGAGGCGACCCCGGTGAGAACCAGGAAGACCCCGATTTTCAACGGGAGCCAAAGGGCCGGAAGGTCGAAGAACACCAGGGCCAGGCACGGGACATGAAGGAGATAAATGCCGTAAGAGTATTTGGCAATCCGGTGGGCGAGGCTGCCCAGCCATCCGGAGCGCGTGTCTTGGAAGAGAGGAATTGCCAGGCCTAAAATCAGGCAGGTGATCGCGTTGACGGTCGCATTGCGTGGCGTGTCGATCAAGACTTCGTGCAAAAGCGAACAACGCGCCACCATGAGCGCCGGGATGGCGAACGGCCACAGATACGAGGGTAACTTTACTGGCGCGCTAGGAAGCAGCCGGTATGCGACCATTCCTCCTATGAACAGGGGCGGAAAGATGGAGGCGTGAAAAGCGCGCGGGATGCTAAGGCTCGTGCAAGCTATCGCCAGCAACGTGGTGCCTGCCCACATCGCGAAGGGCGCCGACTTGCGGCGATACCTGATAAGAATCAAGTAGCAGGCCGGCAGAAACAGGTACATCTGCACCTCCCAGGGAAGGCTCCAGAGAGGCATCTCGATGTTTGGGTAGCGGAAAACATTCTGGAGCAACAAGGCGCCCGCCACCGCGCCACGCCAGCCCATTTGCAGAATCTTCTGGTGGTCAGCGTCCGTCAATCCCGTGGCCAGCACCAGCGCAATCGCCACCCAGCAGAGGGGGTAGATGCGGAAAGCTCTTCGGATGTAGAAGCTGAGCGCCAAGTGGTTCGGCTTCATGCGCTGCATTGACAACAGAAGCACCAGGGCGGTGTGGACGAAGAATACCAGGACTCCGCCCACGCCGAGATTGGCAACGAATACGGTATAACGCGGCGCGAAGCCGCAGAAGCGGCACAGGTGCGAGCCTGCTACAACCAGAACGGCGTAAGCTCGCAGCACGTCCAGGTTCCGCAGGTTATCGACCGCTGCCGGCGCCGTTCGCTGCACCGCGCTCTTCCCATGCCCTGGCAGCTTCCCACTTTCCTTTAAGGGCCAGAAGGGCGCCGGCGAGGTTGCCGGCTGCGCGTTTGAAATAGTTGGGTTCGAAACGGGTGAGGCCAAGGAAAACACTCATCAAAGTTCTGATCGATAGGGCCAAGCCGCAGAGGGTGCGGGAGAGTTCCGAGTGCTTGGAGACAAAGTACAGGCGGTTGAGCACTTCCTTCTTCCCAAACAGATAGGGGCCCGGCCGGCCGGTCTCGGACGGGTAATGAAAGAAGCGGGCCCCGGCCACCACGGCGAGTCTGTGCTCTTTGCCGATGCGGTAGCTGAAGTCCAGGTCTTCCAGGTAGCTGTAACTCTCAAACCATTCGTCGAAACGAAACTGATCGAGGACCTTCCGGGAGTAAAACGTGGCGCCTGAAGGCAACCAGCGGACGTGAGCCGTTTCGTGGAGGGGTTCCATTCGCGCCTGAAATCCCGACCGCGCCACGCCGCCCGGAGTGCGGTCATACAGGCCGAGAGCATTCCAGATGGCAAGTCGTTTCAGCGCCTGACCAAATCCGCGCGGAGCGTTGACATAGTTGCAGCATGCTCCGCCGAGGCCGGGCGCCGCGTGCTCCCAAAATGCCGCCATCGCCTCGATTGCCCCAGGTTCCAGCACAATGTCATCGTCCATGAAGCCGACCAGTGTCACCTCGCGGCCCACTGCCCTGATTCCAGCATTTCTCTTTGCCGATGCCGAGCCCGGCAGGACCACGATTCGTATGCCCAAGGCGGCAAATTCTTCGGCGAGAGCGCGGGCAGATCCGTCCTCGTCCACGATGACCACTTCCCCAGGCAGGCGCGATTGGCCGGCCAGGCTCGCCAGCATGCGCCGCAGTTCCGCAGGCCGTCCGAGGGTGGGTATGACTACAGCGATTCGGTGGGGATTCTGGTTCAAAGAGAAGAAGTCTCAGGACCTTGTGGTTTCGGACTCACACGCCAACGGATTCCCGCCTTCGCGGGAATGAGGTGACTCTCGAAGGAGTGACGCCAGCCATCCGGCCGGCTCCGTGCTTCGCGTTCAGGAACTCAGCCACGAGTTGGCGGACGGTGCTCATGAACTTTCCGGAGGATAGCTCCTGGGCCTGTCCGGCCAAGTGGAGGCGCAAGTCTTCTTGCAGGGCGGGGCTCGAGAGAACGGTTTGGATTCTCTTGACTGCGTCGTCCTCATCCGTGAAGGTGAGCATTGGGTGGTTGACGATTTCCGTCTGCCCGCCGCCGTTCGGAACAAAAGCAATGCAGCCCGCCTTCACCTGCTCTGCCACCGCAATGCCAAAAGCCTCCCTGCGGCAGCCATTAATGCCGAACTTGTGCCGCGCCATCAATTCGCGCTTCGCTTGCCCGGTAACAAGGCCCTCCGCATGCACCCAGTTCGAGTGGCGCGAAGCAAGTTGCCGGACCTGCTTCGCATAGGGTGAGCCGTCGAGACGCCCCAGGATATGGAGGTGAATATTGAAGCTGCGCTCGCGCACCTGGCGCAGTATGTGGATGACCTCGTCCAGGCGCTTTTCAGGTACCACTCGCCCAACGCACACGAATCCGTCTTCTTTGTCGTTCCACGGAATCGCCGGAAAGCAGCCCGGTACGGGAGGGAACTGCACCCGGCTCGCCGTGATCCCAAAGTTCTTTTCCAGGAGGTTGGCTGTCCACCGCGAGTTGACCACGGTGATGTTCTGTTTCCAATCGTCCGGATGGCGAGGCGCCAGGAAGCCACAGAGGTTGAGGTACGCTCTGCGCAAAATGCTGTCTCCGTACCACCAGCCCATGTGGCCGGCTGGGTTGGGATCGAGTCTCTGTTGAAAGCGGGGAGCAAAACTGAAGTCGGCCACAAACTGGATCAGCGGCACGCCCAGGTCAATGGGATTGTAGTGCGACGTGATGACGTCAAAGCCCGCCGCCAGCCGCCGGCATTGGCGGATGAACAAGGCGCCCCGCAACCCTGCAAACTTCGGCGTGCGGTCGAGCCTCAGCGGCATCCGCACTTCGTGGATTTTAAACTCACCCCGCCGATGGCATGTGCCGTAGTAGTCGTTGAGCCGCTGGAGGTCCACCGCGCCGCCGCTGACAAGGGTGACGTTGTAGTCGTGTTTTAGCGCCTCGAGGGTCCACATCACCCCGGTTTCCGAACCACCGTACGCCAGTTGCGGATGAATTACAGCCGCCCGTGGTCGCCTCAAGGCTCTGCCCTCACTTTTCGGGCTATCAAATGGATTTCACTTCCGCGGGTCCGAGTCTGAATGCCATTGAACCCGAAAGAACGAACGAGGGAAAGCACCATCTCGGTTGAAACGTCAGGCGGAATGAAGGCAGGGTGAATCTCGAGGCACAGTAGTTCGCACAGGGTACTGGACAACGTTTCTTTCATGCCCGTCAGGACCCCATACTCCGCTCCCTCGACATCGATCTTCACCGCGTTCGGGATTGGTAACCGTCCATCCGTCCGAAGGTCGTCACCCCGCACTGTCAGGACTGTCGCCTCGTCCGCGCTCGGATGCGCCGCTGCGGCGCAAGGAACGACCGTTGCCGTCCCTCTCGTACCGTACATCCGGATCTCGCCAGAGCGGTCGCCGAGAGCCAATTGAAACACCCTGACGTTTGCGAGTTGGTTCAGTGCGATGTTCTTCTGCAGCCTTGCATGATTCGTGGGGTGAGGCTCGAACCCAATCACCTCCCCGCGTCCGCCGACCATCTTCGCAACAGGGATTAGGAATTGGCCGGCGTTGCTGCCTACGTCATAAAAGACGCCTCCAGCCTGAAGCTTCTCTTGAAGTGCTTCAATAAAATCCGTCTCACCTGTGTAGCAGGACTCGAGCGTGCGAAGTTC
This sequence comes from uncultured Acidobacteriota bacterium, assembly GCA_963768695.1. Classification (GTDB taxonomy): domain Bacteria; phylum Acidobacteriota; class Terriglobia; order UBA7540; family UBA7540; genus CAVROP01. The sequence continues at coordinate 432,665 of CAVYJG010000006.1, read as the reverse complement.
AGTGGCGTTCGGCGCCGAGAACACGAATTCCACGCCCGCGACGTGATGACGAATGACCCCGTCCGACGGTCCCCGCAGCTGATACTCCAGTGATTTAAGAGCATCCGCGAGATGTAGATTTCGTGCCAACTTCACCAATCGTTGGTCGGTGGTCACGCTTCGGATCGCGTGGTCAATCAGCTCGGTCATTCGGCATGTTCTCCTTTCGCAGGTGATTTCCAGCCATCATCCGCGGTGAGGTCGCGTCATCAGATTTCAGGAGTGCAGCGCGGGACCAGGGGATCTCCATAAGTCGATGCGCATAGTGGGCTGGTTTGATTTTGGGCGATCAAATCTAGCGAGATGTCACTCGTTGCCAGACAGCACGAGAACGGGGGCAACCTATAATGAGTCTTACCAAGTCGATCCCCATTGTCCTTAAATAGGGACGAACTTTCCGGTATCCTCGGGTCAGCAATCTGCGGGGCATGGGTACAGAGGCAAGCGCCCAAAAAGCTGTTTCCTTCCAACCGACTCTTGCACCAATGCTTCTCAGTCGCTCGATCTGTTTTCTGGCTAGAGCACTGTCACCAAGCCACACGGCCGCAAGAAGGGCTCTTCGGATAAAGTCGGCTTTGAGCTCCCATGTCCGGTTTGCAGGACCTGGAAGTGGGTAGCGTTCGAGCGCTCGATAACGGATGTCTAAGGCGCTTTTGGCGAATCGCCAGGTGTGAAGTGGATCACTTTGTCGACACGCTGAGTTGGGTGAGTGACGGTAGGTAGCGAGTTCTTCATTCAGGTGGATCATCTCTCCGAGCTGACTCAGCTCGATACAAAGAGGCGTGTCACCCATCAGTTGCGAATGATCGCTGCAAAGAGTGTCACCCAGCAGCGCGCGCCGGACCGCGTCCGTCCTTGCGACTAGCGTACAGGGAAGTTGCACGAAGTCGAAAAACAAGTCCTGATACTTGAGGCGAACGGGTGCTTCGGGCTCCTGGGTATGCTTTCCCGTCTCGATGGGCTCGCCCTGGGCTGTAACGTGCCGAACACGCCCGCTGAGACACACGAGAGAGTTGCATGACCGAAAATAAGAAATCTGCACCTGCAGCTTATCTCTCCTGTGCCACCAATCGTCGCCCTCGCAAAAGGCCGTGTACTTGCCCCGTGCCGCCAGGTTCGTACGAAGAGCGTTGGCCTGCATCCCCACGTTCTTCGGTGAGTAGATCACACGGATGATCTCCGGATAGCGTCGCTGATAGTCCAGCACGATCTCGCGGGTGCGATCGGTGGAGCAATCCTCGCCGATGACCAATTCGATAGGAAAGTCGGCCTCCTGCGAAAGTACCCCCTCAATGGCCTGGGCGATGTAGGGCTCGTGGTTGTACGTGATCATTACCGCGCTCACCAAGGGATTACGCACGATGCGGGCGCGGTCCACGACCTCGGTGTACACTCGCGGGCTGCGCCTTCGCTCAGGCGTTTGCGTCATGCGGCCTCTTCTTGTGACTTCTCTTCTTTCAGCAGTTCCTTTTCCTGCTCCAGTATGCGTTTGTCGCGATTCCCGATGATCCTGGACGGGCATCCGGCCACGACAACGAAGTCATCCACGGGTTGGCGAACGAGGGTGAGGGCGCCGACTGAGGCGCCAAGGCTGAGCGTGACGCCCGGCAGGAGGACGCTCCCAGTTCCGACAATCGCATGCCGCCGCAAGGTTACGTCACCTTGACGCACTTTTCTGAACTTCATCGGCACGGTAGGATTCGTCAAATGACCTTCCGTATAGTCATCGCTGGCCGTATAAACCGCCACGCGCGAAGACAGGTTACAGAACGACTCCAGAACGATTCGGCCGCCGGAGCCGAAGAGGTAGACTCCGGCTGCGATATGGACATGATCGCCAATGTAAATCCCCTCCGGGCCCGAACTCAGCAAACCGAAGCAGTCAATTCGAACATTCGACCCGACATGAATCAGGTGAGGAGAGAACATCTGGACGGAACGATGAACGCGAACATTATGGCCGACCTCCGCCAACATTGCCCGTAGCTCGTCCGGAGAGTAATTTTGCTCGCAGGATAAGGGAACCATAACCGAGTTCAATCTCTGATGTTGGCTTTTTCTGTCGGTACCTACGGGTCAGGTTGCGAAGAGGAACTCGCCCGGCATAATGATCGAAAAGAGGGTCGGGCTCTCGCTACCTCCTCACTCGAAACAAGACGCGATCGTAATCCTGGGCCTCGTATTCAAGCTGCCAGCCGTCCTTCCTTAGCTGGGACGGAAGCCACTCGATGCCCGTCTGATTGCGGTACAGCAGCCAGAACTCAGAGTTGCGACTTGTGAACACGCGATAGTCTTCGACAGCGCCAGGCAGGACATGCCGGACTAGAAAGATGTCACCGTCGTCCCTGTAAAAGTCGCGGCCCAGGGTGTCATCCGTTGTGTCTGCGAGGTAGACGAGCCTCGAGGCAACATCCGGCGACGAGTAATGAGCCGCCTCGAGGAACCAGACCTTGTCAGCAACCACGATAGGCTTCGCGTCTCGCCTAGGGTACGCGGGGGAAGCGATTGGAAGGCCGCTTGCTTGCGCGGACCCCTGCATCCCAGACCGAAGGCTCACGGCGACCCACATAGCGGAAAGACACATGATGAGCAGGCAGGGCATGACAAAGCGCTCTCGAGAGAAGACTGCAAACCCGTATGCGGACAGCACTGCCCAGCCGATTATGGCCGTCACCCCATACCGTTCGTACCAGATCCCGACCTTAAGCCAGCAGAGGAACGACACGACCGCCGGAACGAGAAGGTATCCGGTGGCAGCGACCAACTCATGAGGCGGGATCATCGGCGCGGGGATTTCGCCCGGGCCGTGCTCCGGTGGCGGCATAAGGTACACGAGCGTGGTGGCTGCAATCCCCGCGAAAGCCGGAAAAACCATTGGCCGGAAGAGGTAAGTATAGAACGATACGAACGAGGCGGGGCAAGCGGGGCGCCAGGAGGCTGGCGCTCGCTTAGCGGCGGCGGACGCTTTGAGAGCCAGAGGCAGCAGAATACTCAGGGGTGACAGGCCTAACGCGACGGCCAAAGCGACTCCCCAGTCGACCTTTCTCCGCACTAGCGTCCTCCAGACCTCGCCGGCCACCACCGGCACGACGACCTGGGCTGCAAAGTAGTGCACGTTCACCGCTATAGAAAGGCTGACACCCAGGATGACGAGCGCCAACTTTCGTTGACGGCCTTCCGCGGCGGACTGCCAGCACAATAGCGAGACGGCTGCCAGGCCAAGGATCAGGCCGTAAGGCCGGGCCTCAAAGGCATAGTTGTAAGCTGAGCTGCCGACGGCGAAGAGCAAGGCGAGGACAGCATAGATAGCCGCGCAGCGCCGACGAACGAGGGAGAACAAGCACACACACATGAGCCAGAACCCGAAGATTTCTGGCAGTCGGACAGCCAGAGCACTCGCCCCGAACAGCCGAATGGACCAGTTCGTTAAGGCGTAGAAGGCCGGCGGGATAACTCCCCCCTGGGCTAGCCTTTCGTTCCAAGCAGGGATGCCGGAGATATAGAACGTAAAAAGTTCGTCAAACCACAACGGCTTAGCGAGCGAACGGGCGATGGTACAGGCGAAGTAGAGTGCGGTGAACCCAGCCAACCAAACCCGCGCGCGGTCGTCCGCGCTTCTTGCCATCCGCGCGAAGGCGCGATCCAGCGAGTTTACGAACCGTTCCGCGCGGTCTGCGAACGGACTGCAAGATGCTTCAGTTTGCGCTGGTGTCATTTACGTCACCGATGGGCTCGGAGGCCAGCCAGTCAGAGTGCCGATGAGTTCAAACGACGTTTTGGTTACGGCGTCGATTCGAAGCACGAACGACACAGCAACGTAAACGGCGATGCCCGTGGTTACGCCGGCAAACAGCAGCGCGGGAGGGTTCAGCGTGGTGGCGAAGGTGAGGGCTCCGATGACCAAGGCTACGGCGATTGTGCCTACGATCGGCTTAAGCAAGTCGTTGATCTGGCTGCCAATGCCGTAGTCAATGACTCTTTGTGCGTACCCTGCGTTCACGCCATAGCACATCATCGATGCGACGAGCGTGGCCCAAACCACTGCGGACACGCTGATCGGGACGCTAACCGCCAAGGCAATGGCGTAGACCACCTTTTTGACGACCTCCGCCCGGAAAAACAGGTCCGAACGCCCTGCCGCCATTAACACATCCAGATTTGCGACATGCAGCGGCCAGAGCGCTCCCGCCAAGGCCAGAATTCTCAGATACGGGACGCACGGCAGCCACTTGGGACCGAAGACCACGGTGACAAGCGGTGCGGCCATCAGCGCCAGCCCAACCATCAGTGGAAACACAACGGCCGCAATGGTCGTCATGCATCTGCGCATCGCTGCCTTCAACCGGTCACGGTCGGAGGCAATGGCCGAGAACACGGGAAACGTGACCTTCGAGACAACGGTCTGGAACACGCTGGCAGGCATTTGCTGGGTAGAATAGGCCCGGGTGTAAAAGCCAAGGTCGGTCGCACCGAACACCCTTCCAATCAGCAGCAGTTGAAGGCGGTCAAATATCGTGTTGAGCATTCCCGACGCGAATACGCGCGATCCGAAGCGGAACATGGAACGGAGCGAATGCAGGCTGGCTTTCCCGCTCGGCCGCCATGATACGAGGGACCAGACGAGCAGCACGGAGGTGAGCGCCGAGAGGTTCGCCTGGATGGCCAGGCTCCACACGCCCCAGCCCAGCCACGCCAGCGCCACGGCAACGGCCCCTGAAACGCCCGAGGCAACCATGCTGACCTTGCACTGGGTCTTGAAGTTCAGTTGGCGGCTGAGCAGCGCAAATTGCACCGACCCCCAGGCACTGATGAACAGGTTCAGCGCCATAAGCCTTGTGAGGCCGGTAAGAATCGGCTGTTCGTAGAACCGCGCTACGGCGGGAGCCGCCCAGAACATCATGGCGGCCATCGCCAGCCCTGCGGTGGTATTGAAGAGGAAAACGGATGTTTTATCCTCCTCCGTGAGCTCCTTGCGCTGGATCAGCGCTGAGGAGAAGCCGCTATCGACAAAGGCTGTCGCAATCGCCATGAACACCAGGACCATTCCGACCAAGCCGAATTCCTTGGGGCTCAACAAGCGCGCCAGAATGATGGATGTGACGAACAGAATGCCTTGCCGCCCAAAAGTGTCCGCCGAACTCCATACAACGGCTTTGAGGGAGCGTTCCCGCAGTCCTGCTGACCTGTTTTCGGACTCTGTATTCATGCAGTCGCGGCGACGGCTCGTACGCCGGCACTTCTGCGGGCTGGAACCGGCCTGCTCCGCTCGTGAATGTGCCGAATGATGCCACAGATGCGCTCCACGTCATCCAGGCTAAGGTCGCTGAAAATGGGCAGGGTGATGATCCGGCTCGCGACGCGCCGCGCCACGGGCAATTCATCCTGCCGTACGATCCCCCGATAGCAAGCGAAGTCCGTCACCAGGGGATAAAAGTATCGCCGTGTGAAGACGTTCCATTGCTTCAGTTCGTCGTACAGGTGATCGCGGCTTACTCCGAAGTCCCTCTCGTACACTTCCACGGGAAAGTAGGCATGGTTATATTCGATACCCGTCTCGGGCGGCGCTGCCGCTCGAACGCCGGGGATGACCATCAGCTCACGCCTGTACGCCTCCGCAATCCGGCACCGCTTCTGAACGATTTCATCTACTCGCTTGAGCACCAAGCGCCCCATCAACGCCTGCAACTCGTTCATCTTTGCGTTGGTTCCCGGCATTACGACTTCCACTTCGTTCTCGAATCCGAAGTTCTGCAGGTAGTCGAAACGGCGGCGCAAAGTGCGGTCGGCGAACGTCAGCATGCCCCCTTCGGCAGAGTGGAAGAGCTTCGTCGCATGGAAGCTGAACATGCTCAAGTCACCAAATTGTGCGATGGGACGCCCGTTCACGCGCACTCCGAAGGCGTGGGCAGCATCGTAAAGCAGCTTCAGATTGTGCCGCTGCGCGATCTCTGCCAGTTCTCGCAGGCGGCAAGGGTGCCCATACACGTGGACGCCCAGAATCGCGCTCGTCCAGGGAGTTATTGCCGCCTCAACTTGTTCGGGGTCCAGAGTATAGTGGCCGGGCTCGATGTCTACGAACACGGGCCGCACCTTATTCCAAAAGAGGGAATGCACCGTCGCCACGAAAGTATAAGGCGTTGTAATTACGTCCCCCGTTATGCCCATTCCTTGGAGCGCGATTTGCAGAGCCAAGGTCCCGTTCGCGAAGAGACACAGGTTTTCCGTCCCGCAATAGTCAGCCAACTCCGCCCGGAATTTCTGCACCACCGGACCGTTGTTGGTCAAGATACCGCGGCCCCAGATCTCCGCAAGCCCCTGCTGGAACTCCTCTAACGGAGGAAGCCAGGGCCGGGTGACATAGACCGGCTTGTCGAATGGCTTGTTCATACGCGGTGCCTTTGGTGAATCTGGGCTGGTGAAGGGGAAAGCAACTTTGCCCGCTCTGAAATCAAGGTCTCATAGGGAAGAGGAGGACGGCGCAGCCCGGGGGGTCGAAGTGGTTGATCATGATTCAAGCTTCATGACTCCGCTCAGTTCAAGGACCGCAAAAAGAGCAAACTGGGGGCCGTAGAGCATGGAGCGACGCCAGCAGCGGCGTGGCTCACGGATGAGCCGCCAAAGCCACTCGAATCCGCGCTCTCTGATCCATCTCGGGGCCGGGGCGACGCTTCCGCTCAGGAATTTGGCTGCCGCGCCTGCGGCGATCACGATGGGCACGCGAAGCTTCTTCCGGTTGGCGAAGATCCAGCGCTCCTGTTTCGGAAGCCCCAGGCACACCCAAAGCACGTGGGGCTTGGCGTCGTTGATCCGCTGGATTATTTCGTCGTTCTCGGCTTCGCTCAGCGGCCGGAAAGGGGGCGAATACGCCCCCGCAATGGGCAGGTTGGGAAACTGCCCGCGAAGTCTGGCGGTAAGCCGGTTCAGCACCTCAGGCGTATCACCAAAGAAGTAGCTGCCATAGCCACGCTGGTTGGCCAGCTCCGAGAACTCCCACATCAAGTCGGCTCCGCGCACCTGCTGAGGCTCGAGGGAGAGCCGGGCCGCAGCGGCGCGCGCCGTCCACTTGCCGTCCGGAACCGAAAGGGCCGCCGACTCGAGGATCCGTCTGAACTCTTGATGCTTGAACCCCTCGATGATGCCGTGCGAGCTGGTCACAGCGATCCATCGCTCCCCTTGGCCATTTTGAAGCCAGTCCTGCATCACCCGGACTACATCGTGCAGGCCGAGCACGTGCACGGGGACTCCCAGCACGCGCGCGCAAGGAATGTCGCGTTGAGGCATGATGATTTGAGGCGCTGGTCTTCGGGTCAGCAGGGGGAGGATGCCGGCCTGATGCCCGGTGCTGCAAAGCGTTCACAGCGCGGCAAAGCCGCAACCCAATGCAGATCCTTCGCTTCGCTCAGAATGACATGTCATCCCGAGCGAAGCGAAGGATCTGCTTTTCCTCGCGCCGCGAGGAAGCTCGCCCCTAGCACTACAGGGAGGGCCGGGACTGCGTAAGACTTTTCGACAACAATCCTTCGGCGGGCCAGGCGGCTCTTGCCGGCGCCACCTTAGCGTATCGCCGTTGGCGGGAACGCAAGACCTTAGCCTCCCGGAGCTCCCACCGCCCCGTGAAAGTCACGGCGAACGATAACAGGACCAGCCGGATGTCGAGCCAGAAGTTCTGACGCCGGGCGTAGAGCAGGTCGTAGCGGAGCTTATTGCGGCGCGACATCTCGCTATGCCCGTAGACTTGGGCCAGTCCGGTGAGTCCGGGCCGGACCCGATGCCGCAGATCGAAGCGAGGAATTTCGGCGCGGAATTTCTTCACCAGTTCCGCCCATTCCGGCCGCGGGCCGACGAAGCTCATATCGCCCCGCAAGATATTCCAAAGTTGCGGCAGTTCATCCATCGCCGTAGCTCGTAATACTTTTCCAACTGTGGTAATTCTGGGATCGTTGGCCACCGCGGGCGTCGCCCCCCACTTCCGGTCCGAATCGGGCACCATCGAGCGGAACTTCAGGCCCATGAACACTCGCCCGTCTTTTCCTACCCGCGGTTGCCGATAGAACACCGGCCCTCCGTCGTGGAGCTTTACGGCCAGCGCGATAATTCCCCACAACGGCAACGATACGGCGAGCCCAAAAGCTGAAAGCAGGACGTCAAAACCCCGTTTGATCATGATGTTCTCAAAAGCCTGGAGCGGAACCGAACAGACCATGTAGGGAGGCCAGTATGGCTCTGCCATGCCAATCAAAGCTCAATTCGTTCTTCAGCCGGCCCACGAGTGCAATCCCCTTTGCCTTTTCGAAGGCCTTTTCGATAATGCTATCGGAGAGCCGCCCGGTGAGTTTCCGGGCGAGATATCCCGTCCACAACTCAGTGCCGAAAGCCGTCTTCCAGTAGCGTTCGAACTGGCCCAAGGTCCGTACACTGAAGTCGCCCTTCTGAAAAGCGCGCAGGATGACCTCGGCAGCCATTTCGGCCGAGAGCAGGCCAAAGTAGATTCCCCCTCCAGTCGAGGTCTTCACGTGCACGGCGGCTTCTCCGATGGCCACGACGCGTTCCGCAACGCAGTTTCCCACCGGCATCTGCCCGATGGCCTTCTGCCGGAATCTGGCTTCGCCCCGGTTCAATCCAGGAGCCACTCTTTGCAAAAGCGCGCTGAAGTACGGGCGGGGCTCCTCCCAGCTCATTAACCCCACGCGCACGCGGCCATGCCCTAGAGGGATCTTCCAGCCGAAAGCGCCCGGCGCCACGGACCTCCCCACGTATATCTCAGTGGGGTTCATAGCGCCGTCCTTACCCAGTGGGATGTCGGCTTGCACGGCCCGTAGAAACTCGCGCGGCTTCACAAGCCCCAGTGCTCCGTTCAGCGCCCCGCCCACCCCGGAAGCAATCACCGCGACTCGCGCTCTGATTTTTTCCCCCGCGCCCAGCCGGGAACGGAACCGCAAGATCGCCCCATGATCTTCCGGCGACACCGCTTCGACCAAACGGCCGGAATGTAATTCGGCGCCGGCGGATCGTGCCAACCTCGCCAAGTCGCGGTTGAATTCTGCTTTATCGACCACACGGGCCAGCGGAGTCGGCGAGCGATACTCCAGGCTTCTGCCCGCCGGCGAGACCGCCCGCAGACAGTAAATGCTGTTCAGCACTGGCCGGGACGGCAATCCAAAACGCCCGAAAGCCTCTTCCCCGATCACGCCCGAACAGACCGCGTTGTCCCCTATCTTCTCCTGGGCATCGAGTACCGTGACACCCAAACCGGCCGAAGCCAGTCGATAAGCCGCATACAACCCCGCCGGCCCCCCTCCGATTACTGCGACATCGCGCATTAGCATCGGGTTACCTCGCGTCCAGCTCGCTTTCTCACCTTTTTCGCAAGCTACGATCTAATCGCTGGACGGACCCACCGGTGGCGCGCCCAAGGCGCCATAAAGTAGGGCGGGAGAAGCATTGAGAGAACTCCCGCATAGCTTTCTGTTTCGCCCTTGTCCCGCCGGGTTGGATGAGCTGTTCTGAGCTGTCGGTCCTTCACCGCTAGCTGGCCGAATTCAAGTCAGAAGCTTTTGACGCGGAGGGCTCACGGGAGTAGTAATAGCCGTAATACCGGTAGCGAGAAGTATAGTAGCCGTCAACCCGGTCATCCAGCTTATTGAGTACCGCTCCCAGGGTCTTGGCACCGGACCGGTCCAGGATTTGACGAACTCGATGCAATGCACCTCGCGACGTCGAGCCGCTTTCCACAACCAGCACCACTCCGTCCGCCAGAGTGGAAAGAAGGATTCCGTCCGTCACCAGCAGCAAGGGTGGCGAGTCGAGTACAATGTGTTCGAAGCGCTGGCGTAGCTCACCCACCAGCCTCACCATGGCCGGGGAGGAAACCAGCTCGGCAGGGTTGGCGGGAATCGGCCCGGAAGGCAGCACGGACAGATTGGGAAGCGCGGTGAACGACATCAGTGCCGAATCGAGCCCCTGTTCGCCCGTGAGGTAGCTGCTCAATCCGCTTCCCTCGCCCTCGCCATTTCCCAACCCGAGGGCTTTCAGCACGGTCGGCTTCCTCAAATCCCCGTCAATCAGCAGCACTCGGCCGCCACGCTGGGCCAACGCTAACGCCAGGTTGACCGACGCGAAGGTCTTCCCTTCACTGGGATGCGCACTCGTAACCAGCAGCACTTGCGGCGGCTGCGGGGAACTGGATAGCAGAATCGAAGTACGCAACACCCGGAAGGATTCCGCCATTTCCGACCCGGGCGCGTTCATAATGGCCAATCCCAGGTTTCCGTTGCCCGGCACTTTCGGAGCCTCGCGAGCGAAATACCGGCCATACCGTCCGCGGGACTTCGTTCCCAGCGGAATTACGGCTAAGGTGGGAACCGCAATCTGATTTTCTATGTCTTCTGCCGTCTTGACCGTGCGATCCAGTCCCTCCCGGACAAACGCCAGAGTCACTCCCAGGATCAAACCCACCAGAAGCCCGACGGCGATATCCACCCGCTTGTCGGGGCGGATGGGCGCGGTCGGCACCAGCGCCGCGTCGGCCAGGCGAACGCTGGTGGCGCGCAAGCTTACGGAGACGGTGGCATCTTTAAGCCGCTTCAGGAGCTCATCGTAAAGCTGCTGATTCGTTTCGAAGTCTCCCTTCAGGATGGTGTACTTAATGAGCAGTTGGTTCAGTTTTTCCACCGCGGCTCTTTGCTCCACGACATCCTGGGAGAGGAGCTGCTCCCGCCGCACGGCGGTGTGATAATCGCTCTCAATCCGCTGCATGATCCGCTTCCGCTCCCGTTCAATCAGCGCTTCGACTTCGCTGATCTGATTGCCGAGTTGCTTGACCTTGTAGAAGTTCGGACCATATTGAGAAGTGGCCGCGGCATACTCTGTATGGAGTTCGGCGTTTTTCGACTCCAATTGCCCCAGCAGCGCGTCCTCCGCAACGGCAGCCGACTCAGCGCTGTTGCTGCGCGCCGAATCGTAAACCGATTGCTTGTTGGCGCGGTCAACCTGGGCTGCGGTCAGATCGGTGCTCAATTGCGCCAGCCGTTGTTGCACCACGTTCTCTTTGTCACCCAAGTTGGCAATCGAGTATTGCCGCTCGTAGTCCACCAGCGCCTGTTGGGCCTTCTCCACTTTCGCCTTGAGTTCGTCAAGTTGCTGCTCCATCCACGCCGAGGCTTGCCGCGTGGTTTCGTATTTGGAGCGAAAATTAGATTCCACGTAATTCTTGACCAGCGTGTTGGCCACACGCGCTGCCAGGTTCGAATCCACGCTTTCGAAGCTGACTTCCACCAGCCGGCTCTCATTGAGCAGTTCGACGTGCAGATGCTTTTTGAAACTCCGGATCACGCTGGCGGGCGTGGGCACCGTCGCCCGACTGGTACTTCCAGGCCAGAGATCTCCCCCCGTCCCGAGTTCCACGCTCCCATTCCCCAGCCCCAACTCCTGCATGGTTTGCCAAGCCAGGTTGTTGTTCTGCAAGAGATCGACCTGCGTTTGTAAAAACGCCGCGTCCGTGGCCGCGCTCGGATTCAGCTCGTTGAGCGACTGCAGGGCGGGCGTCTCCGCCTGCACCTCCATGCGCGCGGTGGCCCGGTAAACCGGCTTCATTCGGTAGACAACCACCGTCACCAGGAGTGTGGCGACGAAGGCGACGGTGAAAACTGTACTGCGGCGCTTCCTCAGGACCTCCCAGTAGCTCTGGAATGAGTACGCCTCCGGACCCGAGGGCTCAAGGTCCGTGACCGGGTAACCGGAATACCCCAAGCGATCAGGAGAGACCACGCTCACCGGAATTAGTTTGTCGTTTTCCGCCATTGTTCCCTATTCCCTAATACGGCAACCGCCAAATCGACGTGTAGACTGCAGTGTTGACGATCGTATCGAGCGTCCGCCTGGCCCCACTCTCAGGCACATAAAGGATGTCGCTGGCTAGCAAAGGTTGATCCGGGGCCTGGCTCGACAAGACCTTCTTCAGATCCACCCGGACTTCGCGCTTTTCGCCCGAAGCGCCCGGTGTCTTGCGGATAATGACAGCATGGGCAGGCTTTGCGTCGTGCGTGAAATTGCCCGCCAAAGCGATGGCACGAAGCACCGTCATCTGCTCCTGATCGTTCGAGAGAACGAACCCACCCGCCCGATTCACTGCGCCCAGAACGTAGACAATTCCCGCCCGCTCGACCGTCACCCGGTCGCCCGGGTGCAAGTCCACGTCCAAGCTGGCGTCGCCGTTCCGCCAGAGCCTTCCCACGTCTACTTTTGAGGTTCGCGAGCTCAAGTCGCCGGGGCGCGCCGCGGAGCTCGGCTCCGTCCCCGCAAAAGGCTTCTCGGCGCGCGTTACTATTGCGTTGTTGCCGGCATCGTCGCTCAGGCCTTCCGCTTCAGTCAGCAACTCCAGCAGCGTGGTGTGACCGTAGACCGGATAGACGCCCGTCTTCTTTGCCGCGCCCGAAAGCACGACGGTGTTCCAGGGCGAAGACTTCACACTCACAGTGATCTGCGGGTCCCGAAGCAGTCCGGCGCCCACGAGGTTCTCGCGAATTCTTTGCGAAAGCTGATCCAGCGTGGAGCCCGCCGCCATCACCGCCCGCGACAACATGGGGAGTGTGATCATCCCATCCCCGTCCACCCGATATTCGCGCGACAACTCTTGCACACCCACCACATCGACATCCAGAAGATCGTCCCTCGCAATGACGTATCGCTGCCTTGTGGTCAAGTTGAGGGTCGACGCGCTTGGGGCCGCCGCGACCGCACTGTCGACAGCCGCCACGGCCTGGGGCGATATCGGATCCTGCGCCCATGCGGCACCCGCAAGGCAAATCAAGACGAGTTGAGTAAGCAGCGCCTGCAATTCAGCCCTCCTCCGGTTTGAGAGAATCAAGGAGTCGTTCTCTTCCCGGCTTCTGCAATGCGGAATTCCGCCTGGGACTCGTGTTAAACAGAACAAGGACTGCTTTGCGACGGCCTCCGCGGCACGCACCGGCCGTTGCAGCAGACATAACCCGGAGCGCAACACTGGCCTTGGCAGCAGGCCCGGCCCGGAGCGCAACACTGAGCGCCGCAGCAGGTCTCCGTCTTCCGGCAGCAGTGGTCCGTGCAGCACTGTTGGGAAACCTTGCTGCAAAGCACACTGCCGCAGCAAACCGCGCGTTCGTTGTACCCGGGCCCGTAGCAGGTTCCGCCGCAGCACATCTCAAACCGGTAGCAGCAAACCTTGCCGCACCGGACTTGGTCGGCGCTGCACGAGCGTGACAGCTGCGCCAGACCACGAGAAGCCCTGCCTAAACCCAAGCATGCCAAGATGCCCCCACCCATTAAGCTCCCAGCCAGCCGTAACGCCTTCCGGCGCGGGATAGGGCTGGCCATAATTCGCGATAAGTCGTCAATTAGCAGGCTCATTCTCTTGCTCCTTCTGAGACCGGATAGGCGACACCTTTCTTCCCGGTGTAGCTCCGCCCTGTGACTTACGGGAGCGTGTCCCCGAAGCCGGTTCGGCCTACACCCTATCTTCGGCGGGAGGCGGCAGCCGGATGAGTACGAATTGTGGCTGCGTGCAAACGAGCGGGATGGTTCTCCTGTAGTGCGAGAGTTCTCCTGAGGGACGCCGGCCTGGTTGCGACGACGGGCCGGTTTGTGTTCTGATGGTGCGCTACAGCAGAAAGAAACAAAGGGGGGTTCATGCGAATCAAGGGGCTTGGGCGTGCGGCGGGCAGGCTGGTGCTGCTGATGGGCGTGCTATGGCTAGTGACGCCGTCACTTCTCGACTTTCGATATACTTCTTCGGAACTTTGGGCGCAGCAGAGCGAGGCGGCGCCGAGGGTGGACTCGTGCACTGTGGATGCCGACGGGACGGCACACGTAACGCGGCTGATTCCTGTACCTAGGACGATCAGCCCTGAGGCTCAGAAGTTCATCTCGCGGCCCGGTCCTTCGGGCCCGGAGCCGACGCTGGCCGAGCGGCGAACGCTAACCGATGCGTTTCGGAAGGCCAGGTCAGAGGAAGCTCGCAAGCTTTATCCGGTGGATATCCGTGAAGAGACTGTGGGTGGGGTGCGCTGTGACGTGATCACTCCGGCGGAGCTGCCAGCCTCGAACGCTGGGGACCGCGTCCTGATCAATGTTCACGGCGGGGGGTTCAACTCGGACTCAGGCTCGCTCGTCGAGGGCATTCCGATTGCCTACCTCACAAAGATTCCCGTAGTTTCGGTCTACTACCGGCTTGCTCCGGAGCACCCGTTTCCCGCCGCGGTGGACGACACGGAAGCAGTCTACAAAGAGCTGTTGAAGACCCACAAGCCCAGCCACATGGGATTGTTTGGGACTTCTGCGGGAGCAATTCTGACCGCCGAAGTTGCCTCGCGCTTGCGGCGAGATGGCCTGCCCCTCCCTGCGGCGCTGGGGGTTTTTTCGGGGACAGGCGATTTGAGCCAGCCGTCTGACTCGGACGCTCTCTTTACCATTTGGGGATGGTCCGGACACCTCGATCCACCCTCGGGGCATCCTCACGCTTCTGCGTACGTGGGGAACACCGATCCCAAAGATCCGGTCCTCTCGCCTCTCTACGCCGACCCGCAGGGATTCCCACCCACGCTTTTCGTGACCAGTACGCGCGATCTGCTGCTGAGCGGCACGACCATCCTGCACAGGGCTTTCCTTCGGGCCGGGGTGGAGGCACAACTGGTGGTCTTCGAAGCGCTTCCGCACGCCTTCTGGTATGACTACCACTTACCGGAGACAAAGGAAGCTCTGGACCTCATGGCGAAGTTTTTCAGCGAGAAGGTGGGCAAGTAGGCAGGTGGGCAGGTCGGCAGATGGGCAGGTGAAGAGCGGGCTTCGGAGGTCCGTTCTGGAAGAGGCGCGGCAGAGTCCCAATTTCAAATTTCAGATCTCGGATTCAAGAAGCAAATGCCTCTCGATCATCCACTCACGGATTCCTTAACCGTTCGAATCGTCGACTTCTCAACTGCTGGACTTTCGACTTTCGACTCAAAAATCGCACAACGATTCGACGAAAGCGGCGGAGCCGTCGCGCAGCCAGCCGTCGAGTTGCGCCGGTTCTTTAAGTTGCTGCCCGCGCGTCCGCGGCACGGCGACAAACCGGCATTTCAATTCCGGCAAGGCCGTCATATCTCCCCAAAGCTTCTCAAACTGGGCTACTGGAAACACGTCTTCCTGGCCCTTTCCCCAGCGCTTCTTCACGTCTTTAAGGGTGATGTAAGTGGGCATGCGGGCGGCCAGGTTGCGGATTGAGGAGTTGAGAAGTTCCGGGTTTGTCAAGTCGCTGCGGGTAAGTCCAAATGCGGCGAGGAGTTGGTCAATGTCGATCCAGTAGCTGGCGCTGTTGTACCACGAGAGGCGCGATTCAACTTCTTCACTGGGGAGGGCAAGACCCTCGATCAGACGCAGCCGGCCGTCGACATGGGCCAAGCCGCCGCCACGGTCCTCGATGTGGCGGGAGATCACTTCGGTGGTAAGAGCCGCCCCCTGCTCGATGTGGTAGCCGAGCAAACCGGCGTCGGCATTAGCTCCCGTGGTATCGATATTGTGAGCCAGCAGGTATTTCAGCTGCGGCCTTTCTTCGAGCAGTCGTACCAGAGTGCCATTGCGGATAAGGTTCGGCACCTCATACCAATGGCCGACGGGATGCAAGCACTGGAGAGGCAGGTTGTCGGTGTAGCTCGAGCCCTCGCCCATTTGTCGCGCCCAACCGATCAGGGAAGCGTGCAGACTTTCCCGCACTTTCTGGGCCTGCTCGTCGAGCAACTGTTGCGGCATTTCCTCCCAGGCAAATCGCAGATCGCGCTCCATGGGCACCAGTCGCAGGCCGATAGCTCGGCCAGGCGAAAGGAGCAGCGGGCCGGTGTAGCCGTAGTTCACTTCGGCGCGCAGATGGGACTCAATGGCACTGTGCGTCAGGTAGCTTGTGGTGATGATGTGGGGCAGCAATGTTCCGTAAAGGCGATTCGTCTGACGGCTCTTGGCAAGGTGCGCCTCAATGAAGGTGCGGCGGCGGACGCCCAGCTTGCAGAAGGGGTTGAGAGCCTTGACAACTCCCGCGCCCTTGGTCCAGCGGCTCCCCGCGCCTCCCGCAAACGAGACCACAGCCACCATTCCGGCCGCCAGCGCGTCTCCGCCGATCTCACGGTAGTGCGGCGCCAATCCACG
This sequence comes from uncultured Acidobacteriota bacterium, assembly GCA_963768695.1. GTDB lineage: Bacteria > Acidobacteriota > Terriglobia > UBA7540 > UBA7540 > CAVROP01. The sequence continues at coordinate 416,477 of CAVYJG010000006.1, read as the reverse complement.
CCTGGCGTCAAAAAGGTCATCAGGACCGAGATCGGTAATCCGGCTGCTCACAGGCAGGCGGTTTTGCGCCAAGCCGACCCTGCCACTGCGCAGGTCCGCCTGGATCTGCTCGTGTTCCATCCGGTCGAAGGCGTGCGCCTCCAGAAGGGCTTCAAGGCTTTGCGCGCGATCCGACTCCTGCGCGCGGTGCGGGATCAGGTGCTCGAAGACATGCTGCACCATGCCCTGGAACTCCGGGAGCTCGTGGCAGGCGGCCGTAAACCGCTCCAGTTCTGCGCGGCGTGCGGGTGAAAGCAGGCGCGACTCAATGCGCAGAAGCGGCGGGACGATAAGTTGGTAATAGGCCGCCGGCATCAGTGCGGAGTTTCCGCGCAACAGCGCCGCCTCAGTTCCACGTTCATTAATCGCAAAATCGTAGACGACGGGCTCCATGGCAAAAGGAACGGACGACTCCATGCGGCGCCGGGTTTCACTCATGATGGCTTGCAGGCGCTCCTGCCCCAATCCCTTCCGGTCTGGATTAAAAATAAACCCCATGCCGCCGCCCGACATTCCACCGAGCATCCAGAAACCCCAGAAGTCATGACCCATTTCCGTGCGCACGCGGCGAATCAGGGTGTCCGTGTAGAGATTTCCGGCCCAGGGAATAATGGTCTGTATAGGGCCCTCGAAGTTGTGTTCGGTCGAGGCGCCAATCGCCTTGATGTTGCCGTCCTTCAAGTGGCCAATGAGGTCGTCCAGGAGGTGACTGGCATCGCCCCGCGCGCGCCATTCGCTCTCCGAACGAAGCAGGTACTTCTCCGTCACCATCTCCAGAATCGGGCCTACGTCCTGCGCCATCCCACCATGCACAAGCACGAGACTGCGTTGGAGCTTATCGCGTGTTTCCTGCGGGACATCTTCAGGGCGAAAGATGAGATGGTCCGGGAGCAGGCAGCCGCGACTAATGCCGAACTCTGGATCACCTTCCCGTGCCAGGACACCGTAGATCAGTTTGATGCCGGGCCATACGCCGCCGGAATCCTGCCAGCCACCGCCCGACCCGCCCAGCCATTCGCCCAGGATAGCGCGTGCTGCCACAAGGCGGCGGTCCTGCTCTTCCAGGCCCCCGGTGAGGGCGTGAATCTGGTTAGTGGCACGCATGCACACGGAAATGAGCGAGGCGAGAAGACTGGTGGAAACGGCCAGGCGCGATCCTCTCGGGATGTCATTCACTTTACTTACGATCTCAATGCCGCACCCCGCTCTGCCGGTTAGACGGACCAAAATATCGGCCAGCGGCTGAGTAGCGCCCTCCATACCCGGCGGAACAATGCCGGAGGCAATCACCGCAGCCTTGAGCAGGCCGAGATAGTCGCGGGCAAAATCGAAAACTTCAGCGATGGTGCTGATTTCAGCGCTGCTCTTGAGGTCCGCACTGACTAGACGCAGCACCGGCTGATCGATGACCCGAAACCATGCTTCCACGGGCGGCTTCGGGGTGCCCGAGCCCCGCACGCTGAGGTCAATCGAAATATTGAGCACCCGGGCGCCTTCAGGAAAATCCATGCCCAGGAAGAAGATATCGCTCCAACCACTATGGCTCAGGTCCATGCGGACCGGCGTGGTCTCACGCAGAATTGGAAAGAGTTGACTCGAGGCGTCGCGGGTCAACATCTCGGGACGAATGCGCAATGGCGCGTCATCGGGGTGAGCGGCTCGGAACATCCACTGATTACCGCGCACCGAGCGGACACTTCGGCGCACCTGATCAGCAAGGGTTTGAAAACCCAAGGCGCGATAGCCCGCGGCCAGCGCGCTGGAAATGGGGGCGCTCGGACCCTCCGCCGCCTGCTCCGCCAAGAATATATCAAGCGCCTCATCGAAACGGCGCTTGAGAAGGTTGACGTAGCCGCCGAAAGGAATTCGGGACCGAGGTCCGGTCCCTCCCCTTACGAGAATGTGAAAGCGGTGTATTGCGTACAGGAAGAAGAGTGCACGCACTCGCTCGTACAGATTGTCACTGGTGCGGCGGAAACGGTCGAGCGCCTCGCATTCGGCCAGCAATTCTTCGAGCGGCGAGGCGAGGCAAAGACTTTCCAGCGAGCAATTGCGGATTTCCGGATCGCGGGAGGTAATGACGCGAATCAATCGGCTCATAGGGCGGCTCACGACACGCTTCATCCAGCGACAAAATCAGAGAAACGAAGAAGTGTCATCCCGCGCGAAGCGAAGGATCGCCGCAGTTCTTGTTGTTTCCACGAATTGCGTTCCACTGCAGAGATCCTTCGCTACGCTCAGGATGACAGGTCCTGCTTTGTTCCGCTCGTGCTTATCAGCTACAGATGGCCCCCCGTCCTAATTTCCCCGGTGCTCAGCCATTTCGCGCTCTACAAGCAGTTCCAACAGGTGCGACAGCACCTCGTCGCGCTCCCGCCCGTTCAGCGCCAGGGCCAGTTGCGCAATGAGCAAGCCGTAACGGGCGCCGAGATCATACCGCCTGCCGGTGTCTTCAAGCGCCAGGTACTGCTCCTGCCGGGCGAGCTCAGCCAGAGCAGCCGAGAGCGTGACCGGACCCGCATCCTGTTTGGCCAACAGACGCGCGAGCAAGTCCATCACCGTGGGAGTAAGAACGTGTATGCCGAAGAAACACAGGTAGTAACCAGCCCTGATGCCCGGCACCATCAGCCGTTGCTCGGCTTCCGTCGGAGTGGGCTTTTCGAGCACTGTCTCGACCCGATAAAGCCCCTGACGGCCGGGTACCCGGCGCCCAGCCACGGCGCCATATCGAGGCAACAAACTTTCCCGTGTAGGCTGCACGCCGGACGCCGAACATGATTCGCTCTCGGCAAGTTCCACCAGACGCTGCACACCCAGGGTCGCGGCGCTCACATACAAATGGTCCCCGACCAGGTGCAGGAAAGGCTCGTTGCCAACGAACTCTCGCGCGCAGTAAATGGCGTGGCCGTATCCTCCCGGGCGCTCTTGCGCAACGAACCGCACTCCGCCTGCCAGGCTTCCGGCGGCTTGTGCATATCGGGCCTCATCGCCGGGCCACACCACGACACAAACTTCCCCAACGTTCGCGGTGAGCGCCTGCTCGATGAGGATGCCGAGAACGGACTTTTCAACTCCATCGTGGATTAGAGTTTGCAGCGGGAGGGCACGCTGATTCGCTCCCGCCGCGGTGATGACCGCTTTCCTGACCCTCAATTTGGATGCTCCCCTTCCGTGACTTCTCAGCGCCTCTGCCAAGAACCGCTGGAGACTGCCGCCAGCCGCGGCATCGCTCAGCCACGACGGGAAGCATTATACCCGCACCGCCGCAAAAAGGAGAATTTCGAACAAATAGTTAATAGTCGCGTCAATACTTGACGCCAAGTGCTTGATACGCTCTACTAGAGTTGTCCCGGGGTAGGAGCTCGATAATCTCAAAATTGCCTTTTCTTGGTCGGTAGCTGATTTCTCGGATTCGTGTCGGGTCTGGGAGGAGCAGCTGTCCCCGCCGGCGTTTTTCGTTCGGCCAACGCACAGTGGGGCGCTGCCAGGGCGAGTGACTGCGCCCCGCACGGACGCAGCCGCAGACACGTCGTCTCCGAGGAATGCGCCACAGCCGGCTGACAGGGCGCGTAGTCAGAAATCAACTGAGGCTGTGCCCGGGAGAGACGCGGTACGGGCGCTCTTTCGTGTGGCGTCAGCAATGCGCGAGGGGGAAAAACTATGAGCGCACTTATAGACGACATTTCACGGGTCATAGCGAGCCCGGTTTCCAGGAGAGAAGCACTCAAGATGGTCAGCGGTGCCGTGGGTGGCGCGTTGCTGGCCTCCCTTGGCCTGGGAAGAGCCACCCGGGCCCTGGGAGCGGATGGCCAAGGCGATCCCAGGTGTCCACGGTTCTGGGTCCGGTGCAGAGAAAAGTGCTTTCCACCGGGGTTCACTTGCTGCGGCACGTCAGGGTGCAACGGTGACCAAATCTGCTGTTCAAACTCCCACTGTTGCGACGATGCGCACACCTGTTGCGGCTCAGGGTGCTGTGATCGTCATTCGACCTGCTGTGGGAACCACACCTGCTGTGCTCGGAATATGGCCTGCTGCAACGGCAAATGCTGCTCCAGCCCCAGCGCGAAGTGCTGCGGCGGCGAGTGTTGCCCGGAAGGCTATCTGTGCTGCGGCGGCAAGTGCGTAAAGAACAGGCCGTCACCTAGCACTATCTGTATACGGGTGTAAGGTCTCCAACTCAGTTTGATATAAGTCTGGACAACGTCATTTGAGGATCCAGTCTGACAGCGTAGCCGCGTGTTTGTTCGTCAACTGCCGGATCCGATGCCGGGTTAGTCCGTCCCCACATCGGCGGACACTTCCATCTCCACCACAATCATCTTGACAGGTCGTGACCCCAGGGAGACAAGATCTCGCTGCGAAGGCGAGCCCTGACACAAAGAAGCTCAGCAGTGTGGCTTTTGTGTTAGGCTCGTGCGGCCGCGTCGTATTCGCCGTGCGGCGAGAGTGATAGTCGGCCCCTGGAGCCGGTACGGAGACAACACATGATTCGACGCATCAGCCTGTTTTTGATTCTCGCTTTAATCTCGCTCTTACCTGTAGGGAAGCGCTTTTCCGCCACGCAGCCTGAGGCCCGCGCAAGCCTTAGTAGTGAGGGAGGGCAAGCGCAAGGTGGCGGTCTGTATGCCGGTTTCCTCGACCCTCCGCGCGATTACTCAACCATGCCGTTCTGGTTCTGGAACGGCAAAATGGAAGGTCCAAAGATCCAGGAAGAAATCCGCCGGATGGTCGACCAGCATGTTTATGGGGCGTTTTTACATGCGCGGGACGGCCTTGTGACGCCGTACCATTCCGAGGAATGGTGGCAAGCCATTGGCGCCGGCCTCGAGCAGGCCAAGCGCAGCGGCTTCGAATTCAACTTCGTCGACGAATACGACTGGCCCTCCGGCGAGGCGCGCAACATCTGGATGGCCGGTAACCAGCAGAGCGAGGTACTGGCGCGAAATCCGGAATATCGGATGAGGAGCTTGAGCTACAAGGCGGAAGTGGTCAAGGGTCCAAAAGAGGTCACCATTGACGCTCTGCCCGAGCTCCAGGCCGTGGTCGCAGCTCGCAGGTTGGGCGATAATCGGATTGACGGGCAAAGCCTGCAACTCCTGGCCGCACCGGTGGAATCGGGCCAAGTCAAATGGCAGGCCGGCGCCGGGGACTGGGTCATCGTCGAGTTCTATCTCGAACCTTCGATGGGGTTTGACGGCGGATTCGTGGACTTGATGAATCCACTGGCGATGAAGTCGTTCTTCGATCTCGCCTACGGCGAGTTCCACCGGCGCTTCGGGTCATACTTCGGCAACACTATTCATTATTCCTTCGCCGACCATGAAGGCGACTACGGTTATCGCATCGCCTGGACACCCGCTCTCTTCGACGCTTTCACAAAGCGTACGGGCTACGATCTTCACAAAGTCCTGCCGCTGTTGATCTACAACGGGGGAGATTCCACGACCAAGGTCCGATGCGACTACCTGGCGACGGTTACCCAGCTCTATCAAGGGTCATTCTGGAAAGGAATCACCGACGGGGCAGCCGAATTCGGCATCGGCCGGACTGGCCATGCGTGGGAAGAATCGCTTCAGTGGGCCGCCGCGCTGGAAGGCAGCCTATTTGCCGTCGAACGCGGCCTTAACCCCGTGGGCGTCGATTCCCTCGGTGATTTTGGCCGCCAGCCGCTCAACTTCAAGGTCGCTCAATCCGTGGCGGATTTCGAAGGTCGCAGATTCATGTGCGAAAACCAGGGAGTACAAGGGACGGATTCCTACCTGGACATGGAAGGTCTGCGTCGCGGAACGAACGGAAATGGTCTGTGGGGAGTTAACCTCTTTGTGGGTCATGCTTTCAATTACGACGCCTCGCGTGCGAACTACCCTCCCGATTGGCTGCATCAACCCTACTGGCCTTTCTTCCACTATTATGCGGACTATACCCGGCGCATCAGCTACATGAATTCCGAGAGCCGCCACGCCGCCAACGTCCTGCTCTACTATCCCATCCTTTCGATGTGGGCACACTCCGATCCTGTTTTCTCCGGCAGCGCGCCTTACAATCAAATCCAGACTCCGGCGGTTTGGAAAAACCTCACCATCACGGTCAACGATTATTACACGCGTCTTATCCTCCGCCTCGCGGACCGGCAATGGGATTACAACATCGCCGATGATGGCTATCTGGCCGGAGCGCGCGTCGAGGGTAAAGAGCTTGTGATCGGCCCGCAGCGGTTCCGGGCGATCATCCTGCCGCCCATCAGCACGATCAGCCGATCAAGCTTGGAGAAGATTCAAGAGTTTTATCGGGCCGGAGGCGCAGTGTTTGGCATCCGAATGCTGCCGGCTTCTTCGCCCGAGGCGGGAGACAATGACGCCGAGGTGAAGACGGGGATTGACGGCGTGTTTGGGGCGGGAGCGAGTGAGACGCCGACGGCTTTCACAGAACAGCGAGACGCGGCAGGCGGCCATGCCTACTTCGTCTCGCACGATGTTGAGACTTTGATTGACTTGCTGGATTCCAGTGTTCCTAAAGACGTGCGGGTGATTTCAGGCTCCTCGGGCAGCCTCTACTTTGAACACCGTGAAAAGATGGGAAGGGACTACTACTGGGTGGTCAACGACTCTGACCGCGAGCGAACCAATAGTATTCTGCTCTCAATGGCCGGCGTCCCTGAGAAATGGGATGCCCTGAGCGGCAAGCGGTCGCCGTTATTCTACGTGAACCGTCCGCAGGGAACCGAAGTGCGGCTGGATTTGGCGCCCTGGGACGCTTACTACGTGGTCTTCAATCCGCTCGAGGGGCAGGGACAGAAAGCCGAACTCGTCAGCACCAACGCGGAAAGCCTCGAGGTTGTTTCTCGCCAGCCTGATGCCATCCAGGCACGAGTCTCGGCGCCCGCAACCCAACCGGACCTCGAAGTCACCCTGCGCGCTGACGGCCAAATCTATCGGGCACGCACTGCTATGCCTCGCCTGAATCCCATTTCCCTTTCCGGGAACTGGGAATTCCGTCCCGAGCCTGAGCGGGTGGCAGTTCCCTATGTGAAGGTCAAAGACGCCCCGGAAGGCGAAGGGGAAAAGCTGGGATGGTCGAGCCTCGCGTTCGACGATACTGCCTGGCCATCCCTCTGGCTGAGCGAGGCCGAGAATACCGTGCGCGACTGGAACGTCATCGGCCCGTTTCCCAACACGGACGATGCGGGATTCGATACGGCCTACCCGCCCGAAAAGACGTTCGGCTCTGCGAGTCCCGTGACCGATCTCGTCATCCCCGCGAAAGCGGTAATCCATCTGGATCGGCAGTACTCTGGTCTGAACGGCAATCTGGTGGGCTGGAAGCGATATTACGGCGACGAACCTTACCTGACTTTGGCACATTGGAACATCTGGATGCTGACGGAAGGCGGCCCCTTCGACGATTCCGCCCACATCGTTCAGTTCAACCGCGTCCTTGATACGGCGGGGCACGAATGGATCACGAGCTACGCCCTGACTTACCTTTATTCGCCCCGAAACCAACAAGCTGATTTCGTGATCGCGGCCGACAATTGCGTCAAGGCGTGGCTGAATCACCAGCAGGTGTTCGCTCGCCTGCGCCATCCCTTCTGGTACGAGATGAACGACAACTGGGCTGATCGCATCCCTGTTGAACTGCAGGCGGGCTGGAACGAAGTGCTGCTGAAGGTCGGCCTTGGGAGAGGAGCTGCCAGCGGCTACTACGGATTCACCTTCAGGGTCGCGGACCGGGAGGGCAGAACTCTGCCTGGCATCATTAACGGCATGCTGCCCTACGATGTGCAGAAGGCGGCAAACATCACTCCGCCCATGCGCTGGTACCGAACGCAAATTCCTCCCGGCGTCACGGCCGTAGTTCCGCCCGCGTTTCACGGCCCTTACCGGCTGATCTTGAATGGCGTTGAACTTAAGCCCTCCGGCGGAGCACCCATTGACATTCGCACACTGCGACGTACGGACAAGAACACGCTCGCCATCGTGGCGCGCGCGGACGACCGTTTGAGTTCCCCAGTGGAATTCGTGAGTGGAACGACGCCCGTCGCTCTCGAACCCTGGACGAAGACGCCGCTGGCCAATTTCTCCGGGGCTGCGATTTATGAGAAGAGCTTCCTCGTGCCCGATTCTTATCAGGGCAAGAAACTCGTCCTCGACCTGGGCCGGGTAAGCTCCGTGGCGGAAGTCTATGTCAACGGGCGACAGGCGGGCACCTTAGTGTGGCGGCCCTACAAACTCGATATCACCGAGTTTATAAAGCCGGGCGAGAATCAACTGAAGATCCGCGTCACGAACACCGAGGCCAACGCTCGCGCGGTGGGGCCATCGCATCGGATTCTTGCCAATATCGACGTCTGCGGGCTCGAGGGCCCGGTCGAAATCGTGCCGTACACGGAGCAGACGCTGGTTCTGAAATCCGAAAAGAAATAGGTCTTACGCGTGGCCGCTCGGAAGGGCGGGGCTTCAGCCCCGCCGCCTCCGAGAACCCATCGGGTCGGGCCTTCAGGCCCTGAAGCCAAATTGCTTCAGGGGCTAAAGCCCCCAGTGATAAGCCGTTTTCCGCGGCGGGGCTGAAGCCCCGCCCTTCCCGGCGCCCCACCCTACGATGCATAGGCTATCTGTATAGCTTATGATTCATTCGCTGCCCGTCAGCCGGAACGAGTAGGTTCCCTGACCCGACCTGAAGGTGAATATTCTCCCTTGTTGCGTCCCGGCTTTCACGCCCGGATCGCCGCTCACATAACGGCCGTTCTCCCAAACCACCCGGTCGCCTTCCCGAATCACCACATCCGTCATCTGACTTTCAGCCGGAATAACAACTTGAGCGTCGCTGTTGACCGGGACCATCACTTCCAGCGTGATGACCCCGGGCGAATGGCTCCAGGAGGTGGAGACGGTTCCTCGAATGGTTTCCACGGAAGCGCTTGCCGAGTGTAAGTCTTCGACAATCTGCGGCGCGATGCGAATGTGCTGGTAGCCGACGCTTTCGGGGCCCAGATTAATCCCGCCCAGAGCGTTGTAGAACCACGCCCCCACACTGCCGAACATAATGTGGTCTTGAGAGTTCATAGCGGGGCCGGTCTTCTCCTGCCAGAGCTCCCAGAGCGTGGTTGCGCCGCGCTCGACCATGAAGCCCCAACTGGGGTAGGTGGTCTGCACGGCCAGATCGTAGGCCAGGTCTGAGCGCCCGAGAGTGGTCAGCAAAGGCATCAGAAACTTGACGCCGATGAATCCCGTGGTCAGGTGCGTGTTATGGCCGTACACGATGTCGTCCGTCAGGCTACGCACGACGGCTTCGCGATGCTCCTTAGGGACCAGATCCAAAGAGAGCGCCATGGCGTTGGCGGTCTGGGTTCCATTCGCGTAGTTATCTGTATGGGCGTCAAAGAACGTACGATTCAAAGCGTCTTTGATCTGGCCGGCCAGTTGCCCGTAGGATGCGGCCTCGTCGGACTTACCTAAAATCTGGGCCATCTTCGAGAAAAGCGAGACGTCGTCGTAGTACCAGACGTCACCGATGTAGTCGCCGGGCGTATGGGCCAATTCCACCCAATCGCCCTCCCAGTGCAGGCGATAAACATTGTCCTGAGCGTGGCTGCGCAGAAAGGCCACATATTTCTTCAGCGCGTCGTAATTCTCCTCCAGGATGCGGCGGTCTCCGTACTGTTGCCACATGTACCAGCAGAGCAGCGGATAAGCCGTCTGCCAGCCAAGGTCGCCCGGGACGCCGCCGTACTTGCGGGGAACCGTGTCGGGCAGCGAGCCGTCGGGGAACTGGGCGTCGCGAATGTCGCGAATGAAATTGGTATAGAAAGCAGCCATGTCAAAATTCATCATGGCCTCTTCCGCGGTCGCTTGCGCATCGCCCATCCATCCCTGCCGCTCGTTGCGCTGATCGCAGTCCGTGGGGATGCTGAAAAGATTGGTGAGCTGCGACCAGTGGATCAGCCGCTGGATGTCGTTCAAGATTTGCTTGGAAGCCACAAAACTCCCCGCCGCCCCCACGGCGGTATGCACAACCCGTCCACGCAAAGAGTCCAGGCTGGGTGTTCCCGGAAACCCTGTCACTTCGACGTAGCGGAAACCGTGATAGGTGAATCGCGGCTCGTACGTTTCCTCTCCTTGGCCCTTCAAGGTGTAAATATCGCGCGTTTTCGCCTCGCCCAGGTTCTCGCGATTGATCATCCCATCCGGGTAGACCAGCTCCGTATAACGCAGCGTCACCTGCGTTCCCGCCGGGCCTTGCACTCGAAGTTCGACCCAGCCGCTCATGTTCTGGCCCATGTCGAACACGAAGACGCCCGGCCTGGGACTCGAGATGCTGCGCGGCAGCATCGAGTCCACAACGCGAATAGGCGGCATCATCTGCGCGGAAAGGACTCCCTTCGAGCCCTCCACCGTCTGCGCCGCGCTCCAGGCGGAATCGTCGAATCCCGGCTGGTCCCACCCAGGCTGCTCGCGCCGCGCGTCGTAAACTTCTCCGTCATAGACACTGTCGCTGACGATGGGGCCCTGCGTCGCTTTCCAGGAGCCATCGCTTACCACGGACACTGTCTTCCCGCCTTCCAATTCGATATCGACCTGAAGCAGGAGCGCCGGAGCCTTGTAGTATGGCCCGACTTCAGCATCGAAGAAGCGCTTGCCGAGCGTTGCCCAGCCGCCGCCCAGCATCGCTCCCAAGGCGTTCTTGCCGCTGCGCAACCGGCGAGTGACATCGTATGTGGTGTAGAGGACTCGCTTGGGATAGGTCGTAAAAGCCGGGTCTAGGACATTCCGCCCGACCTTCTCTCCGTTTATTCTCAGCTCGTAGTAGCCAAGGGCGGTGACGTAAGCCCGGGCGCGGACGATCTTGCCCTCGAGGTCGATCTCCTTTCGGAGCAGGTTCCCCTCGATCCACTGCCCTTTCCACTCGTCTCGGGAGAGCAGGCCCATCTCAAATTGAGCGGCGGCGCTGTATGGGCTTGCGTTGCCCGCCGTGTCCCAGTATTTGACCTTCCAATAGTAGGTCTTCCCGCTGGAGAGGCTTTTTCCCGCATAGACCACCTGGGTCGAGTCGCTCGAGTCGACTTTTCCGGAGTCCCAGACGTTGCCGGCTTCCCTCGCCAGGCCTTCTGCGCTGCCGCCGATCAGGATCTGATACGCGGTCTCGATCTGGGCGCGCTCCGAGTGATGGAGCACCCACGAAAACCGGGGCTTCTGAACGTCAATGCCCATGGGGTTGGAAAGGTATTCGCAGCGCAAGCCGGTTGGGGCCGCCGGGCCTTCCGCTGCGTAGACAACGCCCGCCGAACCTAGGAGAAGCAACAGGCCGACAAATATCCGCATAACCTGCAAACGCCGGTTTCCGTCGAACATGTCACACCTCGAAAAGAGAGTGTAAGAGCATCTGTGACTCACAACATCGACCTCGTAGCGCCGACCTTCGGGTCAGTCGCTCACGCCCGTCCGCTGACGGGCACCTGGAAACCATGAAATGTCATTCTGAGCGAAGCGAAGAATCTCGCTCTGCGTCGGGCAGACCGACCCGGAAAGACCAGGGCGAGATCCTTCGCTTCGCTCAGGATGACAGCGAAGGGTCGGAATGACAGGCAATTTCAAGGCAGCGTCGCGGCTTTTGCTCAACTTCGGACGTCGGGTTAAGTCGCTCCGTACTAGCCGACAACTTGTCACCGTCAGTGCCTCGCTCGCTTGAGTCCTCGCAACTCCCGGCTTCGTTTTGCAGAATGGAGTGCTTATTGCTCCTTTCGGGGCCGGATTGCTGCCGATTTGCACACAAAACGCGTACAGTTCGTTGCATTCAAAAAGTGAAGTCCTTGGTTTCAAAGTACTTCTTGAGTTCGTTCCCACTATTTTTGTAATTCTTCGCGATCCTCCCTGGGTTCCCCCCTTCGGACAATTTCGAACCCCGCCGCATTCCGCCATGCCGGTACCCCGCCGGAAAGTGCGCGCTGTCAAAAAGTTCGGACTTCGCGTCCATTTCACGCATATGAGCACCCAATTTGAGTTCGTTTGAGTTCGTTTCAGAAATTACTTTATTTATTTTCAACAACATACTGGCTTCGATCGTATCAAATCTTCTTGTTTTCAATCGCTGTTTCCCCTACTGCCGGGACTATTGCGCTTTTCCTCAGAGTCCGAGGCCTGCCCACGACATTGTGTCCATAAAATGACCACACCTATAGGCTACCATATCCGCTCGGGATTGTCAAGCGGAAAATGCAAACCCTGCTCCGCCGATTACGCAAAACCACCCGGCGGGATAGAGGCTTAGTGCGGGCGAGACGCCCGCGCTACAGAGGCTTCCGCAGCATCCTTGACTCGATCATTTCGCTGGCATATTATTTGGCCGAAGGGCAAAGTTGAGATCGACGGTTACGCACTCAACAATACAACCCACGATGAAGGTGCTGACTCCCGCAGTCCTGTTGATGCTTGGGTTGGGCGCCTGCCTGACGCCGGCCGCAGGATCACAATCCCTCCCGCAAAAAGGCGCGCCGCGTGGGGCCTCTGCCGATAGCCTCCGGGCGGCGATTCAGCTCATCCAGCAGGAGCGGTACAAGGAAGCGGAAGGCAAGCTGCTCGAGGCCGTGAAACTCGATCCCTCCTCGGCCCAAGTTTATTTCTATCTTGGGGTTGCAACTCAAAAGCTGGGACGCCCGGCGGAGGCCGAAAAGTATTTTCGCCGCTCGCTGGAGCTGGGCCCTCGAGCGGTCAACACCCTGTACAACCTGGGCGTGCTGCTGCTCGAGGAAGGGAAACCCGGGGAAGCAGCCGGTTATCTCGAAAAGGCGAACCGGGCCGGCCCTCCCAGCCCTGACACCTACGTCAGCTTGATTCGCTCCTACCTAGAATCCAAGCAGCAGGACCGGGCACTCGAGCTGGCGGCATCGGCTGACCGGAAGTTGCAGGATTCCGCCGCCTACCGACTCGCACTGGGCCAGTGCTTCCTGGATCACGGGCTGACGGAACAAGCAATCGGTTCCCTCAAAGCTGCCGATCGCCTCATGCCGAAGCAATCTGAAATCGTTCTGCCCTTGGCGGCGGCCTACCTTCAGCAGAACGAGGTATCCCGCGCTGAGGCCGTTCTCGCAACGGTGTCGCAAGTGGCAGGAAGCACAGCGGAATACCATCGCCTGCGTGCGGCCATCGACATTCTGGCAGGCAACAAAGCTGACGCGTTGGCGGAAATTGGCCGGGCCGTTGAACTGGCTCCTGACAATCCCTCCTACCTTCTTACCCAGGCTCGCTACGAACAAAAATACGGCGAGCAGCAGAAAGCGGTCGGCATCCTCGAGAAGGCGGCGCAGCTAGCCCCGAATTCCCCGGAAATCCCTTACAGTATTGCCGTCAGTTATTTCATCGCCGACGATTTCGAGACGGCTGCGCAGTTCCTGAAGCGCTCGCTGACTTTGCAACCTGACAACGACCGGGCCATCTTCCTGCTGGGCTTGACGGAGTTCTCGCAATCCCAGCTTGCCGTCGCCTACAAGCACCTGCGGCGCGCTGTGGAGTTGCAGCCGGATAATCCTTACTATCACTGCTTCCTGGGGATGATGCTGATCTCCAATGAAAGAAACACCGGGCAATACTTGGAAGCCCGAAAGGAGATTGAGCGGAGCATCCAACTCAGGCCATCCTACGCGCTGGGGCACTACCAGCTAGGCCGACTGCTGGTGCGGGGAAACGATTTCCAAGGCGCTCGCCAGGAACTCGAGAAAGCCGTTGCGCTACAAGCAGCTTTTCCGGAGGCGTATTTTCAACTGGCCCACGCTTATACGAGATTGGGAGAAAAAGAGAAAGCGAAGGCTGCCCTGGCAGAGTTCCAAAAATATCATGCCGAAGAGTACTCAGAGCGGCAGGAAGTGTTAAAGCAAGCGCAAAAAGCGGTACAGGGACAGTAGAGCCCTTTTTCACCACTGAGGCACTGAGGCACAGGGACATTGAAAACGGAAGATCTCTTTCTCTGTGCCTCTGTGTCTCCGTGGTGAAGCTGCGGTGGGGCGGCCACAAGGACCGCCCCTGCGTCAACAAGCTAGAACGTAATTCTCAATGCGCCTTCCAATTGCCGCGGGTCGGCGGCGCTGGTGGTTTGGCCGAACGCGCCGTCGCCCAGACCCGTATCCAGACCATTGAAGTTCGGATGGTTGAAGATATTGAACGCCTCGAACCTCAACTGGATCTTAAACCGTTCTGTGGCTGCAAACGTCTTATAGAGCGCCCAGTTCCACACTTGCAGCGGGGGCCCGATGATGTTCCCGTAGGCGCAGTTGCCGTAGAAGCCATAGAGTGGTGCGACAAACGCTGAGGTGTTAAACCACTCGGTGTGAGTCCTTGGACCGCCTACAGGCGCCACGCAATTGGGAAGGCCTGCCAGTCCGTTCAGGCCGTTATTCATAGAGACGTTGTTCGGGGCGCCGCTCACGAAGGTGGTGATTCCCGAGAACGTCCAGTCCCCTAGCGCCCTCCCAGTGAAGTCGTGCCGGCCCTTCAGGAAGGGCATATGCCAGATGTAGCTGCCGTTGAAGAATTGATGTTGTCCTTGTCCCGGTTGTCCGTATATGAGCCTCGGGTGAGCGAAGTCAAGGTAGGGACTCTGATATCCGATCTGGTTGGCCAGGCTGTGCTGCCAGGTGTAGGCCAGCGTAAGGGTCAAGCCCTTGTGCGTCACGTAGCGGTAGCCGGCCTGAAGAGAATTGTAGGCGGCCATGGCGGGCCATTCGGCGGCCGACTGGCCTTGGCCGGAGATTCCGTTATACATCGGAATGGGGCGCGTGTAGGTAGCGGAGTCGGCGCCCGTGTTGAGGCAGGGATCAAATTGGAACCCCCCCGGTTGGGTGTACGACTCGCCCGGAGACAGGGCGCAACCGGCAATGGCGGGAGCGGCGACGGGGAGCGGAAAATTGTGATCGTAGCCGAGTGAGTAGTTATTCGTGTGGCTACCGACATAGGCAATGTTGAAGACGCCACCGGGAACAATCTCGCGCTCGATCGTAAAGCTGTAGGTCTGGGTCCGTTGAGGGTTAAAAGTGGAGTTCGGCGCCCCGACCGTGTTAATGCCGAAAGCCGACTGAGCCCCAGGAGAGCCCAGGCTCGGTTCGGTCACCGTGCCGTTGAGGAGCGTGACGCCTTGCGTGAAGCCCGGGTTACTCAAGTCGCCATTGTAAAGAGCGAAGGGAATGCGCCCGTAGCTTAGGCCGTAGCCGCCCCGGAAAACGGTCTTGCCATTTCCCCATGGATCAAACGCAAAGCCGACCCGAGGAGCAAAGTGTACGCCGGCTTTGAAGATTCCGTCGGGCACGCCGGTTGTGGGCTTGGCGAGCGGGAATCTCGGGTTGGGCTGGAAATTCGAGGGGAACACGATACCGTTCAGCAGGTTGGCCACGGCGCCCGTTGCGGTAATCGGAACATTAGACGAGTTGGCAACGAACAAGCCGTTGGGGAGAACCTGAGGCGCCTGGCTCGGGTCATACAGGGCAGGATCGAAATCACTGACGCCGTTGCCTTGCATGGTGTCAGGGGAGTAGTAGGCCGAGCGCAGACCTAAGTTCACGGTGAGCTTTTTGTTCAATTTCCAGTCGTCCTGGAAGTAGTTTTCGTTCTGAACATAGCGGAAAGAGCCGCGCAGCCGGATGTTGTTCTGTGAAAAGGAGGAATCCAAGCCCAACAGGTAGTCCGCGATGGGGTCGCCCGAGTGCACGCCCGAGAACGAATAGCTGCCCTCCGTGGTGGCGAAGTTACTCTGGCGCTTGATGCCCCATATCAACATCAGCCCGGCTTGTAACGTGTGTCCGCCCTTGATCTTGGTAAAGTCTTCGGAGAGCACGTTCTCCTGGTCGCTGGCATTGATGGGCAGTCCGCCATTGCCCGTCCCTGACCATCCCTCGGCAAAGCTGATGTCGGGAGCACGATTGGTTTGGTCGGCCGCGTACCCGAAGGGGAGGTTTGCGGTCAGGTTAAGGCCGGTGCGGAATGCCGCCCCGGAGATGCCCAGCCGAGGCTTGTCGTCAGTTTGCGTGAAGGTGAACTGATTGATGGTCGTGGGATTGATGTTGGTCGTCAACTGGACCATGTTATTGAAACCGGTCTGTTTGAAGAAGTTCGTTTCGGAGGGTTCGGGATTTGACGCCCAGGACAAATAGGGGAAGGAATCCGTGCCAGTCTCGTAAGAGATGCGCGCCAACAACAACCACTTGTCGTTAAAGCGGTGGTCGATGCGCTCCGTGTAGTCCTGGCCGTCATTTATTTCCGCGCCGGTGTCGATGTAATTGTTAAAGCCGCTTTGGTTGGGAAGGTACGGCCAGAAGTGCTGCATCATCGCCACCGAGTTGGGATCCATGCAGGCTTTGTTGATGGTGTCGAAGTTGGCGCCATTTAATCCACTGGCCGAAAGGCAGGTCACGCCCGGATACTCACTGGCCAGAATGGCCCCAGAGGCAGAATCCAGACTCAGGCCGTTGCTGTTAATCCCAAACAGCGTAGGATCGGCGCTGAAGTCGCCGTTCCGCATGGCCTGGGGAATGATCGCGCCGACGTTCGACAACCCACCATGGCGAATGCGGAACTCTTCGTTCGTGAAAAAGAAGGTCTTCGACTTATCGGTGTTGTAGTGTCCCGGAATGGTGACGGGGCCGCCCAGGCTTCCTCCGAAGATATTCTGACGCAAGCTCGACAGAGTGCCGCCGCCGGCGTTGTTGAACCAGTTGTTGGCATCCACCTTGTCATTACGCAGGTAGTCGTAGGCGTTGCCGTGAAAATCCTTGGATCCGGATTTGTAGCCGCCTGGAATTGCGCCCCGCCCAGCCATCCATACTTGGCGCTGAAGTTGTCCTTGAGGACTTTGAACTCAGAAATAGAATCAATGGGCTGAAGAACATTTTCTCCCTGCATACTGCCCGTGTTCATGTTGTAAGCGCCGTCGGTGGTGAACAGGTTCTGATATTGGTCGAGGCCGTTGACGCTCAGGGCTTGCGAACTCGTGAAGCCCACACCCACAGCGCCTTTTCCGGCGTTCATGTCGTTGATGCCCGGGATCAAGGCAGCCAGATCGCGGAAGTCACGGCCGTTCAACTGAAGATCGGAGACCTCCTCGCCGGCGATCACGCCGCTCGACTCGCCGGTCTGTGTATTGACCTGAACGCTGGTGGCCGTCACGGTCACTTCCGTCTGGGCCGAGCCCACGCGGAGAATGGCATTGATCTGAACGTGCGCGCTTGGGTCAATAACTACGTCCTGAGAGATAAAGGTCTCGAAGCCCTGTTTAGCTATGGTTACGTTCATATGGGCTTCGTTCGAGGGGAGCGCGAGAACTTCATAGCGCCCGGCAGAATCGGTCTTCGTCTCGTGCTTGATTCCGGTGGCAACTTCCGTGATCGTAACGGTTGCATCCGGCACAACCGCACCGGTCTGGTCGGTCACCACGCCGAGAATCGTGCCCGTGGTGGCGGCCTGGCCGTGCGCAGGGCGTGCGGCCGGGCCCAATAGACAAGACAGGCATACTCCTACTGCAAGCAATGCAAGAAGCCGAGTCCTCATGTCCGCCTCCTTATAGGCAGCTTCGCTCGATGCAGTCGCAGAACGTCTTGTAGCGTGCCGAAGGTCCGGCACACCGAACTATTTGTTGAAACTAAGCCCGAGAACAAGCCCGACGGGAAACGCCAATCGGCAACCCTACCCCGGTTGCCTGCAAGTCCGGCCAGCAAGGACACCAGTCGGACAAAATGCATATTAAGCGCACAACCAACTCTGGATACCACAAAGGAACTATGCTGTCAAGAAGAATCCGTTATAAGAATCCCATCAGTCATACGACCACCGCCTTCCAGTATAGGGAGCGGCAGAGGGCTTTTTGCCGAAGCCAAGGATGCCGGTGCGATGCCGTCATGTGCTAATATCGCGCCATGAAGGCAGCAGGTGCAAGAAAGACGACCTTGCGTAGTTCCTGGCTCTGGGTGTTTGTGGTGCTGGCGCTGGGAGCGGGCTTCGCAACTTCCCAAGAGTCCGCTGCCCAGCACTTTGCGCGAGCCGGCCAGCTAGCCCAAAATGGCAAGATCGAGGACGCCGTGCGGGAGTACCGAGCAGGACTTGCCCTCGATCGCAAGTCCGCGGCAGCCCACAACAACTTGGCCGCCCTGTATTTTCAGCAACATAAGTTTCACGATGCGGCAGCAGCCTTCCAGAAGGCGCACGACCTGAAGCCGGACGACCCGGCCATCAGCTTCAACCTGGGGCTTGCTCTCTTCAACGCCGGTGAACCGCGAGCGGCAATTGCCCCTCTTGAGGAGGGAAGGATCGATCCCCAGCACGCCGTCGATGCCCTTTATCTATTGGGGGTGTGCTACTTCGATCTTAAGCAGTGGGACCACTCGATTCAAGAACTCGAGGTCGTGCGGCGGTCACGCCCTGACGACGAAAAGGTCCTCTTCATTCTTGCCAAGGATTACCACAACGCCGGAGCGCCGGCGAAGTCCCTTGAGGCAGCGGCGCAACTGCTTAAGACCCACCCCGATTCCCTCTATATTCATGAGATGCTCGGCGAAGCTTACGACACTGTCAGCCAGCCGCAGAAAGCTGAAGCGGAATTCAAGCAGGCCATAGCGGAGTCCCCCCAAGTCCCTGAACTGCACTTGATGCTCGGTTACCTGTATTGGAGGTGGAAACGCTACTCGGAAGCCGTGGAATCGCTACAGGTCGAGACTCGCATCTCCCCGAATCTTGCTGAGCCCTATTTTTACCTGGGGGACATCGCGTTGCGAAAAAAGCAGTTCGAGCCGGCGGAGAATTACTTCCGCACGGCGTTGCGCTTGAAGCCCTTTTATGGCGATGCCGATCTGGGTATGGGACGCGCCTTGGCGGAATCCGGCCGGTGCCAGGAGTCGATCCCTTTCTTGCGCTTGGCAGTGGAAAGAATGCCGGACCGGGAAGAGACACATTACTGGCTCGGCAAGACCCTGATTCAGGCAGGCCAAAAGCCGGCAGGCGAGAAAGAACTGGCAGAGGTTGAAAAGCTAAACCGGGTGAAACGGCAGACAGCTTCGGAGATCTTGAATCAGGCCGTATCGCCCGCCGCCGGCCACAAGAACCCGTGAATGGTCAAGCTGGCCTTTGCAGGGGCGGCCACAAAGGCCGCCCCTGCGAGAGCTCAAGCGTCGGATTTCGCCCCGAACTAACCTGTACTCCTGACTCTTGATTTCTGACTCCTGCTTCTATGCTCGTCACTCGTAGTAGCCGTACTTCTCGATTTCGTCCCACATCGCCAGAACGTTCTCGAGCTTGGCGGCAGGATGAATCTCGGTGGTTGAGCCGATCCAGAATCGCCCGTTGGCTCCCGCCTCGTCGATGGTCTTTCGCACCGTCTGGCGGACTTCGGCTTCGGTTCCGAACGGCAGCAATTGCGAGACGTCGATCCCGCCCATTAAAATCCATTCCGGGTAGGCTTTTCGCACGTCGCCCGCGTACATTTTGGAGAGTGGTTCCAGCGGATTGATCCCCTCGATGCCGGCCTGGCGGAAATCATCCAAGATAGCCCAAAGGTTGCCGTCCGAGTGGTAGATCACTTTGATCCCGTGCTCGTGCCACGCTTCGACCAGTTTGACCAGTCGCGGGAAGAACTCCTTGCGCAGGAATGCGGGGGAGAAGAAGATTTGCTCCGTGCTGGCGATGTCCGCAAAGACCAGGGCGACGGGAGACAGGGTGGCGTCCGCCGTCTCGTGGACGCGCTGGATCTCCGCCCAGTTCAGCGCTTCCAGCCAATCCGAGACGAGCTGCGGATTCTCCGCGTAGGCATAAACCAGCAGATCCAGGCCCGCCCGCACGTGCGCGGTGTCCAGCCCCACCGGGCTCTCGTTGGGAAAAATCACCGTATTCCCGCCAACTTTTTCCTGCAACTCCAGGTACTGATCGCGCGGTGATTTGGAAGAGGCTCCCCAGACGTTGCTCCTCCCGGCAAAGGTGAACATGTCGCCGAACTTGCGATTGTGCAGCTCCTCGATGTTGCGAGGGATGTAATTGAGCAGCCCCTCCGCGTCGTTGAAGGGACGCTCGATGAGCCAGGTGGTCCACCACTCCTGTTTGTAAACGAAGCCATCATCGTGGCGGATGATCTTCTCTTCTACAGGAGCCGAAATCCCGCGCGTGATATCCAGCCGTTCGCCGATGGTTCTGCAAACCAGGTCCAAGCCATTCTGCAAGGTCACCTTCTCACCGGTGACATATTCAATCAGCGGTATGTGCTGAATGAGGTCGAAGACGGGCAACCGGTCGGGCAACTCACCCCGCAGCGTGCATTCAATGCGCTGCCGCGCGGTCATTCGATCCCTGGGAAGTTTGCGCATAGCTCATCTCCTCTTCAAACCATCGGGCGACTGCAAGCGCGCCTGTCGGACGCCGGGATAAGGAGCGCCCATTATACTCCGAGCCGGGTTTGTATTGGCGAGTTCAGGTGACCGACTCGGCAAAGCCCGACCAAAAGCAGATTCTTCGCTTCGCTCAGAATCACGTGCCATCCTGAGCGAAGCGAAGAATCTGCTTTTCTTGGCTCCCCGCGCGGCGCCGCTCGAAGCCTTATGTCGCGATTGGCGTTGGCCGATAGAAGATGAGGAAGAAGAGCATGGTCGAACCGCGAACTGACCTCACGGGCATTCTGGAAAGCGAATTGGAGTCTGATGATGAGGCGCGTGCTTTTTGTAGACGACGAACCACGGGTCTTGGAGGGGCTGCGGCGGATGCTGCGCTCGCAACGAAACGAATGGGATATGGCCTTCGCGCCCGGCGGCGAGGCCGCCCTGGCAATCATGGAGGCTACACCCTTTGATGTCATTGTCTCCGACATGCGCATGCCGGAGATGGATGGCGCCGCGCTGCTCACGCAAGTGCGCAACCTGTATCCCCAGGTGGTGCGGATCGTCCTCTCCGGCCACACGGAACTCTCCACGGCGCTGCGGGTCGTTCCCGTGGCGCACCAGTTTCTGGCCAAGCCTTGTGACGCCGGAACGCTGCGGGTAGCGGTCGAGCGCGCTTGTCACCTTAAGGGATTGTTGAGCGACGACTGCATCCGCCGCACGGTCGGCGCCTTGCGGGATCTCCCCTCCCTCCCACGGACTTATGAAGCCTTAACTCAGGGATTGACTGACCCCGACACGTCCCTTCAAGAACTCGCCAAAATCGTCGAGCAGGACGTCGGTGTCTCCGCCAAAATCCTGCAATTAGTCAATTCCGCCTTCTTCGGAATCGCACACTCCGTCACCAATATCGAGCACGCGGTCGTTTACCTGGGCATCAACACGATTCGGAGTCTGGTCCTTTCCCTGGAGATCTTCCGGGTCTTTGCACCGGAGGCGCCCGTGCCGGGGTTCCACCTGGAGAGTCTGCACACGCATGCGCGGCTCTCTGCCTACATCGCCGCTCGTTTGCCGGTACCGAAACATCTGACGGAAATCACCATGGCCGCAAGCATGCTCCACGACGTGGGAAAGTTGGTCCTGGCCTGGAAATTCCCCGACCATTTCAGGAGGCTTCTAGCGCAGGCCGCCGAGGAGCGGCTCCCCCTCCACAAAGTTGAAGAGCGCGAACACGGGTTCAGCCACGCCGAAATCGGCGGGTATCTGCTGGGATTGTGGGGTTTGCCTTATATCCTGGTAGAAGCCGTCGCCCTTCACCACGGCCCGAACCGCGTACCGCATGAGTACTTCGACGCGGTCTCCGCTGTACACGTGGCTAACCTCCTCGCGCATGAACTCGATCCGCCCCTGGCGGAAGGAAGTCTGGAAAACGACACGATGCCCAGCCAGGAGGAGTTGACAGCGCTGGGCGTCGGCGACGATCTTGCTGCCTGGCGCGCCATGGCAGCGGAAACACGACCACTCGTAGCGCAGGGATGACCATAAGACAACCGGGACAGGCACGAAGGGTGTGAAACCATCAACCGCCTGTCATCCTGAGTGGAGCGAGGGTCTCCGCAGTTCGTCACGGCTCAACGACTGACGACCAACTGCCGGGATCCTTCGCTTCGCTCAGGATGACATACTCCGAATTTCCTCACACTTTCTTAGGACCGGGAGCGCAATTCCCCCGCCTGCTGCCGGATCT
Source organism: uncultured Acidobacteriota bacterium (assembly GCA_963768695.1). Lineage (GTDB taxonomy): Bacteria > Acidobacteriota > Terriglobia > UBA7540 > UBA7540 > CAVROP01. The sequence continues at coordinate 394,362 of CAVYJG010000006.1, read as the reverse complement.
TCCGGACTGCCTCCGCGATGTCGTCCATATCGCGCCGCGGACCGAGCAACATGGTCTGGAAAAACCAGACAGCTTCTTCGCAGAGTTTGTCGTTCTCCGGGCAGGCATTGTGCTCTTCCCAGGCGGCAAGGTCGCGCTCCGAGTACATCTTGCGGTAGACGCGGGAATTGAGTGCCGCCTTGATGAAAGGCTCTTTGTTGAGCGTCGAGTAGCCACCCGAGCAGGGAATTCCCTCTTTCTCCAAGGCCTGGAGAAAGCGCGCCCGCGGCAGGCCGTCGAAGTGCGCTTGGTCGTACCGGAACATGTAGAGGTGATAACCGTTCCTCGTCGTGCCGTCGTACATGCGGGCAGGAGTGATTCCGGGAATCTCGCGTAACAGGCTGGTGAGGTACTGGGCATTCTGTTCGCGGACCTGCGATTGCTCTTCCACGCGCGTCAATTGCTGCAAGAGCAGCGCAGCCTGAAATTCCGTCATGCGCAGGTTGGAACCCTGACGCGCATACCCGAAAGCGGCTCCGGCCGGGCCACGGCCCTGGTCCTGAAAGCTCTTCGAAAACTCGTGCAGCGTTGGGTCGCTGGTCAGAATGGCTCCGCCCTCACCGGAATTGAGGTTCTTGGAGGCTTGAAAGCTGAAGCAGCCCAGGTCGCCCAGAGTGCTGACACGGCGACGCCGCCACTCGCCCGTATGAGCCTGGCAGGCGTCCTCGACAACCGGCAGCTTGTGTTTCTTGGCAACCTCGAGCACAAGATCCATATTCACCGGGTTGCCACCCAGATGCACCGGCATGATGCACCGCGTCCGGGAAGTGATCTTCGCCTCGATTTTGCGCGCGTCGATCTGAAAGCTTTCCCGGTCACTGTCCACGAATACCGGCAGCGCGTGTTGCATCAGAATGACATTGAGCGTGGCAACGAAGGTGTAAGGAGGGAGGATGACCTCATCGCCGGGTTCCACGCCCACGGCATTGAGCGAAGTGTAGAGCGCGGTCGTCCCGCAAGAGGTCACCACACAGTACTTCGCACCCAAGGTCTCGGCCCATTTCTCTTCGAACTGGGTCGCAAAGTGGCCGTCGCCCGCGCGGCACCACTCGTTGCTGTGCAGCACTTCCATCCAGCCTTTTTCGTCGTTCTCACGGACTATAGGCCAAGCCGGAAATGGCTCGGTCCTAACCGGCCTGCCCCCCAGGATCGCGGGCTTCTCTCCCATCGAACCTGATGCGACGGCCCGCGGCCCGAGCCCGGCCGTGAGCCCCAGTCCCGCCGCGCCGGCGGACATTGTGCGAATAAAACCACGACGCGTGAAATCACTATTCATACGTCCTCCTCAGATTCTGGACAATTCCAGACACAACGGCATCGAATCCTGTCGTCCACTCTTAGTGTCCTGAGTCAAAAGTCCGTTCAAGTATTGAGCCCACGATGCGGGCGCCAGCGTGTAGCCCACGGCGCAAGAAGGTGTGAAAAAATCGCGCTGTAGCGGCGGTCTCTGACCGCCGCCATCGTGTTTTCAAGTACATCGGCGCTCAGAGAGCGCCGCTACAGCCCTTACCTTCAATTTTTCACAGCTTCCAAGCCGTGGGACAGCAGTCCGCCCCTTACGGGGCTTCGAAATCGCTGCGATTCTGTGCGATTAAATCATGTACCTTCCCGATTATCGTTTCCTCGACACTCGGCGCAAACGGGCCCGGTTGGCCGTAATAAACCATGGCGCCCCCACCTTCGTAGCCGCCTTCCTTAAGCACGCGCAATGACGGGATGTAGGCAAATACGTCATTCGAGTAGGCTGCTACCCAGAGTTTTTCCGCGCCCAGTTCCTTTTTCAAGCGCAAGTCGTAATCCACCACGACTTCGCCCCCCAGCGCGATGAACGTGAGGTCCTGGCTGAACTGCCAGATTTCCAGCGGGTAAGGATACTCGTTGGGTAAGTGGCCGTCGCGATCCAGGATCTTCAGCATCGCCGCGGCCCAGTTCCGGTGATTCACGTCCTGGTTTTCGAGTTGGGCCTGCAACTCCTCCCGACCGGGCGGAGTGGCGAAGGCGACGGGAAACTCCTCGTAAGCTGTCTTTATCGGACTGCGGACAGGCTGAAGCTCGCCGGCCAACACCTTCTCCACCGCCGCCGCCAACTCCTCGCCGTGCTGCTGGGCGAGTTCGATTGTCCCACGAGGATAGGGGTTGGCGTCGCCCCCGCAACCGGCGACGAAAAGGGCCGTCGCGCCGGGATGATGCGCTTCGAGCCAGGCTTGCGTGAAACCTGCGTAGTCGCCGTTAAACTGCAGCATATCCTGCGCCGTGGTGTTGTGACACGCGTACCCCAGGACTACCGCCCGAAGCTTTCCATGCTTGTCATCGATTCGCAGCACCGGAACGTCGTGGTCCACCGGCCCATCTTTATTTACCCCAATGACCATCTCCTTCGTTCGTCCTGGCGCGGCGATTCATAGCAAAGCCGGCATTGCCGTGTCCAAAACTCAATCGGGCGGGTCGCAGGGACTTCAGTGACGTTCCGACCAGCGCAACAATCTTGTCCTCGAGATCGCTGGTGTACTCCTCGACGTCGGCCCACTGCTGCGGATTCATCGGGTACATGGTCCCGAGCATCTTGCCGATCACCGGGCCGCAGTGCGTGTGAGAGGAACTGAGGGCCAGTTGGTCGCGTCTGAGGTGATACTGTTTCTCTACCCGCTCGGCGATGATATGACTAACCGCCGCAGGAAACCCCAGCAAATCGCTCGTTACCAGGACAACTCGCTTGCCGGCCTGGTCCTCCAGCGCCAGGGCTTTGGCATAAAGGTCCTGGATAACACCTTCGGAGGGCTTCGTGCGGCTCGCATAGCCCGCCATCCAAAGGGATTTCTGCGGCGTGATGATCGTCCGTGCCAGCCCGGCCTTCCACCCTGGGCTCGAGGCAAGCGCGCGCGAGGAGAGTTCCGTCGTCAGGGCCAGCCCCGCTGCTCCTCCAGAGACGGTGCGAAGAAAACTGCGGCGTGTGAGAGGTTCGCTCATGGTTTCACCTGGAAATCGTGCCCATAGTATACCCGGGAACCTGAAAGTGCAAAACGATGAATAGAGATGGGTGCGCGACATAGAAATGACAGTATTCGTTGTCGCATCTGATAGCCTCTGATCTTATAGTCAATAGCTCGATCTGCACTTGGCAGCAAGCCCCAAGCATGGTCTACTACGTCCAGCCTTCGTCTCGCGGAGGCGGCAAAAACCCTCTCGCAGCTTTGGCGTCTGGAAGCAAGTACCGCGGTGGTTCGGTACCCGGACTACTGTACTGTCGGCTGTTTAGGCGGCCGGTCGTTATACACGCTATCTATGATTTGCAAATCGGAGGTGCACGCGATGAGCCCTAGGAATCGTTGGTCCAGGCGGCCATGGATTGCCGCACTCTCTTTCGTTATGGTTGCCGGCTTCGCTGTTCTTATATTCGGCCAGCAGGGCAGCCGAATGGCCATCCCGTCGAACAGTTCGCAGGTTCCCGTCCTGTCGCACGGGCACCAAGAGAGCCCGGAAGACATCCAGGGCCTCCCGGACGACTGGACTCACCACCACCTGGTCTTTTCCAATCCCGGTACTGAGGAAGAGGCGATCCGGAACGGTACGCATGAACGGTGGCTCAAGGTCGTCAAAGATCCTCGCTACATCATGCAGCAGTTGAGAAGACGCGCGCCGGCGCAGGGACCGTATGCCGAATATGTCGACCGCATGAATGAGGCGGCCCGCGACAGAGCCGATTCCGTGAGTCTCGACCTGCCCGCCGGCCAACTGGAAGACGCCGTCAGGCCAGTGAAAGGTCACAGACCGGCGCCGCGGGACGCAGTCCATAATGACTGGAGCACGAGCTTGGGCAGCGGCGTCGCAGCGAGCTTCACGGGCACCATCGGAACGCTCAGCAGCAGCACCATCAGCAGCAGCTCAATCTTGACCGTTGACAGTGTGGCCTTCCACGCCAGCCCGCCAACTGCGGCCACCGGCACCGTCCAGGTGAACTGCACCACACAAACATGCACCAATCCTTATACCGTGACCATTGGCAGCACAACCTACTCGATCCAGACTACGTTATCCGGCACCAGTCCGGCTAATCAGGTACTTGACGGCGGGTCCGGCGCCTCAGGTCACTTGGCCACTACCACCAACCTGAGGGCGGCTATGCTGAATAACTCAAGCGCTTGCAGCAACGCGCCGTCGGCCTGCTTCAGGAATGTGTCCGCGGCCAACTCCACGGTAACACCGGGCTCCGCCGCCAACCCGTTGACCCTCACCGCATCAACGGCGGGCGCCGGCGGCAGCAGTACCGTTTTGTCCGACACAGGATGTGTGGACGGCCAATCCGGCACGGGTTGTAATTCTAATCATTTAACCGAAATTACCCTGGATACTACGAGCACGACCAACACGGTCACCAGCACCACGTTCGGGGCAACCGGTACTGCCGGCTCCGACGGCACGACCTCGGGCACCGCCAGCCCGCCGACGTTTGCTTACTGGTCGGTTAACAACTATGCCGCCAGTTCGGCAGTGGCCACCAATATCGCGACGGCGGTCAATGCTAACACGACCGTGAACGCCGTCCTCGCGGCCACTCCCAACTCGCCTGCCACCGGCAACGTGCTCTTGACCGCCAAGACTGCCGGGCCGGCCGGGAACAGCTACGCAGTTTCGACAACCAGTTTTTCGGCCTTTACCCCGACCGGGAACCTCAGCGGCGGCGCCGTGGCCGCCGTGCAGCCGAACGCCTACCCCGCCAAGTATGGGGTTAGCCTCACGGGGGCCAGTTGCTCCGATTTTGCGGTTTACCCCACAGGCCAGGCGGGCGCGGCAGGCGCGGCAGATATCATTGCTTACGATAACTTGTACGCTACGGGTTCCGGCGCGCCTTGCAGCACGGGCCCCTCGGTCTATTGGGGCTATAACACGGGCGGCACGGTTACAACCTCCCCCATACTCTCGTTTTCGGACAATGGCGCACAGGTGGCGTTCATTCAGGTCAGCGGCGCCACGGCGAGCCTGGTTCTGCTCAAGTGGTCGGCTACAGGCGGATCAGTCACCGCACCCACCACGCTTACGGCGCAGACATCGGCCTCCAATTATCGGAGTTGCATTGCTCCGTGCTACTACGCGCTTAGCTTGGGTGCGAACGACACGCTCTCCGCGCCCTTTTACGATTACAACAACGATCTGCTCTACGTTGGCGACGACGCGGGTATGCTCCACCAGTTTTCCGGGGTTTTTAACGGAAGCCCGGGCGAGAATACGACCAGTCCCTGGCCCGTGGCGCTGGGCTCCAACAAACTTTCATCCCCGGTCTACGACTCCGAAGAAGGGTTCCAAGGCGGGTACGTATTTGTGGGCGATATGGGAGGCGTTTTCTACTCGGTGGGGACCGGCTTTGCCGGGACAACTTCCGGGCAAATTCACGGCAATACCGGCAGCCTTGGGGATGCCATCGCCGATGCTCCCCTGGTCGATTCATCGGAGGGAACGGAGTTTGTCTTTGTGACCACCGACGGCAGCGCCAAGCCCTACGCTGGGGACAATGGGGTATTTGAGTTTGTGAGCAGTTTCACCACCTACGGCACCCCTGGGGTTGTGGCGGTCGGGACGGGGGGCGCCGGATATTACCTTTACGCCGGCGACTTCGATAATGTGTACTACCAGTCGGGGAATCCCGCTTACGGCCATCTTTATGTGGTCGGAAACACCGGCACGGCGGCAGGCGCCACACTCTACCAGGTGGGGATAGCCTACAGCTCGCTTACAGGAACCGTAAATAGCGCTGCCACCGGCCTCAACATCACCGAGCGCCCGTGGCCATCGCCGCTTGCCGAGTTCTGCAATAATGGTATGAGCGCCTGTGCGATCACTTCACAGCGGACCGTCACGGGAAAAGTGAGTACCACCAGCCCTCAGTTAACCATCTTGAATGGCTCGGGAACTTTTACCAGCGTGGACGTGGGGGCTGTTGTTTCGGGAACCAACATACCATTTGGTGCTACGATCAGCAGCGTACTGAGCTCGACCACGGCCAACCTCTCCGCTGCGCCAACCGCCGCCGTGTCCAGCGAGACGCTTGCGATCCAGGGCGGACAAACTACCTCGGGCGCCGATTATGTTTTCTTTAGCATCAACAGTCCGGCTTCCGGCCTCTGCAAAAATAGTAGCGGGACCGCCGAATCCGGTGCTGGGTGGGGCTGCATCTTGTCGTATAACGTCAACAACCCGTCCGCGGTCACCCGACCTGGCACCGGCCTGGCCGTGACGGAGCCAGGCACGAATGGTTGCTGGGCGACGGGCGGGCTGGTGATCGACAACTCCGCCTCCACTACCGGCGCTTCCCAGATTTACTTCGTTAATCTCAACGGTGCTGCCGCGGGCGGTCCTACGGGTACGACCCAAACCAGCGGCAACTGCACCGGCGGCGCTGCACCTACGATTAGTGCCGTACAAGCGGCACAGTCGTCGCCATAGTCAGCGCGAGCGCCTCGAAACGAAGGTTGAAACGCCCATAGCGATGGGAAAGTTTGAGGGGTAAGTATACAATTGCACGGTGCAAACACTGAGAACGGCGTGGCTGGTGACCGCCCTCTGCTGCCTGTGTAACGGCAGCGGGCCTTCGTCCGAGCCACAAACCCTATCGCGCACCGTGCCGCCGTGTTTGGCCCAATCTGTATTCTTCAAAAGTCTTCCAAAAGGCTTTCGCTCACCGGGGCCTGGCGATGCCCTGGATTGGCGTCTCCTCGAAGATTACGGAGCGATGTTTGTAGCTCGCGGAATCGACGCGCCGCCTGTGGCGATATTTCCGACCGCGGACTCCGTCGCGCGCTGGCAAACAAGCGTGCGCTCCGAGCAAGCTGAGTTTGCCGGCGTCTCTGCAAGGCTTCAGAGCGCCGCGATGCAGTCCTTGATGAAAGCCCGCGAAGAAGCTATACAGGCCCATCTGAGCATTTCGCCGCGAGGCACGGACGCAGCCCAGCGCAACTATGACGACACCCTCCAATTGTGGCGGAGCCGCGTCAATCCGGGCCTCCAACATTGGGTCGGCAAGAGGTTGCTCAGCGTCGCGGAAGCCGGGCGGATCAGGAAACTGCCCGTGCGGGAACAGGCGGCGGAGATCCTCAGGTTAGAGGGACGCGGGCTGTATTTCAGCAGGGATTTTTCCAAGTCCATACTCTCCTCGGTGGCCATCCCCGGCGCTTCGCAGCACCTCGCCATGCTCGCGTTGGATGTTAAAGAACACGATAACCCAGCCGTGCGCCTAATCCTGGAACGCCACAGTTGGTTTCAGACTGTGAAGTCGGACCTGCCGCACTTTACGTACCTCGGCGTCAGCAAAAGCGAACTTCCATCGCTTGGACTCAAGCTAGTCAGAGAAGGCGGCCGAGTGTTCTGGGTTCCGGATTTTGATTGCCCGCGAAAATGACGATTGAACGAGTCGGCGTCATTTGCGGATGCGCTGGCGCAGGCCATCGAAGTTGAATTCGGGTCCGCGAACGAACTCCATCAGCGCGCGCTCACGGGCGCGGACAGCGTCGACCGCGGCGGGCAGCTTTTCAAGCCCATCTTTGGGGACCACGATCAATCCGTTCTCATCCCCATGGAGCAGATCGTTCGGGTGGATGACCAAGCCGCTGACCTGAATGGGTACTCCGACACGCACGATGTGGAAGTTAGCGTGGCTGGCGACTTTGCCCCGCGCGAAGTAATGGAAGCGCAGGGCCCTGACTTCAGGGATGTCGCGCACTCCGCAATCGCTGACCAGTCCCACCGCGCCGAGGCGCTGGAAAATCGTGGCCATGACTTCGCCACAGTGAGCGGCATAATCCGGTTGCGGTCCTATTTCCTGGAACGCCACCACGGCAGGTTTCGGCGAATGCATCACGGTCTCGAAGAGAGACAGGAATACCTTCCAGTCTTCCGTGGTTGCGGTCATGGTCTCAACCTGAGCCGTGACGGCATAGCCGACCATGCAGCCGAACTCCGGAAATAGACAAGAAGTCTGAAGCGGCGCGAACCCCGCGTTCTGTGGCCGTACTCGCAAGGTTTCAATGGCGTTCGACAGGGTGGGCGTGTCTACAGATTTGAGGTAGTCCACCATGGCAGTATCGGATCCAGTGTTCAAGCTCATGATTACTCCTTTCCTTCAGGGTCTTCCATCGTATAGCTAACTAGCTGTGTTTTCAATAGGATTTGCGGGTATTCCGTGATAGGTCGTTCTCTTGGAGTCAGACCCACAGCGTATAGAGCGCGGTCGAGCGACAACAAGTCCGAACTCGCTTTCGCCTTGTCTCCGCAGGTTCGCAGGAGTAGAGTTCTCCCTGCACTTACCTTCTGAGAAATAAATTTCGGATTTCACAGGTACAGATAACGAATTCCTTTTTCTCAACGTCTAACGAGCAGCCTCCATTCATAGAGGCTTGATTGCAACTCCTATGAATTCGTCTGGCCCACGGCCGTGGATTCACGCGCGCGCCGCCATTGAGACTGCGCCGGTACCCGCGGCACAACCACCCCTTCTCTCTCCTCTCGTGCCAACTCCCAAGCCTCCGCGAGCACAGCGGCTTTTCGCAGCCCTCGCCTCTCTTGCGGTGTTAGCGCTTGTTGCCGGCGTCTGGGCCTGGCGCACGCGCAAGGCTGGGCCTGCGGCGACGGGCACGCACGCGGCGGTCAGCACGGCGAAAGTCGAGCGGCGCACATTCGTGCGCACGTTGCGACTGAGCGGCACGCTCGAAGCGGTCCATTCCTACTCGGTTCTGGCGCCGCGGCTGACGGGTGGCGACTTCGGGCAGATGATTGTGACCAAGCTGATTCGTGCAGGCACGCGCGTGAAAAAGGGAGACTTGCTCGCGGAGTTCGACAGGGAAGCCCAATTGAAGAACTTCATCGACAAGCAGGCGGAGCTCCGGGACTTGGAAAATCAGATCGCCTCCAAGAAAGCCGAACAGGAGGCGGCGCGCGCCCACGACGACACCGAACTGAAGCAGGCCGAGGACGCGGTGGGCACGGCGAAACTGGAAGTGCAGCGCAGTGAAGTGGTGTCGCGCATCGATGCGGAAAAGAACCAGCTTAATCTCGAGGCCGCGGAGGCGAACTTCAAGCAGCTCCGCCAAACTTACGATCTGAAGCGCAAGGCCGACGCGGCCGACCTGCACCTTTTGGAGATCAAGCGCGACCGCTCGCGCAGCGCCATGCAGCACGCCCAACAAAACTCGGAGAAGATGGCGATTCTCTCGCCTCTGGATGGGCTGGCAGTTCTGAATCCGATGTGGAAGGGCGGTGGCATGGGTGAAGTGGAGGAAGGCGATCAGATCTGGACTGGATTTTCGTTCATGCAGGTTGTCGACTCCTCGGCCATGCAGGTTCGTGTGCGCGTGAATCAGTTAGACGTTACCTACCTGCACCCAGGCCAGTCCGCCGAAATTCATCTCGATGCTTACCCCGATCTGAACCTGGCGGGAAAACTCGACCAGTTGGCGGCCATCGGCCTCGGCACCGGGCTCTCGAAAAACATTCGGGGGTTCGGCGCGCTCTTCACCATTGAAGGGAGCGATGCGCGATTGGCGCCCGATCTCTCGGCCGCAATTGATGTGATTCTGGACCGCAAGCCGGATGCGTTGGTGGTGCCGCGCGACGCGGTAGTAAGCCAAGGCGGAGAATCGTGGGTTTACGTGAAGCGGGCGTTGGGATTTGAAAAGCAGGCGATCAAGACGGGTGAGGGGAACGATCTCGAACTGGTGGTTCTTTCCGGGCTCGATCCCGGGACGGAAGTCGAGCGAACGCCCCGGCCGGCAGGGCCTGATGTGACCCGTAGCGCCGGCCTTTGAGGCGGCCCAACGCGCTTGGAGCTGTCATCCTGAGCGAAGCAAAGGATCTGCAGTTCCGGTCTGAGGCGAACTAATGCAGATTCTTCGCTGCGCTCAGAATGACAGCTCATAGCTGGATAATATGAACCTGCGAAATCACAAATTACTGAAGCACCGCTGGTGGTTGCTGGCAGGCGCGGGGCTATTGATCGGGGGCGCTGCGGTTGCCTCGGTTCGCTTCGGCCGCGATGTCTCCAGCGTTCCCACAGGGGACGTGACGCGAGGGGATTTCGAGGAATATGTGAAGATTCGCGGTGAGGTGAAAGCCAAGCGGTCGCTATCAATCCACGCTCCACACACCCACGGCGGGGTTGGCGACCCTCAGATCGTCAAACTCGCCAAGACGGGAACGGTGGTGAAGAAAGGCGACTTGGTGGCGGACTTCGACACCGCCAAGCTGCGGGAAACGCTTCAGCAGAAACGCTCTGACCTGAAGCAGGCGGAGGCGGAGATTGAACAGGGCAGGGCGACGGCGAGACTCCAGGAGGAACAGGACCTGACTGATCTGGAGAAGGCGCAATACGATGTGCAGCGCGCAAAACTGGAGGTCAGCAAAGCGGAGATCCTCTCCAAAATCGAAGGCGAAAAGAACAAACTTCTTCTTGCCGACGCCGAGCAACACTTGAAGGAGGAAGAAGAGAAGCTCGCTTCCGACCGCACCAAGGCCGCAGCCGACAACGACGGCAAGAAACAGAAGCGCGAGAAAGCGCTTCAGGACGCGCAGATCGCGGAGCAGGATATCGCCGCCTTGACGCTGCGGGCCCCGGTGGACGGCATGGTGACCATCCTTCCAAATTGGCGGGCCGGCGGATTTTTCAGCGACAGCGCGCCGCCGTTCAAGGAGGGCGATCGCGCCTGGCAAGGCGCCCAGATCGCTGAGTTGCCCGACCTTTCGACATTGCGGGTGAGCGGTCGCGTGGAGGAAGCCGATCGCGGCCGCGTGAGGGAAGGAGAGGTCGCCACGCTGCGCATCGATGCCGTGCCTGACAAAGAATTTCAGGGACAAGTGGTGGAAATCAGCGCCTTGGCCAAAATTGATTTTTCCGGCTGGCCATTCCCACGAAACTTTGATGTCGCGGTCCAGATCGATCAGGCTGATGCACGCGTGCGACCCGGAATGAGCGCTACGGCGCGCGTGGCTGTCGAGAAACTGACGGATTCCATTTTGATTCCGGCGGAGGCGGCGTTCCAGAAGAGCGGCAAGACCGTCGCGTACGTGCTGAGCGGTTCGAGTTTTCGTGAGCGTGAGATCGTAGTGGCGAAGCGGGGAGAGAGCAAGGTGTCTGTGGCGCGAGGGCTGAAGCCGGGCGAGAAGGTCGCCCTGAAGGATCCCACACTGCAAAAGCAGTGACGTCCGCAGATTTCGCAAATTACACGGATTCAGTAGCGCGGACCCTCGGTCTTAGGGTCCACGGCTTGTCCAAGGGTCAATGAGAACCCGTAGAAAAACACGCTGGGTGGTTTTGCTGGTGGTCGCGGTGGCCGCTGGAGCGGGGCTGTGGCGCGCGCTCCCGCGCTTGCACCAGCCTGAGCACGGCATTCCAACTGCGACGGTGAAGCGCGGGCGTTTGGACAAGAAGGTGTACGCCGACGGCGAGCTTCACGCCCGGCGCAGCGTGATGGTGGTGGCTCCCTCGGTGTCTGGCAACCTGCGCATCGTCCGCCTCGCACCCACGGGTGCGCACGTTCACAACGGCGACGTAGTGGTGGAATTCGACCCGAGCGAGCAGCAGTACAACCTGGAAGAGAACCGCTTCGACCTGGAAGAGGCCGAGCAGGAGATCGCCAAAGCCAAAGCTGACGCTGCGGTGCAGTCAGCCAAAGACGAAGTCGAGTTGCTGAAGGCGAAATTCGATGTGCGGCGGGCGGAGTTGGACGTGAGCAAGAACGAGCTGGTGAGCGCCATTGATGGGAAAAAGAACCTCCTGGCTCTTGAGGAGGCGAAGCGCCATCTCACACAGCTTCAGCAAGACATACAATCGCATTCTGCTTCAAATCAAGCCGCGCTAGACGTTGCGCAGGAGAAGGAGCGCAAGGCGCGCCTCTTGATGGCGCAGGCGGAAAGCAATATCCAGAGCATGAGCGTTAAGTCCACCATCGACGGCCTCGTATCCTTGAAAGAGAACGAGCGCGCGTCAGGCGGAATCTACTTTTCCGGGATGAAGTTACCCGAGTATCGGGAAGGCGACCAGGTGGGGCCCGGGACATTGGTGGCTGAGGTCATGAACCTTGAGCAGATGGTGGTTCAGTGCAAAGTGGACGAGGGCGATCGCGCCAACCTGAATACGGGCGCCAGCGTGGAAGCGCACGTGGACGCTCTGCCGGGACGAATTTTCCCGGCCAAAGTGGAGAGCGTGGCGGGAACGGCTTCGCGCGGCATGCCCTGGTCCGGAAACACCACCAGCAAGTTCGACGTCTCCATCACGCTCGATAAATCGGAATCCGGAATCCGGCCCGGGCTGACCGTGCACGCGGTTGTCGAGGGAGGGCAGACGAAGGACCTGTTGTTGGTCCCTCCCCAGGCGCTCTTCGAAAAAGACGGCAAGCCGCTCGTTTATCTGCAACACGGCGGCGACTTCGTGGCACGGCAGGTGAGAGTGACGGTACGCACGGAAAGCCAGGTGGCAATCGAAGGGGTGGACGAGGGCGCGCAGGTGGCCTTAATCAATCCTGAGGAACAGCAGAGGAAAACCGCGACGAGCGCCTCAAACCAGCCGGCACTGGTAGGCGGGGGCGGGCGCTGAAGGCGTCACGTCATCCCGATCCCGTCATTCTGAGCGAAGCGAAGAATCTGCAGTTCTGGGCCGAATCGAACCAATGCAGATTCTTCGCTTCGCTCAGAATGACGTGCCGACTTGTTGGCGTCAGAAGTTCATGATGACTTTCTCACACCTCAATTCCGATCTTCTGCACGGGGTCGAAAACCTGCGTCTGCACAAGCTGCGCACCTTACTAACGATGCTGGGAATGATCTTCGGCGTCGCGGCCGTGGTCTCAATGCTCTCGATCGGTGCGGGAGCCCAGCAGCAGATGATGGCCTTCATCGAGCAGCTCGGAGTGCGCAACCTGATTGTGGAAGCGAAAGAAGCCACCAACTATCAAGACCTTCAGAAAGTGCGGAAGATCTCCTCCGGCCTGACCTTTCGCGACTGGCGAGTGATCAAGGCCAACATCAGCGGCATCGACCAGACTTCGCCGCGCAAACGCTTCACGCCCTCGAAGATGCTGCCTAAACCGCAACGCGACATGCCGGTCGCCTACGGCGTGGCGCCCAATTATCTCCACATCGCGGGGCTGCAGGTCGTTGAAGGGCGCTGGTTCGATGCAGACGAGAATGACCACGCCGCGCCGGTGTGCGTGCTGGGGGACGCGGCGCGGGCGGCACTGTATGGAAACGGCGAGCCGCTGGGGCAGTACTTGAAGGTCGATGAGCAGTGGCTGCACGTTGTGGGCGTGGTGGCCCCACAGTTGACGGTGCAGGGGGCCGCGAACGGTCTCCCCACGCAGGACCTGAATAACCTCATTTACGTGCCGCTCTATACGGCGTTGGACCGGCTCGAGGACACCTATAGCGACCTGAAAGACGACATCGACGGGATCTACCTGCAAATGCGGCCCGGCGTGGACGTCCTTTCCACCGCCGACGTGGTGCGCGGCATTTTGAACAACACGCATGGCGGGGCGAAGGACTTCAGCGTGGTGGCGCCGGCCGAACTGCTGGCGGAACAGAAGCGCACGCAACGCATCTTTGAAATGGTTATGGTGGCCATCGCATCGATTTCACTGCTGGTGGGCGGCATCGGAATCATGAACATCATGCTGGCCGGAATTCTCGAGCGGACGCGCGAGATCGGGGTGCGGCGCGCGGTGGGAGCCCGCCGGGTCGACATCGTCCGCCAGTTCCTCGTGGAGGCAACACTGATCTCGATCGTCGGCGGTTTGATCGGGATTGTTTTCGGCTTCGGCATGTCGCGCGTCATCGCGCTGCTGGCGGGCTGGTCAACGATCGTGACACTCGCGTCCATCCTCCTGGCGTTCCTGGTGTCGGTCACCGTAGGCCTGATTTTCGGCACCTATCCCGCCGTCAAGGCGGCACGCCTCGATCCCGCCGAAGCCATCCGGTATGAGTGATTGACGATTGTCGATTGACGATGGCCGATTGCACGTGACGCGATCATTCCAGGGGGTAGCGCGGACCGCCGCTTCTGCGGTCCGCGGCTCGTCCATGCCACGGGTCATCCCGTACCCTCGAATAGCCTTCCTCCAACGAGGAGCCGCAGACCGCAGAAACGGCGGTCTGCGCTACCTTACGAATCGTGAGGTTCATATGAAGCAGGCTGGATTCATGCTGATGTTGCTGTTCGCGGTTCGCTGCGCGGCGGGACAGACGTTCCCCACGCCGGGTTATATGCGCCAACTGGCGTACCGTCCATCCATCGCGTCGCAGGTAAAGGGTCCCGTGGAACTCCAGGATCATGTGGTGGAGGGCAAGCTGCGCCTGACTCTGGCGGACGCCATCCGCTTGGCGCTGCTGAACAACACCGACGTGCGCCTCGACGAGTTGCCCATCGAAAACGCGCGCCTCGAGGTGCAGCGCGCCTACGCGACGTTTGATCCCACGTCCACTTCGAGCTTCAACGCCGGCCGTGTGACGACTCCTGCGTACACGCAACTTCAGGGTGCACCAACCGTCAGCACGCTTAGCCAACAGGCACAGTTCGATTACAACCAGACGTTTCAAACCGGCACGAATTATGACCTCAATTTCTCCAGCTTCAAGTTCGGGACAAACAGCGCTTTTGAGACGCTAAACCCCTACATCGACTCGGCCGGTACAGTGACTTTGACGCAGCCGCTGCTGCGAAATCGCGGGCTCTTTCCCAACCGCGCGCCCATGGTCATTGCGCGCCGGAATCTGAACGTGTCGCGCGCCACCTTCACAGCCCAGGTGAATGACTCGCTGCTGCTTACGGTCCAGCAATACCTGACCGTTTTGCAGGCGCGCGAGAGCCTGGTGGTATTGAAAAAATCGGTCGAGCAGGCCCAGGCGAGCTATGACCGCGACAAGCGCGCCCTTGAACTGGGGGCCATCCCGCCCTTCGACATTTACCGTTCTGAGTCGCAGGTGGCGGCGCGGCGCGTGCAGGTGATCCAGGCGGAGTACAGTCTGAAACAGGCTGAGGATGCATTTCGCCGTGTCATTGGCGCCGACCTCGACCCTTACATTCGGGCGCTTGACCTCGACCTCACCGAATCAGTCGAACCGCGCGGCGACCTCCTCTCCCTGGATATCCAGCAGGCCTATCAGCAAGCGCTGGAGCGGCGGCCGGAGCTTGAAGCGCTGCGCCAGGAAATCGACAACGACGAAACCGCCATCCGGCTTGCCCATAATCACCTCTTGCCCGACCTCAGCCTCAGCGCCTTTTACACGACCAACGGCATCTCGGGAAACACCTACAATATCGCCACGACTCCCTCCACCCTGATGTCCACAGGGGGGTTCGTCGATACTCTTTCTCAGATGAAAGGATTTGACTTTCCAAGCTACGGCTTCACCGTGCAACTGCGGCTGCCGATCCGCAACCGGGCTGCCCAGGCGGACCTGGGCGAGGCCATGGTTTCCAGGCGGAGGGATCTCTACCTTCAACGCCAGGAAGGGCAACAATTGTGGCAGGAAGTCAAAAACGCCGTGCATCAGGTCGAGCAGGCCGAGCTTTCGATCGCAGCCGCCAAGGTTTCGCGCGACTTGGCCCAGAAGACCCTGGAGGCCGAGCAGCGGAAGTACGAGCTGGGAGCGTCGCAGATCTTCTTCGTGTTGGATGCCCAAACCCAGTTGGCACAAGCGGAGTTGAGCCTGGTTCAGTCGCAGATTGGATACCAGCAGGCGGTGGCGGGGGTGGAACACGCCACAGGAACGCTGCTCGAAAATCACAAAGTGAAGATTGAAAATGTAGCGCCGTGAACCTACTGCGGATTGCAGTATTAGGTGACCTCACGCCCTCACCCGGCGCTCCGCGCCACCCTCTCCCCAAAGGGGCGAGGGCATAAACTCGGGCTATTTCTTCCGCCACTCAAGAGGACGTAAGCTTGAAATGAACTTCCTTGACCCTCTCCGGCGTCATGGGAAGTTGCAATAACCGCGCGCCAGTCGCGTCGGATATGGCGTTCGCGATCACGGCGCCCATGCAAATGATGGGAGGCTCTCCGCCGCCTTGAAAGGGCGAGTCCTTCGCATCCAAGATTGCCGTTTCGATTCGCGGCAACCACGAAAAGTGCGGAATCGTGTAGGTGTCAAAATTCGAGTGCAGAATCTCGCCGCCGTTGAATCGAACCTCTTCGGTCAACGCATAACCCAGGCCCATGGTGATGCCGCCCTCTAATTGCAGCCAGGCACCTTCCGGGTTAACGCATAATCCCATCTCCTGCGCGCAGGCGACGCGCTTCACCACCGCCGGTTTTGCAGATGCACGGGGGATGGCCGCGCCGCTCGCGAGTTCAGGGTCGCGCAAGAGAAGGAATACGGGTAAAATCGTGGCCCTTGGAAATCGTGGCGCGAGATGGGTTGACCGCACCATTGCCAGGTGTGTTGGAAGAAGGGAGAGTGATAATGACCAGATTGAGTCGACGGAGGTTCATCCAAACCTCCGCAGCATCTCTGTTGCTCGAGAGCGTCAACAGTTCTGCGTCTCCGGCAGATGCGGTCCAGAGCGATGTCGGCGCACAACCGGTCCGGGTGGAGAAAAAGAACTACACCTGGGAATGGTCGGCGAAGGACGACCGGTTTCGGCTCCTGGACGGGCAGGGACGAGTGATGACGAGCGGGATTCTTCAACCGGCGGTCATTGTTCAGCCGGGAACGGACAAGCAAGCGCGGAAATGCACTTCAGGAAAGGTCGCGGGGCACAACCAAAGAGGGAGCGACATTACGGTGAACTATGCGGGTGTAAACGGAGACGCGAGAATCTCCGTTACCTGGCGGTTTGAAGAGGAAGCTCTCTGGCTCGAACCGGTGGTGTACGAATCCGCCAAGATCGAGAACATCGTGGCTCTGCACTACTTCGCTCGCGGAACCGGCCAGGAAGCCAGCCCGACACTCGAAAACTTCTACCTCATTCTCCCGGGCATCAGCGAGTCGCCCGCCATGAGTCCCATCGTCACTGGAGACCTGGGGTTGAACATGACCAGTTGGCTGGGACGGGGTTCTTCGCCTGCACCAGGACTGCTGCAGCAATGGGGCTTGCCCGCGCATTTCTTCTGCGGCTTCCATGGCGCCAAGCCGGGAGCGGTCAGATCTTCCCTCACCAAATATCTTTCTGAAGCGTTTTGCTGCGGGCTCGCCGAACTTCCGGGTGGCGACTTCTTCCTTGAAACCCGCGACGGGCGGCACAGCCCGATTGTGAGTTACCGCAGCGATCTTTGGGGGAATCTGCGCGGGCCAGGGAAACTCACTCTGGGTGCGAGATTGCTTTGGGCGCGCGGGACGAACTACTATGAGGCGATCCGCGCGTATTACCGGGGCCTGGTAGGGGCGGGGATCATCAAAAAGAAGGGCAACTCCGAGCGCAAGAATGCCGTGGTCCTGTCGACGCAGTTCAACTGCTGGGGGGCGGAGGTAGCGATCGAGAAGGCGGGAGCAAACCTCGACGAAGCCACCGTGCGTTCCTTCTACAGCGATTTGAAGGCCTCGGGGATGAAGGCGGGAATGTTTGTCATCGACGATAAGTGGGAAGGAAAATACGGCAACCTGGAGCACTCCGGGGAGAGATTCCCTCACTTCGACGAGTTCCGCGAACAGGTTCGAACTGATGGCCGGCACTTCGGCCTTTGGGCTGCCTTCATGCGCTGCCAGGATCCTGCAGACATGGGCTTGAATGTTTCGCATATGCTGCAAAAAGCAGATGGAAAACCGGTGACCGCCGGTGAGGGTGACTCGAAGTATTACATTTTGGATTTCACGCAGCCAGCGGTCGAAAAGATTCTACGGGCGCGGGCCAGAAAATTCGCCGAGCGTTACAAACCGGACTTGGTGAAGTTCGATTTCGGCTACGAACTTCCGCCCTTATCGCTGGCAGCGCCCCGGAACATGGCTTGGGCGGGCGAGCGTTTGATGCTGAAAGGGCTCGAGGTGGTGGTAGGAGGCATGCGGGAGGCAAATCCCGACCAAGTAGTGATGTACTACTGCCTTTCGCCGCTGTTCATCGAATATCTCGACCTGCACAGTCCGGATGACCTCTTTATGGCAGCGGGCGAGTATGATTGGGAAGCCAACCGGCGATTCTTCTTTTCCAGCCTGTTAGGCGAGATCGGAGTGCCGACGTACGGTTCTGGCGGGTACGATTGGGTGAGCATGCCGGAGATCTGGTTTGACTCCGCCTTGATCGGTACCCTCGGATCGCTCAACAGCTTTGTTGGGGACGAGCGGGACTCCATGCCGACGCCCGCCCGCATAGCGAAATACAATGGACTCTCCCAGGTGTTGCGGGCTTCCAACTCCTTTAGCATCGAGCCGGTCGACGCCGAATATCTGGGCGCAACGCGTGGTGCGCACTCAGCCTCCTGGGCGCGCTTCGAAGGCCGTGAATTGGTCGGCGTCGCCCTTCGCACCCGCCGCCTCAATGGGCAATTGGGCCCGGCGAGTTTCCGCGACATCGTTCGGACGACCGCCTCCGTTGTTGCCGCTTCAAGAACCAGGGATGGCGTCGCCACGGCAGCCAAGCTGGGCGTGGTTCCTTATGGTGATGGGGAGTTAGTCATTCAACGCAGCGGTGGGCAAACTTCCGAAGCCGCCTGTACCGAACACTATTTCGGAGGGAAAACCAAGTATCGACGCCTCGACATTCGAGAAGGTACGCTGCGCTTGCCTCTGCGCGAGCGGGACGAGGATGGCACGCCCCTGGAATGGATCGAAGTGAGCGTTTAAGACAAGTAGCATGGCCTCTTCTACGGGCAACCCGTGTGATTGCGCACGGCGGCCAGTAGGAAGGCTCCTACGGAGCAAACTGGAAAGGAATAATCATGCTTGAACAGTTTTGGTTGGGGATGGCAATCATTTTTGTCAGCGGCATTCTTAATGGCGGTTTCGCGCTGCCCATGAAATATACCCGCCATTGGAATTGGGAAAACACCTGGTTCGTATTCTCGGTAGTGGGAATATTCTTATTGCCCTGGGTTATGGCATTCGGATTTGTACCGCATCTTACGGAGGTCTATGCGGGTGTGCCAACGCGCGTTGTGGTGCTGGCGCGTGACGTTCGGCTTTTTCTGGGGAATCTCGCAAGTGACCTATGGCTTGAGCCTCAAGGCCGTGGGGTTGGCGGTTGCAGTATCGGTGGTCTCCGGGTTGGCTTGTCTTTCAGGAGCCTTGGTTCCGCTTCTGGTCCTGAGTCCGGCAGACCTGTTCCGGGCGCGCGGCATTTTTCTCCTTTGCAGCCTGCCCATTCTCTTTGCGGGATTAATCATGTATTCGCTCGCGAGCCGCAACCGGGAGAAGGAACAGCGTAGCGAGAATCCTGCCCAGGCCGCCTCAGGAGGAAGTTTCAAGGTGGGGCTCGCGCTTTGCATCTTCACGGGTGTGGTTGGGTCAAGCTTTAACCTCGGTTATGCTTTCAGCGGCGATATCATCCGCAAAAGTATTGACTCCGGCTCCTCGCCGCTGACGGCGGGTTATGGGGTCTGGGCGCTGGTCTTTGGCGCCGGTTCGATTGCCAATCTTTGCTATTGTCTTTATCGGCTCTTTCGTAATCGTACCTTCGCGGCATTCTGGCAGAAAGGCTGGCCGAAAGAAGCCTTGCTGGGCGTCATGATGGCCGTGATCTGGCTTTCGGGGCTCTTGTTGTACGGGGCGGGAGTGACTCTGGTCGGCAGGTTCGGAAGCTCAGCGGGATTCACCTTATTCTTAACCATGAGCGTTTTGTCGTCCACTGTGCTGGGAGTTTTCGCGGGAGAATGGAAATCGACCTCGCCACGCACTCGGGGGTTATTGGCCCTGGGAGTGTCCGCGATGGTTCTAGCAGTGGTAGTTTTGAATCTGGGGGGCCTGTTCTCGTAGCGGTGGCTTCAGGCCTCCCCGGAAACACAAAGGTTGATCCTACGCTGCTACACACGTGGACGTTGCTCTCCCGGTGTGCCTCAGAGTAGAATTCAATCCTGGCAGTTATCCTCGTTCCTGGCGGTTGCCTATGGCAGAGTGGAGTGGTCCTCTCAAAATAAGACCGGCACGCGTTGAAGATGCAAAGGAGATCGCGCGGATCTACAACCAAGGAGTGCAGGATCGCTGCGCGACCTTTGAAAATACCTACGTCTCACCGGAAGAGCGCTACCTCTGGCTGGCGGCGCGTCCGGACAAGTTTCCGGTGCTGTTGGCGGAAGTCAAGCACACATTGATGGGTTGGTCCTCCCTCAATCCTTACAGTCCGCGGCATTGCTATGACGGAATTGCGGAACTGGCCATCTACATTGAACGCAGCCTGCGTGGGCACGGCGTGGCGCAGGATTTGATGAAGGCCATGCAGGACATCGCGCGCGACCGAGGGTTCTACAAGCTCATCGGGCGCATCCTGGCCGACAACCAGCCGGCGCGGAAACTCTGCCAGGTGACTGGCTGGAAGGAAGTTGGAATTCACGAGAAGCACGGCAAGCTGGGCAGCGAGTGGCACGATCTCGTGCTGGTGGAATTCCTGATTCCAGAAAACTTGAAGTAACTCGGAAGGGACGCTGAATCCGCCGAGATTGCTTCCAATATGCGAAAAGACCACCGGCGATGGTTGTGGCTGAGCATCGGAGCCATCATCATCGCATTCATCATCTACAACCTGAGTCGAAGCCCGGAGTGGGCGAGTTTCCGGTGGTCGCGCTTGTGGGCATTGATCACCGGAGCCAAGCCGGACCTCCTTTTGTTGGCCTTGGTCGGGGTATTCGCCAGCTACCTTTTGCGCGCCTGGCGGTGGCGATTCTTCCTCAGTCCAATCAAGAAAGCCTCTCTGTGGGTCCTGTTGAAGGGCCAAGTCCTCGGCTTCAGCTCCATCTATCTTGTGGGCCGGCCCGGCGAATTCGTGCGTCCCGCTTACATTGCCAAGAAAGAAAATGTCTCCATGAGCGCCATGCTGGCGGTTTGGTTGCTGGAGCGTATCTTCGACACGGTCTTCCTTGTTTTGCTCTTTGCCGCGGCGCTGAACTTTGAGCCGCTTGAACCTGGAACGATGCGCGGCTCAACCATCCTCGTCGCCTTGCATCGCGGCGGGGATGCGATGCTGGTTTTTGCGTTCCTGCTGGTCGCCGGATTGGTGGTTTTCTGGCTGCGCTCTCGGCCGCTAACTGCCTGGTCGTTGTTGGCCCTTCGCTTCTTACCTAAAACGGCGCTAAGTAAGCTCCAGCACTTCCTGCGCTCGTTTGCGCTGGGATTGAGCGTTATCCAAAGCTGGAAGGACCTGGTGGGTAGCCTGGTGTTAAGTGCGGCGGTGTGGTTTGTCAATACCTCCATCTTCTGGCTGGTATTTCGAAGCCTTCCGGGGGGCGGAGCGAACGTTTCCTGGCTGGCTTCTGCGGTGGTGCTGTTCTGCGCCGCGCTGGGACTGGCCGTGCAGATCCCCGGGGTCGGCGGCGGCTATCAGGTGAGCATTATTCTGGCCTTGAATGAGCTCTATAACCAACCGGCGGAGACCGCCACCGGCGCGGCGATTATTATGTGGCTGATCATGTCGATTCCCTGCCTGCTGGGTGGGCTCGGGTTGTTGGTGCACGAGGGGCTGACCTTCAGGAAGTTGGAGGCCCTGGCTGACGAGGAGAGGCAACTGGCGGAGAAAACGTAGCCTATGAAGTGTCCCTTCTGCAATCATCTGGAAGACAAGGTCGTTGATTCGCGCGAGGCCAAGCTTGGAGACACGATACGCCGCCGGCGTGAATGTGCGAAGTGCGGCCGCCGGTTCACCACCTACGAGCGGATCGATGAGATTCCCTACATGGTGGTGAAAAAGGATGGCCGGCGGGAGAAGTTCGATCGCCAGAAGTTGCTGACCGGCTTGCTGAAGGCCTGTGAGAAACGGCCCGTCCCGATGTCGAAACTCGAGGAGATTGTTAATGAAGCAGAAGCGATGGTGGCCGAAGCGGCAGAAAGGGAGCGTCCGGCGGCGGATTTGGGGCAGTTTGTCATGGGACGCCTGAGGGCGCTCGACAAAGTCGCATATGTTCGATTCGCCTCAGTTTACCTCGATTTCAAAGACATTCGGGAATTCATGGATGAGTTGAAAGACCTGCTCAGAGCCAAAGGCAAATAACAGGAATCGGGCAACCCTTGTGGTTGCCCAGGGCGGCCAAAAAGGGCCGCCCCTACGACCCCAGAATCCCGACTTCCGGATCCTACTTTAACCTGTTAAAGACGAAGGCGCCGAAGGTGCGAAAGGTTCTGAACCCGAGGCGCTCGTAAAGACGTAGCGCCCGGGAATTGAGGTCGGTGACAGTTAGGGAAACGCGCTGGTAGCCTGCCCTCGTCAGGTCGCTGAACGCAGATTCCAGCAAGGCTGTCCCCAGCCCGCACCCTTGCACCGTCCTGGCGACAGCGATTTGGGGAATGTGGGCTGTACTAGAACTCACGCAAGTCACCATCAACACCGCGCCGAGTTGGCGGGTTTGGCGATGCACGGCGACTTTGGAAACTTGCTCCATAAACTCTCCGCAACCCTGGTAATGGAGGATGTTCTCGATGAGCCGCCTGGCCCCATCGAGAGAGCTGTATTGGTCATTGATTGCCGCATCGACATGGTTGTGATAGGCGCCGAAAACCAGTTCTGCGGCCTCGCGAGCGTGTTTCTTTTCGCAGGGCAGGATACAATAATCAGCCAAGCGCGGGGCGACTTGCCGCGCAGGTCCATTCTGGCTGGACCCGGGTAAGGCCTGGGAGCGCCAATCGGGAAGGGACAACGCCATGAAGCGGCGCCGATAGCCCTCGTAATTCCAGGAAATGAAGTTGCTTTCCAGCTCTTCGAATTTATAGTGCGGGAGTTGCGCTTCCACGCGCCGCAGGCCAGGAGTAGCCAGGAGGGTTTCGTTGGAGTGCTCCAGCAGGCGCAGGGCCTCGTCCAAACCTGCGGGCGGCGGGCCGGCGAACAAGTCCCCCACTAGACCCTTCTCACCATCGCAGAAAAAGAAGCAGTAGCCGCGAACGACTCCGTCCTGAACCAGAGCATACCCCGAGAGACGTTTCTCCTTCAGGCAGTTGGAAATCACGCGGGCCGAGGACGTGAAATCCCAATAGAGGTCTTCGCTCCAGGCACGCGCTTCGGCATCCAACAGCTCTGAGAAGGCCGATAGCTCAAAGCGGCGAATATCGATGATCTCAGACCCCACAGCAGTTCCCTTTGGATCGCCGGAGCGGAATCTCAGGTCGCGCAGGCCATCCCGCGGTGCCGGGCGCCGGACGTCCACAATGCCTCCCGGCCATAACAAAAACGATGCAAGTATAACCTAATTACTATTGGAGCAAGGGGCCGAAAAAGAAAAGTTCTTGCGGGTTATAAATTGGGTTATGGTACCATTTTGGCGCGCAGGACCTTCCCGGAGAATCTTACTCTGGGGTTGAAAACGCGCGTTGGCATCGGCGGTGGAAAGTAAACTGGTGCCCGCGACCGAGTTTTTGCGCCCGCTGGGAGTACAACAGGGCATGGGCCCGCCTACAACCACCAATTCCGCTACCCCACCGTCGCGGGCGAACCCCGTCCTTGCGTCCCCGCGTCCCTCCCTGCGACATCGGATGGAATACTACGCGGCCGTCGGCCTACTGAAAATTCTTGGCTTCCTGCCGCACCCCTTGACGCGGGCGCTCTGCGCGTTTCTCGCGTTTCTGAGCTACTGGGTCTGGCCGCGCTTACGGAAAGTGGGCCTCACCAATCTAAGGCTTGCTTTCCCTGATTGGCCAGAGAGCCAACGCCGGAAGGTGCTATTCGGCTTGTTTCGTAACTTCGGCAGGATGCTGGCGGACTTCGCGCATTTTCCGCAGTGGAACCGCAGTAACATCGAGAAGTTGATCATCTATGACGGATTTGAAAACTATGCGCAGGCCCAAAGTCAAGGCCGAGGCGTGCTTTTTCTTACTGGCCACTTCGGAAATTGGGAGCTGAGTTCTTTCGCTCACGGGGTGTACGGCTATCCCTGCGACTTCGTGGTGCGCGCCCTGGATAACCCGCTCATGGATGAGCTGATCAACCACTACCGATGCCTGGGCGGCGGAAAGCCTATTGAGAAAGGCGATTTTGCGCGCGGCGTGCTGCGCGCTTTCGGCCGCGGCGATGCAGTCGGCGTGCTGATCGATCAAAATATGCTGCCCGGCGAAGGGGAGTTTGTGAACTTCTTCGGCATGCCCGCCTGCACCACCACAGGCCCCGCACGGGTGGCGAAGAAGACTGGTGTGCCCATCGTTCTGGGGTTAGTCATCTGGGACCCTAAGCTCAAGAAGTATCGGCTGCGATTCGATCCTGTCGAATGGATCACTTGCCAGAACCCGGAAGAGGAAATCCTGGTCAATACCGCGAACTTTACCCGCCTGCTCGAAGACTACATCCGCCGCTTCCCCGATCACTGGCTTTGGGTCCACCGCCGGTGGAAGACGCGCCCGCCAGGCTCCGCGCCGCTCTATCCGCTCTAGGAGACAGGCGGATCAGGAGGCCGTAGGCGGCGGGCAGTGAAGGCCCGGAGTCGACGGCAGGCAACTGTCGGCTGAGAACTGACTACTGTCAACCGTCCTATCGAGGTTCATTATGAAGATCTCGGAGCTGGCACGATTGCTGCGGGGAACGCTGCACGGAGAGGCGGACCGAGAGGTTCAGGAGGTGGCAGGGCTGGAAACCGCCGGCCCAGGAGAATTGACATTTGCTGAGGACGCGAAGTCTCTTGAATTGGTAGCCGCATCCCAGGCCGGGTGCGTTCTCGTACCGGCGGATTGCTCTCTGCCGGGACGCACAACGATCGGGGTCGCGAATCCGAAGTTGGCTTTTGTCCGGGCGGCCCAAGCCCTTAGTCCGCCCCGCAAATTCCCGCCGGGCGTGCATCCCACGGCAGTCGTTGCCGCCGACGTGCGCCTGGCTGAAGACGTGGCCGTTTCCGCGTGCGTGGTCATCGAGTCAGGCGTCGAAGTTGGACAGGGCACGTACCTTGGGGCTGGGGTTTACTTAGGCGAGGGCGTCCGGGTGGGCACGCAATGCACGCTCTACCCGCGGGTGTGCGTCTACCCGGAAGCAAGAATCGGCAACCGAGTGATCCTTCACTCCGGAGTCGTGGTTGGGTCCGACGGTTTCGGTTACGTCTTCGCCGACGGTCATTATGAGAAGTTCCCCCAACGGGGCAGCGTAGTCATCGAGGACGACGTCGAGATCGGCAGCAACAGCACGGTGGATCGTGGTTCCTTGGGCGTAACCGTGATCGGTCGAGGTACCAAGATCGACAACCTGGTTCAAATTGCGCACAACGTGAAAGTGGGGCGGCACTGCGTGATCGCCGCGCAGACAGGCATTTCGGGCAGCGCGGAAATCGGCGATTACGTGGTGATGGGCGGCCAGGTGGGGGTTGCGGATCATATTCGCATCGAAGAGGGAGCGATGATCGGAGGACAGGCTGGCATCTTCGGGACGATACGTAAAGGAACCAAGGTCTGGGGGACCCCCGCCCGACCTCTAGACGAATTCAAGAAAGTCTACGCCCACCTTGCCAGGCTGCCGAGCCTTGCCGGGAAAGTGAAGGAAATCTCGCGGCAGCTTGCGGAGGGCCGAAAGAAGCCATGAAGAAATCAACCGCCTGTCATCCTGAGCGAAGCGAAGGATCTCCGCAGTTTTCCGTGGTTCAATGGCTTACGAACAACTATAGAGATCCTTCGCTTCGCTCAGGATGACACCTTCTGAATTGCTTCACACGTTCTAAAGCATGACCAGCGGGGAAAATAAGAGTCTCAGGTGTTCTCGTAAACTTTGGTGAGTTGCAACCGCATGGTGTCCAGGCGGCTTTCCGATACACGCGAGAACCGCCTCAAGAGCTCATAGCCGAGGTCGTGATCCTGCTCAGCCTTGCCGCGCAGGCATTGCCCATCCATCGCAAAAGCGCGAGTAGGCTCGACGGCTCGGGCCGAGAACCTCCATCGATAAGGCGGAAACAGCCACGACCAGCCAAGAATATCGTCTTCTCGAAGAGTGACGATGTTGAGCGGACCGCGGCGTTCGGAAACGATGGACAGGTCGACTTTGCCCTCCCGAATAAGGTAGAATTTGCCGGCATCTTCTCCCTCGTGAAAAATGAATTCCCCGGGCGCGAAGCGAACGTTGGAGGCACAGCCTACAACCAGTTCGAGGTACTGCGGTGGGAAATCCGTGAAAAATGGATGAGCAGTCAGAATGTTCTGAAGATTTTCCATGCGACACTCCTTGGGGCTGAGCCGGCGTGTATTGCCCGAACGGTCGACGCGGGGCCAGCGGCGTCCGGCAATGATGCATGCAATAGAGTAGCCCCTCAAAATGATAACATTCCGTCACGCCTCCTTGTCAACGTCGGAGTGGCCGGTTTGGTTTCCTGCAATTATGCCGCTCCAGGCCACTTTCGCCACTTTCGATCCGCTTCTTTTGAGCCTCTTTTTGGGCTTCCCAACTGCGGGAATTCACGGTATCCTTACTCGCGCGTGCTTGGTGGAGATTGAAATTCACAAGGCCGTTATCATGCAGCGCACCACAATCCGAGAGTCCGTGACCGTTTTTGAAAATCTTCCTGCCCAACGAACTGCCCGGCTCCCTCAGATTTTGAAGGCCTCAACTGCGAAAGAGGCACCAGAAAGGACACAACGAGGACCATGGCAACAGAAGAAAGAGTTTTAGCAGAGCATCGGTTCTTCGAAGGCTTTTCAGAGGCGCACGTTAAACTCGTCGCTGGGTGCACTTCCGACGTTCGCTTTAAGCCGGGACAAATTGTTTTCCGTGCAGGCGAAGAAGCCAGAAGATTCTACCTGGTTCGTCAGGGGAAAGTAGCGCTCCAGATGACCTCCGAGCGGCACGGTTCGCTCACCGTCCTGACGGTGGGCGCGGATGAGGTATTGGGATGGTCGTGGCTGTTCCCACCCCACAAATACAGGTTCTCTGCACGGGTCCTTGAGGCGACACGGGCCTTTGAGATCGACGGCCAATGCCTGCGCGGCAAGGCCGAGCAGGATCATGATTTTGGTTATCATCTCTTGAAGCACTGGTCGCCGGTGGTCGAGCGGGCGCTGGATGCGACGCGATTACAACTCATCAACGTTTATCTGGACCGCTAAGCCGGGCGTGTGCCACTGGGCAGCGTCACTTCAAGCCCCCGCAGAGGAGGAAGCTTTTGGAAATTCACAAACAAGATGCTTTGAATTATCACAGCCAGGGGCGCAAGGGGAAGATCGAGGTCGTAGCGACCAAGCCTTGCGCGACACAGTGGGATTTAAGCCTCGCCTATACACCGGGCGTGGCGGAACCCTGCCTGGAAATTCAGAAAGTCCCCGAGCGTGCCTTCGACTACACGGCGAAGGGGAATCTCGTTGCGGTGGTATCGAATGGCACGGCGGTATTGGGCCTTGGGAATATTGGCGCTTTGGCCGGCAAGCCAGTCATGGAAGGCAAGGGTGTACTCTTCAAGCGCTTCGCGGATATCGATGTGTTCGACCTCGAAGTAGGTTCGGAGGATCCCGACGACGTCATCCGCTTCTGCCAACTGCTCGAGCCGACCGTCGGCGGCATCAACCTGGAAGACATCAAAGCCCCGGAATGCTTCCACATCGAGGAAGCACTGCGTCGCACCATGTCTATTCCCGTCTTCCATGACGACCAGCATGGGACGGCCATCATCTCTGGCGCTGCCCTGCTGAACGCTCTGGAAGTCGTGGAAAAAGATATCGCGAAGATCACGATGGTAATCAGCGGCGCGGGCGCGGCTGGAATTGCCTGCGCAGAGCACTACGTTCGATTGGGGATGAAGCGGGAGAACATCATTCTTTGTGACACTAAGGGCGTGATTTACGAAGGGCGTGGCGAAGGCATGAATCCCTACAAGGCTCGCTTCGCCTCCAAGACCTCGGCGCGAACCCTGGCGGAAGCCATGAAGGGAGCGGACGTATTCAGCGGCCTCTCCGGCCCCAACATCGTGACGCAGGATATGGTGCGTTCGATGGCAGATCAGCCCATCATTTTCGCCATGGCCAATCCGGTGCCGGAGATTGGGTACGAAGACGCGAAAGAGGCCCGGGAAGATGCAATCGTGGCCACGGGACGGTCCGACCGTCCCAACCAGGTCAACAATGTTCTCGGCTTCCCGTTTATTTTCCGCGGCGCGCTGGACGTTCGAGCGCGCGCCATCAATGAAGAAATGAAAGTTGCGGCGACGCGCGCTCTGGCGGCACTGGCGAAGGAAGACGTTCCCGACATGGTGCTGCGCGCCTACGGAGTCAAACACCTGCACTTTGGGAAGGACTACATCATTCCCAAACCTTTCGATCCCCGCGTGCTGCTGTACGAAGCCTCTGCAGTGGCTCGGGCAGCCATCGAGAGCGGAGTGGCGCAGGTGAAGGTTGATATCGAACAATATCGAGAACAACTCTTTCGCCGCCTGGGGCGCACCCATGAAGTCACGTTCAGCGTGCGCCAGCGAGCGAAGGCCGACCCCAAGCGCATCGTCTTTTCCGAGGGCGAACACGAGAAGATCATCCGCGCCAGTTGTCAACTTACCAACTTGGGGATTGCAGACCCGGTATTGCTGGGTCGTCCGGCAGTAATTAGGAAAATGGCTGAGGAACTTGACCTGTGCAACAAGGTCAGCGCGGAGATCATCGAGCCGGCCCACTCACCCAGGTTAGACGCCTACGCGGAGGAGTTCTACCGGTTGCGCCGGCGCCGAGGCATCACCCGCAGCGAGGCGCGGGAATTGATGGCCAACAGCAACTACTTTGGCGCCATGATGGTTCACATGGGCGACGCGGACGGCTTTGTCGCGGGCGTCTCGCAACATTATCCGGACACGATCCGCCCCGCGCTTCAAATCATCGCCACACGTCCCGACGTTCACAAAGTTTCCGGCCTCTACGTAATCGTGACCAAACGGGACATCTTCCTCTTTGCCGACACCACCGTCAACATCGAACCCAGTGCGGAAGATCTCGCGGAGATTGCCCTGCTTTCAGCGGAGGTGGCCGAAAGCTTCGGCCTCCAGCCTCGGGTGGCGATGCTGTCATTTTCCAACTTCGGCAGCACACGGCACCCCTTAACCGAAAAGGTGCGCCAAGCCACCGAAATCGTGAAGCGGCGCAATTCCAAGCTCATGGTGGACGGGGAGATGATGGCGGATACGGCGGTAGTCCCCGAATTACTGTCAGAATACACCTTCTCAAGCCTGAAGCAGAAGGCCAATGTTCTGGTCTTCCCCAGCCTTGAAGCCGGCAACGTGGCCTATAAGCTCATGCTGCGAATCGGCGGCGCGGAAGCTCTTGGCCCGATTCTGATGGGACTCTCGAAACCGGTCCATGTGTTGCAACGCGGCTCGACCGTGGAAGAGATCGTCGATATTGCCGCTCTCACTGTCGTGGACGCTCAACGGGAGGCAAACCACTTGAAAATGCCACTTGCCAAGCACTCTGCGGCGTGAGCGGGCAGCCATGGGAGACGAACATTACTGTGTGTGCACACGGCTGGGACACAGCGTTAGCGCTGCTGTCGGTGCGTAGCGGGTAAGCTCTTGGGTAGAGACACGTCCCGCTGCGTATTTCACTGGCCGCGGGCTTCGCGCGCCAGGCCTTCGTGCACGAGCATCTTGAGCAGCGTCTGGTGGCCGATGCCTCCCCCGCGGATGGCTGCTTGACGTACGCCCGTCCCGTCGAATTGGCCCACCAATCCGCCTCGTCGCTCTCGCTCTTAAACCGCACCTGAATCACGTTGCCTTGACGCTATAGGCGTTTTCGAATCGGAATACAATTCCGGCCATCGCCGAAAGCCCTAATTGTGATTCGCGGGCATTGGTAATAGAATCGGGGGAGTATTCGTTACGCACAAAGCGTTTTGTGCAACCCCACAATGGCAGAAGCTCTTAAAGTCGAACGTCAGGTGCAACGTGGGCTGAAGTCGTCGCTCGTGAGCATCGCCTCGAATTTCGCTCTCGCGATGTGCAAATGTGTCGCCGGAGTACTCGGGCACTCCTTTGTGCTGGTCGCCGACGGAATCGAATCGCTCGCGGACGTGTTAAGTTCCTCCGCCGTCTACTTCGGTCTCCGTGTGGCGATCAAACCTCCGGACAAAGATCATCCCTATGGGCATGGTAAAGCGGAACCCATTGCGGCGGTGGTTGTAAGTCTGGCCCTGGCGGTAGCCGGCGTCACAATCGCAATCGAGAGCTACTTCCGGATTCGCACTCCTCATCCGCTTCCCAGGGCTTACACGCTGTGGGTTCTACTGGGCGTGGTTGTGGTGAAGATCCTGCTCTCCCGCTTCGTCTCTTCTGTCGCTGATGAGATCCAGAGCACCGCCGTCCGCAGCGACGCCTGGCATCATGTCAGCGACGCCATAACCTCCGCATTCGCCTTCATCGGAATCTCCGTTGCGCTTTGGACGAATAACTACGCCGCCGATGATTGGGCTGCACTCTGCGCTTCATGTGTGATTCTCTTCAACGCCGGACGCCAACTCCGACCGCCCCTGGCCGAACTTCTGGACACCGCGCCTTCTCCCGACATCGAAGAGCAGGTACGCCGTGTCGCAACCGCGGTTCCCGGAGTCATCGGGCTCGATAAATGCTTCGTGCGAAAGGTGGGATTCCGGTACTACGTCGAACTTCATGTCGTAACACGAGGGGAAATCAGTGTCCGCAAGGGACATGGCATCTCCCACGAGGTGGAGGATCGCGTGCGCACTGAGGTCGATCGCGTCGCCAAGGTGCTGGTGCACATCGAGCCCGAAGAGGAATTGCTGAAGCCGCCTGACGCCGAGATCTAGTCGCGCTGCCTGCCGACCCTACATCCGCACGTTGAAGCCTTCTACCACGATCCGCGGCGTCTCGCCCCGGGTGTCGGCGTGTTCGAGTTCGGTTCGAATCGTCCGGCGCTCGCCGGGCATCAAGGCGATGTAGTTGTCGCTATAAATTGCAGGCAGGATGCGGTCGCCGCTCATTTCCCGCACTGCTTTCAAGCGGACCATCAACGCCGGCCAATCGGAGGGGTTATGCAGCTCGGTGGTTAGCTGCCACCGACTCTCCTTGCGCATAGCGCGCGTGGACGCTTCCAGCTTAACCTTCGGCAACTGTCGAATGGCTCGATAGTTGCCTTCCGCAGGACCCCGCATATAGAAGTTTGTCGAGATCGTGTCAGCTCCGCGTGCCAAGGACAGGCGCAGGAAACGCAGCGAAGTCGGCCCGGACGGATACTCCATCTTGATGCACGAGTTGGCGCTGTCCTCTTGACTGTCCAGAGTGACAGACTTCTCCCACTGTTTCTTTCCGTCCATGCCCAGGACCTCGGCGGCAGCCGTCAGACCTTGCACATTTCCACCGCTGTTATTGACGACTTCGATGCTCTCGGTCACGGGATTCCACTGGATGTGGAGCGGCTCGCAACCCTTTTTGCACCCAAAATAGGCAGCCGTCGGCTCAAAGTAATAGTCGTAGGTTTGCCAAACGAAGGAGGGCCAGCAGGGATGGCTCATCCAGAGCAAAAGTCCCATGCGGTGATTGCCCTGCCCCTCAAACATGGCGCGATAACCCTCGTAATTGAGGAATTGGGCGAGTGAAACCCAATCGTCGAGGTTGTCGGCGCCGCCGTAGCCGAACTCGATCGCGTTCCTGAAACTTTCGCCGCCTTGCGCGCCGGTCAAGGTGAAATCGTGAAGACCCCAGTCGAGGCTCTGCGGCCACTGCGCCGATCCGGGCATCATCGCGCGCACGCTTTCGACCGGGGGAATGTTCGGCATGCCCATCTCACTGTGCAGCTTCGTATGCGCGCCGCCCGTAAAATAGAAGCTGAGCGGCATGGCCATATACGGCCCGCCGCCCCCCACAACGCCAAAGGCCGAATTGGAAATGTAGTGGATGTCGGGATGATTTTCGGCCAGGACTTTGCGGATAGCGTCGTCAAGCGGCTTGGGCGGGTTACCCTCGTTGCGGCCGCAGTAAATGCCGATGGAGGGATGATTTCGAAAGCGCCGAACCGAATCAAGCGCATTTCGCATGAACATGTCGTCGTCTTTCGGATCGGGCCCATCGTAAGGGTTCGCAAGCCAGAACTCCTGCCAGACCATGACGCCGTGGCGGTCACAAGCGGCGAAGAATTCTTCATCGCCGATCTGCCCCACCCAGTTGCGAATCATGGTGAAGTTCATTTCCCGGTGATAGCGGACCGCAGCGTCGTACTCGCGCCGGCGATAGAGCAGCATGGACTCACCGAAGCCCCAATTCCCTCCCCGCGCTATAAATCGCCGCCCGTTGATCCAGATCCGCAGAGCGCCGCCGTCTTCGCTGTAAGTCATTTGGCGGATGCCGGCGTCGAATGTCCGCTGGTCCGATACTTTCTTGTCCCGAGTCTGGAAGCTCAGTTCGACTGGGTACAGGTGGGGCTCGCCGTAGCCGGCCGGCCACCAGAGCTTAGGATTCTCGAGCCGCAGCGCCGTCGTGTTCGTGGGATCGAACTTCACGTTCGTGGCTGCGGAGCTGCCCACCGTAATGCGTTGTTCAAAGTGCAAATCTCCCAAACGTCCGCGCAGAATCCCCGCCACCGGCCGCGGCGTGTGGTTGACGAGTTTGACTTCGATACTCACATCGGCCCGCGTCGTTTCAGGCAGCGGCAAGGTGCTTTTGACAAATGGGTCTTCGAGAGTCACTGGCCCGGTAAAGCTGATGTAGGCGCCGCCCCAGATGCCGATATCGCGGCCACGAACAGTGGGAATCCAGTCCCAGCCAATCGACGCGTGATAGGTCGGGTTATCTAATCCGAGCGCGCCGCCGTTCTTTCCCGGGTCCTCCAAGGTCTTTTGCTTGGTGCTTCCCGGCGTGTCGTTCTTCTCGATGCGAACTGCCAGCGCGTTCTTGGCCCCGGCGAGCAATCGGCCGGTAACATCGAAACGCCCACGCATGAAGCCGCCTTCGATGCGGCCAAGTTTTTCGCCGTTCAAGAAGACGTCCGCTTTCCAGTTGATCCCGTCGAAATTCAGCCAGGCACGCTTGCCTGCGGGCAAGTCCGGCGCCATGAATTCCTTTCGATACCAGAAATCCGCGCAGAAAAACGAATCGGAAATGTACAACTGGTTCTCACCGTAGTTGGGATCTGGAATTGCGCCGATATTCAAATAGGAGGTGAGAACCGTGCCTGGCACGGTGGCGACAATCCAATCGCCATCCGCCCATCCCACTTTCGAAAGGGCTGCCCCGTCGGCGGTCACAAGCGAAGCTCGTTGCACGCGCCACGCACCCCCCGCCAGGTCAAGTCGCTCTCCAGGCCGGCTGGCGGGCGCGGGCTTCGGTTGCGCCACAAACCCACCACGCCCGTAGACCTCCATCTCGCTGAGCATGTATCCGTCCACGGACGTGGGCCGGGTCATCAGGACGCGCACATATCTGCCCTGGATGGGCTGCGCGAGCTTAAGGTCGTCCGTGTTCCCGGGCCCCTCAGGCAGCGGTTGAATATCCCGCCAACTCTTTGCGTCATCGGAGACCTGGAGAGAGCCCTCCGCCGCACGGGCGATCCAATACAGCGTCACCCGATCGAACTCACAGCGCGCACCCAAGTCAACGTAGACCCACTCCTCACTCAAACCGGCGCTCATCCAGGCACTGGTAAACCTGTAAGGGCCGCCGATCTCGACCCTCTGGTTCTGGTTGTAAAAGGCCACTTCGGCGACTTGCCATTGCATATAAAACGCCATGGGCGAGGCGTTCGCAGCCTCGAACTCAAGGCGATAGAAGCGGTTCTCGGAAGCTGCTTGGAGCGGAATGGAGGGCTGAAACACCGCGCCTCCTCGCTCAAAACCCGTCGGGCCTCCGGTGAGAGTAGCCCGCTGAGGGTTCGTGACTTTGCCCGCTTCCTTCCATTCGCGTCCATCCTCGGAAACCGAAACGGAAACACTCACGTTCTCAGGTTTCAACTCGCCTGGCGCCATAAAGAGCACTTCAACCCGGTCGATCACCGGCGCGCGCTCTCCACCTCCAAGTTGCACCTGCAACCAAGGACGAGGCCCGCGCAAGTCGACAACGGTGACCGCGTTGTGATCGAGAAAGTACTCGCGCTGGGTCTTAGGGAGCACGCCGCGGAAGCTTAGCGATGTCCCCACCCACTCGGGGGGATGCGTATCCTTGATCCCATCGGTCACAAGCTGAGCGGTAAGGTTGTAGTCATAACTGCTCGAGTGGTACGCGGGCCGGTGCAATGCCAGGTTGCGGTACGTTGAGGATGTGTCGGGCACGAGCCTCGGTGCGAAGTCCTCGCGCGGGTCGCCCGGGTAAACTCCAACGCCGCGCGTATACTCCAGAGCAGCGCTTGCCGAACCCTGAGGCGCGTCGGCTGCGCTACTGGCGTGAGCAGCGACCGCGGCAGCGATGCCCGTAGGATGGGCTGCCAATCCCCGAAGCTCTCCTGCCGCCGCGTAAGCACCACCAATCGAACTCTTCAGAAAACCCCTTCGTGAAACTGACATGGAATCTCCTCTCAAACGGTCGTCTCGCGTGTAGGGGCAACCCTTGGAAGCTGTGAAATAATCGGCCGCCTGTCATCCTGAGCGAAGCGAAGGATCTCCGCAGTTCCCCTTGGTTCGATGGCCTACGAACAACTGCAGAGATCCTTCGCTTCGCTCAGGATGACACATCGCAAATTCCTACAGACGTTCTTGTGGATGTCCCAGGGGCGGCCCCAAGGCCCCCCCCTACGTCCCACTTCCCGCACGTAAAACAAAGCGAAAGCGCATATCCTCGCCGAACCATTGAACGTAATTCGTGCCCCAGGCGTTGTTAAAGAGGCTGAAGTGGAACCCGCCGGCCAGATCGGGTTGCGCATCGGAATAGGCGATAGGTGACTTCTCTCCCAAAGCCACCACCGGCGCGTCCAAGGTCTCAATGGCAAACTCTCCTTGCGCGTCTTTGTACCGGATTGCGTTTGAAACCGCGTGCATGTGCCGGTTTCCTCCCCGCACAACATCAAATGGCGATATCCAACGATCCACTTTTTCGAGACTCCAGCCGTGCGGGTCAGGCGCCTGCGGCAGGAAACTGAGCCACATTGCTTCCGGAAGCCGGTTGGCTGCTTTTCCGAACCAACTGAAACGGACCTCTACCAAGGGCTCAGCCTCCCCTAAGAACAGCTCGACATACAGCTTCTGTGGCCAGGCTACAAGTCCCGAGCGCTCCGCTTCCGCATCTTCAATCTGCAATTCGGCAAGAATGCGCTGGCCGGCCTCGACTTTGCCCGCCCAACAATGGGCGAGCTTCGGCAACCATATCCGGCTTTGCGCTCCGAATTTATCGATGTGCGGCTTGCCGAAGTCCATCGGAGCCCACCAGGTTTTGGCGGTGATGTAGCTTGCGATAAAGCGATCGTAGTCCGCCTTGGAGAGCGTCTGGTACGCAAACAACGCCAGCGGCTGTTCTGGCGAGGCCCACTCGCGGCCGGCCCCCTTGGCGCGCAACCGGCAGATCGCGCCGGTTTTCGGGTCCAGCGCCACTGTGAAGTGGGTGGTTTCGATTTCCGTCCCGGCCGGGTGCAGTTCGAGCCCGCTATGCTCCGGTTCCACCGGTTGCAAGGCGCGAACGTTTTGGAGCGCCTGGGCTCGTAAAGGTTCGGGAAGGTTTGTAATTCCCTCGTCAATATCTTTGCGTTTTTCGGCCCAACTGGTTTCCGCCCAGCGGAATTTCGGCGTGCCAACCACTTTCGCCAGGTCCTTCGGCGTGTAGTGGTCGTAGTCTTTAAGCCGCTTCGTATCCACGCCCCACGTATGTTCGACCGCGAGGAGAAGCCGGCGGAGCAAAGCGAGATCGGTGTTGTCTCCGGCGCGAAACTTCGCTTGGGCGAGCCACTCACGCCGCAAGCGCGCCACTTCCCGGTAGCGTGCCACCTTCACCGGGTCGCTGGGTACTCCGTAAATCCAGGTATCGCCAATTTCCTCCGTCACGACGGGCAGACTGCCGCGGTGGGGCTCAACCGCATTGGCGATCTCGCTTAGGCTGGCGGCGGTCACCTTGGCGTTGGGGAACTGTTTTCGCAAACCCGCGTAGATCTTCTTGACCTCCTCTACGGAGTGCGGGCCGCCGTTGTCATCGCGCATCGCCACATCGATGGCAAGGTCCGATCCCGGCACACGCACCACGCCGCCGTAGCCTTTGTGGTGATACATCATGATGAGAGAAGCTCCCGCCGCATCCTTCCACACAAATAACGCCGGCACGTCGGGCGGAGTGCTGGCCCCGTTCACGCCGATGTCCAGAAGCTTGACGCCATTCTCGGCCAGCGGGCCCACGATCCCGATCGAGTGGCCCGGCACATCGCTCATCTTGGCGCCCGTGGTGATGCGGCCAAAGCGCCGGTCGAGCGACTGCGAGAGGCCTAAAGCTCCCACGATCATGGAGTGGTCCAGCATTTCGGTCTCCCACGAAAATGGCAGGGCGTGCCAGGCCAAGGCCCCGGCGGCAACCGCCTGCTCCACGCGCCGGCGCTGCTCACTCGAGGCTTGTTCGAGATATTCATAGAGCAGCCAGGATCCGGTCGTCCACACGTAGCGATCTTCGCCCGCCTGCCGCAATGCACCGGCCACTTGAATGGCTCGGGGGAAATAGCGGTCGAAATAGAGGCGCATCACCCCGGCTTGAGTGTCCGTGAATCCCACGTCGAGATGGCACTTGAACATCACCAGCACCCGCTTGACCTCCGCAGCAGGTGTGTCAGCAGACGAGCCCTGCGCGAAGACAGGCCGCCAAGCCAGAGCACCGCCTGTCATCAGCATACTTTTCACGAATTGCCGCCGTTGCATGATTACATCTCCCCCCCGCACCACGTCCGCGAATACTGCGCTCGATCCGATGCCAGAAACTAGACTTGAAAACACAGAACAATACTCGAAACGCATCGAGGGCTGCAAGGCGTAACGCCCGCGGGTATTGTCCAAATTTGACCGTAGCGCCGGCCCTTAGTCCAGCACGTGATAACTTCACGTCGCCATAAGGTAGCGGCGACTTTACGTCGCCACTGTATTCGCAATACCGGAAGTGGCGGCATAAAGCCGCCGCTACGTAAATATGCAGTTTTGTGAATATATGTGTCAAAATGCCACAGTCGGAACCCGGTTTTTCACATTGTGGAAGTCCCTCGGCTATCCAACTCATTGATTCCATTGGTACTAAGAATAATTGGTCTCAGTTTTTGCACCTTTTCCCATTCTTTCATTTCAACTTGATACGCTAGTAAATTGGGGCAATTTGCCCCGGGGACCAGGTAGCGAAGCCTGCGCTTCTCAGCATAGCTCGGGAAAAGCGGGGTTTAGTTCGCGTACCGCCCTTCCATAGAAAGGAGATCTCAGATGGAAGATTCAAATCAAACTGAGGCCAAAGGCCAATCGGTAATCGAAAATATAATCACTGACGAGGGGGCAGAGGGATTGCCAATCCAACCGCGTGCATCGTCAACCAGGCGCCGCGGCGGCCCGCGCACGGCGGAGGGCAAGCGGCGCTCGTGCCAGAACGCTCACAAGCACGGGCTTTACACGGACGAGAGTTTTCTCGAAGGCGCCGCCCTCGAGCTGGGCGAGGACCCGCGCCAATTCCAGCGCCTCCTGAAGGGCTTGATCGAGGCACGCCGGCCCGTGGGGGCTCTCGAACTGGCCGTCATCGAGGACATCGCGCTGCTGCTTCTGAAGAAGGGTCGCGTGGACAAGGCGGAGTTGGCCGTGCAGGTCTCGAACCTGCACCAGCACGATCTGGAGCGCCGCAAACAGATGATCCAGGTAGGGCACAACAATAGCGAGGCGAGCGAGTGGGACGTGCGCGAACACGGCCTGCGCCGCGCCATCGGCAGCCCCGGCCAGTACGAGCAGGTGCTCACCCTGCTGGGGGGCCTGCTGGGCATGGTCGACTTCAACGAATTCGACCGCATGAAGGAAGCGATGCGCACCCTCTACGGCACGGAACACACTCTGCGGGGCGCGGAGATGGACACGCTGCGCGCCCAACTCTGCCGGACCAAGCCCGAGGACGAGAGCTTCCAGCCGCTGAAGAAGGCCCTCCTGCGCTTGGTGGCGGCAGAGGGCGGGGCGGTGGAGCGGGAGTACGAGATCTTCCTGCAAGAGCACGTGACGAACACGCGGTCGGCGCGGGTGGCGGCCACGGCGCCCTCGCACGCGCAGTGGGCGGCCATCATCCGCCAGCAGAACTCGCTCAACCGGCAACTGGAACACAAAATACGCTTGCTGATGGAGTTGCAGCGGGAGCGGAAGAACGAAGCGCAACTTCTGGAGAGCCTGGAAGCGTCATCGCCGCCGCATCTTCCCGCATCGGGTGGCGCAGACGTGCCGTCCTGTGGCACGTCTGCGCCTGGTGGTTGCGAGGCGCCTACATCCCGACAGAATGCGTCGGGACGTAGGCGCCACCCAGGAGGCTCGATCCGCCCCAACCCGGGGTCCGGCGTGGCGGCAGGGCAAGAACGTGACGCCAACATGCCGGAAACCGGCCCTACGGCGCCACCCCTGCCGGTTGCGGAAAACACACAAAATCGTGGGAACGAACTGCAAGATTTATTGCAAACACAGGGGATAAGCGAAAACTCGCCTTCAAAACGAACTGATTTTTGTGCGCAAGATGAGCCGCCCAACCCGCCAATCCCAAGGCGTGCCGACTCCTTGCCTTGGTGTATAATCTCGTCCGGCCCATTACCCCGAGAAGGAAAGGACAAATCCTCATGACAGAAAGTCGTGCACTGAAACTCGCAGCGCTCACATTTGCGCTGTGCGCCCTGCTATCGTGTCTTCCCGTTCTCCAGGCACAGGAACAAGGTCAAAAGAAAAACCCGTACCAGGACGAGTTGTCGCGTCTGCACGCGATGTTCGCGCAACCCCTGGCCGACTGGAAGGCGCACGTAGACAACCTTGCCCATGGAGAAGACCCGGCTTTAAACGATGCCGGCTGGTCGCCCGTTCGCATCGCGGAAAGAGCGGGTACCGGCCCGATGTGGTTCCGGCGCATGGTTGAGATCCCGCAGACGATGGGAAAGTACAACATCCGGGGCGCGCGGGTCCGGCTGGATTTGAGCATCAGCGCCGATGGCCCTTCGCAGTTTCGTGTCTTCTTTAATGGCTCACTCGCGGAGACGGCCGACGGGGACACCCAGCAACCGATTCTGCTGACCGGCAACGCCGAGCCGGGCGCCAAGATCCTGGTGGCTATCGATGTTCCCGGCGCTACCGGCGCGGTGCAACTCCAAAACGCCCAACTACTGGTTGACTACCCCGCCGGACGGCCCGACCCGGGTCTGCTCTATGAAGAGATTCAGTCCGCTCAAGCCATGATTGCGGGTATCTTCCATGATTCTCCGG
Source organism: uncultured Acidobacteriota bacterium (assembly GCA_963768695.1). Lineage (GTDB taxonomy): Bacteria > Acidobacteriota > Terriglobia > UBA7540 > UBA7540 > CAVROP01. The sequence goes on along the minus strand of CAVYJG010000006.1, from coordinate 354,968 downwards.
AGAAATCCAGTGAGCTCGGCGCCATCGTTCACGGCATCAACTTCGCTGCGCTGGACAACGGCGGCCAGGAGGCGTTTGAAAATTCGCTCCGGAAGGCGCAGGAACAGCTTCAGCCTTTCGGGGATGCGGCAAAACAATACACCGTGCGCGCCGTGGCCAACGCCCACATCGACATGGCATGGCTGTGGCCTTGGACCGAGACAGTCGAAGTCGTGCGCAACACTTTCGGCACGGTTCTGCAGTTGATGCGGCAATATCCGGACTTCATTTACGCGCAGTCGGCAGCGCAAGACTACGTCTGGATGGAGGAAAAATACCCCGACCTTTTCAAGCAGATTCAAGAGCGCGTGAAGGAAGGCCGGTGGGAGGTCGTGGGTGGCATGTGGGTGGAGCCTGACCTCAACATGCCGAGCGGAGAGTCCCTGGTACGCCAAATCCTGGTCGGCACGCGCTACTTCAAGCAGAAGTTCGGGGTGGACGTGAGGATTGGCTGGAATCCCGATTCGTTCGGATACAATTGGCAACTGCCGCAAATCTATAAGCGCTCGGGCCTCGATTACTTTATTACCCAGAAGATGTCCTGGAACGACACCACCAAGTTCCCCTACAAGCTCTTCTGGTGGGAATCCCCCGACGGAAGCCGCCTGCTTACCTATTTCCCGCACGATTATGTGAATGACATCGATCCTGTGCGGATCTCGGAAGACGTGGCGGAATACGCTCCCAAGACCGGCATGCACGAGATTTTGCACCTTTACGGGATCGGCGACCACGGCGGCGGCCCTACCCGCGCCATGCTCGACTCTGCCCACCGCTGGCAGGATCGTCCCAATTCTTTTCCCAAGCTGACCTTCAGCACTGCCCAGTCGTTCTTCGATGACGTTGAGAAGAACCTGCCCAACCTTAATGTTCCCGTGTGGAAGAACGAACTCTACCTGCAATACCATCGCGGGGTTATGACCACCCAGTCCGAGACCAAGAAACGCATCCGGCAAAGCGAAGAACTCCTGCTCAACGCCGAAAAGTTCTCGTCTCTGGCCATGCTGCACGGGCTGCCTTATCCGCAGGAAGAATTGAATGACGATTGGAAGAAGGTCCTCTTCGACCAGTTCCACGACATCATGCCAGGCTCGGGGATCGCCATCAATTATGTTGACGCGGCGCGCGATCTCGGCGTAGTGAAGTTGTCGGGCAACAAGATTCTCTCCGACTCCTTGAAGACCCTGGCCGCGCGCGTCAATACTGAGGGCGAAGGCGTTCCGGTAATTCTCTTTAATCCTCTCAGTTGGCGCCGGACCGACGTTACCGAGGTGGAAGCACAATTTCCTTCAGAACTTGCCCCGCAAAGCGGAATCGAAGTGCGTGACTCATCCGGCGCCGCACTTCCCTCCTCCGTCATCTCGCGCGACGATTCAATCCACTCCGTGAAGATAAGGTTCGTGGCCAGGGACGTGCCGGCCATGGGATATGCGGTTTACCATCTCGTGCCCGTCTCGACAACGACTTCCGCCGGAGGCGCGCTGAAAGCCAACTCGGAGGGAATGGAGAATGAATTTGTCAGCCTCAAAGTGGATCCCAAGACCGGGTGCATCACAAGCCTGGTCGACAAGCGCAGCGGCCGGGAAGCTCTCGAGCCCGGCGCCTGCGGAAATCTCCTCCAGACCTTTGTGGACAAGCCCAAGGAATACGACGCCTGGAACATCGACGCCAATTTCGAGGACCACAAGTGGGACTTGAACGAAGCGGAGGAAGTGAAGCTGACTGAGAACACTCCGGCGCGCGCGGTAATTCGCGTCAGAAAGAAATTCCAGAATTCGTCTTTCGTCCAGGACATCTGCATGTACCCCGGCATCGCCCGCGTCGACGTCAACATGCAGGCCGACTGGCATGAACAGCATATCCTGCTGAAGGTCGCGTTCCCGGTGAGCGTCGAAAGCAATTACGCCACCTATGAAATCCCCTACGGAACCATCCAGAGGCCGACCACCAGGATCACTCCCGAAGAAAAAGCCATGTTCGAGGTGCCGGCGCTTCGCTGGGGCGACCTCTCCGACACTAATCACGGTTTTAGTTTGTTGAACGCCAGCAAGTACGGCTACGATGCCAAGGGAAACGTCATCCGCCTTTCCTTGCTGCGCTCGCCGGCCGATCCGGATTCGGCTCCGGACCCCCACGCCGATCAGGGCTTCCACGAATTCACCTATGCCCTTTATCCCCACGCGGGCGACTGGAAGGCCGCCGGAACGGAGAGGCGTGCCATCGAGCTGAATTATCCCCTTATACCCGTAGCCACCAATCCGCATGCGGGCGTGCTCCCCGCTTCCCATTCCCTGGTTGAGATCGAACCCGGTAACGTAGTGTTGACGGCCGTGAAGAAGGCTGAGGACAACGACGCGCTGGTATTCCGGTTCTTCGAATTCGAGGGGAAGCAGGAAGAGGTCCACCTCCATTTTCCCAAGGCTGCGAAGCAAGCCGCGCAAGTGAATCTGATGGAGAAGCAGGATGCGCCGCTCACTCTCGTCAGGACGGCGGTAAGGAAGCTACGCTGACGGTTCATCCCTACGAGATCGTCACGGTTAAAGCGTGGTTCGGCGAATCCGGTGGCCAAACCGGAGGAGGACGATGAATCCAAAGTCCGAAGCCGCAGGTGTCCGTCACGCGGAGCCGCCAAGCTGCGCAAACAGCCCAGGAATCAGTGGCCCAGCGTGCTATAATTTCTTCCACGTCGGTTAGCTACGGAGCTTAGAACCTCTGCCATGTTCGATTACATCCAGATTGAGGGCTATCGGAGCTTCAAAAAGGTCGAACTGGAGATGCCACGTCTCGCCGTCCTGATTGGTCCGAATGGGGGTGGGAAGTCGAACTTCCTCGATTTGCTAATGTTCATGACTGAGGCCGGGGAAGGAAAATTGGCCAACGGTGTCTTTAAACGCGGAGGGTTTACCAGCATCGCTTTTGGCTTCCATCCTTCACAGGAAGTGCGCATCGAGTTGCGGTTCAAGGAGCTCATGCCACGGTGGAAATTAGGGTCAGTGCCACGGCGCGACGACAAGGACCTGGATATCAGATTCAGGATGGTTACACGCAACTATGGTTCCGCCGCTTGGGTCACAGAGGAGTTGGTAAGGCAGGAGTCCGCCTCAGAGCCTTCTTTATCTGCCGACGTAGTTAGCAGGGGCTCCGCAGGAGCGGTTTTCCGGGTGCCCGGCGAATCGGGCGCCATTGCCGAGCAACGTAGAGAGGTGTCTCCTACCGAACTGGTGATCTCTCAGGTCAAGGATCCTGCCATGTATCCTGCGGCATCTGCGGTGTTGGAGGAACTCGGAGAATGGGCCTTCTATCGAGACATCGATGTGGGACCAGAGTCTCCGGTACGTCAGCCCGCGTTGCTCAGACCTGATATTCGACTCCTGCCAGACGGCAGCAATCTTTCCTCGGTGTTCCATGCAATCCAACAGGAGCACTCGAACGAATGGCCCGAAATCCTGGAGATCCTGCACACTGCGTACCCGGACTTCGTGAAGCTCAGTGTTCCAGCTGGAGGCGGGGACGGCAAAGTTTTGCTTCGCTGGTTCGAACGGCCTTATGAGAAGGAAGGAATTTCTGTCAATCTTCTATCCGACGGAACGCTTAAACTCCTCTGTCTTATTGCGATTCTAGTAAATCCCGACCCACCGCCTCTGATTTGCATTGACGAGCCGGAGCTTGGGCTCCATCCGGACTGGATCAAGTTGGTTGCTGAAATGATGCAGTCGGCAGCCGCGCGCACACAATTGATTGTCGCAACGCATTCCCCCCAGATCGTGGCCAGGCTTGACCCTGAGCAGGTTATTGTCGCCGAGAAGGAGAACGGGGAAACATCGCTGAGGCGTCTCGAAAGACGACACCTCGAAAAGTGGCTTGAGGATTTCAACCTCTCTGATTTGTGGCTTGCCGGTCACTTCGGCGGACGCCCCTAGAATCGCTGGTAAAACTCGTGAGCAGAATTGTTGTGCTGTGTGAAGGAGACACTGAAGAACTGGCGGTTCGACACTTCATTGCTCCGCATTGGATGTCGGAAGGTTTCGGGTCCGTTGGTCTGAAAAGTATTAATCTTGACGCCAAGCTCGACAAGGCGGGCAAGTTCGCCGGTGGTTACCTTGACGATCAGGAAGTGTTAGCCGTCTTCACGTTAGTCGATCTCCAGGGAATGACCAGGGTAGCCCACCAACACGAAGATAGTTTGGAAACGAAGATTCAACGTGTGCGGGATTGGCTCCGTGCGCAGGTCAATCATGCTCGTGCAGGCCAGTTCTTCTGTCATGTTTGTGTCCACCAGACGGAGGCGTGGATTCTAGCCGAGGGGCACGCACTCGCAGCCCGACTAGGAAACCCTAATATCAAGCCGGACTCCAGCGCCGAGCTGAAGAACTTTCAAAATCCTCCTTCAGAACGTCTGAACGAACTCTTCCTGCGAATTAAGAAACGGCGCGACAACAAGAAAACTGACGGCACCCCTCTCTTTAAAACTATGGAGTTCCAGCCCGTCTATAACTCGTGTCAATATTTCCGTGGGCTCTACGATGACTTGAAAGCCGTGGGACAGCGGTAGCGGAAGGTAACGCAGAGATGACCAGCGTGAGCCGTTTGCGTTCCCGGACGGCGAGGAAGCCGCCCTGACGGTTGATCCCCACGAGATCGTCACGGTTAAAGCGTGGTTCCACCGATGAGATTATAGCCTATATATCTAGTCAATTGGACGCGGCGTCCAAGATTGGCGCGCCATGGCGGAGGAAATTGAAAACGAAGAAATGTGACGACGGTCTCCCGGGCCGGCTCCGATCGGGCCTTTACGCCGACCCTCCCCAGGGCCGTTCCCGGGAGATCCGTTCGTGATCACGCAGGGTTGCATTCGGGAAAGAAGGTGATTCAGCTAATTTATGACTCGCACTACCAGGGTGCGGCACAAGCAGAGAATTTGGTTCGGCGATGGAGATCTCTGAAAGGCCGCATTGAGGACGAGCGTTACGCTGCGGTATTGGCGCGGCTCGACTACCAGGCCGGACACGCCATCGTCTGGCGGGACGCCGTCTGCAATTGGTTTTCCCGCGTTTCGGGCATAGCCGATGCGCAGGGGCGCGTCGGACATCACCCGGATCGCATCGAGGCTGAGGAAATGCAACTCCAGGGCTACAAGCCTTTCAAGGTCTCACCGCCGGAAAACGCCTCCGGAGAAAGGGCGATCGAATGTTCGGTACAGGCGCAAGGTTGCACGGCCAGGTTCCGATTCGACCGGCCTGCGGGACGGTATGAGTTGGATGTTGAGTATTTCGACCAGAATAATGGAGAGTCCAGGTTTCGGGTTTTCGTCAAGGATCAGAAGGTGGATGAATGGATCGCCGCCGACTACTTGCCTGCAACGATGCCGGGCGGTGACTCGTCCACTCGGCGCCGCATCAGGGGCCTAGGGCTCCGCCCCGGCGACGAGATCCGTATCGAGGGAATTCCCGACGGAGCGGAACATGCCCCTCTCGACTATATCGAGATTCAAGCTCGTTAGAGGTTGACGGCCGCGTTCCCCGAAATGGCAGACTCGCGGCTGTGCTTTGCAACGTGGCGAGGCAAACTCGCCGCAACAGGAGGCAAAATGAGGAAAGTCCGGTGCGGATTGTACGTCGTCGCGTTTTTGGCATTGTCTTGGCTTGTCATTTCCCCTTCGCAGACGCCATCGAATCCTCCGCCGGCTGCGTTGACCGCATCATCCGGTTTCCAACAATCCGGCGCGGTCGCCTCGCCCGACGATGTGGGTCTTTCCTCGGCGCGCCTGGAGCGCATTGACGGCGCCATCGAGCAAAGCATCAACGACGGGCGCATCGCGGGCGCGGTCGCGCTTGTTGCGCGGCACGGCAAGATCGCGTATTTCAAAGCGTTTGGCATGGCGGACCGCGAGGCGAAGAAGCCCATGCGCACCGACAACATTTTCCGCATCTGCTCGATGAGCAAGCCGATTACCAGCGTGGCCGTGATGACCCTCTACGAGGAAGGGCGCTTCCTGCTGAATGAGCCGGTTTCCGACTTCATTCCGGAATTCAAGAATATGAAAGTGCTGGACCCGCCCGTTCCCCAGGACAAGACTTCTCCGCCGGGCGCCCTGGTGGACGCCAAGCGGCCTATCACCATCTTCGATTTGCTGACGCACACTTCCGGCCTTACATATCCCTGGAATGCTCGGCTGGGCAAGGCGTACAACGCGTTGGGAATCGGCACAGGACTCCTCCAACAGGAGGGCTCGACAGGAGATTCGATCAAAAAGCTGGCGTCGCTTCCGCTGCTGTTTCAGCCCGGCGACCAGTGGGAATACAGCTTGTCGGATGATGTGCTGGGTTACCTGGTGGAGAGAGTCTCCGGTATGCCGTTCGACAAGTTCCTGGAATCGCGAGTTTTCAAACCGCTGGGGATGAAAGACACGTACTTCTTCCTTCCGGCCGATAAGGTCTCGCGCCTCGCCGCCGCGTATGCCTATTATCCCGAAAAAGGGCTTGAGGTGATCCCCGAGGGGAAAGTCATTAAGGAAGGCGACTTTTCCTACTCGTCCGATTATCCCTATCGCGGGCCGCGGACTTATTTCTCGGGCGGCGGAGGCCTCTGCACGACGGCGGAGGATTATTATCGCTTCTGCCAGATGATGCTGAACAACGGCAAGCTCAATGGGGGACAGGTGCTGAGCCGCAAGTCGGTGGAGCTGATGACGATCGACCACGTGCAGGGAAAAGTCGACGGCATGGGTTACGGCTTGGGCTTCGGTGTCAATAGCGAGCCCAGGTATTTGACGGAACTCGGCTCAGTCGGCGGGTTTTACTGGGGCGGTTTCTACTACACCGACTTCGTGATCGATCCTAAGGAAGATCTGGTTGCCGTCGTGATGGCCCAGCTTCATCCAACCGGTGACATCAACGTTAACGCCAGGGTCATCAGGCTGGCGTATGCGGCGATCAAGGACTAGGAATCAACTCCGGACCTTTTGCAAACCTCGGGCGAGCCGGCAGCGATACCCCGCTTCGGGACCGGAGTGGACTCGCAAGCGGCAAGCGATAAGTCGGGAGCCGTGGCGAACACGCTGCCGGGCACCGCGCTGCCGCCCTCAGTCAGCTCAAACAGTCCCGCCTGCTGAGCATCATGCCCATTTGACGCGGGCAGGGTGAAAAAGAACCTCGCACCTTGGTGAAGCTGCGACTCCACCCAAATCCGTCCACGGTGCCGTTCCACGATCTTCTTGGCAATGGCCAAGCCTACCCCGCTGCCCAAGTAGTCCTTTTGGCTATGTAAACGCTGGAAGATTTCGAAAATCCGGCCGGCATACTGTGGGTCGATCCCAATGCCGTTGTCTTGCACGGAGAAAACCCATTCTGCCGGTGCTCGCTCAACCGCAACGTGGATGCGAGGCGGGGGGGCGTTGCGGAATTTGATGCTGTTCCCGATCAGGTTTTGGAACACTTGCGTGATCTGAGCGCCGTCGCATCGGACCACCGGCAGGGGATCGTGAGAGATTTGCGCTCCGCTTTCCTCAACGGCTGCCCGCAGATTTCCGAGCGCTTTCCTGAGGAGGGCACCGCAGTCGGCAGGCACGCGGTCTCTGCCGCGAGTTCCCGCCCGCGAATAGGCAAGGAGATCGTTAATCAGTCCCCGCATGCGCGTCACGCCATCCACGATAAAGTCGATAAATTCGTCCGCCGTCGCGTCGAACTCGCCCCTATAGCGCTTGTGCAGGAGTTGAGCAAAGTTGGCCACCGTCCGCAGAGGCTCCTGCAAATCGTGGGAAGCGACATAGGCGAACTGCTGGAGTTCGGCGTTGGAACGAGCCAGTTCTTCGGTGCGCCAGGCCAAGGCTTGTTCCGCCTTCTTGCGGTCGGTGATGTCACGGCCAATGGCCGACGCCCCAATGACGCAGCCTGCTGCATCCCTTATGGGAGAGACGCACAAAGACACCCGCAACTCGCGGCCACCTTTTCGGACCCTGACGGTCTCGTAGTTCTCCACTGCTTCGCCTAGCTTGACTCTCTCCAGATAGTTCGTCGCTTCGCCGGCGTGGCTGATCGGGACAATTAGCGCAACTGTGCAGCCGATGACCTCATCGCCCGTGTAACCGTACAGACGTTCCGCCGCCCGATTCCAGCTCGTGATGATTCCGTCCAGTGTTAAGCCGATGATGGCATCCTCTGAAGATTCCACGATGGCCGCCAGGTGGGCCTGCATCTCCTCCCGCTTTCTTTGTTCCGTCAAATCGCTGATGACCAAACAGATTCCGCCGGGCGGGTTTTCTTCCGCTTGCCGTGCGGAGACTCGGACGGGCACCAGCTTTCCATCAACCGTGCAGAGAGTAAACTCCCTCCACGGGCGGCACTTGCCGCTCTGCTCCAGAAGCGACTTAAACGCCGGCCACTCTTCGGCGGGCAAAAATCGCGTGAAGGAGGAGCCGACAACATGTTCGAGCTTGCTTCCGACCAATCCTGCGAAGGTGTGGTTGCTGTAGCCGATGACGCCGCCCGGCAGCAGAACGATCGTGCCATCGTTCACGGTCTCGATGAGTGCGCGATAGTGCTGCTCCGCGCCCGCGAGCACAAACGACCCGCTGCCCGGCGACCCCTGCATAACAAACTCGTCAGTCGTGCCCTCCGCCACAGCCCACAGAGTTTTCTCGGTTTCGCCTAGCCGCGCCTGGAGCCGGCGGCATCTCGAAATAGGTTGGCGTTTGGTGGTTCTACCCTTGCGCATATTTGGGTCGCTGGGAGACATCGACGAACTCCAGTTCGAAACCTCCAGCCAGGCGACGGCACAAAAGTCTTACACGCTTTCAATGACGAGCAGAAAGGCCGGCGCTAAGCCAGCCACAATGAGGCGGAACATCTGCGGGAGTTTTCGAGCCACTGATGGTGCGCACGACGCCGCGCGGGGATTAGAAGCCTTTAACCGCTTCCCGCCTGCGTTCTCTCAGTTCGACGCGAATCCCGCGCTCTTATCGCGAACCACGATAACGTGCCCCATCTGCCTGTCCCCCGTTCCCCTGCTAGGGAAAAGCAGAGCAGGCCTGCGCCTCGGCGCGCCGCATCAAAGAAGACAGAGCCGTAGGAATGGCCGGATCATAAACGGAGACCCCCCAGTTTACGTTGAGGAGGTAGGGGCACTGTCCACGACGAAAGTTGGCTCGCAGCGCTTCCACGAACCTCTGCTGGACCTGCCGCTCGGGAGAAGCAACGAGACGGTAACCCATAAAGGCAAATTGGTGCCCTCCCACCCGTGCTCCAATCTCGGATTCCCGCACCGTCTCACACAGGGCGTCCGCCACCATTTGCAACGCACGATCGCCCGACTCTCTCCCGTAAAGTTCGTTGACCGTTTCGAGATCCACCAGATCAACATGGTATAACGTCACCTGGTACCGGTATTTGTCCGCAAGGAGCAGGAGTTGTTCACCCAAAACGAGAAAGCCCTGCCGGTTATAGAGGTCCGTAAGGCCATCCCTCCAAGCAGGGCTTTCCTCTTCATGCTGCAGTCGTTGCCTGACCAGGGCGTACTGCATCGAGCGTAGCAGGGCAGGATTGTCGATCTGCCCCTTCACCAAATAATCTTGCGCTCCATTGCGGACGAGCTTCAGGGCCAGTTCGCGATCGTCCAAGCCAGTCAAGACCACGATAGGAACAGTCGGGGCGCAAGCACGCGCGGCGTTAAAGGTGTCAAGACCGCAACTCTCCGGAAGGTGCAGATCCAGGAGCACCAGATCCACCAGCCCTGCGCTCATTTCTTTCAGACCCTTGCCCAGCCCGTCCACCCATTCGAGGTCGAACGCCGTTTCCGGCGACTCCGACAAGACCTCTTGGATGATCCGCGCATCCGCCGGATTATCCTCGATAAGTAGCGTTCGAATTGAACCTATAGCCATGCACCTCGCCCCCTGGAAGTCTTGCCACGGTCAGCCAGAAATCTCGTATCGACCGGATGACACGCATGAACTGCTCGAAGCCCACCGGCTTGGTAACATAGCAGTTCGCGTGTGCCGCATAAGCCGCGCGAATCTCCTCTTCGGCTTCGGAACTCGTTAAGACTATCACCGGGATGTGCTTAAGCTTGGGGTCGTGTTTCAATTCAACCAGAACCTCACGCCCGTTTCTTCGCGGCAGGTTAAGATCTAACAGGATCAAATCAATGTGTGCGGGTTCCTTGTGAGTAGCGCCGCGCAGGAGATCCAGGGCTTGCACGCCGTCTTCGGCGACCGTCAAGTGGTTGATCATATCGTCCCCGCCGAGTGCCTCCATGATCAGCCGCACGTCCCCACGGTTGTCCTCTACCAATAGAATCTCGAAAGGCATTCTCGATCCCTGCTTAAGCCGAGTCCCTCATGCCCGCCAACATACTCTGAGTTGCCAGGCCCACGAGTACGGCCACATCACTCCTGCCTCCACATACATCGGCAGAATTCCCGGGCATCTGAGAGAAAACTTACGTTAACCATCTCTTAGTTGCTGAATGGAGGTCAGGGTCATCTTCCGTGGGGAAGTGCGCAGCGTTCAAATCTGGGAAATGCGCGGAGGGATTTGGGGGTGGCGCAGGTCTACGCCACCCCGTAGGGAACTTGAGATCCGGAATTTCAGATCAAGATCAATCGACAATCGTCAATCGACCATCAAATTGTCAACTACACGGTTCGCGCTGCATCCGCATCCTCGTCAAGGAGGTCGAGCGGAACACCCGCCGCAGGAGTCGCCGCGGCGGCGGGGATCGTAGCTTCCGCCGGGACTTCCTCTTCCGACCGAGGCGGCGCGGCCTCGCTCAGCAACCGGAAGTTGCGGTAGAACTCGAGGCCGGTGCCAGCCGGGATCAGGCGGCCCATGATGACGTTCTCTTTTAGACCCCGCAGGTGGTCCACGGCGCCGCGAATAGAAGCTTCGGTGAGCACGCGGGTGGTTTCCTGGAAGGAAGCCGCTGAGATGAACGACTCGGTGGCCAGTGAAGCCTTGGTGATGCCGAGCAGTAAGGGCCTGCCGGTTGCCGGCTTGCCGCCCCCCGTTTTGGACCGGTCATTTTCTTCCCTGAATCTGAACTTGTCCACCTGTTCGTCGAGCAGGAATTCCGTATCCCCGACCTCCTCGACTTTCACCCAGCGCATCATCTGCCGGACGATGACTTCGATGTGCTTGTCGTTAATGTTGACGCCCTGCAAACGATAGACTTCCTGGATCTCGTCGACAAGATACTTCTGCAGTTCTTTTTCACCGAGCACTGCCAGGATATCGTGCGGATTACGCGGGCCGTCCATGAGGGGCTCGCCGGCCTTCACTCGCTCGCCCTCCTGAACGGAGACGTGGACGCCGCGCGGCAGCAGGTACTCTTTGAACTCTCCGCGATCGGGCGTAACCACGATCTTGCGCTGGCCTTTGACGATATCGCCGTACTTCACCACTCCATCAACCTCCGTAATGACGGCGGGCTCATGGGGTTTGCGAGCTTCGAACAACTCCACGACGCGGGGCAAACCGCCGGTGATGTCTTTGGTCTTGGTGGTTTCACGTGGGATCTTCGCCAGTACATCGCCGGCGCTGACTTGAGCGCCGTCCTCAACCATCAAGTGAGCGCGCGAAGGCATGAGGTATTTCTTCAATCCCTTGCTGCCGCTCTTATCATCCTTGATGACAAGGCGCGGTTGATATTGCTCGTCCGGCGCTTCCGTCACCACCCACTGAGACAAACCAGTGACTTCATCGACTTGTTCCTGCAGGGTGGTTCCCACCTCGAGATCCTTGAACTGAACCGCGCCCGCGACTTCGGTCAAAATCGAGAAGGTGTAAGGATCCCATTCCACCAGGATGTTGCCTTGCTTAACCGGCGCGCCATCCGAGTACTTGATCCTGGCGCCGTAAACGACCGAGTAACGCTCGCGTTCGTGGCCCTTGTCGTCCACCACCACCACCGCGCCATTGCGATTCATGGCCACAAAGTTGCCCTCGCGGTTGGTAACGGTCTGGAGACTCACGAAACTTCAGGAAGCCGTTGTTCTTGGCCTCCAGAGTGGTCTGCTCACTGATACGGCTGGCGGTCCCGCCGATGTGGAAGGTCCGCATGGTGAGCTGCGTGCCGGGTTCGCCGATGGACTGGGCGGCGATGACTCCGACCGCCTCGCCCATCTCCACCACCTTGCCGGTGGCCAGATTGCGCCCGTAGCAGCGGACGCACACGCCGCGCCGCGACTCGCAGGTGAGCACGGAGCGGATTTTCACCCGCTCGATGCCGGCGGCCTGGATGGAAGCAGCCAGGTCTTCGTTAATCTCCTGGTTGACATCAACGATCACATTACCTTCGTAGTCCTTAATCTGCTCGAGCACTACACGGCCCACGATGCGGTCGCGCAGCGGCTCGACCACTTCGCCGGCCTCCACGATGGGTTCCACGTAAATGCCGTCGACGGTACCGCAGTCGAACTCGGAAATGATAACGTCTTGCGCCACGTCTACCAGGCGCCGCGTGAGGTAGCCGGAGTCGGCGGTCTTGAGCGCCGTGTCCGCCAGGCCCTTGCGCGCGCCGTGGGTCGAGATGAAGTATTGCAACACATTGAGGCCTTCGCGGAAGTTGGCGGTAATCGGCGTCTCAATGATTTCGCCGGAAGGCTTGGCCATCAAGCCGCGCATTCCGGAAAGCTGGCGAATCTGCTGCTTCGAACCGCGCGCCCCGGAGTCCGCCATGATGTAAATCGGGTTCATCTCGCCGGATTTATCCTGGGCTTCCATGGTCTGGAACATCTCGTCCGCAACGTGGTCGGTGACGTTGGACCAGATGGCGATCACCTTGTTGTAGCGTTCGCCGTGAGTGATGGCGCCTTCCTGGTACTGCTTCTCAACGTCGATCACTTCCTGCTCGGCATCGCTCACCAGCTTGGCTTTGCTCAGGGGCACCACGAGGTCGTCGATGCCAATCGAGATCCCCGCCTTAGTGGCGTAGAGGAAGCCGAGGGTCTTAACTTCGTCGAGCATCTGCACGGTGGTCTCGAGGCCGAAGCGCAGGTAGCAGTAATTGACCAGCGCGCCCAGGCCTTTCTTGCGGAGCAGGCCGTTCACGAAAGGCATAAGTGCGCCGGTTGTGGTTTCCTTCGGCAGATGGTCGTTGAAGATCACGCGGCCCACCGTGGTGTTGATGAACTGGCTCTTCACCGTGATGGGCTCGGCGTGGAGCACATCCTGATCGTCATAAGCGGTGGTGAGGTCAATCACGCGCCCGGTGAAACGCAGGCGGATGGGCGTGAGGCTCTCCACTTCTCCCGCTTCCAGGGCCAGTACGACCTCATCAGAATTGGCGAAAGCACGGTCTTCACCTTTAGCCCCGCGCTTCTCTTTCGTCAGGTAATAGATGCCCAGAACAATATCCTGCGTAGGAACCGCCAGCGGCTGGCCGTTGGCTGGAGAGAGGATGTTGGACGACGACAGCATCAGTACCGAAGCCTCGATTTGCGCTTCGGGCGAGAGCGGAATGTGAACGGCCATCTGATCGCCGTCGAAGTCCGCGTTGAACGCCGTGCAAACCAAAGGATGAATCTTGATAGCCTTGCCTTCCACCAGCAGGGGCGAGAAGGCCTGAATGCCCAAGCGGTGAAGTGTGGGAGCGCGGTTAAGCAGGACGGGGTGGTCCTTAATCACTTCCTCAAGGATGTCCCACACCACCGGTTCCTGCCGCTCGACCATTTCCTTGGCAGCCTTGATGGTGGTGCAGTGCCCGGCTTGCTCGAGCCGGTGGTAAATGAAAGGCTTGAACAGCTCGAGCGCCATCTTCTTGGGAAGACCACACTGGTGCAGTTTCTGTTCCGGGCCGACCACGATGACGGAGCGGCCGGAATAGTCGACGCGCTTGCCCAGCAGGTTTTGGCGGAAGCGGCCTTGCTTGCCTTTCAGTGTGTCGGAAAGCGACTTCAGCGGGCGGTTGTTGGCGCCGCGCAGCACGCGACCACGCCGGCCATTGTCAAACAGCGCATCCACCGCCTCCTGGAGCATGCGCTTTTCATTGCGCACGATCACGTCAGGGGCATGCAGTTCCATCAACTTCTTCAGGCGGTTGTTGCGGTTGATCACGCGGCGGTACAGGTCATTGAGATCCGAAGTGGCGAATCGACCGCCATCCAAGGGCACCAGGGGGCGCAGTTCCGGCGGGATCACCGGAATCACGTCCAGGATCATCCACTCCGGCTTGTTGCCGGACTTGCGGAACGCCTCGAGGACCTTCAGCCGCTTGGCGTACTTCACGCGTTTCTGCTGAGAGGGATCGCTCTTCATGCGCTCGCGCAATTCCTCCGTGAGCGCTTCAATATCCACTCGCTTCAGAAGTTCCTTGATGGCTTCCGCGCCCATGGCAGCGCGGAATTTGCCCGGAAATTCCTGCTGAAGCTGCCGATAGCGCTCCTCGGTCAGCAACTCCTTTTCGGTGAGAGGGGCTTCGCCGGGGTCGACCACGACATACTTCTCGAAATACAGAATTGCTTCCAAATCCCGGAGAGAAATGTCGAGCAGGTGTCCGATACGGCTGGGCAGGCCTTTGAAGAACCATACATGGGAACACGGGGCCGCCAGCTCGATGTGACCCATACGTTCGCGCCGTACCTTGGAAAGCGTTACTTCCACGCCGCACTTGTCGCAAATCACCCCGCGGTGCTTCATGCGCTTGTATTTCCCGCACAAGCACTCCCAGTCGGTTACGGGGCCAAAAATCTTGGCGCAGAAGAGTCCGTCGCGTTCCGGTTTGAAGGTCCGGTAGTTGATTGTTTCAGGCTTGGTCACCTCGCCGTGAGACCAGGAACGAATCTTCTCGGGCGAAGCCAAGCTTATGCGAATGGCGTCGAACTCTCCGATTAAACTAACTCGATCATAAGGGCTGCTTCGGAACAATGTTGCCTCCTTTGCCGCGCGTCTCGAAATTCGAAACTCGAAAATCGAAAGTTAAACTAGACATGGCCATCCGACTGAGCAAACTGAACTTCATCGCTGGCTCATCCCTGTCATTCTTCGCTTCGCTCGGGATGAAAATGATACGGACCCCTAGTTTCGAACAATTCAGCAGCACTGCACTCCGCGTGGACCGGCAGCGGCGCGAGTTCCTTCGGTTTCTTGATCAACTCCACATCCAGGCAGAGGCTCTGAAGCTCCCGGACCAGCACGTTGAACGATTCCGGGATGCCGGGTTCGATGGCCGCCTCTCCCTTGACGATGGCTTCGTAGATCTTGGCGCGACCGTACACGTCGTCAGATTTGGCGGTGAGCAACTCCTGCAGGATATGAGCCGCGCCGTAAGCTTCGAGCGCCCAAACTTCCATTTCGCCAAAGCGCTGTCCGCCGAACTGCGCCTTCCCGCCCAGAGGTTGCTGCGTGATCAGCGAGTAGGGGCCGATGGAGCGGGCGTGGATCTTGTCGTCCACCAAGTGCGAGAGCTTGAGCATGTAGATGTAACCGACCGTGACCGGTTGCTCGAACGGCTCACCCGTCATCCCGTCATAAAGCTTGATCTTTCCAGAAGTTGGCAACCCGGCCTTTTCCAGGTATCCCTTGATTTCCTTTTCCGTAGCCCCATCAAAGACCGGCGTCGAGAACGGAATTCCTTCCGCATAGGAACGGCCGAAGGCGAACACCTGTTCGTCATCGAGGGCGTCCACGACCTTCGCGGCGGTGTTGTTGCGGAAGATGCCTCTGAGCTCTTTGCGAACCACCTCAGCGTTGGATTCTGTCGAGACTAACTGGCGCAGCTTGGTTCCCAACTCTTTAGCGGCCCACCCCAGGTGAGTTTCCAGAATCTGTCCCACGTTCATTCGGGAGGGGACGCCGAGGGGATTTAACACCACTTCTACCGGTGTGCCGTCGGGCATATAGGGCATGTCTTCTTCGGGGAGGATGCGTGCGATCACGCCCTTGTTTCCGTGGCGGCCGGCCATCTTATCGCCAACCGAAAGTTTGCGCTTCATGGCGATGAAGACTTTCACCAGCTTGATGACCCCAGGAGGAAGCTCATCGCCCTTCTTGAGTTTCTGGATTCTTTCGTCCGTAATCTTCCTCAGGATGTCGATCTGCCGCGAGGTCATCTCCTCGACCTCGTCGATCCTCTCCATGAGGGTCGGGTCTTTCTTGGCGATCCTGATGCGCTTCAAGTTGTGTGTTGAGAGCCGCGCCAGAACGTCCCGATCAAGCTCTGTCCCTTTCACCAGGAGCCGCTTGTTGGTCTTTTCGTCGTGCAGGTCTGCCAACAACTTCTCTCCCTGGAGCAAGGCGCAAAGGCGCTTCAGGCGCTCGTCCTGAAGGATGCGGATTTCGTCGTTGAGGTTCTTCTCAAGACGAGTCACCTGGGTGGCTTCTATGGTTCGAGCCCGCTCGTCCTTCTCCGCTCCCTTGCGCGAGAAGATTTTGACGTCCACCACGATGCCTTCGATTCCCGGAGGACACGTCAGCGAAGCGTCGCGTACGTCCCCAGCCTTTTCGCCGAAGATGGCGCGCAGCAGTTTTTCCTCCGGCGTCAACTGAGTTTCACCCTTGGGAGTGACTTTACCGACCAGAATATCGCCGGGCTTGACGTAGGCGCCGATACGGATAATGCCGCTCTCGTCAAGGTCTTTCAGCAGCGATTCCGAGACATTCGGAATGTCGCGGGTGATTTCTTCCGGCCCCAGCTTGGTGTCGCGAGACTCGATTTCAAACTCCTCGATGTGGATGGAAGTGTAGGAGTCCTCTTTCACAAGCTTCTCGCTGACCAGTATGGCGTCTTCAAAGTTGTAGCCGCGCCAGGGCATGAAGGCAACCAGGATGTTGCGGCCCAGGGCCAATTCGCCATGGTCCGTGCAGGGGCCGTCGGCAAGCACCTGCCCCGCCAGCACGTGCTGGTCTTTAGAAACCGCCGGCTTCTGGTTAATGCAGGTGTTTTGGTTGGAGCGGCGGAACTTGGTCAACTGGTAAATGTCCGCACCGACTTCGCGGGAGAATTGGCCGCTGTGCCCGTCGCCTTCGACGCGGACGATGATGCGCTCGCTATCCACGCTGTCCACCGTGCCATTGCGCTTGCAAATCACCACCGCGCCGGAATCGCGGGCGGTGACTTCCTCCATCCCCGTGCCGACCAAAGGAGCCTGTGCGCGCAGCAACGGAACGGACTGGCGTTGCATATTGGAACCCATCAGGGCGCGGTTCGCGTCGTCGTTCTCTAGGAAAGGAATGAGCGAGGCGGCGACGCTTACCAGTTGCTTGGGGCTGACGTTGATGTAATCAACTTCATCACGCCGCTTCAGCACAAAGTTACCGGCCTGCCGGGCATTGACCAGTTCCTGAACAACCCGTCCTTTTTCATCGACCGGAACGTTGGCCTGCGCGATGATGTGCTGGTCCTCTTCCCAAGCGGAGAGATAGAACGAAAACGGCTCGTGCTCGATGGCCTTGCGCTTTCGCTCCGCCAACTCCTGGTTGGCCTTCTCAACCTCGCCCACCTCGACGTGCTCTCCCACGCGCCAGGAACTATCCCCCGAGTGCGTGATGGTCACATAATCAACGATCCGGCCGCCGCGAACTTTGCGGTAGGGGCTCTCAATGAAGCCGTGCTCGTTGATGCGAGCGTAGCAGGAGAGTGAGGAAATGAGGCCGATGTTGGGGCCTTCCGGCGTCTCGATGGGGCAAATGCGGCCATAGTGCGTGGGATGGACGTCGCGAACTTCGAATCCCGCTCGTTCGCGCGAGAGGCCGCCCGGTCCCAGAGCCGAAAGGCGCCGCTTGTGAGTGATTTCCGAAAGCGGGTTCGTCTGGTCCATGAACTGGGAGAGTTGGGACGAACCGAAGAACTCCCGGATGGCCGCCATGACCGGCTTGGCGTTGATCAAGTCGTGGGGCATGGCGGTGGACATTTCCTGATAAACGGACATCTTCTCTTTGATCGCCCGTTCCATTCGAACCAGGCCCAGGCGGAACTGGTTCTCGAGCAATTCACCCACGGCACGGACGCGGCGGTTCCCCAGGTGATCGATGTCATCCACCGTAAAATTGCCGCCCACATTCTTGTGCAGTTTAAGCAGATAACGGATAACTGCGTAGAAATCCTCCGGCTCGAGGGTACGCTTGTCGAGCGGAAGTTGAATGGGAGTGTGCTCGGAGTGCTCCGTGGCCATCGTGCCTTCGCAGGCCCGGACGACCTCCGAACAGATGCGCTCTTCGCGCTTTCCGACGAACATCTTCTCCTGGTCGACGACCGCGTAAAAATTGGCGGAGGGGAAACTGCGGGCGTCTTCGAGCTCCAATTCGGTAGCCTTGTCGTTAATGCGGTTCTTGAGTTTGGTGAAGTAGCCCAGTTTAATATTGAACTTCAAGCGGCCCACGCGCGAGAAATCGTATTTGCGCGGGTCGAAGAACATTCCGTTGAAGAGCGCGGTGGCGGTATCCAAGGTGGGGGGATCTCCCGGGCGCATCTTGCGATACATCTCGATCAGCGCTTCCTGGGGAGTTTTCAAGGCATCTCGCCGCAAGGTCTGGCTGATCACCACTCCGGTTTCATCGCGCTCGGGGAAGAACACCTGGATGTCCGTGAGGCCGGCCTCCTGAATGGAGTTCAGAGCGCTGGAAGTAAGCTCGTTGTTCGCCTCGAGCATCACTTCACCAGTCGCCGGATTGACAACGTCAGCGGCAGCGAAGGCGCCTTCCAGATCCTGGCCCACGACTTCGACTTGTGTGATGCGAGCCTTCTGAATTTCCTTGTAAACCGACTCCGTCACCTTTCTGCCGGCATTGACCACCGTCTCGTGGGTTCGCGGATGCTCGACGTTCTTGGAGAGTTTTATTCCCATCAGGCCCGGAGAGACTTCCAGGAAAAGTTTCCGGTCCTTCAGCAAGAGCTTTTCCGACGAGTAGAACGCCTTGATGATTTCGGAATCGTTCTTCAATCCCAAGGCGCGCAGGAAGATCGTGGCCAGGAACTTCCGCTTACGGTCGATGCGGACGTACAAGATATTCTTGGTGTCATACTCGAACTCTACCCAAGATCCGCGGTACGGAATTACCTTGCCGAGGAAGTACGTGCGTTGAGGCGTGGCCTCAAAGAACACCCCGGGCGAACGATGGAGCTGGCTCACAATGACGCGTTCCGTGCCGTTGATGATGAAGGTGCCGTTTTCGGTCATCAACGGGATTTCGCCGAAATAGACCTCTTGTTCCTTGATGTCCCGAATGCTCTTGTGGCCGGTGTCGCTGTCCTTGTCGTAGAGGGTGAGGCGGATCGTGACCTTCAGGGGCGCAGCGAAAGTCATGCCGCGCTCTTGGCACTCCGTGACGTCATATTTGAGCTGCAGAGCGACGGGGTCGCCGCACTTGTTGCAGAAGGTCACCACGTTCTTATTGAATGTTCCGCAACGCGTGCAGAGCACGTCTCCCACTTTGAAGGGATCGGTGATGACCGTATGGCCGCAATTCCGGCAGGTGCTGCGTAAGTGGTGGAGTCCCTTGAGACTGCCGCACTTGCATTCCCAGTTGCCGATCGAATAGTCCACGAAATCCAACTGCGCGATGCCGCGAAAATCCGTAATCGGAAACACGGAATTGAAGACGGCTTGCAGTCCCGCGTCCTCCCTCTCCGAGGGGAGCAGATTCATCTGCAGAAACCTCTCGTAGGATCGCCGCTGAACCTCAATGAGATTCGGGATTTTTATGACTGTCGGTATTTTAGAGAAATTAATGCGCTGGCGGACAGCGCCATTGCCGCCGTTACCCATTCGCGTTGCTCCTTGCCTGAGATTTCAACACCCTGCCGGACAATATTGACACAACACCCTTATTAGAGTGATGCATGAAGAGGGCTTGGGGATGCCGCACTGCTTTGCGCACGACCCAACGCTCCACTGGGCGGTTCCTGTTTCCT
This sequence comes from uncultured Acidobacteriota bacterium, assembly GCA_963768695.1. GTDB lineage: Bacteria > Acidobacteriota > Terriglobia > UBA7540 > UBA7540 > CAVROP01. The sequence goes on along the minus strand of CAVYJG010000006.1, from coordinate 335,087 downwards.
GAACGCGAGGACGTCGTCTCCCGAACCGCCGCTCGGGAGACGGAAGAAGACCTGCCGGCCCCTGATCAGAGGCTGCTATTTCACGTCGACGGTGGCGCCGGCTTCGGTAAACTTTTTCTTGAGGGCTTCGGCCTCGTCTTTCGTGATGCCCTCCTTGATGGGCTTGGGTGCGCCGTCCACAAGATCCTTCGCTTCTTTGAGACCCAGGCTGGTGACTTCACGGACAGCCTTAATGACGTTGATCTTGTTCGCGCCCACCGTCGTAAGAATGACTGAGAATTCAGTCTGTTCCTCGACGGGTGCTGCGCCTGCCGGCGCCGCGCCTGCGGCCGCCACCATTACAGGCGCCGCCGCCGCGGCAGAAACTCCCAGCACTTCTTCCAGCTTCTTGACGAGTTCGGAAGCTTCCAGCAATGATAGCCCTTTGATATCGTCCACAATCTTATCGATCCGTTCCGACATTTGCTTATATCCTCCTCTAGAATCCCGCTCTGCCGCTGCCTCTAGCGCCGGCGGTTTAACTACGAACCAAAGACCCAACACACGGGTCTCCGCTACGCCTCTCTGAACTTGTTCTCCTTGACGGCCTGCTGAATTACTACCGCCAACTTGCGGCCCACGCCGGCGAGTGCCACTGCCACGTTGCGTGCCGGTGCCTTCATCAGGTAGAGTGCCTTGGAGAGCAACTCTTCCTTGGCGGGCAAGTTAGCGACCATGCCGAGGTCGGCCATGGGGACCACGCGGCCCTCCACGATCCCCGACTTAAACTTAAGTACAGGGTTTTCTTTGGCATAGGCAGTCAAGGCCTTGGCCAATGCCACAGCGTCCTGGTGGGTGTAGGCCACAGATGTCGTGCCTTTCAGGTCCTTCGCCGCAGGCTCCAGCGGCGTGCCTTGAGAAGCCCTTTCGATGAGGCTGTTCTTGACGACCTTGTACTTTGCGCCAACTTGCGAGACTTTGCGCCGAAGCGCGAAATCCTGGGCCACGGTAATCCCCTCAAAACCCGAGAGAATCACCGTGTGCGACTTCTCCAGTTCCTGATGTAATGCTTCAGCTTTCTGTTTCTTCTCGTCTTTTTTCATGCTCATTCCTCGACAACATTTCGTAGCGCCGACCTTCACGTCGGCATTCGCAATGCTGACCTGAAGGTCAGCGCTACCTCTCTAGGCAGCTTCCACCGACGCCAGATCGATGTTCAGGCCAGGTCCCATCGTGGACGAGATGGCGATGCTCCGCACGTATTTCCCTTTGGCCGTTGCGGGCTTTGCCTTGATGACGCTCGAAATCAGAGTGCTGGCGTTCTCGGCCAGTTTCTGAGCATCAAATGAGACCTTGCCAACCGGGCAGTGAATGATCCCCGTCTTGTCTACCCGGAATTCCACCTTTCCGGCCTTCACTTCTCTTACCGCCTTCTCCACATCCATCGTGACCGTTCCAGTCTTGGGATTAGGCATCAACCCGCGCGGGCCCAGAATCTTGCCCAGGCGGCCCACCGACTTCATCATGTCAGGCGTGGCAATGACAGCGTCGAAATCAACCCATCCACCCTGAATCCTTTGCACGATATCGTCGCCGCCCACTTCATCGGCTCCCGCCTCGCGCGCCTCTCGGACCTTATCCCCCGAGGCGACCACGATCACCCGCTTGCTTTTCCCAAGACCGTGCGGGAGAACGACCGTGCCCCGGACCATCTGGTCTGCGTGCTTAGGATCTACACCCAGGCACATCGCCACTTCCACGGTTTCGTCAAACTTGGCGAAAGCCGCCTGCTTCAAAACCGGCATCGCTTCCGCCACGGTGTAGGCCGGTTTTGTAACCAGCTTAACTGCCGCCGTGAACTTCTTTCCTGCCTTTGCCATCGGTAACTCCTGTCGAAATTCGCAACCCTGTCATTCTGAGCGAAGCGAAGAATCTCTGGCGTTGATCGGCTCGAAACTACGGGGATTCTTCGCTTCGCTCAGAATGACAGTCAACTTCCAGTTTCCATTTTCCAGTTTCGCTTTTCGTTCTTTACGCAACAACGTCGATTCCCATGCTGCGTGCAGTCCCCTTCACCGTAGCGACAGCGGCCGAAAGCTCTCGCGCATTGAGATCCGGCATCTTCAGCTTGGCAATCTCTTCCACCTGCTTCTCAGTTACCTTGCCCACCTTATTGCGATTCGGCTCGCCTGAACCCTTGGCGATGGCTGCCGCGCGCTTCAAGAGTATCGAGGCCGGCGGGGTTTTCGTGACAAACGTGAAGCTGCGATCGCTGTACACCGTGATCACGACGGGAATAATCAACCCCTCCTGATCTTTGGCGGAGGTCTTGGCGTTAAACGCCTTGCAGAACTCCATAATGTTCACGCCGTGCTGTCCCAAGGCCGGGCCCGCAGGAGGAGCAGGAGTAGCTTTCCCCGCCGGAAGTTGCAGCTTCACCATCGCCTGGATTTTCTTCGCCATATCCTTCTCCTTAAAAAGTGGGAACTAGATTTTTTCCACTTGATAGAAATCCAGCTCCACCGGCGTCGAACGGCCGAATATCGTGACCATGACTCGAAGCGTGGAGCGCTCATCATGGATCTCGTCGACAACGCCATTGAAGTCCTTGAAGGGGCCGTCGGTGATCTTCACGCTCTCGCCCTTGTCGTACTTAAGCCTGGGTTTCGGGTGCTCCGCAGCCACCTCAACCTTGTGAACGATCCGGTCCACTTCCTCGGGTGAAAGGGGGCTGGGCCTTTGTCCGGAGCCGACGAATCCGGTCACTCGGGGCGTTTCGCGCACCATGTGCCAGGTGTCGTCGTTCATCTGCATCTCCACCAGCACATAACCGGGAAAGAAGAGCTTGGGCGTCACCACCTTCTTGCCCTGCTTCGTTTCGAGGATATCCTCGGTAGGAACCATGATCTCCCCGAACTGCCCGACCAGTCCGGCAGCCTCGATGCGGCTTTTCAGGGTTTCCGCCACTTTCTTCTCAAAACCCGAATAAGTGTGAATGATGTACCAGTTCTTGTCCATGCCTGTTCTATTCGCTCTAGGAAGTCACCTGTGGCCCGCTCGCCGCCGCTTTCCGTCAGCCCGAGCGCGGGCCTCCGATGTCGAATGCCGTACCTGTGGAACCCCTACCCGCCATGCAGGTAGTGCCGCAATATCCTGGAAACAGACGCCATGAATACCTGGTCGCAAACCCAGAAATAAAAGCCGAAAAGAAACGTGGTGATGAGCACCATGACCGTGGTGCCGTAGATTTCCTGCTTGCTTGGCCAGGTTACGCGTTTCATCTCCGTGCGCACATCAGAGAAATAGTCACGAATCTGCACCCAAGTGCTCTTCTCAATGCTGACCGGCTCGCCCATAATTCCCTTTGCCTTCCAAGAAAACCAGCTCCGACCGAGAACTCTGGCAGGGGCGGAGGGATTTGAACCCCCATGACCGGTTTTGGAGACCGGCAGATTAGCCGTTAATCTGACGCCCCTGCAATAAAGCAGTAAGCAGTAGGCGGTAAGCAGTAAGCAGGCTTGCTGCCTACTGCCTTCTGCCGAGTGCCTACTTCACTTCCTTGTGGACCGTATGGTGCCGGCAAGTGCGGCAGAATTTCTTCAGCTCCAGCCGGTCCTGCTGTTTCTTCTTGTTCTTCGTCGTTGTGTAATTGCGGTTTTTGCAGTCACCGCACTGTAATGTAATGATCTCGCGCATAAACCCAGCTCTCAGCCCTCAGCTTTCAGTTCTCAGCTACAGGATAATCTCCGTCACGCTTCCGGCGCCCACCGTGTGGCCGCCTTCCCGGATGGCGAAGCGCAGACCTTTCTCCATGGCGATGGGCGTGATCAACTCGATCTCCAGGTTCACGTTGTCTCCCGGCATCACCATCTCCGTCCCGGAGGGCAGCGTCGCCACTCCCGTCACGTCCGTGGTGCGGAAGTAAAACTGCGGCCGGTACCCGTTGAAGAACGGCGTGTGCCGCCCTCCCTCTTCCTTCGTCAAGATGTACACCGCGGACTTGAACTTCGTGTGCGGCGTGATCGACCCCGGCTTCGCCAGCACCATCCCACGCTCCACGTCTTCCTTCTCCGTCCCACGCAGCAACACCCCGATGTTGTCTCCCGCCTGCCCTTCGTCCAGCAAGCTTCTTGAACATCTCCACGCCCGTCACCACCCGCTTGAACGGCTCCGGGCGCAAGCCCACGATCGCCACTTCCTCCTGGATCTTCACCTTCCCCCGCTCCACCCGTCCCGTCACCACCGTCCCGCGTCCCGAGATCGAGAAGATGTCCTCCACCGGCATCAGGAAAGGCTTGTCCAATTCCCGCGGCGGCATCGGAATGTAACTGTCCACCGCCTCCATCAACTCGAAAATCGACTTCTCCCAGTTCGCGTCCCCTTCCAGGGCCTTCAGCGCACTGCCCCGCACCACCGGAATCTTGTCCCCGGGAAACTGATACTTGGTCAGTAATTCCCGCACTTCCATCTCCACCAGGTCCAGCAACTCCGGATCGTCCACCGCATCGCACTTGTTCATGTACACCACAATGTACGGTACGTTCACCTGCCGCGCCAGCAGCACGTGCTCCCGCGTCTGCGGCATCGGCCCGTCCGTCGCCGCCACCACCAGCACCGCCCCGTCCATCTGCGCCGCGCCCGTGATCATGTTCTTGATGTAGTCCGCGTGCCCCGGACAGTCCACGTGCGCATAGTGCCGGTTCTTCGTCTCGTACTCCACGTGCGCGATCGCGATCGTGATCCCGCGAGCCTTCTCTTCCGGCGCGTTGTCGATCGAATCAAAGGGCCGAAACTTTACCTTCGGGTTATTCCGCGCCAGTACCTTGGTGATCGCCGCCGTCAGCGTCGTCTTCCCGTGATCGATGTGCCCAATCGTCCCGATGTTCATGTGCGGCTTTGATCTGTCGAATTTTTCCTTGGCCATAGTGTCTCTGCTCCGTTGTTCAAGCCCGAAAGCTCATGCCTCGCGCTTGCACAGATTCCGGAATGCGAGCCTCCAATAGGTTGCGTCGCTGGGTTTCCACCTACTCAGAACCTCTAAACTCTGGAGCCGATGAGCGGAATTGAACCGCTGACCCCGTCCTTACCAAGGACGTGCTCTACCAACTGAGCTACATCGGCCCACTTCGATGCTATCAGCCGTCAGCTCTCAGCCAACCCAGAAGCAAAAGCTGAGTGCTGATAGCTGATGGCTGAAAGCTCCTTGGAGCGGGAGACGGGAATCGAACCCGCGACCAACAGCTTGGAAGGCTGTGACTCTACCATTGAGTTACTCCCGCTGCTTCAGTGACGAGTGAAGAGGAAGAAAGTCCGACGCTCTTGTTTTGCTCGTCACTCGTCACCCATCTCTGGTCACTGCTTGTCTGGTGGACAGGGGAGGGTTCGAACCTCCGTAGACCGCAAGGGTCGGCAGATTTACAGTCTGCTGCTTTTGACCACTCAGCCACCTGTCCGCAATTCGTTTCCGCGTGCGCCGGCAAGGACAATCACACCCTTTTGCTCCGTGTTCGGGTCCCGCCAGTTTGAGCCAAGTGGTTCGTGTCTGGGGTTGGACGCGGGGACACCCCGACTCCCGCGCAAGGCTGAGTAATTTCAGATTTGATAAAACCGCTCCAAATGCTTCGACCACCGCCCGCCGGTTATTCTCGTGGCTCTGCGCGCTCAAGTTGGAGCTGGCGAAGGGATTCGAACCCCCGACCCTCTGATTACAAATCAGATGCTCTACCGGCTGAGCTACGCCAGCCGCGCAAACCAAACAATTGTACCTGAGCGGACTCAGAATTGCAAGGAAAAATTTTCTGAGGCGGTTCAGCCGTGCAGGTATTTTGTTGGGTTCACCGGGGTATCCTTAACGTGAACCTCGTAATGAAGGTGTGGTCCTGTCGTTTTGCCGGTCATTCCCACTGCGCCGATGACCTGTCCGCGTTTGAGAACTTGGCCGACCACTACAAAGATCCTGCTTAAGTGTCCGTACTTGGTTGTCAATCCGTAGCCGTGGTCGATCAGGATTTCGTTGCCGTAACCCGACTCCGGCCCAGCTTCCAGAACGATTCCATCAGCCGCAGCATCCACCCGGGTGCCAAACGGAACCGAAATATCTACGCCGGCGTGGAAGGCACCCTCGCCACTAAATGGATCCATGCGTTGCCCGAACCCCGCAGTGATCTGTCCGCGCACGGGCCAGAGGGAAGGTACGCTGGTCCGGGCGATGAGAGGATTCGAGAACATTCCCCTCCCCAAGTCGTTACCGTCCGGATCGAGGGAAGCTCTGCGGATCAGGTTGAATGCATACAGAGAGGCGCGGAAACTGGAGTCCACGGAGGCATTGGTTTGAGTTGCAAGACCGAGAACCGCGGAAGGAAAGCGTGGACGGCGCTCATCGCCAAAGCCGTAAGTCAGCGCCACTTCCGCCGCCAGCGATTGCAGTGAGTCCAACTTCGCGTTGGCACTGGTTACGGCGCTCTCCAGCGTCCGGTATTGCGTCTTTAGGGCTTCCCGCTCACTGCGAACGTTGTTGTAATTCGAAACCTTGAGGAGCATTCTGGCATAACTGTTGGCGAGTGCCGCGACGGTCATGATTCCTACCGCGCTAAAAGCCAGAAGCATATGAATAAGGTAAAATGGCAGTTGAATCTTGTGGAGCCTGCCGTGGGCGCCGGGAAATATAAGGAAGGCATAGAACTTCTTCTGCATCTATAAATTCTCCCGCCGGATTATTATTTCGTGCTATGAATTCCCTAGCGGTGTACAGCTAGGATTTCGGGATCGGACCGATTAGAAAACTCTTACTGGGCTGGCGAATGGAATATTAAGAAAAGATGACGGATGTGTCAAGCGCTAATTTCGCTTCCGCCGGTCCTGACTTGCCCCTCTACTACCTCGAATTATCCGGGATCAGAGGGAGATAGCAGATTACTAGACTGATTGGACTAAGATTATCTCTACGAGCTTGCCGCCTGAGCAGCCGCCCTGGTGGGGCGACGGCTCACCAAGAATCTGCGGAGGGCACAACGCGAACTCATCATGTTCAGATCTGAGAACGAATTGGTGCATTGGCTTCAGTCCTTGGCGGTCTCCCGCGAGAGGGGGCGCGACCGCGCTCGAACGCCGGCGGGAAGGGTGAAACTCGGGATCGGCGACGATGCGGCGCTGGTCGAGGTCAGCAAGGGACGCGAACTTATCCTGACCACGGACATGTCGGTCGAGAATGTCCACTTCACCCGTGAATTGCACCAAGCTCGCGCCGTCGGCCACCGTGCTCTGGCCCGTTCCCTGAGCGACGTGGCAGCGATGGGCGGCGTCCCCCGTTATGCCCTGGTGTCGCTCGCGATAACGGAACAAACGAGGCGCGCATGGATTTCGGGCTTCTACGGCGGATTGCAGGCGCTGGCCAGCCGTTTCGCCGTTCGCCTCATCGGAGGGGACACCGCCGTGGTTCCAGGTGCGATTTTCATTGACGTGCTCGTCGCGGGTGAGGTGCCGCGAGGGAAAGCGTTGCGGCGGTCGGGCGCTGGCGCCGGCGACCTGATCTTTGTAGGCGGGCGATTGGGGTTGTCGGCACTCGGCCTGCGCGTGCTGCAGAGCAAGCGGGTGGGACAGCCACTCGTGGCTGTCAGCGCAAAGGCACAGGCAAGAGTGCCTGTGCTACTGGCCAGGGAAGCCGTGCAGGCTCACCTTTATCCAGAGCCGCGTTGCGCCCTGGGGCAATTCCTCTCCTCGCGCGGCCTGGCCTCTGCGCTGATCGACGTGAGCGACGGGCTTTCCACGGACCTCGGCCGCCTTTGCGCCGCGAGCGGAGTAGGCGCGCGATTGTGGGCTGCCAAGATTCCCTGCCCTGCTTTACCCGACGCCGCGGATTCACTCCAACTGGCGCTCGACGGGGGCGAAGATTATCAACTGCTTTTCACGGTCCCCCAACGAGCCGCTTCGCGCCTTCCTTCGAAATTTCGAGGGCAGCCCCTTTACCAAATCGGAGAGATCGAAGCCGCAAGCGGCGTCCGGCTAGTCACGCCCGAAGGCAAAGTCATGAGGCTTGCGCCGGGCGGGTGGGATCATTTTCGGTCAGGCCCCGGCCAACGATGATTCAGGCTTCCTTGCCAAGCGCGGTTGCACAACGGCAAGTCAAGGCCTGGCAGGATTCGCAACCTTGGCTGCGCCCGCGCCAGGACTGGGCTGGTCTTTGACGCCCTCGGTGGAGGAAGGCGCCTTGGCGGGCGCAGGTTCAGGCACAGCTTTGGTTTTCACTTTGACCGGTAGCGCCGATCCTCCGCCGGCGGGCGCGGAGGGTGGCGGGGTTACAGCGGCGGGATGAACAGAGGAGGTCTCCCCAGTCTGCGCCGTCGAAGCGGCGGGCTGGGCTACATCTTGAGGCTTAGGTCTGAGCAGGATCTCCGACCCGGCGCTGGCGAGGATCTGCTTCACCTGGTCGGGATTGGTCAGCAGCGGCGAGTGCGCAAACTCCTCGACGGGCCCGCCTTTCAGATACTCGCTCATGAACTGCTGCCAGATGGGCAGCGCCACTCGCGCGCCTTCTTCCTTATCGCCCAGAGTCTGGTGGTCATCAAACCCCACGTAGACGCCGCAGGTAAGGGAGGGTGTGAACCCGAGAAACCAGGCGTCGGAGAATTCGTTCGTCGTACCGGTCTTGCCCGCCAGGGCGTACTTCTGAGCCAGGGGCTTGGCGTGCACGGCGGTTCCCGAGTTGAAGACCTCCCGCAGCATCGAAACCATGATCCGGGCGTCGGCGGCGGGAAGCACGTCGGTGATCTCCGGCTGAAAATCGTCGATCACCCGCCCGTCGTAGTTGGTGACGCGGTAGACCGTGCGCGGCGTGATGTGGACGCCGTCGTTGGGGAAAGTGGTGAAGGCGGAAGCGTGCTCGAGCAGCGTCAGGTCCGAGGCGCCCAGCGCCAGGGGCAGGTTTGGAACCAACCGTGAAGTGATGCCGAACTTGCGGCACAAGCGGATAACGCTGTCTACCCCAACCTTGGCCAGGAGCTTGACGGCTGGCACGTTGCGCGATTCCGCCAGCGCGTGCAGCAGGGTGATGGTGCCTTCGTATTTATCGTCGTAATTGTGCGGGGCCCACCAGCCGGAGGAAGTACTGTAGCCCACCGGCGCGTCCACAATCGTGTCAAAGGGCGACATACCGTTGAGCATCGCCTGCGAGTAAACATAGACCTTGAACGAAGACCCCACCTGCCGTTCCGCCTGCACCGCGCGGTTATATTTGCTCTCGTTCCAGTCGTAGCCGCCCACCATGGCCTTGATGGCGCCGGTCGGGTTGTCAATCACCAGGATGGCCCCCTGGACGCTGGGATGCTGGTCAAGCGTGACGACCAGCTTCGTTCCCTTGATTTCCTTGATTTGAAACAGGTCAAGATCGCCGCGAGAAAACAACTCTGTGGCCAGAGTCTTCCGGGTCCAGGCGAAATCTGGAGGGGTGACGCGGACGGTGTAGTCTCCAAATCGCACGACGGCATATTCGTCGCTCACCTGCATCACCAATCCGTGCACCAGATCGTCCGGCTGGAAGGCCTGCTTCCAGTCGTTGTCCGCGTAGGTCTCGAGCGTGGCAGGCAAGCCATTCGCGAGGTTTACATGATTCTTCAGGATATTCTTCTCGGGGCCGCGCCAACCTCGGCGCTTGTCATCGTCTCGCAGGCCTTGCCGCAGTGCTGCTTGAGCCAGCTTCTGTATCTTCGGGTCGAGCGTCGTGTAGACGCGCAGTCCGCGCTCGTCCACCTCTTCCGGTCCGTATTTCTTCTCGAGGAACTGGCGCACCTCTTCCACAAAGTAAGGCGCCACGTTGTAGTTCCACTTCTGGATATTCAGCCCCAGCGGGGTGGCCGAAGCGGCGTGGTAATCCTCGCGGGAGATCTTCCCGTTTTCCAGCATTGCCAGCAGGACCTGGTTGCGCCGCCGGCGAGCGGACTCGGGGTGCGAGAGAGGCGAATAGGCGGTGGGTGACTTGGGGATCCCCGCCAGCAGCGCGGCCTCCGTCAGGCTCAACTGCCAGATGTGCTTGCCAAAGAAGAATTGCGCGGCGGCTTCGTAACCGAAATTCCCGTGCCCCAGATCCACTTGGTTGGCGTACATGGTGAAGATCTGGGACTTGGTGAAGTAGCGCTCGATCTGGATGGCCATCAAGGCTTCCTGGATTTTGCGCCGGAAACTCTTCTCGGGCGTCAGGAAGAGCTTTCTGCTGAGCTGCTGGGTAAGGGTGCTGGCCCCCTGAGCTCGACGCCACTCGGCAAAGTCCGTGAGCGCGGCCCGCACGATGCGCAGGACATCGATGCCCCAGTGGCTCTCGAAATGGCGGTCCTCGATGGAGATGACCGCATCCCGGAGCACCGGCGGGATCTGGTTGTAGCTCACTATGACGCGCCGCTCCAGGGCGAAGCTGCCGATGATCGTGCCGTCGTCCGCGTAAAGGTCCGTCATCACGTCCGGCCGGTAGTCTTCCAACTCGCGAATCTGCGGCAGGTCGGACGAGTAGACAAAGACCAGTCCGCTCAGCGCACCTACCCCGGCCGCGAGCAGGAGCAGAATCAGGAACACAAACTGCCCGAAAACCTTGCGGCTGCTCACCTGCGGAGGAACTGGCCCGGAAGGCGGAGGAGGCTCGGTGATGGAAAGAAACGGATCAGGCATAACACTTGGCCATGGTTATTGTAGGTTGCCCCAGGCTCACAGTCAAACCGCGATTCGTGCAACAGAATTGCGCTCGGTCGAGTTCTCTAGGGCAATCCTGGCGATTGACTTCGTGCATCGGCTTCAGCACTCCTCGACTGTTCGACTCCTCAACTTCTCGACTCTTTGTTTTCATAGACATTCCCGGTTCGTTCGTTCAATTCCGGAGTGCGGCGGCGGGACTGCACTGAGCCCCAAAGGGGCGGTACCACCACAGCCTAGGCCGTCGCCCCATAGGCGTTAACCTAAGCGTGTCTGACGGGTCCCGAAGGGACCCAAGATCATTAGCCGTAGGTGGAACCTACGGAAAACGCCAGCTACAGGAAACAGCCAACCCCGCAGGGGTTGAATTCGACCCCTCCAGGGTCGAAGCAACCACAAGGGGAAGGTCATTTCTCCGTAGGTTTCGCCTACGGTTAATGATATTAATGCCCTTCGGGCATTCAATCTGCTGAACCTCCGCTTAGGTTAACGTTTATGGGCCGTTGGCCTGGGCTGCGTTAGGACGCCCCTTTGGGGCTGATGGCGCCTCCTCCAGCCGGGGAATCTCCAGCTTGGCTGCATTCCCGCATCCCAGACCCTAGCCGGGACGCGTGCGGCGCCAAAAAGCTCGAATTCTGTGTTCAATGCGCGCATTGTACAATCAATTCCGAGTTCGTTTTGAGTTCGTTTCGAAATTTCATCATTTGTGTTCAATAACATACTGGCTTCGTTCGTATTGTTTTTTGTTATTCTCGGGTCCTGGTTCTCCCGAGTGCCGGGACTATTGCGCTTTTCTTCGCGGTCCGAAGCCTGCCCACGACAATGTGTCGACAAAACGACCACAATTATAGGCTAGCATAAGTCTTCGGGCTTGTCAAGCGAAAAATGCAAAAAACCAGCGGACGCGCCCGAGTCCCACCGCCCTGCGCGGCCAAACTACGGCATTGCAATCGATTCAGTAGAAATGTCGTCGAGCGGCGCGCGCGGATGAACTAACGCTGAGCCTGGGCAGTGCGGCAGGTCCCGGGAGCGTGAGTCGGAGCGCAGCGGTTCCGCTGCGTAGCCTGCCAGGCAATAACTGGTTTAGGTGCGTGGTTGCCGGCCGTCGATCCTCTCAGAAATTCTCCAACAGCCACACGTTACTGTGGGTGGTATCCCCTCGTATGGCGAGGTAACGGCCGTCCGGGGAGGGTATTCCCCACCCCACACTGTTGATTTGGGGGTTCTGCGGCTGGATGAATTGGGCGCGACCCTGCAAGTCGACGTAAGACAGCGTCCCAATTGTACCAAATGTATAGACAAACAGGCCCCCGCCGTCCGCTGCCCAGTGCAAGTCAGCCAGGTTTTCCCGCCCTTTGATATTGATCTCGCGAGCCTCTCCGCCAACCAGAGACAGGATCGTGATACGTCCTTGGAGCGGGTCATTCTGCGCAAACGCGAGGTGTGAAGCATCGTGCGACAGGTCCCAGGTATAATTGTCACTAAAACAGATCCAGGGCCGTTCCTGCCCAAGACCGACCCTGCTAAGTTCCCGGCCCCTGCCCTTAACCGGATCGAACGCTGCGAAGACGACTTGATTTTGGTCTGGACTCAGCTCGCTGAAGACGCACAATGTCGCTGGCGCCCGCGTACAGGCCAGGCGGTCGATGCCTCTTCCCTCAAACACCAATTGCGGCGCCCCTCCCGAGGTTGGCGCGCGCATGATGCGCACCGGGGTGGTGGGCCCGCGATTATCGTCGGCGCTGGATAGATACAGAATCCAGGAACCATCCGGGCTCACCACAGGCGAGGTCTTGTAGTCAGGGCCGATGACGATGGGCTGGGCTGTGATTTGATCCAATCTCTGTTTGTAAATTCCCCACGTCGCATTACGGTTGGACCAAAACAGCACTGCCGTGCTGTCCGGCATCCAATTGCAAAGAACATCGTCGGTCTCCTCGACTGTCAACCGCCGTAAGTTCTTCAAGCGGCCACCGGCTTGGAGTTCCGCTGTGTATACATGCGGCTGATCGTTAAATTTCGTAATCGTCAATTGCTTTCCGTCCGACGTTCCACTGATGTCAGGTATCGAGCCTTCCGCCCAGTTCGTGATCCGATTAGGCTTACCTACAGGCAGGCCGGTGCTGGTGTCCACGTCGACGTCCCACAGATTGGACCATTGGCGATCTACCGCGTATTCTTCCACGGGGTAGACGAGGCGACCGCTCCGGAACCACACGAACGACGGGGATTCTGACCCCCGCACGCCGGACGCTATCACAGTGTGAGAACCGCCTTGCAGATCGCAGCTCTCTATGTAGCCTTCCAATTTGTTCGGCAGTTGGCGACCTCTATAGTAGGCGACTCGCCGCCCATCGGGCGACCAGGCTGCCCAGTTGACTTCTTCGTCTTCGGCATGGGTTACCAATCTCCGTGGTTCTTCACCCTGCGCGCCCATCAGCCAGATGTCTTGGTCCGCATCACGGGCTTGGAAGGCTATCAGCGTGCCATCCGGCGAGACAGCATACGGGCGGGCATCATCGCGCAGTTTACGCGGCGGCCCACCCAGTACCGAGACGACCCAGGCGCTGGCGTGGAATCCGGGATCGCTCCTAGTGGCAAGGAACTTGGTGCCATCCGGGAACCACCCATTCGGCCACCAATTAACGTTTTTACTCACCAGTCCTTCGGGTTGAGGAATGTCGCTTGTCTCCCTCGTGGGAATCAGTTTCAGGTGCATTCCCGCGCTGTCAGCATAGGCCAAGTACTTCCCATCCAGAGAAATCGTGCCCTTAGAAACGGGGTTTTCGATGGGATTGGCGGTTAGCCGACGCAGCTTCAGTTCAGGCGGAGCCGAAGGTGGCCGGTGGGTCACAAACCATGTGATAGAAAGGACAACTGCACCCACGACCATCAGTCCGGCCAGGGCGAGCACCCAGGGCCGTTGTAGCGGCGATGTCGCCGTCCGGCGCTCCGCCACCGCCAGCCGTGTCGATTCCATCTGGCGCTTCAGGCGCTTGAGGTCCGCGCGCAAATCACCGGCACTGTGATAGCGCAGGTCACGGTCTTTCTCGAGCGCCTTGCCAATGATCTCCTCGAGCTTGGGCGGCAGATCGGGGTTTGATTCTCGCGCCTGCCTTGGAGCCTGCCGGAGTATCGCCTCATGGAGGGCTGCAATCGTCTCACCCGGAAACGCCGCTTGCCCCGCCGCCATCTCGTACAGCACCAACCCAAACGAGAACAGGTCCGTGCGCGCGTCCACCCTCTCGCCGCGTATTTGCTCCGGCGACATGTAGGCCGCCGTCCCCATCATTACACCCGACCAGGTGAGGTGCTGGACTTCAGTGGCGGCGGTGGGGGTGTCCGGTAGGGGTGGCCCCTGTGCGTGCCCGTCCAGGGCGTGCAGAAGGCCCGCAGCCTCGCTCAGTTTTGCCAATCCGAAATCCAGAATCTTGGCTTGGCCGCGCGTGGTAATGAAGATGTTTGCGGGTTTGATGTCGCGGTGGATGATGCCCTTTTGATGCGCGGCGTCCAGCCCGTCGGCAATCTGAATGGCAAGGTCCAAGAGCGTGTCCAACTGTAGTGGCGGTTCGCGAACTGCCCCTATGCCAAGGCGTTCCTTCAGCGTCTCGCCCTCCAGCAACTCCATCACAATGAAAGGGTGCGCTTCATGCTCTTCCACCTCGTAAACGGTGCAGATGTTGGGATGGTTCAGCGTGGATGCCGCGCGAGCCTCGCGTTCAAAGCGTTCCAGAGCTTGCGGATTGTCCGTCAGCTCCTCGGGCAGAAACTTCAGCGCCACGAGTCGGCCCAACCTGATGTCTTGAGCCCGGTAGACAACGCCCATGCCGCCCCGGCCCAGCACCTCTGTGACGCGGTAGTGCGACACTTCCTTGCCGATCAGGTCGCCACGCCTGGAGTTGGCCGAGGGTGTTATGCCTCCCGCGACGGGCACTTCCACGGGTGCAAGAGCAACCGGCTGCGCCGGCCGGGGAGGGTTTTCCTCTTCCCACTCCACGGCGACGAGCAGCCGGTAGCCACGGCGGGCTACCGTCTCCACATATTTCGGCTCCTCCGCCGTGTCGCCCAGCGCGTCTCGCAAGCGCTTGATGGCAGCGTTGATGCTGTGGTCGAACTCCACGATGGTGTCGTTCGGCCACAGTCTCTTCTGCAATTCCTCGCGCGTCACCACCTCGCCGGGGTGCTCCACCAGCATCTTGAGAATCCGAAAGGGTTGTTCCTGAAGACGCTGACGGCGCCCGTCTTTATAGAGCTCCCCGGCCTTGAGGTCCAACTTAAAGGGCCCCAGACGCACCAGATGGGAGCGTGGTGTCATTTGCACGGATACCCCGAGACTTAACCCAAGCTTTACCATTCCGTGAGGGGCAAGTCAAGGGCATCCACCAATTGGTACCGTCGTGAATTGGTCGTAGCGCCGCCATCTTGGCGGCTCCAGTGCCGGCTGGAAGCCGGCGCTACGGGCCAAATTAGGACACTACCCACCAGTCCGCAGCGGGTCAATTCGACGTTGCCGCGTCGCTCCACCGCTTGCATAACTGCCAACGTCTCGGCGCCGACGCCCATAACGGTTCCAGTCTATCTTGCTGAGCCCCCTCGGGGCCTATCCTCCAGGACCCAGATCACTTTCAACACATCGATAACCACCATCAGATCAAGCGCTTAGCTCGTTACCCACAGGTAATCGAGGCGTAAGAGCTGTTGCATTGAGGTACTCGCCCGCCCAGTCGAAACTCGGGCCATCACGCAACACGCGGAGGTGGCGCCATGAAGAAAGCACAAGGGAAACGATGCCGTTACGGGTTGGCCTTTGGTTTACTTTTGACCGTGGGATGGGCGACGGAGGCCCAGCCGGCGCTGGGCAAGACCAAGGCCAACGAGGAGAGCGGTCAGCCAGCCAGGATCGCCGTTCAAGTTTACAATTATGCCCAGGTTTCGAGCGAAATGCTCGCTCAAGCTGAACTGGAAGCGGCAGCAATCTACCGCGCCGTGGGGGTGGAGATCGTTTGGAACAACTGCAAGCTCCCGGAAGACTCCCAATGCGCCGAGTATCTGGACCCAACCCACTTGGGGGTAAGACTCCTCCCCGATATCGGCGCCGCGCTAAGCGACTCCAACCTGACTATGGGTCTGGCGGTGGGGAATTTGGCTAGCGTGTCATTCCGCCGCGTCCAGGAGGAGGCGGCCGAATTCGCCGTCTCCGTCGATGCGGTGCTGGCTCCTACCCTTGCCCATGAGATCGGCCATTTGCTGTTGACGGGCCAGGGGCACTCATCCTCCGGCATTATGCGCGCTCACTGGCGACGTGAAGACTACGAGCGCGCTCCCCGGGGCGCCTTCAATTTCACCGCCCGGCAGGCCCAATCGATTCGCGCCGAGGTCAGAAAGCGGTTTCAAGAACGAGGTGCAGGCGAAGATGTTCGCGCAACTGCCTCGAAATAGGTCGGCGTGGATGGCGGGGGCCTGAAGCGCGAAGCGCCTTGGACTGCGGCGGCTTGACGCCGCCTTTTTCTCACGACTTCCATACCGACAAGCAGACCACTCAACGCCGTTCCGCACGCCGGGAGTTCGGTATCGATCCTAAAAGAAGGCGGCGTCAAGCCGCCGCACTCCAAGGCTCACGCTTTGCGGTCGAAGAAGGGGCTCTTGCCGGTTATGCTCAAGGGAATTCCGAGTGCCTCCTTGACGTCCTCCGTAAACAGTCTCAGGTCAAGGCAAGACCTTCCTACGGAGTACATGATGCGAGTATCGACGTGCAGGTTGGAAGCTATGGCTGCCGCCGAGCAAGCAGCTATACCCAAGTCGATGGAATTGAAGCTGCAGATCCCATCTTTGGCTTTCAGTTCGTCGCAGGTGGGGTTCCCGCAGAAGCCGCAATTCAGCCCTGCCGGGTTGGACTGGACGCCAATCACCAGGATGGCCGGCGACGTGGCCACGTTATGGGCATCCCGTTCAAAACCCGGACGGTTCTCCGATCTCGCAATCTCGATCATTTTGTTGACCAGGGCCTGCCTGGAGATCTCATCGTCGATGGCCACAACCTGGATGTTGTCGATGCCGCGCGTCTTGGGAGCGGTCCTCGCCGCCCCGGCCATCAAGGCCGCGACCTGGCCCGCTGCCTGCTTCTCGAGTTCTGACCAAACCTTCATCTTCTCCTCCGAGGTTCTTCAAAAGACTCAAAGTGTGAACACCCCGCCACAAGGTATATACTCAAAGCAGCAGGTTTTCAAGGTCCGGTAAATGGCAACAGTTGCACAGCGCGGCAGGGCCGCAACCAAATGCAGATTCTTCGCTTCGCTCAGAATGACAAGTCATCCTCGGCGAAGCGTGTCATCCTGAGCGAAGCGAAGGATCTGCTTTTCTTCGCGCGCCGCGAAGAAATTCGAGAATAGTCCATGGAGGATTGTGATGGCAAAGGGCACACTCAACGATGAGCACCTACGGGAATACGAAGCAAACGGCT
This sequence comes from uncultured Acidobacteriota bacterium, assembly GCA_963768695.1. Classification (GTDB taxonomy): domain Bacteria; phylum Acidobacteriota; class Terriglobia; order UBA7540; family UBA7540; genus CAVROP01. Next base: position 317,974 of record CAVYJG010000006.1, on the reverse strand, counting down.
TTGTCCTGGCAAAAGGGATGTTCGACAAGGCGGAGACGAGTTTATTGCTGCGCGCTGCCAGGGAAGACCGGGAACTCGATCAGCATTCTTTTGGTCGAGGAGACGGTGAAGGAGGGCGAGTCCGTCTCTCTCTCTGGAACCACCCCGGCGATTCGCTGTATGGCATGTTCGCGCGATGTGAATCCATCGTCAACTCCGTGGAGAAAATCCTGGGCGGCGAAGTTTACCATTACCATTCCAAGATGATCATGAAAGATGCCAAGGTCGGTGGCGCCTGGACCTGGCACCAGGACTACGGCTACTGGTACCAGAACGGCGTGCTGGCCCCGCTGCTCACCAGCGCTTCCATCGCCGTCGATCCGGCCACGCGGGAAAACGGCTGCCTGCAAGTCATCCGCGGCTCGCATCAATTGGGACGCATCGATCACGTCCTGACGGGGGAACAAGCGGGAGCCGACCAGGACCGAGTGCGCGAGGTACTGAAGAGAATGGAACTGGTCTACGTGGAGATGGAACCGGGTGATACGCTCTTTTTCCATTGCAACCTGCTGCACCGCTCGGATCAGAACCACTCGGATAAGCCGCGCTGGTCCATGATCTGCTGCTATAATGCAGCGCGTAATGATCCCTACAAGGAATCTCACCATCCCCGCTATACGCCACTTCACAAGGTGCCCGATTCCGCCATCCAGGAAACAGGCCTGCGGCGCTTTGCAGATGCGCATGCCGACGTTGCCTGGCTGGAGGGTGAAAAGGACGGCAGCGCGCGCAGCCTGAAGCCCTCGTCAGTTCAGGAGACCCGGTGAGCGGGAGATCTGCCAAGCTGGATAAGTCAATTCCCTCGAGCCCGCGGAATATCGAAGGAGCAGTGCGCAGGGTAGTTGGATTCCTGGAACAAAACGGCGATTGCCGGGAACTGGTGAATATCCAGGCCGCACTGCGAGAAGCGCTCAGCAACGCCATGCTTCACGGCAACCGTGGCGATCCCATAAAATGCGTAGGCCTGACCGTGGAGATCGAGGAAGGCGGTGGAATAACCATCGTGGTTAGAGACTCCGGCGCCGGCTTTGACCCCGCCGGACTTCCCGATCCAACTGAAGGCGACAATATTTATCGTGACCGCGGGCGAGGAGTGTATTTGATCCAGCGGCTGATGGACCAGGTCGAATACAACTTCAAAGACGGAACGATTCTCACCATGCGACGCTACCCCCCAAAAAGCCAACCCTAACCGACGAAGGTGTGAAAAAATCGCTAAGCCCTGTCATGCTGAGCGAAGCGAAGCATCTGCATTTGTTTGTCTTCAAAGAGATAAATGCAGATGCTTCGCTTCGCTCAGAATGACAGACGTTATCTCACACCTTCGATGCCCTGAGGAGTACGTCCCCCGGACATCCTAAGAAAATTCTCATCTCGCCGCCAATTCTGCCGATAAATCGAATGTGCGGCGCGTCAGCGCCTCTGGCTCTTGAATGACGCGCGCCAAGAAAGCCCTGTGAATCGAGGCTGAAAATGCTCTACATATTTTTGCTTGCCTTCTTTCTCGTTCAGTTCCTTGTGATCGTGGGTGTGATTTTGTTTGCGATCTTCTTTTCGCGTCCGGAAGTACCCCTCAAAGGGGATGGCTGGCTGGAACGGGCTGCTGTTGACCCGGGAAAAGATGCCTCGAGGGATTCACAGAGGCTCATGAACCGGCTTATGCCGGTGCGTCCTTCGGTCTTTGCGGCTCTCTCTTCTCCGTCAGGCGGGCGGCCGTATCAGGGCTCAGCCCAGGGGCCGTCGTGGTAAGCCAACCCTTGAGGCAGCCGCGGCCTCAGTCTTTCCCTGGGGGGTTGGCGCCGAGGTTCTCATACCATTTCACGTTGGCCGTGGAGGCGCCGATGGCCACCAGGTCGGGGCGGCCATCGCCGTTGATGTCAGCAGTTACGACGCCGGAGGCCGCCATCTGCGTATCCAGCGTCTGGCGCTCCCACTTCAACCCGGAGGCGTCCAGCGCGTAATACACATAAAGGCTTGTTCCCTGGCCGCGAAATCCCGCCACGATTTCATCATTGCCGTCGCCATCGAGGTCGGCGCAGACGAGCGCGTGTCCGTCGTGGAAACTGTCGTCGATCGGATGGCGACTCCACAATTCGCCGGATTTTCCCCGCGTGTAAACCACGACGTGCTCGCCATGCCAAGGCTCGATGGTAGCCAGGAAACGGCGGCCGTACAGTCGGCCCACGCCAATTTCGCTCGACCCGCGACGCGGAGTGGATAGCTGGTCGCCCGACCCGAGGTGGGTTTTTGTCCAATGAAGATCGCGGACTCCTTCCCGTGGAGTGGAAAAGGTGGACGCCCTCAAAGCTGGCCGTCAGGATTTCTTCACGTCCGTCGTCGTCCCAGTCCATGATCTGGACGCCGTGGACGACGGTCAACGAGTCGTCGATGAGGCGGGGAACCCATGCGCCTTGGCCCGTATCCGTAGCAGAAACGTGCCCGCGCAGGAGTGGCTCGGGAGGCTCGAACCAGGTGAGCGGCGCAGGGACTTCGTAGCCCGGTTCCTTGGCGCCAAACCCCAGCAAAGGAACGTCCACCAACCCCAGGCGGCCGCTACCGTCCAGGTCGGCCCAGCGCAATCGGTGTGAGGTGGGGATCCGGCCAATCAAGTGCAGCGGCCATTCGGAGTCCAACGAGACGCCGGGCTCCCCCCACCAGAGGCTTCCCCCGGAGGTGCTGTCATCCAGAGCAAAGTCGCTTGCGAGCGCCAAACCGCGCTGCGGATAGTTGCCGCGGAACAGGGGAGCCAGACTGATGTTGTGGCGGGTCAGGGTGGTGATGGGCCGCGCCTTCCAGGAAGGATTCTCGTACCATTCGACGATGCTCTCCTCCGAACTTAACGCCAGGATGTCAGGACGCCCATCGCCGTTGACATCGGCAACGGCCACCTGGTAGCCGCTCGGAATCTGAGCAACCGTGTGGGGTTGCCATTTGATCATCGCTTTTTTCCTTTGCGGAGTATCCGCGGTACGGGCCGCCCGGACCGCCAGGGTTGCAGACGCCGTGCAAAAGCCTATGCTGTTTTTCAGGAACTCCCGGCGGCCGAAAGTCCCTTCCGGACGAATAGCCGACCTTTGGCTGAGGTTACGGGGAGTGGATCTCATCGCCCGATTGTACCTCAAAGCGGTTTCTTATGAGCCGCGCTCAGGATGGGTTACGGTGGACGGCAAAAGAGATTTCACCACTGAGGTCACAGCGAGGCAGTACAGCAAACAGATGCAGATTCTTCGCTCCGGTCAGAATGACATGTCATCCTCAGCGAAGCATGTCATCCTGAGCGAAGCATGTCATCCTGAGCGAAGCGAAGGATCTGCTTTTCTTCTGGTCTCTGTGGCCCCTCTGTGATGGTACTGCCTTCCTGGGCAATCGCTAAATTGATCGCAGTCAGTTGTTCGCGTATAATCTGACCTTCGGGGGCCGGGAACGATTTAAGGGTGGTTAAAACTATGCCTGCTCGCACTATGTACGAAAAGATCTGGGATGCTCACCTGGTGGCGGAAGAGCCGGGGCAGCCCGCGCTCATTTATATCGACCGCCATCTCGTCCACGAGGTGACATCCCCGCAAGCATTTGCCGGCCTGCGGAGCGGCGCAGCGCAAAGTGCGCCGGCCGGACCTTACCTTTGCGGTGATGGACCACTCGCGTCCCGACCAAGGACCGGAATCTGCCGTTGCTGGATACGGTCGCGGCGGCGCAGTTCGACGCCCTGGAACGCAACTGCCGCGAGACAGGCATCATGCTCTTCAACATGCAGAATCCCAATCAAGGCATCGTGCATGTGATCGGCCCCGAACTCGGCATCACCCAACCCGGCCAGACCATCGTTTGCGGCGACAGTCACACGGCGACTCACGGCGCCTTCGGGGCTCTGGCCTTTGGCATCGGCACCAGCGAAATTGAGCACGTGCTGGCCACTCAATGTCTCTCGCAATTCAAGTCCAAGACCATGCTGGTTCGGGTGAGCGGAACCCTCGCCCCGGGCGTGACCGCGAAGGACATCATTCTCGCCGTCATTGGCAAGATGGGCATCGCAGGTGGAACCGGCCATGCCATCGAATACGCCGGCGACACCATTCGCGCCCTTTCCATGGAAGGCCGGATGACCGTCTGCAACATGACCATCGAGGGAGGCGCGCGCACTGGAATGGTTGCGCCCGACGACACTACGTTCGCCTACCTCGAAGGGCGGCCTTTCGTTCCGCGCGGCCAGGATTTTCAGGTTGCTGTCGATTATTGGAAATCTCTGGCCACGGATCCGGGCGCGGCTTTCGACGACGTGCTCGAACTGGACGCGGCGTCCATCGCGCCACAGGTTACGTGGGGCACCAATCCCGGCATGGTCACGGACGTAACGGGGAAAGTGCCGGACCCGGGCAGCTTTCGAGATCCTGTCGACCGCAAGGCCGCCGAGCGCGCTCTCGAGTATATGGGCCTCGAGCCGGGCACTCGCATCGTTGACATCCCGTTGGATTATGTGTTCATCGGCTCCTGCACCAACTCCCGCATTGAGGACTTGCGCCTGGCGGCGCGGGTTGCGGCGGGCAGGAAAGTCTCGAAGACCCTCAAGAGCGCGCTTGGTAGTTCCCGGCTCCATGCGCATGAAGGCCCAGGCGGAGAAGGAAGGCCTGGACAAGATATTCCGCGAAGCCGGATTCGAGTGGCGCGACGCGGGTTGCAGCATGTGCCTGGGAATGAATCCCGATGTCCTCCCGAGCGGCCAGCGCAGCGCCAGCACTTCGAACCGGAACTTCGAAGGACGCCAGGGCAAGGGCGGCCGCACTCATCTGGTCAGCCCCGTGATGGCCGCCGCCGCCGCCATCGAAGGCCACTTTGTGGATATTCGGACCTGGAGTGTGGGACGGATCGGAATAGGTGTTAAAGGGTAAAGTCTAGACAGATTAAAGGCGGACACCTGACGACGTGACAACGTGCTACGGACTAAGCATATGCAACCTTTTATTAAACACACAGGATTGGTAGTACCGCTCGATCGCGTCAACGTCGACACGGACCAGATGGTCCCCAAGCAGTTTCTGAAGTGGATGACGCGCGAAGGATACGGCCGCGTGCTCTTCTATGACTGGCGCTACCTGGACGGCGAAAAGCCGAACCCGGAGTTCGTGCTGAACCTGCCCCGTTACCAGGGCGCATCGATCCTGCTGGCGCGCGCCAACTTCGGCTGCGGCTCCAGCCGCGAGCATGTTCCCTGGGCGATTGCTCGATTACGGCTTCCGCGCCGTCATCGCGCCCAGCTACGCCGACATCTTCTATAACAATTGCTTCAAGAACGGCGTGCTGCTGGTCACGCTGCCCGATGCCGCAAGTGAACGAACTCTTCCAGCGGACGGAGAAGAATGAGGGCTATCGGCTGACCGTCGACCTCGAAAACCAGACCATTACAGATGACCTCGGGCTTCAGTCTATCCTTCCAAATCGATCCCTTCCGCCGCGAGTGCCTGCTGAAAGGCCTGGACGACATCGGCCTGACCCTGCGTTATGCGGACCGCATCGCGGCCTACGAGCAGAGCCGCCAGCCACACGCCGTGATGTACGAACCCGTGGAAGCAACCATTACCAGAGCGCTGCCGTAGCCCCGAATGCGGCAGTTCGTAGGCGGGCACGAACCACCGTGGAGGTTTCCACTTCGCTCAAAAGCGCACAGTCTTTGATTCCCAGAAATCTGCCGAGTTTGCTGGAGGGCCCGGTCGAAACGCCACAGAATCAAGCTGCACAAATTCTAGCTACTATGTCCGCGCATTTATTGCGCCCCATGGGGGGCCGCGCGTTCCACCACGACGCCCATTCGAGCAGGAGAGGAGCAAGTCTCCCAACACCTCGGCGCGCTTCACGTCGGTAGGCGCACTACCCTCGACGTCGGTTTATTGCAGTCTCCACAAGCCAGCATCTTCTAGAATCTCTGCCTGCGAGAAAGTCTTTGAATTGTTCCAAACAGTTCAAGGAAGCAGGTTAGGAACGAATCGGCATGCCTGCAGACGTTCCCAACGTCGCCTTCGTCTGCGCGCTGCGACCACACCGGGCCGTCGGGGCGATGCTGAAGAAACGGTCCGCGAGGTGCACGTCAACATGGGTGAAGGATGACAGTTCCGAGTAGAAAGTCTGTCGTAGGCTTCGACATTGTCAACTTCACCAGCCATCTGGCGCACTGTTCATTCCCGACCAGTTCTGAAAATCCTTTTGCTTTCCGCCCTTGCTTAATCGCCTGAACCGGTGGCGACCGCATCGAACTTCTTCAAGACATCCACTTGTCGCCGCGCCCAATCGTGATGCCAAACAAGATTCATTCGCCTCACGCCATTGTCGATCCTGACTGTTGCGATGTTCCAGGCGCGCGTTCTATCTGGCGCTTTTTCAGAGCAGCACCAAATCTATATCAACCGGCGAGCACGCTTCCGCTCGGGCTTTGGCAGATGTCAGTGCGCGGTCACATCAGTTTCGAACATAGTTCGGGCGACAGTGTAGCCGACGGTGACAGGGAACCAAGTGCCACCGAGTAGATCCAAAAACCGCGCCAAACTCTCTGCAGCCGAGAGGTTATGCAAGAGGAAGTACACCCATCAACGAGTATTCGGGCCATTCTGGATCGAACAGGAATCTCGTGTGGCCACTCTCGCCCAGTTCGAGCAGAGCGCCGCATGACCTTCACATCTTGTTCAGCTGTGAGGAAGACCATTAGCATCCTGCTCCCTTCCCGTCCAACGCAGTGCCGATTACCGTGGAGTGGACCTGAAAGCCAGCCTTCTTCTGCGATGGCTTTTTCAAATACGGTTCAATTTTCGTGCATTCCCGTGCTAATTTGCGACGCTCCAATCGCGGGACCTTCTCCTCGATTGCTCTTGAATGGGCTGTCCGGCTAGCGAACAAGGATTTTGCGACCAGATCGTCCACCCGTCCAGTGGACTTCGTCGAGGATGACGGCGATCTTGACTTTGGCCATGCGTATCTTCTGGGCGAAGATTGTTCGTCATCCCTAATTCTGTCGGATGCACAGGCGAACTGAGGGAAAGAAGAGTACAGAAAAGCGCAAGCAATAAGCGCTTGGACAGCCGGCAGCGTCCCGACTTGACACGCGCCTGAATTACGGTCATTCTGAAATACCAGGCAATCTGGAGGATCGTCAATGGCAAACTGCGAGAGTGGGCAAACGGGGTGCGATCGTTGCTCCGGTTCGGCTACGGAAACAATATGGAATAGAGGAGGGTGCGAATTGTAACGACGGAGGCCCGACGGGAAGGATCTTGATTCGCCTGGTCTGTTGTCCCCATAGACATACACGTCCGAACGTAAGGCGGAGTCCTGCTTTCCACAGCCACAGCGAAAAAGATTGCCGGAAAGAAGGAATTAAAAAGCTTGGCATCGATCCCGACGCAATTCCCCATGCGCGGCCCTAATTAATGGACCGACTATTCCTTGACGCTAACGTGCTCTTCTCCCGCAGCCTACCGACCAAACGCGGGTCTGCTCAAGCTCTGGCGGTTGAAAAGATGTCGCGCTTTGCTCTTCAAACTACGCCCTTGAGGAAGCTAGAATCAATCTCTCGCATGAAACTGAGCGGAGCCGATTTGGCAAAGTTGGCCATCGACCTTCAGTTGTTTGATCCAATTCCGAGGGAACTTCCTCAGTGGCGTTCGATTGCCTGCCGAGGACGCACCCATCGTGCTAGCCGCAATCGCAGCGAACGCCACACATCTGATTACAGGCGACCTTCGACATTTCGGGCCTTACCTGGGCAAGACAATGGAAGGAATTCTTGTTTTGACTCCCGCAGCTTACCTGAAGGGTGCATCCACGCGGCACATAAGAGTGCCTTCACGCTGCATAGTTCGTCATGAGAGATTCTCTCGGCCCTTCCAGATGCAGCGTCACATTACCCCCACCACGCTTCACCCGGCTTTAGATGGGCACGAACGGTCTCTTCGTTAAGTTCCACACCCAAGCCCGGTTTGTCTGAAATCCTATACTTGCCGTCTTTGATCACGGGGCCGTCGTAGACCACAAACTTTTCCCATTCCTCGGTGGTCAGGCTTCCGGGCGAGAATTCCTGGGCGCGGAAGTCGCGGATGGCCGCCGCGCAATGGGCGGAAGCAATCGCCCCCAACGGGCTCGCGGCAAGGTGAGCACAAGTAGGCAGGTAGAAGAGGTCGGCCAAGTCAGCGATTTTCTTGGATTCGAGAAGCCCGCCGGCCTTGGGGATGTCGATATGAATCAGATGGCAGCCCTGGTTCAAGATGAAGGGCTTAAAGCCCTGGCGCTTGTAGAGATTCTCTCCAGTCAGGATGGGCACCGGAGAAGCTGCGGCGAGCTTGCTCCACGACTCGGAGTAATCCGGCGGCATCGGATCCTCGAGCCACATGGGCCGGACGGGTGCGATGGCCCGCGCCAATTCGAGCGCATCGATCCAGTCGAATTCCCAATGGCAATGCACGGCGATGTCAACGTCATCACCCAGCGCCTCGCGCAGGTTGGCAAAACCCCTGGCGATCCGGTCCAGGTCCTTGCGCGTCAGGTGGCGGCTATTGGGCTCGTGGCCCGGCTCGCGAAAGTCCGGGTCGTACTTGGCGGGGAACGCATCGGCGTCCGACTTGACTGCCGTGATGCCATAGGGGTGGACCTTCAGCGCCGCCGCGAATTCCCGGCAAGATCCCGGATCGAGCATGTCTTTGGGGGAGCGCGTCCAGTAGGCGCGGACGCCGTCGCGGTACTGGCCGCCCAACAGTTTGCACACCGGGGCTCCCAGGATTTTCCCTGCCAGATCCCACAAGGCGATTTCCACTCCGCTGATCGCGGTCACGGTCACACCCGCGGTCGAGCCGGCCCCTCCCGTGGAGCGTGCCATTTTTGTGAAGAGAGGCTCGATGTTCAGCGGGTCTTCGCCCACCACGAGGGGCCGCAAGTAACCCAGGATCACGTCTTTCACTCCGTGTCCCCAGTAGGCTTCCCCGATTCCCGTGATGCCGCTGTCGGTCTCGATTTTCACCAGGTTCCAATCCGTGCTTCCGCGGACGGCCATGGCCTTTACATCGGTGATCTTCACCTTCTTGCGCAGGGGGGCGGCCATCGCGCGGTAGCTCGAAAGCACTGCGGATGCAGGAACCGTCGCAGCCAAGCCTTTGAGGAAATCCCTTCTTGCGGTGTGTTGCATGGCATCTCCACCTTTTATTGGGCTATTGCGCACACATATCGACGGCCGCCGGCGACGGGCTTGAATTCGTACCAGCCTGGCTTGGTTGGAGTAAGTTCAACCTTGCCAAGGCTCTTACCTCCGGGGTCATAAGCAATCATCGAAGTTGCGCTGGAAGCCCGAAAGGCGATTCGCGGATTGCCATAAATATCAATGAATTCCAGCGAACCCGTCGCGTTGTGACGCTGCGCCACGCTGCCGCTGGCGCCCAGTTGTCCGTATTCGGTCCATTGGCCGCGTCCGTCGAGAAACTCAAAACCGGGGGCAAGCACATAGTCAAACCGATGACCACCCAGGGTTGACGACAGCTCAAAGAAGCGATTGTGGTCGTTATACGCGAGCCAACCGGATACCGGCAATTCGTAAGGCCCGTGGGCCGCATCCTTAATCTTCCACGTCCCGACCGCAGCGCGATTGACGTAGATCTCGGTTCCATTTTCATACGATACGTGCAGGCGGCCTTCCGCATTGGCGCCCGAGGCCAGCGCCTGGCTCGGTGTCAGAAACTCGCCGGTCCGGCCGGCGTATTCGATGGCCCTGGGCGCGACAAAGCCATATTGCTGTTGCAGTTGCTGCATCATGTAGTAGGAGCGCGCCATGGCTTCCACGTTGAAAGGCCCTGCGGGGTCGAAATCCGTGGCCAGCCATCCCATGTTTCCGTAGGCAACACTGGTGGCGAGCAGGAGGTCGAGATACTCACGTTTCTTCGGTGAGGTCGCCCACTCCTTGTCGATCTGACTGAGGTAATACCCCGTGTCGCCCATGCCGTAGTCGCATTCCAGCGGATGGATTTTCCTGAGCATGAAGGAAACGTCCAAGGGCTCCGTGAAGAGGTTCAGCTTGGTGTAAACCCAGCCGTAACTTCCCGAAGTCAGCCCAGCGTAAAGCCACTGGTAAGTGCCCTCGGACTGAGTCGGCCCATAAACCTGCTGATCGTTTCGGAGCAATTGTCCATAGGCATAGAAGGTGGCGGCAAAGGTCCCGGCGCCGGGCACGCGGGCATCGAAATCGCAGTAGCCCCAGGGCGAAACCGCCGTGTGCACATCGGTGTAGGACATCTTCACGCCGAATTTTTCCTTAATGCGGGGCGCGTAGTAGGCATCAAACTCCACGGCATTGGCGGGTTTCTCCGCATAGGTGCGGGGCCAGGCGCGCCGCCATTCACCGTCCGGCGAGCGTTGCACACCGTCAGGAGTCCAGTTCTCATTAACCGGAGCGAAGTCGCAGTAATTGGTGTAAACGCCCTGCAGCCATCCCAGGTCGTTTTGTGCCTGGATATACCACTTCAGCATTGCGTCGCCGCCCTTTTGCGGAGCGGCGTGCAGCCTCAGTGTGTAGCTGTCACCCTCGTCGCGCCAAGTGACCTCGTGGCTATGCTGCATGATTTTGTCGAGCCCAAAAGACCGGATGTGCTCGCAGCGCTCGTGGTCTTTTGCCCAGGATTCCGGCTCGGTCACCGTCCAGAGCACCTGCTTGCCTTCTTCCTGTCGTAGCGAGGGGGGATTCGCGATGGTCGGTAACGTCTCCTCGTAACTGGGCGAATTGGTGATGAAGACTCGCTCGTAGAGGTTGTTGCGCGAGCCGTCCGTCTTGGGCAGGTAGCGCATCCCGCCGTTGATCTCTGCGCTGTCGCCGGTCACAGCCGGAGTAGAGGAGAAATAAGGTTCGGATGCGCTGGAGCGGTACCAGTCGAACCAGATCGAGGAAAATACCGGGTGGGCTGGATCGCCGGAGACGAGCACGCGCGGATTGGATTCTCCATAGGTGAGGTACGGAACCGTCACGAGGCGCGGACGCGTGACTCCGGATACCTGGCCGAAGCTCAATTCTGTGGCCTCGCCGCCTTCGCACCAAACATCCAGGACCAGCGACTTTTGCCACAGCCGCAGTTCGTAGTCAACGTGACGTGATCCCATACGGAACGAGGCCTGAACGGCCCCATCCGCAATCCTTGTCGACACCAATTCGCCTTCGGCCACGGCATGGGCGGGCGTATCGACAAATCGAACACCCCCGCCCCTGAGTGGCCTGAAAGGCGCGCCGGAATTCACCCGTACCGTCAGTTCGCCCAGGCCGCCTTTTGCGGGCTGATAATCGTAAACAACGTTGGCATCCCGGCCCGCATAGCGCAACTCGAACTGGTGCGGCGCGATCTCCCGAACCGTGACCTTGAAGCCCTTCTCGGAATTAGCCGGCAAAATAGTTTCCTCGCGGGTAGGGAAAGGCAAGGTCCCGGGCCCAGTGTTGGTACCCACGATCTCGCCGCGATAAGGTTGAAGGTTGCGCTTCGGTTGCGGTTGGAAGGTGAGAGGTTTCAATTCCTCCTTGTAGAAAGCCAGGCTATCGCAGAAAAAGGCTCGCGCCTGCGAGTTGGTTGCTTTGCTGATTTCGATTCCGGTGAAGCGCGCGGGCAAAACAATCCGGTTCAGAATATCGCGCGGAATGCGGCGATGAATCAACCACCACTGTTTCCACTGAACGTCTGTCAATTGGATTCGGAATTCCTTATCCCGCGCGTCTTGAACCAGGACCGTAATCTGGACCGGCGGTGTGGACGGCTCCGGCGCCCAACTCCACCGGTTCCCATAACCCCACAAATCAATCGAGTCAAACGGCCCGGGGATGGAGCTGGGCTGCGGCGGTCGCGCTATCACGCGGCTTTGTTCACGCACTCCCGAGTAAACGATTTTGGCAACATACTCGCCCCACAACTGCTGCTCGCGGCTGCGCCTCAACTCTCCCTGCGCCCCGTCGTAGAGCTCGAGGGTCCAGCCTTGCAGATCCTCAAAATCCACCAGGGTGTGGGGATCCTGCCGGCGCTGGGTCCACGTGAATTCGTACGGCTGCTGGCCAACCTGCTGCCAGGAGTCTACCTCGTTGACGGCGGGTAGGACTTTCTCCGGCTTGGGGCTCTCCTGAGTAAGCCCAGGAGCGCATGAAGATCATCACCACTAACCATGCTAATGCTTTGCACATACGCCTCTGGACAGAGTACACCTGCAGCTCCAATCCTACAGGCGAGACTTGACCGGAAGTTTCCGGTTACGGATTGTTCACTGTGAAGTATACCGAATTCGAGGCGCCTCCGCCCGGTGCCGGATTGCTTCACTACCATCGGATACACTCCCCGCCGTGGCCAAGTCGGTCGCGCTCAGGGTGATCTTCAACTGCGTCGCGCTTACGTGGGTCATCTGTGTGGGCCACCGCATTGTAGGCTGACCGTCGAAGAGGAGAGAAACTTCGTGCCGGTGATGGTGACAGTCTCCGAGCGCGGCTCCCGCCGTGGCCGAGGCGGGCGAAATAGCTTGTGATGGACGGCACCGGATTGCCTACCGTGAAGCTCACTGCGTTCGAGGCGCCTCCGCCCGGAGCCGGATTAGTCACCACCACGGGATAAGTTCCCGCCGTGACCAAGTCCGTAGCGCTCAGGGTGATCTTTAATTGCGCTGAGCTGACATAGGTCGCCGTGTGGGCCACCGAGTTGTAAGTGACCGTTGATGTCGAGACAAATCCCGTGCCGTTGATGGTCACGGCTTCTGCCGTTGCTCCCACCGTGGCTGAAGCGGGCGAAAGGCTGGTGATCGAGGGCACACCATTACTCACCACGAAGTTCACCGAATTCGAGGCGCCTCCGCCCGGAGTTGGATTGCTCACCACGACCGCATAGTTCCCTGCCGTGGCTTGATCGCTGGCGCTCAGAGAGATCGTCAACTGCGTCGAACTGAAGAAGGTCGGAGTGTGGGCCACCGCGTGGTAAGTGACCGTCGAGTTGGAGACGAAATTCGTGCCGATGATAGTGAGGGTTTGAGCTGCCGCCCCCGCTGTGCCTGAGGGGGGAGAAAGACTGGTGACCGTGGGGACAAGATTGTTCACTGTGAAGTTCAGCGTGCTGGAAGTCCCACCTCCCGGAGCCGGATTCGTCACTGCCACTCCATAGGTTCCACCCGTGGCCAGATCGCTGCCGCTCAGCGTAATCGTCAACTGGGTCGAACTGAGGAAGGTCGGCGTGTGAGCCACCGCGTGGTAAGTGACCGTCGAGTTGGGGAGGAATTTGGTGCCGTTGATGGTGAGGAGTTTGAGTCGTCGTCCCCGCCATGGCCGAGGTGGGCGAAAGGCTGGTGAGCGTGGGTACGGGATTGTTCACGGTGAAGTTCACCGAATTCGAGGCGCCTCCCCCAGGAGTTGGATTGGTCACCACGACCGCGTAGATGCCCGCAGTAGCTTGGTCGCTTGCACTCAAGGTAATCTTCAACTGGGTTGAGCTGACGTAGGTCGCCGTGTGGCCCACGGCGTTGAAGGTGATTGTCGAGTTGGAGAGGAACTTCGTGCCCGTGAGCGTCAGGGTCTTGGCCGCCGCCCCCGCCGTGGCCGAGGCAGGCGAAAGGCTTGTAATGGTCGGCAGCGGATTGCCTACCGTGAAGCTCACTGGCGTTCGAGGCGCCTCCGCCCGGAGCCGGATTAGTCACCACCACGGGATAAGTTCCCGCCGTGACCAAGTCCGTAGCGCTCAGGGTGATCTTTAATTGCGCTGAGCTGACATAGGTCGCCGCGTGGGCCACCGAGTTGTAGGTGGCCGTTGATGTGGAGACGAATCCCGTGCCGTTGATGGTCACGGCCTGCGAGGTTGCTCCCACCGTGGCTGAAGCGGGCGAAAGGCTGGTGATCGTGGGCACACCATTACTCACCACGAAGTTCACCGAATTCGAGGCGCCTCCACCCGGAGTTGGATTGCTCACTACCACCGCATAGTTCCCTGCTGCGGCTTGATCGCTGGCGCTCAGAGAGATCGTTAACTGCGTCGAACTGAAGAAGGTCGGGTGTGGGCCACCGCGTGGTAAGTGACGGTCGAGTTGGAGACGAAATTCGTGCCGATGATAGTGAGGGTTTGAGCAGTGCCCCCGCTGTGCCTGAGGGGGGAGAAAGACTGGTGACCGTGGGGACAAGATTGTTCACTGTGAAGTTCAGCGTGCTGGAAGTCCCGCCTCCCGGAGCCGGATTCGTCACTGCCACTCCATAGGTTCCACCCGTGGCCAGATCGCTGCCGCTCAGCGTAATCGTCAACTGGGTCGAACTGAGGAAGGTCGGCGTGTGAGCCACCGCGTGGTAAGTGACCGTCGAGTTGGGGAGGAATTTGGTGCCGTTGATGGTGAGGAGTTGAGACGTCGTCCCCGCCGGCCGAGTGGGCGAAAGGCTGGTGAGCGTGGGTACGGGATTGTTCACGGTGAAGTTCACCGAATTCGAGGCGCCTCCCCCAGGAGTTGGATTGGTCACCACGACCGCATAAGTCCCCCCGGTGGCCAGGTCGCTGGTGCTCAAGGTGATCTTCAACTGAGTGGCGCTCACATAGGTCGTCGTGTGGACGGCTCCATTGAAGCTGACCGCCGACGTCGAGAGGAACTTCGTGCCCGTGAGGGTCAAGATCGTGGCCGCAGCTCCCGCCGTGGCCGAGGAGGGCGAAAGGCTGGTGATGGCCGGAACCGGATTGCCTACCGTGAAGCTCACTGCGTTCGAGGCACCTCCGCCCGGAGCCGGATTAGTCACCACCACGGGATAAGTTCCCGCCGTGACCAAGTCCGTAGCGCTCAGGGTGATCTTTAGTTGCGCTGAGCTGACATAGGTCGCCGTGTGGGCCACCGAGTTGTAAGTGGCCGTTGATGTCGAGACAAAACCGGTGCCGTTGATGGTGAGGGTTTCTGCCGCCGCTCCCACCGTGGCCGAAGGGGGCGAAAGGCTGGTGATCGTGGGCACGCCATTACTCACCACGAAGTTCACCGAATTCGAGGCGCCTCCCCCTGGAGCCGGGTTGGTCACCACCACCGCATAGTTCCCTGCTGTAGCTTGGTCGCTGGCGGTCAGAGAGATCGTCAACTGCGTCGAACTGAGGAAGGTCGGGGTGTGGGCCACCGCGTGGTAAGTGACGGTCGAGTTGGAGACGAAATTCGTGCCGACGATGGTGAGAGTTTGAGCTGCCGCCCCCGCTGTGCCTGAGGGGGGAGAAAGACTGGTGACCGTGGGGACAAGATTGTTCACTGTGAAGTTCAGCGTGCTGGAAGTCCCACCTCCCGGAGCCGGATTCGTCACTGCCACTCCATAGGTTCCACCCGTGGCCAGATCGCTGCCGCTCAGCGTAATCGTCAACTGGGTCGAACTGAGGAAGGTCGGCGTGTGAGCCACCGCGTGGTAAGTGACCGTCGAGTTGGGGAGGAATTTGGTGCCGTTGATGGTGAGGAGTTGAGACGTCGTCCCCGCCGGGGCCGAGGTGGGCGAAAGGCTGGTGAGCGTGGGTGCGGGGTTGCTCACCGTGAAGTTCAGTGAGTTCGATGTGCCTCCGCCCGGAATTGGATTGGTCACCACGACCGCATAAGTCCCCCCGGTGGCCAGGTCGCTGGTGCTCAAGGTGATCTTCAACTGAGTGGCGCTCACATAGGTCGTCGTGTGGACGACTCCCTTGAAGCTGACCGTCAACGTCGAGAGGAACTTCGTGCCCGTGAGGGTCAAAGTCGTGGCCGCGGACCCTGTTGTGGCCGAGGAGGGCGAAAGGCTGGTGAGGGTGGGTACGGGATTGTTCACGGTGAAGTTCACCGAATTCGAGGCGCCTCCCCCAGGAGTTGGATTGGTCACCACAACCGCATAAATCCCAGCCGTGGCTTGGTCGCTGATGCTCAGAGTAATCTTCAACTGGGTCGCGTTTACATATGTCGCAGCGTGACCGGTGCCGTTATAGGTGACTGTAGATGCTGACATGAAACCCGACCCGTTGATGGTCAGGGTCTGGGCCGCCGCTCCCACTGTTGCAGAGACGGGCGAAAGGCTGGTAATGGCCGGCACGGGATTGCCTACAATGAAATTCACCGAGTTCGAGGCGCCACCACCCGGCGCCGGATTGGTCACTACCACCGCATAAGTTCCCGCCGTGGCCTGGTCGCTGGCGCTCAACGTGATCGTCAACTCCTCCGAACTCACAAAGGCGGCTGTGTGGCCCACTCCGTGATAAGTCACCGTGGACGCAGAGACGAAATTGGTGCCATTAATGGTCAAGGTCTGTGCGGCTGCGGCGAGTCGCCGAACTCGGCGATAGGCCGCTGATATTCGGAACCGGATTCAGGCCAGTCCCCGTCAAGCCCACTGTCTGCGGGCTGCCGGAGGCACTGTCCGTGAAGATCAGCGAGGCGCTCCGACTCCCGGTAGCGGAGGGAGTGAAGGTAACGTCAACCGTGCACGTGTCATTGGAGTTCAAGCTGGCGTTGGTGCAGTAGTCGGCGTCGGTCTTGGCAAAGTCGCCTGAGTCCGTGCCGCCGATCGCGACCGTGGAAATGGAGAGATCACTTGCGCCCGTGTTGGTAACTGTGAGGGTCTGGGCTCCGCTCGTGGTGCCGAGGACCTGGGATGAAAAGCTGAGCGCGAGAGGAGAAAACTTCACGGCGCTGGAAGAGAAGCTGGACACCAGGTTCGAGGCGTTGACGGAACCGATACCGGTGGCAAAATCCCATCCGGTCGTGGCCCCGAAGGCCGGCTGATAGCTGTTGCTGGTGTTCGTCGCTATCGCGGCGCAGGTTGCGCCTGATCCTCCGCCTCCGGTAAGGACGCAATTGGGCAGGGTAGTGTAACCACTGCCCGGAGCGCTCAGGCTGACAGCGATTCCGAGCGCCTCGGTGGCGCTACAAGCCGCGCCTGACCCGCCGCCTCCGCTGATCGCGCACGTGGGAGCGCTGGTGTAACCACTTCCGAAAATTTGTCAGCCCAATGTAGCAGGCTTACCCCTTAGTACACGCGTAGATCCCACAGCTCGCGCCGGTTCCGCCTCCCCCTGTCAAGGAACACGTGGGCGATGAAGTGTAGCCCGAGCCGCCGCTGGTGAGGGTGATCGAGTTAACTACGCCGGTCCGGATGGCCTTGCAGGTGGCGCCTGATCCGCCTCCGCCGCTTAAGGCGCACGTGGGAGCGCTCGTATACCCGCTTCCCAGTGCGGTGACCCAGGCTGAAGTCAGGGATTGCGGAGCCGTCGAAAGGACTCCGTAGGTTCCCGAAGGTGCATAGCAGTTTATCCCGAAGCAGGGGACGTCATTGTCGCCTCCCGTACCCGTCCCTCCCCAGATTAGGGGAATCTGCGTTACGTCGTAGAAGATGCAATTGCTGGAAACCTCATTGCCCAGAGCGGAGTTGCAAGAAGCAGCACCGCCGGAGCTAAATTGCGCCGCAGCCAGGGCATAATAGGTAGGATTCGGGTTGCCCCACCGGCTGCCCGAAGCTCTGATTGGCCAGCGCCTGGATGGCCGCCATGATGGGCGAGGCAACCGACGTTCCCCCAACACCCAGCCCACGTATCGGGAGTGCCATTGCAACTCAGGCCACCGTAGGCTGGGTCAGAATAGCAAACGCACGTAGTAGTGCCCCAGATTCCATTGGCGGCGAAGAGTGAAACATCCGGAACGTCTCGCACGCCATCGTTTGGATTTCCGATAATACCGGACTGCCACGAGGGCTTGGCGTATCCGGCGCAGGTGCCGCTCACGACGCCGTAAATCGTTGGCGCGCCCGTCGCGCAACCGCTGGGACCGCCGCTACCCGGCGGCGTCATCCAGATATGTCGCCGTAATAGTTGCACATTCCGGCAGACCCATAGTCGGTCAAGACACCGACGGCGTCGGCAATCAGCACGCTGGCGCAGGAGTCGTTCCAGGGAATCTCCGGAACGTACGAAAGAGCAGACCCGTAGTTGGCGCCGTTCTGTTGCCTTCCAGTAGGTGGCCTTAGTGTCCTGCGTAAGCATCGGCGAAATCCGTGCCACCTACCGAAACGTTGTAGGGCGTTGACGTGAACCCGCTCACGTTGATTCCGCTGGCGGCGTACGCTGCGCCGTCGTCGGTGCTGGCCGCGCCTTCGGTCGCCTGAGGAAACGAAGACGGAGACACCCTTCGGTCACGGCCTGCTGGTACAGCGAGTTGATGTAGGCATTACCGGCGGACGCCGTAGTTTGACTCCGATGAACCGTAGCTGATGCTGACTATCGCCGGCGGCTGCGCAGAACCGTTGAGAAGGTTCTGGAGTGCGACCCAAGCCCCCAAAGTTGGTCTCGCTGTTCGCACACGATGCCAGCTCGATGGCGGCGCTGGGAGCTCCCGCGCTCGCCCATTCCACATCAATGGCTGCTTCGGCGTCGTCTCCGTTGACGCCCGGATCGGTGCAGTTGTTCGTGGGAGTGCTGGCCTGGGTGAACCTGCGCCAGGGAGCCCCTCGAGTTTATGCTGAATCCAAGCCCAGGGTGGAGCGGAAAGTGGTCCAGTCCGCTGTGGAATAGAGATCCGTATCTTCGATCAACACGATCGTCTGGCCTTGGCCCGAAATGCCCGCCTGTGAAGGCAGGGGTGAAGTTGTAGATCGTCGCCAGATCTGCAGGCGCAACCAACTGTGTAGTCGGAATTGATAGTGTAGCTGGGGCGCGGCTTGAGCGTAGGATGAGGCCGGAAGTCATTCAAAGAGACGATCCCCGCGATACTACTGGCGCCAGCTCTGCCGGGATCTGAGGGTCGCTCATGTTGGCGATGTGGGCCTCGCCCCTCACCGCCAGGTGGTGAATCTCGGTGTGGAAAGCTTGCCGGATTTGGCCTGCGGAGCCCGTGAAATCAATCAGCATCTGGTTGGGGTAGACCAAGTTCACCGTGAATCCCTGCGACTCAAGCCAATCCGTCACGCTGGAGATGCCGGCCGACGAGACCCCGTATCTCTCCCCGAATTCCGCCGCCGTGATCCAATGGTGAAAGCGCGGCGAGGCGGGATCGTGCAGGTCTTTGATGAATTGCTGGAGCGCCTGTTCCTGCTCTGAGGTTCGATGCAACAGGAGCATCATGTGGTTAAGGGCCATGTCATCCGAGACTCGCCCGCGATCGTTAAGCGCCGTCGCTTCCGCGCGCGTGTTGCCACGCAGAGTAACCAAGCCGCCCGCTTGAGCGTCGGTCGCAGCGGCTCGTGAGCTTTGAACATGACCGGACACTAAGATGCCAAGAAGCAGAACAGAAGCAAATCTGCAGACCTGCCCAAATCTCATGGCGGCCTGTCTTAAGTTGGTAGAACCGGGGTGCAGGAACATGAGCCACCCTCCTCAGATTGGTAATCGGCAAGAGCGCGCCGAAGCTACGTAGCGTCCGGCGAGATGTCAAGTAAGAGGAAGTATATCGGGGCACGTTGGTGGCTAGAATAGTACGTAGGTAAGGGGACCGCTGTGGCTATTGCGTACCCAATAAGAGGGAGACGCCACGACGTCAGCGCGCACCTGCGCACCAGGTTTCACCGTGCACTCGCGGCCGGCGAAATCCTTCCTTTCCTGGGCGGAGTGTGTGGCATCATCGCAGCCAGGGTAAGTCCAAACTGACGATTTTGATTGCGGCTGCTTCAGCCAGCAGTAGGTGAGCTGAACAAATCTGCGGGTTGGCGCGCCAACGCCGGCGCCGACACGGATCCGGAGAGTGAACCAGCGTGCTTTCGTACCTTGACGCGATTACGATCTTCGCCAGCCTAGCCCTGGTGATCTTCGCAGTGACCAGGGCGGCGGGAAAGAAAAATTCGGGCAGCGAGTATTTTCTCGCCGGCCGCGACCTTCGCTGGCCCTTCATCGGCATGTCGCTTTTTGCCTCGAATATCTCCGCCGAACATGTGTTGGGGTTGGCCGGCGACGGCTATCGCATCGGAATGGTCGCGGGAGGGTACGAATGGGTAGGCGCCTGGGATCTCATTATCCTGGCCATGATGTTCGCGCCCCTGTACCTTCGCGAGAAAATCTACACCATCCCGGAGTTTCTCGAGCGTCGCTTCGGCTGGAGCCTGCGCGCTTTCCTTTCTGTGAACCTGCTGGTGATCAATGTGCTCACCAAGAACGCCATCGACCTTTGGGCGGGCTCTCTCTTGTTCGCGGTTCTTTTCGGATGGCCCCAAACCTTGGTGATGGTGATCATGTCAGCCTTTACAGCCCTTTACACAATGAAGGGCGGGTTGCGCGCCGTCGTCTACGCAGACATGGTGCAAG
The DNA here is from genome assembly GCA_963768695.1 of uncultured Acidobacteriota bacterium. Lineage (GTDB taxonomy): Bacteria > Acidobacteriota > Terriglobia > UBA7540 > UBA7540 > CAVROP01. The sequence goes on along the minus strand of CAVYJG010000006.1, from coordinate 297,716 downwards.
GGACCTGGCTGATTCTGAGCAGCGCTTTGCTGACGATCCTTGGGCTGAAGGCGGTGGGCGGGTGGTCGGGCCTGGTCAGTCACGTGCCCCACACGGCGATTCAAATGGTGAAGCCGCTGAACAACGACTTCCCCATCACCGGATTCCTCATCGCCAATCTGCTGGCAGGAATGTTCTACTGGTGCATGGACCAAACCAACGTGCAACGCGTTTTGGGCGCCCGTATCTGCCCAGGACGGCCAGCGGGGCGCGATTTTCGCGGGCTTCCTGAAGCTCATGGTGCCGTTCATTCTGGTTCTCCCGGGATTGATTGCCCGGGTGCTTTATCCGGCCCTGCCTCGTTATGACGGCGCTTATCCCAGAATGGTGCAAGGTCTTTTGCCTGTGGGCCTGCGCGGCCTGGTGCTGGCGGGCCTGATTGCGATCCTGATGTCCTCCATGAGCGCTTGCTACAATTCCAGCGCCACGCTGGTGGTGAGGGATTTTGTGCTTCGCTTCCGCCCTGCCACCTCGGAAAAGCGTCAGGTGGTGCTGGGCCGCTGGGTGACCGTGTTGATGGCAGGCCTGGGCGTCCTGGCCGCGCCGTTGGTGGGACTTTCGGTAACGATCTGGTATTACTTGCAGTTCATTTCGGCTTACCTTTCCGTGCCCATGTCGGCGGTGATTTTCACTGGTCTGGTTTGGAAGCGAGGCAACACCAAAGGGGCTATCGCAGGTGTAGTGGCAGGCTTCTCTGTAGGCCTCGTGTTTTTTCTCGACCAGGTGCTGGGCTGGAAATTACCTATACTCTCCCACCCTCTGCTAAACTCCTTCATGCACCGCACTCTGGTGGCGTGGGTGATTGCCGCCGCGGTAATGATTGCCGTCAGCTTGCTCACTCAGCCGGCGGACCCCAGTAAGGCGACACGAAATGTGCTGGGGGAATTCATGGCGCCTGCAAGGGGAATCAGCGACTACCGCCTCTGGGCCGGCGTGCTTTTCGTATGTACTGTCGTGTTATGGCTCTCGTTCCGGTAGCCTGTAAGCGGGCCGCAGCGGTTGATTCGACCGCCGACCGAGAATTGCACAATTGAGCGATGTCACCCCTCACCCCCCGACCCCTCTCCCCCAAGGGGGCGAGGGGTGAAACAACCCGGGTTGATGCCCTCGCCCCCTTGGGGGAGAGGGTGGCGCGCAGCGCCAGGTGAGGGGGTAGTGCGTCACGATGCTGTGTAACCCTCGGCAGGGAGACCCGCATGAACGTGGATAGGAATTGGGTGCCGATGAAGTGGCCGTGCGGGCCGCTTGAAATCGCGCGCCGCAACAAGGCGGGGAGCGTCAGCGCCGACGTCAAGGAGACGCTCGAGGCGTGTGTACGGCCGTCCTCATTGGAACTGCTCAAGGGTACGCCCATCAACTGCCTTATCGTGGAGTGGGCCGACGGAGGGCCGGAGGATTCAGCTCAGCAGCAAGCTTTAAAGGCCCTTCTCGACGCAGGGCGTGGCATGGGCCTCAGTTTTGTGGCGAAGATCGCGCTGAAGGAGAATGCAGGGGTTTCCGTCGCAGCGGCGCGCGCAGCCGGACTTTCAGCGGTGATACTCGAGAACGCATCCGGCCTATCCTTTGAGCTTCCGGTCATTCGGCAATTCCCGCGCGACAAAGCCGCTTGGGAAACGGCTTCAACGATTTTCAGTGTCACTGAAAACGTTTGGCCCGGACTCAACCTTCAAACCATGAACGGAGATACCGCCCTCGCCGGGCCAACGGGCGTCCCCTGGGTGAATTCGAACGCGTGGTTTTCACAGTTGGCGCGTGAATTGGCGTCCGGAAGAACCTTTTGGCTCGACTTCGACCCTCCAGCGTCTTCGAAACTGCTCAACCCGGCCGCCTATGCCTTGGCCGTCGCCGACAGCCACGCCTACGGAAGCCGCTGGATCATCTCCTTGGACGACCAGCTCAGCGTCGCGCTTCTGAAAGGGAATGTCCAAGCCAAGGGTGTTTGGGAAAAGCTGTGCGAAGCGGCTGCTTTCTTCGAAGAACACAAGGAATGGCAAGCGTTCAAATCGCAAGGCATACTGGCGATTGTCTCCGACTTTCGCGGAGACAACGCGTATCTGGGTGGTGAAGTGCTGAACCTGCTCAATCGCCGCCAGGTTCAGTTTCGAATCATCGAGAGAGCGAAATCGCTGCCTGCGCTCGAGGGCCTGAAGGCGATTCTGTGGCTCGATCACGAAGCGCCCGGCGAGGAAGCCCGTGCCCAGTTGCTCGCCTTCGTACAGCAAGGGGGGTTGGTAATTGCCGCAGCTTATTGGGGAACTCCGGATGTGAAGCCAACTGAAAAAGACCCCTCGCTTCGGTACAGACTGTATAATGTCGGGAAGGGGCAAATTGCGGTGGCGGAGGAAGGGTTTCAAGATCCCTATCAGGTGGCGGTGGATACGCATCTCCTGGCGAGTCGGAGGAACGATTTGGTGCGGCTTTATAATCCGGAAGCGACCAACTGCTACTTGAGCGGCAAGTCCGCATCGCCGCACGAAGGGAAGCGGCTCCTGCAAGTGCTGAATTATTCTTCCGAGCCGGCCGCCTACGTCACGCTGTGGGTGAGCGACAGGGTCAAGTCAGCGCGCCTCTCGCAGTTCGGGGCGGCGGAACCACGCACTCTCCAGGGCCGGCCAGCGTCACCGGGAACGGAGTTCGACCTTCCAGCGCTACCGGTCTATTGCGCGCTCGAGTTCGAGGGCACAAACCTATGATGATAAATACCTGTTCGCGAAGGAAATTTATAGGGGCGATGGGCGCTGCGGCCGGCGCCTGGCTGGCTCGCCCGATGATTTCCCTGGCTCGTGCCGTCCCGGCTGGCCGCGTGGCCGTGAGCAGGTGCCGTGAGTACGGCCCGGAAGTGACCGGGACGCTGGCGAAAATGTTCGACCAGTTGGGCGGCCTCGAAGGGTTGGTGCGCGGGAAGACCGTGGCCATCAAACTCAACCTGACCGGCGACGCCACCACCCGGCTCGGCTACTTTCCGGCGGAGATCACCCACTGGGTGCATCCGCAGGTTATTGGTGCAACGGTTCAACTGCTGGGCGAGGCGGGCGCGCGACGCATTCGCCTGCTCGAGAGCCCGATGTCGACCAGCGAACCGCTCGAGGAATTCATGCTTCAGGCCAATTGGGAGCCGCGCGACTTTGAGAGCGCGGCGCCGCAGGTGGAATTCGAGAACACCAACTACCTGGGCTACGCCAAGAAGTACTCGCGCTTCTGGGTTCCGGACGGCGGCCTGATGTTCAAGGGCTACGACCTCAACCACTCCTACGAAGACTGCGACGTGTTCGTCTCGCTGGCCAAGCTGAAAGAGCACGTCACCGCCGGCGTCACCCTCTCGATGAAAAATTGCTTTGGCATCACTCCCTGCACGATCTACGGCGACGATTCGTCTGTGGACGAACCGAGCCTTACCCCGCGCGGAGGACGCGGGCCCTTCCACGAAGGGAATCGCCTGCCCTCGAAGAGCGCGCCCCCGCCGGTGAATAATGCCCTTGCCTCGAAAGACCCGGGTTACAGAGTGCCGCGGGTGGTGGCGGACCTGGTGTCGTCGCGTCCCGTGCACCTGGCCGTGATTGACGGAATCCACAGCATGGCGGGCGGGGAAGGTCCGTGGTGTGACCACGTGCGCCACGTCCAACCCGGCCTGCTGGTCGCCGGGACTAACTGCGTGGTTACCGATGCGGTGTGCACGGCACTGATGGGCTTCGACCCCATGGCGGATCGCGGCACGCCTCCGTTCGAAACCTGCGACAGCACGCTGCGCCTGGCGGAACAACTCGGCGTGGGAACTCGCGATCTCAACCAGATCGAGGTCCTGGGCACGCCCATCGCCGAGGCGCGCTTCAACTTTCGCCAGTCGTAGCGTCGATCAATCAGATTTGAAATTTCAGATTCCAAACCTCAGGCGCGTGGGCCCTGCATCAGCAGAATCAGCAAGGCCTTTTGAACGTGCAGCCGGTTTTCGGCCTGATCGAAAGCCACCGAGCGGGGAGAATCGATCACTTCATTGGTAACCTCCTGGCCGCGATGCGCCGGCAGGCAATGCATAAACAGCGCCGAAGGGGAAGCGGCAGCCAAGAGTTCATCCGTGACGCGATAGGGCGCAAACACCTGGGCTCGGAGGTGGACGGCGTGCTCCTGGCCCATGCTTGCCCAAACGTCGGTGTAGACCGCCTGGGCTCCCGCCACGGCCTCCAGCGGGTTATTGAAAACCTCGACTGTCGCCCCCGTCGCCGCGCCCAGCACTTTCGCCTCGGCGACAATCTCCGCTTTGGGCTCATAGCCTGGAGGGGTGGCGGAGCGCACGGAGACGCCGAGCTTCGCGCCGGTGATCATGAGCGAATGGCACACGTTGTTTCCGTCCCCCACGAAAGCCAGCGTCAGCCCGGCCAGCTTTCCGAACTTCTCCCGCAGCGTAAAGAGATCGGCCAGAGCCTGGCAGGGATGAAAGAGGTCGGTGAGCGCGTTCACGACGGGAATCGAGGCGTTGTTCGCGAGTTCGAGCACCGACTCGTGGGAGAAGGTGCGGGCCACAATGCCGTCCACCCAGCGCTCGAGATTGCGGGCAATATCCTTGACGGCTTCGCGTTCTCCCAAGCGCGGCTTGGCGTGATCCAGGTAAACTCCAAAACCGCCCATGCTCGTCATCGCCACTTCAAAGGTGACGCGGGTGCGCAGAGAAGGTTTCTCAAAGATCATCGCCAGTTGTTTGCCCAAAAGCGCCTGGGCAAAGGTGTGCGGTGCGGCTTTGACGCGCTCCGCCAGCCCGAAGATCAGACTCAGGTCATGCGGCGACAGGTCCGTGTCCGCCAGCAGATCGGTTACGCTCAGTTTCTCTTGTTTTTCGACCATACTGAAACTCGCCATTGTCCCTTCCTCCCCTTGCCTAAAAGGCGCGGAAAAATCGACCCGCTGTCATCCTGAGCGAAGCGAAGATCTCTGCAGTTGGTTTTAGGCCCAACGAACTACGAGCAACTGCGGAGATCCTTCGCTGCGCTCAGGATGACAGGTTCCCGGCTTTCTCACACTAGCCAACTGGCAATGCTGCCAGAATCGGCTTTAAGGCCGCCGTAAGTTCGTCCACGTGTTGGCGCTCGATGATGAGTGGCGGAAGAAAACGCAGCACCTTCTCCTGGGTGCAATTGAAAATAACTCCCGCTTGGAGGGCCTGCCGGACCACATTCTTACAGGGAACGCGAAGCTGGGCGGCCATCATCAAGCCCTCTCCGCGAACTTGCTCGATCACTTCGAATTCGCTGCGGAGCGCTTCGAGTTGGGCGCGGAAATAGGCGCCGACTTCGCGGACGTGTTCGAGAAATCCGGGGCGCTCGAGGATCTCGAGCACCTTCAGGGCCAGGCGGCACTGGAGCGGCCCGCCCCCAAAGGTGGTGCCGTGCATGCCGGGAGAGAAAGCCTGCGCCACTTCTTCGCGGGCAAGAATGGCCGCCAGGGGCAGGCCTGCCGCCAGGGGCTTGGCCACCACCACAACGTCGGGCTGAAGTCCGAATTTGGTGAATGCGAAGAAACGCCCGGTGCGCCCCAGGCCACACTGGATCTCATCGCAAATCAGCAGGGCGCCGTGGGTCCGGCAAAGCTCTTCCGCCGTCTTGAGAAATTCCTCACTGAGTTCCACTACCCCGCCTTCGCCCTGGATCACTTCCAGCAGCACTGCGCCCACGCGCGGCGTAAAGCTCTCGCGCAGGTGGTTCGCGTCGTTCAGGCGGACGAAGCGAATGCCCGGAACGAGGGGCTCAAACGGCTTGCGATACTTTTCCGTCCAGGTCGCGGAGAGCGCCCCAAAGGTTCTTCCGTGGAAAGAGTTTTCGATCGCCAGGATTTCGCACGACTCCCGATGCCGGCGGGCGTAAGCGCGGACCAGCTTCATCGTTCCATCAATGGCTTCCGTGCCGGTGTTGGCGAAAAAGGCCCGGTCCATTCCCGATAAGGCCGTGAGTTTCTTTGCCAGCGGCGCCTGGAAGGGGTGGTAAAGCAAATTGGACGTGTGCAGAAGCGTCTCGGCCTCGTCGCGCAGCGCGGCGAGGATTTCCGGGTGGGCGTAACCAAGGGAATTTACCGCCAACCCGCCCAGGAAATCGAGATACTTTTTGCCCTGGTCGTCGTAGAGGTAGCAGCCCTCGCCCCGCACGGCAAGAATTGGCAAGCGGTCGTAGGTGGGGATAAGGACTTGCTTCTCGAGCTGTGCAATCTCGTCGAAGTTCATGTGCTTTTCACAATCCGGGTTCCAACGTGCTGCCCATTGTTCACGGCCCGGAGCAGGTTCTTTGATCCGTCGGCCGCGAGAATGTCAATTTCACCAACCTTCTGGCGGAGGAGGCGCGCGCACGAAAGCAGTTTGGGAATCATGCCTTCGCGCACCACACCTTTCCTGATCAGGCCGGGAATCTCGCTGAGTTTCACGACCGGCAGCAAGCGCCGCTGCGCATCCCAGACGCCGCCCGATTCAGTGAGGTAAAAAAGCCGGTCCGCCTGGAGGGCCACGGCGAGAGAGGCAGCCAGGTCATCGGCATTGATGTTCAGGAATTCTCCTCGCGCACCCAGCCCCAGGCTAGCGACCACGGGAACGATCCCTCCCCGCAAGGCCATCTCGAGGATGCCGGTCCGTATCTTGTGAGGCCGCCCGACGAAACCGAGGTCTTTCTTGTGGCCGTTCGACCCCAAAGAGAACTTTTTTGCGCTGATCAGTCCGGCGTCGCCGCCGGTGATGCCCAAGGCCGGCTGCCCGAGCCCGGCGAATTCGGCCACCCACTGCTTATTGACGATGCCGGCGAGAACCATCAGGGCAACATCGCGCGTGGCAGCGTCGGTGACGCGCAGTCCCTGGTAGAATTCCGTGGGGATACCCAAGCGCTCAAGGGTGCGAGTCAGGGCGCTACCGCCGCCATGGACGACTACGACGGAGTGGCCGGCGCGCTGCAGTTCCACGATTTGCCGGGCCAAGCGCCTGCGCCCCTTGGTGTCGTCCGCGGCCTTTCCACCGATTTTTACGACTAACTTCATATCAGGCCCAGTTCCTGCGGAAGTCCGAACATGAGGTTCATGTTTTGAACTGCTTGTCCCGCCGCGCCTTTGCCGAGGTTGTCCAAGGCGGAAACAACAATGAGCCGCCGCGTCTCTTCATCGAGCGCAAAGCCAAGGTCTGCATATTGCGTGTTGGCCACCGCCTGAATCTCCGGCAGCGCCCCGCCCTCATAAACCCGGACCAGGGGGGAAGGCGCGTAAAGCTGCTTGAAAAGCGAGACCACCTCGCCCAGGTCCCGCCGCGCGTTGAGGCGGACGTAAACCGTACTGAGAATGCCGCGCGTAATCGGTAACAAGTGAGGAGTGAATATGAAATCCTTCTCGCCGATCCCGAGCGCCTGAAGCATCTCCGGGACGTGACGATGGGTAAAAAGGCCGTAAGCCCGGCAATTCTCGTTGACCTCGGTGAAGTGAAGCTTGCCGCTGGGAGTGCGGCCGGCGCCACTGGCGCCGGATTTCGAATCAGAAACGATGCCGGCAGATAGATCCACCCATCCGCAGCGCAGAAGTGGGGAGAGAGCGAGAATCACGGAGGTAGCATAACAGCCGGGATTGGAGATCAATCTGGCGCTCGAGATGGCCGAGGAGTTGAGCTCCGGCAGGCCATAGACAGCCTCAGCGAGCGCCTCCGAAGCGCCGTGCTCAAAGCCGTACCAGCGCGGATAGGCGGCGGAATCCTTGAGGCGGAATGCTCCGCTCAGGTCGATGACGCGCAAACCGCCATCCAGAAGCATGGGCACAACGTCGCGGGAAGTCTCGTGCGGGGTGGCCAGGAATACCACATCCGCTTCCTGCGCCCCCATGGCTTCGAGCAGGGAGGACCCGGCCAGACCCGCCAAGTCAAGCGGCAGGCAGTGAATCGCGAAACGGCCGCGAAGCGTGGGGTGTACCTGCTCGATGGGAAAGGGCTTCTTCCCACCGGAGACGGAGGAAATCATGCGTACCACTCGAGCGTCAGGATGCCGCGCCAGTAAGGAGAGAAGTTCGCGCCCCACGTACCCGCTCGCACCCAGCACAACCGCCCGCACGGGTAGCACGGGCCTGCTTTTCAAGTCCGCCGATTGCGCTTTCTCGAGAGGCAAGGCGAGGGCGCTGATCCCAGGTTTTGTCGTGACATCCAACGTCGATTTAACCCCCACAGTCCAGCCAAGCGGAATATTTATGCATTTGATGCATAAATATACTTTCTTATACCGCAAAGATTTTTTGCTGTCAACAAGAAATGCTCGATGGGGCCGTCCTAACTTGGTCGTAGCGCCGCCATCTTGGCGGCTCCGTTGCCGGCTGGAAGCCGGCGTCACGGGCCAAATCAGGACACTACCCGCTCGTTTGCTCGCTGGCGTTTCAAGGCTTCACGGGCTAGAATTAACTTGGGGAGTGTCTTCATGCCGGAGTCCAAATTCGTCGAGCGGAGGCGGGAGAACTCGGGAGCTGCCATCAGCGCCAAGATCATCGCCCTCGCGGTGCTGGGCGTGTGCATTTACTACGCCAGCTCGGTCGTTATTACCCTGATTTTCTCCATCCTCATCGCCGCGGTGCTCGAGCCCGGGGCAGGATTCCTGGAGCGGCTGCGGATGCCGCGCTGGCTGAGCTCGCTGGTCATGGTGCTGCTCATGCTCACGGTCAGTTACCTCGCCGTGTACGGGATTTATGGGCGGGCCGTGGACTTCATCGATAGTGCTCCCAAGCTCGCGGCCAAGCTCCGGCAAATTACCTCGCATCTGGATGTGGCCGCGCAGAGTTTTCAGCAGAGCACGCGCACCATCATACCCTCCAACACGGACAGCAGTCTGCCCACCGTGCGACTCCAGCAGGAATCTCCCTGGACGCAGTTTTTGCTGCGCGGCATGGGATCGGTTTACGCCTTCACGGTCACCGTGATGTTCGTTCCTTTCCTGGTCTTCTTCATGCTGAACTCCAAGGACCACTTATGGGCGGCCACGCTCAACCTGTTTCCGCGCCAGAACCGGCTGCAGGCTGAGAATGTCATTCACTACATCGGCCTGATGCTGCGCCAGTTCGCGCTGGGAAACCTGCTAGTGGCTCTTATTACCGCGATTCCGATCTGCCTGGTCTTCGCCTACATCCGCCTCCAGTACGCCCTGGTGTTGGGGTTGCTGGCGGCGTTTGTGAGCCTTGTCCCTTACATCGGAGTGGCGCTGGCGCTGGTTCCTCCTCTGATGGTCGCTCTGCTGCAATATGACTCGGTCAATCCCTTTTTGATCCTGGCGGCCACGGTCGCCGCAGCGCATTTTATTTCGGTGAATATCCTGACTCCGCGCCTTGTGGGCCACCGCCTAAACCTGAATGCCTTGGCGGTCACTCTCTCGATGATGTTCTGGGCCTGGTTGTGGGGAGGGTTTGGGCTGATCCTGGCCGTGCCCATCACCGCCGCCATCAAAGCCGTGTGCGACAACGTTGAAACGCTGAAGCCGTATGGGGCGTGGATGGGGGAGGGGTGAATTCAGTCGAGAGTCGAAAGTCGAGAGTCAAAAGCGGGAAGGTCGAAGATCGGGAGGTTGGAAGTCCGGCAACGTCGAAACGCGAATTCAAATGGCAAATCGCAAAATTCAAATGGTCTCAAATTTGAGATTTGGCATTTGAAATAGAACTTTGGGACCTTTCGACTGCTAGTCTTCGCCTCCTCAACTCTCGACTCTCGACTTTTGACTTTTGACTCCTCAACTACCCCTGCGCGCGCAATTCGCGGACAAGAGCCTCGATTGACTCGCTATCCTGGAAGATGCGGATGCCGGCAATGCCTGCGGCCCCCGCTTCCAGGCAAGGCCGGACGCGTTCCACAGTAATTCCCCCCAGAGCGAGGACCGGTATTCTTACCTGTGCATTTATTTTCCGCAGCTCATCCAATCCTAACGGCGGACCGTACTTGAGCTTGGACGGCGTCTCGAAGACCGGACCGAGCAGAAGGTAATCCGCTCCGGCTGATTCAGCGGCCATCGCCTCACCCAAGGAGTGGCAGGAGACACCAATAACGAAAGGGCGGGGGGCCACTTGGCGGACGGTTGAGACGGGCATGGATTGTCCGCCTAAGTGCACCCCTCCTGCACCCGCCGCCAAGGCGACATCGAGCCGGTCGTTGACCAATACGCAAGCGCGCTCAGAGCCTGTCCTGAACGGAGCGGAGGAATTCTCGCCCGCCAGCGGGCGAGACGCCCGCACCACGGATGGGAATTCCCTCGCGGCGCTCACAGCTTCTTCCACGAGCGCCATCAACTCACGAGTGGGGAGATCTTTCTCTCGGATTTGCAGCATATCCACACCGGCCCGCAGTGTTTCCCGGATGACTACCCCGAGAGGAACGGACTTGAGCTGGCAACGGTCGGTGATGTAGCAAAGAACAAAACTACTCATTGGTGTGAGTTGGGGTCAGAGGTTGGGGTGGGACGGAGAAGTTGCCAGATCTCTAGAATCGCCAACCAGATATCAGCTAATCCGAGGCCGGAAATCGTCCCGCGGAGGAAATCGTTACGCGAGATTACCGAGAGCACCTGGGAGTGGTCAATGAAATAGTTCTGACTCCAAAACGATGCCCAGGGAAGGACAAAGAGGAAGATACCCAGTTCCAGACAGAAGATGATGTAAATGATGGTCAGCAGTCTGCGCATGTCTATTCGGCGATGTCAGGCTAGCCGGATCGCGTCTTATGAGCATTTCTGCTGAAAGGCGCGTATCTTCTCTGCGACATCGCGAAAATCGATCCTCCGGCCGTAAACCTCGGAGAACATTTCGAGCGCGCGAGGCAGGTCTCCTGCCCGCTCATAAGCCATTCCCAGGTCGTACTGGAGTGCCAGTCGAACCTCATCGTCGAGGTGAGGAGTCTCCAGCGCCCGGCAGTACCACTTCGCGGCAATCGGGGCCATCCCCTTATCCATGAAGCAAGCGCCAAGCAAAGAGCAAGCTTGCAGGTAGTTTGGCGGAAGGGATGTCTTTTCCGCGCCATTCACCACCTTTTGGAATTCTCTGATCGCCTGGTCGACGTGTTTCATCTCCCAGTAAGCCACGCCCAGGTTGAAGTGGGCTTCCGCATCACCCTTCAGTCCAGGCTTCGGACTGCTGCCGTCCGAGGCGACGCGAGGACGCTGCCCTTCCGCCTCAGCCAGGGTCGGTTGCGAAGCTAGCTCCTTCGATTCGCCCGAGATGCGAGGCGCCGGAACCGACGAAGGAGGCGCCCCCGGTCGCCCCGTCCCAGACTCGATCCCCTCGCTGAAATCGCCAACAAGGTAATCTGAAGGTGGCCCTTCCTCACCGGGAATGATCGAGGAAGCGATGGCAGGTTGTCCTTGAGGCTTCTGAACCTCCGGGCCGCTCGCCGATTCTCGCCAGTCAACCGCTGGTGGGACGGGCGGAGCAACTCTCGCAGGGGCTGGTTCCTGTGCGTCTGACGGTGGTTTGGGAGGAGGCTCGAAAGGCATACCGGACGTATACGCCTTGACAAGGGCCCGAAGTTCGGCAATTCGGGGGTCGCCTCGAAATTTCTCCGCTAGTGACTCGACGGCCCCTCTCGCTTCCTCAAAGAACCCCTGCTCGAGATAGAAGCTGATCTCAATCTTGGTGTCCTCAAAATTGAAAGAGGCGGCCTGTTGAGCAGATTCCGGGGCCGCCGCCTCCACGCCTTTGGTTGAAAGAAAGCCCTCCAAATCCTGCGAAAGGTCGACCATTTGAATCTCGGTATAGGACGCGGGCGGAAGTGTGTCTGGAACGGGCGATGACGCGTCGAGCGGCGATTCCGAGAAAACCGTAGGCGACGCTTGGGAGGCGGGCGGGAGGTAAGGATCGAGCGACGAGTCTTGTCCCGCCAGGCTCGGGGCCGGTGAGCGATCGGAAGCGGGGTCGGCCTTATCCGAAGGCGATGGCGCAGGTGGCGCCGGAGCTGGCGGCAAGGGTTCCGGTGTCCTTGCCGGCGCCGTAACTGCCGGGAGGCGCGCTGCCGGTGCGGCTGCAACTTCCGGCTCGCCAGCCATCTGCGCAAATCGCCGGGCTCCCTCCGCATCACCCTGCTGTGCGTAAATCAGCGCCAGCGCCTGGGCCGCCCGTTCCGCACGTTCCGGCATATCCTTCCAACACATTCCCACCAGGCGTTTGTGGATCTCGATCTCGTCAGGATAGACTTCCAGGACCTTCTCAAGTTCCCCAACCGCCCGGCTCAACAGATGGTAACGCGCAAATAGCTCGCTATTATCGAGTGCCTCAGTGACCATTCCTACCCGGTCGGTCGCAGGCACGGGCGAGGCGGGAGGGAGTGAAGAGTCTTCTCCAGTTAGGTCAAGGAAGGAGGGGGACAGATCGTCTACTGAGTCTTGACCGGGTCTCTCGCTCCGCTTCTGGCTGACATCTTTCAGCAGCACGTCATAATGTTCGTTCCCAGGATCGTGGTCGATCAGCCTTTGAAACGCCTGTCTGGCCTTCTCGAATTGCCCACACTGAAGATAAGCGTGGCCCAACGCCTCCAGGATTTCGAGCTGCGCATTTATGTCCCCGCTCTGGTCACAGATGCGATAAATCATCTCGAGAGCGGGAAGATGCTGGGGAGACTTACTCCGGATCAGGCGCAGAGACTCCATCAAGACGCTGGTGTTCCCTTGCGCAATAAGCTCGTTTGCAACCGTGGAGAGGGTCGCGGATGCGGCGTCGAATTGACCCGCTTGCACACACGCAGATACAAAACTGGCAAGCGGCGGAATGTCCGGCGGCGCGGCCCGGAAGAACTGAAGCGCCAGGGTCTCCGCTTTCTTGAACTGCCGCAAGGCAACGTAGGACTCGATCCGGAGCGTGCGCGCGGCAGGATCGTCCTTCAAGCCGGGAGTATTATTCAGGATCGCTTCAGTCTCCTCCGGGTGCTTGAGTGCGAATGCCAGCCGTGCCCTGAGCAGTTGTATTTGCGGTGCGTCAGGACTTAAGTCCTGCGCTCTTTTCAAAGCGACCTCGGCGGCGACTGGGTCCTCCCGGCCCAGCGCAAGCTCTGCGCACTCCAGATTAACCTGTAAGGCGTCGGCCTTCAGGCCCAGTTCCTCACAAAAGGCCGCCAGACGCGATCTCGCCCCGGCATTCTCGGGATCGAGCTGTACAACCTTGCGCAGCGTCTCAAGCGCTTTGTCGTTCTGTTTTTTCTTCTTGTAGAACTCGGCGACCTGGTAATAGAGATCGCGAGTCTCGCGGACCATTCTCTGCGCCTGGTAAAGCTCCCCAAGCTTCAGGAGAGGGCCAACTGAGTCCGGTTCCAGCTTGACGATCTTCCTGTACATGGCGACGGCCTTGAGCGCGTATCCGCTGTGAACGTAGGCCTCGGCGAGCCTGTAGAACTGCTTGAGACCCTCGACGACGTTTTTGTCGCGAACGAAGAGGTCGCCAATGGTGTTCAGCAGGATTAGCTCGGAGGGGTCCTTCTCGAGGATGCGAAAGTATCGGTCGATCGCCTGACTGACCTTGCCCTGGCTGGCGAAGTTTTCCGCCTCTTGCAGTGCCCTGGCTTTGTTAAAAGCCATTCGTACGCTCCGCCTTCCTGGACCGACAAGAAACCATGCGCTACCGTAACATACGCTCCTGCTCTAGTCAACGAACGGCCCGTCTCAGGGAAAAGACCGGAGAAAAGCAGATCCTTCGCGGAGTTTACCCTAAGCGAAGCGAACGGGCTCGGGAGGACACGTCATTCTGAGCGGAGCGAAGAATCCGCAGTTGGTTGCCGTGGCTGGATTATTGGACGTCATCGAGCCATGAGCGTGAGACTTGCGCGCGAGCTATCGCTGCTTTGGAATCTGGTACAAGCGCAGAGCGGTCAGTTTGGAGAGATGGGCAAAATCTTTATCTAGGGAGAAGAGCGCCACGTCCTGTTCCAGGGCGACTGCGGCGATTAGAGAGTCGATGGTGGTCAGGCTGACGCGGCGCGTACGAGCGAGTCGGAAAATGCCCGCGGCCTCGCGATAGGTGGACAGACCACGCGGCTCGATCACCTCCCACATGGCCAGGAAGTGTTCCACTTTTTCTATCTCGCGCGTAAGGCCTTGCAAGACCTCGGTCACGATAATGCCAGTGAGTGCAAGGGGTTCGCCCTCGGCAATCAAGCGACGCAGTTCCGCCCCTGCGGGGCCCGGTGAAGAGCTGAGATAATCGATCCAGACTGAGCTGTCGACCAGTGTCAAACGCGGTTCCTGCGGCTCGCCTTCAGATCGCCTCTCCAGATGCCGCTGCCATAATAGCTCAACATTCCCTTGCGGGTTTCAGTGCGCACCAGGAGTTCCAGGGCCCGGTCCACAATCGCCCGCTTGGTCCTGAGCCTGGTGAGCTTGCGGGCCTTCCGAATGAGGGTGTCATCGATTTCGATGTTAGTTCGACTCACGCCCTAAATATACACCAAGAACGGGGTTATTGGTGTATCAATATTTTTCTGCCCACGTCGATCGTCAGTTGCGAGTGTCAATCTGAATGCAACCTCTCAGGCAACGCCGCGCAGCACCTGTACCCGGCGGCGGCGACAAGGTCGAAAGCATCGTTGGTGATGGAGTCGGCCGGTTCATCTAGGAATGGACGGGCATCCAGATTATGTCCGGGCGCGAGCGACTCCGAATTACGCGAACAAACCGGCAATGTCGCTGGAAACAAAGGACCGCTTCGGAGAACCACCCGATCGAGTTCGAACTGGCACGAAGAAATAGGAACTTTTCTCTGTGGCGCGGGAATACCATTGATGAGCATGGGGGTCACGAAGCAACTCGTGGTGAACGCGGCGAACCGGGAGGGAGGGGCCACGCAAGCTCGCGGCGTTGTCGCAAGCCTCGGCGGGTGTGCATGGCAAGGGCTCTGCCTGCTTTTCTCCGTGGTGTGCCTGTTGTTTCCAAGCTGGGCCCAACAACCCAGCGCGCAGGGCCAGCCACCCAGCCAGCCACAAAATCCGGCTCCGCCCAAAATCTCGGTCAACGTCAAGGTTGTCAATGTCCTTGCCAGCGTGCGCAACAAACATGGAGAAATTGCGCGCAACCTGACCAAGGATGATTTCGAGTTGGAAGAAGACGGCCGGCCTCAGACGATCAGTTATTTTTCGCGTGAATCCGACCTTCCTCTGACTCTCGGCCTGTTGGTAGACACCAGCGGCAGCCAGCGACGGGTTCTTGACCAGGAGCGTAATGCCAGTTCGACTTTCCTGGATCAGGTGCTCCGCGCCGACAAGGACAAAGCGTTCCTGATTCACTTTGACCGCGAGGTCGAACTCCTTCAGGATCTAACCTCGTCCCGCCAGAAGTTGGAGGCGGCCCTGGCGCTGCTTCAGACGCCGGAACTGCACCGCGCCGGCCAGGAGGGCGGAGGCGATTCCGGAAATTCGCCCGGCTCATCTCCTGATTCGGGCAGGCGGGGCGGCGGTTGGGGCGGGGGCACTCACCTCTACGACGCAGTCTACCTGGCGTCGAACGATTTGATGGGAAAGCAGCAAGGCCGCAAGGCGGTGATTGTGCTCTCAGACGGAGTCGATCGCGGCAGTAAGGAAACCTTGGCCAGCGCCGTCGCGGCGGCCCAGCGTGCCAATACCCTGGTCTATTCCATCCTGTTTGCGGATGAGCACCCTTATGGAGGTGGTTACGGCGGCCGCGGCATGGGAGGAGGGATGGGCCGGCGCGGCGGCGGTTGGCCCGGCAGATACCCCCAGCAGGAGCGCCCGGACGGCAAGAAAGTCCTCGAGCAGATCTCCAGGCAGACGGGCGGGCGCCTTTTTGAAGTCTCGAAGAAGCTCCCGATCGAGCAGATCTACAGCCAGATTCAAGATGAGCTACGCAACCAGTACAACCTCGGCTACACTCCCGACCGAACGGACTCCACGGCCGGCTACCACAAGATCCATCTGACAACCAAACAAAAAGACCTGATCGTGCAGGCGAGAGACGGGTATTATTCCACTCAGTGATCATGGAGTGCGGCAGCGGAGCTGCCGCCCTGGAATTCGAGCGAACGGCGGTAGCTGACGCTACCGCACTCCAAGGTGCCTTTAGCCCAACCGCTTTCAAAAGCAGAGACCCTTGCTTTGCGTCAAAACCGCCCTGTCTGTCCGAGCGTTAACTCACATCTTCCGCACCGATCTTCCCCGCGGAGCGACGAAGCGACCGTCCCGTCAAACGGAGGCGGCCAATTTGTCGCGCACAGTCGAGGCACGGCGCGAAGAATCGGGCAATTCGACCCTGTTCGCATTTTCCACTTGACAGGCGGGAGTGTATGTGATAGCCTATAATTGTGGTCAATCTATGGACATACTGTCGTAGTCAAGGCCTCGGGTCACCAAGGAGCGATCCAAGACGGAATGATCCTTGCCGTGACAGAAGACTTGGACGCTACGAAAAATGGAAAATAGTGGGAACGAAGCTAAGAAGTACTTGAAAACAAAGAAGAATCACTTTTTGAATGCTGCGAAATACGCACGTTTTGAGCGCAGATTAGCAGCAAATTGAGCCCAGAAAGAGCAAGAATCACCACGTTTTGCGAAAACGAACACAAGCCCGCGAGTCTTGCCGAGAAGCCGAAATAGCGATAAATAGTCGGCTAGACGACTTTGTTACCGTGGTCGGGCCCTGCCTAACAGGCTGCGGACAGAGCCATCCCGATTATCAGCATCGGGCTCTGCAAGATGTCCCCACCGTACGCCTTAGCTTGCAACATCCAGAAATTGGGGAACTTCTCCGACGATTGGCGCGCTGCGGCACGAAGATTGCTGCACGATACGTCGGGGTATATAGTGTTATGTCCTGACGTTTGGTCATTAGGAAATGAAGACGTACATTTGCGCACTTTTGTCCGTTTGCCTTGCTCTTTCCGCTGCTGGTGCCACCGCTATTGCTTCGCAGGACGGCAAATCGCCCTCGCAGCAGGTCCCTCCCCTCACCCGCGCCGTGGACGAGTTCAAGGTCCTGACCCGTGACATGGGCATGCGGCCGGACAGCCCGGTGACTGCGCAAAAAAACCATGGACCGAAGATGCTCTGGCACGGACGCATTTATGAGAACTTCCGCAACGATATTCTCGACGCCATACCGCACCAGGTAAGGCAAAACGGCGAGAGCCAATCCCCGCTGCGGCGCAATCAGTTCGGTTTCAATGTGGCCGGCCCGGTCATCATCCCGCACCTGCTCAAGAATTCCAAAAACACGTTCTTTACGTTGTCCTATGAGGGAGTTCGCGAACTCGTCTTCCATGCCTCACTGCACACGGTGCCCACTGCCGCACAGCGCGCCGGCGACTTTTCGCAAACCGTGGACGAAGCCGGAAACCTTCTGCCCATCTACGATCCGGCTACCACGGCCCTCAACCCCGCTTATGATCCCGGCCAGGCCGTTTCCACGAGCAATCTTCAGTATCTACGTTCCACATTTCCCCAGAATCGCATCCCTGCGGCGCGCCTGGCGCCGACCGTGCAGCAAGCCTTGTCCCTGTATCCCCTGCCCAATACGAACATCGGCCCTTTCTTCCAGAATAACTATTTCGTCAACGCCCCTGCCACGGACAACGCCGACGGGATCATTGCCAAGCTCGAACATCAGTTTGGCGAACGGCACAGGGTGACATGGGCAAGCACGCTCTCGAGCGGCTTTCTGAGTTCCACGAAGTACTTCCCGAACATTGCCAGCCCGACTGCTCCGGACCAGCATTTCTCGAATCGCCGCACGGAACTTGATTACGTTTTTACTGCCAATCCCAATACCGTCAACTCGCTCAGCGTCACCGCGGTTTCAGACACGGCGCTGTCTGGGAATCCCACGCAGACCGCCTTCCCCAGCTATCAATTCGCCACCAGCTATCTTTCGATGGGCACCGCTTACCCAAGTACCCGGGACGCCCGAAACACTTTCGAAGTTGAGGACGCACTCTCGGCTCGCAAGAACAAGCATTCCTTCGGCCTGACCTTTCAGGCGGATGGCTACCAAGTGAATTCATTCAATCCGGCTTATCCTTCCGGCTATTTTGAGTTGTCTACGGACATCACCAGCCTGCCGGGGATCATCGATACGGGCGATCCATTCGCGAGCTTTCTCCTCGGCCTGCCGGCCTACGCGGAACGCACTATCACGGAGTCACCCTCCTATTTTCGCGACTCTTACCAATCGCTCTCAGGCCGTGATAAATATGAGCTTTCCAAAGACCTGACTTTCACCCTCAACCTCAATTACAGCCGGCGGACGCCGCGCGTGGAAAAGTATAATCACCAGAGCACGGTTGAACCTTCCGCCATCGACCCTTCGTATTGGCTGATGGGAGCCCTGGTTTTTGCGGGCCTCGACCACGTTCCCGCCGAGATGCGCCCCGCCAACATCGATCTCGACGGGAGTGCGGGACTGGCATGGAACCCCCGCGGAAATGCCAACACCGTAGTCCGCGCCTCTTATGGCCGTTCCCACGGCATGATCCCGATTTACAACGGCCAGTGGGGCACGCAGGGGTTTTACGCCCGGCAGACCTTCATTTCGCCGAATACCCAACTCAGCCCCGCGCTCGACCTGACCGCCGGCATTCCGCCCTATACGACCGGCCTTCCGGACCTTAGCCGGTCAGCGGCTGATAATACGGTGGCGGATTTCGTTGACCTCAGCGGACGGGAACCGCTCTACCAATCGGCGTCGCTATCGGTTGAGCGCCAAGTACCCTTCTCGATGGTGGTTTCCGTAGGCACGAGTTACAGCAACGGGCGGGACCTCCTGGTCGGCGACGGGGTAGCCAATCCCAACGCCATCAATCCTTCAGCCCTGAGCTACGGCGACGAGCTTTACAATCTTGCATTCCGGGACTCGTTACAGCCCTACCCGCAATTTCAAGGATTCGAGCTTTACGGCCACTATGCCTGGGGGCGTTACGAGCGGACCTCCGGGTTTGTGCGAGTCGAGAAGCGTGCCTCCTTCGGCCTCGCTTTCACTGCCTATTATGAGTTCTCCAAACAGCTTGACGATTACTCCGGCCCTTACGGGAACCAGGACTTCTTCAACTGGCGCAACGATTGGGGGCTCTGCTCTTACAATACACCGCAGTATTTGCAGCTCAGCTACGTTTATGATCTGCCTTTCGGCTCCGGCGCACCCCCTTTGCGCTTCTTGAACTGGGGGAGGCCGCTGGTGAGCGGCTGGTCGCTGAGCGGAACGGCCTACTGGAATGACGGGACTCCTCTATCGCTTCATCCCGAGTTCAACAATACCGGAGGCGTGCTTCCTGCCCTCAACGTTAACGTCGTGCCCGGCGTGGACCCGCATGTGGCCCATCCGGGACCCTCGCAGTGGTATAACCCGGCCGCCTTCGACCAGCCGGCGGACTTCACCCCCGGGAACGGACCGCGTACCGAGCCGGACCTGCTGGGCCCGAGTTATAATTCCATGGACCTGAGCGTGACCAAGCGCATGCCCATGGGAGGCGAGCGAGCCCTCGAGTTCAGCGCCACCGCGATCAACGTGCTCAATCACGCGAACTGGAATTACCCCGATCCGAACATCGGTCCGGTCAGCGCTCCCAACGTCGATGCCGGTAAAATCATTGGCTCTCACGGCGGACGCGTAGTCCAGATCGGTTTGAAATTCAGCTTCTAATGCGGCCAAACATGACTCACCACAGAGGGCACAGAGATCACAGAGAGGGATCCAGGCACCGGCTCTGTGCTCTCTGTGTTCTCTGTGGTGGATTCTTTGCTCCGCGTTGGCATGACAAATCCCCGATGCAAGCGGGCCGCAGCGCAGTGCTGGCCGTTCTTTTTGCCCTGTCCACGATCGGTACCCTGCAAGCGCAAACGGCCAACGTCTCGATCCCTGCCTGGGTGGAGGCGAACGACTGCTCCAAGCCTCCCAAGTTCGAGGCCGCGCTCAACGGCAGGGCGGTACACGTCACGGCGCAGTCAGGTCCCGGCAGCGATCAGATAATTCTGGTTGTGTTGGATCTGACAGGGGATCTCACGCTCGTTGAGGCCGCCAAACAGGCGCTGATTGCTGACGTTTCCAAACTTGCTCCCAACGCATGGGTGGGGCTCCTGCGCACCCAGGACGGCCTGCATGTCCTGTCCGACCCGGGCGGGAACCGCGAACCCGTTACCGATGCGATCCGCTCCCTGTCCAATAGCACCGAACCTGACTTGCTCGAGACCGTGCAATCGGCTCTCGAATTGGCGGACGGCATCATGCGTAAGTCTCCGGTGCGCGTCTCGGTCGTCTACATCACCGACGGTAGCATTTACAGCTACCGCGACGACTACACCAATCCGGTTATCAATGAGAGCGATCCGCACGATCTGAGCCGGCGTTTCCCGGAGGCTCTCATCAACGCCAAGATTTCCAAGCTGGTAGAGGCCAGCAGTTCGCTCGAGGCTCCGCTCTTCGTGGTCCATCTCAATTACCGTCGTGACCGGTTGAACATTGCGTACCAAAACGGCCTCGAGACGCTCGCCGACGCGACCGGCGGCAAGGGTGATATCTGCCGTTCGGTAGCCGAGATCCCGGAAGCCATCTCCGCAATGTTTGCGCGCATTTCGAACGCCTGGAGACTCACCCTGGCGCTTCCCACCAGGATCCACTACAACGTCCAGATTCATTTGAGCGCTCCCTGCGGTGATGAAGACCGGCGCATTTCGTGGCGCACGCGCCTGCGCCCCAAGGAGGGATGAAAGCATGCGGCGTGGATATTTACAATTCGCTGTTGTCCTGACGCTGTCAGTGGCGCTGGTTGCGTCGCTGGGCCTGCTTCTTCGGCAGACCGGGCGGCTCGCAATCCTCCAACAGCAGCAGGAAGTGGACCTGCATTCACTGCACCAACTGCTCACTGCGGCTCGTCAGCGCGATTTTGAGCAAGCTCCTGCTGAAGTCGAAAGCCCGGTTCAATCTGGAAATTGGCAAGGCGCTCTCGCCAGCCGGAACGCCACGATCGAACGGCTCGAACGCGAATTAAGTGAGGCCCAGGCCAGCATCATGAGCCTACAGTCTCAACTCTCGAATTCCAATGACGAACGCGAGAAGGCGCTCGCAAGCGCCAACCAACTGCTGCAAAAGGAAAAGGAGGATTGGCAGACCCAGCTCGCGTCTTTAAAGCAGGATCTCGAATCGGCACAGGCGGACGCGCAAGCCTCCCGCCAGCGCCTGGCGGCTATAGAATCGGATAATGCCAAACTGAATAATACCAATAATGCGTCCTCCGCGCGCGCCGTCGATCTCGCGCAGATCATCGTTCAACTCCAGGACCTCGACAGCCGCCGCGATGCCCTCCTGACTTCCATCTTGCGCCGCTACCGCGACATCACGAGCCAATTCCGCGCCATGAGTGGTCAGCTCGGTTCTAACCGCGACTCCAACACAAGCAGTCCGTTCACCGACGCCGCGCTCACCCGCATCCAAAGCGCCGTTTCCTCCGCCGATGACGACCTTCGACAGTTGGGTGAGCTGAGTGCCCAGGCGCGCCAACTGGAAAAGAAGCTGGCGAAAAAATAGCCCGGCGCTCTCTGCGCCTCAGTGTCTCTGTAGTGAAATGAGCTTGCGCTTATTTGTTCCCCGCCAGCGGCTTCACGAGTTCGTCGAGCAGGTCAGGTTTGCCCTCTTGCCGGACGAGATGCGGATAGCGTTCGCCGCCGTGGTAATCAATCGCGCAGGTCTTGTAATAATCGTCGTTCAGCACCAGCAAGCGGATAGGCTGAGAGTTGTTTCTGGCCGCCGTCAGGGCGTCGTGCAGGAGATCGGGCGTGAAGGCACGATCGTTCACCGCCACCACGCGCATGCCGGAAGTGATCCCCGCCTGATAGGCAGGACTGCCGACCATGGAATCGCGCACGGTGCCGTCATTGCCGAGGCTGAGGCCAAGCGAGTATTCGGCGCCCATCGCCCCAGCGGAAGGGCCGCGCCCGGCGCCCTCCGGCGGTTTGTCGGAATAGTCTAGCTTCCACCCGCCGGCTTCGATCCCGCCCATAGGAGGCACGGGCGAGGTTGAGGTCAGCCGGCTATGCAAGAATCCTGCCCAGTCATAGGGCACAACCTGGTTGAGAGCGCTGACCAGATCCTGGAATGTGTAAGTCTTAAGCTCGGGGCCGCTGTTCGGGCCACCGTAAAACAGGCGGCAGAAGTCTTCGATGGACTTCTGGCCGTGGCTCTGGTCGTGGAGAACGGTGGCAACGTCGAGCCACAACAGATCGCCTTCCTCGTAGTAGTCAGCCCCGCGCCGCCAGTTGATCCAGCCTCCTCGACCAAAGGACAGGCCAGCGACCGCGTCGGCGGTGTCTTGAAGTGGCCGCCAAGTGCGTCCGGGCCGGCCCGGACCGAGTTGCGCGGCCGTGCCGGCAAGATTCTCGTGATACTGCTCCGGGGTCCACAGTCCGCTTCGCGTCGCCAGGAGATTACCCAGGAAATCGGTAAGACCCTCATAGACCCACAACAGGTCGTCCCTCATCGGGGTCTCAAAATCGGGGGTGCTCAGGTCTGCGGGACGCCGAAACTTGCCGTTCCACGAGTGCACGAATTCGTGCGACAGCAGGCCGCCCACGCCGCGCCTTCCCTGCGGCGAGACCACTCCACGTTCCTCCGCGCGGCTGTCGTTGGATTCATGATGCTCGAGGCCGAAGTGCGCCACGTGATTGCTCAGAGTGAGCAGGAAATGATAGTTGTGATAGTGCCGCGTGCCGAATAGCTTGCCTGTCTCTGCTACCAGATTCGTGAGGCCCTTCTGCACTTCCGGGCTTATTTCGAGCGCCTCCGCGCTGTCCGCCACCATGTCGATCTCGTGATGAATCGCTTCGCCGGGCGGCGTCAGGTCCACGGCTCGATAGTATTCTCCGGCAACCACCGGCGAATCCACCAGACGGTCAAGCGCCACCGGCGCGAAGGTCACCTCGCTGCCTTTGGAGCTTTCTTGCGGCAACGCCGTCCCGAACTTCCATCCCTCGGGCAAACGCAGCGTGGCGTGATAAGTGATCTTCGCGGCAGGGAGGCCCGCGGGGTATAGCAGGTTTTGATTCCAGCTCACGATTACCAATTTATCGGTGGCGGACCCGCCGAACGCTCCGCCGGAGTCGATGTAGTCAAAATCAATCTCCAGGCTTTGCGCGCCTTGTGGGGCTTGTACGTGGAAAGTGAATACGTCACCCAGGTCGCGGCGCCAGGGGACTTCCTTGCCGTCCACCAAGAACTTTAGCCCCGCCACGCTTCCAATCGGCCCCGACGGATCGTGAAAGCCCGGAATCCACTTGGGATAGTAAAACGTGAGCAGTCCCGGCTGCACGGGCATCACCATTCGCGTGTGAAGAATCTTCTCTGGGGCTTGCGTCGCGTCGACGGTAAGGGCGATCGCCGGTCCAGTCTGAGCGGGCAAAACCGCAATTCCCCAGACAGCAATCTCGAACAACAAAAACGACACCCGCAAACGGATGGAATTCATCACTGTGCTCCTTCGAGGCGTATCCTGAGCGCGCCCACGTCTTCGACCGAGTCGCTATCATAATGCTGCCGTCCCTGCGCCGCAAGACAAGGTGCGGGTGCGAGGCCGGCGCCCGCTGCGCTGTGGTATGGGCGCCTCGGCCGTAGAAGGTCATGCAGCCGAGTTGGATTCCGCCGCACGAGACAGGGGCGAGATAGGGCCGAGCAGCGTCCAGAGAATTCCGGTGCAGATCAGCGGCATGAGTCCGAAGCCGATGAACACGGGCAAATACGAAAAACGGTCAATCAACACACCGGTGAGCAGAGCGAAGATCATCCCGCCGAAACCCGAACCCATGCTGGCCAAACCCCAGACTGAACCCACCATGTTCTTGGGATAAACGTCCGCGGGGTAAGCCAGCATGATGGAGCCGCAGCCAGTATAACCGAGCATGGCCAATGACACGAGGGCAATGGAAGTTCGCGCGTCGGCTGCTAACACGGCCGGAATGGCGCTCGTCATGAGCAACGCAAATAGCGTGACTCCACCCTTGCGAGCCATGTTGAGTGAATACCCCCGTTTCAGCATCCAGCCCGAAACCCATCCTCCCAGAATGTTCCCCAGGCCGGCCACCAGGAAAGGAATCCAAGCGTACTTCCCAATTGATGCCATGCTGAAATGGCGCGCCCGCTTGAGGTATTCCGGAAACCAGAAGATGTAAAAGTACCACACGGGATCGAGAAAGACTTTCGCCAAGGTGAAGCTCCAAACAAAACGCGTTCGGAATAGCTTCCAGGGAGAGATGACGGGCCGCACAGTTGCGCATGGAGGAGAATCCCCCTCCTTACTAAGGAGGGGGTGGGGGGTGGTTGATCGGTCGGACGACGGACTTGACTCAGCGGTCACCGGCCCCTGCCCTTCCCTTATCCGAGGAGGGGAATCGTTGTAAACCAGCGACCAGATCAACAACCAAACGAAGCCGGCCAGTCCCACCCAGACAAATGCCTCCCGCCATCCGTGACGAAGCAAAACCCAGACCACCAGGGGCGGCGCCAAGATCGCCCCGGCAGCCGAGCCGCTATTGAAAATGCCGGAAGCGAGTGCGCGCTCTTTGACTGGAAACCATTCTGCCACGACTTTGACGCATGCCGGCCAGTTCCCCGCCTCGCCGGCACCCAGCAAGAACTGATAGGCGCCCAGTGAGCGCGGTCCGCGCGCCAAGGCATTCAGGATGCTGGCGCCGGACCACCAAGCCATCGTCAAGGCAAAGCCCAGACGTGTTCCCAGGCGATCTAAAAGGGGGCCGGAGATTCCATTGGCGATGGTATAGGCAAGCATGAACGCGAACACCACGCGCGCATACGCTGCGTGGCTCATGCCGAACTGGTCGATGAGTACCGGCGCGGCCACGGAGAGCGTCTGCCGATCAAGATAATTGATGGTGGTGGCGAGGAATGCCAGGGCAATCATCAACCATCGCCAGGAAGGGTTCGAGAGTGTCATCGACAGTTACCCAATCCCTGCCCATTCACCCTATTTCCAGCTCCGCGGCCGATAAATGCATTCCACAAGCGTGCGCTGAGAGAAGGGGAGATACACCAGCGGCGCAATCGCGCCCAATGCCAACCCGTATCCGATCGTCTGGACCAAGAGCAGCGGCGAGGCAGCCCAGAGCGTATCCAGAATGAACAGAGCCGGAAATAACCGCCGGAACTTTGCGCCCGCCGCGGGGTGATTGAGCCCGACCGAGGAAAGCAAGTAGAGCCGGACGGCAATGCCGCACATGGCTAGAATGAGAACGAGTGGAGAAAGCATCGACCCAGCCGCCCCGAACACACCCGCAAGCACGTCCTTTACAGCCTCAGCTTTATAGAGCGCGGCGCAATACATTGCCAGGTACCCGGCTTGGACGGTCAAGAAAAGAAATCGCGCCAGCGGCTTCGGCAGGCGAAATTCGGTTTCTCCACCCGAGGGAATTCCCATCTTCAATGTCTCCGCGTGGGAGGCGGACACTTCACCAGATGATCCCTCTCGAAGAGCATGCGTCATCTCGGCAGGTTTATCACTCGCTTCATGGACCGAGCGACTCTGCACGGGAGTTTCGTTTTGAAGACCATCGCCGGGGTGGACGGCGTCCGGGCCGGCACGGCCTTGCGGCGCCGTTACGTCAAGACTCTCCACGGCAGCGATGAATCGGTAACCCTTGCGTGGAAGAGTCTCGATGAACCGCGGTGCTTCCAGCTCATCTCCGAGAGCCACGCGTATCTTGCGCATGGCTGTGTTGACGGCGTGCTCAAACTCCACGAACTCGTCTTCGGCCCAGAGCGCTTTCTCGATTTCTTCCCGCGTTACGAGTTCCCCGGCGCGGCAGGCCAGTAGCGCCAGGAGCTTTCCCGGCTGGTCCTGAAGTTTGATGATCCTGCCGTTCTTCCGCAGCTCCCGTGTGCGAAGGTCCAACTCAAAGGACTCAAATCGGATTCGCGCGTGGAGTTCTGGTGGAGGCATGTCTGCCTGAATGCCCGGCAAGTGAGACTTCGCGGCTATTATACCATCGTGCCTTTGCCGTGCGGCCCCCTAAGAACAAAATCAGAAGTCGTATAACTTCGAGTTCTTTCAATAACTTACCGCCTCAGAAATGATTCAGAAACAGTTCAGGCGGAGATTACCCGCTGTGCATTGATGCTTCTCCTCGCCTGCCACACGATGGCCCCGTAGCGCGAACTCTATGTTCCCGACAAGGAGAAGAAACGCATGAATAACGTCACCAGATCACTTCCGAGCCCTCAGTCGTTCCCACCCATACGGGAGTCCAATCCACAGATTTTGCATGGATTTAGGGATGCCCCACGCGTCCAACAAAGCCTGCTGGCCAGCGTCGAAAAGCGTTGCCTCGTGAGCCTGGCACGGCGGTTGCCAGCTTGGGTCAATCCGGACCACCTCACGGCGCTGGGTTTTGCTTCAATGATCTTGGCCGGCGCGTCCTACGCGCTGGCTCGGTTTTGGGCGCCCTCCCTGCTCGTCGTCAATGTCTGGCTAGCCGTCAACTGGTTCGGCGACAGCCTGGACGGAACACTGGCGAGAGAGCGCCAGTGCCAGCGGCCGCGATATGGCTTCTATGTCGACCACATCGTGGACTCGTTTGGCGCGCTTTTCGTTCTGGCCGGACTGGCGTTTTCAGGCTACATGAATTGGTGGGTAGCGATGGGGCTGCTTCTCAGCTTCTATCTTCTCTCCATCAATGCCTACCTGGCCACTTACACGCTGGGGACTTTCCGCCTCTCCTACTGGAAATTCAGCCCCACCGAGATCCGACTGCTGCTCGGCGTGGGTAACGTCGTCGCCTTGCTCCGGCCGACAATTCGGATTCTCCCGACCCACCCGCGGTTCTTCGACGTTTCGGGAGTAGTTGCGATCGTCGCGATGGCAGGCGTGTTGGCGGTCTCCGTGGCCCGCAACACCATCGCACTCTACCGGCTGGAGAGGTTCACATGCCCTGGCTGAGATAGGTACTTCGCCATAGGTTTGCGTCGCCGACGGTGGTGTGGTCGTAGAGGCGATAGGACCCACTGGTGTATAGTCAATGGCGTCCTGGCAGCACCATAACTACGGACCACACATGACCAATTACGAGAGATTTGTTAAAACCATCAATTGGGAACTCCCCGACCGGATGATGACTTACGACCTGGTCGATCATGCCGAACTCCTCAAACGGTATGGCGGGGAGGGAGACTTGCTCGAACGCAACGCCCGCATGTGCAAACAGATCGGCCTGGATGCCACGCGTTACATTCACGACCCGGAACACCATTGGATGGGCGACAAGATCAAGGATTGGATTCGCTTTCTGGGCGTGGACCCGGGTGAATGGGAAGTGGTGGAAAAAGGCGGGACGGCATGGATCGCGAGGAGGCCTTTCAGCGACCTGCGCGGCCTCGAGAAGAACATGCCGAGCATGCCCAAGAAGAGCCACGTCGAGGAGTGGTACAAGCCGGCCATCAAGAAAATCAAAGAGGTTTACGGCTCGTTCGATGTGGTCTTCGTCGGCGGCGTCGAAGGCCCTCTCACCGATGCTTACACGTATACCGACATGACGCTCTTCTGCGAAGCGATTTACGAGGCCCCGGAACTTGTCGACCGGCTGATTGAAGTATGCGGGGCCTTTTCGCAGAATATCGCGGAAGTGTACGCCGAGAATCCCTCGGCCCCGCTGCTGTTCATGGGCGAGGACGTTGCCGGCAAACACGGCCCGATCTTCAGCCCCGACTTTATCCGCGCCAAGGCCTTGCCGATTTGGAAACGCATCGCCGCGCCCATTAAGGCCAAAGGGCATAAATTCCTCTATCATACTGACGGGCGGGCCACAGAAATCTTGCCCATTATCGTGAATGAGCTTTGCGCTGACGGATTCAACCCCATCGAGCGCAATGGCTGCAACGATATCTTCGAGATTCGCCGTCTCTACCCTCACACCTTGCTTTTTGGCAACGTGTGCTGCGAGAATACGCTGCCCTATGGTACGCCTGAGGGCGTCGAGCGGGAAACCTTGGAGCTGATCGAAAAGATTGGACCCCAAGGCGGAATTCTGATTGGCTCTTCCAGCGAAGTGCATGATTTGGTGCCGGTGGAGAACGCGCTGCGCATGTACGAGACAGTGCACAAGTACGGCAAATACCCGCTGGATACGGGGAGACATTGAGGCACGACTCGTTGTAGGAGCGGCCCTTGTGTCCGCCCTCGGGCAACCACAAGGGTTGCTCCTACAACGCTGAAAGGACAACTTCATGAACCGCCGGGATTTTCTAGGAAGCATGGCCGCGACTGCGGCAGTGGGGCAGATCGTGAAAATGCCACTGCCCATCGGGGAGAATGTTCGCTCACCCCTGCCCCGCGCCAAATGGCTTGAGCATGGACTGATCGACGCCGGGGGAAGCCATGAGCCCTACATCTTCGTCGTTCGCCGCGGCGGCGAGCGGCTCGACGCGCGCAAGGACTACGAATGGAATCAAAGCGAGGAGCTGATTCGCACCCTTCACAATCAGGGCATCGAGGTCTTCCACACCCACCTTTATAAAGGGTTTGGCATGGCCGCCGAGAAGCCCGAAATGGAGGACGCTCGCCGCACGGCCGCAATCGCTCATCGTTATGGTATGAAAGTGGATAGTTACGTTCAATGGAATACCATGATGTATGAGACCTTTTTTGTCGAGGAGCCGCGAGCCAAGGACTGGATCCAGCGCGACATCAGCGGCCTGCCGATCCTGCTGGTCTACGGCTATCAGCAATCCTATCGCTACCGGCCCTGCTTTACCCACCAGGGGTACCTGGATTACCTGAAACAGATCGTCCGTTTCGCCGTGGAAGAGGTGAAGACAGACTTCATCCACTTTGATAATTTCGATCTTAACGCCGAGCCCGATTCTTGCCACTGTCCGGAGTGCGTGGAGGGATTCCGGGCTTTCCTGCGGGCCAAGTACACGCCTGCAAAGCGCCGCCAGCGTTTTGGTTTCGAGAACGTCGACTCTGTGAATCCACCGCAGTGGAATCGCCAGAATCCGCCTGAGAAAATGGCCATCATCTTCGATCCCGCCATCCAGGAGTGGATCGATTTCCGATGCCAGGTTATGGCCGACGCCTTGCGGCAAATGGCAGAGTACGTCCGGTCGCTCAATTCCGAGGTAGCAGTCGAGATTAACCCCCACGGCATCACAGGCGGAAACCGCGCCTGGGAAAACGCCATCGATCACTCTCGCTTGCTGACCTCAACGGACGTCTTCTGGACCGAGGAAGAGAACCCTTGCGTCTACCTTCCAGACGGCCGCCTGATCTCGAAGATTCGCAGCTATAAGCTGGCGCGCGCTTTCAACAACATCCTGCTGGCCTACATTGAGGACAGCCCTGTGGCCATGGCTGAATCCCTGGCTTTCAATCAGACGCTGGGCTTCGCCGGGACGGCGCCGCTACCGGCCGCAATCGTCGAGCATGTCGCGTTCTACCGCAAGAACCGCGAACTCTACGAGGGCACGAAAGATGTGGCCGTCGTCGGGGTACTGCGTTCTCACCCTTCGATCACGTATCACCACGCGCGCGCTCAGCTCAGTGCGATTCTGGTCGAGCAGGCTCTCATCCAGTCGCGAATCCCTTTCAATCTCGTTTTCGAGAACACCGCACCCCTTAATCCCCTACCCAACCGGGGAGGGGAAACAGGGGTGGGGGAGCCCTCGAAACTCCAGGTGCTGGTGTTACCGGATTCGGAATGCCTCTCGGACGAGCAACTGACGCGAATACGCAGCTATGTCGAGCAGGGTGGCGGGCTCGTGGCCATCGGGCAGGCGGGCCTTTACGACGAATGGCGGCGACTGCGTCCGGTACCGGGATTGAACGGGCTCGTCGATGGCCAGGCGCGCGCACACGACTACGAAGAAGACGTACAGGAAACCACCGCGGCAGGCCACACTCAGCGGAAAACCTCTGGAAAAGGCCGCATAGTTTATCTGCCAGCGGTCGAATTCGACGGCCCGCTCCCCCAATCTGAGCCCTATTTCAACATCAGCAACCGCTTTTGGAAGCGCCCGCGCAACTGGGAGGAACTCGTCGCCGCGATCCGCTGGGCCGCCAACGCGGACTTGCCCTTCGAGGTCTCGGGACCGGATTTCCTGGTCGCAAATCTTGTCGAGCAGGACGCGCGGCAGCGGAGGCTTCTCCACCTTGTCAACTACGATGCGGCGAAGACGCCCGCCATTTCTTCGCTGCAATGCACGGTGCGAGTCCCGGGTGGGAACGTGGTGAAGGAAGTCATGATGTACGAGGTCGGCACGGACTCGCCGCGGTCAGTCAACTTCACAGCCGGCCACTCGTCAGCGACGTTCTCGATTCCGGAAATGAAGACCTACGCGGTGATCGCGGTTAAGTGGTAGGCTGCGAGCTTGGAGTTTTTTTCGGTAAATTCTCCGGAGCTTTTGTTCGCATGCCATGGGTATGACGAATGCTTGAGGCATTATCATGACCCTTATGGAGAAAATTCGAGCCAACGAACCGGAGCTTGTAGCCGATGTTGTTATGTATCCAACCTCCGAAGGAGGGAAGAGGTGCAACGCTTCCTCCGGTTGGCACCGCCTGTGCATGCTTTCAAATACGCCACCCTGGGAAGGTCACTCCGGGTGGCCGCTGCTGGGCGCGACTCTCCTCGAGCCAGGGGCCACACGGCGGTTGGGTTTTGTGTTTCAGGACGGCGACCCAGCCGCAGAGGTTTTTCGCAAGGCCGGACAATTTTTTCTCTGGGATCGACGTGTCGTCGGTGAAGTTTTTGTCGTTGCTTGAGCGTGATTGAGTACAAACGGGTCTGAGCGTTTGTTGTCAGGACGCGCTGCTGCGGTTTCGCAGGGCCGACCCACCCCCTCACCCGGCCCGCCCCGGCTGATGAAAACGCCGGCCGCGGGCCACCCTCTCCCCCAAGGGGGAGAGGGTAATGATCGGTGGGTCACTGTGTGGCCTCTGAGTAAACACGCACCGGCCCGAGTAGCCCCGACGGCAGCAACGGTGAGTTCGCTTTATACGGCTTCACGTCCGCGAAGGTGTACTTCGTCGCGCCAGGTTGCTGATCGCCGATCAGCCGATTCACCCAGGCATTGATCACCTTAATGGTCACTTCGTTCGAGCCCGGCTTGAGCGCACTCGTGGCATCAACCCGATACGGAGTGTGCCACACGACGCCAAGCGACTTGCCGTTGACTTTCACCTCGGCCAGGTTCTTCACCTCACCCAGGTCAATCCAGAGCTTCGCACCCTTTTTGAACCACTCCTGCGAGGCCTGAACGGTCTTGGTGTATGTTCCCGCACCAGAGAAGTACTTCACGCCCGCGTCCGCGCTGTCAGGCCACGAAATCAGCTTGTCCAGCGTGACGGAGGCCGGCGCGCCACGCCCTGATTGGAATGCCACATTCCACGGGCCCTCGATCGTTTCCAGGTCTGTCGCCACGACTTTGGGCAGAGTGCGCGAGGTTTCCTTGGTCGGCTTGCGGAACACCACAAACACCGTGCCCCAGGGTTCCAGGTGCACCGGCACAGTGGTGCGGCCGTCGGCGACAGTGAACGACGCAGGCTCTGTTTGGCCAGAGTCAGGGTGCCAGAGTTCCGCCGCCTTGCCGGCCACACGGAAAGTTGCATCCACTGTTTCGTCGCGGTCGTTGCGATTATCCACAAAGTAGAGATCGCCATCCGCCAGCTTTCGATGGACGAAGAGAAGGCGCGTGTCGCTCTCCGGCTTGGTGTGGTCGAAATCCGGCGGCACGCTCATGGTAGTTAGCGCGGCCTCCGCGTTTTGCCCCGCGTAGACCTTGCCTTTGCCCACCGTATGCTCACCGGTTCCATCGCCAAACAGCTCATCATTCAGCCGCTGAAACTCCGCCTGGTCGTCGGCGAGGCTGGGATCGTCGGTCGGCTTCTGGCCGGCCACGACCGCGCCATCCTCCACTAGTTTGTGAATAGCGCGAAGTACCGGCAATGACATGTGCCGGCTGTAGGGATCGAGCGCCAACAAACGGTATTCCATTCCGCTCTTGGTCGTAATTCGCCCTTGCGTCGCGTTCAGCACGTGAATAAGGCCGTCGGCGTTGATGTAATCGAAGCCGTAACCGGCCGGCATGTCGGGAGACTTGTTCGCAAAGATTGCCGTCAAGTTAGAATCCTCACCGTAGAAATAAAGCACGTCGGCGCCGAAATGCCCCTGCTGAAGCAGATAACTGCAGCGGGCAATATATTTAACCCACGGGCCCGCCTCTTCCGCCCAAGTCTCATTGCGGTTGAACCACTGCCCGAAAGGTCCCAGCGTCATACCCGGAGCCTTGTCAACCAAAGGCTGGTGGGCAGACTCATGAATAACAAAACGGTTGATGCCGTTCAGTAATTCCTGATCGGCGGTCGGCTTCAGGGTAGCCGGGGACCACGCCCACGGTGCGGCGGCGGCTGTCATCGACTCCGCTGCGGCCACGTTTTGACCGTAGATGTGAGCCACAGATGCCGATTCACGGTCGTCGGCGTTGTAACCGAATTGCTCCTTGTTGACTCCAGGGGTCTGCGTCCACATGGCGCTCATGGGCACTTCGTTGAACTTCTTCACTTCCATGCCATCCGCCACAAAGGCGCGCCCGCTCTCGTGCGACTCGCCGTAATGGCCCATGTGCCACTCGTGCAGCGTGGATTCGAGCTGGCCGTAATGCTCGTTGGCAATCAGATCGCCGATGGTCTTGCGGATGTCCCAGAGAAAGCGGTCGCTGGCTTCGGCGCTCTCGACGACTCTCCCCGCGAGAACCGGCAGCCAGGGCAGCGGATCGTAGCCGCGCAGCTTTTTGAATTGCGCCAGCATGTTATCGGTCCAGTTCTGTGAACCCGCCTCCCAACTATCGTTAATCACGTAGCGGATTCCGCGTTTGCCCATATAATCCGCGCCGACCGTCTGCTTATAGCTGTCCAGGTAAGTCTCCATGTAGTTCTTCACGTAAGTGTGGTTCAGCTTGTCGACTTCGAGGCCCGTGGCCTCAGCGGTCGCCGGATGGTTGGTGATCCCTAACAGCGAGTAGCCGAACCGGAGAACGACCCAATGGCCGGAGGGGGGTGTCCAATCGAGCTTGCCGTCCGCGCTCATCTTGGACGTGAGGTCGATCACATCGGACTTGGATACGGCATCGGCGGAATCGACCGAGGGCGTCGCGAATTCGTAAAGGTCCTCCGGAGAACTGAAGGCGGCTTTGTCTTCGAACCGGCTGACACGCGCGCCCGGATGCAGCACCAGCTCGGCAATTTCATAGTCCGTGGGCGGCTTGCCAAATCTGATCCCCAGGGACGCAGGGTCGATGCCGCTCGCCCAGGCGGGCAAAGGGGGAGGAGGCGAGCGCTTGAAAACAACGCGGAAGAACTTCGCCTTCACCGCCGGAAAAGAAACGGTGTGCTCCGGAGCTCCATCGTCAGGCAACTTCACCACGGCCCGGAAGTCTTGCCCGTCGTCACTTGCCTCGAAAGTTTTTTCCGGACTACCAATTCCAGCCAGCATCGCGGCAATCCGGCCAGGGTTCTTCGTCACGATGCTTATGGCGTGAATGGCCTGAGGCCCAGCGAATTCGTATTGGATCCAGGAACTCTCGCCGGCGGCCGGAATGGGAAGCTTCGTGGCTTTCTCCAGGTCTCCGTCGCTCAGCATGGCGAAGTCAACGTTGCCTCCGCTCGCCGTCACCTTGGGGTGCAGCGATTCGAGCGGCACATCGCTCTCCGGCGCTCGATAGGCAACCACCGCGGCGTCCGCGTAGAACTCCGGAATCGGCTTCGAGCCCTCGGGCCTCTCGAGAAGGTCCTGGATCGAGAGGTTCTGAAACGCTCCGGTGTTGGAGGGAGGATGCGCCACGGTACCCGTGAAGGCCTGGCCGCCTTCCACCGGCGTCTCGCTCCATACATATTTCTTCATCCCCTGCGACGCCGGAACCCATGGTCCGCCGGATTCGCTCCAGCCTGGCGATCCCGCGATCGCCTCTTCCAATCCCAGTTGATCCCCGAGGACCACCGCGTACTTGAAGGCGTCCTTCCATTCCGGGGTCATGTAGGCCAGACGCTTTGGCACGACCTGCGGCGTTGAGAGCGCGGCATCGAAATTCTGGTAGCCTCCCAAGCCCACCCGATGCATCCACTCCAGGTCAAGCTTGATGCCTTCCTTGCTGATGTTGCCGTTCATCCAATGCCACCACACCCGCGGACGCGCGCCCTCCGGCGGATTCTCGAAGCCACTCTTGAGCGGATCAGTCTTGGTTTGCGTAGCGGCAGTGGTAACACCAACCAGCAAAGCCAAGACCGCGTAGACTACTTTGCCCGCAGAACGATGCGCCTGGCTCATTGGTTCCTCCCTCTCGCTGGTAGGCTGAAGCTCTGGAGTGCGGCAGCTTGCTGCCGCTTTTTTCGAGGCCAGCTTGCTGGCCGTGCCGTTGCGAGCTTCCCTCTGTTGTTCGGCGAGCAAGCTCGCCGGCGGAAAGCGGCAGCAAGCTGCCACACTCCAAAACCGAGGTCCGCGCCCGCAAATCGACAATCATCAATCGGCAATCGCTACACTTCTTCCGGCACGGTATACGGCGCGCGGTAGCCGCGATCACCGTCGCGGAGCAGTGTATCGGCTTCAGGATCTCCGATCACCTGCTGGGTATCGGGATTGAAATTCAAGGTCCGGCCCAAGCGGTAGGAAGCATTCGCGAGGTGCATCAGCGCCATGGACTTGTATGCCTCCTCGATGGGCGCATTCAGATCCTCTTTCTTCCGGCTCACGACGCAGTCGACGAAGTTCTTATAGTGAGCGAGTTCCGTGCCCTCGTGGACCTTCGGCTGAGGTTCTTGATCGGGGCCAAGCCACACGCCGTAGGTATCCGCGTCCTCGTCGCCGGTGGCGAAGTACCCTTTCGAGCCGTAAAAGATGTCGCCGATGGAGTTGTGCCCGCCGGACATGGGCCCGTTCGCCGGGCGGTTGGCCTTATGCTTCGGTTCCTCAGTTCCCATCTCTGGAGTGCCAATCTCGGCTTCGTGGTTGGTGATCCAATGGCGGACCTCGAAGGTTATCATCTTTCGCTTGCGGTCCGGGAGGTCGAACTCGAACAAGCAACTCAGGTCGTTGGGCGTCTCCTGGTCGTCGTCGAACATGAAGTGGCCGCCGATGGCGCTCACCTTATTGGGGAACTCCACGCCTAACCCCCACCGCGCCACGTCCAACTGATGAGTACCCTGATTGCCCATGTCGCCGTTCCCGTAATACCAGAACCAGTGCCAGTTGTAGTGAAAGCGATTCTTGGTGAAATCATGCAGGGGCGCCGGGCCGGTCCAGAGATCGTAATTCACACCGGCGGGAACCTCTGTGGCGGGAGCACGGCCAATAGTGTTGCGCCATTTGTAGCAGATTCCGCGGGCCATGTAGATGTCGCCGATCAGGCCCTCGTGGAGCTTCTTGATCCCATCTCGAACCGCGGTGGCGGAGCGGATTTGTGTGCCGTGCTGGACAATGCGGTTGTAGCGGTGTGCCGCCGCCACGAACTGTTTGCCTTCCCATAAATTGTGGCAGCAGGGCTTCTCAACATACACGTCCTTGCCCGCCTGGCACGCCCAGATTCCCATCAAGGTATGCCAATGATTCGGGGTGGCGATGGAAATCGCATCGATGGACTTGTCCTCCAGAAGCTTGCGGATATCCACAAACGTCGCGGGCTTGGGGATGCCGTGTTGCGTCATCGTGGCAATGCGCTTCCCCATGAGGTCCTCGTCGATGTCGCAGACAGCGGCGATTTCGACGTTCGAAAGCTGCGCGTAATTATGGACGTGATCCATGCCGCGCCCGTGCACGCCGCAGATCGCCACGCGCACGCGATCGTTGGCGCCGAAGACTCGTTCCGGCCGCGTCAAGAAAGTGACGCCGCTCGCGGCGGCCAGACTCGCCGCGCTGGTCACACCGCTCTTCAAGAAACTCCTACGGCTTAATTGCGTATCATTGGACATAAAACACTCTCCCTCCTGAAACTTTCCTAGTCTGTCATTCTGAGCGAAGCGAAGAATCTGCATTAGTTCGCTACGGACCGGAACTGCAGATCCTTCGCTTCGCTCAGGATGACAGTGACTTTCCTCTCCATGGGTGGGCCGGAGGCCCACTCGGAATGATGGACCCGCGGTGTTTACTGTTCGTGCGTTGTGTACTCCTGATAGGCCTCAGCAACCTTGGCTTGCTTGTAATCGCCGTGGTGAATGAAAACCCGATAACGAAACTTCAATGTTTTGCCTTGTTCAATCGTCCAGCTCCCATCCTTCTGCGGGTCCTTATAAAACTCTCTCCAGCCGAAGGGGTTGGCGGCCAGCAAGCCGTATCCGCGCGCGTGCCAGGTTGTCGGATGTCGAAAGCTCTTTGGGCTGTCGAAAACGGCGATGCCCAGTTCTTCCCCGGCAATCGTGCCGTCATAGTCAACCCAATCCGCCGGCTTCCCCCAGATTTCTTTCTCTCCCTCCGCGCCGGTGGAGTTAACCATATGTCCAGGAGGTGAATTGAGTTCCTTCGCCAGGCGGATGGCGAAAGTGCCCTCTTTAGTGTCGCCCATCACCACATCCGAACCGTGGGTGGCCACCAAGGTAATCTCGCAATCAATCCACCGTGTCTCCGCGCCGCCGCCGAAAACAAAGGATTGTATCTCGTCTGCAATCACTCTGCCACGCGGATCGGCGAGTTCGAAATCGGCCTTCAGCGTGCCCGGCTCGCCGCTTCGTATCTCCTCCAGCTTTTTGAACGTCGCCCGGCCAAAGACCGTGTCGTCGCTATATTGCGGGAATGCTGCCTCGCCCCAGAAGTCAATGCCGTCGATGTCTCCATGGCCGAAATACATCGGACGCTGATGCGGCTCCAAGCCTCGATCCTTCAGGTGCTCCTGGGGGATGGTGTTGCCGGTAATGAAGTCGCGCGTCACGATGGTGCCCTGCGCAGTGCGCAGAGGTTGAAAGTAAGGTTTTGCAATGTCAGCGGGGAAAAAGTACGTGGTGAAGGGCCGCCCGCTAATCAGCACCTCGACTGTGTCCCCCTTCCTGACCAGTTCGACAGAGTCCGCGGCGGCACCAGGCAGCGGAGCCAATAGAAGACCAAATAGTACTGTCAGGCAACACCGGGATTTAAATCCGAAATGAGAAACCATTTGCCATTTGACCTTTGCGATTTGCCATTTGAATTGCTCTTCCGCCAGGCCTGGTGGCCGCCATGGGCAACCATCCGCCGGTTGGCGGATTGACCCTACGCACCGATATACTTCAATGTCTCTTCCACCAGCTTTCGCGTTCCGCTGTATGGGTCGCCGGGTCCGCCGTCCCATTCCATCATGTAGTAACCTTGGAACCCGCTCGCTTTGGCAAGCTCGAACATTCTGGGCAAATCGACGTTGTATGTCTTGCCGTTGTCGGTCACTACGACATCTTTGACGTGGCACACCCCGTAGGCGTGCTTGAGCATGGCGGCCACGCCCCGTTCATTATATTCCACGTCGCCGCGGCTGAGCGTATTTCCGATATCCGGCAGAGCGCGCAGATAAGGATTGCCCACCTTTTCGATCACTTTGACGATGAAGAAAGGGTCCTCATTGAGAAGGTCATCATTCTCAAGGTTGACCAGCGTGTTCTTTGACGCGCCATATTCGGCAAGCTTTCCCAACGTTTGAGAGGCCAAGTCAACATCAGGCTTTACACCCCTCGGCGCGCCAAGATGCTGGCGAACACTCGGAGAACCCAATTTGACGGCAAGGTCGATCCAGTGTTGCCCGTAGTCAACTGCGGCCTGGCGCTTGCTCTTGTCTGGATCCCAGAAGCTACCGGCCCCCAGCCCCAAGTCGACCAAGTGCGAACCCGCCTGGTGCACTGCGTCGCGAAGAGCATCGAGATACTCAGAGTCTGTGGAACGAAAGTGGGCGGCCAGGGGGCAAATGTTGTGAATTCCGAATTCCTTCACCGCCATCGCCGCAAATTCCTTGAGGTCCATCCCTGGCTTCTGCCTGTTCCGATAGGGATTGTGCGGGCTGTCAATGAACTCACGAAACGGCCAGGAGGTTAACGCCAGTCGGTCGCGCGGAGTTGTGGGAAAGTCCACGTGTGGCCCTCGAGGCGCGGCCATCGATACGTCGCAAAGGGCGGCCACAAGGGCCGCCCCTACACCAAACGAAAGGACTTCACGGCGACAGTATTCCTTCATAGGTTTGTAGGGGGACGGCTTGCCGTCCCCTGCGGCCGAAGGACGATTGATGAGTTCCACATTACAGTGGCCGCACCGGCTAGTGAGCACTAGCCGCTAGCGACTCCGCTGATCACGCGCAGCAACCCCTGCAAGGAGCGCTCGGTAGTCTGCTGATGATTCATGCCGGGGGCGTTGAATTCACATTCCAGTGACATGGTCTCGTTGTAGTTGTCGCGCCGCAGCGCCCGCAATTGCCCCGCCAGGTCGATCTCACCCGAATCCGCAATTGTCTCCTCGCATTGCTTAAGACCCGGCTGGCAATGCATCCCTTTGAGATGGATATTCCAGATCCGGCCCTTCTCCAGCGCATTGTAGCCGTCAGGATATGACACCTCGCCACGACCGTAACCGTTACCAACATCCCAGTTATATCCCAGGTTGGGAGCCGGCGCCAACTTGAGGATCGCAGCCGTCTCGCGCCCAGTGGCGGCATTGCAAGATTCTTCGTTCTCAATCACCAGCCGGATTCCTCCACCCTTGGCAACCTCAGCGGCTTTGGCAAGCTCTTCGGAAATCCGGCGGTAGATCGTCTCCGGTTGCGCCACGCGCCAGAAGGTGAAGATGCGGACCTTGTCTGTCCCCCAGGCATGGCAACGGTCCATGGCGCGCTTCAGCAGATCCATCTGGCCTGAGTATGGGGTGTGATAACCGCCTTCAATGCTGACGGCATTAGTGCCCGGCAACACGCATTTATAGAAGCCGGAATCAACAACCGAACATTTGAAGTTGTATTGATCGAGCAGGCCCTTAACACGCTTGATCTCTTCCGGCGTCGCGTCGGTGTTGTACTTTCCCCAGAGGCCACGAATCTCCACCCACGAGAGTCCGTAGCCCTTCATAATCTTCAGCGCTTGCTCAAAATCCTGCGTGAAGCCGTCGCTGATCGCCGCAACTTTAAACGGGCTGACCTTCGGCGGGGGCGAACCCCAAGCCAGCGCTTCACACGCGGCGCCGGCGGTCAGAAGAGCGTATTTCAGAAGATCACGTCGGTGCATGATTATCCCCGCCATGCTGTCATTCTGAGGCCCCATTCCTTGGGGCCGAAGAATCCCTGCAGTTCCTGTCGTCGATGACGCACTACGGAGATCCTTCGTCGTCCCAAAGAGCGGGACTCCTCAGGATGACACGCACGGAGTTCAGAACGTATACTTCAGCGCAAACTCCAGGATGCGCGGACCCACGTCGCCATTAATCAACTGACCGAAAGTGTTGTCCTGCAGATTATTGTCCGGCGCGTTGAA
The DNA here is from genome assembly GCA_963768695.1 of uncultured Acidobacteriota bacterium. Taxonomy (GTDB): domain Bacteria; phylum Acidobacteriota; class Terriglobia; order UBA7540; family UBA7540; genus CAVROP01. The sequence goes on along the minus strand of CAVYJG010000006.1, from coordinate 258,281 downwards.
GTTCACGTGATTCCCGATATTGAAAAATTCGAAGCGGGCCTCCAGCTTTTGGTGCTCGTGAATGGTAAAGTAGCGGCTTACGTCCACATCGACATCCACGTACCTGGGGCCGAGCAGCGAAGTCATCCCGGCGTTTCCGAAGGTGCCCAGAGCATTCGGGGCGAAGGAGCCGGGGTTCAGCCATTGCAGGTTGCCCGTGGTGCTCCTGGTGTAAGGATTTCCCGTCACATTCGGCCGGTCATTGTAGACCGCGGTCAAGGAGTTGTCGAGGCCGGTCAGGGGCTCAAACCAGCTACCGCTGTGAGCTGAAACGATGGGAGCGAATTGCCAGTTGCCCAGCAGCCGGTTCGTCCACACGCCGGCAAAGTGGGGCGATTGGGCGACCAGGGATAAATTGAAGATGTGCCGCAAATCGAAGGCGCAATTGCCGCGGTCGGCATTTCGATTGAAAGGTTGCTCAGTGTTGGCTTCCCCGAGGTCGCCTCCGAAATCCGCCTCACTGATGCAATGCGAGTAGGTATAGTTGGCAAGAATCGTGTAATTCTCAGTGAACCGGTGCTCCACTTTCGCGAGAAGCGCGTTGTATTCCGCGTTGGCGCCATCATCGGCCTGGAAGATGTCCGAGTAATAGTTCCCGGCTGTGGGATTTTGCAGGTAGAGCAGCCGCCTTTGGACGGTGTTTGAGGTCGTCGAACAGGGACCTGGCGCCGTGAGCCCGTATTGACCGGCACCACAGTTGCCCGGAATGTAAATGTCCGGATCGACGTCCTCTCCTGTCCAGATGTGAGTGCTCTTGTTGCCCACATAACTCGCCGAAACCACCCAGTTGCTGGAGAACTGGCGCTGATAGGTAACGTTCCACACATCGACGCTGGTTGCGTGGGCAACCAGCGGATAGTTAAAGTATTGGCCTTGCGTCACAAAGGTCAGTTGCCCCTCAGGCGTGGGGAAGGGATTGCCGCCGGCGTATCCTAACCAGGGATTCGCCAGCGTCCCCTGACTGTATAGACCCACTGTACTGGCCCAGGGAGCACCTTGATTCTGGTCTTCCGTATAGGCGGTCGGCATGACGTTATAGAAGACCCCGAAGCCGGCGCGAATCACCTGCCGCCCGGTTCCGCCGGGTTGCCAGCCCAAGCCCACGCGCGGAGCAAAATCCGCGAGCCGGCTATAAGTGAAGCCCTTTGTGGGGACGCCGGATTCGCCGGGGAAGAATAAGCCGGCGGGCGCACCGGGGTATATGGTTGACGTCTTCCCTGCCAGGAAGGCGTTGTAGTCCCAGTGGTCCATATGCTTGTACTTCTCGTTGGTGGGCAGGTAAGGTTCCCAGCGCAATCCAAGGTTCACGTTCAAATTCTTGCTCACCCGAATGTCGTCCTCAACATAGGGGCCAAAGTAGTTCTGTCTGCCCCTGTAAAAGTCTTCATTTCCTTGCTGAAACTGGTCTGGTAGTCCCAGCATGAAATCGAGGAGAGCGTTGCCGGAAGCGTAGCCATCAAAGGTGACGGCGCCGTTACTCTGGTAGATGTTCGCGTAATTGAATTGATAATGAAGCCATTCCCCGCCGAACGAGATGTGATGCCGGCCCCTCATCATGTCCAGATCTTCGGAGGCCTGCATGGAATTGCCGTCAAGGTGGACGGGCGCGCAACTGCCGCAGCCCGCGCCAAAATAGCCGTTAACGGCGACATACATATAGTTGGGCACATTGGAATAAATCTGAGAGCCAAGATCCGTTAAATTGATGAAATTGGCCGCGGGACCGCGCGTAATGGCCAGCCGCGTCCAGGCGATATGAGCGGAGTTGATGGTGGTGGGGGAAATTGCATAGGTGTCGCTCAAAATCGCCGCTTGGGAGCGGTCCAGCACTCCGCGGTGTTGTGTCAGCAGCACGTCATTGTTGAAAAAGGCAGGTGATTTGTAGTCGGTAAAGAAGTAGCGGCCGGACACGCTGTTCTTGGTGCTTTGGTTCCAGTCCGCCCGCCCAATATATTGATCCTCGCGTTGCGGGGATGGACTGGCGTAGGCGAGGTAACCGCAAGGGTCGCTGGAGGTTGGAACGTACTTGAGCAGTTTAAGCGCCACGGGGTCGAACAACGCCGGGTCGACCTGGTTATTCGTAAACGGCTGGCCGGTCGCAGGATTGGTAAACGTTTGCGCCCCGCTGGCATCGCAAGCCGCAGAGCCCACCGCGCTGAAGTCTCCGTTCAGCATCGCCTGCGTGGGCACGTAAGCGATGTTCTGAGCGGAAGCGGTTCGGATGCGAGTTCCCTGGTAGCCGAAAAAGCCGAAAATCTTATCCTTCTTGATGGGTCCGCCAATCGTTCCGCCAAACTGGTTTCTGCGCAGCGTGTCCTGGGTGGCAGCGTAGAAATCGCGGGCGTCGAAATCGCCGTTGCGGACGAACTCGAAGGCGTCGCCATGGAATTGATTCGTACCGGATTTGGTCACTGCGTTGACGGTAGCGCCGCCCTGGAATCCGTAACGCGCGGAAAGGCTGCTGGTCTCAACGCTGAATTCCTGGATGGCATCGGGGAAAGGGTAAGGGAGATTCACCCAGGAAAAGGCGTCCATGTGTTCGGCGCCATCCATCAGGTAATTCGTCCCGTCTGACTGCCCACCCGCCACCGAAATCGCATCCGCGCTGAAGTAGTTCTTGCTGCCGGTCAAATCGCTATAAACCGGCGACGTATCGTTGGCCGCGCCAGCCAGCATGACCAGCGAGGTGGCGATGCGCCCGTTCAAGGGCAGATCGAGGATGCGCTGCTGGTCGACCACTTGAGCGACAGAAATGGTGTTGGTCTGCACCATGCTGGCATTGGCCGAAACCTGCACCTCCTGGCTCACCTGCCCCAGCCGGAGCACCACATTCATCGTGACGTTATTGCTGACTTCGAGAACGATGCCCGTCTGCACGTAAGCTTGGAAACCGGCGGCCTGTACCTCGAGGTTGTAAGGCCCCACTGGAAGATTCGGGAGCACGTAGGTCCCGCTCGCGTCGGTCACCGTTGTTCGTACGAAACCGGTGTTGGTTTGCTTCGCCGTCACATTGGAGTTCGGTACTACCGCCCCGCTTGGGTCCGTGATGAGGCCTTGAATCTGCGCGTTGGCCACCGCCTGGCTCCACAGCCGCCCTGTCGATATAGCCAGACCGACTGCTAACAACAAGACTGTAATTTCAATGACTTTTCTTGTCATGCCCAGCCTCTCCACACTCGAATTTTCGATATAAGTACCGAGCCGAGCGGATACTGCATGCTCTGCCGCTTCGGCAGCAATTTCTCTTCCAAACGAAGTATTCATACTTGGCCAGTAAGTCCCTGATTATACAGGGCAGAAAAGGCAGCAAGATAAACTCAGACCATTCCGTACAGAAATCCATATCTTGAATTCTGAAATCTGTAGAACGCGTCATCTGTGGGAGGAACGGTCCTTCGTGCCGCCCTCATCACCCAGGATTCTGCGACTCCTTGCAAGTTGCCTTGCGGCCGAGAAAGTGTTCTCATTAATCTTAGAGTTCAGGCGATGGACGGTCAAAAGGAGGTGTTTCCGCAAGTGAGCGACTCCCACATGCAGCGTCAAGAGGATTTGCCCTCAAAGAAGGTGCGCCTGACCTTGTTGATTGGCTTCGGGGGGTTACTGGCCTTGATGCTCGTTACGGGCCGGGAGGCTCTCGATCTCGCACGCCAACTTCAGGTGCAGGAAGAGGCCATTCGCCAGACTGCCTTGGCGCATACCCAGCCCCTGATGGTTCTATCCTCCTCGATCTGCGTCTATAACGACCGGGTACAGGAGTATTTGCTGAGCCAGGATCCGCAAGCTGAGGGGCTGACGGCCAGTGAGTTCTCACGGCTCACTGCGGAAGTTAATTCGACGCTTAACGCCTTTCCCCAGACTCGTCAGCCCGAAGAACGGGCCTTGCTCGAAGACCTCGAACACTTGTTCGCAGTGCAGCAGGAAATGATGCATCCGATCTTGTCGTGGAACCAGGAGCAACGCCACAGACAGGCGTTGCGGCTCCTGCATGAACAGGTTCTTCCCGAACAAGCCCGCCTACAGGAAACATCGGAAAGAATCGCCCTCTGGAACAGGCAACGACTGGGCGCGGCGAACCAGGAGATTTTTGCGAGCTTTTCCAGCCTGCAAGCACGCCAATCAAGGCTGCTGGCTATTTCTCTCACCGCCGCCCTGGTGCTGTCTCTCTCAAGCGCTCTGTACCTCCTCCATCTCGAGCATCAGGGTCAGCAGCGCTACCAGGAACTTGCCCGTAGCCGCAGCGAACTCGAGGCTTTGTCGGCGCGGCTCGTCGACGCTCAGGAAACCGAGCGCCGGTCGATCTCCCGCGAACTGCATGACGAAGTGGGGCAATCTCTTGGCGCCCTCTTGGTGGAAGTCGGCAGCTTAGAGGCTACGATTCCCACCGGCGCGACCGAGATCAAGGACCATGTCGACAAGATCAAATCCGTGGCCGAGACCACGGTCGAAACGGTGCGCAACATCGCTTTGCTTCTTCGCCCCTCGATGCTGGATGATCTTGGCTTGATCGCCGCTCTCGAGTGGCAGGGCCGGGAGGTCTCGCGCCGCAGTGAAACGGAAGTGGAGATACAATCCGTCGGCGTGCCGGAAACGATCCCGGACGAGTATAAAATCTGCATCTATCGGTTGGTTCAGGAAGCGCTCAACAACGCCGCGCGTCACAGCGCCGCCAAGAATGCCAAAGTCACGGTTGAGCACAAGACGAACAAAATCCTGGTCACCGTATCGGACGACGGCCGCGGCTTTGATCCGCAAAGGGTGCGGGGTCTGGGATTATTAGGAATGGACGAACGCGTGAAGCGCCTGGGGGGAAAGCTTACCGTCGACTCAAAACCGGGATCCGGCACGACTGTTCGCGCGGAGTTTCCACTGGCAGCGTAGCGCGCTCCTCTAAAGCTTGTCACGGCGAGCGAAAATTCTAAGTGTGCCCGGCTCACCACTTGCCATAGAAATGCCCTCTCCCCCTTGGGGGAGAGGGTGGCCCGCGACGGCGCTTTCATCAGCCGACGCGGGTCGGGTGAGGGGGGGTCCTGGGTCGCGATTGTCACTGCAGCGAGGGAGCTAGGTCTGCGTCCTTGAACGAAGACCAGAGCGAGATTCCTCGCTTCGCTCGGAATGACAGTGCAGCGATCGGAACGACAGGTTGGAACTCCACTCCACTGCTGAACCGCCATGCCCATGAAACCCATTCGCGTCTTGCTCGCCGACGACCACAAACTGATCCGGGCCGGCCTCGTCCTTGTGGTCCAGCAGCAGCCCGACCTCAGCGTAATCGGCGAAGCAGATGACGGACGGCAAGCGGTGCAGTTGGTCGAGTCGCTAAAACCGGATGTAGTGGTCATGGATATCGGCATGCCCAACTTGAATGGCATTGAAGCCGCGCGCCAGATCACGGCCAGTCGCCCCGACACGGCAGTGGTGATTTTGAGCATGCACGCCGACGAAGGCTACGTGCTGCGCGCCTTGAAAGCAGGGGCTCGTGCCTATCTCCTGAAGGACTCCGCCACCACGGATCTTGTGCAGGCCATTCGCGCCGTGGTGGAGGGAAAGTCGTTCTTCAGCCCCGCGGTAAGCAAGGTCCTGCTGCAGGATTACATGCGCAAGTTGCGCCGCACGGGCGCTGAGGATTCCTACGATCTCCTCAGCCCGCGGGAGCGAGAAGTGCTTCAACTGGTAGCGGAAGGAAAATCGAGCAAAGAGGTAGCCACCCTCCTGAATCTCAGTACCTACACCGTGGAAACCCACCGGGCAAAGATTATGCAGAAGTTGAATCTGAAAGGCGTGCCGGAGCTGATCTTGTATGCCGTGCGCAAGGGAATCATTTCCTGAGAGGGATTAGGGTTTAGGGATTAGGGATTACTGATCCCTAACCCCTGTCTCCTAATCCCTGCACTTACGCTGCGATGAACAGCGTATGCCCCTGGCGATTCACGAGCAGCAGGGGATTCTTCCCTGCCCTTTGCATGGCTCGTTCGAAGCCGCTGACGTTGGTCACGCTCTGATGATTGACTTCCTGAATCACATCTCCTCGCTGCAATCCCGAGTCTGCAACGGGGCTCGAGGGACTGATGTCCGTTACCACCACGCCCTTAGTACGATCCGGCAACCCCAACTGCTGGGCCGTCTGAGCGTCGACGTTCTCGACCGTAACACCTTCCAGCGCCCCTTGTGGATTCGCCGGCGCGGCGCTCGCCCGCTCATTTTCGGCCGGAAGTTCTCCCAGCTTGACTGCGATGTCGTGCTCGCTGCCGTTGCGCCACACCTTCAGGTTGGCGGTTGTTCCAGGCGCCATCATGGAGATGCTCATCCGTAATTGGTTGCTGTCGGTGATGGGTTTGCCGTCGAGAGCCACGACGATATCGCCCTTCTCAAGGCCGCTCTTTTGCGCCGGGCTGCCGGGCTCGACATCGCCTACCAACGCGCCGCGTGGCGCCGTTTCCCCGAAGGCCTTGGCCAGTTCCGGGCTCACTCCCTGGATGTAGGCGCCCATGTAGGCGCGCGTCACTTTGCCGTTGCTTACAATCTGATCCATGATGTTACGTGCCAGATTCGTAGGAATAGCAAATCCCACACCCTCGCTGCCGCCGGATCCGTGCGAAAGGATCGCGGTGTTGATGCCGATCAGCTCTCCGCGGTCATTCACCAGCGCTCCGCCGGAATTGCCCGGGTTGATCGGCGCGTCCGTCTGGATAAAATCTTCATAATCTTCGATACCCAGGTTGGTCCGCCCGGTTGCGCTCACGATCCCCATGGTTACTGTTTCTCCCACGCCGAAAGGGTCGCCAATCGCCAAGGCGTAGTCGCCCACCTGGACCTTGGACGAGTCGGCAATGGTGATGGCAGGCAGATTCGTTGCATCCACTTTAAGCACGGCAAGATCCGTCTTGGGGTCAGTGCCCACGACCCGAGCTTTGTACTGGCGCTTGTCGGAAGTAGTAACCAGAATCTCCGTTGCCCCCGCCACAACGTGGTTGTTGGTCAGGATATATCCCTCCGGGCTGACGATCACGCCGGAGCCAAGGCTTCGTTCGCGCTCCGCCTGCGGGTTCCGCGGTGTGTTGAATTGGCCGCCGAAATTGTCTCCAAAGAACTGACGGAAGAACGGATCCATCGGCATCTGTCCCGAAAGACCTGTTTTCACTACCTTGCTGGTGGAGATGTTCACAACCTCCGGCAGCACTTGCTTCACGATCGGCGCGAAACTGCTCCTGCTGGGACCTTCCGTGGGGCTTGCAAGCTTCAGCGAGGCCGGCGGGTTGACCGTTGCGATGTCCCCGCGAAGGCGACTGATGCCTACCCCGCCTACGACCAGTCCGAAAGCCGCTGCAAGAGCTATTCCCCCTAACCTAAAACTTCGTACGTTCATATGCCCTCCCTATGACGAATTCGCTTGCCAGCGTCACGGCAGCTTCGACCGCCATTTCGCTGGTCCGTTCAGTGAGACGCACGGGGCGGCAATGGGGACTATCACGACGAGTGTGTATATGCGATACCGGCGATTGGGGATGGGTTTCACAGCGCGGCAAGCCGCAACCAAAAGCAGATTCTTCGCGCGTCGCGAAGAAACTCACGCTTAGCAGTACAGGGGAGTTCTCAGCCCGAAGTCAGCGAGGACTTATTCCATGGGAATGCCTTTGCCTCCCCGGCCCTTGAACCAGGCTTCCGAGTGAGCTACCGCCTGGCGCTCTTCTGCGGCGTCCGCGCCAGCCCCTCAAACTCGCCGTTGGGGCACTCAAATATCCCACCGCAGGGAATTTCCTTGGCAAATTACGCCTGAGCTTGTAGGTTAGAATTGAACAATTGTCTGGCCCGATGGACCGCAGGAGCAGGTAGGATGGCGCAGACGTTGTGTCCGAACGTCTGCCATGATTCGAAGGCGCAGTTCGGTCAGATTGCACTGCTTGACCCGGCCTGTCCCTTCGGGACATCCGAGACCCCACACGTCGGGGTCTGCGCCAGCCAAGGATGGCGTTCGAGAGAGCGGAAAGCTGACTGCTGATAGCCGCTTTCCGAGGGAACAAAGCGAGAATGTCTATGAAAACAAACAGTCGAGGAGTTCAAGAGTCGAGGAGTTGAGAAGCTGTGGGGCCAATTTAAGAGGTCAAGTCGGATGGTGACGGTTTGTCACTCCCTAACCCTCGGCTCTCGACTTCGCGACTTGAATTCGGCGGAACAAAGCGAGAATGTCTATGAAAACAAAGGGTCGGCTCGATAATCAACCGCCCCTGATCCCTCGTTACCCAAGGAGGGGACTTTCGAGCTCCCCTCCTCGAGTGAGGAGGGGTGGGGGGTGGTGGCCGCCAGAACTTTGCGACCTTTCCGCACTTTGCGCCGTTGCGTGAAATCGCTTTTGCCCATCGGGAAAGGACGAGTGAATCGTGAAAGATGTTTTTTAGCGGAAACGAACTCGGTCATATAAGGCAAATAAAAGACTTGGCTTTTTTGGAGCGTTCCAAACGAACTGCTTTTTGATGCAAACGAACTCAAATCGAACTCCTAAAAGGGGTCAAGAACCCACTTCTTGCGTAGCATCGAACAGGCACCAAACATGGACCGAAGAGAATTTCTGGAGACAGTAGCCACGGGCGCAGCAACGACGCCGCTCGTAGTCCGATCAGGGGAGGCGGCGGGAGCCGGCTCGTCTGACCAGCAAACTCCCGCCAAGCCTGCGTCGACGGAACCTGGCCCGCGTCGGCGCGAGAACTTCAACCGCGATTGGCGCTTTGCCCGGCAGGCGCACGGGACCGGCGCGCTGGGTTCATTCGACCGCGAGAACGGCGAAGCCGCAGAGATCGAGACCGCGTTTCCGCAATGCCAACCGGCCCGAATACGACGACTCGGACTGGGACGCCATCAACCTGCCTCACACCTGGAACCAATTCGACGAGACGAGACGCCCGGCTACTGGCGCGGCATCGGCTGGTATCGAAAGCATTTTCGGCTCCCCAGCCAGGACTTCGGCCGGCGGGTATTTTTGGAATTTGAAGGCGCCAGCAGCGTTGCCGAGTTCTGGCTGAATGGCCAGCGGGTCGGAGAGCACAAGGGCGGATACACCAGCTTCGAGTTTGACGTGACCGGCTACGCAAAGTTCGGCGAAACGGAGAACGTTTTGACGGTTAAGGTCGACAACCTGTTTCGCGCTACGCTTCCCCCCACCGTCAAGACCGATTATACGTTCTACGGCGGCATCTATCGCGACGTCTGGCTGCGGATTACCCACCCCATGTACATTTCCGAAGTCATCTGGCTCACCCCGTCGGTCAGCGGGAACACGGCGACGCTCCAGATCCGCTCGCGCCTGGTCAACGAGACACCGCAAGCCAGAGAGCTGACGCTCGTTCAGGAGGTTCTGAACCCACAGGGCGAGGTGATCAAAACTTTATCAGTTCCGGTTCGCGTTCCGCCTCGCCAGCGTCTCGAGGTCGCGCAAGACGGAGCGGTCGAGAACCCGCTGCTGTGGTCGCCGGACTATCCGAACGTCTATCGCCTTCGCTCCAGCTTGCGCGCAGGATCGGAAGAGCTGGACAAGATCGAAAACCCGCTGGGTTTCCGCTGGTTCAAATTCGACCCGCAGCGAGGGTTTTTCCTGAACGGCAAGCGAGTACAGGTGCAGGGAACGAATTGGCACCAGACGTACCCCGGCATGGGAAACGCGCTTCCGAATTCGCGCCACGCCCTGGACATGGAGATCATGCGCGCCATGGGGGTGAACTTCTGGCGGACTTCCCACTACCCGCACGACCCGGCGACGATCGAAGCCTCGGACCGTCTGGGCCTGATGGTGTGGGAGGAACTTCCCGTCAACAAAGAGATCGGCGACCCGCGCGAGTACACCACCAACGTGCTGGCGATGGCGGACGAGATGATCCGTCGGGACCGCAACCATCCGTGTATCATTGTTTGGGGTATTGCAGGTGAAGTTAATGCTCCGGCGAGGGTTGCTACGAAAGTGATAGGAGCCGTCGCAGCGCGCTATCGCGAGCTCGATTCCTCCCGGCCGGTGGCGATGCACGAACCGCGTGGCGAGGACCTCGAGGCCCTGGTGGACGTCGTGGGCCACGGGGTGGGCAAGGAAACCGACGGCCAACACCAGCGTTTTCCCCTCCGCCCGTACCTGGTGGCAGAATACGCCGCCTCAACCATGGGACGCGGGATTTACGGAGGCGGGCCGGAGAGCGAAGACCTGGCCTGCGAAAACCACGAGAAGTACTTGCGAGAGTTGTACCGGCGCCCGTGGATGGCCGGCGGCATGATCTGGCACCAGTTCGACTACGAAGGCGAGACCTACGACACAGTGATCCCGCACATCGTCGCCTTCGGCATGGGCGACGTGTACCGCATTCCCAAGGACGTCTACCACTTCTATCAAAGCCAATGGACGGCCCAGCCTATGGTGCACATCCTCGGCCACTGGACGTGGCCGGCGGCGGAAGGCACGGCGAGGACTGTGAAGGTCTTCAGCAACGCGGCCGAGGTCGAACTGTTTCTGAACGGCACATCGCTAGGGGCGAAGCAGGATGCGCCTGATGGAGAACTGCCGCATCCGCCGCGCCTCTGGACTGTCCCTTACCAGCCCGGAACATTAGCGGCTGTGGCTCGGCATGCGGGTAAGGAAATACGCGACGAGCGCCGTACCGCAGGCGCGCCGCATCACCTGGTGCTGGACGCAGACAAGCGCGAACTCGAGTCTGGAAACCTCGAAAGCCTTGCCTACATCACCGCCCGCGTGGTGGACGAGAACGGCGTAGTGGTTCCCTCGGCCGCGTGTCCCGTGACTTTCACCTGCGACGGGCCGGGGGAGCTCCTGCGGCAAAGCTCGCTTGGCCACGGAACGGGGTGGACGCTGGATACTGTGGCGGGGATTGCGCAGATGGCCTTTCGCGCCACCGACCGCACGGGCCACGCTACCGTTAGCGCTTACTCTGCCGGCCTGCGCATGGGCCGCATCGAGATCAGCGTTCAGGCGCCGGGCAAGCCCGACGAGATGGAATACAAGGAGAGGTTCGACAACGACGAACCCTGACATGGGTGATTGGTGATTTGCGATTTGTGATTGGGGATTTGCGATTGGTTATTTCTAATTGACGCAAGCGTTCGCGATTCAGCAATCACAAATCACAAATCGCAAATCACAAATCACTCTCGCTTCGTCCCCAGGGCGCACTCTGGCGGCCGCTGGAAACCCGCTCCACGGAAGAGACGTCGACTTCCACGGCAGCGGACCGCTCCAGCAATTCCACGGTAAGCACCAGCCGATACAAGTTCTTCTTGCGGACCAGAATCCCTTCCACCCCTTGCAAAGGTCCCGCTGTAACGCGCACCCGGTCGCCGCAGCGCAGGAACGGGTGAGGTTCGACGCGATTTCCCCATTCGATCGCTTTGCGGACCGCTTCGATTTCGGATTCAGGAATGACCGCCGGTTCTCCATTGACGCTCAAAACGGAAACGATCCCCGGCGTGGTCACCACCTGGAGCCGCCGCTCCACCATTCCGCGCAGAAACAGGTAGCACGGGAACAGGGGAAGCGAGAGCTCGACGGAGCGGTCCTTCCAGCGCCGGGTGCTGTTGTAAAGCGGAAGGAAGACTTGCAGTCCTTTGGCGGAAAGAACCTGGGCAATGGTCTTCTCGTGCTGATGGCGCGTGTAAATCGCGAACCACGGTTCGCTCGAGCCCGATAGCGTCGGCGTAATTTGTGAATCCGTCACCAGCATAAAGCAGAGCCTTAGTGGTACAGAAGAACATAGGGGCGGCCCGGTGGTCAAGCGCTGCGGCCGGCTCACTTCATGAGTTCGGCTATAAACCGGTCGTCCGTTTCCCCGAAAGTGCGATACAGAGAACCAGGCAGGTGTGGGACAACCCTCTGCAGCCAGTCGGTAGGGTCGCTCCAAAGCACCGTGCGCGGGGCCATAGTCTTTACCAGGTCGTCCAGGTCCCAGTGAAGCGCGAATCCCGGGGTGACCGCGTCGTGCAAGTCTCTGGTAATCGGAACGTCCAAAGCGGCTCGCAGGCTATGGGGAGTGCCGTCGAGCCAGATCTTGACGATGCGCGAGTCGACAGCGGCCGCCATGAGCAGCCACACGCCGGATACGTTGCGCGCTACGGCGCGGATGGAGCCGGCGTCAACGTCAGGCTGGGCTGCCAGCAAGTCCACAGCGCGCTGAATGTCAAAGGCGCGCAGGCCGGCCATATTCTTCCCTATCACCCAGGCGCGGATATCCTGCTTGGCAGCGGCTTGATCTTCGCTGTTGGAGGGCAACGGAAGCCCACGCGGATACAAGTTCAGAACTACGACACCGCGCGTGGCCAGGCGCTCCGCCGTGGCGGCATCCAAATCCACCAGCAACACGGCAGGCTTGCGCCCCGAAGCAAGCGGCGCGTAGAGCGTGCCCGAGATTTCCAGCCCGGGCTCCACTTCCAATGCCAGTTCCTGAGTGCGAAACGCCTCGCCAGGGTCATCACGCAGCACGTGCACGGGCGGCGGCTGGCCCACACGATCTTCGGACCACTTGCGAATTTCCGCCAGCAACTGCTCGGAGTTTCCTTGCTTCATTCTCTCGCGGAAGCTTTGCTGAATCACTTCATACATCTGGCGCCCTTCCACCTGGCCGGATGGAGTCGCCAGGAGATCGAAATCCAGCGCCATCTCCACGGGCTCTTCACGAAAGTCGCCACGGCCGTCTTTCAACCAGCGGATCATCCACTGGTAGATTGCCTCGCGAATCTCCAGCGGAGTCCCGTGCGACCCTGGACCAACAGCCCAGCGAATATGGTCCTCCGCGCCGTAAATCCGATACCAGTCCAGCGCCTCCTGGTAAGCATGGCGCGCGCCCTCGATCGGGAAGAAATCGCCGACCGTAGAATTGATCAGCCAGGGTTTCGGCGCGAACAGCTCGATGTAGTCCGCCACATCCAAGCCGGAAGAAAGGAAGAAGGGGAAACTCTGCTCGGAATCACCGGTGGGTCCGGCGAATAATTGGCGCCAGGAGTTGATGTAGCAAGCCGGCGCGGCGACCTTGATCCGCGGATCCAGCGCGGAGATGTAGGCCGTGAGCGTTCCGCCCCCCGAGCAGCCGGTAGCACCGAGCTTATCGGCGTCGACTTCGGGTCGACTGACGAGGTAGTCGAGCGCACGCATCCCATCCCAGATGCGGTAGCGGGCGAAGTTTTCGCCGGCCAGAATGCTCTGTGCCCCCGCCTGAAAGTGCTGATCGGTTGCGCCTCCCATCAGGGATGCCTCGATCCTGCGGTCGTAGGCCTGCTGGCGCTCGCCTTGCCCCACCGGGTCATAGGCCAGCGCCACGAATCCCTTCATGGCCAGGTTCGCTGCAATCGGCTGCGCGGCCAGCTTGCCCTGCTCCCAGTGACCCATGGGAATGAGCACGGCCGGATGTTTGCCGGCCGCCTTGGGCAGATACAAATCGGCAGTGACGTAGAACTCAGGCAAACTCTCGAAGACGACTTTCTCAATGGTGTAGCGGGACCGCTCGATGCGGCCGGTGACGCGGGCATGGAGCGGCCCGTGGTAGTCGGGGAGGCCTCCCAGCAACTCCAGGATCTTGGCCCGCGCCCACGCTTGGCGCGCTTTCGCTTCGCTCAAGGTGTGGATCTTGGCGATCGCTGCCTCGCGGCCGGAAAGCTGTTGCTGCGCGATTCTGTCCATCCACTGCAGCAAACGGTCATCCGCCGCGGAAAGCCTTGCGACAGTGAACGTGCAGACGCAAATCAGCAGAAGCCTTCGCATGACGTGAGCGCCTCCTTGAGATATTGCCGGAGCAGCATACCACGATTGGCGCTGCGCGCTACGAATCTTGCCAGGCATCAGTTATGATAGAAGCTACTGTAGCCGATTGACTTACGGGGGCAGGCCGATGAAGATTCGTATTTTAGGGGTGCCGCTCGACCTCGGGCAGGAACGCCGCGGAGTGGACATGGGGCCTTCAGCGGTGCGCGCCGCGGGGCTTAACCAGGCCTTGAAGAACCTGGGGCACCAGGTTGAGGACGCGGGCAATATTCACGTTAAGCTGCCGGAGGAACAGCACTTCGGCGACCGGCGAGCAAAATACCTGAAGGAGATTACCGAAACATCGCGGCAAGCGGCGAGGCAGATTCGCGAGACTCTTGAGGCAGGTTACTTCCCAGTCTCGCTGGGCGGCGACCACTCCATGGCAGTCGGCACGCAGGCGGGTGTCTCCAAGTTTTACCGCGACCGGAAGCAGGCTGTGGGTTGTCTTTGGATTGACGCGCACGCTGACATGAACACGCCGGAGAGCAGCCCCAGCGGCAACGTTCACGGCATGCCGCTGGCCGCAACTTTAGGCCACGGCCCGCTCTTGCTGGCCAGGATTTTCAGCTATGCGCCCAAAATCTCTCCTCGAAACTGCGCACTGATTGGTGTGCGAGAGTTGGACTCCCGCGAGGCCAGCTTTGTGAAGGAGTCAGGCATCAGCGTGTTTACGATGCGAACCGTTGACGAACTGGGGATGCCTGCAGTGATGGAGAAGAGTATTGCGATCGCCTGCAATGGAACGGCGGGTTTCGTCGTCTCGTTTGACGCGGATGTGGTTGACCCGGATGAAGCGCCCGGCGTCGGCACGCCCGTCCCAGGCGGAATCACCTACCGCGAAGCTCATCTTGCCATGGAAATGGTGGCCGATAGCGGTCGAATGGTGGCATTCGAATTAGTGGAGATCAATCCCATCCTTGATGTCATGAACAAAACAGCCGTACTGGGCGTCGGACTGGTCAGTTCGGCGCTGGGGAAGAAAATCCTGTGACAAAGAAAATCCGCTTGGGAGTTCTGTTTGGCGGACGGTCTGGCGAGCACGAGGTTTCGCTGACTTCAGCCGCTGCCGTGATGAAGGCGCTCGACCCGGAAAAGTACGAACTCGTCCCGGTCGGCATCACGCCCGAAGGCAGATGGCGCGTGGGATCTAAGGCGCTCGGCCTCTTAGCGGGGGCGGCAGGAGATGATCTGGCGCAACGCACGGCGTCCTTGCAGACCGTGCTCGAAGAAGGCAGGGCCGTCACGCCCTCCGTGGATCCCACCGGACCCAAGCTCCTTCCCATTGCGAAGTCCTCCGGCGCAGTCAACTCTCGTCCCGAAGTTGACGTCATTTTTCCGGTACTGCACGGCACCTTCGGGGAGGATGGAACCATCCAGGGGCTGCTCGAACTCGCAGACGTTCCCTACGTGGGTGCGGGAGTCCTGGCGTCGGCCGCGGGCATGGACAAAGACGTTATGAAGCGGCTTTTCCGGGACGCTGGGTTGCCGGTGGTTCCCTGGGAGCGAGTGCTTCGAAGGGAATGGGAGGACGATCCTGCGGGAGTTCGGAGGAAGATCAAGAAACGGCTGCGGTTCCCGCTGTTCGTCAAGCCTGCCAATTTGGGCTCGTCCGTGGGGATCACGAAAGTACATTCGCCAGAGGAATTTCAAGCCGGCATGGATCTGGCCGCGCAGTACGATCGCAAGATCTTAGTGGAGAAGGCCGTCGAGGCGCGCGAGATCGAGTGCGCGGTGCTGGGAAACGACCAACCGGAAGCTTCTCTCCCGGGCGAAATCGTCCCCGTCAATGAGTTCTACGACTACGAAGCAAAGTACATCAAGGAAGGTTCAAAGTTGCTGATTCCCGCCCGTCTCAGCCGCCGCCAAATCAAGCGCGTCCAGGATTTGGCGGTTCGCGCATTCAAAGCCATCGACTGCGCGGGCATGGGGCGAGTGGACTTTCTGCTGGACCGGAAAAACGGGAAGCTCTTCCTCCTGGAAATCAATACTATCCCTGGATTCACATCGATCAGTATGTACCCGAAACTCTGGGAAGCGACCGGCGTCCCTTATTCCAAGCTTCTCGACCGTCTGGTTGAGCTGGCCCTCGAGCGACACCGCGACAAGCTTCGCACGCGTTTCGATTACGCCCCGTCGAAGTAGGTGTGCTAAGGTGATCGATCGAGGAAAGCGGGATGGGGAGCTTCCGCAGATGGACAGCTTCCACATTGCGATTTCACTGTTGAAATTCGTCCGCTACGCACTATTCACTAATCCGGAAAGCGAGGCGCCATGAAGGGAAAACTGTTGATTCCGGCGCTCATTCTGCTGGCGCTTGCCGGCAGTGTGGCCTATTACAAAGCTACGACGAAGCCGCACAATATGGTGATCACAGGTATCGTCACCACCAACGACGTCATCGTCAGCGCGCAGATCCAGGGCCAACTGGCGAGACTGTTGGCTAAAGAGGGCGATACGGTACAGGCGGGGCAGCTCGTCGCGGTTATCGAACCGCAGGAGTTGCGCGCCGACCGGGCCTTCTACGCGGATTCGGAACGGGGAACCGCCGCCCAGGTCCAACAGGCGGAGGCCGCGGTGCAGTTTCAGGAGAAACAGACACGGGATCAGATCCGCCAGGCTGAAGCCTCGCTGGCCTCAACGCAAGCCCAGGTGAACGAAGCGGAGGCTAACCTCAAACTCGACCAGGTGAATTTGGAGAGAACTGAGGGACTGTTCAAGGGAGGCATCGTCACGGAGCAGTCGCTCGATGAGGCTCGCACCACCTCTACAGCACAGAAAGCCCATGTGGAGTCTCTCCACAAGCAAGTGGATGCGCAACGCGCCGCGGTGGCGTTGGCGCGGTCCAATGAGGATCAAATCACCGTGCGGCAGAATGAACTTCTCTCGATGCGGCGGCAGTTGGCTGCTGCCGGAGCGCAGATATCGAAAGCTCAGGTCCGTCTCGGTTATACGGAAATCCGGGCGCCCATCCCCGGCTTCGTGGCCAGCCTGCCGACTCGCCAGGGCGAAGTGGTGAATGTCGCTCAGCCAATCCTGGAAATCATCAATCCGGACGATCTCTGGGTTCGGGTTGATGTTGAAGAGTCGTATATTGACCGCATACGCTTGGGCCAGAAGATGAAGGTCCGCTTGCCTTCCGGGGCGGAACGCGAAGGGACAGTGTTCTATAGGGGAGTGGACGCGGACTACGCCACACAGCGAGACGTGAGCCGCACCAAGCGCGATGTCAAAACCTTCGAGTTCCGTTTGCGGGTAGATAACAGCGACCGATCTCTCTGGCCAGGTTTAACAGCATACGTGGACGTCCCGCTGCCGGAGGCCAGGTGAATGCGGAATTTCAAATTCGAAATTTCAAATTTCAAATCCTGCAATGAGGAGAGCCCGTGCCCGCGGTTGAAGTCCAGGAAATCAAAAAGTGCTTTGGGACGTTTTGCGCCGTTGACCGCTTGAGCTTCAACGTCGAACGGGGCGAAATCTTCGGCTTGCTCGGCCCCAACGGCGCGGGGAAGTCAACGCTCATCCGCATGCTCACCACACTGATTCTTCCCACTTCCGGAAGCGCGCGGATCAACGGGTTTGACGTGGTGCGCTCCGCCGCCGACGTGCGCCGTTCGATTGGCGTCATCCCTCAGGCGTTGACTTCCGACATGGAGCTGTCTGCGGTCGAGAACATGAACATCTTCGCAAAGCTTTACAGCGTTCCACGCGAACGGCGCCGGCGGGTGGTGAAGGAACTGCTTGAAGCCGTAGAGCTCACGCAATGGGCGGATAAACCTGTGAAGAACTTTTCCGGTGGCATGCGGAGGCGGCTTGAGATCGCGCGCGGGCTGGTGCACGAACCCAACATCTTCTTTCTGGACGAGCCCACCACAGGGCTCGATCCTGCCTCCCGAATCGGCGTTTGGGATATGCTGCGAAAGATCAAACAAGGCCGGGACCTCACCATCCTTCTCACCACGCATTATATGGACGAGGCCGACAAGCTCTGCGACCGCATCGCCATTGTGGATCACGGGAAGCTGGTGGCGCTTGATTCGCCTCTGAAACTCAAAGCATCGATTCCCGGCAACGACATCCTGGAAATCAGCTTTTCCAGGGTTCCGGAAGGCTGGCTGGAGACCCTCCAGAGTTTGCCGGATGTACAGAGCGTAAAGGCGGAGGATCACGTTTATCGCATCGGGTCGAATAACGGGCCGAAGACAACTGTGGCCCTGATGGAAGCGACGGGCCAGGCCAAGGTGGAAATCACCTCGCTTTCCGTACAGAGCACCACCTTGGACGATGTCTTCATGCACTACACCGGCAGGCAATTGCGCGACGCGTTGCAAGACGCCAAATATGATTCCGGCTTCATGCCTCCAAGGCGCTAGGGACGGATTGATATGAAACGAACGCTGGCCATTATCGAGCGCGATATGCGCAGGTTCATGCGGAGCCCCACGTTGATTGTGGTTTCCATGTTCCTTCCCATCGTGCAACTGGTAGTCCTGGGCTATGCCTTCGGCGGGAAGATCAAGGAATTGCGTGTGGGAATCGTCGATCAGGATCGCGGCATTCCCACGGTGAAATTGCGCGAGATGTTCGGGGCCATTGCCGCCAATGCGCGAACCTTTACAACCGTCGATTATACCGACCTCTCCCAGGCCAACACGGATTTGCGGCAGGGGAGGATTAACGGGGTCCTCACTATTCCACCGGATTTCTCCCGGAGGTACCTGACGCAAGACAAGCCCCAGGTAGCGCTCATCGAAGATAATACCGACAACTTCGCAGTTGGGGGATTGGAAGGGGCTTTCTCCGATTTGGTCGGCGCCTACAATCAGCGTGGCCTTGGCTCGCGCGTGCCCAGCGGAGTCACGCTTTCCGTAGTCGAGCTTTACCCTTACGTTCCCTACATCCAGTATCTGCTCTCCGGCACCATCGTGCTCGCAATTTATATCTCGGCGATGATTGGCGGAGGCATTATCTACATTGACGATAAGGCCAGAGGGCTTCACGAGGGCTATCTGCTGACGCCCATCAGCAAGACGGAATTGATCCTGGGCTTCATCCTGTCGGGGAGCATCAAGGCGACGTTGTCCGGCCTGGTCTTGACGACGCTGGGATCGGTTATCGCCGGAGTCCCGCATCCTCTGGATCCAATCCGCCTTGCAAAGCTCTTCATTCTCATCGTCATTACTTCCGTCGCCCTGATCAGCATGATGTTCCTGTTGATGGTAAGGGTCAGCGATCCGTTGGTGCCGAGGTCGATTTTCGGGGTTCTCAACACCTTGCTGTACTTTCCCAGCGGCGCGGTCTACCCCATCTATGGATTTCCCAAGTGGATGCGGGTCATGGCCAAGTTCGATCCCTTTACTTATGCGGTTCACGCCTTCAAGTGCTTGCTGCTCAAGAACACTCCGCTGGTGGCGATTGCGGGCGACCTCACCTACCTCACTCTATTCGCGATTGTGTCCATGCTTCTCGCCACCTGGCTTTTCCGGCGGACGCTCTAGGTCCGCGCGAGACGTAGGGGGGCGGCTTGCCGTCCCCGCCGTGCGATTCTCACCAGCAGGCAAGCGTCGTCCCTGTAAGGGCGTGGAAAAACCGTTCGGATGTTATCCTGAGCGGAGCGAAGGATCTCCGCAGTTTCCTGCCGTTCAACGACGCACGAACAACTGCAGAGATCCTTCGCTGCGCTCAGGATGACACATTCCGATCTTCTTCACACGTCCTAAGCCTTCGAAATTCGGGTAGAATAGGAACTGAAGGGGGCAATGCCCATGACGCTGCTAGACGCCACACCTCCGAAACCACCTTTGCATATCGGGCGGTACATTCTGCTTGGAATCTTGGTTATTTTGCTGAGCGCGGGATTTTATTTCGCATTCCGGAATTATCCTGAAGAACGCGTGGTGGCCCGCTTCCTGACCACTCTCGAGCAGGAGAAGTTCCAGCAAGGCTATCAACTTTGGCAGCCCAGCTCAACCTACTCTTACCAGGATTTTCTGCACGGATGGGGTCTCCAGGGAGACTATGGCAAGATCCGCGTATTTGAGATTCTGGGAACCCGCTCCAAAGGGGCCGCCCTGGTTATCGTCACCGTAAGGATCAACAATGTTGACCCGCCGCTGGACTTAGTGGTGGACCGCAAGACCAAAGGCCTTTCGTATTCAGCCTTCGACTAGCGGGCAGTTTGCCATTCATAACTCTGTCCTTACCGCCTCGAGCAATTCCTCACGGGTAATCTGCGCCGTGCCGAACTTGAGCACCACGCGGCTGGCGGCAAGGTTAGCCAGTTCCGCGGCGTCTCGCACCGAGGCTCCGGAAATGATGGCAAGCGTCAGAGTGGCGAGGACGGTGTCACCCGCGCCCGTCACGTCGTAGACCGGTCGAGGCAAGCTCTTGATTTCCTGCCCGGGTTTATTCGCTTCGAAGAGGATCATCCCCTCGCTGCCTCGTGTAATGACCAGGCAGCCGCAGTCCAACTCAGCGCGCAGTCTCTGGCCGCCGGATTCAAGGTCATGCCGGTTGCGCAGCGACGCATGAGCCAACAACTCCGCTTCGTGCAGATTTGGAGCCGCCAGCGAGGCGTGGCGGCAAGCTTCCGGGTGCTCGGGCTTGGGATCCACAAACACCGGGATACGGCGTTGACGAGCCAGGCCTTTGATCCGGTTGCAGAGTTCCGAAGTGACAGTTCCTTTCAGGTAGTCTGAGATGATCAGCGCCTCGATCCTCCTGGCTTCGAGCGCGAAACTCCGCGCCAGCTTTTCGGCAGTCTGCCTGTTGATGGTTCCCGGGCGCTCGAAGTCCAGCCGCAGAAGTTGGTGCGCATGGACGGCGATACGAACCTTGCGAGGGGTCATTCGCCGTCGCTCCGAAACGAGGGTGGCAACGGGCATATGGGAACCCGCGAGCAACGCTCGCAACCGCCTCCCGCTTCGATCGTCGCCGACCACTCCGTAGGGTATGGGCCGGCCGCCTAACGCGGCGATGTTTGCGGCCACATTTCCAGCTCCCCCCGGGTACTCTGCGCCTGCTTCGGCATCTTGAATGAGAACCACTGGCACGGGGGCTTCGGGAGAGATGCGAGTGACCTCGCCGCGTAGAAATTCGTCCAGCATGTAATCACCGAGAACGGCGACCCTTCGTCCCTGGAATCCCCGGACAATTCTCGAGAAGTGGATCTGTTGTTTGTTCATGGCGCACTCCAAACGCACGCTGTCGCTTCACCCTCTCGAAAGTCTGTCATTCTGAGCGAAGCGAAGAATCTGCATGAGTTGATCTTGGACCGGAACTGCGGATCCTTCGCTCCGCTCAGGATGACACCGACATGGGTGGGCCGCAGACCCATGTGCATTCAGAATGACGCCGGCCATGCGGGATACCAGCCCTGCTTACGAATTACCCGTTGACCGGGCCAGCACGGATTCCACGGCTGACTTGACCTGCCCCAAGCTCACAGAAAGGATACACTCCGGGCGCTCGAAGCGATAGCACCGGTCGCCTGGGCAGGGGTTGCATTCGTAAAAGTTCTGCACCACCTGCGCGGGAGGGTTAGAGGGTTGTCGCGGCCATGGCCCCCAAATGGCTGAACTGGAGGAACCAAAAATGACAACGGCCGGGCGGGCAAGCGCCGCCGCGATATGTGCGGGACCACTATCATTTCCAATAAACAGGCGCGCTCCGGAGAAGGCTGCGGCGAGTTGACCCAGGCCGCCATTCTCCAGCCTGCAAATCGCAGAGCTGGAAGCAGCCTGGACGGCGTCAAGGACGGCATCCTCGCCAGGGCCGCACGAAAAAACCGGCTTCAGTCCCATTTCCTGTTCCAGGGAGACAGCCAGTTGCGCAAACTTCTCTGCTGCCCATTGCTTGGTGGGGTAAAGCGCGGTGGGGTGAACCATCGCATACTCCTGGCGAGGTGCGAGGCCGAGGACTGCGCGCCTTTGCTCCCACCATTGCTTGTGCTTGTCATGGACGAAGATGCGGGCGCGCGGTATCTCCGTTCGAGGCAATCCAAGGTAAAAGAAAGCGCAAGCCTGATGTTCGGCGGTGTGCAACGCGGGCTGGTTCAGGACCAGGCGGGCGTCGGGGACCAGGATATGATATTGCTGCGATGAACGGAAGTGCGCAAAGCCGACGCGGATGCGGGCTCCGCTTGCTTTCGCCAGAAACCGGCTGGTGGGGCCGCCGTGCAAGTTAACACAAACCGCGAATCCTTTTCGCCGGAGCGCCAGCGCCGCGCTTAGCCGCGAGGCGATCTTGATCGGCCCGTCTCCGGGGAAGAGTATTTCGTCCACGTCCGGATTACCTTCCAGCAGTTCGCGAAAGCGCGCTTCGACGAGCACGGAGATAACTAAATCCGAGCGCCAGGATTTAAGCAGATGCAGGGCGGGCGTGAGGAGAACGATGTCGCCGATGGATCGAAGGCGGATGATGAGAATTCGGGAACGCTCGGGAAGGTCGCCGAGCAGCGAGCCCGGTGTCATAACTTTTGAACCCCGGGAGGCACCTGGAGGGCCTCACTCCCCCTCGATCTTGGCGTCGTCGATAATCATGTCCGGGATGTCATCCTGAACGGGGTAGACCCGCCGGCATTGCTCGCACTTGAGCCCTGCGCCATCAGGGGTGAGTTTCACGGGAATCTTACACACCGGGCAGACCAGGATATCAAGCAGTTCTTTAGAAATGGCCATGATCAGCCTCCGAACGTTTGCAATTTATCAGGCTCGTGCAGGTATTTCAAGTCGGAGCGGCGAGTTGGCCGCGCCGGCATTTCGCGAAGTTGGGTTGTGGGCTGCCGCATGGACCCTAATCGTCCTCGCGTCCCGGGGCCTCCCAAGGAGCAATTTCCATCCGCACCACTCCCGTAACGTCTCGCCAGGAAGCGGGGTCGATCCTCCACACCACAAGGATGGCTGAACCCTGGTAAACCCGCTCGAAACCCAGTTCCGATTGGGAGATAGTTTCAATCGGGACGATCCACCAGCGAGGCCTGGGCTGGGCGTCCAAGGAAATTCTCACACGCTGCCACTCATCCACAAGTGTCAGGCTCGAGGCATCAATCTCGCCGCGAAAATCCAGCGGCCTCCGAATCCCGTTGGCCAAGAGGTAGCGGTCGGGAGCAGATGGCGCCAGAAGGTTGATCACCAGTTCCGTGCCCAGGGCAGTTTTGGCGGGGCAGGGCTGCGCCGTGGAAAGCGAAGATTTGCACTCAACCCAACACGATTGGCCCTGTACCTTGATGGTGATGGTTTTCTGCGCCGCGACTTGCATGAGGCAATCGCCGATCTGAATGGGCGCCGAACTCTCAAGCCGCACAACGCCCGGAATTTCACGGCCGGCCGGCTGTCTCCACGGCCCGCCAGCCAGAAGTTCGTTTTCCTCCAGGCGGAGCAGGTTGAAATCACGCCACCCTTTGGCGGCAGAAAAAACAAAGGTCCGGAACATGTGCCGATCGTAGCGATCGTAGAGCAGCAATGCCTCGAGGTTGGCCTCTTTGCTCAAGACCATGTCGTGGATGGAAGCCGGCCCCTCTTTGGGAGGTTCTTTTGACCCCACGTGCTTGCGCACCTGAGCGTGATAGGCTTCCGGGCGCCGCCGTAAAGAATTCACAAGTTCAGTGTGCACCGGCTTGAAACGCAGGCTCGAAACCGTCCCTCCGTCCGCGGGCCGAATGACCATTCCAATGGCCGGATGTTCAAGCAGGATCTCCTCCTGTCCGTCCACATCAAAGTCCTCCCGCTTGACGCGAAGCGACGGATCGCCGCCGAGACCCTCAACTTTATCCAACAAAACTTCGGCCTGGATCAGGTTGCGAAGCAAAGCGCTACGGAGGTGGGGGGCGTAAAGGCCGCCGAAAACTCCGTGCCAGTAGGCATCGTTGCATTGCGAGGCCAACACGTGGGTCTGCGCTTCAGTCAAAAACTGCACCGCCTCTTTTTCCTGCGGCTTGCCAAGGCTCAGCGCATGCCAGCGCCGGCTTGTTGCGCACATGAGTTTTTGAATTTGGTTCGACTCGGGATACTTACTGAGGAAGTTCCGCCAGAAGCCGCCTTGCAGGAAGCGCCGGAAGCGCTCTCCATCCCGCATGTTTTCGGTTTCATTCAAACACGCCTTCAATTCCACGAAGGCTGCAGCAGGCAAAGCCCACTCCATCATCTCCGGGTAGGAAGCAGTGGGGAGATAGACTCGTCCGATGGGCGGATGCGAGGCCATGTAATCCGAAACGGTAGTTGTTTCGAGCCAGTCGCCCTCCTCTTCCAAGGCGTCGAGAAACTTCTCCAGCCACCCGTTCTCGTACACATGGGCGTACGTTCCCGGCCATACACCGAATTTTTCGCAATCGTCTCCGACGGCAAAAAGTTGGCCGGGGTTGTTTCGCCCCTCACGGAGGATACGCACTGTTTCTTCCGGTTCACGGAAGGGAATCGTGTAGCGGAAAGACTTCAAGCTGGGGACGAGGCGGAGCGGCGCACCCTGCTCTTCGGTGATGTAGATCCCATGCAAGCGTGCTGGTTCCAAGCCGGCCGCAAGAAAATGCGTATCGTCGAGCAACACGTACTCGACCCCGGCTTCGGCCAGCGGGCGCGCCAGACTTGGCTCCCACACCCGCTCCGCGACCCACGCGCCACGAGGCGCTTTGCCCCAATGTTGAGTGAGGTAATCTGCCAACTTGCGTATCTGCGCGACCTTATCGCTGTCAGGAATGGACGGCAGGATCGGCTCGTAGTAGCCTCCGCCCAGAAGCTCTACCTGGCCACGCCCCAGCAACTCGCGAAGCTGATCGAAATACTCCGGGTGGCGAACTTCTAACCATTCGAGCAAGATGCCGGAGTAGTGCAAGCTCAGCCGGACACGTGGATGCTTGAGGAGAATCTGCGCAAAGGGCAAGTAAGACTTCCGATAAGCTTCTTCAATAACGTGGTCGAAGTTTCCCACCGGCTGATGGGAATGGATTACGAGAGCAAAGAAGACTTTATTCAAAATCAAAATTCCTTCCACCGCACGGGTATTGCCGAAATCTGAAAGTGGCGCCGAGCTTCTGGTCGGCTGATGCTGGCCTGAACCGGCTGCGGAAAAACGCCTGGAGACTGTCATTCTAAGCGAAGCGTAGAATCTCGGCAGTTGTAATCTCAACGAACTACTGAGATCCTTCGTCGCCTGCGGCTTCTCAGGATGACAGGCAGACGGGTTTTTCCGCAAGCTGTGAAGGCCAGCGCTACGAAGCAAGTTCGAACGCCACCAACAGCCCGCTACGGCTTCTGCAATAATTAGAATAAGATGAAGCCTGAAGGCTTGTCAGTAAGAAAAGCATTACAGCCACGAGCCAACCGCTTTCAGCAATCGGATTTCAGTGGGGCACAGCCGAGTGGCGCGGCCACATCGGAGGAGGAGAAACGATGAACTCGAAAGTGCTGCTGGACTACTGTAAAGGAGAACTGGGGGCAATGCTCGATTGCCTTCGGCAAACAGTCGAGATTGAATCGCCGAGCAGTTCCAAGGCAGCGGTAGACCGGCTGGCAGGTTTTCTCGCCGAAGAGTTCAAGCGGTGCGCGGGGCAGGTTCGGCTGCTCGAACACCCAGCGGCGGGATGCGCAATCAAGGCAACGTTCTGGCCAGGTAGACACAAGCAAAAACCAATTCTGCTGCTCGGCCATCTCGACACGGTGTGGGGACTGGGAACGCTGGCCCAGATGCCCTTCCGCGTTCGCGGTCGCCAGGCTTTCGGGCCCGGAATACTCGATATGAAGTCCGGAATCGTCATTGGTCTTTGGGCTATTCGAGCCCTGCAAGCCTTGCAGGTTTCGCCTGCCGGTCCGGTGCACTTCTTTCTAAACCCCGATGAGGAAATATCCAGCGTCGCCTTTCGCGATGAGATTATTGCTGAGGCGAAGCGCGCGCGAGCGGTGTTGGTGCTGGAGCCGGCGGCGGCCGGCGGCGCGCTGAAGACCGCACGTAAGGGAGTAGGCGAGTTCAAGATTACCGTCCACGGCCGCTCCGCTCACGCGGGAGTAAACCCGTCGGCAGGTGCGAACGCCATCATCGAACTGACACGGCAACTGCTCACCGTGCAATCCTTCGCACGCCCGCGGCGGGGGCTAACCATTAACGTGGGGAGAATTGAAGGCGGCACCCGGTCCAACGTTGTGCCGGAGTGCGCCACGGCGTGGATCGACGTGCGAATTCCGCGGTTGCATGACCGGGAGGTAATCGAGCGACGAATTCGCGCTCGAAAGCCTTATGACCGAGGGACTCAGCTTGAGGTCGAAGGCGGCATCAATCGGCCGCCCATGGAGAGGAAAATGACCGTAGCGCTCTTTCGCAAGGCGCACGCCGTAGGACGGGCAATGGGCATGGACCTGGTCGAAGCCTCCACTGGCGGCGGTTCAGACGGCAATTTTACAGCCGCGCTGGGCGTCCCGACTCTGGATGGCCTGGGCGGGGTCGGTGACGGCGCACACGCCCGTCACGAGCATATTCTTATCCCCGAGTTACCCCGCCGGGCTGCTTTGCTGGCCGCCTTGCTGGCTACGCTATGACTGTGGGGAGGCGAGCAAAATGCCTGTAGCCAGTTCTCAACGTTTGTCACTAGTCCAGTCCTGCCAGAGGAGGCCTCGCACGCGGCCGAACTCCGAGACATTCGCGGTCACCAACGTCGCCCCCGTTCTGATGGCCTGGGCAGCGATCAATAGGTCATAGGGACCGATTGGTGTTCCTGCGGCCTCGAGCGTGGCACGTAGATCGCCGGCTATCTCAGCATCCGCGTCGTCGAAGGAAACCACGTTCACGTTGCCAGACAGGAAAATGCGAAGCCGTTCAGCGTTTTCGGCGTGCCGGCTGCTCCGTGCCACGCCATACCAAAGCTCGTATATCGTGACCGACGAGACGGCGAGCGATGCGCCTCTCGACATGACGCGTTGCAGTCGCCCGCGGATGGCCGCAGGCTGGTTCTTCAGGAGCGCGATTACAGCGTTTGTGTCAAGAAGATAATTCACTCGAATGGCTCTCGCCCCTCGGGCGACTGCGGTTGGTGGCGGCCCTTTTCCATAAAGGGCACGTCGGCAAAGCGGTCGATCTCGGCAAACCAGCGACGGGTATCTGTCACCATCGGCTCAAGAAGAATACCGCTCCTAACACGGCGGACGCGCACACGGTCTCCAGGCAAGCGAAATGCCATCGGTAGTCGCACGGCTTGGCTGCGTCCGTGCATGAAGATTTTGGCAACTCCGGTATTCGCCATCGTGGCCTCCTTCCTGATATACACCATTAGTATATATCCACTGGAGGAAGCGAGGCAAGATCGAACATTGACTCTTTCACACCCTTCGATGAAGGATTACACCTCGCTGCCCTACATTCCGTACTTCTTCACGAGGTAATTTGCGACCTCTTGCTCGAACGCTGGGCAGGTGAGGTGAAGCTCATTTTGAAGAAGCAGACTGAAGTCTGACTGAGCGGGCATGGCTTTGAGGAGGCTGCAGATTTCACCCATATCATAGTTGGCTCGAAGATACTCGAGGGCAGCCAGCGATTTGGCATAAGAAAGAGCCACTTGGTCCTGGGGCATATTCAGGAAGGGGCCTTCCAGCGCCTGGAACGAAGGTAAGCGTCCGGCTGTGACTGCCCGCGCAAGCTGTGCTCCCAATGTCGCCGTGGTGTCGCCCTCCTCAAGTTGCGCCAAACCCTCGTTAAACCAAGTCGGGCAGTGGCCCATGGTAATCTGTCGGACGAAGGAGTGGGTCAATTCGTGCTTAAGCACGCGGGCGAGTTCGGCGGTCATCTGAGTCAAGCCGGAAACGGGCACGCGGATTTTCCCGTCGTTGAGCGCGCCCACCCAGTTCGGCGTCCGGGTTATATCCTGGAAGGCCTGGTTGGGGTAGAGGATGACGATAATGACCTCGCGCGGCGAATAGTCAAGATCGAGCACGAGGTTCTGGAACGATGCCTCGAGGCTGCTCAGAACCTGGCCGCTCAGCTTCTCGACCGGTTCTCCCCCATAGCGGATCAGAAAATGCTCGCTGCGAAGCTCGCGGTAGTAGCCCGCGATTTCGCGTTCGCGCTCCGCCTTCGCCACCGCTTCACGCAGCCGCGCGTTATCCTGCAAGGCGAGCGCCTTGTTCCATTGCGCAATAGCCTCGTCCAAATTCTCCATTCCGTAAAAGGCCGACCCCAGCAACATAACCACATCCGCCGACTTGGGATATCGGTCCGAGGCGGGCAAAAGCAGGTCCACGGCTTCCAGATAGTGACTCTGGGTTACCTGCAGGTAAGCGAGCGCCAGAGTTAAGGACAGATCGTTGGGGAGCAGCTTCAACGCCTGCTGATATTTCTGGATGGCGCCGTCGGGGTCGCCTTTGCGAGCCTGGAAGAGCGCTGCCTGCTGATATGCTTGCTTCAGCAGACCAGCATTTTCCGCCGACGGATTGTGAGCGAATTCGTCGCCCACATGCGATAGGTAGGCCTCATCAACTGCCCCAGCCTTGATGACAGGTGAATCGCTGGCGGACGAAGTTTCGCCGAGAGGCAATGCCGGCAGGGGAACCTCGCGAACTTTTTCCTGCGTGTTCTCAGTTGGACGCGAGGGCGGTGCTTCAGCAGCAGCGGCGGATCTTTCGATATGATCCACCATCGATTTTGGTATCGAAAGTTCCCCGCCCTGAACTGCGTACACAACCTGCTTCGAGTCTTCCTGCGTCACCTGAGCGACTATCTTGCGGCCATTCTTCAAATAGATAACGTCTGCGGACGAAGTGCGAGGAATCAGCGTGAGTAGAAGCAGAAAGAGATACCACCGCAAGCTCGTCGCTTTCTTCGTTGGTGGAATGCCTGCCTCCAGCATACGCTAAGTATAATACAACCCGCACCTCAACCAGTTCGAGTTGTGCTACGAGGTTAAGCGCGCTAGAGTATGAGCACAGAGGGTAGACGATGTCAGCCGCAGACAACCAGCCAGGACGCTTTCATCGAGCCACAACTCTGAGAGGCCGATCGACGCTGCTTGCATGCGCCGTTCTGGTCGTCCTGCTGGGATTGCCGGGCCGGACTTCGGCGCAGGGCGGGCCTGATCCGCAGCAAGTTTTCGACCAGCTCCACAACATCAAGGTGGATGAAAGCCAGGTTTATGTACTACGGCGCGCCCAATTGATCCGCGACCACGTGAAATTGTTCTTCACCCGTGGCTATCTTGGGTTCTTCACTCCGGTCGCAGGGAAAATCACCGGCGCCATTTATATCGGAGAAGGAGAAATCCTCTTAATCCCTCCCACGCGCACCGAGAAAGAGAGTCTGTCCCGATTCATTCACGCGCCCATTCTTGAAGAACAGTTCAGCACCGCGATTCTGCGCTTCACAGACCAGACCGCCAAGGAACTTATGGCTGCAGCAGAGAAGCCAGAGCCCGACGACCCGCAGCGGCCGTCAGAGTTCCCTCAAAGATGGAACTCCGCGCCACAAGTATTTGCTCTTGAAGATACACCCCGGGTCTTCGAGGATCTGCTGGGCGACACGACCATGCCGTTCTTTCACGCTCGCTTGGAAGGCAATAGCCTCAAATGGTTCGACGTGGTTGACGACGAACGATCGCCGGAGGCCGCGACCGTCGTTGCTGTCCGCCGCAACGCCGATGCTGTTTTTGCCGACTGCTGGTGCGCATTCCAAACCAAGACCTCAGCGGCCCGTTTCGCCTATCAGATGCCCGGGACGGTGAAAGCCCTTGCCTACGATATTGACACGCATCTCGAGTCTGATAACAAAATGCAAGGCCGTGCAGAGCTCCTGTTGGAATCACTCTCCAGCACCGACCGGGTGCTGACTTTTGATTTTGCCCGATCACTCAACGTCTCGAAGGTTTTGAACGAGCGGGGGGAAAGCCTGCCCGTCCACCCGTATCCCGAACAGGAAGATATCGAGATCGGCGACCGGAGCAAAGGCTGGATCCAAGTGGTATTGGCGGCGCCGCACCCTGTGGGCCAAAGGTTCCGCCTCCAATTCACATACCAGGGGAACGTCATCACCAACGTTGGGAACAACGTTTTGTACGTGGAAGAGAGGGGTGGCTGGTACCCGAATTTAGGCTTGGCATCTCCCGCTGCGTTCGACCTTCGGTTTGATTATCCCGAGAACCTCACGCTGGTTGCCACAGGTGCAAGGATCGAAGAGGAAACCGCCAACGGCAGGAAGCATAGCCGGTGGCGCTCGGACGGCGTGTTCCGGGTGGCCGGCTTCAATCTGGGGCCGTACCATTCCGTCGAGCGCCGGGCGGGAAAGACAACCGTGGAAGTGTATGCGACGCGCGAAGCGGAAGCGGCGCTCGAGGCGCGTCACTCGCAAAAGCTGGTTCCGCATTTTGTGATCCCCAACATCGGGCGCGAGCATGATCCGCCCATGTCGATTGCAACCGAGACCGTCCCTCCTCTAGCCCCCGCCGCATTGCTGCAAACGGTGGCCGAGAGCGCTTCACAGGCGCTGGTCTATTTCGAAAGCCTGTTTGGCCCGTTTCCCTACTCCCGTCTCGCCATCTCCCAGATTCCCGGTAACTTCGGCCAAGGTTGGCCGGAGTTGATCTACCTTCCAACTCTGTCGTTCCTGCGCAAGTCGGAGCGCTCCGAACTGGGGTTTGCGGAGAAAGACGAGGACTTGCTTGGCCATGGGATGGTGGCCCACGAAATTGCTCATCAATGGTGGGGCAACCTGCTCGGTTGGGCAACCTATCATGATCAGTGGCTTTCGGAAGGGCTGGCGACCTACGCCGCAGCGCTCGACTTGTCGAGGCAAAAGGATGGCGATCACCGATTCCACGAGCTGCTGCGGAGTTACAGACTTGATCTGCTCAAGAAGAACAAGAGTGGAATGAGCAACGAGGCAAGCGGCCCCATCTGGCTGGGACAACGCCTCTCGAACTCATTGACCCCGGGCGGTTACGACGCGGTCGTGTACAAAAAAGCGTGCTGGGTTCTGCACATGCTGCGAGGCTTAATGCGCGATCCTGCCACGGGTTCCGACGAGAAATTCTTCCGCCTGTTGCGTGAATTCGTCGCCGCCAATCAGGGAAAGAGCGTTTCCACGGAAGACTTTGCTCTCGCGGCGGCCAAATGCATGACCCGCTCGAGCGACCTCGAACACAATCAACGGCTCGACTGGTTCTTCAATGAGTGGGTGTACGACACGGGTGTCCCGACCTACAAGCTGCAGTCGAGCGTGAAAGAGCTCCCGTCGAAGAAATTCCTCGTCCAGGGAAACATCGCTCAGAGTGGTGTATCGAGCGACTTCGAAATGCTGGTGCCTGTCATCGCTGAGGTGGGCAGAGAGAAGAGGGTCAGCTTGGGGCGCGTGGCCGTCACCGACGTAGGGGGGCGCTTCAAGTTCACAACCGCGGCGAGGCCCAAGCGGATCGCCATTGATACCGACAACCTGCTCGCCGACTCCGAGTAAGAAAGCCCTAGCCTGGCGGCCAGTGAAAAACCCGTCCACCCAAAAGGTGAAGATGCAGGTGGAAGACGGTTTGGCCCGCCCCGGCGCCTGTATTAAACACCGTCCTGTATCCGCGAGTCTCCAGACCACGCTCCCGCGCCAGTTGCGTCGCCACCACGAGAATTCGGCCAAGAAGAGCAGCGTCGTCTGCGGTGGCATCTTTCAAGGAGGCGAGGTGCTTACGCGGCACAATGAGGATGTGAACAGGCGCTTGGGGACGAGCGTCCTCGAAGGCCACGATTTCATCATCCTCAAAGACAATCCTGGCAGGCAAGCTCCGTTCCACAATCCGGCAGAAAATACATTGATCCATGCGACCTTAGCCGTCAGCTATCAGCCCTCAGCTGTCAGAAAGAGGCAACCGCCGGCTGATTGCTGATAGCTGACGGCTGATAGCTAATTCACACGTACAACAAAAGTCTCCGTCGCCAAATTTGCCTGCCGGAGGCTGTCGGCAAGAGAACGCGCCGCATCTTCGTTGCTTTCGCGGCCAACTCGGACGCGATAGAAGACGCCGTCGCCGCGATCAAAATCCTGAATCGTGACCGGCCCAAACTGTGGGAATTGCGATTCGATGCGCTCCTTCAATCGCTCCGCATTCTCCTGATTCCTGAATGCTCCCACCTGTACCGAGAAAGTTCCCGGGATCGCGGCGGCCTCCTTAAGGTCCAAAATCTCGAGCTGCACTTGCGCGATGCCGGTCATGTGCATGGCCTGAGCGGCCGCATAGGAGAGGTCGATAATGCGCCCTTCGATGAAAGGACCGCGGTCGTTGATTCGCACCGTCACGTCATGGCCATTCTCGAGGTCGTGAACGGTCACGCGAGTACCAAAAGGCAAGGTTTTGTGGGCGGCCGTTATGCCGTACATGTTATAGATTTCGCCGCTGGCGGTCGGACGCCCGTGGAAAGGATGCCCATACCAGGAAGCGATTCCTCTCTCGCCCTGAACGATGGGGACGGGAGTTGACGGCCCGCGAGCCGCCGAGGGCACGCGCCCCGAGGGTTGAATGGGATGATGCCGGTGCAGGCAGGCGGTCGAGGCTAGCATCATGCTGCCCACCGCCACCATCCGCGCCACTCGCCGCAAGTCAGGCCGGCCCGGATTACCCGCCATGCTATTGGCCACTTCTTCCGGGCTCTTCCTTCTCCAGGTTCTTCGCCAGATCGTCCAAGTGGCGGGATGCCCGCCGCAGCAGCGTGGCGAGCTCGTTACGGGTCGAAGGCTTCAGCTTCTTATCGACGTAGTCCGCAAGTTTTGCCACTTCGTGATCCACCGCACGTCCGGCCTCTTCGAAATTCATAGCCCCTCCCAATCTTGCTATCGCTATTCTAATCAACGCGCCGGTGCGCGACAAATGATTTTCCTGACCGGCCCGGGCGTGCCTGGACTATAATTGCACCTGAATGGAACTTCCTCCCAAATTCTGGTTTCAACTGGAAAGAGTGAAGAAGGCGCTTCGTTCTGCCTTCGGTTCGTCAGAGCAAAAGTACGACACCTCGCACCGGATGTGCCCGAATTGTCGCGCCCTGATTGAACGCAACACCTCGGTGTGTGCTTTCTGCGGCGAGAAACTGCGCTCGCCACGCGCACGTTCTTCTCCCGGCACTCCCGGCCGGATCATGGGCATCATCCCGATACCCTCTACCGCCACCTCGGCGATCGTCGCCGTCACGATCGCGCTCTACGGCATCTCCTGGTACCTGACTGCCACATCCGGGACGACGGAGGCGATGGGCGGGATCAGCGGCGAGGTGCTGCTGCGCCTGGGCGCCAAGAGTCCTTACATCCTGGTCGGGCAATGGTGGAGACTTGTTACAGCAATCTTCCTGCACGCCGGCCTGCTGCACATCGGAATGAATCTCTGGTGCTTGTTTGATCTTGGACCGGAAGTCGAGTCGCTGTTTTCGACAACCAAGTTCATCGTTTTTTATCTGGTCACCGGCGTACTGGGATTCGTCTTGAGCCTCTGGTGGCGTCCCATGGGAATGTCCATAGGGGCATCGGGAGCCGTTTGCGGGCTGATCGGCGTGCTGATCGGCGCCAGCTTTCATCACGGCCACCTCGGCAAGGCGTACCGCGGGCAACTCTGGCGATGGGTCATCTACATTGCCATCTTCGGCATCTTCCTCCCCATCGACAACGCCGCTCACTTCGGCGGCCTCATCTCCGGAATTGTCCTGGGCTACCTGGTGCCGGAAGGAGACACAGAGACGCAAGCCGGCCAGAACCTCTGGAACGCCCTCGCTGTGTTGTCCGTCGTAATCATCGCCGGCTCGTTCGCCCTCATGGCTTTGCAATTGGGCCAACCGATTCGCTAGTCCTAGCGCACGCCTCGAAACTCCACACAGGTCTGTCATTCCGAGTGCACATGGACCTGCGGCCCACCCACGGAGATGAAAGTGCCTGTCATCCTGAGCGAAGCGAAGGATCTGCAGTTCCGGTCCTATGCGAACGAATGCAGATTCTTCGCTTCGCTCAGAATGACAGCGGATCGGGTCGGGTTTCCAATACGGTTTGAGAGTACAAGGGCGTGAGATGGTATAATCTCGTAATTGGACACTCCAACCAAATCCAAACTCGACCACTGGTGGACGCTGCTGCCGGACGTCTGGTTCCTGCTGCGGCCGCGACGGGGCCTGCTGGCCCTCGGCTTCGCGATCATGGCCGTGAACCGCGTGGCCGGGCTGGTTCTGCCCGCGTCCTCGAAATTCCTCATTGATGACGTCATTGGCAAGCGCCACTTGCAATTGCTGGTCCCCCTGGTGCTGGCCATCGTCGGCGCCACCGCGGTGCAAGGCGTATCTTCTTACGCGTCTGACCCAACTCCTCTCGAAGGCCGCGCAGCGGCTGATCGCGGAACTGCGATGCCAGGTGCAGGCCCATATCGGGCGGCTGCCCGTGGCCTACTACGACTCCAACAAGACAGGCGTCCTGGTCTCGCGCATCATGAGCGATGTGGAAGGGGTACGCAACCTGATTGGAACCGGATTGGTGGAGTTTGTGGGCGGCCTCCTGACGGCGACTTTTGCCGCGATCATTCTGCTGCGCATCAGTGTTCTCATGACGGCCCTGGCTTGTGCAATTCTGCTCGGCTTCGGGCTCTTTCTCCGCTATTCGTTCAAAGTGATCCGTCCCATCTTTCGCGCCCGGCCCAAGATCAACGCCGAAGTTACAGGGCGGCTCACGGAATCGCTGGGCGGTGTACGGGTGGTGAAGGGTTACCATGCGGAAGGGCGCGAGGCCACGGTGTTTGCCGCAGGGGTGGGACGGCTTCTTGACAATGTGATCAAGACCCTCAGCGCCACTTCCCTGATGAGTCTTTCGGCCACCACGCTGCTCGGAATGGTCAGCGCCCTCATTATGTATATGGGCGCGCGCCAGATTGTTGCCGGGCACATGACGCTCGGCACCTTCGTGACCTACACCATTTTTCTGGCACTGCTGGTGGCGCCGGTTTTCCAGATCGTCATGATCGGCACGCAGATCACGGAAGCACTGGCGGGCCTCGAGCGCACGCGCGAGGTGCTGCGCGAGCGGCCCGAAGACGAAGACCCGGCGAGGTCGCTCGGCCTCGATCACATTAACGGCGAAGTGGTTTTTGAAAACGTGAGCTTTGCTTATGAAGCCGGCAAGACGGTCCTGACCGACATGAGCTTCCGCTCCGCCCCGGGCACAGTCACGGCGCTGGTCGGACCCTCGGGCTCGGGCAAGTCGACGATGATCGGCCTGGTCGCGGCCTTTTACACGCCGAGCGCCGGAAGGGTGCTGGTGGATGGAATCGATCTGGCGAAAGTCCGCCTGGATTCGTATCGCAGCCAACTTGGTGTGGTGATGCAGGAAACATTCCTGTTCGACGGAACCATCCGCGAAAACGTCGCCTTCTCGCGCCCCGACGCCGACGAGGAGCACATCCTGGCGGCTTGCCGCATTGCGCGCGTGGATGAGTTTGCGGAGACCTTCGAGAAGAAGTACGACACGGTGGTGGGCGAGCGCGGCGTAAAACTTTCCGGCGGACAACGGCAGCGTGTTTCCATTGCGCGCGCCATCCTGGCGGACCCCAGAATCCTGATCCTCGACGAGGCGACCTCGAGCCTCGACTCCGAATCGGAGGCCTTGATCCAGGAAGGGCTGTCGTACCTGATGCGGGGCCGGACAACCTTCGTGATCGCGCACCGCCTCTCCACCATTCGCCGCGCGGATCAAATCCTGGTTATCGAGGCCGGCCACATTATCGAGCACGGCACTCACGAGCAGCTCTATGCGGCGGGCGGCCGCTATTACGAGTTGTACACGAAGCAGCATGGCGTTGCGGCAAACCTTTTCCTGGCGCCGGGTGAAGGAGACAAGGTGAAGGAGGCCGGGGCAGATGCGGAATCCGCGGGAGTACGCGTGGACACCATTCCGGACGCGGTGCGCCTGCTGCGCGGACGAGGCGCGTAGCGGCATCTTTGTAAGGGCGGTCCTTGTGGCCGCCCAGGGCGACCACGAGGGTCGCCCCTACGCTAGTGCCAAGTTGCCTTAATGAGCGCAATTTCAAATGACCTTCGGAAGGGCGGGGCTTCAGCCCCGCCGCCTCTGGATACAGAGTTGGAAGGGCCTTTAGGCCCTGAAAGCAATTCGCTTCAGGGGCTAAAGCCCCGTCCTTACCTTCCGCGATCAGCGGCGGCGCTAAAGCGCCGCCCTTCCGTTCTCGACGAACAAGTTCGCTTTCTAATTCCGCTAACCACTGGTGGGTAGGCCCATGCCGAATGATCCTATGCACACTCCGATCGAAGCCTGGGTTTTCGACGCTTACGGAACTCTGTTCGACCCTTATTCGGTCGAGGGAAAAGCGGAGAGCATTTTCCCGGGCCGGGGCGAGGCTCTCGGCAGGCTCTGGCGCTCGCGCCAACTCGAGTACACGTGGCTGCGGGCGCTGATGAATCGTTACGCCGATTTCTGGCAGGTCACACGTGAGGCGCTGATCTATGCCTGCCGCAGCCTGAGCTTGCCTTGCGACGAAACCCGGCAAGTGGAATTGATGCGCGAGTACCTGCGACTGGCGGTGTATCCCGATGCGAGAGCAGGGCTCGAAGCCCTGGCGAGCCGGCGCCTGGCAATCCTCTCCAACGGCACTCCCGAGATGCTTGAAGCCGTGGTTGCGCAGGCGGGATTGAAACCTGCCTTCGACGCCTTGCTCAGCGTGGACCAGGTGAAGACCTACAAGCCTAACCCCCTCGTCTATCAACTGGCCGCAGATTCGTTGAACTTGCAGAAGAACCAGATCGGCTTCGTCTCTTCCAATTACTGGGACGCCGCCGGCGCCGCCGCGTTCGGTTTTCCAGCCTTCTGGCTCAATCGCTCCGGAGCGGTCCCCGATGAATTGGGAACCGCGCCCGCCGCAGTCGTCACGCGACTGGACGAACTCGCGGGTTTGCCGTGATTGCGCTGACTTCTCAGGTGGAGTAAGCTTGTCGTCATGAGCACCGTCGAAGAAATCGAGGACGCCGTCCGGAGACTTTCCTCTGAAGATCTCGCCGCGTTCCGGGCCTGGTTCGCCCAATTGGACGCTGCCGCCTGGGATCGGCAGATCGAGGAAGACATCGCGACGGGTCGCCTTGATACGCTTGCTGATGAGGCATTGCGCGATCTGCGCGAAGGGCGCTGCACCGACCGTTGAGACACCGAGCCAACCCGAAGTTCTGGCTTTGCTATCGCAATCTTCCTGAAGACGTTCAGCAACTCGCAGACGACTCATACAAACTACTGTTAGCCAACCCACGACATCCTGCCTTGCACTTCAAGAGAATCGGACGCTTCTGGTCGGTGCGGGTGGGCCTACACTACCGCGCGCTTGCCGTGGAACACGGCCAAGACATCGTGTGGTTCTGGGTCGGGCCGCACGCGGAGTACGATCGGCTGGTCGGCCAACACTAGCCTAGCAACCGTAGAGATCCACAACGACCTGCCCGGCCTCGGGGATGAACAGCGGCTTAGCGGCCATGGCGACTGCGGACCCTTCGTTGAACCTCTTCCCACTCGAGTCCCGCGACCGCATTGTTTTGCAGATTTGCCTTTCTTCGAGCCAATTCAATCTTCTGCCAGTCATGGACCGGTACAGCCTCGGGCGTCGATGCAATGTCGTCCCACAGATCTTCCACAAGCTGTAACTTCTCCGCGGGGCTCAGGTCAAAGATGGGAGTGGCACTGTGGTTCATGTCAAATCCTCGTGTCTATTATCTCAGAACTTGAAAAACCCGTCCACGATCCGGACCGCAGATCGCCCTTTCAGGGCTTATCTAGGCTATCCATAAATCCCTTCTTCATGCGCGGTTGCGATGAGCGCATGAATATTCTCCGGCGGAGTGGTGGGCGGGATGGCGCAGCCGGCGTTCAGCACAAACAGGCCGCCGGGTTTCCAGGCCGACATCAGTTGCCGGGTTGCCGCCCGAACTTCCTCGGGGCTGCCGCGCGCGATGACGCCACTGGGATCGATGTTCCCGAAAAGAACGTGGTGAGCGCCCACGGTGCGTTTAGCCATTGCGGCTTCTGTCTTGTAGTCCAGTTCGAAGCCGCAGAACTCGTATTCCGCCAGGTCGGGAAGGATTTTGGTGGTATCGCCGCAGATGTGGACAACCGTGAAAATTCCCTCCCCCACGAGCGTCTTCACGAGGCGTGCCTCGTACGGCCGGGCAAACCGGTTGAACGTTTTGGGGGAAACGACGTCGGGGCCGGCAAGGCTGTCTCCCAGCGAGGTCAGGTGAGCGCCCGCTTTGATCAAGGCGCGATGCACGGCGAGGTGGCTCTCGAAACAAATCTCGAGAAGCTCGCGGATGGCCGGGTTCTCGGGCTCGGACGCGAGTTCCATCAGGAACTCTTCCGTGCCGCGCAACATGCAGGCAAGGTCGAAAGCCATCTGGTCCGCGTTGCCGCGGATCGCTACCTCGTTGCCCACCTGGCGCGCCAGCAGGCGCACTGCTTCGAGCAGCGCGGGGATGCGGCCTTGAGACTCCGGGTTGACGACCTTCAGCCGGTCGACCTCCGCAAGGCTCCGAATGGCCGGGCGCACAATCCGGCCGGGTTCGTCCGGGGCGCATTCCGCCTGCGCGCCCATGGCCTCCGCCAGAAGCGTGGTGTCCGTGTCGATCAAGAGGCAATCGTGGCCGTATTTCTCCCAGGCCTGCAAATGGGTTTGGGCGATTGCATTGGGATCAACCCGATACCGTTCCATCGGAATCCCCGCCTCTCGTGCCGCCATCATGAAATTGTGAAGGCACACCGGGATGCGGTCCGGAGTCTTGCCGCTGATTACAGCTTGCACTCGCTCGAGTGAATTCATAGTTTGGCTTCCAATTCGTACGGAGATCGCGTCAGAAGGGCGACATTTGTGCCCTCCCTCGGGCCGCCACGAGGGTTGCGCGCACCGCCCACCGCCCGAACGGCCGGTTATGTGACAACGTGTCTTGTGAGTGGCGCGGCGTACATGTGCGGCCGGCCCGTACTACGGCGCGTCTTGCGCCTGAAATCGTACTCTTTTTCGCTTTGATTCGCACGTTTTGCTCGCGAAAATGAGTTCGTTTTGAGGCCGCTATTTCGGTTATCCCCTGTCTTTGCAATAAATCTTTGAGTTCGTTCCCACGATTTTTGATGTTGTCAAAGGCGGCGGCAAGGACCGAGCCGATCCAGACGAGCAGCGCTGCCGTTGCGGCGCTAACTGAAGTTATTGTCCCTTTTTCCTCCAGCACGCCGCCCTGTTCTTCGGTCACTGGCTGATTCGAACTCTCCGTTCCAACCTGTCCCTGCGGGGCATCCGAGACCTCACAAGACAAGGTCTGCGCCATCCCGGTCGCGGAAGGTGGTGCACCCCCCGGTTCCCCTCCTTGATAAGGAGGGGTTAGGGCTGGTTGACCGCCGCCCTGCGGGTCGCCCGCATCCGGCGGCGATGACGCTGCGAGGCTCTCGAGAAGTTGCTCTTCGTCCTTCCGCTCCCGCTGCAACTCCATCAGCAAGCGTATTTTGTGTTCCAGTTGCCGGTTCAGCGAGTTCTGCTGGCGGATGATGGCCGCCCACTGCGCGTGCGAGGGCGCCGTCGCCGCCACCCGCGCCGACCGCGTGTTCGTCACGTGCTCTTGCAGGAAGATCTCGTACTCCCGCTCCACCGCCCCGCCCTCTGCCGCCACCAAGCGCAGGAGGGCCTTCTTCAGCGGCTGGAAGCTCTCGTCCTCGGGCTTGGTCCGGCAGAGTTGGGCGCGCAGCGTGTCCATCTCCGCGCCCCGCAGAGTGTGTTCCGTGCCGTAGAGGGTGCGCATCGCTTCCTTCATGCGGTCGAATTCGTTGAAGTCGACCATGCCCAGCAGGCCCCCCAGCAGGGTGAGCACCTGCTCGTACTGGCCGGGGCTGCCGATCGCGCGGCGCAGGCCGTGTTCGCGCGCCTCGAACTCCTCGATGTCGCTATTGTTGTGGCCTACCTGGATCATCTGTTTGCGGCGCTCGAGATCGTGCTGGTGCAGGTTCGAGACCTGGACGGCCAACTCCGCCTTGTCCACGCGACCCTTCTTCAGAAGCAGCAGCGCGATGTCCTCCAGGACGGCCAGTTCGAGAGCCCCCACGGGCCGGCGTGCCTCGATCAAGCCCTTCAGGAGGCGCTGGAATTGGCGCGGGTCCTCGCCCAGCTCGAGGGCGGCGCCTTCGAGAAAGCTCTCGTCCGTATAAAGCCCGTGCTTGTGAGCGTTCTGGCACGAGCGCCGCTTGCCTTTCGCCGTGCGCGGGCCGCCGCGCCTGCCGGTTGGCGACGGGCTGTTGATGATGGGCGACTGGCTTGTCGCCTGGCTAGCATTTGAATCTTCCATGTCTCGTTTCCTTTCTGTAGGGGCACGCCATGGCGTGCCCGTACGGGGCGCCGACGGCGGTCGGAGACCGCCGCTACAACCGATAATCCCCCATCTTCCAGGCTATCAAATGAAAATGAGAAAATGGGAAATGCTGAGAATAATGCAAAAATCAATCTTTATTGCAATGGAATCAAAGGGTTGGCGAGACGAGGAGTTTTCACATTGTGAAAATCAGGGGTTAGACTGTAGCATTTTGACACATATATGCAGAAAGCTGCATATAACCCCGGAGGGAGTCGGTTGGTGTAGGCCAGGTGGCGTTTCGGGACATCGCAGGCTCAATGCGTCATGGCGTAGACGATGTAGTTCACGCCCAGCCGCATTCCCATCTC
Source organism: uncultured Acidobacteriota bacterium (assembly GCA_963768695.1). GTDB lineage: Bacteria > Acidobacteriota > Terriglobia > UBA7540 > UBA7540 > CAVROP01. The sequence goes on along the minus strand of CAVYJG010000006.1, from coordinate 217,806 downwards.
GGAATACTTCTGCGGATACCGCGGATCGCCCGCCCATTCCCAGGAGTCGCCCACGTCCGAATTGAAGGTGATGGCCACCATGATGCGGCCTTTATCGTCGTAAATGCCTCGCCAGTGCGCCACCTTGCCGCCGTTCTTCGAGCCCTCGTACAGGTGCTCCGCGCCCACAATCTGGTAGCGGTCATCCAGATCGAAGATGGTGTGGAAGATCGGGTCGGAGTCGGGAATCTCGACAATGGGACGGTCCGGGAAGACCAGCTTCATGCTCCTCTCGAACACCTCCCATTCCTCGGTGCCATGGAAATCGTCGGCCATGAAGAAGCCGCCGCGCAGCAGGTATTCGCGAAGCACCTTCGCCTCGTCGGGGGTCAAACCCCATTCACCCGTCTGGACGGCGTAAAGCCAGGGCCAGTTGAACACCTCGTCGCCATCTTCCAGATTCACCGCCTGCTCGACGGAGCGCGCTTGAATGCGAGTCAAACGCCGCACGGCCTGGGCCAGGTTCCGGTCGGCGCGCGGAAAGTCCTGAGTCCACAGGGAGAGCCCCAGCCGCCAGTCTCCGTCAAACCGGCCGCGATAGCCGTCGTTGGGCCCGGGCGGATACATGAGCCGGGCGAAGGTCCACTCGCCCTTCTCCTTCCAGTCCGGTGGCAACTGCACGAAACCGTACTCGACCGACGGATATTCGCGAAAAGGGCGCTGGAAAGCATAGATGGCGCCAGCCAGAAACAACGCGCAGCCGATTCCCACGAGAGCCCTGACGACGCTCATGCTCACCCCGAGGTCCGGATTTCGATCTTCGCCCCTGCTTACAACCGTACGTCGCCGGCTCGTTCGAATCAAGCCCAAATTGCATACCCTGTCCCATCGATAACCTGCGGGGGTAGGGGCGAGGCGCCGCCTCGCCCCTACGAAATCCGGATGCGGCGTGGGGTCGCGGCCGTGCGCCCTTTTCTCTAGAGGCTGTCGTGCTATCACGGCTTGTGCGTGGCGGGGCTACTCCGTTCGCAAGGCGCGCATGGGTTCAATGGAAGCCGCTCGCCGGGCGGGGACGAGTCCAGCCAGCAGGGCGGAAGCTGCCAGCACGATGGCGGCGGAGGCCACGATCACCGGGTCGTGGCTCTTGACGCCATACAGTTGGCTGCTGAGCAGGCGGCCGCCGGCAAGCGCCACCGGCAGTCCGGCCACAAGGCCCAAGCCGAGTTGCGCGAGCACTCCGCGCAACACCATCCCCACCACGCTTGAGCGGTTCGCGCCCAGCGCCATGCGGATGCCGATCTCGCCGGTGCGGCGAGCCACCGAGTAGGCGGTGACGCCGTACAGTCCCACGCAGGCGAGAAGCAGCGCCAGCAGGCCGAAGAGTTCCGTCAAGCGCGCGATCAGGCGGTCCTGGTTGAAGTTCCGGGTGAGCTGCTCCTGGAGGCTGATGACGTTAAGAACGTTCAAATTGGGATCGATCTCGGCCAGCGTGCGGCGAACCGCGGGCTCGAGGTTCTGCGGTTGGCCGGCGACACGCAGTTCGATGTCGCCGATGTAATGCGAACCGATCATGAACGCGAGCTTCGGGTCTTTCGCCATTTGCAGGAAGGGCATGAAGAACGTCTCGTAGGCGGTGTGGCGGGCGTCCTGGTATTTCGCGTCTTCCACCACGCCCACGATCTCGAAGTCCCCCGCGTTGCGGATATCGCCAATTCCAAAACGCTTGCCGATCGGGTCCGCGTTATGGAAGAACTTGCGCACGAACGCTTCGTTCACCACCGCGACCTGCGGCGAGTTCGGCGTATCCTGGTCCCCGATGGTTCGGCCGCGCACGAGGCGCGTGCCGATGGTTTCGAAGAAATGCGGCCCGATGCGGTCAAACGAGGCGCCGATCTGTTCGTCCGGCGGATGGCCCAGGATATGAATGCCGAGACCCCAGTTGTCACCCCGCATGGGGCTGTAAAGGGAGTAGCTCGCGTTTATCACGCCGGGGATTTGCATCAGGTGCCGCTCGATCTCCTGGTAGAGTCCGTACAGTTTCTCCGGCTTGTAGCCGTTCAGGTTGGCGTTCAACCTGACGATCACGCGGCCCTGGGGTTCGAAGCCGAACTTCTGATTCTCCAGGTTGCGAAGCGATTGGGTGAGCAGACCGGCGCCGATGAGCAGCACCGCCGAAAGGGCGACTTGCACCACCACCAGAGACCGGCGGGCCAGCGACCCGCGCTCGCGCGTGGAGCGGCCGGCGCCGCGCAGCGCCTCGATGGGATTGGAGTGGGAAGTGATCCACGCGGGCACAACCCCGAAAACAACTCCGGTGACGAGCGAAAGAAGGAAGGCAAAACCGAGCACGGCCAGCGAGGGCCTGGGATCGATGGGGATGAAGTTCGCGCCGCGAAAAGCCAGCAGCAGGATGGCGCGCGCCCCGGCAAAAGCCACGCCCAGCCCGGCCAGGCCTCCCAGAACCGCCAGGAGCACGCTTTCTGTGATGATCTGCCGAATCAGCCTGCGGCGTGGCGCGCCCAGGGCCACGCGAATGGCCGTCTCAAAGCGTGTGGCGGCGCCGCGCGCCAGCAGCAGGTTCGCAATGTTGGCGCACGCGATGAGCAGCACAAGGCCGGCAACGATCGCCAGCAGGTGCAGACCTTCCGCGCTGTCCTGTTGGAGGTTGGCGGCCCCGCTCTTGGCGGACGCAACCACGATGTGCTGCTTCTCGATTTGCGAGCGGTCCTTGGCCGAGAGGTCAGGCTGGGTGCGCAGCCAGTTCTGGAGCTGTGCGGTGACCTTCGATTGAACGCTCGCCGGATTGGCCCCCGGCTTCAAGCGCCCGATGATGTAGAGCCAGTGCATTCCCGCGCTGTTCAGCAATGCGGTCTCCCCATCGTGGGCCGGCTCGGCGGCCAGAGACAACCAGAAATCGGGAGGATCCGGACGCAACTGATCTCCGAAGAATCCCGGAGGGGCTATTCCAATCACGGTGAAGGCGAGATTGTCGATGTTCAGGGTGGCGCCGATGACCGAGGGATCGAGCCCGAAGTGCTGTTGCCAGGTGCGGTAGCTCATCACCGCAGCCGGCGGGGCGTTGGGCTTGTCATCGTCAGGCGAGATGGCCCGGCCCGCGAAGGCGCCGACACCCAGCGTCGAGAAGTAGTTGCCCGAAACAAACTCTCCAATGTACGGTTCGGCGGGGCCCGAAGCCCCGGCGCGGCGCACGTTGAGGTTCTGCAAACCCTCTTGAAAGGCGGCCATCTCGCTGAACTCGGGATTGTGATCGCGAAACTGCTGGTAGAGAGGATACGAGTAGATGCCCCAGTCGTCCTGAAATCCGCCGAGCACGCAGCAATTGCCGCTGTTGCCCAGTCTGTAGAGCTCGCCCGGTTTCGAGACCGGCAGGCTCTTGAGCATCACAGCGTTGAGCAGAGTGAAGATGGCGGTGTTGGCGCCGATGCCCAGCGCCAGCGTGATCACGCAGACTGCCGCGAAGCCGGGCGACTGCCGCACGCGGCGCAAACCGTAGCGAAGATCCTGGATCAGTGCAGTCATAGCACACTCCCTCTCAACTGGGACGAGCTTTAGGCCCGATGTTCTTGGTATTAAGACGTCGCTTGGGCAGGCCGGTTAGCAGTGTGGCATAAAGGGCGAGAGGAGGGGCCGGCGCGGAATCCCATGAGCTGGCAGTCTGCGACAACCCGCAGACGAGCCCCAGTGTTAGCTGTCATGCTGAGCGAAGCGAAGCGTCTGCAGTATCTCCTTGAAGACAAACAAATGCAGATCCTTCGCTCCGCTCAGGATGACAGCCCGGGGCTTTCTCCGCAGTCTCTAAAGCCCCTTCCTTCCAGGGGCGCCTTACTCGAAGGTCACGCAGTTACACCATTTGCCCGTTTCATCATAATGAGGCCAAGGGCCGCCGGTGCGAAATCCGGAAACGATGTAGTCGTCGAACATGGGCGTGGGCTCGAAGTATCCAGGCCGGCGCAGGTGCTCCTTGACCACCTCGTCGTTGAGTTCCAGGCCCAGCCCGGGCTTCTCGGGAACGGTCACGTAGCCCTTGTCGATGATGGGCTTGGGGATACCGGTGACCAGGTCCTGCCACCACGGCATGTCAAGCGCGTGGTTCTCCATGGCCAGGAAGTTCTCGCCAAAAGTGGCCGCGCAGTGATAGCCCGCGAACCCGCCGATGGGCGATCCGGCGTGGTGCATGGCGACCTGAATGCCTGCGAGTTCGGCATAATCGGCGATCTTCTTGGTCTCGAGCAACCCGCCGGAGGTTTCGATGTCCGGGTGAATCGCGTTCACGGCGCGGTTATCCAGGAGCGGCTGGAAGCCTTCTTCCAGCCCGAAGATGTCCTCGCCGGTATTGATCGGCGTCGTGCTCGATTCCGTGATCATCTTGTAGGCGCGCCAGTTCTGCCAAGGGTAATGATTGCCTTCGCCAATTTGCAGGATATCCTCGGCCCAGGCAAGCTGATAGCGTTCGAAGGCCTTGGCGTAGCGGATGGAATCCTGCACATTGAGCGGCCCAAAATGGTCGGCGGCCAGGGGGGCCGACCAGCCGATCACATCGCGGATGGCGGCGATGAATTCGCAGAGGTACCCGAGGCCTTTGTCGGTGGCGACGCCGCGATCGTTGACCGCGCCCGGGCGGTCCTTCACCAGTTCGGTTTCCAAATCCATCTTAAAGAAGGTGAGCCCCATCTCCTTGCGCTTGCGCATACGTTCCGCGTAAACCTTGAGGTCGGGGTGGGCGGTAGTGTCCGCGTAGATGCGAATTCGGTCATGCCTCTTCTGGCCCAGGAGCCGGTAGGCCGGGACGCCGTAAACCTTGCCGGCGATATCGTGCAGGGCCATGTCCACCGCGCTGTAGCCGCCGCCCATGCGTCCGTGGCCGGCGAACTCACGCAGCGTTCTCAGGTTGGCCTCGATATTCAGAGGATTCTGGCCCAGCAGGTGCGCCTTGAGGACGAGAGCGATACCTTCCACCCCGGCGTCGCGCACTTCGCCCAGACCGTAAACGTCCTGGTTGGTGTATATCTTGATGAGGGGATAGTCGTAATTGGTGGCCAACCGGCAGGCGCGCATGTCCGTGATCTTCAGCCCGCTGGGCGCCGAATTGCGATTCACGCCCTCCTGCGCACTCACCGAACCTTCCGTCGCCTTGAATATGGGACCAAGCATGGACGCAGCCGCAGCGCCCCGCAGCATCGCCCGGCGCGTCAGCATTGACTTCTCGTGTTTGTTCGTCATTACAACCTCTCTCTGGCGGAGTTGCCGCCGCTCGGATCCGGCGCCCTCGCCCAAGCGGCAACACGGAACTTCCACCTCGTGGACCTATCATTAGGCAGCGAGAGTCGGGCGGCTGAATATCAGCCTACTCCAGTTTCTAATGCAGTGGTAGAATCCGAAATCGAGGACACTCACCGAGTCCTTGAGGTTCAACGTGCGGGGGTGGCGGAATTGGTAGACGCAAGGGACTTAAAATCCCTCGGTCCGCAAGGACTGTGCGGGTTCGATTCCCGCCCTCCGCACCACATTTCTCGTGATAGGAGCACGCCATGGCGTGCTCCCATTGCTTAGGTTTTCTGGCCGGTGAGAGTTTCCAAAAACCGGCGAGCTTTCAAGGCCTCGGCGTTGACGTGGGCCAAGTCGCCGTGGTCGAGGCACTCAACGACCAGCGGACCGTGCGTGAATCCGCCCTTCTCCAAACGGGACATCACCTTCGGGAAGTTCACCATTCCCGTGCCCGGAGTTATCTCCACCTCTTTCGGTGCGCGGAAGTCCTTCACACTCATGCCCGCCACTACGCCGTTCACAGTCGCGGCGTCGTCCACAGGGTCGAGCTTCCCGTCGGAGTAGTAGTAGATGTTCCCGGGGTCGTACCAGAGCCGAAAGCTTTTTTGGCCGATCCGATCAATCGTCTTGCGGCACGACGCGCCGTCGGGATTGCTGCCGGCGTGCGGTTTGAGGGTGAGGACGACTCCTCTGGACTTGGCATAATCGCAGCACTCGGAGACGACTTTGTAGTAAGCATCCGCGTGTTGCTCGTCCGTCCCACCCAACAAGAGGTAAGGACAACCGCAGGCCGCCGAATTGTCAATCAGACGCTTGAGTCCGCCGGCGGTTCCCATGGCGGCATCGTCCGCCCACATCGAGATTATCTTGAGGCCGCGCTGCTTTGCCTCTCCGCCGATGGCGGCGGCCTCCTTGGGCGTGGTCGCCATAGAGATAATCAGGCTGGTCTTGCTCTTGGTCGTCATCAGGCCCACATACTTGAAGCCTGCGGCGGCGATGCCGTCGAATGCGGCATGATAGTCAAACTCCGCCCAAGGCCGCGTATAACAACCGATCTGCCAGCGCGGCGTTTGGCTGGCGCGGCTCATCATGGCGCCGGCGGTCACGGCGAGAGCACTGCCAATGAACTCACGGCGGGACAGACGGTGGCCGCTCGCGGCAGAAGCAGCGGACACAGGGAAAGACGGCGTCGTGAGATGCACCTCAAGCAACGAGGCTTGTGTAGCTGTGGTCTTTGGTGATTGCATGAGTCCTCCGAGAATGCACGAGTATGACGGCCCCCTAGTGTACACTCACCGCGTCCCGCAGGACAGGACATGTTTCGGCAGTCTGCCGGATTGGATATAACCCCGCCCTTCAGGCCGGCACGTCGGAAGGCCTGTCCGATGCTGACCTGAAGGTCAGCGCTACAAGTCAAATCGGCGCACACCCGGCCTTGCGTGACGTTCCCCGATTCTTCTGATGCAGGCCTCCGATGCGTGGCGAGGGCAGCGCAGCAGGGTGGGCTAGGGTCTGCCCGTAAGGCACGAATCTTGACAACGCGTTGATGGGGAAGGCGGTATCTGGTAGCGATTCAATCGACTATTTGTACCGTATGGGCCGCAAATACTGCCATTCGGCAGAATCTCCTTAGACACTCGTCAGTTTCTTTGTACCATTAGCTTTTGCATTCAGGCACTTCCGCAGGCTATGCCTGCTCAGCCTTTCCGCGAGCTATGCGGAGTGTCGATTTCGGGAGGAAAAACGACTATGCCAAGAATCCGAGGTCAGCGGCTGATGAAGTACGCCGACCAAGCTCTTTCCTCGACGGCTGGAGTGCTGTTCAATACCGTCCAGTTCTTCAACAAGTATCGTCCTGGACCCACTTTTATCCCCCGTTGGTCCGACAAGCCAATTCTGAAATCATGGCAAAAGACCAAACCACCACTCGGGTGGCCTCGCGAGACCGACTCGCTTTGTCCGCAATGCGTGAAGGAAGCGCGGGAGAAGATCTTGAGCGGGGAACGGAACTGGCAAATGCTCCTCTCCGAGAAGGTGGGTGAAATCAAGGCGACTATTGTCGAGCGGGATGGACAGGTCTGGATGGTGAAGGATTGCCCGATTCACGGCCACTTCGAAGACCAGATGGCGGTGGATGCGAGTTTTCTGAGTTGGATCGAAAAGAACTTTCCCGGCCGCGACATTCGCGCCCACAACGACGAAGGCCTGCACAACCACGGCTCCAGCACCATCAAGCATGGGCGCGGGTCAGTGCTCACGGTGGACCTGACCAACCGCTGCAACATGATGTGCGATCCCTGTTTCATGGACGCCAACCAAGTCGGCTTTGTGCACGAGCTCACCTGGGAAGACATCACGCAAATCCTCGACAATGCCACCAAGATTAAGCCCCGGCGGCAGATGTCGGTGCAGTTCTCGGGCGGCGAACCCACCATGTCGCCATTCTTCATCGACGCCATCCGCTATGCGCGCAAATGCGGTTACAACAGCGTGCAAGCCGCCACCAACGGAATCGAGTTTGCCAAGGACAAAGAGTTCTGCAAGCGCGCCTTCGAGGCGGGCCTGCGCTACGCCTATTTGCAGTTTGACGGGGTCGGCAACGACGCCAACAGCCATCGCCAGGTTGGCAACCTGTTCGACGTAAAGTTGCGCGCTATCGAGAACATGCACGAGGCGGGCATCGAGATCATCCTGGTCACCACCATCGTCAATAACCTGAACAACGACCAGGTCGGGCCCATCGTCAACTTCGCCCGCGAAAACCCAAAGAAGATTGCCTTCGTAGCTTTCCAGCCGGTTAGTTTTACGGGACGCGACGAGGACATCACGCCACAACGCCGCAAGCGCCAACGGTACACGCTGTCGCACCTGGCGCTGGACGTGAAAAAGCAGACGGGCATCACTGAGCCGACGCGCGACTGGTTCCCCATCTCCCTGATGGGGGCCTTTGCCGACTTTGCCGACCTGGTGCACGGCCCCGAAGCGCAGTGGGGACAGGTGAGCTGCGGTTGCCACCCCAACTGCGGGGTGGGCACGGCGCTGATGATCAACAAGGAGACTAAGGAGTGGGCGCCGGTTCCCCAGTTCCTCGACATTCCCCAGTTGGTGACGGATATGCGGGGGATCACTGACGCAGGACGCGGCAAGGTGTTCTCGAACTTCATGATGGGCCTGGCGCTGCTCAAGAACTACAAGCCCTTCCGGGCGCCAAAGAGCTTGGCCCTGGTCGACCTGCTCAAGAAATTCGACAAGTCCTTTGCGCTAACGGGCGAGGCGCGGGCCAGGAAGAAGTACGGCGCCTCGGACCCGAATCGCACCTATCAAGACGCGCTCAAGCGCCGCTCCGATCCCTGGAACTTCCTTTTCATCGCCGGCATGTGGTTCCAGGACCTGTTCAATTACGATTTCCGCCGCACCGAGATGTGCATCATCCCCTATGCCACGCAGCAGGGCGAGATTTCCTTCTGCGCTTACAACACGGGAATCGGCTGGCGGAAGATCCTCGAGAACATGCACAAAAACGCGACCGTAGCGGAGTGGTACAAGACGCACGGCAAGCACCAGATTTACGCCAAGGGCAAATCGGTCGAACTGCAAGACCAGCAGATCTCGCTCCAAGTCAACGCCGAGGATGCTGCCCGCGTACGTTCGAAAGAGCACGACATCCCGATCACCGCCGCGGAAGAAGAGCGTCAACGCCGCAAGACCGCTTGGGAAGAGCAACAAGCCCGTCAGTACTATGAAGAGATGGTCTTGAAGCAGCCTAAGGGCGAACTTGTCCAGATTGGCGCCCCCGCGCCGGAACTCTCCCCAGAGGTTGACGAAAAAGTTCCCGCCTAACTCCAGGGTTGGATTGTGGGGAAAACAGGGGCCGGCCGCGTTCACGCGCAGCCGGCCTTTTTCTTTTGACGGCTGACCTCCAAAGTGTAACATTGGGGTCTTATTACGAGCGGATTTCGGCACGGCAACATGGGGTTTGCGCAGTTCTCCGAACTGGCTGATGCGCACGATGCCGCCGGGGAGGACGGCGCGGATTTCAAGTTCACCGCCCATGGCTTCGAGATTCTCCGCAAGTGCTGATGAACATGTCCGACCGTGGCCGACTTTTGAGATGGCCGCCTGCCGCACGTGCAGGACTTCAACCAGTTGCTCCTGCGTCAGGTCCAGCGCCGTGCGCAACTCGTCCAGCGGCATCTCCTGGATCATTCGCTCGGCCTTGGCCTCAGAACGAGCGCGGGTCTCAGGTGACGTTCTCGCCTGAAGTTCCTTGAAATTCCTCGCCATGGTTTAAGACTCCTTCTCAATTGCGGCCAAATGTTCGTCAAAGAGCCGGTCGGCTATCGGAACAAACTTCTCGTACCACCTATCGTCACCGGTCTTATCACCTCCCAGGAGCAGAATGGCTGATCGCTGGGTCGAACGCGGAGCACCCGGTTCTCCCCGGATGCGATAACAATTGTTTATGGGGAGGCGGATGTAGCTATTTCGGCAGTGAGGTCTCCGCTTGCCGGGCCGTACCGCTGCAGTGAATTCATCGGGCGAGGACACCCACCAGCGCCACTTCGCTGAGAGAGTTCCACCACCCCTCAAACTCCTCCCTATAGTCAACATCCCATTCCGCAGAAGGAATATAACATCTACGGAATTGTCCGTCAGGCCTTCGTGGACTTTTTGGGCTCAGTTCCCGGTGGTCGATTTTGATCTTCATCAGTCGCGTTATTCAGGGTGCACGCGTCGCTGTGGGCCGACCTCGCAAACGCGGTGTCGGTGGGTGAGCGTGATCCTGATGATGCGCCACCGCCATTGCCAAGGATTAACTCTGGTCACTCGCGACTTCCAGCGAGGTCCAGCTTCGGTGGTTGTCCGAAAAGGATGGGAACCTGGACTCAGGACAATTGCCTGACTCGCGGCTGGCAGGCGCCTTGGTGCGCGAGGCCCACGAGGGGAAGTCGAAAGGCACTCTCAAGGAGCAAGGAGGATCTGCGGATGGCAACAGCCAACATCAAAGAGGAGGGTCGAAAGCTAATCGAAAAAATGCCGGAGCGCTCTACCTGGGATGACCTGATGCGTAAGATTTACGTGCGGCAGGCCATCGAATCAGGGCTGGCCGATAGTGAAGCGGGGCGCACCACCAGCGTCGATGCGCTCCGCGCGGATTACGGCCTCGAAAAGTGAAGGTTCACTGGACCGAAACTGCGCGCGGCAAATGCCACCCAACGAGTAAACATATCCGCAACCAAGTTCCTTGATAACCAACCTGCCTTGGTACGATCAAGAACCTTATATTGCATCCGTTCATCTAATCTTTTAGGATAAGAGTGTTCTCCGAGCCCGGGGCGCTAAAGGCACAACACAAGTCCAAGCCTTGCGGGCCGATAGGGTGACTTGAGAAATCGAGCCGCCTCCCGTGTTTGGAAAGGAGAACAGGACCTACTCCAAACGCGTGTAGGTCTTTTTGTTTTTGGGGCGTAGCAATACGGGATGTCCATTCGAGCGAGCAATCTCGCCTGGCATGGAATAAACAGGGCAATTCGCTACGCGGCTCGGAGTGACGTTTCATTGGTCGGTTTGCAGCGATGGCACTGAAAGACAAATTCGGCCGCGACATTCACGACCTGCGCATTTCGGTGACGGACCGGTGCAACTTCAGTTGCGTTTACTGCAAGTCCGCCGATCCGAAGAACTATTTCCCGCACCGCGATCTGCTGAGCTGGGAGGAGTTCTTGCGCCTCAGCCGGGTTCTGGTGGGGCTGGGGATCCGCAAGGTTCGTGTGACGGGCGGCGAACCCCTGCTGCGCCCGGGAGTGGTGGATTTCATCGCGCGCTTCGGCAAATCGACGGCCTTGAGGATGTGGCGATGACCACCAACGGCTACCTTCTGCCGGAGATGGCAGGGGAACTTGCCGCGGCCGGCTCTCCCCGCGTCACCGTGAGTCTGGATTCGACTGGACCCGGAAAAGTTCGCCCGCATCACGCGCACGCCGCGTTCGCTCGAAAAAGTGATGGCCGGAATTGATGCCGCGCTCGAGGCGGGCTTGAAGCCTGTGAAGGTGAACATCGTGCTGGTGCGCGGCTTCAATGACGACGAGATTGTGGATTTTGCCCGCCTCGCGCGCAGGCGCGACATCGTCCTCCGCTTCATCGAGTTCATGCCCCTGGACGCCGACCACGCCTGGAAGCGCGAGTTGGTGGTGACCGCCAGGGAAATCGTTGCGGCCATCCACCCGGTTTTTCCGCTGGTCGAGATCCCTCGGCACTCTCCCAGCGAAACCGCTCTGCGCTATCGCTTTGCGGATGGGCAGGGCGAAATTGGAATCATCGCGCCGGTTTCCATTCCCTTTTGCGGGCAGTGCAGCCGGATCCGCCTGACCGCCGACGGCAAGCTGCGCACGTGCCTCTTCTCGATGGAAGAGCACGACGTGCGGCACCTGGTTCGCAACGGAGCGACCGACAGCGACATTGAGCGATTCTTTACTGGATGCGGTTTACCAGAAAGAGCCCGGCCACCGCATCAATGAGCCCGATTTCGTTCAGCCGGACCGCACGATGGTGTACATCGGGGGCTAACGGGACTAAATGCGCGGGTGCTGGGAGGCAATCGTGTGGTTACCAGGTGGGCAGCCACGTAGACCACTGCCTACGACGCGTTCCCAATGAGGGGTGCGTACTTAGGTTAGAATAGTTTGAGGGATCGATATGGCGACGGCAGTTTTAAATGCCGCTGCCGGAATTCTACGTGGAGCTTTCGGAGCAGGAGCTCGACGAGCGCATTGCCGGCGCGAAAGCGGAGCTGGGCTCGCGCCTGGTGATCCTGGGGCATCACTATCAACGCGATGAGGTGGTGAAGTTCGCCGATTTCCGGGGCGATTCTCTGAAGCTCTCGCAATTGGCGGCCGCCCGGCCGGAGGCAAAGTACATCGTCTTTTGCGGCGTGCACTTCATGGCCGAGAGCGCGGATATCCTGAGCGCCGACCACCAAATCGTGATCCTTCCCGACCTGAACGCCGGCTGTTCCATGGCCGACATGGCCGAACCTCGAGCAAGTGGAGGTCTGCTGGGAGGAACTGAACCGGGCGACCGGCGGCGAAGATCGTTCCCGTCACCTACATCAACTCAACTGCGGCCATCAAGGCTTTTGTGGGCCGGAACGGCGGCGCCGTGTGCACGTCCTCGAACTCCAGAAAGCTGATGGAGTGGGCGTTGGCGCGCGGAGAGAAAGCTCTGTTTCTGCCCGATGAGCACCTGGGCCGCAACACCGGCTACCGCATGGGCATTCCGCTCGATCAGATGGCGGTATGGAACCCGCGGGAGGAAGCGGGCGGGCTTTCCGAGGAGGAAATGCGGACAGCGCGCATCTATCTTGTGGAAGGGACACTGCTCCGTCCACCTGCGCTTCCTGCCCCAACACGTCGAGCGCGCGCGCCAGGCGCATCCCGGCATCCGCGTCATCGCTCACCCCGAGTGTTCCTGGGAAGTCTGCCAGTTGGCGGATGAAGTGGGATCGACCGAATACATCATCAAGCGAATCGTGGAATCGCCGCCGGGAAGCCAATGGGCTGTGGGCACGGAAATTCACCTGGTCAACCGGCTGGCGGCGGAGCATCCGGACCGGCATGATCATTCCTCTCGACGACTGCGTGTGCATGTGCAGCACCATGTATCGAATTTCGCCGCAGCACCTTTGCTGGACGCTGGAAAGCCTGGTGGACGGAGAGGTCGTCAACCAGGTTGAGGTGGACCCGGAAACCAAACGCTGGGCGCGCGTGGCGCTGGAGCGCATGTTGGAAATCAGTTGACAGTCGACAGTTGACAGTCGACAGTCAGCACCGAGCCGCACCGGGCGCACTGTCATTCTGATCGGCAGCGATACGTTCGCGGCAGTTTGACTGTCAACTGTTGACTGTCGACTGTCGACTCTCTTATGGCTGAAAAATACTTCAACCGCCACGAAGCCGAAGAGCTGTTGCCCGCGATCGGGCAGTTTCTCGAGGAGGCGCGCAAGCAGAAGCAGGCCTTGGACAGCATTACCGCGGATATCTCCAACGCGTCGCTGCGGATCATGATGCTGGGCGGCTCGCTTCCGCCTTTCGCGGAGCTCAACCACAAGAAATCCCAGCGCGAAAAGATTGCCGAGCAGTTGAGCCGGACGGTCGACGAGATTCAACAAACCGGATGCGTGGTGAAGGATCTCGATACGGGATTGGTGGACTTTCCAAGCCTGCGGCGAGGCGAGGAGGTTTATCTCTGCTGGAAGCTCGGCGAAGAGCGCATCGGATACTGGCACGGAATCGAGGAGGGCTTTGCGGGACGCAAACCTCTGGATGACCGCAGCCCGAAGAGGAGCCGCCCAAGCCGTCTCGCGTGCAGTGACGGCGGAAAATGGAAACTGGAAATTGGAAAATAGAAATTGGAAACTGGAAAATAGAAACCGTGCCTGCGTTTCTCTATTAGTGACCGAAGAACGCCGGTGAGCTGTCATTCTGAGCGAAGCGAAGAATCTCAGCAGTTTTGGTTTGAGCGAACTGCAGAGATCCTTCGTCACATGTAGCTGCCTCGGATGACAGTCGCACGAGTCTTGAACTCGCCAGTTTCTATTTTCCATTTTCCAGTTTCTGTCTTCCACCAGGAGCCTGATGAATTCCAGCTCACCCACCAACGAACTGGCGCAAGCTGCGAGCGCTTATCTGCGCAGTGCCGCGCACCAGCCTGTCAACTGGCGGGAGTGGGGAGACCAAGCCTTTGCGCAGGCTCGCGAGCAGGACAAACCCATCCTTCTGGATATCGGGGCGGTCTGGTGCCACTGGTGTCACGTGATGGACCGGGAGAGTTATGAGAACCCGGAAGTTGCCCGCCTGATCAATGAGCACTACGTGGCGGTAAAGGTGGACCGCGACGAGCGGCCGGATATCGACTCGAGATATCAGACTGCCGTGAGCGCTCTGACCGGGCAAGGAGGGTGGCCGCTGACGGCCTTCCTCACGCCCGAGGGCAAACCGTTTTACGGCGGCACCTATTTCCCGCCCGAGGACCAATACGGCCGGCCGGGCATGAGGCGCGTGCTGGAAGCCGTGGCACAGAGCTACAAAGCCCAGCGGGCGCAAATCCTGGAGAGCGCGCAGAAGATCTCCGAGGCGCTGGCCGGGGTGGAGCGTTTCCACCGTGAGGGTGCGCCGGCAGGCAGAGGAAGTTCTCGACGCGCTCATCGAAAGTATCGGGGGAATGTACGACGCGCGGTTCGGCGGGTTCGGCAACGCCCCGAAGTTCCCTCACCCCAGCGCCCTCGACTTGCTGCTGGAGGCTTATCTCGCAAACCCGCCAGGCCGGCTTGCTGGCCGTAGTCGACCAACACCCTCGAGCAGATGGGACGCGGAGGGGTTTACGACCAACTGGAGGGCGGCTTTCATCGCTATGCGGTGGACGAGCGCTGGATTGTGCCTCATTTCGAGAAGATGGCCTATGACAACGCGGGCTTGCTGGGAAACTACCTGCGCGCTTATCAGGTAACGGGGAATCAGCTTCTTCCGGGAGATCGCCCTGGGCATTCTTTCGTTCGTGGAGAATGTTCTTTCCGATCCGCAAGGCGGATTCTACGCCAGCCAGGACGCTGACTACAGTTTGGAAGATGATGGCGACTATTTCACCTGGACGCTGGAAGAAACCCAGGCCGTTCTCGACCCGCTCGAAGCGCACGTGGCATCGCTCTACTACCACATCGAGCCTCAAGGCGAAATGCAACACAACCCGGCCAAGAACGTGCTGTTCGTTGACCAACCCGTGGAAGCGATTGCTGCGCGCCTGGAGCTGAAGCCTGAGCAAATCGCCGGGATTCTGGCGAGGGCCAAGACCAAGCTGCGGGAAGCGCGCGCCAAGCGGCCGACGCCGTTTGTGGACAAGACTATTTACGCCAGTTGGAACGGGATGATGATTTCCGCCCTGCTTGAGGCGTTCAAGGTTCTGGGCTTGGCGGAGGCGCGCGATCGGGCGCTGGCGGCGCTCGATCTGCTTCTCGCCAAGGCTTACGATCCCGAAAAGGGGATGTACCACAGCCTCGTCAATGGACAGGCCCGCGTCGAGGGATTGCTTGACGATCAGGTGTTCATGGCCGCCGCGCTGCTGGACGCGTACGAGGTCACGGGCGCTCCTATCTACTTTGACCGCGCCCTAGCAGTTGATGCAGATCACTTTGCGCCGCTTTTGGGACGAACAGAATGGCGGTTTCTTTGACGCGGCTCGCGACCTGAGCGACCGGCTGGGAAACCTGACGATGTCTCGGAAGCCCTTCCAGGATTCTCCGACGCCGGCGGGCAATTCTGTAGCGGTCCTTGTTCTCGACCGCCTGGCCAGCCTTGCGGAGCGTGTGGATTTTCGCGCCAAGGCGGAAGAGACTTTGGCTCTGTTTGCGTCGAAGGCTGCTGAATACGGCCTGTTTGCTTCCACTTACGGGCTGGCGTTGCTCAACCACCTGGAGGCCCCGCTGGAAGTCGTGGTGATCGGAGAGCCCAAAGACGAGCGGACATCCGAGCTCTTGACCGCTGCTTACCAGACGCCGCGCGCGAACAAGCGAGTCTTCGCGTTTCCGCCGGCGGTGATAAAGAACGGCGAACTTCCTCCCGGGCTCGCCGCGACGTTGCCGAATTTGCCCCTTGCCGACGCACCTTTGGCGCTGGTCTGTGTCGGGTCCTCGTGCCTGCCGCCCGTGAATTCGCCGGAGGGGCTCAGGGCGCTCCTCACAGAGAGCGCGGAGAGTGGTGAGGCGCAGGCCTAGGGCTCTGCGCAGAATTTCGCAGGGGTAATCCGTCAGTTGACGGATTGCCCAGGGCGGCCGCAAGGGCTGCCCCTACACAGGTCCGCAACCTTGCGGCACGCCCCGACAGGCGCTAAACTGAATTCTCGGGGATGATGTCGTAGCGCCGACCTTTAGATCGGCTCTACAAGTGGGAATTCGTAGGTGGGAGAACAAGTCTATGTTGCCTCCAATTCGGAGTGACTGGGTGAAGAAGCGCACTGGGCCCGTGGTGACGCAGATGCACTACGCGCGCCAGGGAATCATTACGGAAGAGATGGAGTATGTGGCCAAGCGCGAGAGCCTTCCCGCGGAAACCGTCCGGTCCGAGGTGGCGCGCGGGCGCATGATCATTCCCGCCAACATCCGCCACCTCGAGCTTGAGCCCATGGCCATCGGCATTGCGGCGAAGTGCAAGATCAACGCCAACATCGGCAACTCCGCCACCACTTCCAACATCGATCAGGAACTTGAAAAGCTCCACGCCGCCGTGCATTTCGGCGCCGATACGGCCATGGACCTCTCCACCGGCGGCGACATTCACGAGATCCGGGAAGCGATTCTGCGCCACAGCCCTGTTCCCATCGGAACGGTGCCCATTTACGAAGCCCTTTCGCGCGTGTCGCGCGGTGCGCGATCTGACTCCCGAGATCATGCTCGAAGTCATCGAGGAGCAGGCGGCGCAGGGCGTGGATTACATGACCATCCATGCCGGCGTGCTGCGCGAGTATATTCCCATGACGCGCAAGCGCATCACCGGCATCGTCAGCCGCGGCGGGGCGATCCTGGCCCAGTGGAGCGTGGAAAATAACCAGGAGAATTTTCTCTATACGCACTTCGAAGAAATCTGCAAGATTTTCCAGAAATACGACGTGTCGTTTTCCCTGGGCGACGGCCTGCGCCCCGGTTGCCTGGCGGACGCCAGCGACGAGGCGCAATTCGCCGAGCTCAAGACCCTGGGCGAACTCACCAAGAAGGCCTGGGAGTACGATGTGCAGGTGATGATCGAAGGCCCCGGGCATATTCCCCTGGACCAGATCAAGCTCCAGGTGGACAAGGAAATCGAGGTGTGCCACGAAGCGCCCTTTTACACCCTGGGCCCGCTGGTCACCGACATCGCGCCGGGCTACGATCACATCACCTCCGCCATTGGCGCGGCCATGATCGGCTGGCACGGCGCGTCGATGCTCTGCTACGTGACCCCCAAGGAACACCTCGGGCTCCCCGACAAGAACGACGTGCGGCAGGGTATCATTGCCTACAAGATTGCCGCCCACGCTGCGGATGTCGCCCGGCACCGCCCTGGCGCTCGCGACCGCGACGACGCGCTCTCCTACGCGCGCTTCCTCTTCGACTGGAACAAGCAGTTTGACCTTTCCCTCGACCCGGAAATGGCCCGCTCCATGCACGACGAAACGCTGCCCAACGAATCCTACAAAGATGCCGCTTTCTGCTCCATGTGCGGCCCTAAGTTCTGCTCGATGAATACCACGCAGGTTCTGGAGAAACAACTGGGACTGGACCAGGGCGAGCGCGAACAGAAATTCGTGGAGTTGCTCACGAAGGTGCAGGGCTAGTAGGTTGCTCATGACCGATCCATCGCCCGAGCAGCACCTGCGTGAGGAATTCAATCGCTGGGCGGAAGCGGGCCGCGGCGACGATATGGAGCAGTCTCATCTTCCAATCGTCGAGCCGATGCTGGCGCTCATCGAATTTGATCAGAAGGACAAAACTCTGGATGTGGGCTGCGGAACGGGCTGGCTGGTGCGCAGGATTGCGCCACTCGTTTCCACCGGCTTGGCGGCGGGAATGGATGTTTCCGACGCCATGGTCGGCCGGGCGCAGGCGTTGAGCGCCCAAGTGTCGAATGTCTCCTTTGCGTGCGGGGGCGTCGATGCAATTCCCTGGGAGACTGGCCACTTTACGAAGGTGCTCTCCGTCGAGTCCGCCTATTACTGGCCCGACCCCGCGCAAGGCGTCCGCGAGATCTTCCGTGTGCTCTCGCCGGGTGGCGAGGCCTGGATTCTCATCAACTACTACCGCGACAATCCGCACTGCCATCAATGGGGCGGGCAGTTGAAGGTGCCAACCCATCTATTGTCCGCCGAAGAGTGGGTGGGGCTTTTCCGCCAAGCCGGATTCCGCGCTGTCGACCACCGCCGCATTCCCGACCGCTCGCCGACCCCGGAGGTTTACACGGGGCGCTGGTTCCGCGACGCGGAGCAGATGCGAGACTTCAAACAAGAGGGCGCCCTGCTGCTTCACGCGATCACTCCCGCGTGAAAGGCCTCCCGGGGTTTACTGCACCGGCGGCTATTTGGTTCCCTTCTTCCCTTCCTGCAAAGCTGCATCGACGGCCTTGTAATAAGCATCGGGGGAAACGAATCCGACCAGCATTCGCCCATTGATGAAGCAGGTTGGCGTGCTCTGGACCTCCAACTGTTTTGCCTCGTTAGTGCCCTCGTCGATGCGCTGCATCGAAGCTTTGGAATCCAGGCAGCCTGCCAGGCTGGAGCGGTCCACTCCCACCTGGTCAGCATAAGACAGGAGGTTGTCGCGGACATTGGCGGCATTGGTGGTGGTCTGGCTCTGGAAAATCAGCGTGCGGTAAGGAGCGAAAGCCTCGGGCTTGAGCTTGTAGACGCACTCGTTGGCAATGGCAGCGGTGAGCGACCAGTCGTGGATTTGAACCAAGGGGAATTCCTTGAAGATAACTCGAACCTTGTCCCCGTATTTGGGCAGGAGGTCATTTTCAAGAAACAAATGGAGCTTCCCGCACATCGGGCACTCCAGGTCAGCGTATTCCACGATGGTCACCGGAGCGTGCGCCGGACCCTGGGAAGGCTGGTTGACGGTCGCCATGGTTCGCAGCGCCTCGCGCCGCAGATCCACGCCCAGGTTCAGGATCTTACCCATCACGAATACCTGCTTGTCTGAAGTAGCGTAAAAATCCTCGGTTTGTTTCCCCTTGTCGCTTTGCGCAGCAATCGAAGTCGCCAGAAAGTTGGGAATACCCGAGTCATGGAATGGCCCGACGGTGAGGGTGGTGGTTTCAGGGACCTTAAATTCCTGACGGATGTGCTGGACGATTTCGGTCTTGGGATCTTTTCCCAGAGCAAAGAGTTGCCCCACGATCAAATAGTGACGGTCGCTCGTGAGAAACACGCTGGTATTCTTGGGCTGCTTGCCGTCGTCGGTAGTAATTGTGGACGACAGAAAGCCCTGGAAACTCGACGCCTGAAAAGGCGAGGCGGTTATCTTCACCGTGTCCGGGATGCCAAATCGAGCGCGAACGAAGGTGGTAATCTTCTCGTCCAGGGCGGTATCGTCAACGGCATTTGTTTTGCTTCTTGCCACGCCGCGGGCAATCGACACTCCTGCCACAAGAAGTAAAACCCCGCTCCATACTTGAGAGCCAAACCATCTTTTGCGGATCAATTGACGAACCTCCTTACTTGTTCAAAAAGCCGAGCCAAACCCATTACTCGATTTTATAGACCTCGTCCGGGAAATGCAATTCTCGCGCTCTGGAGTGCGGCAGCTTGCTGCCGCTTTCGTCCAGCCCAGCTTGCTGGCCATGCGCTGGAACGCCGCACGCGGAGAGGATCGCGAGCAAGCTCGCCTCACAAAAGCGGCAGCAAGCTGCCGCACTCCAGAGCGCCTGCGGCGCTTTCCATTCGAGGGTTTTTTGGGCTGTTTTCATTGCAGTTTCCTCGTTCCAACGACTTCTCGCAACTGTTCGATGGCCAGCATGTAGGTGGCTAAGGCCTGCCGGTAGGCCAATTGCGTCGCGCGGTAGCTGCGCTCCGCATCCAGGAAGTCCAGCAGGCTGGCGGCGCCGCGCTTGTAGGCGTATTCGCTGATATCCCGCGAATCCTGCGCCTGCTTGAGGTAGCCGGAGAGGTAAAGATGCATCACCTGGTCTCCGATCCGGAAGGCCTCGTAGGCGTTGGCCACGTCCGTCATCACGGTTTCCTGGGCGGCGGTCTTGGTCTCCTGCGCCTGGCCGATGGCGTAATTGCTGCGCGCAATCTCACCCTGATTCTTGTCAAAAATCGGGATCTCGATGCTCAGGGTCAGGCCGGCGTTGTTCGTCGACGCAACGTGGCTATAGTCGAACATAGTGGTCAAGTCGCGCTTGCCGTTCGCCTTCGCCAAAGCATACTGGCTCTGGGCGGCGGTCACGCCTCGCTGCGCCGCCACGTAGTCCGGCCGCAGTTCGATCGCCTTGAGTTGCAGGTCCTCTTGATTGAGCTTCAAGGGTTCGTAAGCGAGGTCGCCCACCACGTCGTATCCCGCCGGAATCGCATCGTGCCCGAGCAGCGCCCGCAGGCTCGCGTAAGCCTGCACCAGGCTCAACTGGGCTTGCGGAGACGTCCATCTGAAACTGCAACAACTGCAGCTTGATTTTCAAAAGATCGCCTTCGCTGATGGCCCCCGCCCGGTACTGCTCCGAGCTGAGATTCACGGTCTGCTGGTAGCTGGAAAGATCCTGATTGGCGAATTGCAGAGTCGATTTGGCCAACAGGATGGCGACGAACTGCTGCGCCACGTTAAACGTCAGCCCCCGTTCCGTGTCGCTCACCTGCGAGCGCGTCACCGAGGTCTGATCCTTGGCCGCCTGAATTCGGGCTTGACGCTTGTGCCCTCGCTCGATCATATAGCTGATTCCGAGATCAAACTCCGTCGTCGAGTCGAGATAGTTCGCAGAAAATTGGCCGGGATTGAAGATCGGCACGTACAGGTCGTCGTAAGTGAACACGGGGTTGGGCCGCAGGGCCGCGGTAATTTCCTGTGCCTCGCTTTGCGGGATCTGAGTGCGAGCGGCCTTCAAGGAATGGTTGTGGGCCACCGCCATCTGAATCGCCTGCTCCAGGTCGATCCGCACACTTGGCGGCGATTGCTGCGCGGCAACCGTTCGACAGCATAGGACGAAGATGATAAAAGCCCCGGCCGCATGCCATAGCCGAGACCGTGCCCATTCGTGAGGTATTTGCATATCAACCCCCCTTACAACATCAGCTAGGAAGTCTTGGTCTGGCGTTTAGGAGCGGGTGTCGCGGGCTCCGACCGCCCGCACCGGTTTCGGTCCGGAGAAGATGCCCATTGGAACGGTATGTTATCACAAAACGAGGCGGGGGAGCCCCTGAGGTCGCTCTTATTCCCATTGGTGAGGGGGACATTCGTGTTAGGCAGTACGCAGTAGGCGAGGCAGCGCACGGCAGGCGCCGGGGCGATCCCAACGCTTTCGCGATCGGTGGTGAATTTCGAATTCAGCCTTCAGAGATCCGCAAAATCCATCTGCGGCGGCGCCGACCTGAACCCCCGCGTGCGGACCGCTGCGTAGGCGACACCTACTAGGAACCAAATCCCGCCCGCCCATTTGGCAGGCCGCGGCAGGCTCCACCAGATCCCAAAGCAGAACACAAACGCCAGCCCGGGGACGAACAAGTCCCGAAAGAAATTGCGCGATCTCCCTGCCTCAGGGCGCAAGCAAAACTGCCGAATGCAAGTGAGATTGACGCCCATAAACGCCAGGAAGGCCCCGAAGTTGAGCAATTCCGCCGCCCGTTCGTAGCTGATCAGCAGCGCGCCAATCAGGGTGAGAACACCGATTGCCAGCGCATTAAGAGCAGGAACACTGTGCTTGGGATCAAGCCGCCCGAAGAACTTCCGCGGAAGAAGATTGTCGCGCCCCATTCCGTAAAGCAGGCGAGCTGCTCCGGCTACCCCGGCCAGGCCGGAGCCGAGACAGGCGACGATAAGGACGACGGCCATGGCGTGAAACAGAACCACGCCTCCCACCCGAAGGCAAACATCGATGAAAGCTGTTTCGAGGTTTGGAAAGGTGTTGTAGTTGGGCCAAACCCTCGCCCCCAAGTATACTTCCAGCGTGCTGAGCACTCCGCAGATCAGGCACACCAGCACAGTCGCAAGCGGCACCGTGCGCTTTGGATTTTCCACCTCTTCGGCCAACGTCGTCACCCCGTCGAAGCCGATGTAAGTGAGAGCGGCAAGCGACGTGGCAGTGCGAAGCGCCCCGAAATCAAAAGTCTTTGGCGAATAAAAGGGTTCGAAGGAAATCAGCCCGCCGAAGCCCTGAAAGCGAAAGAGGTAGCGGACAGCGGTGAAAAAGAATGCCGCCACCACCACGCACACTACCGCCAGCAGCGCCTCGTTGGCGCGCGCCGTGAAGCGCACATTGCGCAGATTCAGGAAAATGATGACGCCCACAATCAGCACCGCCCACACAGCATACGGTACGGCCGGAAAAAGCCGTTTGAAAGTCAGCGCGGGGTAAATCACGTTGATAATCGGTATGAGCAGGTAATCCAATACCATCGCCCAACCGATCAGGGAACCGACGTAGCGGTTCAGCCCCCGGCTGACGTAAGTGTAAGCGGAGCCTGCCGAAGGATAAACAGCGGCCATCCGGCCATAACTGAATGCCGTCAGCGCCATGGCCACCATCGCCGCTAGCACCGCGGTCGAGACATGACCGTGCGAGATCTTCTGAGCGATGCCGAAGATTCCTACCGGGGCGATGGGCTGAATCAGCACAATCCCATAGAAGACCAAATCCCAGATGGTCAGGACTCGGCGCAGACGAGGTGGGTTGGTTACAGTCGTAGATTCCATCGCAGGGGTAGCCAGACAAAGCCCCAAGGGGGCGACCTAGCGCAGATCTTTACGCCTTCCCGGAATAAGCCCCAATGACCTTCACCAGCGCGCGCGCGATCTGGTGCATGTCGTCTTCGCTGAAAGTGGGAAAGGCAAAAACTGTAAACGTATGCGACTCGTGCCAGACCGCATTGGGCACCTCGACCCGCGAGTAATCCACGCTCGAAGGCGTTGTATATTCTGTCGAGCGGAATGGAAACCCCGACTTGCCGAACGAGTTGAACTCCCGAAAAGCTCGCTCGGTGTGGCATTGCGGCCAAAAAACCTTCCAGCAGGGTGCCCCTTCCGCCACCGCCGCCTGCACGAACTGTTGAATATCGCATCGCATGTTCTCGATATCCAGCGAGAACGCCATCGTGTACCAGCCGTTCCGCCGCTCGGCTGTATCGATCGGCGCGTACTTCACTTCCGGCCGTCCGGCGAGGGCCTCCACCAGGATGTGCGCGTTACGGCGGCGCCGGGGCATGTTCCAGTTGTCGATGCGCTCCAGTTCCGCCAGGCCGATGGCGGACTGCATCTCCGTCATGCGATAGTTCCATCCCACCATGTTGTGAATGTAGGGAAGCTTCTGCTCCAGCTCCATCAGCGCCAATCGCTCTTTGACGTCGTAACCGTGGTCGCGAAAACTACGCGCCTTCCACGCCAGTTCCTCATCATCGGTGGTGACCATCCCTCCCTCGCCACCGGTCGTGAAGGTCTTGTTCTGGCAAAAGCTGCAACCCGCGATGTGCCCCAGCGTACCCGTTTTCTTGCCCTTGTACTCCCCGCCAAAAGCCTCGGCATTATCTTCGATCACGAGAAGATTGTGGCGTTTTGCGAAAGACAGAATCTTATCCATGTCGCAAACGTTCCCGTACAAGTGCACGGGCATGATGGCCTTCGTACGCGCGTTCACCAGCTTTTCCGCCGACTCCACGCTCAAGCAGTGATCATCCAGGTTCACATCTGCAAAACGCGGAATGGCTCCGGCCTGCACCACAGCAAAACTCGTGGCGATGAAGGTATAGCTGGGAACAATGACCTCATCCCCCGGTCCGATCTCCAAAGCGCTCAAGGCCACATGCAGCGCGGCGGTCCCTGTCGCCACGCTGATGGCATACTTGCTGCCTTGCCATTCCGCGAACTTCTTCTCGAACTCCATCCCCCGCTTGCCCGTCCAGTAGTTGACCTTGCCCGACTTCAATACTTCCGTGACCGCCGCAATGGCCTTCTCATCGAACTGCGGCCAGCCTGCCAGCCGGTTGGTAACCGCCTTGGGTCCGCCTTCAATCGCCAGTTTCTCCACAACGAGGTCTCCTTCCGCGCGTCTGATCTCGACACTTGACGACACCGTTCAAAGCAACGTCATCCCAGCGCCTGTCGGGATCTCTTGAATTGTGCCCGATCCCTGACGCACCGTGCGTTCATATCACCTCGCAAGGAAGGATGTCAAGATGCGGCGACAACTGAAAGACCCGCTTCTTTGCGGCCTGTGCGTACTTTGCGCCTTGGCGAGAAACCGCTTTTTCCTCCGCAGTTCACTTCACATTTCTCTGCGGCCGAAACTCAATTCCGCGGTGGACCGCGCAAAAAGTTGTGGAGCACTTACAACCATTGATGACGAAACGATCGTGTTAATTCCCACCATAAGAATTTTGAATGATTTCCTTATGAGTTCTTTACACCCTGCTTAGGACTTTTTGACGTCTCGCCCTCCATACTGGTTTTTCGACATTGGAGTTGCCTTGTGCTTGATACTCAACATTCAAGAGCTGAAATCCGAAATTTGCGAACCAGGATCCACGGGCGCCCGCATGCGTTTTCATGCCGGCACCTTTCCTACAAAACCATGAATGCCCCGCTCGAACATCGCAAACCTAAACTGCAGATTCCCCATTAGCGGCGAATTCCGAATCTCGATTTTCGCTCCGTACCTTATCCCCGTACTAGGAATTCGTCAGCAGAATATCTCCTGCGATGAATGGGTACAAAAGGGCGCCCATCAAAACATGATTCTTCGATCTCCAAGTGGGCCTCCTTTTGTATTCAAGCGTCGCGAGTGGTGCAGGCATTGGTTTCTTCCGTAGGCGCGCCGCCGAACGAGAAGCCGAGACCGCACCCGCGAATTTCGAATATCGAGTTTCGAATTCCCCGTGGAGGTGCATGATGAAGACCAGTGATCGCGTTTCCGTATTGGCGGTGCTCGCGGTGCTCGCTTTCTGTAGTATTCCGGATGGAAGACTCGAAGCCCAATCAACCTTTGGCAGCGTGCGCGGAACCACGATGGATCAGACGGGCGCGGCGATCCCCGGCGCCCGTGTCACCTTGCGCAGTCTTGAGGAGAGCACCGAAGTTACGTCCAACAGCGATACCGAAGGTATTTTCGTGTTCGAGAATCTCAAGCCTGGCCATTACTCAATGGAAGCATCCAAGGAAGGTTTCGCCAAGCTGACGATTGACCATGTGGAGTTGGCGGCCCGGCAGACCTTGCGCGTCAACGTTACGTTGAGCGTAGCGGCGCAAGTGCAGGCGGTCGAAGTGAGCGCGTCCACGCTGGCCGTCAACACTGAAAATGGCACATTGTCCCACACGGAGAGCAATGACGACATCGCCCGGCTGCCGATCAACTCCCGGTCGGTGTCGAGCAGTCCTCTGGCGGCTCTCGCCGTATCTCCCGAGGTAACGAGGGACTCGCAAGGGAATATTGCGGTCGGGGGCGCAACCTCAGCGCAGACTGGCTTCTCGGTGGATGGAATTTCGACCGCCAGCGTGCGTTTCAACGGCGCGCTCGAGGACGCCTACCCATCCATGGAAAACATCGCCGAGATGAAAGTCACAGCGTTCAACAACAACGCGGAATTCGCCCAGATCGGCGACGTAACCTTCGTCACCAAAAGCGGAACCAATCAATTGCATGGCAGTGGGTTTGAGTACTTTCAGGACAGCGGTCTGGACTCGACCGTTCTGAATTTCAACCTCAAGGCTCCCCGGACCTTTAACACTTTCGGCGGCAGTTTGGGCGGGCCCGTCACTATCCCTAAGCTGTACAACGGACGCGACAAGACGTTCTTCTTCGTAGATTACGAGGGAAATCGCAAGACCCAATCCTATCCCGAGCAGCTTCTCGTCCCGACGGCGGCGGAAAGAGGCGGCAACTTGAACGGCTTGGTGCAGGCGTCAGGACTGGGCCCGGTGATCAATCCCTTCACGGGCACAGAGTTCCCCAACAACACGATCCCGACCGGATCGTGCCCGGCTTGCATCAATCCCGTGGCGCAGGCCCTGATGAACTACTACCCGCTGCCGAACGCCAACCTGGGAGTCCTGAACCCCTCCTACAACTATCAGACCTTGGTGCCGAACCCCTCGAATTCCAATGGCTTTGATCTGCGGATCGATCACAACTTCAACTCCAAGCAGCAGCTCTACGTGCGCTACAGTTTCAAGAACGCGTTCTATACCGAGTACAACAACGCTGGAACTATTGCACCGGCCAACAATTTTCTGCCCAATGACGGAGCCAATGAAAAGGACCGCAGCCTGGTGGTTTCCCACAACTATTCGATCACCCCGACGCTGCTGAACGAATTCCGTTTCGGGTTCACCAATTACAACGAGAATGACACTTTCCCCATCCAGGGAGCCGCGGCCATTTCTCAGCTCGGGCTGGTCTTCGATCATGCGGTAAACATCGCTGCGCATCCCACGGCTGATGCCTTCCCGACATTCAATTTTGCCGACGGATCCGTTACCAACGTCGGGCAGGACCGGGTTGGACCAACCATTTCGGGGAACACCCAATTCACCGACAATCTCACCAAGATTAAGGGCAAGCATACACTCCGATTCGGAATCGATGCACGCAGAGAGCATTACAACGCTCTCATGTACTTCCTCCCGTCCGACGACTATGGCAACTTCACCTTCAGCGGTTCACTCACGGGCTATTCCATCGGCGATTTTCTGCTGGGCATGCCGAACCCGTCTTACTTCGCGGTCACGGGCCCGCAAATGAATGCACTCACCACCCAATGGGGCGTGTACGGACAGGACGAATGGCAGGTAAACAGCCATCTCACGGTCAATTTCGGATTACGGTGGGAACTGCTTCCGCCCTTTCAGGAAACCAATGGCGATATAGCTACCTACCTTACGTCGGGAAACAACTTGACCGTCGTCGTCCCGAACAAGTTCTATCCCTTTATCGCCAACAATTCTACCTACCAGCAGATCTACACGGGATTTCTGCAAGGATTCAACGCCTGTGCACTTCCGGATAAGACCTCGTTGCTGCCGTGTTCGAACATCGAGACGGCGAGCCGGGCGGGGATTCCTCAAGGCCTGCGGGATTGGAATTGGCACGACTTTGACCCGCGCGTGAGCTTCGCATGGCGGCCTTTCAACAACAACAAGACGGTCATTCGCACCGGCTTCGGCATCTATACCATGACCACCCTTGGCCCCATGTCTTTCAACAGCGGCATCATCGCCCTCTCGGATCTACTCACCTACAACAATTCTGTGAGGAACGGCGTTGCGGCGTTCCAGTTCCCGGACACGTCCCCTCCGAACGCGCCGGCAACTTTGGGCGGCGGCGATTTCGAGGAGGCAAACAATCCGCACTGGAAGGATCCTTCGTCGGCGCAATGGAACTTGACCGTGGAGCGGGAACTGACACCCAACACGGTGCTGCGCTTGAGTTACACTGGCCAAGGCGCCTACCATCTTCCCATGACCATAGACCGGAACCAGATTCCGGCGAGCACCACCCCTTACGCCATTCCGAACAACGGATACTCAGTCGTCGATCCCCGCGCGCCCTTCCAGAACTGGCTCCTGTTGATGGAGTCGGAAAGTATCGGCAACCAAAACTATGAGGCGGGTATCGCGGAATTGACCCATCGAGTGGGGCATGGGATCGCGTTCCAGGCGAACTACACCTGGGCGAAAAACATCAGCAACGCCCAAGGCACCGACGCACCAAACGTATACGCGGGCGAGGAGCCCTACGCCGTGGAAATGGCCAACGCTTATAACATGAAGTACGACCGCGGCAACGTGGTGGGGATGCCGCGCCAACGCTTCATGCTCACGGGCAGCTACCAATTGCCGTTCGGAATGGGGAAAACTCTCGCCGGGCCTCACTTCCTGAATCCAGTGATCGGAGGCTGGAATCTCAGCACGGTGACGACGCTACAAACCGGCCAATGGCTGACACCCACTATGCCGGCGGCCGACGATCAATCGAACACCGATATGATCGAGCGAAACACCGGCGGCGCCATTGCGCGGCCGGACTGCACAGGGAACCCCTATGCGAACCAGACAACTCAAAACTTCTTCAACCTGAACGCGTTCGCCCTGCCGCCCACCAACGCCGGACGGTTTGGGAATTGCGGTGTCGGAATTTTGCATGGGCCCGGTATGATCGACGTGGATGCGGGTCTCGCCAAGCAGTTTCGCATTGGGGAACGTTTTCGCTTGCGCTTCGAGGCCACCTTTACCAACGTCCTGAATCACACAAACTTTGCGCCGCCTGCGTTGAACGTCAGCAACCCCAGCACCTTCGGGATATTGGATGCCGCCCTGCCCCAAGGATTGGGCGGGAATCGCACCGGCCAACTGGCCCTGCGCCTCGACTTCTGATCTCCTCGCAGTGGTTTCACCTCACCTTCTCGCATTAGTCCTGATCCCCGAAGCAGGGGCGGCCCGCGTGGCCGCCCCCTCGGGAACGCCTCTGCGGAGCTTTGGAGTGCGGCAGCTTGCTGCCGCTTTTCACCGTGAGCTTGCTCGCGGCCATTTAGTCTCTGAGGGAACCCCGGCCAGCAAGCTGGCCTGCAACAAAGCGGCAGCAAGCTGCCGCACTTCAAAGCTGCGCTATCCGTAAATGCAGAATCAAGTTGTCACCTCGGCATCCCCGGAATGGACGCGCTGGCTTGAGCGGATGAGTTCGTGGCTGGCGCAGAGCGAAGCTCTGCGAGGCCCAGGAGTTCCTAATGACCCGACCGCAGAGCTTCGCCAGCCACGTGGTCGCCATACACGATTTTCAGAAAGAGTTCCCGCGCAGGACCTTGAACTTTGATGTTGGATCTAACCAAAACGTTCGTATCGAGGACAATCCTCATTTCGGGTTCGCGCGGACGTGGTGGAGGGCATCGTCAATTGCGGCCTCTTGCTCATCATCGGGAACTTGGCGTACGGATTCGGCCGTCCTGGTGATGCGGTCTTCGAGTTGGCGGGCAAGCTTCTGGCGGGCCTCTCCGGTGGGTGCGTTGTGGGGTGAGAATGCCATGATACTCACCTCCTCATCGGGTTCAAGGACGCGGCCCAGAACGCGCTCCACCGCGTGGCGCGCTTCAGATGGTAGTTCATTCGCCTTGTGTATTGCGATGTCTCCCATAACCCAATCCTAACCGCCCTCGGGCTGGGTTGCAACCCGGGATACCGCCGTCGCGGAGGTCGACGGCCAAAAAAAGTTGGCCAAGAAAAGGTTGTTGACATTATCGCAATATTGCGATATATTTCGGCTTGGCTAGGAAGGAAGCGAATGCCTGTCACCAGGGTGGTCTTTTTCAAGGAGGAAGATGGGGCATGCCCCCTGCTGCTGTGGTTGGACCGGTTGCCGGCCAAAGTGCAGGATAAATGCATCGTGCGAATCGAGCGCCTGGCAGAAATGGGCTATGAACTGCACCGTCCGGAGGCCGATTTTCTACGCGACGGGATTTACGAGCTCCGGGTTAGCTTCCAGTCAGTGAACTATCGGATGCTTTATTTCTTTCATCGACAGACGGCGGTGATCTCGCATGGACTGACCAAAGAGAAGCAGGTTCCCGACCGGGAGATTGAATCGGCGATTTGCCATTGCGAGCTATTCGAGAAAGACCCAGCCAAATATACCTATGAGGAGCCTGACCATGAATAACCCTCGGAAGACATCCAACGCCGTTCGGATTCTTCATCGCCGCTACGTAGGCGAAGATGCACAGCGGAAGGCCTCCTTGGAGCGGGAGCGGGTGAACGCCGAAGTCGCCCGCACCATTTATGAGCTTCGCGAACAGGCGGGGCTCAGTCAAAAACAGTTGGCGGAGGGCGTGGGTACAACACAATCCGTCATCAGCCGCCTGGAAGACGCTGATTATGAGGGGCACTCGCTCACGATGCTCAGCCGCATTGCCAAAGCCCTCAACCAGCAGGTCCAAGTCGTCATGCGGCCAAAGGAACGCAATTTGGAGACGGTCATGAGCGAGAGCGCGAACGTAGCCGTCCTCGAGCCGGACGTGGCCAAGGTGTTCCGTAGTTCGGCGGCGGTGAACGAAGCTCTCCGATCTCTGCTGCAAATATCCGAAACCACCCGCCGCCTGACCAAGCGCTCGAGTGGATTGGCGGCGGGCGCCCGCCGCTGACCGCCCGCCTCAGGCTCGGGTGCAGGTCTCCGCAACTCCCCGGCGCTTGGCAAGAAGATACCGCGGCCCTGCGGTTCAAGGTCCGCGCTTCTTCCCCCGTCACAACCAAAAGCCGCGGACCTCAAGATCAGGTCCGCGCTACCTTGCTCCTCTGCGGAGCTTTGGAGTGCGGCAGCTTGCTGCCGCTTTTCACCGTGAGCTTGCTCGCGGCCATTTAGTCTCTGAGGGAACCCCGGCCAGCAAGCTGGCCTGCAACAAAGCGGCAGCAAGCTGCCGCACTCCAAAGCTCCGCTATACGTAAGTGCAGAATCAAGTTGTCCCCTCGGAATCTCCGGAGTGGACGCCCTGCGCCAGGGCGTCCTGCTGTGGGCGGAGCGGCTCCTCTCCATAATGCTCCGGTCCGCGCCAGCCCTTGAAACTCGCCGTTGGGGCGCGCAAATACTCCACAGCCGGGAAATTCCTTGGCAAGCAACTCCTTAAACTTATAGGCTAGGAGTGGGCGTGAGCCCGCCCGAGTGGACCGTCGGTCAAAATGTACCGCTCGGCCCGAACTCTGAGTTCGGGACACCGCAGACCGACTCAGCCGAATCTGCACTATCCGGGAATGGCATCGCCGGAAGCTGAAAGTTGGTTGTTCAGAAATGTTTCTTCGGGAACAAAGCCAGAATGTTTATGAAAATAAAGGATCGCTGTACAACGTGCGTGCCGCCCAAACGCAGCGTCGACCTTCAGGTGAGCATGCAAGGAATACGCGGCCGAAGTGTCGAGCTGAAGGTCGGCGGGAAGGCCGGACTGATTGTCATTATCCTTTATTTTCATAGACATTCCCGGTTCGTTCGTTCAGTTTTGCTATCGCGGACGACTCACCCATCGAGAATTGAACCGAACCAGCGTTACGACTGCACATCGGCGTCAGGGAGGCTGACTAATTGTCATTATCCTTTGTTTTCATAGACATTCCCGGTTCGTTCGTTCAATTTTGGCCTTCGGAAACGACTCCCGTGCCGAGAATTGAACCGCAGAGGCCGTGACGATTGCACGTCGGATAAGCGGCATTGCCTGTCCCGCGAGTACTTGTCAGGCAGCAGTGTTCTCGGACGACTTACCGCTTGTGGTTCAAGTCCACGCGAGTTATCATCCGCTCATTGGACCTTTAGTATCGAAGGGCAAGCTCCGTAAGGAGGATGCTATGAGACGGCGACACGAGATGTGCGGCGTGAAGTCTTGCGGCTTTCGTCTGTCAATGGCTGCTTTCGCCTTGACCGTCCTGTTCGCGCTGAACGGCCAGGCGCAATCCCGGGACACCTACCTCCCCTGGGAGGGTGGCTCCACTTATTACGGTCAGTGGTCGCTCGGGCCGCCCTCCGACCAGGACTATTTCACCCGCGGCGCGTGGCTTCAGAGTCCTTGGAATGCTCCGTTGTTTGAGGGAGTCGCCGTCAATCAATACGTAGCCCTTTACGATGGCACCGTTGAGGTCGATCCCTACGACGGCCCCTTGCTTCCTCTGCTTCGTGATTACAAGATGCCCGTGTTCGGCGATCAGGCCTCCGGATTGACCGGGCCGGATGCGGCTGAGCACCTCACCGATCCCATCATCAACGCCTGGGTGCAGGAGGACGAACCGGACAATGCCCAGACCGACGCCAACGGGAACTACATCGCCTGCGTCGCGCCTTCCGCGCTTATCGATCTCTACAACCAATTCAAGGCCGCGGATCCGCACCGCCCTGTGTTCCTGGGCCTGGGCCAAGGCACGGGCTGGAATGCCGACTCGTGCTATTACGGCCGGGGCGGCTTCGCCGGCTGCGGATGTAACGATCCGGACAATGGGTTCTCCGACTACCCAGCTTACGTGCAGGGCGCGGACATCCTGGCAAGCGACGTTTATCCGATCAACGACGGAAACCCTCTTTGGTGGATCAGCCGAACCACCGACCGGCTGCGTTACTGGTCCGATTATTCCAAGCCCGTCTGGCAGTGGATCGAGCTGGTGAATTTCGGCGGTGTGCCCGGCCTCATGCTGACGCCCCAGGAGATCGAAGCGGAGGTCTGGATGTCGGTGATTCACGGCGCGAGAGGCGTAGGCTATTTCGTGCATCAGTTCTCGCCGGTCTTTGAAGAAGACTCCATCTTCTACCCCGAGCACAAGAACGCGGAAGCTGCGGTCGCCAACACCAACATCCGTCTGGCGGCACTGGCGCGTCCGCTCAATACGCCGCCGGTGGGCAACGGCGTCACGGTAAAGTCATCGAATCCCAATGCCGCCGTCAACGTCCTGCTGAAACGCTATGGAGGCTCCACGTTCCTGCTCGCCGTCAATGACGGTTTGCCGCAGAACCAGACTCCGGATGCAGACGCCATGCTCGAGATGAGCCTGTTCTGTAGGGGCAGCGACAGTTGCACCGATGCTGTAGCGGCGAAAGGCGGCGCGCTCAGCATGTCGCGCGCGGCTGGCTACCTTGGCCACTTTCACGCTGCGGGGATTGCCTCCCTCGGCCACTGCCATCGTTTTGGGCGAGAACCTTAGATTGAGCGACTTGCCCGCAATTTGTCCGGCGGCAGGATACTACGCCTGCGGCGGCGACGGCAGCCCGGACTACTTCGAACCCGCCGGTCCGAACCCGATCACCTATACCCGCGCCACCACCCTTGGGCCAAACCGCACCATCCAGATACGCAACGGAGAATTCAGCGACTATTTCGGCTCGAGCTACACTTTCCACCTCTACCAGATTCTCTTCGACCCGAATCCCGGCGCGCCATTAGTGGGAGACCTCAATGGCGACGGGAAGGTCGACTTGGCAGATGTGCAGATCGTCAAAGCCGCCCTGGGGACGACCGCCGGCATGCCAGGCTACGATCCGCGCGCGGACGTGATCCGCGACGGCCTCGTCGATAACGCCGACCTTCAGGTGGTCGTGGAGGCAATGGAAAAGGCCCTGCGTCCCTAGTCTGGGCGAGCGCCGTCAATCAGCAGTAGGCTACATTGCGAGGGTCAACACTTCCTGCAATTCGTCCATGGTGAGACTGATGGGATTGCCTTTGGTGCTGCTGGCTTGGGAGGCTTTTTCCACGAGCGTGGGCACGTCCTTTTCCTCGATGCCGTAGGAACTGAGGGGCGGAATCTGGAAGTCGCGGCACAGTTGCCTGACCCATTCGACGCCGTCTTCTGCGAGGGCGTCCGGCTTGCCGGTCAGCACACGCGCCACGGTCTCGTAGCGGCGCAAGGTTTCACCTTCCGGGGCGCGAGAGCGCACGGCTCGGATATTGATGGCCATGCCATGGGGGAGCAGGGCGGCGCAGACGGCTCCGTGCGGGGCGTCGAACATTCCTCCGATGGGCGCCGCAAAGCCATGCACCACGCCCAGGCCCGCATTTGCAAGCGCCAACCCGCCTAGTAAGCTGGCCAGCGACATGAACTCTCGAGCTGCCTTGTCGCTTCCGGACTGATAAGCGCGCCGTAGCGAGCGGCTGACGCGGTGCAAGCCCTCGCGGCAAAAGCCGTCCGTGAGAGGATTAGCGCGGCTCGACACATAAGGCTCAATCAACTGCGTCAGCGCGTCGAGTCCCGTGCTGGCGGTGACCGCGGGCGGCAACTCGAGGGTCAGATCAGGGTCAACCACCGCCAGGCGCGCCAGCATCAAGGGGCTCCTCAGGCTCACCTTGACCCGGTGCTCGGCGGAAGCCAGGACGGCGTTGCGCGTCACCTCGGATCCCGTGCCGGCAGTAGTGGGAACGGCGATGAAAGGAACAGAGGCATTTTGGAGAGGCTGCCCCTTGCCGATCACTTCCAGGTAATCGGTGGGATCGCCGCCGTTGGTCAGGAGCGCGGCGACGGCTTTTCCCGCATCGATAGCGCTGCCGCCCCCGAAAGCAATCACCACGTCGCATTGCTCGCGCCGGGCGAGTTCCACGCCCTCCCGAACCAGGGTAACCGATGGCTCCCCCTGCGTGGCCCAGGCAACGCAACCGATTCCCGCGGTCTTAAACTCCTCGGCCAGGAAAGCGGCGCGCTGCGGCGAATGGCCCACCACCAGCAGCGGCCTTCGGCCCATCTGTTTTGCGGCGGGAACAACCTCGCGCACTACACCCGCTCCAAACAGGATGCGGGTGGCCGTTGCAAATTCGAATCTCACCGCCGCCTCACCAACCCTCATCGGGAGGGAAGACATTCGAGTATTTAACGCTTGTGCGAACTTCCGCCATCATCGGAGCAACGGCGTCGCGCCAGGTGGCGTAGTGGGCGGTTTCCTTGTGATGGAGTGACGCTTCACTAGTGCGATAGACCTCAACCAACACGAAGCGGGCCGAGTCGTCGGCTTGCTGGAGCACATCAAAGCGCGCAACGCCCGGTTCTTTCACGCTGTTTTGCGCGTTCTCGATGCAGGCTGCTTTGAAGGCCTCGATGGATTCCGTCTTGACTCGAATATGTACGTGAACGATAAACACGGTTCCTCCAGCGAATGTAGGGTGCAACCGCCCGATCTACGATGCATCCGCGCTGTCTAAGGTGTCATTCCGAGCGTACTTGGACCTCCGGTCCGCCCGTGGAGAACACAGGTGGATTTCGTGGGCGGCGGCATACTCAGGCGAAGGCGTGCGGCCAGACCTCGGGAATTCGCAGCTAGCAAGCCAAGTCGGCGCGGGTGAACCGGAAGTCGTTGATCGGCCCGAGGAAAGTAACTGCCAGCCGGTCCGTCTGGAAAAACTCGCGTGCCACCTCCAGAACCGCGGGGGAAGTCACCTCGTCGATGTGCCGCGCGATCTCGTCAAGCGAGATGTTGCGCCCGAAATACATTTCCTGGCGAGCCGCATTCGACATCCGGCTGCCGGTGGTCTCCAAGCTCAACAGCAGGTTGCCCTTCAGGTAGTCTTTGGCGTGCTGAAGCTCCTGCTCGCTGATCGCCTCGGCCTTCAACTGCCGGAACTCCGCTAAGATCAAGCCCAGCACCTGGCGCGCGTTCTCCAGGGAGGTACCAGCGTACACGCTCAGGCAGCCGGCGTCGCGAAAACTCGAGAGGCCGGAGAAGACCGAGTAAGCAAGCCCCCGCTTCTCGCGAATGTTCTGGAACAGCCTCGAGCTCATCCCGCCGCCGAGCACGGTGTTGAGGATGTAGCAGGCAAAACGCTTCTCGTGCGGCTGCGGGTAGGACGGCGCGCCCACGCAGAGGTGGACCTGCTCGAGTTCCTTCTTGTGCCGGTGCCTGATGCTGGGGTGGGGGACAGGCGGAGGACCGTCGTCAGACACGGGGCCGATGCGCAGGTCGCCGAAATAACGCGTGACCAGCTCGACAAAGCGGTCGTGCTCAAGGTTCCCTGCGGCGGCGATCAGCGTCCGATTGGGAGTGTAATGGCGCTGAAAATAGTCGCTCAGCCGTTCCCGGTTAAAGCTGCTCACCGTATGGCGGGTGCCCAGGATAGGCCGGCCCAACGCGTGCCCGCGCCAATAACTCTGCGTGAACATCTCGTGCACCAGGTCGTCCGGCGTGTCTTCAACCATCTTGATTTCTTCCTGAATAACCTTCGATTCCTTGCTGATGTCTTCAGGCCGGAAGAGCGGATTCAGGAACAGATCCGAAACAATGTCGAAGGCGCGCGGCACATGCTCGTCCAGGGCCTTCATGGAGAAACATGTGCATTCTTTGGCCGTGAAGGCGTCCAGATGCCCGCCAATCGAGTCGGCCTGGCGGGCAATCTGCTCCGCGCTCCGGTTACTGGTTCCCTTGAAAACCATGTGCTCGATGAAGTGCGAGATGCCGTTCTCTTCTTCGCTCTCCGATCGCGACCCTGTCCTTACCCAGATGCCCATTGAGACCGCGCGCACGACCGGCATCTTCTCCGTAAGAATGATCAGACCATTGGCGAGAATGTCCTTGCGAACTTCCGACATGGGTAATTCCTTGCTGAGTTTGAGAAAGCCTGCCCTGCAGCCGGATGAACCAACAGCACGCATTCACCCGTGTGTTCATTTATATCACACGGCCGCCGAAAAGGACAGGGCAAAACCATGAATTCCGCTTGCGCGAACCTGCGCCTCCGCCTATACTGGATGTTGCCTGTCCGCGGGCATTTCCGCCTATGGGCCTGTAGCTCAGGTGGCTAGAGCGCACCCCTGATAAGGGTGAGGTCGGTAGTTCAACTCTACCCAGGCCCACCAAATGTCTATGGTATTTCACGTCACACTCAGTCTCGCAGAGGATGGCTGGATCGTGGTCGAATGTCCCGCCTTGCCCGGTTGTGTCTCGCAGGGCAAAGACGAGCAGGAGGCCCTTTCTAACATTAAAGAGGCCATCGCTGCCTGGCTCTGGGCCGAGGATCAAAAGGCCGCATTGCAACTGCCTCGCACGAACCAGCCTGAAATCTTAGTGTCTGTTTAAACCAGTGGCACGTCTGGCCAACATCTCCGGCAAGGAAGCCGTGAAGGCCTTTGAAAAGGCCGGGTGCGCGTCGTCGGCCAGGTTGGAAGCCACGTCGTGATGACTAAAGCGGCCGTGTGGGCAAACCTCTCTGTTCCCCAGCACAAAGAGCTGTCGCTGGGGACGCTGCGAGCCCTGATCCGTCACTCGGGCACGACGGTGGAGGAATTCCTTGAGAAACTTTGATCCGGCCCGCACAGCGGTTCTCAGTATGGACCTGCAAACCGCCATCGTTTCGATTTACCTGAAGGACCGGCCCGACCTGGTCACTCGCGCTGCCGGCGTGCTCAAGAAGGCCCGCGATCTTGGGCTGAGCGTGTTTCATGTGCAAGTTGGCTTTCGTCCGGGCTTGCCGGAAATCAGTCCGCGCAATTTGTTGTTCAGCAGCAT
This sequence comes from uncultured Acidobacteriota bacterium, assembly GCA_963768695.1. Classification (GTDB taxonomy): domain Bacteria; phylum Acidobacteriota; class Terriglobia; order UBA7540; family UBA7540; genus CAVROP01. The sequence continues at coordinate 180,886 of CAVYJG010000006.1, read as the reverse complement.
CAAGAATTCGGTCGAGCGCCGGCAGATCTTCGAGGGCCCTGGCGGCGCGATTCATCCCGCGGTCGCGCCGCAAGGCGAGGACATCGTGATAACCAAGCACCGGATCAGCGCGTTTGCGGGCACCGACCTCGACATGATTCTGCGCGCCAAGGAGATTGAAACCCTGATCTTATTCGGGATCGCAGCCAGCGGAGTCGTTCTCGCCACGCTGCTGCGTGCCGTTGACGCGGACTATCGCTTGATCGTGGTGAAAGACTGCTGCGCGGACGCCGACCCGGAAGTGCACCGCTGCTTGATAGAGAAAACCTTCCCTCGTTTGGCGAGTGTGGTGACTGCCGGGGAATTGATCGATGCGATGGGGTAATCAGGGCCGGAAAACCACTTCGTTTGGCCCCGACGGCAGGCTGAATCTTCCGCCCCGCTCCCGGTTCATTTTCAAAGTCTCGGGAATGTCCAGGTCGGCAATCGCGACCTTTCGCCGCCAGGAACCGGTGCTCCAATAGTCCGCTTGCGCGTAAATGACCGAGCCTATGATCGTGTACTTTTCGATTTCTTCCTGGTGCCCGTCGCGGAACACCAGCACCGCAGGCGGAAGCTTGGGAGCCGGCGAAGTGGAGATGTTTTGATAGGTTGTACCGGAAGGCGGATTCTGTGCACCCTCGGCACTTGCCCTGGTCGAAGGTGCTGAAACGCCCGGCTGGCCGTAACTGCCAATCCGCACCCAGTCGTCGCCCTGGCGCTCGAGAACCAGCGGCTCAACCGGCTTCGCCGGAGCCGAAAGGGTTTCAGAGCGAGCAGTCGCTAACCAGGAAGGTGGCGCTTCGAGTGCCTCGGGCTCGTAGCCGCTGTCAGTGCCGTAGTCGTAGCCGTAGTCAGGATAGAATGGAGAGGGCAGATAGGCCCAGTCAGAGAAATAGCCGCTGCCGGGGAAATACCCCGGGTAGTACAAGCCGCCTCTGCGGTTGAACCCGCGCCCGCCTCTGGAGCCGAAACCGCTTCGCCCACTGGGGGCCGCGGTTCGAGGAGCGCGTGCCCCGGCGAAATGCCCACCGCCCCGCATCTGTGCGGCTGCGGGTGCCGGCGCGAGCATCGCCGGGAAGACTGCGAGGACTAAGGCGGCAGTGAGACGGCAATTCATGAGCAGATTCCCGGAAGGCGTTTCGAGGCTGAGAACGAGCTAAAGATAGCACTTCGCGGGAGCCTGGAGCAAGTGTTTTTACGGTATCATGGTTGTCGATCGGAAGCGCAGGGTCAAGTGACACGGGGAGGATCGGCGATGCGTTCTGCACACATCCGTTTTCTTAAAGGGAGTTCATTTCTGCTCGGCGCCTCTCTGGCGTTTCAGACAGCCGGATTTGCCCAGGCGGATAACCAAGCGTGGAAGGCGGAGGGCATCACCAATACCTCCGCGAGCCCCAACGCAAAGCTGCACTCCGTGCCCATTCGCGCCGTGACTATGGGCAGTGGAATCTGGTCAGACCGGATGCGGACGAATGTGGAAGACAGTATTCCCACTCTACTGGCGCTTCTGGAAGAGCACGGTGTGGTGGACAACTTTCGGCGCCTTTCGGGCCGCAAGAACACCGGCCGCCGGGGCCCGCTTTACACCGACTCCGATCTTTACAAGTGGATGGAAGCAGCCGCCTACGTCTTGCAATCGGGCGACCGCCCGCAACTCCGCCAAACGCTGGATAAGCTCATTGATGATGTGCTGGCAGCCCAGGAGCCTTCGGGATACCTGGACACCTACTTCGTGGGAGACCGCGCCAAGCTGCGCTTTTCTGAAATGTATCGCAGCCACGAGTTGTACTGCCTCGGTCATTTGTTGCAGGCCGGCATCGCCTACTACCGCGCCACGGGGGACCGGAAACTACTGGACGGCGGGATCAAGTACGTTGACTATGTATTGAAGACGCTTGGACCCGAGAAGAAACCCGCCCTCACGGGGCACCCTGAATTCGAAATGGCGCTCGTGGAGCTTTACCGCACCACCGGCGACAAACGCTATCTGGACTTCGTGAACTACCTATTCACCGGAGAGAAGCTGCGACTGCAACTTACCGACGAACAGGTGACTTACTTGTTCAGTGGAATACCTTTCATTTCCCGCACGCAGGTTGAAGGCCATGCGGTGCGGGCTCTCTATGCATGCAGCGGGGCTACAGATTACTACCTTGAGACAGGCGACACGGAGTACGGCGAGACCCTCGACCGCCTTTGGAAGGACCTGGTGGATCGGAAAATGTATATCACGGGCGGAGTCGGATCGTACGCGGAGGGAGAATCGGTGGGCACAGCCTATGACCTGCCGAATGAGCGCGCCTACGCGGAAAGCTGTGCGGCCATTGCCAACCTGATGTGGAATTGGCGAATGCTGGCGGCGAAGGCGACCGCCCCCTATGCCAACGTCATGGAAGAGGCGCTTTACAACGGAATCAATTCCGGCATGTCGCTTTCCGGGACACTCTACTGCTATCGCAATCCGCTTGAGTCACGAGGCAGCGAGGACCCTCGCCAGCCCTGGTACGACACAACCTGCTGCCCCCCGAATCTGGAGCGGACCTTTGCGGGGATCCCCGGTTATCTCTACTCGACCAGCCGGACTGGAGTGTATGTCAACCTTTACCACACTTCCACGCTCAATTGGCACTTGGAGGACAGCACCGGACTTAAAGTAGTCCAACGCACCAAGTACCCTTGGGATGGCGACATCACCCTCAAGGTTAGCCCAGCCAAAGCCGCGACATTCACGCTCTATCTGAGGATCCCGGGCTGGTCAAGCAAGGCAACGGTCACAGTGGACGGCAAGCCCGCCGCCGGCAAACCAAAACCGGGCGAGTACTTCGCCATTCATCGCGCCTGGCAGGGCGAGGACACCGTCCGGCTGCAGTTGGATATGACCCCGCGCTTTGTGCAAGCCAATCCCCGGGTGGCAGAGGATTACGGAAAAGTCGCTGTGCAGCGTGGCCCGCTAGTGTACTGCCTGGAGCAGGTGGATCAGGATTACAAAGCTTCCCTTTTCAACGTCGCCTTGGCGCCAAGCTCTGGTCCCAACGGTGGATTCACCTCGGAGTTCCGCCCCGATCTCCTGGGTGGAGTCGTGCTGCTGCAGCATAAGGGCGTGGCCGCCTCCAAGCCTAATTCCGAAGAGCCGCTCTACCGCACTTTGCAGAGCACAACGCGAGGCGAAACCGACGAGGCCAATCTGACCTTCGTCCCTTATTACGCTTGGGGCAATCGGCTGGCGGGAGCGATGGTGGTTTGGATTCCCTACTCTGGCGCCGGCAAAGTTACGGCCAAGAAACCAGGGGCCTCCTCCCGCAGTGCTCGGGGGAGAACCAAAGGCAAGCGGGCGCCCGCCACGCCCGAGTCGTGACAGGCTGCGGTAAGAGGCGATCTGTCATGCTGAGTGCTTGTGACTTTTTCAGCTTTACGTAGCTACTGACAGGCGGAGCCAACCCTCCCACCTGTCATCCTGAGCGAAGCGAAGGATCTGCAGTTCACCGAACAGCGTGAAATCGAGCAAATGCGGATCCTTCGCTTCGCTCAGGATGACAGCGTGGGGACTTATGCGCTAAGAACGCAGAGCTTCGCTCCGCGCCAGCCAGGACGCTCACCGTCGTATCTTAACTGTAAACTGTAGACTGTTGACTTCTTCAGAACGCCAGATAAACCGGATTCTCGAGAATCTGCTTAAGTGTCTGGAGAAACTTCGCGCCCGTGGCCCCATCCACCACCCGGTGATCGCAGGAGAGCGTCATGCGGCAGCGGAGACCCACCTGGATCTGCCCCTTCACCACCACGGGCTTCTCCGCCACCTCGCCCACTGCCAGGATTGCGCCCTCGGGTGGGTTGATCACGGCCGAGAATTCTTCAATTCCCATCATGCCGAGGTTGGACACGGAGAAGGTTGCGCCGACGTACTCATCCGGGTTCAGCTTGCGGTTGCGCGCCCGGGCGACGAGATCCTTCGCTTCTCGCGCGATCTCCTGCAGCGTCTTGCTCTCGCAGTTGCGTATGACCGGCGTGATCAATCCGCCCTCGTCCACGGCCACCGCAATCCCCAGGTGAATGCGCCGGTGGTAGCGGATCGATTCGCCCCGGAAGGACGCATTCACGTGCGGATGCAACTGGAGCGCCGCCGCACAGGCTTTCAAAATCAGATCATTATAAGAAAAGCTCAGATCCGGGTTCAGAGCCTTCGCCGATTCGCGCAGCTCTTTGGCGCGGCCCATGTCAACTTCGATCGTCAGGTAGAAATGCGGCACAGGGGCTTTGCTTTGCACAAGACGAGTGGCAATGACTTTGCGCATCGAGCTTAGAGGCTCGTCGTAGAACTCCGGCCCGGTCGGGACAGGCGCCGGTCGCCTTGGCATTTCGGACGCCGGAGCAGGTTGCGGCGCCGCCGGCTTGGCCTCCGCAGGACGCGCCGTCCGCGCCCCACCCGACAGCATTGCAGCGCGCTCCACGTCTTGGCGCACAACTCTCCCCGCAGGACCTGTGCCCGTAATGCGATTAAGATCCAGGCCCATTTCATGGGCCATTCTTCGCGCCAGCGGCGAAGCCAGAACCCGTCCGCCGTCTTCCGGCTGAAGGGCAGCGGGTGCGCTCGCCTCCCTCAGTGCCTGCCCCGCGCTGGGGGGGATCGGCGCAACCGCCGGCGCCGGCGAACCGATGGCAGGCGGATGCGAAGACGGGGCAGGCGCGGGCGCCGGGGTGGCAACCGCGCTTTCTCCCTTGAGCAGCGCGGAGATGTCCTCATCCGGCTTGGCGATGAGCGCGAGCAACTCACCCACCGGAACACTATTCCCGGACTGAACGAGAATCTTGCGCAAGACTCCCCCGCCCATCGCCTCCACTTCCATGTCGACCTTATCGGTCTCGATCTCGACCACCGCATCTCCGGCCGAAACCTGGTCCCCTTCCTTCTTGACCCACTTCAGGACCTTGCCCTCTGTCATCGTATCGCTGCCCTTCGGCATGAGTACCTTGACCATGGTTATTCCCCAATGTTGGATTACATCTACGGTTAGGCCTTGCCCGCGCGCTTAATTACGGAGTCTCCGTCATGACTTGGCGCATTGGAAGGGCGGGGCTTCAGCCCCGCCGCCCACGGCAGCCCAACAGGGTCGGGCCTTTAGGCCCTGAAGCCAATTTGCCTCAGGGGCTGAAGCCCCCAACGATAAGCGGTTTGCCATGCCTGGGCTAAAGCCCATCCCTTCCCGGCACTCCGCAAAATGGCGCGGACCTTCATCAGCAAGTGCTGGCCCCGGCGGACAGGAAGCCGTTCGCCTACGTCCTGTAAAGCACCTTGTTCGCAGCGTCTAGTACTTTCTGTTTGTCTGGAAAGGCCAAGTGCTCGAGGTTCTTCGCGTAGGGCGTAGGGACATCCGCGCCGGTTACCCGCAAAATGGGTGCGTCGAGGTAATCGAAAGCATTCGACTGGAGGGTGTCCACAATTTGAGCTCCTATGCCACAGAACGGCCATCCCTCTTCCACAATAACTGCCCGGTTCGTCTTCTTCACCGATTCCACCAGGGTCGCGGTGTCGAGGGGGCGAAGCGTTCTCGGGTCGACGACCTCCGCCTCAATGCCCTCTTTTGCCAACTCCGCAGCAGCCTCGAGCGCCACGAACACCATCTTCGAGTGCGCGATCAGAGTTATATCTTTGCCCGGCCGTCTGATTTCAGCGACACCTAAGGGAACAAGATGCTCGCCCTCCGGAACTTCGCCTTTCGTCCCGTAAAGCACTTCCGACTCGATAAAGACGACGGGGTTGTCGTCCCGAATCGCCGTCTTGAGCAGTCCTTTGGCATCCGCCGGCGTGGAGGGCATAACCACCTTCAACCCGGGCACGTAGCAAAACCACGACTCGAGCGCCTGCGAGTGTTGCGCTGCAAGCTGGTGGGCTGACCCGCCGGGCCCGCGAATCACCATCGGGATCGGGAATTGCCCGCCCGACATGTAAAGCATTTTGGCCGCGCTGTTGACGATCTGGTCGAGAGCCAAGATGGCAAAGTTGAAGGTCATCATCTCCACAATGGGCCGCAAGCCCGCCATGGCGGCGCCAACTCCCAGGCCGGTAAATCCCAGCTCGGTAATCGGCGTGTCCAAGACTCGCATCGGCCCGAATTCCTCGAGCATCCCTTTGCTGACCTTATACGCCCCGTTGTAAAAGCCGACCTCTTCTCCCATTAGAACGATCGTCTCATCACGCCTCATCTCTTCGCTCATGGCCTGATTCAACGCTTCCCGATAAGTTAGAATCGACATGAAATCTCCTCGCAGGAGTCAGGAGTCAGAAGTCAGGAGTCAGAATGTTTAGCTATCAGCCATCAGCTTTCAGCAAGCATCGCGAGAAGCCTTTTGCCGGGGGCTGAAAACTGAGAGCTGAAGGCTGGTTGCTCTATTCTGACTCCTGACTTCTGACTCCTACCGCTTACCCCACGTAAATGTCCGTATACAATTCCTGCGGTTCCGGCTCCGGACTGCGTTCCGCGAAGGCTACCGCTTCCTCGACGATATCGCGGATCTTCTGATCCAGCTCTTCTATATATTCGGCATTGATAATCCCGACCGTTTCGAGCGCCGCGCTCAGATTCTTGATCGGGTCGTGGCGCCGCTGCGCCTCCACTTCCGATTTGGTGCGATAGTGGCCGTGCGCCGGATCGGACATCGAATGGCCCATGAAGCGGTACGTGCGAGCTTCGATGAGCGTGGGAGCGCTCTCCTTCCGGGCGCGGTCGACGGCTTCCTTCAACGCTTCTCGAACCGCCAGCACGTCCATTCCGTCTACCCAGGTGCGCGCCATGTTGTACGCACAGGCCTTCTGAGACAGATCGTAGAGAGACGATGCGCGCTCGATCGGGGTCCCCATCCCAAACCGGTTGTTCTCGCAGATGAACACCACGGGCAACTTCCACAGCGCGGCGAGGTTCAGCGATTCGTGAAACGATCCAATGTTGACCGCCGCCTCGCCAAAAAAGCCTAGCGTGACGCGCGATTGTTTGAGGTACTTGGAGGCAAAAGCCGCGCCTGCGGCCAACGGGATCTGACCGCCCACAATGGCATGCCCGCCCAGGAAGGCGCGACGCTTGTCGAACAGGTGCATTGAGCCGCCTTTGCCCTTCGAGACGCCGCTCTGCTTTCCGTATAACTCCGCCATCACCTCGCCCGGGTCCATGCCCCGTACCAGGGCATGCCCGTGCTCGCGGTAGGAGGTTAGGACATAATCGTCGGGCTCAAGGGTGGAGATTGCCCCTACCGCCACCGCTTCCTGGCCAATGTACAAATGGCAGAAGCCCCCGATCTTTCCGAGCGTGTACAGTTCCGCCGCCTTCTCTTCGAAACGGCGGATCAGAAGCATTTGCTCGAGTAAAGTCTTTAAGAGCGCAGGGTCTTCGCGCTGCGCCCGCTCTTCCAGCGTCTGGGCCGGCGGATGGTCCGGTCCAGCGAAAAGCTCAGCGAGGTTCGTCATGTTCGATCCTACGTCCGCAGGTTCCATCCAAGTCCTCCCACTGTGCCCTACACTTCCCCCGCCACGATGGAGTTGCAATAGACTATGGCAATAGGGCGAAGCGCGGGACCCACTGACAATTGCACACCTTCTTCTTTATCTTAACTGGAATTTCAAATAATAAGAAGCCCTTCGGAAAAATGCAATTGCTAACCTCGCAGAGAGGGAAAGCAGCGAACTTCGTTCTAAAGTTTTGGCGGGAATTGCCGATATGGCCGATGAAAGGGGACGTGCGATTGCACGAAAAGGCGGCTTCCCGCTCCACAGGATGGACGGCATTCCGCAGCGACCGAGGACAGAGCCAGAATGTCGCCCTGACCTCACCCCTTACTTTAGTACTGTTTTATCAATTACACGGTTATTGACTAAACCCGACGGGACGTGTACATTACTTACTCGAAGGTAGCTAAAAGAGACCCAATCCAACAACTGCTAAAGGAGCTCACCGCGATGCGATTCCGAACAAGGAGTCAAGCAAGTGTGTGGCGAATGCTGTCCGCCGCAGCAACACTGATGTTTGTCACGGCCGGTATTGCGCTAGGACAATCCACGATGACGCGGCATACGCGTCTGGAAGTGACCAACGGCCAGGCGAAGTTTGTCAACCGGCTGCCTGGCACTCAGATCTTGCGCCTCGACATTGTTCTACCGTTGCGCGATCAAGCTGGCCTGGATAGCTTTCTCAAAGAGGTTTACGATCCTACCAGCCCGATCTACAGGCACTTCCTTACGGTGCCGGAATTCACCGAGCGGTTCGGCCCCACCCAGGAGGATTATGACGCGGCGGTCGCCTTTGCCAAAGGCCGTGGCTTCAAGGTGGTGGGCGGCTCACGCGACGGCATGGACGTGCAGGTCCAAGGCTCAGTAACGGTCATCGAAGCGGCTTTCAATGTGGCCATGGGGCTCTACCAGCACCCTACGGAGAATCGGACTTTTTATGCTCCGGATCGTGAGCCCTCGGCGTCCTTGGGATTTCCGCTCTGGCATATCTCGGGTTTAGACAACTACTCGATCCCACATCCTGCCCTCGTCCATAAGCAGTCGGGTGCAAAGCCCGCAGCGACTACCGGTTCCGGACCCTCTGCCTCTTTTCTAGGCAGCGACATGAGAGCGGCCTATTACGGGGGCTCTCTCACCGGTACCGGACAAAACATCGGGTTATTCGAATACGAGGGCTATGATATCGCCGACTTAAACACCTATTACACAAACACGAAGCAATCAAACCTGAGTTCGCATGTTGTGGGCGTTTCTACCGATGGAACTAGCTTGAGCTGCGTTTATCCGAGCTGTGACGACACTGAACAGACCCTCGACATGACCCAGGCTCTGGGCATGGCCCCAGGCATATCGACGCTGTATGTCTACGTCGGGTCTACCGATACGGCCATTCTCAGCTCAATCACTACGCATTCTCCGCTGCCCGCCCAGATCGGCTGCTCGTGGGGTTGGAGCCCAGCGGACCCCAGCACTGACGATCCCTACTACCAAAAGATGGCAGCGCAGGGGCAGAACTTCTTCGTCGCGGCCGGGGATGGCAGCAAGTGGACGTCGGGCAATTACCCTTACCCGGCTGAGGACGCGTATGTCGTTACCGTCGGTGGCACGGACCTGACGACCCAAAGCGCGGGCGGCGCATGGGGATCTGAAACTGCTTGGTCCGACAGCGGCGGTGGGATTTCCCCCGACCATATTGCCATTCCCACCTGGCAAAAACTCTCGGGCGTGATCACCTCGAGCAACGGGGGGTCAACTTCCTATCGCAACGGCCCTGACGTAGCAGCCAACGCGAATTTCACCTTTTACGTCTGTGCTGACCAGACCACCTGCACGGCAAACGAATACGGGGGAACCAGTTTTGCCGCGCCGATGTGGGCTGGCTACCTTGCTCTAGTCAATCAACAGGCCATCGCCAATGGCAATGCCGCGCTCGGCTTCATTAACCCTCTCATCTACCCGCTAGGTGTGAGCTCACAGAGTAGCTATTTTCACGACATCACCAGCGGCAGCAACGGCTATTCGGCGGTAACGGGATACGACTTGGTGACGGGTTGGGGCAGTCCCAATGGGGCCGGCTTGCTCAATGCCCTTGCCGGAACGTCCTCGTCGCCCAATTTCAGCGTCTCTGCCTCGCCCGGTTCGGTCTCCGTCGTACAGGGGAACAACGGGACATCGACAATCACGGCCTCCGTATCGGGAGGGTTTAACTCAGCGATCGCCATCTCTGCCTCGGGTCAACCCAGCGGCGTAACCGTGAGTTTCAATCCCACCTCGATCGCGGCTCCGGGATCGGGAACGTCAACGATGACCATGGCCGTGGCCTCGAGCACGGCGACCGGCACATACACGATTACCGTAAGTGGCGTTGGCGGGGGTCTGACGAGGACCACCACTGTCTCCCTGACGGTAGCCGCCGCGGGCAACACTGACTTCACCATCAGCGCCTCACCCACCTCGCTCACTGTGAACCGGGGACATTCAGGCAATGTCACGATCACTACCGCGGTCTCCGGTGGCTTCAGCTCATCCGTAGCGTTGTCGGCGAGCGGAGTGCCGTCCGGAGTTAGCATTACCTTCAGTCCTTCGTCTATCCCCGCCCCAGGTAGCGGGACATCAACAATGAGGATTACGGTGTCGAGGCGCGCCGGCATCAGTACTTCCACCATCACGATAACAGGCACGGGCGGAGGTAAGACTCATACGACAACAGTCAATCTGACGACTTAGGCAGCAACTACAAAAGGCGGCTCGCCCGCCGCAAACCGTTTGCGCGGTAAAAGGCCTGGACCACCTGGTCCAGGCCTTTCTTTTTGTTGACCGCTGGCTATTCGTAGTGAAGCGCTTGCACGGGGTCCAACTTGGCGGCTCGCGCGGCGGGATAGAGGCCGGAAATCATGCTGATCACGATGGCGAAGGCGATGGCTCCGCCCACCAGCCACCAGGGAACCGCCCAGAGGTTTTCGGGAGGCAGGTTCTGGCGGCGCAGATAGAAGTTCGTGCCGACGTTGATGAGGCGGCCAATCACCCAGCCCAGCGCCACTCCCAGCGCTCCGCCGACCAAGCCCATCACGGCGGCCTCGGCAAGGAACAGCTTCTTAACGTCCCCATCGCTGGCCCCAATCGCTTTCATGATGCCGATCTCACGGCGGCGCTCGAGAATGGCCATCACGAGCGTGTTGACGATGCCTAGCGCGGCCACTGCCAGGGCAAGGCTGCCGAAGATGCCAAGGAAGAGGTCGAGCACGGCGAAGAAGCGCCGCAGCCCCCGCGTGGCGTCGAGAATGGAAAAGGTATTGAATCCCATTTTGCGGATCGAATCCTGAACTGACTCGATTTGGCTCGGGTTTTTAACGCGAACGCTGAGGCTGGGGTAAGCCGGCGAACTCGAGAAGTCCGTCTCGCCGCCGCGCGGGCCGGAAGGCAGCAGGACGTGGAGGTTCTCGAGCATCTGGAGCGGGACGAACACGCGCGCTCCGGAGATGCCGCGCATGCCCTCGGGATCCTGATCGGTGACCGCGACGACACGCAATTTCTTTTCGCGCTCAAGAACCGAAAACATACCGCCGTAGCGGCCATCGCCAATCGTCGATGCAGGCTTAGAGGAAGCCTGCGCGGGCGCGGGGGCTGCCGCGGCAGAACGCTCCGCATAGCGCAGAGTCAGTTCCTTTCCAATCAACGACTGCGTCTGGCCATTCAGCGTGGAGCTCGGTTCGCCGTACCTCGGACGTATGCCCAGGAGTTCGTCCGCGAACTGGATTTGCAGGATGGCCTCGTCGGCTGTATCTGAGGAAAGGAACTTGCCCTGCATACCCTCAAACGCCTCTTTGTCGCGGGCAGAGGACGGAAGCCCCGCCACCATGGCGAAGTGCGATTTGCCGTCATAGCGGATTTCGCTGACGAAGCGCAGGTCGGGCACCGCTTCGAGTACGTTCGGTAGGCGCGCCATTTCGATTCGAGCTGCTTCGTCAAGAGGCCGGCTTTCCGCGGGAGGCGTCAGGTCGCGGTTTCCGACGCGGCCGAAACCCCGCAGGTTGCGGCCGGAGGTGACGGCAATAGTGTCAAAAAGTCCGGACCTCTCGAGCCGCCGGTCGGCCAGCCGTTGCAGGCCGATCCCCAGCGAGAGCATGGCGACAAGGGACGCCACGCCCACGCCGATGCCTAGGGTAGTGAGCGAATTGCGAAGGGAGGACTCGCGTAGGTTGCGCGCCGCCAAATCCACCAAGTCGTTTGTCTTCAATGCCGGTCCCTTTTCCTACTACCGTTTGTCGGTCGCCTGTCGTCCTGAGCGGAGCGAAGGATGACAAATTCCGAAGATCTTCGCACCTTCTTGGTCCCTAGCCCCCGGTCCCAGGCTGCTCCCCGATCACCTTGCCGTCGGCCAAGAAGATCAGGCGTTGGGCGTAGCGGTCAGCCAGGGAGCGCTCGTGAGTCACCATCACCAGGGTCATTCCCAGTTGCTGGTTGCACTCCCTTAGCAAGTCAAGGATCTCGCTGCCTGTTCGACTATCGAGATTCCCCGTCGGCTCATCGGCCAAAAGCAGGCCGGGGCGGTTCGCCAAGGCACGCGCCAGCGCCGCACGTTGCTGTTCGCCTCCGGAGAGTTGTCCCGGGCGATGAGTCAGGCGCGCGCCTAGGCCGACGCGTTGCAAGGCTTCATGCGCTCGCGCCAAACGGTCGCCACGCTCCGCTTCTGCAAAGCGCATGGGCAGTTCGACGTTTTCAAGCACCGTCATCGTGCCCACCAGGTTAAAGGCTTGGAAGACCATTCCCACGCTGTGCCTTCGGTATCGGGAGAGCTCTTCGCTTGACATCTCAGCCAGGCTTTCTCCGTTCACGATAACCGCGCCGGAGGTGGGCCGATCAAGCCCGGCTATCAAGTTCAATAAAGACGACTTTCCGGAGCCCGAACTGCCCAGCAACGCCACGAACTCGCCCCCCTTCACTTCCAGCGAGACTCCGTCAACCGCCCGGATAACCGAGTCCCCCATCTGAAAATGCCGGCATACGTCTTCGGTGCGAATGGTGCCGGCGGGCCTTGACGTCACTGCCATTGCGATACCTGCTCCCGGCCAGAATAGACGGTGTCTCAGTTCAAGTAGCGTCGGCTTTACGCCGCCATTTGGTCCGTCAGTTGACGGATAAACTCGCCGCTACAAATTCAAACTGAGACAATACCACCGCGGAGGAAAGAAGTAAAAAGGGGAAAGGTCGTAGCCATCAACTCGAATAGTGTGGCAAATGACTCGGTTTTATGGCAATGCGTATGCTGCTCACCAAACGTGGTACTGCCTTTGAAAGAACTGACTAATCTGTTCAAGATCCTGTCGGACGCAACTCGTCTGCGTCTTATCAACGTTTTGCGCACCCAAAGTCTCTGCGTTCAAGATCTGCAAGTGGTCTTACGACTCCCGCAACCGATAGTTTCTCAGCAACTCGCGGTTTTGCGAGCTGCGAAGTTGGTTCGCGCCGAGCGGCAAGGGCACAAAATCTGTTACTCGCTCGCGCGCGCGCCGTTTCTCAGCTACCCTATGGGCAGATTCCTCAGCGAAATTGTCCCCTTCTTCCCGGAGCTCGCGACGGATGAGCAAAAGCTGACTGATTTCAAAGGCGATAGTGTTTCCTACTCCCCAAATGATGAGGAGCAGGCAAGGTCTGGTCAAGCTTGACTCCCGGCTTGACATATTCTCCCCCACTTGCGAGTGGAGACAGAGGCAGGCTTTTTCTCCATGCGAATTAAAGCGGTAATTTGTAACTGCAAGGGCTTGTGTCCGTCTTTCAAGAACTCGGACATGAACACCCTTCCCTTCGACATCGAATCCAGCCTGGATGTGGATTACGCGATCGTGCACCCGCAACTTTGCGGTATGGGGGGAAGCAGGGTCATGGAGGACATCCTCCGCTCGGTAGAAGACGACCCCGATACCTTCGTCATCGTAGGGGCGTGCGACCAGGAAGCACAACTGAGGCTGTTCAAGAAGCTCTTTTGCAAGACAGGCTTCGGCCAGGACCACTATCTGGCGGTGGATATTCGCGGCGCGGTAAATAGCGAAATTCTCCAGCGGCTGTCTGAAAGACTGCGTGATCATGTCATGATCAAAGAAAGGCCCCATTGACCGCCTCGCCCGGGGGACCGGTCCGGTTCCCAGTCATGCTAGGAGGGAGTGAGGAGTCAATGCCTGGCCGTCAGAGAAATCGTTTTCCGTGGTTTCCCACCATCAAATGCGAGGATTGCCTCCTCGATCTCGAATGTCTTAACTTTTGCCCCGCAGATGTCTTCGATTGGGACGCCGCCACGGGCAAACCGGTTGTGGCGCGCCCGTTGGACTGCATCCCAGGCTGCAGCACTTGTGCCGAGAATTGCAAGGGCAAGAGCATTTCGCTCCCCGGTAAAAAGCAAGTGGCGGCGGCGCTGAAACGGATTCGCACCGAAGATAGACGCACCTCCGCCGGCAAGGGCGTCGCAAGCACCACAGTTGACGCCACCCCGGGGCGGCGCCAATCGACGCCTCAACGACCGCCCGCCCAGGGAAAGAAAAGGAAGTCGAGTAAGAGTCTTTCCGTCATCGCGTTTACAGCGCCCCGAGACAGGGAAATGGACTAGTCGCTCACCGCCGATTCGCAGGCGAAAGGCATATTCACCACAGAGTACACAGCGCGGCAAAGCTCCAACCAAATGCAGATTCTTCGCTTCCCTCAGAATGACTTGTCATTTTGGGCGAAGCGATGGACGCAATCCTCTGCTTGCCTGGTAATCTCCGTCGGGCTACGATTCTTGACTCTGGAATGTTGAATTGCGGCTCTTCCGCGCCGTACTCTCGGTGTTGTATCTTCTTTGAGGCTGGGAAAGAGTCCGATATTTCGCAGGAGTCACTGTCATGGGAAAGAGCATTTCGCGCAGGCGTTTTCTCGGGTCAAGTCTCAAAGCCGGGACGGGGGCGGCCTTTTTCTTCCCCGCGGCGAGGATTCTCGCCAAGGCGGCAGGGAGCGCAGCGGGAAGCAGCCAGGGCATCTGCGTCACGCTCTGCAACCATTGGAGCTACACCGGAATTGGCTGGCAGTTGGGCTTGGAGTCGTGCGTGCTGTCGGCGGTCGATGCCATGGGCATGGCCGACGCCGCCCCGCACGTGAAGACCTGCCTCGAGATGGATGCGCTCGCGTATCAGTTGATGGCGGAGAAGTTCCCGGAAGTCGCTGCCCGGCTGAAGAAATACCTGGCCGAGGACAAAGTGGAAATCATCGGCGGCACTTACGGGCAGCCGATGGGGACGATGTTCAGCGGCGAATCGAACATCCGTCAACTTGTGTATGGGCGAGAGAGCATTCGCAAAGCGCTGAACTACGAGGTGGCGACCTTCCTCGACGAGGAAGAGTTCTCGCATCCGCAGATCCCGCAGATCGCGCTGGGAGCGGGCTACCTCTATGCCAGTCTGGCGCAAGTTGACACCTGGGGCCGGGCGGGGATCCCTTACCTGGAAGTCAACGCCTTCAAGTGGAAAGGCATGGACGGCAGCGAGATCCTGAGCACGCCCAAGAATTCACTCTTCGGCTATTCTCCGGACCTCAAGCAACTCGCCGGCTCGGAAGCTTTCAAGAAACTCCAGGCCCTCGGCAAGCCTCTCATTTTCACCTGGGAGGAGTTTGGATGGGAACCGCCGGACGAGCCCGCCTACCTGAAGACTCCCGAGAAATACCGGAAGTTTGCGGAAGACTCTCCGGTCGAGTTCGTCACACTGAAAGATTACCTCGACGAGTACGGAAGCGGCGCCACGCAGTCCATCTACCTGAACATGGATGCCTGGACAAAGCTTTTAACCTGGGGATTGGGCGGCGACCAGTTGCGCGTCATGGACCGCAAAGTCGAGGCGAAACTGTTGGCGGCAGAGCGCTTCGATGCCATCGCCGCCGGTTTGGGCGCGAAGAATCAGGCGCGCCCGCTCGAGCAGGCCTGGAAACACTTGCTCACCTCGCAAAGCCACGATGTGGGCCTGTGCGAGTATCTCGCGCTGGCAAGGGGACCGCATGGCGCCGCTGGACCGTATCGAGGACTACCACAATTTCACCTGGGGCGCCATCGGCTACACACATCTTGACGCCGCCGGAAAGCAAGCTCAGGAGGCGCTGGACGCGTCGCTGGGCCACGTGGTTAGCCGGATCGGCTCCGAATCCGGCAAACACGGTCAGCTTGCGGTCACGGTGTTCAATCCCTGTGCGTGGGAGCGGACTGGCCTCGCCACCACGGGTCGCATTTATCCGATTCGCGAGAAAGCCAAGGATATCGTGGTCAGGGACCGTGCGGGCCGCGTGGTGCCTTCCCAGATCGTCAAGAGCGACAGGGACCCGCAGGGAAATCTGGTGGTTGCCGATGTGGTTTTCCTGGGTCAGAAAGTTCCCAGCGTAGGATACGACACTTACTACCTGGAATTCACTCCCGAGGCCGCAAGGCCCGCCGCCACAGACTTGCGCATTGATGAAGCGCAACTCGGGCTCGAGAATGAATTCTTGAAAGTCAGGCTAAGCTCGAAACACGGGGCCATCGTCAGCCTCGTGGACAAGCGGACGGGGCGGGAAATGCTCGACCCGGCGAAAAGCGCATTTCCCATTTTCATAGGCACTCCCAATCAAGACTATTGCCTGCGCAGCGTCTTTGTTCAGGAAAAATACCACCGGAAAGCGGCCGCTATTCCCGCGCTCTTCGATAGCTCGACTTCGCAAGCGGCTTACGAGGGCGCGGAGAAGCTCACCGCTCCGAGCGGCGAAGCGGATTGGCGCGCCATTTCGAATTCCGCGATTCGCTGGATCGAGCAAGGGCCGCTGCGCGCTACCGTCAAGACTAGCCACCAGTGGCCGCTCCTGAAATTTGAAACGTACGTCAGCCTTTGCGCAGGATTGCCCTGGGTGGAAGTCACCAGCCGTGTATTGGCAGAGATCCCTCCCGCACCCGATGCGCTGGGGCCGGACAATCGCTTCCCCGCCGAAATCAAGCAGGGTTACTGGCTGACCTTCGCGCCGGCCTTTGCTCCGGTATCGCTCGTCCGCGATTTCCCTCTGGGCATCGAACCCACCGAACGCCAATTCTTTCAAGCCCGCACCTTCGTTGATCTCGTGGGTCAAGATTCCGGACTCTTGCTGCTGCACCCCGGAACGCAGTATTTCAAGCATGACAGTGACGGTGTGTTTTCAAACCTGGTGATGCGGGAGTGGGAATCGTACTTCACCGGCGAGTACGGCTGGCCGCGTTATTCGGAGTATCGTCACGCCTTGCTTCCCCACGCGACGAAATTCACCAACGCTCAGCGCGTGCGCGCGGCAAAAGAGTTCGACCAAAAACTGATCACGGTGGTGGGACGCCCGCAAAACGGGAACCTGCCCCAGCGCAAAGGCTTCGTGACGGTGCAACCCTCGAGTGCACACCTGATGGTGTTGCGCGCCAAGGAGCAAAAAGGGCTCGAACTCCGGTTCGTCGAGGTTGAGGGCAAAACAGGCGACGCTTCCGTCGAGTTGGCCCTGCCCTTGACCGCAGCCGCGGAAACCAACCTTCTCGGCAAGAAATCTGCGGGAGTTTCCATCAGCGCCGGTAAGCTGAACTTCTCGCTTCAGCCGTGGCGGCTCCGAACCTTCGAGATCGGCGTGTAGCGGGACGTGGTAAGTTCGGCGAGAAGGCGCGCGCGTCCGCGTTCCTTCACTTCCTGGGCAAGCTGCTGCATGGATTCCTGTGTGATCATGCGGCCCTCGCCACGGGCAAGCGATTCCTTGGCGTCGTCGAGGGTCAGAAGGAATTCCGTCCGTTGCCGCTCGCGTTCTTCCCACAATGCAAGCGCCTCCTCGACGGCGTCTTGTTCCGAGTGCAGCCGTCCGCTTTCAATCGCGCGGCGGGCGAAGGCTTGTTGATCCGGGGTGAGTTGTACATCCATGGCTTTCAGAATAAGGGAAAACGGATTCCGACGCAACGCGGAAAGAACTCGACTCGGCTGCGCCGCGGGAAAGACGGGGGGTTACACTTTGAAGTTTGCTCATCCCCCAGCACCAAATTGCCGATGGCTAAGAGGTAGGGATCATGGCGTTTACGGTGATGGTCGTCGACGACGAACTCCCGGTCTTGAGCCTGGCGAAGGAGTGTCTGGAGCCTTTGGGTTGCGAGGTCGTGGAGCAATCCGACTACCGCGGAGCCGCAACGGTTGCCCAAGCGCGCCAACTCCACTTGGTGCTTTTCGGTGCTCGCATGCAGCTTCTGGATGGGATTGAACTCACTCACGTCATCCGGCGCTCAAGGCCCAACAGCGGTATTCCCATCGTGATGTTGACCGCAGGGCAAGACACGAAGACCATGCGGCGTGGGATTCACGAGGGCATCCGCTTTTTCCTCGCCAAGCCTCTCAGCCGGGAGCGGATCGTCCAGTTCTTTCGGGCCATGCGCAGTGTTAAGTGGGAAGAGAGGCGGCGCTTTTCACGATTGCCCTTGCGCGTGACCGCAACCTGCCGATCATGCTTCGGTGCTCTGGAATTGCTGACCAGCGATATCGGCACCGGCGGATTGCTTTTGGAGCCGTTTGAGCGGCTCACGAGGTGTCAGGAGATCGAGTTGGAGCTCCCGTTGCCAGGGTACGATAGGACCGTACGAATTCTCGCCACAGTCCGGCACGAGTCGCCTGAACTTGGCGTCGGCGTAAAATTCCAGGACGTATCCCCAGTCAATCGACGAGCGATTGAAAGTTATATTTCCGGAGCTCTGGAAAACCAGCGCTGACGATTGAATGCCCGAAGGGCATTAATATCATTAGCCGTAGGTGAAACCTACGGAGAAATGGCCTCTTCACTTGTGCTTGCCCCGACCCTGGAGGGGTCGAATTCAACCCCTGCGGGGTTGGCTGTTCGTTGTCGCTGGCGCTTTCCGTAGGTTTCACCTACGGCTAATGATCTTGGGTCCCTTCGGGACCCGTCAGAAACGAATGCGCTGGCAGGGTCGAGCCAGTAGCGCGGACCTTTTTTGCAAGATCCGAGGCTCTTCGGGACACCGCGAGGCACGAAGCGCGAACCTTCCAGGACAGGACGCCCAACCTCACTCCTCCGCGTTATTTGACCCCTTCTCAACTGTCACGGGAATCGAATAATCGCGCGTCATGGTGCGAACTTGAATGCTCGTCTTTCCGGGGCTGACGGCAGTCACCAAGCCATCGGCACTCACGGTCGCGACGCGCGCATCTCCGGATGTGTAAGTCGTCTTGCTGGATTTCGTCAGTGTTTCCTCGGAGCCATCGCCAAATGCGCCCAGCACGCGCAACGGGATTCGCTCTCCGGCACTCGAAAAGAGGATCGTTGAAGGCTTAGCCCAAATCCGCGTGGGTTCTTCCGCCTTCTCCACGTCCAGCACCAGCGACTCCGATACCGTTTCGCCTCCCGCGAGCGATCCCAGAGCCGTCACACGATAGGGTCCGGGCCGGATGTCCGCCGGAATCCTGACCTGAAACTCGGCCGGGCGAGCGACGCCCAAGCCGGGTGCAACAACCTGGCTGATGGGCAGCGGGTGTTGCCCGATCAGAGCGAGCTTTCCCACTGAGGAATCCGCCGCCACCGCAATCGTCACCGTCTGTCCGGGCTGGACGACCGTGCCCGCCGCTGGCGATACAATGTGAACCCGGGTTTGCTGCGCGCCGGCAGAAGCCGCAACAAATCCCGCCGCTAGGATCAAGATGCCGGCAACTCTCCACCTGTGTTGCATCATGTTCATGCCGTCCTCCCTTTGCTCAGCCGTGCTGTAGCGGCGGTCTCTGACCGCCGCCCGTGTGTCTTGAGCGACGCCGGCGCTCAGAGAGCGCCGCTACAACGTCTCTAATGATAATCGGTGCCCGTCGGCTGCTCATTCAGCAGATTGATGACCGCACTCGAAATGTTCGATGCGGGATCGAGCACCGACGGCCCTTTGAAATCCAGGGTCTCGAGCGCCGCGGTGTGAATGACCCCTGAGAATTGCTGTCCTGTGAGATTATTCAAAGCGCTATCCAGCGGCACGATGGTGTCATTGTTCTGGCCATAAATCGTGGTCCACTTCGTAGCCGTCAGATCCTTTGCCAGCGGATTGCTGGAACACAAGGCCCTCACCACCTCCGCGGTACAGAAAATGCAACTCAGGCCATTCAGGTTTACGGACGTCGCATTTCCCGCGATATAGGCCGTCTTGAAAGGCTGCGTTGACTTCAAGTTGGTCAGCGCGGGGCTCAAGCTGCTGCCAAAGCCATTACCTTCCAGGTCCCCCACCGCACCATTCGCCGTTTGCCCGGAGAACGTGATCGACGCCAGCGCGTAATTCTGATCCGAAGCAAGAACGTTGCGCACACAGGCGTTGTTGCTGGCCAGCAAGTCGGCAGCGACCGGCGTGCCGAGATGCGGCGTAGCGATGGTGATCAGCTTGTTGATGGGCCCGGCGCCAAACGTTGGAAACGTCGAATTGGTCAGAAAGTTCGACTGCAGGAGCATGGTGCGCGAAACGTCACCGCCCATGCTGTGCGCGACGATGTCCGCCTTGACCGAGGCCACGTTCGCACTCGTCCGGTAGCCAGCAATGAAGTTGTTGATCTGCGCCAGCACGGAGGGGGCGTTATAGGCAAAACCCAGGGAATTTGCCTCGATGGGATCGCTCGCCGGATACGAGGGCGTCGTGCTCGTGATGCCGGTGATGGCGTTGTCATAAGTGGCGTAGTTGATATCGAAAATCTTATCGGTCGTCAGAGGTGTGAAGTTAGAGAAACTCGCCGCGCTTCCCCAAAGCCCGTGTACCAGCACAACGGGGGGCCTCGCAATGGTAACGCTGGCATTGCCCGTTACGACCGACGCCGACGACACTTGCAAAGTTACGCTGCGCGTGGTCAACGTATTGTCGGATGAGGAACGCGAGAAATTCACCGGCGCAAGATAGATCGCGAAAGCTTCCGCCCCTCCCGTAATCGAGACTGCGGTCACCCCGAGGGAACTGGCGGCGGAGAGGGGACTGCCTCCCAGCGCAAACACCCCTCCATCGTTCGCAATCGAGGTGCTCGGAGAGTTCGCATCATTGATGACCGCAACGGTGAACTGCTGGCCCACGCTCGAAGCAGGAATGCGCAGGATGACCTGCGTCGTGCCGTCTGCCGCTGCTCCCTTGACCACGCCGGTTGTGGCTGCGGCAATTGCGGTGATGTTCGTTGTAACCGACGAACCGCTGATCAACCCCGCCACCACGGGGTCGATCAAGTTGTATGTCGCAACCTGCCCTGTGGCAGTGATGGGAACGACCGCCGCGAGTATCAGCGCAAAAGCCAAGTGCTTTCCCATGGGTCCCCCTTTTCAGTTGTTGATGATTGACTGCCTGCCTGAAATACAACAATACACAAAATTCCCGCAGATCACAATAGGCAGTTGTGGTGCAAGATGTAGAGGCGGCTTTACGCCGCCATCTGGTCCGTCAGTTGACGGATAAACTCGCCGCTACAACATCAAACTGCACCACTGCCCATCCCGGCGGGCTAAGCTCCGATGTACTTGGCATAAACGCTGCGCGCCACGGCCGGGTCGTGCGTGCCTTTCACGATAGCGCGGCCGTCGGAGAAGACCGTCAATTCGTAGGCGTCGACTGCGAAGACCAGCAGGAACTCGTTGGCGCGCACCCGGCCGAACGGTTCGAGGCGGGCCCTTAAATCCGCGAGATCCAACTGCCGGGGCGCCGCCGCGTGAATCTGCACGGAATCTCGTCCGCAAAGGCTGGTGTGCGTTGGCCCGGTCCTCGAGAGGTAGGCAAACTCTCTGGCTCCGCAAACCCGGCACTGCGGGTCTTTGCGCGGCCGGATTTCCTGGAGGTGGTTCTTCCAGATGTCGTAGGCGAGCATCGCTCCGTGCAACTCCTGGCGCCGGCCTAGAAGGATTTTCAGCGCCTCCGTCACCTGGATGGCCGCCACCCAGGAGACTGCCGGGCCGATCACGCCCACCGTGTCGCAGGTTTCGTGCGCGCCCTCGGGGGCAGAGGGAAACAGGCAGGCCAGGCAGGCCGTGCTCTCCGGAAGGATCGTCATAGTCATGCCGTAGCTGGCCACCACGGCGCCGTAGACCCAGGGCAAACCGTGTTTCACTGCGGCTTCGTTCAGCAGGTACCTCGCTTCGAAGTTATCCGTGGCGTCCAAAACCACCTGGAAACCGCTGACGAGTTTTTCGATGTTGCGGTTGTCCACATCTTCAACCACACCTTCGACTTTGACTTCGGAATTGATCTGGCTCAGCTTGCGCGCGGCGGCGATGGCCTTCGGCAATCGCGCGCGGGCGTCCGCCTCGTCGAAAAGGATCTGGCGTTGCAGGTTTGACTCTTCCACGAAGTCGCGATCCACGATGCGCAACGTTCCCACGCCGGCGCGGGCGAGGGCGTTAGCCTGGGCAGTGCCGAGCGCTCCGCAGCCCAGAATTACTGCCCTGGATTCGAGCAGCTTCTCCTGCCCTTCCGCGCCGATGGGCGGGAACAGAACCTGACGGGAGTATTTTTCGCGGTTCATGCTGGGGTTCGAAGCGCAACCTTTGTGGTTGCGCAGGCCGGCCGCGAGGACCGCCCCTACAGATGATTCTCTCACACTTTGCCGCGCGGGCAACCCTACGCTAGTGCCGACTTGCAGAAGCAAAGGTTCTTATTCGTTTAGCGTCGGAAGGGCGGGGCTTCAGCCCCGCCGCAGAGAACAGACAACTCCTCGGGGCTTTAGCCCCTGAAGCCGCGTTGCTTCAGGGCCTAAAGGCCTCTTCAACCGTGCTCTTTCCGTACCGGCGGGGCTAAAGCCCTGCCCTTCTAGGATTCAGAATAACTGCGCTTATTAAAACAACTAAGCACTAAGCGCGACGACCTGGCTGCCCCCAGGCAGAAAAACCTCTGGACGCACATGGCCCGCGGAGCGATGATTGAGACAACCTGAATGCCCAGCGGCGGGGAACGCTGCCCGGAGACTGCGCCCGGGCCCGGCGTCCTGCTCAATGAATGGCGAGATGACTGAGCCAATACCGTTCGCACAAGAACGCCGATTGATGGTCGAGTTCCAACTGCGGAACCGGGGCATCCGAGACCCAAGGGTCCTGGATGCCATGCTGC
This sequence comes from uncultured Acidobacteriota bacterium, assembly GCA_963768695.1. Taxonomy (GTDB): domain Bacteria; phylum Acidobacteriota; class Terriglobia; order UBA7540; family UBA7540; genus CAVROP01. Next base: position 158,279 of record CAVYJG010000006.1, on the reverse strand, counting down.
ACGTGCCGCGCCACGAGTTCGTCCCTTCGAGTTTGATCGAGGCCGCTTACGACGATCGGCCGCTGCCCCTCGGTGACGCGGAGACCATCTCTCAACCCTACATGGTCGCCGCCATGACAGAAGCAGCCCGCGTCGAATCCGGAGACAAGGCCCTGGAAGTGGGGACCGGAAGCGGGTATCAGGCGGCGATCCTGGCCTCTTTGGGCGCTAGAGTTTACAGCGTGGAACGTAACGCTGCGCTGGCGGAAACGGCACGCAAGCGCCTGGAGCGCCTCGGGTACGAGGGAGTGGATGTCATTGTGGGCGACGGAAGCGAGGGCTACCCGCCGGCAGCGCCCTATGACATCATCATCGTCACTGCCGCCGCGCCCAATGTGCCACCCGTCTTGCTCGAGCAACTTGCGGAAGAAGGCCGCCTGCTGATCCCGGTCGGAGACCTCCAGCGTCAGGACCTTCTCCTCAAGGTCAAGCAGGCTGGGGAAGTAAGGACTCAAATCCTCGACGCTTGCCAGTTCGTGCCGCTGGTCGGCAGGGCCGGCTGGCCGGAAAATGAATGGCGGCTGATGTAAGTGCGTTTTTTTCTTGACTCGCATTCAACCGGATTTTATTATCACGGTAGCTAGAAAGGAGGTGATCCATGTCGATAGAAAGTAACTGTAGCGAGGGTGCTGAGGCTTAGGCGTTTAGCACGTGCCCACTTGTGGGAACCTCTCGCTAGCGACAGAGGGTTAGTGGCAAGGGCGCAGTGCGGCGCCTCTCCCCGATGCAGGAGGGAGAAAGCCAAACCCAATCAGTATCCCGGGCCCCTGGTCATGCGGTCAGCGCACGGCCAGGGGCTTTTCGTTTGGGCGGAGTCGAGAGTCGAAAGTTGAGAGTTGAAAGTCAGAAGGGCCATCGGAGTTGCGCTATAATCAGGCCATGCTGAAAAGCGTCCACCTCAAGAACTTTAAGCTCCATGAGGACACTCGAATTGATGCTGCGCCGATTACTGTCTTCATCGGGCCGAATAACACGGGTAAGTCCAGCATCTTTCAGGCGCTGCTTCTCCTCCGGCAGGCGGCCCTCCGAAATGACCAGTACTGGTGCCAACCACCGGTCGCTCACGTGCCGTCAGAATCCGAGCCATACCAGTACTCGTCCCTGCTCAGTGTGGACCAGGGGAAATTCGAAGAAATCGTTCGTGAAAGCGGTGAGGACGTTCATCTCGGGTTCACGGGTGTCGTGCGCGCACGGAGACCCATCGGGCGCGTGGAACAAGCTGTCGTTAATGCTCAGTTGCGGATCAGAACAAACCAACTCGCCTACCACACCGGCTCGCTGGAGGTAGCGGGAGCTGACACCACATGGGAGTTCGTTCGGGGAAGTTCCCCGAAAACCCCAGTTATTCAGCTACCCGGCGTGAAATACTTCCTGCAGATATCGCCCACATTCCAGCTAACGGGTCATGGTGGATATGAATATGACCGTCAAAAACAAGGCCTCACCCTGCCAGTTGAGGCTTTGCTGGAGTACAACGAGGTTTCCCAGTGGCTTGGTGCTGTTCCGAACAGCTTGCTGCGGTCAATACATCCAGTATTCCCTCTTCGGGGCTTCGAGGAGTGGGGATACCCAATCACCGAAAATCCGCCGGGCAATCTGGAATTGATGACGCTTCACGACCGGGCGCTTGCGCTACCGAACGCGCTCGCCTCAGACAGAAGGCTTAAGGAGAAGCTATCAGAACAACTTAGTGATTTACTCCATGTCTCCATCGACTTCGAAGTTGTTCCAGGGAAGAGGCTCAAAATCTGGGCCAAGCACACTAACGATGTCCGTGGCGAAACCCTGTTTGCCAACGAAGGAACGGGCGCAAATCAGATTCCGTTCATTTTCGTGCCAGTTCTTCTTACGCCGCCCAACGAGACGATCCTGTTGTCGGAACCCGAAGTTCATTTACATCCCAAGAGACAATGCGAGCTTATGCGGGTGCTGCTCAGGATGGCGAAGGAAGAGAGCATCCAGTTCTTTATCGAAACGCATAGCGAGCACGTTTTGCACGTTATCCTCAATGCAATTGCGAAGCACGAGTGGGATACAAGCGAAGTAGCCATATACTCGTTCGCAAACGTCAATGGAACCGCCAAAGCGAGCCGTCTGGAAGTCGATGAGCAAGGTGGCGTGAAGGGCGGTCTGCCGGGATTCTTTGACCAAAGCCTTGATGAACTGACCGAATACCTCGAGTCCCTCAAGAAACCAACGGCGTGAGACTAAACTTTCTACTCGACGAGAATGTCCTCTACCACGCAATCCGTGGTGTGGACCTGCGCGATCAACCCGACGACACGGCGACTCGGCTGATTCGGACGATAGTTCAGGTCTGCCATTCACTCGTCATTCATGAGGTCGTCAGGGTAAAATACATCAGGATACTTCATCGACTCAAAGACGAGAGGTCGCTATACCTCTTGCCCGCATACTTCTTTAACCAAGTACTTAAAAGGTCAGATAAGCGAAGCTTCGAGTACGAGGGCCTGCCCACTCTTCCTGAAGAATGCAATGATGTTCCAAGGGAGGATGAGTACCTCGTGCAGGCAGCCCTGCTCTCACACCCTATACTCGTCACCAGTGACGAGGCCCTTTATAACGCGCTCAAGAACCACCCAGAGCTAGGGATCGAGGTCCTTCGGCCCCGCGAGGCTCTCCAGCGTGCACAAAGCACCACTGCTGATTGACTGCGTCACAACCCGCTTACAACGTGGGATTGTCTTGCCCATGAGAAGTCCGAGGAAAGCGGCGTTTTCTCATTACCTCAAATGACTCCAGGATGACCTTTGTGGCCATCTCAGTCAGGTTATACTGCGGCATCTCTTCGCGGCGCACCCAGCGGGCATCGGTGACGTCGGAAGCGGGCTTGAGAATCCCGCCCTTCAGCCGGCAAACATAATCCACAATCACGTAGTGGTACTTGACGCGTTCCCCTTCGCGCGTAATGCGGTCGAAGGCCGCCACGATTTGCAAGGGGTCGACGTCCAGGCCCGTCTCTTCTTTCAACTCGCGCCGCACCCCTTCCGCCAAGTCCTCGCCGAGTTCGAGCATGCCGCCGGGAATGGACCACTGGCCCTTCAGCGGCTCGCAACCGCGGCGAATCAGGAGAGCGCGCTGGCGGTGGATGACGACTCCGCCGACGCCGACGATGGGACGATCTGGGAATTCGCGTTTCATTCTATCTACTGATTCACCGCCCGCGCTACGAGTTCATACAGAATCTTCACCCCACGCCGCAACTGATCGACGGGCACTCGTTCATTGGCGGCGTGTTCAGTGGCGTCCACTTCCGGCGTCACTTCCAAAGTGTTGAACCCGTAGCAAGCAATTCCCAGCGGGCGGTACATCTGGCTCTCGGTGTACCCGCCGCCCAGAGCCGGCGCAACCATCGCGCGCGGATTGTATTGGTGCACCACCTGCTCGATCAACCGGTAAAGACTGGTGTCCGTAGAGGAAGAGTTGGGAGGCTTGAAGCGGTTGGCGGAGGTAATCTGAATGGAATCGTCCGCCAGCACGCGTCGAAACTGGCTCAGGAAAACCTTGGGATCTTCATCCGGGAGCAGCCGCACGTCAAGCTCGGCGTAGGCCGTATCGGGAATCACGTTCGTCTGAGCCGCACCCTGGAGGACTGTGAGAGAGACGGTGTCGCGCAGCAGAAAGTTGTACTCTTCATCCCGAGTGATGCTGCGGGCGAAATCAGGATCTTGAAGCGCCGTGCGGATGTCGCGGAACTGTGTAGCCCGCGGTTCCGGTTGAAGCGCGGCGGTCGCGCGAAAGTACTGCTCGACGGAAGGCAGCAAGTGGATGGGTGGTTGCCACTCCACCACTTGAGCCAGAGCCTTTACCAACCGGTTTGGAGCCGAATCCGCAATGGGGATGGACCCGTGTCCGCCTCGGCCAGTGGCGGTGAGTCGAAGCCAATACGGGGCCTTTTCTCCCACGCCCACCTCGTAAACTGTTCCCCGGCCGCGGGAAATCAGGTTCGAGCCGCCTTCCGTAATCAGGTATTCCGCGTTGCGCACCAACTCCGGATGATTCTCCAAGATCCAGCGGCTGCCCGTGCCGTCAACCTCCTCGTCCGAAGTGGCGAGGAAAATCAGGTCGCGCTTCAGGGCCAAGTGTTGCCGGGCTGCGATCAGCAGCGCCATTGCCTGAAGCAGCCCTTCGTCCTTCATATCCTGCGCGCCGCGGCCATACATTTCACCGTTCAATATCTCGCCGGAAAAGGGCGGCAGCCGCCAGCTACGCGGGTCCGCCTGCACCACGTCCATGTGGTTCAGCAGGATCAAGGGCCGTAGCGTTCCATCACCTTTGATCACCGCGTAGATATCGGCGTGCCCGCCGGCGTAAGGATAGATGGTGTTGGGGATCCCGGCCCGCTCGAAAAGCCGATGGAAAAACTCCGCCGCAGCCAGTTCGTTCCCAGGCGGATTCGAGGTGTTGATGCGCAAGTACTCGCGCATCAACTGCACTGTCTCGTCCTGGTAGGGCGGCCAAGCGATCGTCCGGAGGTGTTCATCAAGCGGGGTTTGAGCGAACGCGGGAAAAGAGAGAGCGGCCACAAACAGCAGCGCGCCGAGCGGCCGAAATCCACCCCGCAACCGGCGTGCGGTAGACGTGTGTTGAAAATCACCCATAGTCTGAGGCGACCAAGCCGAGCCGAAATCCTCTGGCGCCGAGGGCGCTTCGCTGCTCGACCAAGCGCCTGCGGGCTGGGCACTCTCTGACTATAGCAGATGGGGTGCCGGTTGTAGCGGCGAGTTTACCTCGCCAAATGGCGGCGTAAAGCCGCCTCTACATCAAACTGCACCATTACCCAATATTCTTGCGTTTCTTCGGTCAAAACCTTTATAGTCAACTCGTTGAAACCCTCACAGGGACGGGGAATCTTTGTTGGCGAAATCCACCATAAGGCGCATCTTCATCACGCTGGCGGGGCCCAGTCTGGCGGCGATGGAGGCTCAAGCCGGGCGATTCAGTTCTGCGGGTGTGGGCTACGAGTTGCGCCTGGACTATCTCCAGAACTTCACCGACTTCGAAGCCTCGCTCCATCAGATACTCTTGCGTACGCACCTTCCGCAGGTAATCGCCACGTGCCGAAGGGAGGAGGCGGGAGGAGCCTTCAAAGGCAGCGTCGAGGAGCAAGCCGCGGTCCTGGCGGCCGCCGTGCGAGCGGGTTGCCAGTGGGTCGATCTCGAGTTCGAGTCCATCAAGCATGGCGGCCCCGCTCTGCTGGGCCAATTCGATTCCGCCAGAGTCATCGCCTCCTATCACAACTTCCGGCAGACGCGATCCTTGGGTAGCGTCTATCGCCAACTGATGCGGCTTCCCGTGGACACGGTCAAGATAGCCACGCAGGCACAGCATTTGCGCGACAATCTCCAGATCCGCCAACTCCTCAAGTCTCATCGCCGCCGGATGCCGAAGTTGGTGGCGCTGGCCATGGGCGCATCGGGCATTCCTTCACGGTTATTGGCGTTGCTTTGGGGATCGGCGATCACCTACGCCTCTCCTGGAAACCACGCCGTGGTTCCCGGACAGGTTGCGGTGGACCTGATGCGTTCCGTGTACCAGGTCGAGCGGCTGAACCCCAGCACCCAGCTTTATGGCGTCGTCGGCTCACGCGCCTCGATTTCACTCTCACCCGCCATGCAGAACGCGGCGTTCCAGGCCAAGCACGTGAATGCTGTTTTCCTGCCTTGCGAGACCGACCGCCTCCCCGACTTCATCACCTTTGCGCGGCAGGCGGGCTTGTCGGGGTTCGCCGTGACCATGCCCTACAAGCGCGCCGTGCTGCGGGCGTTGGATTGGGCCGATCCGATGGCCACGCAGATTGGGGCGTGTAACACAGTTGCCGTCCAGCGCGGCAAGTGGATGGGCTGGAACACGGACGCCGCGGCGGTGGTGGAAGTTCTCACCAAGCGTTTGCGGCTCTCCGGAAGCCGCATGTTGATTCTGGGCGCCGGCGGCGCTGCGCGCGCAGCCGCCTACACCTTGCGCGCCGAGGGCGCTCAAGTAATCGTGGCCGCTCGCCGCGAGGAAATGGCGCGCCGCCTGGCGCGTGCGGTCGAAGGCGAAGCGGTCCCCTGGGCGAGCGCCGACGGGTTGGATGTGGATGCGGTGATTAATGCTACGCCCGTCGGCATGTATCCCCACACGGATGAGTCGCCGCTCGACCTGGCGCGTCTGCGCGCCCGCGTGGTCTTCGACATGGTGTATTATCCTCTCGTTACGCGCTTCATCAACGAAGCCCGGGGGCGCGGTTTGGTGACGATTTCCGGGCTCGAAATGCTGGTGGCGCAGGGGGCTCGCCAATTCGAAATCTGGACCGGGCTCGCCGCCCCGCGCGCCTTGATGGAACAGGCGGTGCGGCAGGTTTTGGATCGGCCGGCGGGGTAGTTATCAGTAATCAGTTATCGGTTCACACTACATTATCGCTATTAATGATATTTCACTGTTTTGAACTGATAACTGAAAACTGACAACTGAAAACTTCTCTTATGCCCCACATCCAACCCAGCTTCGCCGAATTTCAGCGCCTGGCGCGCCAGGGCAATGTTGTGCCCGTTTACCGCACCATCGTCGCGGACCTGCTGAGCCCCGTCTCCGCTTATTTGCGGCTTTCCCCCGAGACCGCCCGCGCGAGCAGTCGAGGCACGGGAGCCCATGCGCATCCCTACAGCTTCCTGCTCGAAAGCGTCGAAGGCGGCGAGCGCGTGGGCCGGTACACATTTTTCGGCATCGATCCGTTTCAAGTCATTGCTTCGCGCGGCGATCGCATCACCATCACGCGTGGCGCGCACCGGACGGAGCAAACCGGCGACATATTCGATTGCCTGCGCCGGGAAGGCGCGCGCTTCCGCTCCGTGACGCTGCCCGGTCTGCCGCCCTTCACGGCCGGCGCAGTGGGCTTTCTTGCGTACGAAGCGGTGCGCAGGCTGGAACGGCTTCCGCCTCGAGTCGAGATGGACGTTGACGTGGACGACGCGGCGTTCATGTACTTTTCCAACCTCGTCGCCTTCGACCACGTCCAGCATCGCCTCTTCCTGATCGCCAATGTCCTGACGGAGGAGGGCACGGGCTCGCTGCGCGCCAAGTACGACGCCGCCGTCCGCCAGATCGGGCGCATGGAGAGCCTGCTGCGCCGTCCGCTCGAGCAGCCGCGCCTGCGTCCGCCGCACGGGCCGTTCCGCGTCCGCCACAACATGTCGCGGCGGCGCTACGAAAACATGGTCGAGCGCTCGAAGGAATACATCCGCGCCGGCGATATCTTCCAGGTGGTAATGTCGCAACGCCTCGAGGCGCCCGTGCGCGTGCCGCCGTTCGCCATTTATCGCGCTCTGCGCGCCGTGAACCCCTCGCCTTACATGTACTACCTTCGCATGGGCGACTCGACCATTCTCGGCTCTTCGCCGGAAATGCTCGTCAAGGTTTCCGGGCGCGAAGTCGAGTACCGGCCCATCGCCGGAACACGCCCACGGGGCAAGACCGAAGAAGAGGACAAGCGGCTGGAAGAAGAACTGCGCGCCGATGAAAAGGAGCGCGCCGAACACATCATGCTGGTTGACTTGGGCCGCAACGACATCGGGCGGGTGTGCGAGTTCTCGAGCGTGCGCCCCAAGGAAATCATGTTCGTCGAGCGCTACTCCCACGTGATGCACCTGGTCTCCTCGATCCGCGGCCGCCTGCGTTCGGACGCCGACAGCTACGCCGCGCTGGCCGCCTGCTTCCCTGCCGGTACGCTCACCGGCGCGCCCAAGGTCCGCGCCATGGAGATCATCGACGAGCTCGAACCTACACGCCGCGGGCTCTACGGCGGCGCGGTTCTTTACCTTGACTTTTCGGGCAATCTCAACTCCTGCATCGTCATCCGCACTGTGCTCGTCAAAGGCCATCGCGCTTACCTGCAAGCCGGGGCCGGGATCGTCGCCGACTCCGTTCCCGCCCGCGAATACCAGGAATGCCTCCATAAAGCCCAAGCCGTCCTTAAAGCCTTCGAAATCGGGGAGCGAGGGTTGTAACCGTGGAGTGCGGCAGCGGAGCTGCCGCCGTCTAAAGGGTCAAGGTTAAACGTTAAAGGCTGAAGGCCAATAGGTGACAGTTGCGTCTACCCTTTACCCTTCAGCCTTCACCCTTTACCCTTTTCTCGCTCCTTTGTTTTCATAGACATTCTCGCTTTGTTCCGCCGAATTCAAGTCGAGGAGTCGAGAGTCGAGGGTTGAGGAGTGACAAACCGTCATCATCCGACCCGACCTCTTGAATTGGCGCCACCACTCCTCAACTTTTCGACCTCTCAACTCCTCGATTGTTTGTTTTCATACACATTCCCGGTTCGTTCGTTCAAAAACACCACTGAGCAGTCAGCTCTCAGCCGTCAGCAGCGAGATTTCCCTTCTTGGTAAGGAGGGGTCAGGGGTGGTTGCCCGCCATCCATCTAGCCGGCTTGTCGTCATTCGATGTGCCACGGGCTCTCGACTCATGAAAGAACTCGTTATTGGGTCCGATGCCAGCATTTTCACTCAAAAGTACGTTCGTTTTGGGTTCGTTTTGAGTTCGTTTTGCACAGCATTAAAACACAACTTCCTTTGTTTTCAGCGACTTCTTAGAGTTCGTTCCCACTGTTTTTGTGTTTTCTGTGACGCTCCATTCTGCCGGCGACCCGACCCATCCGGTTTTTCCTTTCCGCCAGCAAGCACCGGGCTCTCCCCTGCGACAAATCGTCCATCAGATGATAGACCATAGTAGGCTATCATGACTGGAGGGTTGTGTCAAGTGAAAAGCATCGAGAAGCTTCTCGCCGCGCCCGGGACGACAAATGAGAAGGTCGTCCAGGGTCTGGTGCGGGTTGAACCCGGCCCAGATCCTCCCTGCCGCCGAGACTAAGATATGGACTCCCCGCCTCCCAGGGGGAGTAAGCGCGAGGGTAAGCTCTTGGTCGGCGGAAAGCCCGCATAGCGGGCAGAGTCATTTAGCCCACGGCGCGAGAAGGCGTGAAAGAATTCGGAATCTGTCATCCTGAGCGAAGCGAAGGATCCCTGCAGTTGTTCGTAAGTCATTAAATCTCAGCAAACTGCGGAGATCCTTCGCTTCGCTCAGGATGACAAACGTCGATTTCCTCACACCTTCCGAGCCGTGGGGTCGACGTGAGCCCCTCCCCCTTCCCCGTCCCCCGCCGGACTGGGGAGAGGGAAGGGGCTGAGCACGACGCACCTCAAGGACATGATTTTGTGAACGAACTTGCGAGACACAGCACTAACGGTTTGTAGCTCCAAACGCTGAAACTCCGGTTCACGGTTGCCTTCAAAGACAGCCGGGTGTATGTTGGCGATCAGGCAGCAGCTCAAAGTGGAGGTCTGTGATTAAGCGAGGTGGCTCTTGACCCTTCTCCTTGCATTGATTCTGGCTTATTCCGATGCTCAGCCGGCGACGGGTCAACAACAGGTACGAGGTGGGAGGTATTCCCACCATGATCCTCATCGACAAGCAAGGGAAGATTGCTCTGTTCAAGCTTGAAAGCGGTACCTACGAGGAAGTGCGTGACGCTTTGCGCGCGCAGGGAATTTGGTAGCGTAGACTTACGGCTTTTGGCCGGTCGAAGCTTGGTCTATTGGCCTCCCCAAAGTACAATGTAACTGTATGATCCCGCAACACCTACATCCTCTGTTCTGGGACGTGAACCTTGACAGCTTCAACCCCACGGTCTTTCCCGACTACACCATAGCCCGTATTCTGGAACTCGGAGATGAGAGCGCCGTCAAGTGGATGAAAGAGAACTTTTCGGAATCGGAGATCAAGCGGGTGATTGCCACGGAGCGCCGCCTTTCCAAGAAGTCGGCCAACTTCTGGGCATTGGTGTACGGGATGGTCCCTGACGACGTGGCGGCGCTCCGCCCCGCCCCTTAATCCCTCCCTCATTTTGAGCAAACTGAGGAGGTATCACCGTGGAAAACAACGAATTCGTGTGGCATCGTGAAGTGATCGACCCGCAGGTGGAGCGCACGCTCGACGACCTCCGCACGCTCGGGGTGCTCGAGCGGTGTTACCTCGCGGGCGGGACCGGCCTGGCGCTGCATCTCGGGCACCGCCGCTCCCATGACCTCGATTTTTTCAGCCGGGATGCGATTGACACGGAAGCGCTGACTCGGAGGATGAAGTCCCTGGCAGGATTCGCACTCGCGGCCGAGGCCCAGGACACGTTGCATGTGACCCTCCAGGGCGTCAAGGTTAGCTTCCTGGCTTACCCGTATCCGCTGCTTTTCCCGTTTGTAGCATTCCAGAGCGTGAACGTCGCCGATCCCCGCGACATCGCCTGCATGAAGCTGAGCGCGGTCGCAAGCCGGGGAACGAAGCGGGACTTCATCGACTTGTACATGACTTCGAAGCAATGCGGCGTCGCGCAAGTGCTCGAGTGGTTTCGGCGGAAATACGCCGACGTCAATCCCAGTCCGACGCACCTCCTGAAATCCCTGACTTGGTTTGAGGACGCCGAGAAAGACCCGATGCCGGACCTGCTTGTCCCACTGACGTGGGAGGCGGTGAAGACGTTCTTTCAAAGCGAAGCTCCTCGTCTCGCGCCTTAGCCGGTTGCTTCACTCCCCGTGGCAATCCGAGATTCCCGCACCCGCATCTCGATGGCGAATACATAAAAGGCAAAGTATGCGCCACCCATTGAAATCAAGGCAAGCTTTCACGCGAGCGGAGTTCGTGAGGGCCTGGCGTGCTGACGGGCACAATCAGCCGCGTACCGTCTTCGGAGGCGACGCCTGCGACTGGACTGCCGTCAACTTGAACAGACGTCTCGCCGCGGTTTGCGGGCAGGGAAACTTCCGCCTCGACGCCTTCCGGTAATTCGATCTTGGCCGTGAAACCCGAAGCATCGGATTGGTAATCAACTTTGAGGAGGCCGTGCGGGCACGGTTCTGCTCCGCGGGCGATATTGCATGCCGCAGAGGTCGGGGCGGATGCTGACTTTGCTGAAACCTGCCGCCGTGGGCTGAATGCCGAGTACCTGTTCCATCAGCCAGGCCGTCGGCCCGCTCGACCAGCCGTGGCAGAGGCTCACAAAGTAGCCCTCGCCGTGGTCGGTCTGAAGGTGCGTGTGGAAATGCTCCTTGGTCCAGCGCGAGTCATAACCTTCCCAGAAAGTCGTCGTGTCGGGCCGCAGCATTCCGCCCCAGTAATCCATGATCCAATCCGCGGCCTCTTCTGCGGCGCCCGGTTTCCGCCATGGCGGAAACCGCGAAATAGTTGAAGTGCGGTGTGACGTTGAAGCGATAGGGCCGCGAGAGGATGTTTTCCCACACGGCGGCGCGCTGGGCGGCATCGGCGAGGCCTGAATAGACGGCCATGGCGTTGGTCTGCCAGCGTTCGCCAAAAATGTTCCTGGCGGGATCAAGTGAGTTCTGAAGCGTGTCGGCGCGCAGCTTTTCGGCGATCTGCCGGAATTTCTGTGCCGAGGTTGCGTCGCCACCCTGCTCGAGCAGCCAGGCGCCTTCGTTGAAGGCCCGCAGGAATTCCATCAGGGTGACGCGGCGCGATTCCAGGGAGTCCTGATCCAGATCGGGAGACCAGTCAACGAACGTGGAGCGGTTATTAGAATTCCTGAAGAGGCCCTTCTCATCGATCTGCGTCGCCATGTAGTCCATCAAGGCGCGGAGCGAATCCTGCACGGACTTGAGATGCTCAAGGTCTCCGCTATGACGAATGTAATCCGCCTCGGTCATAACCCAAAGCGCCGAGTAGCCGGGGATTCCGTTGACGTCGTTCTTAACGGGATTGCCCGCCGCGGCAATCAATTCTTTTAGCGATTTGTCGATCAGGAAGCGGTCTCCGAATACGTCGCTGATTACGCGCGCGCTGATATCAAGCCCGCCCGCCAGGCAGAGGCGGTCTCGCTTGGGGCCGTCCCAAATCGAATCCTGCATGCAAAGGTGCGCCGTGTACGCTCCCGTTTGCCAAATCCTGTTGAGGGTGGGATCGGGACACTGGAAGTAGCCCATCTGCTTGACGGGGTAATAAATGAAATCCGCATCGATGGCCTTGAAACGCAGGGGCGAAGTGCCCTCCCAGGAACCTGACCAGGGCATACTGGAAGGCGCTCTTGGGGCCGTAGACGGCGCCGAAAGGCGGCACGTAAATTTCATTCGCCCCCAGGTAGGGATTCGATAACGCTTCTTCGGCGGACTCGCCGTATTGAATCTCGAGGTGCATGGGCGCGGGCGAATCGGAGACGATGCGCAGGCGGCCCGTACATTCTTTCCTGAATCCCAACACCAGGAACGGGTATTCCGATTGCGGAAGTTTCTTGGCGGGCAGCGTGGCGGCGAACTCGTCCGACCGCGGTAGGATCTTCTCGACCTTTGCGGCTGCGTCGCAGTAGAAAGATGTGCTCGGCCGCTCGCAAAGCCTCACGCAAGTCGTACCCCATCAGCGCCGAGGAGTTCGAAAACTTCCCCATGCCCTCGAAGCCGTAGGTCAGTTCTTCGGCCTTCAGAATGGCGTGCGCGAGGAACGGTGAAATGCCGTCATAACCCGGCCAGCGGTACATGCCCGCGTCCTCGTACCGCTCGAAGAACTCGCTGCTTGATTCGATGGCTCCCAGCGATATGGCGGCAGGCCAGGCGCGGTCGTCGAAGCCGAGAGTTTCCCATCCCTTGCTCGATCCGTTGCCGCATTTCCAGGTGGTGTCGGTGAGGAGCAGAGCGGGCTTCACCGCCTGGAGGGGAGCGGGGATGATTTTCAACACCAATCGGTCGCCGCTGACAGTCAAGGCAAGTCACGTTACGCCCCACGCGAAGCTGACCCGAGACATCGATCGCCAGCAGAAAGGGCCGAAGCCTGTCTTTGGCGTCACGCTCCGCCGCGGCCAGGAGCTTTCCATTGACATACACGCGAATATAGTGAGGCCCGGCAGCATAAAGCGTTGCCACCGGCGGCGCTTTTTTCAGCGTAAAAGTCTTGCGGAGGCAGTTGAACACGCCTTCGCTCGTGCTTCCGGGCTGCGAGCTCCAGATATACTGCTCGGGCAAGGGAGTGTGTACGCTCGATTCGAGCAAAGGCGCGGCGATATCCAGCGTCGGATCGACGGGAGCCGGCTGGATTGGATTCTTCGGGACATCCTTGACAAGGGTTTGAGGGATAAGGCAAAGAGCGAGGATGGCGCGGAGGAGAAAAGTCAGGGGCATAGGCGTTAAACTAAGCGGCGGCTCTGCAGCTTGAATGCCCGAAGGGCATTAACATCATTAGCCGTAGGTGAAACCTACGGAGAAATAACCCTTCCCTTGTGCTTACCCCGACTCTGGAGGGGTCGAATTCAACCCCTGCGGGGTTGGCTGAATCTCGTAGCCGGCACTTTCCGTAGGTTTCACCTACGGCTAATGATCTTGGGTCCCTTCGGGACCCGTCAGAAACGCTAAGTTTAGGGCCTATCGGGGCCGGGGGGTGATGAGCGGAGCGGACATCGACCAACCACCCCCGGCCCCTCCTTAACTAAGGAGGGGAGTCACCTTCATAGTTCTTAGACACCAGTTGCCTGTTTTCTGTTCCCTCTTCCCTATTCCCTAGCTCTTATTCGTACCGTAGCGCCACCATGGGATCGACCTTGGTGGCGCGGCGTGCGGGAATATAGCACGCCATCAGGGCGACGGCGGCGAGCAGGATTGCGACCGCGGCGAAGGTGGCCGGATCGTAGGGCTGGACGCCGAATAACAGGTTGGCAAGGAAGCGGGTCAACGCCAGGGCGCCGGCAATGCCAAGGATGAGCCCGACCAACGTGATTTGCGCGCCCCCGCGCATCACCAGCCTTAGTATTTCGCCGGTACGTGCACCGAGCGCCACGCGGATGCCGATCTCACGGGTCCTCTGTGTCACCGCGTAAGCCATCACGCCATAAACCCCAACCGCCGTGAGCAACAAGGCAAACAGGGCGAACACGGAGAGCAGGAGCGACTGGTAGCTGGCATCGGTCATGGATCCCGAGACGACTTCCTGCATGGTGCGGGCGTTGAAGAGGGCGAGGCTGCCGTCGAGCGAATGAACATGCCTGCGGAGGCTGGCCAGTAATTCACCGGTTCCAACTGTGCCGTTAACAACCAGGCACACTCGGCTGACGGGTGGGTAGAGCTGCATTTCAAGCGGATAGTAGGCCTGCGGAATCACCTCCTGGCGAATCCCCCACTCTTTGACGTTGCCGACGATGCCGACCACCGTCACCTGAACTTCGTCCGCCTTGAACCGCTTGCCGAGGGCGTCCTGGTTCGGCCAGAAATGGCGAGCCATGGCTTGATTGATGATGGCAGCCAATCGAAGTCCCGGCGGGACGTGCGTCTTCTCAGACTCCATCGCGGCAGCGATCTTCGGCATGGCCACGGCTGCATCCTGTGAATCTTGTGGCGAGAAGTTACGGCCTTCGAGGAATGGAATGCCGAGAGCCCGGAAATAATCCGGCGAGACACTATTCCCCTCGACCAGCGTATTCGCGTACAACGAGCTGTCCGCGCCGTCGATGCTGATGTAACCGTTGCTGCCACCTTCGAGCGGAAGCATGGCTCCTGCCGCCGCCGCTTTGACGCCCGGTGCACCTTTCAAGCCCGCCAGCAACTGATCGAAAAACGCCTGGGCCTGTTCAAGCGTGGCGTATCGATTGGAGGTAAGGTTAATTTGTGCCGTCACCACGCCTTCGGGGCGAATGCCGATTTGCACTTCGCGCATTTTTGCGAAGCTGCGCAAGAGAAGCCCGGCGCTCGCGAGCAACGCGAGCGATAACGCAATTTCGCCTGCGACCAGCGCGTCGCGCAGAATGCGGCGCCGTCCGGAAGAACCGAGAACGCCTTGCGTGGTGCTCTTCAGCTCGAGGTTGAGTTGAAGGTGGGAAACCTGAAAGGCCGGCGCAAGGCCCACCAGGATGCCGACCAGGAGGCCCACGCCGAGAGTGAACGCCAGGACCGTACCGTTCAGGGAAATCGGATTCGCCCGCGGAATAGGCATGCCGTTGGCGGCAGTCAGCAGCCGCAAGCAACCCCAACCAACGAAAAGCCCGACCGCCGCTCCTACGAGAGATAGCAGCACGCTCTCCGTCAGCAATTGCCGCATGATGCGAGCACTGCCGGCGCCCATCGCGCGTCGAAGCGCAATCTCCCGATGGCGGCCGGTGGCGCGGACCAGCGAAAGATTGGCGACATTCGCACAACCGATCAGAAGCACCAGACCGACCGCACCCAGCATGATCAGAAGTTCGGTGCGGGAGCCGCCGACGACGAGATCCTTGAGCGGAATCACTTCCGCGCCGACCTTCGAGTTCGAATCGGGATACTGCTTCTCGAGGCGTCGCGCAATGGTCTTAAGCTCCGCGCGCGCCGCAGCAACCGAGACGCCGGGTTTCATACGACCGATCGCCCGGAACTGGTGTTGCCCCCTGGGGCCGAGATTCTTAAGGCTCATGTTCTTCGGCGCATAGATGTCCGCTCCGGCCGGGGAGCGAAACCAGGCGGGCAACACACCCACGAGCGTGTATTTCTCGCCATTGAGGTCGAGTTCCTTCCCCACGACGTCTTTCGCGCCGCCGAAATGCTTCTGCCAGAAGCCATAGCTAAGGATGGCGACGTGATTTCGACCAGGCTGGTCTTCGCCCTTGACGAAGGCCCGGCCGAGGATCGGTGCGACGCCAAGCAGAGAGAAGAAGTTGCTCTCAGTGCGGACCACGTCGGCGCTCTCCGGCTCGCCCGAGCCGCTGGCGTTCATGGTTTCTCCCCAGTCAAACAGGCTGGTTCCCTGCAAGGTCTGAGTTTGAGCCTGCCAATCGAGGTAGTCCGGTCCGGTGAGGGGGTAGGTCCCCGGCGCGGATTCGGTTTCGTGAAGCGATAGAAGTTGCGCGGGCTCGTGAAAAGGCAATGGGCGCAAAAGAACCGCGTCCACCACGCTAAAGATGGCCGTGTTGGCCCCGATGCCCAGCGCCAGCGTGACCACCGCCACAGCCGCAAAACCAGGGTTCCTGGCCAACATGCGGACGGCATATCGGACATCCTGCCAGAGCGTTCCTAGCCAATCGGGAGTGTGCATGGAATAAGAGTCCTCCGGCTGTAAATACGGTTCGAACGGGCGCGGAGTTCCACATGTTGGCCTGGTGGCACACCAGCACGGCGGTTGTAGGGGACGGCTTGCCGTCCCCGGATGGTTATTGCCGCTAACCACGCGGGCAGGGCAAGCCATCCCCTACATTATCCCCGGCAGCCAGTGGACCGCATTGTCATGGAAAATCTTGCGTAGAACTGGGCCGGGCAGGGCGAGACCTTGATAACGGTGGCCCTTGTATTCGACGGACTGGTCTGAGGCGAAGAATTTCCAATCGCGCGCGTACGTGTCCGTAAATTCCGAGAGCACCGCCTCGGTCTTGTCCTTCGGCATGACCACAATATCGGTCGCATAGAGGATGCGGTCCTGGTACTTGATCAGGAAGGCTCGCACCTTATCGCGGGGCTGCAGCATGAAGTAGGGGACGCGCGCGGCAGTATCAACGGCGAAATTAGGGAAGCGGTCGAAGCGCTTGGCAATCTGGCTCACATCCGATTCCATGCTTCCCAAGTGCGCGCCAATCACTCGCAGATCAGGGTTCTCCGCCACGAGATGATCGCGGGCAGCGAGAATGGCCGCCTTCGAGGGCCATTCGGGATGGGCGTACGCATACTCCTCGGGGTGCTGCTTGTAGTATTCATAGTCGGGGCTGGCAGGGTTGGGCGACTGCCAGCACGAGTCGGGTTCCGCAATGTGCGCCACGACTGTACGATGATGGGCGGCGATATCCTTGTAGATGGGCTCGAAGGCGGGATCATCCGGCATCACATATTTGCCTGCCTTGGATTTCATTTCCATACCCATGACTTTGTAGATCTTCACGGCGACGGCCCCAGCGGCAAAATCCGCATCGAGTTGCTGGATGGCGCGCTGGCTGAATCCCGGCTCCTCGAAGCCATAGGGGCTGAAGGTCGTACAGAAAACCGCCCGGCCATGCGTAGTTCGGGCGAACTTGAGCACGGCGCTGCGCTGCGGCTCAATTCCGTTGCCGTAGGGATCGCGATCGTCGATCACGCAGATGTTGAGAATATGCATCTTCAATCGTTCCAAAAGGGCGCCTAAAGCCGGATCGTCTTTGTAAACGTGGACGTGAGCGTCGATCGGAGCCAGAGCACTGAAGCCGGCGAGTTCGTCTTGTGGAGGGCCAGGTCGGGCTCCGCAGAGTAGAGTCGAATCCAGAGTCCAGACCAGCGCGATCACACCGGCCAACACTGCCACTGCCGCAAATATCAAGTTCCATTTCGCAAATCTCACTCTGTGCCTCCTGCCCTGAGATCGGTAGAACCCAGGTTAACAACCGTTTCACTTTGTCAGTTTCCGAATATTTCGCAGGGTTACTCTTATGCACGGGACAGCACCGTGTCAAGTCGAAAAAAACAGCGTAAATGTCTATGATTAAGTGTGCTGAGGGCGGCCGGCATTGATGGCATTATCCAGTCACAGCCTCGAAAGCGGGGATCCATCGTGTTATTCTGTTTGACAAACGAAGCGAAACGTTATAAATGGAAAGAGGCCGAGAGAACAATTGGGAGAAGCACTGCATGATTTCACAAGGTGAAGCTGTCGAAGCAAAGACGCGGAACGAGATTCTTTCCCAACCGGGTTGTTGGGAAGAGTGCTTTAAAGCGCTGGACAAAGGCGCGCAGCTCGAAGAAGCCGCAAAGTTAGATGCCCCCGAATACGTCTTCATCGGTTGCGGCTCGAGCTACTACATTTCTCAGGCGGCAGCTACAAGTTGGGGATTGATTACCGGAAGGCGTGCTTGGGCTGTTCCGGCATCCGAGGTGCTTCTTTACCCGGACCTGGTTCTGAATGGGCCGGAGAAGTGCCAGCCCGTTCTGGTGTCACGGTCCGGCCACTCCTCCGAGGTGGTTCGGGCGGCGCAGTACCTGGAGCGCACCCGAAACATTCGCACGCTGGCCATCAGTTGCTCCACGGGCCACCCGCTCGAGGAGATTTCGTCCTTCACGATCCACCTTCTGCCGGCCGACGAAAAAAGTGTGGTGATGACCCGGTCGTTCACCTCCATGCTGCTGGGTTTGCAGTCCCTGGCCGCGCATGTGGCGCGCCGTCAGGATGTCACCGACGGGCTGCGGCGGCTACCCGCAGCGGTACAGCCGATCCTGGATTCGGTAAATCCCCGCATTCAGGAATTCGTTCAATCCCGATCTTTTGCCGATTATGTCTTCCTTGGCCAGGGCCCTTTCTTCGGCATTGCGTCGGAAGGCCAGCTCAAGATCAAAGAGATGTCCTGTTCTTATGCGCAGGTCTTTCATACACTGGAATTCCGCCACGGCCCCAAGGCCATCGTCGGACCGGAAACCCTGCTTACTTTTCTTCTCTCGGAAACGGGGTATGCGGCGGAGCGTGAAGTGTTGGAGGAGATGAAAGAGTTGGGTGGAACCACGCTGGTGATTACCAACCAGGCCGACGCGGTGGTGAGAAGAAACGCGGATTTCCTCGTCGAGCTCAAACTCGACGTTCCCGAGTGCGCCAGACTTGCCGCTTACCTCATCACCTGCCAGTTGTTGGGGCTCTACACAGGGCTGAAGAAAGGTTTCGATATCGACCGGCCGCGAAATCTGTCGCGGGCCGTGATCCTCAGCGGGACAAAGTGAAGAAACTGGAAGTCTGTCAACCTGAGCGGGAGATCGCGAAGAAGCTGGAAAGCCTGTCATCCTGAGCGCAGCGAAGGATCTGCAGTTCAGGTCGGAGGCGAACTAATGCAGATCCTTCGCTTCGCTCAGGATGACAGGGAACGGGCGCAGGATGACAGGTAAGGGGCGCAGGATGAAAGCCGAGCGGCTCCTTCACACCTCGAGAACGGAAGGGATTATCTCAAGTGCCTCGTTTTGATGTCACAGTCGTGGGCGAGTTGAATCTGGATCTGATCCTCTACGGACTTCCGGAGCAGCTTGAGCCGGAACGTGAATTGTTGGCCAACCGTTTGGCGCTCACCCTGGGAAGCTCTTCGGCTATATTTGCCCACAACTTGTCGGTCATGGGGAGCAAGGTCGGATTCATCTCCCGCATTGGAGAGGATCCGCTCGGGCAGATTGCGCTTGACCGGCTGGCGGCCGGCGGAGTCGATGTGTCGAAAGTGCGGCGAGTGAGTGGCCCGACAACTACGGGTCTTACCGTCATCCTGCCGCGGACGGACTGCCGCAACATTCTGACTTATCCCGGAACGATGGACGAGATGTGTTTCGAGGATCTGGACCTTGAGTACCTCTCGGATTCGAGACACTTCCACTTGTCGTCTTTCTTTTTGCATCGCGCCCTCCGTTCGCGCATCCCGGAATTGTTCGCGGCGATGAAACAGAAAGGCCTCACCACATCGCTCGACACGAACGATGATCCGGCGGACCGTTGGGGGGAAGACCTTTTTGAAGTCCTGAAACATGTGGATGTCTTTTTCGCCAACGAGCGCGAAGCGCAGAAGATTGCCCACGCCGGCAGCGTGGAAGCGGCCATGGCCGCACTAGCTCCACTCGTTCCCATTCTGGTGGTGAAGCTGGGAGGAGAGGGAGCGCTGGTCCGCGGTCCGTCCGGGGAGGTCCGATGCCCGGCGCTGGCCGTCGAGGTGGTTGACCCGGTGGGAGCAGGAGATAGTTTTGACGCGGGGTTCGTTCACCAGTACGTGCGAGGAGCGGCGCTGCCGGAATGCGTCGCGCACGGGAACACCGCCGGAGCGTTTTCTACAACTCGCCCCGGCGGTACGGAAGCCTTTCGCGACCGGAAGCGCTGTGAGGATTTCTTCAGTAAAACGGCACGTTCGTAGCGAGGATCGATGATTGATTTCCATACGCACCCAGTCCTGATCCGTGAGTTCACTGAAAAATACCCGAATTACGTACGCGTGGCGCGAGAAGTCTTCAATATCGGGAACAACTTTCAGCCGCTGGAGACTTTCTTCCTACAAATGGATGTGGCGGGGATCGATAAGGCTGTTCTCCTGCCCATCGCCTGCGAGCGGGCGCGCAAAGATCCGGTCAGCAGCAACGAACAGGTGGCCGAACTTTGCGCCATGTCCGACCGCTTTATCGGGTTCGCAAGCGTGGATCCGATGTTGCCGAACGCGCCGAAGCAACTCGAATCCGCCATCACCGGGCTTGGCCTCAAAGGCCTGAAGCTCGACGCGGCGCTTCAGGATTTTGACCTGAATGACCCCGCGGTTTTCGAGGTCTATGAAGCGGCAGACTCGCTGCGAATCCCTGTGCTGATTCATACCGGAATGAGCTGGGCGCCGGGGACTCCGCTGGAGCAAGGGCAGCCGCTCCTGCTGGAGAAAGCCATTCGCAAATTCTCGAACCTACGCTTTGTGCTAGCTCACTGGGGTTGGCCCTGGGTTTGGGATGCTACCGCTTTGGCCCTGAAGTATCCCAACGTATTCCTTGATACCTCCTGCTTTTACTACGACGGTCCGACGGAGTTCTTCCAGTTTGTCTTCAGCCGGCAAATTCCAACCACGCTTATTGAGCGAAGTCTCAGAAACCAGGTCGTATTCGGCTCCAATTACCCTCGCGTCGAGATCAAGAACATGGTGAAAGCGCTCAAGTCGTTGTCGCTTACGGACGGATGTCTGGAGAAGATTTTCTCAACCAACGCGGAACGCTTGCTGGGGATGCGTCAATGATCATCAAGCTGGAAAGGGTGAAGGTTCAAAGCCGCAAGTCCGAAGAGGCGATCAACATCACACCGAAAGTGGATGAGATCGTGGAGAAGAGCGGGGTGAAGAACGGAGTGGTCAATGTCATGACCTGCCACACTTCCTCGGGCTTGCTCGTGACGGAGGGCATCCCTTGCCTTGAGGAAGACATTCTCACGCATTTCTCGCGGCTGTTTCCTGAAGAGGAAGATTATCATCACCGGCGCTATCTTGACTTCGACGGCCGCATGGGCTTCAACGCAGACTCCCACCTGAAAAGCATCCTGGGCGGAATTCAGTGCATGTTCCCGATTGAAAATGGCAAGATCGTGCGGGGCTCACGCCAGACCATCTACTTTATGGAGTATGATGGGCCGCTGGAGAGAGTTTACCTGGTGCAAGTTTTGGGGGAATAGAGCGTCGGGCGAGCAATGGGTGCCCGATGTGTACCCACCAAGTGTGCTCCTATGTTGAGGTGTGTTATGTCGCGGAACCCAATCTTAGTTTTATGCTCGGTCTGCTCGGTGCTCGCGCTAGTTTCCTGCACCAGAAAAGAGAGTGTGGAGAAGCCTGCGCCGGAAAAAGCTTCCGTCAAACTCGCCTGGGACAAGGTGATTACGGTTTCCAAGACGACGCCGACGCTGCAAGTAGTAGTGATGCCGCCCTTGCGGCGCGGCTCGAAAATCCACGATCGGGTCTTCGAGGCTTTGCGCGATTTGGGAGCTGAAGACGTTCGTTACGTGCCCTGGCTGCCGTACCCCAAGCTGGCGGTGGCGGAGCTTGAGCCTCCCACGCACGACTACACCTCGTGGGACTTCTCCTTGATCGACCCGATGATGGAAGATTTCATGAACGCCCAAGCCGGGCATTCGGTGATCATCAATTTCAGCACGATTCCCCAGTGGATGTACAAGACCGAAAAGCCAGTGCCCTACCCGGCTGACCCGGACGAGATAACCTGGACCTACGAGCATGGGAAGGACCTGCGAGATCCGAGCCGGAAGGAACTGGCTCAGTACTACGCGCGGTTGGTGAGCTGGTACACGCAAGGGGGATTCACCGACGAAGCCGGAAAGCGTCACGCGTCCAGCCATCATTACAAGTTCGATTACTGGGAAGTCTTTAACGAAGTCGATGACGAGCACTCCATGACACCGCAGGATTACACGGCCAGTTACGACGCGATCGTCGCGGCGATCCGGCAAGTAGCGCCCAAAATGAAATTCGTGTCGCTGGCGCTCGATTCCGCGGAAGGCCATATGCCGCTCATGGAGTATTTCCTGGACCCGCACCATCACAAGCCGGGGATTCCGCGCGACGTGATCAGTTATCACTTCTACGCCAAGCCTACGCAGAATGAGCCGCCGGAAGTTCAGCAGTACACGTTCTTCAATCAGGCCGATCGATTCCTTGCGGTGGTGCGCTGGGCTGAGTCCGTCCGCCAGCGCCTTTCGCCCGAGACCCAAACGGACCTCGATGAAGTCGGGTCGCAAACCGGAACCGACGGTACCGGAATGCCGGCCAGCTACGTTGCGCCGCCCATTCCGAACTCCTACTGGAATCTCTCCGGCGCCATGTACGCCTATCTCTTTGGCGAAGTGGCCAAGCTCGGCATCGAGATTATTGGAGAGTCGCAGATGGTCGGCTATCCCAGCCAGTGGCCCTCGGTCAGCCTGGTGGATTGGAACACGGGCCAGCCGAACGCGCGCTTCTGGGTGCTCAAATTGCTTCGCTCAAATTTCGGGCCGGGCGACAAACTCGTTGCAACGAATATCTCGACCCCCTCGGTCTACGGTTTGGGATTCGTCACTCACGACGGGAAACGCAAGGTACTGCTGGTGAATAAACGGATGTGGACAGTTGTAGCATCCGTTCCCGGCGCCTCGGGGGGACAGTTCGAAGTAGTCGACCAGCAGACGGCTTTCCAGCCGCCTGCCGCGTCGCAACTCGGCGGTGATGACGTAACCCTGGGCGGACTGGCCGTGGCCGTGGTGACCTTGCCGTAGAAGCGCCGTCTTGCCTCACCGCAGGCTCCTGCTCACGGCGCCAACCGGTAAAGCATGCGCGGAAACGGGATGGTTTCGCGGACGTGTTCGAGGCCGCAGATCCAGGCGACCACGCGTTCGATGCCCATGCCGAAGCCGGAATGCGGCACGCTGCCGTAGCGCCGCAAGTCGAGATACCACTCGAACGCCTGGCGAGGCAGGTTTGCTTCCTCGATGCGCTTCAGGAGCAGGTCGTAGTCGGCCAGGCGCTCGCCCCCGCCGATGATCTCGCCGTAACCCTCCGGAGCGAGCACATCCACGCAGAGCGCCACTTCCGGGCGTTGCGGGTCAGGCGCCATATAGAAAGCCTTCACCTGGCTGGGGTAGCGGTGGACGAGCACGGGCCGATCGAAGTTCTCGGAGATGATGGTTTCGTCGGCGCCGCCGAAATCTCCGCCCCACTGAATTTCGCTGCCTTTCTGCCTGGAGCAGCTTCACGGCTTCGTCGTAGCTCAAGCGCGGGAAAGGCAGCTTGATCTTTTCGAGATTGGCCATGTTGCGCTCCAGCGTTTTCAGTTCCGGGCGGCGATTGTCGAGAACCCGCTCCACCACGAAGGCCACCAGTTCTTCGCCCAGCGCCATGGTGTCTTCGAGATGGGCGAAGGCAACTTCCGGCTCGACCATCCAGAACTCCGTCAGGTGGCGGCGGGTCTTGGATTTTTCCGCGCGGAACGTCGGGCCGAAGCAGTAAGTCTTGCCCACCGCCATGGCCGCGGCCTCGTTGTAAAGCTGGCCGGACTGTGTCAGGTAAGCTTTGTCGTCGAAGTAGTTCACTTCGAAGAGCGTGGTGGTGCCCTCGCAGGCCGAGGGCGTGAAGATGGGAGTATCCACCAAGGTGAAGCCGCGCCCGTCGAAGAAGTCACGCACGGCTTTGATGATCTCGTGCCGGACGCCCAGGATGGCACGCTGGCGCAGCGAGCGCAGCCAGAGATGGCGATGGTCCATCAGGAATTCCGTGCCGTGCTCCTTGGGCGTTATGGGATAAGGATTCTCAGGCGGGACCAACTGCTCGATTTCGAGGCCGGTAACATCCAGCTCGAATCCGCCCGGAGCACGCTGGTCCGCGCGCACCTTGCCGGTGACGCGCAGGGACGATTCCTGGGTCAGCTTGCGCAC
Source organism: uncultured Acidobacteriota bacterium (assembly GCA_963768695.1). Lineage (GTDB taxonomy): Bacteria > Acidobacteriota > Terriglobia > UBA7540 > UBA7540 > CAVROP01. Next base: position 134,378 of record CAVYJG010000006.1, on the reverse strand, counting down.
CCGCTCGAACAACTCGGGCGAGACTGCGCTCTTCACCACCACGCCCTGAATCAGGCCTGTGCCGTCGCGGAACTGAGGAAACAACAGCTTGCCGCTTTCCCGCAGGTTGTAGAGCCAGCCCTGCACAAGAACTTCCTGGCCAACGTAATCCGAGACGTTTCGAATTTCAACGGTAGGAACCAAGGGTGATCTCCTTAATCAGCATGAACCAGCCGCAGACCTCAAAAGCGGCGGTCTGCGCTACCCGGCTGAAATCTCAAATTTCAAATTTGAAATTCCTCCAGCCGCGCCATCACCTCCGGAAGCCGCGCCAGGACGCCCGGATCGTGGCGCTCGCTGTTCATCTCGAACAGGATCGGGTACGGCGGGTCCGCGGAGCGGAAGTTGCGGATGGCCTGGGCCCAATCGATCTTCCCCTCGAAGGGTAAAAGGTGTTCGTCCTTTTCACCATGGTTGTCGTGAAGGTGGACGGCGGCAATGCGCTCGCGGAGTGTCCGGAAGGACGCTTCCACTCCTCCGGTCAGGTTCGCGTGGCCTGTATCAAAGCAGACTTTCAAGTCCAAGCGCGTGTATTGGAAAAACGTCATCATGCGCTCGGGAGTGCTTAATTCACTGGGAATATTCTCCAGCAGAATCTGCACGCCCCGCTCTTTGGCGAAGAGATGCAGATGTTCGAGGGAGGTAAAGGCGGCATCGAACTTCGCCAAGTCGTATTCCTCACCCGGAACGCCCAGGTGAAGCACGAGATACCGAAAGGGGAGGTGCTCGGCGACGTCGATGGCGCGCTTGATCTCATCCATGGAGAGGAATGCGCGCCCGGCGCTCCAGGCTGGCAACAGAAATGAGCAGCCCTCCCGACCGCCCCCAATTCCAGTCGCTAAACAGGGGAGCATGAAGAGCGTGCAGAGTGACCCCGTGGTCGCTGAACCATTGCGCCACATCCCGCACCTGGTTCACATCGTGATAGTCCAGATGCTGGCGGGCCGCCATGATTTCGAGATGACGAAGGCCCACGGCCAGTATCTTGTCCAGGATATGGGAATTGAGCCTTTCCGCGGCAAAAAGGGAAGTGGAGAGACCGTAGTTCATTAGTATCCGACCGCCTTTCCGTCGGCGCGCGGGTCGGACGCGCCGAACTTCCATCCTGAGACGGGATCGACTGCGATCGCCTCACAGTCGCCGATGCCGCCGTGAAAATCTATCTGATAGCCGGCTTCCTGCAGTTTCTGGATCGTGTCCGCCGAGAAGCCGACCCGTTCGAGGATCAGCCGGTCCGGCATCCACTGGTGATGGAAGCGCGGGAAGGAGACGGCCTGGAGGATATCCATCTTAAAGACCAGATTGTTCAGGAGCACCTGGAGAACGGTGTTGATGATCGTGCCTCCGCCAGGGGAGCCGAGCACCAGCCGCAGCTTTCCGTCTTGAAGCACCAGAGTCGGGGTCATGCTGGAGAGCGGGCGCTTGTTGGGAGCGATGGCATTGGCTTCGCCTTGCACAAGACCGTAGAGGTTGGGCGTGCCCGGCTTCGCGGCGAAGTCGTCCATCTCATCGTTCAAGAGGAAGCCCGCGCCTTCGACTGTCACGCCGCTGCCGTAACCGTTGTTCAGGGTGTAGGTATTTGCCACCGCGTTTCCGTCGTCGTCCACCACGGAGTAGTGCGTGGTCTCGGAGCTTTCGAACGCTTGCGGGTTGCCCGCAGCAATGGGCGCGTCCGGCTTGGAGTGCAGAATCTCCTCGCGCAGCTTGGCCGCGTATGCTGCGCTGGTCAGTCGGGCCACGGGCACCGGCGTGAAGTCGGCAGTCTCCCAGGTAAGCCGCGCGGTCGGCATACGCGTGCCGCATGGCTTCGACCATGAAATGCATGGACTCGAAGGAATCGGGCGCCCCGAGGTCGAGCGGCTCGAGGATATTCAGCATCTCAATCAAGGCCACGCCTCCCGAACTGGGCGGCGGGACGGAGAGAATCTCATAACCTCGAAAATGGCCAACGAGCGGCTGGCGGAGAACGGGACGGTAGCGGGCGAGGTCCTGCTTCGGTGATCAGGCCATGATACTTCTGCATGGTGGCGACGATCGCCTGCGCCACGGCTCCCGAATAAAAACCCTTCGCTCCCTGGTGTGCGATCGCCTCAAGCGTTTGGGCCAGTTCCGGCTGCTTGAAAGTTTCGCCCGGCTCGTAAAAGCGTCCGTCCCGCAGGAAGATGCGGCGCGAAGCATCGAACTTCGAAAGCCGCTCGCCGTCCTGCCGAAGCGATTCGCTGAAGTTGTAGCTGACCTCGAACCCAGCGCGCGCCAGATGAACCGCAGGGGCGATCACTCGAGCCAGCCCGAGTTTTCCGTACTTTTCCTCGGCCAACGCCAGGCCGGCCACGGTGCCCGGAACGCCGGCCGATAGAACCCCCACGGTGCTGGCGTGCGGAATCAGTTCCCCGTTGGAACCGACGTACATGTTTCGGGAAGCTGCGGCCGGGGCAGCCTCGCGGTAGTCCACCACCACGGCCTCGCCGCTCGCCAGGCGGATGAGCATAAAGCCGCCTCCGCCGATATTCCCCGCCACAGGGTGCGTGACCGCGAGTGCAAACCCCACCGCCACCGCGGCGTCCACGGCATTGCCCCCTTCGCGAAGGATTTGCACCCCCACCTCGGACGCCAACGGCTCGCTCGAGGCCACCATTCCGTGCCGGCCCGCCACAGGAGAGAAGGCAAGTGCCGAAAGGGCGGATGCCAACACCACCAGGGCCAGAAACAGCTTTGTACGCAGACTGAAATACATGGTGCCTCAGGCGATTGCCGGACGCTGCCGACGCGCGTCCGATGCTCCCCGACCTTCCGGAGCGCGGGCTTGGGAACCGCATGAACCACTTTACTCTAGGGTAAACCTCCCAGAGCGTCAAGGAGACGGAATGTCAATGGATTGACGATTAATGATCGTCGATTGTCGATTGCCGATGAGCTCCGGGCGAACGCCCTCCGTCGGGTGCGAGGGCGGTATCAGACACCCGCAAAAGTGATGCTCGAGGAATGCCACGGCGGGGCGGATTGAATAGCGGGCCAAACCTCTTCCGGCTCTTTCACAACCGACCACATGCATTTGTGGCGCGGGTCCATGAAGCGCTCGGAGACGCAGCGCTCGAGCGCCAGAAGCAGAGGGTCGAAATACGACTGGGTGTTGAGAAGAACGATAGGTCCGAGGAAAACGGCGAGGCGCTTGAGGGAAATGGCCTCCAGCAGTTCGTCGAAGGTTCCCGAGCCGCCCGGCAGGGCGACCACCGCGTGCGCATCCTGGAGCATCAGACGCTTGCGCTCGTGCATGTCGCTCACGATGCGAAGTTCGCTGATGCCCTTGTGCCCCCACTCGAGCTGATTCATGAAGCCGGGGATGATGCCCACCACTTTGCCGCCCTCAGCTAACGCGCCGTCGGCGAGAGATCCCATCGACCCCACCGCCCCGCCGCCATACACGATCGTGGCGCCATGGTGCGCCAGTTCGCGGCCCAGGCAGGCCGCCGCGCGGAGATAAGCAGGGTCGCACTGGCGGCTGGAGCCGCAGTAAATGCAGATTCGCAAGTTCGACATCGGTGTTAAGTCAACCACTGAGGCACTGAGACACCGAGAAGAATGATGTAAAAGCTTCCATCCTTCCTCCGTGTCTCTGTGTCTCCGTGGTGCAATCGCGCTTCGTCTTGAGTTATCCCACTTTCAGGAAGATCTTCTGCCGGTAAAGGAAGTACAAGAACAGCCACCCAACCGCAAACACGCTCAAATCAAAGACCAGGGGCTTATACGGGCCGATCTGATTGATGAATCCGCGGACGAAGATCATGGCCACGGTTCCGAAATCAAATTGACTACGAATCAGGTAAATGGTGATGGGGTTCAGCCCGATGACCGTGAAAAAGAAAGCCCAGCGCCGGTAGCCGCGAACGTCGATGATCCAGTAGAAGAGCGCGAGAAGGAGCAGGCTCCATCCGCCCGCGAACAGGACGAACGAACTGGACCAGAGGTTCTTGATGATGGGAAACCAATGGCCCCACGTCCATCCCACCAGCAGGCAGGCAACCCCTGCCAGAGCCAGCCCGGCGGCCTTGCGCGCGGGAGGCCGCGAGGTGCGCAACCAGTGTCCGGCTAAGGCGCCCAGCAGGCAAGTGGACACGGCCGGGATCGTGGAGAGAATGCCTTCATTGTCACCGAAGATGTAGCAGCAGAACGGATGCGGCAGCAGGTGCTGGTCGACAAACGCGGAGAGGTTGCCGGCGGGAGTCAGCACCCCGGCGCCGATGCCCGGAACCGGCACGAACCTCATCACCAGCCAGTAAACCACCAGCAGGCCGCCCGCGACCGTCGCCTGGCCGCGCACCCCGGTGTTCATCATCACAATCGCCGCGAGGAAATAGCAGATCGCGATGCGCTGTAGAACCCCGGCGATGCGCAACTCGGGGAAGTTGAAATTCAGAAAGCCGTTATACACAAGCCCCAGGCAAAACAGGATCACCAGCCGGCGGACCAGGTGCGTATAAAGCTGGGCCCGGTTGGCGCCCGCCTCCAGGCGTTTGGTAATGGAAAAGGGCAGGACCACGCCGACGATGAACAGGAACATGGGGAAAATCAAATCATAGAAACGGAAGCCCGCCCAGGTCACGTGTTGGAATTGCGTGCTGAGCCCGTTGCTAAAGGAACTCGGATACAGCTTGCAAAGACTGTGGATGATTTCCTCACCGCCGGTAATCCAAAGCATGTCGAAGCCGCGAAGCGCGTCGATGGAAGCGATGCGGTTAGAAGTTGGTGCATGAGTGCTTGATGCGTCTGCCATATTCCTCCCTGTGCCCTACAATGGGGCACGCAAGAGATTATCACAGGCGGGTGCCGGATGTCAGTGAAAGGGTGAAGGCTAAAGGACAAAGGGTAAAGGCTAAATCCGGGACACGAGGCCTCTCCCGAGGCTTGGACTTTACCCTTTATCCTTCACCCTTTACCCTTCATTTACCCCGGCTTCTTGAAGACAACGCAGTAATCGGGCGCGGTCCAGTCCGAGGGCGTGGCCACAACTTGGAATCCTGCGGCCGTGAGCTCATCGATCAACAGTTGCTTTGGCATGCCGTGCCCACCGCGATTTTTTGGCACGCCCTTGGGCAGCTTGGGATCGCCGGGCCCCTCGCCCGGCGGAAAGTCTATGACCGCGAGAAGGCCGCCCGGCTTGAGCGATTGGAAGAGGCTGGCGTCCTCTTTCTCCGGATCGGTGAAATGATGGTAGACGCGCCGCATAAAGATCGCGTCGCAGCACGCGGGCGGAAGGCTGGTTTCGGCCTGGCCAGCCTTGACCGCGACGATGTTCTTGTGTTCGGCGGCCAGGGACTGCAATTTGGCGAGCTTATCGGGTTCCAATTCGGTCGTGTAGACGCGGCCAGTCGGCCCCACGCGTTCGGCGGCTGCCAGCGTCATATCGCCATCGCCCGCACCGATTTCAGCCACGACGCTCCCCGGCTGCCAATTCAGCAGCGCCGCTAACTTGTCGGCTTCTTGTTTGCGTTCCTGCGCCTGCCCATGGCAGGCCCCGAAAACGAGGACGCCAGAAAGCAGCGTGAAAATAAGATGGCGACCTCGACTTCCGAAACAATGGCTTCTTATCATTTCGCCCCCTGCATTTCATCTTATCACTGCGCTGCCTGCTTCGAGGATGAAGATCAATGCAAGAAACGACAAACCAGTTTCACGCTTAGGCGCAAAGTACGGCAAAGATCCTTCAACGAAATGCAGGCTTGCGCCGTGTTGTAACCCCGGCGCGCGCAGGCGTCGCGAAATGAGTTGTAGATCGCGTCGAAGGCCGTGACCAGTTCAGATGAAGGAGGGTAGGTTTCCAGGACGGCAGACATGGATTGTATGGCGCGAACTACATCTCCCGCGAAGACTGTCCCGGTAGCCGCCAGAATCGCCGCCCCGAAGGCCGCGGTGGGGTAGCGGGGCAAGACAACCGCCTTGCCGAGAACAGTGGCGCGCAATTGCGAGAGGACCGGGCTTCTGGCAGCCGCGCCGGTCGAAAAAACTCTGCCGCCGACCGTTATCCCGCAAGTTTCGAGGATCTCGTAACCCCAGCGCTCCACGAAGGCCATCGACTGCAACTGCGCCGCGTAGGACTCCGCGGCATCGCGCGGGGTGCCATCCACAAATGACGTGGCCTTCGGGTGGGCGAAGGGAAACCTCTCGCCTTCGCCGGAGAGCAAGTAGCAGACGACTGGAGTCGGGAGGTAGCTTGCAGCCAGACGATCCATTTCCGCGGGCGAATCTCCGGGCAGCGCGTCGGGTCGCCGGACGCTTCCCAGCCCGGTGTTGCTGGCTGCCCCAGGCACCCACAAGCCTCCCGGATGCAGGTGAAAGTAAATACCGCTGTGCGCCGCAGGCTTTCCGTTGTGAAGCACTTTCCAGACCAGCGTCGTCCCCAGGGTGGTGTTGGCGTCGCCGGAGACGCTGGCCCCCGAGGCAATCACACTCGCCATTCCGTCGGTGGCGCCCGCCAAAACTGGCAGGCCCGCCGACAAGCAGGTCTCGGCCGCAGCCGCTTTGCTTACCTGCCCGATGGGCTGGCCTGGGCCCAGGACCACGGGCAGACGGTCAGCGGGCAAGCCAGCGGTACGAACACTCTCAATCCACGAAGCTGTCTCCGGGTCGTAGCCGAGCTTCAAGGCGTTGGTAAAATCGGAAATTCCAAACTCTCCGGTCAGCTTTCCGGAGAGCCAGTCAGCCGGGCTGAGGAGAAAGCGCGTTCGCTCCCACACGGCGGGCTCGTGCCGCGCAACCCAGGCAGCTTTCACCAGCGAAAATGACGGCCCTAGGCGGACGCCCGGTGAGTCGCCTTGGTGGTTCAGTTCCTCCGCAATCTCCACGCCCCGGCCGTCGTCGTAAAGAATGGCGGGCCGCAGTGGGTGGCCTTGCGCGTCCGCGACGACCAGAGTCCCCGAAGTGGAGGTCACCGCCACGCCGCGCAGTTCCGCCTTGCCCAAAGCGTCTTTCAGCGTCTGAACAATCTTCTGGGCAACTAAAGAGACAGCTTGCCACCATTCGCCAGGGTCCTGCTCGTGGATTCCGCCCGCGGCGCGGTGGTCATGCCGGATCGACTCCTCCGCCTCCGCCAGAAGTTTGCCTGTTGGAGTGACGGCAACCGCGCGCACTCCGCTGGTTCCTACATCGACGCCAAGCAGGGCCGGCTCGATTTCGTTCGTCATATATCAGGTCCTTGTTCCCGATCGCGTTGCCCAGTCATTCTAAAGCTTGTGAATTGATCCGCGAAAGAATAAACCGGTTTCACGCCAAGGCGCAAAGCTCGCAAAGGGCGCAAAGCAAAGAGAGGGTTTTCACTTTGCGGGCCTTCGCGTCTTTGCGACTTTGCGTGAGCTGTTTGGATTTTTCCCGGGGAGATTCTTCGCTCGGTGTGACCGAGGTTCTCGGTTACTGTGCGCCGCCGGGCGCCTCTGGCTGCGAACCCGACTCTTCGGTCTGCACGTCGAAGAGCCGGTAGTTGGAGTAGCTGTGGAGGTTCTGGTACGTATACCTGCCCATTTGCCCACTCACATTCACCCGGCGCGGCAACCACAGCGACTTGCCACTTTGTTTGAAGGTCACCTCGAAGTAATCGATTTCGGTGGTTTCCCGGGCCAAACTAACCGTCGAGTCCGGCCGCTCAATATCCGTACGCAGGCGTAGGATCCTGAAGTTCACTGGATCGATCCACGCCACACCCTGCACAAATACACTCGCCGCCCTGTCCTTGAAGACTGCGAGGCTGGTTCGCCGCGCCACACCCGGCCGCTGGGCGAAGGCGACGACATAGGCGTCTTGCCCCGCAACCTTTTCAGGCCCTAAGTAGCTAAAGCGGGAGTCCGCCTGGAAGCGAGGATGAAAATGGATCGTCATCGAAACAAATCCGATGGTTACCACGGTGCGTTGGGACTCGAGATGCACGACTTTGCCCTTGGAGTCTGTGCGATACTCCTCGAGGCGAGTACTGTCTCCCCCCGGCTTAACCAAGGCTACATAATTAAGCTTGGCATCGTAATGAAGCGCCAGCGTTTCCCCCGGGACATCGACAGCAGAGACGACGTGCTCGGTGCAGGTGGTATTCGAGAAATTCTCGAAAAACTCAGCGACCGTCGCTCCCACTCGCCGCAGAACCTCCGGGAGCATCTCCTGGCTGGAGGCCGGCGCAAGATGCTTGAGTTCGGGAACGTGCTTGGTGAGTTCAGCCGGCGTCATGTCTACGTAGGTCTCTGGGGCGCGAGACTCAGGTACCTGCGCCTCCAGGCACGGAAGGGCCGCAAGCACAAGCAGCGCGATAGTAAGGGCACACCGGCGCATTTTGCGGTTGACCAAGGCGGTTCCCCAGGCCGCAGTCTCAAAGTCGCATCGAATATACACCCCGGCTGACGGGGGGCGCAATCGCTGCCCGGCGCCCGGTAGCGTCCTGATCTGAAGTAGCGCCGACCTTCAGGTCGGCAGATGCCCCGACACGTCGGGGCGCTACGCCGAGAGTAGGGCGCTCGAAGTGCAAACTGAAAGTGGAGTCTTCCCTCTCACCATGGTAGTCTAGTGGATTGTCATTGAGCTTACAGCCAATCACAGGAGGAGTCCGTGACTCCACAATCCGATAATAGTCTTGATGTCACGATCGTGGGCGGGGGAATGATCACCAACGATCTACTCCTACCGTCCTTGTACCATCTGCAAAGAACGGGCGTTGTCCGCAAGATCGACATCTGCGCTTTGGACAGCCCGCCCCTGAAGGCTCTGGCGGAGAGCGCAGATTTCAAGGAAGCTTTTCCGGGGCAGGATTTCACTCCCCATCCATCGTTGGGAGAACCGCCGGAGAAGAAGTTCCCCGAGCTTTACAAGGAAGTCGTGGCGGCGATGGCGCCGGGCAACATGGTAGTGGTGGCGATGCCCGACCATCTTCACAACGAGGTGGTGCGGCACGCCCTGCATTGCGACCAGAACGTGCTATGTGTAAAACCGCTGGTTTTGAAACACGAACAGGCGGTCGAAATCGAGAAGTTAGCTGCCGCCAAGGGACGCCTGGTGGGCATTGAGTATCACAAGCGTTTTGACCGCCGGTCGCTCGTGGCGCGGCGGAGTTATGGGCTGGGACAGTTTGGGGCATTTGTAATGGGCGAGGCCAAGCTGATCGAGCCCTACTATTATCGCTACTCGAATTTTCAGAACTGGTTTACCTGCAATAACACTGACCCTTTCACTTATATCGGCTGTCATTATGTTGACCTGGTTTACTTCATTACCGGGCTGAAGCCGGTGGAGGTCTCCGTTCAAGGTGTCAAAGGACGATTTCCGAACGGGAACGAAGCTTACCTGTGGTCGCACGGGCGGGTGACTTGGGAGAACGGCGGGTTGCTTTCTGTCGTGAACGGCCTGGGGTATCCTGACGCCGCCGCGGGCAGCAACGACCAGGGACTGATCATGTACTGCGAAGGGCAGGGCCAGACGGGACTCATCTTTCACGACGATCACAACCGGGGTGTGGCCTACTCCTATCTCGAAGGCATTGGCCCGGGAGGATCGAAATACAATTACGCCAGCCCCGATTTCTTTCGATTTGTCCACTGGGAAGGACCGGGCTATAAACCGATCGGTTACGGGTACGAATCCGTGGCGGGCATCACCGAGAGCGTCCAACGCATGGGCAAAGAGACGGCGGGTTTGGCGCCCGAGGCGGCTTTGGAGCGCCGCAGGCAATTCCTGCGCGAGGTGGATGCGCGAGGCCTGATTGCCACGCCTGCCAATAGCTCCATCAACGAACTGGTGGTGGAGGCTGCGCGCAAGTCCATCACTCAAGGCGCGGCGCCCGTCCGCATCGTTTACGGCGAGCACCCGCACGTGGAATAGCAGGCAACGGCGTGTCATTCCCGCGAAGGCGGGAATCCACGGTGGGTTGTGGTTTCTTTCAAATCTCAGATTCCGGATTTCAGATTTCAGCCAAGAGAGCTGGTCGAAGGAGAAACATGGCTGTCTACGATTTAACACCTGTGGAAGTCCCCGCGGTGGAAACGAAATATCGCCGCATCAAAACCAAGCTGCCGGTGCCCGAGTCACTGCCCATTTTCGAATCGCTGGCGCAATCGGAACCGCGCTCCATGGCCGGGCAGCCGCCCATCGTGTGGGACAAGGCGGAGAACTTCATCGTCAGTGACCCGTGGGGCAACCGCTGGATTGACTGGTCGTCCGGCGTACTCATCACCAACGCCGGGCACGGACGCGAGGAGATCCGAGCGGCGTTGAGGGAAGTGATCGACCGAGGGCTGCTGGCTTCTTACGTGTTCGTGCACGAGCGGCGCGCGCGGCTGACGGAAATGCTCCGCGCCCTTTCCCCCGATCCGCAGAACTACCGGGTCTTTCTGATGAGCACAGGCAGCGAGGCGACAGAGAACTGCATCAAGCTGTCGAAGACCTATGGCCTGCAAAAACACGGGCCGCACAAGAAGTACTTCGTGACTTTCGACTACGCCTTTCACGGGCGCACCATGGGCGCGCAGCTTGCGGGTGGCATGGAGAAGCAAAAGCAGTGGATGGTGGACCGCGACCCGAGTTTCGTGCAGGTGCCGTTTCCCGATGGCTACAAGAATGAAAACACCTCGTTCGACCTGTTCCTCAAAACGCTGCGGGAAAAAGGCGTGCAGCCTCAAGACATTGCCGGCGTGATGACGGAGACCTACCAAGGCGGCGGGCCGGATTTCCTGCCGGTGGAATACGCGCAGAAGCTGGAGAGACTCTGCCGCGAACACGACATCGTGATGTGCTATGACGAAGTGCAGGCAGGATTCGGGCGCACGGGGAAGATGTTTGGGTTCGAACATTATGGAGTGCGGCCGGACTTGATCGCTTGCGGTAAAGGTATCTCCTCGTCATTGCCCCTTTCGGCCGTCATCGGGCGCGAAGACATCATGGGGCTTTATCCGCCGGGCTCGATGACTTCCACGCATTCCGGGTCGCCTTTGCCGGTGGCTGCGGCCATTGCCAGCCTCGAACTCATTCAGAAGGAAGGATTGGTGGAACGCGCGGCGCGACTGGGAGGAATCCTCATGCCGGAGTTGAGGCGCATTCAGCAGAAGCATCCGCAAGTCCTGGGGTGCCTGCAAGGCAAAGGATTGGTGGCGGGGATTCAAGTGGTCAAGCCGGGAACGAAGACTCCCGACCCCGAAATGGCGTTGAAGATCAACATCGCCTGCCTGCAAAAAGGGCTGCTGATGTTTGCGCCTGTAGGTGCCTCAGGAGAGTGCATCAAGATCGCGCCCCCGTTGAGCATCCCTGAGGACGCGCTGCGAGAGTCCATTGGGGTCCTGGAAGAAGCGGTGGACGAGGTTATAGGTTCGTAGGGGCGGCCCTTGTGGCCGCCCTTTCAACGCAAGTGATGCGGTTCCCGCGGGGTCGCGAAAATGCCCGGGGCGGCCACAAGGGCCGCCCCTACAACATCAGACTTTCGAGTGGGTGACGCGCACGGCAGGCATGCCGTCCGGTTCGGCGACGACTTCAACATCGCGAAATATGTTGGGGCTTTCCTGCTTGAGGAGGCGGCAAATCTCGACGGCCAGCAGGCGAATTTCAGTATCGGCGTGCGGGCTGCCGCGAAGTTCCATAAAGTGCCGCCACGCGCGGCTGTTACCGGTGACGAAGATTTTGGTCTCACAGGCATTGGGAAGAATAGACCTCGCCGCCTGGCGAGCCCACTTGCGGCGGTCGCGCGGGGCCATTTCCGGATGCTTCTGCTGAACGTATTGGACGGTCGCTTCGCCCAGCTCGAGGTAGGCTTTGCGGATGACCTCGATCGTCTCCTGCCATTTCCGGCGCAACTCTGCGTCTTCCTGATAAAGCGGCGGAACCACATAGCTGGCATGGCTCTCGTCCACGTAACGCTGTGAGAGTTGCGAGTAGCCGAAACCTGCCCGGTGGCGAACCAGTTCGTGAGTGAGCGCGCGGCTCACGCCGGTAATCAGCAGGCACCACACGGCGTGCTCGAGCACGCTACCGTGTTTCGAGCTCAGGATGTTCTCAACGTACTCCTGGTTGGATTTCCGCCCTTTGCCGAATGACATATAACAGGTGCGCCCGGCGATTTCAGCGAGCATTTCGGCCGGGGCCGGCGCGTCAGTAGTGAACTCCAGGCCTTCGTCTTGCAGAAAACGAGCCACTTCCTCGGGCACGACGGCTTGGCGCCCGACGACGTAGACTTTCGCCTTAGTGATGTACGGATCAGGCATGGTGTGGAATCCGATTCCTGCCTTGGGCTCGGGGCTTGTCCAAGGGGCCAAAAAAGAACCGCGGACCCCAAGATCGGGGGTCCGCGCTACCTGGTTCGAGGCAACACTGCCAGACTAGGGTAGTCTACTTGCTCGGCGCCGCAGCCTTCGCCTCGGCGGCGGTGGCGGCGGCCTTCCTAAAGTCCGCGTACTTGCGCTGGAAGCGTTCCACACGGCCCGCGCTGTCCATTATCTTCTGCTTGCCGGTAAAGAACGGATGGCAATGGGAACAGATTTCAAGGTGCAACACATCGCTCTTAAAGGTCGAACGCGTCTTGAAAGTGTACCCGCAGGCGCAGACCACGGTCACTGGGTGATAGTTGGGGTGAATAGCGTTTTTCATGAAACTCCTCGCAACAAGTGCAAACCTTCATTATACCGGCCTCTGACCAAGTTTTCAATCCGAAATGAAGGACGAAGCTATGTCGACCCCATCACGGGCACGACGGCGGAGCGCAGGGGGCGAGCGTCGTCGCCTAGGAGAAAGCGGACAACGCCGGCCACCTCTTCGGTCCTCACCCACTTGGAGAAGTCCGCTTTGGGCATGGCGAGGCGATTGGCCTCCGTATCCATAGTTCCCGGCAGGATACAGTGCACGTGAATATCGTAGCCCTTCAGCTCATCCGCGAGGATTTCGCTAAGCTGGCGAACCGCTCCTTTCGAGACCGCGTAGGCAGCGATGCCGGCGCCTCCACCACGCAGGATCGACCCGCTCGAGACGGTCACGATCCTGCCGAAGTTCTGGCGAATCATGACCGGGACGACGAACCGCAAACAGGAGATGAGAGACCGCAGGTTCAGTTGCAGCATGTGATCCCAGGTCTCTTCATCGGTCTCGAAGCTCTTTCCGGCCGCAAAGCCACCCGCCACCGCCACCAGGTAATCGATGCGCTGCCAGTTCGCCAGAAGGCCTTCTACCAGGCGTTGCACATCCTGGGCCTGCTCCAAATCCACTTGCGCGCCGGTGAGATGCGGGCGGAGTTCGCCTGCCCGGCCTTCCAGGGAAGTCCACTCCCGGTCAGAGCGATAAGTAACCGCTACACGGGCGCCGGATTTGAGCAAGTCCAGCGCCACTGCACTGCCCAGAGCCCCAGTCCCACCCGTTACAAGGGCCACACGCTGCTGAAACCCCATAGGACCTCCCTGAATGTATTGAGTACCCCAACAAGGGAGATGATACCAGATTGCCGGGGAGGAAGGAGTCTTCCGGGAAGCGAGGGCCGCCGCTAGTTCTAATGGTGCAGCTTGCGCTTAATATCAGGCCAGAATTCTTTGATCTCAAAAGAGAGCGCATCACCCCACAACTGCGTCACCCAAACGTTGGCGGCACTCGCGGCGTTGCGGTCCTGCGCCGGATGGTAGGTGGTGGAGAGGGCCGCGGCAATCGCGCTGCCTGCCCACTCGGAATAGTTGAATTGGCGCTTGCCGGAGTCCGTTCGAGTGACAAAGATCCGCGCTGCAGCGAAGCCGGCGCGGTGCAGGAAGCCCCCTTTGCCTGACTGAAAGTATCGTGGGTCCTGATGCAGAAGGGACGGGAAAACGGCGCCCACCATGAAGTTCTCTACCGTGGTGTCCGCGAAGGCGGCGCCATAGCGTTTCGCGTAGCCTTTGAAGCCCTGCCCGTAACTGGGATCCGAGTCTTCGGCTTGAGAGATGCCAGCCAGAAGGCCCACGTACGGGTACTCAACCGGATCGAAGGTTCCCAGGGCCACCAACTTGAATTTCTGCCTCGTCGTAAGCGGCGCGATCTTTCCGGAATTCTCAACCGTCAGGTAGTTCGGCAAGACAAAGAAAAGCCGGTCGTTCTTCGGGCTCTGCGCCGTGTTTGGAGTCTTTTGTTCCTGGTTGGGCGGGTTGTCCTTCGCTGCACTCTTCGCATCCGGTTTGGGTTGAGTCTGCGAGGTTGTGTTCTCGGGCGAAGGGTTCTGTTGCGCCAGGAGGGGAAAAACGCCCAACATCGCACCGATAACCATCGCGTGCAGTGCAAAGGCTACGGGTCTCGGTTTTCGCATGCTCATAAGCGGTCGTTTGTCCCAACACGAAGACCCGTGCAGGAATGCACCTGTTCAGTTCCGCGTTTACCCCCCATGATTGGACGCTTGCGAAGCGAAAAACGTTTCCTGAACCGCCATCAGGTTGGCGAGCGCAGCTTGTGGCCCACCTTGCCGCGCGGCGTGAGCCTTTGACCACTCGGAGCAACAGTGCGCGGACCTTGGTTCGCGGGAGCCGTCTAGTTGCTTTCGCCTTTGCCGACGGAGACCCGAACCAGTTTGATTACGGTCTTACCTCCCTCGGTTTCAATCTCCACCACCTTATCGAGGTCCTTGTTCTTGATCTCGAATGAGCTCTTTCCGGTTAAGCCGTGGTCGGTGAATTTGGTGACCGCGCTACCCAGGTGCTCCTTGTAGAACGACCTGACAGTTTCCAGGGAATCTGACGTTTCGAATCTGGCTGCCATGATGTGCACGCCGGCATCGCCGCCAAAACCGAAGTCCACCGTGGCTGAGTCCTTATTCTTGACTCGGATCGCGCCCGGATAAATGGGCAAATCCAAGTTGTCCTCGCTGACATCCTGATGAACTTCCATGGAACCGACCGGCGTGTTGATTGCGACATCCTTTTGGCTCCCTCCCCTCTCCTTAACCTGCACGCTGAGATTGTGGGAAAGAAACCGCAAGCCGGTCCATACAACTATGCCACTGACCAAAACGATGAGTGCCAAAACCAATAGGGCAATCGCAAGAATGTTGCTCCCTGACCGCGGCGGCTGGGGCGCCACCGGGGGAGGCGGAGCTTGTGGTGGAACGGGAGGGCGCGGGGGTTGGGGGCTTGTACTCATTGGGCTATCCTCCATAGGTTTCTATCAGAGAATACGCAAACTCACATCGGCGAGTTCCTGCTCGCGCGCAACGCTTGAGCAGAAGCGAACCCAATGATACTTTAGTTTGGGCGCCTTGGTTTGAAATTGCGAATGTAGGGGGACGGCTTGCCGTCCCCTTGCTGAATCGATCTTGCGCCATCCCGGGTAGGGCAAGCCCTACCCCTACACGTTTTCAGAGCAGGGGAAATGCCGACCGGCGGCTCAAGTCGGCTCTTAGACTACGGAGGACAGCTCAATGCGTTATCGAAATCTCGGGCACAGCTCCCTCAGCGTCTCTCGCATCGGTCTGGGATGCATGGGAATGTCGGAGTTCTACGGGCCACGGAACGAAGAGGAATCCGTGGCGACGATTCATCTGGCGCTCGACCGGGGCGTGAATTTCCTGGATACCGCGGATATGTACGGGACAGGCCATAACGAGGAGTTGGTAGGGAGAGCCATCAAAGGCCGCCGAAGCCAGGTCGTGCTGGCCACCAAGTTCGGCAACGTGCGAGGACCTGACGGCAGCTTCCTGGGAATCAACGGCCGGCCCGAATACGTGCGCATGGCCTGCGAAGCGAGCTTGCGTCGCCTGAACGTCGAGACGATTGACCTGTATTACCAGCACCGCGTGGACGCCAATGTGCGCATCGAAGAAACCGTGGGCGCCATGGGGCGCCTGATTGAAGAGGGAAAGGTACGGTTCCTGGGGCTGTCCGAGGCAGCTCCCGCCACCCTCCGCCGCGCCCACCGCACTCACCCCATCACCGCGTTGCAAACGGAATACTCGCTCTGGAGCCGTGATCCGGAGGAGGAGATTCTCCCCGCTTGCCGGGAGCTGGGCATTTCCTTTGTGGCCTACAGCCCGCTCGGCCGCGGTTTCTTGACCGGACGATTCAAGAGCCCGGAAGAGCTGGCGCCGGGGGATACTCGTCGCAATCATCCGCGGTTTCAAGGGGAGAATCTCGCACACAATCTTGAACTTGTGCGACGGATCGAGCAGCTCGCTTTAACCAAAGGCTGCAAGGCCTCGCAGTTGGCGCTGGCCTGGGTGCTGGCTCAAGGCGAAGAGATCGTCCCGATTCCCGGCACCACGCGACGAACCCATCTGGAGGACAACATCGCGGCCCTCGAGGTAGCGCTCACCCCTGAAGACCTTGCGCGCCTTAACGTGGCGGCTCCCAAGGGAGCAACCGCGGGGGACCGGTATCCGGAACGAGCCATGAAGGTCGTGAATCTGTAATCAGGTGGTGTACGGCGCTAGCCAGCCCTGCTTTGGAGTGCGGCAGCTTGCTGCCGCTTTTCTCCCGGGCGCGAGCTTGCTCGCGCTGCTTCCTGAGAGTTCCCAATCCCGGCCAGCAAGCTGGCCTGAGCAAAGCGGCAGCAAGCTGCCGCACTCCAAAGCGCCTATGGCGCCCTTCGGAGCCGTACTCCGACATCTCAAGCCCGGCAGTATTGGGAAGCGCGGGGGGCGTGATAGCGCACGGAAAGCTGCGGCGTCTCCAGGCGCCGATGATCCTGGAGGCGGGAGGTGAGGCAGGCTTCGAGCACCCCGCTCACCAGCAGCGTGCGCTCCACCGGATAAGGCGCCTGGCCGGTCGCAAACATCTCCTCAATCTTGTTCACCAGGCAGGCGGAGTAGGTGACATTGGGGACCGGCGAGAGGAAGAACTGGGTGGAGACAATGTCCTTCGAGCCGCGCCGGCGGGCGGCGAAATTGAAGTCCTTGAGCGCGCCATCGAGCATCAGCAGGGTCGTATGTAGGCCATCTGAGTAGTCTATGAAATAGGCGGCCGGGTTCTTCGCGAGCTTCGGCAGCTCGCCGCTGCCCACCAGATCCTGAGTCCGCCCGTCGACGAGCAGTCAAGCCCTGCGGCGTGTCGCTGCGCGAAAGCGCCGAGGAGAGCATTTCCTTCGACCAGCGCCCTTCCTCTCCGGCTCGCCAGACCGCCTCGCCTTCGATCATCTGGACGGCCTTCACGCCGGTCTCGCCCCCTTTGCGCCGCTCGACCATGCACTGCATGGCCTCGAGCGCGTGGAAATCCATCGGGTCAGAGCCGCCCTCGCCCACCATCAGGGCGCTTTCGATCTCGCCATCAAGCGGCAATTCGAGGTCCGGCAAGCGCCAGGTGACGGGAAGCGAAGAACCCGCCAGCATGGGGAACTTCAGGCGCTTCGAGGCCTCCACCATCCACTTCGCCTTCTCGAAGCTGTAGGAGAGGTGCTTGTCGTTGTAGACCGGCACAGCCCGCCCGTCCTTCTCGAACACCTCCACGCACTGCTGGAAGAACTCGTAGCGCGGGTAAAGGATTTGCCCTTTCTCGTTGCGCGGATAGTCGCCGTGCTCGCCGATGATCAAGACCGCATCGACGGCCAGGCGGTCGCCGCCGCAGCGCAAAGCTTCAGCAATCGTCGGATAGACTCGAAAGCCGAATTCCTGCGCGCGCTGGGCGCTCAGATCGTCGGGCGGCTTCTGATCGACGTACAACGAGACCACTTTCATGTCCGGCCGATGCCACTCGCCGTTGTGCGGATATCCCACGAGAAATCGGTCCGCCATGTGTTGCGCGTGCGAGAGGTAGCGATAGACGGTGGTGATGACTGCAATCTGTTTCATGGCTTTCACGTTCTCCAGTACGTCGACTCCCGCGTGGGCTGATACCTAATGGCAAGGTGCGGCGTCTCATAGCGCGCCTGGTTGCGGTACAGGCTCTCGACGCCGGCTGCCGTAAGCCCGGTGGTGAGCAGCGTGCGCTCGATGGGATAACTGGGCTTGCCCGTCAGGAACATCTTCTCCACATTGTTGACCAGGGGGCTGAAGAAGTTGGCCAGGGTGGTGCGATCCGGCGGCATGGGCAAATACATCTGGGTGGAGAAAGGCTCCTTCCGGTCTTCAACGTGGGCGGCAAAGTTGAAATCCTGCACCAGCCCGTTCATCAGCAGCAGCGTGCACTTCAGACCGTCGGCGTGCTCGTAGTGGTATGCCACCGGGTCCTTAACGATGCGGCGCATATCGTCAAGGGTGGGGAAAATGTCATTGAAGCCTTCTCGCGCCGGCGTGAGCGTATGGCTGCGGCAAAGCGCCGCCTCGCACAACTCGCGCGACCAAACGCCGTCCTGGTAGGCCTGCCAGAAGTTATCGCCGCGGTAGGCCTGGAGCCATTTCACCCCGCTCTCGCCGCCCTGGCGGCGCTCCACCATGCACTGGATCGTTTCCAGGCCGTGGAAGTCGTAGCTGTCCACCCCGCCATAGCCCACGCACATGGCTTCGCGGAGGTGCGTGCCGAGGGGCATCTCGACCGACGGGATTCGCCAGGTTACCGGCAGGCTCGATCCGGCCATAAACGGAAAGGACATGCTCCGCGAAGTATCGTACATCTCCTTGGCCCAATCCCAGTTCCAGGAGAGGTGCTTGTCGCTGAACAGCGGAACGGATCGCCCGCTGGAGCGATACACGCCGACGATCTGCTGGAAGAACTGGTAGCGGGGGTATTCCGTTTGCCCTTTCTCGTTCCGTGGATAATTGCCGTGCTCCCCGATCAGGATTACGCCGTCCACCGCCAGCTTGCTGCCGCCCAGCGTCAACGCCTCGGCAATGGTCGGATAGACCTTCAGGGAGGGGAAACGCGCCGCCCGCTCGCGGCTGATGTCGTCCGCACCTACCTGATCCACATAAAGGGAAACCAGGTCCATGGGAGGCTTGTGCCACGCGCCGTTCCAGCCGTAACCCTCCATGAAGCGATCCACAAAATGCTGCGAGTGCGCGTACTTGAACATGATCCCGGTGACCAGCGCAATCTTCAGGCGCCCGCTTGGGGAGTTACTCCCCTCCTCGGTTGAGGAGGGGGTAGGGGGCGGCGCGCCCAGCCCGAAGCCTCCGGCCAGCCGTCTGCCCGGCATCAGGGCCAGCGAACCCGCCGCTGCCGCTGCCAACCATTCTCTGCGTGTCATTTTCATGGCGTGCGACTCTAACACCTCCAGGTGTAAACGTCAACCGCGAGGGCGGCTACCCCAATACGTCGATAACAGCCCGACCGTAGGGGGACGGCTTGCCGTCCCCGCATTTCTGCTGACCCCGACAAGGGTAGGGCAAGCCCTACCCCTACGCGCCGGGGGAGAGAAAGAACAACGAACGAACCGGGAATGTCGATGAAAACAAAGGACGGCCCACTGTAGGAGGCAACCAACGGCAAGGCCGCGAGCGGGCTAGGGCGATCTTAATTTGCTCTCTCAACCCAAAACCTCGGTCATAAAGCCCGCCGTCTCGGCACTGGCCCGCTTCACTCCCGGCCCCCTCGCCCCTCGGCAGCATAGGCGCTAGATTAAGCGTTGCGACGGGGTCCCGAAGGGACCCAACATCATTAGCCGTAGGTGAAACCTACGGTAAACGTCGTCCCAGAGTATTCAATTCAACCCTGGAGGGGTTGAATTCGACCCCTTCGGGGTCGCTGAGATATTCAACGTATGCCTTCTCGTCCGTAGGTTTCACCTACGGCTAATGACCTTCATGCCCTTCGGGCATGTTCGGCGGCCCCCACCGGCCCTTAATCTAGCGCCTATGCCCCTCGGGAGAGGGCTCTTCGTTCACATCGTAGGGGCGGCTCTCGTGGCCGCCCTCACCGCCAGACTGGGCAGCCTCTCCGTCGGGCTGGGCACCCACAAGGGGTGCCCCTACGTCTGCGGGAGGTAGTGCAGAGTCCCTGGTGTCGGGACTCTGCGGCTTTTGGTGTTGAACCGCCCCTTTCCGCAGGCTCAGCAGCAGCTTGATTTTTCGGTCAATCGCGCGGTCCAGCGCTTCTTCCCGCCTCAACAGCATGCGCCACTCTTCGCCCGAGGGGGCCAGGCAAGCGTCGCGCTCGATGGCCACTTTCTCCTCGTTCAATTTCTGCTCGTATTCAAACTCTTCCGCCACGCTCGCCGTTTCTGCCTCGAGCAGCCGCAGCAGTTCCTTGTGCCAAAGGACCTCGGTGGGCTCGCAGGGGAGGCCGGCGGGCTCACCCGGCGCCTCCACCAGGCGCGCCGCGATGTCCGGGTCGGCGAAAAACGACAGCAGATGACCGATGCGCCCCGCCCGCCAGCCTCCCTTGCCCCCGTAGCAGCCTTTGAGCGCCGCCGCCTGCCAGGGCAGAAAGCAGCGGGCCTGGACTTTGGCGCCAATCACCCCCAGCAAGGAGAGCAGCAGGCGCAGGCGCGCCGCCGGGTCCGAGGGCGCCTCCAGCCTTACATCGATAGCCTCGCCGGCGGCGATCGTCGCCCCCTCGATCTCTTTCCGCCGGCGATGCTGACGCTCTTCCACTTCCAGCAGAGCGCGCCGCATCAGGCCGGTCTGAGCGCGCTCAATGCGATCGCGCCGCAGGTAAAGACGGGCGAGATCGTCGGCCTGCTTTTCCACGAACGGGTCGGCCGAGCCGAAGGACTCGCGCAACTCCTGCTTCAAGGTTTCGAAGCGCGCCGGGTCTTCGCCCAGGGCGCGCATCACGGCATCCTGATTCTCAGGGTCGGAACGCTCCCCGTGCTTGAGGGCGTTCATTCTGCAGTTTTGCTTGCCGGCCGCAGTCGACGGCCCGTGGGAATGCCGCCCGTTGGCGCGTGCGGCGTCGAGCAGTTGCGGGGTAAGCTCGGGCGATTGACGAATCGACATAGTACCTCCTCAGAAAGGGAATGGAATTGCCCGGGAGAGGATTCCCCCGAGTAAATCGTGGACGGGAAGCTGTGAAAAGCGTAGCGGCGGGTTTATCCCGGCCTCGCCGTTCTCGAAACGCTGGAGATATGGCGGGGTAAACCCGCCGCTACCTCCGGGCCGGTGATCCTTTCACAGCATCCGGGTACCACGCTACTCGTGCGGGCCGGATTTGTCCAGATCACGAAAGTAATGGTACCGACAAAAACGCCGAGCGGCGCCAGCCATGTCTGAGGCGCCGCCGTAGAGTTGTGTCATCCTGAGCATTGACAGCCGCGGGGGCTGCCCTAGCTGAGCAGAAAGTCGGCGCGCCCGGAAGTCTGAGCCGCCGTTGATTCCAAAAGGCTTACGCGCCGACTTTCTGCAGAGCGCGTGCGTGGTTGGCGCAGAGCGGAGCTCTGCGGCTTGGTCCCGGGCCGGAGCTAGAGTTTCACCACGGTGAGGCCGGGGATGCGCCCGAAGTGGCGATCATTGGCGGTCAAGACGGAGTAGCTGAGAACCAAGGCAGTCGCACCGATCAGCAAGTCCGCGAAAGGGATAACCACGCCACGGCTCTGCTGTTCGGCGTCGAGCCGCCCCGCTAGCAACGCAGTTTCCTTGGTGTACGGATACACTGTCAGGTCTGCCAGGAGTTCATTGAGGAAGGACTCGCGCCGAAGTCGCACTTCCGGCGTAGATGCGCGATGGAGGCCATGAACGAGTTCGGTCAAGCCTATTGCCGACAAGGCTGCATCTTGGTCGCCGGTAGCGCGGAGGACTCGCGCGATCAGTTGTTCGACAGTTTCCCCGCGACGTTCGGCCGCGATGACGACGCTGGAGTCGAGGATTAGTCCCATGCGGGCGGATTCAGCGATTCACGATGGGCTTCGACGGCGGCTTCTACGTCCTTGGCGAAGTTCTCATCGAGCGTTGCAGTCGAGCCGTGCTCACGGGCGAGCTGCAGGGATTCCGAGAGCCGACGCACCGGAACCTCGGCGGGGCGCACCACGGCGATGGCCTGTGAGCCGTCCTTGATAATGACTTCCGCACCGGCGCGCACTCGCACTAGAAGGGACCCGAAGTCACGGGTCGCCTCCGCTTCCGAGATGTCAATCACAAGCTTTGCCACGACCTTTCTATTATACACCTTGGATTGCGCGGACATGCCGCTCTGTGGCTCATCGGCGGATTCGCACGGTGGGCAACAGCGCCTACGTCCCGGCAAAAAGCGCCGGGACGTAGGCGCAACCAAGGCCTTTGTTCTTTGATCCTCCGTGTCTCCGCGCCTCTGCGGTGCGGACGATCCGCTTGACGGGGCTGGCCTTAAGCCGTTATCATGGTAAGTTGGCTTTTTCTCAAAACTGCTCGCTGTGGGGCTCTGGGGGATGATCGACCGGATTACGGTTCGCGGCGCGCGCCAGCACAACCTGAAAAACATCGACGTGGAGATTCCCCGCCTCGCCCTGACGGTCGTCACGGGTTTAAGCGGCTCGGGCAAATCCAGCCTGGCCTTTGACGTGATTTACGCCGAGGGGCAGCGCCGGTACGTCCAGACCCTCTCGGCCTACGCCCGGCAGTTCCTCGACCAGGCGGAGCGGCCGGACGTGGACACGGTGGAGGGCCTGAGCCCGGCCATCTCGATCGAGCAGAAGACCACCAGCCGCAGCCCGCGCTCGACCGTGGGCACGATCACGGAGATCTACGACTATCTCCGCCTGCTGTATTCCTCCATCGGCGAGCCGCATTGCCACCAGTGCGGCCGCGCCATTTCCCGCCAGACCACCGATCAGATTGTCTCCGCCATCATGGCCCAGGACCAACAGGACCGCGCCGGGGGAAACGGCGACGGGCAGCGCATCATGATTCTGGCGCCCGTGGTGCGCGGGCGGAAAGGAGAGTTTCGCAAACTGTTCGAGCAGCTTGCGCAGCAGGGGTTCGTGCGGGTGCGGGTGGACAAGCAATTGCGCCAGATGGATGAAGAAATCCGGCTCGACCGCCGCCGCAACCACACCATTGAAGTGGTTGTGGACCGCCTGCTGCTGAAGGCGGGGATCGAATCACGGTTGGGGCAATCCATCGACACGGCGATGAAGCTGGCGAAGGGGATTGTGCAGATCGCCGTGGTGAACGGCGAGGAACAGCTCTACTCGCAGGAGTGGGCGTGCGTGGACTGCGGCATCAGCATCCCGTCGCTCGAGCCGCGTTCCTTCTCGTTCAACAGCGTCTATGGCGCCTGTCCGACTTGCCGGGGCCTTGGCAACCTGTACACGTTCGACCCCGCCAAAGTGATTGCCGATTGGTCCAGGCCGCTGCTCGAGGGCGGTCTCGGGCCGGGCGCCGGTTCGTCCGTCATTCAGCGCGGCCTCCTGCGCGCCGCCGAACACTACGGGTTCGACCTCAAGACTCCCTTTGAGCGCCTTCCGCTGAAGTTCCAGAACCTGGTGCTTTACGGGCGCAACCCGGAGCAAACCAAAGCCTCTTCGGTCTTTCCGGGCGTGCTGCCGCTGCTGGACCGCTGGTACGGGGAAAGCACTTCCGAAAACTATCGCGAGTGGTACGGCCAGTACATGTCCGCGGTTCCCTGCCCGAAGTGCCACGGCAAGCGCTTGCGGCCGGAAAGCCTGGCCGTCACGGTGGTGAAGCTGTCGATTGCAGACCTCACGGCCCTGCCGGTGAGCCGGGCGCAAACTGTTTTAAAAGAACTGCACATGACGGAACGCCAGGCGTTCATTGCGCAGCGCATTCTGAACGCCATCTTCGAGCGGCTCGAGTTCCTGGATGCGGTGGGGTTGGGCTACCTGAGCCTGGACCGCTCAGCCGCCACGCTTTCGAGCGGCGAGAGCCAGCGGATTCGCCTGGCCACGCAGATCGGGTCGAAGCTGCGCGGCGTGCTGTATGTGCTCGACGAGCCGAGCATCGGCCTGCACCCGCGCGACAACCTGCGACTGCTGGAAACCTTGGAGCGGCTGCGCGACCTGCAAAATACCGTCCTGGTGGTCGAGCATGATGAGGAAACTATCCGGCGGGCGGATTACGTGGTCGATCTGGGACCCGGCGCCGGGAAGCAGGGCGGATTCGTGGTGGCCGCGGGGAAGCCCGAGCAAATCGAGGCCGCCAAGGATTCTCTGACCGGCCAATACCTTTCGGGCAAGCTGCGCATTCACGTTCCCGCGCAGCGGCGCTCGCCCAACGGCAAATCCCTCTCGGTGCTCGGTGCGCGCGCCAACAATTTGAAGAACCTCGACGTGCACTTTCCCTTGGGCCTGCTCACGGTGGTGACGGGGGTCTCGGGATCCGGCAAGTCGACGCTGGTCAACGACATCCTCTACCACGCCATGGCCAAGAAGCTCTACCGGGCCGTCGCGGAGCCAGGCGCGCACAAGTCCATCCAAGGCCTCGAGCATCTTGATAAAGTCACGGTGGTTGACCAGTCGCCCATCGGGCGAACGCCGCGCTCCAACCCTGCAACCTATACGGGGGTGTTCACTCCCATCCGGGAGCTCTTTGCAATGCTGCCCGAATCCCGCGAGCGCGGCTACCGCGCCGGGCGCTTCAGCTTCAACGTCAAAGGCGGCCGGTGCGAGGCCTGCCAGGGCGAAGGCCTGCGACGGATTGAGATGAATTTCCTCCCCGATGTCTTCGTGACCTGCGAAGTTTGCCGCGGCCGCCGGTATAATTCCGAGACCCTGGCGGTGAAATATAAGGGCCATTCCATCGCCGACCTGCTGGAAACGACGGTTCGGGATGCTCTGCCCATTCTCGAGAACATTCCGCAAATCAAGCTGCGGCTGCAAACCTTGCTGGACGTTGGGCTGGGTTACGTGCACCTGGGACAGCCGGCCACGACGCTTTCCGGCGGCGAAGCCCAACGCATCAAGCTGGGACGAGAGTTGAGCCGCCGCCAGACGGGTCGAACTCTGTACATCCTCGACGAACCTACGACCGGCCTGCACTTTGACGACGTCAAGCAGCTCCTCGAGGTCCTCAATCGCTTGACAGACCTCGGCAACACCGTCATTATCATCGAGCATAACCTGGACGTGGTGAAACAGGCGGACTGGGTCATCGATCTGGGCCCCGAAGGCGGGGACGAGGGTGGCAGGATCGTCGCCCAAGGCACGCCGGAAGACGTGGCCCGAGTGAAGAAGTCCTACACCGGGCAGGCGCTTGCCGCGATGCTGAATAATGGGCGGCAGTAGCAATTACCGCTGACATTCCAGAGTGGCATCCGATCCTAGTTACAGAAAGGCAGCCTAATGACAGCATTAGCGAATGGTCCGGCATGCCCCCTCTGTGGTGGCCCAGCCAAATACGGCCAGCCCCTCACCACCACAGACACTACGAGTTACGATTGCGTACGTTGCCACCGGTTCCGAGTCAGCGACCGAGTGATCAAGCATGTATTGCCGCTAAAACCAGAGTATAAACCGCTGTTGTCTGCTTTTTGTCGGCGTCTGCCAGAGGGAACGGAGGCGCCCATCATCACAACAGAAACGATCGAGCAGATAATTCGAGATGTTCCGCAGTACACACCGCCTGAAAAGCTCGACAACCTTCTCGAGCTTATGGGCCGAATGACTCCAGCGCTGGGGCTACCGACAAAGTTTGAACCAAAAACGGACTACCCTCTTTTGATTGCTCGCGATCCTGCGGAAGTCCACTTCCTTTTGATTGAGCTCGATGACCGCAAGTACATTTTCGGCCCTCGTCACGGTCCGCAAAGTGGTCTCATTGTATTATCCCACGGTTGGGAGAGGCTGGAGGAAATCAAGCGTTCGGGACGCTTGTCGAACAGGGCCTTCGTGGCGATGTCGTTCGACAAGAGTCTTGATGGCTTGTACAGCGAGGCTATCGAACCCGCAATCCGAATAGCGGGATGGGATCCGCTCCGACTAGACAGGGTCGAATTCGTTAATCGAATAGATGACGAAATCATAGGGCAGATCAGGCGCTCGCGCTTTATGGTCGCCGACTTTACGGGGCAGCGTCACGGCGTTTATTTCGAAGCTGGCATGATGATAGGCTTGGGCCGAACGGTTATCTGGATGTGCGACAAGAAGGAATTGGGCCAAGTGCATTTCGACGTGCGGCAGTTCAACTTCATCGAGTACGAATCCCTCCCCGCGGCACAGGATCGTCTCTACAAGCGGATCCTGGCCATCGAAGGTGAAGGCCCCGGCCAATTTGAAAAACCATAACAGTTGGCTTGTCGGCCTTGATCTTCTTTCTTTGCGTCCTTTGCGACCTTTGCGCCTTTGCGTGAAACCGCCCCTCTGTTTGCCGTTTCGTTTACTCTGCTAGCCCGTTCACTACCCTCGCAATGCCATCCTTAATTAAATCGACATCAAAATTTATCAGAATTCCGAGCCGCTTGTTCGCGAGGCGTAGGTAAGTCAGCAACTGCTTTCGGTGCACGGGCGCAATGGCCTCAACGGATTTGATTTCCACGATGACCTTATTCTCGACGATCAGGTCAACTCGGAAGCCGGCCTCTAAATGCACGTTCTGCCAGACAACGGGAAGCGCTTGTTGCCTTTCTGCATGCAGTCCGCGCCGTGTCAATTCCTCCGTCATCACGGCTTCGTAGACGGATTCAAGCAGCCCCGGGCCAAGTGAGGTGTGGATTCTGAAGGCGGCGTCAACAACGTGCTTGGCGATCTCGTTCTCAGTCACGGTGAGCATTCTCGCGCAAACAACACAAAACTTCAAACGGCGGTTTCACGCAAAGACGCAAAGGTCGCAAAGGACGCAAAGAAGCTGTCGCGTTTGACAGTTACCGTAGGTCAGCCTTATGCTTCCGTGATGGTTCCTTGATCAACACTTGAGAGGTAGAGATGCCGACGCTGACGATCAGGAATATTCCCGAGAAGCTGTACCAGCGGCTTGAGGAGAGCGCCGCGCGGCACCGGCGCAGTATCAACGGTGAGGCTATTTTCTGCCTCGAAAAGGCTCTGGTCGGCAATCGCTTGGACCCGGAGGTTTTTCTGGCGCAGGTGCGCTCATTGCGTGCGCGCACGCCCCGGGTTTTCGTTACCGAGTGGGACCTACGGGCCGCCAAGAACCAAGGACGCCCGTAATCGTGGCCGTTACCGACCTCATTGCTTAGATGACAATTTACCAACAAAAGCCGCTTAAGCTCGATAAGGTCAGCACCTACCCGCTCGCGTCGAGGGTAAGCAAAGTTACGGTTCAAGACTTCGCGCGAGTCGCGCGGCGCGGAGCAGGGGTGCGCGCGTGGCTCGATTCCCTGCCCCACATACTTGCTGCCGAAGGTTTGCGCGCCGTGGTGGCGGCCATCGAGCGGGCGCGGGCCAAGGGCAAGCCGATCATCTGGGGAATTGGCGGGCACGTGGTGAAGTGCGGCCTCGCGCCCATTCTGATTGACCTTATGCGGCGAGGCTATCTCACCGCCCTGGCGATGAATGGCGCGGCCATGATCCATGACTTCGAAATCGGCCTGGTGGGCGCCACTTCCGAAGACGTTCCGGCGGTGCTGGGCCGCGGGAAGTTCGGCATGGCGGAGGAAACCGGCCGCTGGATTAATGAGACCATTGCGGCGGGCGACCGGGAGGACCTGGGCATCGGAGAAGCCGTCGGCCGGTTCCTGGCCCGGCGCCGGGAGGCGCGATTCCGCCGTTTCAGCCTGCTGGCGCAAGCTTACGCCCTGCGTGTTCCCGTGACCGTGCATGTCGCCGTGGGGACGGACATTACCCACAATCATCCCGCCATCGATCCGCGCGCGACGGGGGCAGCCTCCCACCGCGATTTCCTGCTGCTCGCTGCCCTGGTGAAGAACCTGGATCGCGGCGGAGTTTACCTCAACGTCGGCTCCGCCGTTTTGCTGCCCGAAGTGTTTTTGAAGTGCCTGAGCCTGGCTGCAAACCTTGGCCGCGCGCCACGGGGCATCACGACGGTGAATATGGATTTCATCCAGCACTATCGGCCCATGCAAAACGTGGTCTTGCGGCCGACGGCCGGAGGCGGAAAAGGGCGGGACCGCAGCCACGGCTATGCGCTCACGGGGCACCACGAGGTGATGGTGCCATTGCTGGCGGCAGCGTTGAAGAGCGGTGACGAGTGACAAGTGACGAGCAAGAGGCTATCAGCCGTCAGCTATCAGCTCTCAGCGAGACAATCGCAGGTGTCTTTCCCTTGCCCTTCATAATAACTATAGCCTATCGTATGATCGATTAGATTGCCAGCCGGGAGGAGCGGAAGAGCGACCCTCGGGAAGCTGTCAGCCATCAGCCAAGAGCGCGAACTACTCGCTTGCTGATAGCTGACGGCTGATAGCTGAGAGCTTTGAATGTAATGGACGAGCTAGAGCCACAGACGCCGCCTCAAGACATGCCGGTGCCGCCGGAGGCGGTGACCGTGGAGTTGGGCGAACCCGCACCGGCTCTTTGGAGGTTGCGGGACCTGTTTCTCTTGCTGGCCTTTGTGCCGATTGGATTTGTAATCGCGAATATCCTTGCCGGCTTAGGCTACGCGCTGATTCTGCCTGCTCTCCACTGGCAATTGAATAGAGACAAACTCGCCACGGACCCTTTCTTCCTGCTGTCGTTGCAAACCGTGTTCTACGGGCTGCTGTTCGCCTTCGTCTACGTTCTCATCGCCGTAGGCCACGCACAGCCCTTCTGGGCGATGCTGCGCTGGCGGCGCATCACCGCCGGGCGAATGCTTGCTTGCCTGGCAGGCGGAGCGTTACTGACCCTCGCCATCGCATTGCTTCCTCCCATCCTGCCGGATACAAATCAATTCCCCTTGGAGAACATGTTCAATTCCAGAGCGGCGGCCTATGCTATTGGAGTGTTCGCTATTGTCGTCGCTCCGTTCATGGAAGAACTGGTATTCCGTGGCGTACTCTTCGGCATCTTCGAGTCGCAAGTGGGCCTCCGCTTCGCCATCGTAACCACGGCGATCCTGTTCGGGGGATTGCACGTGCCGGAGTACTGGGGCGCCTGGAATCACATGCTGCTGATTTTCTTCGTGGGGCTGGTGTTTTCGCTGGCACGCGGCAGGAGCGGTTCGCTGGCTCCCAGCGTCTTTCTTCACGTGGGATATAACGGCAGCATGATGATCGCCCTTTTCTTGTCCACGCAACACTTCCGGAACTTGAACGCTCTCCTCGGTCACTAGTTCTTCTGCTTCAGCGTCGTTAGCAAACGCTCAATGCTGGGCTTCAAGGCGGTGAGGTCGCGTGTCGCCGCGTCCCATACAATATCCGTGTCGATTTCGAAATATCCGTGTACCAGAACGTTCCGCATGCCGATGATCTTCTGCCAGGGGACATCGGGAGCGAGAGCCCGAACGTCCGGCGGAATGGCTCTGGCCGCTTCGCCGATGATCTGCAAATGCCGAAGGAACCAGCCTTGGAGCAGCTCATCCGCTTCGAAGGATTTCTTGTCGCGCATTGCGTAGCGGTTGATTGCCGAGATGGCCTCCAGGATATCCGCTAAGCGCTCTGCGGGATCCCTCATATTTGGATGGCCTCAGCAAGCACTCGACCACGAATACGTGGCTTAAGGCCCTTCTCAGTCACTACGTCCACAGAGCATCCTAACAAAGCCTCGAGTTCCACCTGGAGACCTCCGAGATCCAGAAGCGATCTTCCGGGGTCCATCTCAACCAGGAAGTCAACGTCGCTCTGCTCGTCCGCGCTGCCGCGCGCCACGGACCCGAAGACGCGGACGTTGCGCGCCCCATACTTGGCTGCCAGGCCTAAAATCTCTCCCTGCTTTTCCTTGACCAGTTCCTCGCGAGACATCATTGAGCTCCTGTCGCCGGCATCACGTTGCCGGCTGCGTCCCAGTTCTTGATTATACGCCCGTGTCGCAGGCGAAAGCTTTATCACGTCCGGGCACTTGTGATCCGTGAGTTGAACACTACCCGGGTAAAGCCCCCTCCCCCAGGGCCGGCTGCGGTCCACCCTCTCCCCCAAGAGGGGGAGGGCTAGCTATTCAAGGAGCGGGTTGCTTGCGGGAGACGTTCGCGACGGCGGGAAAGTTTCCCAGGTAAGGAGGTGTTCTTATTCCTGACTGCTGACTCCTGGTTTACCCTTCCCCGCGCCGTTTGACGTCGATTTGGAGTCGTTTAATCTTCTGATTGAGGGTGGACAGGGGGATCTTGAAGCGTTCGGCGGCGTCGGTCTGGCTCCAGTTGGTGCGAGCCAGCATTTCGAGAATCACGGTGCGCTCCTTGGCTTCCATGATCTCGAAGAGCGAGCGGCCGGCGACGTCCTCGGCGGCGCTGCCGGCTGCGCCTTGCGAGCCGTTTTGAAAAAGCTGTTCAGGCAGAAGATCGGCCCCCAGGGTGGGTCCGTAGGCAAGAACCACGGCTCGCTCGACAGCGTTTTCGAGTTCGCGCACATTGCCTGGCCAGTCATAGTCCATGATGGCCTTCATCGCTGCCGGAGCGAACTGGAGGCCCGGCCGGACATTCTCCTCGCCGAATTTCTTCAAGAAGTGCTCGGCGAGGTGAGGAATATCCTCCTTGCGATCGCGCAAGGGGGGAAGGCAGATGTTAATGACGTTCAAACGATAAAAGAGGTCTTCCCGGAAGTGCCCGTTCACAACCAGCTTGCGCAGGTCGGCGTTGGTGGCCGCGAGTATGCGCACATCCACCTTGATGGTTTCCGTCCCGCCCAATCGCATGAATTCGCGTTCCTGGATCACCCGAAGCAGTTTGGACTGAGTTTCGACCCCCACGGTGCCGATTTCATCAAAGAAGATGGTTCCCTGATCCGCTACTTCGAACAATCCGCGTTTCGTCGCAATGGCGGAGGTAAAGGCGCCTTTCACATGGCCAAACAGAGTGCTCTCGAGGAGGTCGACGGGCATGGAGCCGGTGTTGACAGGGACAAAGGCGTGATCGGCGCGCGGGCTCATGGCGTGGATCGTCTTGGCGACCAACTCCTTGCCTGTGCCGCTTTCGCCGTTGATCAGAATCGTGGCGCGACTAGCGGCAACCTGAGTAATGAGGTCCATCACCTTCTGCATCTTGTCGCTCTTGCCGACAAGATTGGGCAGAGAGAAACGCTTGAGCGCCCGCCGAAGTTGGAGGTTCTCAGCCTGGAGGCGTGACTTGTCCAGGAGGTTGCGGACCTCGAGAAGCAACTTGTCGTTGTCCCAAGGTTTAGTGATGTAGCTCTCGGCCCCTTCTTTCGAGGCCTGGAAGGCCATCTGGCTGGAATCGTAGGCGGTAATCATGATCACGCCGACTTCCGGCGCTTCGTGTTTTATGACTTTGAGAAGATCCAAGCCATTACGGTCCGGCAGATTTATATCCAGCAGGAGCAAGTCGAAGATTCCGCCTTCGATCTTCCTGAGGCCTTCTTCCGCGGTAGAAGCTGAATCCGCCGAATAACCCTCCATGCGAAGCAATTCCAGTATGCTTTCGCGGATTTCCTGCTCATCATCAATGATAAGAACGGAGCCCTTAGGCGACATTTACGGCTTTCCTCGCAACCGGCAACTCGACGCGGAAGGAAGTACCGCGACCCACGGTACTCTGCACCTCAATCTTTCCCAGATGTTCACGAATGATTCCGTAGGTAACCGCAAGGCCTAAGCCGGTTCCGCGGCTGGTCGATTTGGTGGTAAAAAAGGGATCGAAGATCTTGTTCAAATGCTCGGGAGCGATTCCCGCGCCGTTATCCGAAACCTCCACGCGCACGAAA
Source organism: uncultured Acidobacteriota bacterium (assembly GCA_963768695.1). Taxonomy (GTDB): domain Bacteria; phylum Acidobacteriota; class Terriglobia; order UBA7540; family UBA7540; genus CAVROP01. Next base: position 102,888 of record CAVYJG010000006.1, on the reverse strand, counting down.
GAGTCTTCGCAATCGGCGGTGGCGATAGTCAGTTCGCCGCCTCGCGGCATGGCGTCGCAGGCATTCATAATCAGGTTCATGAAGACCTGCTGAATTTTTCCGGAGTTGGCGTAAATCATAGGCAACGCCTGGGACAATTGCGTGGTCACCGCGATTTTCGAGGCGTGTAACATCGGCTCAAGCAGCGATAAGGTCTCGCGAACCAGTTTGTTCAAATCCAGTTCGGAATACTCGCTGCCGCTGACCCGCGAGAACTTCAACAGATGGTTGACGATCTCGGAGGCGCGAAACGCCTGCTTAACAATCTTGTCGAGAGTACGGGAGAGGGGATCATCCGGCGGCATCTGGCGAATGGCCAGTTGAGCCTGCGAGGAGATGACCGCCAAAGGCGTGTTCACTTCGTGAGCCACGCCGGCCGCCAACAGGCCGATGGAGGAGAGCTTCTCGGCCTGAATCAACTGGTCCTCAAGATTGACCCGTTCGGTCAGGTCGTTGAAAATCAGCAGGCGGCCGAGCACGTGGCCGTCCTTTCCAACCAGCGGAACCGCCGAGAGGTTCACAATCAAGGTCTGCCCGCCCGGAGTATTCAAACGAAACTTATACAAGCTCAGGACGCTCTGCGCGTCCGAGGCCTGGGGCAATTCGGCCAACAGTTCAGGCGGGAAAATGGCCTGAAGGGACTTCCCCACCACATCGTTGCGCGCCAGGCCGTAGAGTTTCTCCATGGCGGAATTGCACGATCCCACTATCCCTTCCAGGTCGCAGGCAAGAACGCCGGCATTGATCGATTCAATGATGTTCTGGCTGAAATCCGTAAGCGCCTGGTATTCGAGCGCCCGCCTCTCCAGCGATTCGTAAAGCTGAGCATTCTCGAGCGCCACGGAAACATATCCGGTGAGGGTTTGGAGAAGATCAATATCTTCACTCGAGAGGAAATTCCCATCGCGAGTCTTTCCCAGACCCAGGTAACCCAGAGTGCGCTCTTTCACTTTGAACGGCAAATAGTAGTGGAGATCAAGCTGCTCGATCGTCTTCTGCTGCGGGGGAGCGAAGCCAAAGGGACGTTTGACACTGTCAAAAAAGAGATACTCTTTGCCGTCCTGGCGGCGAGCGGGGTCGAGAAAACTGGTGTCGAGCCCTTTCGAGTAGCTCACGCCGCGCGACTTGACCAAGCGGAATTGGTCAGATTCGGTGGCCCAGAAGACGGCCAGACGATCAACGCCAAGGGTTTCGACCAGTTGCACAGTGACCTTTTCCAGAAGCCGATCCACGTGCAACTCTGAACTGAGTTCGCGAGCAAATTCCAGGAGGGTGCGCCGATAGTCATAACGCTCGCGATTAAAGAACCGATCCAGCCGCACCTGAATCCAGTTCACCATAGGCTGGAAAACCAGGGCGGTGACGACGACGGCCAGGACCCACCCGCCCCGGCTGGTGATGGGGATCGAGGAGCGGAAATAATCCGCGAACAACCCAATCGCGCCGAAATAGCCGGCCAGAATGGTGGCCGTGGCCAAAGTGTATGCGGCACCGCGGCGGAAGATGACGTCCACGTCCATCAAGCGGTAACGTACGATGGCGTAGCCAAAAGTGACGGGGAGAAAAACCAGCGAAAGGGCCGAGAGGTTCATCCAGGCGTTGGGAATGAACCCGAGGAAATAGGGAATCGCATAACACGCCGCAAAGGGCACGATCGCAAGCCAAGTCCCGCGCGTCACCCATTTCAACTGCTGCTTCAGAAGAGGCACCTGGGCCCGCAAGTAGGCGCGATGGAGCACCACTGCTCCCAACAGAAAGTAAACGGCCAGATAGACAAATTCGACGCGGTCGAGAAGCCATCGAACATGCAGCAACGGCATCGGGAAGACCATTAACTCCATGGCCACCAGTACGTGAACGGCCGCCAGAGTTGCCCCCGGTATGTAGAGGCAAGGGATCACGTAACGGCGTCCGCGCAACAAGGTGTTTTGCTCGGGAAAGCCAAGGCAGAAGTGCAGGAAAAGCGCGGGTTGAAGGAGTAAGGCGACAACTTGCAGCCAATAGACCATCCAATCGAACAGGTTGAGTTTCCCGGTGTAGGAGAATGTGTAAAGTATGAAGGACGCCAGGCAAAAAACGTAAAAATGCAGCGCTTTGGGTGCCGTCCAGCGCCGGAAGAGAATATAGGTGCCGATCACGAGATAGATCAAACCCACCAGGCTGAGATAGTATCGAACGGACGCGGCGGCCTTTTGGGGAACAAGCACCAGGGCAGTCTGAAACTTCTCGCCATTTCTATTCACAACATAGGTGGCCTGGGACCACACTTCGTCGGTGAAGATCTGGCGGCTTGCGTCCGCGGCAGTGTGGATGGTTTTGTTATCGATCGATTCCAGGAGATCGCCCTCCCGGATTCCCGCCCGGTCACCCGGACCATCGGGACTAACGATCCAAGCCCTCACCCCGTTGACAGAATCGAGCCAGGAAACTCCGTCGTCCGGCAGCCGATAGTGCACGCGCTGCTGAAGATTGATAACGGCGAAGGCAATCAGCGTCATGCTGAGGATGGCCAGCGAAAGGGAGGTGAACCGATATGGTGGGGCTTTGGTCATCTGAACGCGGTGAAATGCTTAAACCGACACTACTCCCGGGACTACCAATTCAACCTGTGAGCAATTCAGTTTCCAGTAACAGGAGTCCGAACATACAAATAAGTTTCACATTATCAGTAAGATACTGAATTAACAAACTCGAAGTTGGATTTGCTACAGAATTCGGGATATGGGTTCCGCTTTTCTGTAGCGCCCCCGGAACGGGCATTTCTCAATTGCTTTCGATGAGCCCCGGACTTGTCAGGAGCGGCAGGCCGCTCTCAAGGGAACTTAGAATTCTACAGAAAGGCCCCCGCGGATGGACTTATAAGCTGAGCCGAGCAGCAGCGGCGATTCTCCGCATTGGGCCACAGGTGCGTATCCCTGGCCGAGGAAGTTCCGGAAATCAGCGACTGCTTCGATGTGGGCGGGAAGGAATGCGAGGGCAGGAAGGGGTTGGCGGATCTGGACATCCAGGAACGGCTGGAGTTGCATATCGGCCTGGCCCTGAGGATCGACCATGGTCACACGCCCGCTCTGAACCCATTCATAGGACGTTGAGAGTCGAGTTTGAGTAACGGGAATTCGGGCGGACACACGTGCAGCCAGAGAAGGGCTGCGCGCAGGCTTGAGAGAGCCTTGCAAGTCCCCCGCCGGGGAATGGCGAATGGCTCCGCGCGCATCCAGGGAATCGCCCACAAAATACGCGACGAGAGTTTCGACGTGATTGCCCAGGCGTTGCGCGTAAGCCACTCGGTACCCCGTCGAGCGGAAATCACCCATATTCACGAAGACCCCGCCTGCAGCCGGATTAGGCAGGTAATTCCCTGCCAGCACGCCCAGAGCCGCGTCGTGGGCCGGGCTCCAAACGGCTGCGTTCTTGATTCCATCGTGGTAGGCGGCAATTTGCAGGCGTGCGGAACTCTTGACCCGGTGGCTGAGGGAAACCTCCGAATGCTGAAGCTGCTCGAACTCCGGCTGGTAGCCTCGCAGCGTCAGCACGGGAAAAGCACTGAGCGCGTTGACCCGCTCGAGCAGAGCGTCGGAATCGTCGTACGGTTCCCTGCCCACTTGTAAGGCAAGATCGGTGGAGTGCGAAACGTGGTAGGCGAGCCTCAGGCGCGGCTGGGCAATCACCAGATTGCTAACCGCCTCCAGGAAATCAATATCCATACCCGCGGTCAACGTCAGGTGCGGGTTGAGGGCGCAGGTTTGGGTGTAGCTCCCTACCAGTCCACGCGCCTCGTAGTCGGAGAGCGGCCCCGCGCCAACGGGAGCGGCAAGGCCACTTGTGTAACCCAATTGGTGTATCACCAGGGAAACTTCTTCAGCGTCGCGGGAAATCAAGCCTTTCCGATAGACCGCCCCTTCCGAGGAAGTCAAGGACCCGTCGGCAGCAAGTGAACCGACCGTCATCAAGTCGGAGTCCGGTGACAGATGGCGAACGTAGGCAAAGACAGTGCCCATTCCTTGGTCGCTGGCCGTGGGATCCAGGCCAGAAGGTCCCGGCACCACGCCGATCAAACGCTGGTCTGCGGGCGTCGGAGAACTGGGATCCGTGGCCGCTGGGGTGTCATGATGATAACGAAGGATCGGCCGCGTGGCGGCGGAGGTCCTCAGGACCCATTTCCAATCGTCGCCCAGAGGAGTTGTGACTTTGTCCGGCACCTGAAAGCGCAAGGGGGCGAAGGCGTCGGCCAGAACAAATTTCAAAGTAGAGGTCTGCCCCGCTTCGACCTTGACCCCGTTCTTATGAGCGGGAATCCGTGTTGGGGAAACGATCTGTAGGGAATACCAGCCGGGAATGAGATTTCCAACGGAGAACTTGCCTTTGGCGTCGGTGATGACTCGCTCCACCTGGTCGCCGGTGCCGGCGGCAGCCGTCAACAGCGGCCCCACAATCATGACCGTGGCGCCCATCAGCGGGTTGCCATGGTCGTCGGAGACGATGCCCGCCAGGCGTCCATAATTCAAGGCCAGAGTCGCAACCGGGCCAATCAAGGCAGAACTCAGCCCTGCAGCCAGAAGGATGGCTGAAAGCCTTATTCCAGGTTTGGAATCCCTCATATTAATCGTCCCGATCCCGTATCACCGGCCTTCAGGATGGCCTGGAGAAAGCCGACCTGGAGGCCGTAACTGCTGGAAATCGTACACGACCTGAGCGGCCAAGGGAACTTGGCCGCACCTACTGTACCTCAAAACTGTCGGAAGGTGAAATAGTTTGATTCTTTACGTTGTCTTTGACTTTGATCTGCACAGTATATTTGCCCGGCTGCAGCGACCTCAAGGGCATTTGCTTTTCCAAGGTGAATTGCTGGGAAGCCTCCTTGAGCTTGGTCGGGTCCTCAGCCTGTTGGAGAAGGGGTTTCCCGTCCTTCAGCAGTTCGTATTCTACGTCCAACGAGGGCTTGTGAGTCTTGGTGTCCTGGCCCAGGTTATAAACCTGCATATAGATGCAGAGGTTCTGGTCACGCGAGAAAGTCCGCGTGACGCTGGGCCGAACCTTCGTTCCCCCGATCACGAAGGGACCGGTACCAACCTGACTGGTGGGGAGAGGCTGAAGGAGGTCAGCCAGAATCAAAGTACTGTTCGAAAGCTTGTTTTCATCAAAATGCGGCACCACCACGCCGATCTCCATCGACCCCATGTGCCCGCTCTGGTCGTCCTTCATGACCAGGCTCAGTTTGTAACGGCCAGGGTGCAAGGGCACTGCATATTGATAGACGGCCTTGCGTGACAAGGATTGCTGGAATTCATGTTCCGGAACATCCAAGACCATGCTCTTCTCGTGGGTGTCCACATTTCGCCCGCCCAGGCTGGTCAGTTGGCTGTAAATATCCAGCACGCTGTGCATCACGCCATCTTTGTTCTGGAACTGCAGGTCGCGATAAGCAATTTGAATGGTAACGGGAGTGAGCACGCTTTCGTCAGTCACCCGGAGAAAATCCGTACGAACATCAAAAGGCAAAATTTGACCGGAGATCTTCGAGGTCACGACGGCTCTCATGTCTTTGAACTTGACTTCGGGGGGCTGGAATATTTTCGCGTAGAGGTCCAGCCGAGTGAACTCCTCCATGCTTTCGGGCAGCGCGCCCATGGGCGCGCCTGTCGTCATACCGTCAGTGCGAGTAAAGCGGTTCGCCTTGCTCGCCATACCCATGGATTCCATATCCGTCAGTCCAGCGTTGGGGACATGGAGCAAAGCATCCTTCTCGCCGGGATCCATGGTGAGGTGGAATTCTCCGGTCATGGTCGGATCCACGAATTCCAGAATGATGTTGGTACCGATGCCGTCAATATAACGATAACGCCACTGTTCGAAGGGGTAAGTCGAGGTCTCGCCACCACCTTCTTCCGGGGGCCGCATGTAGGTACCGCCGCTGTCGTGGTCATCGATCTCGTCCGCCGGGCCATACATGATGTAGATTCTGCCACGATCCGTCTTCCAACCGGGGATACCCGAGGCATAATGTTCGTTTGCGTAGGCAATGCGCCGGTAGTATTCCTCTTTGAACTCGTTCTCGAGGTTCCCAGGACTCGGATTGCGCCGCTCCCAGAAGCTCTCAATAAATGATTCCCTTTCGTCGTCTGTGGTCAGCTTCTTGAAGGCCGCTTTTTCCTCATTGGTAATAATGTAAGGGACTTCTTCTTCGATCCACTTCTTATAAGGCGTTTCCATTTCTTTCTGGATTGCCTTCTGGCGCCTTTTTTCCGCCTTGCTCAACTTGCTGTCGTTTCCCTGGTCTTGCGGGGCTGCCCTCAAGGCGGGAGCAATCAGGCCTCCCAGCAGCAATACAGAGAAAAGCACCCATGACCAACCCTGCCACTCGCGGTGGCTTATCAAATCAACCCGTTTAGACACCAACGGCTCTCCTTTCCAACCAGAGACAGTGCCGATTGTATTTGTTGAGGTACGAAAAGTCAAGGTCTGCAACCCCCCTTGACGGACACTTGTTCCTGCTAATCGACGGACGCGTAGTTTGATGCATGGCAAAACCCAAAGGTGGCCTGCCCCCCGAAGGGAAATGGGAACTGCCGCCCCCATCGTTTAGGTACTCCTTCCCCGTCGATGCTGTGAAAAAACCTCAGCGGCGGTTTATCCCGCCATCGCGGTTCTGAAAACACCGAAGATACAGCAGGGTAAACCCGCCTCTACCTCTTTGGGCAGGGCTACAACACTGCGACATTTAGACAGACTGATTCTTCTCAGATTTACCTTTCATGTGCCTACTGGGTAGAGTTAAAATGAGGAACTTTGGAGAAACTTTTGGTGTCAGGATTCCGTAGTATGGTTAGAAGCCGCCAACACGGCCGTTGGGTATTGTCGTCGGCCCCGGCCGGCTGCGGGGGCCAGAGGCGACCAACGGCCCGGTAGAACGAGGGAGACCAAGATGTCTGCACGCACAATCGAAGAAAAGGGGAAGGCAACTGTGGCCCATGTAACTGACCTGCAACAGGGGAGTACAACTTCTCCTGCGACCGTAAGGCCGACCAGCATGGTTGTTTCCGGACCGGACAGCTCAAAGGGGAAGAAGTCAAAAAAGAAGAAGATGATTTTTGCCCTCTTGGGAGCAGTCGTTCTGATCGCGCTGGTGATAGGCGGGATCGTATGGAGCAAGGGTGGAACAGTCACGGTTCAGACTACCAAAGTCGCGCGGCAGGATGCATTATCGGCTATCGTGACGGCCTCAGGAGAGATTAAACCGCCCACCGCGGACCTCGCCAACGTGAACGCGAGCTCCATGGGGAAGATAACCGAGATTTACATCAAGGAAGGCGACACGGTTAAGAAGGGTCAACTCCTGCTGAAGACGGAGGCGATCCAGGCGGATGCCGATGTGAACGCCCAAAAAGCGACCGTGGACAGCGCCAAGGCAGACGTAGAACAGTTCTCGTCGCAGGTTCAGGCGCAGCAGGCAGCTTTGAATACCGCGCAAGCCAACGTCCAAACCGCCCAGGCAAATCTTGTCCGCGCCCAGCAGGAGTTTAAGCGCGGTGAGGATTTGCTGCGCGATAAGCTGATTGCTCAAAATGAGTACGATACGCGCCTGAACAACGTTAAGGTGGCGCAGGCCACGCTCGAGGCGGACCAGGCGGCGATCGGCCAGTCCAAAGCCCAACTTGAGGTGGCCAAGTTTAATCTGGACAGCGCGCGCGCCAAGGTAGCCATGCAGGAGGCCAACCTGGTTAGGACCGTGGATGTCGCCAACAAGACCATTTACACTTCCCCGTTGGACGGCATCGTGACCTCCTTGCCCGTGCACGTCGGCGAGAATGTGGTGCCGGGAGTTCAAAACACGGTGGGGAGTTTGCTCTATCAGATTTCCGATCTGGCGGTGATCACGGCGGAAGTCAAGGTCGATGAGACGGACATCGTCAACGTGAAAATGGGGCAACCGGCTGAGGTGACAATTGACGCCGTCCCGAACAAGACATTCAAAGGCAAAGTCACGGAGATCGGCCAGAGCGCCATTGGGCGGACCTCCGGGGCCACCTCGGGAACGAACACCACCTCGACGACCGAGGAAGCCAAGGACTTTAAAGTTGTCGTGACTTTGGATAACCCCCCGCCGGGGATGCGCCCCGGGCTTTCTTCGACGGCTAAAATCACCACCGCAACTCGCCAGAACGCTGTGACGATCCCCATCCAGGCACTCACGGTCCGGACGCGGCGGCAACTGGAAGAAGAAGAGCAGACCGGCAAAGGCGGAAAAGGCAAGGTGGTGCAGGCCGCCGCGACCACGCCGACGGCAGCCGCTAAGGAAAAAGAGAAGGAAGAAGTGCAGGGGGTGTTTCTGCTGAAAGATGGCCGGGCGTTGTTCGCACCGGTCGAGACCGGCATTATGGGCCAATCGGATGTGGAAGTCGTCAAGGGCGTGCAGGCCAACGACCAGATCATTTCCGGTCCTTTCAGCGTGCTCCGCACACTCAAGAACCACACCAAGGTGAAGGTGGACAACAGCGTCCTGAACACACCCGCCGCCACTTCTTAGCACGGAGCAAGCGCGGCCCTAATGGCCGCCCGCGGACGAACACAGGGGCCGACCGGGCAACCGGGGTGGGAGCGGAAAGGAAACACGCAAAGCGATGGGAACACAAGTGGCAGCGTCTGCGACTCAGGAACCCCTGGCCCCGCCCACGGGGGTCATGATCAAGACGGAAGACCTCTGGAAGACCTATGACATGGGCGAGGCCATCGCGGTGCATGCGCTCAGCGGGGTCACGTTCGAGATCGACCGGGGCGAGTACGTGGCCATCATGGGGCCGTCGGGCTCTGGCAAGTCCACCTTGATGAATCTGATCGGCTGTCTGGACACACCGACCAGCGGCCGATATTGGTTGAACAGCCGGCTGGTCAGCGAACTCTCCGACGACGAACTGGCCTACATTCGCAACAAGGAAATCGGCTTCGTCTTCCAGACCTTCAACCTTCTCTCCCGCGCCAGTGCCTTGCACAACGTGGAACTGCCTCTCGTCTATAGCGGAGTGCCGGCCAAGGAACGTCTGGAAAAAGCTCAAGAGGCTCTGCGCAAGGTAGACTTGGTTGAACGCATGAACCACAAGCCGAACGAGCTTTCCGGCGGACAGCGGCAACGGGTGGCGATTGCCCGTGCCCTCGTGAATAGCCCCTCGATTATTCTGGCCGACGAACCCACCGGCAACCTGGATTCGGCCACCGGCGAGGAAATCATGGGCGTGTTCGAAAAGCTCTACGAAGGCGGAAACACGATCGTCCTGGTTACCCACGAACACGATATCGCCGCCCACGCCCATCGCATTATCCACGTACGCGACGGCAAGATCGAACGCGACGAAAGTGTCAAATAGATGTTAGAGCTGCCCCGATTCCCCTCCTCAGCGGGAGGAGGGGCGGGGGTGGTGGGTGGCAGGTCAGCGTCGCGGTCAACCACCCCTGGCCCCTCCTTAACAAGGAGGGGAATGAGTCGGGATCAACTCTCGTGACTGAACTCACCCAACCGCACGCGCTGCCTGCCAAAGTGGACCCTCGGGCGATCCGGAGAAGCAGCGGTTTCTGGGTCACCTCCCGCGAGGCCTTCTGGATTGCCGTTGAAACATTGCGCACCCACAAACTGCGTTCCTTCCTCACCCTGTTGGGCGTGGTGATTGCCACCACCACGCTGATCGTCGTCATGTCCATCATCAATGGCATGAATCTCTATATCGCCGATCACATTGCGAATCTGGGGGCAAATGTTTTCATCCTTGACCAATTCAGTTGGACGATGGGAGGCGACGAGTGGTTGAAAGCACGCCGTCGCAACAAGCCGGTCCGCATTGAGGATTTCGAGTACCTTCGCGAGAGCATCAAAGGGTACAAGGCTATCGGTGCGGAGGCTGGCCTCGGAGACTCCGACGTTAGGTACAAATCACACCTCTTGCATGAGGTACAAGTTTCCGGTGAAACCTCCAACATGATTGATATCGGGCAGGCGAAGGTGGAATCCGGCCGCTACCTCAATGACACCGATTACGCCCACGAGTCCATGGTTTGTTTCATCGGCCAGGATCTTGTCTCTGATTTTTTCGGCAGCATCGATCCCATTGACAAGGACATCACGGTAAGCGGAATCCCCTTCCGGGTAATCGGCGTGGCGGCCCGCATCGGGACAACGTTGGGCTACAGCCAGGATAAATTCGTCCAAATTCCTCTCACCACCTTTCGCAAGGTCTTCCGGGCGCGCCCGAACATCGACATCGATATTCAGGCCTGGGATGCCCAGCAGATGATGGTCCTCGAGGATGGAGTCCGGGCATTGATGCGGGCGCGGCACCACGTACAGTACAGCGAAACCGACGATTTCGGCATTAATGCCTCCGACACCATCATGAGCGCGTGGCATCAATTGACGGCTTCCATTTTCGCGGTTACGATCGGGATCGTGGCAGTTTTCATGGTGGTGGGCGGCATCGTCATCATGAACATCATGCTGGCCAGCGTCACCGAGCGTACCCACGAGATTGGCATCCGGAAGTCTCTGGGGGCGCGACGGCGCGACATCATGATGCAATTCGTTATTGAGGCCAGCGTCCTGGCGCTGGTCGGGGGCGCAGCAGGGGTGTTGATCTCACTCGTCATCAGCAAGCTCGTGAATATCTTCTTCACCTCCAGCGTCCCGTTGAGCGCGGTCCTGGTGGGGCTGTTCCTCTCCACGGGGGTGGGCCTTTTCTTCGGCATCTACCCTGCCAACAAAGCCGCCAATCTCGAACCCATTGAAGCTCTGCGGACGGAGGCTTAGCATGACGCAGCGACGTCAACCGGTTCGCGAGAATTTGATGCTGGCGCTGGACACGCTCCGAACCCATAAGTTCCGCGCTTTCCTCACCATCCTGGGCGTGCTGATCGGAACCACCACGGTGATCGGAGTGGCTTCTATCTTCAAGGGCCTCGACCAACAGGTCGTCGAGATGATGGAAGGGTTCGGCACTCGGACCCTGTTCATCTTCAAGTTCAATGGCGGGATCCACACCGGCGGCCTGAGCCACGAAGAAGCCCTCCGCAAGCCCCTGACCTACGATGACGCCATGGCCATCCGTGATATGTGCCCATCTGTGCAAACCGTGGCTGTGGAAGTCTTCGATTTTGGCCCTCCTGTCACGGCGAAGTATAAGGGCGTGCAGATGGTCGACGCCAATTTTTCCGGCCCTACGCCCGAGGCGTTCCAGACGATGAACGCCGAACTGAAAGATGGCCGCCTCTATACGAGTGTTGACAACCTCCACCGCCGCGACGTCGCCGTACTGGGCGCCGACATCGTCAAGCGTTTGTTCCAGAACGAAGACCCCATCGGCAAGTTCATCAACGTCGATGGCCATAGTTTTGAAGTCATTGGCGCCCTCGACAAACGCAAGCAATTTCTCGGTGACAATGGCAACGACCGCATCGTCTACATCCCCTATTTCACCTTCAGAAAGTACCATCCCGAGCGCTAAAGAGAACCTCATCACAGCGATGGCTTATCCCGGCAAGCTCGACGAGGCCAAGGACGAAATTGAGGGTTTGTTGCGGCGCCGGCGCAACGTGAAGTGGTCCGAGCCTGATAACTTTGGCATCTCGTCGGCCGACTCCATCATCCAACAATTCCGGGCCATCATGGGAACAGTTGTCCTGGTGACCGTCGTGATCTCTTCCATCGGTTTGATGGTGGGCGGCATAGGCGTCATGAATATCATGTTGGTTTCTGTGACCGAAAGGACTCGGGAGATCGGAGTGCGTAAGGCGATCGGCGCCCGTCGCAGTGACATCGCCTGGCAGTTCTTGCTCGAGGCCATGAGTCTTACCGGCGCCGGTGGCGTGGCGGGCATCCTCGCGGGTTATGCCCTGAGCTTCCTGATCCGAACCCTCGTTCCGTCTCTGCCATCTACTGTTCCTCTGTGGTCAACGGCTGTGGGCTTTATCGTGTCGGTCAGTATTGGTTTGTTCTTTGGCCTTTGGCCCGCCGTAAAAGCTTCCCGCCTCGACCCGATTGTGGCATTGAGGTACGAATGACTTGGATTTTCGTCTAAACCAGGGCGCCTTGAATTGCGTATAAGGAAGTAGGGGGCGTCCGCCCGCGGCCCGAAGGCGTTGGGGTGCAGGGCGGGCAATGGCTGGAGTTGTGCCTACAAGAGAGGAGAAGGTCTTTTGGCTGAACTCATCCAGACGCAAGCGCTGCTTCGCAGGGTGCGGCCCAAAGCGGTGCGAAGGGTGGGACTTTGGGTCACCTCGCGCGAAGGCTTTTGGATCGCCTTCGAGGCCTTGCGCACGCACAAGTTACGGTCCTTCCTCACGCTCTTGGGCGTAGTGATCGCTACCACAACTCTCATCGTCGTCATGTCCATCATCAATGGCATGAATCTCTACATTGCCGATCATATCGCCAACCTGGGGGCCAACGTCTTTATCGTCCACCAGTTCAAGTGGGCTCAGGGGTACGAGGCGTGGCTGAAGGCGCAGGCGCCGCAACCAGCCCATTCGCATCGAAGATTCGATTTTCTGCGCGACAACCTGAAGGGCTATAAGAACATTGGCGCCGAGGCCTGGATGAATAGCTCCGATAACTACGCGCGCTACAAAGAACGCACTGTTTACGAAGTCCAGATCTCCGGCGAAACGCCCAGCATGATCGACATTGGCCAGGTCAAGGTCGGAGCCGGCCGATATATCAACGATGGGGACTACGCTCACGAGTCGATGGTCTGCTTCGTGGGCCAGGATGTGGTGAATGCGTTCTTCCCCAATGTCGATCCCGTAGGCAAAGAGATTCAGATTAACGGCATTCCCTTCCGAATCATCGGAGTTGCCGAGAAACTCGGCTCGATGTTCGGGCAGAGCCAGGATAACTTTGCCCAGGTGCCGCTCACCGCCTTCCAAAAGGTTTTCCGCAATCGCCCGTCGCTTGCGGTGCACGTTCAGGCCTCGAATTCCCAACAGATGTCCGTGCTCGAGGACGAGACGCGAGCCCTGATGCGCGCCCGCCGGCACACCCCGTACCGTGAGGACGACACCTTCGGCATCAACGCCTCCGAGACCATCATGGAGTCCTGGCATCAATTGACAGCGTCTATCTTCGCGGTCACCATCGGAATTGTTGCGGTGTTTATGGTCGTGGGCGGCATCGTGATCATGAACATCATGCTGGCTAGCGTCACCGAGCGCACGCACGAGATTGGAATCCGGAAGTCCCTGGGGGCGCGGCGGCGCGACATCCTGATGCAGTTCCTGATCGAATCGGCCCTGATCGCGGGCCTGGGAGGGGTCATCGGCATCGTTCTGGCCTTGTTGATCAGCAAGATCGTTGACGTGTTCTTCACCTCCTCGGTGCCCCTGAATGCGGTTCTGGTGGGATTGTTCCTCTCCACGGCGATCGGATTGTTTTTTGGAATCTACCCCGCCAACAAAGCTGCCCGCCTCGACCCGATTGAGGCCCTGCGAACGGAGGCCTAACCATGACCAAGCGGCCACAATTCATTCGCGAAAACCTGCTTCTGGCGCTGGATACCCTCAACACCCATAAGTTCCGCGCTTTCCTCACCATCCTGGGCGTGCTGATCGGAACCGCCACGGTGATCGGTGTAGCCTCGATCTTCAAAGGCCTCGACCAGCAAATGGTCGAGATGGCGCAGGGCTTTGGTACCCGCACCTTGTACATCTACAAGTTCCAGCCGGGAATCCATTTCAATCTTACCCGCGAACAGCGGCTGCGCAAGCCCCTCACCTACGAACAGGGCATGGCCATCCAGCAACTGCCCTCGGTGGAAGCGGTGGCAGTGGAGACCGCTAGTTGGGGTCCCCCGATAACGGCGAAATACAAGGGCCTGCAAATGGTAGACGCGCAATTACAGGGCGAAACGGCCGAAGATTTTAACATCACCAACGCCGTCCTGAAGGATGGCCGCTTATTCACCGACATCGACGATCTGCACCGCCGGGACGTGGTGGTGATCGGCGCGGACGTAGTCGAGAGGCTCTTTCTGAATGAAGACCCCATCGGGAAAGAAATTAATGTTGACGGGAATACGTACCAAGTGATCGGCACGCTGGAAAAGCGCAAAGCGTTCCTGGGCGACAATGGAGACGACAGAGTCATTGTCGTGCCTTATTTTACCTATATGAAGCTCTACCCAAGCACCAAGGAGAATCTCATCACCGCCTTGGCTCTTCCGGGGCGGATCAGCCAGGCGACGGACGAAATCACCGGCCTGCTGAGGCGGTTAAGAAACGACAAGCTCTCCGCCCCCGACAGCTTTGGTATCGCCACGGCGGATACGTTCATCAAGCAGTTTCGCGACATGATGGGCACCGTGGTCCTGGTCGCCATCGTCATCTCCTCCATCGGCTTGATGGTGGGCGGTATAGGAGTGATGAATATCATGCTCGTTTCCGTGACCGAGCGGACGCGGGAGATCGGAGTCCGCAAAGCCATTGGTGCTCGCAGCAGCGATATCAGTTGGCAGTTCCTTCTGGAGGCCATGAGCCTTACGGGAGCCGGTGGAGTGATGGGAATTCTGTCTGGCTATACCCTCAGTTTCCTGGTTCGAACCCTCGTCCCCACCCTGCCTTCCACCGTTCCCATGTGGTCAGTCGTGACAGGGTTCGTTGTTTCCGTCGCCATCGGCCTCTTCTTCGGCCTCTGGCCCGCCATGAAAGCCGCCCGCCTCGACCCCATTGTGGCCTTGCGCTATGAGTGAGGGTTCGCCGTCCTGCCGATGGTAGCGTCTCAGTTTGAATATGTAGCGGGGAGTTTACCTCGCCATGTGGCGGCGTAAAGCCGCCTCTACCTCAAACTGAGACACTAGCCCGCCGATCATCATATTGACTCAGATAATGATTGCGAGTACATTTACAGCCTTGCAGATTTCGTTTCGAATTTCTGCGTTTACTTGCGCTTTTCGTTCCAGTGAAGAAGGAACCGACCATGCCAGCGATACCCCGACGCCGCTTTCTTCAGTCCTGCGCAGGCGCGCTTGCCGCCTCCGCTTCAACCTTGATCCCCAGGGCTTTGCCCGCCTCGACGGGACCCAACCTCAGCTTTCCGGGCGCGCCGCACGAACGCCTGGCGGTCCCTTCATGGCCATTTCGCGGCTACATCGTGGCGCCCCTCAATAAATGGGCCCGCGACCCCAAGCTGCCGGGTATGGACCTGAAAGACTTCGCCTCCATGGTGGTGAAGCGATTCAATGTGCGCAACATCGAACCGCTGAGCGATCACTTCAGTTCCACGGAAGCCGGCTATCTGAAAGAGTTCAGGGCAAGCGTTGAGAAAGCGGGAGCACGCGTCATTAACGTCGCCGCCGATCCGCACTACAGCTTCTACGACAGCGTCGAGGCGCAGCGCCAGAAAGCCGTGGACAACGGAAAGAAGTGGATTGACGTCGCGGTGGCCATCGGCTCTCCCAGCGTGCGCCTGCACATCGCCGAAGCCCGGCACGTGAAACCTGACGTTGACCGCGCGGCCGAGAGCCTGAAACGCCTGGCCGAATTCGGCGCGCAGAAGAACGTACTGGTGAATCTAGAAAATGACGATAACGTCACGGAGGATCCCTTCTTTATCGTGCAGGTGATCGACAAGGTGAACCATCCGTATCTGCATGCGCTCCCGGATTTCTGCAACTCCATGCTGACCCACAATCAGGAGTTCAACAATCGGGCGATGGACGCGATGTTCAAGCATGCTTACAACATCTCGCACATGAAGGATTCCGAAGTCGGCGACAAAGGGGAGATCTACACGGTCGATGTGTCGAAGTGTTTCGAGATCGCCAAAGCGAACGGCTATCGCGGTTACTTCTCCATGGAATGGGAAGGAAAAGGCGAGCCCATGGCAGGAGTTCAGAAGCTGATCGACGAGAGCCTGAAGAACCTCAATGCATAACGGTAGGGGCGGTTCGCGAACCGCCGCTACTGGATTTTGGGAATATGAACTGTCAAAAGGGGGACTTATATGTCTGATCAAGGAATTACCCGGCGTGAGTTTATTGGACGCTCCGTGGCCGGCGCCGCGACGGCAGGATTGGCCTTGGGAGCGCCTGCCATCGGGCGAGTCGCATCGCCGAACGAGCGCGTGACCGTCGGCATGGTCGGGGTTGGTATCCGCGGCCTGGAGCAGATGCAGGCCGTGCTCAACGTGAAGGCCGATGTTGCCATCGTCTGCGACCTGTACGACGGACACCTCCGCCGCGCCAAAGAGATTCAGGCGAACACCGCTACCACGCGCGACTATCGCGAGGTGCTGGACCGCAAAGACATCGACGCCGTCTGCATCGCCACCTCCGACCATTGGCACGCCCCCATCGCCATCGCTGCCATGCAGGCCGGCAAGGACATTTATATCGAGAAGCCCATGACTCACACCATCCCCCAAGCTTTGGAGATGGTCAAAGTCTCGAAAGAAACCGGCCGCCTGGTACAAGTCGGCAGCCAGAGCCTGAGCATGGAATCGACACACAAAGGAAAGGCTTGGGTTGATGCGGGAGAAATTGGCAACATTTACATGGTGCAGTGCGAGATCTACCGGCCCGACCCGGTGGGCGCCTGGAAGTACCCCGTCCCGCCCGATGCCTCGCCCCAGACGATCGACTGGGACCGCTACCTCGGTAACGCGCCCAAGCGTCCGTTCGATGCCGCTCGCTTCTTCCAGTTCCGGAATTGGTGGGACTACGGCACAGGTATTGCCGGCGATGAGTACGTCCATTTGCTCTCGCGCGTTCACTATTTAATGAACACTCAGTTTCCCTTGAGCGCCGTCGCGAATGGCGGGATTTACAAGTGGACGGGAGATCGGGAGGTCCCCGACATCCACAACACGATGTACGACTACGGCAAATTCCAGGTGGTCGTCATGGCAAACCTGGTGTCGAACTTCGATGGCGGCGAGATCGTGCGCTTCATGGGCGACAAAGGCACCGTAGTTCTCACCGAGGAGGGAGCCAGCCTGCTTCCCTACGACGAAGAGTGGAGTTTCGAATACCCGCTCGAAAGCTGGCCCAAGGACACCAAGGAGCCGTTCATGGCCGCGCACAAGAACGACCCGACGGCGGATATTGGCACCTACCGGAAACAACAGCATCGGAAACCACAAAACATGCGGCAGCGCGCCGAAGGCACCGAAGACCACTTCCGCAACTTCTTTGCCTCCGTCAAGAGCCGCCAGCAGCCCATCGAAAACGTAGACTTCGGCTGCGGCACGGCGGTGGCTTGCCACATGGCGAACCTGTCCTACCTGAAAAAGCAGCGCCTCTTCTGGGATGCCGAGAAGTTGGAGTTAAGATCGGAATCTTAGCGGTTTTTTCGTAGTGGCCCGCAGGGCGGCCCCCGGCGTCGCCCTGCGGCCTATCTCTCCTACCGAACGCGCCACCACGGCCCAGGCCACGTCATTGCCGCGGAAGCGGGAATCCATTTTCAGGCAGCACCCCTCAACTGCGTTGTCAACCCCGATGTTCCTCGGACAGGACGGTGCTACGTGTAGGGGCGCCTCGCCCCTACTTCTTCGCTGCCTACCCGCGCGTCATCGGCGGATTAAGGCCCCGCCTCTCCTTCTTGAATTTGGAATCTTGAATTTTGGGTTTTCTCCGCAGGCCGCGCCGCAAAAGCCGGCCAGCGACTGCTACAGGAGGCCGCTCAACAAAGCGTGGCACGCAAACCCGAGGCCGGCGCCGATCAAGGATCCGACCACCACATCGCTGAGAAAGTGTAAACCCAGCATGATTCGGGAAACTGCCACGCTGAGGGCGCAGAAAAGGAGGCCATACATCAAGGAGGGCTCAAACAAGCCGATGGAGACGGCGAAGGCGAAGGCGCTGATCGAGTGCCCGGAGGGGAAGGAAAACTGATCGGGCGGCAATAGAGTAGCCCAGCAATGCGACGCAATTGCGCAGGGCCGCTTCCGTCCGGTCAGCCTTTTAAGAACCAGAAAGAGGGCCGCACCAACTCCGCAGGAAATTCCTGCCGCCGCCACTGCCGCGTAGCGGGAAGGGCCGCCGAAAGCCAACACCAGGACCCCGAGTGCGTACCATAACCAGCCGTCGCCGGCCCGGGTCGCCAGAATCATCCACAGCCGGATCCAGCGCGGCGGCTTCCAGCGGTTCACGCGCCGCATCAGGCGCTGGTCGCCGCTCGAAACGAAGCCCAACATGGTGCCGGGAAAAGTCACGCCGTCGCCTCCCAGGTTGCGGCAGGCATACGGCTGACCGACTGGCCGCCATCAAGGCCACGCATGCGGGCCCACGCCTGTCCCCACTTACGCGCGAACCGCCTCTCCGAAAAATAATTGATCAGGGTAACGGTAGGGATGCCGAGCAGGAGAGGCGCGAGGAGCAGCATTAAGGGCTTCTCACGAAACATCTCGCGGCTGACCGCCAGGACGTCGCTGGTGAGTTTCCAATAGCTTCCCGACTCCCCCCGCACCCGCGCGCGGCCCTCGCACAAGCCCTCGAGAAACTCGGCTTTGGTCCGTGCACCCCGAACCTCTGTCCAGACGCTGCCCGCCGAAGCCAGCGCATGGGCGTCGCTTCCTCCCACCGCAATCCTCCTGTTATAGGATGCTAACCGGCCGGCAAGACGGTTGTTGCGCGCCAGCAAGTGTCCGTTCAAGACTTCGACGGCGGGAAAACAGGCTTCGAACCAGTCGAAATCGTCTGCTGCGCGGGGCCCGGTAAGGGCTGAAAAGACGTGGTTTAAGCTGAAGAACAACCGCTGCTCCTCGAGATATGCCAACAAGCGAGGAAGATCATGTCGCCGCCGCTGAACCTCAGTGTGCTGGCATTCATTGATGTTGTAGACGCCAACGTGGAATTCGTTGCCGCTCGGCGCCCGGCAGGTGACCTCTTCACTCAGGAAAAAATCCCCGTGCCCCCGCAGGCACTCTGCCGCATCAATGGAGTCGTGATCGGTTACGGTGACCAGATCCAACCCCTGGCGCTTGAGCTTCTCGTAGAGGGCTTCGGGCGGGTTGTAGCACTCGCGGCAAAAACGGTTCAGAACCGGCATGGTGGCCATGCCGGAGTGGACGGTGTGAACGTGGAGGTCACATTTCACACTCCAGGCTACATTTCGTATGTTACGTATGTGTCGCTTGCAGATGAAGACTTGGTTAAAGGTACACCCTTAGCTACGGCTCACTCACTGGGCTACAGACTTTGCCCTGGTTTTTCTTTGCGACCTTTGCGTACTTTGCGGCTTTGCGTGAAACCGGCTTGTCCCTCTATGGATTAGTTCACACCTTCTTGGCGCTGCGTGAGGTGGCACGGTTCAGGTTGTCCGCACGCCTCAAGCTGTGCGAGAATGCCTGCCCATGGGTAGAATCGAGTTCGTTTATTTTGACGCCGGGGGCGGGCACCGCGCCGCTGCCACCGCCCTTCGCCTGGTTACCGAACAGCAACTTCAATGGGACGTCCATTTAATGAACCTCCAGGAGTTGCTCGATTCCATCGATCCCGTACTGAGGCTATCCGGCCTGCGCTTGCAGGATCTCTATAACTGGTTATTGAAAATGGGTTGGACGTGGGGTGCGGGAGCAGGATTGCGCGTCCTCCAGGCGGCGGTAAGGCTCTACCATCCACAGCAGGTACGGCTGCTGGAAGAGTATTGGCGCAAAAGCCAGCCCGCACTGGTCGTGTCGCTCGTTCCGCACTTCAACCGGGCCCTCTTTGAGAGCCTGCGGCAGGTCTCACCTGTAACGCCATTCGTCACGGTGCTCACGGACTTCGCCAATTACCCTCCCCACTTTTGGCTGGAACATCAGGAGCAGTTCGTAGTTTGCGGGTCCGAACGCGCCGTGGCACAAGCCCGCGCGACGGGATTTCGCGACCACCAGATCTTTGCGACCTCAGGAATGATCCTTCACCCCAAGTTCTATCAGGAGGTCACTGTGGATCGCGCTGCGGAACGCCAACGCCTGGGCCTTGACCCTGAGTTACCCACCGGATTGGTTATGTTCGGCGGGGAAGGCTCGAGCGTCATGGTGAAAATTGCCCGGAAACTCGAAGCGGCAAAGCAGAGCCTGCAACTGATTCTCATCTGCGGCCACAATGAACGCTTGGCCGCTATGTTACGCAGCCTCAGGGGCAAGGTTCCGAAGTATGTCGAGGGTTTCACCACAGAAGTTCCCTACTACATGCGCCTCGCTGATTTCTTCATCGGCAAGCCCGGCCCCGGCAGCATCAGCGAAGCATTAGCCATGAAACTGCCGGTCATCGTGGAGCGCAACGCCAGAACCCTCCCGCAGGAGCGCTACAATGCGGACTGGGTCCTCGAAAAGCAGGTGGGGCTGGTGCTGCGCGATTTTGGCCGAATCACGCCCACTGTCGAAGAGCTTCTTGATCCCGCCAATTTCGCCCGCTTCCGCAACAACGCCGCTGCCCTCAACAATCGGGCGGTTTTTGAGATACCGGGTATTCTGAACGAGATACTGAATAAGCCTGCCCACTGAGTTCCGCCTGCGCCCCGCCCAGGTCGTGCGCAGTGCGCTTGCCGGGCTTTGGAGTGCGGCAGCTTGCTGCCGCTTTTCTTCAGGCCAGCTTGCTGGCCGGGGAGGGAAACCTTCCCCAAGAAGCGCGAGCAAGCTCGCGCCCAGGGAGAGCGGCAGCAAGCTGCCGCACTCCAAAGCGCCTACGGCGCCGGATACTTTCTCCGCTACACGTCCTTCACACTTTTCGCTTCGGATCAGTGACGGGAAGCGGCGTAGGGGTACGCCTTGCCCTCGCCCCGCCGGGACCAGCGGAAATGCGGGGACGGCAAGCCGACTCATCGGGCACTTGGTGTTGACTGGGATTCGGGGTATATTCAGCGCAGGACGAAGATGACGGTAACTGTTTCAGCGATGTCCGTGTTTTTCCTCGTCATGGCGACTCAGTACCCATCATCGGGCCAGGGGAAGGCCCCCAAGACGAATCCGAAATTATTGCTCACGGAATGCGCGCAAGATGGGTTTGAGGTATGGGTCCCATATTCCGCAGGACGCGAAAAAGTCGCGCAGGTTGACGACTTGGAGTTGGATGCCGGTTTTCCTTCTAACACCGAAGGCCCGACCTTCTGGTTTGTGCGTGGAAAGCAGGAGATCTTTCAGGCTTCGGTAGACGAGATGTATTCGGCGGCCGTATGGATCGCCGTCGAACACGAACTCGGGCTTTCTACCACGACAAATCAAGCTCGCATCGCCATTACCTACTGGGGCGAGGGCGGCCCAATCGGCGGGGCCCTTGTTCGCGTTTTTCTAGTTGATGGCAATGGCGTAAGAGAGGTCTCAAGATCTATCGACGCCGCCGTTGCCAATTTCAAGACGCGCCATTATTGTGAGGCTCGTGGGAACACCGTCAGCGCCCTAAAATGGATTCGCGGGAACCTGTTGCTTCTGACCCAGGTCTACCCCACAACCGACTGTGGTCCCGACCTTGGTCACATGGAGGGATACCTGGTGAGCGTTCCAGAAGGCAAGATTCTCGAACACATGACGGTGAATCAACTGAAGCACCACCCCGGTGTCTGTTTGGAGAACGACGCCCAGAACTAAAAAACCCAAACCGAAACGAGCTGCCCGATAAACGGGTATCCGAGGAAGTGCGCTGCCAACGGGGCCGCGCCGAGACACAAGGACCTTACCACGGAGTTTCCGGGCTGCGAAACTCTGCGTTTGTATCCGTCTCGGCGATGATAGAAAACAGCCTCCGAGGGGTATTGGGGGTTTCGAGGAGGCCGCCACTCGCTTTTAGTTATTCGTTGCGCAGCGCGATGAGCGGATCGATGCGGGTAGCCCGGCGCGCCGGAACATAGATCGCCACCGACGCCACCGTCGCCAGGGTGACCATCACGGCGCAGAATGCGATGGGGTCGCTGGCCTTGACACCGAACAAGAGGCTTGAGAGCAGCCGCGTGAGGCCGAACGCCGCCGCCAGCCCCACCGCCAGTCCGATTCCCGCCAGCAGCAGACCGCGACGGAGCACCATCCGGAGAATATTGCTGCCACTGGCGCCCAACGCCACGCGGATGCCGATCTCCTGCGTCCTTTGTTCCACCGAATAGGACATTAATCCGTATATTCCGAGAGCCGCCAGCAGCAAAGCCGTGCCCGCGAAAATTGTCAGCAGCAGCATATTGAAATTCGTGCGCGCGGTGGATTCGGAGATCACCTGTTCCATCGTGCGGAATCTGGAAACCGGCAATTGATCGGCCACAGCCAGAAACTCGTGCTGAATCGCGCTCGAGAGCGCCAAGGGTTCCATGGACGTGCGCACCACCCAGCTCAGCGGGATTACTTTGTTCGCCAGTTGCGTGAGCCCGTCACTGATCTGGCTCGCCGGCACATACATGACAGCCTGATCGGAGCCCGTCAACCCGTTTTCGCGCACGTTGCCGACGATGCCGACGATTTCACGCGCGGGCTCCTCGAATTCGGGACCCAGGCCTTTGCCGATCGTCATGCTGTGGCCGATCGGATCTTCCTCTGGCCAGTATTTCTTGGCGAACGCCTGGTTGACGATCACTACCCGCGGGGAGTTTCCCGTGTCGTGCTCGCTGAAGGCGCGTCCCCGCAGCAGCGGAATCCTGAACGCCGCAAAGTAGTGGGCCGATACCGAACGCCATTGCTCGTCGCCGTTATACACACCGCCCTTGGCGGGCGGCTTGCCGGCGATGTTGAAGGGCAGGTCGATGCCACCCTCGATGGGCAGCATAACGGCGGTGGCGACGGATTGCACTCCAGGCAAGCTCTCCAGGCGCGGCGTCATTTGCCGGATCAGGTTGTCGACCTTGGCGGTAGTGCCGTACCTGCCTCCGGAAAGCGATGTCTGCAAGGTCAGGACGTTGTGCGGATCGAAGCCCGGATTCACCGCGCGCAGGCTGGCGAACGTGCGGATCATCAGCGCCGCGCCCACCAGCAGGATCACCGCCAGCGCGATCTCGCTCACCACCAGGAAGCCGCGCGCCCGGTTCTGATGGCGGCCCGTTCCCGAGCGGCCGCTGCTGTCTTTGAGCGCGGAATTGACGTCCAGCCGGGATACGTGCACAGCCGGAAAGACTCCGAACAGGATGCCGGTGGCGAGGGATACAGCCAGCGTGAAGCCCAGCACGCGCCAATCCAGCGCGGATACCGCGGTCGAGGATTGCAGGCTGTCGCTGATATGCGGCAGATTGCCCGGGGCGATGGCGATCAGCACCCGCACACCCCAGGCGCCAATCAGAAAGCCAAGAACACCGCCGGCCAGGGACAGGACTATGCTCTCGGTCAGGAGTTGCCGGACGATGCGCAGGCGGTTCGCCCCGATGGCCGTGCGGATGGCTATTTCCCTCTGCCGGGTGGCCGCGCGCGCAAGTTGCAGGTTGGCCACATTCGCGCAGGCGATCAGGAGCACGAATCCCACTGCGCCCAGCAGGATCATCAAAGGCAATTTCACGTCTCCTACTTGCGCTTGCTGCAGCGGCGCCACCGCTA
Organism: uncultured Acidobacteriota bacterium; assembly: GCA_963768695.1. Taxonomy (GTDB): domain Bacteria; phylum Acidobacteriota; class Terriglobia; order UBA7540; family UBA7540; genus CAVROP01. Next base: position 79,394 of record CAVYJG010000006.1, on the reverse strand, counting down.
CGCTCTCGGTTTTGTCCATCCACAGGGGGTTGGCCCGGCGGAACCGCTCGCCAACGACCTTCATCTGGGCCCTCGCGGCTGCGAGAGTAACGCCCGGCTTCAAGCGTCCTGCCACCGCCAGATAGTGGCCCTGATCCGTGCTGTTCGGATCGGCCTGCAAGGGAATGAAGATATCCGCCGGCGGATCGGCCTTGAAAGTGGCCGGCAGGACTCCCACCACGGTGGTGGGCTCGCCGCTGATTTGGATGGGCGTGCCCACCAATCGCAGATCGCCACCCAGGCGCCCGCTGAAGAGTTGATAACTGATTACCGCGACTTTAGGCCCGTTGGGGATGTCCTCGTCGGCGGTGAAGGTCCGGCCGAGCACCGGCGAGACTGCGAAGACCCGGAAGAATTCCGATGAAACATGGATTCCCTTCACCTGCTCGGGGTGGTCGCTGCCACCGATGTTCATTCCCGGGCCAGCGAAGTCGTAAGCGGCCATGGCCTCGAAGACGTCATTCTTCTTCCAAGCATTGAACTTTGGGATGGAGGTCGAGTTGCCAATGCCCTGGAAATCGGGATAACCGCGAACGACTGCCATGATCCGGTCGGCGTCCGGATACGGCAGCGGCTTCAGCAGGACTACGTTGATCACCGAAAAGATGGCGGTGTTGGCGCCAATACCCAGCGCCAGTGCCGCGATGGCGATCGCGGTGAAACCGGGGCTCTTGCGCAAGACGCGAAAGGCGTGTCGCAGGTCGGGGAGCAGATTGTCCATGCCCCTTATTACGCGCCAGGTTGCCGAATAGTTCAATCGAGAACCTGCCTCCTCGCTCGACATATTGTCCCCTTCAGTTTTTTCGCATTTTTCCGCTTGACAAACGAAAGATCTATGATAGCCTATCAGTATGGTCATTTTATCGACAATCTGCCCTGCGCGGCAACCGGAATGGGACAGTAGTCGGGGTATGCGCCAAGGCCCCGGTGCGGCCCGAGGACCGGGGAAATACAAAAATGAAAAATAGTGGGAACGAAGCTAAGAAGTCATTGAAAACAAAGGATCGCTGGCGCAATTTTAATGCCATTTGCGCGCAGTTTACACGCAAGTTGTGCACCTAAAGCAGCAAAAAACGGCCCATCTAGCGCAAAACGAAGCGCAGCTTCGGGTCGCCATCAGGGCCTAAAAATGACAAAACGTCGGCTACATCGGATTGGCGCTTATTGAAAAAGGGCGTTCAGGCTCTCGCTGTACGGCGCGCGGGCAATCCCTTGCTCGGTAATGATGGCGGTGATGTAGCGGTGGGGCGTTACGTCAAAAGCGGGGTGGCGCGCCGGGACGGAGGGGGGTGCGATCTCGATGCCGCCCAGGTGGGTGACTTCGCTCGAGGCGCGCTCTTCGATTGGAATCGCCTCTCCGCTGGCCAGGCTGCGGTCAATCGTTGAGAGCGGAGCGGCAACGTAAAAGGGGACGCGGTTCTCATGGGCGAGCACGGCCACGCTGTAGGTCCCGATCTTATTCGCGGTGTCGCCATTAGCCGCGATGCGGTCCGCACCCACGATCACGGCCTTGATCTGGCCCTGCTTCATGAAATGCCCCGCCATGCTATCGGTGATGAGGGTTACGGGGATTCCGTCCTTCGAAAGTTCCCAAGCTGTCAGGCGCGCACCCTGAAGAAAAGGGCGCGTCTCATCCGCAAAGACTTCGATCTTCTTCCCTTGCGCGACGGCGGCGCGGATTACGCCCAAAGCCGTGCCGTAACCGCCCGTGGCCAGAGCGCCCGCATTGCAATGGGTAAGGACCGTCCCCGACTCCGGGAGGAGGGCGGCGCCGTGGCGGCCCATCGCCTCGTTGATCGCGACGTCTTCAGCGAGGATGCGTTTCGCTTCTTCCTCGAGACTTACTCTGACCGCTTCCAGAGCCTGCACGTCGGTAGTGTGGCAGGAGAGGGAAGCGTCGAACGCTCGCCGCATTCGGTCGATTGCCCAAAACAGATTGACGGCGGTGGGGCGGGTGCGGGAAAGCGTTTCTGCGATCCGCTCGAAATCCGCCCGCAAGGCAGGAAGGGTGCGGGCGCCGGAGTTCTTGATCCCCAGCGCCACTCCCATGGCTGCCGCCACGCCAATCGCCGGCGCGCCGCGAATCACCATGCTGCGAATGGCTTCCGCCACTTCCTGGTAGTCGCGGCAGGTGAGATAAACCTCCGCGGCAGGCAGCCGCGTCTGGTCGATCATGCGCACGCCTTCATCGGTCCACTCCACGGTTTTGAACATAATCTATGAAACGGCCAACTCCGCCCGCACGAGGCCCTTATCGGGGACTTCCTCCAGGTGAAAGCCCGATTTCTCGCACATTCTCCGTGCCACGGAGTTATCCGCGAGAAATTCGCCCTTCAAGCGCGGAGATCTTCTCCGCCTTGGCGACCTCGAGCATGCGCCGGAGCAGTTCGCCGCCCAGACCGCGCTGCTGGAATGGGTCCGCAACCACGATGGCGAAGTCCGTTTCGGAGGTGCCGGAGAACCTGGTCATGCGGCCCACACCCATGATTTCGCTTTCGCCCGTCGAGGGATCGTGGCGGTCCGCCACCAGAGCTATTTCGCGGTCGAAGTCGGTAAAGCAATTGCGAATCAACCGCTCGTGCGCGACGCGCTCGCTGAGCGTGATGAATTGCGCGTAGCGCACCCGTCACGCTGCGGTCGGAGAGTCGCTGGTGGAACTTGATCATGAGCGGCTCGTCTTCCGGCCGAATCGGCCGAATGTTGGCCTTCGTGCCGTCTTTAAGGGTAAACGGCGACACATATTGCGTCGGGTAGGGCCGTATGGCGAGCTTGGGCAGCTTGTCTTCTGTGACCTCTGGCCCATGCAACACTACGCGCGCATCGAGCGCCATCAGGCGCTCCGGAGAAGCTATCAGCGGATTAATATCGATCTCTTTGATCCACCGCTGCTCCACCACCAGGTAGCTAAACTGAACCATCAGCTTTTCCAGGGCGTCCAGGTCCACCGGCTTGCGTCCGCGCACGCCCTTGAGAGCTTTGTAAATACGCGTCTGTTCCATCAAGCGGCGAGCCAGCGTGGTGTTCAGGGGAGGAAGCGCCAGGGCGCTGTCCTTGAACACCTCCACCAACTGTCCGCCCGTTCCGAACAACAGCACGGGACCGAACTGGGAATCCAGGCTGCTTCCGATGATCAACTCGTAACCTTCCAGCCGCACCATGGGCTGGACCGCCACGCCCTGGAAGTGGCTAGCCCCCGCTTTCTCCGTCACCGCAGACTGGATCTTCGCGAACGCGTTGCGGACGGCTTGAGGGTCGCACAGGTTCAACCGCACGCCGCCCACGTCAGTCTTGTGAGTGATGGTCTCCGAGTAAAGTTTGAGCACCACGGGGTATCCGAATTTGTTCGCGAGTTCAACGGCCTCCTCGGGAGTCGTGCCAACCTCGGTCGGGACGGTGGGGATTCCGTAAGCCCCCAGGAGCCGCTTGGATTCGACTTCCGTGAGAATGGTCCGTCCTGACTTGCGTACTTCCTCGATGATCTTCGCAGCCGCCGCTCCCGAGGCCACGCCGTCATCCTCTCCCGGCAGCACCGGGGTCTGGTATAGGCCCTGCAGGTTGTAACTGTACTGCCACATGTACTGGAAGATCTTGGCGGCGGTGTCAGGGAACGGGAAGGTGGGTATGCCGGCGCGATTCAGGATGTCGACCCCGGCCGAGACTTCCGCGCCGCCCATCCAACTGGCCAGGAGCGGCTTGTTTTCGAGCTTGGCATACGGCTTGAGTTGCTCGGCGATCTGCGTCGGATCAGTCATCGACTGCGGGGTGAGGATCGCGAGCAGTCCGTCCGTGTTCGGGTCTTTGGCGACCAGTTCCACGGCCTTGGCGTAGCGCTCCGGCGTGGCGTCTCCCAGGATATCGATGGGATTGTTGCGGCTCCACTCTTTGGGAAGAAACGCGTTGAGCGATTCCATGGTGGTTGGCGCAATTTGCGCCAGTTCGCCACCCGCCGCGATCAAGGCGTCCGTAGCCAGCACTCCGGGTCCGCCGGCGTTGGTGAGGATGGCCAAGCGAGGACCGGTGGGGCGCGATTGCTTGCCCAGCACGTCGGCCATGTGGAACAGGTCACCGATACTCTGTACGCGCAGCACGCCCGTGCGCCGGAAAGCGGCGTCCAGCACTTCATCGCTGCCGGCGAGAGAGCCGGTGTGCGAGGCAGCCGCTTTGGCGGCGGCCGCGCTGCGGCCAGCCTTAATCACAATGATGGGCTTGGAAAGGCCCACCTGCCGCGCCGAGGAGAGGAAAGCGCGCGCGTCGCCGACGCTTTCCATGTAGATGATGATGCTGCGCGTGCGGGGGTCGTCTCCGAGATAATCGATCAGGTCCCCCCACCCTACGTCCGCCATCGAACCGATGGAGCTGAAAACACTGAAGCCGACCATTTCATGGAAGCTCCAGTCTAGAACCGCCGTACAAAGAGCGCCGCTCTGGCTCAGGAAGCCGATGCTTCCCGGACGCGCCATACCGCTGGCGAAAGTGGCGTTCAGGCCGGAGTTAGGACTCATGATCCCTAGGCAATTCGGGCCGACGATGCGGATCCCCGCCGCCCGGGCCTTGGCCACGATTTCGCCCTCCAGTTTCGCTCCCGCCGGGCCGAGTTCCTTGAACCCGGCAGAAATGATGATCACACCCTTCACGCCTGCGGCGGCGCAATCGTCCATGACTCTCGAGACGGTGGCGGCGGGAGTGACGATCACGGCCAAGTCCACCGGCCGCGGCACATCGCGCAGGCTGGCGTAGGCTCTCACCCCGAGAACCTGCGCCCGCTTGGGATTGACGGGATAAACGGTTCCGCCGAAGGGATTCGTGATCAAGTTCCAAAACGTGGTCCGGCCAACGCTGCCGGGATTCTCCGTGGCCCCGATCACGGCGACCGCTTGCGGCGCAAAGAACACATCCAGCGGGTGCTTGCGGCGAAGCAAAATATCGTGGGCGGATTCTAACTTAGGTAACGCAGATGGCTTCATTAGGCAAATCTCCTATAAGGTCAAAATGACGGAAAAGATAAAATCCAAAACAAGCCAACCATCATACCCGCAATGAGCGGGGAGTTCAAAGCGGGTTTAAGCGGGGCTCAAGGCGCGACATAGAAATCCGCCGCACATTCTGTTGATTTCAGACAACCGGTCATGCCATGCTTTTCGTAAGAGGGAACAGACTTCTACAGGGGTGAATAGACCATGGGCGTTCGCACCAGCATCGACCTGAGGCTCGAGCCATCCGCTGCCTTTGACGCCTTGGTTGGCGAACTATCGACGGCGCTGTTGGATCTCGGAATACAATTTGAGCCAGGAGCCCATGGCCGCGTCATGGAGGGCGCGATAGAAGTGGGGCGCGTAACCAGTTGGCTCCCGCCGCAGAAGATTGCACTGGAATGGCGTGGTGCCGCCTGGCAACCGGCTGAAGTAACCGCGGTTGAACTGCGATTCGAGCCTGTCGGGAATGGCACCCGTGTGACGCTGGAACAGCCAGAACTGAGCACCGCCTTGGGAGAACAAGCGGTCGAAATCGCAGGCTGGTTTGCCGGCGAGGTCGCGGCCCCGCTGCTCCATTCGTTGGCGCCTCGGCGGTTGGGCGACTGGATCACCGATCGTAGAGCCCGTCGCCCCTCAGGCCCGCAGTCCCGGGCAACCTACCGCGACCCGCTCTACCACCGTCCGAATTTCAAGATCATTCTGAACGTACTTGGCCTGACGAAAAACGACTACCTGCTTGAGGTCGGTTGCGGAGGAGGCGCGTTCCTTGCGGACGCACTGAAGAGCGGCTGTAAAGCGGCGGCCATCGATCACAGCCCGGAGATGGTAAGGCTGGCCAGCGAAGTCAACCGCGAAGCGATAGACCAAGACAGGCTCGAGATTCGCCAGGGAGATGCCGGCTTGCTGCCATTCCCCGACGGCACGTTCACCTGCGCGGTGATGACCGGGGTTTTTGGCTTTATCCAGGAACCGCTCAAGGCGCTTTCCGAGGTCCAGCGGACGCTCAGGAGCGGAGGGCGCTTTGTGCTCTTTACCGGAGCAAAAGAGTTGCGCGGAACACCCGCCGCCCCCGAGCCTGTGGCCTCCCGCCTGTTTTTCTACGAGGACCAGGAACTGGAAGAACTCGCGCGCAAGGCGGGGTTTGTCGAGGCAAAAGTGGGACGGCCTGATTTCGAGCAGGCCGCGCGCGAGGTGGGAATCCCCGCGGAAGCCCTGGAGCTCTTCAAGGGAAAAAGCGGCGGACAGGTGTTGATCGCCCGCAAAGGCTCGTAGTGCTAATGAGCGAAATTACTCTGAGTCCTGGAAGGGCGGGGCTTTAGCCCCGCCGGTATGGTGCGCACATTGAACGGGCCTTTAGGCCCTGAAGCAATGCGGCTTCAGGGGCTAAAGCCGCCGAGGAGTGGCAGGTTCTCAGCGGCGGGGCTGAAGCCCCGCCTTTCCGACGCTATTCGAACAAGAACGCCTACGTCTGAAAGGAAACGCTAAACCTGAAACTCGCGCTTTACCTTTTCTGACTTCTCAGCCACTGACCGCGCCAACTCCTCCTTGTAGGCGGAGAGCTTTTGGGCGAGTTCCGCCTCCGACGTGGCAATGATCTCGATGGCGTAAATGGCGGCGTTGATGGCGCCGGGCTTGCCGATGGCTGTGCATGCGACCGGGACTCCGCCAGGCATCTGTACGGTAGAGAGCAGCGAGTCGAGCCCCGCCAGAGTGGTGGTGGCCATGGGAACCCCGATAACGGGGAGGGTGGTTTCCGCCGCGATCACGCCCGCCAGATGCGCTGCCCCACCCGCCCCCACGATGATAACTTTGAGGCCGCGATGGATGGCCGTCCGGGCATACTCCGAAGTGCGCACGGGCGAACGGTGTGCAGAAGTGACTTCGATCTCGAACGGCACGCCGAACTTCTTCAACATCCGCGCCGTTTCCGTCATGGTGGGCAGGTCTGTGTCACTGCCCATAACAATACCCACTAAGGGTTTATCACCCATCCAAATCCTCCCTATTCGATTGTTGATGTTGGCTTAACAGCCCCGGGTCACCCGGCCTGACGCGGGCTTGGCGCATCCCCTGCAGGTTCGTCCGCCGTGCTGGCTCGCCAGTCGCCGGAAAGTCGCTTCAAACCTTTTGCGCCGATATCGCGCCGAAAATGCATTCCCTCAAAGTTGATCTTGCTCACCGCAGAGTAAGCGCAGGCGATGGCGCGCGGCAGGTCCTCGGCTGTCGCCGTCACACCCAGCACCCGGCCGCCCGTCGAAAGCAAATGAAGATCCTGGAATTTCGTGCCCGCATGAAACACCTTGACGCCGCCCCTGGTCTCAGCCGATTCGATTCCGGTGATGACTTTGCCCACTTCCGGCTTGCCCGGATAGCCTCTCGACGCAAGCACCACGCATACCGAAGGATTCGGGCTCCAGTGCGGTTCAAGCGTCGCAAGGCGATCTTCGCTCAGCGCCACTAGCAGTTCCGCCAGGTCCGAGCGGAGGCGCATGACGATGGGCTGCGCCTCGGGGTCGCCCATACGTACATTGTACTCGAGAAGCTGGGGACCTTGCGAGGTCAACATCAGGCCACAGTAAAGAAATCCGTGGTACGGCGTGCCTTCTACCATCATCCCCACCAGCGTAGGAGCGACGATGCTCCGAATGATTTCAGCACGCAGAGGCTCATCCAGAATCGCATCCTCGCTGTAAGCGCCCATGCCGCCGGTGTTCGGGCCCTGGTCGTCGTCAAAGACAGCCTTGTGGTCCTGGGTGGGAACTAAGGGCAGGATAGCGCGCCCATCAGTCAGCACGATGAAGGAGAGTTCTTCGCCCCTCAGCGCTTCTTCCAGGATGACCTTCTCACCCGCCGAGCCCAAAGTCCGCTGGCGCATAAACTCGTCCAGAGTTTTTTCGGCTTCTTCCCGAGTGTGGGCGATAACCACACCCTTCCCCGCTGCCAATCCGTCCGCCTTGATCACGACCGGCAAGCCAAACTCCGGCAGCGCCTTGACGGCCTGGTCGAAACTCTCTGCCACCTTGAATGCCGCGGTGGGGATCGAATGCCTCTGCATGAACTGTTTGGAAAAGATCTTGCTCCCCTCGAGCCGAGCTGCGGCACGGGTAGGGCCAATAATCGCCCTGCCTGCCCGCTTGAACTCATCCACGACGCCTGCCACAAGCGGCGCTTCCGGCCCCACGACCGTAAGGTCCGCCTTAAGATCACTCGCCAACTCGAGAATCTGCGCCGGATTCGAGACATCCACGGGCCGGCATTCCGCTTCCTGTGCAATGCCGGCGTTGCCCGGCGCGCAGTAGATCTCCTCCATGAGTCCACTCTCGCGCAACTTCCAGGTCAGCGCGTGCTCTCGTGCTCCGGAACCAATCACCAGTATCTTCATAGAGTCGCGTACACTAACGGGAAGTTCGTTATTTGTCAATCAGAGAAATAACACCGCAGAAATAACCTATCTCTGTGTGATGCAAGAGAAGAGCACCAGGGCTGAACTCAGGTGGCTGGTCGTTTCGAATTCGCAGGCCTCAGTCAAGGTGTATAATGCACACATGGGCGTCGAAGTCATTCCCAAGATCACTTTCGAAGAATTCCGCCAATTCCCTGTCGACGGCAAGCGCTACGAACTCGTGCGCGGAGAGGTGCACGTGACTCCATCCCCTGCAACGCGGCACCAGTTTATTGTTCAGAATCTAGCTTTAAGCTTGGGGCTGCACGTCGTGAAGGACAATCTGGGCGAGGTGCTGACAGCCCCTCTGGATGTACGCCTGAGTGATGATACCGCATTTCAACCCGACCTCATTTTCGTTTCGAACGCCCGCGCCGGGATTATTCTTGAGAACTGGATCGAAGGTGCTCCCGACTTGGTTGTGGAAGTCTCATCGCCTTCCACCGCAACCTACGATCGCGCCACAAAGCTACCCATATACGCCGAGTCTGGCGTTTCTGAGTACTGGCTCGTCGACTCACACGCCAAAACGGTCGAGGTTTTGAAACTGGAGGGTAAGAAGTATTTCGTCGAGGCTACCCTTGCGGGCGAGCAAGTTCTCACTTCCAATCTCTTCCCCGGCTGGCAACTGCCCTTGCACGACCTCTTCGACTTCCGCGGACGGTTCTAAAGGTCGCACGTGTGAAGTGGTGCCGTGCGGGCACGTGTCCCCGTGCCGTCTACATGGCAGGTTATCGCGAAGCGAGGCTTGGCTCTGCCACACCAACTCGTGAATTCAGGTTAGAATAAACGATTGACGCCGGGGCTCGAGCTTAAACATGTTGTCAGGCTTTACGGAAAAATACGATGTGGTGGTGGTGGGCGCGGGGCACGCCGGGTGCGAAGCTGCGATGGCAGCGGCGCGCATGGGGCTGAAGACGGCGTTGTATACGATCAATCTCGACCTGATTGCGCAGATGTCCTGCAACCCTGCGGTGGGCGGAATCGCCAAGGGCCACCTGGTCCGCGAGATCGACGCGCTGGGCGGGGTCATGGGCGAAGTGATCGATGCCGTCGGCATCCAGTTTCGCCTGCTCAACACCAGCCGCGGGCCCGCGGTCTGGTCGCCGCGCGCCCAAGCGGACAAGAAGCAATACCGCGGCCGAATGCGCCAAGTTCTCGAATCCGAGCCCAACCTGCGGATCAAGCAAGCTGAAGTCGTCGACCTCGTACTGGAAGATTCTGTAGGAGCGGTTCGCGACCCGTCGCCCGGAGGCTTTGGGCCGCAGGGCGAACCGCCCCTACAACCTGAGGGTCTCCGAGCGCTGGGCATCCGCCTGCTGGACGGACGCCGGGTGGAAGCCGGCGCCGTGATCGTCACCACGGGCACCTTCCTGAACGGCCTCATCCACTGCGGGGAGAACAAGTACCCCGCGGGGCGTTCGGGCGAGCCCTCTTCGGTGATGCTGGGTGAGGCGCTGCGCCGGCTGGGCTTCGAAATCGGCCGGCTCAAGACTGGCACTCCGCCGCGCCTGGATGCGCGCACCATCGACTTTTCGAGGTTTCAAGTGCAGGCCGGCGACCCGATTCCCACGCCCTTCAGTTTTCGCACCCGGGCCATTACCCAACCTCAGACCGTTTGCTGGATCGGGTACACCAACGCGGAAACGCACCGGATCATCCGCGAGAACTTGCACCGCGCTCCACTCTATTCCGGTCAGATCAAGGGCATCGGGCCGCGCTACTGTCCCTCCATTGAAGACAAGATCGTCAAGTTCCCGGACAAGCCCCAACACCAGCTTTTCCTCGAGCCGGAGGGAATGGACACGAACGAGATTTACGTCAACGGCATGTCCACCTCGATGCCGATCGACGTCCAGTTGGCCATGGTGAAGTCCATACCAGGCCTCGAGGACGCCGAGATGGTCCGCCCGGGCTACGCCATCGAATACGACATGGTACAGCCCACGGAGCTTTACCCATGGCTCGAGTGCAAGAAAATCCAGAACCTCTTCCTGGCAGGCCAGATCAACGGAACGACAGGTTACGAGGAAGCCGGGTGCCAGGGAATTATGGCGGGAATTAACGCCGGGCTGCGCGTCAAGGGCAAACAGCCGATGATCATCGATCGCACGCAAGGTTACACCGGCATCCTCATCGACGACTTGGTGAGCAAGGGCGTCGATGAGCCCTACCGCATGTTCACCTCGCGCGCTGAGTTCCGGCTGCACCTGCGCATTGATAACGCCGACGAGCGCCTGATGCCGCTCGGCTTCCAGGCCGGCACCATCCGGCAGAGCGATTACCAGGCATTCCTGGAAAAGCAGGCGCGAATCTCCGCTGCTACGAAGTTCCTGCTCGAGACCCGCTTGAGGCCCGATTCGCACCTGGGCTGCGAGATCTATTCCAGGCTCGGTCTCATGAATGGCAGACAATTTACAGCCCCCTCACCGCTGACTGGAGCCCAACTCCTAAAGCGCACCGAGCTCAAGATCGAAGATTTGATGGAATGGATTGGCGAGGGCCTGCGTGCGTTGAACATTGATGATGCCCCTCTCCCCCTTGGGGGAGAGGGTGTCCGCCAGCGGCGGACGGGTGAGGGGGTCGGTCTTCTCGCCGCACTCTCCCGCGAAGAATCCCGCCGCATCGAGACCGATTTCAAGTACGAAGGCTATCTCCAACAGCAGGAGAAACAGATCGAGCGGATGAAGCGCGCCGAGTCGCGCCACATTCCGGATTGGTTCGATTACCGGAAGGTCTCCGGCCTCTCCCGAGAAGTGGTAGAAAAGCTCACGCGCGTCCGCCCACTCACTCTCGGCCAAGCCTCCCGCATCCCCGGCATTACTCCCGCCGCCGTGTCCCTGGTCAACTGCTTCATAGAAATCTTCCAGCGCCGCGCGGCGGAAGAAACACCTGCATAGCTCCGCCCGATCCGTGTCCTGTCGAATCTGGGCCTAGAGGTGGGAAACATCAAATCACCAAAACCCGAAGACAGAACGGCCTCGGAGAAGCTCTTTGAGGAGTACTTGCATTCGACGGGGCTCGGCTACTTCCAGTTTCAAAAGGAGATGGCCGGAACCCTGAAGAAACCCGACTACAGTATACATTTCATGGGTCAGGAAATCTTGTTCGAGGTCAAAGAGTTTAAGGCCATGGGCGATGAGGTCAAGAGCGACAACAAGGCTCATGCCTATGATCCCTACCACCACATCCGTGAAAAGATCGGTGCTGGCCGGAAGAAATTCAAAGACCTCGAGAACTACTGCTGCTGCCTCGTGCTCCGGAACGAAAAGAAACCGCTTGTTCACGTTCAGCATAAGGAGTTCATATTTGCTGCCATGCTAGGCAACGTCGCCGTCCAGGTTCCGCTTCACCCTTTGGGCGAAGATCTACTAACGGAGCAATCGCGCACTGTATTCTCAGGTGAGGGAGGCAAAGTGGTTCACAAACAGGGCAAAGGTGTCGTTATTGAGAAAACCATATCAGTGCGATTCTTGTGCTGGAGTACTTAGATATCGGCGAGCGCCGCTTCCACGTCAGCGTTAAACGATGGGAAAAGACGCAGAGTCGCGAACCCACCCTGGACGAATATCTGGGGCTGAGGGAAGCGGCTTGCGGGAGCGAATCCGACATATCGCTTCGACAGCTTCGCGTTGTTGTTTACGATAATCCGTTTGCTCGCATTCCACTTCCTAACGAACTGTTTCGCGCTCGATTCGACGAGCGGTATGCACGATCGGGGGACCAACCTGGCCGAGTGATCCGAACCTTCGCGGGTGAGGAAATTGAAAAACTCGAGGCACAGGAAAGGGAATTCGCTGGACCGAGCCCCCTGGAGAAGTTTCTGAAGGTTTGAGGACGGCGGGAGAATGGGCCCTACAAGATGGGCACAGCAGGAGAGTTGCTCCGCTTTCTACGCAAACAAGGCTACCAGAAGTCACGTCAGATGAGTTCGGACCGGATTCTCACTCATGCTGTCCGGTCGTTGCTCGTCGTGCCCGAGGGTTCGTCTTTGATCTTGCTTGACGTAGCGCCGGTTGCGTAGGAAAATCGGACTGTCGGAATTCCGCGAAGCACGAACGCTTATGGCCAAAGCTAAGTCCGTCTTGGAAGAAGCAGTTCGATTGGGGGCGAAGCGCCAAGTCACAATACCCCATCGCATTTCCGCGGCCCTGCACCTCAAGGAGGGCGATCACCTTCTCATGCGGCTGGTGGCGGGGCGTCTCGAGATGGTCCCCGCAAGCCTTGTTCCCAAGGACCAACTCTGGTTCTGGACGCCCGAGTGGCAGAAAAAAGAGCGAGAAGTGGACGAGGCACTGGCGCGCGGCGACTACAAAGAAAGCGACTCCGTGGACGCCCTTCTCAAAGACCTGAAATCCTAGCCAATTGCTCAAGTCGGAAAAGAGAAGGCAGCGTTCCATCAGCCCAGAGCAGGAAAAAGGCCTTGCGCATCCGCTGGACGCCCGTATTCGCCCGCGACTTCCAAGACCTTCCCGGAGAAGTTCAGGCACGTGCGGAAAGGGCCATCCGACTTCTAACCGAAAATCCCCAACACCCCTCTCTGCGGTCAAAGAAGATGCGGGGCGTCCAGAACATCTGGGAAGCGAGTGTGACCCTGTCTTATCGAATCACTTATGAAGTCAGTGGCGAAGCGCTCGTCCTCCGGCGTATCGGCACCCACGACATCTTACGGAAAGAGAAAAGGTAGACTTGCACCTGGCGACTAACGCGTTTGCTGTGCGCGGCACTCTTCAATATAGAGTCGCATCGACTCGAGGATGCTAGCCTTTGCTTCCTCGATCGAATCTCCAAGTCCATACGTGCCCGGAAAATCCTCGCTGTATGCCCAATACTTCCGACCTTCACGCTCAACGGTAATCGGGTAGGTGCACATCTCCATGACCAGACGATATCACGAAACCCGTGCGCGGCAGTCAAGTGTTGTATATTGTGAGTACAACTGGACATGAGTTCCGCACCCATTCCCGCGTCCGGCCAAGCTCACGAGAAGCGGTTTGCGTTCACTGCCACTGCGGTAGTTCTCTGCATCACGGCCTGCAAGCTGCTGGTGCATTTGTATGCCGGCCGGCACTATGGGTACTTCGTTGATGAGCTCTACTACCTTGCTTGCAGCCGGCACCTGGACTGGGGTTACGTCGACCAGCCTCCGTTGATCGCGGTGATCACCTGGCTGGTGCGCTCGCTGCTCGGCGACTCGCTCCCCGCCCTCCGCTTCTTTCCGGCCGTGGCGGGCGCCGCGTTGGTTGTGCTGACGGCTCTGATCGCTCGCGAACTGGGCGGGAAGCGTTTTGCGCAGGGGTTGGCTGCGCTCGCAGTCCTGGTGGCGCCGGGGTTTCTGGCGCTGGACAGCCTGCTCACCATGAACGTCTTCGAGCCGCTGTTCTGGCTGGGTTGCGCCTATCTGCTGATTCGTATCATTAAAACGGGCAATACTAAACTGTGGATCTGGTTCGGCATTCTGTCGGGATTCGGGCTTGAGAACAAGTACTCGATGCTGATCTTCGGCGCGGGCATCGTCTTGGGCTTGCTGTTGACCGGCGAGCGCCGGACGCTGGCGAGCCGCTGGCTGTGGGTCGGCGGCGCGCTGGCTTTGATTATCTTCCTGCCTAATCTTGTTTGGAACATCCACCGGCACTTCCCGTTTCTCGTCGCCCAAGCCGAAATTCACCGCAGCGGGCGCGATGTTCCTCTCGGCCCGCTATCCTTCTTTACTCAGGAAATCCTGACACTGCTTCCCCTGACGCTGCCCATCTGGCTCGCCGGCCTCTGGTTTTACTTCTTCTCGAAGCAGGGCCGGCCATTTCGCGTCATGGGCTGGGCGTGGGTGTTCATTGCGGCTGTTATCGTGACGATGAGCCCGCGCGTCTACTACCTCTATCCCGCCTTTCCGGTTTTGTTTGCAGGCGGCAGCGTGATGTGGGAGAGGTGGCTCGACCAACCGCGATACCGCTGGCCGAAACTCTCTTACGCCGGCCTGATGGTGGTCCTCGGCGCCGTGTTCGCGCCGCTCAGCGTTCCGGTGCTGCCGCCAGAAAGCTACATTCGATACACGCAGGCGCTGCATCTCCAGCCGCCCAGGATCGAAACGCACCGCCTGGGTCCGCTGCCCCAACTTTATGCCGACCAGTTCGGCTGGGAAGAGATGACGGCCACCGTCGCGCGCGTTTACAACAGCCTGCCGGCGGAGATCCGAGCCAAGACCGCCATCTTCGGCCAGAATTACGGCCAGGCGGGCGCCATCGACCTCTTCGGTCCAAAATACGGGCTACCGCCCGCCATCAGCGGGTATATGAACTACTACTTCTGGGGACCGCGCGACTACACCGGAGAGAGCATGATCGTGATGCAGGGGCAGCAGGAAGACCTGGAGCGCTATTACACGAGCGTCCAGAAAGTTGCCAGCGTCTATCACCCTTACTCCATGCCTTACGAGCATTTCGATATCTACTACTGCCGCGGTCTAAAATGGCCCCTCAAAGAGATCTGGCCGAAGGTGAGAAACTGGGGTTAAGATTTCCGACCTCACTGTCTAACCTGCCTCTGCTTCCTGCTCCTCGACAACCTTTGCCGTCTCTTCCCACTCGCGCATCAGGCTGGCAAGCTCCCGGCGTCCTTGTTCGATCGACTTGGTCAAGCGCACGGAATCCTCGGCGCTCCGGAAGTGCGCAAGTTCCTGCGCCTGGCCTTCGATCTCGGCCTCGAGGCGCGCCACCTGCTCTTCGATCTCCCGGCAACGATCCTTCATCTGCTGAAGGCGGATCGGATTGAGCCGTTTGGTTTTGACCGCAGCGGCGTCCTCCGGCGCCTCGGCTGTTGATCCGGCATCGTCTGCCTGTCTCGAAAAGGCGTGATTTCGAACTAGATCCTCAAGCCCGGAAACGTCGAGAGTAATCTCCTTTCCTTCTTTGCGCCACAAATAATCTTCATAATTTCCGGGATAGACATTAACCTCGCCTCCGGCGATTTCGAACACCCGCGTGGCGAGATTGTCGATGAAGTAGCGGTCGTGGGAAACGAACACCACAGTGCCGGTGTAGTTTGCCAGCGCTTCCAGCAGCACGTCCTTGGCGCGCAGGTCGAGGTGGTTGGTGGGCTCGTCGAGCAGCAGAAAGTTCGAGGGGCGCACCAGCATGCGCGCCAGCGCATAGCGATTGCGCTCGCCGCCCGAGAGCACTCCGATGCGCTTGAACACTTCGTCTTCGCTGAACAGGAAACTGCCCAGGAGGCTGCGCAATTCGGTCTGGCTGCTGAGGGCCATGGGTGCGGCGCGCGCCAGGTCATCCAGCAGCCGGGAGTCGGCATCGAGAGCCTTGTACTGGTCCTGGGCGAAGTAGTCCACCTCGACTTGATGCCCCTGCTGGTACTCTCCCGCGCTGAGCGGCTCGAGGCCGGCCAGCAGCTTCAGCAAAGTCGATTTCCCCGCGCCGTTCACGCCCACCAGAGCCACGCGGTCTCCCCGCTGGACAGTGAAATTCACGCCCGCAAACACCTGCTTGGCCCCGTAGCTTTTGGCCACCTGCTTGAACTCCGCCACCATCCGGCCGCTGGGCTTGGGCTGGGGAAAGCGGAAGTGAATGGCTTTCTCCTCGGGCGGGACTTCGACGCGCTCCATGCGCTCGAGTTCCTTGATGCGGCTCTGCACCTGCTTGGCCTTGGTGGCCGTGTAGCGGAAGCGGTTGATGAAGACTTCAAGCTGCTCGACGCGCTCCTGTTGGTTCTTGTATGCCGCTTCGATCTGGGCTCGACGCGCCGTCTTCTCCGACAGGTACTTTTCGTAATTGCCGGTGTAGAAGTGGACTCGCCGGTTCCAGATCTCGACCATCTTTTCTACGGTTACGTCGAGGAAAAACCGGTCGTGCGAAATCAGCACGTAAGCGTGGGGATAGTCGTTGAGATATTCCTCGAGCCAGTTGCGGGCTTCCAGGTCAAGGTGATTGGTGGGCTCGTCGAGGAGGAGCAGATTGGGCTTTTCGAGCAACAGCTTGGCCAGTGCAATGCGCATTTGCCAACCGCCGGAGAATTCCTCGGTGTGGCGGCGCCAATCCGATTCCGGGAATCCCAGCCCGGCAAGCACGCGCCCGGCCTGGGCCTCAAGCGAATAGCCGTCGCGCTGGCGGAACTCGGTGTCGAGCGAATGGAAGCGTTCGCTCACGCGCTGATACTCTTCGCCCTCGGGATCGAGTTCGGCCATCTTTCCCATCAGATCTTCCATCTCCTGCTCCATGGCCAGCAGGTCGCCGAACACCGACATGCATTCGGCAAGCACCGTGCGTCCTGAAAGCGTCAGGCCGTCTTGCGGGAGGTAGCTCGAAGTGATCCCTTTAGCAAAGCTGACTTCGCCGTAGTCGAGCGTATCGAGGCGCGCCAGCACCTTGAGCAGAGTGCTCTTGCCCGTGCCGTTCGCTCCCACCAGGCCAACCCGCGCGCGTGGCGTGATGAGCCAATCGAGATTTTCGAACAACAGTTTTGGGCCGAATCGCTTTCCGGCCGATGAAAGCTGGATCATAATTGCGCCTTACACATCATCAACAGTTTAACAAATTCGGGAAGTGTAGCGCGGACGTCTCGCCCGCTGGGGCGGGAGCGAGTAGCGCGGACCACCGGTATTGTGGTCCGCGTCCTTTCCTTACGCTCGTCGCTTGCGTTTTCGGATCGGGCGGATCAGGACCTCGGCGGGGATATTCAGGGACTTATTCAGCCGGCGGATCATGGCAAGCGACAGGGCGCGATCGCGGCGGAGGACTTCGTAGACTCGGGTTCGGCTGCCGATCACGCCGATCAGCGCCTTCCGGTCTGTGCCTTGCTGTTCGAGGCGGAACTTGATGGCCTCGATGGGGTCGGGAGGATCGATGGGAAAATGCGCCTGCTCGTAAGCCTCAACCAGCGTCGTCAACACCTCCAACCGATCGCCAGCCCCGGTTCCCTCGTCCGCGCCCCAGAGGCGCTCAATCTCGCGGAGAGCCGCGGCATGGTCGGCTTCAGTCTTGATCGGCTTAATCGTCATATTGCACCGTCCTCACATCGATCTTGTCGTAATCCGTGTGGCTTCCCAGCCACTTGATGAAAACAATGCCGCGGCGGTAATCAATAGCCGTGACCAGGCGATAGTCATTCCCCTTAACATTAAATACCACCCGGTCAGCCCCTACGATGCTGGCATTTCCATAACACGCCTTCACATCCGCCGGCTCTTTCCACTCCGCTTGCCTGACCTCGTGGAACCATGCGTCAAGCGCAGCTTTCACGGCACGGTGATCCTGATGGCCCGCCAAGCTCTCAACGAAACGAACCAGCGTGTTCCGGGCGAGGATGCGCACACCTGCATCCTACCACGTTCCCAAAATGGGCACAACGGGATCCGGAAGGATCAATTGAGTTCCAAGAGGGATTTTGAAGCGTGCGGCTAAATCCTCCTGGGTCAGCGCGAGGGCGCTAGCTGACGCTAACTCCGAACTGGGGAGTTTGCGATCTCCCGAAGGGAGAGTTCTTGTCGGGGGAGCCGAGTCAAGCGGGTCAAGGGAGAAGTCTGCACGCCCCCGAAGCGCAGAGACCGACTTCAGCGGTGCCCCTCCAGGGCATCCCAGCAGGTCGCGCAGAGTGTATGCCTTTCACACTCTGCAGTTCTCAGTATGGTAAACGTCCACTTCTTGTTAACGCCTCGGAACGGTGATTGCAACGGCAATCCAGGAAGAGCCGCCGAGTCCGAAGAGCAGGGACTCTGCGCTACCAGCCCGAAATGCTTTCCGCCGTCATTCTGAGCGAATCGAAGGATCACTGCAGTTGGTTTTGTTTCCGGCACCTGCGATGAACTGCAGAGATTCTTCACTTCGTTCAGAATGACAGGCAGATTCTGAATTGCGTTCAGAATGACAAGCTGCAGCGGGCATGCGTCCCTGCGCTTGCCCATCCGTGATTTATAAGTTACAATGAAGCATGTGGTCGAGATTCGCCACTATGTCAGCCGGGCGGGCAAAGACATTTTCGAAGAGTGGCTTTCGGCGCTGGCGGATCGACGCGCTCAGGCGAAAATTGCCGCCCATATTGACCGGCTGGCTGCCGGCAATTTCGGTGATAGCAAGACCCTAAGCCACGGCCTCTGTGAGTTGCGGATCGACTGGGGGCCTGGCTACAGAGTCTATTACGCGATGGTTGGGAAACTTTGCGTTTTGCTTCTCTGCGGCGGCGACAAAAGGAAACAATCGGCGGATATCAGGCGGGCCGTAGAGTACTTCAACGACTACAAAGAAAGGACCAAACCCTTATGACACGGAAGGCCAGTGTTTCCCACGATGAGGCGATAGTCCGGCGGCTTCGCAAGGACCCGGAATTTGCCGCCGAATACCTCAAAGCGGCGCTCGAGGAAGAGGACGAACCGCGCGTGTTGCTTATCGCCTTGCGCCACCTTGCCCAGGCGCAGGGCGTCGCCAAAGTCGCTAAAGCCGCCGGCATCGAGCGGGAGAGCCTTTACCGCGCCCTCTCGGAACGTGGGAATCCCCGCCTGTCCACCTTGTTCGCGGTCACCAAAGCCGTCGGGCTTCGGCTTACCGTCGAAACCGCGTCGTGAGAATTAACCATTATCGGACGAGACAGGGTTTTCAGGACCGCGAAGCCACGCCGCTCAAAGCTTCCGTTGCATGTTTCACCGCAGTGACTACCGAACTGATCTGCTCTTGCGTTCGAGCGGCATGCAAGGAGAAGCGGATCATCGTACTCACGACACGACGCCTGCGCAAGAACGATCAAATCGGCTGACGAGCGAGGTTGCGGACTCAGCCTAAAAAGTCACCCTCCTGGAAAATGCCTGCCGGCCTAGGTGCCATCGGGGTGGTTAACTCAGTTGATACTTGACATATGGGGTATTATAGGCTATAATTATGCGGTAAGGTCGGACAAGGCGCTCAAGGCCTGCCGGGTACTCTATGCCAGAAAGTCCTCCTTTGTTTTCATCCGTTGTTCCTGCCTGTGGTTTCTGCCTCCAAGTACAGTCGAAAAGTCGAGGAGTGCAAAAGCAAAGACAGATCGGCAGATGGGCAGGTGGACAGATCGTTGCCGAGGAATTGGAAACCCATTGCCGACCGCAAGCGACGGACCGCAGGCCGGAAGGTGACGGAGGGCTCCCCAACGTTTCGACTCCTCGACTTGTCGAGTACAAAATCGGGGGAACAAAGCGAGAATGTTTATGAAAACAAAGGAAAGGTAATAATGTCGAGGAGTCAAGGAGTCGAGGAGTTGAGAAGTGACAGAAGCAAGACCTGACCGAGAGTCATCCCTCGGGCCGCGCCGGCCAGAGGACCTGGACGGCTCTTCGACTTCTGGACTCCCCCACTTATCGACGGCAAGATGGCGGGGAACAAAGCGAGAATGTCTATGAAAACAAAGGATAAGGTCAAAATGTCGAGGAGCCCCGGGGGAAGAAACCCCTCACCCGGCTCGCTACTCTCGCCACCCTCTCCCCAAAGGAGAGGGCCGTCGATGGCGTTCGTTCTCAGTATACAAAAATCGTGGGAACGAACCCAAACAAGTCGTTGAAAACAAAGGAAGAAGCATCTTACAGAGTGCTAAAACGAACTCAAAACGAACCCTATTTTGGGCACAAAATGCGGGAGTCGAACCCTTTTCCCCGCCAATTTTCCGGGTTCGTCCTACCCAACTGGCTGATGCGGCCGGGATGCCGGCGGCGGCAGAATGCTAATGGAGGTCAAACATGCAAAGCACATTGGTAAGTCTTTCGAGCGAACTGGCAAAGCTTGTGGAAGAGTTTCAGCCCTACGTTGTGGCGGTACACGCCCGGGGTCACTATCCATCCAGCGGAGTTCACTGGCGGCCCGGCGTCATCGTAACCGCCGATCACACTGTTCGACGGGATGAAGACATTCAAGTCACCCTTCCCGACGGGAAGCGTGCGGACGCGGTTCTCGTGGGGCGCGATCCGGGAACGGATCTCGCTGCCCTGAAGGTGGACGGCTTGGGAGGCGCTGCCCCGCAGACGGGCGGAGGAGATCAGGTAAAAGCCGGTGAACTGGCAGTGGTGCTGGGGCGATCCCCGGATAGCGGGCCGAACGCCAGCCTGGGCGTCATCAGCGCGGTTTCCGGTCCGTGGCGAACCTGGCGCGGCGGGCGGTTGGACAACTACATCCGTCTCGACGCCACGATGTTCCCCAACTCGTCCGGCGGAGCGGTGGTGGATGTGCGAGGGCGTTTGCTAGGCATCGCCACTTCCGCCCTGTCACGGATTGCCGGCCTCGCGATTCCGGCAAGTTCGATTAACCGGGTTCTGGACGCACTGGTGACCAAAGGCCACGTGCCGCGCGGATACCTGGGCATTGGGGCTCAACCGGTTGGAATTCCAGACGCGTTGCGCGCCAGTCTTGCGCTGACCGCAAAAAGCGGGATCATGGTGGTGAAGGTTGAAGCCGGCGGCCCCGCGGACCGGGCGGGGGTATTCCTGGGCGACATCCTGGTTAGCCTCGGTGACACAACCCTGGAAGAGTTCGAAGACCTGCAATCGGTTTCGGACTCTGGGATAATCGGCAAGCAGGTGAAGGCGCGCCTGATTCGAGCGGGGGCAATTCACGAACTGAGCATCACGGTGGGTGAAAGGCCGGGAAAGTAAGGACGGCGCGGTGCGGCGTGCGAGCCATCGCCACTGGCGCCTCGACAGGCACAGGCGAGAGTGCCTGTGCTACTTGTATGATCAACGTACTTGTGAAAGCTTCTTCGCCCATTGCCAAGGCAGGCCTGGAAAGCCTGCTCCGCCCGTATTCTGACTTGCGGCTGGTCGAGGATCTCAGCAAGGACGCTCGAGAAGTCGAATCCGAGTTACCCGCCGATGTGCTGCTGGTCGAGGCTGACACTTTGTCCGACCCCGCGGCCCGCGAGGCTCTGGATTGGGCTGGCGGGGGCGCAACGGTGGTTCTGCTGATTCGCGATCCCGCTGCCGAGTCCGTGGCGGAAGCACTGCGAGCCGGCCTCAAAGCAGTGCTGCGGAGCGACATCGACGGGCCGGAAATCAGGGCGGCAATTGAGGCGGCGGCCTTGGGGCTGACGGTGCTCGAGTCGGCCAGCCTGGATCTCGTCCTGCGTGCTCCGAGCCGGCCTGCGAAGGGGACTTCCGGCACTCTCGTGGAGCCGCTCACCGAACGCGAACTGGAAGTTCTGGGGATCGTGGCAGCAGGCTTAGGCAATAAAGAGGTAGCCGCGCGCCTGGAAATCTCTGAACATACCGTGAAGTTTCACGTGGCGTCCATCATGGGCAAACTCGGCGCGGGCAGCCGTACGGAGGCCGTCACGCTGGCCATCCGGCAGGGTTTAATTATGATCTGAAAACGGGCGGTCTCGGAACCGCGGAGGCGCGGAGCTCCGGCCAAATGCAGATTCTTCGCTTCGCTCAGAATAACAGGTCATCCTGAGCGAAGCGAAGGATCTGCTTTTCCCAGCGCGCCGCGAAGAGACTCAGGGCGGGCGAAAGGGCCGCCCCGAAAATCGGCAATCTGCGATCGACAATCGTCAATGGTTAGTGGTGCCCGCCGCCACCACCGCCACCGCCAACGGAGCCGCCGCCCGAGTGTCCTCCTGCGCTGGCGGAAGCGCCGCCTCCGCCACCCGAGAAGCCACCCGCCGCCGCTGGAGGCCGAGCCTTCTGCCACCGCCGCTGCTCGCACCGCCGCCACCTGATCCGTGCGAAGCCACGACAACCCCGGACCCACCGGACCGGCCGGAGATAACCGGGCCACCCCCATGACCGCCGGCATTGCCAAAGTGACCGTGCAATCCGCCACTTGTGGAAGCGCCTCCGTGGAATTCACCCGCTGAGCCCTGAACCGGATAGCGTCCCCCCAGGGTTGTGCCCTGAGCGGCACGCAAAGGCGTACGGGCGCCTGCACTAAAAAGCCCATGGTGGGCCAGCAGCGAGCCCTCCGTGGCCGCATTGCCGCCCATCAAAACGGTGGCAGGCGCGGTCGCATGGCCGAAGCCTGGGTGCGCCCCTGGCGGAGCGGCCCGACCGGGCATTGCCGCAGCGGCATTGCTCGCGGTCATGGTTTGCGACGTTGCCTCGGCGGGCGGGTGATCAATCTTGCTCGCTTCCGTCGCGGGAACGCGCGTCACCACCTGGGCCGTAATCATCTGGCCTTTTTGAATTACGCTGGCTGGAACCTTGACAATCTGCAGAGCGCGATGGCCTGCAACGGGACCTACCCCAGGAAGACGAGGGCGCCCGGGTGGCACTCTGGAATGGCCAGGTTGAATCGGCGTCCAGCCGTACCATCCGGGGCCGCCGTACCAGTCCACCATCGACGGATACCACATCCCGCATCCAAACATGGGGTTCATCCACATCCACCCAAAGGTCATGTCGAAGTCCCAGAAACCGCAGTGATCAGTTACCCACCCCCAAGGATCGCCGGAAATCCAGGACCAGCCCATTCCCGGGTACGACTGCCACATGCCATAGGAATAAGGCGTCCAACCTGCCTGCGCGTAGGGCGACCAGCCGAACCTGTTGCCGGGAAGGGTGACCCACTCGCCATAGGTGTTGAGTTCGTTCCAACCGTAGGCCGGGCCGTTGGGATGGACAGATTCGTCCTTGCCGACCAGCAGTGCCTGGCGATCGCGAGCCTCCGTCCACTGGTCCCAATCGTCCTTCGTGATCCCCTTCTCAGTGTTGGAAGCCAGGATGGTACTGGCGGTCTCTTGGACCCAGACCTTGCCTTCGCCGAGCCTCATGGCCTGTTGACCAAACGCCACGTCGACCGAACCCTTGAAGACCTCCACTCGGTACCGGTCCTCAGTGAGGTCAGTCCGGAACTCACACTTGCTGTCAGCGTTCAACGTGGCGTTCGAAATCTTCACTCGATAAACGTCCTGGTCGCCGGCCTGCAAGCTGGCGGCAGCATTGCGCTCGTGCGAGTTCGCGTGACGGCGTTCAGGGACGAAATTGAAGGTGCCGTACCCCTGCTCGAAAGTAATGCCGTTCAGCTTGTTGCCGATTGCGTTCAGCGCCAGTTGATCAAAGAGCAATCTGGAGTATTCGCCGATGCGAGCGGTGGAGCCGTTTTCAAATTCCACTTCGGCATAGCTTCCGCCCGCAGTGGAGAGCTCGAAGCCCTCCTGGATGGGCGTGTTCAGCAGCGCCTTTTCCTCTGCCGTCAAGCCAGGCCGCTTCAGCATGACCGAGCCGCTCAGATAACTGAGCCGAACCACGCGCACGTGCGATACAGCCGCCGTTGCTTCGAGCGCGGGGTCGTATTCGAGAGACCGCCCCTTTTCTAAGGTCAGCGAGCCGGAGCGGGCCGAAACAACAATCGTTCCCGCCAACTCGTTCAACTGCATTTTCCCGGCGGTGAATTCCGCGTCGTACTCAACTTTGCCGTTTGAGGATACAGTAGCGTCAGCGATCTGCACCAGGTAGCTACACTGTTTGCCCGGGACAAGATGAAAGCGGGCGCGGCCCTGTTCCAGCGTGAAGACATTCTGCCTGTTGCCCTCCGCATCCGTCTTCGAGCCCGTGAAACTGACCTTGGTGAGCGGGTTCAGTAGAATCGCCGAGCCGTTTTCCAGTTGCAAGCTCGCAATACTCTCCTCCGAGGTCGCAACCTCGGACCCTACCTCCACGGACGTATTCACCTGGACTGGAGCCTGTTCAGTTGAGCCGGGGTGGTTGACCACGACCCTGCCGCTCAGTGAACTCACGCGCGCCCCGCTGGCCGAAGGTTTTTGTTGAGTAAAGAGAGTTGCCGGTAGGAGCAACCCCGCGACCAAAACCACGAGTACACGTCGTAACTGATCGCATCTCACGGTCGGCCTCCTGGGGGGTATTATAACCCAATTTCCATATGTATCGACGTTTCAGAGTGGACTAAGGTTGCCGGGGAATCGGGCCATTGAGTCATTGGGTCATCGGGTCAATGAGCCAATGAGCCGAATGCCACCAGATCACCCGATGACCGCGACGTCCCAATGACTCAATGGCCCAATGGCTCAATCTTCTCAGGGCCTCACGGTCACGATCACCGCGGCGTGGGGTGCGACGGTGGCCGTGAAGGAACCCGTCATCGTACCCAGGTCTTTATGCTGCCACACCTCGTGGAGTGCGGCGGAAAGGTGCGCGGGGTATCCGACGTCTTCCCACTTTACGGTAATCTCCTGCGGCGTGGCGGCGCGGTTCAGCAGGGCCACGGCGCGGCTCCCGCCCTCGAGTTCGCGCGCCCAGACTTCTTTGTCGCCCTCTTTGCGCACCCGGCTAGCCTGCCTGCCGAGCGGGTCCTGATCGATGGCGATGACCTCTTTGTTGGTCAGGATGGCAACGGTATCCGCATCCATATGGCGCAGGTCGTTGCCGGAGATCAGGGGCGCGGCCAGCATGCACCACATGCCGAAGTGGGCGCGCGACTCATCCGGGGAAAGCTTGCCGTTACCGACTTCCAGCATGTCCGGATCGTTCCAGTGCCCGGGCCCGGCGGCGTACTCGAGGCCGTCCATCAGGTCGAGGATGGTAACCACTCCGAGCCCGTCCGACTTTTGCTCCTGGCAGTCCCAGCAATCCTTGATGTCGCCGGTGGCGCGCCACAGGTTGCCGACATCCTTGGCCCACTGCCAAGGCTTCGTGGAACCCCACTCACAGAGCGAAAAAACGATCGGGCGGCCGGCGGCTTTGAGCGCGTCGCGCATGACGGAATAAGACTCGAGGGAGTTCTGGCCCTCCGCATGGCACCAGTCCAGCTTGAGGTAATCCACGCCCCAGGAAGCATAGGTAAACGCATCCTGGAACTCGTGCCCACGCGCCCCGGGACGGCCCTCGCAGGTCTGCCGGCCGGCGTCGGAGTAGATGCCGAACTGCAACCCCTTGGAATGAACGTAGTCGGCCAGCGCCTTGATGCCGTTGGGGAAACGGTCGGGATCGGCGACGATCGTGCCGTCCGGGTTGCGCTTCACCTGCCAGCAGTCGTCGATAACCACGTATTGGTAACCGGCATCTTTCATGCCGCTGGACACCATGGCGTCCGCCGTCTCGCGGATCAGCCGGTCGGAGACGTTGCAGGCGAACTTGTTCCAACTGTTCCAACCCATGGGCGGCGTCTTGGCCAGCCCATTGTCCAGGGCGCACGCCGGCGCCACACAGATGATCAAAAAGAAGAAAGTGCATATAAATCGCAACCGCATCGCGGGAACCTCCCAAGCAGGATTCAGCCGGAATCTCGATCTTTGGAAACCGGGCACATGGAAGAATACACCCAACCACACCATTTGCACCCCATTTTTGCAGCCCACCGAACATCGCGGGTAGGGGCACGCCATCTCGTCCCCCTGCCCGCTCGCACCATCGTTCTACAGTTGCTCTGGAGTGTTGGTTGGCTATAATGATGAGTCTCAAATACAGGGGGAATTCGATGGCAGAAAATAAAACTCTAGTAGAGATTTGCTGTGGATCGCTGGAGGATGCGATTGAGGCGGAAAAGGGAGGCGCGGACCGCGTTGAACTCTGCTCGGCGCTTTTCCTGGGAGGGCTGACGCCCTCGATGGGAACAATCGTGGAAGCCAAGGCGCGGCTGAAGATTCCGTTTATCGCCATGGTGCGGCCGCGGGGCGGAGGCTTCTGCTATACCGACGTTGAAATGTCGGTGATGGAGCGCGATACCGTGGCGGCTCGAGAGCAAGGCGCAGACGGGATTGTGTTTGGAATACTGAACGCCGACGGTAGCATCGACGAGGCAAGGTGCCGGCGCATTCGGAAACTGATCGGGGATCGCCAGGCGGTCTTCCATCGCGCCTTCGACGTAACGCCCGATCCTTTTCGGGCTCTCGATCAACTGATCGATATGGGTATCACCCGCCTGCTCACCAGCGGCCAGGAAGATTCCGTACCGGAGGGCCTGCCGCTCATCAAGAGGCTGGTCGAACATGCCGGCGATCGAATCGAGATACTGCCGGGCGGGGGAATAAAACTCTACAACCTCCACCAGGTGGTCGAAGCGACCGGCTGCAAACAGATACACCTCACGGCTTTCAAGACTCAACTCGACCTTTCTGTGCGCGGGAGGCCCTTTGTGACCTTTGGCGGGGCGCTCTATCCGCCTGAAGATCAATTTCAAGTGGCGGACCGAAACCTTGTGGAGACAATTGTCAATGCCGTGAAGTGACGCGGCATCCGCGATTAAGTCTCCGTGCCCTCAGTGCCTTCAAAACATCAACACAGAGTTCACGGAGGTTCTCAGTGCTCTCTGTGTTTCATGTTTGCGTCGACACGGAGGACACGGAGAAGAAAGGCGGTCCGATCATGACTGTAGGTGGTCCCATATACATGACACCGGTCGGAACCAGACTCGTTACCGCGGCCTTCTCGGCTCTCGCGGCAATTGTGTTTTTTGCTCATCCCGCGCGCGCGCAGAGGCAGCAGATTGTTTGGACGGAGCAAGAAAAGCCCATCGTCCAGCAGTTGCGCAGCCTTCGCCAGGTGCCGGATGAGAAGCGGGGGCAGGCCACGAAGGACCTGGCGCTCGAGATCCGCAAGTTGCCGGCGGCATCCAACAAGCTGACGCTGGCGAACGGCCTCGCCAATCTCTCCACCGAAGGCGACTTCGGCCACGATACGCTACAGGAAGTCGCCACGACTCTGGCCGCGGCGCTCGGCGAGCAGCCGCCGGCGGGGAAGGGCAACGAGCCCGCAGAGCCGTACGTCGAACTGGCCACGCTCGTGCGGTACGAACACGTGCAAGCCGCTTCGGACTCTCCCCAATTCGCGGCGGCGATGTCCAAGCTTGCCGACGACGACCTGAGCCGCGAGCATGCGGATTTCACGCTGACTGATGTCGAAGGAAAGTCCTGGAGCTTACAGGCTCTGCACGGCAAGGTGGTGCTGGTGAACTTTTGGGCCACCTGGTGCCCGCCCTGCCGCAAGGAGATGCCCGATCTGGATAAGCTTTACCAGGAATTCAAAGATCAGGGCCTTTTAATCCTTGCTATTTCTGACGAAGAGATAAGCAAAGTACAACCGTTCATTGCCGAGCATCACTATACGTATCCCATCCTGCTCGATCCGGGAAGCAAGGTCCACAATTTGTTCGTGGTCGAAGGAATTCCGAAGAGTTTCGTTTACGGCCGCGACGGCAAGCTGGTGGCAGAAGCGATCGACATGCGGACGCGGGGGCAGTTCCTGAAGATGCTGGCGCAGGCGGGGGTAAACTGAAATGGCCTGTCGGCCTGAGTGGTGATTTACCTGCGGCCTCATGTTTCGTTAAGGGGAGGATGGAGGAGTTTTTCTGACTCCTGACTTCTGACTCCTGACTCCTGGCTTACCACTCCCAACTTCCGCCGGCACCTTCCGGTTGTAGACATTCTCCCACGACCCGAGGGGAAAGCCCGCCACGGCCGCAGAACTCGCGTTCGCCGTGATTTGGACGATGAGGTGCCGGGTATCGGCCGACAACTGCCACTTCTGTTCCATCTGAAGTGTAGCTTTGGGAACCTCGACGGTCGATTTGATCAGCAGTGTCGCGTATTGCACGGTGGCCGTATCTTTGCTGGGCGCTCCGCCCGCCGCCAGGTTCTTCGATTCGGTCCCGTCCAGATGATAAGTGCAGGTTCGAGCCTTCCCATGCTCGATGAAAGTGGCGTGAAGCGTGCGTTCCTTCTGCACGACTCTCAGTTCGGCGGGGCTCAGTTTCCTGCCGTGACGTACTTCCGGCTCCGGCCAGGCCAGCACCCAGGCGCCAGAGAAGTTCGGTATCTCTTGCGCAAACGCGCCCAGCGGCAATAGGAGCAGAACTGTTGCCGCTTTGATGGACAGTCGCATGTCTCTCCGTTTAATTGCCTTCCGTCACGCACTTGTAGGGGGACGGCTTGCCGTCCCCGCATTTCTGCTGGCCTCGACGTGGGTAGGGCAAGCCCTACCCCTACACGCTTTCAGGCCAGACTGACTCCTGCCCTACTCAGCTTGCGCCGCGCCCCAACAGGACTATGGGAACTGTCTTAAGCAGGATCTTACAATCCAGGGCAAGCGACCAATGGTCGATATAATCGAGGTCGAGCTCCATCCAGCGGCGGAAGCTCAAGTGACTGCGCCCTTCGAGCGCCCAAAGGCAAGTCAGACCCGGCAGCATGCGCAGGCGGCGACGCTGCCAGCTCTCGTACTTAACCACTTCCTCAGGAAGAGGCGGCCGCGGACCGACGAACGACATATCTCCTTTGAGGATGTTGAGCAACTGCGGCAGCTCATCGAGGCTGAACTTGCGCATGAATCGTCCTATGGGCGTGCAGCGCGGGTCGTGGCTGATCTTGAAAACCGGCCCATCCACTTCATTCAGCGCTTCCAGTTCATCGCGGCCCAGGTCGGCGTCCGGACGCATGGAACGGAATTTATATAGGGTGAACTTTCTACCGCTCAGCCCGCAGCGCGTCTGCCGGAAAAGCACTGGGCTTCCGGAGGTCAGGCGGATGAATAACGCCACGAGGGCCATCAGCGGGGACAACAGCACGAGCAGAGTAAGCGCCAGGACGAAATCCAAAACGCGTTTCAAGAGCAACAGGTAATCATTTTCGGGCGTCGTGGCGAAGGTCAGCAGCGGCTTCTCACCAAGATGCTCCAAGTAAACCTTCGAAATCTCGTGCGGGAAGAAGGTGAGCAGGACGCGGCTCTTCACGCCTTCCACTTCACAAGCCCGAAACGAGTCCCCGAGCCGTTCCAGGTCGTCTTTGGTAATAGCGAAAATCACTTCATCAATGACCTGCTGGCGGAGAAGCTCCGGAAGCTGGGCCAAGTCGAAAACGGAATACGAACCGCGCAAGGGAGACTGTTCGAGCAAGGTTGACAGAGAAGCGCTGGTGCGAACAAATCCCACCAGGCGCATGCCGTGGGCTTCATGAGCTTCGATGGTGCGCGCAATGTCAATCACCTCCGGCCCGCCCCCGACCAGGAGGAAACTGCGCAGCCCGGCCAGGCTTCGCCGCAAAGGCCCCGCAAACTGCCGGGCCACCAGGCGGAAAAGCGTCGCCGCCACGAGGTCCGTCGCCGCGTAGAGAACCAGCAGCAAGCGGCTGAGATATTGGAATTTGATGGCATACGTGGCTGCGAAGACCACGACCATCGCTCCCAGCCCGACTTTCAGAGGGTCCGTGAAAACCCGGCGCAAATCCTCTTCCCTGATGTCGCGGTAAACCCCGGCCAGCAAGCCCACCAGTATCCAGATCCCCACCGAAAGAGGAACGACCCAGGGGTAGTTGGAAACCGAGTATAACGGCCGGGGAGTGATGAGATAGGAGCGGATCTCCCACGCCAACCAGAAACTGAGTAACGCCAGCAACATGTCGGCGCACAAGTAAAAGACGCCGATGATGCGGTTGTGGCGGGAAAACATTCCTTGGTCCCTCGCGCCCTGCAATGCTTCAACACGGTAGGGGCAGCTCGCGAACCGCCCCTACAACCGTCTATAGTACCAGAATGAAGCTAGGCTGGGAGCCGAGGGATCCAGATTTTGAGGAGGCAATAGGTCGGGCAGACTACTCCGCCACACAACTGTCCGTAGACCCGGCCGGGGCGGTGGCATTCATGCGGATGAGGTGTGTTTGGTCCTCGTAGTAGTAGTCGGCGCCCGTTGTACCCGCGACGATCGGGTTGGCCAGCACCGTGAACCCGTTGTACTGGCCGGTGGAATCGAGCAGGGCCGGGGAGTAAGTGAACGTGTAGCCGCTCTTGGCGCCACTCGCCAGGAGGTCGTCAATCAGCCCGGCCGCGGAAGCGGTAGCCAGAGCCCCAGTGGGGATGGGGCCCATCGAGGCGAGAGTGCTGGAGTAGCCGGTCCCGTAGGTCGCCGCATAAGTGACCTCGGAAGTCCCGATCACCCGCAGGCTTTCGATGGCAGAGGCTTGGTTTGCGGCTATCTTGCTCCGCAGTAGGCTTGGAATAGCTATAGCAGCAATAACTAAGATGATAGCTACCACAATCATGAGTTCGATTAAGCTGAATGCGTCTTCACGGCCAGACATGAACTCTTTTTCCTTCCCTCCAGCAAGGGAAAAACAAACGAATTACGGCACTTCACCCGCCAGCGCTTTTTCACAGCACGTTTTATGCCGGGACGCAACGGCATCTTGACGAGTTCGGATATTGAAATGGAAGGACTTAGAAACCTTGCAGCTCAGAAGTCTGTGCGAGCGGGACGCGCAACTTGTCCGCTATGGACGAAATTTGTCAGTGTAGTGTGCCGCAGCCTCGCTGCCGCCTTTCTGCCGGTCTCGAGTAGTCAATGACGGAAGTCACCGTGATAACGTGGCGCCTTGGAAGGGCGGGGGTTCAGCCCCGCCGCCTCCGGGAGCCCAACGAATTGGGCCTTTAGGCCCTGAAGCCACGTTCCTTCAGGGGCTAAAGCCCCCCCATGAAGAGCCGTTCTCTGTGGCGGGACTGAAGCCCCGCCCTTCCCGCCGCTCAGCAATCTAACGCGGAACTTCGTCGGCAAGCACTAGCCCACGCCCAGAGGTATCTCGACCTCCCTGCCGCGCCGCTCGGCGGAGACATAGCCACTGTAGAGGACAGCGATTGTATCCCGCGCCAACTGCCCTCCGCAAAGCGGTTCCCGGTCGGCAGCAAGACACTGTGCAAAGTCTTCAAACTCGTGGTAGTACCCGTGCTGCCAGTCCTCGTCCGGGGCGGGATGGTTCCACCCTTGCTTTGTGCCGATCTTTTCCGCCACGTAAATGTCCTTGAAAAGCTCTTCCTTGGGATTGTAGGTCTCCAGCGCATTTACGGGATTCAGGTTGCAGCGCGTGCGGTGATTGTTGGCAAAAACCTCCAGCCAATTGTGAACCCCGCCCATCACGAGTTCGGAAGAGAAGACGTCGGCCACTGTGCCATCCTCGAAGGTAATGTGCACCTGGCAGTAATCTTCGATGTCCTCGTAATTGGTGCGCAGGAAACCGGCATCATGGAAACTCTTCAGGCGCGTGATTTCGTGGGTGCGAGCGGAGACGGTGGCTGGACGAATGGGCTTGCGATCCCGCGCCTCGCCCTCCGCACGCTTCAGGTGGAGGATCGCCGTGAGTGGGTGGCATCCCTTCCCCACCAGCGCCCCGCCGCCGGAAAACTTCCAGATGCCATAGTAGGGTGAGTGGGAGCCGCTGTGGGACTCGTCGCCGATGACCCAGAGGATTTGGCCGCCAGTCTTCTCCAGAATTTCACGCTCCTTCTGGACGGCAGGAGCATACACCCAGTTCTCCGCGTAGCAGATGCGCTTTCCGGCTTCTCGCGCCGTATTCAGGATGCGATCGCAACTGGCCATCGCCTCCCGCAGCATCACCTCCTTGCTGAACGTGTTTCCTCGAAAGTCCGGCGTCCCCGGACCGTAATATCCTGTAAACGGCTTTTCGATGATCACGTGTTTGCCGCGCAGGAGGGCTGCGATCGCCAACGGTTCGTGGGTCGAGCCCGGGGTACAAAGATCAACGACATCCACCGCCTCGCACATCTCCTCGAACGAAGCGAAGGCCTTCACCCCATGCTGGCGGGCAAACTCCTCCCGCGACTCGGCGGAGTGGGAAGTTACTCCCACAACTTGGACGCGCGTTCCGTACACGCGCTGATACCCGTTCCAGTGAAAACGGGCAGCAAAACGCGCCCCTGCAATGCCAATTCGAATTGGTTCTGACATGCAATACTCCTTCACCCGCTTGACGCTGCGAAACCAGGGAGTATCATATCAAAAGGGGGAAGCTGATTTGGTTAAAATACTGAGAGCTCCTCGCGCGCAGTACCACGCCCGCCGAAAGAAGGAATTATGGCTGAAGAGAGACTGAAGCTCGCCGTTTTTATCGACTTTGACAATATTCAGATTGGGGTCAAAGACACTTTGGGAAAGGAATTCGATGTCTCCGTCGTGCTCGAAGCACTGAAGGAACGCGGCGAAGTAGTGAGCAAGACGGCGTACGGAGACTGGTCTCGCGCCGGTGATTTCGGCCGCCAGTTGACGCAGCATGCCGTGCAGATGGTGCAACGCAACGTCACCCCGCGCGGCGACAAGAACGGAGCGGACATCAACCTGGCTCTCGATGCCCTGGAGATGGCCTTTACCCGCGATCACATCAGCGCCTTCGCAATTGTGGGCGGCGATAGCGACTTCATCGCCCTGGTTGAGAAGCTTAAGCAGTACGATAAGCGTGTCTTTGTGGTTGGCGGCCGCCAATTCACCAGCGGAATCTTGCAACGCAACTGTCACGAGTTCATTGCCTACGAGAATCTGCTCGAGGCCGCGACAGGAGGCGACGGTTCACGCGCGGCGCGTGCGGCACGGAGCACGGGGCGGGGCACGAGCGAAATCAAACCGCTTTCGAGCGCCGTTCCCAACATCCAGCGCGCCCTCAAGATCCTTGCGGAACGAGAAGTGGCCCCGCAGCTTGGCCTGCTCAAAAGCACCATGCTCCAATTGGACGCCACCTTCACAGAGCGGGATTATGGCGCGGGATCGTTCCTGGACTTCATTCGCAAACTGGAGAAAGAAAATCTGTTCCAGGCGCGCCGGACGGACCGCGGCTACCTGGTGGAAATGATTGAGGCAGACGGCACGAAGGAAGCCCCCGTCGAGGCCGTCGAACCCGCCGGCGAGGTTGCTCAGGAACCGGCGGCGCCCGCGGAAGTAACTCCGCCGCCCCTGCCGGTAGCGGCCCCCGAGCCGGGCCTGACCGCCGACGAAATCTTTGCCCTACTGAAGCGAGCCCTTGCAACCCTAATGGAGAAGGCGCCGTCTCGTCCAATTTATCTGCGGCAGGTGCGCCAAGCCATGCGCAGCGCGGAACCGCGTTTTGATGAGCGGCAAGCCGGATTTCGCGGGCTGCTCGACCTGCTCCACCAGGCGCAACGCGAAGGCTGGCTGCGGCTGCACCGGGATCGTAAAGGAATCTGGAGAATCTTCGCCACCACGGCGGAGAGCTCCCGTCCTCCGGTGGCGCCGGAAGCTGTTCCCGCAACTCCCTCCGAGGCGTTTGCGGAACCGTTTACGGAAACATTCCCCGAGGCATTTCCTGAGCCGGCGGTCGTTCCCGAGGCTGAAGCCGCCACGCCGGAAATGGACGTCATCTGGGAGGCCGTGGAGAGTCCGGACGAAACCATCGTATTCGAGCCAGTCGAGGCTGCGCCACCCGCCGCCGAACCGCCTGCCGAGCCTGCGGAAACGGGTCCCGAGAAGAAACCGCGCAAAGCGCATGGCGCGAAACGCGCCCCGAGAAAGACTCCGCACAAGGCGGCGTCGCGACGCAAGCCGAAGGAGCCTAAGGAGGTCCCATTCTAGGGACGATGTTAAAGCGAACGGTCTGGAGGCTGCGATGCGAAAACTCGTACTGATCTTGGTGTGTCTGGGTTTGAGTGCTTCGGCTCTGGCTGCGGATGCAGGCCGCGAATCCGAACGGCTCGCAAAGGCCGCGGAAGTGATCGACGAGGTCATGGGAACTCCGGAAAAGGGAATTCCGAGGGACTTGCTCAAAAAGGCCGTTTGTGTGGGCGTGATTCCGTCCGAAAAGAAGGGCGCTATCGGAGTGGGCGGCAGTTTCGGCCGGGGAGCCTTGGTCTGTCGTCAGGGGGGAACCGGCGCCTGGGGCGCGCCTTCGATGTTTACGGTGGGGGGCGCAAGTTTCGGCTTCCAATTGGGAGGGCAGTCCACTGACTTCGTTCTGGTCGTCATGAACGCCAAGGGAGCGGAAAAACTCTTGCAGAGCAAAGCAAAGCTGGGCGCGGACGCTTCCGTCGCGGGCGGCCCGGTGGGCCGAACTGCGGAAGGCGCCACCGACATTCAATTGCAGGCGGAGATCCTCACCTACTCGCGCTCTCGTGGGCTCTTCGCCGGCCTGTCGCTCGAAGGGCAGATTGTGAAGCAAGACAACGAAGCCAATGAGCGCCTTTATGGCCGGAGAGTGGATCCGAAAGACATCCTGTTCAAAGATACCGTCGCAGCCCCCGCCGCAGCCCAAGCGCTGGACGTTGCGCTGACCAAGTACTCACCGACAGGCGGCGAGAAGATTTCGATGTGACTTAACTCATCTCCCCAGCGTAAATCTTCATAACGGTCTGGAGAAATCTGAGGGCCTGTTCCTTCGGGCGCTGGAAAGAGTTGCGGCCGATGATGGATCCGAAGCCGCCGCCGTCGCGGATGGCGCGAGCCTCGTTGTAGAAGGCTTCGTCATCGTCCTTTTTTGCCCCGCCGGAGAATATCACAATCCGGCGCCCGTCAAAGGCGCTCTGAACGACGTGGCGAACGCGCTCGGCCTGCGTCCCGATGGGGATGCCCACCTTTTCGTAAACCTTCTTTGCTTCCGGCTGCTCCAGGTACGCGCTGGGCAGTTTCACTTTGATGATATGCGCACCCAATTGCGCCGCAATCTGCGCCGCGTAAGCTGACACGTCGATAGCGGTCTCGCCTTCCTTACTCAGACTCGAGCCGCGCGGGTACGACCAGACCACTACGGCCAGCCCGTTGGCCTTCGCTTCCTCCGCCGCTTCGCGCAGTTGCTGGTACATGGTTTGTGCGGCCGACGAGCCCGGGTAAATCGTGAACCCGACGG
The DNA here is from genome assembly GCA_963768695.1 of uncultured Acidobacteriota bacterium. Classification (GTDB taxonomy): domain Bacteria; phylum Acidobacteriota; class Terriglobia; order UBA7540; family UBA7540; genus CAVROP01. Next base: position 44,405 of record CAVYJG010000006.1, on the reverse strand, counting down.
CCACGCAGCCCAGGCGCAAGGCGTCCTTTACACTTGCGGTCACGGCCGGCATCGGATCTTTTTCGTCATGCAGCAGGTCATGGTTGTTCATTTTCAGAATGAGCGGAATTTCACCCGCGTGCCGGTTCGCGCCGGATTCGATGAATCCCAGCGGCGCGGCGTAGGCATTGCAACCTGCCGCAAGAGCCAGCTCGAAGTGATAATTGGGATCGTAAGCCGGCGGGTTGACCGCAAAGCTCCGGGCGGGACCGTGCTCGAAGCCCTGGTCCACGGGCAGAATTACGAACTTGCCGGTTCCTGCCAACCGGCCAGAGTTCAGTATGCGCGCCAGATTCGTCTTAGTCCCCGGATTGTCACTTTCGTACCAGCTTAGGATTTCCTTCACCCGGGCGCTGTTCCCCACTCGCTCAGGCGCTCGAACCATGGTTTCTGTAGCAGCCATAACAAAGCCTCCTGCCGAATAACAGACATTCAGTCACGCTCTCAGGTTACATGCCTCTCTGACGCCATGGCAAGCGGATTGTTCCAGCGACGTAGGGGCGACCCTTGTGGTTGCCCGGCAGGGCGGCCACAAGGGCCGCCCATACAGGTCCCGTATTGGCGTATAATGGACGGTCATTGCAGATACGCATTTGAGGAGGCATCATGCCGGACGATATTAACCGCAGAGAATTCTTAAAGAACAGCGCCCGCGTCGGGGCAGGAATGGCCGCACTGAGCGGTGTTACTTTCCTGACCCATCCGGAGCGAGTGTTTGGCGCGAACGACCGCGTCCGCATTGCGGTGGTTGGCCTGCACGGACAAGGCTGGTCGCACGTGGAAGAGTACTGCCACATGCAGGACGTGGAACTCGCCGCCTTCTGCGACGTGGATGAGAACGTCCTTGACCAGCGCTTGGCGGAAGTCGAAAAGATGGGAGTCAAGCGGCCGGCGCGATTCATCGACCTGCGCAAGCTATTGGATGACAAGTCCATTGACGCGATTTCCATCGCCACGCCCAACCACTGGCATTCTCTGCAAGCCATCTGGGGCTGCCAAGCGGGCAAAGACGTCTACGTCGAAAAGCCTCTCTCCCACAACTGGTGGGAGGGCCGGCAACTGCTTCGCGCCGTCCAGAAGTACGACCGGATTGTGCAGCACGGCACGAACAGCCGCTCCGGCCAGGCGATCATCGAAGGAATGCAGAAGATGCGGGACGGCTTGATTGGAGACGTTTACCTCTCGCGCGGGCTTTGCTATAAGTGGCGCAACACGATCGGACACGCCGAGGAGCAACCAGTGCCCGCAGGCGTCCACTACGACCTCTGGACAGGCCCCGCCCCCATGAAGCCTTTCACCAAGAACCGCTTCCACTATAACTGGCATTGGATTTGGGACACCGGCAACGGAGACATCGGCAACCAGGGCATCCACGAACTCGACGTGGCGCGCTGGGGCCTGGGCGTTAAGCTTCCGAACAAGGTCTCTGCCATCGGCGGGCACTTCATGTTCGAGGACGACCAGAAGACGCCCAACACCCTCAACGTGGCCTGGCAGTTCGATATGCCGGACGGCAAGCGGCGCATGATGGAGTTCGAAGTCCGCCACTGGATCTCGAATCATGAGGCCGAGATCGGCACGCCCGCATTTGGCGGTGGCGATGTGCCTGCAGCGCTCGGCAACGCCGCCGAAGCGCGCTCCAAACGCAAGGGACCGCAGAACACTATCGGCAACATCTTCTACGGGTCGAAGGGCTACGTGGCGATGAATGGCTACGATTCCTACAAGTCCTGGCTGGGCGAGGAGCAGGAACCCGGGCCACACGCCCAGGCGGGCGGCAACAACTGGAGGAACTTCATCGACTGCGTCAAGAGCCGCAAGAAGGAAGAGCTGAACGCGCCCGTCGAGGAAGGCTACTATTCCACCACGCTGCTGCACCTGGCCAACGCTTCCTACCGCGTCGGCCGCACTCTCAGCTTTGATCCTGAGAAGCAGGAGGTGATCGGCGACGAGGAGGCTGCGCGCATCCTGCGCGACGCCGACCGCGGCTACCGCAAGCCCTTCGTGGTGCCGGAAAAAGTCTAATCGGGTGAGTTTCTCCGCGGGGCGCGGGGAAAAGCAGATCCTTCGCTTCGCTCAGGATGACACGCTTCGCTCAGGATGACAGGTCGTGCGCCTGGCTCTGCCCGTCAGTGCCACGCAAAGCCTAAAGAGTCACACGCTCTCAAGATGACATGTCATTCTGAGCGAAGCGAAGAATCTGCATTTGTTTGCGGCATTGTCGCTCTGCGTTCTGCCAGATCACCCGATATGCGGACTTCCTTGACTTCCCGAATCAGGCAAGGCTATTCTTAACTCACCGAGCAAACCAGGGTTTCAGAGTTCAATTTCAAGGGGGCAGTGATGAGTCTCCTCAAGATAGCGCAGGTTCCTCCGCCGGTCGTAGGACCGGGCGCATCCGTGCTGGAGGCAGTGGAAGTGATGGCCGAGCGCGGAGTAGGCGCCGTTGGCGTCGTGGACGCGGGCGCGCTGCAAGGCATCTTCACGGAACGCGACGTGATGCTTCGCGTGGTCCTCAAGCAACGCGACCCCAGGACAACGAAGATCAGTGACGTCATGACTTCTCCAGCCGAGACGATCGACGATGACACGACAGAGGAAGGTGCGCTCGTTCACATGCTCGAGCGGCACGTCCGGCACTTCCCGATCGTGGCCAAAGACGGCAGCCTCAAGGCCATGCTCTCCATCCGCAACGTGCTCGAGCATCGCGTGGACGAACTGGCGCGCGAACTCCATTCCCTCGATCAGTACCTCTCCAACGACGGGCCGGGCGGGTAAAACCGTAGGGGCGGCCCTTGTGGCCGCCCGCGGGCAACCACAAGGGTTGCCCCTACGATCCGGGGCGTCCGCGCTACTTCACCTTCGTCGCGGTCACTTCAATTTCATAACGCCGATTGCTTTCCACATCGTCTAGGCTGGTAATGAGTGTGGGCTTGCCGAATGCCACGACGCTCTGAACTTCGCTCCTACTCGATCGAAACACAGGATTATAGCTCGGAGCTGTCTCTGACGGTGGCGCCACGCTCGAAATGTCCACAGTGACATCAAGAGCTACACCCTCCTGCTGTTCGTGGGGACGGCAGTCGATGTTCATGCCGATGTTGTTGTATTGATATTGCTTTTCGGCAGTCTGGTACGGCACCTTGTTTCCGACTCGAATTCTCGCAAAAGAGCCGTCTTCCGCCATCATCATGTAGCTTCGCGAGTTCACGCGCTTACCACTGTCGAGTTCGCGCACGCTAAACTCGAGGCGGTAAGCCATGACCGGCTTCTGGACTTTGGTTTCCTGCTGAGCAGTTGCAGAGCTTGGAATCAGCGCCAAGCAGAAAGCCACCAATGCGACCACCGACCGTATTGACAGATGGTTTCTCATCACCTTCTCCTCACTTTCCTTTTCCGGATTCAGAGTCATCAAGCGGTTCGATCTCCAAAGGGGCCACCTTGATATTCGATATCTCGGCCGCCTCGTCTGCTTTGCTGGATTCCGCAAGCAAATCGGGCTTGGTTGTCTTGGCGAAGTACGTCAGCAAGAGCTTCTCCTGATCCGTCAGCGGCATGGGAGTCGGAAACTGCTCAGGACGCCTGGTAGCGCGGACCGCCGATTTCGCGGTCCGCGGTGTTTCCTTAGGCCCTTGGACGAGCCGCGGACTCCAAATGCGGGAGTCCGCGCTACCCGGGCTCGCCGCAGTCTTCGCAACCTGCCGCGGCGCCGAAGCGCTGTTCCCAGGCTCTCGACGTGGAGCGCGCGCGGAGTGCAAGACCAGAACGATAGCGGCCAGGATTCCCGCGCAAGCCGCCAAGGCCCACACCAACCGGCGGCGCCGTGCCGCGCCCTGCCGGCTTCGGACGCCCGCCAGGACCCGCAACTCGAGCCCGGCGCGCGGCTCTTCAGCTCGATACTGCTTCAACGAGGCTTCGAGCAGTTCATCCACGAATTGATCCGGCTTGTCATCGTGCATGTCTTGTCTCCAACACGGCCGCGAGCTTCTGGCGCAGGATTTCCCGAGCCCGGAACAAGCGGTTGCGGACAGCGCCTTCCTGGATCCCCAGCATCTGGGCGATTTCCGCTGAGGTAAGTTCCTCCGTCGTGGAGAGCGTCAACGCCTCACGCAGCTCGCTCGGAAGTGAACCGATCAGCCGCTCGACCAGCGACATCATCTGGCGGCTGGCAGCGATATCATCCGCCCCAGCGCCATTCGCCCGCAGCTTGCTCACCGCCTCCGCCGCGTCCTCGAGGGCGATGCCGGCCGGCGACCTTTTTCGGTCCAGCGCTGCTCGCCACGCAACTCTCGCCAGCCAGGCCCGGCGGTCGCGCATTTCCGCCCAGTGCTTGCGCTGCCGCAGGAAGCGCAGGAAAGTCTCTTGCGCCACATCCTCGGCGTCGTGATGATTCCGCAATACCGAGTAGGCAACTTTGTAAACGAGACGCCCGTCTTCCCGAACCGCGTCTTCGAGCTCGTCCCGTCCGCCTTCGGTTGTCGCAACGGACTCGCTCAAAATCACCTGCCCGGCTTCGATCATCGCGGCCCTCATAGGGAAAGACGAGCGAGCTCACAAAAGCGTTCACATAAATCTTTGGTTGCAGCCCCAAAGGGCGACCTAACTCTGCCCAGGCTAACGGCCCATGGGCGTTAGCCCAAGCGTCTCTGACGGGTCCCGAAGGGACCCAACATCATTAGCCGTAGGTGGAACCTACGGAAAGCGCCAGCTACAAGAAACAGCCAACCCCGCAGGGGTTGAATTCGACCCCTCCGGGGTCGGGGCAAGCACAAGGAAAGGTCCATTTCTCCGTAGGTTTCACCTACGGCTAATGATATTAATGCCCTTCGGGCATTCCAACTGCAGGTGGGCTATTCACTCATCCCGTCGCCGGGTTTTGGCGAGCGACTCTGAATCTCGGTAGGCCTTCAGTATTCCATCCAGAGACACGACACCCTCGAGCTTTGTCATGTCGGCGCGATTCACCACAGGGATATAGGGCGCGTCGCCGATGCGGCTCAGCGCCACGTCCAGGGCGTGGTCGGGATGGACGTGGGGAAGCGGCGGGCCCCGCAGTACGCTGCCCACCGCTACATCGGAATCCCAAGCGTCGACGGCGCCCTGCAGTATGTCCCTGGTGACCCCGTACCATTTTCCTCTTCCATTGTCGACAAAGAAAAAGTCTCCCGAGGCCCCTTCCAGACGCCGAATTGCATCGGTCACTGAATCCAGGCTGCTCAGGATAGGGTCACGGAACGGCTGCATGGCATCCTCGACAAGCAAAGCGCGCTCCTCACGGCGTTCCTCCATGGAAGGAAGGTCCACGTTGTCCTGCCTGGAAAGCAGATCAAAAAGGGGAGCGTGTTGATAGCGTCTCGAAATCAGGTAAGCAATCGTGTTGGAGATCATGACCGGCAGGATGATCGAGTAGTTTCCGCTCACCTCGAGCACCATGAATACGGAGGTCATGGGAGCACGCAGAAAGCCGGCAAACAGCGTGCCCATCCCCACCAGTGCGTAAGCGCCCACGGAGCCCGTGAGCCAGGGAAAGAAGTGGCGCTCGATGCCGCCCACTCCGGCCCCCAACATGGCCCCAATGAAAAGCGTGGGGGCAAACATGCCGCCTGGCGTCCCGCTCACGAAAGAGAAAGTCGTGGCAATAATTTTGAACACTCCCAGAAGAAGCAGCAAGCGCCAGGTAAACTGGTCGTGCATGGCTTGGTCGATGGATTGATACCCCGCGCCCATGACCTGCGGTAGCCAGAGCCCCATGACACCGATCGCGAGGCCGGCAAGAGCCGGCTGAAAATAGTGCGTCCAACGCGGCAGAGCCCTGAGCCGCGGGCGCAAATACGCTACGAGTTTTACGAAGAACAGCGAGGCCGCCCCGCCGATCACGCCCAGCGCGGCGTAAGCCAGCAACTCCGCAGGATGAACAAGGTGATAGACAGGTATGCCGAACAGGGCCTGGTCGCCCAGGAACCACCGCGCCACGACAACGCTCGAGACGGCGGATAGAACGATAGCGCCCAGCACGCCCGCGGTCCACTTCCCGATGACTTCCTCAATCACGAACAGAACAGCCGAGATGGGAGCATTGAACGCCGCCGCCAGCCCCGCCGCCGCCCCCACGGGAGCGATCAACCGCACTTTGTCGCGCGAAAAACGCATGCGCCGGCCCAGGGCGGAAGCAATGCCCGCGCCCATTTGCAAAGAAGGGTCTTCGGGGCCCAGGGACTGTCCGCTGCCGATGGCCAACGCGCAGGTCACAAACTTCCCGATGACCGTCCGGAAGGGCACGAATCCATCGTAAATGTAGACGGCGGCTTTGGTCTGGTTCACCCCGCTGCCACGTGTGCGCGGGAACACTCTCATCACCAGCAGAGCCACGATCAATCCCACGACAGTGGGCGCCAGGAGGGCCCGATGCGGCGCAATCGATAAGCCGGACCCGAAAAGGACCAGGTGTGTATACTCAATCGCAATGCGGAAAAGGACCACCGCCAGCCCTGAGAAAAGGCCGATGATCACCGCCAGGAGGAGAAAAACCTGCTGCTCGCCCAGCGTCAGCCCGCCACTTCCAAGTCGCAAACGTCGTCGAATCTCGGCCAGGATCCCGGCTTGCTGAGGAGGACTTCCCTGCGTGGGCGCGGCTGCCGGCGGTGTGGAGAGGCTGCTCACTCGTTCGCTCCTTCCTGAATACGTGAGAGAAGCAACAGCGCAAGGTCAAGGCCCTGCGGTTCCCCGCAGACACGCTCGGTGACCTGCTCGATCTGGTAAGCCATGTCCGTCGCCTCGAGCAGTAAATCAGGATCGTGAGCCAGGTTGCGCCCGGTCGCCTTCGGTTGGAGGGCCGCAGCCTGCGCGTGCAACTGCTGAAGGTCGGACTGCTGAGGTCCATTATCGAAGGACATGCCGCGGGCCGCGGCGCACTGGTTGAGCCGTTCCAGGCCCTGGTCAAACGCCGCGAGGGCGCGCGAGGCGCGCTCCTGTGCCCTAAGGCGAGGCGCCAGGGGATCGCTCTGCTGAATCAAGGTGGCAGTCTCCAGGCGCTGTTGGGATTGCGGTGAAAGAGTGCCCAGATGTTTCGCCCTGGAAAGATAGCGCCGGACATCCGAGTAATTGCTCATCTGGAAGCTTGCCTCCCCCGCGGCCTCGAGCGCCGGAAGGTAATTGGGGTTGACCCGCAGAGCCTGGCGGAACAGGGGTGCGGCATGTTCGTACTCTCCGGTCTGCATTAAGAGCAAGCCGACCCGAGTCTGGAGCGGGGGATCGTTTGGCAAGCCGCCGGCTAGCGCGATCAGTTCGGCCTGCGCCTGAGCCTTCTGCCCAACTTTGATAAGGAACTCCGCCAGGTCCAGCCCGGCCAGGCGGCGATGTTCGGCAGGGTGTTCATCCCACTGCCCGTAAAGGGCGTCGTGATAGTACTGAACAGCCTCCTGTACCAACCCCGACCGGGCCGCCAACTGCGCCAACTCCAGGTTGACCGTGCCGTTGCCAGGCTCTCTCTCCCACAAGGCCAGCAGGTAGGCGCGCGCCTGGTGGAGATGGCCGGCCGCGGTCAGTGCGTGCGCCAGCTTAAATTCAATCAGCGGGTCGTTATGCGAGTAAATCAGCGCGGTCCGGAAATCCTCGATGGCCGCTTCCGAATGGCCTGCCGTGAGGTCCCGCTCGCCCCGGACGTACCACCGTTGGGCCAAAGAGCGCTCCTTCGCATGATAGGCCGTCACCGAAAAGCCCGTGGCAATAAAGAGGACGATCAGGGCGGCGAGACTCGCCAGCAGAAGTTCGTTGCGCGACAGCGACCAGAGAAGCCCCGGGTCGTCGCCGCAGGCAGGGCACTTCCCTACCCCCCAGGGTATCATCTGGCCGCATTTTTCGCACCTTCGCTCCGCTTCCATGAATTCCCTGTTTCCGCCTGGCTCTCGGCTTCCAAATCCCCTGCTTTGAATATATAACAAGATAGCGTCGCTACGTCACTAGAGCGTGCTCGCGGGCAGCACCGCCGGCGGGCTTTTCCTCGTAGTACTCGAGGCGAGTTTCTTGGTGGCGCAGGAAGAAAAGCAGATCCTTCGCTTCGCTCAGGATGACATGTCATTCTGAGCGAAGCGAAGAATCTGCATTTGAATCTGCATTTGGTTCCGGCTTTGCCGCGCTGTGTTAAACTACCTGCTGGAAATTTAGGCGAAGCGTTTTGCTCTTCACTCATCACTCATCACTCGTCACTGCTCCTATGCCTCGCAACTTCGGATTGACAGGTGGGATCGCCTCCGGAAAAAGCACCGTGGCGCGCATCCTGGAGGAGTTGGGAGCCAGAGTGATCGACGCGGACCGTGTGGGCCACGAGTTGCTCCGGCGCTCCCACCCCGTCCACCAGCAAGTTGTGGCGCGCTTCGGGCAGGGGATTCTAAGGCCGGACGGTGAAATCGACCGCGCGCGCCTGGGCTCGATTGTCTTTGCTGACCAGGAAAAACTCCGGGAACTCAACGCGATCGTACGCCCCAGCCTGGTCATGCGCGTCGATGAACTCGCCGCGGAGTTGCGCGCGGGGCGGCCCGGAGCCGTGATCGTTGTCGACGCCGCAGTGATTTATGAGGCCGGGGTCGCGGATCGCTTCGAAAAAATCCTGGTGGCATGGTGCCGTCCTGAACAGCAAATCGAACGGCTGATGGCGAAGACCGGTCTCTCCCGTGAAGATGCCCTCCGGCGAGTGGCATCCCAGATTCCCTCCGCAGAGAAGCGCCGCCGCGCCGACTATGCGATTGATTGCTCAAGAAGCCTTGCGCAGACGCGAACCCAGGCGGAAGCCCTGTACCCCGTACTCAAGCGCTTTGCAGAAGCAGAAACTGGAAAATAGAAACTGGAAACTGGAAAATGGAGAATGAAGTCCGAGCTCCGCATTCCATTTTCAACTTTCTATTTTATATTTTCCAGTTTCCAGTTTCCATATTCTATTTTCCATTTTCCGCTTTCGCCACCCACGCTTCCCCTTGCCGCCGCAAATCATCGAGTGTAGCCTGCACTTGCTGGAGCCAGGAGGCCTGGTCCTCCTCGCCGGCCTGCGGCGCAACCGCAATGGGCAGGGCGATAAATACCGCCGCTTGCGAAAAGGGATACGGGAACTGCGTCAAGTCCCAGGTTCGGCGGAAAACATAGGCTCGGCGCAGGGCCACATGAAAACAGAGAATGGCGGCGCCGGTCGCCTTGGAAAGCATCACCGAGCCACGCTTGGCAACCCATCGCGGCCCGCGTGGCCCGTCGATGGTAAAAGCCGCATCCCGCCCCTTCTGCAAGCACTCAATCATTTCCGTCAGGGCCTGCGACGCTCCCCGAGTGCTGGAGCCACGCGCCGCTCCGTAGCCATGTTTTTGGATAATCCTGGCGATGTACTCGCCGTCAAAGTTCCGGCTGGTCATCACCACGATTCCACGCTTTCTCCAGAACCAGCAAGCGGAAAAGATTTCGCGATGCCAGAAAGTGTAAATCAGTCCTTTGCCCAGCTTCGTGGCGGCTTCCCAATTTTCCCAACCGTGAACTTCCCAGCGCAGGCTGCGCCCGACGAGCAGTACGGCAAGAGAACCTGCCCAACTGGCCAGGAGAATCTGAGCACGCTGCCAGAAACCAAAGAATTGCGGGTTTTTGCGCAAGCGAACTTCACGCCGCACGGAGGGATCGGCCTCGCTCTTGGCGCCGGCGGCAGGGGTTTTGATCGTTGGATCGGGCATAGCGGCGACGTTGCCGTTCGAGCTGGATTGGAGTGGTCACACCGAGGTGTCTTTGAGGACCGGCGCTGCGGCCGTTCGGCGGAATGGCGTCGGCCCGCGGCTATTGCCCGCCGCCACCCTGCGGCAGGTTCGCCATCTCTTCATTCAGGATTTGCGCAACGGCGGGTTGCGAGCCGAATTCCTTCCGGATTTGATCGTAAAGCTGCCGCGCGCGCGCCGGCTGGGAACTCTTCATGGAATCCGCCAACGCCATCAGAGCCGTCGCCCTGGGCACCGTCAAAGTGGGATGGTCGGCAAGGTTCTGATAGATTTTGTCTGCTTCTTGCGTCTTGCCGGTCTTGAGAAACTCGTCCGCCAGAGCCAACTGAGCCAACGAGGAGATGTCTCGGTCTCCATCGCGGCTGGCGTCTTGCAGAGTATTAATGGCCACGGTGGAGTTTCCAATCAGGGACTCGCAGAGCCCCGCGTGATAAAGCGCAATACCCGCGGCTTTCGGCCGGGGGAACAGGCGGTACTTGGCTGCAATGGCGTTGAATTTCAACAGCGCTGCCTTGTACCTGTCGGCGGTGGTCGGATAGCTTTCCGTACCGGGGGGCATGCTTCCCGGCGCGACGGTCCCCACATAGGCCTGGAAAGTCCGCAAGGCGGCAGCAAGATCGAGATTCGCATTGGCTTCCTGCTCGCTGAGGTAGTACTTCATGCCCACCGCTGAGCCCACCACCACAATCGCCAGAATCGCCACCGTCACGATTTCCTTTAGATGCGTCGTAAAGTACTGCTCGAGTTGGTCCAGCGATTCCTTGAGTTCGTCCTGCTTTAGTTCGTGGCGGGTCAAACGGTCCATAAGAAAGTCTCCTCACTACCTCGAAATCAAACCATCTTAACAACCGCGCGGGAACGCGTCAATGCTCAAAGACAACTCACTTGGGCCAGGAAATTCCTCACCACGCAATTGCCCGGTTGGCGACGGATCGTGTCCGGAGGGCGGCATTTCTACCCAGGCTTCCCCAAGCGGCCCTATCGAACCAGCTCTCTAGCCCAGTATTAGATTAGCACCTTGAAATGGAAAAGTGGGTAAAGATGCAAAAGATGTGAATAATTTTTGCGATCTGCTTTGTTATGAATTCGATAGCCGCTCAGAATCCTTCCACATTGTGAAAATCACCCTTTGCTTTGTGGCATTTTGACACACATATGCGTGGGTCTGCATATATCGTCCCCAAAAGTGTGTTTTGTCTGCGGACGACAAATCTTGAAAACGCAGGTCGAGTTCATGTTACACTCAATGCGTCGCAATTATGGGACGCGCCGCCGTGGAAGGGTCTTGGATTGCGCGGCTAATGACGCATTCGAACCTCTAGATCATGCGTCGGTACGTTCGGTGCACGCCAGAAAACGCAGTCGCTCTGTTTGCTGCTGCACCGTCCTACGAAGCTCCCGTAAATCATTTGATGGGCCGTTAGCTCAATCGGTAGAGCAACTGACTCTTAATCAGTAGGTTGGGGGTTCGATTCCCTCACGGCTCACCAACTCATTGTAAATAAATTACTTAGCACAAACAAGCTGACTTCCTCGTAGGTCACTTTCCGACCATCATATTCCCAAGCATGGAAAAGCTTATATTGAAAATGAAGGACTTATGGGGAGGAGAGAGCGGCTGATCGAAAATCAGCAGGTCGGGGGTGGGCGCCGCCTGGACTCCCTTCGGTACTCCTTGATTCACCGATGGTTAAAGTGAGGGCTTGGTCGGCTCGTCTTTGGAGATAACGCACAACGTAGCAGAATGGGTCAGACCCACATTGCCGTAGCAGAATTCAATTCTTCGCGGGATGTCGAAGGCTCTGGAAAACGTCCAATCGAGGAAGATCGACCTCATTGCCGCGGAGAATCCCACCGAACTTGTCTGCAACGCTCTGGCGTGTCAACAGCGGCTCAAAAGGGAGCCTGTCTTATGGGTTTGATGTGAACCGGGGGAATTGCATCCTGATCGGCCGGGAGGGGGTAAAATACTCTACCCACTTACTACATTCGAACCTTCCGCGTCCATGAGCCAGTATTTAGGCTAGCGTGCAGGCGTGTAGACGCCGTCGCTGAACACGACGCCGCGGCTGTGGACGGGTGCTTCGTCGAGGCGGATGCCGAACCGATCGAGCGACGGCTTGAGAAACGCGGCCGCGTTGCTGGTCACGGCGCGCTCCACCGTCTCGCGTGGAACGCCGAACCCAATCGCGAGGTTCATGCACTCGATCAGCGACGTGCAGGAGCCGCTCAGAGGTTCTGTGTACTGGTAGCTTGCTTCGTTGACGCGCACCTCAAACGTGCGGCCCCATAGCTGGTGCGTGGTGGAAGGCGGCGCGCCGATCAGCGGGCTTTCGTCCGCCACGAGGATCACTTTGTCGGGGCCCTTGCCGTCGGCCATCAGCTTTACTGCGTACCCCGGAACGTGAATCGAATCCGGTATGATCATCGAAAACGCTCGCCGGTCGGTGAACTGCACGATCATGCGCAGATCCTTGACACCGATCTTGTCCCGTGTGGCGGCGTTCAGGACATGCGTGAAACCGGTGGAGCCCGCCGCAATTCCCGCCTGAATGTTTTCGAGAGTCGGATTCTGGTGGCCCAGGCTGACACTCATTCCCTTTCCGGCAAAGTAACGGATGACCTCAAGTGCGCCCGGCCGTTCCGCCGCCATCGTCACCCAGCCGATGAAGCCGCCGGACCACTCCACTAGCTTCGCGGCGTATTCCACAGTCGGATCCGCGCGCAACGCCGGATTGTGCGCGCCGATGCACTCCGGAGCGAGAAACGGGCCTTCCAGGTGAGGCGGCAGAATGCCCTTGCCCCAAGCATAGTCGCGCGCTTTGAGAAAGACCGGGAGGTTGGAACGGTAGGCTTCCTCGCTCGCGGTCACCATCGTGGGACACAAGTAGCCATAGCCGAGGCCGTAGTAGTAACGGGCTACCTGCTCGAGTTGCCCGAGTGTAAGACCAGGCGCGTCAAATGCCACAAAGCCGGACCACTCTCCGCCGCTATGTATCGGCCCGCCGTTCACCTGCAGAGACGCTGGATAGTATTTGGAAATCACGGCTCTTATTCTCCTGTTTTGGATAGACTAAACAATATCTCGATACCGACGAGCCAGCCAAGATCGTGCGGCGCCCGTCGAGTAATGTCGTCCTGGGTGGACCGGTCAAGCATCACGAACAGCCGGCCATGGCCCGCTACCCGCAGCACCTGATTGCACGCTCGCGCAAACTGGGAATGCCATAAGAACTGCTGAGATCTTGCCGGCAATCACCATTACTTCCCTTGAAGTCAGCTCAGAACGTCATATTATAGCCCAGCGTTCCCATTAGTCAGCACCTTGGCGCGACCGTCAAGGTCAAATCAGACAAATACATCGTCGCTGTTGCTGGGTTCAATCGGTCAGGACTTGGTCGAGTAGTGGGCTGACGGCGCGGTGCGCTTCGGCGATTGCGGTCCGATTATCCGGGGCGCCGGAAACTCCGTATTGGGAAAGGCATTCTGCCAACAGGGGCCGCGCGGAGGACCTCGCCGCAGCACGAGAACGTCTTGGGGACAGCTAATAATGCTCAACATTTCATTGCGGCCATAATCTAACGTGACCATCCCGCCTTCTTTCAACCGATAGCTGATTGTAAAGACCTTTCCACTAAGGCTCGCGAAATAATTGTGAAATCGCGCGGTGAGGCTGCCATCGCTGCTGTCCAGCACTGCTGACAGCGCCTCATTTAAATTGGCGAGTTCCTGTTCATCGATGTTTACAAACTCCGGCAGGGGCGAGTCGAGAACCAGGGAGCGGATATGCTGAGGATACTGGTGACAGTTGCGACCGCGATCGGATGGGAGTCTGTGCCGCGACCAGGCCACATTCAAAGTGATCGTCGAAACCGTTACCAGTGGTGAACGTGTTTACGCTGTCGTGGGGGCCGAGCTAGTTGTCATGCCCAACGTGCGCTATGAGCGGCCCTACGCTAAACCGGAGCCGTTGTGGTAATTTAACCGAATGGGAGCGCCGCGTGGAGTGCTGTTTTCAGGTGTTCTGTTGGCAGCCTGCGCATGCCTTGCCGTTTGTTGCTGCGGTACCTACTGCGCCAGCCAGGCCCAGGCGCAACCGGCATCGACCCCGGTCCTACGTTTCTTTGATCGCTTTCTACTGCTTGAAGAGAACGCCGAAACCTCGGCCGGCGTGAGCGTGGGCGACCTCAACGGAGACGGCCTGCCGGACATCGTTCTCGGCAAAGGTCGGCACTGGCCGCTCTTCAGTCGCGTGCTATTGAACGATGGCCATGGTGGCTTCATCGCCAGTAACCTGGGGACGGCGCCCGGCCGCACCTATTCGGCAGCGCTGGCCGATGTCGATGGCGACGGCCACTTGGACATCGTGGTCAGCAACGATGCGCCCGATCGCAAACTTGTCTACCTGAATGACGGCAACGGACACTTTACCGAGGCCGGAACATTTGGCAGCCCCAACTGGACTACGCGTTACGTGACCCTGGCCGACCTGAACGGCGACGGCTATCCGGACATCGTGGCCGCCAACCGCGGCGACTATCCGGACTTGGTGGACGGAAAACCCGGTAAAGGCCCCCAAGTCCCCACTCCGAGTTTCGTCTGCCTCAACGACGGCAAGGGCCGCTTTCCCGCATGCGAAGCGCTCCCGACAGAATCGGCGACTTCCATCGTAGCGGCGGACCTCGACGGCGATGGAGCACTCGACCTGTTCGTGCCTCATCGCGACGGCGGCCAGAGCATCGTGCTTTGGAATGACGGCAAGGGGCACTTCCCGACCTCGACCAGGGTAGGGCCAGCCAAAGCGTGGATTCGCATGGGCGCGGCCGGCGATTTCGACGGCGACGGGCGGCCCGATCTTGCGATCATCGATGAACGCCTCAAGGCTACCTTCATCATCTTTAATCGCGGCGGACGCCAGTTCGGAGAACCGGTGAGGCTTCCCGGCCCCGAGCGGCCGCCGTACTGCGTGGCGGTCGCCGACCTGAATCACGACAAGCGGCCGGACATCATCGTGGGCTATGTGGAGCAGCCCGGATCGGTGTACTTCAACACCGGGCAAGGCCGCACATTTCACGAGGTCCCCTGGAACGACGGCAAGGGCACCGTGTACGGCATGGCCTTCGCCGACTTCGATGGGGACGGCTGGCCAGACATCGTGGCGGCGCGCTCCGATGCTCTTAACGCCATCTGGTTCAGCACGAAACCGGGCGGTGGGCGCTAACGCGGGTTGGCCGCAGGAATTCGTACCGCAGGGAAATCATCGATGGCAAAGCCGCTGAAGCAATCTCCTTTTTTTGTTCGCTGGGCTGTGTTTTTCCGTTCCTCTTATTGCACGGACGATTCCAGTCGCAGGAGCCTTGCGTCAGTTGTAACCGGGAAGAACGTCGAGTGTTTCGACCGAAGTGCCGATGGAGGCATCATGACAGCCGATAAGAACCGCCAGATTCTTCTCATTTCGCGCCCCCACGGCGAGCCGAGCGTTGATAACTTTAAACTGGTTGAGACTGCGGTTCCCGAGGCTGGCCCAGGCCAGATGCTGCTTCGCACAGTGTATCTCTCCCTTGACCCATACATGCGCGGTCGCATGAGCGCGGCGCCCTCCTACGCGCCCCCCGTCGAAGTAGGAGGCGTGATGGAAGGCGGCGCCGTCTCGACGGTCGTAACGTCGAACCTTTCGCCTTACACACCGGGGGACGTCGTGGTCGCCAGCACCGGCTGGCAGGAGTATTCCCTGTCCGATGGCGAGGGTGTGCGGAAGGTCGATCAGAACCTTGGACCCATCTCGTACGCACTGGGTGTGCTCGGGATGCCGGGCCTCACCGCCTATACTGGTCTACTTAACATCGGCAAACCGCAACCGGGGGAGACGTTGGTGGTGGCAGCAGCTTCGGGTGCAGTCGGTTCGGTGGTGGGACAGATCGCCAAGGTGAAAGGATGCCGCGCCATCGGCATCGCTGGCAGAGAACAGAAGTGCCACTATGTCAGGGAAGAACTCGGATTTGACGAGTGCCTCGACCACCGGCAGCCGAACTTAGCCCGTCGCCTCCGAGCTGCCTGTCCGAATGGCATCGACATTTACTTTGAAAATGTCGGTGGAGAGATCTTCGAAGCAGTGCGACCGCTGCTCAATAACTTTGCGCGGGTCCCGGTTTGCGGCCTCATAGCACACTACAACGCGACGGGGTCGCCCGATGGACCAAACCGCGTGCCGCTGCTCCTGCGGGACATTCTTGTCAAGCGGCTGACCTTCCGGGGTTTCATTGTCGTCGATTACTACTCCCAGATCGGCGATTTCATATCCGACATGAAAGGCTGGCTCCGGGCGGGACGTATCAAGGGCCGCGAAGATATCACGGACGGACTGGAAAACGCTCCCCGCGAATTGATCGGGCTGCTCAAAGGCGAGAACTTCGGCAAGAAGCTCATCCGTGTCAGCCCGGACCCAACGAAGCAATAAGGTCTCGGTCCTGGCCCGCTCGCACAGGGCAGCGAAGGTCTGTTATAGAACGGGGGTGACGTTGACTACGCCTCGGCCCACTGCTTCTTGATGTACGCGAGCGCTCTAGCCAGCGCCGCTTCCGGATTGTCGGTGGCGCGGCACTCCATATTCAGCCACCCCGAGAATCCCCAGTCTTTCAGCGCCCTGAATCCCGGGCGGTAATCGAAAGGCAGAGAGCCCGGCTCGGTGCGCGCCTTCCCGTCTGCCAGGTGAACGTAGACGGTGTACTTTCCGTATTCCCGCAACGTGGCCCCAATGTCCCGCTCCTCCAACTGCATATGATAAAAGTCGCTCAATAGCTTGAAGCCGGGGGCATCGACGGCTTCGATAAACCGGGCTGCCTGGCTCTGAAGGTTCAGGAAGTGGGTTTCTTTCCGATTGCACGGTTCGAGCATCAAGTTGACCTGCGTGTGTTCGACGTCCGGCGCCAATTCCTTGAGCTCCGCGACCAGCAGCCTTTCCTCAACCTCGCGGGCCGTCATGAGCGGAGAGAGGTCCTGGAATTTATTGGGTCCGAAGACGGGGACTTCAATGATGTTGTTGGCTCCGAGCGCACGCGCCAACTCCAGGCGCTGGCGATCCACGTCCACGGCGTGGGCGCGAGTCAGGGGGTCCGTGTCCAGAAGCTGGATGGATCCCACCACCGCGCTGACGGCCGCCCCTGTGCCGGCAAGTTGATCCTGAAGAAATGCCAGGGGCTTGTCTGACCATTCGTTGCCCAGTTCGATGCCATCATACCCAAGCCGCTTGACCAATAAGGCGCGCTCACGCAAGCTCAAGTTTTCGGGCAAGGGAGTGCGCACCCCAAAGCGCACCTTGGCGGCTTCGGGCTCTGCCTGGGGTGCGCTCGCCGCCACTCGCGCCGCCCCCAAGGCAGCACCGCACGCCGCCAGAAAGTCTCTTCGATTTACGCCGGTAGCTTTCGTCATTGGCACGCCTCCAGAGACTCCGTGAGCCCGTCAGCGAGGAAGAGGCAGCGCGACGCGGCTAGGCCCTGGCGAGAGATCGTTTAGGCAGGAAGAAGTCCTCTTTCTTCAGGTTGCATTTTCTTGCAATATACTTGCAGAAGTCGAGTCGGCCGGCTATCTGATTACGGGAGTCGGAGCCGAACGTAAACTTCAGCCCCTGTTCTTTGGCCATGCCGATGAATTTCTCATGCGGCGTATGGGCCATGTCGTTTATCTCGACGGCGAGACCTTTCCTTTTCAAGGCCGCGATGATGGTCTGCATTCGTTCCTCGGTCCAAAGCGTATAGTAGTCACGCGCAATGCAAACCGGCAGGAATAGCGGCCACCCGAAGATGTTCAGCGGTTCATTGTTGTTGATGACCTCCAGGTTGTGAGTCATGTATATCTCCATGAACTTCTCCGGGTCATCAACATAGGTATCGAAATTCCAGATGCGCAGCGTCTCTCCGTACTTATTGCCGTTGGGAATGGTCTGGGGGTCCATCTCAACATAGTCCAGCAGATTGATGGTTTCGGGCGAAAAGCTCTTGGACCAGCCTGGACTCATCGGCTGCAGACCGTAGTAGACCGGATATGGCTTGAGAGAATCGACGAACCGTTTGAGGCCCGCGTCGTCAGTTACGGCGCCTCCAGGATTCACCATGATGCCAAACTGGACGCCCGTCTTTTTGGAGATCTCCATCACCTGGTCGATCGTGAAAGTCGGAGTGAGGTGAACGTGGAGGTCCACCAACGGGAACCCATCATCGGCCGGCGCCCCGTAGCTTCGGGAAAACGGCAGTGCGGTCAACAGTCCGCCTGCGATACCCGCGCTTTTGAGAAATCTTCTGCGTTCCATGGACATGCACCCGAATTTGGTATTGGCGATGATCGTATGATATTCCGTTCGGATCGTCAATCACTCCGGAGCACCTGCAGAGGCGGAGGGTGCCCGTCAGCAGACGGACAAGGCAGCGGGTGCCACGGACCTGAGTGAGGCCTGTTAACAGTGCTTTCAACGGACGGTTGAACTCGGTCGAGATGAGATATACATTAAACACCAGTCGAGAATTGAAAGTCGAAATCTCTGTTTAGAACCAAAAAGGAGGATCTGGATCATGTTGGTATCATCCGTTCCCAGAGTCACGCGGCGCCAGGCCGTCCAGACGGCGGGCAAGGCTCTCGCCGGCGCCGCCAGCCTCCATGCTCTGTCGTCTCTATCAGGCGCGAGGGGATTGCCAGACGCCGCCGAGTCGCCGCGACCGGAGAGGGTGAACACAGACGCCAGCCAGAAACTCCGCATCGCCACCTGCCAGTTTCCCGTCAGTGCGAGTCCCGCCGAGAATGCCAAGTACATTCAGGATTTCATGCATCGGGCAGCCGCTCAGGGCGCACATTTGCTCCATACTTCCGAGGCGAGTCTGTCGGGATACCCGGGGTGCGACCTCCCGTCATTCGATCACTATGACTGGGCAGCGCTGCGCAAGGAGACTGCCGGATTGCGCGCCTTGGCCAAGGATTTGAACCTTTGGTTGGCTCTGGGTTCTTCCCACTTTCTGGACGCGAACACCAAGCCGACCGATTGTATCTATCTGATCGACCCGGACGGCAAAATCGTCGATCGCTACGACAAATGCTTTTGCACGGAGGACGACCAGAAGTACTACTCGGCCGGCAACCGCCTGGTGACGCACGAAATTCGTGGCGTGAAAGTCGGCTTGGCGATCTGCTACGATGTCTGCTGGCCGCAGGTCTACATGGCCTACCGGGAAAAAGGCGCGACGGTGATGATCCATTCCTTCAGCAATGCGAGAGACAAGGGCCAGAATTGCCTCGACACGCTCAACCAGCGCGAGGTGTCCACCCGTTGCGCCGACAATCACATGTGGGCCATTTGCAACAACTCCTCCACGCCTTATTCCCATTGGGGATCGTTTGTCGCCCGGCCGGATGCCACCGTTCCGAAAGAGTTAGAGAGGAACGTGCCGGGCATGTTGGTTCATGAATACCCCGACACCCTTTCCCCCGGCGGGTGGTATCACTGTCGCCAGCCGATGGATTTGGCCGAGAAAACCGTCATGTGGTGGGGAACACCCAGCAATAGTCCGCGCCAAAGCGATGGCCGGAGCGAGCCCTAGCTCGTCTTTCTCTTATTGTGGACCGCCTCATCGGCCAAGGCCATAGCGCTCCCGATCGTCCAGGGGCGTCCTGCTTGAGCAGCCCAATCGCGTTCAGGGAGGCAAGGAAATACCTCAAGTACTCTCGGTGAGGAGCATGAGGGAATGACAGAGAAATGTTTGGAAGGGCGGTTGGCTATTGTCACGGGAGCTAGCCGAGGTTTGGGCAAAGAGATGGCCGAGGCGCTGGCGGGGGCTGGCGCGGACGTAGTGCTGGTGGCACGCGGGGCAGAACTCTTGGAGAAGGTCCGTGCGGGGATTCTAGATCGAGGAGGCAATGCGTACGCTGTTACTGCCGATGTTGGCCAAGAGTCAGAAGTCAGACGCTTGGCCGATTACGTGCGCGCCGGGCCAGGTGTGCCTGATATTTTGATCAACAACGCTGGAATCAACCTCCGCAAACCACTCTGCGAATTCACTTTGACAGAATGGCATCACGTCATGGCGGTAAATTTGGACGGGCCGTTTCTGTGCACTCGCGCCTTCGCACCGGGGATGGTGCAAAAGAAATTCGGGCGTATCGTCAACGTTACCTCGACAATGGCACACGTCTCCCTGGCAGGGCGCTCCGCCTATAGTGCAACGAAATTCGGCTTACTGGGCATGACCAAAGCTCTGGCGTTAGAGTTGGCACCCCACGGAGTTACCGTCAATGGCATCAGTCCCGGACCCTTTCCCACGGAAATTAACACAGCACTGCTAGCCGATTCCGCGCGTGCGGCTGAATTCACAGCAAAAATCCCGCTCGGACGCTGGGGCGAGATGCGGGAGATACGTGCGTTGGTGGTGTTCTTGTGCTCGGACGAGTCCGGATTCATTACCGGCACTGACATCCTCATCGATGGAGGATGGACCGCACAATAGTGCTGCAAACGGTCCTACCTCCAGTTTTAAAACAATTCCCCGCTGCAACGCTTCGTCATTTGCCTGAGTGCCAAACGTGCAAGTCGTTTGGTAACACGTGAAGTCGCTCATTGGTGCGACGAATCCACACAGGGGGAAAGGCGTGAGAAAACCTGACCGCCACGCCAAGAGGGAAGATTTGCTTAACAGCGCCGATGCCATTATAGACGCGCTACGTTGCCGGGGCTAACGGCGTTAGATGGCGGAGTACTAGGCGCGCCAAGTTTCCGGCGATCTGTCTCATGTTGCGTGGACAACGCAAGGCAGCTTAAGCTGATTGGTTTGAACCTTAGCGTAGGAATTGGGGAGGTTTGAGCGATGAACCCTCTACCGAGTGCTTGCCGGTTCGTGACAACCACGAGCAGGCACAGGCAGAGTCAGGATCGAAGTTTTTAAATCGAGGGGCCATGACCGACAAACTCAAAGACTGGCCATCCACGACGTCGGAAGAAATCCGCCCGATATCGCTGGCGGAAATACGGGAAGCGCGCGAGCGCATTGCCGAGACCATCGTGCGCACGCCGCTCATCCGCCTGCCCTTGGGGCCGGAGTACCCCGACATCCGGCTGAAGCTCGAGAACCTCCAGCCGATCAATGCCTATAAACTGCGCGGCGCCGCCAATGCCGTGGCCCTGCTGCCCGAGTCCGAGCGCTCGCGCGGAGTGTGGACGATCAGCGCGGGAAATGCGGGCCAAGGCGTCGCCTACGCTGCGAAAAAGGCGGGAGTGCCTTGCACCGTCGTGGTGATTGAGACGGCGCCCGCGTCGAAGATTGAGCGCATGAAGGCGCTCGGCGCAAGACTCGTTCCGGTTTCTTACGATATTGCTTGGAAGGCCCTTGAGGAGCGTTCGTTCCCTGAAGTCGAGGGGACGTTCGTGCATCCGTTTGACGATCACAACTTCATCGCCGGGCATGCGACCATGGGATTGGAGATTCTTGAAGACGCGCCCGATACTGCCGCGGTGATTGCCAGCATCGGGGGTGGCGGGCTTGTCGTGGGAGTCGCCAGCGCTATCAAGGCGCTCAAGCCGGAGGTCAAGGTCTGGGGCGCCGAACCGGAGACTGCCGCCCCCGCGGCGCTTTCGTTCAAAAAGGGGTCGCCCCAGGTCTTCACGGATTGGAAGTCTTCGTTCGTGGACGGGGCGGGCGGCCCGAGCGTCTTTCCGCGAATGTGGCAACGAATGAAACCCTTGGTGGACGGTTCCATCGTCGTCACTCTGGACGAGACGAAAAGGGCGATACGATTGATGGCGGAGAAGGTGCGAATCATCTCCGAAGGCGCTGGCGCATTGCCGCTCGCAGCCGCCTTGACAGGCAATGCTGGCCAGGGTCCGATCGTCGCGATCGTCTCCGGCGGTAATATCGACTTGGAGAAGTTCTGCGAGCTTCTTTCCTTCTGAAACCTGAATCAATCCGCCGTGCCCGTTCAGCAGCACGAAATCCCACCGCAACTTGAACACTTCGCCGGGACGCAGGCCCGTTCCGAGTATCAGCGTTGCGGCATCCTTCCACGGGTGAGGGCAAGCACCGAGGTAACGTGACGCTTCGTCATCGGTCAGGACTCGCTCTCTCCGGCGTTCACCCTTCGCCAAGCTGATTTTCGGCATCCGCTCAATCTTACCCCATTGGACCGCCAGCGAAAGGGCACGACGATGTATGCGCAGTTGGCTGTCGAAGGGGAAAGGTTGAAGTATTTGGAAGCAAACCGTCCGGCGTGTTGGTCCGTGATCTCATCGAGACGCAGATTAACCAAGTCTGACTTGTAGAGCATGTCTGCCCCGAAGAGGCAGTAATCAAGTGTTTTGGGCTTGGGCGCAAATCGCGTTTCAGTGAAGGGTTGGAATTGCTTTTTCAGGAAGTCTATGAGGGTCGGTGCTATCCTCTTTTCAAAGATGCTCCGGTTACCCCTCGCCAACTCTGCGCGTATTTTCCCTTCACTTGCAGTTGTTGGCGGGAGTACTTTTTCGCCCGGGCGTTTCCGCCCCTCCGTCCGGCCTCAGCTACGGTCATCGGTAGTTTCTTCTCTGTCATCTGTTCAGTACCCATTCACAGGACCGTGGCTTCGGAAGCGGCGGCGGCTTGGACTCGACCCGCCATTTTTGAGAATCGACCGGATGGTTATCTATAGCCGCGCCGATCTAGATGCATTTCTCGCAGCTCACAGAGTGAAGCCGAAGCTGAGTGCCGATCCCTCGCGGGCTGCCGCCGACAAACCTCCGACAGGTGTAACGCGGCATCCACCAGTTTGTTTGCGAGTGGTTCGCGGATTCTGTCTTTGAGCCGAGCAATCGCACAGTGATTCAGCGCCTCGAGCCGCATGCACGGCGGAATCGACCTCTCAACATCTGGGATTTCATTGAAAATAAGCCACTTGGAATATTCGGGACCTGTACCCTCACACCAAAAAGATGTTAACGGGAATCCTCCAGGTTTGGATACTGAAGACTGCGGCAGAGTTTACTGCGGACTCACCGCGCCAATCGGCGTTGGCTCCGGCGAATTGTTAGGCGGCACGTTCATTTTAGCGGCACAGAGAATTTTCAACCACCTTTTTGATTCTGAGCCTCAACCCCATATCGTATTGCCGCTTCAAGTATTTCAATGTTTATATCTTTTAGAGTTTTGAACTTAATGCAATACCCGGTTACGCTCGCCTTGCCTAATTTTTTCCCATACGTTTTGGCTAAGTATGTCTTATCCTTGATACCAAGAATATAGACAGAGATTCCGGTTTTGTTTGCACTGATACCAATTTGATAAAACTCTCTGGTTTTTCCATCAGCATATTTTAAGGTTTGAAGTCCATATCCTATATTAGGATTAGAAACAGTTTTATTTTCACTGTTCTTACCATCCAAGAACCATAATTTACATGCTGGTAACAGTTGAAGTGTGATCCGGTGCAACTCTTGCATGTCACTACGCTTTGGTTCAGGTTGGCTAGCAATATACTTTTTGATCTTTTCTTGTACGTTCATATAAATTATAAAATCACGGGTTGCTTACTTTGCCTTTTCAAACCCACTCATTCATTCTAACATTTCCCATATGGTTTTTTGCCCACGACCCACGTGGGGCCTTTCTTGTGATGTTTCTCATTGTTGCTTCAACATAGATGAAAACCTTTGTTTATGCGGTTCCATTGTAAGTCAATAACATGGTCGTGTGAAGTTAATCTGGGAAATATGGGGCAACACCAACGCCGCTTCCCGGCGCAACAAAACCGCAATCGCAGATGCAAGAGTCGTCAGCGGAACAGACGGCATCGGACAGAGGGAGCAACTGGGTGATTTCCCAGCTTCATCCGCCGTGTCGACCAAGGGGCTGGGAAGCATTCCAGCCACAAGGCACGCGAAATGCGCCGAAGTGGATGGTCTTCAAGGAGCAGTGCACAGAATATCCCAGTCGCTCTAACATCCCACGCCGCCCTAGGGGTTGGGTTGCACCATGAGGCGTTCGCAGTTTTGCTGATAGTTAGAGTTCTTGGGGTCGAGGGTTGCGGCAGTGCGGTATTCCTGCAGGGCGCCGGCTCGGTCTCCTTTTTGCTCGAGAGCGTCGCCGAGGCTGGCGTGGAATGCGGCATTATTGGGGCTTAGGCGGAGGGCCTCGCGTTTTTCCGCAATGGCTGCATCCAAGTTGCCTTGGACAACCAACACGATGCCGAGTCCGGCATGGGCCGAGTCGTTGTTTGGGTTCAACTGCAGCGCTCCGCGGTATTCCGAGGCGGCGTCGTTCCAATTGCCATTGTTTCTGAGCGCATCGCCGAGGTTGGTGTGTACCCGATCGTTATTGGGGTTCAAGCGCAGCACCTCGCGGTCCTCCGCCATGGCGCCGTTCCAGTCTTGCTTGGCTCCCAGCGCCGCAGCCAGGCCGGAGTGCGAAGCTTCGCTGCTCGGGTTCAGCCGCAACGCTTGCTTGTATTCGGAAACCGCCCCGTCCAAGTCACCCTTATGCACGAGCGCGTCCGCCAGGCTGTCATGGATCAGATCGCTCTTGGGATTTTCTTCCAGCGCCTTGTGATATTCGGCGATGGCGCCGTCCCAGTCGCCTTTATTCATTAGTGCGATTCCCAGGTTGGCGCGTGCGAAGTCGTTGTCGGGATTTATTTTCAGCGCCTCACGTTCCTCGGTAATCTCACCCGTCCAGTCCTTCTTTCCGCCCAGAGCAACTCCAAGGTAGGCGTGGGCGGCGTCGCTCTTTGGGTTGATCTTCAGGACCTCGCGGTCCTCATTCTCTTCACCATCCCAATCGCCCTTACCTCCAGAGGCCATGCCAAGCATCAAATGCGCCTTCTCGCTGTTGGGATTCAGCTTCAAAGCCTGACGGGCGGCGGTGACATCATCATCCCATTTGTTCTGCCGGCCCTCGGTAGCCGCCAGCGCCAGATAAACGTCGGCGTTGGAGGGGTCCAGCGAAAGGGCTTCGTGAAATTCCTTTTCCGCGTCGGGATACTGGCCTTTGATTTTGAATTGGGCCCCTTGCGCCACGTGGAAAGCAACAATGTCCAGGGTAGCCTGCGTGGAGTCGGACTCGGCTGCGGGGGTTTTCCCTTGGGCAGGCTTGGCGCCGCCAGCACTGGGAAGGCTTGGAGCGGAGGGAGCGCTGGGAGCAGAAGGCGGGCTTGGTGCAGAAGGTGGGCTGACGGATGGTGCGCTCGGGGCGCTGGGTGCACTGGGTGCGCTTGGGGCGCTGGGTGCACTGGGGGCGCTGGGGGCGCTGGGCGCGCTCGGGGCGCTGGGGCGCGCTGGGCGCTTTGGGTGCACTTGGAGGGTGGAGGCTGCCTGCTTTCTTTAAGATGCCTTTAATCTTGCCGGGCTTGGGTTTGTCGCTCGTTGCAGTTGTACTGACGGTGGAAGGCGGTTTCAACTTGGCGCTCTTGAGCGCCGCGATCAATTCATCACCGCCGCCGGCGTTTCGCACTTCTTGAAGGTACTCGTCCCTGACGGTGAAGCTGACGCCGCGATCCGTTACTATGTCCGAAACATCTGGAGTGGAAGTATCCGAGGCGAGCTCGGCGACCACCTGCACCTGGTTGACCGCCGTTTTATCCCGCACCGCTTTGATAAAGGAGTCTTTCGCTCCGGCTTGCTTCAGGGAATCAAGATAATCCTCGTTGGGCGTGAAGTTGAGGCCGCGCTGGGTGATGGCCGCCGCGCCCGAATCATCTCCCAGGCCGGCCTTCACCATGTGGCTGACCTCGTCCTGTGTGAAGGGTTCGTTGGCGCGCAGCGATTTCAGGAACGGATCTTTGGCGCCTTCGGACTTCAGACGCTTGATGAACTTCGCGGTGGGCTCGAAATCGATTCCGCGCTTCAAGACCATTTGCGCTCCCTGGTCGTTTCCGAGCCCGGCCTTCACCATGTCGAGAATTTCCTGTTGGGTAAAGGGCTTATCCTGCGCCCGGAAAGGCGGGGCAATGGCCAAACCCATCGCCAACACGATAAGTGTCAATATCTTCCGGAGATTCATGGCAACCTCGCGAGGATCATGAGGTTTTGCTATTCTACCGCAATATTACCCTAGCCGCAAAACAAGGTGACCACCCTGTGTGACCACTCCGGGGCGGTATGCTACTCTACGCAGCGATACGGCGCGTTTCGTCGAGAATCATTTCGCCCTGTATTCATGCGGTCCAGAGCGCATCGTAGCCGAATGTAACACGCCGTCGCAAGTTGTTGATTCTACGCGAACACCCGACTTTTAATCAGTAGGTTGGGGGTTCGATTCCCTCACGGCTCAACAACTCATTATTACTAAATGGTTTAGCACGCATAAGCCACCTTGCGGCTCAAATCATTCTTTGACGAGCTCAAATTTGACAGGCCAGGACGGGTGCTTCAAAATCCTTGTCCATGACTCAGAGCTAAGGAGGGAAGTCCCATCACTATGATTTCACTTGCTTCGGTTTTGGAGACGGACGATCCGGATCTGTCGCGAGTGGCGACTCATGCCCAGGGGCCGGCGGGCACCTTGCCGCTGACTGCCGAAATGCTGATCACGGAACCTTCCGGCACGCTCTTCGGCCTGAGCCAGAGTGCGGGCATGGGCTGGGACCCGGGGCGGCTGCGTGATCCGGAATTCCTGATTCTGAGTACGCACGGCGGTCTGCGCGCGGAGAATGGAGAGCCTATTGCCCTCGGCTTTCATACGGGCCATTGGGAGGTGGGGCTCCTGGTGGCAGAAGTAGCGCAGGAACTGAAATCGCTGCGTGCCATTCCGTTTGCCGGAACCTGCACGGACCCCTGCGACGGCCGCACGCAGGGCACCACTGGCATGATGGATTCCCTGCCCTACCGCAACGACGCCGCCATCGTGCTGCGCCGGCTTATGCGCTCGCTGCCCACCCGCAAAGGCGTCATCGGCATCGCCACCTGCGACAAGGGCCTTCCCGCCATGATGATGGCTCTCGCCTCCGCGGGAGATTTGCCGGCCGTCCTTGTGCCCGGTGGCGTGACGTTGCTGCCTACGTCGGGAGAAGACACGGCCAAGGTGCAAACCATCGGGGCGCGGTACGCTCAGGGCCAGATCAGCGTCGAATACGCCGCCGAGGTGGGGTGCCGCGCCTGTGCCACGCCGGGTGGTGGCTGCCACTTTCTCGGTACTGCCGCCACCTCACAGGTGGTGGGCGAGGCCCTGGGGCTGTCTCTGCCCCACACCGCGCTGGCTCCTTCCGGCCAACCGATTTGGCTTGATGCCGCCCGCCGCTCCGCTCGGGCAGCGTTGCGACTGTATCAGTTGCAAATCGGCATTTCCGGGGTTTTATCGCAGGCGTCCATTCAAAATGCAATGGTGCTGCACGCTGCTTTTGGCGGTTCCACCAATTTGCTGCTTCACCTTCCTGCCATCGCGTTTGCCGCGAAATTGCGACGGCCGGTGGCCTCCGACTGGGCGGAGGTGAATCGCCAAGTGCCGCGCCTGGTCGATGCCCTGCCGAATGGTCCGCGAAACTTTGCCACGGTTCAGGTCTTTCTGGCGGGCGGGGTGCCGGAGGTGATGCTGCACTTGCGGCGCGTGGGCCTGCTTGACACCAGCGTCAAGACCGCGACCGGCGAAACACTCGCCGCCAGCCTCGATTGGTGGGAATCAAGCAGGCGCCGCCGGGATTTGCGTCGTTGCCTGCGCGAACGGGACGGCATCGACCCGGAGGATGTCATCATGACTCCCGGCCTGGCGAGGTCGAGAGGGATTGGTTCAACGGTCTGTTTTCCCGTGGGCAATCTCGCGCCCGAGGGCTCGGTGATCAAAAGCACAGCTATCGATCCATCCCTCATTGGCCCCACTGACGCTTACCGGCACGTCGGCCCGGCGCGGGTTTTCACCACGGAAACTGCCGCAATTGAGGCCATCAAGACAGGTGTTGTGGCTGCAGGCGATGTGTTGGTGCTGATTTGTGCGGGTCCGGCCGGCACGGGTATGGAGGAAACTTACCAAATCACTTCCGCGCTCAAACAGCTTCCGCACTGCAAGCACGTGGCAGTTCTGACAGACGCACGCTTCAGTGGCGTTTCCACCGGCGCGTGCATTGGCCACGTGTCTCCTGAGGCACTGGCCGATGGGCCCATTGGAAAAGTTCAGGACGGTGACCGCATCGAAATCGTGATCGATCGCAAGGATCTGGTGGGGTCGGTTCACCTGGTGGGCGACGCGCACGAGATGTTTGGGGCTGAAGAAGGCACGAGGCGACTGGCGCAGCGGGAGCCGAGGGCCGATTTGCGCCCGCACCCGGCACTGCCTGAGGATACGCGGCTCTGGGCGGCGATGATTCAGGCGAGCGGCGGCGTTTGGGGCGGATGCGTGTACGACACCGACGCGATTGTAAGCCGATTGGAAAAGAAATAATCCCTTCCTCCGGACCCACACCCGCGCCAGATACAACTCCTTGTAACGTTGCTTGCAGCCCAGGGTTCATACGTCAAACCCTTCCTGCTGACCCTTACTGGGTGCCGAACAGCCCGTCTCGCAGGTCATCCTGAAGGTAGCCCAAGAGTTTAGCTGCATTGGCAAGTTCAAGGAACGGGTGCCCGCCGCCATTCCGAAAACCGTTCAATAGGTTGGAAACTAATATTACAAAGGTATTGACAGGAAAGGGACTGCGTGATCTATTGGAGGCATCGAGATACTTTTTCGGGGCAAGACTGGGACAGACTGAAGCGTTGTTCTGAGGGCGTGGACCCGGCGGTCAGAAGCCCATACTTGGCGTTGGGTCGATGAGTCGTTGAGGAGGATAACATGTCGTCGTCGAAGAGTTTTACTCTCCGAGCAACCCTTTTGTGCCTGGAAATCTGCGCACGCAGCTTCGCATGGCTCCTATGCTTCCTCGCTCTTGCGAGCACGGTCGCATTTGCCCAAGTGTCCCGCTTGACTGGCCAAGTCACCGACGATAGTGGCGCAGCCATTCCTGGGGCGAATGTAGTGCTCACGAACATAGGCACGGCGATCGCTCACAACGCTGTCACTTCGAACGCCGGCAGCTACGAATTGGTGGAGTTGCCGCCAGGCGTCTATGAAGCCACGGTTACCAAAACCGGGTTTGAAGTAGCCCGGCAATCGAACATCACCATCATTGTGAACCAGACGGCGCGGCTGGATTTCAGTCTCAAAGTGGGCTCCGTGACCCAGGAGATAACAGTTACGGCGGCCGCGCCTCTGCTGAAAAGCGAAAATGCGACGGTGGGGCAATTGGTGGACGCGAGGCAAGTGACGGACCTGCCCCTGAACGGACGCAATTTCGTACAGTTAGCCGCCTTGACCCCGGGCGGTATGGTGGGGACTGGTGGGCTAGGGGCATTTTCTAACAATGCCCTCAGTGTGAACGGGATGCGCGAGTCGGCCACTTCTTTCGAAGTCGAAGGGACCAATACCTATGACCAATATTATGATGGTACGACGATTTTGCCGGCGCCCGATGCCGTCCAGGAGGTGAAGGTCCAGACCAATGTGCTGGATACAACTTCCGCGTGGGGTTCCTCGCTGGTTACCGTGGTGCTAAAGTCAGGCACCAACCAATTCCACGGCAGCGCCTACGAGTTTCTCCGCAACGACAAACTCGATTCGCGCGACTTCTTTGCTACCAGTGTCTCTCCCTTCAAGCAAAACCAATTCGGGGCCACCATCGGCGGCCCCATCAAGAAGGACCGCGCTTTCTTCTTTGGAGATTACGAAGGGACGCGCATTCGTGGCGGGACGACAGGCAACTCCGTGGTGCCGACGGCGGACGAGCGCAACGGCAATTTTTCCGGGTTGGCGCCCATCATCGACCCTACCACGGGGGTCGCCTTCCCGAATAATCAGATCCCCAGCGCCCGTCTCTCCGGCCCGGCGACCTATTTCCTGCAGTTTATGCCACTGCCGAACACCCCTTCCGGAACCTACAGTTGGGCGCCGGACAATACAGACCATGAGAACCAGTTTGACGTAAAGGTCGACTACATGCTTCGCCCGGCGGACACGCTGACGAGCAGTTTCTCTTATTTTGATACGAATCCCTATGCCCCCGGAAGTTATCCGGACCAGGGCGGCTATTACAACCACGCTCGCAACCAGCGCGCCAACCTCGGTTGGGTGCACAACCTTAGCCCAACCATGATCAACGAGGCGAGAATCGGGTACAATCGCACCTTCCAAACCGCGTTTCCGCAGGGTGCAGGGACGAACTATACGGTAAAGTCGGGCATTCCGGGATTCGATCAAACCAGTGCGGTATTTCCTGGTTTTCCGGGTATAAGTATCGCGGGATATGCCGGTATTAATGGGAATTTTTGGGAGCCAATAATCTCCCCCCAGAATCGGTTTATGTTCAACGATACCTTCACCTGGCTCAAAGGGGCCCACACGATCAGGCTAGGTGGAAGCGCAATGCAATGGAGAACTAGCGCTTCGAACGCCGCCTGGTCGCGCGGAAGGTTCACCTTTAATGGAGACTATACGGGAGACGCCTTCGCTGACTACATGTTGGGCATTCCCTATTCGGGAGGACGGGATTTCCCACGCAATCTCTGGAACAGTCAGGAAAACGAACAGATGCTGTATTTTTCGGACACCTGGAAGGTCACGCCACACGTTTCCCTTACGTTCGGTACCCAATACAATTTACAGCACCCCACATATTCCCCGCAGGGAACTATGGCATCGTACAACCCGTATACGAACGTGCTGACGGTGGACGGCAGCGCGCAGGGCCAGATCGACATGAACGCCCAGCAGATCACGCAGTTTGTCTACCCCCTGTTTGCGAATCTGATTAAAACCACGGCCCAGGAGGGCGTGCCGAACTCACTGTACTTCATGCACCACGATCTCTTCTCGCCGCGGTTGGGCATTGCATGGTCTCCGCGAGGAAGCTGGGTGGTGCGCGCCGGGTACGGCATCAGCCACGTCCTGGAGCAGGGGAACCGCATTATCAGCGACTCGATTATCGACCCGCCGTTTATCGCCGACGCGTCGGACGTTTACAACACGCCTACCAACTTCAAAACCCTCAGCAACTATTTCGGGTCGATCAGTCCAGGCACTTGGACCCTCGCCGACCTGGGGACGATACAGTTTTTCGATATCGACCCGCATCGGTCTCCCCCGTACTATCAGGACTGGAACTTGACGGTGCAGAAGTTGTTCCATAACGTGATTTCAGTCGAAGCTGGCTACGTGGGGACCATAGGCACACACCTGAGCTTTGCCAACACCTTGAACACGCCCACCCCCGGTCCCGGAGACATTCAATCCCGTCGTTTGCGATCGACCATATGGGGTACGGGATGGAGCGAACAGAATATCGACGACTCCACTTTCCATTCATTGCAAGTGAAGGCGGAGACAAAGGCTTGGCACGGGCTCAACCTGCTGGCGAATTACATGTGGTCGAAGACGATCGACGATGAAGCTGGCGGCAATACGGGTGGGGACTTTCAGGGCTACACCGTTGAGGACCCGCTGCACCCCTACCTCGAGCGGGGAATAGTAGGCATCCCACAGCGGCTCACCTTGAGTGCGGTTTACGCATTTCCTGGCTACAAGGGCACTGCCGCTGCCGCCCGCAGTATCCTGAATGGCTGGTCGCTCAGCAGCATTCTCACGGTTCAGTCAGGGCAGCCATTTACTCCCTATCTGGGTACCGATCCGGCCAACACGGGCACTTCCGTGCGGCCAAACCGGATCGGGGGTGGAATGTTGGCGAATCCGACGCCGACGGTGGATTTTAACGTCGCAGATTTTGCGGTCCCGGCTCTGTACACTTATGGCAATGCCGGGAACAACATCCTACGAAGTTTGAGAACGTCCACCTGGGATGCCGGGCTGTTGAGGGACTTCAAACTGTCGAAATTGCGCGAAGGCTCTTACCTCGAGTTCCGGGCGGAATTCTTTAACTTCCGCAATACCCCTATTTTTGGCAGTCCCGTGAGCGACATCCAGGCGCCAAATGCCGGGCAAATTTTATACTCGGCGGGGGCTCCTCGGGAAATCCAGTTTGCATTGAAGCTTGAGTTCTAGTACTTAGTTGCCTTAACAGGCGTACTTTTCGTTGGTGCTGAAAGGGCAGGGCTTTAGCCCCTGAAGCAGCCTTTCTTCAGGGCCTAAAGGCCCCTTCAGGTGACTTGGTCGAGTCGGCGGGGCTGAAGCCCCGCCCTTCCGGAAAGCGGGTTCGCCTCCACAGCCGGCGCTCCAGCATTTCAATCTTGCTGGAACTAAAATAGCACCCACAAAAGGGGGTACATTAATTCCTCGTGTTTGTTGGATCCAGGGCCGCATGTGGCTCCGCGCGGTTGCTCCTGCTTGCCATTTCACTATTGTTCGTCATGGCGTCTGCAGGTTCGGCACAGTCAGTGGATACGGCTACATTACGCTACCAGGAAGGCAGATCGCTACTCGAGCAAGGCAAGCCGGAGGCGGCAAGCGAGAAATTCCGCGAGGCTATCGCGCTCAAGACCAGTTTCATGGAAGCGCATTTGAATCTTGGCGCGGCGCTATTACAAACGGGTTCGGTACTGGAGGCCATACAGGAGTTTCGGGTTGCCGCCGCGCTTAAACCTCGGGATGTGAGGCCGCATCTGGCGCTAGGTTCTGCCCATCGGCAGCAGGGAGATCTGGATAGTGCGCTGCGCGACTACCAGGCGGCTTTGGCGCTTAATCCAGGCAACGCGGAAGCTCAGGGGGGCATGGGCGTTGTGCTTTTGGAAAGGTCCGATCCCGGCGCCGTTACGGAACTGCGGCGGGCTGTCGATCTCGACCCTCGTTCTCCCTCATTTCACAGTGAACTGGGTGCAGCACTGGCGCAGAAGACCCACTATGATGAAGCCATTTCAGAATTCCGGCGTGCCCTGACCTTGGACCCTCATTATTGCGATGCCTACAATAATCTAGGGCTCACGATGCACGAGAAGGGCCAGGACCGCGAGGCGATTACGCAGTTCAAGAAAGGAGTGCAATGCGCGCCTCGCAACGCTGAGATCCACTACAATCTTGGCGTTACATTAAATAGAACCCGTGATTATGACGCCGCCATCGCTGAACTACGAGAGGCTGCGCGGCTGGCCCCTCGCCGCTCAGAGGTGTTCTACAGCTTGGCTCAAGCTTTGGCGAAAGAAGGCGATCAAGCAGGCGCGTCGGCGGCGATGCGCGAGTTCCAGGCCTTGAGAGGGAACGAGGGTGACCAAGCCTTGCTCGCACACCGCATCCAAGCTCATAAGTTGAGCCAGACCGGTGACCTGGACGGGGCCATGCGCGAATACGAAGCGGCTTTGAAAATCGATCCCAACAATGTCCAAGTCCACTATGACCTCGGGGTGGCAAAGCATGAAAAAGGAGACCTGGATGCCGCTATCCGGGAGTTCCGCCTTGTCCTGCGGCTCAGCCCCGATTATGCCGAGGCGCACTATAACCTCGGCGCAGCGTTGGCACAGGAGAGTGAACTGGAAGGGGCAAACGAGCAGTTCGAAGCGGCGGTGAGGATAAGACCCGATTACGCTGAGGGTCACTATGCCTTGGGAGTCGTCTTGGCGCAACAAAAGCAGTTGGCCCTGGCAATCGAGCAGTTTCAACTCGCCATTCGGCTCAAGCCGGACTACGCCAGCGCGCACTATGCGCTGGGTGTGGCCCTCCAGAGGCAAGGAGACCGGGCCGGGGCGGAAAAGGCATTCAAACTGGCGCAGAAGCTCGATTCCCGCCTCAAACCGCCTTCCGATTAAATTGCAGGCGGCCGCTGAGGCGCGTGCGTATCTTCGCGCCGATCAAGATTAGCACTACCCGCGCGCGGGAGCGGGACGCTCACTTGACAACCGGCGACTCGCTGTCCGAGCGCTTTGGACGGGTAGAAGTGACCTACAAATTCGGTGCCGCAAGGAGGGAACTGTGGACTTGCCAGATTCCGTAATCGCAGACACGTGGCGGAAGGTGCGCGCCGCCGTGCCGTTTGTCATATTCGTATTCGTCGGCGGCATGACTCCGCTTTGCGGCCAGGAGATCAAGGTCTATGTCTCATCGCAAGCCGGCGACCGCCTGAGTGTGAAAAAGGCGTTGCATTTTTCAAGCGAGGCGCTGCATAACGTTCACACCTTTCGGATCAGCAACAGCGAGAAGCGCCAGACCATCGCCGGTTTTGGCGCGTCGATCCTGGAGGCAGGTCTGGTAGCGTTGAATACGCTCCCGCCGGCCAATCAGGAAACCGTGTTACGCTCGCTCTTCGACGTCAGGGACGGCGCCGGCTTCTCCGCCATGAAGACCACGATTGCCGGCACCGATTTCATGTCGGCAGGTCCTTGGTATACCTACGACGATTCGCCCGGCGACGTGGAGTTGAAGCATTTCTCGATAGCGCGCGATCTTGCCCCGAACGGGTCGATCACTTTCATCAAGCGGGCGCGGAAGTACGGGAGTTTCGTGCTCGAGGCGCCGATGGACTATCCACCGGACTGGATGTTGTACGATGTAAAAACTCGCCAGGACGTGAATCCGAAGTACTACGATGCCCTGGCGCGCTACTACTTGAAGTACCTCGAAGCATATCAAAAGCAAGGGATCACGATCGATTACCTCAGCCTCTTCAATGAGCCTGGGGTCTACACGAAGATTCCTTACAACGAGATTGCGGACCTGCTGAAAAATCACGTGGGTCCGCTCCTCGCGAAGTCCGGCCTCAGCACGAAGATCATGTTGAGCGAGGCGCCGCGTCGCTCCGAGGCGTCTAAGAATTACCCCAAAGTATTGGACGACCCTCAGGTACGCAAGTACGTAGCGGCACTGCCCTACCATGGCTACGACATGAAGGAGTTCGACCAGATCGCGTCGCTCCACAAGCTGTTTCCCGATTTGCCGCTCTGGCAGACCGAGGTGTGCTGGTGTTACATCTGCGGCGCCCCCGCTGAGATTCGCTTGCCGCGTTACGACTGGGAGGATGGCGACCACTGGGGCCGGCAGATTTTCGGCGACCTCGAAGCCGGGGCATCCGCGTGGATTTATTGGAACATGATTCTGGACGAGCGGGGAGGCCCCTGGATGGTGTCGCCGATTCACCAGGACCCCGATCCCAACGTCCAGCATCCGCTTGTCGTGATCGATCGATCCACAAGGAAAGTCAGCTACACGGCGGCCTTTTATTACCTTGAACACTTCAGCAAATTTGTTCGACCCGGTGACGTGCGCATGGAAACCGCCGGCAGCGTGGAAGAAGTGCGCTGCGCCGCGTTCCGTTCGCCGCAGGGCAACATGGTGGCGGAACTGACGAACAGCAGCCGGAACGAAACAAATATCACGCTCGAGTCGAAGGGCCGGTCGGTTGAAGTATCGCTCCCGGCGCTCTCGATTACCACTCTCCTTTGGTAGTGGCTGAGCCGATGGCCTGTGGCGCGTGAACCTCGAGGACCCGGA
This sequence comes from uncultured Acidobacteriota bacterium, assembly GCA_963768695.1. Taxonomy (GTDB): domain Bacteria; phylum Acidobacteriota; class Terriglobia; order UBA7540; family UBA7540; genus CAVROP01. The sequence goes on along the minus strand of CAVYJG010000006.1, from coordinate 9,238 downwards.
CCGGTTCCCGAACCTTGAGACCAGCGGGACGGGTTTGGGTCAGCAGGTAAATGGCCCGCGCTGTAGGCGGGGGCTTTCGTCGACTAAGGGAATCCACACATAACCCCGGAAGCGGCGCCTTACTTCAGCTTGGGCTGCCTCCCCGTAAAAGGCACAGATTCCACCGGAGGGTTGTATGGTTCAACAACCGGCAACGTCGGCGCAAAAACGCAATAAGGTTCAACCCGCCTGGTCGGCGGCAAGTCTGGAGGAATCGGTATGGGCAGCGGAGGCTGGGGACTCTGCCCGAAATCGAAGCAATCGAACATGGGGTCGGCCCGCTTATCACGAGTGGTCAGGTTCGGCAAGTTGAAGCGTCTCTCCACGAATCTCAGGATAGACGTGAAGTCATAGACGAAATGCGAGACATAGGCGTGCTTCGAAAAGGGTGAAATGACCAACGCAGGCACCCGCGGCCCCAAGCCCATCGCGTCCATCTCGGGGGGTGGTACGTGATCGTAAAACCCTCCGTAATCATCCCAGGTCAGGAAGATCACGCTGTCGTTCCAGTAGCGGCTGTTCATCAGCGCATTGATCACCTTCGTCACGTACCACATCCCTTGCGCCACGGGTGCAGGCGGATGCTCGCTGTCGTCAAAGGCCGGGATGATCCAGGAGACCTGTGGCAATGTTCCCTTTTCGAGGTCTTCGTAATACTGCTTCAATTCCACAAGGCTGTTCCAACTCACGGGGTTGTCCCGCACGGACTTAAACGCGGGAAGAGGATTCCACAAAGAGAATTGCTTTGGGTCGGGGTGGAGGAGATACCATAGAATGTCCGGGGGCTGCTTCTCATCCGCGCGCGGAGGCATTGTCTCGAGATAGTACTTCCAGGAGATTCTTCCCTTATTGAGCAGATTGACGATTGCCTCAAAGCTGAAGCCGCCCGGGTCATCCCTTATTTTCTCAACCTCCTCGACGGTTTCCGCCCCGCCGATCATGCCTCCTGACTGAGCAGAGACCATGTAGAGATGATTCGTCAGGCTTTCGCCCATCTGAGAGGAAAACAGGGCATCGCAAAGCGTGTAGTGTCTCGCATACGCCCAGTAGTTAGGGATGTCCCGCTCGTCAAGGTATCCCATAGTGTACGGCGTCCCCTCAACCCACACGAACGCATCCATCTTTCCGCTATCGTAGGCGGCATGGGCATGCTCCCACTCGTGAGGCAGATCGCACGTGGGGAAAAGACCGGGCATGTGAAACGGAGCGACGCAGTCCTTACTGCCGGGAAGCTTCGACAGGCAGGTCGATGGAGGGATTCCGTCGGCTCCAGGGAAAGTACCGAAATAGTTATCGAACGTTCGATTCTCCTGCATGATCCAGATGATGTGATTAACCCTCGTCAGACCGGTCGGGAGAGGTTGAGTTTCCGCGGACTGGTCCGTTGGCCCCTGCCCTGCGGACGATGATGGCGAGGCCGCGGAGGGGGCTCTCGCACCCGCCTCGTAGGGCGTAATCGCAAGAGAACACGCTGCGATGAATGCCCCCGCGGCAACCAGGCATTCGACCCAAGCTCTTCGCCCTCGCCGTCCCGACGATGTAGCTGTCAGCCGCGTCAGGGACCCGTCAGAATGAGAGTTGATCTCGTCGATTGTTCCGCTCATATCGTTTTCCTGAAGTTGATCTCGCTTCATCGCGCAATACTACTTCAACAAGGCCGAAAAGGAGAACAAAATCCTCGATTGTTGGCGGTGGCTTAGAGTAGTACCATTGATGTAAGTCGGGGGGCAAAATGAGATATGACCTGCACAACGTGGTCGCGATTGCGGGGGCTTTCGCGGCTCGAATCACGGCCAAAGGTGGATGGCATGTCAGGCAATCGAATGCATGGGGCTCGGCCTCCGCAAGTATGGGGAGTTCGTCAAAGGACGAAGCCGAATGTCTTGCTTCTGGCTGTGTTCGCCTTCCTGCTTGCTTCCTTACGCCCAAGCGTGCTTCACGCTCAAGCGACCGGGGAAATCACGGGCAGGGTGACCGATCCCACTGGCGCAGTCGTGCCTAACGTAAGGGTGACCGCCACGCAAACTGCTACTGGGGTTTCGCAATCGACCATCGCGAGCTCCGCCGGAACCTACACGATACCGCAGTTGCTGGTCGGAACATATAGAGTCACGGCAGAGGCCGCAGGATTCAAGGCCGCTGTCGCAGATCAAATAACATTGAATGTGAGCCAGCAGAGGGAGGTCGATTTTACGCTCGTGCTGCCGGGGGTCAAAACCACTGTGCGGGTGAGCGCCGCGCCGCCATTGCTCGACACGACCAACGGTACGCTGAGCAACGTGGTTTCTGCTGAACAGGTGCAGAATCTTCCGCTCGATGGCAGAGATATAACCGGTCTTATCTTTATGCAGCCCGGCGTGGTGTCCCCTAGCGGGGGCAACCCGGGGTGGGTCAGTAATGGGAATCGCGCTGAGACCGCAGTGGGAACTCTTGATAGCGCAGACATCAGCGATGCCGAAATGGGCTACGTCGGATTCACGAATTTCAACCTTGAGTCGATCGCCGAATTCAAGGTGCTGCAAGGCAATTATTCCGCTCAATACGGGCAGGGCGGTGGCACGATCACGCAAATGGTGAGCAAATCCGGCACAAACCAGTTTCACGGGAGCGCTTATGAATTCCTGCGGAATAGCGTTTTTGACGCTCGCAACTTTTTCGCCACGTCGGTCTCTCCGCTTGAAAGAAGCGAATTTGGCGCCACGTTCGGAGGACCCATACGGAGGGACAAGACATTTTTCTACGGGGAATATGCGGGCCTGAGGCAGGAGGCTGGAGGGCCGAACCTCGTCGCCGTTCCCACGGTAGACGAGAGAAACGGAGTCGTGTCGATCCCTGACCCCAACAACCCCGCACAGACGGACGTGCTCCAGGTACCCTTGAACCCGGTCGCGCAGTCGATTCTTAATAAATACCCAATGCCGAACCAACCCAACGGTGTGTTTGGAGCCAACACGTTCTATTTCTTGTTCAAGTCACCCACGTCCAACAACCAGTTTTCGGCGCGGCTGGACCAACACTTTTCCGATAAGGACTCACTTTTCGCACGCGCCACTTGGGGCAACAACGTGGCCGAAGAGACGGATGCATGGGCTGCTATATTGGGGGGCGCTAATTTTTCTCAAAGCTCCCTCTACAACCTGCGCAACTACTCGATCAGCGAGACGCATATCTTCTCGCCGACGATGCTTAATAACTTCATGTTTACGCTCAACCGAGGTATCGACGGTTATCCGGAAGTTCCTGCAGAGGCCACCACTACCGGGACCGTTTTCGACGACGGCAGCCTGCAGGGTTGGGGGCCCGATCCGTTCCTGACCCAGTATAACGTCACGTTTTTTGATCCCAAAGACGACTTCGTATGGACCAAAGGCCGCCATTCGCTCCACTTCGGTGGGGAGTTTCGCCGGGAGCGGGACAACGGTACGGGCGTAACAAGCGTGGGCCCCAGCGGCGTATATGACTTCGACGCGGGCACACCCCTCCCGGTAACGATCCCCTCGACAAACGGGGGTTCCTCCCTTGTTGCCGAAACGCCGAGCCCGAACGGTCTAATCAGCATGATGGAAGGATCTGCCGTTGACTATGCCCGCTCGACGACGGTGCCCGGCTATGGCCCGCCGGGAGGAGGCGTTGTCTGGTGGGGCTTGCGTCGTTGGACGCTCGCCGGGTACGTTCAGGACGACATTAAGGTCACCCGGAAGCTCACACTGAATCTCGGCCTGCGCTACGAATACGCGTCCGTACCGTGGGAAGTAGGCAATCGCTTCGCGGTTCCGGCCGACTCGGGCAACCTTTACGGCGATTTTGTGGTGAACCCTCAACCTCTGTGGCCGCCGGACTATCTTTCGGGGGATTTCGCCCCGCGCTTTGGTTTTGCGGTCCAACTGACGAAAAACACCGTCCTGCGAGGTGGGTTCGGGACGTTTACCAACATGATCCCCACCGTCTATCCGGATCAGGCCTTGGTAAACTTCCCTGTCGCCTCTCTCAATTATCTGTCCAATCCGGTATATTCCCTGACTCCGCTGCCTGTTTACCTTCCGGTATTGACGAGCATTTCCGGGCAGCCGGTGGTGGCCAATGGAAACTCAAAAACAGTCCCTGCCAATACTCCGGTGAACCTCGCCCCGTATGCCGCGATCCTCGGTTCTCTCACTGGGGACTATCCCTCCGACCGGTTGCGAAACGGGTACACCATGAGCGACAACTTTACCCTGGAACATGAGTTTCCCGGCGGCATTTCCGCACAGGCGTCCTACGTCGGCAGCATTGGCGTAAGTCTTTATAACTCGGAGTATCCCAATGCGTTCGATAATGCTGACCCGCAGTACACTCCATACGCGAACATAACTCCAGGTTTGGGCGAGATCGAGATGATCTATAATGGCGGCCATTCAAGCTATAACGCCTTGCAACTGCAAGCGCGCAAAATCTCGGCCGCACACGGTCTGCAGTTCCAAGCTAACTACACTTACGCCAAGACCCTGACGGATGTGGACGACGTATGGCAGGCCGCGGAGGAGGGTGGAGGGGTCACGCAAAACAACCCTCAATGCATAAAGTGCGAGTACGGGCGCGCGGGTTATAGCATTGCCCAGGTGTTCAATGCCAATTTCGAGTACGAGCTTCCATTTAGCCAGTGGCAAGCGTTCTCACATATTCCCCAAAGGCTCACTCACGGCTGGAAGATTCTGGGTATCTTTGCCGCCCAATCCGGCAGTCCGTTCACGGTTGTCGGCCCCTATGGAACTCTGCAATACGGTTTCGACGACTGGAATGGTGTCGGCGCAAGGCCTTTCTTGCTCAAACGAGCAACCTTCAACCCGGGCGGTGGAACCCAGTTCTTTTCGAGCGCGGTTATTGGTAATAACTTTGGTGTCGGCGACGGGTTTTTCGGCCTTCCCACTGTCACTAGCCCGGTCGATGGCAGCGCCGTGCTGCCAACACCGGGCAATTTAGGGCGGAACACTTTCACAGGCCCGGGTTGGTGGAACCTTGATTTCTCGGTCATGAAGGAGACGAAAATCACCGAGTCAAAAACGCTGCAGCTCCGCGCCGAGTTTTTCAACATCTTTAACGCTGTTACCTTCGGGTATCCCGGGAACTATCTCGGCTCACAGGGCTTTGGCCTTTCAACTTCAACAGCTACTGCCGAGCGTAAGATTCAATTTGGGTTGAGGTTCATTTTCTGATTCTCAGCCCTGGACAGGTCAAGGGAGATTTTACATATGGGTGCCTCGAGTCGTGTATCCCGCCGGAATTTCATTAAGGCAGCCGCTCTTGGCGGAACGGCCGTTTCGGCCGCCCCGGCTTTGGGCGAGGTGCTGGGAGCCAACGACCGCATCAATGTGGGATTGATCGGGATCGGCGGCCGCGGCACCGACCACCTCGACCTCCTGCTGCAGCGCCGGGAAGAAAAGCGGGACATCGAGATCGTGGCGCTCTGTGAGGTTTACCAGAAACGCCTCAACGCCGCGTCGGGTAAAGTGCCGGGAGCCAAAACCTACGTTCACCATCAGGAACTGCTCGAGCGCAAGGACATCGATGCGGTCTTCATCGTGACGCCTGACCACTGGCACGCACCGATCACACTGGCGGCGATGGAGAGCGGCAAGGACGTGTATGTCGAAAAGCCGATGACGCACACGGTCGAAGAGAGCAAAACCGTAGCCCACCGCGCCAAGGAACTCAAGCGCGTGGTGCAAGTCGGCGTGCAAGCATTGTCATGGAACCGCTGGCCCAAGATCCGCGACGTTGTGCAGTCCGGGATGATTGGCCAGGTGGTGGCTGTGCAAGGCACGTACAGCTGGAATACGCTCGTCGCGGATACTCTCAAAGCCAGGCAAAAGGACATTGATGCGGCGGCCGGCCCGGAGGCGAGCGGCGAAAACCACATCGACTGGGAACAGTGGCTTGGCCCGGCTCCTCACATTCCGTTCAACGCGGACCGCTTCTTTCACTTCCGTAGATACTGGGATTACTCGGGTGGCATCGCTACGGACCTTCACTACCACATCGTCGCCCCTTTCCACATGGCGGTTGCCAACGAGTTCCCCACACGCGTGGTCGGCATGGGTGGGCTCTGGGTTTTCCACGATGGGCGCGAAATCCCGGACACGTTCTTGACGGCCGCCGATTACCCGAGCAAATTCTCGATGACCATCCAATCCTCGCACGCGAACGAAAACGGACCCGAGATGATGATTCGCGGAACCAAAGCGACCATTCATCTCGACGACGAATGGGAAGCTCCACCCTCCAGGAAGTTTGATTATGCGGATGTCTTCCCCGAATCGCCCTTCGTGGAAGAATTCGTAAAGAAGAATGGCAATTACCAGGTTCGCGTCGAGGGCGTGGGGGGATGGTATGAAGACGACATCAAACATGTTGACAACTTTTTCGACTGCATGCGATCGCGGAAGCAGCCGAATTGCCATGCTGACCTCGGCTATAAGGTCTCGGCAACCATAGACCTCTCGGTGCGCTCGTACCGCGATGGAAAAGTCTATTACTTCGACTCGGAGCGTGAGGAAGTCACGGACAAGGCATCGTAAGCCGCCCGGAGGACGGGTTGTTGTCTCCTTCGCAGGCTGTGGGGAAACACCTTTAAAGCTGTCATTCCGAGCGGAGCAAGGAATCTCGCTCTGAACGCTTTGAGCGCAGGGCGAGATTCTTCGTCGCCTGCGGCTCTTCGGAATGACGGGCCATGGGAGTTCTTCCGCGGTCTGCTGGTAGAAAGTCCAAACGCACGAAAAGAGCAGACGTTCGACCTGGGGGAGCCATGCTCGGAATGAGACCTGTTCCAGATCTCCGCGCCCGCCTCGGCTACAACACAGCCAAGAGAATCGCGCTCCTGGTATTGTTGCTGATGTTCGCGGTTCCTGTCCCATCGTCTGGCCAAGAAGCGCCAGTTACGAACGGCGCTCTGAAGTGGGGCAAGCCCATCACATTGTTCAACGGCAAGGATTTTACGGGCTGGGAGTTCAGTGATCCAGGCCTGGCAGGTAGTTGGAAAGTTGAGCAAGGGGTGTTCGTCAGCTCTGGCCGGGGCTCTAACATCATGACTTCCCTGAAGTTTGGCGATTTCAAACTCCACGTGGAGTTCAACTGTGCTCCCAAATCAAACAGCGGCGTGTATCTGCGTGATCGTTACGCCGATCTGAAATGGCTCGAGGTGCAAATTGAAACCGACTCCGAGCAGGAGCCGCCGACTCATCATACAGGCGCTGTCTATGCGCGGCTCGCTCCTTCGCCAGAGTTGCCTCGCCGGGCTGGAGTATGGCAGAGCTTTGATATCACGCTCGTCGGGCGGACCATCACGGTTGTGCAGAACGGGAAAACCGTCATCGATCGCGAAGAGGTCCCCGGTAGCAGGGGCGAGCCCCTCGATACCCACGCAGCCCCGGGTCCGATCTACCTTCAGGGCGCCGAAGACGGCCGGGTGACTTTCCGCAACATTGTTATTACGCCCGCACAGGTACCCGAGAATTCAAAATCTCAGATTCAAAATGATTTCTACCAATTGCCTCTAAGTTTCGAGGCCAACCAAGGCCAGACCGACGCACGGGTGCGGTTCGTGGCGCGGGGCGTCGGTTACACGGTCTTTCTCATGGACGATGAAGTTGTATTAACCTCGCAGAAACCTCAGTCTGGGATAACCGCTTCTCGCAACTTCCCGGTGGTTGGTGAAGTTGACCCATTCTACCCGTTCGACGTCCATGCCGGACGCTGGACTGGCGTTGACCAGTATGTGAAGTCATTTCGGCAGTTGCTGATGCCTGCAGGCATTTTGCTTTCTTCAGTGTCGAACCGGGACAATCCCCACGTGAGGGCGTGGCCTGAGACTTCCAGGCGAGATGTGCTGCGGATGAGATTAGTGGGCGGCAACCCTAAGGTGCGCGTCGCCGGGCTCGACGAACTCCCCGGCCGGAGTAATTACTTCCTTGGCAACGACCCCGTGAAGTGGCGAACCAATGTCCCCAGCTACCGCAAGGTGAGATACAAGGATGTGTACCCGGGAATCGATTTGGTCTATTACGGCAATCATCGCCGGCTCGAGTATGACCTTGTGGTGGCTCCGGGCGCCGATCCGAGGCAAATTGAGCTGATTTTCTCGGGAGCGGACAGAATGCGGGTTGACGCCGCTAGCGGCGACTTAGTGCTGAGCATGGGCGAGGCCGAGGTGCGTTTCCTCAAGCCCGCCGTATTCCAACTTGCTTCAACGCGAACTCTCATACCCGCAGTTTCGCGAACCCAGGCACGGCCGAGGACTAACGCAGGAGCAATGTCGGCTTCCCCAGAATCTGCCACGAGCTATGGGGACACACTCTCCGGGTCGTTCGTGCTAGCAACTAACAATCAGGTGGTCTTCCGACTGCAAGGGTACGACCGAAGACGAGCACTCGTTATTGACCCGGTGTTGACATATTCCACTTACCTCGGCGGAAATGGGTACGAGTCGGGGCAGGCCATCGCCGTAGACAGTGCGGGCAACGCCTACGTAACAGGCGACACCGCCTCGGTCGATTTTCCCACTGCCGACCCCCTCCAGGCTAGTTCCGGCACCTCTGCCAGCAACGTCTTTGTGACAAAGATGAACGCGTCGGGATCGGCTCTGATTTACTCCACCTATCTGGGTGGCGGCGGCGGTAATTGGGGAACCGGCATCGCCGTCGATTCCTCCGGCGACGCATACGTGGTCGGCAATACGACCTCGAGTGATTTCCCTACTGCCAAGCCAATTCAGGCTACTAACAGGGCCAGCCCGAATGCGAGACACAGTGCCTTCGTCGCCAAGCTGAACGCGTCCGGGACTGGCTTGCTGTATTCCACCTACCTGGGCGGCAGCGGTGAAAACTGGGCCTACGGCATCGCTGTCGACTCTTACGGCAGCGCTTACGTGACCGGATCGACCCTTTCGACCGACTTCCCGACCACTGTGGCCCTCCAGGCGACGAATAAAGCTACGCCAAAGACAGAAACGGTGACTGCCTATGTTGCGAAGTTCAACTCCGCCGGCTCAGCCCTGGTCTACTCCACGTACCTGGGCGGAAGCGACGGTGATTGGGTGAAGGCATCGCGGTTGATTCCTCCGGTAACGCCTACGTGACGGGATATACGTCCTCTGAAGACTTTCCCACCGTGAACCCGTTGCAGGCGGGTAGCCACGGAGACTTTGATGCCTTTGTCGCGAAGTTGA
>CAVYJG010000005.1:0-685588 GCA_963768695.1 uncultured Acidobacteriota bacterium | reverse complement strand
TGTACAATAAGATGCGTGTTTTTCCCGGTGTAGATACCTGCTTTATCGGCGCAACCGAGGAAAAGGGTGTGTGGACCGAGCGATGCACGGCATGCGGCGCATGTATTCTCCGCCAGCACCGGCGGCATCTGCCCGGTCGCCAGATGTTCCAAGCGCATGCTCAATGGCCCGTGCGGCGGCTCTTCGAATGGAAAATGCGAGATCGGCAAGGAAGTTCCCTGTGGATGGCACCTGATATACGAACGACTCAAAGAACTCGGAGAACTCAAGCGCTTTGAGCAACCTGCGTCCGCAAAAGATTGGTTGACAAGCAGGGACGGGGGACCCCGTAAATTGATAAAGGATGCCTCGCAGATATGACTATTACCACACCGAGTAAATTGGAGAGGGACCTTCGCAGCCGGACACTTCGCGGTCACCTCCGAATGCGGTCCCCCTCGAAGCGCTGAAGGAACCGTAGTGGACGAAAAAGCCAGACTGGTTGGCCCGTATGTGGATGTCATAAACGTCACGGACAACCAGACTGCCGTCGTACGCATGTCCAGTCTGGCTTCCTGTATCCGTATAAAACAACTGGGATTCGAGCCGGTGCTCCAGATGACGACACGGGATCGAAACCGTATTGGCCTGCAGAGTGACCTTCTTGGCGCCGGCTCATTCGGTATAAATAACGTGCTCTGCTTAACGGGCGATCATCAAAGATTCGGTGACCACCCCAACGCAGCCAATGTTTTTGACCTTGATTCCACTCAATTAATCCAGACGGTCAAGCAAATGCGTGATGAAGGAAAGCTCCTGAGCGGCTTTGAGATGAATGTGCCACCCAAAATGTTCATCGGAGCGGCGGAAAACCCATTCGCAGACCCCTTTGAAATCCGCGTGCTGCGCCTGGCCAAAAAAGTGGCCGCCGGCGCCCAGTTTATTCAGACCCAGTGCATCTATAACATGAAAAAGTTTAAACTGTGGATGCAGCAGATCGTGGAGCGCGGACTTCACGAAAAAGTCTCGATCCTGGCAGGAATTACGCCAATGAAATCCATAGGTATGGCCAGGTACATGAAGGGCACAGGTCCCCGGCATGGACGTGCCCGACGAAATTATCAAGCGGCTCCAGGGAATGCCCAGGGACAAAGTGGCTGAGGAAGGAATTACCATGGCGGTCGAACAGATCCAGGAACTCAGGGAGTGTCCTGGAGTTCGCGGCTTCCACATTATGGCCATCGAATGGGAGGAAAAGGTACCCGAGATCGTAGAGCGTGCAGGCCTTTACCCACGGCCCAAAGTTGATTAGCTGACCGGCTTGAAACGCGTTTATTTTTTTTTTTTTTTTTTTTTTTTTTATATATATATATATATAAAAAAAAAAAAAAAAATATATATATATAACTTCCCTGTCCACTTATTGTTTCAGATTGTCGTATTTTAGTTTCACTGGCAGTGCGGCCACCCTGCAACCGCCTCCATGATGAAAGTTGTAACTTATCAATATCTCTTATATTATATTTACTGCACCAGCATAGTGCGATGGCACGCGGATTGCTTTGGAATCACGCTTCCGACAAATCTATTTTATTGACCACAACTACTTGTTATTAGACTCCTTTGGATGTTAGACTTAATTTTTGGCGACAGTCTGCCAGGACTTGACCACAACGAGGAGTTACTCGTTGAACGGTTATTGCCATAACTCTCAATGGAATCCCGGTAAGCGGCCGATCAGGCATGAGCATCCTGGAACTGGCCCAGGAAGTTGGAGTCAACATCCCGACTCTTTGCAACAACCACTATCTCAGGCCGGTTGGGGCCTGCCGGATATGCCTGGTCGAGGAAGAGAAATCCGGAAGGCTCCTGGCTTCATGTGTCACCCCGATTGCCCCTGGAATGGTCATAAACACGCAATCCGCCGCGGTAATCGAAAACAGGAAAGTTATCGTCAAACTCATGCTGGCTTCCCATCCGGAGTCTTGCCTTCTGTGCGACAAGGGGAATCGATGTCAGCTCAGGAAACTGGCTGCGGAGCTGGGGAATCGGGTATTTGGACTATTATCCAATGCCTCACTTTTACGGGGACTCAAGGAGCTATAAACCCTTTCATCCTCCAGGGACTTGAGCGACAGTGCATTCTGTGCAGCAAATGCATCAGGGCGGACCATGAGTTAGTGGTAGTGGGGGCACTGGATTACCTGGACCGGGGGTTTGATGCGATACCCGCCACCACGTTCGATGGGCCCCTGGAAGCTTCGGAATGTACCTTCTGCGGGACTTGTGTGACGATGTGTCCCAACTGGGGCACTTTTCGAAAAGGGTAAGACGGCATATCGGCACCGTAGACAACACGGACTGCCGGCCATCTGTTCCTACTGTGGATGCGGCTGCAATATTTTTCTCGAAACACTGGAAGACCCGCCTGATTTCAGTATCTCCAAACCCCGCAAACGGCCCCGAACGGGAAGCCCTCTGCGTAAAGGGCCATTACGGACAAGACTATATCCACCATCCGGATCGTCTCCGGAAGCCTCTAATCCGGAAGAACGGGACACTCCGGGAGGCCGGATGGGACGAAGCGCTCGATTTTGTAGCCGAGGGTCTGATGAGCGCCCATTCCGCATATGGCCCGGAATCGATGGCGTTCCTGGGATCTTCCAAGTGCTCGAACGAGGACAACTATCTTTTCCAGAAGCTCGCCCGCACGGTTTTCGAGACGAACAATATCGACAGCGGCGCCCGCCTCCATTCAGGGGCCTCCATGGATACCATCCCATTCGGCGCTATGACCAACCCTCTTCAGGACCTAGAGGACTCCGACGTGATCCTGGTGATCGGGTCTAATCCGTCGGCCTCTCATCCTGTTGCAGGCTACAAGATAAAAAGGGCCGCACGCCTCAAAGGCGCCAGGCTTATAGTGGTTGACCCGATCAACACCGAGCTTGCTTCGTTTGCGACGGCATGGGTCCCGATCCAGCCCGGAACTGACAGTATTTTTCTGAATGGAATCCTCAGGGGGCTTCTCGATTCGAAGGTTTTAGATGAAAAAATTGGAGGCAAAAGGATCGCAGGGCTATCAGAGCTCATGGAATCCCTGGCTCCGTTTGTCCCGCAATTTATAGAGAAATCCACAGGATGTTCACATTCCCTTTTCGAAATAATCCTCAATTTCATTTCAGGAGCCAAATCCCTGGCCATCGTCTACGGTCATGGAATAACCCGCCAGGCGAACGGCCGGGATGCGATCCGGGCGATAATGAACCTCGCCCTGCTCAAGGGACTTTTGGATCACGATGCTGTCGTTCCGGTACTGTACCTGGTTGAGCATTTCGCCCAGATTCTTACGGAAGTGGACTGCATTTACTTCGGTGACCATCGCAAAGCTCCAATCGTAACAACCAATATGATCATTATGATTGATATGATCGTGCTTGTCGAGATTTTCCCGTAAACTCCGGGCCGAATTTAACTCCAGCCGTCAGGAGCAGAAAGGAAAGGGAATTCAGCCTGTTTAGATCCCCGCAGCACCCGCGCCGGGAAAGGATAATCGCCTTCACCAGATCGAGCACGCCGCCCACGGCGATGCCCACCACGCGAAACGGCAACAGCAGCAGCCACACCAGCGGATAGAGCACCAGCGCCATGAGCGCCAGCGGCCAGCACAACACCAGCAAGATGCACCAGAGAAGAAATTTGACGATTGTTTCACCGCCTTGCGGCTTCATGCCTGCGCAGGCCGCCGCCGAAACTTTCTGCGAGGGCGTCAAAACCGGGCCCCATCTCATTCACTCGCCCCCGTTGCCTTTTTTTTAAGAGCTGCCGCATAGGTTTTTGTCCGTCCGGCGCGTCAGCGTTTTCTCCGCGGCTGGCGCTGCCGCTTTGTTCCGCCGTCCGTGCGGCCCGCGCCGTGCGCTGCCAGCGTCTTCTTCCGCTCACGGATCAGCTTTGCCTGTTCTTTTTCCGGCATCGCCAGCACGGTTTTGGTCCGCTTCGGCAACTTCCCGTAGATCAGCGCATGCGCCACCTGAGTTCGTCTTCGGATTCACGCGGCCGCAGCGCATCCCAGCGCTGGTCTCCCACTTTGCGGCCGTTGAGATACAGCTCAAAAAAGCCCAACCCGCAGATGTAGGCAGTGGCGCGGGTCACCTTGCGCGTGATCGCAAACTCGCGCCGGAACATGGGCAGCGGCCCGGAGTTCAGCGCAGTACGGCTCCAGGCAATCCACGCGGCGTGCCAATCCTCGGGCTTCAGGATTCCCATTGACCAGCTTGCCGCGCGGCTCCATTCGGAGGGCGCACCTGACTTGCCCCACACGCGCACCTTCCAATAGCAGCGCTGATGCGAGACGAGGGGCTTGCCGGCGTACGGGATATTAATGCTCTCTCGGCTCGTTACCATGCCGCTGTCCCACAGATCCGCTTCGTCCGCTTCCAGATTGGCGGGAGTCGAGGCGACGAGGACCTGATAGGCGGATTGCGACTGCGCCCGTTCGTCACCGGCCAACGTCCAACTCAGTCGCGGCGCACTGGCATCAATCCCCAGTGGTTCCGCTCGGTACTCGCAGCGCAAGTTCTCGGGAGTGATTCCTGGCGCTGCAAGAAGCGCCAGCAACAAAAAGGTATGCATTCAACCTCCAGGAATCGGGAGATCGGGTGATCGGGAGATCGGATAATCGGGTAAACAACGGGCGAATGCCTGTCATCCTGAGCGAAGCGAAGGATCTGCAGTTCGGGACTGCGGCGAACTAATGCAGATTCTTCGCTTCGCTCAGAATGACGCACCTTCGAGTTCGGTTGTTCACCCGATCTCTCCGATCACCGGAACTTCCTCATGTATTCGAGGAACTGCTTGGCCGTGCGGTCCAAGTTTTCGACGGATCCCCCGCCTTCGGTAACAGCGCATATTTCGTAGGCGACATATCCCCGGTATCCGATTTCCTTGAGGCTGGAAAAGAACGAGTCGTAATCGATGATCCCGGGTCCCATGGGGACTTCCAGGTTCTCCGGTTCCGTCTTCATGTACTGCACGAGGTCCGGCAGATAGCGATACCGTTGAACGGAGATGTACTGTGCGGCGGTGGTGTGCACGATGAAGGGTTTCAGTTTGAGAACCGACTGGCGGATTTGCTCGGGAGTCAACCCCAGAACGGTAGGGCTCCAGGCATCCCACGCCAGCTTAACATTGGGGTGATTGACCTCATTGAGCAGCCAAGACATGGCCTCGGGACTTATGGCGATATCATGATGATTCTGCACCGCCAACGTCACGCCATATCTCGCCGCCTGCTGGCCCGCCAGACGCAAGCCCGCGACCACCGTGGCGTACTGCTGGTCATACGGAATGCCCGGCCGCTCATAGCCGGTGAAAACGCGGACCATGTTGGTTCCCAGGTCACGCGCCAGGCGCGCCACTTCGCCCAGGTAGGCTGCCTGGATTTCCACTTGGGGAATGCCGGGCTTGTCCATCCCTGCGGTGAAATCCGTGTAAGCTGCCAGCGCCACCAGTTTGAGACCTAGCTGGCCAATTCTAGCCCGCAGCTTCTGCCGCGCCGCATCGTCATAATCTACCGGAGAGAGATGCGGACGTTTGGCCATCAATTCAACACCGTCATAACCCAATTGCTTCGCTTTCAACAGAAAATCGTCAACGGACAATGTCGCCTGTCCGCGCCAAACCCCTGCATAGCTGACCGAATGCAGACAGGTTTTGAGTTTGAAATCCTGGGGATTACCGGTGGGAACTTCTTGCGCCTTAGCGGGGATGGCCAACTCCGCAAAGGCAAGAACCAACCCCAGGCAAATATGCACAACCGATCGCAC
Organism: uncultured Acidobacteriota bacterium; assembly: GCA_963768695.1. Taxonomy (GTDB): domain Bacteria; phylum Acidobacteriota; class Terriglobia; order UBA7540; family UBA7540; genus CAVROP01. The sequence goes on along the minus strand of CAVYJG010000005.1, from coordinate 679,784 downwards.
TTTAAACTCCTTTGCGGATCGGGTGATCGGGTGATCGGATGAACTACCGAAGTCGAAAGTCCGTCATTCTGAGCGAAGCGAAGAATCTGCATTAATTCGCCGCAGTCCGGAACTACAGATCCTTCGCTTCGCTCAGGATGACAGCCACTCTCCCTATGTTCACCCGATCTCCCGATCCCCCAATGACCCGATGACTCAATGACTCAATGACCCGATCTCAAACAATGTCCTCTGTCTTCGAATCCCACCGCACGGCGCGCTTCTTGTGGTAAGAAGCGATGGACATCTGGCAAGCGATGGCGGCTCGGTAACCTAGCTCGAACGAGCACCTAGGTTCCTTACGGCTGCGCACGCAGTCGAAGAAATTCTGCATGTGCGCTGGAGTACCCTCGAAGTATCCTGTGGCCTGCCCGCCCTCGGGAGTTTCGGTGCACATAGTTTCAACTCCGCGCTTTTCGCCGCCTTGCGGCTGGAAGCGCACCTGGTCGCCTTCGTTGCGCGAAACTGTGCCTTTGTTGCCCAGCAGCAGGTCATGTCCTTCGCCATAGAAATCGTTCCCGAACATCGAGTTCCAGGTGAAGAGGATCTTGCCTTGCAGCATAGAAATGTCCATCGTGTCGGGCACCTGCATTTTCGGCGAGAGCAGGTTGGCGCCCGTCATGGTGACGCTGTCCGGGATCTTGAAATCCATGAGCTTGTACCAGAAGCCCACCTGGTGGACCATGTTCTCAAAGACGTTGCTGCCGTCGTAATCCCAGAAAAAGCGCCAGTTCATGTAGCGCTGCGGATCAAACGGATACGGATGCGACTCGCCCAGGAAAGCCTTCCAGTCCACATGCTGCGGGTCGCAGTCGGCTGGGATTTCGCGCGTCCATCCGCCGTAGGGAGCGTTGCGGTAGTGATGGGTATGGAGGGCCGTGATGTCGCCCAACTTCCCGGCAGCGACCATCTCCCGAATGGTGCTGAACCCTGGAGTGCTGATGGCCTGCATCCCCACCTGCACCACCCGTCCCGAGCCCTCGAAGGCCTTCTTCATGCGCCGCGCGTGGTCGGGATTGAACGCCATAGTCTTTTCCTGGTAGACGTCCTTTCCGGCCTGGATGGCGGGAACGAAATTCAACGCGTGTTGGTGCTGTGGCGTAGCAATCAGCACCGCGTCGATGGATTTGTCGTCGAGCACTTTGCGGAAATCCTGGTAGGTATGGATAGAAGGAACGATAGCCTTCACTTCGTCCAGGCGCCGCGTATAGACATCCGCCACGGCTACCGCTTCGACATTGGGGCACTTGATGGCGGCGTGAAAGATTTCCTGGCCGCGATCCCCGCCTCCAATAAGACCGATTCGTATGCGGTCGTTGGCTCCCAGCACACGGCTGAGTGGGAAGATCCCCGAGGCGGCCATCGCCGCTGAGCTTCCCAGGGCTTGCTTTATAAAGGTACGTCGAGTTGGCATCGATAAGCTCCTTAGATGAATAGAATTTCAAATCTGAAATTTGGGATTTGCGTTTGACGGTGGACCCCCTCACCCGGCTCCGTCAGCTGACGGACTGAAGAATGCCCCGTCGCGGTCCACCCTCTCCCCCAAGGGGGCGAGGGTAAAGAGGCGTGGGCGATCGGCCACTGTTAATCGGCCACCGTCCATCGACCATCGACCACCGTCAATCTACATGCACCCACAAGTGCGCGACCGCCGTCTGTCCCACCCGGTTGGTGCGCTCCACACGGACGATATAATCCCCCGGCTTAGCAAACGCGTGTGTGGTGATTGCGAAGCCGTTCTTGGCGTGTTCGTCGACGTTGCCATCCGATTTGGTTGTGGCCGTCGCGCCGTCGCCGAAGGACCAATGTTCTTCTCCGTCTGTAGTGCCGAACGTCCGAACCTTGAAGGTGAGCGGCTTGCCTGGTGCAATGCCCATCGTGGGCCAGTACGCGGCCTGAATCGAGGGCGGGACCTCGCCGGGGTGTTTCGGATCGAGCACATTGACGGTCTCGAAATCGTAAGCGGTCCGGCCGCCGGCATCGGTGATTCTCAGGATCTCGCTATACGTACCGGCCTTCGAATAAGACTTCTCAACTTTCGCTCCGGAAGCGGTCTGCCCGTCCGTGAAGGTCCAATCGTAGCGCGCAATGTGCGACTGGCTCCATGATCGCGACCCATCCAGCATCGCCTTTTCGCCGGCCAAGATAGCCTCGTGAGGCCGCGCCACGGCGCTCAGGCGCGGCTTGTACTGCCGCTGGTAGGCTTCCCACAAGAAAGCATAGCCTTCTTGAGTCCCCCATTTTCCGGAGGGTTGGCGGCTGATGATCTCGAAGTGGAGGTGCGACCATCCACCGCTCCCGCCTTCTTTGCCGAGCGTACCGATCTTCTGCCCCTTGACCACACGGCCCCCAAGCTTCACCGACGGGTCATACGAGTACAGGTGGGTGTATCGCGTGCACCAGCCACGGTCATCTTCCACCCAGATGGTATCGTTAAATTCTCTGTCGATTGCCGGGTTGTCCTTCACTTTGTCGATTACCGCAGTGCCGAGCCCCACCACGAGACCGTCGGTTGCGGCAATGATCTCCGTCAAGCCCTCGGCCCCGCCGATGTCGAGGCCAGCGTGATAGTAGATTTTCTGGGTGGTAATGCTCTCGCCTGCGTCGACGTAAGTCGGTTCGTTACCCATCTGAGTGCGCGAGGCAAACCAGAGCTGCCGGACCGGGTAGACCATGGACCCCGGAGGCATGAAGGGCGACCCCGCCGGCCAAACGCGCAGCCGCGCGTCCTTGACGAGCCCCCAGTGGTCACGGTTGGTATTCTGGTAGTAAGCCTTGGTCACCGGGCAGTCGATCTGCACGCCGCCCACGGCAATCGGCAGACGATAATTCCCGCAGGAAAGTGTCGCCCGAGAGCCGTTGATCTCCACTTCCGCGCGCGCCTCCCGAATCGCGGAACGAGCTTTGTCCCGCGTCTCGCTGGTCGAGAGCAGTTTCACCGTTGCGCGCTCGCCATTCGAGAGCTGGACGCTCTCCGTCGCTCCTGTGTCAATGTCCAAAGTGCGGAAGAGCGGCTGCTGAGCGCCTGCCAGCGCGCCGAAGAGCAGGCATAAAACGGCGATATTCAAGGCTTTCATGTACGGTCCGCCTCTCCTGTCTCAGGTTCGTCCCGGGCAAAAAACATACACCGCCGACCGTTTGGGGTCAAGCTTGGATTGCTCTGGGTGCTTCGAGGGCGTGAGGGCGGAAAACGTCGAGAAGACCTGAAAAAACGGGAACGTGTCATCCTGAGCGAAGCGAAGGATCTCTGCAGTTCGTTGAACGTATGACTGCGGAGATTCTTCGCTTCGCTCAGAATGACATTCAGGGCGGCCTTTTCGCAGTACGATGGACGCCTAAAGCAGGCTCTACTCTGGTAGAATCTAGCGCACATGCGGGAACCACACATCAGCGAAGTCATCTTCGCGGCGGCGCTTGCCCTGTTTGCTTCCGCGGCGTTCGCAAACACGCTCTACGTTGATGCCCGAAAAGGGAATGATGCGGGCGCCGGAAGCGCTACAGCCCCCTGGCGATCCATTCAAAAGGCTGCCGACTCCGCGCAGCCAGGGGATACAGTTTTGGTTGCGGAAGGAGTCTACCTGGAACGCACGCACGTAACTCGCTCCGGTTCTCCCGAGCATCTCATCGCGTTTCAGGCGAGCGGCCGGCCCGTGACCCAAGGGTTTTCGATAACCGCAGACTTCATCCGCGTGACGGGGTTCGAAATCACCAATCACATCACTCTGTTTCGTGAGAGTTACGGAGTCTACCTGCACGGCAGCCACGATGAAATCTCGGACAATTACCTCCACGATCTTTACCACGATGGGATCATGTTGGCGGGCGAAGGAGACCCCAATTCCTCGCAGGTGGCCCATGACTTGATCAAGGGCAATCGAATCGAACGCGCCCAGAATTCCGGCATCCACGTGGAGGGAAGGGAGAACCTCATCGAGGCCAACGAAGTCTCTCACACCCTACAATATCCCCCCGGCGCACCGGCCTGGGACGGAGCGGACGCCGACGGCCTGCGTTTTTTCGGGTCCGGACACGTCTTCCGCGGGAATCGCGTCCACGACATCGTGTTTTCCGATTTGGGCAACCTGGACCCGCACATCGATTGCTTCCAATCCTGGGGCCCTGCCACTGGCATCATCTTCGAGCAGAACGTGTGCGACATCGATCCGGTGGGCCATGACGGCGATGACGAAGTGGCGATGATCGAAAACTCCTCGGGGCCGGTAAACCACTTGATGTTTCGAAACAACATATTCATGGACCTGGGGGCAGGTATCCTGGCGGCAGGACGCGCGGGGGAGAACATCACCGACTTGGATGTTTTGAATAACACCTTTTACCAGATCAACGCTCCCGGGGTCTTGCTCCTCGCTGCGACGACTCACGCGACAATCGAGAACAATGCCTTTTACGATGTGGGAGGGCACCGCGAAAGCTACCTGCTCGTAAAAGCAGATTGCCGGGAAGGATTGAGTGTCGGATACAACTTCCAGTCCATGTCGGATGGGCAGCCACCTGGTAATGCAGGCAGCCAGGCGCCGTATCCGCACGACCTCTGGGGAGTAGACCCCAAGTTCCTGAACGCCCCCGGCGAGGACTTGCGCTTGACCCCAACGTCTCCGTTGCTGGACCGGGGAATTGCACTTAAGGAAGTAACCGCGGATTTTGCGGGAGTGTCCCGTCCACAGGGAGCCGGATATGACATTGGCGCCTATGAATACAAGCCATGAGAATGCTTTTGTGATTCCCGTCCTTTCTAAGGAGGGGTCAGGGGTGGTTGGCCGGGCCCGTCGGCGACTGGCCCAACCACCCCCAAGCCCTCCTCGGCTGAGGAGGGGAGTCGCGCTAAGAGCGGCCCAAGACCCTTTCGTTTTGCGTGTGATCGTCTTGCTGCCAGTATTGCTGGCCGGTTTGTGCCTCGGTTCAGCGTTCGGCCAGCAGGTCAGAGTGGTGGTTTCCTCGAAAGCCGGTGACCGCTTGACTAGCAAGGCCCCGTTATCCTTCGGACACCATGAGGCCAATGGAATTCCGGCTTATAGCATTGAAACGGGCGTGATGCTTCAGCGCATGGTGGGATTTGGGGCCTCATTTCTGGAAGCAGGCATGATTTGCCTGAATGATCTTCCTCCCACCGAACAAGAGGCCGTCCTTCGTTCGCTCTTTGATCCAGTGCAGGGTGCGGGCTTTTCCGCCATGAAGACTCCGATTGCCGGAACGGACTTCATGTCCGCCGGCCCGTATTACACCTACGATGATTTCCCCGGCGACGTCGGGATGAAGCATTTCTCGATTCAGCGCGACCTCGGACCTAACGGCGTCATCACCTACATCAAGCGAGCGCGCGAGTACGGAAAATTCGTGCTGCAATCGCCCATGGACTACCCTCCCGACTGGATGCTGACCGACCCGGTAAAGCATCAGGACGTTGACCCGAAATACTACGATGCTCTGGCGCGCTACTACCTGCGCTTCCTCCAGGATTATCAGCAGCAGGGCGTGTTTATTGATTACCTGAGCTTGTTCAATGAGCCCTGGAACGATGTGGGCGGGTACACGAGGATTATGTACTCCGAGATTCGAGAACTGCTTAAGAACCATGTCGGCCCCCTGCTCAGCAAAGCGGGACTCAAGAGCCAGATCATGCTGAGCGAAGCGCCGTTCCGCAGCGATGCTGCCAAAGGCTATCCGGCCGTTCTGGATGACCCCGAGGCGCGGCAGTATGTCAAAGCGCTCCCGTATCATGGCTATGACTTTTGGGAGCATCAAACCAACTTCGATAAGGTGGCGCAACTACACCATTTATACCCTGACCTTCCCTTGTGGATGACGGAAGTGTGCTACGTCGATGGCGCGGGAAAACCGCCGACGAGGGGAATACCGCGGTACGAGTTTGAGGATGGAGCGTTCTGGGGCAACATGATCGCCTCGGACATCCAGGCTGGCGCCTCGGCCTGGATTTACTGGAACACGATCCTCGATCAGCATGGCGGGCCTTGGATGGTTTCGCCTGTCCACCACGATCCCGACCCCAACGCCCAACAACCCGTCGTGATCGTCAATCGTGCGACCAAGCAGGTCTCCTACACAGGTCTTTACTACTACCTCGCGCACTTCAGCAAGTTCATCCGGCCGGGCGCGGTCCGCGCCCAAGTCGCTGGAGACTTTCAAGGGCTTCGTGCGCTGGCATTCCTCTCTCCTGAGCCGGACGGAGGGTGGCATTGGGTGGTGGAGTTGTTGAACGATCGCTCAACCGACACGCAGGTGAGCGTGGAATGGCAAGGCCGATCCCTGGCAGTGAGCTTGCCTGCGACCTCGATCACGACCTGCATTTGGAACCCGACCCCGGGCATGATCGGCAAGATGCCCGCGCCTTAAGGGGTGTTGTCAAACGCGAATTCCTGGCACACGACATAGTGTCGTTCCTCGATTTTTCGCTTGACAGGGTCAGAGACTCGTGATAGCCTATAAAGATGGTCTTTCTGTGGACATATTGTCGTAGGCAAGCGCCTCCCGCCGCCGAGGCTCGAGGGAAAGCGGATGGGCACCGGCGAGGCCGGGAGTGGGGGCGCGGAAAAACACAAGAAATAGTACGAAGGAAGCCAGTATGTTATTGTAAACAAATGGACGAAAATAAGAACTGCGGAAACGAAGCTAAGAAGTACTTGAAAACAAATGAGTTATTGAATAGTCGGGCCAGTGAGGCTGATAAGTTGTTTAAAAATAGGCACATCTGTCTCTTGAATGCTGCACGTCTGGCCCATCTTGTGTGCCAATGAGCGAAGAACTGCCTGAAAACGACCCTAAACTCGTCTTTTTTTGCGCTGTCGTTCGGGGGGCTACATAAGCTTTGAGAAGGCAGCACCACCAATCAGTGCCTTTGCCGCAGAGGTGACCGGTGAGCGAGAAAAGTCGAACATCCAGAAGGGTCTTTCAGGTCTGCGCTACCAAAACTACATAGGAGGGATGGAAATGAAGCATAAGTCAATATGCTTAAGTGCGCTATTAGTAATCGTGAGTATGTTTGCAGTTTACTCGAGCGGCGCGAGTTCACCGGCCGAGGCGTCCGCCACCGCTCCTTTTGTAGGGCGCTGGGATATAAGCATCAAGACGCCGAAGGGCGAACTTCCTTCCTGGATCGAGGTATCTGACGAGCAGGGGAAGGTAAAGGTTGTGATGACAGGTGTGTCGGAGCATGCGACCCCTCTCGCGAAGGCCGAAATCAAGGCGGGAGAGATCGAGTTTGTGTCTCCCAAGGAAGAGGAGGGATTTGAGAGCGACACGACTTTTAAAGGGAAACTTGTGGGCAATCAACTGGTGGGCACGGCGAGCAGCTCAGGCGGGGTTTCCTGGACCTGGATCGGCCGCCGCGCGCCAAGTCTGAAGCGGACAGGCGCTCCGAAGTGGGGAACGCCCGTCACCTTGTTCGACGGCAAAGATTTCACCGGATGGCGATTCAGCGATCCGAAGAGGGCCAAGACCTGGACGATTGAAGGCGGTACGCTGGTCAGCAATGGACACGGCCCAGAAATCATTACCACCAACAAGTTCGGGGATTTCAAGTTGCACATCGAGTTTCACTGCGGGCCCAAAGCCAATAGCGGCGTATATCTGCGGGGCCGTTACGAAGTGCAAGTGGAAACCGATTCAGTAGCCGAGCCCGCCAGCCACCACACGGGTGGGGTCTACGGCTATCTTGATCCTACGCCGGAGCAGCCCCGGAAGGCGGAAGTCTGGCAGACTTTTGACATCACGCTGCTCGGGAGAACTGTCACGGTGGTGCAGAATGGTGTAACCGTTATCGATCATAAAGAGATCCCCGGCATTACCGGCGGAGCTCTCGATAGCCACGAAGGAGCGCCGGGGCCCATCTACTTGCAAGGCAGCGAGGCAGGACGGGTGGCTTTTCGGAACATTGTGATAACCCCGGCAGAGTAACTCTCGGTCCGGACTTACCCGCGAGATGGCAGCCGCCGTCATTCCCGCGAAAGCGGGAATCCATCGTGCAGGTTCGCGGGCGCATGCTGGCACTACGATGGATTCCCGCATTCGCGGGAATGACGGCAAGGCCTCGGCAGTGAGGTTGTGCAGTACACTATAAAGCAAATTATTCAAATTCATAGGGCGAGGAGGAATGAATGTCTATTATCTCGAGAAGGGACTTTTTCAAGAAGGCGTCGACCGGAGTTGCGGCGGCGGGGTTTCTTGCCGGGAACGCGGGGATGCTCAGCGCCAATCCTCTGGGCATGCCCATTGCGTGCCAGACTTGGCCCGTCAGGGACATGATTGCGAAGGACTTTCCCAGTACGCTCAAGATGCTCCACGCGGCGGGGTTTCGAGCCATCGAGATGTGCTCGCCGGTGGGTTATTCCGACTCCGGATTCGCTGGTCTGACCAAGTACCCGGGAAGCGAACTGCGCAAGATCATCAACGACGCGGGCCTTACCTGCATCAGCTCGCACTTTGGCATCGATGAGCTAAGGAAGAACCAGGATGACCGGATCGCCTGGGCCAAAGGCATGGGCCTGACGCAAATGATGGTGCCCAGCCTCGAAGGGCCGAAGAACCCGACGATGGATGACGTTAAGAAGGCCGCGGACGAATACAACCGCATGGGCGAGAAAGCCGCCGCCGCCGGTATTCAGCAGGGTTTGCACAACGAGGACTTTGAGCTGACGAAGGTGAACGGACAGCGGACTTATGACCTGCTGTTCAAGCTCCTGGACAAGAAGCTGGTGAAGTTCCAGTTTCAAGTCTCGACGATCTCAGCGGGCTACGACGCCGCAGAGTATTTCACCAAGTACCCGGGACGTTTCATTTCGATGCACGTGCAAGGATGGGATGCGAAGAATCACAAGGAAGCGCCCGTGGGCCAGGATAATCTCGACTGGAAGAAGATCTTCACCGCAGCAAAGACGGGCGGAATCAAGAACTACTTTGTCGAAATGGATCTGCCTCTGATGAAGGCCAGCGTGCCTTACCTTCGCAAGCTGCAGGTCTGATGGAACTCGAAACCGGAGCATTGCCGGCGTCTCGACGGCGCCACTGAACTGGTCTGCCGAGACGCTGCCGGCAAGATTCTAGGTGCCGTCCTAATCTGGGCGTAGCGCCGCTATCTTGGCGGCTCCATTGCCGGCTGGAAGCCGGCGTTACGTCCCAAATCAGGACAGCACCAGATTCTATTATTTTTTGCAGATCGATACCATTCTTGGTATTCCACCCTCACCGCAAGATGGCTCGTGGCTAGAGTTATCAAGCATCTAGCAATGAAATAACTTTGGCATGCTAACTGCTCTAGTTGACTATTCGCAAGCCTTAACAACAGCGTAGTAGTGTATGCCTCATAGGTTGTTAGGCATGTTGGAGAGTCTGAGCTCCACCGCAAGCAAACTGCTAACCAAAGGCCATGGCTGCGAGTCAAATGAGCAAGCCAACCGTAGCGACTGACATCAGTTGACTCCGGGTATCCATGCTTATGAGACTGCTAAGGGAGGAACTTACCATGTCAAAAGTTTCGCAAGCTTCTAAACAAGCCCTTTACGTGCTTTTTACGCTATGCATCTTATTTCCCCTCCTCCCCGCCCGAGCGGTGGCGCAGGCGACCATCTCGGCTGGCAGCATTGTCGGCACGGTTACCGACCAGAGCGGCGCCGTCGTACCGGCTGCACACGTTTCCGTCATCAACGATGCCACCAGGCAGCAGTTGGACCTGACGGCGAACTCGGCAGGGCTCTATCAGTCCGGCCCCTTGACTCCGGGCGAGTATACCGTCCGCGTCGGCGCGCCGGGTTTCACTACTACCGCAATCCACCTGACCGTGCAGGTGGACAACACGGCCAGTGGCAATGTGGCGCTCAGTGTGGGCGCGACTACGACCACGGTCGAGGTCGAGGCGACAGGGACCCAAGTGAATACGGAGCAGGCGACCGTGCAGGGCGTCATCACTACCCAGCAGATCGAAAATCTGCCCATCAACGGCCGCAATTTTCTGCAATTGGCGCAGCTTGAACCTGGGGTTCAGATCCAGGATGGCGCCGTCTTCGACCCCACTAAGAACGGCTTCTCCTCGATCTCCTTCGGTGGACGCTACGGACGCACCGCCCGCATCGAGGTGGATGGCGGCGACATCAGCGATGAGAACGTGGGCACCACGACCATGAACATTCCTGCCAGCGCCATCCAGGAATTTCAAGTCGAGCAGTCCTCGCTCGATTTGTCTAGCGGCATGACTTCTTCTGGCGCGGTCAACATCTCGACTCGCTCGGGCAGCAACGCCTTGCACGGTGAAGCATTCGATTACGGGCGCTGGCACGACCTTGCTGCGCGTGTTGCTCCAGAAGACCTTTTCTTCCGCCGCGAGCAGTTCGGGGGTAATGTCGGAGGGGCCATCAAGAAAGACAAACTCTTCTTCTTTCTCGACTGGGAGCGCTCCCGCCAGGACTATGCGGCGCCTGTCGAACTCGGCGGACCCTTCGCGCCGCTTTCCAGTTCGATCAATCAGCCGTTCAAGGAACACGAGGCGTTTGGCCGACTGGACTGGCAGGCAAGTAACAACTTAAAGGTGTTCTACCGATACACTTACAACATCAACAGCAATGTGGTCCCGTTCATCCCAAACACTTTTCAGCCTTTTCTGAACCACGACAATGCTCAAGACCACCTTGCAGGTTTTGATTGGGTTACTGGAAAATTCACTCACAGCTTCCGTTTTGAGTTTCTCCGCTTCGCCAACGCGCTCGGCGACGCGGTGGCAGGATCGGGAATTTACAATCCAGCGCCTGGAACCGAGCTCGCCATTGGCGGTGATCCGTTCTGCCTGAATGGAGGCGAAGACCAATTCTGCGCGGGAACGAACTTTCTGGCGCCCCAAGTCACGCAGCAGCATGATCACGAGTATAAGTACGATGGAAGCACGATTCGAGGCAAGCACATGATCCGCTACGGAGTCGAGGTCAACCGCATCCTGGGTGGCGGCTTCGCCTCATTCCTGAAGTTGGCGCCGGCGGTCTGGGACACTTTCTCTGCCGCTGATCAGGCGGCGGCAGCATCCGGGCCATTCTCAGGGGGAGCTGCGAACCCTCTGAACTATCCGGTTGATGGCGCGGTCCTCGGCGATGGCGTTGGCTATGACACGGCGCTTCCGACGTTTGGTTTTCCGGCCGGCGGCCAGTTCGACACGCGCTTCTCTTGGTATATCGCTGATAATTGGAAGGTTCGACCGAACCTCAACATCAGCCTGGGACTGCACTACATTCGAGATACGGGCCGCAGCGACTCACAACTGGGTGGCGATCCCGCGCTCAACGCGTTCGGACCAGGACTGGGCGACCAAGTCCACCAGCCCAATAAGAATTTTGCGCCGCAGGTTGGAATCGCCTGGGACCCCTGGAAGACCGGCAAGACGGTGATCCGCGCCGGCGGCGGAATCTACTACGAGAACACGGTGTGGAACAACGTGTTGTTTGACGCCCCCGCCCGCCTCAAAAAGGGAGCATTCTGGTCGTATCAATTCACCTGTGGTGACACTACCAACTTCTGTGGACAGCCAATTGGCTCTGTGTACCCACAAATCATCGCGGCGCAGCAAGCCTACCAGTCCGCGACGTTGGCGGCCGGTGCGACGGCTAATCCCAGCTACGTCGGGAACAGTCTCAACGACGGCAACGGCGATGGGCTGTTCTTGTTCGCCCCGAACTTCCGGACGCCCTATTCCGTCCAGCTCAATTTCGGGGTCCAGCACGAGTTTCGGCCGGGAACCATCCTCAGCGTCGATTACTTGCGAAACCGCGGGCTCCACTACATCGTGTACTATGACACCAACCATGTCGGGGCAGCTCGCTACCTCGACAAAAACGCGGCCTTGAACGCCATCAATGCGACTAATGCATCTTTCAATTGCCCTGCCGGGCCAGGCGGCATCGGGTGCGCTATCGCCGCCGGTGCTGCGATAACCGACTATGCCAACAACGGCCTTGATAGCGCCGGCAACGCCAACAATGGCGGATTTCCCAATTCCGGCTATGCCTTTCCAGGTGCGAATCCGGCTCTAGGCAATAATGAGATGCTTCAGCCAATAGGGCGATCGACCTACAACGGGCTGGATGTCTCACTGAAACAGCAACTGAGGAACCCCATGCCGGGCGTAAAGGGCCTGAATCTACAGGTTTCCTACTCCCTCTCGCGCCTCGATTCGATGGCAAGGGATCAGGACTTCGGCGGATCTCTTGCAGACTTTGATAACTACAATCACTACTTCGGGCCGAGTGCCCTGGATCGCACCAACCAGTTCTCATTCGGCGGGATATTTAACCTTGTTCACGGGTTTCAGTTGAGCCTGATTGCCCATGCCGACAGTTCGTTGCCGGAAACCTTGACACTAACTCCGGGATTCTCAGCTACGCCTGACCCCGGGCAAATCTTCCAATCTGATCTGACCGGCGACGGCACGACGGGAGACGTTCTCCCAGGCACCAACGTGGGATCTTTCGGGCGTAGCGTAACGCCTTCCAATATTAACAAATACATCGGCGCTTACAATTCCAAGTATGCCGGGAACCCAACCCCCGCCGGTCAAGCGCTGGTTAGCGCCGGCCTGATTACCACAACTCAATTGCAACAACTGGGTGGGGTCGCTCCGACGCTGGCCGACGCGCCCGCCGGACAGGTGGGTCTCGGGGGTCTGTTTACGGCAGATCTTGGCCTTACATACATCGCCAAGGTCCACGAGTCGATCACCCTGCAACCTAGCATCACCTTCTACAACGTGACCAACTCGCAGAATTTCGATCAATTTCCTAGCATTCTAAGCGGCGTCCTTCAGGCGGCGGGCACTTCCGTGGCGTCAGGTTACGCTAACAGCACGACCTACGGGCAGCGTAATACTCACGTGACGCTGGGCTCCGGGGTGTACGGCCTGGGCGGTCCGCGCGTCATCGAGTTTGGCTTGAAATTGACGTTCTGAAGATCCGCTTCGAGGCAGGAAAAGTACTGGTGGTCACAAGGGCGTCTGCTCCGGCAGGCGCCCTTTTTTTCTGCTCGGTGGCTGCGGGCTCATTGTCGGGCAGGATACCGCTGTCATTCCGAGCGCAGCGGGGAATCTCGCCTTGCCGGGGGTGGACTACAAAACGAAGCTCAGGGCGAGATTCTTCGCTTCGCTCAGAATGACAGACTTTGTTCATCCCCTAAGAAACGTTCCTTCCTGAAGTTCCTGAAATGCCTGCTGAAGCTGCTCCTGAGTATTCATCACGATGGGTCCGTACCAAGCCACCGGCTCCTGAAGTGGCTTCCCGGAAACCAGCAAAAATCGAATTCCCTCATCGCCGGCCTGAACGACGACTTCATCCCCGCGATCAAAAAGAATCAATGCACGGTTCTCTGCCTCCGTGGGAGGGGCCGTGTCCAACCAGCCCACCGACTCCGTCGGAACGGCCAGCGGGCCGGAGGCGTTGCAGAATTTTCCCCCGCCCGCGAAGACGTAGGCGAAGGCGTGGCGGGTGGTTTCGACGGGAAGCACCTTCCTCCGGCCGGGAGGGACCGAAACGTCGAGGTAGGTGGGGTCAGCCGCAATGCCGTCCACGGGACCCTTCTTCCCCCAGAAGCTTCCGCAGACGATGCGGACGTCCGTGCCGTCATCATCTTTGACCTCCGGGATGTCGCCTGTCTTCACCTCCTGGTAGCGAGGCGGAGTCATCTTGAGCGAGGAGGGAAGATTCGCCCACAACTGGAAGCCGTGCATGCGGCCGGCGTGATCGCCCTTCGGCATCTCCTGGTGGATGATGCCGCTGCCTGCCGTCATCCATTGCACGTCGCCGGAGCCGATGACTCCGGCGTTTCCCATGCTGTCGCCATGCTCGACCGTTCCGGCCAGTACATAAGTGACGGTTTCGATGCCACGGTGGGGATGCCACGGGAAGCCCGCCAGGTAATCCTCGGGCACATCATTTCGAAAGTCGTCGAGGAGAAGAAAAGGATCAAAGTCGGACGTAGTGCCGAAGCCGAACGCGCGGCGCAGGTGCACACCCGCGCCTTCCAGCGTCGGCTTCGATAACACCACTCGTTTAATGGGACGGAGAGACATGGATCATTCCTTTCTGCGTCAGTGAAGACGCGTGCCGGATCCGCCCGCAGACGGGCGTCATTCAATCGTTGCGTAAATCTGGAAAGCTCACCCCGAAGATTGAGCATAACCGTTCTCGAGACTGAACTGCAATTCCCCTTCAATCCTGGTATTGTTGACTGGTAGCGCCGGCCTTCCGGCCAGCAATTGCCGATCTAACAGGCTGCGGAAAAGTCCCCCGGCTGTCATCCTGAGCGCAGCGAAGGATCTGCATTTGCTCGCCCGCAAGCTGAAACTGCAGATGCTTCGCTTCGCTCAGCATGACGGATAGCCTTTTCCGGCAGCCTGCTAAATGTCAGCGCTACGCCCGAACCAGGTCGGCATCCACTTTCTCATTGACAGCCCATAGCTGGCGTTCTAGTATATGGCAATGCCATATATTGAATCGCAATTCACCGATCGCGAACTGAAGAAGGGCAGTGCCGAGCTGTTGATACTCTCCCTGGTGGAAGCCCGGCCGCGGCACGGCTATGAAATCAGCAAGCTCATCGAGCAGCGCTCAGGCGGCGCCCTGAGCTTCTATGTCGCCTCGCTTTATCCGCTGCTTTACCGCTTGGAAAAGCGCGGCTGGCTCGAAGGCCGGTGGGTGGAGAAGGAGGGCCAGCGGCGGAGACGCTATTACCGTCTTACTCGCCCAGGGCGAAAGGTCCTCGCCTCGCAGCGGCGTGGCTGGCAGGTGTTTGTCGACGCGATCAAGCGCATCACGGAGGTTGAACACGCTTGAGGACAGCATGAAGCCCGCTGCCGGCGCTTTCCTCAGCCGGAGCAGATGGGCAGAGGGGCCAGCTTCGCGGCTTCGCCAAGGGCCGGTGTTTTGAATCTGTGAACTGAAATGGTGCCGACCTAATTTGGGCGTAGCGCCGCCATCTTGGCGGCTCCAGTGCCGGCTGGAAGCCGGCGTTACAGCCCAAATCGGGACAGCACCTCTGAAATTCGTGATTTGGCTTGCAACTGGTGCTATAAACTACTTCTTTGAATTGATGTCAACCTTCAAAGGAGCGCAGCTATGAGATGTAAATGGACCCTGATCGGCGTTTTAGTTCTGGTGGCCGGAGCGGCCTTCATCGCTCTTGCCAACGGAAGGGAGCCCTCGTCAGGCCCTTTGACGGGGAGTTGGGAGTGCGTAGCGCACAGCAGCTTCCAGAATGACGTGTCGTTTACGCTGGACCTTAAGCAGGACAGGGAGGAAGTGGCTGGGAAATTCGTTAACTCGACCGGGGAGTACCCGCTGACCGCCGCGAGCTATAAGAAGGGCGTACTCGAGTTCCACATTGAGCCTCCGGACGGCAAGTATCTCGCTACGGGAAAGTTGCTGCATGGACAATTGAGCGGCCATTGGTCGAAGGTGCAGGAAGCCGAAGGTGGATGGGAGTGCCAGAAATCGGCCGCTAAGAGCAAGTAATCGGCGCGGGCTGCCTCCGGCGGCTCGTATCGCCGGCGGGCGCCGAGGGTCTCGCGGAGTGGGTATTCGCATCGAGGGAAGGACCGCGCCCGGGAGTTAGATTGCGTCGCTATTGCTTTTCGATGGCAGGATTCGCCCAGCGACGCCAGGGGCAGCCAATGCAGAAATGGAATCAAGAAATACTGGCACGGCTGGCAAGCCTAAGTCTCTCCCCGGCACGCGAGGCGGAGATTGTTGAGGAAGTTGCTCAGCACCTCGAAGATCGTTATCAGGAACTGGTGGCCGGCGGGACGGCGGCCGAGGAGGCTCGCCGCCTGGCACTGGAAGAGTTGAGCGATGCGGACTTGCTGGCAAGGGGCTTGCGGCGGGTCGAGCAGGAAGTGACGCAGGAGCCCGTTGTGCCGGGCGGGGGAGGGAGCGGAAATTTCTTCGCCAGTGTTTGGCAGGATTTGCGATACGGCTTGCGGATGCTGCGAAAGAACCTGGGTTACACAGCGGTAGCCGTGATCTCCCTGGGGCTGGGGATTGGCGTCAACACCACCATATTCAGTTTCGTCAATGCTCTCTTGTTCCGGCCGCCTGCCGTCCGGGGCGCGGGCGAGCTGTTGGAGGTCTGGAATCGGAATATCCGGGGTCACGGCATCGAGAGTTACGTGCCGCTGACCTATCCTGATTACCTTTACTACCGAGACCGCAATCACGCGTTTTCCGGCCTGCTGGCGTTCGACGGGGACCCCCGCATCGTGAGTTGGATCAGGGCGGGGCAGGGTGAACGGGCGCAGGGCGCGCTGGTGTCCGGCAATTTCTTCTCGGTTTTGGGAGTCAAGCCTGTCTTGGGGAGAGCGTTTCTTGCCGAGGAAGACCAAGCTCCCGGCGCACACCCCGTCATAGTCCTCAGCCATGCATTCTGGGCCGAGCGCCTGGGCTCCGATCCTCGGGTGCTTGGAAGAGCATTCAACTTTAATGGAACGAACTTCACCGCAGTGGGTGTTGCGCCGGCCGGCTTCACCGGCGTCCTCGTGGGGCTTCAGCCGGATTTCTGGACACCCCTGGCGATGACCCTAACATTCACACACGATCCGATCTACCTTACCAGCCGCCAATGTTTCTGGCTTTTCGGCGTGGGCCGGTTAAACCAGGGAGTGAGGCCGCTCGAAGCTCAGGCGGACGTGAGGGTCTTGTCGCGTCAACTCCAGCAATCTTTTCCCGAAAGCAACAAATTGCTGGAGGCTGTCACTTTTCCTACGACTCTCGTTCCGGCCCCGTTCCGCGGTTACGTTATCGCCTTTACCGGACTCCTGATGGTGGTGGTCAGCCTGGTGCTTCTCATCGCCTGCGCGAATGCCGCCAATCTTCTGCTTGCACAGGCGACAGGGCGTCACCGGGAAATGGCCATCCGAGCCGCGCTGGGAGCCGGACGTGGCCGTCTGCTCCGCCAGATGTTGATTGAAAGCACACTCGTGGCCCTACTGGGCGGTTGCGCGGCCTTTCTCCTGGCCAGTTGGCTCGCTCCTGCGCTACTGGCCCTCAAGCCGCCTAGTCTGCCAATCAAGATGGACGTACCCCTGGACTGGCGAGTGCTTGCCTTCACACTGGGGGTTTCGTTTGTCACCGGAATAGTTTTTGGAATAGCACCCGCCTTGAGGGGCGCAAGGGCAGGCTTGGCGACGGCGCTGAAGGGCGATGCGTGGGGCAGCGTCGCCCCGCGATCTTGGGGTCTGCGGCTATTCCGCCGGCGTGAGAAAAAACTCCGGACCGAAAAGACGGGGGGCCGCGCGTCCAAGTTGCGGGACATCCTCGTGGTGGCTCAGATCTCCGTATGTTCTCTGCTCCTGATCAGCGCCGGGCTATGCGTAAGGAGCTTGATGAATGCTCAGTCAATAGATCCCGGCTTCGATACACGGCATGAGATGTTGGCGGTGCTTGATCCGTCCGGCCTGGGTTATTCCGAAGCGAAGGGGAGGGCATTCTACAAGGAGTTGCTCGACGGCGTCCGCGCTCTACCCGGCGTCTCGTCGGCGAGCCTGGCAGGCTACCTGCCCTTGACCACCGAACGTACGACGCAGGAAGTGAACCCGGAAGATCATCCAGCGGCGCCAGGACAGGGCCCAGGAATCGATGCCACGGAGGCAGGGCCGGACTATTTCCGAACCATGGGAATCGCGCTCGAGCGCGGCCGTGAATTCACGGCACAAGACGGCGCGGGCGCGCCGGGGGTTGCCATCATCAATGAGGCTCTGGCAAAGCGTCTCTGGCCGGGCCGGGATCCCATCGGGCGTCGGGTCGTCGTTTCCGGGAGCCACCTGGAAATCATCGGAGTCGTGCGTACCGGCAAGTATCGGACTCTGAGCGAAGATCCGCTTCCTTTCCTGTATCGGTCGATCCTTCAGGAATACCGCCCTCGCTGCACGCTGGTGGTCCGTTCGGCGGGCGACCCTCGCAGCCTGCTGCCTGAGGTGCGGCGTGCGATTCAGAGCGTGGATTCGAACGTGGTAGCCCAGGACCTCGAAACCATGCAGGAGTACATGGCGCTTCCGTTGTTTCCCTCGCACACGGCCGGGCTGTTGTTGGGTGCGCTTGGCATACTGGCCTTGGTGTTGGCCGTGGGCGGGCTCTACGGCGTGATGTGCCACGCAGTCTCGCAACGCACGCACGAGATCGGAGTGCGCGTGGCCCTGGGCGCCGAACGGCGCGACGTGCTGAAGCTCGTGGTCGGACAAGGCATGCTGCTGGCACTCATCGGCATTGCGATTGGGGTTGGTGGCGCCTTTGCCGCCACTCGGGCGCTTGCGAGTCTGCTTTACGGAATCAGTTCCACCGATCCGGCCACATTCCTCTTGGTTCCACTCGTCCTCGCGGGCGTGGCCTTTGCCGCCAGCTACGTCCCCGCCCGGCGAGCAATGAAAGTCGATCCTCTGGTGGCGCTGAGATATGAATGAAACTGTCAGCCGGCTGAAATCTGAAATCTCAAATCTGAAGCCCGCGTTCTGAAATCTGGAGTCTGGAATCTGAAATCTCCAGTCTGAGATCCGCGCTTGCCGTAAGAGGGCAGGGAACTGGCCGCCTGACGAACAGATTGATTTGTGGGGTTGACATCATACCCAAGGTCGCTATACTTGGGTTATATGTCTACCCAACAGCGAAAAGACCGCCTGGAACTTTTGCAAGGCACGCTGGATCTCCTAATCCTGCGCACGCTCATTTTCGGCCCCCAACACGGCCAGGGCATCGCACACGCCATTCACCAGACAACCGAGGACGAACTTCTGGTAGAGCACGGGGCCCTTTATCCCGCGCTCCAGCGCCTGGAAGAGCGGGGTTGGATCTCGGCCGAGTGGGGAACCTCCACGAATAATCGCAAGGCTCGCTTCTATACGCTGACCCCGGCGGGACGAGAACAGCTCGTCAGAGAGACCGCGAAGTGGCGCCGGTTAGCGGTAGCCATCGGTCGGGTCTTGGGACCCGAAGCCAGCGAGGGCTAGCCCATCGATCCTCTGGCACTCGCGCCACGGTGTAATGGTAGGGGAGAGGCGATGCCCCGCCCTCGCGCCCGTAGTGCCCCGCTCAATTAGGAATCCAGGTGGCGTGTCGCCGGGACGGGCGAGGCGCCGCCTCGCCCCCACAGCGCTACCCACCGGGGCCTAAATATGCACGGCCTTGCATACATGGGTCAAAATGCTACGTTTTTTGGGTTTGGTTTACCACTTGAACAACTCTTTCAACCCTCTGGTTCCATTGCGATAAGAGTTTGGATTTGCATTATTCTCAGCTTTTCCCACTCTCTCATTTTGTTCCGATAGCCTGGAAGATGGGGAACTGTCGTCCCCGACTAACTCGATTGGAAAGGAAACGAGATATGGAAGATTCAAATGCTAACCAGCGATAAGCCCATCGCCAACCGCAAGGCGCTCCGGCGGCCCCCGCTACCCCATTTCCGTGCGCAGCTGACCTGGATGGTTGCGATTCTTGCTGTCTTCAAAAAGATTAAGAATCGTGGGAACGAACTCAGAGATTTATTGCAAAGACAGGGGATAGCTGAAATAGCGTCCTCAAAACGAACCCATTTTCGCGCCCAAGAAAGCGGCCATCGGCGCGGGAGGAATCGGCGTTTCGAGGATTGTAGGGGGACGGCTTGCCGTCCCCTGGCCTGAAGCGATCTTACATGGTCCGGGGTAGGGCTTGCCCTACCCCTACGCCTTGGGTAACGCCAGCCAGATCGGTTGATCCGGCTGGCAATTGAGCACGGTCGGCGGCTCGGCGAACCGAACAACGCTGCCGTTCCCACCGCGGCACAAAGAACGGGTGCTGTGACAATCCTGGACCCGAGTTCGACGTCGGCGACCCCACCGCCGGATGACCTTCAGGTCCCGCTGAATCCCGTGGCCCAGAGCGTCCTCGGCCGGTATCCGCTCCCCAACAACCCGGGCGGACAATACGGAGCTAATACCTATACCTTTGAGTTTTCTCAGCCGGTCAACGACGATCAGTGGTCGTCGAGTTTGGATCATCATTTTACTTCCAGCGACAGATTTTTCGCCCGCGCGTCTTACGTCAACCACATCATTAAGGATACTGACCCCTTTGCTGCCGTGCTGGAAGGGTCCAATTTCTCCGCCAGCAACATTGGCGACGCGCGGAACTACGCTGTGGGCGAGACGCACATCTTCTCTCCCACCGTGGTGAACAACTTCACGTTTACCCTTAACCGGGGGATTGAGGGTCTCCCGGAAACGCCCGCCGAGTACACCACAACCCAGACCTGCTTCGGCGGCGGCCTTCTGCCGAACCCCAGTACACTTCGTACAGCAACATCACTCCCGACCTCGGAGAAATGCGGGTTTTCTACAACGGGGGCTACTCCAGCTACAATGCCCGGCAACTTCAGGCACGCAAGATTTCCCCGTCACACCACGTTCAGTTCCAGGCCAATTACACCTGAGCGAAGGATATGACGGATGCCGATTCCGTATGGAACACCGGAGCGACAAACCCACCGAACCCGAACTGCGTCAAGTGCGAGTACGCTCCCGCCGCTTACAATATCGTCAACCGGTTCGTGGCCAACTTTGAATACGACCTGCCCCTGGCCCACTGGCAGGCGCTCTCGCACGTCCCCAAACGGCTCACGGACGGTTGGCAGACCCTGGGCATTTTCCAGGCACAGACCGGATACCCCTTCACGGTGAGCTCGCCCTACGGAACCGTCCAGTACGGGAATGGCGGCAGTAACCGGCCATTCTACCTGCAAAAGGCAACCCTTAATCCGAGCGAGCGCACCAGCTCGCAGTTCTTCTCCGATGCCGTCATCGGGAGTAATAACGGGGTGGGGACAGGCTACTTCTCTATACCTACGGTGATCGGTCCGGTACCCAACGTGGGCGCGGTGATGCCCGGTCCGGGAACCCTGGGCCGGGATACGTTTACAGCTCCGGGGTGGTATAACCTGGATTTCTCGGTCATCAAGGACACGCGCATCAGTGAGACGAAGATGGTGCAGTTCCGTGCCGAGTTCTTCAACATCTTCAATACGGCAACGTTTGGAGCGCCGACCACGACCGTCGGATCGCCAGGCTTCGGAGTTACGGGCTATACCGCCACTGCCGAACGGGAAATTCAACTCGGGTTGAGATTTGTCTTTTAGTATGTTGTCCCGGCTAATTCCTTGCAATACGGAGGGTGGCGCGTACGTTGACTTCAATTATGCGCCACCTCCCGGCTTAAGAGTTATCTTCTAGGATTCGGAGCCGGATTACGGGAATTTGAGGCTGAAGAAACGAAACGCGATTTGGGGTCAAAGCGTAGCATTCGCGCGCGCCAAAACCGGATGTTTACAATACGGTTTTGCTCGCCAATTCAAGGGAGAGTGTGGGGGACACACTTCTACCCACTGAATCGTACCCTGGCGCAGTCAGTTACGATTCACGCGTGTGCCGTGCGCGGAAGTGCTGGAAGATCTTGAATCGTGCGCGCAGTTCGCCGGTGGTTCGCCAGAATCGCCAGAAGCGATGCCCGTCCGATTTTTTCGCAATGCACGGAGCAGAGTGAAATGGCATTGAGGGGACGGACAAAGTCGTGGAGGCGCCGCTGGTACTCACGAATGACGTTGAGCCCGTCGCCTTTGGAAAGGGCCCACGACCAGTCGGTAACCCAGCGCATGACGGTTCCGTGCAAGTGCAAGGGGCTGCGTTGGAGAGGATCGCCCGCTCTCAAGAGTTCGTTGAGGCAATCCGGAGCGGTTAGGAATACCAAACGCCCGTTATGCAAAAACACGTCCGGCCTTAAGCCATATTCGCTCAGGCCGCGCGCAATATTATTCAGGAAGGTCGGGTCGGCAACGACAACAACCTGTTGGCCGATTTCCAACCCTGGCACTACGAATTGTATGATTTCGCTAAGGCCCTTTTCTTTTCGTACTACTAAACGGCATGTGTCGGCTTGGGCCATGAGCCCCACATGATCGATGGTTGCTACTCCCATACCCCTATTTTCATCGAAATGTCATAGGGATGTCAACAAGACAACCTGTCGCAGTGACATAGTGTCGTATAGGCTATTATGTCCTTTCGCCCCACTTTCGCTACCCTCCGCTTGCTTTCCACTTTCTTCCTTTGGCGCCCTCGGTCCAGGGTGACAACGTCTTCGCTACGTGCAGTAGCGACGCGGCCACAGAAGGAATCGCCCCTCCAGTTGACGACGCGTCGCACGACAAGAACGCAGAGCCGGCGGCGCTCCAGGAAGCGCCATCCGATGCTCCAGCAGAGGCTAACCTATTGGTAAACATTGGATGGTGATCGGAGTAACCCTACCCGTTTTCCCCTTGCATGCATTCTTGGCAATCTCCTAATGTTAACTTGAGCCTTAAGTTTGTAGAAGGCGTGCACACTGGTCATGGTCTGGCAAGTCCCCGGCCTCGAACGAAGTCAACTGGAACTGAAGATCTGTAGTGAGCGCGTCACGGCGCGGAGCGCGCCATGAGCGGAACCGCTGTGTCGGCTGGTGCAGCAGTGGAAGACAATGCATTACAAGCTAGTGACGAATCGCCCTTGAATTCCCCGCGGGCGTTGCCCTCAGGCGAGGAGGCACGGAATGCCGAAGCCCTGCTGGCTCTCGACATCGAGGCCGGTTCCGACTATTTGCTGGAATTGATTGTGCACAATCTGCAGCAGCTCGGCCAAGCCCCTCACGAAGCTTTTTTGCAGAGACTACTGAGGGGGCTTACCAGCATCGAGGTCAGTGAGAAGGAGAGCATCGTCCATTGGGAAAGGATCTTGGCGCGCCGAAATGAATTGGCGCAAAAACTCGGCCGTCAAGTCTTTCTCAGGACTGCAGCGGTGGATTACTTCGGTGAATTGCACCTCTTGCGCAAGCCCATCCTGCTGGAGTATGAAGAGCTCGAAAAGCTCCGCCATAACGCCGCCACCGACTCGTTGACAGGCCTCAAGAACCGGCGCACATTCGAAGAGCACCTGGGTCGCGAGATTAACCGCGCCCGGCGTTATGGGGCTTCGTTCGCGATGCTCCTTTTGGATCTGCGCAGGTTCAAGCGTGCCAACGACACGTATGGGCATGCAGTCGGCGATGAGATCCTGCGCAGCGTGGCTCGCGCCAGCGCCGAGACCATCCGCGGTTCTGATATTTCATGCCGGATTGGCGGCGATGAGTTTGCGATCCTTCTCCCACAAGCCGATCGTTCGAGTGCCGAAGCCTTTGCCGAGCGGATCGCGCGCAAGTTCGAATCTTACGCCAGACCTCTGGCTCCCGAAACGCCGGTGGGCGTTGACTACGGCATCGCCATCTTCCCTGAAGACGGTGAAGACGCGCCAAGTCTGTTCCAGACCTCGGACAAGAACCTCTATGAAAGTAAACAGAAGGCCTCTCGTGTGAGCGAGCCGACCGCTCCCGCAGCTTCGGATTCCTCGGCCGAATCCAGCGGGACGCTGCCTCAACCTGCCGGCGAGGCAGACCCGGCTGCTGAGGATTCTCCAGACCGCTCCCACCGGCTTCCGAGCTACGCCGTGGCGGCTGAGGGCACCCCACTCCCCGATGGCCTCCCGAACCGCCGCCGGGACGAACGAATTCCGGTGGAAGGAGCGCGCCGGGTGGGCTTGATCCGTGTTCAGGAAAGGTCCAGATTCGTCACTGTTCTGGACGTGAGCCGCGGAGGTGTCGACTTACTGATGGAGGACTTTGAATTGCCTGAGAGTTTTTCGGCCCTGATCCAGGTTCCATTCCTGCCTGACTCTGAGCTTACCTTGTATCGAGTTCACAGCGGCCCGGTTCTGAATGGGAAAAAGCGTGTCGGCTGTTCGTTCACACCACTTTCCCGGCAGGCTGTCGAATAGTCTTTCGGCGCCAATCGACGGTACGTTCCAATCCTTCTTGAAAACTCAGTTTGGGCTCATAGTGCAGGAATCGCTCAGCCTTTTCGATCCCGGCCTGGGAGTGGCGCACGTCGCCCGCCCGGGGGCTCGCGTAGATGGGTTCGATCGTATAGCCTACTATGGAGGAAAGGGAGCGGAGGAGATCGTGGAGCGTGAAGCGGCGTCCGGTGCCGATGTTGAATGCCATACCGCACACGCCCTCCGCGAAGCAGGCGAGCAGGTTGGCCTCGACCACGTTGTCGACATACGTAAAGTCGCGCGATTGCTCTCCGTCGCCCTGCACCACCGGGTGGTTGCCCTCGAGCGCCGCCTCGATGAAGCGCGAGATCACGGCTGAGTACGAGGAGTGCGGGTCCTGGCGCGGACCGAACACATTGAAGTAGCGAAGCGAAACGGCGGGCAGGCCGTAAATCTGATGGAAGATCGCGCTGTACTTCTCTCCCGCGAGTTTTGTAACTGCGTAAGGAGAGAGCGGATTCTCCGGCATCGTCTCCAGCTTTGGCAACGTCTCGCTGTTGCCGTACACGGAGGACGAACTGGCAAATACAAACCGCTTCACCCGGGCATCCCGGGCCGCTACCAGCATATTCAGGGTGGCTGTGACATTCGCCCGATGGCTGCTGGCAGGCCGCTCCACGGAGCGTTGGACAGAGGGAATTGCGGCCTGGTGGAGCACGTACTCGACTCCTTGCACGCTGGCCCTGCAAATAGCTAATTCCGCAAGGTCGCCTTCCACCAGTTCGATGCGGTCGAGGCAGTCCTCGAGGTTGCTCCGGAACCCCGTACTGAAATTATCCACCACTCTGACGGCGTGGCCGCCCCTCAGGAGACGACTGACCAGCGCTGAGCCGATAAATCCTGCGCCGCCTGTCACCAGAAAGCTTGCCATGCGACCTCGCTTCACTCTTAGTACAGGGCTCTTGGCGTCGCCTCGGCGGCCAGTTTGCCCAGCGGATCGAGAATCTGGCGGGCGCCGCGAGCCATCAAGTTCAGCTCTGTTGTCGATTGAAAGAACAGAAATCCTTGCTCCATGTATTTTTGCATGAGGCTTAAGTCCATGGCCGGTGCGCCCAGGATCTTGTTGTGAGCCTGCCCCGCAGCAACGACTTTTTTCAGAGCCTCTTGAACCGTCGGATGGTCAACCTGGCCACGGTAGCCCAACGAGAATGACAGATCGCTGGTGCCTACAAAGATCACATCGACTCCGGGCGTTGCGGCAATCGCGTCGATCTGCTCCAAGGCGCGAGCCTCTTCCACGATCACCACAACCAGCACGTTCTGGTCGGCAAAATCAAAGTAATTCTCAGCACCCGACCAACGGAACTTCGCCAAGCCGGCTCCTGAACCGCGCCGGCCTTGCGGTGGGTATTTGCACGCGGCCACAGCCTGGCGAGCCAACTCGGGTGTGCTGGTGAAGGGAAACATGACGCCCAGCGCGCCGGCGTCAAGCACGCGCTTGGCAGTCCAGATTTCGTTGACGGGAACCCGCGCGAAGGGTAGAGCCTTTAGGCCCCGCGTGGCTAAGACCATGTTGCGCAGGCTCTCCAGGGTGATGGGACTGTGTTCCATCTCGATCCATAAGAAGTCAAATCCGAGGCTAGCTGCTTGCGCGGCGATCTCAGCGCTCCCCACGGTGAGAGTAATTCCCACCACAGGCTTCCCCTCGCGCAGCAATTTCTTGACGGGATTTTCCCATACCTCTCGCGGGTTCGGGTTCGTGTTGGGCATCAAGGGTCTCCTAAGTGTTATTGACCGGTATCAGGCGTATCCAGTTTACCGCAATTGGCCTGCTCTACTTTAGAACAAAGGAAGCCGATGCCTCAGCCGCTTCAGACCCTTGTTTCACAATGAAACGAACGGTGAAATTACCCGGCTCAAACCGTTCCAGCGGGGTCACGGCCACATACTGAATTCTCCCGTCTTTATCCGGGGAGCCGAGCGCCGGCAGGCCCTTTCCAAGAACCTTGCCATCCCTGCTGAATTCCATGATCAACTGGGGAGCCGCCGCAACATTCTTGTCCGTGTAAATGACGAGGTAAAAAGGCAAGGTGCTATTGTTCGTCTTGCTGATGACCGGATTGAGGGTTGGGGAAATGACCTTGGTTCCCAACAAGAAAGGGTCATCGTTTGCAGTCGATGCCCCACGTTCCTTAGTGGACCGGACAACGCTGACACCGCTGATGGCGAGTCCCGAGGAAGGCGCCATGACCACGGTGCCTTTGCTGGTGCTGATCCGGTCGCCTTCCCCATCCCGCACAGCGGTTTCGAGGGAGTAGCGCCCGGGCGGCAAATCGAAGGTCTCGGTATAGATGAAGTGGTTTGCTTTGAGGGTCTCCAGCCTTTCGGAGGTGGCATTAATGGGGACTTCGTTTTCGAGTTTCTTTACCACCTGGCCCTGGACATCCTTCGCGATAACAACGTAGGAGAGGCTGCCTTTGTACTGATCCCCCGCGTCAGACTTGTTGAAGGTCACATTCGAGAGGGGCACGTCCATCACCACTTCGCACTCAGACTGATTCCTCAGCCCGCGAAAGTACAGACCGGCTGCCCCATATTCGAACGCCTTGGGCAACTCAGGAGAATTCATCGCGGCTAACAGCGGTATCTCGTAAGGTACTGGAGCGGTTCCGGAAGAGTTCAGGGAAGTTGGAAACGCATTGTAACCGGACCTGGATTGCACGCGCAAATCACCGGGCACCGCTTTGAGGACGACTTTGTGGAACGCCCCATCGTAGTTCTTAATCTCCGGCGCGTACGAAATCTCGTAATAATCCTGGATGTCTTCAGCCAGTCTGCGCAGCGGCCCCCGCAGATCGTTAGTGTTTGCCATGAGGATGCCACCCGTGGATTCGGCGAGATGAGCGAGCGTCAATTGGTAATTTGAACGCGTACTCTGCACAATGGAATCCATCAGATGTGCCTCGCCTGCCGACACCGGTTCATTGCCTACTTTGCCTGCCTGACCTCGGCTTGTTTGTCCAGCAGAGCGCAGGCCGTCAACGGCGTTTTGATTGGCGCTCAAGGTCGCCAAGCCATGCGCGTCCAAAACGTAGAAGCTCACATTAGACCGGTTGGCAGTGCCAATGAGGGTATCGAAGGAAGATTCAAGCCCCTGCGGAATCGTGAATCCCTCCGAAAAGTAGAGGGCTGTCTTCCGTCCGGGCAGAAAGTATTGCTGCTTAACCGCATCGAGCAGCGCAAAGATTTCGACCCGGCCTGCTTCGGTCATGGCGTTGCTTTGTTCCGTATTGAGCGCCTGTAGCAGCATTCGTGCCAATGCAAACTTGGCCTTCGCATCGGGCGTGGCAGACTGGCCTGAATTGGCCTGCTGATCGGAGGCGACGACCTTTTGAAGTTCCTGGCGCACGCGGTCGGTCTCCCCACCGAAATCGGTCTCCTGAAGTTTCGTAATCCGTTCAATGGCTTTACGAAGGAGGTCGGAATCGTTGGTGTAGGGCTGCAGAACTTCGAGTTGGTGGTCAATGACCATGACAGCGGCATAGACATTGGGTGAAAGCCCCAGCTTGAGGAAATCCAGCGCCCACTCACGGGAGAGACGCCGGGCATCGGCGTCGTTCGCCGTCGGGGAAAGGCTGCCACGATTGTTGGAAGAGGCCGTCAGGTTACTGCCGTGGGTTGAATCGGCTGACTGATCCTGAGGCATTCGCCGGACGCCGCTGCGAAACTGGAAAATCATGGTTACCAAGCGAATCTGATGCAGCGGATCGAGAGTCGTCCGCGCGCCGCCCGCCCCAATGGCCTCTTGACCTTCGATGAGACGAAACGACTTGATCGTTTTCGCTTCCCCGTTGTCAAACACCCGGAAGTCGTCAGGCTTCAGGTCCCTGACTGCCCGCCCTTTCTTGTCGCGCACCACGACATCCAACAGCACTTCTTCGCTGGTAGCGGAGACCCTGCTACCCTGCGGGGAAGCGGTCTGGATTTGCGGCGCGCTTATGGCCTGGCCCAGCGATACTGAGACGGCGGAAGCCCACAAAACGATGATATAGAGAGACCTCAACATGGCGAGTTCCTTCCCAGTCTGGTACTGCAAAGGCGGTTCTATTTCGGCCAAGGGCAACCACAAGGGTTGCCCCCACGATATGAAACCGTTACCGGCCGGCAATCGCCGCGCGCAGTGCCGCTTCCATCGCTTGGGCACTAAAGTCCAATTGAGTCAGCCGGGTGCTGTAACGGACACGGCCGTCGGCGCCGATCACGAAGGCTCGGCTTGGCCAGGCAGCGTAAGCGGCCTCGACGCTGCCCTTCATGCCATCCACGAGGGCGGGAAACTTGAGGTGGAGTTCTCGTGTGCACATGGCGGCATGATCTTCCTTATCCCCCATCGTTGAGGCGGGCGCTACTGCTATTCCTTCCCGTACGTTCCGGGTGCTTTGCCAGTCGCCCGCGGCATGCGCCTCCCGGATGTAGACGAGAAAGAAATGCGCTCGCCGTCCGTATTGTTCGAATAATGCGGTGAGCGCCTCGGCTGAAGAACGGAAATTCGGGCATGAGTAACTGCCGAAGACCAGCACGACGGGAATCTTTCCCCGGAACTCGCTCAGCCGCACGTGTTGTCCCGTGCCGAGCTCGGGCAAATCGAACTCGGGGGCGAAGGAGTTGATTTGCGGCCCGGGGTCCCTCGCATCCGCATCCTGTTGGAGCCTGCGCACCGTGTCACTCTCCAGCGCCGCCTCCGAGCCCAGGTGAAGCCGTGTGTAGACCGACAGCAACTCACGGTGGGCCTCCAGCGAGTCCGGGATGGCCAGGATGACAGCCTCCAAACGCTTGCGAGCCTCCTCGAGTCTTCCTGTGCCACTCAGGCATTCACCCCACGCCAGTCGCGCCTCAATGGATTCGGGATGGCTGCGCAGCGCAGCGCTCACGAAGGGCGTAGCTTCGGAGTATTGTCCCGCGACGATCAAGATCTGGCCGAGCCCCAGGTTGGCAGCGTAATCGTTGGGATCTTCGGCAAGCGCCTGCCGGAAAGCAGCCGCCGCAGCGACCGGGTCTCCTGTGTTTAAGAGTGCCAGGCCGCAATAGGACTGGAGTTGAGGCAGCCTGGAATTGAGTTCGACGGCGCGAGACAACTCCTTAACGGCCGCGGGGTAGTTGCCGGAGTCGAAGAGTTTCTTGCCAAGCTGAAAGTGCGCTTCGGCGCTGTCTTCGGCGGGCAGGCTGGGGGAAAGCTCACCGCCAAGACAGAAAGACACCAGGAACAAAGTGAGAGCTAAAGGCAAAAGGCAAAACGCAAAAGTCAAAACCTCTGTGCACCTATATTTGCGTTTTGAATCTGAATTCTCCACACCCCACCTAACGTGCTGCGTCTGAAATCTGAAATCTGGAATCTGACATCGCGCGCCGTACGCCACCTGCCGATCTGCCGAGCTGCCCACTGCCTATCTCTCGATGCCTTTTCCTTCCACGATCGTGATGTATCGGTCGATCGGCAGGTTCGTGAAGCGGTCTACGCGGTTGCTGGGCGGAGGCCACTTGATTTCAAGCGAATCGATTCTCGTCCTCGCGCCAATTCCCAATACCAGCCTCGGGTCGTGGGAGGAGAGATAACCTCCTCCCGCTACCTTGCACATGTGCCGCTTGAAATTCCCTGCCTGCCAGCTCACCTTTGCGCCCACCGCATCGGGATTGGCCACTTTACCCTTAAGTTGGATGCCGAGCCAATGATTGAGCTTGCCGACATTATTCCGGAGCAGGAGAGGAACGCCGTCGTTGAGGATCATCAGGACATCCGCTCCGCCATCGTTATTAAAGTCGCCGATCGCCAGGCCGCGCGCCGCAAACTGCCTGGCGAAGACGGGTCCGCTCTGGTCGCTGACGTTTTGAAAGGTCGTCTTGAATCCGGTTCCGAGATTGCGAAAGAGGAGGGGATTCTCCTCGTATTTAATTTCGCTGTGCAGTTGGGATACCTTGTTGTCGGGGTGGCCGGAGACGATGAACAAGTCCACGTTGCCATCGTTATCGTAGTCGAGGAATTTCACTCCCCAGCCGCTCATGGTGCGCACTTTCATCCCGATGCCGTTCGAAACGGAGAAGTCGTCGAAGGTTTCATCCCGGTTATTGTGATAGAGGGAGAACATCTCCTCGTCGACATCGGTCAGGAAGATGTCCATCCAGCCATCCTGATCGTAGTCGGCGGAGTCCGTGCCCATCCCCGACCGCACCCGGCCGTCGGCGCTGTAGCCCACTCCCGCTTGCAGGCCGATTTCCTCGAATTTCCCGTGGCCGCGGTTGGCAAACAGGAAGCTCGACACCATATCGTTGGCCACGAACAAATCCATCAGCCCGTCGTTATTGATATCGGTGGCCACGGCGCCCCAGGCAATCCCCTTGACGCTGGCGATTCCGGAAGCCTCGCTGACATCGCTGAAGGTGCCGTCGCCGTTATTGTGGAAAAGCCAGCTCGGCATGGGATCGTAGACGTTCGGGATGCAATAGTAGCGCTCCACGGTCCCACCAAAGCCGCAGAATTTGTTGTTCGACTTGTTAAAGTCCACGGAGCGGCAAATAAACAGATCCAGGCGGCCGTCATTGTCGTAATCAAACCAAACGGCGCTGGCAGCGAAGCCAACGGCGTTGATGCCTGACTTCTCCGTGACGTCCGTGAACGTGCCATCGTGATTGTTGTGGTAGAGAAGGGAACGCCCATACTGGGTCAGGCAGAGGTCGGGCCAGCCGTCCCCGTCGTAGTCACCCACGGCGACGCCCATTCCGTAGCCGCCTCCCGCCAACCCGGCGTTCTCGGTGACATCCGTGAACGTGCCGTTACGGTTGTTGTGGTACAGGGCATTGCGGAGCGAAGGATTGGGGTCGTAGAAGTCGCACTTGCCGCTGTTCACCAGGTAAATGTCCATCCAGCCGTCGTTATCGTAATCGATAAAACCGCCGCCGCCCCCCAGGGTTTCCGGCAGGTAGAATTGCGGTGAGCGAGCGCTGGTCCGCTCGAAAGTAATCCCGCTGGCAGAACCTGGAATCACCTCGAAAACGGGGAGACTATTCGGCGCCTGGGGGACTGGCGAGCCTGATGGTACGAGGATTTTGGCTGATAGTCCGTAACCCGCGAATCCGGCGAGGCCGAGGGTCTTTAGAAATTGGCGGCGCGAGCGACTCATTCGTCAGGATTCCTCCCGCATACAACGTATGAAAGCACTCGAACTTCGTATCACCGTGTCATTCCGAGCGGTCATGAGCCTGCTGCCCACCTGCGGTGATGAAAGTCGCTGTCATCCTGAGCAGAGCTAAGGATCTGCAGTTCCATTCAGAAGCGAACTACTGCAGATTCTTCGCTTCGCTCAGAATGACAGACGTGTGTGATACCGCTCTGGCACGGACGGTCAATGAGGAACCTCGACCGGCTGCTCCTTCGTGACTTCTTCCGCGTGGGCGCGCTTTTGCGCCTGGACCTCGGCTGTCAGTTTGTCGACGATCACCCTTTCACGGTCGCCGTCAGGCTTCATGTGGAGCCGGTAATAGAGCCTGGCCAGGGAGACGTGCGCATCCAGGAATTCCGGGTTGTCTTTGATCAAAGCTTCCAGCAGTTTCCTGGCTTGGAGGATGTTCCCCATTCCGATCTCACCGATGGCAAATTGATAACGAACTCCCGGGTCACCCGGCCTCACCTGGAGAGCGCGGTTGAGGAACGGGATTGCTTCCTTGTAACTCTCTCCCTGATTCAACATGACGCCGAGATACAGGTTGGAGCCAAACTCGTTTGGATCGATCGCCAATTCCTGGCGAAAGCATTCCATGGCATCCTCGCGGTGGCCGAGGGTCAGCAGCGCGTTCCCGTAAAGATAATGTGCCATGGGGAGCTTCGGATCGAGTTTGACGGCAGCCGCCAGTTCATCCACAGCGCCCGACGCGTCGAGAATCTCCAGACGAGCGGCCCCCAGCATCAGGTGCGCTTCCGCGGAATCGCCGTTGCTCAGGATTTTGTTCACCAGGACTTCACCCTTGCGCACCTGTCCATCGCGCATCAGCGACATTCCTAACAGGTAGATCAACGCCTGTTCCTCGGGATGAGCGGGTTCGAGCGGCTCGAGGAGCGTCACCGCCTTCTTGAACTCCCCTAAGCGAAAGTAGCAGTCCCCCAGTAATAGAGCGATCTGGAGACTTCCCGGGTCGGCGGAATGAAGCGGGAGGAGTTCATGCACTGCCTCGTTAAGCTGCACGGCTTTGTAATAGGCGAGGGCCAGATTCAGATGGATCTGAGGAAGCGGTTGCAAACGTAACGCCTTCTTGTACTCAACGATGGCCTCTTCGTACCGTCCTGCCGCGGCCAGCGCCGCGCCCAGGTTGGACCTGACCGGGGCGACATCCGGAAACTGAGCGAGAAACAAGCGGTAATCTTTGATGGCCTCATCCAGCTTGCCGGCCTGTTGGAACGACTCCGCCTCCTTCACGAGAGCATCGGGGGACTGAGCAGCCGTCTGCGCGTGCAGATGGCCGGCCAACAGAAGGGCTGCCAGAAACCCAGCGAGGTGGACCGGAAAACCCCTGCCGTTTTCTGTGTTCTCCGGTGACGAAAACATGCCCAACACAGAGCGCACTGAGGCCCTCAGTGTTCTCTGTGTTGAATCTTTGGCGGCACAGAGAACACAAAGAACCATGTTTCGATGCCGGAGGTTCAGAGGCGGCATTGGGCTAGCCTGGAAATGGTTCATTCGCCCTCACGATGCGAATTCGATGGTCTGTGAACTTATGATGCCCTCCCGGCAACTCGAGTTTGGGCATGTGGCAAGAAGCGCAGTGGTTCTTTGAGACTTTACAGAGCAGGGCCTTCGGCTGGCCTCGCCCGTGACAGGCCTGGCATTTGGCATCGTAATCAGGTGTGTTGCTGTCCAATTCGTGGTGCGGGTCGTGGCAGGCAAGGCAACTGATTCGCTTGTCATCCACGTCGTAGCATTTGCTTCCGGTTAGCCGATAGGGTTGGAAGCGGATATCGTTAATATCGAACCTGCCTTGGGCGATGACGTCTTCCCAGGTGCGGTGGCACTGCCCGCAGAACTCAGATGTTTCCTCACTCGACATTCTTGTCAGATGCTTCATCTTCACGGGGTTGGGATCGCCTCGGGTTACCGAGGCAAGGTGCTTGTCCGTCGGCCCGTGACAGTGCTCGCACTGGACGCCAGGCGTCATTTTATTCAAAGTCACCTGGCGTCCTTCCGTAGCCTTCGTAGCATGGCAGCCAAAGCACTGCAATTTGTCGTCGAGCGTCATGAGGCGCCCAGCCGCGTCGACCAGACCTGTGGGTGCAACGCCCTGGGCGCCGAGGGTGATATCCAGCCCTCCGATTTCATTGAAATAGCTGACACGGCTCTCGTAGAGCTCCCCGTCCTTCTCGAGAATGTAGGTCTGGCCGATCGCGGTGCTGGCCCCCATCGCCCAGCGGATGGGAAGGGTGAGCGTCTGGACGCCATCGGAGACTGAGTACTCGCTCTCGTCTCCATGGCGCTCAATTCGGTATGAGTACTTCCCGGCCGTGACGGCGAGCAACGGGTGAGCTGACAGAACTTTGCACTCTTCAACCGTTTCGAGCCCGTGCGCCATGGAAGTGGCCGGTTGCGTCTTGGCCTGCACGTGGCACAAGGCGCAGGCTGGAACAGGCCGCTGCCCGGGTTGAGTCTCGGCAGTCCGCCCGGTTTGCGCGACCAGCGGACCGCCCCACAGCAGAAGCGCTAGAATGGAGGGTACCAAAGCCCAGGTCATTCACTCCTTACCCCTCGTGCTTGGTTAACTTAACGAGCGCAAGTTCAAGTGGCCCTCGGAAGGGCGGGGCTTCAGCCTCGCCGTCCGTAGCTCCACGACTGGAAGGGCCTTCAGGCTCTGAAGCCAAGCCGTTTCAGGGGCTAAAGCCCCGTACTTACCTCGCGACACTAGCGGCGGTGCTGAAGCCCCGCCCTTCCGCTTCCGACCAATAAACTCGCCTGCTAACTCAACTACGCACTTGCATCCGGTCAAGGCACAAAAAAGCTACCGATTGGCCGCTTGTGATTCGTAGTACGCAACCCTGGCTCTCAGCGTCTGGGCGAGCGACTGATCGTTGTCGCGCGCGGCCAGGTCCAGCGCCTGGTGGCCCACCCGGGCTGCGTCGGCAAATCGACCCACTTCAGAATACATCGCCGCCAGCAACACCAGGCTCTGCTGCTCGCGGCCGCCGGAAAGCTCCACCGCCTTTTCGAAATGAGGAATCGCCTCGCCGAAGCTATGCTTCGCGGCGAACACCCGGCCAAGATTGAATTGGAACTCGAGCGAGTCAGGATTGAGTTCTACAGCCTTCTGCAAGTGCGCCACGGCATCATCCAGCCGGCCCGCCCGAGCCAGGACAAGGCCGAGCAAGTTATGCGGATCAGCAAAATCCGGGTCGAGATCGAGAGCTTTGTGGATGTGGCCGGCGGCTTCGTCAGTGCGTCCTGCCTCAATTAAAGCAGCTGCCAAATTGCTCTCCGCAATCGGGTTTTTCGGATTGATCTCGAGGGACTTCTTGTAGGCGTCGATGCCCTCCTCCGGCTTGCCTGTCCTGGTCAGCGCCACGGCCAGGCTGGAGTACGCGTCGGCATTGCTGGGGTCGAATTGGACAGATTGCTGGTACTCGGTGATGGCCTCGTCGAGTTGGCCCTGGTGGTCAAGGGCAAAAGCCAGGTGGTAATGCGCCTTGCCGTCTTGCGGGTCAAGTTCCACCGCTTTGCGCCACTGGAGCAAAGCCCCCGGGTAATCGCCCTTTCGCGCCAACTCGCCGGCCACGTCGAAGATCCTGTAGAAGTCCGTGGCCGGCGCGTCCATCTTGGTGATGCCGTCCATGGGGATGTTCACGAACTCCGGAATGTTCACGGCGCGGTTGGCGGCGGTCGCGTTCTCGATCAGGATGGCCGGGCTGTCGTGGCCCTCCGCATCGATATGCGTCAGATATAACTGCGTGTACAGTGACCGCCCTTTGGATGAGAAGGCCAGCCAGCGGCCGTTGGGAGAGAAAGTGTGCCAGGAGTTCATGCGCGGAGTATTAGAGTCCAAGCGCCGCGCTGTGCCGCCTTCAAAGGGCACGATGAAGAGTTGGCTGTCGGGCCTCATCAGCAGGCCCGTATGGTTTTCGACAAAGACGATCCACCGGCCATCCGGCGAAATCTTGGGAAAGTCGTTGCTCATGCCGTTCTGGGAAGCACCCACAACCCGTTCCGGCGTGCCGCCTCGGCCGTCGTTGAAGGGGATCCGGTAGAGGTCGTACTGAATCTGTGTTTCGTTGGGATCGTTGGCAAATTCCGCGGCCTTCTGGCCTTCGTAATAGGGGTTCTTGGCCTCCGCTCGGGAGAAAACAAGGTACTTGCCGTCGGGGCTCCAGAACGCGCTGGTTTGCACGTAGCGTGGGTCGTCAGCGCCCGGAAGAGGCTGCAGCTTGCCGGTGGCTTTGCTGTACCAGGCCAGAACGCCGCGGGTGGGGTAGAAGACCTGGCCGAACCCGTAGTCTTTATAGAAGCCGTTATACAGCCGCTGGTCGAAATCCCGCATGTGCGAGCCCGGATTTTCGATGGAAGTGACAACGTACTGGCCGTCGGGTGAGATCTGCGACATGAAGCCGAACCGCTTGCTCGCCTTCTCTTCCGCGAAGGAACTCCACCGGATCACGTACTGGTTGCGGATGGAAGTCTCCGCCTTGACCGGCACGATGCCGTACAGGCCCTTGTCGTTTCCCGGTCCGTCCACATCCAGCCCCATGGTCTTCCCGTCGCGAGAGAATGAGTGGCAGTTGGCGCAGGTTGGCAAGCCTTCCATCATCAGCCGGCTCTTCGGCTCCGAAATGTACCGCAAACGCCATGCGATGAAGGGAATAGCCTCGGTAGGCAGGGGCATGATGACGCCCTTTTGGCCGACCGGAACCGATATCAACGGCACGTCGCGAAAGAAAAGGGGCGCGCCCACCGGCTCGGTCGAAGTCTCGAAGGCGACTTCCCCACGCGACACTGGCTGAGTGGCGGACTCGTCGCGGAACCCCGTGATGACCAATGACGCGGGCTCTCTGACGGAGTGTCTCTTGATCGTCGCCCAGGTCTCCGGGTCGGGGGTCCAGGAGTGCCCCGCTTGTTCCTCTGGCGTTAGTTGCGGGGGCACGGCTCCGGCCTTCGCGCAGCGTTCATCGATCTCGCCGGTGGGGCGCTTCTCGCCGCGGGATTTGGCCTGAATTGCGTGTGCGTGACCGCCGAAATGAACGTCGATCAACCAGAAAGTTGCGTTTGGGCTCGAATCTCGCCACTCGACCACGGGCGGCGTGATCTCGGGTGGGAAAATCGCCCCTTCCGCGGGGTAGTCAATTGTTATGAGGCTGCCGGGGGTGGGCGTCGCGTCGGACTTGCGGCGGTTCTTGGCATGGCCCGGAACGCACACCGCACCCAGCATTATAATGGCAATAACGGAATTCCTAAACGACCGCATTAGAAATTAGCGGACAACCGCACCTCCTGGTTGGTCCTTTGGACTTACCTAACCATCACCGGCTCGGCCGGGACTGGCGCGCCGGCGGACAGCGGAAACGCATTATATCACCAATGAGAAGTCGATGTGGCCCTGTGAACACGCCATTTCGAGTGCTCAGCCACGATGACTGCCTAGGATGAAAAAGGGGCCACCCCTTGCGAGGCGGCCCCTTTTCTAACCGAACGCTTTCCAGATACCATCAGAAGAAGAACTTCATCGCCAACTCGACGATTCGATGTCCTTGCTTCGTGGTGGTGTAGCCGAAATCCGCGTTTGTCTGCTGGAGTGTGGTCGGACTGTAGCTGAGGCCCAGGTTGTTTCCGTTGAAAGACCACAACGGATGATTCAGGAAGTTGAACCCTTCAACCCGGAACTGGA
The DNA here is from genome assembly GCA_963768695.1 of uncultured Acidobacteriota bacterium. Taxonomy (GTDB): domain Bacteria; phylum Acidobacteriota; class Terriglobia; order UBA7540; family UBA7540; genus CAVROP01. Next base: position 642,991 of record CAVYJG010000005.1, on the reverse strand, counting down.
GCTTCATCGATTCAGTGATTTTGAAGTTTTTGAATAGCGCCAGATTCCAGTTGAAGAAGCCGGGTCCTTCAACGGGCGGCAGGACGGTTCCGCCATTCTGACCGATTTGGGTCGGCACGGCGAAACAATTCCCATTGACGTATTGGTGGGCCGCGAGCCCTTTACTTGGGTTACACGTCAGGAGCGGGCTGAGGGTGATATCCGGTGTGCCCAACAGCGAAGCGCTACTGATGTGGAACGATGTGCCCGGGATGTCAGCATTGTTGGTGTTCATCCCGTAGGTCTGGCCTGTCTGGCCCGTGAGATTGGGGCCGCTTTCCAGTTGCGTTATGCCCGAGAGTTGCCAGCCGCCCGCAATTCCATTGGCGAGCTTCTGCTTGGGGCTTGGCAACTGAATGGAGTAAGCGGCATTGAAGAGTTGCGGGCGATTGTTGGCCAGTACGCCATAGTTGTCCGCCAAGTTGTACTGGTCGTTGAAGCCCACGATCCCCATTGCTTTGCCGTAGGTGTAATTCATGTTGATGCTATAGCGGCCCTTGGAGCGCACCCACGTCACCTGTAACGAGTTGTAATTCGTGTAGCCGTTGGCAGTGGTGACATAGAGGTCCGAGTAGCCCAGGAGCGGACGGAATAAATCAGCATTGAGGGAATTGGGGTCTTTCCCGCCATTATTGGAGGAGAGCAGCGCACCCTTAGGCACCAGGTTAATGTTCAGCGAGTTGATGCCGAGGGTGCCGCCATTTCCTGCGCTGGGAATATCCCGCGTGCGGTTCCCAACATAGGCAACCTCCAACAGGCTTGAAAACGGCAATTGCCTCGAAACGGTGAAGCTATAGCTGTCCGTGTAGGGCTCCTTATTGTCCGTACTATCCACCGCAGATGGACCCGACGCCACGGAACTGAAGTTGACCGTACTCAGTCCGGCAGCCCCCGGGAACAACGACGGTATCGGATCGACGAGCGGCGGTTGATAACCGGAGCCCAGAGGGATATTCGTGTCGCCAAGATTAAGCGACAGGACTCCGGCGGAAGCGTCGAGCCCGTTGGTGAATTGGCCGGCATGGAAGTAATATCGGCCCCAGCCGCCCCTCAGGACGGTCTTGCCATTCCCGAAGAGGTCGTAGGCGGCGCCCAGGCGAGGCTGATAGAAGAAGGCCCGTGTGGGGAATCCACTGACCGGAACGCTGGGATCCTTCTTGTGCCACTCGAAACCGCAGAACGTCGGGGCGCCTGTGCAGCCGGTGTTTTGGGCGTAAGCGCTTTGGTAGGCTGAGACATTGAAGATCGAGAAACCGTCCCCCAAACGATCGCCCCAGGGCTGGAAGTGACTCATGCGTAGCCCGTAGTTGAGGGTCAATCGCTTGGTTACCTTCCAGTCATCTTGAACGAACCCCTCATAGGTGTTGTAGGAGATGTCGTTGACGCGGTTGAACGAGGTTTCGTTGTAATTGGCCATGAGCCCGATGACCTCGTCCGCGTAGGCATCCCCGGTGGTAAAGAGGTTGCCCGAGGTGTAATACTGCAATTCGCCGTTCGAGTTGTTGTTGGCAGGCTGGGCGTTGCGGATCCACTCCCAGAAGAAACCCGCCTTGATCGTGTGAGTGGACACCACCTTGGCGAAAGTGTCGCTGATGCTGGGCATCCACTTGTCGGCATAGAGACCTGCCGAAGGCCCGCCGTCTTCGAAACCTCCCGGATTGAATACCAGGGCCGATTCACCCCCGAAACTTCCAAAGGATGGAATCTGCGTAACACCGTTCTTAAACAAACCCTGAATGCCGTAACCGACCTTTGTGCGGTCCACTTTGGAAGGATCGGAGAAGACGTTCGGGAAGCCGACATACGTATACGCGAAGACGAATTCGTTAGTCATGGTCGGGCTGAAAACATGCGTCAGCGAAGCCGACACAGAATCGGAGCGGTTCTTGCCCAATATCGGTGTTGGGTAGGGAACCTGGCTGCCGTTGCGCCACCAGAGGCCAACGGGGAATTGTTGGGTCTCGCGCTGGAGGTTATAACGCACGAACAGCTTGGTGCTGTCACTAATGTTATAGTCAACCCGCGCCGCCCACTGGAGGTTGTTCTGGTTGAAGATCTCCGATTGGACGTAGTTATACCCGCCCGTGTTGTTCGGATTGGCGTTGGCGGCTGGGTACAGCTTCATCAGTGCCGCCATGTTTGGATCCAGGATCGATCCCAGATTCCCGTTCGGGAATTTCGCTAGAGTGGCAGGATTGAGACAAGGTGTGTAGGTTGCGGACCCTGGGTTGCAATTTACGCCCACCTGCTGGCCAGAACCGGTGTAGTAGCTGTTGTTGGCGTTCCCGATGGCCTCAAGAGAAGGGGTCGAGAAATCTCCCCCGAGCATGGCGGTGGTGGGGACCGTCGCGCGGAGCAAACCCGTATCCAGGACCTGGTAGAAGTACTCGAATCCCGTGAAGAAGAACAGCTTGTCACGGTTCGTATTGAAGTGGCCCGGGATTGTTATCGGACCGCCGAGGGTTGCGCCGGGGTAGTAGTATTTGTTGCCCGGCTTGGGGGCGCCTTCGGCGTTATTCAGTGCGTCGTTGGCATTCAAGGCGGCGTTGCGCGCTGAGAAGAACCCTGAACCGTGGAACTGGCTGCCCCCGGCTTTCGTCACGGAACTGATGACCATGGGGCCTTTCTGGTTCTCAGCACTGAAATTCGACGTGAGCACCTTGAACTCGGAGAGCATATCCGCGTTGGGATTAACCGGCGTGTCGCAGTTACAGCCCGGATCGGATACGTGCGCGCCGTCCGCCGTGATGTCCAGGGAGTTGCTCGGCAGCCCATTGTAGCTATAGGCGTTGTTCAGTGGGCTCTGGCTTCCGGCGTCGCCGTTGGCGTTGATGCCGATCACTTCCCCGGTGTAGTTTGCCGCGTTTGCAGTGCCATTTTGGACAGCGAATCCCGGCATGATGGCTATGAACTGCGCGGCGTTGCTGCCTACCTCAATAAAGTTGCCCAGTTGAGCATCGGTAAGGGTTTCCGATTTTTCGCCGGAATCCACTGGCACAATGTTTGTCACCGCGCCGGTAACCTCCACGGTCTGGGTTGCCGAGCCGACTTTGAGCTCGACGTTGAGATTGCGTTTTTCTCCGCCTAGGATCTGCATGCCGGTAGCTTCATAGGTTTGAAACCCTTGGGCCTCGACTACCAGCTTGTAGGTGAAGTCACCGATCGACACGGAGGCAAAGCTGTAATAGCCTGCACCGTCTGTGACCGTATCGCGGGTCGACGCCGTTTGCTCGTTAATCAGTTTCACCGAGGCATTTGGTACCACCGCACCCGTCGGGTCGCTCACCACGCCTGTCAGAGCTGCAAACAGCGACTGCGCGGACAAGCGCGTGACTGGTACGGTGAGGAACGTCAGCACGACGAAGACATTTATCCATCGCTTCATGGTTAGTTGTCCTCTTTCCTTTCTCCTCTCTGAAGAATCACGAGAGACTAAACTCTAATGTTGATTGGGATGATTTGCCTGTCCGTGCCCTCAAGAGAGCGCACCATAGACAGGTTCCAAAGCGAATAACCCGACGCGCATAGAGCATCCTCGATTCCTTATCCTAAAGACAAGGCTAAACCCGTTAAATCACCGTTACAATCAGCCAACCTCTTGTAGTTTGTTGGGGATCGCTCGTACCCAAAGTAACGTCAACTTCCACGTTACCTCCCTTATAGCAGAACGATATTACCTGCCCGATGCACGTGGTACTTAGCCTATCTTATTGAAAAGTAATGCCTTACTTAAACTTCGCCTTCTGTGGTGCGGGTGGCGCGTTAGTATGGCGATTTGCCTTCCCGCCATGAGATCCGAGGGCCAGTTACACGATTTTAGAGTGAGGGCTAGTCGATTCTTGGAAAGCGCTCTCCAGTACCTGGCTTTTGCAGCGAAACCGCTACGGTGGTATACTTTAGCCCCCAGAGGGTGAAGCAAGATGAGTCAGTCGGCCACCCGCCAACAGGAAAAAGCGGCACTAGACGCTGTTTTCGCTTCGGGAACCTTCGCCAAGTCGCAAAACCTGGCGAGATTGTTGAAGTATCTATGCCGCAAATACTTCGAAGGCCATGCGGGCGATCTGAAGGAGTTCAATATTGGCGTCGAAGCGCTGGGACGCCTCGCAGACTTTGATCCCACCAGTAACTCCATAGTGCGGGTCGAGCTTTTCCGGCTTCGCGAGAGGTTAAAGAAGTACTACGAGACCGAAGGCCTTCATGATCCGGTCGTCATCGTCCTAAAGCCGGGAAACTACACGCCGCAATTCCTGACTCGCGCCGACTTTGAGGCACAACTCGCGCCTCAGCAGACCGAAGCGGCCGGCGTAACCCAGGAGCCTCCAGGCGCAGCGGCTAAGGTCGCAGAACCCGCAATTGCTGAGGCCTCCGGGCCACCTGAGCCAATCGCTGCCGAAACCTCCCATGGGCTCAAGGGTCGGCGGCTCCGTCGCTGGACTTGGTTACTACTCCCTGCCGTCGCGCTCGTACTTTTGGCTGCTATCGTGAGCTTGGTTGCGTGGAAGTCCAAAGTTATCAATTCGCCGAGCCCAAGTCTGGCTGCCCCTCCAATTGAAAGCCGGGAGGCGGCGGCCGGCGCCGACGCACGGTCGCAAGTCCGAATACTGGCTGGATATTCAAAAAACAACTATACGGACCATAGCGGGCAGGTTTGGGGCCCGGACCGTTATTACACCGGCGGGCTCACACGGAACTCCCCTCCCCAGTTTGTCGATCGCACCTCGGATGCCACGATGTATCAGAACTGGCGCGAGGGAGAATTCAGCTACGACATTCCTCTCAAGCCGGGCGTGTATGAACTCGGGCTGTACTTCGCGGAAACTATTTACGGCTCAAACACCTTGGCGGGAGGCGGTGAGGGCAGCCGCACTTTCGACGTGGCATTGAACGGCAAGCCCCTTCTGAACGAATTCGACCCCATAGCGGATGCGGGCGCCAATAACACGGCGGACAAGCGTGTTTTCGTTGACGTGGTCCCCGCCGCTGACGGGAAACTCCACCTGCAATTTTCCAAGTTCGTGGGTCCCACGCCGCCGCAGGATACGGCTATTTTGAACGCTATCGAAATCGCACCGGGAATACCCGGGAAAATGCGGCCTGTCCGCATCGTCGCTCAGACGAACTCTTACACGGACCACAGCGGCCAAGTATGGATTCCCGATCTGTATGCGAGCCAAGGCCGCCTAGCCCTTCACAACCGGCCAATGGAACAGACGCCGGACCCCGGCCTATACTACGGAGAGCGCTACGGGCATTTCAGCTACGCCATCCCAGTCGCGACGGGGCGGCAGTACGGCTTGACGCTGCGCTTTGCCGAAACCTACTTTGGACCCCAGAACTCCGGCGGAGGCGGCGCCGGTAGCCGGCTGTTTGACGTTTACTGTAACGGCGTCACACTGCTTCGCAACTTCGATATCTTCAAGGAAGCCGGAGGCGCCGACCGCGCTGTGCAGAAGACCTTTCACGCCTTGCCGGCCAGCCCGTCGGGGAAGCTGTTCCTCACCTTCGTTCCGGTCAAGAACTACGCCTGCGTCAATGCCATTGAAGTGGTGGACGAGTCGAAGTAGGCAGGTCGGCAGATAGGCGGATGGGTAGGTGGCCGCCGACTTCCCAGAACTTGGGCCGACGAATTCTTGTAGAATGCTCCTGCTCGTTAGAGATGGTCATGCGCCAAGAAGTAAAAGAGAGCAGCGACGAGATTCGATTCGACGAGCCTCATCCTTGGAGACTCACTCCAACAGGTGACCCCAGCCAATTCCTTCGGGCATTGCCGTCTTTAGCGCCGGTGTCGTCGGTTGTCTACTTTGAAGACACGGGAGAAAAACACGTCAAGAGTGTATTGCGGCGGCTATCTGTTTCCACAGCGGTGCGTGTTGCTCGCGGAACCACCTTTCCTTGGCCTGACTGTTACCATGTCCCGTTAACAACGGATAACATGGCGGAAATTGCTACTTACCTCGACAACTACCCAACCGGTCATTTTTGTACCCACTGCTGTGTCTATCACGACCGCAAAATTTTGCTTGCCTGGTACGACGCATTTCTTGACGACCCGATGTACATCTCCCGGACCATTGATGAAAGCGAAGTAGATCGCTTTGCATCGGTGATTCGTAGCACTTACAGCGTGGCCTGAAGCGGTGAATCGTGCCGGGTCTCGATAGACGGCCATCTGCCGATCTGCCCATCTGCCGACCTGCCCACTTGCCCAGTTGCAGTCCATCCGCTTCCCCTGATAAATTAGCGAGACTAACGCGTTGGCGAAGAGAGGAGCAGTTCTGGCCGGCGAGAAACTTTCCAAGCTTGTCGAACTGATGGTGCACTTGCGAGGGCCCGAAGGCTGCCCTTGGGACCGCGCACAGGACTATGACACCCTCAAGGGTTTAATGATCGAAGAGGCTTATGAAGTCATCGACGCGGTGAACGAGCGCGATTTTAAGGGCCTCGAAGATGAGTTAGGCGACCTGCTCTTCCAGGTGGTGTTCTACTCCCGTTTGGCGGAAGAGGAGGGGCGTTTCAACATTGACGGCGTTATCGAGACCGTGCATGCAAAACTCATCCGGCGGCATCCCCACGTTTTCGGCGAAGTGCGCGCCCGTGATGCCGGCGAAGCCCTGAAGAGCTGGCTGAAGGTAAAAGAGCAGGAGCGCGCCGCGACGGCTCAGAAGAAGACCGCCGAAAAATCCATCTTGGACGGAATTGCCAGGTCCATGCCCGCGACCCTCGTCGCCTACGAACTGGGAGTGCGGGCCGCGGAAGTGGGTTTTGATTGGAAGACGGCCGAGGACGTTCTCGAAAAGGTCGAGGAGGAAATTCGAGAGATACGGCAGGAATTGGGGACCTCGGCCGCGACAGGAGAGACGCCGGCGCTTCGATCCCGGCTCGAGGAGGAAGTCGGCGACCTGCTTTTCTCGGTAGCAAACTTGGCGAGATTCGTGCGATCTGACCCGGAAACTTGCCTTCGGAAAGCGAATCAAAAGTTCATGCGCCGGTTCCAGGCGCTCGAAAGGGAAGTCGTGGCGCAGGGGAAAAAGCTGCAGGAGTGTTCTTTGGAGGAGATGGAATCGCTTTGGAACGAGTTGAAGGCGAAAGAGTGAAATACACCATCCGGGCTTGCGAAACGCTGCGGGAGCTTGCGGCCCTCGTCAAAATTCAGCAGCAAATTTGGGGGTATGCGGAACACGAAGTTTATCCCCTCAGGCTGTTCGTAACTTTGCGGAAGATTGGCGGGCAGGTACTGGGAGCTTTCGCACCGCGCGGCGGGCTGGTGGGCTTCGTTGCTTCCTTGCCCGCGTGGCACGGTACCGACCGCTATTATCATTCGCTTTCCCTTGGCGTCTTGCGCGCGCACGAAAACCGGGGACTGGGTAGAGCGCTAAAAATGGCGCAAAGGCGCGAGGCGCTGCGAGCGGGAATCGGGCTGATCGAGTGGACGTTCGATCCCCTGCGAGCTAAGAATGCCTTTCTGAACATCGTCCGTCTGGGCGCCATCGCCCGATGTTACCTGCCGGACTATTACGGTGAAGTTGAGAGCCGGTTTCAGCGTGGACTGCCCAGCGACCGCCTGATTGCGGAATGGCATCTCGGTTCCATCCGCGTCAAACGGGCGTTGGCGGGAAAGGGGCCGCGGCGCGGCAAAACGGATCCTGCGGCGAGGCTCGAGATTCCAGCCGACATCGATGGTTTAAGGCAGTTAAACCCATCCGAGGCGCGCCGGCGGCAGTTGGCGGTTCGCCAGCAGTTGCAAGACTTCTTCTCTCAGAAGCTGGCCATCACGGGGTTCGAATATGATGTGAGGTCGGCCCGTTACTTATTGGACCCTTATGAAGATTAATCGCGTGGAGCTTCGGGAAATTCAGATGCCGCTCGTCCATTCATTCGAGACGAGTTTTGGCAAGACAACCCTGCGAAGGATCGTACTGGTGCGCGTGGATGCGGAGGGCCTTACGGGATGGGGCGAAGTGACGGCGGGTGAAGCGCCGCTCTACAGCCACGAGACTTTCGAAACCGCCTGGCATGTGTTGCGAGAGTTCCTCGTTCCATGGGCTCTGGAACAAGCTTGGGCATCGCCTTCGGAAATGGCGGCGCGGTTTCGCCCCATCCGCGGTCACAACATGGCCAAGGCGGCCCTCGAGAATGCGCTCTGGGTGATCGAGGCGCAACAGAATGGCATTCCCCTGGCGCGCGCTGTGGGCGGGACGCTGGAGGAGATTCCGTGCGGCGTTTCCATCGGCATTCAAAGCAGTGTCGAGGTACTGCTGGAAAAGATCGCTCGAGAAGTCGCAGTCGGCTATCAGCGGATCAAGGTGAAGGTCAAGCCGGGTTGGGATGTCAATGTCCTGGAGCGCATCCGCACCGAATTCCCCCGCATCGCCCTGATGGCGGACGCGAACTCAGCTTACACGTTAGCCGACCTGGAGCATTTGAAGGAATTCGACCGATTCTATCTCATGATGATCGAGCAGCCGCTCGGTTGGGACGACATTATCGATCACGCCAAACTGCAAAGGGAAATCTCCACCCCGATTTGCCTTGATGAGTCGATTCACAGCGTCGACGACGCGCGCAAGGCCATTGATTTGGGAGCGTGCAAAATCATTAACGTGAAACTGGGCCGCGTGGGGGGCTTTACCTCGGCCCGGCGGCTTCACGAAATTTGCCGGACAAAAAACGTTCCGGTTTGGTGCGGGGGGATGCTCGAGTCCGGCATCGGGCGCGCCCACAATATCGCCATGTCCTCGCTCCCTGGTTTCACTCTTCCGGGTGACGTTTCAGCCAGTCGGCGGTACTGGGCCGAGGACATTATCTCCCCGGAAGTGACCGTCAGCCCTCACGGAACGATCCGGGTGCCCCAGACCCCCGGACTGGGTTATGAGCCCGACCTCGATCGAATCGAAAAAGTGACCATACGGAAGGAGCAGTTTAGTTAGCGTGGCGCTCTCCGTCATTGTGGGGCGGCCCTTGTGGCGGCCCCAGGGCAAACACCAGGGTGGCCCCTACGGAGGCGGGACGCCACGCTAGCACGCGCGGAGGCATGTGTCTCACGGGTCAGTCCAACATCATCGCCACAGCCATGCCCTGATGCACGTTCTGCTGTTCTTGGGGACGGTGTTTTGGGCTGCGAACATTGTGGCTGGAAAAGAGGCTGTGAACGGTTTTGGCGCCATGGGCTTGGCGCAGTTGCGCCTGGCGGGCGCCGCCATCCTTTTTGCCGTTTTGTTTTTGGCGTGGCGAGGCTGGCCTAAGTTGCACTTGGAAGGCCGTCAATGGCTTGTTCTGCTGGGGGTTGCATTCAACGGTTTAACTCTAAACCAGATATGTTTTATTAATGGTCTGGCCAGGACTTCAGTGGCGCACACCGGCCTCATCGTAGCGCTGGGCCCGGTGATGACGCTGGCGCTCGCATGCTTCATGAGGCTCGAGCCGTTGACGCTTTCCAAGCTGCTCGGCATGCTGATTTCCTTCGTAGGAGTCGCTACGCTTACTCTTGGGGGGCGGGAGCCGGGGAGTACGGCGCACTGGCAAGGAGACGTGATCGTGCTGGCCGGCAGCGCGTCCTTCGCTTACTATACAATTCAGGTGAAGGAAATCGCGAATCAGTACGATACTCTTACCCTGAACACCGTGACCTTTGCCTTGGGATGCTTGCTGATGATTCCATTTGCGGCTCGATCGGTGATCGAGATCCGCTGGGCCAAGGTAACCCTGGGCGCCTGGGGCGGGCTGGCGTTTATGATCGTCTTAGGTACAGTTGTGGCCTACCTCTTCTACGCCTTCGCGCTGACGGAGCTTGCCGCCTCCCGCGTGGCGGCATTCAACTACCTTCAGCCCGTGGTGGCGGCGCTGCTGGGCGCATGGCTGCTCGGCGAAAGTGTGACGCGGCGGGTGATCTTGAGCGGCTCGCTGATTCTTCTGGGTGTGTACCTGGCCGAACGCGAGCGGGGGGAAGAGGGGCAGTAGGCAGATCGGCGGGTCGGCAGTGGGGTGATGGGCGTTCGACACTTAATCTCTTTCCCAGCATAAGGAACAAGCAGAATGAATTTCCGCTCACGGTATCGAGGCCATTGGACCTCTCGGCAAATCTCCAGGCTGATTGCGGGGATGGCGCTTGCGTTCGCGCTCTTGCATCTGGAATCCGGAATCTCGAATGCGGCTTGGCCGCCCGATGGGGCAGACCCAACGTCCAAGCCCGCATCTTCAACCGGTGGCGCTGCTTCCCGAACGACTTCCTTTCGCCTGGACATACACGCTAACATTGCCGCAATAGCCGATGCCGAGACGTCCACGCTGCTCTATGAGAAGAATGCGAGCAGAGTCACTCCGATTGCCTCGATTACTAAATTGATGATGGCGATTGTCACGCTCGAGGCGAAGCTTCCGTTAACCGATCTGGTAACAGTCAGCGATGCGGACATCGACGATTTGAAAGGCACGCGGTCTTTCTTAAGCCTTGGCACCACCTTGCCGCGCGAAGCCATGCTGCACCTCGCTTTGATGTCGTCCGAGAATCGGGCCGCGGCGTGTCTGAGCCGCTACTACCCGGGAGGGCGGCCGGCTTTCATTGCCGCGATGAACCGCAAAGCACAGGAACTGGGTATGGACAACAGCCACTTTGTGAGCCCGAATGGGCTCTCTCCTGCGGATGTTTCGACGGCCCGGGACCTGGTAAGACTCGTGAAAGCCGCCTGCCGGTATCCGTTGATCCGCCAATTCTCCACCGACACCCAATTCGAAGTTTACGTAGGCAAATTGGGCAGAGTGAGGCTGCGGTACGGCAACACGGACCGGTTGGTTGGCCGTGAGGATTGGGAAATCGAGCTTCAAAAAACGGGCTTCATCAATGAATCCGGCAGATGCCTCGTAATGGACACACAGGTGGATGGCAGAAACCTTATCCTGGTGTTCTTGGATGCCTATGGCCGACTGACTTGTTTTGCCGATGCTCGACGTGTGCGCAGGCAATTGGCTGCTCTGGAACGGCGACGGTAGCGGCTTTGCTACGCTCCTACCCGAATTGCCATCCCGCGAATGCTGCCGCCGTGTATACTGATTATGATGAAGATTAAGGTGCTCTTCTTTGGGCTGACGCACGACCTGGCGGGGCTTCAACAAGAGGAGACGGAGATTCCGGACGGGGCCAACCTGGATGGCCTGTGGCAGCGGTACGCGGCGCGTTTTCCGCGCTTCAACGACCTTTCGCAAGCGGTTTTGCTCGCCGTGAATCAGGAGATTGCGAACCGGGGCCGAGTCCTACAGGATGGAGATGAAGTGGCGTTTCTTCCTCCGGTCAGCGGTGGCTCGAGCCAGGACTATTATTTGCTGACCCGCTCTCCGATCCCCACCGCGGAGCTAGTCCATCAACAAAAGGCTGGCGAAGATGGCGCTGTCGTAGTGTTCGAAGGTGTCGTGCGGAACAATTCCAATGGCCGACGAACGCTCTACCTCGAGTACGAAGCGTACGAGCCCATGGCCATCCGTAAGATGCAGGAAGTCGGGTCAGAGGCGAGAGGAAAATTCGAAATCGACCACCTCGGAATGATACACCGGCTGGGGCGTTTGGAAATCGGCGAAACCAGCGTGGCTATTATTGTAACTTCTGCCCACCGGCGCGCCGCGTTTGGCGCTTGTCAATTTGCCATAGACCGGCTAAAGCAAATCGTTCCGATCTGGAAGAAGGAGTATTTTGAGGACGGCTCGGTCTGGGCGCAAGGCGAGGGCCGTGGAACCGTTCTGAGCCCAAATAACAACCCCACATAAGGCTCCCGGAAAACCTATGGAGAATACGCTGAAAGTCGCAATCGATATCGCCCGCGAGGCAGGGGACCTGCTTCTGGAACATTTTCGCCAGCCTCTCGAGATCACCTATAAGCGGCGCTCGGACCTGGTGACCGAGGCGGACCGGAAATCGGAAGCTTTAATCGTGGAACGGCTGCAAAGCCAGTTTCCGGAGTACGCGATCGTGGCGGAAGAAGGAGGAGGGCAAAGGACCGGCTCGGATTATTGCTGGTACGTCGATCCGCTCGATGGCACAACCAATTTTGCGCACGGGTTTCCCATCTTCTGCGTCACACTGGGGCTCGCTTATCGCGGCGAAGTGGTGGCAGGGGTAGTTTATGATCCCACTCGCGACGAGCTTTTTACAGTGGAACGGGGGGCAGGGGCTTTCCTCAATGGGCAGCGCATCTCGGTGTCCAAGAACGCAAACTTGTCGGATTGCCTGGTGGCAACCGGTTTCCCGCCTTTCGCGGCGAATCACGATTTAAATGTTGAGTTTTATTTTCGGTTTACAGAGCTTACTCACGGCATTCGGCGCGCCGGCTCCGCCGCTTTGGACCTCTGCTGTGTCGCGTCCGGCCGATTCGACGGCTTTTGGGAGCTGAAGCTCAATCCCTGGGACAAGGCGGCGGGCACCTTGCTGGTTACGGAAGCCGGCGGCCGCGTGAGCGGCATCACCGGAAAACCCTTCGAAGTGCTCGGAGACGATATCTTCGTCTCCAACGGCCTGATTCACGATCAGATGGTCACCGTGTTCAAAGAAGTCCTGGAGCGTCGCGGCGACGCGGGTGGGCGCTTCTGAGATTACGCTCGTTCAAGATTCCGAGAGGCACATTTGGCGAGACCCGCACGACCGCGGCGATTCCTCCGGCGTAGAGGGTTGATTACGCTCTCGCTGAGCGGCCGCGATGCGCCTCCCCTCGCATCAACTCTTTCGCCTGATCCGGAGATTACCGAAACCGACATCTGGTTGCACCGGCTTGCCCCCGTCCACGATGGGCTGAGGATCGTGCAACTGACGGACCTCCATCACAGTCTTTTTACTCCCCTGGAAGAGATCCAACGAGCTGTACAACTGGCCAATCATCTGCGGCCCGACGTGGTGGCCTTGACGGGCGATTACGTGACTCTTTCCCCAACCTATATTTGGCCGGTCGCGAGGGCGTTGGGGAAATTGCGCGCCCGGCTGGGGGTGTTTGCCGTGCTGGGCAATCACGATTTTCGGGTGGATGCGGAGGAGATCACGCGGGCGCTCCGTTCGCAGCGCATCCGCGTGCTTCGCAATTCGCACTGCGCTTTGAGGTCCGGTTCGGCTAAGCTTTGGGTGGCGGGCGTGGATGATCTCTGGTGGGAAGCGGCGGACATTCGCGCCGCCCTGCGGCTGGTTCCCGCCCGCGACCCCAAAATTCTCCTCTGCCATAACCCCATGGGCATCCACATGGCCGCGGCGCACGGGGTTGACCTGGTGCTTTCGGGTCACACTCATGGAGGACAGGTCCGGCTTCCCATGTTCGGCTCGGTGTATGGAAGGTCAAAGTTGGGTGAGCGGTTTGTGGAAGGCTGGAATCGGCTGGATGGAACCCAAATCTACGTGAGCAGAGGTATCGGCAAAGTGCTGGTCCCGTGGCGCTACGGTTGTCCTCCGGAGATCACTTTGCTGCGCCTGCGGTCGGATGCAAAGAAATAGACAATACAAAAACGAAGCCCCGAAGGGGCGGGATACCACAGCCCAGGCCCACGGTCCATAGGCGTTAAGTTAATGGCTCAGCTCGCGCTAGGCAGCACTCACTGGCCGCTTCCAGAGGCCCGGAGGGCCGACAGAGAGTAGCCCACAGCTTCTTACGCCGTGGGCTACGTTCTGTCGCCGCTCCGCGGCTCTAGTAGCCCTCGCGTCTTTGGCAGCGAGTCTTTGTTTTCAGGTATAGTACCTGGTTGCTGAAAGCCGAAGCTGATGCCTGATGACTGAGCACTGAAAACTATGCTGACGCACTTCATACCTCTGCTGGGCATCGCGACGATTCTGATCGTCGCATTCCTGCTATCGAAGAAGCGGAGCGCGATAAGTTGGCGGATTGTGGCCTGGGGCCTGGGGCTGCAGATCCTGGTGGCGCTTTTTGTTCTTCGCACGCAGGCAGGCTATTGGCTGCTGGAAAAAGTCTCGGGTGGATTCGTCACGCTGCTGAATTACTCTTTCGCGGGCTCGTCTTTTGTTTTCGGCCCGCTGGGCCAGAAGGGAGGACCTTTCGGAGTTATATTTGCTTTCCAGGCCCTACCCATGATCATCTACATCGCCTCTCTCTCGTCGATCCTCTATTACCTCCGCGTGCTTCCGATGTTGGTTTTCGTGACGGGGAAACTGATGTTCAGACTCATGGGAACGAGCGGGGCGGAATCGTTGGAGGTGGCGGCGAGCATTCTGATGGGCCAGACGGAGGCGCCGCTGGTGATCCGGCCCTATCTCGATGATCTGACCGATTCCGAACTCATGACCGTCATGACCGCCGGCATGGCGCACATCGCCGGTTCGGTGTTCGGGGCCTATGTGCTGTTTGGTGCGGAAGCGCGTCATTTGTTGACGGCGGTGGTCATGACGGCGCCGGGGACGATTCTGATTTCCAAGATGCTGGTTCCCGAACTGGGAACTCCGAAGACAGCGGGAAAGATTGAGATGGCAGCCGGACAAAAATCTGCCAACATTCTCGATGCCACGGCGCGCGGCGTAACGGACGGCCTGTATCTTGCCCTGAATGTGGCGGCCATGCTGATCGCCTTCATCGCCCTTGTCTATCTGGCCAATGGCATCCTCAGTCTTGTGCATACCAATCTCCAGACCTTGTTGGGGTCGCTGCTGGCGCCCGTGGCCTGGGTTATCGGGGTACCCTGGCGGGACGCCAGAGCCGTGGGCAACCTGCTGGGAACGAAACTGGTCTTAAACGAGTTTGTGGCGTTCTCCATGCTCGGCCCGCTGAAGGGGCATATCGCGGAGCGATCGTTCACCATCGCCACCTACGCGTTGTGCGGCTTTGCGAACTTCTCCTCCATCGGCATCCAGATTGGAGGCATCGGCGCCCTGGCTCCCTCTCGCAAGCAAGACTTGGCGAGATTGGGTTTTCGCGCCGTTCTTGCGGGAACGATGGCGAACTACCTCGCTGCTGCGATCGCAGGCTTGCTGCTGGGGTGATATTCGGGTTCTCTTAGCTTCTTTCATTCCGAGTGGCCGTGGGCCTGCGACCCACCCGTGGAGATGAAAGCCGCTGTCATCATGAGCCCTTCGCTTGTCATTCTGAGCGCAGCGAAGAATCTGCAGTTTATGCGCTCAGGGTAAACTGCGCGAAGGATCTGCAGTTCCGGTCCGAGGCGAACTCATGCAGATTCTTCGCTTCGCTCAGAATGACAGACTTTCGAGAGCGTATCGAGGAATGACAAAGAACAAGGCGATGCGGAAGACTGAAAAGCTACCAGGGTATCCCGAAGCGTTGCGCGCCGTGAAATTCCTCACGGCGCGCTGGCCTGCGGTCCCACGCGTAGGAATCGTGCTCGGCTCAGGCTTAGGCGGGGCTTTGCCGGAACTGCACGGGGCACGAAGGATTCAGTGGTCTTCAATTCCGGGTTTTCCAAAGCCCTCGGTCGCAGGCCACAGCGGCGGATTGCATCTTGGTGTCTGTCGTGACGTGCCCGTGGCGGTACTGGCTGGCCGCGTTCACCTCTACGAAGGCTACGAGCCCGGCGAGGTGGTTTTCCCGGTCCGAGTATTGGCGTTAGCTGGGATTCGCTGCCTCATCACCACCTGCGCCGCGGGCGGCATTTCGCCGCGCGCTACGCCGGGGAGTTTCATGGTTTTTTCCGACCATCTCAACCTGCAAGGGGTTAACCCGCTGGCAGGGTCTCACGATCCACGTTGGGGAGAGAGATTTGTGGACATGAGTGAGGCGTACGATTCGCGGTTGCGCCGGGCGGTACTCAAAGTGGCCCGTGGACTGGGGCTGAAGTGCTTCGAGGGCGTCTACGCGGCGCTTTTGGGTCCCAGCTATGAGACGCCGGCGGAGATCCGAGTCTTGAGATCTCTTGGCGCCAGTGCGGTGGGTATGTCCAGCGTGCCGGAGGTCATCGCCATGCGGCAAATGGGAGTGCGCGTGCTCTCCGTGGCCACCATCACCAACCGCGCCGCCGGGTTGAGCCGAAAGCCCCTGAGCCATCAAGAAGTGATCACCACCGGCCAGGCTGCAGGGCGGAATTTGGCTGTCCTTATTAGCGCAATGTTGCCAGTGGTGGCGACGACTTCATAATCACGCGGTTCCCCTCCTTTTAAGGAGGGGCAGGGGTGGTTGCCCGTCTCCTCGGTCGGGTGCCCACCACCCCCACCCCTCCTCAACCGAGGAGGGGAGTCGGGAAGGTGAATAACTCGATGACGTCGGAAGAATTGCTCCAGCACGCGGTGAAGGCCAGAGAAAACGCTGTTGCAACCTTCTCCGGTTTCAAAGTCGGCGCCGCGCTTCTCACTGCGGAGGGCAGAGTTTATACGGGTTGCAACATCGAGAACGCCACCTACGGGCTGAGTGTTTGCGCAGAGCGGGTGGCGTTGTGGAAGGCTCTCTCCGAAGGCGAACGGGTCTTCGCTCGAATTGCCGTAGTCTCGGGGGCAGAACGGCCGGCAGCGCCTTGCGGAGCCTGCCGGCAATTGCTTTGGGAGTTCTGCGGTGATCTTGAAGTGGTCTTAGGTAATGCCGCAGGCGTGAAGGAAGTACACCACGTTGCCGAACTGCTTCCACGGCCGTTCGATCGGCGCTCGCTCTCACTCTAGGAGGCTTAGAAAAAAGCCCACTTGTCATGCTGAGCGCAGCGAAGCATCTGCAGTATCGGTTTGAACACAAACAACTACAGATCCTTCGCTTTCCTCAGGATGACAGCCCGGCGGGCTTTATCCGCAGCGTTCTAGAATTTGCCGCCTTCGTATTTCGACTTGTTGGCTTCCAGTTTTTGCCGGACGATCTTTTCGGCCGTATGACGGATGACGTCGGCGACGTTCCGGTTTTGAGACAACCGCCTCAGATCGAATTCGTTGACTCGTGGGACTAAGTGTAGACCTACATCAATAGGGGTTCGCGGATTGTTGACCAGAGCCCGGACAACCACGTAGAGCTTCATGAATCTGCGGTTCAGAGTAATGACCCGCAAGGCGTCCTCGCAGACATCTTTCATGGAGGCATATTTCTCGACTTCGTCCTCGGTGAGTTTGGGCGATTGCATCACGGCACGGGCCACCAATTTGTTGCTGTCCCGGATCAGGAGCATTCGCTCTTCCTTAGTACCGGTCAAAGCGGCCTTGACCTTTTGCACTACCGACATGCGCTGGGTTTTCTGGATCGCGGTGGTGGGCTTCGGCTTCTCCGGTTCGGGCGTTGAGTCCTCAGCCACGGCTTCTGCGGGAGCGGGAGTGGGAGGTTCGGAAACTTCGCTGGATCTGGCCTCGGCGATGAGGGAGAAAGCCGCTGCCAGCCAGCCACGAACGTGTTCGGTCAAGTTGGGGTTTTGAAGAAGAGCCTCTCCTAACTCCTCGCGATGGGGCGCGAGGTTGGTAGCGACAAACTCCAGGACGGCGACCGGAGTGGCAGGGTCCCGGAGCACTTGCTGAAGCTCCGCGGGGGGCCAGGATTGCAGGGCTTGGAGGGCGGTACTCTGGTCCTCGCCCTCGCCTCCGGAAGCAAGCAATACCAGGATTTCGATCTTTTCCTGCAAAGAAACAGGCAGTTCTCCCCGGCACGCCTTGCGGCGCACCACTTCCGGTACAGTGCCGGCGCGAATTGTCTCGACCAGTCGCTCGGAAATAAACTGCCTCTCAGGGCTGGTTTTTTTTCATGTCCTCGCGAGTCAGATGAACAGACTTCACCTCGCCTCGCTTCCCCAAAGGCTTCAGAGGTTCGCCATTCAGTGTCAAGGCGATGCCGGAAGCATTTCCCACAGTGACATCGAAGGCGTCGTGGGCCTTCAGGTTTTCGACCTCGTTGGGGTTCAACACTTTCTGTAGTACCGTCTTGCCGTCAGCATCCACGGCGACCCAGGCGCGTTCCGTCGCGGTTACTTGCAGGGCCAAGTCGGAAAGGCTCGAAATCGTGGGAGGAGCCTGGGAGGCGGCGGCCTGACCCGCCGGCTTTGCTTTTGCTCCAGGGGAGGGAGGCACGCCCTGTGGCGCGGCAGGCGCAGTTGTGCTGCCGGGTAAAGCGGTAGAGGCCGTCTGTGCCGGGTTGCTTCCAGGCGGGGTGGAGGCAGGAGGTTGGACTGCCGGAACATTAGCAGGTGGGTTTGTGCCGGTCGAAGAGTTTGTCACCGGATTGGTCGTTGTCGCCGGAGGTGCACTCGGCGGAACGACGATGGGTGCGTTGACGCGCTGCTCCCGGACGCGGCGCGAATGGCGGAAAAGCGCATAGCCGCTTGCCAGCAACACCGCCGCTACCGCAAGTCCGATCACCCGTGTCCGCAAAGCCGCGCCGTTCTGGCGCGCCCGTTTCGCTGCAATGCGGCGGATGTCGACTTCCGGCTTTTGCCTGCCGGCAAGCTGGCAATCCGTCAGTACGCGTTCTTCGTCTAAGCCCAAGAATCGCGCGTAGGTGCGCACGAAACTGCGAGTAAAGATTCCCCCCGGGAGTTTTGAGAGTTCCTCGCCTTCAATAGCTTCCAGGAAGCGAATGCTGATCCGGGTGGCGGCGGATATTTCCTCCAGAGACACGCCGCGCATTTCGCGCTCCCGGCGTAAGTACTCGCCGAATCCCGTTAACTCTGGTTCTTCGCTACGCGTCACCAAGGGCATCACCACGCTTATCTTATTTACCTGCCTCAGGGGTGTCAATTGATTTGCTGGGTAGCGGCACCGCAGTTTGGGGTAGCGGCGGCTTTACGCCGCCATCTGGCGAGGTAAACTCGCCGCTACGACATCACCCTGGGAACCTACCGTACTTGGGTACCATTGAGGTTATCGCCGAAAATGTATATTCTTAGCGTGGTGGGAGACATTATCATGACTCCCCTGGGATAAGTATGGACCTACAGGAAGAGGTCATCGAACTCCGGCAACAAGTCCAGCGCCTCTCTCTCTTCCATGAGGTTGGGAAAGCCCTCTTTTCAACCCTCGACCTGCAAAAAATCCTCCAGACGGTTATGGAGAAGATCAGTGACCTGCTACAGCCGGACACCTGGTCACTCTTGATGGTCGACGAGAAGGCTCGTGAACTTTATTACGAAATCGCCATGGGACAGGGCGCGGACAAGCTTAAGGACGTTCGCCTGAAGTTGGGAGAAGGCATCGCCGGCTGGGTGGCTGAACACGGGGAACCTGTACTGGTGGAAGACGTCCAGACCGACCAGCGATTCAGGTCCCGGTGCGACGAGTTCCCGCAACCGGGTACTCATTCGGTGGTTTGCGTTCCCATTAAAGGCCGCGAACCCGTCCAGGGTGTTATAGAACTGGCCAACTGCTTCGGTAAGCAGAGCTTTTCGCAAGAGCACATCCCCACTCTCAAGAGCCTTGCCGACTATGCGGCGATCGCTCTCGAAAACGCGCGCTACGTGCAGCGCATGCATGAGCTCACGATCATGGATGACTGCACGGCCCTGTTTAACGCGCGGCACCTCAATTTCGTTCTGGATGCGGAAATTTACCGTTCCACCCGGTACGGCTATCAGTTTTCTGTAATCTTCTTCGATCTCGATCACTTCAAAGAGGTCAACGACCAGTACGGCCACCTCGTGGGATCGAGGCTGCTCTGGAGAATCGGCGACGTTCTCAAAAGCAACCTGCGCTTGATTGATTACGCGTTTCGATATGGCGGCGACGAATTTGTCGTGATCCTGCCCCAGACCTCGAAAGAGAATGCCCTGACCGTCGTGCGGCGGCTTAAAGACCTGCTGAATTCAAAAGTCTTCTTCTATTCGGAAAATCTGAGCATCAAGGTTACCGCCAGCTTTGGCATTGCCACGTTCCCTACGGACGGCCGCACCCACCGCGAGATTCTGCGCCTCGCCGACGAGGCCATGTACCTCGTTAAGAGAACCACACGCAACAACATCGCCTTGGCAGGCGAAGGCGTAATGCCTCCAGACCCCTTCCTCGAAGAGCACGCTGAAACCAACCCAGGAGTGTGAACTGACTAGTACCGAGTGACGGAAGTCTCCGCGATAACGTGGCACTTTGGAAGGGCGGGGCTTCAGCCCCGCCGCCTCCGAGAGCCCAACGAGTTGGGCCTTTAGGCCCTGTAGCGACGTTCCTTCAGGGGCTAAAGCCCCAATGACGAGCCGTTTTCCGTGGCGGGGCTGAAGCCCCGCCCTTCCCACCGCTCAGCAATTGGACGCAGCATTGAGACCTCTTTGCTGCTATGCTAAAAATAGAACGTATGGATGACGCGCCGACCCTACGCAAGTACACCGGCTTCGATGAGATGAAGGCGGACGAGTACCGCTCCTATCTTTCGAGACCTTGGCTTTGTAGAAGGGGTGCTGGTTTGGATGTCTCGGCCACTTGGTTTAGAGATGGGAGTGAGTTCTTACTGAACTTGGGGAGAGGTTCCAGTTTCAAACTTCCTAAGCGGGGCTGTCGGCTCACAAAGGAGGGATCTGAAATGAAGCGAGAGCACGGTGGTGGTTTCCTGGTGTCTCGACTGTTGGTAATTCTTCTGCCAGCCGCGGTGGTGCTACTCGGCTTACCGTACTCTGCGGCGCAGGATCAGATTCTGCCGCTCAAGATCAAGGTTGGCGAAAAAGCACCCGATTTCGCCCTCCCCTCCGCCGACGGCAGAACCGTGAAGCTTTCGGATTACGCCGGCCACAAGGTGCTCATTGATTTCTACCGTGGCTACTGGTGACCTTACTGCATGAGCGAACTCGGCGAGTTCGTCAAGCACGATAAAGATTTGAGGGCGATGGACGTTCACATGCTGGCCGTTAGCGTTGACCCTCCCGACAAGGGCAAGTTGGCGCAGGAAAAGTTGAATGCGACCTTTCCCTTCCTTTCTGACTCGAAGGGCGAGGTGATGAAACTCTACGGGACCGGGTCGCCGGTGCACCACAACCACGAGGGCGGTGTCATCAATACGCCGACCCTGGTGCTGATCGATAAGACCGGTACGATTCGCTGGATTCATCAAGCAACGAATTTCCGGGTTCGCGAGGCGATTGAGGAAGATCTGGCCCAGGCACGGAAGTTAAAATAAGCAGAGACCTTGGACGTTGTTAAAGGGCGTAAGAGTGATACCAAGAAGCCTGCAGTGAATCAGCGGACCAGTAGACCTGATGGTGATAGATATCCTGACATGGGAGGAAACGGCCGGCTGGCGCAGACCTCCGTCCTTTGAGGTCTGCGATATCCCGAAGGGACACGTTGCTTAGTAAGGCTCAATCCAGCCGGTCCATGCGCAGACCGGATGCGTCCTGCCGAAAGTAAAACCTCCAGCTTGACCAAGGCCAATCTCCGGGCGAACTCGCCAGCCCACGCTTCACCGGGTTGTTATGCATGTAGTTCAGTTTCTCCCGCCGCTTTGCTTCACTGTACACATCGAAGGGGTGAAAGCGCCGGTTCCATAGCCGCGTGGCGCATACATCGTTTTCTAATGTATGCGCCCTCTTGGCCATCGGTCTAGAATGCAGTGGTGCCCTGGGGACGGGACTGCCGGGTACCATGATCGCATACATGGCAAAGGGCGGCCTGTATGCGCCAACCGCCGAGATTAGTCACAGCCCGCTACTCTTGCCGGAAAATCCTAACCCCTGATTGTTCGGCAGCCTTGCGCATCGCCGTATCGAGAGTGGCCAGGGTCAGCCTTTCCCGCGCAGCAAGATCGACATACGCCGCATCGTATGCCGTAAGGCCATAACGCAATGCTGCCGCCGTTCCGTCACGAATAACGGTCAAGGCGGCGGAGGCTTCTTCCAGCTCGATGCTCAAGTGTGACAAGGCTGCCAGAAACGCCTTTTCGTCGGTGGAAGTGATGCGCTTGCGCAGATAGGCTACAGCAAGGCCGTTCGCAATCTCCCGCGCCCAGAGATCAGGAACCCGCAAGCCCTCCCGCTCAACCACAGCTAGAACGGCGTCGGCGTAGGGGCTGCTTTCATCGGGTAAAGCCCATGCAAGGGCGACGGAAGCATCAACGACCAGAGGCATTTATCGGCGGCCGTAGTTGACGTAATCGCGCGTTGTCCAGCCTTCAGGATCAGGTTTGACGCGGGCGCGTAACGCACGCATCTCGGCAACCACACTGCCGGGAGATACGGGACGGAAGCCAGCATCGCCCTCAAGCAGCCGCAACACAGCATCCTTCGCTAACTGCTCGGCGTCGGTGCCTGCCTTCGTGGCCATCTGCGCCAGTTGCGCTTCCTGCTCGGGGGTGAGTTGTACTTCCATGACTTTCAGAGTACGGCAAAACCGGCTCCGGGGCAACGCCAAAAGATTAGACCGGCTGCGCCGCTGCCTCTGTCCGCCACGCTCTCCGCAGCGGGACATTGGGACCTATCGAGTGCTGCCATAGCCACGGTCAGAGTTCTGGCGACCGTGGGCTTTTCCTTCGATGACGAACCAACGGCCAAACCCGAAAACGCATTAACCGTGGCTACCTCCGGGTTACACAACCTCAGTCGCCGTTCGAACGGTACTCTCTGCGCTTGTTTCTTCCGACTCGGCGCAATTGGATCACCAAGCGTAAGGCGTCGTTAACGGCTCTTTCACTGCGAAAGGCTTTGCGGACATCGGGGTCCAAGAGGACAAGATTTGTACCCGCGTGGTAGCGCTTCGCGTACTTGCCGCGCACGCCTCCCTTGAGCAACTGGCCGAGATCATATTCGGGGCGCAACTCGTCGTTCAGGTTCTTCTGGTGTATTTTCATAGGCGCTTTTTTCTTTCGGGAGAAACGGTACCGTTTCTCCCGCCGCCTCCTCACGCGGGCGCGGTTCAAAGCGTGGCTTGGTTGACACGGTCGTGGGAGGTAAGGGCCTTTCCCACATAGCGCTTAATCTTGATCTTCGACGCCCTCTCACGAGCCTCGGCAATCTCGAACGCGGTCTGCATCCGAAGCAGGGTGTCCATCCTGACGCCAAAAGCCTTCTCCACCCGCAGCGCCATGTCGGGTGAGAGAGCGGCGCGGCCGTTGAGAAGGGCGGAGAGCGCGGGCCTGGTCACGCCAAGGACCTTGGCGGCTTCGGTAACCGAGAGACCGAGAGGCCCGATGACCTCCATCCTGATGAATTGTCCCGGATGGGCCGGGCGTGCCATACGCATCATGGTTTTAGTTTCCTTTCAATGGTAGTCCTCATAATCGAGGTCGAGAATCTCTCCTTCCGTCGGGTCGATTCTAAACGTGATCCGCCAGTTGCGGGTGACCGTAAGGCTCCACGTTCCCTTTTGATCGCCAGTCAACTGATGCGCTTTCCAGCTCGGGACATCGCGCAGTTCGAGGGCATCTTCCATCTCCTGCAAGAAGGTGAGAATGTTACGGACCCTCTCCACGGCAGCCGCAGCCAAGCCGGATGGATCATTGCGCTGGATGAAGCGCCGGAGTCCCCGAGGAATCACGTTTCGGATCTTCACCAAGTAAGGCTACACTATAATACGTATTGTGTAAAGCCACGCTTTACAGCAGGTAACTACTGCCGGAGCTCTCGTGACCGAGGGCTTTTCGTTCGATGACGGCTCTTTCATCGGAAACGTCATTGCGGACATCCGGGTCCACTCTGGTGGCGCAGAGCTTTTTGGAAGGTCTGCGGTTGAAATCCGTGTCCGGGGAGGAAACCGTGTTAGGAACGTGTGAAGAAATCACCAAGTCCTGTCATTCTGAGCGAAGCGAAGAATCTGCAGTTGTTTGTTTTCAAAAAGATAAAAGCAGATTCTTCGCTTCGCTCAGAATGACAGACGATTTTTTCACACCTTCTAGGAACCGTTTCTAGGGCCACCCCCATTTCCTGACCGTTTCCGTCGTTTCCCGTTTCCGTTTGCATTTTCCGCTTGACAAGTTGCGGCCTGAGTGATAGCCTATAATTGTGGTCACGATGTGGACACATTGTCGTAGGCAAGGCCCAGCGAGTGATGCGGCGCGAGGCGCGGACAGAATGTCGCGGCGCGTTGGTAGACCCGGGTAATTCAAAAAATGGAAAATAGTGGGAACGAACTCAATAAGTACTTTAGAATAAATGACATCACTTTTTTGAATGCTGCAAATTGTGCGTGTTTTGAGCGCGAATGGCCATAAATCGGACGCTAAAACGAGCGAAAACCGCGCATCTTGCGCAAAACGAACCGAAACTCTGGCGTGAGATTGGAACTCAAACAACGACACAGTGTCGGCTAGTAGGGGCGGTTCGCGAACCGCCCCCACACCCCGCCCGGCCGCGGCGCCTCATCGACGGGTTGGGGACAGCGAGTGTACGCTTGCAACCCTCGGCGTCTTCTGTCACGATGGCTGTCCGCTATGCGTTGGCAAATCTGTGAGGTGGATGGAGACGCGGTCGCGCGCTTGGGCCGCGAGCTGAACATCCCGAATATCGTCGCCCGCCTTCTGACCCTGCGTGGAGTCACCGATCCGGAAACAGCGCAGCGATTCCTCCATCCTGCACTCGATCAGCTTCACGATCCTTTCTTACTCGCCGACAT
Organism: uncultured Acidobacteriota bacterium; assembly: GCA_963768695.1. GTDB lineage: Bacteria > Acidobacteriota > Terriglobia > UBA7540 > UBA7540 > CAVROP01. Next base: position 618,555 of record CAVYJG010000005.1, on the reverse strand, counting down.
GAAGACCGCCGTAGACCGCCTGCGCCGCGCCCTGGCGCAGAAAGAGAAGATCCTGGTCTATGGCGACTACGATGTGGATGGAACGATGTCGGCGATCATCCTGTTGGCGGCGCTACGGTCACTCGGCGGGGAGGTGGAGGCCTACATCCCGCATCGCTTGAACGATGGTTACGGGATGCGCGCGGCCGTCCTAGAGGAGGCGGCGGCAAAGGGTATCCGAGTAGTAGTCAGCGTGGATACGGGAATCCGCGAACACGAAGCGCTGAATCGGGCGCGTGAGTTGGGCTTGGATTGCATTCTCACGGACCATCACCTGCCGGACGCGGACGGCCATCTGCCTCCGGCCTGTGCTATTCTGAACCCACAGCGGGCCGACTCCGGCTATCCCGAGAAGGTCCTGGCCGGCGTAGGGGTGGCGTTCAAGCTGGTGCAAGCCCTACTGGGCGAGAGGCTCTGCGGCCGACTTCTCCAGTCTTACCTGAAAGTTGTCGCGCTCGGGACGATTGCCGACGTTGTCCCCTTGCTTGGTGAGAATCGGGTCATTGCGCATTTCGGGCTCGAGGCTTTCCGGCAACCTTCGCAGGCCGGTTTGCAGGCGCTGCTGGAGGTTTGCAGGCTCCAACCCTGCGACATTTCGGCCGGAGACTTGGGATTCCGTCTGGCGCCGCGCCTGAACGCGGCGGGGCGCATGGAGGATGCACGGGATGTGATCGACCTCTTCACTTGCTCGGATCTGGAGAAGGCACGTGAGATAGCGGGGCGCCTGGATAGATTTAACCGCGACCGGCAACGAATTGAAGAGGGGATTCTGCGTGAGATCGTGGCGGACATGGATGGCCGCCCCGAGAACAGAGAGCGCCACTCCCTGGTGCTGGCCGGCGAGGCGTGGCATCGGGGAGTGATCGGGATTGTGGCGCAGCGCGTGGTGGAGCGATACCACCGTCCGACGTTGGTGGTAAGCGTGGAGGATGGGGTTGGAGTCGGCTCGGGGAGATCGATACGAGCCTTTCACCTCCTCGATGCACTGGCCTCCATGCAGGAGCTGTTTCTGCGTTTTGGCGGCCATGCCAGGGCAGCGGGTTTCGCCTTGCCGGCGGAGCGGATCGCGGATCTGGAAGCGCGTTTCGAGCAATACGCGCGAGAGTTTCTGAAGCCGAAGGATCTCGAGCCAACCCTGCGCGTCGATGCCGAGGTAAGCGGGCACGAAATCGATTGGACTCTTTACGAAGCGCTGCAGACGCTGGCGCCCTTCGGTTGCGCCAATCCCACCCCGGTCCTGGCGACTCGCGATCTGCGTCTTGTGCTCGGACCTCGCATCCTCCAGGAGAAGCATCTAAAATTACGAGTGGCCCGCGGGCCGAAGTCTTTTGACGCCATCGGCTGGGGAATGGCGGAGCGGGGCGCGACGCTGGTGGCCGGGCAAACGCTCGACCTGGCTTTCACCTTGGACCAGAATGTGTATCAGGACACCACAACCCTGCAATTGGTGTTGAGTGAAATCAGGGAATGAACGGCGCAGGACAACGCGCAACCCGGCACCGCGATTGGATGACCTGGCTCGTGGCCGGCGCACTGACCGTCACTGCCATGGCTGTGACCGGGACCTACTGGCTTGCAACCCGCCACAAAGAAAAGCCGGCGGTATTGCCGCAGGACGTCCCGTTCGATATTCATCAACAGCTCTCCGGCTATACCGTTACCCACTCGGACGGCGACCGGCGCGTCTACACGATTCATGCCGCGAGGACGGTGTCCTTCAAACAGGGAGGAGCAACAGTCCTGGAGGACGTGCTGGTGGAGTTGTTCGGCAAAACGGGCAAGCGCCGCGACCTTCTGCGCACGCAGCAATGCCAGTACAACAGCCAGAACAGCGATCTGTTCAGTTCCGGCCCTGTACACATTGAGCTCAATGCCGATGCTGAGAATTCCCGCGCTGCAAGCTCGAAAGGCGGCCGGACAGTCTACTTGGATACTTCCAAGGTCTCGTATCAACACGAGAAGTCGCTCGTAACCAGCGACGAGGTCGTGCGCTTCCGTGTCGGGACGGCATCCGGATCATCCCGGGGGATGGTTTACGCCACGAAAGATGGTTCGTTAGATCTCGATAAAGACGTAGCCATGGAATTGCCACCCCGCACCGGTCATGCCTCCAGTCCACCCATGGAGCTTACGGCTAGCCATCTTCGCTATGAAAAGCCGGGCAGGCAGATCCTCCTTTGGGGTCCGGTTCGGGTTACGCAAGGCGACCAGAACGTTCTCGCCGGCGGCGGCAAGGTGTTTCTGGACGAAGTGAATCGTGTCACTCGAGTCGAGATGGAAGGCAGCGTCAAAGCCTCGGAGTCGTCGCCTGGGAGGCAGGTGGAACTTTCGGCGGATCGCGCGCAGGGCGAGTTCGACCCGGCGTTGAGGGCCCTGCGCCATCTGACGGCCGAAGGGAATGTGGCCGGGCAATCTCTCGGTAAAGGGAGTTCGAGTCACTTGCGGGCGGAACGAGTTGAACTGAATCTTGCCGGTGCTCCCGCCAAGCTGCAGAGAGGGGATGCTTCGGAAAACGTGGAACTTGTGGTCGAATCTTCGCCAACCCTGGGCCAGGGAAAGTCGGCAAAAGCGGCGACCGTAGAAAAGCGATCGCTCTCCGCCTCGGAACTGAAGTTCAACTTTCGGCCCAACGGCAAGAGCCTTAAGGATGCGCAGACGGTCGGCAGCGGTAGACTCGTCATCGACCCATCGGACTCCAAGTCAGGGCAGCGCATCATAACCGCCGGGCAGTTCCTGATGACTTTCAGCGCGCTCAGCGACCTGGAAACGCTGCGGGGCCTAAAGCCGACCCAAATCGATTTTCAGCCGCCACGCGGCGCCCCGCCGGGCAGTGTCGCCCAAGAGAGCGCTGCGGACGAGCTATTGGCCACATTTGACGACGCTACACACGCCCTTAAGCAGGTAATCCAGTCAGGGAATTACACCTTCCATGACGGTGACCGCAACGCCAGTGCGGAGGAGTCCGTCTACGTGGCAGCCGCGCAGGATGTGACCCTGACCGGCCATGCCCGCCTGTGGGATACCGAGAGCCAGTCAAAGTGCGAGCGTCTTCGCGTCGATCTTGCGACTGACACTGCCGAGGGCACCGGCAAGGTGAAGAGCACTCACTTCGGAAGCGGGGACCAGACGGCGAACGGTCAATCCCCAGACCCGACAAACGTCTTAGCGGACCGCATCGTGGCCCAACGGCGCAGCCAAATCGTACATTACGATGGACATGTACGCGCCTGGCGCGGCGCGGACGTCGTGGAATCCACCAGCCTGGACGTTTATCGCAAGGGGAAGCGGATGAGTTCCGGCGCCCAGGTGTTGACCTCCCATCTCCAACCCGCTTCCTCTGGGATGGGAACGCCGCCTTCCAACGGAACCGCCAGTCGCGAAAAGCGTCCGCTCACCGTACATGCGGATTCCCTGGAAGCTTTTGACGGGGGTAGCAAAGCGACCTACCGTGGTCACGTAAAGCTCCAGACAGGGCTGACCACCATGGAAGGCGACAGGATGGACGTCTATTTCTCCCGCATCGGGACAAATCAAGACTCCGAGGTGGACCGTGCCAATGCTGATGGGCACGTTGTGGTTGTCCAACCGGGTAGGCGAGCCATGGCAGACCACGGCGAGTACTCAGCCAGCACGGGCCAAATCGTCCTTACCGGCGGGCCCCCCAGTATCCGTGACGATAAGAAGGGCTTCACAACCGGCCTTCGTTTGACACTGTTTGTCCACGATGATAGGCTTCTTGTGGAGGGAGGTGATGGGACACCTTCTTTATCGCAGCACCGCGTCGCGCCATGAGCGACCATGCAGATTCTTTCTACAGTTGAGCTGACGAAATCGTACAAGGGCCGCAAAGTCGTTGATAATATTAGCCTGAGGATTACTCAGGGAGAGGTGGTCGGGCTGCTGGGGCCCAATGGAGCGGGTAAGACCACGACGTTCTACATCATCGTCGGACTTACCAGCCCGGATTCCGGCCAGGTGATGCTCGACGGAGCGGATATAACAGCCTATCCCATGTATATCCGGGCAAGAAACGGGATCAGCTACTTGCCGCAAGAGCCTTCAATATTCAAGAAGCTCACTGTGGAAGAGAACATCATGGCGGTTCTGGAAACCTTGCCGTTAACCGCGCACCAGCGCCGTGAGCGGCTGGAAGAGTTGGTCGAGGACTTAGGGTTGCAGCAGGTGCGGCGGAGCGAAGGATACATGCTGTCAGGAGGGGAGCGAAGGCGCGTGGAGATCGCAAGGTCTTTGGTGATTTCACCCTCCTTCATGCTTCTCGACGAGCCGTTCTCGGGAATCGATCCGCTCACGGTCCAAGACATACAGAAGATCATTGTGCGTTTGAAAGGGACAGGGATCGGGGTTCTGGTGACCGACCACAACGTGCCCTACACCTTGCAGGTGACGGATCGGGCCTATATTATTAACAACGGGCGGATATTCCGTGCCGGGTCGCCGGAAGAACTGGGACAGGATGCCGAGGTGAGAAGAGTTTACCTGGGCGATAGTTTCCGGTTGACAATGTAACCGGATCGCGCCAGTCTCTAAATGCTGGATAAGTAGTGGGTCAGTTTGGCGTAGCGGCCGCCTGATGCCGCTAAGGGTCGACCCGCGGGTGCGGAATCGCTCTTACTAAGGAACAAAGAATCGTATGGGTGGTGGGCCTGCTCCTAGAATCGGACTAAACCTCAAGGTGGCGCAGAAGCAGATTCTGACGCCCGGTTTGGTGCAAATGGTCAGTGTTCTCGCGCTCAATAAACTCGAGCTGCGGGAGATGATCAACCGGGAGATGGTCGCCAACCCTGTTCTGGAAGAGGTTCCGGAGGACGTTCCGAGCATCGATGAGGTTGACAAACGTACCGAGACGGAAAACGCCGAACACACTCCGCCGGATGCCACTCATGTGGTGGCTCGAAACGGCGACCACCAGGATTCATTCCAAGAGATTGATTTCGGTTCATTCTTCGATGATTACCTCGATCCCGGCTACCGATCCCCGGAAGCCGAGGTGGTTGAACGGCCCTCCTTCGAGAACTTCCTTTCTCAGCCAACCTCTCTGGCTGCTCACCTGGAATGGCAATTGAGTCTTTCCGTCTGCTCGGAACCGGTTCGCGAAGCCGGCCATTCCATCATTGGCAACCTGAATGAGGATGGGTACGTCACGGCGCCGCTGGAGGAGATTGCGCAAACCGGCAACCACTCCTTGGCCGACGTCCAGGAAGCCCTGACTCTGATCCAGGTATTCGATCCGGTGGGCGTGGCGGCTCGGGACGTGCGCGAGTGCCTTTTGATCCAACTGCACACGCTGGCTCCCGAGAATACGCTGGCCCAACAGATCGTTTCCGGCTACCTCAAACAGCTTCAGAACAAGCAGTATCGCGACATCGCCCGCGCCCTGGACCGGCCGGTGAAGACCGTGGAGCGTTGCGTGGAGTTGATTCGCAAGCTCGATCCGCGGCCCGGCCAGCGCTATAACAACTCCCAGGCGCGGCTGATCGAGCCGGACGTAGCGTTTGTGAAGGCGGGGGATACCTACCAGATCGTCATGAACGAAGACGGCCTTCCCCAGTTGCGGCTTAGCCACCATTACCGCCGTTTGTTGGGAGAGGACACTACGACGCGCGAGGTGCGCAATTACGTCAAGGAGCGATTCACTTCCGCAATTCAACTCATCAAGAACATCGAGCAGCGGAAGCAGACCATCGTGAAGGTTTGTGAGGCGATTATTCGCCGCCAAGGCGAGTTTCTGGATCGAGGTATTGATTACCTCCGTCCCATGATGATCAAAGAAGTCGCTGAGGAGGTGGGCGTTCACCCTTCCACGGTCAGCCGTGCCGTGGCGAGCAAATATGCCTATACCCCGCAGGGCGTGTACGAGTTGCGCTATTTCTTTTCGGAAGCTGTGCAGGGACCGTCGGGAGCGGCGACTTCCCTGATTAATTTGAAGCGGCTGGTCAAGAAAATGATCGAGGAAGAAGACGTGGCACATCCGCTTACCGACGACCAGATCACGCAGCAGTTGCAGAAAGTTGGATATTGCGTAACCCGCCGGACGGTAGCCAAGTACCGCGAGGATATGCGTATTCCCAGTACCCACCAGCGCAGGGTAAAAGCTTGAACCTGAGTTCGGAAGGTGAAAACGTTGGTCCCGCATCGCAGGCTGCGGAAATAGCGAATCTGTCATGCTGAGCGCAGCGAAGCATCTGCAGTATCTCCTTGAAAACAAGCCCAAGCAGATCCTTCGCTTCGCTCAGGATGACACGCGGGGAGACTCTTTCCGCAGCCTGCCAGGTTCTCCGCCCGTCAATTTCCCCGGGAGGTCAGCCCATGAACATTGAGTTTACCGGACGACAAATGGAGTTCGGCGACGATTTGCGCCAGTACACTCGAGGCAGATTGCGAAAGATTACACGACTGCTGGGTGATGCGTACGAAATGCACGTCATTCTGACGGCGGAAAAACACCGCCGCATGGCAGAAATCACTTTGAAAATTCGCGACCACACCTTGGTGAGCATCGAGGAATCCGGTGACCCGCGGGTTTCTCTCAACGGCGCGCTTTCCAAGCTGGAGCGCCAGGCCGTCCGCCTGCGGGAGAGAAAGCTCACGCGCAAGCGCCGCCCCAAGCCGACCACCACGGTGGTCCTGAATGTTTTGGGCACAGCCGCAATCGAGCCGGAGGAGCGCCGCACCATCGAGACCGAGAGAGTTCCGATCAAGCCCATGAGCGTTGGAGAAGCAATCGCTGCTCTCGACCAGTCGAAAGCGGGTGCGGTTGTGTTTCGCAATCCCGAGACCGAGCGCGTCAACGTCATCTATCATCGCCCCGATGGAAACTTGGGACTGATCGAACCGGAGCCGTAGGAGGGCAGTCGGCAGGTCGGCAGAAAGTAGAAAGCAGAAAGCAGAAAGCAGAAAGCAGAACTTCACTACTTGCCCGAGGAGGCGCGAGGGCAAGAGTGACGCCACGCGGGACAATCGTCGTCGGCTATCCTTTTTTGCCTTCTGCTTTCTGCCTTCTAATTTCTGATTTTCCATGGCCGCCACCAAACCACGGAGACATTTCGTTCTGATCACCGGGATGAGTGGGTCCGGCAAGGCGTCAGTACTCAAAGCCTTCGAGGACCTCGGCTATCACTGCGTGGATAACCTGCCGATCGACCTGATCGGGCGGTTCGTGGAAAGATGCCAGCAGCGGGCCAGCCGGACCCAGCGCGCGGCGGTAGTGGTGGATATTCGCGAAGGTGCGGCTCTCAGCCAACTCCCCACAGTCTATCGGGACCTCAGAAACAACTACGCGAATCTGTCGCTGGTTTTCCTGGAAGCCTCAGACAAAGCCTTGATCAGCCGCTTTGAAGAGACTCGGCGCCCGCATCCCCTGGGGCGCGACCTTCCGGTGCGTGAGGGAATCCGGCTGGAACGCACGCTGCTGAAGCCTATGCGGCAGCTTGCTGACGTCACGATCGATTCCACGCGGATGAACGTCCATGAATTGCGAGACCTCATCCAGACGCGCTTCGGGGGGCCCTCAGCAGCGAGAGCCATCCTGGTTTCCGTGGTTTCGTTCGGATTCCGGTCCGGACTTCCTCCCGATGCGAATCTGGTCTTCGATATCCGTTTTCTTCCCAATCCAAACTACGTACCGCGCTTGAAAAGCAAAACCGGGCAAGACGCGGTGGTGCAGCGTTTCATGGATTCCTTCCCGTCTACGCGGGCCTTCATGAAGCATTTGATGGACCTGCTTTTCTACCTTCTTCCCAAATACGTTCAAGAAGGGAAGAGCTACCTGACCATTGCGATTGGTTGTACGGGCGGGCGTCACCGCTCCGTCGCCGTCGCGGAAAAGCTGGGCCGCGCCCTGGCGGAGGAAGGCTACAAGACCCGCGTTTCACACCGCGATATCGGGAACGAGCCGTGAATACCGTTCTTGCCATCGACATCGGCGGAACGCATTTCCGCATCGCTCTTTTCGATCCCCAGGGGCGCCAGTTGGTGATCTCGGAAGGCGAGACTCTGCGTTCGGGAGGCCGCGAATGGATGCTCGCGGAGATCCGCCAGCGCACTCGGGCTCTTCTCGCACAGACGGGCTTAACCGTGGCCGCCTGCGGAATCAGCTTCGGCGGTCCCGTGGATTTCCGGCATCAGAAGGTCACTTCGGTCCATTCGCCGGGTTGGGAAGACTTTTCATTTGCGCAGTGGGTCGACGCGAATCTGCATCTGCCCTGCCTGATTGACAACGACGCCAACGCGGGCGCGCTGGGCGAGTTCCGTTACGGGGCCGGCCGCGGCACGGAAGCCATGGTTTATGTCACTCTGAGTACGGGCATCGGGGCGGGAGTGATCTTGAATGGGAAGATCCATCGGGGCAAGGACGGCCTGGCGGGGGAACTAGGACATATCCCCATCTCCGAGTCGGGAAACATCTGCTCCTGCGGAGCTGTGGGTTGCCTGGAGAGTTTCAGTTCGGGATGGGCGATCGCCGAGCGGGGCAGAGAGTGGAGGCGGCGCCGCGGAGATTCACTCGCTGCCCTTGGCGACTCGAGCCGCTCAAGGTCCGAGGGGATCACGGCCAGGGAAATCGCCCAGGCAGCCGCTCAAGGCGATCCGGCGGACATTGAGATCATGCGGGCGGCGGCCCATTCTCTGGCTCGCGGATTGTTGACGGTGATCCGGATACTCAACCCGGATCGGATTGTCCTGGGCGGAGGACTGATTCAGGCCGGTGCCGTCCTGCTCGATCCGCTGCGCGAGTCTCTCGCCAAGCTAGCCTCGCCTACAGTTGGCTATTCGACGGAGATGGTCACTGCCGGATTGGGCGCCTACTCGCCCCTGTACGGCGCTGCGGCCATGGCCCTCGACCTCACGGCAGGCTCTCTGTAGGGGCGGCCCTTGTGGCCGCCCTCGGGCAACCACAAGGGTTGCCCCTACGGCAAATTGCAGTCCTGTAACCTGCGTTCAATCCCCAACGTCCATATGCGTGACTGCTGGTTCCGCCAGGGCTCGGGATCGGCGAGATGAATAGGGCAGGGAACTCACGGAACCAGCAAAGTGCGGCCACCCCGCATTAATACAGGCGGGGGGCGATAAGGAGGATTCCAATGCGCGGAACAAAACTACTCTTTGCGGCGTTGATGCTGGCTCTTGCGGCCCAGGTGGGATTCGCCAAGAAACAAACGGACTCGCCTGCACAGATCACGGCGAAGATTGAGGACAAGCTTTATCACGCTCAGGTTTTCAAGCACGGGAACGTGCGGGTCAGTGTGGACAACGGAGTGGCCACGCTGAGCGGGACGGTGGATTCCGTCGGCTACAGGATGGATGCGGAACGCGCGGCGCGCAAGGTGGATGGCGTGACCGTTGTCGACAACATCGGCGTCCATGCCGATGATGTAACGTCCCGCCAGATTGCGGACCAGGCGCGGAAAGACGTGGTGACGTACTACGCTTACACGATTTTCGACAATATCACCTTGCAGTTGCAGGACGGCCGTTTGACGGTGAGCGGCCAAGTCACGCAACCCTTCAAGAAGTCAGACATTGCCAACTTCCTCGCTCACATCAGAGGAGTGGCTGAACTCGATGACAACCTCGAAGTGCTCCCCACTTCTCAGTTCGACGATCGCTTGCGCCTGGCTGTCGCGCGGGCGATTTACAGGGACCCGTTCTTCGTTCATTACGGCGATCAGGCATTGCCGCCGATTCACATCGTCGTGAAGAACGGCAACGTGACACTGGAAGGCGTCGTCGCCAACCAGCTTGATCGCGCCAAGGCTGAGGCCGATGCGCGTTTCGCAGCAACGTACTTTGGCTTTACTGATAATCTCAGGCTCGACAAAGCGTAAGCAACGTGCGGCCCGCCCTGTCCTCTGGAGACGATGCCAACCCACAGGACAGGCGGGCTTTGGTGGGGAGCTGTTTCAGGTGTAAGATATAAAGGGAGTGATAGATTATGCAGACGGTCAAGGACCTTTCAATCGAGGAGTTGAAGACGCTTATCGGCGAGGTGGTCGAGCAAAAGTTCCGCGAGATTCTGACAGATCCCGACGCGGGCCTTGCACTTCGGCCAGAAATTCAAGAACGCCTTCTCAGGGATCTCGAGGAGCCTCGGACAGAGGGTGAAAGTATTCCCGTGACCGAAGTTGCCCGCCGCCGCGGCCTGGAATGGTAGATGTACCAAGTCGAGTTCCGTCCGAAAGCGGCTCAGGATTTTGATAACCTTGACCAAGTTGTGGCTGGTCGTCTTCTCAAGAAGCTTCGATGGCTTGCCGAGAATTTCAATTCCCTCAGACCCGAGCCCCTAACGGGGCCTTTCTCCGGCCTGCTTAAACTGCGGGTCGGCGATTACCGGGTCATCTATCAGGTCGACCGCGAGAAGGAGGTATTGACGGTCCGGCTTGTGGGCCACAGGCGGGAAATCTACGATCAGCTTCTCCTCCCTTGAATCATCAAGTAGCATCGCTCCTTCATTGTTTCGATCACAACCTATTGCCTTCGTGTCGCATTGCATGAGGTGAGACAAGGTACCAATTATCAGTGCGCGGAAAGCGCGACAGAGGGAGATAACACAATATGCGGAGAGGATCGACAGCGACGAGTCGAGAAGAACTGCGGCCGGAATATGATTTGTCACAACTGAAGGGTGGTGTGCGCGGCAAATACTACAAGCAAGCGACAGCGGGCACGAACTTGGTCCTGATCGAGCCCGACCTAGCCCAGGCATTCCCAGGCGAGGAATCGGTGAACCGAGCCCTGAGATTGCTGGTCACAGTGGCGCAGGCCACCACCTCCAGTTCTCCGGGGAGGCGCCCGCGGCGGAAACGGCCAAAGCGAGCTCTAGTCAGCTAGTGCTCGATCTCCACAATGCTGTCAGCTGGAATGGCGTAGGACTCGGAGCGCAGCAGGACGCGTTTGTACTCGCCTCGTTTCTCCGTCGCGAGATAGAAGATGACGGCGAGATTGGGCTGCGCGGCGAGGTACTTGCGGGTGCCGTCGACACCCATCACGAAGCATCCTGCCGAGCGTCCGTCGGTGTCGGTGCCGGTAGCGGCCAGAACTGCCGCGGAGAGCACGCCCTGGACCGGCCAACCGGTGTGAGGGTTCATGATGTGGCAATAGCTTTTGCCGTCAATCTCAAAGAACCTCTCGTAATTCCCGGACGTTGACAGTGAGTAGTTCTGAAGATGGATGACATCCGCGGGCTTGTGCTCATCGTAAGGATCGCGCAGGGTGATTTTCCAGCCCTGTGCTCCCGGAGGCGAACCGAGGGCATAGATGCTGCTGGTGCCGCTCGAGACCAGGGCGGAGGTAATCCCGTTCGAGCGCAGGATGTCAATGGCGCGATCCACGGCATAGCCCTTGGCGATCCCCCCCAGATCGATGTCAACTCCGCTCTCGTCAAACCGGATGGTGCGCCGTTCGGCGTCCAGTCGGATGTGCCGGTACCCGACTCGTTTGAGCACGTCATTCAGCTCAGCTTGTGTGGGCAAGCGGCCGCGGCCGCGGAAGAACCCCCACGCCTTCATCAGCGGGCCTACCGTGATGTCAAAGGCGCCGTCCGTCTGTTCGCTGCGCTGGACGCAGGTTTCAAGCAAGTGAAACAGCCCGGGCTCGACGATCACCGCGTGGCTGGCGGCTTCGCGGTTGATGGCGGACAGTTCGCTCTCCGGCTTGTAGTTGCTCATCTGCGCGTCCAGACGGTCAACTTCATCGAAGACCTGCTCCACAACTTCCGCCAGGAAAGCACGATCGCGCCCGTAAACAGCCACGGTGAAGATGGTGCCCATACTTTCGTGTGAGGCTTCGTAGCGGACGGGGGCGCTCAGAGGCAGTGACGAGTGACGAGTGACAAGTGACGAGCAGAAGGGCAGTAAATAGTGAATAGGTAATAGTGAATAGTGAATTGCGAAGATAGGTCATACAAAGAGAGGAGTCAGGAGCCAGGAGTCAGGATTCAGGCGTTAGAATTCTTGTTGCTCCTCGCATGTCATACCATTCCCGCAAAACCAATTCGTCATCCCCGCGATAGCGGGAAGCAATCAACCACCTGTCATCCTGAGCGAAGCGAAGGATCTCCGTAGTTTCGTGCCGTCCAAGGAATTGTGAACAACCGCAGAGATCCTTCGCTTCGCTCAGGATGACACGTCATCGGTTGTTCTTCTGACTCCTGACTTCTGACTCCTGACTCCTAACTCTTGACTCCTGCCTCCGGCTTCTTGGGCCAAAACACCTTCTGGCCGGTTTCGACGGCGCGGTTGCCGTAGATCACGCCTTGTGCATCGGCGACGCCGATATCGATCGGAGCGATGACCGGCTTGCCATCCCGGATGGTGGCGAAGAAATTCGACATCTCGCTCCACCACGGGTCGTGGGCTTCCTCGTATTTGTAAATCCCCATCGACGCCAGCCAGCGCCTCGCGTAGAGCATCTCGCGGTCAACGAAGCCCGTCGCCTGATTCGCGGTGCGGTCTGGGAAGATGGGGATTCCTTCCTGGGTTGCAGCCTTTGAAACCGTGGCGCCGGCCCACCAGTTCTCCTTCAAACCGGTATTGGAAACTCTGGCGACGGGCTCACGGAAGAAGAGTCCTTTGCCGAGAGTGATCACCAGGGTTCCGCGGTCGCCCATGATTTCTTCTTGAAACTGGAAATGCTCGTTGAAGAGGATGCCGCTCCACAGGAACTTCTGGCCGCCGGGGTATTCGTAAATCGCCTGGATGTTATCGGCGACTTCGCGCCCATCCTTCCAGTAATCGATCCCGCCCGTTGCGGTGACGGAGACCGGATCCGCTCCGAACGCCCAGTTCGCCACATCCAACTGATGCGAGCACAACTCCGCAAATAATCCGCCGGAGTATTCCTTGTACATACGCCAGTTGATCAGGCGCTCGAATTTGGGGTCGGGCACGGGCCTCCGCCAATTGCTGTTGCGATGCCAGTTAGCGCGCACGAACAATACTTTGCCCAGGGCGCCTTTGTGGACCATCTCCATGGCCACCTGGTAAAGCTCGCTGGAACGGCGTTGCAGGCCCACTTGCAGCGCTTGTTTGGGATGATCTTCCGCCGCCTTGCGAATTTGCGTCTCTTCGTCTTCCTTGAAGTACATGGTCTTTTCGACGAAGACGTGCTTGCCGGCGCTCATGGCATCCACCACCATCTGGGTGTGGAGGTTGAGCGGCGTCACCACCATCACGGCGTCGAGATCCTTCCTCTCGAGCATCTTGTGGTAGTCGTCGTACGTCTGCGGATTCGATCCGATGGTTTCGACACCCTTCTTGAGATTGGGAGGATAGATGTCGCAAGTTGCAATACACCGGCCGTCGGGAATGGTCGCCAGAAACTTCAACAACGTACACCCCTCCGTTCCCGTACCAATCATCCCGTAGTTGACGACGCTGTTGGGGCTAGGATTGGCCAGAATGGCGGGCGCTCCGCCGCTGGGGAGCGCGGAGGCCGCAGCCACCGCGGCAGCCGTCTTCAGGAAATCGCGGCGGCTAACGTCTTGGTCTTTCTCCATAGTCAAAACTCCTATCCATAAGCTATAAGTTTCGGAAATATTCTACACTCACAACGGATAGAATGCATCTGCGTTATGCTCAAATCACGCTCGCGGCCGCCCTGGACTGCTAAGGTTGGGTTTCTTCGCGGCGCGCGAAGAAAAGCGGATCCTTCGCTTCGCTCGGGATGACATGTCATTCTGAGCGAAGCGAAGAATCTGTATTCGGTTGCGGCCGTGCCGCACCGGGCAACTACAGGAGTTGCCACGACATCCCTTACAGTAAGGGCACAATGGCTCTTCGGCGTCCTTTCTGCACCCCGTCGCGGTGCCATTCCGAGAGCAAGGTGGAATCTTACCCTGGTTCTTCTTCGGCAATCTTGCTGAGGCGGAGCCAGATTCCTTGTTGCAATCGGATTGACCCGGGGTAGAATGTCGCCTTTTGCAGGATCGCCGCAGCGGCTCAGGTTATACTGGATACGGAGGACGACTGGGACAAGTTGAAGCGCTGGACAAAGTTCGTTGCCTGCAACCTTCTGGGGCTCGCCACCTCGATCCCTGTGGCCCTCGCACAGAGTTCTTCGTTCTCTCCTCCCTCGGACGCAGTCACCACCGAAAGCCTGAAGTTCACGCAAGCCTACGGCGCTATTCAGGAGAATTTCGCGGATCCTGTCGATCCCGATAGCGCGGTACTGGATGGCGGCATCCGGGGCATGCTCTCGGCTCTGGACCCCTTCTGTTCGTTCTTCGACAAAGACCAATTCGATCTGCTGAAGCAACAGACGCGTGGCGAGGCGCTGGGTTTTGGTTCCATCCTCTATGTGACGCCCGGGAAAATACTGGTGCTTCAGACCGCCCAAGGATCTCCGTCGTGGCGCGCGGGACTGGGGCCCGGCGATGAAATCGCGGAAATCAACGGCACCCGAGTCAGCCAGATCGACTTTCAATCCCTGGTTGAGTTGCTGCGGCGCTCCCGCTCGCATCCCGTCCGGCTGGGGGTCATCCACCCGGGCCGATACGTCTCGCAGGACTACGACTTGAAGCCGGCGGAAGTGGCGCTGCCGAGCGTGGATAAGTCGTTTTTGCTCTCTCCCGGAATCGGATACGTTCATTTGAGCGGCTTCGAGCAGAAGACGCCGCAGGAAGTCTCGGATGCCGTCGCCAACCTGTCGAAGACGCCTCTCGAGGGCCTTGTGCTCGACCTGCGCGACAATCACGGGGGCGTGGTGGACGCCGCGATCGGCGTCGCCGGCCTTTTCCTGAAACCCGACGCCCTGGTGATGACCATGCGGGGCAGGGCATCGCCTGAGAAGGCTTACCGCACGACCGCCCCCGCGAAGCGATTCGACGTGCCGATCGTCGTCCTGGTAAACGCTGATTCGGCCAGCGCCGCTGAGGTGCTGGCGGCCGCACTGCAAGAGCACGACCGGGGTGTGATCGCCGGAGGGCCAACCTACGGCAAAGGCGTGGTGCAGTCCGTAACGGCCTTGAGTGAGGATACCGGATTGGCGCTGACGACCGCTCAATACTTCACCCCCAGCGGCCGCTCGCTGCAACGGCCTATTCCGGGAACAGCCCTGGCATCGCCGGGCAAAGAACTCGATCCGGCAGCTACCTCCAGCCACTTCTCCACCGATGATGGCAGACCTCTCTCTCCGGGCGGAGGAATTTCTCCCGACGTCGAGGTCCCTCCCCGCAATCTCGACCCCTGGGTAAGTTTCCTGGATCAAGGCGGAGCTTTCACTAACTACGCTTCGGACTACTTGACGTTTCACGGGCGTGCCAACCGGAACTTCGAGCCGGACTCCTCGATGCTTGCCGATTTCAAGGACTACCTCACCAGGAGAGGAATTCGTACTCCCGCGGAATTCTGGGAGAGTGACCAGGAGTACCTGAAACTCCGAATCAAAGTCGAGCTTCTTAACCTGGTTTACGGCCTTTCCAGCGGCGAGGAAGCGCAAACAAAAGGCGACCCGGAAGTTCAGAAAGCTGCCGGTCTTTTCGCCAGAATACCCGAAATCCTGAAGGGACCTCGGTCCGCGAAGTAACTTCAGATGACCTCGGTCCTTTGTTTTCATAGACATTCTCGCTTTGTTCCGTCGAATTCAAGTCAAGAAGTCGAGAGTTGAGAGTCGAGGAGTGACAAGCCGTCGGCATCCCAACGCTTGACCTCCTGATCTGGATTCACGACTTCTCAACTGCTCGACTGTTTGTTTTCATAGACATTCTCGCTTTGTTCCGTCGAAAAACGAGAGGAGGGCGGATGACAATGCGTCGGTAATCCTGACCCAGGAATCCAATACTCGTCACCGGAGACCTGATCCTGCGGACTTGGTACCTGATACCTGCCAACAGGCTTCCCCCTCGGAGCGGAGGGGTGTCGAGGAAGGGGCCTTCCTCAAAGGGAGGGACTTTCACGGAAATAGGCTATCACGTCTGGAAGATTTTGTCAAGTACCGAACGTGCCAATAACACGGTTGTTACTGCGCTCGCCAAGCCGTGAAACTGCATACGACGCCGCCCGGCACATCCGCCGCGTCTCTCTGGTGCACAGGATCGGAGGTAGACAGTTTCGGCGTGCAGGAGTAGGATGCGGGGCAGTCCGCGGAGGGCGGCCACAAGGGCCGCCCCTACCGCATAACTGGAGAAGGGAGATGTCTCGCAAGGCTGTCCTTATCGGTTCACTCCTTTTGTTCGGTCTTAGTCCTACTGGCCTCTCGGCGCAAGGAAGCGGGTGTACGACCCGCATTATCGCTGTTGGCGTTGTCGATAGCGCGTGGAATCTCCTACCGAACCTGAGCGCGGCCAACTTTCACACCAAACTTCATGGCCACGATGTGCAGATTGTCTCTGCCGCCATCGACAAGAATCCGCGACAGATCGCGGTGCTGCTGGATGCCAGCGGGAGCATGATGGAACCCACCAGTCAAGGGTGGAACACGGCAAAGTCTCTAGCCGAGTACATTAGTCGTTACGGGCCTTCCCAGGCATCCGTTACCCTGATGGCCTTTTCGGTAACTGTCGTGGATATGGAGGCGCCTGCTCAAGGCCCCCACGCGCTCATGGAAAACCTGCACGCCCTGGTGAATAAGTGTGAACCCCGACTAAGGAAAGGCGGACAGACAGCGCTTTACGATGCGATCGCGAGCGCGCGTGGCGCACTGGGTGTGCCTGGGCTCGGCGACGTAATCTACGTCTTGACGGACGGAGGGGACAACAGGAGCGAGACGAAACAGAAGAAAGTGGGGCAGGAACTGGTAAGGGCGGGAGTCCGGCTATTTGCGGCGGTCATGACGGAGGCCGTCGCGGATCGCGCCCGGACGCCCGAGGAGGCCGAGGGCCCCCATCAGCTTCATTCCGTGGTGGATCTCACGGGTGGGGTTATGCTTACCTTGCCGCTCGATATAACATCGCCAGCCGGGTTTTACCATGATGCTAAGACGAGGCAGGCCGCGCTGGATCTTGCCCTCCGGCGTTTGTTCGAGCAGATGGGCGAGTTCTACCGGTTGGATGTGCGATTGCCGGAAACGGTGGACAAGCCTACGAAGTGGAAGCTTGAGGTAGTTAATTCGGACGGGAAACCGATAAAGGGAGTGGAAGTTCATTACCCTCAGGAATTGATGCCGTGCGCGAACGCGAGTCCCTGAGCTAGCGGGACGACAGCGTCCGACCAATCGGTAATACGTCTTTCTTGATCGCCTCAGAACACTTGCTATGTCGTTCAGTTGCTGATTTCACGTCCCGCCACAGCTTGAACCGTCCAGCCTTGATCTGCTCCATCCCTCTGCGGACCATCTTTGCCTCCGCAGGGGTGAGCACGTCATCGGGGTGGAACAGGCGTTTTGGCATGGCCAAGCGGACCGTCGAATTCTGTTTCCTCAGTCCTAACTCGTGAATTCTGGCACCTGACTCCTGCTCTTTCAACTAACCGCGGTGGCTTCGATTTCCACCAGCATCTCGGGGTCGATAAAGCGGGAGACTTCGACCATGGTTGTGGCGGGATGGATTTCGCCGAAGATCTCCGAGTGCGCTTTCGCCACCTCTTCCCAGCGGTCGATCTTGGTGACGTAAATCCGGGTGCGCACTACGTATTCGAGGCCGAGGCCAAGGCGTTTGAGGGCGCTTTCGATATTTCGAATTGCCTGCACCGACTGCGCGTACATATCTCCCGGGGCAAGAACCTTGCCGGAAGGGTCGGTGCCGGTCGTTCCGGAGACATAGACCATGTCCCCGACCTTAATAGCGCGCGAATAACCAACCTTAGGTTCCCAAGGAGTTCCTGAGAAAATTTTTTCCCGTTTGATCTTCATGTGCGTCTCCGTCTGTAGGGAATCGGTCTAGATCATCAATTGGCGGCGGCCCGACCGTTCATTCGTTTGAGGGCGGCCACAAGGGCCGCCCCTACCTCTCCGGCTCGAAGTAGCGGCGGTGAGCGCTGGCGGCAAATGCCAGCCGGCGGCGGCGCCGCGCCAGCGCCTCCCGGTAACGGCGTTTTTCATCTGCCGTAACGGGGCATATGGGCGGAACCTTGGCCGGACAGCCGTCTCGATCCACGGCAACGTAAGTGACGAAGGCTGAACTCGTCTGACGGCGCTCGCCGGTCAGGCCATCTTCTAAAAAGACATTGACCTCGACTTCCAAAGAGGTGTTAAAGGCGCGGGTGACGAAAGCTCGCAGGATGATCAATTGGCCGACCTTGATGGGATGAACGAAGTCCAGATTATCCACCGACACCGTCACCAGAAGACTGCGGCAATGGCGCCGGGCGGAGATCGCTCCCACGATATCAATCAGGTGCATAACTTTGCCGCCCAGGATGTTACCCAAAGGATTAGCGTCGTTGGGAAGAACTATCTCCACCGTTTCCGTAAGGGAATCCGCCACGGTTTTCGCCTTCGGGTTTTTCATGCTTGGCTCTGTTTATATTGCCTATGGTTTCTATACTATGCGAGCTATTCGGGGGATGCAACACGAATTCGGGTAGTGTCCTAATTTGGTCGTAGCGCCGCCATCTTGGCGGCTCCATTGCCGGCTGGAAGCCGGCGTTACGGGGCAAATTAGGACACTACCCGGACTCGCAAGCGTAGGGGCGAGGTGTCCTAGACACCCCGCCTCTTACTACGCAAGGGCGCACGCCACTGGCAAAAGGGGTTCCCGTTCCTACGGCTTCGGCTTGGGCACTACTGGCTTGGCGCTGGAAGGCGCACCGGATCGCGTCGCAGGCGTCGCCGGTCCGCCCGAGGTCGGAGCGTCCGCGGGGTACGCGGCGTCGTAGAGCTTTACGATCTGCTCAGTCAGATCGACTTCCGTAGCCGCGAAATAGATCGGGACCTGGTCGCTTCCGATCACCAGAGAGTAACCATTCTTGGGCGCAAAATCCTGAATCACTTTCACCATCTTCTGACCAATGCGGCGAAACATCTCATCCCGATCGCCTGCCGTGTCGGCCTGATAATCCTCAGTGGCGCGCTTCAAGACCTTCTGCTTTTCTTCCAAGTCACGGTTCAGGCGTCGCTGTTCCTCGTCGCTCAGCGTGGCGGCCTGTTTCTGCAACTGGTCGCTGATGGCCTGAATATCGCGCTGGTCGTTTTGAATCTCTTGCTGGCGAGGCTGATACTTCTTCTGGAGGTCAGCCATCGATTTCTTCCCTTCCGCCGTGCTGAGGATTGCCTCCTGAATACTGACGAGCCCAATCTTGCTTGGCGCGCCCGCAGTCTGAGCCAGCAAACCCGCCGGGGCAGTTCCCAGGAAGAACAGAAGTGTAAAAGTAGAAACTCGAGTCTTCATTCAATCTCCTTCAAGGATTTAAAGTACTAATTGCGATAACACATTCTAACCCATTTCTTCTCTAAAAAGTGCGAACTACGGTAAATCCGACCCTCCCCTTGCGCTCCCGCAACTTAAAGGGGTTGAATAAGCCGCGAGCAGCCTCGTAAGTCGCCGTATTGGGAAACATCGTCTCCGGCGGCAGGACCTGGGGAGGTGTGACGAGAACATTATCCTCACGCAGCCAGTTGTAGCCATAGTAAAGATGAAACGGAGCGTTGACCACCGGGAGGATGACAGTCATGTCGAGCCCGGTTGAACTGCGGGGACGGAAGTTGGTGCTCGAGATGATTCGAAGCCGGGTGGGCAACTGGAAGTAGGGGTACTCCGAACTCAACTGCGCAAGGGTTGGAATGGACGTATCAATCTGGAGTTGGTTGGTCCGCAGGACAAAGGCGCTTCCCGCGTCGACAAAGGCCGCCAGGGTGACAGGACCCATAATGGGCACGCGGTATTCGAAGTTGCTGACGATTTCCGTATCCCCGCCGGGGTAGATGGGCGTGTAATAGGGAAATTGCGTGTAAGAACCGCACGTGCCTCCCTTCTGTCCATTGGATCCGGTCGCCAGAATAGGATTGCCGAAATTGTCGCGGTTACAGACCTGCCCAAGTCCGGGGAAGAACGCCAAAGGGCTGATGGACCGGATGTCAAAACCCCGAATGTCATACTCGCCGCCCATATAGAAGCGCGAGAAGGGTGGAGGCACGCGCCCGCCGTACCCTTCAATCGAGGCGGCCAGGATGCGCATGCCGAAGGCTGTGGGCTTCTCGGAACGAACGTTGCGGACCGGGTGCCAGTATTTGAATTCGATCGACGGCGTGGCGGTATAAACGTTCCCGCCCAAACCGGATATTCCCAGCGTCGCAGAGAGGTACTTTCCCCGAGTGGGATTCCAAGCGTCATTGATGGTGTTATAGACGTAAGTCGGCATGATCGAACTGGAGACGATGCCGCTCAGCGCCGATGGACCGGCCAGGCCGCGGAAATTGATGGCCTCGAAGAACGACTGGGAAGCCGCATTGAAGGCCTGCATGCTGCTGTAGGAGTAGCTGTAAGTCAAACCGACGCGGGCGAAACGTGCGCCGCAAGGGATAGCTGGTAAAGAAGGTAAACCCGGCGGAATTCTGCTGGAAATTCTGCGCATAGTATTGGCCATACGCGGAGCTCGCCAGCGTCGTGGGATTGACCCCGTAAACGTAAGCCAACTGGCGTAGCTGGTCGTAGCGGTAATCGCTGCGATAGACGGTAAAGCCCAGCGTCATGGGGCGGTCAAAGACGTACGGCTCCGTGAAGCCAAAGGAATAGAGCTTCTGATAGGTCCCCCACTCGGTTTGAATGCTCAAGGTTTCGCCCAACCCCAGGAAGTTGTTGGTGGCGTAATTGACCCCAACGAAGTTCCCGGCCAAGCCGCTGACCCCACCCGAAAACCCGATGGAGTTCTTGCCTTTTTCCTTGACCTTCATGGTGACATCAACGGTGCCGTTCTTGGCGTTCTGGGTGATGTCGTAGTCTTCTTTCTTGACCGTGTCGAAGAAGCCCAGTTGGTTCACGCGCAGGACGCTCAAGTCCCACCACTGGGAGTTGAACATATCTCCTTCGCTGAGGAGCAACTCCCGTCGAATCACCTTGTCGCGCGTCTTGGTATTGCCGGAAAACTCGATGCGATGAACGATAAACTGCTTGTCTTCCTCGAAGTCCAACGCCAGATTGATGACTCGCCGCTTGTTATCAGGCTCGGTGTCCGGGGAGGCGGTGAAATTAATGTAGCCGAATTGGCCATAGAGCTTGGTGTAGTTCTCGATCGCCTTGCGAACTTTGGAGAGTGAAAAGAGATCACCCGCTTGCATCCGCAGGATCGGCGCCAATTGCTTTGTCGTGAAGAGCTTGTTCCCGCGGATGACGAACCTGCCCAGTCGATATTGCATCCCCTCTTCAATCGGGATATTCAGATCCACGCGCTTGCCCCGGCCCCAGCTATAAAAGAAAAAGGGATAGCGCCGCCGGGTGTCCACCATCTTGGTCTCCGGTTCTTTGGCCAGAGCGTAAATAGTAGCCATGGTCGCGATAAAGATCGCGGATGTTTTCGAGGTCGGCCTCGATCCTCTCCTTGTCGTAGGTCTTGTGGAACCAGTAGAACCAGGGTGGGGCGCCGGTCGGCCGGGAATACTTCATGGCGCGTGAAGTTCGCGCGCCGAGAAGACATGATTGCCGGCGAAACGCACGTTCCCGACCTTCACCTTGGGGCCTTCCACCACGATAAACGTAAGAGCCACGGAGTTGGGCGGGATGTTCCGCGTGCGGTGCCGGACGGTAGCAAACATCTTCCCGTGCGCCGAGAGCATATCCTGCAGCACCACCTCGGCCCGCCGGACGACCACGGGATCATACTGGGACTGGATGGAGAGAGCCGACCTTTTGTTTCTTGAATTCATCCAGCACGTCGGATTGTTGAACGCTGCTTAATCCCTTGTAGTCGATGCTGCGAATCAGCTTCTTTTCTCGCACGAAGAAGGTGATGATCTTGCCGCCTGTTGGGGACTCGGTTGCTTCCAAACGGATGTCGTCGAAGTAGCCGGTATTCCAAAGCGACATGTAATCCCGGCGGAGGGCAGCCTCGCTATAGACATCGCCTTTTTTCGAGAAAATGCGGGCACGCATGACCGCGGTCGTGATGCGCCGGTTGCCTCGGAAGTTGATTGCCTGGATGGTCTGCTGGGCGGCGGGCTGTGCCGGTTGCCCGGGTGCGGTGGGAGTCGTAAGAATCAGGAGGCGTTCTGCTGCGCAGGAGCCGCCTGGGGCGTCTCGAGTTGAAGTTTCTGCTGCGGAGCCGCCGGCGGCGTCTGCGAGGGCTGTGCCGGCGCCTGCTGGCCGGAAGAGGGCGCGCTAGAGGGCGGGGACGGATTCTGGTTGGCCGGCGGCGTCTGCGAAGGTTGTGCCTGCTTCTTCTGGGTGGAAGATGATGTGTCCGGTGAGGAGGGCGGGTTCTGGGTTGCGGGCGGATTCTGGGCCCGAAGCGCCAAGCCAGAACTCAAGAGCAGGGCGGCAAGCGCCAGCCCGACTCGCCTCTTCCACGGTCTACTCGGATATGCTTTACAGGTGGCGAAACTTCTCTTCAAGAAACGGTCTTCCCCCTCGTTGACTGGGCTCAGAGAGTCCGATGCCGGGAAGGCGTCGGAAGTTGGCCCGAAGACCCAAGAAGATTGAGTCATTGGGCCATTGAGTCATTTAGCCATTGAGCCGCTCGTTTGTCAACAACGCAACGCGAATCGCCGGTGGCGCATCGCCTCAACGGTGGTCGCGCGGCTTAATGACCCAATGGCTCAATGACTCAATGGCCCAATGACCAAATGGCTCAATGGCACGATGGCTCAGTGACTCAATGGGGCAGGCTGCACTAACGTGCGAGTGGCGTGGCCGCAACGAGCTTGTCATTCATCGAACGATAACAGAGACCGTCGTTCTCTACCACCACTTCCAGAACCGACGGAGGGTGAATCTCCCCCTGGATCAAGGCTTCCGAAAGCGGGTCCTCAACGTACTTCTGGAGAGCCCGGCGTAGCGGACGAGCGCCATAGGAGCGGTCCTCACAAGTCTTTTCCAGAATCCACTGGCTCGCCTCACGCGACAGGGTAATCGAAATATTCTTATGCTCCAGATTCTGGTTCATCTGCCCCACCAGCAGGTCCAGGATCTGGATGAGATCATTATCATTCAGCGCATTGAAGACGATGACTTCGTCCAAGCGGTTCAGGAACTCCGGATTGAACAGCCGCTTGACCTCCGACCATCACCATGTCTTCAGCCTTCGTCTCGGTGGCGCCTTCCGCCGCGGATTGGAACCCCAGGTGGGTGCGGCGTTGCAGGTAGCGAGCCCCGATGTTCGAGGTCATGATGAGGATGGTGTTCTTGAAGTCCACCGTATTCCCCAGCCCGTCGGTCAGGTGCCCATCTTCGAAGACTTGCAGCAGTATGTTGAATAGATCGGGGTGGGCCTTCTCAATCTCGTCCAGAAGGATCACCGAGTAAGGCGCGCGCCGGACTCGCTCCGTAAGTTGGCCACCCTCCTCATAACCCACGTAGCCGGGAGGCGACCCGATCAGCTTGGAGACCGAGTGCTTCTCCATGAACTCCGACATGTCGAAACGAATCAGCGCCCGCTCGCTTCCGAAAAGGAAAGCCGCCAGCGAACGCGCCATTTCCGTCTTACCGACGCCGGTGGGACCAAGGAACAGGAAAGAGCCCACAGGCCGGCCGGGAGGTTTGAGGCCGGCGCGGGAGCGGCGGATCGCCCTGGCCAGCGCCGAGATGGCGCGGTCCTGGCTGATAATCCGCTTGTGCAGCTCCTCCTCCGTCCTCAGCAGCTTCGAGCTCTCTTCCTCCTTAATCGAGGTCACCGGCACGCCCGTCCAGCGCGACACCACATCTTCGATGTCCTCGCGGGTAACGCTGCCCATGGCCGTTTCGTCGATATTGTATTTTTCGCGCAGCAGCCGCAGGTTCTCGCGTTCCTTTCGCTCCTCGTCCGAATAGAAGCGCGCCTTTTCGAATTCGTGGTTGGCGATGGCATTCTCCATGCGATGCACCACGAACTTGATGCGCTTCTGCACGTCGATCATCTCTTCGGGCAGGGAACTCTGCCGGAGCTTCACCCGCGCCCCCGCCTCGTCAATCAGATCCACCGCCTTATCCGGCAGGAAACGATCGGGAATATAGCGGCTGGAGTGGTACACGGCGGAGCTGAGAGCTTCGTCCGTGTAAGTGACCGCGTGGAACTTCTCGTATCGTTCCTTGATGCCGAAAAGAATCTTGACGGCTTCGCCTTCCGATGGAGGGGCGACCTTCACGGCCTGGAAGCGCCGCTCCAGCGATCGGTCCTTTTCGATCGATTTGCGGTATTCAGCCGGGGTGGTGGCGCCGATGCACTGGATTTCGCCTCGCGATAACGCCGGCTTGAGAATGTTCGCGGCGTCCAGGGAGCCTTCCGCCGACCCCGCCCCCACCAGGGTGTGCAGTTCGTCGATGAAGATGATGGCGTTTTGCGACTCCATCAGCTCCTTCATGATGGTCTTCAGACGTTCTTCGAACTGGCCGCGGTACTTGGTGCCCGCCACAATCAAAGAAAGATCCAGGGCCAGAATTCGCTTGTCGGCGAGAAACGAAGGTACATCACCGTCGGCAATTCGCTGCGCCAGTCCTTCCACGATGGCCGTCTTGCCCACACCCGGCTCCCCGATCAGGACGGGGTTGTTCTTGGTCCGGCGGCAGAGGATTTGGACCGCGCGCTCCAGTTCGGCCTCGCGGCCGATCAAGGGATCGAGTTGGTTCTCCGAGCGCGCATTGCGTGAGGTCGCGGCTGAATTCGGAGAGGAGGGAGGCTTCCTTCGGACGCGAACTGGAGGCCTTTTCGTTCTGCGCACGGTTCAAGTCCTCGCGCAAGGCGTTCAGGCGCAAACCCGCGTTCGTGCAGCATCTCCGCCGCGAACGATTTGTCCTCGCGCAGCAAACCCAATAAGCAGGTGCTCCGTTCCGATATGTTTGTGGGAAAGGCGCTCAGCCTCTTCCGCCGCGAAAGCCAGCACCCGCTTGCACTCCTGGCTCAAGGGCAGGTCCACGGAAGTCGAGACTTTCTCGCGCACTGGCGTCCGGCCTTCAACCTGTTTGCGGATGGACTCAATTGAGGCGTGGGAGCGAAGGAAGCGGTTGGTCAGCGCCTTATCTTCGCGCAGCAACCCCAGCAGCAGGTGCTCCGTTTCGATATAGGGGCAGCCGAATTGGCTAGCTTCGTAGCGGGCGAAAAAAATCACGCGCCGCGCCTTTTCCGTATAGCGTTCGAACATAGGTCCTCAGCCCTCTCGGTAACCCCTGCCCCCGGCCCCCCAGGGTTAGCAGGTCATTGAATTATTGGAATTAGAGGTGCAAGCCCTTGGGCCCGCCCTAGCCGTCCTGTAGTTTTCCATCCGCCAGGCGCAAAACCCGCTGCGCGCGCCCGGCCAAGTCCGGATTATGGGTGGCTAGCACCGAGGTCAACTGGTGATCCCGGTGCAGCCTCTCCAACAACTCAATCACCCGCTGGGCAGTGCGCTGGTCCAGGCTGCCGGTGGGCTCATCCGCCAGCAGCAAGGCCGGCTGATTGGCTAAGGCCCGGGCCAAAGCCACTCGCTGTTGCTCACCCCCCGAAAGCTCACCCACGCGTCGCCCGGCAGCATTCGCCAGCCCAACTTCCCCCAGCAGTTCCCGCGCGCGATCCCTGGCTGGTGAGAACTCAAGGCCGCCAATCAACTGCGGGATAACTACGTTCTCAAGCGCGCTAAATTCCGGCAGCAGGTAGTGCATCTGCCAGACAAAACCGACGCTCGCATTCCGGTAAGCGGCACGTTCCTCCTGGCCAAACTCACTGAACCTCTGCCCCTTGAAGTATACCGCACCCGTCGTCGGAGTGTCTAGAGCAGCGAGCAGGTGGAGAAGCGTCGTTTTGCCCGTTCCGGACTCACCCACCAGGGCGACGAGTTCGCCCCTACTGGACGTCGAGGTCCAGTGCGTCCAGGACAACAATCTCCTCGTCACCTGAGCGATAGACTCTTGGTCAGTTTTTCGGCGCGCAGGAGCGGCGCGGTTGATTGCGACATTGCGTCATTGAGCCATTGAGTCATTGAGTCATCGGGCCATTGAGTCATTGGGCCATTGAGTCATCGGGTCATTGAGACATTGAGTCACTGGGCCATTTTGCCCGTTCCGCCCGCCCTAGCCGTTCGTTGAGATGCTGCAAGGATTGCCAGGAGCTCATTGGCCTCCGTCAGCAGGCCCTGCATTTGATCGTTCGGGACTATTCCGGTCTCAACCAGAAGCTCCAACCAGAAAACCGTTTCGTCAGCTTCCTCTACGGTCACTCCAACCTTCGAGATGAACTCAGCGCGAGAGCGGGCGCGGCATACCGCACGGTAGTTCGCTGCTACCGATGTGCCTGCTCGCAACACCTGCTTTCCCATGATCCGGGCCTCGTCACTTTTCGGCAAGCTTCGAAAAAGCCTCACGACCCGAATCGCAAACTGTTTTGTTCTTTCTCTTAACTGCTCAGGTTGTGTCGTCATTATCTTTCGCGCCTTGTTTTAGCGACCGCTCCTGCCGCCTTACTTCAATGGCCCGATGACTCAATGGCCCAATGGCTCAATGACTCGATGGCCCGATCACTCAATTTCTCATTCATATCGCAGGATCTCCACCGGGTCCAACCCCGATGCCGATAACGACGGGTAGAGTGTCGCCAGAAAACTGATGCCGAGCGCGGCCAGGCTGATCCATACCCCGTCCCAAGGACGGGCATGGAAAGGTACCGAAGCCAGCGCGTAAACATCGGGCTGGAGTGGAAAAAGCTTGTACCGGCCCCCCAGCCAAGAGCCTCCATAACCCAGAATCAGCCCCAGCAAAGTGCCGAAGGCTCCGATGAGCAGTCCGTGGAGAGTGAAAACCGCCCAGATTTGCCTCTTCCGGGCGCCCATAGACATGAGCACGGCGATATCCCTGTTCTTTTCCATCACCATCATGGCCAGAGTAATGAAGATGTTGAGGGCGGCAACCACCACGATCAAGCCGATGGTCAGGATCGTCACCAACCGTTCCAGCCGTAGCGCGCTCAATAAGGAGTGGTTCTGTTCCATCCAGGTCGTGGTCTCAAAACCATTGCCGGCGGCAGCTTTGATTTCCTCGGCCACCGAGGGAGCAAGATAAATATTATCAATCTTGAACTCAATCACCGAGGCAACATCCGCCAAGTCGAGCAGGCGTTGCGCCTCGGGGAGATTGGTGAATGCCCAGGTGGCATCGAAGTCGTAGAAGCCGGAATCGAAAACCCCGACCACCCTGAAGTGACGGTACTTGGGAAACAAGCCCTGCGGAGTCAGGTAACCCTGGGGACTGGTAATGAGGATCGTGTCACCCACGTAGGCTCCCAACGACTTGGCCAACTCCTTGCCGAGAATAATGGGATCAGCATCCGCAAAGGTCTGCGAGAGGCCTTCCAGACTTCCTTCCCGCAGTTTCAGCAGCAGGTCTCCGACGTGGACTTCACGCTGCGGATCGACGCCTTTCAAAACTATGCCGGAGGCGCGCGAACGAAAAGAGGCGAGAACCTCTCCGTAAAGCGCGGGAGCGCAGGCTACCACATGCGGCAATCTGCTGAGTCGCACGGTCAAGGCTTCGTAGTCTCTGATCCCGTCGTTCTTGGCGCGCAGAAGGTTGACGTTGGCGGTGGCGCCGAGCAGGCTCTTCTCCAATTCCTCGCGGAAACCGTTGTTGATCGCCAGCGCCACAACTAACGCGCAGACGCCGGCCGTGACCCCGATGATGGAGATGATCGTCACTACGGAGATGACCGATTGCCGCCGCTTGGCTTTCAGGTACCGCAGCGCCACAAAAACTTCGAAACGCATATGCTCCCAAGATTACCAATAATTGGGCCATTGGGTCATTGAGCCATTGGGTCATTGGGGGATTCGACCAACGACTCGTCAATGGCCCGATCACTCAATGGCTCAATGACTCAATCACTCAATGGCTCAATGAGCCAATGACTCAATGGCCCGATCCTCAGTAGGTGGCTCTTCCCCCTGAAATATCGTAGCACTGGCCGGTGGTGAACGACGCTTCCGAGGAGACCAGAAAATGCACCAGCGCCGCGACCTCTTCAATCTTCCCCGTGCGTCCCATGGGGATTTTGCTGATCATGTACTGAACGGTCTGAGGTGCGATAGTATCCAGGATTTTGGTCCGAACCACTCCGGGAGCGATGCTGTTCACCGTGATGTCGCCTTGGCCGGCAACCTCTTTGGCCAGAGCCTTGGTGAGCGCAATCACTCCCGCCTTAGTGCTCGAGTAAGGAACGAGGGTGGGATTTCCCTCCTTGCCGGCAATCGAAGCTACATTCACGATCCGGCCGTAGCGCCTCGCGAGCATTTCGGGAATCACCGCCCGGCACATCAGGAAAGTGCCCTTGAGATTCACAGCGTAGACGCGGTCCAAGTCTGCTTCGTCCAATTCCCAGAGGCGCGCCGTCTTGCCCGTAACTCCCGCGTTGTTCACCACGATGTCAATAGGCCCGAACCTTTCCCGCACGCGATCAATCGCTGCCTTCACTGAAAGCGCGGAGGATACGTCGCACTCGACGCCCAACCCCCCGAAGGAACCAGCAACCGAATTCGCAGCTTCATGGTTCAGGTCCAAAACCGCAACTCTCGCGCCGGCGGCGTGTAAACGCCCGGCAATGCCTTCCCCGATTCCTTGCCCGCCGCCCGTCACTACGGCGACACGATTCATCAAGCTGAAAAACTGCTCCTGGTCCATTTCTTCCCCCTGCTCCCGATCCTCTGAGCGGCGCACACCCCGGTTGTGGAGGTTTGCGGTTAACGATGCGACGCGCCTCAAGCACTGGACTTTACATTATTTCAGCGTAATTATGAAGTCGAACACCGTCGTTGATGCCGAACTGTGGAGAAACCCAGATGACGATATCGAGATTAATCGAGTATGAGCAAGCCAGCCCGGAGGTGCGTGCCGTCTATGACGACATCATGGCCACGCGCCAGACGGACCGTGTGAACAACTTCTGGAAGGCTATCGCTCACGATCCCGCGACGCTCCGCCGCACCTGGCAAAGCGTCAAAGAAATCATGCTGCCTGGAGCCCTGAATGCGCTCACCAAGGAAATGATCTACGTGGCCGTCAGCGTAACCAATCAGTGCAATTACTGCATCGCCTCCCACTCCGCCGCGGCGCGCAAGGCGGGAATGACCGATTCCATGTTCTCTGAACTGATGGCCGTTGTGGGTATGGCGAACGAAACGAACCGGCTCGCCAGCGGGTACCAGGTCGAAATCGACGAGCAGTTCAAAGTAAGGTAGGCGTGGTTCGCGAACCGCCCCTACAGTTTGCGCACGCGCAGCGTGTAGAGGCCGGAGCGCTTAATCTCTTCGAACTGTTCCAGCAGTTTCGGAAGGTCGTCGGCGACACCGAGGAACCGTCCCGAGAGTGCATCTGCCCTGCCCGAGGCCAACTGCACGACCAGTTGCGCCGCCTTCTCCGCGGGCACGTCCCGCCCCTGGCCAAACAACTTTGGGAACCATGGCAGCCACTTTTTCCCGGCCTCGGATTCAAGCACATGTTCGGTCATGGCAGTGCGCACGGTGCCGGGATCAATGGCGAAGACGCTAACGCCGGAGTTGACGAGTTCCGCCGCCAGATTCTCGGTCAAGCGGATGAGCGCGGTCTTGGCAATGACGTAAGCCCCCATGTGCGCGACCGCCACAGTGGCAGCGCTGGTGGAGAGATTGATGATCCGGCCCCGGCGGCGCGCGATCATCCCCGGCAAAAGGGCCCGCGAGCAAAGGTACGGGCCGCGCAGGTTCACTTCGAATGAATGCCACCAATCGTCCGCGTCGGCCTCCCACAAGGGGCCCAGAGGTCCCATGGTCGCGGCGTTGTTCACGAGCAGGTCGACGGGGCCTAGGGCGGCTTCGACCTGGCGCGCCGCACGGTCAACCGCGGCGGGGTCACTGACGTCGGCGACGACGGCCAGGGCTTCTCCCCCCGCTTGTTTTATAGCGCCCACCGTTTCGGCGAGTGGCGTTTCGGACCTTGCCACCATCCCCACTGAAGCGCCTGCCTGGGATAGCGCCACCGCGATGGCGCGTCCCAGCCCGCGGCCAGCCCCGGTCACGAGCGTAACCTGATTTCGAAGTTCAGCGCTCATCAATAGCTCCCGGAAAGAGCCCACGTAGGAAAACGGTGGCGATGAATGACGGAAACTGGCATCTTGGGGTGACGGAATTCGTCCATCAAATTGGTATAGATTATCTTTATACGGTAGTTTTCCGGCACTCCGTTGGACTACCGATTGTTAAAGTAGTAATGAGCACGAGCGACGGGTCCCACATGGCTTGCAGTCTATTGACAGAGCACACATTTGCCTAAGTCTCGTGTGCACAACTCTTCCCCCTCGTGGCCAAACGGAAACTTCGAGGTGCGGGTCGCTTTGTCGTGCGCCCATTAGACATTCCGTCCTTCCGGACAGGAGTGCCTAGAAGTATAAGTGGCAACGAAACTGCCATGTGGCTTGGTTCGTCCACTCTCGAGTCTCAGCGTTGTTAGGCAGGTCCACCCTGCTGAGCCCGCCGGGGCAAGGCCAGCGCTAAGCCGAGAATGGGACGGCAACAGTCTAACAAGTCATTCAACAGTCGGGCCGCGACCACAGGACCGGACCATTCGCTAGCTGTGAACTCGACTCGGGTGTCTTATACGGCGGGCACCACTCGCAGACCCTCACCCGGGAACCGCTCTCAAAACAATGCTGCCTTGTCTCTACGTCGTGACTCGCCAACCCGCAGCCTAACCGCCGACTTGAATGGAGCGTAACCAATTATGATGCATGGGACATACCAAAAGAGAGCTTTGCTCAGGCAAGTATTCAACCTCCTGTTGAAACTTCGCTCGCGGTCCGATGCTCGCGGGGTTCTGGGACAGGCTGTAATGAACCTGCGACTCTTGCCTCGCCAGGGAGAGTCTGAGGGACTCCCCCTCCTCCTTGCCGTCCCAGCGGTGAGCCTTAAGAGTTTCTAGGCCGGCTTCCGAACTGCCGTCCGCACAGGCCGACTGCGCATTGCACACTACTTCCTGCAGCGCTCGGCCACACTTGCCGCGAGTTCGGTTCACCTAGCCCTGTGGCTACTCCGTCGCCTGCGGAACAGGGGTACTCGGGGGTTCAGGCGCGGCAACCGTTAGGCCGGCTCGCAGCTTGGCCATATCACGCTGCAACTCCGTTGCCAGGTCTTCTAAAATGCGCAACTGTTCGCCACGGCGTTTCAAGGTCGATTCGAGTTTCGCTACCTGCTTTCGCAGCTTATTATTGTCCCTGCGCAGCAGGATCAGGCTTTCACCCGGATGGGGTGGAATGATCCTTCCGCCCGGCCCCGGCTGGCCTTGCGGTAAAGGCGCAACGTGGGCTTGGGTTTCCTTGATCAGGGTTTCCAATTCCTTCCGTTCCAGCCCCGCCGGGCAGAGTTGCCGTAGCGCCAGCAGGCGCGCCAGGTCAGGCCGGTTGCGGCCTCGCTCCCAGTGTTGCACCGCCCCTTTGGTGGCATTCAGCAGGCGCGCCAGGCCCTCCTGGCTGACTTCCAATCGCTGCCTGACCTTCTTCACTACTTTCGCGGCATTCATCTCTTCCATAGTAAATCCTCCTCTCCTGGCAAAAAGAACACTCGACATTTATGATAACTATAGGCTACAGCTCGCGAGCCACTCAAGCTCTTCCCACTTCTCGGAACCTTGCGGCGCTTACTTGAAGCAAAGTGGCCTACGCTGCTTTGGACGCCGCTCGGCTAGCAAAAACTTAGCCTACCTCTCGTGCCGTCTAGTAAGAGATGGTAGCACATTTCATATTATTTCGGGAGGGGGTAAATCGAAAAAAGCGCTGAGGCTTCGAACCCCCCCAAGACGCTTTGTCCCACACCGCTTGATCAACAGTTTCACCGCCAGCTTTCATCCAATTTCTCAAGGAGTTCTAACATGCCATATGATCATTGTCGTAAGGCTGCAAGGTTATTCTCCTCCCACCTTGGCGTTGTTCGCCCTGCGCCAGTTGGCGCAACTCGCCGCGGGCTCGATCATAAGAGGGAGGGAGTGCGCCCGCCCGAGTCATGTGCGTCGCTGCGTGGCCAGGCAGGAACGCTGCGTCGGGAGTCCTGCGTCGCCCGTTGCCGCCACAAAGCGTGCGTTTTTCCAGCTCAGCCTGGCGCTCGAGGCGAGTGCGCGTATCATCGCCGCCAGTCCGCAGAACCTCGTTGCTTCCAGTCCTTGCAACCATCGTCCTTGCTTCTCGACCAGGCCAAATTCGGCTTGCCGGATACCGAGCCCGACGACGGACGCGTACAAGATCGCAATCGGCTGGCAGTCGAACGGGTGCGGTTTCTGCTGGGCGAGGCTGTCTAGCGGCATCCCCCGTCAGCTTTGAACAAAACCAACCTGCTCCCCCTCCCAACGAGGTGAACCAAGGGGCGTTCCTCGGCGGGGAACAAAGTACGCCCAATTCCCCGTCGAGATAGGGAGGAGCAGACACGATGAGTGTCGGAAGAGTAAGCGCAGCCGGGTGCGACACTCAGAACCTCGCAGCATGAAATTCATCTCGGGTGCTGTTCTGTGACTATGAACTTTGCCGGAGGAATTGGAAAGCCATGAAACCATATGCTGCACGATCTTTGAGCTCGGCCCCGCTAAGGCGGAATTCCAAATCATCCTCTTCCGTCTTGCCGATGCTCACTCCCATGCATGCCTGGCACATGCTCTGCCGGCGCACCGGCGGCAACATCTCCCTCACGACCTTTTACCGCTGGATCAATTCCGGCCGCATCGGGGTGGTGCGCGTGGGATCGCGCTATCTTATCCCTTTGCCGTTGCTCGAAGAGGTCATCGAGAAATGTCTGGACGGGGAGCGAGTGTGAGAGGACATGAGCCAGCAGGTCGTGCCAACCTGTAAACCACGCCCGCGGTTCGGTAGTGGCTGAGAAGTGCCTTGATAGCTCGAAAGAGACTTACTAGGGTTGAAGAGGAGGAAGGGTGCCAGGAACGTGTGAACAATTTCGGAATGTGTCATCCTGAGCGCCGCGAAGGATCTCTGCAGTTGTTCGTAAGCCTGTGAAGCATAAGAAACTGCGGAAATCCTTCGCTTCGCTCAGGATGACAGGTGGACGATTTGTTCGCACCTTCCAGGTACGCCTTTTCTCCCCTCCTGCATTTTACCCGAAACTTTCACCCTGGAGATCTTATGTCGATTCGCCAATCACCGCAGCTTACCCCGCAATTGCTCGACGCCGCACGCTCGAACGGCCACTGCTCGCACGGCCCGTGCACCGCGGCCGGCAAGCAGAATTCCAAAATGAACGCTCTCGAGCACGGCGAGCGGTCCGCTCCCGAAAATCACTACGAAGTGATGCTCGCCCTGGGCGAAGACCCGGCCCGGTTCGAAGCCGTGAAGCAGGAGCTCAGCGCATCGTTCAGCACCGGCGACCCCTTCGTTGAAAAGCAGGTCGACGATCTCGCCCGTCTCTACTGGCGGCGCGACCGCCTGGAGCGCTCCCAGACCGGCCTGATGCGCCGGGCCCTGCTGGCGCTCGAAGACCAGCAGCATCGCCGCCGCAAGCAAATCGAAGACTGCACAATGGAGGTCGGCGAGGGCCTCAACGTCACGCACGAGGCGCCCACCGACCCCGCCGCGCGCCTGCGCCTGCTGCTTTCGTTTCTGGCACTGATTCGCTTGCAGGTGCACGGCCGTTACTTCCTGGCTTGGCAGGCCGCCGCGCTCCAGGGCTTTTACCGGAACAAGACCGGCTGGCGAGGGCCGCGGTTGTGCTTTCTGTTGTCGCTCTTCGCGGGGAGCAACTTGCCTCTGCCGCTGGGTGGCGCAGGCGCACCCGCCAGCGACGTAGGGGCACCGCTTGTGGGTGCCCTGGCTGACGAAGAGGGCGGCCACAAGGGCCGCCCCTACGACGAGTCCGACGAAGAGGATGACATAGGGGCACCGCTTGTGGGTGCCCAGCCCGCCCAGGAGGCCGGCCCCTTCGTCGCCACCGAACCGGCGGACGAACTGCGGTACAAGCAACTGGTCCTGCTGCTCGCGGACGAGGTGGCGGCCGTCGAGCGGGAGTTCGAGTACGAGGAGAAGCTGAACGAAGAGAAGACGGCCATCGAGCGCGACGCGTGCCTGGCTCCCGCGGGCGAAGAGTGGCGGATGCTGCTGCGGCGGGAAGAGTCGCTGGACCGCGCCATCGACCGGAAGATCAAGCTGCTGCTGAGCCTGCGGAAAGCGGCGGCCCGAACGCAAAAGCCGCAGACCTTGGAAAGCAGGTCTGCGCCAGCCCAGGACGTAGGGGCGCCCCTTGTGGGCGCCCAGGGCGACGGAGAGGGCGGCCACGAGGGCCGCCCCTACGGCGACGTGATCGAAGAGCCCTCTCCCTTGGGGAGAGGATGTCCGGCTCCGGCGGTGTCATCAGCCGGAGCGTGACAGGTGAGGGGTTTTGCCCTCGCCGAGAGCCATTGCGTCTGCTAATCGTGCCGCGATTGCGGCGGGAGGGAGAGGCACGCCAGAATTCTGGCCGCGATGAGAAGAATCAGGGAAAGAATGTCTACTGGGAACGGAACTAGCCCATTGCCCGGCCCGCGCGCATCGCGAACGCGCGCTCGCGGGCCATTATCTGCCTCGGGAGAGGCTTCTTGACTGAGATTTTGCGCGGAGAGAACGAAAAAGCAAAGGCCGCGGCCCTGGTCCCTCATCGAGGCATTGGAGTTCTCGAGTGGGCTGACCTTTGTTTTCATCACCATTCCCGGTTCGTTCGTTGGTTTTCTCTGGATCTGCGGGTGGCAGAAAAAGCGGCCATCGGCGCGGAACGAAGCGGCATTTCGAGGATTGTCACGGCTTGCCGTTCCTTGGCTGGACCGATCTTACACGATCCGTGGTAGGGCAAGCGCTACCCCTAAGCCTGCCGCTATCGGCGGATTAGGGCGCATTAAAACGCTTTCACTCTCCTGCGCTTTCTGGCAGACTATGCGGCTGAAGATTTTTTCAGGATTCGCATTCGTCAAAGGAGGTCTTGCCTATCATGAGGAAGTATTCGTTCAGTCGGCGTGAATTCATGCAAATAGGTGCGGGCGC
This sequence comes from uncultured Acidobacteriota bacterium, assembly GCA_963768695.1. GTDB lineage: Bacteria > Acidobacteriota > Terriglobia > UBA7540 > UBA7540 > CAVROP01. The sequence goes on along the minus strand of CAVYJG010000005.1, from coordinate 583,510 downwards.
GGCGGCGGGCGTAGCCGCTAAAGTTACTTTTCTGGAGCCCCAAAGGTTGTGGGCGTCGGCGGGTCCCGTACCGCCTTCGGACACTGTCCGGTTCGGCATCATCGGGACAGGCACGGAGGGTTGCGATCTGTTGCGTGCGACCTTAGCCGTACCCGGCATCGAATGCGTTATGGCAGCGGACCTGTACGACAGCCGCCATATTGCCGCGAAGGAAGCCCTGGGAGGGAAGGAAATCGAGACCACACGCGATTACCGGCGTGTCCTCGACCGCAAGGATATTGACGCCGTGATTGTGGCGACACCCGATCACTGGCATCGCAAGGTGGTGACGGAGGCTGTCGAGGCGGGTAAGGACGTTTACTGTGAAAAGCCGATGTCGCACAGTCCTGAAGACGGCCTGGCCATGGTCGATGCGGTTCACAAGTACAATCGCGTGCTCCAGGTTGGCAGCCAGCGCGTGAGTTCGATTCTCTATGCTAAGGCGAAAGAGATTTGGGATTCCGGCAAGTTGGGCGAGGTGGATACCATCGAGGCGGTATGGGATCGGAACACCGATAGCGGCGCCTGGGTCTACCCGATTCCTCCCGATGCCAGCGAGCAGACGATCGATTGGAAGACCTGGCTCGACGGCGCGCCTGAGCGGCCCTTCGACCCCACACGCTTCTTCCGTTGGCGCTGCTATAAGGATTACGGGGCTGGCCTGGCGGGAGACTTGTTCGTTCACCTACTCTCCGGCATACATTTTGTGACGGGCACTAATATGCCGCCCCAGCGCGCCCTTTCCACCGGCGGGCTCTACTACTACAAAGACGGCCGGGAGTTTCCGGACCTGCTCTGGACCTTATACGATTACCCCCACTTCCAGGTGGCGTTGCGCTGCAACCACAATAGTAACTATATGAACGAGCTGTTTTCCTTCTACGGCAAGAAGGGCACCATGCTCATCGGCGAGACGACGGTTACCTTTCGCCCGCAGGCCTCCTGCCATCAGCCCGAGGACTACTCCATCGGAAGCTGGCCGGCGAAAATGCGTGCCGAGTACTTGGCAAAATGGCGCGCCGAACATCCCGACCTCAAGCCGGGAGAATTCAAGGTCGATGAGGATGACGAAGTCTTCACAACGCCTCCGCATTACAGCGACATGTCCGACCACGAGGCGAACTTCTTCCGTGCGGTGCGGACACGCCAACCGGTGGTCGAGAATGAGGTGTTTGGCAACAACACGGCTCTCGGATGCCACTTGTCGAATTATTCCTACTTCCACAAGACGCCGGCATTGTGGGACGCGAGTGCGAAAAGAATCACCTCGTAGGTCTTGATGAGGACTGCAGAATTAAATGACACCACCCCCTCACCCCCGACCCCTCACTCCCAAAGGGCGAGGGGAGAAAGAACCGGGGTTTATGCCCTCTCCCCCTTGGGGGAGAGGGTGTCCGTCAGCCGACGGACAGGTGAGGGGGTCAGTCCGTCACGATATTATTCAGCCCAATCCGAGGGCGGCTGTGATTCAAACGTTCAGGAGGTTTAGCCCATGAGTGACCAGCGGATTTCCAGGCGCAAATTTATGCAAGCGTCGGCGTGCGTGGCGGGCGCAACGCTGGCGACCAAGTCTTTTCTCTTGGAGCCCGGCCCGGCTTATGCCATGCCCAGGCCCGTGCCCGCCAGTGACACACTGCGGATGGGCATGATCGGCGTGGGGATGCAGGGCTCCGGGCTGCTACGCACGAGCGTCGGGCTCCCAGGAGTGGAGTGTATCGCCGCGTGCGATCTGTACGACGGGCGGCGCGAGTTGGCAAAAGAGATCGTCGGCAAAGACATTCCCACGACCCGCCAATACAAGGAGCTTCTCGACAACAAGGATATCGACTGCATCGTGGCCGCGGTCCCGGACCACTGGCACAAGCGGATCGTGGTGGACTGTTGCAACGCCGGCAAGGACGTCTACTGCGAGAAGCCGATGTCCCACACGGTGGAAGACGGATTTGAGATGATTGCCGCGGAGCAGAAGAACAAACGAATCGTGCAAATCGGCAGCCAGAGGCGCAGCGACATCGTCTATACCAAAGCCAAGGAGCTTTACGAAAGGGGCGCGATCGGCGATGTGTGCCTGGTCGAAGCCCAGATGGGGCGCAACGACCCGTGCGGCGCTTGGGAGTATACGGTGCCGCCGGACCTATCACCGGAAACCGTCGATTGGGAAACCTGGTTGGGCACGGCTCCGAAGAAGCCCTTCAACGCTCTCCATTTCACTCGCTGGCGCTGCTGGCAGGATTACGGCGAAGGCATTCCCGGCGACCTTTACGTGCATCTCTTGACCGGCATCCATTACGTTGCAGGAATCACGGCCCCGCCGAAACGCGCCATGGCGATGGGCGGCCTTTTCCGCTGGCATGACGGCAGGGATGTTCCCGACTCGTTAACCACCATCTACGAATATCCGCAATTTCGCGCCACCCTTCGGGTGACGCTGAACACCGAGTCAGAAGAGGTGACGCGCTTCATGGGGACTCGGGGATTGCTCGAGATTCGTAACGGCGAGCTGACCTTGACGCCCCAGTCTGGGGCAGACTACTCGCCCTGCACCCCCGGCTGGCCCAGAAAAATGCGAGCCGATTATGCCGATGAGTGGCACAAAGAACATGAATTCAAACCCGGGTCATTCTCGACCGAAGAAGCGACCCGCTATTACGCGCCGCCGGGCTACAATGACGATCGGGAGCACCTTTGGAACTTCTTCGAATCAGTGAGGACCCGTAGGCCTTCAGTCGAGGATGCGACCTTCGGAAACAACACGGCCCTTTGCTGCCACTTGGCAAATTACTCTTACTTTAACAGTACCATCGCCAATTGGGATGCGGGGAAAAAGAGAATCGTGGGCTCAGCGGCTTCGTAAGGCGAGCTTTAATTTAGACAAAAAGATTCGGGCCCCTCGAATGGGGCCCGAATTGAAGAAGAGGAACTCGGTCCCGCCGCGGTCATGCCGCGAAGCCCTGGGGGCAAGGTCCTCTCGACGAAGATCCGATGCTCCGGCGGGACTGGAGCAATCATCAACCCGGAGCGTGTGAGCAGTCCAATCGTTCCTTTTTATAGTAATCATAAGAAAACCGTCGCGGCGGCAGGCGCGGGACTCGAAAGTCGCAGTTTTACGATCGGATTCGAGAGACGAGTGCCGAATCGGATTTTCAACGGCAAAGCGGTGACGGGGTAACTATTTAGCTATCGGACCTTTATTCCACGGTCCTTCCTGTTTTCAAGTCTCGATTTTCGAATTCGAGAGCGCGCATGACAAACGGCGCAAAGAGCGGTTTCTCCAAGCCCTCGCTGGGCAACCCGGAATTGGGCACAGCAGAACTTCTGGTCAAGGTGGCGGACCGTGACGCGGAAGCTTTGGCGAGCTTGTACGACCAATTCGCCCCCAGTTTAATGGGGATTTTGGTAAGGATATTATCCTCGAAATTGGATGCCGAGAGCGCTCTCGAGGCGGTCTTCCTGAGACTGTGGAAAGTAGCGCCCGAAGTCGCCCAAGCCAACGGGAGCGTTGCTGCTTGGTTGGTGCTCATGGCGAGGCAGGTGGGCTTGGAGCGTCTTCGCGCCAGACGGGCCGGGGCGGCTATATCGGTCACGAGTCGGGGTCGGCAGGGTCAAAAAAAGGGGGAGAAGGCGGGGGACAGGAGCGCGGATTCGACAACGGATCGGCAAAAGTCAGGGGAACAGTCACCCTCCGGGCGCGAATGGCATAGCGGCCTTTTCCTCGCTCCGCCCCAGGTCTGGCTGCCGCGGCCTGAAGATATCGCCTGGGCAGAGGCGCGCCTGAACCTGCTGCAACGAGCGTTCGATCAAATGCCCAAGCCGCAGCGCACCGCGCTGGAGCTTGCGGTATTCGAAGCTTATAATGAAGCCGAAATTGCCGCGCAGCTCGGCGAGCCCCTGGGCAAAGTCAGCGCGGGCTTGCGCGCCGCATTTACTTTTTTGAGGCACCGCCAGCACGCGGTGTTGGGAACTTGGACTGCCGACATCTAGAAAGCGTTTACGAACTGTTCCTGCTCGGGGCGCTCCTGGAAGAGGACTCGGTGCAGTTGCGGGAGCACCTTGCCTCGGGCTGTGAGCATTGTTTGGAGAGACTCAAGGAAGCCGCGCGAACGGTCTACCTGCTGAGCCTTGCAGCCCAACCTGTGGTGCCTGGGCCGAAGGCCAAGGCGGACTTGTTGAGGCATGTCAAAGGTAAGTAAAAGTAAGTAATCAGTTGTCAGCCGTCAGTTTTCGGTAAACTGATCACTGACGACTGACAACTGACGACTTTCCTATGGCTTTACGCCGAGAATTGGGCTTGGTCCAAGCCACCTCCTTGGCCATCACGGACATGGTGGGGATCGGTCCGTACATCACCATACCCCTCTTTCTGGCTACTATGGCCGGCCCCCAAGCCATGCTGGGCTGGCTCGTGGGGGCGTTGCTTGCCTTCTGCGACGGCTTGGTCTGGGCGGAACTCGGCGCCGCGATGCCCAAGGCGGGCGGGAGCTACAACTATCTTCGTGAAGCCTATGGCGCGCACCGCGCGGGACGCTGGTTCTCGTTCCTGATGGTCTGGCAGATTATGTTTTCCGCCCCACTTTCGGTAGCCAGCGGCAGTATCGGCTTTGCCAATTATCTTCACTATCTTCTGCCTCAAGTGTCGCCTGGCGGCGTGCGGATTGTCGCGGCGGTTTTTCCTTTGCTGCTGGTCGTGCTCCTTTACCGGCGCATCGGCGCCCTCGGCAACCTCTCCGTTGTGTTGGTAGGAGGAGTGATTCTGGGTTGCTTTTGGATCATCTTTTCCGGGCTGCCTCACTTGAGCGCGGCTCGCCTGATGGATTTCCCTCCCGCAGCCTTTAACCTGCATTGGATTTTCTGGGCCGGGCTCGGTCATGCCACGCTCTATGCTCTCTACGACTACTTCGGCTATTACAATGTCTGTTACCTGGCGGAGGAGATTCGCGACCCCGGGCGGGTGATCCCGCGCGCCATCATGTTTTCGATTATGGCGGTCGGAACCCTTTACGTGTTGATGACCGCCTCCTTCCTCAGCGTGATCCCTTGGCGCGACGCTATTCATAGCCGTTTCATCGCCTCTGTCTACATCGAGACGCTCCAGGGCCACGCGGCAGGAAAGGTAATGACGGTCCTGCTGCTCTGGATTGCTTTTTCCTCGGTTTTCTCACTGCTGTTGGGATACTCGCGCATCCCCTACGCCGCGGCGATCGACGGGAACTTCTTCCGTGTCTTCGCGCGCCTTCATCCCAAAGGTCAATTCCCGTATGTCTCGCTCATCGCCCTTGGGTTGGTGGCTTCCATCTTCAGCCTCGGCCGTCTCAATGAGGTCATTGGAGGCTTGGTCGCCACGCGCGTGCTCATTCAGTATCTGCCCCAAACGGTGGGCTTTTTCCTGCTCCGCTCTCGAGCCCCTCAACTCCAGCGGCCGTTTCGGATGTGGCTTTACCCTGTGCCTGGAATCATCTCGCTCTTCGGCTGGCTGTACGTGTTGGCAACCGCCGAGAAAAAGTCACTCTTTTTCGCGTTGGCGGTTTTTGCGGTGGGCAGCGCGGCTTACTTCATTCGAGCACGACTGCGAGGCGAGTGGCCGTTTAATACGCAGGAGGCGGGACCTGACTGATGACCGCATCGACGCAAGAATCGTTGTATGCTGACTCTCATGCCGAAACTCCGCGGTAATACGGCCTCAATCCCGCTGGACGATATCCTGATTCGCGCCAAGCCGCGCAAGGCCGTTCCGTTTGAGTTCGTGCTCGACAGTATCGCTGCATTGTCGCCGTACACTCGTCCCCTCTTCGGCTGCATTGCGGTCTACGTTCAAGATAAGATCGTGTTGGTCCTACGGGATAAGCGCACGAGCACGGAAGACAACGGTGTTTGGCTTGCTACGACCCGGGAGCACCACGAGAGCCTGCGACGCGATTTCCCGAGCATGCGGTCAATTAAAGTATTGGGGAAGGAAGTAACAGGCTGGCAGGTGCTTCCCTCCGACGCGCCGGATTTTGAAGAGGCGGCACTCCGCGCCTGCGAACTCATCCTCGCCAAAGATCCGCGAATCGGCAAGGTGCCCGGCGCGAGATGTTCTCGACCGTCGGCTGCTAAGCGGGGCGGGAGATCCTCGAAGCAGAGAATTGGTTAGTGGCTGTGTCGCCTATCCGGCGGGAAGCCGTCTCGCCAGGAACATTCCTTCATTGTGGATAATTTGAATGTCGTCGCCGTCGGCTCTCGCCGAGAAGCCGGCTTTATCTCCCGGCATAGACTCTTCCATCTGTTGGCGCGTTTCGGCGTAACGTTTCTTGCCCGGCACAGCGCCCGCGCGCTGCATCCAGTGATTGAAGGACCGCGGCCGGCGTCGAAGCGACTGGCGGAATACCTCGAGGCCATGCTGTTCGAACATGCTGAGGAAGCTGGTGAGGCGAAGCGAAGAGGTGTGGGAAGGGTCGCGAAGCCTCTCGATGTGATTATAAAGTTCAAACTTCGCGTCGCTTTCCGGCGCCAGCGGATCGAGGATCAACAGCCTGCCTTCGGGCTTCGTGACGCGGATCATCTCCTGGAGAACCGGCTCCGGCTTGGTGATGTGGTGAAAGGCATGCTGGCAACTGACCAGATCGAAGTAGGCGTCGGGAAAGGGTAGGGAGTCTGCATCGCCCAGGGCGAACGCGACGTTGACGATTTGCTTCTCAGCCTGGAACTGGCGCGCCTGGCGGAGCATTTCAGGTGTTAAGTCGACGCCCAAAGCGAAACGCACACGCGGCGCGACCGCCAGACAAATGCGCCCGGCCCACAGGCGACGTCGAGCACGAGTTCATGAGCTTGGGCCTTGACGAATTCCACTTTCTCGGCAAGCACTTCGACTGAATCACGCACCGCGAATTTGGCAAAGGCGTCGGCCGTCTTGGTGAATTGTTTTTGGACTGTCTCTTTGTGTTTCTTGGACATAGAAGCTTTCGGCGCTCAGCTCTCAGCCATCAGTGAACGTCTTGATGAAGGCCGGCGGCTGATGTGTGCCGTCCTTTGATTTATCCCACTCACTTCCAAAGAGTAACAGGCCGACGCGTGGTGTCAAGTGCTCCCGGAAATCGCAAATCGCAAATCGCAAATCAAAAATCACAAAAATCACTCTTGTTATTTTTCCACGTCGCGAGTACGATGATTTTGAAATCCCACGAGGCGGTGGAGCCAGCTTACGAATTGGAAGAGTTGCCCCAGTGCATTGTCGAATTACGAGGCGTTAGCAAGCGCTACGGGGAACATACAGCGCTAGAGGATTTTTCCCTGGAGGTCGGCAGGGGAGAATTCCTGACGCTCTTAGGGCCCAGCGGAAGCGGGAAGACGACCATCCTGCGTCTGGTGGCGGGATTCGAGCAGCCTCAGAGCGGGCAAATTCTGATTAACGGACGCGACGCCTCGCCCCTGCCTCCCTACCGTCGGAACGTCAACACTGTCTTTCAGCACTACGCGCTTTTCCCTCACCTGAATGTGTTTCGCAACGTGGCGTTCGGCCTCGAACAGAAGAATTGCCGCGCCGCGGAAATCGCCAAGCGCGTTCGTTCCCTCCTCGAGATGGTGGAACTCCCCGGAAAAGAGGACCGTTATCCCCATCAACTGAGCGGAGGCGAACGGCAACGCGTAGCGCTGGCGCGGGCCCTGGTTCTCGAGCCGGCGGTGCTGCTGCTGGACGAGCCGCTGGGCGCACTCGACCAGAAACTGCGCCAGCAGATGCAAGTGGAACTGAAGCGTCTGCGCGAGCGCCTGGGAATCACCTTCATTTTCGTCACCCACGATCAGCAAGAGGCGTTGGTCATGTCGGACCGGATCGCTGTTATCAATCATGGCCGCCTCGAGCAGGTAGGGCCGGCGGAGGAGACCTACGGCGCGCCTCGAACGCCCTTTGTGGCGGAGTTCATGGGCGTGGAGAACTTCTTCCCAGTCCATTGTCTTAGCCACTCCGACCAGGGCACTCGCTTCGAAACCGAGACCGGATGGACCCTCTGGTCGAGGAATTCGATGGATTTGGGGCGGGGCTTTGCCGCCATCCTGGGTGTGCGTTCGGAGGCCATGCGACTGACTCTGGGCCGCCCTCGGCCAAGCAGCGAGGCGGTTAACGTTGTGCCCGGCGAGGTGGTGGAGGCCATCTTCGAAGGCGGCAGCCGCCGCTGGACGGTGCGGATTGCGAGCGGTGAACGGCTGGTGGTGCGCGGAGCCATGGCAGCGAACGCACTTCCACTCGAGCGAACATCCCCGGGCGCTAAGGTTTACCTTTCCTGGGAGCCGGACCGAAGTTTGGTGTACCCCGTCAATAGCGGGAGCCCGCAGGCGCCGCCGCCAACGGCGGAGACAGAATCTTGATCCGCAAAGAGCCATGGGCCAGGAATGACAGGCTGGACTGGAACCCTTTCACACCTTTTCAGGCCCGGGGAGAGCGCTAAGAATCGAGATCGGGTCATCCGGTCCTCTGCCCAGTGCGCCGCGGCGCAACCTCGAGTGAGACTTCTTGTAACCAAATCCCCTTTATTTCCATCTCTTGGTCTTGGGGCTGTTTCACGGCACTAAAGGCAAACCGCACCTGGCAACTCCGGTGCGATTCACAGCCTCCGGAAAGCGAGAAGGAACTGTTATGGCTGATAAAGTCGTGAAGACAGACGAAGAATGGAAACAGGAGCTGACCCCCGAGCAGTTTGAGGTGACTCGAAAGAAGGGGACAGAACGGGCTTTTACGGGCGAATATTGGGACAATCACGAAAAAGGCGTCTACCGTTGCGTCTGCTGCAACAAACCGCTCTTCAGTTCCGACACCAAATTTGAGTCAGGAACCGGTGTGGCCAAGCTTTTGGGCGCCGGTGGATCCGGAAAACATCCGCACGGAAGACGATCTCTCGCACGGCATGGTGCGAACTGAGGTACAGTGCAAGGAATGCGCTGCACACCTAGGTCACGTGTTTGAAGACGGCCCAGCCCCGACCCACCTTCGCTATTGTCTAAACTCCGCAGCCCTGAAATTCGACAAAGAGAAGTAGAGGGAAGCTTGCCGTCATCGTAACAATCCCATAGTGTACTGCAGCATCGCATAGACGCTCTGGTAGTCGTATTTGGCGTTCAAGTTTTCGATTTCAGCCTGGGTAAGGTTCAACTGCGCCTGGGTCAATTCCACAATCGAGCTCAGCCCCAAGTTGTACCGACCCTGCGCCAAGTCCATGGCCAGGGAGGCTTCGCGGAGCATCTCCGCCGTGACATCGATGTTCTGATAGACGGTTTTGGAGCTGGACCAGGCCACGCGCACGTCCCGCGCAATCCGCTCCTGAAGATCACGCACCCTTTGGTCTTCGGCCTCTGCATGGTATCGGGCCGCTTCGCGCCGCGCCGTAAAAAGGCGCCCGTTGAAGATCGGGACCTCGACGTTCAGAGCTGCACCTTCGTAGTTGTTTGGGACTTTAGCCTGACAAGTATCTGATTAATCTCCGGAATGGCCCCCGCCGGCGCCCACCAAACTCACTGTTGGGAACGACAGGTCTCTCTCCGCGCGCTCGAACCGGACCGCGGCCTGGTATTGCAGTTGCAGGCTCAGCAGGTCCGGACGATTAGCAAACGCTTGGGCAACCAGCGAATTGGGTTCAAGCGGGGGACTGGGCGGGAGCGGCTCATCCGTGAGCTTGTAACTCTCTTCCTGTTGAGAGCCCAAGGCGCGCGTGAGCTCGGCGAAAGCTGCCCGCAACTGATCCTGAGAACGGAGCAGCAGAAGCTTGGCCTCGGAGAGGTTCACGCCAGCGAAGGCAACGTCTACCTCTGAGCGCAGCTTGTTCTTGGCCAGTTCGGTCACCTGATCGGAGAGAATTTGACGCGCCGCGACGGTCTGTTGCGCGACTTTGACTAACGCCTGCGCGCGGAGGACGCCGAAGTAGGCCTGGTTCACGGCCAACAATACGTCATAACGGGTGGCTTGGTAGGTCTGCTGGCTTGCCTGGGCTTCCAACCGGGAACTCGCCACAAGGTTGGGCGTGCGCCCCGAATCCGTGACGAGTTGGGAGAGCAAGATTCCCGCACCGAGCCGGTCAAACAGGCTGGAAGCGGCAAGAAAACCTGCGCCGATGCGCCCTCGGGGATTGCCGCCTGATCCCGTCACTTCACCCTCGAGGGTCGGAAAATAGGCGGAGCGTGCCTCGACAACGTGCTGGTTGTACTCGAGCGCCGTCGCCTGCGCGGCAAGGACCTGAGGATGATTCTTGAGCGCCAGCGCCTCGGCGTCCTTGAGCGTGAGCTGCACAGGAGCAGCGCCCTGAGCCCGCGCACGACCGCCTCCCCCCATCGCTAGCAAGACAACGAGGAGCAGTATTCGCCTGGTCATAATTTCTCCTGTAGAAACCACGCCGCGGCAGAGCCGCAACGGAAAATTCCAGATTCAAAATTCAAGACCCTAGGTTTCAAAAAGGCTTACCAGAAAAGCAACAACTTACGAGCTTGTATCACAGGGAAAGATCCCGCGGTTTTTCTCGGCGAACTCAGTGGCCTCTGCGGTGAGCCTGCGGTTTCTGCCGCAGCCCACAGCGAGATTCCTCTCCCGCCGCTGCGGGATGGGAATGGACCTCTACTGCGGAACTTCTGCCGGCGATAAAGCCTCGCTGCCAGGCTGTTTCTTTTTCCCGTAGACAAGCAGGTAGGCCGCCGGAACAATGAAGACCGTCAGAATCACTGAAAAGGTCAAGCCACCGATAATAGTGCGCCCCAGCGAGGCGTAGGCCTCGCTTCCAGTTTCGAGCTTTAAGGCCATGGGAATCAGTCCAAAGATTGTGGCGAGGGAAGTCATCAGAATCGGGCGCAAGCGGATGCGGCAGGAGGTGACCACCGCGTCGCGCACGGACTTCTCCGCTTCAAGCTGGTGGGCGAATTCCACAATCAGAATGCTGTTCGAGGACACCATGCCCACCATCATCACCACGCCCATCAGCGACATCACATTCATCGTGGTTCCCGTGATCCAGAGGAACACCAGCACGCCCGTCACTCCGGTGGGGACGGCGAGCAGAATCAGGAAGGGATCGATAAAAGAGCGAAATTGGGCCACGAGAACCAAGTAAAGGAGGGCCAGGGCCAGGAACAGTCCAAAACCAAAGCTGCGAAACGACTGACGCATGCCTTCGACCATGCCGCGCATCACCAGGCCGACGCCTTCGGGAAGGCGGGTTCGGGCCATGACCTTGTCGACTGCATTGGCCAAGCGGCCCAGGTCCTCACTGGCTGGGGTCACATAGACGTCGATCACTCTCTGGATCTGGTAGTGGTCCACTTCCGTGGGGGCTTTGAAGTTCGTAACCTTGACCACCTGGTCGAGATATGCCGACTCTTTCGAAGAAGGCGAACGGATGGGAATCCCCTTCAGGGAGAACATACTGTTGATAGCGCTTTCCGGGTACTGAACGGTAAGGAAGTAGTCGTTGCCAGTCCGCGGGTCGATCCAGTAGCTCGGCGCGATCATCTGGTTGGAGGTCAAGGCGGTGATGACGTTATCCACTACCTCCTTCTGGCTCAGACCCAGTTCGCCGGCACGAACCCGGTCCACCTGGAGCCGGAGGGCTGGGTAATCGATATCCTGCGGAATGTAGACATCACTCACACCGGGCAAACTCCGTATCCGATGTGCCAGGTCCGTTGCGACTCGATACGTCGACGTGAGGTTTTGACCGCTCACCTGTAAATCGATGGGCGCGGGAAGGCCCTGATTCAGCACAGCCTCCTGTAGGCCCCCGGACTGGAAGAAGCTGTCGATCTCCGGCATATCTGTAGCCAGGCGTTTTCGAACCCGGTCCATGTATTCGTAGCTGCCAATCTTGTGGTCCTCGGTCAATGCCACCTGGATGGTGGCGGTGTGAGGTCCGGAGTTGGGGGTATAGATGGAAGTGAAATCGGGAACCACTCCAAGATTGGAAACCACCAGCTTCAGGTCCTGGGGTTGACGACTTCTCGCACGATGTCTTCAACCTTGGCCACCAGCTTTTCGGTCAGTTCAACACGCATACCCGTGGGCGCTTTCATATTGATGACGAATTGGCCGGCGTCGCTGCGAGGAAAGAAGGCCACGCCGAGCAAGGGAAAGATAAGCAGGCTCAGGAGGAAGACTCCCATGATCGCGCCGACCACCCGCCAGGGACGAAGCAGGGATCGGTCCACGGTGGCCTCATACCAGTCGAGCATCTGATGGAATCTATGATTGAAAGCGGTGTTGAAGCGGGCAGCCCAAGAGGGGCGCGCCTTGCCAGGGTGGGCCGGGACATCCTCACTCTGTGCCGTGCCCGGTTCCGTGCGGAGTGCCCTTGATGAGCTTGGCGCAGAACAGGGGGACCACCGTCATGGCGATGAAATACGAGGCAAAGAGGGCAAGGACCACGGCCAACGCGAGGGCGGAGAAGAGAAACTTACTCACGCCATAAAGGAAGGTGACCGGAAAGAAGACGACTGCACTGGCTATGGTGGCCGCCAGCACAGCCGTGCCCACCTCCTCTCCACCCTTTTCGGCGGCTACTTCAGGGGGCTCTCCGAGCTCCATGTGGCGGAAGATGTTCTCCAGCACGATCACCGAGTTATCGATCAGGCGGGAAAAGACGATGGCCAGGCCCGCCAGCACCATGCTGTTCACTGTGCTGCCTCCGAAATACAAGGCAATGATGGCGGCGAGGGCAGAGAGTGGAATGGAAAGAAACACGGCGGCCGTGCCACGCAGGCTCCCCAGGAACAGCAGCACCATCAGACCGGTGAGCAATAGCCCGGTGGCGCCTTCATGGATGAGCGTGCTGATAGCTTTCTTCACGAACTCCGATTGGTCGAATACCACGTTAGTCACAAGCTGCTTGGGCACATCGACCAAGCGCTTCAAAGTCGACTTGACGGCGTCGACCACGGCGATGGTGTTGGTGTCGCCACCCTGCTTCATGATGGGCAGGTAGACCGAACGCTGCCCGCCTACGCGAACGATCCCGAGCTGAATGGTGGAAGCATCTTTGGCGGAACCCACGTCCGCCACCGTTACGTACTTGTTGCCGACGGTCTTGAGAGGAACCTGGTTCAGGTCCGGAACATGCTCGATCTCGCTGTTTGTGTAGATGTCGTAGTCGTAGGGGCCTATCTTGGCGTCGCCTGCCGGCAGGATCAGATTGTTCTTATTCACCGCGTCCACCACGTCCATCACGCTCAGGCTGTGAGCTTGGAGTTTCAAGGGATCCACGTAGACCATGATCTGGCGGTACTTGCCGCCGAAAGGCGGAGGAACCGACGCCCCGTGCGCCGTTGCCAACTGGTCGCGGACCGCGTATTGGCCGGTGTCGCGAAGTTCCGCCTCCGAAAGCCCCTGGCCCTTCAAGGTCACCAGGCACACCGGGAGGCTCGAGGCGTCGAACTTCATCACCACCGGCGGTAGCGTGCCCTTGGGCAGGCGTCCCAGGTCAGCCATCGCCAAGTTCGAGATTTCGGTGGCATCGGCGTCGGCGCTGGTTCCGGGCTGAAAGTAAATCTTGATGATGCTGACCCCTTCGAGAGACCGGGACTCCATATGGTCGATCCCCGCTCCGAGCGTGAAGAACCGCTCGAAACGTCCGGTGATGCTGCCTTCCATTTCTTCCGGAGGCATGCCGCTATAGAACGTCGCCACCACCACTTCCGGAATGTTGATGACCGGAAACAAGTCCACTGGCATGCGGACCAGGCTGGTAAGACCTATCACCACCACGAAGAGACAGAGAACGACGATGAAGTAGGGATTGCGAATAGCGAAACGTGACATTAGCTGCCCCCCTCGACCTCTGACAACTCCACGATCTTTGGAGCGACGACTTGACCCTGCCGCAATTGGCTGGTGTTGCCGACTACCACCCGGTCGCCCTCCGAAAGGCCCGAGAGGACCTCAATCTGGCTGCGGGTTTCGATGCCGAGAGTGACAGGCAGGACTTCAATCCGATTACCGCTGGCGACTCGATACGCCACCGCCTTGTTACCCTCTCGCGAAACCGCCTGGATAGGGACCGCCAACGCATTCTTCTTTTCCATGACCGGGAAGGACACGTAAGCGTACATCCCGGGTACGATCTCCAATTTGGGATTGGGAACGTCCACTTCCGTCATCATGGTGCGGGTGGCGTCATCCACCTTGTCGGCAAACCTTGCGACCGTGCCTTCAAAAGTCTTATTTAGAGCCTGCACTTCCACGCTCACTGTCTTGCCGAGGCGCACAACCGGAACATTGGTCTCGGGAACCGGGATATCCAGGCGCAGCAACCCGTTTTGGGAGAGCTTGACGACCGGAAGCGCCTGTCGCTCCGACGTTGTGCCCGCTGCCACCATCGCCCCGGTATCGGCATATCGCCAGGTAACAACACCATCGAAGGGGGCCGTCATCTTGGTATAATCGAACAGGGCCTGCACTCTCTCGCGATTGGCCGTGGCCTCCTGGAAGTGTTCTTGGGCGGCGGCCAGGCCAGCTTTCGCGGCTTCCACCCTGGCTTCCCCTGCCTCGTCTTTCCCTTGGGCGTCGTCCACGTCTTGCTGGGCGATGAGTTCCGGACGGGTCTTCATCACTCCTTCGAGCCGCGTGTAGGACAAATGCGCGACCGTGTAATCCGCCTGGGCGCGCCTGAGCTCGTGCTGGGCCTGATCCACCTCCTGCTGGCTTTGCCGCAACGCGGCGGCCACCTGATTCAGTTCATCCTGAAGCTCCGGAACTTCGAGCACGGCCAGCGTCTGCCCTTTCTTCACCCGGTCTCCCACGTCCACATAGATCCGCTTGACATACCCGGCCACCTTGGCGTGGACGTTGATTTCCTGAAAGGGCCGGAATTCCGCCGCGATACGCAGACTCTGGGAGAGGTCGGCGCGCGCCACCTTGCTCACGGCCACGTTCACAACTTTTTCGCCTCTCAGCGGCCTCGGCGCGGCTACCCTCATCGCGTGAGCAACCCGCTGTCATCAGCAGGACGCCGATGAGCAGCAGCGCCAGGTTCGCTTCCCAACCGGACTTGAGCAGCCGCGCCGAATTCACGAACGGCCAGGCTGAGCGTGTCGTTGATCATCTTAGGACTCCATTGGGCACAACAATTAGACTCTTGCGTATCAGAATGGTCGCGCGATCATGCTTGAGCAATCACCGGCGAGACTTCTCCCATCGCGTTGATTGCTGCACGGCTTCGCGTAAGTCGTCGAGGGAGGGATTCGGCGAGTCCGCAACCTCGATCACATGGCGTTCGAGCGCGGCCATCCTCGCGGCTGCCGCCGGAATGTCCCGGGCAACGGAGTCCGGAATGCTGATCACACCGTGCCGGTCCCCGTGCAGCAGATCGCCCGGCCGAACCTTCAAATTGCCAACCTCCACCGGCTTGCCGAATTCCAGCATGTGATAGTAGACACGAGACACCGCGACACTTCCGGCGAAAAAAGGAAGCCTAACGACTCAGCGGCTTGGAGGTCGCGAACCGCGCCGTTGGTAACCAGGCCCGCGCAGCCCAGAGCCTTGAAAATATGGGCATGCACCTCTCCGGCGCACGCTCCGAGTCCGGGATGCCGATCCAAATCCTCTAACACCACCACGCGCGGGGCTGGTATGGTCAGGAGATAACTCCACCAGTCGGTGCGATCCGGGTAAGCGTCCCCCGTCATGGGAGGTTCCGCAGTACGGATTCGCGCTGTCACCGCATAGCCGACCATCGACGGGAGGTTCGGGAACAAGCACCGGACGCTCGAGTCCATGAAGCCCTCGTTGCGCAGGCGCACATCCAACGTCTCGAGGGCGTCCGCAACCTGGCAGCTAGTGAGACAACGGAGCGATGCCAGTTCCTCCGAGGTTAGTGCCCTGTCTGTTGGCATGCCATGTCCTCCTTGAGGGTCCAATCGTTTGCTAATCACGGTATGACTCTTTATTTGGTCACTGTCGAACCGACGAAGCGACGACGAAGTCATGAGAAATTGAGCCTTGCCTGCTGGACGGATGGCCGAATCAGTTGCCCTGCCAGGGCAAAAGACACACGAGCTCGATTAGAGGACGGGCGGTGCGCGGAAGTGATGTCTCTGGAGGGTTAGAGGAAGAGCAATAGGGAGTATTTCTTCATGACAAACGAAAAGCGGAGGGGCGTTTTCCACTTCGACTGCAACATCGACTGCCGTTTCAGCCACCTTGGGGACAGCACTCTCGTGCTGCGCCGATTCGTTCATGTGGCCGACTTTGGAAATGTGCCATGCTCCCTTGCCGGCTTCGGGGTAAGGCCGCCGAGTGGCGGCCGAGAGAGCGGCCACGCCGAAGAGCAGGAACACCACAATTACCGCAAAGGCGGGCCCGGAAATTGCGAGCAAACGTTTCATGCTTTTTTAGAAGAATCCAGAGTCCAGCCTGCGAACATGCATTCGGTCACATCATCATTCGATGCTCCGAGGGCCCAGGAGGATGCCGCCGCTGCCCAGGAATTTACGTCTTACGTAGAAACTCCTCCTTATCCGCTCCTTCAGTCGGTGGGGAATGTCATGTACATCAACTCTCCCTCGCGCTCGATTTGCAGAACCATCGGACTGCCGGGCTTAATCTCGTCAAGTTTAGAACGAAGAAAATCCAAGCTGATGACCGGCGTTCCGTTGACCCCATGAATTATGTCACCGGCCGCGAGCGAGTTTTCGTGCCCGCCAAGGCCGGCCACTTTAGCGGCAACGATCACTCCCGAAGGCTCTCTCACGTCGGGCAGCAGAGGGGCCGTCTTTTTGTTAATCTCAATCCCGAGTATACCCAGTTTACGAACCAGGTTTTTTTCAGGATCGACCAGGTCCGCCAACCGGTCCACATTGTGCGGACGCTGAATTACCGAAATCTCCAAAGGAATTTTCTCGGAGCCCCGAAGGACTTCGATTTTGGCCTGATCGCCCGCGTGCAACATGAACATATACAACCCGAATAAGGGTAGATTTCCAACTACTTTGCCGTTGACAGTCAAGATAATATCCTGAACCTTAAGTCCGGCTTGTTCCGCGGGACCGCCCGGCAAAACGTCGGAGACAATTACTCCGTGGTCTGTCGGGAGTCCGAGTCCCTCAGCCAGCGTGGGTGTAATGGTCTGGACGTGGATACCGATCTCACCCCGATGCAAGTGGCCGTACTTACGGAGTTGGGGTAAGGCAACGGTCACAATGCCACTTGGAATAGCGAAGCCCAGGCCTTCGTTCCCACCCGATTCGGTCAAGATGAAAGTATTGACGCCGACGACCTCTCCGTCGATGTTGACGAGCGGTCCGCCGCTATTGCCGGGATTAATCGGCGCATCGGTTTGGATGTAGACCATCGGGTTATCGGGGTCAGGTTGCCGGGCCACAGAGCTTACTATGCCCATGGTTACAGAATTCTGAAGTCCTCCGGGGCTGCCGAAAGCCAGCACCATCTGACCCTGGCGAAGATTGGTATACTTGCCCATGGGCAGTGCTTGGAGGCCTTGTGCTTCGATCTTGAGCAGCGCCAGGTCGATGTCTCTGGACACGCCAACAATGCGGGCGTCCATGGGGCGGCCTCGGGGAGTGAGAGCGGATAGGGTTGAAGACACGCTAGCAGACAGGGTCGGCAAAATCACTTGGACGCGTTGAGAGCCTTTGATTACGTGCGCGTTGGTCAGGATATAACCCTCCGGGTCGACAACAACGCCGGACCCTATGCTGCGAAGCCTCCCGATCACTAGAGCGGTTTCGCCGCCGTCACCCCCCTGGGTGGCGCCGTAGCCCGTCGCCAGCACCTGGACGACGCTCGGAGACACCCTTCTCACCAGTTCCTCAACCGAAGCGCTGAGTTGGTGCAATGCATCCTGTGATTGACTATTTGCTTCAGACTGCGCCAGGCACTCCTTGACTGAAAACCAGCATAGCGCCAGCAGGCAGCCCAATGCTGACGCCCGGATTCGCCGCCGCGACCAGCAACCGCCAATCTGATTCCGCATCTCAACCCTCCCCCTTGCGCGGCCCGTCAAGTTGCGGGCAGTGATTCCCTTGACTCTCTGTGCGTTCCGCGCGCCACGGAGACGCCGCACCTCAAGGAAATGTGTGTGCCCCGCCATCACAACCCATAATTGGCTTATAAGTCAGATATGCAGACTCTGTCAAATCGCATACAATTAGTATGGACATACTTCCTCGAATCTCAGGCATCTAAGGATTACCAGATGGCTTCCTTCGATTTTGACTTGTTGGTGATCGGCTCAGGCCCGGCAGGGCAGCGCGCCGCGATCCAATCTGCAAAACTGGGCAAGAAGACTGGCTTGGTGGAGCGCAAGGGGGTACTGGGAGGGGTTTGCATGAACACCGGGACTATTCCCAGCAAGACCCTTCGCGAGGCGGCGCTCTATCTCTCCGGATATCGCCTACGCCATCTCTATGGTGAGTCCTACACAGTGAAGCAGGACATAACCATGGAGGACCTGCTGTTGCGCACGGACCATGTGATTCGCCATGAAACGGATGTTACGCGCCACCAATTACTCCGCAATCGCGTAACGCTTTTCAACGCCATTGCCTCTTTCTCGGATCCCCACACGCTCCGGCTGAGTTTTGTGGATGGGTCCGGTGAGAAGGTGGTGAGCGCGGCGAACGTGGTGATTGCGACGGGCACGGAAGCCACTCGAGCCTCGCATATCCCTTTCGACGGCCAGAGTGTTTTCGTCAGCGACGATATCCTGGGGCTGAAGCAACTGCCGCGCACCTTGGCGGTGGTGGGCGCGGGAGTGATCGGTTGCGAATACGCCAGCATCTTTGCGGCGCTGGGGATTCGCGTGACTTTAGTGGACCGTCTTCCACGCCTGCTGCCTTTTGTGGACAAGGAAGTTGTGGAGTCGCTGGATTACCACCTGCGTGAGATGCGGATGACGATATGGTTGGGCGAGACCGTCACCTCGATCGAGCGCGTGGAAAATGGATCGGGTGTCCACGTAAGGATTCGGCTTGCCAGCGGAAAGCAGGTCAGTGCGGAGAAGGCCTTGTACAGCATCGGCAGAACGGGGGCTACGGCCGGCCTGAACTTGCCTGCGGCTGGCCTCGAAGCCGACGAGCGGGGCCGCCTCAAGGTGAACTCCGACTATCAGACGGAGGTGCCCCACATTTTTGCCGCCGGAGATGTTATCGGCTTCCCCAGCCTTGCTTCTACTTCCATGGAGCAGGGCCGCCTGGCGGCCTGCCGCGCCTTCGGCGTTGAAAGCCAAAGCGCCCCGTCGCTGTTTCCCTACGGCATTTACACCGTTCCGGAGATCTCTTACGTGGGCCGCAATGAGGAAGAACTCACCCAGCAGAATGTTCCTTATGAAGTTGGCAAAGCCGCCTATGGCGAAATCGCACGCGGCCAGATCATCGGCGACGACATCGGGATGTTGAAGCTTCTCTTCAATCGTGACTCCCATGAGCTTCTTGGAGTGCACATCATCGGAGAGAGCGCCAGTGAACTCGCTCATATCGGCCAGGCCGTGCTGAGCTATGGCGGGAAAATCGACTACTTCATTCATAACGTTTTTAATTACCCCACCCTGGCCGAAGGCTATAAAAATGCTGCCTTCGACGGAATTAACCGATTGGCGGATTGATCGTGTCGGGAGGAGTTGATGAGCGGTACAACGGCAGGCAGGTCAGAGCGGCTGCTGCTGAGTACGCGTTTTGCTCTGGGGGCAGGCTTTGGCGGCCTTTTGGCCATCATGGCTCTTGCGGGCGCCTACGGTATCCGGATTCTGCAACAGATCCGCCACAACGAGGACCAGATTGGACAACAGTTCCTATTGAAGAATCACGCTCTCAATGATATACGATTCCAGTTTCACCTCGCCGGGACCTCCGTTCGTGACTATTTGTTGGAGCCCGAGCCCGGCCGCGCGGCAAACTATATGACTAGCCTCACAAGAGCGCGCCGTCAAATGGAGTCCGCGCTGGAATCGTTCCGCCAGCAACTGGAGCCTGATCAGCTCCAGTACTACACCGAGCTGTCCACGCAACTCTCCCATTACTGGCAAGTCCTCGGCCCCATTTTCAGATGGGACCCGGACCAGCGCCGTCGCGAGGGATATGCTTTCCTCCGCGATGTAGTTTTTCCTCGCCGTGCGGCGGTGACGGAGATAGCAGCTCGAATAGACGTTATCAACGAGCAACAGTTGGAGGCCGGCAACCACCGTGTGGATTCTCTCTTAGCGGAGTTTCAGCGCCAGATGGCGATGATTGTCTTGGCAGCGCTTCTTCTGGGGTTGGGGATGGCAGCCTTCAGCACGTGGAAGATTCTGGGATTAGAGCGTCGTGCGAACGCCCAGTATCAAGAGGTGGTGGAAGCGCGCCAGCAGCTTGAGCAGCTTTCCGCCCGGCTGGTGCAGGTGCAAGAGGATGAGCGGCGCAAACTCTCCCGTGATCTTCATGACGAAGTCGGTCAGGCGTTGTCGGCGGTTCTGGTGGAGCTACGTAATCTGTCGGCGGAATCCGAGATGCGACGCGATGAGCAGTCCGCCGGCCACGTCGAAACGGTCAGAACCTTGGTGGAGAATTCAGTGCGGGTGGTTCGCAACATGGCCCTGCTCCTTCGCC
Source organism: uncultured Acidobacteriota bacterium (assembly GCA_963768695.1). GTDB lineage: Bacteria > Acidobacteriota > Terriglobia > UBA7540 > UBA7540 > CAVROP01. The sequence goes on along the minus strand of CAVYJG010000005.1, from coordinate 562,933 downwards.
CCTCGATGCTTGACGATCTCGGTCTTGTTCCCGCCCTGCGCTGGCAGGCCCGCGAAGTTTCCAAGCGCACTTCCATGGAGGTGAGTGTGGCGGCGGAGCTTGCCGCGGATGATCTTCCCGATGAGTTCAAGACCTGCATCTACCGCGTGGTTCAGGAAGCGCTGCACAACTGTTCCGGGCACGCTCACGCCAGCAGGGTCCAAATTCGAGTTCAGCAGCAGCCCAGCCGGCTGGCGCTTTCCATCCAGGACGATGGTCAAGGTTTCGATGTCCGGCAGACGCAAAGGGCTGGGTCTGCTCGGAATCGAGGAGCGCGTGGCCAGGCTGGGAGGCAAATGTGAGATTCATTCTGAGCTGGGAAGCGGTACGATCGTGGCGATAGAACTCCCGTTCAGGAGTAATGGCAAAGGGGGCGGAGACGCTCGTGGATAGGAAAGCGATTCGGATTCTCTTGGCGGATGATCACAACATCATGCGCCGCGGCCTGCGGCTCCTCCTGGAGAGGCAAGCCGGGTTCGAGGTGGTCGCGGAAGCCGCAGACGGCCGCGAGGCGGCGGAGCGAGCGGAAGCGACCCACCCTGACATCGTGGTGCTTGATATCGCCATGCCGAATATGAGCGGCATCGAGGCCGCTCAGCGAATTCGAACTTCGCTGCCTCAGGCGGCGATCGTGATCCTGAGCATGCACTCGGACGAGAGCTATGTCTTGCGAGCGCTCAAGGCGGGAGCCAAAGGCTATCTCCTGAAGGACTCGGCGGAGAGCGACCTCATTGACGCCATCAAGGCGGTCAGCGAAGGAAAGGCCTTCTTCAGTCCGGAAATCAGCAAGATTCTGGTGGAAGATTACGTGCGCGACATGCGCAAACGCGGGGCCGAGGACAGCTACGAACTGCTGACCTCACGGGAGCGCGAGATCCTGCACCTGTTGGCTGAAGGCAAATCCAATAAGGATATTGCCACCCTCCTTGATCTAAGCCTTTACACGGTCGAAACGCACCGCAGGAACCTCCAGGACAAACTTAACCTCCATAGCCTCGCCGAGCTGATCCTGTACGCCGTGCGCAAAGGAGTCATTTCGTAGGTATCGGAAGATCGGGCGATCCGATGATCTGGTGAACAACGAATCATGACTAAACTTGCGAGTCTACCCGATCACCGGATCCCCCGATCTACCGATTTCCTGGTCGCCGGACGGTTTTGCGGCCGTGTTCCAATAGGACCACGCCAGCCTAACCGCACGCGCCACGTCGTCCTCGCGAAACGGTTTGGATAAAACGTCAAACCCGCCGGTACGCACGACTTCATTCCACAAGTAACTGTCCACAACTGCCGAAACCAGAATGATACATGCACGATGAGGCGAGGAGGCCAATCCTTCCACCGTCGACCGCCACCCGCTACCGGGTAAATCGCGATCGCACAAGACTACCGGCGCCCTGACCTTCTGCAGCACAGTCCGGGCTTCTTCAAGCGTGCCTACGAAAAGGAGGTTCCATCCTTTACGGCTGCAGATGCCCGTCAATTCGCGGCGGTCCGCATCTCCGGATATCAAGGCGATGACGTTAAGCCGGCCCAGTGGTCGGGAATCCGCGGACAGCGACCACTGCCATGCCGGACCGGCCTTCTTCCGGCGCAAATAATCAGCCACGCGTGCGAACGGTGATCGCATGGTTGCCAAGCGAATCGTAAGGGGTTGCCACGGAAGGCCCGATAAGAGACTCATATCCGCCCGAACAGTTCCGCCCTGCGACGGAAGACCCGGCGGACGCCTTGCCAACACCTGAAGTCGCTCCTCTCTACGAACTGACTGTGTCGACGTTGTTTCAGAATCGGAAGTCCTTCAAGCGTCGACGTTCTTAGTTTATTGGCAAAACCCCTGGAAAACATATACCGGCCCGATGGTACTGCGAGAGCAAAAGGCAGGTAGTTGCTGCGCCTGCGCCGGGAGTGCCGACGGTACGGCACGCGAACCCCGGGAAACACGGGCGGCGCATTTGCCGCAACGCCGCGGGACATTTGAAGGAACCGGGAATCCGGCTACCCTGAGCGAAGCGGAGCATCCCTGCAGTTGCTTTGGATTCAACAACTTACGAACAAGTTCGGGGATCCTTTGGTTCGCGGAACCCTACGTCATCCCCGCGAAAGCGGGAATCCGCCGGGAGATGTGCCCCCCTGCGCGGGGACGACTATCGTGGCTTTCAAGTCCATCGGCAGGCCGCCGGCCTGGATCATGCAGGATGATAGCCCGCGACTTTGCCTCTGGCTACAGCGCTCAAACCACCTGCTGTCGTCGGCGTGCCTACTCAGATTGGCTTACCGCGGCTACCAGGGTTCATGTCTGAAAGTAGCATTCCGGCGGTATGGCGCGGACTTCCCACCTGACTTTAAATTTCGGAGTGCAGGTTCGTTCCAGGCGCTCTGCGATTGCCGAACGCTCAGCCAGCTGGACGAACGCTTGTCATCGGGGTAACTGGCGGAAGTTCACACACCTAAAAGGAGGCTAGCAATGCCCATGAAGAAACAGGAGATCGAGGGCTGCAGGCGGGCGCTGGAGGCGAAGAAAGGGGAGTTGCTGTCAGGCCGACACAAAGCCGAGGGGATCACTGTGGAGAGAGTCCCCGATTCGATCGAGGAATTGACGATGGAGATGGAGCGCAGCATGGCGGTGGATGCACTTAACCGAAACGCAGCCCTCCTTGGCCAAGTCACCGAGGCGTTGGATCGGATCGGGACGGGGAATTATGGAGTATGCATGACGTGCGAAAATCCCATCTCCCTGAAACGGCTGGCGGCGCTTGCCGTGGGCGGCGTTGTGCCTGGACTGCCAACAGATTGCGGAGAGCAGACTGCCCGCGAACGCGATGATGGGGACGGCGGCGCGCATGCAGTTAACACTTTAAAATCGGATGAATGGCTTGCCCATGAGCACACCAACCATGGATTTCGATCGGGCCTACCGCATGTACAGCCGGCGAGTCTATAGCAAGTGCCTGCACATGGTGGGCAACGAGGCGGAGGCGGAAGACCTCACCCAGGAGGTATTTCTGCAGTTGTTTCGCAAAATGGACTCCTTCCGCGGCGAGTCCGCTTTTACCACTTGGTTGTATCGGGTTGCGGTCAACGTCGTCCTGATGCGCCTGCGAAGGAAATCGCTCAGCACAACGTCTCTCGAGGATGTCATCGAGGTCCGCGGGGGGGTTCTTAGCCTGACGCAAATCTTGGGGGCGCCCGACCAGGCACTGACATCCGCTCTCGACCGTCTCAATTTGGAGCGCGCCGTCTCGCAAATGCCGGCCGGCTATAAGCAAGTATTCCTGATGCACTATGTTGAGGGCTACGGGCATCGCGAGATTGCACGGATGCTGGGCTTATCCATCGGCACCTCCAAGTCGCAACTCTATAAGGCTCGAGTTCGGTTGCGCCAACTGCTACGCGCCGGAGAATCCGGGAGGAGGCGCGCCGAGGGTGGCGCCGCACCTCGAAGCCTTTTCCGCTCGGGCCGGATATCGAGGCCCTCCGTCCGATTGCGCCGTCCCCAGCCATGCGGCTGATTCCGAGATAGAGGAGATCGACTATGGAAAGACAAAGCGTTGATGCTAGAAAAGCTGACCAGTTACTCGGTCTAATCGGAAAGAGGCTGCTGGTGGTCGATGAGAATTTGGAGGATCTGCTGTACTATTCAGCAGTTCTTCAACGCCAAGGGTATGAGGTCCATTCCATTTCTTCTTATAAGGACGGCGCGGCGTCGGTTGGACGTGAGGATTTCGATCTGATCCTACTTAGCCAGGGAAGCCCGAGTTTTGAGGGACGATCCGTTTTGTCGCGTGCCATCGAGAGGGACCGCCACGCCCCGGTGGTGGTCCTTTCGCGGACGATTGATATGCCCTGTTACATCGAGGCCATGCAATGCGGGGCGCTCGATTATATGGAAAAGCCGTGGCTTCCTTCGGAAATCGGCTCGCTGGTCAGAAAGTATCTTGGCTCGGCCACTGCATCGGCCTAGGGAACACGGGCGCGTAACATCACCCTCTCTAGCTGATTCTCAACAGGAGGGAATGAACATGGGCCCTGTAACACGACGCTTGAACGCTCTTTGGCTGCGGAAGACTCATTTGCCACTCACTACTCCTGCAAGCTCGGATCAACTTGCACCCAGGATGTTTGTGAAGGTGAATGAACCGCTAAGAATCGGTCGAAGCGCCTTGCCACCCGGCACCTACGTGTTGCGATTGTCTGACGCTGGCGAGAACTGCAACAGCGCCGAGATACTTAACGAGGATCAAACGGAACTGATTGCAACGATCAGCACGGCTTTGGAACGCTAGGCAAGCCCCTGATCGAGGACCCCAGCGCGACCTTGCGCTACCCGAAGACATATTACGGAACCAACCCTGCCTGAGCCTCATCAAATCTTTCATGTTCGTTCTGGTAGTATAAAGGGAGGAATTCCACAACTATGGAGATGACGAACCTGTTCTTGGCACAACTCGAGGCGGAAACCAAACGGACGCGCCGCGCTCTGGAGCGCGTTCCCGAGGGGCGCGAGGATTGGAAGCCGCACGAGAAGTCCATGGCCCTTGGCCACCTGGCCATGCTTGTGGCACAAATGCCTTCTTGGCTGGCGATGATTATTCATCGGGACGACCTGGATCTGAGCCAGGCGGGCGACTCGAGCGCGGCTCAGCGGTCGTCGGGCAAGGTCGCAGAACTGGTTCGGACTCTCGAACAGGGCGCGACTGCCGCGCGCCAGGCGCTGACGGGTACAGGCGATGAACATCTGATGAAACCCTGGCGATTGCTGGTCAGCGGCAAAGTGGTTAGCGAGGAACCGCGACATGTTGTGATCCGCGACGTATTTACACATCTGGCCCATCACCGGGGGCAGTTAACCGTCTATTTGCGCCTCAATAACGCGCCTGTGCCGGCCATCTACGGCCCTTCGGCTGACGACGCGACTTTCGATTATTTTCGATCTAACTGACGCGAGAAGTCTCGCTCTGGCGCTTCGCGTCGCGCAAACCCGATGCAAGAATTCCCGCTCCGCTCGGAATGACGTCCAAATCAATGCGAGGTTTCTTGACCAAACCATGAGCACACCTGTCAACCCGGATCTTCCTACCGCAAGCGAAACTTCCGACATACTGAATGAAGTGGCTCTCAACCTGCGTTGGTCGTGGAATCATGCCGCCGACCAGCTCTGGGAGCGGCTCGATCCTGAGCTGTGGGATCTGACTCATAACCCCTGGCTCGTCTTGCAAATGGTCTCGCAGGAAAAGCGGCGCGCCGTGACCAGCGATCCCGGTTTTCAAAGGCTCGCCCAGGAGATCGTGCAGAAGAACCGCGCGATGGTGAAGCCGGCCGGATGGTTCCAGGAAGCGCATCCGGGCGCCAAACTCGAGCGCATTGCATACTTCAGCATGGAGTTTATGCTGAGTGAAGCGTTGCCCATCTACTCCGGCGGCCTTGGCAATGTGGCGGGCGATCAGCTCAAGGCGGCAAGCAACCTGGGCGTTCCCGTGATCGGTATGGGTTTGCTTTATCAGCAGGGGTATTTCCGGCAGGAAATTGATGCCGAAGGCAACCAGCAAGCGCTCTTCCCGTTTAACGATCCCGGGCAGTTGCCCATAGCTCCGGTGCGTGATCCAAGTGGCGAATGGGTGCGTTTCCCGCTTGCCTTTCCGGGCTTCCAACTCTGGCTTCGCGCCTGGGAAGTCAAAGTTGGCGGAGTCGTACTGTATCTGTTGGACACCAACGATCCGGCCAACATTCCCTCCCACCGCGGTATTGCCAGCGAACTGTACGGCGGCGGCCAGGAGTTGCGGCTGAAGCAGGAGATCGTTCTGGGGATCGGAGGATGGAGATTGCTCCGCATCCTGGGCCTCGATCCGAAAGTCTGCCATCTGAATGAAGGGCATGCCGCTTTCGCCGTGCTCGAGAGGGCTTGGTCCTATATGCAAGCCACCCACCAGCCGTTCGATGTTGCCTTGACGGTTACGCGCACGGGGAATCTCTTCACTACACACACGCCCGTCGACGCCGGCTTCGACCGCTTTGCGCCCGAGTTGATGGAGAAGTATTTGAAGAAGTACGCGGAAGAACAGCTTTCGATTCCGCTCCAAGATATGCTTGCCTTGGGGCGGCGGAACAGGAATGACGCGGGCGAGCCGTTCAACATGGCGTATCTGGCGATGCGAGGCAGTGGCGCGGTGAACGGAGTGAGCAGGCTGCATGGAGAAGTAAGCCGCCGGATCTTTCAAGTTTTGTTTCCGCGCTGGCCGGAGCACGAGGTGCCTGTCAGCCACGTCACGAACGGCGTCCACACGCCGACTTGGGATTCCGCCGAAGCCGATCGCCTCTGGCACATTGCCTGTGGGAAAGAGCGAGAGCGGTGGATGGGGAGCGCGACGGACTTCGAAAGCGACTTTGCCCAAGTCAGCGACTCCCAGCTTTGGCAGTTGCGCGCCGACGCGCGGCGCTCGCTCATTGCGTACGTCCGAAAGTGGCTGCACCGGCAACTGATCAGCCAGGGCGTCGCTTCCGATCAGGTGGCGCGCGCCGAGCAGATTCTCGATCCCAACACCCTGACCATTGGCTTTGCCCGGCGCTTCGCCACCTACAAGCGTCCCAACCTGCTGCTTCACAACCCCGACCGGCTGGCTCGAATTCTCACCAATTCGGCTCGGCCTGTGCAACTTATCCTTGCCGGTAAGGCTCACCCCCAGGATTTAGCAGGACAAGCGATGGTGCAAGAGTGGGTCCGCTTTGTCCGCCAGCCGGACATTCGCCCGCACGCGGTGTTTCTGAGTGACTACGATATGCTTATGGCCGAGCGCCTGGTGCAAGGGATGGATGTGTGGATCAACACACCCCGGCGCCCCTGGGAAGCCAGCGGCACCAGCGGCATGAAGGTGCTGGTCAATGGCGGGCTCAACCTATCCGAGCTCGACGGCTGGTGGGCGGAAGCGTACTCACCGGAAGTGGGCTGGGCCTTGGGCGATGGCAAGGAGCATGACTCCGATCCCTCCTGGGATAATGCCGAGGCCGAAAGCCTCTACGATTTGCTCGAGCGGGAGGTCATTCCGGCGTTCTACTCGCGCGATGAGAGAGGAATCCCTGCCGGCTGGGTGGCCCGCATGCGAAAAAGCATGGCCAACCTTACGCCGCGCTTTTCGGCCAATCGCGTGGTGCGCGAGTATACCGAGAAGCATTACTTGCCGGCTGCGGCTGCTTACGAACAGCGCTCCGCGAACGGTGGCCAAATGGGAGTTGATCTGCTCCAGTGGCAGAAGGAATTGGCGCGCCACTGGTCAAGAGTGCGATTTGGCGAGCTCTCGAGCGAAACGCTCGCCGACCATTACACTATCCAAGTCCAGGTCTATCTTACCGACCTCGACCCGGAAGCAGTGAAAGTGGAACTCTATGCCGAAGGTCAGAACGGCGCCGACCCGGTCCGGCAGCCGATGCAACGCGGCGAGCAACTGGTCGGCTCCGCCAACGCTTTCCTTTACGTCGCGAACGTCCCCGCAACGCGGCCGGCAAGCGATTACACGCCTCGCGTGGTCCCGTACAAAGCTGGGGCCTCCGTTCCGCTGGAGGCCCCCTTCATCTGCTGGCGTGATTATTGATGGTCGATTTCCGATGGACGATGGATGATTGATAGCACCTCGTCGCTTGGCTCTTTCAAGCGGTCATCGGAGATGACCCATCGTCCGTCACTTCAATCGTCAATCGACAATCATCCGTCGACTATTATCGCGCAGGCTTCCCCAAAGTTGGTGCGGAGCCCGGCAGGGTATAGCGCAGGTTAAGGAACACCATGTTAAGACTGGCATTGGAGGGACTGCCCGCCGAGAAATTCCAGGGATTGCGGGCCAGGTGCGAATATTGGCCCATGAAGTTAACTGCTCCCCACTTTGCGTCTTTCCAGATGGCCTGGTTGAAGCCAAAACTGACCTCCTGGATAGCGCGGTTCTGAGAGGTCGACGCGCCTGAGTACCCGTAGCCGATCAACTTGCCGTTGGTGTCGACGGCCGTATTCCGCCCCACGTAAATCCCGCCGTAGTAGGCGTAAATGAGCGAGTTCTTGTGCGTATACTCGAAGCCCGTAACGGTGGAACTGGCGTGAATGAGCGAAATGCTGCCGTCCGCGTGCGCGATCAGGTCCGGCGCCTGGCCGAAAATGTAACGGCCGCCACCGTCGCTGATGAAGTTGTTCGTTAGCAGCCGAAAGCCTTTAAAGATTTCAGCATGCAGGTTCACGAAACCGCCCCCGCCTACAGCCGTGAAAGTTCCAGCGGAGGGTATAGCAGGAATAGCCGGAGTAGTGGCCGTGGCGGCGACGGCAGCAATGGCAGGAGCAAAAAGTTTGAAGCTCCGTTCGATCCCGCCGATCTCGAAGTGTACCTGCTTCACAGGATCGAGAGCCAGTTTTGCAATGACGTCGGGCGCGATGTTAGGAGCATTGAGCCCATTCTGGTTGTAGTCCAGTTCGCCCTGGTAGGTCGTAGAGGTGTTGTAGTTAGCAGGCAGGGTTATGAGGGGACCGCCTGACGACCCTCCTGCATACTGATCGGGGCTATCAAGAGCAACGGCGAAAGCCGCTTTACCCGAAGGGTGGTGGTAAACGAAACGCAACTCAGGAATTCGGCCCCAGAACAAGCCCGCTTGGTAATTCACGTCGATATCCTGGGTGTAAAAGATATCACCCGGAATCGGTGAAATGCCTTTTCGGCCCGGAGTCAGCAGGCTCCAGGTTTGGCCGCCCAGGATTTCCCAACTTCCCCTGGCAACATCCACCCAGTACAGGCGCGAGCGCATCGTGTTGCTGTTGCTGCTCACGGCGACGTTGGCAGGATTGTTGCCCAGAAAGTCCGCCTCCATGTAGCCGATGACGTGAGCGCCTTTCACGTCGGCGTCCGCCCGGAAGCCGATGCGCGAGTTCTGGATGCTCATGCGCATTTCGGTCAAATTGTTCTGGTAGACGCTGTTACCGTAAGGTATGCTGCCGAAACTGGTTCCGATGCTTCCGCCCGCCGCATGGGTGCGAAATACACCTGTGAAATCCATGAACCCCACGGGAGTTATCGAAGCGCTACCGATATGAAATTGAAGCGGTGAGACCTGGTCCGCTTTCGACGTGTCCTGCGCCGCCGAATGTATCGCGGTGGTAGGGGCCGGCGTTGAACCAATCATCGTGGCATCGTCACTCGCCGACGATTTCGCGGCCCTGGGGAGGATCGGGGTGGTCGAGGCCACCTCGCCAAGGTTCGGCCTGGAGACCACCGCAGTCTGCGCTGGTGCCGGCGCCGGCGCCGTGGGCGCTGGTGCTGCCGCGGCCGGCGCCACCTTGGCTGTGGCCGCCTCCGGGGTTTGATCCAGCTTCTGCTTCATCTGATTCACGATTGAACGCAACTGTTCGATTTCCTTTTGTTGTTCTGCCACCTGCTGCTTCAGCGTCGAAACATCGTCTTTCTTGCCGGAATCTCTCGACGAGTTGTCCGGCGAGGTTTGCGAAAATACCGGCGCAGCGAGTGCAATCACAATCGCTGCGACTACAAGGCACCTGCAGAAAGTTACTCTGGTCTGCATTCTTTGCCCCTCCGATTCGAGTGTATTTGTTTCATTGGGAGAATCAGTACTCAACCTAAATGAATCGAGCTAATCATGGCGGGAGCGTATTCATGGTGCGTTACGTTATTGTTACATTTCTGTGAAGGGCAAAACGGTGTTGCACAATGAGAGACTTGTCATGCTTGAAACTGTTTGGGCTTCGATTCGGGCAACGTTTTTGACTTCCGTCAACCACCTGCGCTAGACTCCGCCCACGGGTTTCATCCTAAGAACGGAGGTGTGTGCCTTGTTCTATTCTTTCAAATTCAAATCACGCTGCGTGTTCTCCCTCGTGGGTCTAATACTGTTCATTCCTGCGGTGCGGGCCGCGGAGAAATCGACCCGCCTCGAGCCGCTTGATGTTTTCAATCTCCAGTTCGCGGCTGACCCGCAGATTTCACCGGACGGCCGTCGCATCGTTTACGTTCGGCAGTTCAGCGACGTCATGACGGACAAGCATTACTCAAATCTCTGGATGATCGGTTTTGACGGCACGGATCACCGGGCCCTTACGTCCGGCAATTACGCTGACGCTTCCCCGCGATGGTCGCCGGATGGCACGCGCATCGCTTACGTGTCGGACCGCGACGGCAAGCCGCAGATTTACGTGCGCTGGGTGGACTCCGGTCAAACCGCGAAAGTAACCAACCTCGAGAATCCTCCGGCTGACATTTCCTGGTCGCCGGACGGCAATTTGATCGCGTTCAACTCGCTCGTCTCGACCGATCCGGCGCAACTGGCCGCGTTGCCCAAGCCGCCCGAAGGGGCCAAGTGGGCCGATGCTCCCAAGCTCTACGACCGGCTCATCTACCGGTTTAACGGCCGAGGCTATCTCAAGCCCGGATTCACTCAGCTTTTCGTTGTGGCGTCCGATGGAGGCGCGCCGCGGCAGCTTACCACGGGAGATTTCCCGCACGGAGATTTGCTCTTCGGCGGCGGCGGACCGGCGGTCTGGACGCCCGACGGGAAATGCTTGCTCTTCTCCGCCAACCTGCGCCCCGACTACGAATACGACCTGCTCAATACCGAAATCTACGAAGTCGCCGTGGCGGACGGAGCGGTGAAGCAGTTAACAAGCCGCCACGGCCCGGACAACTCCCCGGCGATTTCGCCGGACGGCAAGACCATTGCCTACGTAGGCTTCGACGAGCGCTATCAGGGCCACCAGACCGTGCATTTGTATTTGATGGACCGCGACGGCGGAAACCCGCGCGTGGTTACGCCCAAACTCGATCGCGATGCCCAGAACCCGCGCTGGGCGCCGGACGGCAGCGGCGTCTATTTGCTTTACGATGACCAGGGCGACACCAAGCTGGCCTTTTATTCGGTCGGCGGCGCAGTGAAGGTGCTCGCCGGGCATATCGGGGGCGGTGGGTCGAGCTACGGCGGCGGCGCGCCGGTCAGCGTTGCCGGCTGACGGCCGCTTCGCGGTTGCCTACAACACCCCCTCCGACCCCGGTGACATCGCCGTCGGCCGCTTTTCCGACCCCAAGCTTAAGGTGGTCACCGGCCTTAACCGTCAGCTCTTTTTGCAAATGAAGCCCGGCGAGGTGGAGGAGTTCTGGTACGAATCATCGCTCGACCACCGAAAGATCCAAGGTTGGATCGTCAAGCCGCCGGACTTTGACCCCGCCAGGAAGTACCCCCTGATTCTCGAGATTCATGGCGGGCCCTTCGCGAATTACGGCGACCGCTTCGACACCATCAAACAGATCTGGGCCGCCAGAGACTACGTGGTGCTTTACGTGAATCCGCGGGGCAGTACGAGTTACGGTGAGGAGTTCTCAAACCTGATCCACCACGCTTATCCCGGAGACGACTTCTACGACCTGAACTCCGGTGTGGACGCTGTCATCGCGAAAGGCTATATCGATGCGGATAATCTCTTTGTCACCGGAAACTCCGGCGGAGGCGTGCTGACCTGTTGGATGATTTGCCACACCAACCGCTTCCGCGCCGCGGCCACCCTGTGTCCCGTGATCAACTGGTATAGTTGGGTGCTCGCCTCGGACCTGCCGTCCTTCGGTACCGAATATTGGTTTCCCGGGCCCCCCTGGGCGAACAGCGAGCAGTATATGAAGCGCTCCGTACTCTCCTACGTCGATAAGGTCCAGACGCCAACCCTGGTGATGGGCGGCGAAGAAGACTTCCGCACCCCCATCGAAGAGGCAGAGCAGTACTATGAAGCCCTCAAACTCCGCAAAGTCGAAACCATGCTGGTCCGTTTCCCCGGCGAGGCCCACGGCTTCGTCGGCCGCCCCAGCCACCAGGTCGATCGCATCATCTATGTGATGGATTGGTTCGATAAGCACAAGAAGAAATAAATCTTCTTGGCGCGGAGTGAGTAGCGCAGGCTTCGTGATTTTCGAAGTTAACGGCTTTTCCCGTCATGAGTTTCTGAAACCAGCACAAACCGCAGACTCTCGGAAGGACGTGAGTCTGCGCCGCCTGTTCTGGCCCTCGAGACGCGACCCCTGACACCTATAACCAGTTCTGTCATTCTGAGCGGAGCGAAGAATCTCGCCCTGCCCCCCATGACGCCTGACACCTGAAACCTGTCCCTTCGGGACAGACCCCAAAAGGCGGGGGTCTGCGCCAGCCCGCGCTGGTCTGGTGGTTCACAGCGTGGTGGTTCGAAACATGGCAAGTGCAGCCGAGAAGGTGTATAGTGCCAGTCGCTCGGGGGCGTGGCACCAAACCCCGCCCCAATTTTTTCGTACTGGAGACATATATGGGCATGAGACGACGCATTATCCTTTTCGTTTTCCTGACTGCGATTTGTTTGCCTTTATACGCTGGCGTGAGCGGCGGAAAGGCTGTGTACGTGGGGGGCACTGTTGTCGACCTCAAGCAAGAAACGGAAGGTACGATCTCAGCGGCAGACGTAAAGGAACTGGTCTTTCAGTATAAGAAAGGCAGGCTCACCGTCCCGTATGACAGGGTTGACAGCCTCGAATATGGACAGAAAGCTGGGCGGCGTGTCGGCTTGGCGATTGCTATAACGCCTATCGCCCTGCTTTCCAAGAAGCGTCGCCATTTTCTAACCTTGAACTACAAGGACGCAGACGACAAAGAGCAGGCCGCTGTTTTCGAATTAGGAAAGAACATCGTCAGGGTCACACTCTCCAGCTTAGAAGCCCGTACAGGTCGTAAGATCGAATACCAAGACGAGGAAGCCCGTAATAGCTCCAAAGGGAACTGAGGAGGGTGAAATAGTGCAAAGGCAAACTCTACCTTTATTCTTTATGATCCTCGCGGTAAGCATTTCTGGGTTCTCGCAGACTGAAAGTGGGAATCCTGCTTCGACGCCCAAGGCCGTTTCGGACACGCGTTCCGAGCTTACGGCAAAGCTCCTTAATGTAAAACGGATTTATGTTGAAAGCTTCGGTGATGATGTGGAATCTAAGAGCCTCCAGGCCATGGTGATTAACGCCCTTGACGAGACTAAGCGCTTCATCGTTACCGAGAACAAGGACAAGGCGGATGCCATCCTAAAGGGTCGATCCGTCGAAAAGACCGCGCACGAAGTGCACGCGACGGGCGAGGCGACCAGAGAAGCGAGCGGCGGTAGCCGTTCAGGGCAAGCCATGGGGATCGAGGATTCAAAGCTCTCGACGGAGACGATTCATGAAGCGCGCCTCGCGATCCGCCTTGTCTCGCAGGATGGCGATGTGATCTGGTCCACTACGCAAGAGAGTCAAGGGGCGAAGTTCAAGAGTTCGAGTGCTGACGTTGCCGATAAAGTCGTTAAGCAACTCTTGCACGAACTCGATAAAGCCAAGCCGAACGCGACGTAATTGGCCCGAAGTCCTCACCGCGAACGACAAGGGGCATTACATTATGTGGCGCACCCCGTGAACTTGACGATGCGCCAAGCGCAGAGTCTCTCCTGTTGGGACTCTGCGGTAATTCGAGTGAGGCATTCGTGCGGGGGCATTAAGAATAGAGGAGTTATTCAATATAAGAGCCGCAGAGTTTGAAATGCACAAACTCTGCGCTACCTGCTGCTCACGGCGTTTTCACGCGGCGCGCGATCTCGGAGTTTATCCGCTGAAAGTGTTTCACGTTCCAGGTGTAGATGGTTTCGGCGTGAGTCTTTAGAGCGCATCGGGCAAGGAGTGCGTCATAGACCGCACCCCCGACAATTCCCGCCGCGGCGGCCTCCTCGACCGCTGCGAAGTATTCCTCGGGATCGAGAGTCACGAGCGTGAGTCGTTCGCGGATGTTTTCGAGAAACAGCAGAACCTGCTCTCCGCTGAGGCGGTGTCGGCCAGGCAGGCGGGTCAGGGTGGAGTAGACCTCGGCCAGACTGTGTGCGGCGCAACAGGACGACTGTCGATCGGCCAGATGAAACGCGCTTAGGCTGGCTTCGTGGTGTTCGTGGTCCTCGAGGAACGCGGGGATGAGTACGGAAGTGTCAAAGAACCATTTCATTTCCCCAGGTTCTCCTCGTCGCGCTCGCGCCGTACTTGGCGAAGCGTTTCCTGAACAACAGCGTCCGAAAGAGGTTCTCCGGCGCGGTAGACCCAGACGCCGTGCTTCTTATGCAGTCCCGCCGTGCCACGCAACGGGCTCAGGGTGATCTGCTCGCCCGAGGTCTCGGCCTCGAGAATATCCCCAGGCGCGAGCTGCAACTCCTGGCGCAGAGGCTTCGGGAGAACTATGCGGCCCGCCTTGTCGAGAGTGACTCTGATCGTCATATTGGTATAATACCACGGTATTTGCCATTCTCAAATGGCATTTCACCACTTCCTTAAACAAAGGCGCACGAAAAGACGGAGACTTTGCGAAGACCGGAAGCCCGCGCGGCCTGCCTCTCTTCACTTGCGGGACCGGTACATAATCACCCGGACTTTCTCGAGGGTGACGAGTCCGCCGCCCAGCATTTCGTCGAGTTTGGGGAGGATCTTCTCGATTCGCTCCGCGTGCTCGACGACCTCGAGAACAATGGGCAGGTCCTGGGAGAGACGAAGAAGCTTGTCGGTGTGATATCGGCTGGCCGACCCGTAGCCCCCCACGCCTCGCAGCACCGTCACCCCGCTCAGCCCCTCGCGGCGGAAGAGCCGAATGAGGGCTTCGTACAACGGCGCATTCTGCCAGCGGTCCGATTCGCCGATGTGAATCCGCATCAAAGTGCGCTCACCTTCAAATCGTTCGTGTTCCATGACGCTCCTGAAAGTCCCGTCATTCCCGCGCAAGCGGGAATCCATTTGACCGACAATGGGTCCCCACTTTCGCGGGGCGACGGCGCTGGTTTTCATTGCCTGGGGTGCGCCACGGGACTGTGATGACTCCCCCACTTAAAACAACTTCGCCAGTCGCATGCCGGTTCGAACCAGCAATAGTCCCCCGAGCACGCTCGCCGATACATAGACTGATGCTTGGACCCAATCGCCGTCTTCGAACATGTGAACGGTTTCCCAACTGAAACTGGAAAAAGTCGTAAAGGCCCCAAAGAATCCCATCGTGATGGCCACGCGCCACTCCGGCGGAAATGTAATGTGGTCGAGACCGAATTGGCCGATTCCTCCCAGCAGGAAACAGCCTATCAGGTTCACGAAGAGAGTGCCGGTGGGAAACGACGATTCCGAGTGGTACTGGATAAGCCCTTGCAAGGCATAGCGCGCCAGTGTCCCGGCCGTTCCGAAGATCATGAGGAGAAAGATGCGCAAGCGCACGTCACTTTCTGCTCGCTGCGGCGCCAACAAAAAAAACTCCTGTGCACGCCATAGCGGCCAGGAGTTATCAGTCCCAAACCAGGACGGTTGAAGGCGAACCCCATCGCCTTGGATAACGTCATTATAACCGAGGTCGCTGCCCCCGATCTACTCGCTCCCACTTCAGGGGGTTGCGCAGTTGCGCAGTTTTCGCTTGACAACCCGGCCAAGCCATGATAGCCTAGAATTATGAGGGTCAAGAAACAGTGCGCGGGAGCGGTCGGTGCGGTAGGACGATCAAGGATGACTCCGGCGAGGGCGGAGGGAAATAAACAAACAACAACATTTTTTAGGACGAACGAAGCCAGTATATATTTGAAAACAAGACATAAGTGTGCGAAACGAACCCAAAACGAACTCAAAAACGAAGCCCATTTCGAGCGCAAAATGCGCAGCGCGAGGCAAAGAACAGCCCTGAATGGGCAAGGCTAGGCGTACTTCTCCAAGCCACCGCCAAAGGAATGGCTAGCCGATTGCGACGACGTGAACGGTGCCCCCGATGGGTCTTATGGATGGCGGCAGTGGGGGCAGTCTTGCGTGCACCCGCCGTCTTGCGTGGGGCGTGGGATGGCCCGCCCAACTTCCCGACAGCGAGCGTGCCCTTTTTGCCGGTGCGAGCCTTTCCACAGACGCCAAGTGGGGATCAGGTCGGACGCCCGAGCGGTTCGGCTTCGTCCGCCGCTGAAGCCCATAAGCAGTCGGCAGACGTAAACCCCATCACCGGCATGGCTGTCGCCTCGCAAACAAACTACACTCCGTTGAGCCTGGACGAGCGCTGGAAGCTTTACTTGAACATGACCTATGCCTCCGCCGGCCCTTACTTCAGCCCGCTCGTGAACGCCTTGGCACTCGATCAAGCCAGCGACACTCCGCGCCAGTGGGGCGGCGGTTTTCCCGGCTTCGGTAGACGATTGGCCTCGCGCGCAGCCAACGCGGTTCTTCAGGGCAGCTTTCAGGCGCCGCTGGCGGCCATCCTGCACGAGGATGTCCGCTACATTCCGACCAGCCAGCGCAGCATCCAGCGTCGTGCCGCGCACGCCGTTCTCTACAGTTTTCTTACCTATAACGACCAGGGTCATCCAACTCTCAATATTGCCAACCTCGCCGCCTTCTACGCGTCTACGGCCGTGACAACCGCTTGGCTCCCTGGAATTGGCCACCCGGCAAGGTACACATTCACTAATGCCACCCAACAGATTGCGCTCAGTTTTCCACTGAACGTGGTGCAGGAGTTCTGGCCGGAGATTCAGCACCATCTCTTCCGGCGGCATTAGCCGGCAGTCTGCCGTCCAAAATGGACTAATATAGTGATTCCAAACCAGATCTGGGATGCGCGGTTTGATGGGAACTGGTTGTCTGTGATTTCATCAAATAAGTAGCGGTTCGTTGCGAGACCGTATGTCGAGGAGATTGTCGGACTAATGATAAATCGAAGATTCTGGCCAAGTTGCTTGGGGGTGGCGCTCCTGACCATCCTGCCGCTCGGGCCATCCCACAAACTGCTGGCCTACCAAACCGGAGAGTTCCCGTCTCCGGGCTCTTTCGAAACACTTGCCACACTCGGGACCGATGCGGGACTTAACCAAGCTCAAGCGGCACCAGCCCAAGCCCCAACGCAAATCCAACCTGCCGCTCCCCAAAGTCCAGCCGAACCCGCGGACGATCCGGCAGCCGTCCCGGTCCAACCGGCTACCGCCCCCAAGCACAAGGAAAATGACCGCATCTTCTTTGCTCTGCCCAACTATTTAACTGTCGAGCACTCCTCCTCTTTACCGCCGCTGACGACGGGGGAAAAGTTCAAGACAGTTGCGGAAGGGTGCTTTGACCCTGTTGAGGTCGTGTTCATGGGCATCGAAGCCGGCATTGGCCAAGCCGACAACACAAACCCCACCTATGGGCAAGGGTTTGTCGGTTACTCAAAGCGCTTCGGGACGGCTTATGCCGACGCCATCGTCGGGAATTTCGGGACGGGCGCAATATTCCCTGCTCTCCTTCGGCAGGACCCGCGTTACTACCAGTTGGGAAAAGGAAATTTCCTGTACCGTTTCGTGTATGCCGCCGGGCGCGTTCTTGTCACGCGCGCAGACACGTCGGGAAAACGGGAGTTCAATTTCTCTGAGCTTCTCGGTAATAGCATGGCCGCTGGCGTTGCCAATGCCTACCACCCCGGTCCTCATACCCTTGCCAGCAACTCTGGTGTATTAGGCACACAAGTTCTGTTGGATGCCATCGGCTACGAGTTGAAGGAGTTTTGGCCGGACATTCACCGCCTCATGCTGCACGTGCACCATTAGCCGTCATGCTCCCCCTTATGTCGGTGGGGATGGAGTTTCGGTTTGTCAAGACAGCAAGTGGCAGGAGCTTGCTTTGATCAGCAGATAGACCTTCATCCCTGGCCTGAGGTCGAGGGCATTAAGCGCTTGGGCGGTTATACGGACTTTCAGATCCACACCGCAGGCCGTCACGAGATCCACCTCCTGCCCATCCCGCACAACCTGCTTGATAGTAGCCGGCAAGTGGTTTCTTGCGCTCGTCTGTCCGATCCGCTCTCGCGAGACAATAATGTCGTCCGAGCGAATTCCAATTATGACCGGGGTGGTTTTTGGCAGCTCGACATACGGGATTACAAGCTGGCATCCCGCGAGGTCTATTACGCTGATTCCTTCGCGTTCGTTGTGATCGTGAACGGTTCCGGCTAGAACATTCTCGCCCCCGACTGCTCGTGAGACCGCCGAGTCCCGAGGTGCGTTGAAGACCTCCGCGGGCTTCCCTTCTTGCACGATGCTGCCCGCATTCAAGATGAGAGCGAAGTCGCCTAGGCGAACTGCATCAGCCGGACTATGTGTGACGTAGAGAAACGGGATCTTGGATCTCCGCTGTAAATCAACGATCTCCCCCAACAATCGCTGGCGAGTCGCCGCGTCAAGTGCCGACAGCGGCTCATCGAGCAACAGCATGGCAGGGCCTGACCCCAAGGCGCGCGCCAGGGCAACCCGCTGCTGCTCGCCGCCAGAAAGCTGATGAGGGCGGCGATCGGAAGCATAGGCGATCCCCAACTGGTCGAGAAGTTCGATTGCCCGGTCGCGCCGCCCCTTGGGAGTAGCCGACCTGATTGCATACGCGACATTTTGCGCGGCGGTCAGATGCGGAAACAGCAGGTAATCCTGGAAGACGAACCCAATTCTCCGGCGTTGGATCGGTACGTTGGTCCTTGTCTCCGAATCAAAAAAGACGTGCTCACCCAGCTCGATCCTTCCCTCGTCTGGCGCCACAATGCCCGCAATCGATCGCAGGATGGTCGTCTTACCCGATCCCGAGGGACCAAAGAGAACTGTGATTCCCTGCCGCGCCACGAAACTGGCATCCAGCGCGAAGGTAACCCGGCCGTTCGTTCTAAACTCTTTCTTGAGCTTGGCGTGCAGCATCGGATCAGGCACTCTTCGGCGGTCGCGTCAGGACGTTGGTGAAGTAGATCGTCACAATGGAGGTGAAGGTCAGGATCAGAGCCAAGGCTCGGGCCTGCCGGTCCTCGCCCGCTATGAACGCTTCGAAAATCGCCAACGGCATCGTCTGAGTTTTCCCGGGAATATTGCCGGCGAGCATCAGTGTGGCCCCGAACTCTCCCAGCGCTCGTGCAAAGCTTAAAACAATGCCCGCCAGAATGCCACGAAACGCCAGTGGTAAGTTCACCCGGAAAAAGGTTTCCAGTTCTCCCTTGCCAAGGGTAAACGAGACCATCTCGTACCGCGCGTCGACTGATTCCAGCGCCGCGCGCGCTGACTTCACCATGATGGGGAGTGCCATCACGCCCGCGGCCACCACCGCGCCCTCCCAAGTGAAGGCCAATGTCCAGCCGGTCAGGCGGTATAGGTAGCGCCCCACAAATCCGTGCCTCCCGAGCAGCAGAATCAAGTAGTATCCGGTCACTGTGGGAGGAAGCACCATCGGCAACGTGAGGAGGGCGTCGCACAGTTCCTTGGCGCGAAACTGCCGCTTGGCAAGAACAAAACCTAGGGCGGTGCCGACCACCCCGATCAGAAGGGTGGCAAGGCTAACGACCAGAAGTGAGAGCTTGAATGCAGGCCAGATCATCCCCTACTTCGCAGGCTGAAAGCCGTGTTTCTTGAGGATTTGAATTCCCTCCGGACTTAAGACAAGATCCACAAATGCTTTCGCAGCATTCGCATTTACGCTGTCTCGGATGACCGCCAACGGATACAGGATCGGGCCATAATCTCCGTCCGGGGCCCGCGCGGCGACCGAGACCCTACCTTGAGCCACCTGGACGTTGGTCGCATAGACAATACCGGCGTCAACTTCCTCCCGAGCCACGTAGTCGAGCACCTGACGTACATTTTCGGCCAGGATGAGTCGTGAGTCAATCTTCTGCCAGATTTGCGTGTTGCGGAGCAATTGCTCGGCGTACTGCCCGGCCGGGACCGTCTTGGGATTCCCGATGGCGATCTTCGTCACACTTGGCTTTTCAAGGTCGGAAAACGACTGCACTTTGAGCTTGGAGCCTACGGGGACCACCAGGACCAGCGAGTTGCGCGCGAAGTCAGCTCTGGTCTCCCGATCGATCAGATTCTTCGCCTGCAGCTCGTCCATTTCCTTTTCAGCGGCGCTGGCGAAAACATCCACCGGCGCCCCCGCCTCGATTTGCTTCTCCAATTCGCCCGAAGACCCAAACGTGAAGGTAACCTTGGTCCCGGTCCGCTGCTCGTAAACACTGCCTAGCTCGCTGAAGGATTCCTTGAGACTGATGGCAGCGCCCACCACGATGGGCCGATTCTGACCGGACGCTGAGGGTGGCAAGCCCTCTACGAGCAGCAGCCCCATCAAAAGACCGGCCGCGTACAGCTTGCAATGTCGTCGCGGATTTATTCGCACCGTGATCACCTTGTGATGTAGGGCCGAACAGCGTTCGGCCCCGGGGCCAGCGCTGCTGGCCCCTACACGAATCGTAGCACGATCAGAAGGTGAAACGACCACCGACTGCCGGCGCAAGGTTGTTGTTGTACTTATAGGGGACGCCGGGGCCATGAGGAATGGCAATGGCCAGACCTCCGCTCACGTAGGAATACGCTGTTCCGGCAAAAGCGTCGAAACGCTTGGTGAAGTGATGAACCACATAGAGCGACTCCTCGTTGAGGGTGCCCGCGCAGGAACTGCGGAAACCGGCTTCGGGCGAGCAGGTCGACGGAACCCGGAAGTCGTTCTGACCCTGATGATACCAGGACAAAGTGATGTCGGTTTTGCTGCGGTAGGTGTACTTCGCACCCATCCACCAGATCTGCACGAGCTTGGTAGAATCAAGATTCTTGTCTTCGACGCCGCTCATGAAAACACTGCCCTGGTCCAAGGCGCCAACGCCCAACGGGTGCGACGGGTTATTCTGCCAGATGTATTCGTAGCCACCATAAAACTTGAACGGGTCGAGCGTATACTTGGCAGCGCCCATAAAGGCGCTGTTGTCGGTCACGATGCCATATACGGTGTTGGTCGCGGCAATCAGATTGGCCCCGCTGATTTGGATTGTATTGATGCTGTCGGTGGTCGACTGATATGACGCCGACGGACTCTGAGGCCCGAGCAAGGGGTTCAATACGCTGATCGCCTGGTTGTAATGTTGGTACACGAGGTCGGCGGAGAACTTACGAGAGTCTCCGCCGAGGTCGAATCCATAGGCGGTGTTATGCGGCGCTTCCGGCGTACAGTTGGCGGCAGTCCAGTATTGGGAGGCCGAGTAGCAGCCGCCAGAACCATCGGCGAATTTATACATCGCGCCGAGATGCATCGGGCCATAGGTGAGGCGATACTTCAGGGCGTCGTCCCAACGGCTGTCCTCGGTGTCGCCGCCGCCGGCCATCGTGCCGTTATACCCGATGTACGAAAAGTCATAGCTGCCGCTCGCCGGATCGTAAAGGAGCATCGCATCGGTACCGAGAGAGCGCTGACGACCGAAGGTCAGCGTGCCGAGATGGGCGGACGATATGCCGGCATAGATTTCGTCATTGAAGGGTTGGCCCGCGCGCGCGCCGTCGATGGCGATCGAATAGCTGCTCCGCGGAAGGCCGTTGTTGGCGGTGTTGGTGGCTGAGGCGTTGGCAAGCTGGCCGGACTGCGGATTGATGCCGGATGAAGCGTTGAACACAACGGACCAGCCAGGCACAAACTCTTCCTTGCCCCTGATGCCCAGACCCGTCTGCGACAGGTTGTTCGGCGTGACGAGGAATCGATGTTGATAGCCGTTTCGGTTCACCAGAGATTCGCCTTCATAGTTCGTGGCGTTTTCCGGTAAGCCGTGGCTGACCCAGCCCACGCCGACGTCATACGCACCGTACAGCGTGATGCCGTGCCAGGTCAGCGTGCAATCGGTCGTGGCGAACTCGTGGCCGCTCGCGCAGGCGTCGGGGGTGCTCTGCTGCATCTTAATGTCGACCGTGGCGTCCTGGCCAACCGCCAAGCTGATTCCCGTGCGCGTTTCATCGGCGAACCCTTGTTTTGCCGCACGAATCTCGATGCGCCCCGGAGGCAGGCCGGTACGCCTGATAGTGCCCCCCGCCGTCGGTTGCGATCGAGCGCGTTGCACCGGTGTCGACGTTCTTGATGGTCACCGCGACATCGGAAAGCGCGGCGCCGGTTGGGTCCGTCACCACGCCGGAGAGGCTTGCTCCCGTTTGGGCCCACGCCGGGAACGCCCCCATCGCAAACCACAAAAGCAGCAAGCAGGGTTGGGCCAGCAGCAGTGAGGCGGCCGTTGGAACGTAGCCGGCGCATGCCAAAGTCTTCCGTCGCCTCCCGTACCGGAAGAGGATCTGCGAGCGGTCAGAGCCTTTCACCATGATCACCTTTCTTGCCTCCAAGGTCAGTCATTGAGCCTGAGAACGTGATGTGCACATAAAAAAAGGTAATGGCGTCCGGTTGCCGTTTTGAAAACCGGTTATCGGCGAAAGTAAGTCGCTGCGCCAGTACCGGCGTCGCAGGTTCTTACCGCATTTTTGGCGCGAATAAATATTGTATACCGGAGAGGACAGTTAAAGTCAATAACGCGGCGGCGCCTACACGCTTCTATACGGTTAGTCGTATTGGAACCGGCACAGCGTTGGGCGTTAGGCCGCAAGTTGCCGCGGGTAAGTAGAGTGTTCCCTGTCATGCATCGGCCCAAATTCACCACCCCATTCGGTGCATTCCGGCCAGGGTTCTTCGCGGCGCGTCGTTATTCATCAATGAGTTACTGTAGCTTTCGGAATGGTGCCTCGATTGCTATTACAGAGAACGAGGCTCGGACCTACTGGTCCGGTGCGAACCAAGAAACCCAGGTAGTCTTGGAATCGAGCCAAGAGAGAGGACAAGACAATGAAGATCCAAAAAATCCTTTTGGGCAGCATGGTTTTGGCAGCACTTTGTGTGCCGGTGGTGCGGGCTCAGTCTGATAACAACAGCACAACTCCACCTCCGACCATTCAACAACGCAAGGAGAACCAGCAGGATCGCATCGCTAACGGAGTTCAAAGCGGACAGCTCGCGGCAGGGGAAACGAAGAATCTGGAAAACAAAGAAGCGAACTTGAACAAAGAAGAACGCAATATGCGGGCGGGCGACGATGGCAAGCTGACCGCTGCCGATCGCGCCAAACTGAATCGCCAGCAAAACCGTTTGTCCAACGGGATCTATCAGGACAAGCACAACGCCAACACGGCTCACTACGGCAACGGGGAGATTGGCCAACGCCGAGAAAACCAGCAAGACCGCATCGCGAACGGAGTTCGGAGCGGTCAGTTGACTCCCCGCGAAACTTCCAATCTGGAGAGTAAAGAACAGGGCGTGAACCGTGAAGTCAAAGGCATGCGCCAGGCTAATGGAGGGAAGCTGACCAACGCTGACCGCAAGGCCGTTAATCAACAGCAAAACAAGCTCTCGAACCAGATCTACAACAAGAAGCACAATGCCAAGAAGGGCTACTAATGAACTGCGCAGGGGCGTGGGAATTGGAAGGCTCAGCCCCGCAGGGGCTTGACGTGAGTAGCCGGGGGCAGCGCCCCCGGAAACGTAGTCCCCTCACCCCCTCTCCCCGCTGGCGGTGAGAGGGGGGCCGAAGGCGGGGCGTGGGGCCCGGTCCGGGGGGTTCACCCCCGGCTACTCAATCGGTCCCCCTCCGGGGAGCGCAGGCGGCCGACGCTGTGGCCCCGCTGTCTGGGGCAGCACGGGCGCCTCTCGCGTATTCGAGGATCCCAGTTGTGATGGGGTGGAGGAGGTTTTGAAATAGCTTCTACGTGCCACTGCCGACGATCGGTCCCACCAGTTTGCTGTCCATCCATTCCAGAATCAGCTTCCTCATCTCCGGCAGTTCGACGTGCGCGCAATCGAAAAGCTCGATGCGGCAATCGCCGGCATCGCCATGCGCTCGATACAGCGGCAGCAGGTGGTCACGGACGCGCTCCACGCCGGCGGGCGGCGTCAAAGCATCCCGGCGGCCGTTCACGCTTAGTCGAGGGCGGGGAACGATCAGCTCATTGATCCCGGAAGTCTGGAAGTGCTTGAGCAAAGAGGGCACGTAATAATAGATCGCCGTGGCCTTTCAGGCCCTGAGTCCTGATCAACTCGTCAAAATCGGTGAGGCAGCAGATATCCACGCATAAGCGGACGCGCGGTTCGAGAGCCGCCAGCCACCATGCCTTCGTCGAACCCATGGACATGCCCATCGCTCCCACTCGCCGGGGATCAACCTCCGGCCGGCTCGCCAGGTAATCAAAGGCTCGGAATTCGTCAAACATCATCATGCCCCAGAGCACCTGGCCCCTCCAGAGCATCAGCTTGAAAGCGTCTTCCTCGCCCGTTCGGCCTTCGGCTTCGTGTTTGCGTTCGCCGAAACACCAGCTATCGATGGCCAGCGTCACGATGCCTTTTTCCGCGCAGACCGGCGCATAGGCGGGCTGGGCGTCCACTCCGACGAGCAGTTGTTCCTTTCCCAGGTCGTACATTCCACCGTGCCAGTGAATGTAAAGCAGGCCGGGCGCAGGCTGCTGGCGTTTGTCGGGGATCAGCAGAAGCGCCGGGACGGGCTCGATGCCATTCAGATCCAACACCAGTCGCTCGAGCGTGTACCCGTCATGCCGCTCGCTTTTCACCAAGGTGGCCGGACCGGGTTTGTGATCCCAAGGCAAATCGCCGAGGAGGCCCCAAAGCTCTTTGCGGCGCCTCGCCTGAAAAGCGGAGAACGCCTCGCCAGCCTGAGGTTGGGCGACCGGCTTTCCTTGCCCGCCCGCTGAGGCATCTGTTCCCAGAGCCAGCATGGCGGCGGATTGTTTAAGAAAATCACGGCGATCAGCAAAGTCCATGACGCCTCCTGTGCTATGGTAATCATGTTCGGTGCGAGGGACAACCACGATGTTCGAAGTTCGTTTGGAACCTGAACTTGAAAGAAGACTGGAAGAACTGGCTAGGGCGACGAGGCGCAGCAAAAGTTACCACGTTCAGGAGTCTATCCGGCAATATCTCGAGGACAGCGAGGACTACCTTCTGGGCATTTCCGTCTTGGAGCGCAACGAGACTGCAGTCAGCCTGCAGGACCTGGAGCGCGAACTTGAGCGGCCCCGTCGCGTTCGTCCGCGCGGCGAACGGCCCCGCACCTAACCGGCAACTCGCCCGTGATAGAATGTCACGCTTGGAGTGAGCGCTTAATTGGGCATGACTACGTTTCTTTTTTGGAACACAAACAAGAAGCCCCTTGAAGAAGCAATTGCCGCGCTGGTCGATGCGCACATGGTCGATGTGTTGATCCTGGCTGAGTCCTCTGCCCGCCCTGTTGACCTCTTAGCGAGGCTTAATCGACTTGGGAAGCAGGGCTTTCACCTAACCTTTGGACTTTCGAAGGGGATCATCGTGTTCACGGGATTCTCTTCGCAACTCGTCCATCCAGTATACGAGACGGATAGGATTTCAATCCGGCGTCTGGCCCTTCCAGCGCGGTGCGAGATACTCCTCGCCATGGTCCACTTTCCCAGTAAATTACACTGGTCGGGGGATAGCCAGGCCATCGAATGCACCGAACTGGCAAGGGAGATAAGAACTCAGGAGGAGAAAGCGGGTCACAACAGGACTGTGGTCGTCGGAGACATGAACATGAACCCGTTCGAGGCCGGGTTGGTCTCTGCCGCCGGGCTAAACGCTGTAATGACCCGCGACTTGGCGGAACGGCGTTTCCGGACGGTACAATCAAAGCAGTACCCCTTTTTCTACAATCCAATGTGGAATCACTTCGGGGATCGGCACGATGGGCCTCCTGGAACGTATTATTACGAGAGAAGTGAGCACATCTGCCATTTCTGGAACATTTTCGATCAAGTACTGTTTCGCCCTGACCTTGTCAACCGCTGTCCATCCGACGGAGTGAGAATATTGACCCGGGCAGGAGACCGGTCGTTGCTGGCGGAAGATGGGACGCCGAACACGCGACTGGCTTCCGATCATCTGCCCTTACTGTTTGAATTGGACTTATAATGATAGGGAGGATGACCCATGCCAAACGGAAATGAAAACCTGTGGCCGGCCGATGTGGGAACGAGCACCGTAGTACCGCCGTTAGCCATCCTGCGTCGCCAAGCGGTTGCCTTAGGTGAGAGGACGCAGGGCCTCCTTGAGGGTCAAGTCGAGACGCTGACGGAAGGCGACACATTCATACAGGTCTTCTACATTGTCGCACCGTCCCTGGATTACAGATACAAGTTATTCGAGGTTCGGCACGGTGTCGCGGGTTATCCTGTGTTTTTTGCGAACGCGGGTCGAAGGCCTGTTTTCCCCAGGTTCGGCACGGGTCCCGCCCCCCTGAAACTAGACACGCCAGAGGAGTTCGTCGACTGGCTTAGGCAAGTGCTTAATTCCGACGAAATCAAACGTGTGGTCGGTAGTCTCCTTTCTCAGGTAAAGGCTTGAACCCTGCTTCCGGCAGGCGCAGAGAAAATCTGCGCCCCGAGGCATTTCTTGAGCTGGAAGGCTGGAGAGTTCCGTACCGTGCTGGCCGCCCGGGAGTCGGCAATTAGCTTTCAGCCTTGGGCGGGTTGGCGGGCGTTGTTTGCTGAGTGCTCAGACCTGACAACTGACGGCTTCTGGGCAGCACGACGGCGAAGGTCGTCCCTTCTTCTTCGGACGATGTAAACGTGAGGGACCCTCCCAGGTAGCGTTCCGTGATGAGTTTAGCGCTGTAGGTTCCGATTCCACGGCCCACGGGCGACTTGGTGGAAAACGATCGCCGAAAGACCTGCATCCGGACCGACTCGGGCATCGCGGCTTGGTTGTGAACACGGAAGACGGCGGAGTCGCCCTGGCATTCGAAGCTGAGCTGGACTTCCTCTCCATCCAGCGAGGCCTCGAGGGCATTCTTCACCAGGTTACCCAGCGCTCGCTGCAGAAGCAGTTTATCGCTCGCGACCTCGCAGGGACCGTTTGTTTCCTTGGCCACGACTTCCCGGCCTCGACTGACCGGATGATGGGTGTAGAGTTCGCAGACGCCTCGCAGTACCTGCCGCGCATCCAGAGAGGTCACGTGCACGGCCAATTCTCCCCGCTCCGCAGCGGCCAGGTCCTTCCCGGCCTCGACCTCTTCAATCAGGTACTGGACCAGCTGGGAGGCAAGAAGGGAGGTTTCCTGGCGATGTTGATCGGATAGCGCAGGCAAGACTTCGAGCAGATTTCGGACCCCGGCCGCGGTGTTCAGTACATCGTGGAAAAACATCCGCTCCAAGACGGCGCGGCGCTTCTCATCGCCGATGTCGTTAAAGGCGAAGACGGTATATCTCCCGTTCAGATCAAGATTGGAAGCCGTCACCCTCAAATCGAGCGCGCGCTCGCCCTGGTTCGTCTGCATGGTAATCGAACACTCTTGAACATCCTGGCCGCCGCGTAGCTGTGTGTTCAAAATGGCCTGAAAGGCCCCGCAGGCCTCGCAGAACTGCGCTGTCCCGCATCCGCAATCGCCCTCTCGCCAGTGAATGCAGTTGAATGCCTCGCCAGGGCGCAGACCCAGGAGATCGTTCTCGGCCCTGTCCAGCAGCCGGCAAATCCGCGGGTTTGCCGCCACAATCTGGCGGCGCTCATTGAGAATGACGGCGGGAGTCGGAAAGGCGTTCAGCAGTTCCTGCAAATGAGGAATTGCCGATAGGTGTTCGTGTTCGGCCTTGATCTCTTCGACGGTCTCCCGTCTTGCGGGATCTAAAGCGGCTAAAGGGGGGTCTGCCATGGTTGCATTCCTCGTTGGTCAGTCAGGCTTAGTGTGACGGCTTCCAGCGCAAGACTGGCCTGCGAGCTGCGGCGGCCTCATCCAGCCGAGTAACGCGGGTAGTGTAAGGTGCTTTAAGCACAAACTCCGGATCCTCTTCGACTTCCTGCGCAACGGATGCCAGCGCGTGGATGAAGGCGTCCAGTTCCTCCTTGCTGGCGCTTTCCGTGGGCTCGATCATCAGCGCCCCAGGAACAATCAAAGGAAAGGCCGTGGTGTAAGGATGAAAGCCATAATCGATTAGCCGCTTGGCGATGTCGCCGGTGCGGACGCCGCGTGCCGCCTGGCGGCGGTCCGAGAAGACGCATTCATGCATAAGGCCGCAGCACGTCGCAACGTCGAAGAAACCCGTCAATTGGCTCATCACATAGTTGGCGTTGAGCACGGCATCGTGGGCGGTCTGGCGCAGGCCTTCGAAGCCATTGGCTTGGATGTATGCCAGCGCGCGCACCGCCATGCCGAAATTGCCGTAAAATGCGCGCACCCGCCCGATGCTCCGGGGCCGATCATAGTTCAAGCTGAACACGCCGTCCGGTCCCTGCTCGATGACAGGCAGCGGCAGGTAAGGCTCCAGGACTTTCTTCACCGCCACCGGCCCCGATCCTGGACCACCGCCGCCATGAGGCGTGCTGAAGGTTTTGTGCAGATTCAAATGCATCACGTCCACGCCGAAGTCCGCCGGGCGCGCAACCCCGACCAGCGCGTTCATGTTGGCACCATCCATGTACATGAAGCCGCCTCGTGCGTGCACCAGGTCCGAGATCTGCCTGATATTCGACTCGAAAACGCCCAGCGTGTTGGGATTGGTCAGCATCAACGCCGCCACGTCATCGGTCATCACGCGTTCGAGGTCGGAGAGATCAATGCAGCCACACTCATCGGATTTGATGTTCCGAACTTCGTAGCCTGCCAGGGTCGCGCTGGCAGGATTCGTACCGTGCGCGGAATCGGGAATAAGGATGTGCCGCCGTGGGTTGCCGCGCTCGGCCAGGCAGGCCCGGATCATTAGTATGCCGGCCAGTTCGCCTTGAGCACCTGCGGCGGGCTGAAGCGTGATGGCGTCCATGCCGGTGATTTCCTTGAGGCAGCGCGCGGTCTCGTGCAGCACTCCCAGGCAGCCCTGGACTAAGGCTTCGGGTGCGTAGGGGTGGTCGGTAGCCAACCCTTCCAGGCGCGCCACTTCTTCGTTAATCCGCGGATTGTATTTCATGGTGCAGGATCCCAGCGGATAGAGGCCCGTGTCCACCCCGTAATTCCACGTCGAAAGGCGCGTGAAGTGACGGATGACTTCCAATTCCGAGAGTTCCGGAAAACCTTCGACTTCGCTACGACTCAGTTCCGGGCCCAGGACTTCTTCCGGAGAAACAGGAGGCACATCGAGCGGCGCGAAGTCCACACCGGACTTTCCCGGGTGTACTCCTCTCGAAGATCAGCTTCTCGTTTCGGTTGACGTGAGGCCGAGCCTCGCGAATTCGATTTTCCATAATTTCTCGCTCAGGTGAACCGGGGGTTGCGTCAGGGCGGCCACAAAGATCGGCCGAACGTCAAACCGCGGTCTTGCACCCCGTAAGTTCAGCGCTCCCTGCAGTGCATTCGACCGTGCGCGTATAGGCTTCGACCGTGCGATCAATCGCTTCACGGCTGACTGTTTCGGTGACACAGACGAGCAGGTGGTTTCTCAGTTCCGGATAGAAGCGCTCCAGGTTGAGGCCGCCAATGATCTTTACTTTCCGCAATTCGGCGAGCAATTCGTCGGCATCGCAGGGGGGCTTGACCACGAATTCGTTAAAGTGCGGGGCGCGAAACGGCGCAATCACGCCCGGAATGGCCGCAAGCTGCCGGGCAGCGTAATGGGCCTTGGCAAGGTTCAATTCGGCAAGCCTCTTCAGTCCGTTTTTCCCCAGCAGGCTGAGGTAAATGGTCGCAGCCAGGGCGCACAACGACTGGTTGGTGCAAATATTGGAGGTGGCTTTCTCGCGCCGGATGTGCTGTTCGCGCGTGGCAAGAGTCAAGACGAAGCCCCGCCGGCCTTCTTTGTCGACCGTCTGGCCGACCAAGCGGCCCGGCATCTGCCTCAGGAACTTCTCCTTGGCGGTCAAAAAGCCAAGGTATGGCCCGCCGAAGGCCACTTTCACACCAAAGGATTGCGCCTCCCCGCAGACGATATCCGCCTCGCGGGCGGCTTGACCACCGCCAGCGATAGCGGTTCGGCGATGCTCACGATCAGAAGAGCACCGCTGCGATGCACCGCCTCCGCAATCTGTGCCGTGCGTTCGATAGCTCCGAAGAAATTGGGCGATTGCACGACTACCGCAGCCGTCGCGTCATTGAGCGCGGTTTCGAGGCTGGGGAGATCGAGCTGGCCCGATTCTTCGTAAGGGAGTTGCACAAGCTCGGTGCCCTGATGGCGGACGAATGTCTGTAGGACCTGGTAGTACTCCGGATGCACGGTGCGGGCCACCAGGACGCGGTTGCGGCGCGTGACGCGCAAGGCCATCAAAACGGCCTCAGTCGTGGCCGTGGAGCCGTCGTAAAGCGATGCGTTGCCGACTTCCATGCCGGTGAGTTGCGTCATCAGGGTCTGGAATTCAAACATCGCCTGCAGCGTGCCTTGGGCAATTTCCGCTTGGTACGGCGTGTAAGCGGTGAAGAATTCGCTTCGCGAAAGTAAAGCGTTGACGGCCACGGGTACGTAGTGCGTATACGCCCCGGCGCCCAGAAGCGAGACGTACTCCGGCTGCGCTCCGTTGCGCGGCTTGGCGAAAGTATTCCAGGATCTCGGGTTCGGAGAGGGGCCCCGGGAGGTTTAGCGGGCCCCGCAACCGTAATTCCTCCGGAATCCGGTCAAAGAACTCTTCCACGCTGCTTCGGCCGGTGGCGTTCAACATCGCGGCGCGGTCGGAGTCAGAGTTTGGCAAATAACGCATTAGGTTGACTTTTCCTTCTGGATAAAGGCTTCGTACTCATCGGCGGACATCAGCTTTTCGATCTCGCCTCGATCCGATAGCCTCACTTGGACCAGCCACGCTTCGCCGTGCGGATCGGTGTTCAGCATTTCCGGATTGTTCTGCAATTTGGCGTTCACGCCCGTCACCTCTCCGCTGACGGGAGAGAAAATCTCCGAAACCGCTTTCACCGATTCGACGGTCCCCAGGCTTTCGTTAGCCGCGACGTGCTCGCCGGGCTTTGCAACCTCAACGTAAACAATGTCGCCCAATTCCTTCTGGGCGAAGTCCGTAATGCCGATAGTGCCGATTTCTTCGTCCACCCGGATCCATTCGTGCTCTTTGGTGTAGAGAAATTCTTGAGGATACATTGACGTTCCCTCTCTCCATAACCGAAATTCGTGGGGAATTTCGATTTTCGAATTTCGCGCTTCCCGATCAACAGACTATCCGCTCTTCGGCCGCTTGTAAAAGGGCAGAGGAACGATCCGCGCCCCTGCCCGCCTGCCACGAATTTCGATCTCGACCTCACCGCCCGGACTCGCCAGCGGAGAGGAGGTGTATGCCATACCAATGTTCTTCTTTAAAAACGGTGCGTATGAACCGCTTGTCACGCGCCCCGCCAACGCGCTTGCTACGTAGAGATCATAGCCATCGCGCGCAATTCCCTGGCCTGTCATTTCAAAACCCACCAGTTTCTTGCGCGTGCCTCGGGCCCGCTGCTCGATCAGGGCATCACGGCCGATGAACTCGCCCTTGTCGATCTTGGTAATCCAGCCCAGGTTGGCTTCGAGCATGGTCGTATCCTCATCGAGTTCATGCCCGTAAAGCGGGTAGCCGGCTTCCAGACGCAAGGTGTTCCTGGCGCCCAGTCCCGCGGGAATCAATCCTTCGGACTTGCCGGCTTCGATCAGCGCGCTCCACACCCGCTCGGAGTCGCCTGGCGCGAAATAGAATTCAAATCCATCTTCGCCGGTATAACCGGTGCGCGCCAGGAGGCCCTCCACACCGCAGAACCGGGCGCGGCAGAACCAATAATACTTGAGCCCCGAAAGTTCGACGTCCGCTTACTTTGGAGACGATTTACCGCAGCGCGCGGTCCTTGCAGCGCAAGTTGTGAGTAGTCGCTCGAAACGTCGCGCACCTCGGCGCCCACGGAGTTGTGCTCAACGATCCAATCGAGATCCTTGTCGGTGTTGGCCGCGTTGACGCAGATGAGAAATTGATCGTGCGTCAAGCGATGCACTACACAGTCATCGACACAGCTCCCCTTGGGATGCATCAGAGCGCTGTATTGGGCCTGAAAATCCCTCAGGCGGGATGCGTCGTTCGAGGTGATGTGTTGGAGGAGAGACAAAGCGTGGGGGCCGCTGATTTCAATCTCCCCCATGTGGCTGACATCGAACAGCCCGGCTGTGTTCCGCACGGCGAGGTGCTCCTGAATGATGCCGGAATACTCGACCGGCATTTCCCACCCGCCGAACTCCACCATCTTGGCCCCGAGCGATTTGTGCAGTCCGTTGAGCGCCGTGCGCTTCAGAGCCGCCCGCGTCGGCGCCGAACTCTCTCTCTCAAGCGACATAACCTGTTAACGTTAAACAACCCAACCTAACACACTCGCAACAACCCGGTCAAGGTAACGAGAACACAACGGACCACTGACGCCTGACAACTGACGACTGTATACTGAAATCATGGACACAGGCAGGGAAGAAAAGGAACGTGTGCTGGAATCCTTCCGCCGCTGGGGCTACCTTCAGGCGGACCTTGACCCCGTCGGATGCCTCGAGCCGGAGGCAGTTCCGGAACTCGACTTGGCAGGGGAAATTGCAGACTACGCGCGGCGCATTTATTGCGGCAAGATCGGCGCCGAGTTCATGCACATCCCGCTGGCCGAGAAGCGCCGCTGGGTTGCGGAACGGCTGGAGACGGATGTGATAGCGCCGGACCGGCCGCACATCATGATGCGCCTGATTGAGGCGGGGCTGTTCGAGCAGGTGCTCCAGTCCCGCTACCCCGGCACGAAGCGATTCTCGCTCGAGGGCGTCATCGCTTTGCTTCCGCTTCTGGACGAGGCCTTGGACAGGGCTGGGCAGTTGGGCGCTGAACAGATTGTCATGGGCATGAGCCATCGCGGGCGGCTGAGCGTCATGGTTCTGGTGGCGGGAAAGTCGCCGATGGATATCTTCGCTCGCTTCGAAGATATCGATCCGCGGCGTGTGCTGGGCGGAGGCGACGTCAAATATCACTTGGGCGCCACCGGAGACTATCAAACCCAGCATGGCCAGATGCTTCACATCCATCTGGTGTCGAATCCCAGCCACCTCGAGGCCGTCGATCCCGTGGCCGTAGGCCGCGCTCGCGCCAAGCAAACGCGGCTGGGCGAGGAGGGTCCGCGGCGGATTCTGCCCATCCTGCTGCACGGCGATGCAGCCCTAGCAGGGCAGGGAACTGCGGCGGAAACTCTGAATCTCGCAACCCTGCGCGGTTTTTCGGTGGGCGGCACGGTGCACGTGGTGGTTAATAACCTGATCGGGTTTACCGCCAACCCTGAGGACCTTTACGCTTCGCGGTTTGCCTCCGATGTGGCGAAGCGGCTGCCCATTCCGATCTTCCACGTCAACGCGGAAGACCCTGAGGCGGTGGTGCGCGTGGCGCGATTGGCGGTGGAATATCGCTACGCCTTCTCGAGCGACGTGGTCGTGGACCTGATTGGCTACCGCCGCCATGGGCACAGCGAATTGGACGACCCTACGGTGACGCAGCCCGTGCGCTATCGCAAAATCGCCCAGATACCTCCCCTCTGGGAATCCTACGCGCGGCGGATTGGAGTGGACCCCGCCGGGACGATTCAGAAAATCCGCGCTCAATACGAAGCTGACCTGAAGACGGCCCGCACCATTCGCAAGATTCCGATGCTGCGCGAGATGCCCGCTTATTGGGACGCTTATACCGGCGGCGCGTACGATTCCGCGTTCGAGGTTGATACGCGCGTCGCGACGGATGAGCTTCGCCAAATCGGCGAGTCACTCGCGCGCCCGCCGGAAGGTTTTAACGTCCACCCCAAAATCAAGCGCCTTATCGAGCAGCGGCTGCAAATGGCACGCGGCGAGCGCCCCGTGGATTTCGGAATGGCGGAGGCTCTGGTCTTTGGTTCGCTTCTGCGCAAGGGGATTCCGGTTCGATTGAGCGGACAGGACAGCCGCCGAGGCACTTTCAACCAACGCCATGCCGTGCTTTTCGATACGGAAACCGCAGCGGAATATACACCCCTCTGCCATTTGCAAGCCGGACAGGGCCGCTTCGAGGTTTACGATTCGATCCTTTCAGAAGCTGCCGTGTTGGGATTCGAGTATGGGTTCAGCCGCGACTACCCTGAAACGCTTGTTCTTTGGGAGGCGCAATTCGGAGACTTTGCCAACGGCGGGCAGGTGATGATCGACCAGTTTATTGCCGCCGGTGAAGATAAGTGGGGGTTGCTCTCAGGACTAGTTCTGCTCTTGCCGCACGGCTTCGAAGGCCAGGGGCCGGAACACTCGAGCGCGCGCCTCGAGCGCTTCCTACAGCTCGCCGCGCGGGACAACATCCAGGTCTGCCAGCCGTCCACCGCCGCTCAGTATTTCCACTTGTTGCGCCGTCAGGCCCTGCGCGCCTGGCGCAAGCCCCTGGTGGTGCTCACTCCCAAGAGCCTGCTCCGGTACTCGGGCGCCGCATCGGGTCTCGAAGCCCTGACTTCACGCCCGTTTGCGCCCGTCATCCCCGACCAGGAAACCGCCCGCGCGGAGCGCATCCTGGTGGCCACGGGCAAGATCGTGCACGAGCTTCGCGCCGAGCGCAAAAAGCTGAACGACTTGCGAACCGCCATTGTCTCCCTCGAGCAGCTTTATCCCTTTCCGGAACACGCACTGACGGCAGCGATTAATCAGCACAGTGCGGCGCGGGAAATCGTGTGGGTGCAGGAGGAACCCGCCAACATGGGAGCGCTTTTCTATGTGATGCCGCGCTTCCGCCGAATCTTCAGAGGTCGGCCGGTACGTTCCATAAAGCGCTCCGCCAGTCCCAGCCCTGCCACAGGCTCCGGCAAGGCGCACGAGTTGGAGCAAAAAACCCTGCTTGGGTTGGCGTTCGCAACTGCCAAGGTTACTGCGTAAGGGCACGCCATGGCGTGCCCCCACGGATTCCTTCACAGCGGCAGAGCCGCACAATTGAGAAGGAACTACCTGATAATCACTCCGCAAGCAACGCGCGGACCGGCATTTCCTGCCGGATCGGTCTTCCCGTCATCCGGCTTGGCGTGGATAACCAGCGCGGTGCCACCCTCGTGAAAGAGCGAGCTTGGCCCTTCTCCCAGCGTCACCCCGGGGACCATTACGCGGACGTGGGCTTTGCCATCGGGGCCTACCTCCAGGTTTTGCAGATCGCCCAAGTGATGGCCCATCGGATTATCCCAGCCGTGTTGCTTTCCTTCCGGATTGAAGTGCGGACCCGCCGACGCAAAATCGGGCGCCTGGCAGCGTCCCACGTTATGAACGTGGAACCCGTGCACGCCGGGAGTAAGACCGGAAACCTTCAGGTCCAGTTGAACCCCATTGGCTTTCTGGGTGAATATGGCAGTGCCCACTGGCGCGCCTTTGGCGTTTAACAGGTCGGCCTTAGCCTTCTTGGCTGCTTGCACGTAAATTGAACATACGAGTAGACAGAAGACCGCAGAAAACAGCAGCAGTTTCTTCATCCTTGAATATCCTCCTGTGAAGATTGAATGACTAGGCGTTCTGCATCCTGAAGACGCGCCTGCGAGTAGCAAAGTCTATACCTTTTCTGCTCCGTCAAGTTTGCTCAGTTCACGATCAAACGTGCCTAGCGGCAAATGCCCGGCCTTCCGGGCCAGTTCCAGCAGAAGACAATCTGAAAAGCCCAGCGCTGGCCGCTTCCGGAAACACTTGAGCGCCGCCGCAACAGCGTCTGAGTCTTGTAGTGTTAAATCCTTGTGGTTGAGAAGAATCTCAATTACAGAGGCAATCTCGCCGGGGCTGCGTCCGTACACCGTGGAAAGGACCCAAGCAGTTTCTGCGAGGGCTAAGATTGAGACCCAAGCGCCGGTTTCCACCCACCGGTCGGCTGACTCCGACTGCCGAGCATCGTCACGGGTGAGGAGCCGCACGAGGACATTGGTATCAACGGCGCGCATGACGCTCCCGCACGTACTTTTGGATTCCCTGTTTCAGTTCTTCGAGGGTCCGACGCCTCGGGGCCCCCTCGGGGAAAAGCACCCGATGGGCATCCTCCGAACTGTACCGAGCCGACCGCCGCACGACGATCTTCTCACCTTCATTGCTCCACTCCAGAACCGATCCTGGGCCGATGCCGAGCTTCCTGCGAACTTCTGCGGGCACCGATATCTGTCCTTGCGCCGTAACTTTGGATCGTGCCAATCTCATGTCCCTATATTACCACGGTAATGCAAGCTGGCAGCGCGGGTTCTGGTTTTTGAAAGTGGCGTCGCCTGGATTTTCTAATCGCGGGGAGGGCAGTGGTAGCTTTGACTTTTGCTTGACGTCCTCATAGAATGAAAACCCATGAGCTGGATCGACGAACGTGTGGAACAACGACGCAGGCTGGCGGAACGCAACAAGGCTTTGGCTGAGGGCGCCGAGGTGCTGTTCAATAATTTATGGGAGGAGATTACTGCCCAGGCCAGGGAGGCTCAGGAAAAGTCCGTCGCAGTTGGAACTACCAACGGCTCTGCGCATGAGAGGATGGTGTGGGCGCCGAATGTCTCCAGTCTGGCCCAGCCCACGAATCGCCGTGAGTTGAAGATAAGCCTCCGCAAGGAGCGTGAACAAATAGCTGTATCTGGAACCGAGTTTTCAATGATTCTATCGATCGATGTCGGCGAAGACGGAGTGGTTTGCCTCAAGCACAACGGAACACCCGTCCCGATTCAAGAAGCCGCCAGGTTAATCCTCGACCAATTTCTGTTCCCCGAACTACAGACCAAAAAACCATAGCTGGAATTTGTTCTGAACTACATCCAAGTGGCTCTAGTACCTGCTGACGAAATTCCACGTCATCTCGCAGAGCAGCGGGAAGGGCGGGGCTTCAGCCCCGCCGCGGAAAACGGCTCGTCATCGGGGGCTTTAGCCCCTGAGGCAACATCGCTTCAGGGCCTAAAGGCCCAACCCGTCGCGTTCGCGGAGGCGGCGGGGCTGAAGCCCCGCCCTTTCAAGCAGCCACGTTATCACGGCGTATTCCGTCATTCAGTACTAGCCGCCCCTTCAATCGGTTCTTTCAGGGCCCGGTGACGACCGGCAGTTCAACGAAGGTTGCGTGGCCGGGCGCGTGGTAGACCCGCTGCGTCGCCTTGCGAAAATCCTCCGGCTTCGCCCAGAAAATATTGGGCACGAAGGTCTGGGGATTGCGGTCGTAGAGCGGGAACCAACTGGACTGAATCTGCACCATGATCCGGTGGCCCGGCAGGAAGACATGGTTCGCCGTCGGCAGGGCGAAGCGGTAGAGCAGCGGCTCACCGGACGCCAGGGCTTTGGGTGTTTCCAAGCTATCGCGATAGCGGCCGCGGAATATGTCCGCCGCGATCATCAGTTGGTAACCGCCCAGGTGCGGCTCGCCTGCCACCTCGTCGGGGTAGACATCAATCAGCTTCACCACCCAGTCGGAGTCCGTGCCGCTGGTTGAGGCGACCAGATTCGCCACGGGCTGCCCGCTGATCTTCGTCGGGGTCGTAAGATCATCAGAAACGAACGCTAGAACGTCCGTGCGTCCGGAGGCTTCCCGCTGGTCCTCCACCAGCCAATGCGGCCACGGGTGTTCTTCGTCGTAGCCCATGGGCCGAACCGGCCGCGGAACGTAGGGCACGGGTTTGGCAGGGTCGGAGACATATTCGTCGAATGCCGCATCGCCGGCACCGGGCGGCGAAAACCCCAGCTTCAGCCCGGCCTCGAGATAAAGCGGCGTGGGGCGGATCGCGCATCCGTTGGCGCAGCCCGCCGGCCAGCCAGGTAGCCGGCGCCACACATTGGTGCCGGTTTCAAACATTGTGGCGGGCGCGGTATCCATGGGCGGCGCGCCATCTTTGAGGAAATGGTCGAGAAACGGCCGCAGAATTTCGCGGCGGAAGTAGAGCCCGGTGTCGCTCCCGAAATGCAGCGGGCCGAGCGTGCTGCCATCGCCTTGCTCCCCTCCGTGATTCCAGGGGCCGATGACCAGGAAGACCTTGTCGTTGCCGGTGTCTTTCGGCTTGATTGCTTTGTAGGCGGCCGCGGCGCCGTAGATATCCTCCTGGTCCCAGAAACTGCCCACCAGCATCATCGGCACTTTCAGCGGTTGGCCTGCCAGGATGCGGTCCATGGCCTGGTCGCGCCAGAAGGCGTCGTAGCTCGGATGCTCCAGCAGCTTGCGCCAGA
The DNA here is from genome assembly GCA_963768695.1 of uncultured Acidobacteriota bacterium. GTDB lineage: Bacteria > Acidobacteriota > Terriglobia > UBA7540 > UBA7540 > CAVROP01. The sequence continues at coordinate 524,964 of CAVYJG010000005.1, read as the reverse complement.
AGCCCACCTGCTCGACCCCGTGCAGCCGCCCGAGTTCGCCCGCCGATCCCGCCCGCAGGTAGAGGTCGTAGTCGTCAAAGGTGTCCGTCCACCACTTCTCCTCGCGAGGAGCGCGTCGCCTCCTGGTCGTAAACGTAGGTGATGTTCTGCTCGCGGAAGGCGCCGTTGTGAAACCAGTCGTCGCCCCTCCAACCGTCCACCATGGGGTTCATGGGAATCGAAACCTTGAGCGCCGGGTGAGGGTTCACCAGCGCCATCAGGGGCAGAAAACCATCGTACGAGATCCCCAGGATTCCGACATTGCCGTTCGATTCCGGAACGTTCTTCACCAGCCAGTCGATGGTGTCGTAGGTATCCGTGGAGTGATCGACAGGAGTCGGGTTCAGCGGGCCGTGCAGCGGGCGGGTCATCACATAATCGCCCTCGGAGCCGTATTTGCCGCGTATGTCTTCGATGGCGCGGATGTAGCCGCCTTCCACGATGATTTCCGTGAGGTTGTCATAGCCCTCAAGGATCGGGCCGAGGTGTGAACTGTCCGCGTGGGTCACCATGCCCGTGGCGTTGTACGGCGTGCGCGTCAGCAGGATCGGCGCCCGCCGCGCCCCCTTCGGAATAACGATCACCGCGTGCAGCTTCACGCCGTCGCGCATGGGGATCATCACGTCGCGCCTGGTGAAGTCGAAGGTGGTCGTCACCGGCAAGAACTTGGCGGGCGTCTCGCTGGGGAAGTCGGGGTACTTTACTTGGGGCGCAGCGGATTGCGCTGCGGCAAGAGCCGCGAAAAATGAGGCGCCGAGCGCCAGGGCAGAAAATCGAAGCGATTTCATGTTCGTCCTTGGACAATGGATGCCCGAGGGGCATCAAGATCATTAGCCGTAGGTGAAACCTACGGTCTGTTGGCCAACGCCCCTCGACTTCTGGCGACCCCGAAGGGGTCGAAGGCGCGCTCGTTCAACCCCTTCGGGGTTGGGCAACCAGCGGGCGCGCTCTCCGTAGGTTTCACCTACGGCTAATGACCTTGGGTCCCTCCGGGACCCGGCATCTCTAGCTTTGAAAACTGCTGTAGAAGGCCCGGCAGTTGGCTCGAAAAAGCCGAGCGCGCCAGAACCAGATCGCAGCCGGCGTCTCGCGCCGCAGCAATGAGTTCGGTCTGGACGTGAGATACAAAACCCACGGCCGGGATGTTTGCGGTCCTGGCCTCAGCCTTGAGAGCCCGCAAAACCTCCAACGCCTTCCCGGAGCGATGGTTGAGATCAATAATCAGGGCGGTCGGAGCGGCCTCGACTGCCAGTTCCGGCAAGCCCTCAGACTGCGCCGCCTGCACCACGACACCGAGGTGTTTGGCCGTCTCCTGGATTTTGGAGAGAAACAGAAGGTCGTCAACCATCGCTAGAATCATTGCTGACTCTCAATCTCGGGAAATCGGTTGATCGGGATTTCGGGTGAACAAAAAGCTATCGTAACACAGGCCCGAAGAAAACAACCACCCCGTCGCTTACCGAGTAATGTCGTAGCGGCGAGTTTACCTCGCCAACTGGCGGCGTAAAGCCGCTTCTACACCGAACTTAGACACGCCTAATCCGGCTTGATGAGGGACTCGACCCGGAAGAGCCGATAATCCGAATACTTGTGATGATTAGAGTACAGGCGGGCGCCAAAGCCCACCTCGACTTCCACCTCTCGGGGCAGCCACAAAGCTGTGGGACTATCTTGAAACTGGGTCCTTGCATACTGACCACAAGCGTCGTCACCCGTGCGAGTGGCGGGAGAGGTGCGAGGAGGTCCGTCCGCATCCTGAGGATCTGGTAATCGCTGCTACGAATCCAGGCCACACCCTGGACAAGAATCGGTATGGAGGCTTCGCCAATGCTGAAGCGGCCCATAACCGCCACGGGGTCAACGTGCTCGGCGAACGCAACCACCTCGGCGGGGCTGCCGCCGATCTTCTGCCGGCCTAGGTATCGAAAGTCAGACGAGGGCTGTTGCCGCGGCCCGAAGTAAAGCTGGGTTACGGCAAAGCCTGTAGACTTGAGGACGCCCCTGATTGGTTTGTGAGGTTGTTCTTCCCGGCCCTGTAGATCCGTGCGGTACTCGATAAGAGAGAAAGCGTTGCCCTCCCGCCGAGCCAGCATCAGGTAGCGATACTTCTGCGTGCTGCCCTTTGGCGAGTGGACTCTGCCGGCATACCCCGCCAGGGACTCCGTAGTGTCGAGGGTCTCGAGCGCAGTGGTACTCACGAAGTCCGCGACGAATTCTTGGACATTCGCACCGGCTCGGCGCAAAATCTCGGGAAGCTGCGATTGATCTGCGGTGGATTTGAGCCCTCTGAGCTGCGGGATCTGCTGCAGTGTCTTCTTCAGGGGCCATTGGGTGATTGGGTCGCCGCGGCGATAGGCCTCGAAGTAGCGTTCATCCGCAGGAGCGATAAGTTGCGCCGCGGCGGCGGGGCGGCCCACAGGAGCCACAACACGCATGCGAGACAGGCGAGCTTGCTCCCGCGTACACTTTGCATGGCGGTGGTTTAACACAATTCCTGCAGGCGGTCCAGAGAAAACTGCCCTCGATATAGCGCTGCCGCTTAGCCTCTCGATAACCGGCAACGCGAATTCGTCTTGGTCGTTATTGGAAATTCCTGATCAGCACCGCGTCGGTCGTGTCGGTGCCGCGGGAGAGGGCCAGACGACCGTCGTGGGACCAATCGAAATCGAAGATCTTGTCCGATGTGAAATGCGTTACGGCCTTAGGCGGGCCGCCCGCCACCGGTTGTTCCCAGACGTTATCCGCGCCATTCACGCTGTTGACAAAAGAGATGCCGCGGCCATCAGGAGTCCAAACCATGGGAGCATTGTCAACAGTAGCGGGCAGCGGGAAAACCTTGGCAGGGAGGCCGCCCTTGAATGGAACCATCGCCAGAATCATCGCTGACTCTCAAGATCGGGAAATCTGTTGATCGGGAAATCCGGTGAACAAAAACCCATCGTAACACAGGAGCGGCGAAAACAACCGCCCTGGGGTGTGCCCGGTAATGTCCTGGTTTAAATCCTTTCAACGAAGCGGAGTACGTGCCGATTGCTCAATTGCGATAGGTGCAAAGCGGATCTGGTCGTTTCGGGCGGGGCAGCCGTTTTGAATGCCTAAACAAAGTGGGTTCACCTCAGGTTTCCCACTTTCTTACGGGCTTGCGGGCAACCCGTTTCTTTTCCGTCAGGGGACAATCCGCCTGTGTATTACGTAGTAACGTCATACTTAATGCGTAACAATAACTCAATTTGACATTCGCCATCTTGGACCTTACACTGTGAGCGCTCATCTCAATTCTCACTTCAGTGGAGGTTGTACGTGCTCTCGCGCCTCAGTGGTTCCAGGCAGTGGTGGGCCGCGACAAAGCGCATTGTGGTCTGGTCGGGATGTGTTGGCTACTCATTTCTCGCCATTGTGGGGTCAGGTCTTCTTCCGAGAATACGAGCCGTAAAGAATATTCTCCCTGAGCGTCAGGTGTCCGGCGCGCCCGCGAAAACTCAGCCCGAGCTGGTCGCGAATTACGGCAAGCTGCCTCTCAGTTTTGAGCCCAACCAGGGCCAGGTGAGCGGGCCCGGCGCTGCCATTTTCTTCTCCCCGCCGAGCGGACGGTGACAAATGCATTCGCGATTTCGGATCATGCCCGGGCCCCATCGCTGACTCATGAATCAAGGCCGCGGGAAAAACATGACCGAACGATTCAATAAGAAAAGGAGCGGAATTATGAATAACCCATCGCAACATCGGAACGGGATTCTTGGAATACGCACGCGAGCGGCAGACGCCGCGCTGGCCTTGGCAATTCTGCTTGGGCTGGCGGTCGTTGCAGCGCCATCGGCGCAAGCTCAGACCTTGCCCACCACTACAGTGTTGACTTCGTCGCCGAATCCGTCCGGTTTCGGAGCATCGGTGACGTTTACGGCGACTGTCACGGGGCAGCCTGGGGGCACGCCCACCGGTACGATGACGTTCACCAACGGAAGCGGGAGCTTGACCGCGCCCGTGAGTGGCGGCACGGCCAGCGTTACAACCTCGGAGCTGCCGGTGGGTACGTCGTCGCTCTGGGCGGTCTACAGCGGCGACTCGATCTTTGCCGGCAGCACGTCGAATACGCTGGTGCAGGTGGTTAGCCCGACTTACGCAGAGACTGTGCTGCATTCGTTTACGGGCTCGCCGGACGGCGTAGTTCCCTACGGCTCAACTCTCGTGCGGGACGCGCAGGGCAACCTGTATGGTACGACCGCCTATGGCGGCGATGCTTCGTGCTCCTCGGGCATTGGGATTGGCTGCGGGACGGTGTTCAAGGTGGATGCGACCGGCAAGGAGACCGTGCTCCACAGCTTCATCGCGTCGGACGGCCTGAACCCCAACGCCGGTTTAGTGCTGGACGCGCAGGGGAACCTGTACGGCACGACCAGCGCTGGCGGCACTCACGGGGACGGAGCGGTTTATAAGCTGGATACGACGGGCAAAGAGACCGTGCTCTACAGCTTCGGCGGGACTGCGGGGGACGGCCTCCAACCCTACGCAGGTTTAGTGCGGGATACGCAGGGCAACCTGTATGGTACTACTTTCGATGGCGGTAATACTACGTCTCCGTGCACGTCTTTTGGTGGGTGCGGGACGGTATTCAAGGTGGATACGACCAGCAAGGAGACCGTGCTCTACCGCTTCACCGGCACTGGGGGAGACGGCGCAAATCCCATGGCAGGTTTAGTGCGGGACGCGCAGGGCAACCTGTATGGTACGACCTACTCGGGCGGCACTTACGGTAACGGAACGGTTTTTAAGCTGGATACGACCGGCAAGGAGACTGTGCTCTACAGCTTCACCGGGACTGGGGGGGACGGCGCAGGTCCACGGGGAGGTTTAGTGCTGGACGCGGAGGGCAACCTGTATGGCACTACTGGCGCTGGCGGTTCCGCCGAATGCGGGAGCAGCGGGTGCGGAGCATTGTTCAAGCTGGATACCACCGGCAAGGAAACCGTGCTCTTCAGCAGCTTTGGAGAGGAACACAACGGCTGGGGGCCCTACGGAAATTTAATCCGGGACGCGGAGGGCAACCTGTATGGCACTACCTTCGGGGGCGGAAGCGGAAGTAGTTGCGAGCACGGCTGCGGAACGGTGTACAAGGTGGATACATCCGGCAACGGGACCGTGTTGTACAACTTCGCCGGTGGGGCGGACAGCGCATTTCCCGATGCAGGTGTAATATCGGACGCGCAGGGTGACCTGTATGGCACCACCCGCGGCGTAGACTGGGCTCAGGGCGGCAGTGCTTCCGGTGGGGGGACGGTATTCAAGCTGACGCCTTTGGCCGTGGCAGGCGTCTCCCCACCTAGCCTGAATTTCGGTAATCAGAGCGTGGGGACGACGAGCGTGTCGCAGCCAGTTACCCTCAGCAATACGGGCGCTGCCGCGCTCACCATTACCACCATCGCCACGAGCGCCAACTTCGGGGAGACCGACAACTGCGCGGGTAGTGTCGCGGCCGGTGGTTCCTGCACGATCAATGTGACCTTCTTCCCCACGACGACCGGCACGCTCAACGGCACGCTGACGATCACCGACAACAACAATGGCGTGGCGGGCAGCACGCAGACCGTAGGGTTGACAGGGACGGGGACGGCTCCTCCTACTCCGCAGTCGCAGATCTCCAGTTTGGAAAATGCCGTGGACGGGCTTGTCTCCGCGGGAATGCTCAGCCCCGCCCTGGGTCAGTTCCTTTTGGCCCCACTCAACGCGGCCCTGGCCGCATTGGGTCCTGCCACGGCGTCCGTTGCGAATCGTAACGGCGACAGGGCCGCGATTCTGGACCTCCAAAACTTCATCGGCAGGGTGCGACTCCTGGTGGTCCTTGGCCGGTTAAGCCACGCGGAGAGCGGCACTTTGATCGAGGCGGCCGAGAGTATCATCAACGCCCTTCGCACTGGGCCTTAGTTCGAAAATACTCATTACCATTTACTGGGCAAGGCTCGCGTCAACGGAATGTTGCTTCTGCACGGTCTTCAATCGCTCCGGTTCCTGTTGACGGCGCAGAAAGATAGGCCTGATGGCTTGATTCGAACGGGCAAAGAAAAAACTCGACCAGTAACGGCTGCCGGTGCCAGCCGCAGCTCACGCTGTCGTGTCGGTGGGAACCAAAACCGGTAACTCCTGGTTCCCTCCAAATCGGTGAAAATGGTTCCCCTTTTAAGCCGGTTCTAACAGGGAAGTGACAGGTTGTGATTTTCCGACCGCGGGCGCGCCGCCAAAGGACAATTCGCGTGGTGCCTCAGTCTGACGTAGAGGCGGCTTTACGCCGCCATTCGGCGAGGTAAACTCGGCGCTACAACCTAAAACTGAGATGCTACGACAATTCGTCGTAGGAACCCTTCCTGGCGCGCACTGGCCGGGCAGTGCGAGGGAATCCGAGAAAGTCTGCTCACTTTTTTGCATTTTCCGCTTGACAAGTTCGCGGACTTGTGATAGCCTATTAAGATGGTCATTTTCTCGGACAGATTGTCGCGCACGGGTGCCGGGGCGCACTGAGGCGCAGGGGAAGGCGGAAGGGTCCCGGCTGTGGGGGAATGCAGGGAACAACAAAAAATGAAAAATAGTGGGAACGAAGCTAAGAAGTACCTGAAAACACAGGACATCACTATTTTGAGTGATGCAGATTATGCGCGTTTTGCGCACGAATGAGCACCATTTAGAGCGTGAAATGAGCAAAAACAGCACAATTTGCGCAAACGAACCGAAGATTTCGAGCGGCGCCGCGAGGCCGAACAAATGACAAGAAGTCGGCTACAGAAGACGGCCGTTCACGAATCGGCGAAACAAAGCGAGAATGTATATGAAAACAAAGGACCGGCGTGGAGATCTGCTGCAACTCACGTAGCGCTGACCTTCAGGTCAGCACGTCAGGATGCCGACCTGAAGGTCGGCGCTACGGTCGGGGCTACGGAAAATGCGGGAACAAAGCGAGAATGTCTCTGAAAACAAAGGACCAGCATGGAAAAACTCCGGGAGCACACGTAACTCTGACCTTCCCCCTGTTCCCGGCAGTGCTGGGCAGAATGGCCCAATTTTTCAACTGGCAGGTGTTTCAAATGCCACATTGTCGAGTCCTGTGCTGGGCCCGGCTGACAGTTTGCAGAGAGGCCGGTCAGGTTGATAAACCTCGGAGGTTGCGAAATGTCGCTTAAAGCGGGCGGCAGGCTGGCAAAGGAATTGCACTTCATTTCGCGATGTTGTAGCCGCACGCCTGACATTATGTCATTCAAACAAATCCTGGCGTGCTTCGAAAGAGGCTGACCTTGAGCACACAGAACACGACCACCGCAGTAACCCCGCCGCCCGAGAACCGGCCCCGAGTGAGACCCAATCCCAAGGCGCCTCGCCAAGACTTGCCGTTGCTTTCGCCGGAAGAGCGGCTGCGGGGCCCGGAAGAGGTCGCTCTGGGTTTTTCACTCGCTCAGGTTCAAGTTGAGGCGCTTCGCTGCTTGCAATGTAAGAATCCGACCTGCGTCGATGCTTGCCCATTGCATATCAACGTCAAAGGCTTCATCGGCTTGATGTCCGTGGGCGATTTTGCGGGGGCATTCGACAAGATCAGCGAGGAGAGTCCTTTTCCGGGCATTTGCGGCCGCGTGTGCCAGCACGAACTCTTCTGCGAACGCGCCTGCCTGTTGGGAAAGAAACTGGAACCGGTGGCCATCGGCTCGCTGGAGCGTTTCGCGGCCGATTACCATCGTCGAACAGCCTCCGCCGCACCTCCAGCGCCGGCGCACGGTGGGCCGCGGGTGGCGCTGGTGGGAAGCGGCCCCGCCTCTCTGATCGCGGCCTATGATCTGATCCGGCACGGCTACCGGGTGACGGTGTTCGAGGCCTTGCACGGCCTGGGTGGTGTGCTGGCTTACGGCATTCCCAATTTCCGCCTGCCGCGTGAGATTATCCATGACGAAGTGAATCGCCTGCGCAGCATGGGCGTGGAGTTTCGCACGGACTTCATCGTGGGCAAGACGGAAGCAGTGGACGAATTGTTCGCGGAAGGATTCCAGGCCATCTTTCTCGGTACGGGCGCCGGCCTTCCGCATCTGATGAACATCCCCGGTGAGAACCTGATTGGCGTCTACACCGCCAACGAGTACCTGACGCGACTGAATCTGATGGAGGCCTTCCGCTTTCCGGAGTCGGACACTCCGATTCGCATCGGCAAGCGGGTAGTGGTGGTGGGCGGCGGCAACTCCGCCATGGATGCGGCCCGCTGGTCGCGGCGCATGGGCAGCGAAACCACCATCATGTTCCGGCGTGGCCGTGCCGAGTTGCGCGCCCGACTGGAGGAGATCGAGCACGCCGAGGAAGAAGGAGTGCACTTCGATTTCCTGGCTGCCCCGGTTCGCCTCTTCGGAGACGAGAAGGGTATCTTGCGCGAAATAGAGTGCATCCGCATGCAGTTGGGAGAGGTTGATGAATCCGGCCGCCCCTCACCGGTGCCCATGCCGGGTTCGGAATTCCGCATGGAAGTGGACACGGTGGTGATGGCCATCGGTCAAAGCCCCAACCCGACCGTACAGCGCGCCACCCCGCAGCTTGTGACCAAACGCGGCAAAGTGGTGATTGACGCCGACGGTATGACGAGTATGCCCAACGTTTTTGCGGGCGGCGACGTGGTGCGAGGCGGATCGACGGTGATCCTCGCTATGCGCGACGGCCGCGCCGCCGCCGCGGCCATTCACAACGCCCTGAATTATCAGCCACCCGAAGCACAGCCATTCTCGGATGTGCCGTCCGGCAGCGCACCCGCAGCAGAGCCACTCGTAACTGTGCCGTCCGACACCGCACAGGCCAGAGTGCCTGTGCCACCGGCCGGTAACCTGATTGTGGTGAAGCGGCTGCTCACCCCGGAGATCGCCTGGTTGCAGGTGGAAGCGCCGGAAATCGCCCGGCGGTGGAAGGCCGGCCAGTTCATCATTATCCGGCCTACCCAGACCAGCGAGCGCATTCCGCTGACGATTGTGGACGGGGATGAAGCCAAGGGGAGCATCACCCTGGTCGTCCAGGCGCTAGGCAAGACAAGTAGGGCTACAGTGCGGCTCGAAGCCGGCGATCGCCTGGCGGACCTGCTGGGGCCTCTGGGTGAGCCGGCCAGCATCGAGAACGTGGGCAACGTCCTGTGCCTGGCGGGAGGAGTGGGAGTCGCCGAGTTGCTGCCGGTGGCGCGGGCCTTCCGTAAGGCGGGCAACCACGTCACGGCCTTATGCGGGGCGCGCTCGTCGTCGCTCATCATTCTGGACGACGAGTTGCGCGCGGCGGCCGACGAGGTCTATTGGGCGACCGATGACGGCACCGCGGGCGTGCACGGCACGGTCGTGGATCTGATGCGCGTCTGGCGGCGGAGCCATGAGGGTGAGATCGGCGCGGCGCATGTGATCGGGCCAATCCCGATGATGCGCGCGGCTGCCGAGGTTACTCGGGAGTGGGGCGTTCATACCTACGCCAGCCTCAATCCCATTATGGTGGATGGCACCGGAATGTGCGGAGGATGCAGGGTCACGGTGGGCGGGAAAGTTCGGTTTGCGTGCGTTGACGGCCCGGAGTTCGACGCCCACCAAGTGGACTTCGATGAGTTGACTCGCCGCACCCGAGCCTACCTGGCGGAGGAACGTACGGCCCGCGAGCAGCACGCGTGCTCGGTGGGTCTGGGGCAATGATCGCGTCATCGGAGCCCGGAAGCGGAAAACCCCAAGAGCAACCATTCCCAAGTATCCGGTATCTTACATCCTAGAGGTCAGGAGGTTCGCGGCAGAGCCTTCAGACTCTTTACGTCTTTAAGTTCGGCGCGAGTATGAACAGATCAACACATCGCGAAACGAACCACGATAACTACTATGGCACAAGAACAAACAGCCAATCAGGGCCAAGAGAAACGAGTAAGGCTGATCCGCCCTTCGATCGTTTTGCTTTGCGGACCGGCTGCCTGCGGGAAGTCTACTTTTGCGCAGCGCCACTTCCGCCCCACGCACATCATCTCGTCTGACTGGGCGAGAGGCCGGGTGTGTGACGACGAGCGGGACCAGCGATTCAACACCCAGGCGTTCGCGCTCGTCCGCTACCTGACGGAATTGCGATTGGGGTTGAACCGGCTCTGCGTGGTGGATTCCACAGCGCTCACCCCGCCCCATCGCCGGGAATTCGTGGATCTGGCAAAGAGGTTTCAGATTCCGTCCGTGATCTTCCTTTTTGACGTCCCGCTGGAGATCTGTATCGAGCGCGATCGGCAGCGGGAAAGGTCGGTCGGTGCTGCCGTAATCGAGCGTCACTACCTGGCTTTTGGGCAGACTAAGACGGACATTCGGCAGGAAGGCTTTGACCAGATCGTTGAACTCAGTGACAGCGATCTGGACAAAGTTCAGATTGAGATTGTCTTCCGTCCCATTTCGCAGGCTGCTCCGGCGCAAGCGCGACGCCCTCAAACGGAAAGCCGATCGACTCCTCGGCCCTGGCCGCCGAAGGCTCCGCAGGCGCCACGCGAAGTTGCGCCTCCTTCGACCCCGCAAGCCCAGCCGGCGGCAGGCACACCCCCTCAGCCGGGGGAGCCCAAGGCTCCAAGTGTAGCCCCCAAGCCGCCTTCTGCGCCTGCACCCGAGCGCGCCCAACCTGCTCCTGGGGCGAGCCCTGGGGGCGCGGCCGCGACTCGTCCCTCGACCTCGAATGCCGCAGACAAGACGGTCCCAGGTCCAAAGACCGCCTCTCAATCCTGAGAGCCTAGGGGCGGCCTTCGTGGCCGCCCTGGGCTGCCACTCGCGCGAAGCGTGGATTTCCCTGACATGTTGCGGAAGAACGCTAGTGCTTAGTTGCGGAAGTTAGCGATCTTATTTCCACGGAGATGGAAGGGCGGGGCTTTAGTCCCGCCGCTAGCCTCGGGCGAGATTTAGGGGCTTTAGCCCCTGAAGCAAGTTGACTTCAGGGCCTAAAGGCCCTTTTCACGCCACGCCCGCAGGCGGCGGGGCTAAAGCCCCGCCCTTCCGAGTGCCATTCGGAGTTGCGCTCATTGATCCAACTAAGCACTGGAACGCCGAAGTGCCCGTCAGCGATCCGGCCTGCCTTCCAGCCGGTCGTAGTCGGTTTGCGCGCAGGTTGAACCCAAGGATTCATTGTAGAGCGACGGCAATCGGAGGATTTGGCGGACTTCCTCGTCAAAGCGGTGGAGTGTCTGGAGGTCGGTTTTGCGAATGGGGAAGCGGGCGTCGCCGTGGCGCCAGAACTTCTGGTACCCCTTGTCCTCGAGTTCGCAGTCGAGGCCGCGGGTCTGGAAATAAGGAGGCCCTTGAGCAAGCCACTGTTGATCAGCCTGCGGTTCAAGGTAGCGCACAAATCCGTACTTCCTCACGCCGAGTGAGCCGGGGACTGAACCACCGTCGACGATCTCAAAACCCGCTGCCTTAAACTGTTCTCGCAGATCGCTCATTGCAGTTTCCTCATGTTCAGCCTAGAATTTGAATCTAATCTATAGAGGGCTGGAAACGCAAGATAATGTAGGTGGGCGGCTTGCCGTCCCCGCATTTCCGCTGGACCCGACGAGGGTAGGGCAAGCCCTACCCCTACACCACCTGGGTGCACGATGGTCTTACGGATCACAGAAGGACAGACGGAAGCGATACGCCGGCATGGCGCGCGGGACTATCCCAGCGAGTGCTGTGGGGCGCTTCTCGGCAAGGTCGACGGCGAAGCGAAGCAGGTGATGGAGGTCGCGGCGCTCAAGAATCTACGGCACAATCCAAGCTACGCTCAGGAACTCCTGCCTGTTGACGACCTGACACGCGAAACGGAGCGCAACCGCTTTCTGATTGACCCGCTTGAGCAATTGCGGATGGAAAAGGATGCACGGTCCCGCGGCTTGGATGTGCTGGGATACTACCACTCACATCCGGATCACCCCGCCCGGCCTTCTGTTTATGACCGCGAGCATGCCTGGCCGTGGTATTCTTATATCATCGTTTCTGTGGAGCGGGGCATCGCGAAAGACGTAACTTGCTGGGTGCTGGCTGAGGACGGGGGAGTATTTAACCCCGAGTCAGTCGAAGTCGTTGAGTAAGACAGGGCATAACCCAAGCGATGAAACGCGTAGGGGTAGGGCTTGCCCTACCCTCGTCGGGACCAGTAGAGATGCAGGGACGGCAAGCCGTCCCCCTACAGTGTCACACGGACTTGGAATCTCCGAGTTCCCTGAAGCATCACATAACGTTGGGGCTATCTGCAACATCGATACTTAGCGTGAGGAGAAGGAATGGCAGTCAAGATAATGATCCCGACTCCCCTTCGACAATATGTGGGGAAGAAGGATCAGGTTGAAGTGGAGGCGAAGACGGTAGCGGAGGCGCTCTCAAGACTCGCCAACGAGTATACCGAGCTTAGGCGGCATCTTTACAACCAGGAAGGCAAGCTGCGCAGCTTCGTCAACGTCTACCTGGGCGATGAAGACATTCGTTTCCTGCAGAAGGAACAAACGCCTCTGAATGAGAACGACGTGCTGAGCATTGTTCCTTCCATTGCGGGCGGGACGCCCGCAGCACAGTAAGAGCACCCGAGGGCGACGAGGAAATGGCAACAGCGACTTTGACTTCTGTCTCCGATTTGAGCAAAGACGAGATTCTTCGCTATAGCCGTCACCTTATCATGCCGGAAGTGGGCATGGACGGGCAGCTTAAGCTGAAGAAGGCGAAGGTGCTTTGCATCGGGGCGGGAGGGCTGGGCTCGCCATTGCTGCTTTACCTTGGCGCGGCAGGTGTTGGGCGGCTGGGCATCGTAGACTTCGACGTAGTTGACTTCACCAACCTGCAGCGCCAGGTGATTCACGGCACCGCGGATGTCGGGAAGTCGAAGCTGGAGTCGGCGCAGGCGGCCATCCGCGAAATCAATCCCAACGTAGAAATCGTGGGCTACGACGCGCGCTTGACTTCCGAGAACGCGCTCGAGATTTTCCGGGATTTTGACATCGTCGTCGACGGAACGGATAACTTCCCCACACGCTACCTGGTGAACGATGCGTGCGTGCTGCTCGGCAAACCGAATGTCTATGGAAGTATCTTCCGCTTCGAAGGCCAGGCGTCCGTCTTCTACGCCCGCCAGGGGCCTTGCTACCGGTGCCTGTATCCCGAACCGCCCCCGCCGGGCCTGGTGCCCAGTTGCGCGGAGGGCGGCGTCCTGGGTGTGCTGCCTGGAATTGTCGGTTGCCTTCAGGCCATGGAAACGATTAAACTGGTTATTGGACAGGGCCAAACGCTAATCGGGCGTCTGCTGGTATTTGACGCGCTCGCAATGAAATTCCGGGAGCTCAAGCTTCGGAAGAACCCCGACTGCCCGGTTTGCGGAGCCCATCCCACGATTACCACGTTGATCGACTACGAGCAGTTCTGCGGAATTCGCGGGGAGGAGCACACATCGGATATGTCTGGAGTTCCTGAAATCGGGCCGCGTGAAGTCAAACAGATGATCGACGAGAACCAACCCTTCGTTTTGATCGACGTGCGTGAACCACACGAGTTCCAGATTTGTCGCATTCCGGGTTCCACATTGATCCCGCTCGGAGAGATTCCGAACAGGATGCACGAATTGGATTCGGCGAGTGAAATCGTTGTCCACTGCCGCTCCGGTCAGCGTAGCGCCCGGGCCGTGGAGTTCTTGATGAGGGCCGGATTCCAGAAGATTCACAACCTGAAGGGAGGCATTCTCGCTTGGTCTGACCAGGTTGACCCGAGCGTGCCGAAATACTGATGGTCGATTCTAAAGAGTTGCCCATTCCCGATACGCCGCTCAATTCGCGCGGCCGCAGTGCCTCTTTGAGCCTCCGCTGTATCTGTACCTAGCCTGGGCACCTTATGGTTTCGACCGTAAGGCGCGCCAGGGGTAAATCCAAGATCATCCCAGTGCCATTCCGAGTTCACACGTTCTCGTTGTGGCTACATCGAATCTCAGTACAACAAATTCACTAAGGAGAGGATATCGAATGTCGAACATTTTCCAGGATAATTCGTTCAGCATCGGGAAGACCCCGCTCATCAAGCTTAACCGCATCGTCGACGGGAGCAAAGCAACTGTCTTGGCCAAGATCGAGGGGCGCGGCCCCGGCTATTCGGTGAAGGACCGGATCGGCGCGGCGATGATCTGGGACGCGGAGAAACGCGGCGTCCTGACGCCGGGGAAGGAGATTATCGAGCCGACCAGCGGCAATACGGGCATCGCACTTGCTTTCGTGGCTGCCGCGCGCGGCTACAAAATAACCCTGGTGATGCCCGAGACCATGTCGCTGGAGCGCCGGCGCGTGGTGGTGGCCCTGGGCGCCAACCTGATTCTCACCCCTGGGCCAGGGGGAATGCCGGGCGCAATCAAGAAGGCCCAGGAAATATATGAATCCGACCCGAACCACTATTTCCTGCCCCAGCAGTTTGACAATCCTGCCAACCCGGATATCCATGAAAAGACCACCGGCCCCGAGATCTGGGATGACACCGATGGCGCCATTGACGTGCTGGTGTCCGGCGTGGGCACGGGCGGTACAATCACTGGAGTCTCACGCTATATCAAGAAGACCAAAGGTAAACAGATCTTGTCGGTGGCGGTCGAGCCGACGGCCAGCCCCGTGCTGACTCAAACCAAGGCGGGTCAGCCTCTAAAGCCCGGCCCGCACAAGATACAGGGCCTTGGAGCGGGCTTTGTACCCAAGGTACTCGACTTGTCGCTGGTCGATCGCATCGAGCAGGTGTCGAATGAAGAGTCGGTCGAGTACGGACGCCGCCTGGCCAAGGAAGAGGGTATCCTGAGTGGTATCTCCTGCGGCGCCGCTGCGGCTGTGGCCGTTCGATTGGCCAAGCAACCCGAGTTCGCCGGGAAGACGATCGTGACTGTCTTGCCGGATTCAGGCGAGCGGTATTTGTCGACCGTGCTCTTCGAGGGCATAGGGTAGCGCAGGAGAGCCGAAGAGTCGAGAGTCGAGAGTCAAAAGTCGAGAGTGCGAAACCCGGCAAGGCACAGGGTTAAAGCATTGGAATCCCCGGGATTGAACTGCTCGACTCCCCGACTCTTTGACTCTTAACTTTCGACTCTCGACTCTCGACTAAGAAAGGCCCGCCCATGAATCAAAAACGTCTCGACGACCTTGCAAGGGAATTCAAGACAGCATTGGATGCGCAGCTTGCCGGCGATTACGGGTGCGAGTTCCGGTTGCCCAGCCGGGAGGCCGCGGCACAGATCTGCCGGCACTACCTTGGCCTGCTTTTCCCTGTTTTTTATCGGAGGAGAGGCACGGAACTGGAGAGCGCTGCCGCCGAATCCCGGCTTTATCTGGCTGAGATTGACACGCTGCTACGTGAGCAATTGTGCTCTGCCATGCGATTCGATCGGCGCTGCCAAGGGGAGGATTCGCCGGTTGACATCGAGGATCGCGCCCAGGAATTGACCGAACAGTTGTTCGGCCAATTTCCGGAGCTGGCCGGCTTACTGGCGTCGGATATCGGGGCGGCTTTCCGGAATGATCCCGCGGCGGCCAGCCCTGAGGAGATTCTTCTCAGCTACCCGTGCATGGAGGCCATTACGGTGCAACGCTTGGCGCACCGCCTCTACCTGATGGGCGTGCCGTTCCTTCCCCGCATGATGACGGAAGTTGCACACAGTCATACGGGGATCGATATCAATCCCGGCGCTTCGATTGGCGAGTCGTTCTTCATCGATCATGGGACGGGCGTGGTGATCGGCGAGACTGCCACCATCGGCACGCAGGTGACTCTTTACCACGGCGTTACGTTGGGAGCGTTCAATCCGCTTCGGAAGGATGAAGAAGGCCTATTACATCGGGGGCACGAGAACAAGCGGCACCCGGACCTCGAAGACAACGTGACCGTTTATCCCAACGCCACGATCTTGGGGGGACGCACCCGCGTCGGCCACCACAGCGTCGTTGGCGGCAACGTCTGGCTTACCCATTCCGTGCTGCCTTATAGCAAGGTGACGCTCAAAGACCCGGAGTTAGTCATCTACAACGGGCTGCCGGCAGCATTCGTGGCAGATTTCTCGATCTGAAGATCGTGCCGGGTCAGGACGCAGGTCCGCTGCCGATGATCACGCCAACTTCCGCGCCTCGGTTCGCCCTCAGCAACTTGGCGGCAGAGCCTCTGTTCGTGCAGATTTCGATGTAGCCGGAACTTCCCACGATAGCAAATAGCTCCGAGGCCCGGCCGATTGAGTAGGCCAAATTAAGCCGCGTAATCTCCCGATCATTGATGATTATCCTGAAAGGCGGCGGATTCTCCGCGAACAGTTCCGGAACGTCCTCCGGACTGATGTTGGTAACCAGATTCCCAAACACGTCGACCTTCAGAGCCATGCCCTTGATCAAGTTCTCACCCACGCGTTTCGGCTTGGGGGACGTGAACTTTGCATAGTCTGTGATCAAGTCTCCGAATTTCTCTTCTTGTACTCCTTTGCTCAGCCAGCCGGCTACCGGGGCAAACACATCACGACCTTGAAAAGTGTTGCTCACGGGGTTCAGAAAATAGTGATCCGCGGTAATGTGCCGGACTTTGACGTTTTCCTCCCGCCCGAAGAGTAGGGAGAGCACTCCGTTGTCGGGCGCGACGAACCTGTGATGGCCGGCGCTCGCCAGGATCGGCCGCCGGGCGGTTCCCACCCCAGGGTCGACAATCACTAAATGGATCGTATCGGGCGGGAAGAACCGGTAGCTTTGGACCAGGGCGTAAGCCGCCTCAAAGATATCGTAGGCGGCGACTTGGTGGCAGATGTCGACGATCTGGACGTTGGGGTTGATGTTCAGGATGACGCCTTTCATCGTTCCTGCATAATGGTCCGTTGTCCCGAAGTCGGTGATTAGAGTGATGCATGGTGTGCGAGGCAAGGGTTCCTCCTTGACTGCGAAACTCCGTCATTTACAGCGTGGCACAGGCACTCTTGCCTGTGCCACCTGGTCATCATGTCCCTTGCAAAATAGCCCGGAACTGTTCGAGCGTCATGGGTTCGGCCGAAGCCGTGCCGAGATTCTCCCTGACGTGGTCGAGATTGCTCATGCCCACCAGGGCGCTGGTGATGCCGGGCGTCGATCGCACGAACTGGATAGCGCGCTGCGCGTCCGTCTGCATGTGCGGAAACCACTCCCGTAACTCCGGCGGCAGGCTCTCGGTCAGTTGGCCTTGCAGGAGAGCAGCGCTCGCGAACACCAAGAGTCCGTGCGACCTCGCCACCTGCAAAACCGGGCCCGGTTTCCGACCCGTTGGCTGAGTGTTGGCCACGGCTGCCTCCGGCATGGCGAGGTTAAAAGGCAACTGGATGGCCCGGAAACTATGATCTTTGCCCCCGACTTCTTCCGCCACGCGCAGGACATCGGTTAACGAAAGGGCCTCTGCGGAAGTCGGCGTCACTCGGTATGCGTTCCAGGTTGCCGTGCCGTACATCCGTATTTTGCCTTCCGATACCGCTTTTTCGAGAGCTGCAAAGGCCGCCCTTAACCTGCGCAAGAACTCCTCGCGGCCCACATGGCTCAGTTGCGTCTCCGGGTTATGCACGTAGTAGATATCGATGGTCTCGAGGCCGAGGTTCCGGCGGCTGGCGTCAATCTGGTTTTCCAGGTATTTGGGGGACATAACGTGGCAGCCGGCGACGACCTCCTCCATGCGAATAATCCCTGGGTCCAAGAGTTTTTCCTGGAAATAGGCGGAAGGGTCAGCCGGTTCTTCCTCGTCGAAACTCAGGAAGCCGGCCTTGCTGGCCACCACGATTTCATCACGCCGGGCTTCACCCGAGGAAATCAGCGCGGCCAGAGCCTTGGCGATGGCGCGCTCGCTGCGCTGGTGCCTATAGTTGATTGCCGAATCGAGGACGTTGACGCCCAACGAAACAGCGCGCCGGATGGCTTCCCGGTAACGTGCGTCCTGATCGTCGGAAGGCTCCCCCAGATAGGTTCCAAGGCCGATGGACGAAATCCAGAGCCCTTGAGCTTCGCGAAAGTGTCCCGGTAAGCATGCCGCAAAGCGATCGCGGAAGCGCGCAGTTCCCTCCGGTGTAGCGAAACCTGGAATCAGCATATCAGAATCCCTCTAGAACACTACAGCACACAGACACTGAGCGGCAAAGCCCCAACCAAATGCAGATTCTTCGCTTCGCTCAGAATGACATGTCATCCTGAGCGAAGCGAAGGATCTGCTTTTCTTCGCGTATTGGTGTCTTCGTGGATCATCAATCAGGCCTAGCCTTGACCAGGAAAATCGGGATCTCGCTTTCATGCCGGACCTTGGTAATGGTGGTTCCATGGATCAGGTCCGCAATCAGCTTATGGCCGTGGGCCGCCATGGCGATGAGATCGCAGCCCTCGCGGCGCGCAGTTTTCAAAATCGCTTGTGCGGGCTCGCCCCGATCGTGCCGCACCGTCACGCTGAGGCCTTCGCTCCGCAGTGTCTGCGCTACGCTTTCCAAATACTGGCGGTCCTCCTTTATCTCCTGCGAGTCGGAAAGATTCAAATTGTCCTGCCATTGCGCCGCCCAGCCTGTAGAGACGTGGAGCAGCAGCACCTCCGCGTGGGTGAGCATCGCCAGTTCCTTTACATGCGGCAGCAAAACACTGTCGGCTTTGCTGTGATCGAGCGCCACGAGAATCTTCTTGAACATGAGGATCCTTGCCCACCCGGTATCGGCCGGCTTACCCCGGGCCTGCCGGGTGACGGCCCACTCTCCTGTCATGCAGAGCCAACCGCCCAACCTGTCATCCTGAGCGGCAGCGAAGGATCTGCAGTTGTTGGCTTCGTTAAAGCAACTGCGGATGCTTCGCTGCGCTCAGCATGACACACGCCCTTCTTCATCCTGCCAAGCCTTTGATGCTCACGACCAGGAGATAAACGTTCAACGCGGCAATGATCCCGGCCGTGACCCAGGCGAGAATCTTCAGCCAGAGCGGGTTTACGAATTCACCCATCCACCCACGGTTGCTGGTGAACTGAACCAGCGGCACCACGGCGAAGGAGAGCTGTAGACTCAGGATGACCTGGCTGAAGATTAAGAGCTTGGCCGTTCCGCTTCTTCCGAAAAACGCCACCGCAATAATCGCAGGTATAATCGCTATGAGCCGCGTGATCAACCGCCGCAGCCAGGGCGCCAGGCGGATATTCAAAAACCCTTCCATGACGATCTGGCCGGCCAGCGTCCCGGTCAAGGTGGAGTTTTGACCGGAACAGAGCAAGGCGATAGCAAAGAGCACGGCGGCCAATTGCGTGCCGAGCAGCGGCGTCAAAGTGTAATAGGCATCCTGGATCTCCGCCACTTGATTCAGCCCGTGTCGATAAAATGTGCCGGCGGCCATAATGAGGATCGCTGCGTTGATGAAGAAAGCAAAATTGAGCGCCACAACGTAATCCAGCAGGTTGAATCGCAGCGCGGTCCGGATTCCCTCCTTGCTGCGCTCGATCGCCCGCGTCTGGACCAGCGAGGAATGGAGGTAGAGGTTGTGCGGCATCACCGTGGCGCCCAACATGCCGATGCCGATATAGAGCATCTCCGGATTGGTCAAAAGCTGCGGAGTTGGAACAAATCCCTTCCCAATTTGAACCAGATCGGGTTTGACCAGAAGCAGTTCGACCAGGTAGCAGGCTCCAATCGTTCCGATGAGAGCAACGACCAAAGCTTCGAGGTACCGGAACCCCTTGTGCTGAAGGTAGAGGATGGCTAGGACATCGGTCGCCGTCAAGCAGACCCCAAGCAAAAGCGGAATATGGAAAAGCAAATTGAGGGCGATGGCCGACCCGATCACCTCGGCCAGATCGCAGGCGGCGATGGCAATCTCACACAACACCCAAAGGAACAGGCTGGTGCGGCGGGAATAATGACTGCGGCAAGCCTGCGCCAGGTCGAGTTGGGTGACGATGCCGAGGCGCGCGGCCAGCGCCTGAACCAGGATCGCCATGAGATTGGACATGAAGAGAACGAAGATGAGTTGGTAAGCAAAGCGCGACCCGCCCGCGATATCCGTCGCCCAGTTTCCAGGGTCCATGTACCCGACTGCGACGAGAAAGCCAGGCCCTGAGAACGCCAGCACTTTCTTCCAGAAGGACGCACCCGTGGGGATGCCTACGGTCCTATGAACCTCAGGCAAAGAGGGCGTCGAGACTGAACGGTCATCGGAGGCGATGCGCGGTTCGTCCATGATCGGGGCCGAACATGATTAGTATAAACGACTTCAGCAAAGTCGCGAATTCTTCGTTGGCCCCTACTACTTTTTCAGCGATATTCCGCGTGCGTCTTCGTTCCTGACTCCTGAATCCTGACTCATGCTCTTCGCTTGTCACTCGTCACTGCTTTCTCGAGTCTGCACTCCACGTCCTCCAGGAACTGCCGGTCTTTGATCGAAGGCAAATTGGCGCGGACGTTCTCCATCGCCGCGCGTTGTGCCGTGCCGGTAAGTTCGAGCGCGACGGCAAGGTCCGGAGCGGCCAGCGGAATCGTGACGCCGCGCAAGGTCGAGATAATCGCGGAAACTTCCACGCTCATTTCCGCCGTTTCGAGCGGCACGGAGGTCGCGTGCCTGCTGGCCGCTTCGATGGCCTGCGCGCGCGCGGACTTCTCGCTCTCAGTGGATTTGGGCAGCTTGAACGCCGCCATCACCTCTTCGTAGCTCCGGGCGTCGGCGTCAATGTTATCGAGCAACCGTTGCCGAAGCGCGCCGAGATGGCGCTGCGATTCCATGAGTTGTGGGTGATGCACTGCGAGCGACTGGCGCTTCAGCGATATCCCGCAAACCATTTCGCCGAGAGCGGCCGCCAGACCCCCGGCCAGCGCTGCGATACTTCCGCCGGCAGGCGCTGGCGTCGGCGCCGCCACGGCGTTGACAAAGTCCTCTGCCATCGAGCGGAAGGTACGGGTCCCCTCCGGAGCCGGCACGGCCTGCTCCCGGATGATCTGCTCGAGGCGGTTTTCAAAAACCAATTGGGGATGATAGTTCTCTATCTTGAGATACTGCACGGCAGTGTCCTCAAGGGCTCGCCGGGGGACGAGCCCAATAATTTCACTGCTTAAAACTGCCACGCCCTGTGCCGCAGCCTCCCGGCTCACGGTGTCGAAAACCGTGGCGATGGAGGTGGTCTCGAAATCCGTCAAGTTCATGGAGACTTGCCCAAGCTGGCGAGTTTTCAGTTCCACGCCCATGGCCTTCACACATGGGAATCCGCCGCTCGAGGCGCGAATCTTCTTGGCAATCGCCTTCGCCAGTTCCACGTCAGGCGTCTTCAAGTTGATGTTGTATGCAATCAGGAATTTTCGGGCGCCCACCACGGTTGCGCCCGCGGTAGGGTGGAGCGCCGCCTCGCCGAAATCGGGCAGGCGCTCGGGGTTGGTGCGCACTTCCTCACGCAAGCCTTCGAATTGGCCCCGCCGGACGTTTTCGAGATTGCGGCGTTCCGGCCGGCACGCCGCCGCTTCGTACAGATAAGTGGGGATCTTGAATCGGCGCCAGGCCTGCTCCGCCACCCATTGGGCGATGCGCACGCAGTCCTCGAGCTTGACGCCGGAAATGGGTACGAAAGGCACAACGTCCGTAGCGCCAATGCGGGGATGGGCGCCACGTTGCTGGTTAAGGTCAATCAACTCCGCCGCCTTGGCGATGCCGCGAAGGGCCGCTTCGCCAATGCTCTCCCGCGTCCCGACCAGGGTAATCACGCACCGGTTATGGTCTGCGTCGATCTCCCGGTCCAGGATATAAACGTCTGGGCCGTTCTCGAGCGCCTGAACAATGGCCTCAACGTTTTCGGGATTGCGCCCTTCACTGAAATTGGGAACACATTCGATGATGGTCTGCATGGATTGGAATTTAGCACGAGGGATTGTCCTTTGTCAGTGGTCCGTTGTCCGTTGGCAATGGTCTGCAGGTCGTTGCTCTGCGTCCGTCGTCATCCATATCTGTCATGCTGAGCGTAGCGGAGCATCTCTGCAGTTCTTCGTAGGCCGTTAAGCGCAGCAAAACTGCGGAGATCCTTCGCTCCGCTCAGGATGACAGCAGGCGGGATGTTCGCTCAACGGAATACTTACGATGGACAACTGACTACGAGCAACGGACAACTTACGACGGACAACTGACTACTGACGACTGACTACTGACAACTGCCCCCGCCTTCACCGTCATCCGGCAATGATTCACGCCGAAGTAATAGGGAATCTCGCGGTAATCACTAACGTCCATCACAATCAGGTCGGCTTGCTTGCCGGGCTCAAGGGAGCCAAGCCGGTCCCCCCGGCGCAGCGCCCAGGCTCCGTTTAGGGTGGCTGCGGCGATTGCCTCGGCGGGCGTCATGCGCATCGCCGAGCAAGCCACCGAAAGGATGAATTGCATGTTTGGAGTGGGACTGGTTCCGGGGTTGAAGTCGGTCGCGAGCGCCACGATGGCCCCGGCCTCAATCAGCTTTCGAGCTGGCGGGTAGTGCTCGAGGCCGAGATGGAAATTCGCGCCCGGAAGCAGCGTTGCGATCACATCGGACCGTCCCAGGGCGCGGATGTCGGCGCTAGAGAGCTTATCGAGATGATCGGCGGAGGCCGCTTCGAACTCCACCGCGAGGCGAGCGGCCCCGGTGCGAGTGAGTTGGTCGGCGTGCAGGCGCGGAATCAGGCCCTGCTGCTTTCCCGCCGCCAGCACTCGCCGGCATTGCTCGACGCTGAAAGCGCCCCGGTCGCAAAAGCAGTCGATGAATTCCGCCAGCTTCTTGCGCGCCACCGGTGGAATCAGGTCCCGAATCACGGACTCGATATAGTCGCCGGATCGTCCCGAGTATTCGGAAGGCAGGGCGTGCGCGGCGAGCACTGTGGGCACTAGTTCAAGGCGGGAACTCTTGCGCAGCCGGCGAATCGCTTCAAGGAGCTTCAGTTCCTGCGCCGCTTCCAGCCCATAGCCGCTCTTCACTTCCAGGGTTGTTGTGCCATGAGCCGCGAACTGCTCGAGAAAGCCTTGTGCCTGCCGGACGAGCGAATCTACGGAAGCCTGGCGAACTCTTTGCGCCGAGAGCTTGATCCCCCCGCCGGCGCGAGCAATTTCTTCATAGGTTTGCCCCCGCAGCCGCGCTTCATAGTCTCCCACACGGCTTCCGGCAAATACCAGGTGTGTATGCGAATCCACGAAGCCCGGCATCACCACGGCACCCCGGCAATCGATGGCCTCGGCCTTCAGCCTCCGCGCCTTTGCTTCGAGAGCCGCGCGTTGGACCGGCTTCAAGGATACGAACCCCTTGGGTCAGTATCGCGCCTTGGGGGATGATCCCGAGCTCCGCCAGCGCCTTGCCGCGCCGAGGCCCCGGCGGGCCCGCGAGGGTGAGGAGTTGACTTGCGTTGCGAAAGAAGAGTGAACCTGGAGCAGGGTGTCGCATTGGTCTTTTCGTGTTACACGGTGTACAGATCAGCGTCTCTTGCGTCCTTCCTTTCCGGAAAGCTTTCGAGGCCGAAGGCCGACGTAAGTGCGGCGAGAGCGGTTTCACGCAAAGGCGCAAAGTACGCAAAGGGCGCAAAGAAAAGCAAAGACCCCGGCCTTGTGTTTCTTTGTGCCTTCGCGTCTTGGCGTGGGCCGTCTTTCTTATACGCTGCGTTTTCTGCTAGAATCACGTTTCATGACCTCGGAGGACAGCGGCGATGCCCCAATATGAATATCTCTGCAAGAGATGCAACAAGACGTTCAGCCTGATCATGACCCTGGCGGAGTACGACAAACGGAAAGTGGCCTGCCCGAAATGCAAGAGCAAGAAGGTTGAGCAACAAGTTTCTTCAGTTTTCACCGTCACTTCCAAGAAAAGTTGAGAAAAGCAGTGACGAGTGATGACCAGAAAGCAGAAAGTAGAAGTCAGAAAGCAGAAGTCAGAAAATACAAATCAGGACACTCGGTGCTGCGGTCGAAACGACGCGAGTGCGACGCTACGATTTCAACGTCTGGCTCCCAACGTCTTCTGATTTCTGACTTCTGATTTCTGCTTTCTGCTTGTCACTCGTCACTGGCGTTTTGATTCCTGCCTTCCGCGCGAACGTTACTGCCTCTTCATAGCCTGCGTCCACATGCCGGGCAACGCCGATGCCGGGGTCGTTGGTCAGCACGCGGTTCAGGCGCTTCGCCATTTCCGGCGTGCCGTCTGCCACGGTGACTTGGCCTGCGTGGAGCGAGTAACCGATGCCCACTCCTCCTCCGTGATGGAACGAGACCCAGCTTGCTCCCGAGGCGGTGTTCAGCAGCGCGTTCAACACCGGCCAATCCGCGACGGCGTCGCTGCCGTCTTTCATGCTTTCGGTCTCTCGGAAAGGCGATGCCACCGACCCGCAATCAAGGTGATCGCGGCCGATGACGATGGGGGCCTTCAACTCACCCTTGGCCACCAGATCATTAATGCGCTCCCCGAATAGCGCCCGCTCGCCATAGCCCAGCCAGCAGATGCGCGCCGGCAGTCCCTGAAACTTGACCTGTTTGCGCGCCAGCCGGATCCAGCGGTCGAGAATGGCATTGTCAGGGAAGAGCTCGAGCACCAGGTCGTCGGTCCGGTAAATGTCGGAGGGCTCGCCGGAGAGCGCAGCCCAGCGGAAGGGCCCGCGTCCCTCGCAGAAAAGAGGGCGAATGTAGGCTGGAACGAATCCAGGGAAACTGTACGCGTCCTTTACTCCCCCATGCTCGAAGGCCATGGTGCGAATGTTGTTGCCGTAGTCGAAGGTGACCGCGCCCAGCTTCTGAAGATCCAGCATGCCAGTAACGTGGCGCGCGATGGACTCGTAGGAGCGCTTCAAGTATTCGTCGGGATCGGCTCGCCGAAGCGCCGCGGCTTCTTCGAGTGTCAGACCCGATGGGACGTATCCGTTTAATGGGTCGTGCGCGCTGGTCTGGTCCGTGAGCAAGTCGGGCACCACGCCTCGCCGCGCGAGTTCGGGGATCACGTCCGCACAGTTCCCGACCAGGCCCACCGAAACAGCGTTCTTCTGGCGGACCGCGTTCTTCAGGATGCGGAGCGCTTCGCTCAAATCGTTCACGCAGATGTCGCAATAGCCGCCCCGGATGCGGCGCTTGATTTTCTCGGCGTCCACTTCCACGCCCAGAAAAGCCGCGCCGTTCATGGTGGCCGCCAACGGCTGGGCTCCTCCCATGCCGCCCATGCCTCCCGTGACGACTAGCTTTCCTGCGAGGTCGCCGCCGAAGTGCTTGCGAGCGGCGGCGGCGAAAGTCTCGAATGTGCCCTGGAGGATTCCCTGGGTGCCGATGTAGATCCAGCTTCCGGCGGTCATCTGGCCGTACATCATCAGGCCCAGGCGCTCGAGTTCGCGGAACTTTTCCCACGTCGCCCAGTGGCCCACCAGGTTGGCGTTGGCGATCAGCACGCGCGGCGCCCACTCGTGAGTGCGGAAAACGCCCACCGGCTTGCCCGACTGCACCAGGAGGGTCTCGTCGTTCTCGAGCTTCTTCAGGGCCTCGACGATGGCGTGATAACACTCCCAATTCCGCGCCGCTTTGCCCGTGCCGCCATAGATGATCAGATCCTGCGGCCGCTCCGCCACCTCTTCATCGAGGTTATTCATCAGCATGCGCATGGCGGCTTCTTGCTGCCAGCCCTTGCAGGAAATCCGGCTGCCGCGCGGCGCGCGAACGGGCTGATAGGCGACTGCTGGCGACTGGGCCTTCTCCTCAATGGCATGCTCCGACATAGGCCTCTTCCCCCTGTCCAATCTTAGCCCAATGCGCGGCGAAGCGACACTGGTCATGCAGGCGAATCGCAGGTTAACTTCGGGCTGGCGATCGCTGCCGAGCTTTCAACCGCCGGTACTGCAAATAAAACCCGAGGCCGAAAATCATAACTGCAATAATCCAGACGGAGGGAAAAGACCGTACCAGGGATATGGGATCAAAGCCAATGGCCACCTCGTTATGGGCCGGGTGTACCGTCCACGTAAGGTAAACGCAAACAGTCATCGGGAGGACAATTGCAGCAATGAAGAGCGCAAGTAGGCCTGCGAATACAGACTTCAGTAAGAACATGTTATGAACCGCCCTCGTGTGCGGGCGCACTTAACCCTCAGTCCTTTGGAGCCGTTTCGCCGGGCTCGTCCGGCTTGATGGTGCTCGCGACACGGAAAAGCCTGTAGTTGGTGTAGTGGTGCTCGTTGCGCAGGGTTTCAACTCTCCAGTTGGTGGTTACCACAACCGTTTGGGGTAACCAGAGAGGAGTAAGCACCCCGGGGAGCCGAACTTCACCGAATTCGATTTCGGTGGTCTGCTGCCTTAGCCCGATGTCCCAACGCGGAGCCAGCATATCTGCTCGCATGCGGATGATTTGATATGTCGGCACATCAATCCATGCGATTCCCTGATAGAGAATCACGGCTGATCTCCCATTCTGTACGACATGACCGACAATCGTAGCCCATCCGGGACGCTGCGCGAAAGCTACCAGATCGGTCATACGGCCGTGGAGTTCTTCCCGTCCCAGCAAACTGAAATTCGCAGCGGACCGGTTGCCCGGATTGAAGAGAGTCCACATGGTGGAGAAGCCGCTAGTCAGAAAGAAGTCACGCTCCAGTTGTTGCGGCACAGATCGGTTTCCTTGGGAATCGGTTCGGTACTCCTCAAGACTAGTGTTCCCGTTGCTTTCGTGCGCCAGCATCATGTAATTGAATGGCCCGAGCCGCCGGGTCTTGGCCGAGGCTGAGTGCTCCACAGTGATGGGTCGCTGAGTTACATCCTCCCGCGAAATCAGGTTCGGAAGGCCGTCCACAGCGGCCTCGACATTTGCTCCCACCTTCCCCAAAATTCTGGGGAGCTCGTTCTGGCTGTCTGCAAATTGGAGCCGTCGAAGTTCCGGGAAGGCGCTCAGCAGTTCAGCGTTGGAATATTCGATGATCGTCTTGGCCCCGTCATACACGTGCTGGTCCGCGGTGCCCTGGTCCAGAACCTGGGCTAGTAGAGGAGCGCCGCCTTCTGCCCAAAACACGGCTCGACCCACGATCAGAAGAAGGAGGCAGGCCAGGATGGCACGGCCGCGCCTCCTGGGCCGTTGGGCGCTAATCTTGGTATTGGACGAGTAAGAAGTCTCCGCAGACCGCGGATGTTCAAACCTGGTGGGCGGATTCATGCGTCACACCCTTGCCTTGGGCGACACCATGCGTGCCGGCCCCACTGCCGGGACGAAGCGTAACACAGCGACGGACGAAACGAAAGAGGGCGATTTGTCTCGCTCTCACGCACTCGCGAAGGCTAGGTTTCGCGGGAATGGCTTGGATCATCCTTCGCGCTTTCTAAAATCGAAAACCACCTTAACCGCGCGATGCTTGTGCTTTTGGCGGCCGACGACAAACGCGTCTCGATACTGATCGAGGCGGAAGCGATGGGTGATCAAGCGTGCCGGATCGAGCCTCTTTTGCGCCAGCAGGCGCAAGTAAATCTCCATGGCGTGCAAAGACTCGCCCTCGAAGCTCTCGATTCCAAAGGCATTCGAGCCGACCAAGGCAATCTCCTTGAAGTAGAGGGGAGTCCACTCGAAGCGCGCCGGTTGGTCCACGCCGGTCACCACAATTGTCGCCCGAGGTTGAGCCACCCGTACGCCGACCTCGAACGATTCGGCGGAACCAATCGTGTCATAGATCACGTCGACTCCACGCAAGAGCCACGGCGCGCCTTGGTGAGGCCGTAGGATCGTCGCGCCGGCGATCCCTGCGATGACCTCCACGATCTCGGCCCGATCGCGGGTTCGGATTACCCGTTCGGCGCCCAACTCACGGGCTAACTGTTCTTGATGCGGGTGGCGCGCAATGGCAATCACGCGTGTGGCGGGATAGAGCGCCCGCAGAATGGCGATTGACAAGAGTCCCAGTGTCCCGCAGCCGTACACCAACGCTAGCCCCCCTTCAGGCGGCGGTGATTTAAGGACAGCGTGCAGGCTGACGGAAAACGGGTCGGCCAGCACGGCTTGGTCGAAGCTTACGCCATCCGGAATCGGGAACAGCTGAGACTGGTGAGCGGCCAAAAGCGGCGCGAAGCCGCCGGAAGCGCCGCGGCAATTGCCGATATGGATGCCCGGCGGCAAGTGGCCATCCGTAAAGTGCCGGCATGAGAAATACTGCCCACGCCGGCAGGCATCGCACGGCGGCGTGATGCCCCGCGGCCCGCAGGACAGCCAGGGATTCAGCACCACACGCTCTCCCACGCGCCGGCTGGTCACGCCCGGACCCACGCGTTCAATCGTGCCCGCCACTTCATGCCCAAGCACCGCTGGAAAAGAGATGAGCGACGTGAGGGGATTGTCGAAGCTGCCCTCGAGGAAGATTTCCTTCAGATCGCTGCCGCAGATCCCGCACAACTGCGTTCGCACAATAGCCCAGTCGTCGGCGGGGAGTTGTGGTTCAGGAATCTCTTTAAAGGCTAGGGGGCCCGGAGCCGCCAAAAAGGCGCGCGGCGTGACGACACCCCCAAGGTAGGCGAACGCGAAGCGCGCCAGACTATATCGGAATAGTATTGCTTTCATATTATCGACCTGAGCATTTGTATCCCGCGAGTGTGAGTAATGCAAGATTAAACTAAAAAAGGTATGCTAAGATGGCGGGGCTCGCAAAGGGCAATACACGTAACGGGATAACGCCTACGGGATATGACTGCCAGCGATTTCAGTACTCTCAACGAGTTGTTCATCAAAGCAGTTGAAGAGAAAGACAGGCCTGACTGTTACCTCTACAAATCGGAGGGCCGGTATCAAAGCATCTCCTCCAGTGAGGCGCTGCGCAAGGCTGCGGCTCTGGCCTCGGCCTTAGAACGCCTCGGGGCCAGGCCGGGCGAGCGCATCGCGTTGCTTTCGGAGAATCGGCCCGAATGGGTGCTGACGGACTACGCGATTCTCGGAATGCGCGCGATCACCGTCCCGCTCTTCCCCACGCTTCTCGAGCCCGACCTTGAGTTCATTCTGCGCGACTCGGAATCCAAAGGCATCGTCGTGGCCACGGATAACCAACTCCGGAAAGTCCTCAACATCTGGAGCAAGCTGCCGGCTTTGAAGTTTGTGCTGGCCATGGGCTGCTCCACGGCGGCGGGGACCAAGGCGGATTGCTGGGAGGGTAGCGTCGAGAGCGAGATGGGGTGGGCCGGTCCGATGCTCGTCGACGCCTTTAAAGCCAAGGCCTTGGACGCGAAGCCTGACGACACCGCCACCATCATCTACACCTCCGGCACCATGGGCCAGCCGCAAGGCGTCGTGCTGACTCACGCCAATATCGTTTCAAATGTCCAATCCACCGCAGAGGTCTTCCCGCTTGGCCCCACCGATGTCCTGCTCTCGTTCCTGCCGCTGTCGCACGTGTTTGAGCGGATGGTGGAGTTCTTCTGTTTCTGGAAAGGGGTACGGATCGGCTATGCGGAGGGTATCGACACCCTGCCGCAGAATCTGCGCGAAATTCGGCCTACGGCCCTGGCGGTGGTTCCGCGCGTCCTGGAGAAGATGCAGGGTAAGATCATGGATGGCGTTCGCCAATTGCCGGGCTTGAAACAACGGCTATTTTATTGGGCCCTCGCCGTCGGCAAGCAGCGGATTCCCTTTCTCCTCGAAGGGCGAACCCCGCCGCTGGGACTGAGGTTGAAGTACGGTCTTGCCGATCGGCTGGTCTGTGCCAAGGTCCGGGAGCAGCTCGGCGGCAGGGTGCGCATGCTGATTTCGGGGGCGGCGCCACTTTCCAAGGATATCGCGGAGTTTTTCTTCGCCTTGGGGCTTCCGGTCTACGAAGGCTACGGCTTGACGGAGACTTCACCGGTCGTTGCGGTGAATTGCCCGGGCAAGACCAGGCTGGGGAGCGTAGGAAAGGTCATACCGCGGGTCGAGGTGAAGCTGAGCGACGAAGAGATTGACTCGGAGGGTCGCGTGGGGAGGGAAATCCTGGTGCGGGGGCCAAGCATCACGCGCGGCTACTACCACCTCGAGGAAGTCAATCGCTCCTCCTTCGTCGACGGCTGGCTGCGCACCGGCGACTTGGGAATCTTTGACTCCGACGGCTACCTGAGTATCACAGGGCGGAAGAAAAACCTGTTCAAGACTTCCGGGGGCAAGTACGTGTCGCCGGAAAAACTCGAGAATCTTTTCCAGGGCGATCCGTACATTTATCAGATTGCCGTGCTGGGTGACGGGCGGAAATTCGTGGGGGCCCTGATCGTGCCGGCGTTTAATCGCTTGCAGGCCTACGCGCGCAGCCAGGGCATTGCCTTCCAGGACAATCAGGAACTGGTTGCCCATCCCGATGTTCAGGCTCTCATACGGCGCCAAATCGACGAAGCAACGCGCTGGCTGCCTCGTCACGAGAAAATTCGCCGCTTTGTTCTGCTTCCCCAGGAATTCTCGATCGCCTCCGGAGAACTCTCCGCTACCCTCAAAATCAAGCGTCTGGTCGTGAAAGAAAAACACCGGGCGGAAATCGAAGAGATGTTCAGTTACCACGCACCGCAACAATCGGGACCGCTTCCCTGACAATCTTCGTGCCGAAGGCACCTTGGAGTGCGGCGGCTTGACGCCGCCTTAGAACTGCTACGTGGCAGGGAACGATGCAACCAAGTGCAAAGGCGGCGTCAAGCCGCCGCACTCCAAGGCGCTTCGCGCAATCGTCAATCTGGTTACTTCCGGAACACAACCCCGTCCTTCATCACGAAGCTTACCCGCTCGAGTGCGCTGATGTCGTCCAGGGGATTGCCTGAGACCGCGATGATGTCGGCCCAATATCCGGGCTTGAGGGCGCCGATTCGGTCTTGCCAGCCGAGCAGCTTGGCGCCGTTGAGCAGGCCGGCCTGGAGCGCAACCAGCGGTGTCATGCCGTTCTTCACCATCAGCACGTATTCGCGCGCTTGGGTGCCGTGAGGGAAGGGGCCGACGTCCGAGCCGACCGCCATCGGTACGCCCGCCGCAAGCTGCTTGTGAAACTCCTCGGCGTGCAGGTCCGCAATCTTTTGTTCGTGCGCGGCCTGCGCGGGAGTGGCGGCGTGTTGCGCGAAGTATTCCAGGATGGTGAACGTGGGCACGGCGAAGATCTGCTTCTCGCGCATGATCCGCATGGTCTCGTCGCTCAGTTGATCGGCGTGATCGACGGACGCCACGCCGGCCCGCGCGGCGTAGAGCGTGCCAGGCTCGCCCGTGGCATGCACCGCGATGTGCTTGCCGACGCGGGCAGCTTCCTCGACAGCCGCGCGCAGCTCGCCTTCGTTGTACTGATACGGCGTGGAGAGCCGGCCGTCGCGAATCGAGTCGGGGCCGGTTTCGTAAATCTTGATGAAGTCGGCTCCCTCCTTGAATTGCTGGCGTATCACCGTAACCAGTTCGGCCGCATTGTTGGCGTAGGTGGCGTTGGAGAAGATGTGCTGCGCGGGGTTATAGCGGATGGCATCCTCGTGGCCGCCGAGGATGTCCACCGCGTTGCCGCTGACGCGCAAGCGCGGTCCGGGAATTAATCCCTGATTGATGGCATTGCGGAGCGCCGAGTCGGCCGAGCCGGCGCCTTCCGTTCCCATGTCGCGCTCTGCCGTGAATCCGGCCATCAGGTCGTCCCGCGCCGCGAGGACCGCATAGATGGTGCGCTCCGGCACCGACTCCTCAACGGTCTGGAGATCTTCGGCGCCCGGATGCAGAAACAAATGCACATGAGCATCGATGAGGCCGGGCATCAGGGTGCTGTCGCCCAGGTCGATGACCTCCGCTCCTTCCGGACGTCTGACCGCCAAGCTTGCTTCGGCGATTCGATCACCCTGCACCAAGACCTCGCCAGGCGTCACGATCTTCCCGCTCTCGATATCCAGCAGGCGCGCGGCGTGCAACACCACAGCCTGCCTCGGCTCAGATCGCGGCGGAGCTTGAGCAAAGGCGGCGCAGAAAGGAAGGCAGAATACGCAGAACGCGGACAACGTTTCGAGGGTGTTCGCATGGATATTCATAATGCTCGCCATCATACCATTTTCTTGAGCCTGCCGGGCCGATTGGGGGTCGCTCACCGCAGAGGCGCAGAGCCGCTGAGGGTCTAAACCAGAAGGCGTCTTTCTCTGCGCCTCAGCGCCTCCGCGGTGAGGAGTCTGCGCCCGGTTCGTGGTACCATATCCACCACAACGGGTACAATTTCTAATCGCGCGGGAGGGGGTTTATGGACGAAACTCGAATGAGGGGTGCCGTAAAACTCAAGGCCTCTATTGGGATGTTCATCTTCGCCCTCGTCGCACTGGCCTCCCCGCGCAGACTGACGGCCCAGGCGGAAGATATTACCGGCAAGCTCCAGGGCTTCGATGCCTACATGGAGAAGACGCTGAAGGACTGGAACGCGCCGGGAGTGGGCGTGGGCATTGTCGTCAAGGACAAGCTGGTTTTCGCCAAGGGCTACGGCTATCGGGACTACGGAAAGAAGCTGCCGTTCACTCCCACGACGCTTTGCCAGATCGCCTCCAACACCAAACTCTTCACCGCCGTGGCCGCAGGCATGCTCGTCGAAGAGGGTAAGCTGACCTGGGACAAGCCGGTGCGCGAAAAGGTTCCGGCCATCGAGTTCTATAACGACGCGCTGAGTAACAACGTGACGCTGCGCGACATGCTTTCCCACCGCACGGGAATCACTCGCCACGATCTGATCTGGTACAAGGCGGATCTCAGCCGCAAGGAGCTCTTCGAAAGGATCAAGTATATGGAGCCCAAGGAGCCCCTGCGCACGACCTTTCTTTACAACAACATGATGTTCGCCGCCGCCGGGTATCTCATCCAGCTCCAATCAGGCAAGACCTGGGAGGACTTCGTCCGCGAGAGGATCTTCCAGCCGTTGGGCATGAACGCCAGCCTTTACTCGGTGGCGGACATGCTCAAGCAGGACGACCACGGCGTGCCTTTCACGGAGAAGCGCGACACCATGGAGCTCTACCAGATCCCCTATTATGAAGACACGGCGGGAATGGCCCCCTGCGGCGGCATCATTTCCAACATCCAGGAGATGTCGCACTGGCTTATCGCTCTGATGAACGAGGGGAATTACGAAGGCAAGCAGGTGCTTCCCCAGAACGTACTGAAAGCCACGCTGGAGCCGGCCATCGCGCTCCCCAACACCTTGGCGGAAGTTCGAGGCTACTGGGAACTGCTGAATTCCGCCTATGGGATGGGCCGGGACACTGCATCCTACCGGGGTCACCTACTCACCTATCACGGCGGCGACCTCGACGGTTTCCACTCGCAGGTTTCCTTTATGCCGCGCGAACGAATTGGCGTGCTTGTCTTCGTGATCGGGGATCACTGTGCAGATCTTTACAACATCGTCAGCTATAACGTCTACGAACGACTTCTGGGCCTGGATAAGACTCCCTGGAGCGAGCGCCGCCTGGCGATAAGGCTGAAAGGCAAAAAGGCGGGGACGGAGGCTCGGGCCAAAGCGGGAGAGGATCGCGTTCCAAATACCCAGGCTTCCCATCCCCTCGCGGATTACGTGGGCGAATACGAGCATCCCGCATACGGCGTGTTGAAGATCGCGATGAAAGACCAACAGCTCCAGTTCGATTTTCACAAAATTCAACTGCCCCTGGCGCGCTTCCATTACGACCGCTTCGACACGCCTGACGACGAGATCAACGGAAAGTGGTCGGTGAACTTCATCACCAATCCCCAAGGCGACTTGGCGACCGCAGTGATGTCCCTGGACGAAGCCGAGGCGAGTTTCACGCGGCGGCCCCCGGCGCTTGAACCCCAACTCCTCTCGAGGCTCGCAGGGACCTACGAGAACCCGACCGGCGTCAAGTTCCAGGTCGTACTGAAGCAGGACGGCAGTCTTTATGTGGTGATGCCTGGAGCGCCCGAAGACAAGCTGATACCGTATAAAGGCCTGCAATTCCACGTCAAGGAATTCTCTGACTTGGTCTGGGAATTTGTGATGGAAAACGAGCAGGTCAAGGCGCTCAAACAAAGAGACCCGTCCGGCGAGGTGGTTTTTCCGCGAAGGTAGGGGCTGAGTGCGAGTTGGCGCGACAAGATCAGCAAAAGGCGAGTGTCATTCTGAGCGAAGCGAAGAATCTGCATTGGGTCGCCTCAACGCTGAAATGCAGATCCTTCGCTTCGCTCAGGATGACAGGGACTTTCATCCCCTTGGGTGGGCGCAGGTCCATCGGCACTTAGAATGACATAGCACGGAAATTTCAAGCCACAGGAGGCGAAAATGGCAAGTGATAAAGCAGGCGGTAAGGTATGGATTGTTCCTGATTGTTTCCTGCCGGAGCATAGCACCGGTGATCTCAAAAGTCATGAATCTGCTTGTGTTCTGAACGTCGGCAAGAAGCCGGCTACATTGAAGATCACGGCCTATTTTGAAAACCGTGAGCCGATCGAGGGGCTCCAGGCGACGTGCGCGCCGCGCCGTACCAATCATATCCGGATCGGTCCGCTCAAGAATCGTCGTGGGGAGGCAATACCGGTTGGGGTACCCTTCGCCCTCAAGATCGAAAGCAACGTCAAGGTGGTTGTGCAGCACACTCGGCTTGATACCACTCAACCCGCCCTCGCGCTCATGACCACGATGGCGTATTTGGCCGACTGACTTTGGGAGGCGGCAGGCCCTCAAACTGCGCTGCCGCGCCCAATGGCTTTCGTGATAGACTGCGGCTGACTATCTCGGCCTCGGGCAGTCTCAACTCGCCCCGAGAAATCTCTAAGGAGGAAAGAACCATGAAGCGATTCGGCGGACTGGTTATCGTCGCCTTGGCCATACTGGTGAGCGCGCCCCGCAGCGCAAGTGCCCAGGGCGCCTTCACGCAACTCACCGGAAAGGCCTTTGAATCCGCAATCCCCAACGACTTTTACCTGGAAGGGAACAGAATCCCGGTTGAGCGCCGCAACGCCGTGCTGCTGAAAACCTCAAAAGGCGCTCGACTGGTTCTGGCCTTGATCGATACGTCGGGGTACAGCGCCCAGATTAAGCAGAAGTACATCGGGATGGTCATTACGGAAGGGGCTGTCTCCGTCTGCAGTGTTCCGCTGAATGTGGGGAGCTACGGATTCGGACTCGAGAAACCCGCCGCGACCAGCAGCGAGGACGCGAAGTTTCACCTTTACAACCAGGCCGGCGAAACGGTAGGAGATTGTGCGGCCAAGAAAGACAGCGCCGTCAAACAACCTAAACCACTCAACGCAGTTTTGAGTAAGGAAGCCGGCGCGCGCCTCTACTTGGGGCGATACTATCTCGAGCTGAAGTAGGCGCCGAGTGTCAGGCGCGTGCCCTGAAGACTGCCCTCCCCGTTGGGGATGGGAGATTCTTCGGCCCAACAATCGAGCCTCAGAACGACAAGCGGTGCGCCGTCAGGCGGGCCGGAGCCCGAGCCCCGGGCCATTCGGCAGGATCAGTTTTCCATCTTTGACTTTAACTCCCACAAACGGATCGTTGGCGATCAGCAGATTCCCGTCCAGGTCTGCGTAATTGACTAAGGGCGAGAGGTGAGCGGCGGCGGTGACGCTGACAGAGCTCGAGATCATGCAGCCCAGCATCGTGCGAAGGCCGAGCGCCCGCGCCATTTGGATCATCTCGAACGCGACAAGCAATCCGCCGGACTTATCCAGTTTGACGTTTACGCCGTCGAAAATGCCGACCAGTTTGGGGATGTCGCTGAGGCGCTGGCAGGCCTCATCGGCGATCAGGGGAATATGGACACGCTCGTGGACCCAGCGTGTTTCCTCGAGCATCGAGGCGGGCATCGGCTGCTCGACGAACTCGACGCCTTGGGTTGCCAGCCAGTTGATTTTCCGCACTGCCTCTTCTTTATCCTTCCAGCCTTCGTTGGCGTCCACGCGCAGGGGCTTGTTGGTAACGCTGCGCACCGCAGCGATCGTCGCTTCGTCCGTATCAAGCCCAACCTTAATCTTGAGGACCGGGAATGCTTCAGCCTCGCGAACCTTTTGGCGCGTAATTTCCGGTGTATCGATGCCAATTGAGAAAGTGGTGATGGGAGCGTCGTCGGGGTCGAGGCCAAAGTATCGATTGAGTGGTATGCCCAGTTTCTGCCCCACCCAATCCATCAGGGCGATGTCGACAGCGGCCTGAGCTGCGTACTGCCCCGAAAGGCGATGAGCGATTTCGGTGTGCAGCTTTTCGAACTCCCAGGGGTCGGCAGCGGTCACCAAGTCGCGAACGGATTCAGCCGCCTGCCGGGCGCCGGCGGCGTTTTCCTGATAGCGAACGATGGGTGCGCCCTCACCGTGGCCGGTTATGCCGTCGCGAGTGTATCGCACCTGGAGCGTGTCCCGATAGGCGCTCGAGGACATGGTGGTGGTCCACGTGTGGCGCAATCGCAGGCGGACAATCTCGGTCTCGAGCACGGGTTGCGCAGGCACTCCTGCCCGTGCCCTCACAGCCAGGAGTGGCTGCGCGACGAAGGCGAGTGCGCCGGCACTACCGGCTGTTTTCATCCAATCGCGGCGGTTCATTTGAGCCTCCGGCAGGCAACGAGAAGTTTCGTCCAATACGGATCAGCGAGCCGGCTTATCTGCACTCCGGGATGATCGTGGGTTGTGTCGTGAATGAACTCGCCATCTCCGATGTACATGCCCGTGTGCGTGATGCGCTGAGGAGAGCCGCCAAAGAAGAGCAGATCACCGGGTTGAAGCCGGTCGGGCTGCACCGCCGTCACACCCTGCCATGCTGCCTGAAGGTCCGCGTCACGAGGCATCACGATCCCGCGGCGGCGAACCAGCATCTCGGTGAAGCCCGAGCAGTCGAATCCGAAGCTGGAAGTCCCGCCCCAGAGGTAGGTGAGACCACGGAAGCGCTTGGCTAATTCTATGGTGTCAGCCACGCTGAGAGGCTTGGGGTCAGGATCGATGTCGCCGCGTTGAATCCAAGCGGTGCGCTCGTCCGGCAAGCGGACCTGGATCCAGCGATCCCCGTTAGTGCCCGGCCCAGGAACCACTTCCAGCCGCGCCTCGAAGGGCAGGACCAGCACGGGTTGGTGCTTGGTCACGGAATCTTCCCGGTAGACATTCGCGAACACGCTGGCCACTTGCACAACGCTTCCGGTTGCAGCGTAGTTATGCTCACCGGGCTTGTAGCGACGCAGCGATGCGAGGGGTATCCAGCCGGGGTAATCATCGGGTGTGCGAACCTTCGCCCACTCGCCCTTTTCTTCATCCACAACGACACTGACCCCACAGATGGCTTGCGACACCACATCGGCGTCCTCGGTCGGGGCGGAATACATGTTCGCGACCGGTCTTATGACGACTGCCCCGGGCGAGGACAGTGCGGTTAAAGCCAGGACTAACAAGAGGTTCATGGAACTCTCTCGAAAATCACGGAATATCCTTTTGTAGGGGCGGCCCTTGTGGCCGCCCGCGGGCACCCACAAGGGATGCCCCTACTACTTGAATGAGATGACCCGCCCGTACGAACTCGAACGGCTTAGCCGATTGAAGTAATCATATGCCAGCCGTGCAACGTCCTCAACGGCGCGCTCACCCTCGTCGCCGTTGGCATCGTAGGTCGTGGTGACTGACATAATAAACGGATGGCCCGGGATGTCGACGAGACCCGTGTCGCAACGCACACCCTCCAGAGACCCGGGCTTGTCCGCAATCGATGCATCTTCGGGCAGCGCTTTGTGGAATTCGCTTTCCTTGGGCAGCCGGAGCAGGTCAAAGTACTCCTTCGTATGAGCCGAGTCCAGCGCCTGGCCGGCGTGGACCTTCTCGATCAGGGTCAGCATCTCGCGGGGCGTGGAGACGTTTTCGTTCCCTTTCTTGGCAGCCTCGAGGTCGATCATGTGGCGGCGCAGT
Organism: uncultured Acidobacteriota bacterium; assembly: GCA_963768695.1. Classification (GTDB taxonomy): domain Bacteria; phylum Acidobacteriota; class Terriglobia; order UBA7540; family UBA7540; genus CAVROP01. The sequence continues at coordinate 487,171 of CAVYJG010000005.1, read as the reverse complement.
TTGGTTTCTTTGAGGCCAAGCCGCGTTACGCCTGCATTGATGTTGTCCATGCCCAGACGATCGATGAGGATGTTCGTCGCCGTATTGTCGCTGAGCACGACCATAAAGACGGCAAGATCATGCAAGCTAAGAGTGACCGTGCCGTCGCCGAGCATGGTGAGGATCGGCTCCGTGTCACCCACGGTCATCTCGCCGCGGCGCAAGGTGTGCTTCTCCTCCAGAGAGAGCTTTCCCTCTTGCGCCTGGCGCATCAGTTCCAGAAGGATCGTCAGTTTGATGGAACTGGCTTGAGGAGAGACCGTGTCGGGAAGGCGCAGAAACGTCTCGCCGCTCGACAGGTCCTTGATGGCAAAGCCCATCACACCATTCAGACGCTCTGCCATGCGCGTCAACTCGGTCTCGAGTTGGGCGTGCAGCGTCGACTGAAGCGTCCCTTGCGCGCGCAATGTCGAGCCAGCGGCGAGGACGAGCGCCAACATACCCACAGCACGAGATAAGAGATGGGTACTCACGAGTCTGCCCCCTTATCCACCGCGAGGAGTGCTAACCCAGCGCCAGTTCCCCTCCTTGATAAGGAGGGGTAAGGGGTGGTTGTAAGCGCCCCCCCCTACCCCCTCCTCCTGCGGAGGAGGGGAGTTCCTTCGTTCCTCAGCGGTCGAGCACCGCCAGCAGCGCCTGGTAATTATCCACGAGCATGCCTTCGTACCCGTGGGGCCTGCCATCCCAGGATTTCCAATCGTAAGACTTGCCGCCCGGCCCGAACCCCTGGAAGCCTCCCTCCTCATAGCCTTTCAGCAGGGGAAACAGGATCGCATCGCCCTCGGCGCGGCGGCCCAACCGATACAAAGCCTCGAGGGTGAAATACTCGAACGATCCCGTCGCGCCGCCATTCTGGTAAACCTGGAAGGGATCGCGCGTGCCCCAGACGTAGTCCTCCGGGCGGACCGGAATCAGCACGCCGGGCAGTCCGTATTCGAAACGGCTATAACCTACCTCTTTGATTTTGGCGAGCAGGCGGTCCAGGATCGGGTTGGCCTTGTCAGGCGGGACAAGGCCATAAACGATGGCGGCGCCGTTCACAAAGGTGAAGTAGTAGTCGTGGAGCTTCCCGTCCGCGCTTTTCCAACCGGCAATCAGACCCGTTTCGGGATTGAAGAAAGTCTGAAGGTAGACCGACCGTAGTTTCTCTGCGCGCGATGAATAGAGTTGCGCATCCGTTGGCTGGTTAGCCTGGCGCGCCAAGTCAACCATTTCGATCAAAGCGTGGTAAGCCAGGGCGTTGGAGTAAGCGTCCTGATGGCCAAAGCCGATATCGTCCCACCAGTTGGCCGGACGCACTGGGACGCCGGGAGCCCAGGAGCCGGAATTGCCGCTCATGGGATACTCGATCAATCCTTCGCCGTCGCGATCCATGGCGAGCATCCTGGCGGCCCAGCCCTTCAGGCCGGCGTAGTTCTTCTCCAGCCAAGTGTGGTCTTTGCTGCCACGCACGTAGTCTGCGGCCGCGATCAGCAGCGAAGGATAGGAGTCCAGAAAATCGTACGGCACGTCGTGTTGGACTCCAGCCATTCCGTATCCCTGCATACCGCTCAGGTAGCGGTCCAGCGTCAGCCGGACCAGGTCTAAGGCGGTCACTCCCGGCGCCAGTGGCGGGGTGCGCGCCGCCATGGAGGAGTACTCATACAAGGTGAAGGCACAGGGGTCACTGGAGGCATGGTTGGCCAGGACGCGCAGGCGGGGGTTCAGTTGAAAGATATTCAGCCAGTCGCGCCGGAACCCGTCAAAACGCGCGTCGCGGGCGAGGTCTGGAGTTCCGGGATGAATCTCGACCACGTCCAGAGTGTAGTCCACCTGCCGGGTCGCTGCGGTGGCAGCGGGGAAGGTCATTTTAACAAAGTCGTTGTTTCCCAGCGGTTCATCATGTGGACCGCGATTCCGGTAGGCATCGTAGCCTAACGCCTGGCCCTTGCCCGGCAGGCCGGCAATGCGAAATGTTCCGAGGTCGGGCAGGTGGAGAAGGGCCGGAAGCCGCACGCTGCCGTCAACGTTAACAAGCCCCAGCAAGGTGGCGTGGTTGACCCGAGAGTCGAAGTCCAAAATTAGGGAGGGCGGAGGATTCCCTTCGGCGAAGCGCGAGCGCAGATGAATTTGGCGAGGTGAGAACTCGAAGGTCCAGGCAGGCGGCGCGCCTGATGGTTCTCCCGAGGAGCGATACTCAAACCTGCTGCCCTCGCGCCGCAACTGGTAGGCCCGGTCGGCCTTGCCCGGCGGCCGAAGCGGATTTACACTGAGCTTGTTCTTGCCCAGTGAATCCACTGCCAGCGCCACCAGGGCGGGTTGGTCCGGAGCGACTTCCACGCGCAGGAAGGCGGACTGGTACTGGAGCGGGTTTTGAGCGGGCGTGACCACTGCGGCGGCGAGGAGAAGAGCCGTCAACAGGAATAAGCGGGCCAGCCTTCTGTCTGCCGCAAGCGCGACGCGGTGGAACCTGTGTCGGTCAAATTGATGGCGCATGTTAGGCGTTGTACCCCAATCCGTTTCGCGGCGTCAAGGCATGATAGCGATTCATAGCACCTTCAATAAGTGGGTCATTTGTCGCAACGGCCGGTTTGGGTAGTGACGGATTGTCCCACTGCGCTGCCGGGCAGTTGCTCCAGTCTCGTAGGTTCAACACAAGCCCCGTATTTTGAGGGCGATATAGGCCCTCCGGGCGGCGGCAATTTGGTTCAAGGATTGCTCTGCCAAAATCAAACCGACGACGAGAGGAAACCGACATGAATGAACACGGATGGCAGGGGGGCTTTCTGGATAGGTTCTCCCCGCCGGTACGAGAGAAGCTTCTGTCTTTTGCCGAGACCTTTCGATTCAAGGCCGGGAAAGACATCATCAGCGAGGGCGACCACAGTGAGTATCTATACATCATCAAGAGCGGCCGCGTGGCCGTGGAGATGAGCATGCCACCCAAGGGACGGCGCACGATCCGCACCGGCGAGGCTGGCGACATGATCAGTTGGTCCGCGTTGGTTGAGCCCCACCGGAGCACCGCCTCGCTGCGCGCGGTCCAGGATATCGAGGCGTTTGGCATAAAAGGTGAACTGCTCATCGTCGAGTCTCACAAGGACGTTCAACTGGGATTCGAACTCTACCGCGCCTTGACGGAAGTGATTGCAGGCCGGCTGAATGCCACGCGCCTGCAATTCGTGAATATCTACTCGGTCAGCTAATCTCCTTCCGACTTGCCCGCGAATCGCCTTGTAGAGGCGGCCCTTGTGCCGCCCCAGGGCAATCCGTCACCTGACGGATTGCCTCTATAGCGTCCCCACCAAAACGTGATTTTTCCAGGCCTTCGGACGCCACTGCGCTCCTCATGCGGTGACCCCCTTGCGGGTGCATACGTCCCAACGCTCGTTGTCGGGATGTCTGCGCCCCGCGCACGTGTTACGTTACACTTGTAGGCCACTAGCGCAGGCGGGACCTAGTACTCCGGTGCCATCACACCCTTGATTGCCGCCACCGATAACCCTCATGAAATGTTTAAGGGGTGAACCAGAGCCATGATTCTCGCGACGGTGCTTGTAATGTTCACGATCGTGATGTTCGTTTGTTTCCAGGCTGCCTGCCGGAAGATTCTTCGGCGAGAGTTCGACCGGGAATATTCTCAGCCTGTTATTAACGCAACTCGTTTGGAATTTCGAGCTCTGCGACAGTCGCTGGGCGGAGACGGCGCGTCAGTTGATTATCGCAGGGTGGCCCGGATGCTCAAATGCGACTTCTTCACCTTATGTTACTTACTCAGGAATCGCGCAAGCACGAATCAAAAGCATACGAACCAGGAACGGCTTCTCATTCTCTATTTCCGCTGGCAGTTGCTCTCGTTGACAACGCGGCACTGGCTGGGAGTTGGAGAGAAGCAGGCGGCCCTCAGGCTGACGACCGTCCTCCAGTATTTTGCTAACTTGGTCGGACAGCGAGCGAGTTTGTTCTACACCGCTCAATTCGGGTCAGCACGCCCGGGTAGCGGCCGGCCGGCGCAGGGCGAAGCCCTGCGAAGAGGGGAGGCGGGATTGTGGCCAGCGATGCTTGACTCGCTATGCAATAATGGTTGCCCGTTTGGTTCGAGGGCGGAGCGCCGCGGGGCAGTGATGAACTGGGAACGCGGGCTTCCAGCCCGAACCGCAGGACGGCGGCCATGATGGCCGCGCTCCCAGGGCTGGACACGAGGTCCGTTTAACCATGGCCGATGTCGAGACCCAGTCGCTTTCGGAAAAGGCGTACCAGCCGTTGAAGGACGGCGAACTCTATGTGCCGCTGGTGCCCGCCGGCGCGGCGCCCCCGGAGGCGACCTGGCGTGCGGTGTTGTGGGGTACGTTGTTTTGTATCCTCTTCAGTGTCGCCTCGGCTTATTCCGCGCTCAAGGTCGGGCAGGGAATGGAGGCGGCGATTCCCATCTCGATTCTTGCCATCGGCCTGGCACGCGTCTACAGGCGGCGCTCGACCGTGCTCGAGAACATGATCATCACCGGCATGGGCGGCGCCTCGGGCAGCGTGGTGGCGGGCGCCGTCTTCACCGTGCCGGCGCTTTACATTCTCCACCTCGACCCACATCCGTTGCAGACCATCTTCATCTGCCTCTCCGGCGGCTGCCTGGGCATCCTCTTCCTCATTCCGCTGCGGCGCTACTTTGTGCGCGAAATGCACGGCAAGCTGCCCTTTCCGGAGGCCACGGCGATCACGGAAGTGCTGGTGACCGGCGAGAAGGGCGGCTCCCAGGCCCGGCTGCTGATTCAGGCCACCGTCATCGCCGCGGTTTACGACTTCCTGGCCAGCACGTTCCACGTCTGGAAGGAGTACCTGAACTTCCAGTTCGTGCCCGCAGTCCGGGGACTGGCCGAGCGCGGGCGCATGGTCTTCAATTTCGACGCGATCGGCTTCGTCCTGGGCCTGGGCTACGTGATGGGCCTGCGCGTTTCCATGATCTTTTGCGCCGGGGGCATTCTGGTGAATTTCGTGCTCGTGCCCATGATCTGGTTCATCGGCAGCCACATGGGCGACGCCACGGTGTATCCCGCCACCATGCCCATTTCGCACATGGCGGCCGCCGACATCTACCGCAATTATGTGCGCTTCATCGGCGTGGGCGCCATCGCGACCGCCGGCCTGGTGGGCATCCTGAAGTCGCTGCGGGTGGTTGCCGGATCGTTCGGCATCGCGTTGCACGCCTTCCGCCACGGCGAAACTCCGCAAACCGAGCGCACCGACCGCGACATTCCTATCCTCACCATCCTCCTGGGCGTGGTGGTGGTGGCAATCGGAGTGGGCGCGTTCTTCGGACGCCTTCATGTTTCGTGGACCGTGGTCGCCGTGGGCCTGGCGCTGACGCTGCTCTTCTCATTCTTCTTCACCACGGTAGCGGCCAACGCCATTGCCACCACGGCCAACAACCCGGCCAGCGGCATGACGCTACTCACGGTCATCGTCTCCGCGGTGGTGTTGCTGAAGTTCGGGCTCTCCGGGACCACTGGCATGTTCTTCGCGATGGCCCTCGCCGGCATGGTCTGTGTAGCACTGTGCGCCTCGGGGCAGTTCATTACCGACCTGAAAGCCGGCTACTGGCTCGGTTCCACGCCTTCGGCGCAGGAGAAAGTGAAGTTTATCGGAGTCGTCGCCTCGGCCATTACCGCGGGCTTAACCATCATCCTGCTGGCCAAGGCCTTCCAATTCGGAGAGGCGGCGCCCGGTGACCTGCGGCAGGTCCTGGTGGCGCCCCAGGCGTCAGCACTGAAAGCCGTGGTATCGGGATTCATGAGCGGCCAGCCGGTGGCCTATATGTTGTTCGGCATCGGTGCCATGATCACCGTGGTGCTCGAGATGCTCGGAGTCTCCTCCATGGTCTTCGCGCTGGGAGTCTACTTGCCGCTTCAACTGACCACGCCGATCTTGGTCGGCGGATTCCTCTCGCATCTGGTGAACAAGCGCGGGGAGAAGGTTGGCGGCCAGCAAGGCAAGAGCATCCGCGAGCGCGGCATCATCATTGCCGGCGGCTTGATGGCGGGCGGCGCGCTCGGCGGAGTGATTGGGGCGGCGCTGCGCGTGCTGCCGCACTTCAAGGAAGAGTGGATTCAGACTCCTTTCTACGCCCACGATGCGGTGTCGCAAAGCGTTTCCGCCCTGCTGTTTGTCGGCCTGTGCCTGTATGTGTGGTTCAGTTCGCTCAGGAAGATCGCCGCTGAAGACAAGGCGTGAAAGAATCTTGGGCGGAAGCAACTCGCTTGTCGCGGACTGGGAAAGAGCGTAATCTTACAGCATGAATACTCTGGATGCCAAAGAGGCCGGGGAAAAGCTTGACCGAATTCTGGACGAGGCGGCCGAAGCGCATCAACCGGTTTTGATTACCAGTCTGCGCGCCAATGCCGTGCTGGTGCCTGAGGAAGATTGGAATGCCATTCAGGAGACCCTTTGCCTCCTATCGGTGCCGGGCTTGCGTGAATCCATTCGGGCGGGATTGGAAACCCCCATTGAGGTATGTGAGAAAGAGCCCGGCTGGTGAGCGATTGGAATCTTGTTTACACAAGGCAAGCGCATATGAGCTTGAACACGATCCGGGAGATTGAGCATGCAATTCGGGCGCTCACGCCGTCCGAACTGGAAGAGCTCTACGCATGGCTAGACCAGCACTGCCCGCAGCCCATCGACGCGCAGCTCAAGGGCGATCTCGAAGCGGGGCGCATCGATGACCGCATCAACCGGGCCCTGGCCGACCACAAAGCCGGAAACACGCAACCGCTTTAACGACCCCGTCATGGACCACCGCGCGAACGCGGATTTCTGGAACGATTATCACGCCCTGCCCACCGACATCCGCGCCCGCGCGGATAAGCAATTCGCGTTGCTGAAGAAAGACCCGCAGCATCCTTCACGATTTCCGGACAATACCCGCAGCAGAAAAGTGAGGAACGATCCATGGACGCGATAGGACGATTTGTGGCAGATGCGGTTCTCGGCACCGACACGCTTTGGGGCGGCGATGTGATGTGTCCCTCGGGCACGGGACGATTCATTGCTGACTCGTGGTTCTCGGATGAGCCGTTGCCCGCGGCCTACAAGGCTCCAGCGGCGGCGCGGGTGCGGGCAAGCGGCGGGGTTGCAGGCAAGACGGTGGATCGACCTGCGGTGGAGGAGTATCTGGGTGAGGTGGACATCCCACAAGCCATCGCGGGGGTTCGAGATGAGGCACTCAAGATGGGCGGCTTGCGCGGCCAGTATCTGTTGGGACTGGCTCTGTGCCTCGAGACCATGTGGGATCTTGCCATGGAAGTGCTGGGGAAGGGCGAACCGGTTCCTTACGTCCGATGTGTTGAGGCCTCGACCGGCCGTCCGCCGGAAGCCTCGAACCCCGAAGCCAAGCGAGAGCGGGTGGCGGAATTGTTGGGCCGGGCGGGTTACGCGACCTCTGGTTCAGCCGGCCTGCTGGGGGCGGTCGATGCATGGCGACGGGACCGGATGGTTCCGATGGCTTCCGTCCGCGCCCTGGGCGCTGCCATGATTGCCCACTTTGACTACCTGAGCGCGGTCAACTTGCTTCCGTATCTTCCGCCGGATCTCGCGCCGGTGCCTCGGGCCAATATTGAATTTCTGCCCATCAAGGACGCCTGGTTTTCGGGTTCGATGAACTACCTTGGGCGAGCGCGGCAGGCGGATGGCAGCCCGCAGTACGAAGCCACCTACGAGATTAACGCATCGCTCAAGATGTCTGTGCCGGAGTTCGAGCAACTGGTGAGTCATGAAGTCGTGCCCGGGCACGTGACCACGTTCGCCTACTTGCAGAATCTCTATGTGCGCCGGAAGGCCGGCTTCGAAGTCACGGTACCGACCATGAACTCCCGCTCCGGCACCCTGTACGAGGGAATTGCCAACAATGCGATTCTCATCGCCCACGGCGTAACTGAAATCGACCAACTGCCCGACGAAGATTTGCAGATCGGCGTGCTGCTGGCGCTGCTCCAGGACGATGCCAAGAATCAATCCTCATACCTAACCTGGGGGGAAGGAGTGCCGCGCGAGAAAGTGGCTGCCGAGCTTCGCCGGGACTTCCTAGTCACCGAAGAGCGCGCGGACAAGCTCTCCGGCGCCTGGGGGCAACATCCGCTACTGGGCCGAATGTACCTTCCGGCTTATCGGGCGGGAACGGAGAGAGTTGCGCAATTGCGGCGCATTCACCCGGCGGATCGGATTTTGCCGGCAATCTATGGCTGTTCCGGGCTAGCCGATATCGTGACCATCGACGAGGTGTTGAAGCGAGAGTAGGCAGCACCAACCGCACCGGGACGCCTACATGCCGAGGAAAGACGTCGGCACGTTGGCGCCACCCGCGCGGGCGTCACCCGCGCTTCTCAGATTGCTAAAGTACCATTGACACTACGCGGCAGAGTGCTGGTAGAGTACGATAGGCAATCGTGCCGCCACCTGGCACGAGTTTTCCCGGCTCGGTTTTGTGGCGGCTCTGTCGCGCCGTGCTGGTATCGCAGCCGCTCCAAAGCCCGAGCTTTCCTAGGACGCAGATCTGGAGGAATCCGTGGAAGCCTTGTTTGCAGTCATTCTGGTGATCATTCTAGTGGCGATCGTAAGAACTTTGCAAGAACTGGCTGCTACCTACAAAAGAAAGCCGGCGGCAGAAAAAGCCGTACTTGAAAAGCGTAGGGTGGACCGAAGCCAAACAGCGGAGCGTCAGAAGGACTGTGAGGATAATCTGGTGCGTAACTGCAACGAGTCGCTCGACGACTTCGAACTGCTGCCGGGACATCTTATGGCTGCGGAGAAATCCTTGGACCAGGCTGAGGCCGGATTCCACGACGGGGCTTTCGCTCCGTTCTGGGATTCCATCGAGCAGGCGGTTAAGGAGTTGGGTGGTTTCGATACGCGAGTCCAATCGATCACGCACCGCCTCGCCGCCTATGACACGCTGGTCGAACAGTATGAAGGGCAGCCCCCACAGTTTCCCATCGACCGTGACCGCGTTGCCACACTGGCCGTCAGCGCAAAAACGGCGGAGCGCCTGAGGTCCATCGTTTACAAGGCTCAATGCAACTTCGAGTTCGCCACAATCTATGAGCAGCGAAAGAACAACCAGATTTCCATTGCCGGCTTCGCGACCCTCGCCAACGCCTTGGCGCTGATGTCATCACAGTTACAGTCATCGATCGGTCAATTAGCGCGTTCGGTTGGACAAATGAGGCTGCGGGTGGATAACTCCTTGCCCGCGATCCCGATTGAGGTGGCGACTCCGGCTCCAGCCAGCGCACAGCACTACAATGGAATAATGCTGAAATTGAAAAGCGCCACGACTCGGCGAAAGGCTTTAGCGCTGGGATTGCTTGCGGACTGGGTACAAAACATGCGAAGACACTTCTCGTAGCCCCAGGAAACCAGGTTCGCCCCCGTCCAGCCCATCCGAAGGGCTCATCCTTGCTCACTCCCGTTGCAGGAGCCAGAGGCCGCAGCCGCGGCCGGGGGACACCTATGATCGGTGGAACTTCCCTCATGGGCGACTCCGTGCGTGACACGCTTTCCAAGTTCGTGCTACTATCCGGAACGGGTAGCACGTTTGGCAAAAGTGTAACACCACCGGGAATCACGGATGACCTTCAAAATGGCGGCGCTCACGTGGATCCTCTTCGCCCGCAGTCTCTGCGTTTGGGCAGCCGATGGCCGCATCGTCGGTCGCTTGACCGATCCGCAAGGCGCGGTGGTGGCGGGGGCTAAGTTAAGGCTCACCACTAAGTCCGGCGCACCTCCCCTCGAGGCCGTAAGTGATAAGGATGGGCGGTTTGTCTTCGCGACGGCGCCGCCGGGCGATTACGAAATCCGCGCCTCGGCTGCCGGCTTCGACGAAATAAAACAGACCGTGCACGTCGGTGACGGCGAGGGGCTCCGTGTCGATCTTCAATTCGCTCACCCTGCGGCGCGAGTCGAAACCGTAACGCCTCAGCTATCAGGAACCGTCGTTGACACGTCTGGCGCGGTGATTGCCGGGGCTACCGTGCAGGTTCGAAGCGCGAACGATACTGTACAAAGCACGACACAGTCGGAGGCGAACGGCTCCTTCGTTATTTCTGGACTCTCGGCAGGTAATTATCGACTCGTCGTTTCTAATCCCGGTTTTGCCACCAAAGAAACGCCCGTCACCCTAGGGACCACCGGGGCGCCGGCCCCGCTGCGCATCTCTCTGGCTGTGAGCCCCGTGAGCACCACCATAACCGTGAATGGCCGGGCGGATGACCTTGTCGGCATTGCCGTTTCCGCCACCCAGGGAACGGTGGGCGCAAAGGAAATCGAAGATCGTCCGATTCTTCGTTCGGGAGAAATTCTGGAGACGGTACCCGGTGTCATCATCACTCAACACGCCGGCGGCGGCAAGGCCAACCAATATTTTCTTCGCGGCTTCAATCTCGACCACGGCACAGATTTCGCCGTTTCCCTCGACGGTATGCCTCTTAACCTGCCGTCGCACGCGCACGGCGAGGGGTACTCGGACATGAACACCGTCATCTCGGAGTTTGTGCAGCGGGTGAATTTCCAGAAAGGTCCTTATGACGCTGATGTCGGCAACTATGGCTCGACTGGAAATGCCGATCTGGTGTTTTTCAAGACGCTGACCGAGACCTTCGTCGATTTTGAAGGCGGCATGTATGGCTATGGGCGGGCCGCGTTCGGCGCGTCGGAAAAGCTTGGCTTGGGCAATTTGCTGGTCGGTGGAGAGGCCTATTACGATGACGGCCCATGGAAGCATCCGGATGGTTATGCCAAATTCAACGAACTTGCAACCTACAGCCGAGGCGGAGAGGCCAATGGTTTCAGCATCACGGCCCGCGGTTATCATGGAAAATGGAACTCCAGCGATCAAATCCCCGATAACGCCGTGCCCCTTGTGGGTTTCTTCGGCGCCCTGAACCCGGCTGACGGTGGCAATTCAGGGCGTTATAGTTTGCAGGGCGAATGGCATCACACCGGCGCAAATTCCGTAACGCAACTCATGGCCTACGGGTTTTATTATGATCTCGACTTGTTTTCCGATTTCACTTACTACCTGTATGACCCCGTCAAGAGCGACCAGTTCGAACAGCACGACACGCGCTGGGTGGGTGGGCTGGACGCACGCCACACGGTTTTCAGTCAATGGTGGGGCCGCAGGGTCGAAACCACGTTCGGCCTTCAGCTCCGCAACGATTGGATCAACAACGGCCTTTACCGGGCGGAAAATCGCGCGCGCGTGGACAAAGAAGATGTTCTGGCTCCCTATCCTGGCGAGCCCAACGGTTATTTGCCCGCGGACACGACCGTGAATAAATTTACGGACACGCTGGGAAGTTTCTATGTGGAAAATAAAATCCAGTGGACGAACAAAGTTCGCTCGGTCGCGGCCCTGCGCGGTGACGACGACAGAGGTGTCCTCACCAGCTTTTCTGACCCCCGCAATTCCGGCTCGGCCACCAAGTTCCTGCCCAGCCCCAAAGCAAGTTTGGTTTTCGGCCCGTGGTCCGATACTGAGTTCTACGTACAGGGCGGATTCAGTTTCCACAGCAACGACGTGCGTGGCGCAACGCAAAACTATGAACCGATCTCGCCGGACTATCCTTACCCCAATACGCTCACCGCAAGGATTCCCCTTCTGATCCAAACCAAAGGCGCGGAAGCGGGCGTGCGCACTCTGGCCGTCCCACATCTGCAAAGCACCCTTTCGCTCTGGTATCTCCACAGTAATTCCGAACTGGAGCAGGATGGCGACACCGGGGGCACGGTTCCCTCAGAACAGTCGAGCAACCGCTATGGCGTTGAATGGGCGAACTACTACACGCCACGTGGGCATTTGGCTTTTGATTTTGACATGGCGGACTCCCGCGCCCTATTTACCACAGTTGACCCCGATGATGCGACGTTCCTCAACGCGGACGGCAATCTTTGCGCAAGAAACTCGAACTGCCCGGTCGACGCCAGTTTTGACCAAGGTCCGGGTGGCAGGTGGGTGCCCGAAGCGGTTGGCATGGTGATTTCATCGGGCGCCACACTGCACGATCTCAAGGGCTTTTCGGGGAGTTTGCGCCTGCGCTACTTCGGCCCGCGCTATTTGACGTCCGACGCAATTTATCGCTCAAGGACAACGGCGTTGCTCAATGCGCAGGTCGGTCGTAAAATTAACAACACATGGCGCGTTTCGGTCGAATTGTTGAATCTGCTTAATCGCCGCGATCACGACATTGACTACGCCTACGTCTCCCGAGTAACGCCAACAGCCACGCCGGCATTTACAGACGTTTTCCACCCCGTCGAACCGTTTCAGGTACGAGTAAAGATAGAAGTAACCCCACATTTCCGCCGTTGATGCCACCTACGAATCGCCGGATGTTCGTCCGCAGTTCGGTCCCTTTGTGATCCTGACCGGCGATTATCGGGATGGCGACTTGACTGCGGCGGCATCAATATGATGATCGCCAGCGGTTATACGGGGCAGACCACGGAAAACTTTGCCAGGAACTATGCGCCGGGTTATATGGGCCCATTGCCGGTTCCCGACAACCCGATTGCAGAGGTGGTGGGAGTGCGCATTCCGTCCTACGCGAGCCTGAACTTCACTTACAGGTTTGGCCGCTAACTCTCCGCCGCGAACTCTTGGCGCTTTTCCTTGGGTGTGTCGTGGATGGTCTTCCCGCCGGCGTCATGCGCGTTTGGGGTGCGTGAAACGTGAAAAGCCGGGAACGAACCGTCAGCCCAGGCGGTAAGGCGCGCGCATTTGGCGGCCCAAGAGTTTCGCCGCCTCGTTATCGCCGACAATCTCCATCTTGTCCGGATCCCACCGGATCTTGCGCCCGGTGAGCATGGCGATCTGCCCCAGCCACCCGGGCGTGGCGGAATGCAGCGCCACGCGTGCCGGCGTCAGCGTCTTTTCGCGCCTGCGGACGCAATCGATGAATTCGCGGTAATGACCGGGGCTGACCTTCAGCTTCGTCTCGCTGTCGCCGATCTGCTCCGTGAGCAGCGAGTTGGGCTCAGCGTCGATCTTACCGCGGTCTACCCAGACCCACCCCTTGTCGCCAATCCATTTCGTGCCGCCCTTGACTTCAGGGTAGCCGCCCGCGATGGTCATCGGTGTCCCATCAGGATAGACGGCATGCACCTTGTAACGTGTGGCCGCGTTAAATGGATCGGTGCGCGGCGGGTACTCGCCAACACCTTCTACGGAGACGGGACCCGTCGCATCCCAGCCCATTCCCCAGTGGGCAATGTCGACGTGGTGGCCGATCCAATCCATCAACTGGCCACCGCCATAGTTGAGGTTCCAGCGCCAGTTAATGTGGACACACGCCTCGCGGTACGGCAACTCGGCCGCGGGGCCGAGCCAGCGGTCGTAGTGCAGGGTCGGCGGCGGGTCGGTGATTTCCAGCTTTGACTTGTCCTTCACTTCGTAAAAGCCCGCGGGCAATCCCACCTCGATCGCCTTGACTTTGCCGATGCGGCCATTCCGCACCAGTTCGCAGGCATGTCGAAAGTTCTCGACCGACCGCTGCCAACTGCCGGTCTGCCATATCCGGCCCTGGCGTTCGCTCTCCTCGACCATGGCGAGGCCCTCGCGGAAGTTGTGGGCGAGCGGCTTCTCACAGTAAATATCCTTCTTGGCGCGCGCGGCCTGGGTGGCCACGATGCCGTGCCAGTGGTCCGGCAACGCGATGCTGACCGCGTCCACGTCACGCCGCATCAGCACCTCTTCAAAGGCATGGTAGGCCGCGCAGCCCTGGTCGCCGTACTCGCCGTCCACGAATGCCTTTCCGCGCGTCAGGTGACCCTCATCCAGGTCGCACACCGCGACAATGCGCACGTCCTTCAATTTCAGAAATTCCGTCAGGTGGCCGTCGTAGCCCATCCAGCCCAGACCGATGCAGGCCATGGAAATCCGGTCGCTTGGCGGCATGGCCCCGCCCCGGCCAAGCGCGCGCCCCGGAATAATCAGCGGCGCCGCGATCGTCGCCAACCCGGCGTCTCGAATAAACTTGCGTCGTGAAGTCATCGGCTTCTCCCCCGCGCCAGACCCTTCTGCGCCGAGTCATAATATGTCCAATTCGCTCCGCGCCGCAAGCGGCAAGCCGCGGGTAGCGCTATCGGCCATTACCCGCGATCAACGGCGCAAAGTCGCCTCACTGGCCTTCCCAAAGTATGGCGAAGTTTCTCAACTCCTCGATCCTTGACACAAGCAGAAAGGGAAAAACTCCAGGGAGCGTGCTAACCTTTGAGCGTTGACATAGTCTAACTATGGCAAGGAGACACGTGCATGCACCATGATGAAATCTCTTCCGGAACAACTCGGGCGATTCAGACCGCTTGAGGGGTGAGGGTATGCGTAGGTTCCGCGAACTTGGCAGACGACTCGTGATGCTGTTTCGTCCCGAGCAATTTGACGCTGACTTGGAAGAAGAGCTATTCCTGCACCGCGAATTGCGCGAGCACGAGCACAGGGAAGCAGGAGCGGCGCCGCGGGCCGAAAGCACGAGCGCCTGCGGGCCGCCCTGGTGGTCTCCGAGGTTGCCCTGGCGTGCGTGCTGCTGGTCGGCGCGGGTTTGCTGCTGTGCAGCTTTCTGCGAGTTCTCGACGTCGATTTGGGCTTCGAGGCGAGCCGCGCTGCCGCGATCAAGGTCGACTACGACGATGGGGGCAATCGGGCGCGGCGTGGCGAAATCCTGCAAGAGATCTTGCGGCGCGCCGGCGCCATCCCCGGCGTGCAATCAGCCGGCATGTCTGACAAGCTTCCCCTGGACCGCAATCGGAGCTGCGACCTTCGCGCCAAGGGAGAGGTTTATCCGCCGGGAGCGAACGACGATGCATTCGTTTACGTGGTGACCCCCGGATATTTCGGCGCCATGGGCATGCATTTGCGCGAGGGCCGCGATTTTAGCTGGCAGGATACGCCCACGAGCCAGCCCGTGATTGTCATCAACCAAGCCGCCGCTCGCCGCGATTGGCCGGGCGAGGATCCGGTGGGGCGTCTTGCCGAGGGCATCGGCGATAAAGACACCCGCGTGATTGGCGTCGTTGCCGATGTGCGCGAGAGCAGCCTGGAGGAACATTCCAGCCCCGAGGTCTATGTGCCCGCAACCCAGGCAGAGCCCGACGGGGAGAATCTGGTGGTGCGCACCCAGCTTCCGCCCGAGGCGCTGGCGGCGAGTGTTTTGAAGACACTCCGGCGAGCTGAATCCGGGACAGCCCGCTACCGAATTCCGGCCGCTCGAGCGAATCGTGGATCATGCCGTTTCGCCGCGCCGCTTCTTTGTGGTGCTGGTCGCGTGCTTCGCCGTGCTGGGACTCGTTCTCGCCTCCCTGGGCATTTATGGAGTCATCTCCTATTCGGTGACGCAGCGGACGCAGGAGATCGGCATCCGCATGGCCCTGGGAGCCACTGCATCGCAAGTGCAATTCGGAGTGATCGCCCAAACGCTACGCCTGGCGCTGATCGGCATTGCGTTGGGAACCCTGGCATCTTTCGCCACGGCGAAGGGAATTGCGTCGCTCCTTTTTGGAACTGAGCCCACCGATCCCGTAACGTTCGTGGGAATCATTTTGTTGCTGGGCGCCGTTGGGTTTGTAGCCGGGTACATCCCTGCACGCCGCGCCACCAAGGTCGATCCCATGCTGGCGCTGCGTCATGAATGAGGACCTTGAAGTCTGACCGCGCTACTTGCTGCTCGCTGAGAAACCCGCCAATATTTTAGCCGCCAGGGGGCCGCAAATTCACCCCCAACGGGCCGTTGATTTAGCCCCAAAGGGGCGAAATAACGAAGCCCAGGCCAACGGCCGATAAGCGTTAACCTAAGCGGAGGTTGTACGGATTGAATGCCCGAAGGGCATTAATATCATTAGCCGTAGGTGAAACCTACGGAGAAATGGCCGTTTCCTTGTGCTTGCCCCGACCCTGAAGGGGTCGAATTCAACCCCTGCGGGGTTGGCTGAATCTCGTACCCGGCAGTTTCCGTAGGTTTCACCTACGGCTAATGATCTTGGGTCCCTTCGGGACCCCTCAGAAATGCTTAGGTTAACGCCTATGGGCCGTTGGCCTGGGCTTCGTTAGATCGCCCCTTTGGGGCTTAAAAAAGGGCCTCGTTGGACCGCCCCCCGAAGAGCGGACATTTCCCTGAGCAAATCGACGCCAGCGCGACCCGCTCCTGGACGGTCAACCACCCTTGTATTGGTTTCTTCTGGGAGTTGGCCGGAAAGTCATCAACCGAATTGCCGACTACCGGCACCAACCGTCTCGTGATATTATTCCCACACAAAGAACTCTCAGGGCCGTTACTGTTTTTGCGGTCGTTTTGCGCCTTATAGGAGGGCGGCCAGATTCGAGGCCGAGTGGGGGGGCTATGGTGTCTAACGGTGCGGAAGGTTGCATTTCGCGAACATACCGCCGCGGGACAACTGCTGCGCTGCCGGCAATGGTAATGCTTGGCCTGATCGTGGTCTCGCCGAGACTGCGAGCGCAAGACTCGGCGAAGGTCGATTTCGGGCGCGATGTGCAACCCATTTTCAAGACGTACTGCATCGGCTGTCACGGACCGACGCAGCAGATGAACGGTTTCCGGCTGGATCGCCGTCGCGACGCCATGCGCGGCGGCACCATTGCGGTCATCGGACCCGGCAACAGCGCCGGCAGCCGGCTGTATCAGAGACTTATCGGCGACCAGTTTGGGCTGCGAATGCCGCCCACCGGTCCGTTGAGCGAAGACAAGATCAGCGTCATCAAAGCGTGGATCGACCAGGGCGCCAAGTGGCCTGACGAACTGAGCGGTGAAACTCCGCCCCCGCCACCTGATCCCGGCGCCACGGGGCTCATGAACGCGCTGCGGCGCGGCGACTCGGCAGCGTTCCTGAAGAACCTGAATGATGATCCCAAGGCCGCGAATCGCAAGGGGCCGGGCGGCTCCACCCCGCTGATGTATGCCGCTCTCTATGGCGATTCCGATTCCGTGCGGCGCCTGCTGGCCGCCGGCGCCGACCCTAACCTGAAGAACGATGCTGGAGCAACAGCGCTGATGTGGGCCGTAGGCGATCTTGAGAAGACGCGGCTGCTGGTTGATCGCGGCGCCGACGTCAACGCGCGCTCCGGCAATGGGCGCACGCCCTTGATGATTGCAGCCACTCACCACGGGTCCACACCGGTCCTCCAGCTTTTGCTCGACCATGGAGCGAATCCCTCAGCGCAGTCGCCGGGGCTCTTCGGCGTCATGACCCCGCTTGCCGAGGCGGCCTACGCGAGCGACGCAACTGCCATGCACACTCTCATCGCGCGCGGTGCGGACGTGAAGGGCGCTGGGGTGAATCCGCTAGGTTTCGCGCTGGAGGCGAATTGCGCCACCTGCATCGACCTCGTGATCGGATCGACGTCAAAGCCGGACTTGAATATGGCGATGCTCTTCGACACATCACCCCTCGGTGACAGCTCCCTGGTCAAGTCGCTGCTCGATCGCGGCGCCGATCTGAATGCTAAAGATCCTGACGGTAACACGCTGCTGACGATGGTTTGCGCTGCCGATACAGCTCCGCCGGAGCTGGTCAAGTTCCTGATCGGCCATGGGGCGGATGTCAACGCCCGGAGCCCGCACGGCGAGACCGCCCTGGACGTGGCCATGCGCCACGGGCATACCCCCGTAGTCGACCTGCTGATGCGAGCGGGCGCCAAACCCTCCGAAGGGCCGGCCGAAAGATCCGCCGAAGCGCCTGCCGACGCGGTCGAAATCAAGCCTGCGCCGGCCCACACGGCACGGGCCGCCGTCGAGCGGAGCCTAACTCTTCTGCAGCGGAACGACGTCGTGTTCATGCAAAAGTCAGGCTGTGTCTCGTGTCACAACAACACGCTGACCGAAATGACAGTCGCGGCGGCCCGCCAGAGCCGAATCGCGGTGGACGATCAGATCGTGGCCAGGCAAATGCGGGCGACTGCGACTTATCTTGAAGGCTGGCGCGACCGCGCGCTACAGGGCATCGGAATCCCAGGCGACGCCGACAGCATGGGCGCGATCCTTCTCGGCATGGCTGACGCGAACTATCCACCTGACGCGGCCACCGACGCGATGGCGGTGTTCCTCAAGAATCATCAATCGCCGGACGGGCGATGGTACTCAACGGCGTACCGCCCGCCGCTCGAATCGAGCGATATTCAGACGACCGCTGTCACCATGCGCGGTCTTCAGGTGTTCGCACCGCAAGCCCAGCGCGCGGACTACGATCGGGCGGTCCAGCATGCTGCGGCGTGGCTCAGCAGGGCCCAACCCAGGACGACCGAGGACCGTGCTTATCAGCTTCTCGGCCTCGCGTGGGCGGGCACAGACCGGAAGATCATCAAGCAAGCCGCCGCCGGATTGCTCGCTGAGCAGAGGCCGGACGGCGGCTGGGCGCAGCTTCCGTCGCTCGCGAGCGACGCCTTTGCCACTGGTCAGGCGCTCGTGGCCCTGGCACAGTCCGGAGCGCTCCCTGTGGCCGACGCAGCTTACCAGCGCGGCGCGCAGTATCTGATGGGCACTCAACTCGCAGACGGGTCGTGGTATGTGAAGCGACGGGCTTTGCCAATCCAGCCGTATTTCGAGAGCGGCTTTCCCCACGGGCGCGATCAATTTATCTCGGCGGCGGCCACCAACTGGGCCACAATGGCATTGGCGCTGGCAACGCGAACATCGACTTCGGCGCTGGCAAAAACTGTAGAACCCCGATGAGCGTTTAGAATCTCGGTAGATAGGGTAGGCAACGATCCACGCTTAGCAGCAATGCCAAGCGGCTGCGCCGCCCTGCTGACGATTAGCCGCGATCAACGGCGCACTGTTTACCGATTTCCCGCCACGCGGTCACGTAGTCTCCTAACCGTGGAAGGGGCCTTGGCGAAGCAGTCGGGATTTTGGGAGAAACGGCAGGGTGGCATTTTCAGGCAGCGAGCGCCACTCGACGACATTTCGACCGAGTCGACCGCATTGCCTTGGTCCGGCCGGGCCGGGCGGCGGGATTCGGGGGCGTCCGCCGGCTTTTTTGCATTTTTCACTTGACAAACCCCGGGCTTTATGCTAGCCTATAATTGTGGTCATTTTGTCGACACATTGTCGCCGGCAGACGCCGGAGACTGGCACGGCGCGAGGGTTGGGCGGAAAATCCCGCCACTCGCGACAACCGGGAGCCGGAGACAAATCAAAAATAATACGAACGAAGCCAATATGTTAATGAAAACACACGGTGGTACTTCGAGAACGAAGCTGAAACGAACTCATCTTGAGTGCAGAATGCGCGTCCCAAACGCACAATTCGAGCTGTTTCACACCGTACGCGTTCTGTTTGGGGGTTGGAGCGGAGGAATTGCGTCAGGGCGGGGAATTGTCCGGTCGGCGGAGATCCGCAGGTGCCCGCGAAATTACAAAAACAGTGGGAACGAAGCTAAGAAGTCATTGAAAACAAACCACATCACTTTTTTTGATGCTGCAAATTACGCGCAATTGACGCGCAGATTCGCACAGACTGAACGCTGATAGGAGCAAAAGGAGCGCGATTTGCGCAGAACTTAGCTAAGACTCTCGAGTCGAAGGGCCATGCCAAAGAATGTGACAAATAGTCGGCTAGATGACCTTTCGGTTTGCCGCGCGTCAGTACAGAACGCAGACCACGCGTTCTTCGCTTGCCCTCTACTGAAATGCTAACACGTCTGCAACTAACCCCAAGTCCGAATCCTTGCTGGCGCCGGAGGGGAGGAGTCTCCGTACGGATTCTTCCATCTCCCTGGCAGAGCTGACGTGCTCCGGGAAGCTGAATACGTTGATGCCGAACGAGAAACGGCCGCTGGCGCCCGCGGCATCGTGGAGACCCTCCATCAAGCGATCGCGCAAGGCGTAAGCGTCGGGAGCGTTGACAGCGGGAAGAGCGATCCCGAAGAAGCCCGGTTCAAGCAGGAAGATGGAGTCTTCGCCGCGCAGCTTACGCAGCAGAGTCTTCGCTGCATCTCCGAAGGCGGTCTCGACTTCGCCCGGTTCAGTACAGGTGTGCGAGGGCTTCAATTCCACGGCCAACAAGGAAAGGTGTTGCTGGGTGCTCGAGGCGCGGCGGAACTCCATTGCCAGAAGGTCGCAGAAACAGTTGAGCCCTGGAAGGGTCGACAGAATGTCGGCGCTCGCCTCCCGGCGAACCTTCGCGGTTTGGCGCCGCTCTTTCTCCAGTTCCGCGCGCAGGCGGTGTATGACGGCTTGACGGTCTACAAAGTAACCCACCGTCATCGCCGCGAGTGCGCAAAATCCGAAGAACACCACGCGCGTCGGGATTTGGCTCATATTTGAGGGGTGGGAAAAGACCGCTGGGTACATCAGCAATCCGACTCCGACGGCCAGGACGACAATCACGGTGTGTGCCAGTACCCACAACTGCAATTCGCGGCCGTCCAAGGTGTTTGGATCAACTCGATCAAAAACCTGCATGGCCTTTCTTCTCCTTTGGTGTTCACGGTCAGGTTTCATGCGAACCAACTCAACTTAATTGGCTGCAATACGCGCCACGTAAGAGCACGGGCTATTCCAAATCACGCCCGCCGTCAGAATTCCTTTGGGCACTGATTTCAGCAGGTTAGATGGATAGCCTTGGGAAAAGGGGCAACAATGTGGCGCGTGAAAGTGTTCGCCCGGCTCTGGGATGTCTCGAAACGGGGCATTGCTGTAGCGGCGCTCTCTGAGCGCCGGAACTCCTTGAAAATTCACGTCCGGCGATCAGAGACCGCCGCTACAAAGATCGAACTGACCCACTACCCAATCCGATTATTGCTAAGTCCTCCGCTTCGTTCGCAGAACTTCGCGAACTTTCAGCAATAACACGTTTGGCAAGAAGGGCTTCTGAAGCAACGGCGTGCCGCCGTCCAAGATGCCGTGGCGGACAACCGAATCATCTGTGTACCCTGACATGAAGAGCACTTTTGACTCGGGGTGCGAAGCGGATAAACGACCTGCCAACTCTTTGCCGCCGGTTAGAGGCATCACCACGTCGGTCAGCAGCAGGTGGATCGGCTTTGTATATTGTTCCGCGATCTCAAGCGCCTGTGCGGCTCCGTCTGCTGCCAGCGTATTGTAGCCTTCGGACTTGAGGGTTTCGCAGACCAGCGAGCGGACGCCCATCTCGTCTTCGACCACCAGGATGGTTTCTTTACCTTTTGCTCGCTTCGTAGGACGACGGACTTTGGCGGGCTTCGCCATCGGCACCCCTTCCCCGACGCAGGGAAAGTAAATCTTAAACTTCGCACCCTGTTCCGGCTCGCTGTAAACCCAAATGAAGCCGCCGCTCTGCTTAATGATCCCATAAACCGTAGCCAACCCCAGGCCCGTGCCCTTGCCTTTCGGCTTGGTGGTGAAAAAGGGCTCGAACATATGAGCTTGCGTCGCCAGGTCCATGCCGCAACCCGTGTCGCTTACGGAGACCATGACATACTTGCCGGGCGTCATGGGCTTATGGCTGCGCGCGAAGTCTTCGTCCACTTCCACGTTGGCCGTCTCGATAATGAACTTTCCCCCCTGCGGCATGGCGTCGCGGGCATTGACGGCCAGATTCATGATGACCTGTTCGATTTGCCCCGGGTCCACTTTGACGCGCCCCAGGCCGGGAATCAGCTTCGTAGCCAGCTCAATGTCTTCACCGATCAGACGGCGAAGCATCTTCTCGGTATTGGCGAGGACGCTGCTTAAATCCAGGACTTTGGGCTCCAAAACCTGCCTGCGGCTGAACGCCAGAAGTTGCCGCGTCAGGGAAGCAGCCCTCTCTCCCGCCATCTGGATTTCTTCGAACAGGTTCCGGCGCGGGTCTTTGGGGGAGCTCCGCTGCGTGAGAATCTGGGCGTACCCGTTGATGATGGTAAGCAGGTTATTGAAATCGTGGGCCACTCCGCCTGCCAGCCGTCCCACCGCCTCCATCTTTTGTGCCTGAACAAATCGCTGCTCCAGTTCCTTGCGGGCCGTTATGTCCTGTTTCGTGGCAATGAAGTGGGTGAGTTCCCCGCGCTCGCCTCGAACCGGGGCGATGTTCATCTGTTCGTGGTAAAGGCTGTCGTCCTTTCGCCGATTGATGAGCTCACCGTGCCAGTCTTTTCCTTTGAGAATAGTCTCCCAAAGCTGCTGGTAAAGCGCCGGGTCTTGGTTGCCCGATTTCAGGATCCTGGGGTTCTGTCCTAGAGCCTCCTCGCGACTATACCCGGTAATACGGCTGAACGCCGGGTTGACATACTCGATTTCGCCGGAGGTGGTGGTAATCATTACGGCTTCTGCGGACTGCTCGATCGCGGTAACCAGGCGGACATGCTCGGCCTCCGCTCGTTTGCGCTCAGTCATGTCGCGCGCAAACGAAAAGCTATATTCCTTCCCGCCGAACTCCAGATAGTTCGCAGTCACCTCCACCGGAAAAACCCTTCCCTGCTTGGTTTGGTGCTGGGTTTCAAGGACGACTGAGCCGCGTGCCTTGACCGCTTCCCAGGATGGCCCCCACGCGTCCTTGCGCACAAGAGGATCTAAATCCCGGATTGAAAGGGAAAGAAGTTCCTCGCGGGACCGTCCTACAGAGCGGCAGGCCGCCTCGTTGACATAGAGGATACGGCCCTGTGGGTCCATCCAAAAGATAGCGTCCGAAGCATGCTCCACTGAGAATTGCGTCAGCCGAAGCGCTTCTTCCGCTCTCTTCTTCTCGGTGATGTCTTCCACAATTCCGTCATAGTACAGTATCGTGCCGTCTTCGCCCCGAATGGCTCGAGCACTCTCGCGAATAAAGATCACTGAGCCATCCTGCCTCGTCCACGCTTCTTCCACGCCTCTTACTTCGCCTTCTTTCTCCATTCGCTCACGAAATAGCCTGCGAGCGTAATTGGGCTCGAACCCAGCTTCTTCAAGGTTACGAGCGGCCAGTTCTTCGAAGTCCTTAAACCCTAACATCCTGACGAGGGTGGGATTCGCCATCAGGATACTGCCCTGGGGTGTGGTGCGGTAGATCCCAACCGTGGCGTTTTCCACAAGACTGCGGAAGCGCTCCTCACTTTCGACCAAAGCCGTTTCTGCCCGCTTGCGGTCGGTGATGTCCATGCCGATTCCCGCCACCAACACCTGACTGGTGGCGTCCTGTAATGGGAACTTATAGTTCAACCAGTCGCGTAGCTCACCGCCACGACCGAACGATTTCTCGATAATTTCAATCGCATGGCCCGCGGCCAGGGCGGCCTGGTCGTTCTTCCTGAATTCCACGGCCATCGCGTGCGGAAAGATTTCGAAGTCCGTCTTGCCCACATAGTCTTCCGGCCTGACGCCGAAGCGTTTCTGAAAGGTCTCGCTGATGTAGACGTAATGACCCTGTTCATCTTTCATCCAGGTGACCGTGGGGCTGTTGTTCACGAAGAGCCGGAACCGCTCCTCGCTTTTGCGCAGCGCGTCTTCCGCCCGTTTACGCTCGGTGATATCTGTCAGGAAACCTACGCTCGCTTGGCCGTCGGGAAGATCCACCATCGCCACCGTAACTTCCACGGGGAACTGGGAGCCATCTTTGCGTTGACCGACTGCTTCGTAACGATCGGGAACCGAGAGGCCGAGCGAACGTTGCCGGGCGCGTTCTTCGACCATCGCCCGGCACGCGGGCGACCACTGTTCGCCAATGGACCGCCCCACAAGTTCATCGACGCTCTGGAAACCATACAGTTGTAGATACTCTCGGTTGACAAACAAGGTCGACCCCTGTCGGCTTATGCTCATCGCGATCGGCGCCCTCTCCATCATGGTCCGGAACCGCGCTTCACTTGCTTGCAATGCCTCTTCCGCCTGCTTGCGTTCGGTGATGTCGCGGGAGACGCCGAAAGTTCCTACGATGTTGCCGTGGGCGTCGCGCAGCGGCATTTTGGTAGTCGAGACCCAGACCACTTGGCCGCCCGGCCAGGTTACTTTTTCCTCCTTGCCCACCATCGGCTGGCCCGTCCTAATGATTCTCTCCTCATCTTTGTGGAACTCCTTGGCGTGTTCTGACGAGAAGAAGTCGAAGTCGGTCTTACCGGCCGCCAGGGCAGGGTGATCCAGGCCCAGGTATTTAGCGACCGCCAGGTTAATCTGGGTGAAGCGGCCCTCGCGGTCCTTGAAGTAGATCGAGTCGGGGAGATTGTCCATGAGAGTGCAAAAGAGATGCCTCTCCTCATTCAATGCCTCTTCCGCCCGCCTGCGCCCGGTGATGTCTTGCACCATGCCAACAACGCACACCGGGCGCTCGTGCCTGTCCTTAACCAACGAGGCAGTCAAGTGCCCCCACAGCACATCTCCACCCTTCTTGAGAAAGCGCTTCTCGGTCTCGTATTTCTGGCGTTTCCCTGCTCTAAGTTCGCTAAAGAGGCGCCAATCTAAATCCCGATCATCAGGGTAGGTATACTCAGTGAAGACCATGCGGCTCAATTCTTCCTCGCTATAGCCGAGCATCTGTTGGAGCGCCGGATTTGACTTGAGGGGATGTCCCTGAAGGTCTACCAAAGCCATGCCGATGGCGGCATTCTCGAACGTGGCGCGAAAACGCTCTTCGCTCTCGCGCAGCGCCTCCTCCGCCTTCCTGTGCTCGGTAATATCTCGGGAAACGCCGAAGGTTCCGACGATGTTGCCGTCGGCGTCGCGCAGCGGCATCTTCGTGGTCGATAGCCAAGTCACCTGGCCATCCGGCCAAACTCCCTTTTCCTCCTTGCCCACTATGGGCAGACCTGTCCCGAGAAGTTGGGCGTCATCCTTGTGGAATGCTTCGGCGTGTTCTGCGGGTAGGAAGTCGAAGTCGGTCTTACCGACCGCTTGGGCAGGGTGGTCCAGATCGAATTTCTTAGCGAGCGCCAAATTAATCCGAGTGAAGTGGCTTTCACGATCCTTGAAGTAGATTAAATCGGGGAGATTGTCCATGAGGGTGTAGAGGAGACGCCTTTCCTCGTTCAGCGCCTCTTCCGCCCGCCCGCGCTCGGCGATTGTGCGCAGTGCCTGAATTCCGAACCCCAGGTCGCTGCTCAACTCCTTAAGTAGCTGCACCTCCCCTGAAGCAAAAGCATCCGGCTCCTCCGAGTAAATCGACAGGGCGCCCAGGACCTGGACATTCAAAAGGATGGGTAGGGCTATGCTGGATGCATAGCCACGCTCGCGTAGGTCCGCCTGCCACGGAGCGAGACTGGGCTCGGCCTGAATGTTCCGAGCTATCATCGCTTTTCCCGTGCGGATCGCTGTCCCCGTGGGCCCGTGCCCGCGTTCCGTATCCGCCCAGGTAATGTTCGCTGTTTGCAGGTACCCTTCCTCGAATCCGGCATGGGCCATGGGGCGTACTGACTTGCCTTCATCGTTTTCTGCATAGCCAACCCAGGCCATCCGGTAGCCGCCCTCACGCACCAGAATCCCGCAAAGATCCTCCAACAAATGCGATTCTTCCGTGGCACGGACGAGGACTTGATTGCATGCGCAAATCGTTCGAAGGGCGCGGCTCACCCGCCGGAGTTCCTCCTCCGCCCGCTTGCGTTCGGTGATGTCGCGGGCAATTGAGGCAGCGCCCATCACCTCTCCATCGGGGCCGGTGAGCGGGAACACGCTCAGCGAAACATCCACAAAGCTGCCATCCTTTCGAACCCGCACCGACTCAAAATGCTCGACGCGCTCACCGCGCCTGAGCCTGGCAAGGATCCGAGGCAACTCCTCAGACCGCTCGGGTGGGACCAAAATGGAAATAGGTCGGCCCACAACGTCGGCGGCTATATAGCCATAGAGTGCTTCGGCGCCCTTGTTCCAGCTCGTGATAAGGCCTTCCAAGGTCTTGCCAATGATCGCGTCATCGGACGACTCCACAATTGTGGCCAGTCGGGAGACGGCTACGAAAACCTTCTGGTTTTCAGTGCGGAGGCGTTTCTCTTCCAGTACCCGTTGCACTGCGGCCGGCAGCCGGCTTGGCCGATCCTTGAGAACATAATCCGCCGCGCCCTCCTTTAGGCATTCCGCCGCGGCTTCGTCGCCTACGGCGCCAGTGACCACGACAAGCGGAATATCTCTTCGCGAGCGTTTCAGAATTTCCAGGGCATCGAAGACGGTCCAACTGCCGAGGTTGAAATCGGCCAGAATCACGTCGTACTCGGCTTCTGCCAGGCGCTCTCGGAAGTTGTCCGCCGAGTCCACAGCCTCGAATTGCACTCTGAATCCGCCCTGCTCCAGCACGCTTGCCATCAACTGCGCGTCGGGTGGGCTATCTTCGACGATCAGCACCCGCAGGGGGTCCGGAGAAACGCTTGTGCGATCTGGGTTTGTTAAATCCAATTTGTGCCTTGCCTTTCAGAGCCTGTGCAAGCCTGCAAATCTGTGGCGGCGGCCGGACCCTGTCTGAGCAGTAGGTCATCCCCCGCCGAATCTATGCGGAAAGCTTCTGAGGTGCGGAGCCTTCAGGCCGCCTGAGTAGTGAATAAGAGTGAGTGTGCGAGGGAGACAAAACCGATTGTCAGCCGGGCTGAGGTGAATACGACCGGCGCCCGACTACGAGGGCTGGCCTGAAAGCGATTCGTGAGTGATTTAAGGACGGAGCGCGCCAGCTCTTCACCAGAACTCCTATCTTATGGCCAATTTGACACATGTCAATTCCGCCCTTAGGCTCCCTCGCCGTGTTCCCTATCGACATGCTCGCTAAAGGCCTCCCACAGTTCCGCCAACCCTTCCTTACTGAGTCCGGTCTTCAGGGAGAAGAGACGTTTGGCAAGATCGTGAGCACTTGTTCGCAAGAGTCTCTCCCTTAACTCAGGCGACCAAGACAAGCCGGGGCTTTTCTCGAGCCGCTCCTTTCCCGCTTCCTTCGCCAAACTGAATTTCAGTCTCCAGAAGCTATCGATACCTGAATCTGCGACCAGGAACCTCATTTCGCCCCCATTTGATCATGCAGCCGCTGAGAGCAACACACTATCGTTGCAATTTGTTACTTTTGTAGAATTGACTTGGGCTAGTTGTAAGGGTTTTCATCACAGGGCTAGAAGGTTGTGGAGAGCCTACAGCAGGGAATCTGGCTGTTCACGGGGAGGGTCCGGAACGATACAAAGAACCGGCGTAAGAAGACGCTGCAAAAACAATGGGCAGACTTGCCAGCGATTCAATCGACAAGTCCATTGCGCACCGCATATTTTATGAGCTCGGCAGTGGTCGTCAGGTTCATCTTCTCCAAAATGCGCGTGCGATACGTACTCACCGTTGGCGCGCTCAAATGCAGCATCTCTGCGATCTGGGAGGTGGTCTTTCCTGTGCCGATCAACCGCAGGACCTCGAATTCCCGGTCGGACAGCGTCTCGTGGGGGGGTTGCCCCGAACCTTCATGCAAATCCACCGCCAGCCGTTCAGCCAACGCCGGACTTACATACTTGCCACCCGCAAGTACTTTTCGGACGGCCTTGACCAATTCTTCGGGCGCACCTTCTTTATTCATGTAACCGGAGGCTCCAGCCTTTAACACCCGTTTGCCCAACTGGTCTTCGGGATGCATGCTCAACACCAACACGGGCAGTTTGGGTCGCAATGACTGTAGGTCTCTGAGGACGTCGAGGCCGCTTCGCCCCGGCATTGTCACGTCGAGTATCACTAGGTCCCAGTCCCGCCTCTGCACCTCACAAAGAACTTGCTGCGCGTTCCCGGCTTCGCCAAAGACCGCACCCTCGAGGTCCCGAGACAAGATATCTTTCAGCCCCTGGCGCAGGATGGGATGGTCATCGGCGATAAGAATCCTCATTAATCGTCGTCCTTTGGCGGTGTGAGATGGGTCGCAGGAATGCGAACCCTCAGGGTCGTGCCCTTCCCCGGAGCGCCGGTAATGGTAAGTTCGCCTCCGAGCAGCAAAGCCCGTTCCCGCATTCCCAGTATCCCAAGCGAGCTGCCGGCCGAAAGTTGCTCTTCGTTAACACCCTTGCCGTTATCGTGAACTTCCAGCGTCAGACCCTCGTCCTCTTCGGCCAGTCGCACGTTCACCCCGGTTGCCTCCGCGTGCCGCGCCACGTTGGTCAACGTTTCCTGGAAAATGCGAAACATGGCCGTGGCGGCATCCTGATCGATGACGACATCATCCTGCGGTAAGTCCAACTGGCACCGGGTTCCGGTGCGAGCTTCGAATTCCTCTACTGCCCACTCCACGGCGGCCACAAGACCCAAAGTGTCGAGAACTGCGGGCCTCAGTTCGGTGGAGATGCGGCGCACGGACTGAATTGTCTCATCTGCCAGTTTCATGATGGACTCAGACTGTTGTATCTTTCCTTCAGGCATCTCGTTACTCAGCGAGTCCAAAGCGATCTTAATGGCCGTCAAAGCTTGGCCCAGTTCGTCATGGATTTCACGCGCCACCCGCGTCCTCTCTTCCTCACGGACCTTCTGAAGCCGTGCCGCGAGCGCACGTAACTGGTCGTGCGATCTTTGCAGTTCCACTTCCGCCCGCTTGCGCTCGGTGATGTCACTCAAAATGGCATATACTGCACTTCGTCCACCCGGTAACGCGACGGGAACCCGGCTGATAGCAGCGTGCAGGCTGCTGCCGTCCTTGCGCCGACGGACACCCTCCGCGTCCACTCGCTGCCCGTGCGTCGCCGTCAGCTCAATGTGTTTCCGGAACTGATCTCGCGACTCGTCAGGTACGATCAGGTCGTCGAGCCGGCGTCCGATGGCTTCTTGGGTGGCGTAGCCAAAAACTCGCGTGAACTCACTGTTCACGCGGAGCACCCGATTGTCCGTGTCCGTCAAGATGACGGCTTGTGGTGCTTGTTCGAATAACTGGTCGAGAAGCGCGCTCTCCTTCCGAAGCCGATCCGCGAGGGAGGTCGCCAAGGCAACCGTGAGGATCATGAGCGGAATAATGGCAAACACTCGAAGGCCGATCGCTGAAATGGATACGGCGCGGGACAGGTCCGGAACGATCTGAGAGCGCGTAAATGTGGCAGCGGCCATCCCGGTGTAATGCATGACCGGGTTGGCCGCCCCCAGCAGCAGCACGCTCGCGACTTTCGCCACCGTCCGGCCGGCCTTTGCGACGGGGTGAACAAAAGTTAGCTTTAACGGAATGACCGAAAACAGTATCGCGAGGACTATAGAAAGAGTCACCAGAAAGGGCGAATAGTGACACATTCCGGGCATTCGCATCGATGCCATGGCGGTGTAATGCATCCCCGAGATGCCCCCGCCCACCAAGACGCCACCTGCCAAAACCCGAAGCCATCCTGTTCTCCACCGGCTCATCACAACTAGGGCCACGGCGGAACCGAAAACGCCAGGAAGAAGAGACAGTAATACCGTGGGCCAATCGTAAAGCACGGGCATCGGCAAGCTGAAGGCGCGCATGCCGGTGAAGTGCATTGACCAGGTGCCGATGCCGCTCGCCGTGGCGCCACCCATCAGCCAGATTAGGCTTGCCTTGCCACGCGCTGCGGCCACTCGCCCGGCAAGGGCGAGTGCGGCGGATGCAGCGAGCATCGAGATCAAAACGGAGAGAATAACCAATCCGTAGTCGTAGGAGCCAAGCATTACAGGCCCGGAAGAGGTCATGGGTTCGCCCCGGAAGGCAGACCTATCACGATGCTCCCAGTATACATCTGATGAACGGGTCCAAGCGCGAAATCCCACAAAAGCCAGTCGAAGGCGGAAACAAATCGGCGAGGAAAATCCGCGGACCTACCTAAGGGGTCCGCGCTACCGAACAGTATTGTCTTCAGCGACTTCCTTGCCTCAAATTGATGCACTTCCACATTCCTGGACAGTTTATGCCAATTTGCTCCGTAGCAAAGCAGATCCCTAATTCTCTGTACCCTATTCAATACACTTGGGATACACGAAAGTCCGGAAACTCCCTGCGATTGGCATCCCTTGTGCCTTATACCCTTGCCGGAATGCAAGATTTCAGTTACGAGGTTCTATGAATACAATGTTCGACGGAGCCACTTACCTCAGTGAGCATAGCGAAGCTGTACCACGAACCCGCAGAAACGAAGAGGTAGATGATCGCGGCAGCATGCAGCTTGGAACATCCCTCGCGCAGTGGTATGCCCTGCACACCTATCCTCGCCACGAAAAGCGCGTCTACGAACGCCTGGGGCTGCAAGCCATTGAGTGTTTCCTTCCCATGTACGAGACCGTGCACCGTTGGAAGAATGGCTGCAAGGTACGAGTCGAACTACCCCTGTTCCCCGGCTATCTCTTTCTCAAAATCGACCCCCGCGAGCGCTTCAAAGCTCTAAGTCTGCCTGGTGCGGTTTCCATCGTGGGTTCTGTTAGTGGTCCATGGCCGTTACCGGATGCGGAGATCGTCGGACTGCGCGCCAGGCTCCAGTCTCGCAACTTTGAACCTCACCCCTACCTGGCAGTCGGCCAGAAGGTGCGTATCAAGTCCGGCCCGCTCGCAGACTTGACAGGATTCTTGGTGCGCCAATCCGGAGGCTTCCGAGTTGTGCTTTCCATAGGTCTGATCCAGCAGTCCGCAGCCGTCGAAGTGGACGCCGATGACGTGGAACCGATTGGCCCTGCGCCCACGGGAATGGATGCATAACCGTCCGGTAGTGGTGCAGTTTGATGTAGAGGCGGCTTTAAGCCGCCATTTGGTCCGTCAACTGACGGATAAACTCGCCGCTACACCGTGAGTTGCCGAGTCAAGAAGTAGTAGGTGATCTTATGGAATTAATTCCAAGTAAGGCCTGGTTGGTCCTGACGGTAGCTTGGGCGGCCACGATTTTTAACCTTTCAATGGCGCCATACTCTTCGGCTGCCTCCGCGAGCTTTCTCTCTACAGGCCTCGATTGGTTATGCATCTCAATACTTCGCCAGGATCTCGGCGTGCTGAACGACGTGCTGCGTAAATCTGCGCATCTTGCGGAGTATGCAGTATTGGCGATACTTCTCTACAACTTCCTGAAACCGGTGGACAATCCTTTTTGGTCGCCAAAAGCTGCCCACTGGGCGCTCGTGTTTTCGGGATGTTACTCGATGTCGGATGAGCTTCACCAATACTTCGTCCCCGGAAGAAACGCCTCTTTGTCCGACTGCCTTATCGACACAACAGGAGCGCTCTTGGGTTTGTGGGTGCTTTCTAAGGCCATGGCAGGGGCGCGGCGGAAGCCGGCAGATCCGTGGGACAATTTGTGAATTCCCTCCATGATTCGGAGTGACGCTCCTGGGTCGATCAAGTCTGGCTGAAAGGTAAAGGACCTCTGGTGATAGTCGAATCGCAGGAAGCAGTAAGCTTACGTACAAATCCTCTCTTCGAGGCCCTGACGCTGACGATCTGTCAGGCCATTGAGGGTGAATACTGGTGCGAGACAATGCGGCCGGTGGCTGAAACGATAAGCGCTGAGCTAATGAAGCGCTTTCAGATCATTCCCAAGGAGCGAGGGTAGCGCCGACCTTTAGGGCCTGCCCTGAGCGAACGAAGGGTCGGCAAGTGCGGGCCTACAGGCCAGCGCTACGAGGCAAATTTCGATGCCACCGATCGGGCTGATCGGTCGATGGAGATGGGGTAAGTATGACGCAGACTCAATCACGCCCAACTCAACAAAGCTACATTTCAAAACCTAGAATTCTGATCGTGGACGACGAGCCGAGCATCGTGAAGCTGCTGGCTGAGATGTTACGTCCGGAGGGATACCGCTGCTTTGGGTGCCAAAGCGGCAAAGACGCGTTGCAGTTGCTGAACATCAAGGGATTCGACGTTGTTTTATGCGATGTTCAGATGCCCGGAATGAGCGGCCTCGAAGTCTTGCGACTGGTTCGAGAGAAGCACCCGTGCACGGCCTCGGTGATGGTGACCGGCGAGGGTGACGTCCGCTTGGGCGTGCAAGCAATGAAAGAGGGGGCGGACGATTATCTGTTGAAGCCGTTGAATCTTGACGCCGTGGTGGCCAGCGTCAACGAAGTGCTGCAACGAAAGAAGCTTGAAACTAAAATGGAGAATCATCGCCAGCACATCGAGGGAATGGTCGAGCAGAGAACCGCTCAACTTCGGCGGGCGATGTGGCGGATCGAGCAAACTTATGAAGAGACCCTGCAAGCACTCGCCGGAGCTTTGGATTTGAGAGACAACGAGACGGCTGGGCATTCGGAGCGCGTGATGGGCTACGCTGTGGAAATCGCCCGGGTAATGGGCTGCAGCAAGAAGCAATTGGATACCATCGCGCGAGGCGCTCTCCTGCACGATATAGGCAAAATCGGCACCCCGGATTCCATCCTGATGAAGCCCGGCCCACTCACGCCTGAGGAGCGCTTGGTGATGCAAGCGCATGTTGGCGTAGGGTACGGCCTGTTAAACCACATCGCGTTCCTGGTGGATGCCGCGGCGATTGTCCTGACGCACCACGAGCGATTTGATGGAACGGGCTACCCGCAAGGCTTATCCGGGGCGAACATTCCACTGGGGGCCAGGATCTTTGTGGTGGCCGACACCTTGGATGCCATGACTTCCGATCGTCCTTATCGCCGGGCCCTGCCTTTTGCCACGGCTCGCGAGGAGATGATTCGGGAATCCGGAAAGCAGTTTGACCCGGAGGTGGTCTCTGCATTCCTGGCGATTGATGAGAGCGTCTGGTCCGAACTCCGGACTAAAGGAAGGATCCCAAGGTCATTGGGGATCGAGCAAGGGAAGCTTGTGCTGCCCGCCCAAAGAAGCCATCTCTGCTGGCCACGGGCTACGACGAATTTGAAACTCGGCAGAAGGGAGCGGAAGCCGGCGTCACTGGCCGCTTCCACAGGCTCGGAAGGCCGTGCTACCGCATGGCAAAGACCGTGACGTCGACGTGCCTAGGCTATATCAGCCCGGAGGGGCTTTCAGTCAATCCCGGCACTGTCGCTGTCGCCCCTCGAGCGGGACTGCCGATGATGAACGCCGCAGGGGCAACCTACGGACTTACGCCGTCAGCTACTTTCCGGCGCCGCTCCGCGGCTCTGGCCGCGCTCGCGTCCTTAGGTTAACGCCCGTATGGGCCGTTGGCCTGAGTTGGGTTGGACCGCTCCCGTCATCCGCGGGCTCTAACCTCGGCTACTCACGGTTGGCCCATTAGCCCGCTCGTGTCAGACGGTTCCTCAGCCAAAGAATCGTCGGCCAAACCGTACTTCGTCATCAAGCGATAAAGCCGCGCGCGACTGATTCTAAGCTTGCGGGCCGCCGAGGCCTTATTCTTCGCTTCGCCGAGAGCTCGAATGATGGCGCGTTTCTCGGCTTCGTCCATGCTCGTCGGTGACTCGGCGGTGACGACGGATTGATTTCTCACTTCTACGGGCAGGTCCTCCAGATCGAGCATTCTTGCCTGCGTTAGCATGCAACCGCGTCCGATAACGTTTTCCAATTCTCGAACGTTGCCAGGCCAGGAATAGGCCAGCAGCGCAGACTCCGCGCGCCGCGAGATCCTGTGAATCTCCTTGTGATACTGGGAAGCGAACTCTAGCAGAAAACGTTGCGCCAGCAGAAGGATATCTTCCCGGCGTTCCCTGAGCGGAGGGATCTGAATCTGGACCATATTCAGCCGGTACCAGAGATCCGGCCGGAAGCGATTGGATCTCATTTCCGCATTCAAATCGCGGCTGGTCGCAGCGATAACCTGCGCGTCAACTTGGATGGCCTGCGGAATGCCCAACTTCTGCACTTCGCCATTCTGAAGCACCCGCAGAAGCTTAGATTGTGACCCCGAGCTTAAGTCTCCCACCTCATCGAGAAACACCGTTCCCCCATTAGCCCACTCGAAGATCCCCACCTGATCGCTTATTGCCCCCGTAAAAGCCCCTTTCCGGTGGCCGAAAAGCTGGCTCTCGGCAAGAGTGTCAACGAGGGCGCTGCAATTAAACACCGCGATGCGTTGCTGTGACCGGGGGCTCAACGCATGTAAGGCTCGAGCCACCAACTCTTTTCCTGTTCCTGTCTCTCCTGTGATCAGGGCAGTCCGGAAGTGCGGAGCTACACGGCGAACCAGGTCGAAAACCTCCAGCATCTTTGGGCTGCGACCGATCATGCCCTGCAGGCTGAATACTTCAGCGAACTCCCTTTCCAGCGTGCTCTCCCGCCGCGAAAGTTCTACTTGTCCCCGCGTTTCATGAATGATATTGCACACCTTCTCCGGAGTGACGGGCTTGCAGATGTAATCTGTGGCCCCCGCCTGGATGGCCCTAACCGCAGACTCGATGGAGTAGTCCCCAGTTATCATAACGACAGGTATCTCCGGATCACGGAGGCGAATCCGTCGCAGGGTTTCCATCCCATCAATGCCCGGCATCGTGAGGTCCAACAGGATCAAATCAGGGTTGAGGGTTTCCAGCAAGTCCACAGCGAAGAGCGGATCGGTTAAACTTTCGACGCGGACGTCCTCTTCGGCGAGCGCGACTTTATAGAATCTGAGCATTCCAGGGTCGTCATCAACAGCAAGTATCACCAGCGGGGGAAGGGGTTGGCCAGGAGTCTCGATTCCAGAGTCGCGCGCGGTCGCAGATATTTTGTCCGGCTGATCGAGGTTCTTCTTCCCCATTCCCTTGGCCTTTCAGTTTGAATACTGCTTCACCGAGCCCCGCTGACGGTCGATCCTTGACGGTCCCCCGTCTGGAATTGTAACTCCGTTCAACGTTTCCCGGCTAAGGAACTTTATCCTGTTAGTTGGCCTATGCAGAAGGCCGCGACGGAGCGGCGGGAGGGGTTTCGAGGTCGGCGCGGGAGGAGGGTTTGGCGGGCGGGATGATAGAGCAGGATTGCGGATTCAGGATTTCCGGGAAAAAGATCGGAACAAACCGGGAATGTCGATGAAAACAAAGAACAGAGTCAAGAAAGTCGAGGAGTCGAGAAGTCAAGAAGTCGAGAGTCGAATGCCAGGGAGGAGGCGAGCCTCAGATTGGGGTGGCTAGCTGTGGTTGGATTGTCTCCACAGCCGCCAGAACCCGGTCACGACCTGCCCTTTTGGCCTGATAAAGCGCCTTATCTGCCGCGCGATAGAGTGCTTGAAGTTCAACTCCGTGATCAGGGTACTGAGCGACTCCGGCACTGAAGGTCACGCGAAACTCGGCCCCCCCGGGAGTCACGAAGAGTTCCTGCCGGAAAGCCTCCAGCAATCCTGTCATCCGCTGCACCGCATCCTGCTGTGCCATGCCGAACATCCCAACGGCGAACTCTTCGCCGCCCCACCGCGCCACCACGTCCTCAGCCCGGAAGGTCTTGAGCAGAGTCTTTCCCAGCCTGCGCAGCACCTGATCTCCCACGGCGTGGCCGTACGTGTCATTGATTCGCTTGAAGTTGTCAAGATCGAGCATGCAGAAGGTAAACGGCTGGTGGAAACGGCTGGCCATCCGTATCAAGTGGTTCATCGTGGTAGTTGATTTGCGCCGATTGGCCACTCCAGTAAGAGGATCGGTTTCTACGAACATGCGATAGAGGCGCGCTTGCTCCAACCGGTTGCCTATGCGGGTCAACAGCTCAGGACCGACGATGGGCTTGCGGACAAAGTCGTCAGCGCCGGCAGCGAAGACTTGTTGCACTGTTGCCGCGTCCGTACGCATGGTGACGAAGATGATAGGAATGCCGTACCAGCGGGGATCATTGCGTATTACTCGGCACAGTTCGAGTCCGTTCAGATGCGGCATTTCCACATCCAGAATTAGCAGATTGGGCGAGGTTCGTTCGAGCGTCTCCCAGAAGCGAAGCGGTTCATCCAATGTAATCACCCGGATTCGTTTGGGTTCGATTAAGGCCTTGAGAGTTGCCAGCACCAGCGGATCATCATCCACTGCCAAAATCCTGGATTCCTGGGCGCTCCTCCGGCTGAGCAGTTGCGTGACGGCATCCAGGACCTCTGAGGGTGGGAGCGGTTTCTGGAGGAAGCCGTTCCCGCCGCGCCGCGCCACTTCAACACGGTCGATCAGGCTATCGTGCCACGTCAGGATAAGCGTTGGCACGGCAGGGTCGCGGGCCGCCAACTCTTCCAGTAGTTGTAAACTGGCCTGGGCATCTTGGGGTAACGACAAATCCAGGAGCGCCACGTCCGGTCGGCAGCGTTCGAGCAGTTCCCTGGCGGCGGATGAATCACTGGCCATTTCCACCCCAAGTTCCCTGCTGCGGGCCTCTTCGGCCAGTCGCGCTGCCAGTTCGTTGTCACTGCCCACAACCAACAAGACTGGGCGGCTATCGCCCACGGTGACATGGGGCTCAATTGCCTGGTTTGCCGGTCTGCTCTCCAACTCCCGGCGAAGAGCCGCTGCCGTCCGTAATAGGGACAACGCTTGCGTCTCTCCCAGGATTGATCCGGTTCGGAATGACCGCTCGATCTCGAGAGCCAGCCGCGAAGCCTCCTTAAAGCCAAACGATCCTACCGACCCGGCCAGTTTGTGAGCTTCCCGCTCCGCCTTCAGCCGGAGTTCATCCGTGAGATCACCCTCCAACAGTGCCGATAAGGCTTGCTCGACTACCTCGACACGCCCCAGGACCGTGTCCTTGAAGCGAGGCCAGAGCCCGGCCACAGCGGCCAGCGTCTGATTCCGCGCCGTACTCGGCTTGTCATACGACACAAAGTCTGGAGAAACGTCTACAAGAATCGGAGTCATCGTCTGATACCTCCCAAATGCTGGCGGGCATAGGTTACGTCTGCCAACGCAGGACTTTCGCGACCTGGCTTGCTAACTCGAGGGGGTCGAAAGGTTTCGCCAGTACTCCCGCCACCCCTAGTTCGGCGAACCGCTTTCGATCGGCAGGTTGCAATTTGGCCGTTAATAGGACTACGGGGATATGCCGAATCGCAGGGTCGGCTTGCAGTTTCTGAAAAGTGGTAGGCCCATCCATGTCAGGCATCATCACATCCAGGAGGATGGCATCGGGTTGATCAGCTTGGGCTATTCTCAATCCCTCACAACCGGAACGGGCAGTTAACACCTTCCAACCTGCGACCATTTCCAGACTGATCTCCGCCACTTCCCGGATATCGTCTTCATCATCAACAATAAGAACCCTTGGTTTCTTCATCGCCGCCGCCTCTCTCTTTGCCCGGAAGTCGCCCAGTTCAGCAAACCAATTGCCCGCTGCTCAAACTCCTGCGGGGTAAGGCGGCTCTTGGTCATATAAATGGACTCCCCAAGCCGCAACCGCGCTTTCTCCGAATCATCCAACTCCTTCACCGAGTACACCGCCAAAGGCAGACGCTGCAAATGCTTGTGCTGCCGGAGTTGCTCTACCACACCGAAACCGTCGAGTTCAGGCAAGATCACGTCAAGCACCAGCAGATCAGGAATAAATGACGGACAGAGATCAACGGCCTCCTGCCCGGTCCGGGCAAGGAGCACCACCGCGCCGTGCCGTTCAAAGACAGTCGTCAGCACGCGCGCCAAGTCAGCGTCATCTTCAACCACTAAGACGCGCGGGCCTTCACTCAGCTTGCTCAAGACAGAGTCCAGCACCGGGAGCAGAGAGGCTTGGGTGAACGGTTTCGTCACCCAACCCGCCATTCCCCTGGCGGCGAGTTGGATTTCGTCCGGAGCCGCGCCGCCCAGGCCGATCACGGGGATATCCTGTGCGCGGGATTGCCGCTTCAGGGCAGGAATGGCCTGCTCGCGGTCCGTGTCAGGCATTGAGGAGTCAACCAGTACGGCGTCCGGTGACTCGATGGATGCCGTGTCGATTGCTTCCTGCCACGACGCCGCCGCCAGCAGGGTGTAGCCCTGCCTGCTCAAGACGGCTTGCACGGTGCCGAAGATATCCGCTTCAACAGCGCACACCAGTACTTTCCGAGCCCGCGTGCCGTCGCCAACCACGGCAGCTTCGGCCGGCAGCGAGGGCAGAGTAAAAGAGAACGTAGAGCCCTGGCCCAGCGTGCTTTCAACCCAAATGCGCCCACCATGCTGCTGCAAGATGCTGCGAGTGATCGGCAAGCCCAGGCCCGTACCGCCCTTTTCCCTTCGGTCAGAGGCGTCAACCTGCTGAAAGCGTTCAAAGATCTTCTCTCGCTTTTCCTGCGGAATTCCCCGCCCCTGATCCTTCACTTGAACCAGGATCTGGTCTGCTTGGCGTGTTGCAGTGAGCCAAACGGCTTTGCCCCGAGGCGAGAACTTAATCGCATTGCTGAGCAGATTAATTAAAGCCTGTATAATCCGGTCCGGATCAACCCACACTCGAGCGGAGTGCAGTGATACGGACAAGGTAACACCTGCCTTTTCCGCCAAATCGCGCACGCTATCCGCTGCTTGTGTCATCAGGCCGCTAACCGGGCAGGTTCGTTTCTCCAGCGTCATCTTTCCGGATTCCAGGCGCTCAAGATCCAGGATATCGTTGATAAGACGCACCAGGCGGTCGGTGTTCGACACCGCGATCTCCAGCATCCGCTCTCCCTTTTCGGGTTGGGAACGCAAAAGGCCCGCGGCCAGCAACCCCAAGGCCCCGCGAATTGAAGTGAGAGGCGTACGCAGTTCGTGGCTCACCACCGAAACAATCTCACTCTTCGTCCGTTCGATCTCGCGCCGCTCGCTGATATCGCGGCCGACGGTGGAAGCGCCCACGATCTCGCCGTCGGCGTTCTTGAGTGGAGAAATGGTGACGGCCACATCGAGGCGCCCACCGCCTTTGGCAATCCTCACGGTTTCGTGAGGCTCAATCCGCTCGCCTTGTTTTATCCGATGGAGAAAGTCCTCAACTTCCTTGTGACGCTCTACCGGCACCAGGAGTAAGACCGATTGACCTAACACTTCCGAGGCCGCGTAGCCATATAGCTTTTCCGCTCCGTGGTTCCAGGTTTGAATAATACCGTCAAGGCTCTTGCCGATGATGGCATCCTCTGAGGACTCAACGATTGAAGCCAGGTAGTCTCGCGTCGCTTCCGCGAGCTTGCGCTTCGTGATGTTGATGAAGGTGCCTTCGATAGGCCGGGAACCGCCTGCGGCTGAAGTCCCGAGACTGACGTTGGCAAGCACCCAGACGGGACTACCGTCCTTGCGCCGTAGTCGCATCTCAAAATTAGACAGACGCCCGTCAACTTTGAGCTTTTCAACAAACGTGGCGCGCTCCGCGTCCGAAAAGTAGAATTCCAGCGCACCGTGTTCCCGGGCCTTCTGAGGCGAGTCAAAGCCGAGGATGTTGGCCATCGCCTGGTTGCATTCCAAGATCTGGCCATCTGTGGTGCTGCGGAAAACGCCCGCCAAGTTGCGTTCGAACAGCATGCGGTACCGTTCTTCGGATTCGCGCAGCGCCTTCTCTGCGCGCATGCGCTCAGTAACGTCACGCGCAAAGGCGAAACTGTATTCCTTCCCGTCGAACTCCAGGTAGTTAGCAGTCACCTCTACCGGGAAGGTCCTTCCTCCTTTGGTTTGGTGCTGGGTTACCAGGACTCGTGAGCCCTGTTCTTTGACCTCTTTCCAGGCCGTCCCCCAACCTGCCTCGCGGAGAAGCGGATCGATATCCGGAATTGACAAGGCAAGCAGTTCTTCCCGGGAACGACCTAAAGAGCGGCAGGCCGCCTCGTTGGCGTAGACGATACGGCCTTGTGAATCCATCCAATAGATACCGTCCGAGGCATGTTCCACCGAGAATTGCGTTAGCCGAAGTTCCCTTTCCGCCTGCTTGCGAGCGGTGATGTCCTGCTTGATGGCAATGAAGTGACTGATGGTTCCCTGGGCGTCGCACACGGGAGTGATCGTCATTTCCTCGGTGTACTGCGTGCCGTCCTTGCGTCGGTTGACGATTTCTCCCTGCCAGACCTCCCTGGAGAGGATTGTATTCCAGAGCTTCTGATAAAAAGCTGCGTCGTGTAAGCCCGACCTCAGAAATCGCGGGTTTTCGCCAATAACTTCTGAGGCAGGGTATCCGGTCAAGCGCGTGAAGGCCGGGTTGACCCAAATGATGCGGCCTTCGCGACTGGCAATCACGATACCGTTGGCAGCGGACTCCAGGGCGGCGGTCTGGAGGCGAGTCTGCTGTTCTGCGCGCACAGCACCAGTGACGTCTTCGGCGATTCCGACCACGCGGCAAAACTTCCCTCCGGCATCACGCACGGGGAAGGCCCGCGCCTTGATGTACCTCACTGAGCCGTCCGGGCGGACGATGCGGTAATCTGCGCTGGCTTGTTCACCCTGATAGGACCGGCTGAACAAGTCGATGGCTCGCTCACGGTCATCCGGATGAATAGCATCGATCCAGGCGTCTCCGCGCTCGTACGCCTCCTGGCGAGGCCGGCCCCAGACTGCTTCGTAGGCCGGGCTGAGGTAAGTCAGTCGCGGCGGGTCCGGCTCCCCGATAAAGAAAACCTCGTGAATGTTGTCAGCCAACTGGCGAAATTGGTCTTCACTATCATGCAACGCCTCCTCGGCCCGTTTTCGGTCAGTGATATCGCGGGAAACCCCGAAAGTTCCGATGATGTTGCCGTTGGCGCCGCGCAGGGGCATCTTCGTGGTCGAGAGCCAAGTCACATGGCCATCCGGCCAGATTCCTTTCTCCACCTTGTCCACTATGGACTGGCCAGTCCGGAGTAGTTCGGCGTCATCCTTGAGGAACGCTTCGGCGTGTTCTGCGGGCAAGAAGTCGAAGTCCGTCTTGCCAATTGCCAGGGAAGGGTGATCCAGATCAAGTTTTCTAGCGAGCGCCAGATTAATCCGGGTGAAGCGGCTCTCCCGATCCTTGAAGTAGATCAAGTCAGGGAGATTGTCCATGAGAGTGTGGAGGAGACGCCTTTCCTCCATCAGCGCCCCTTCCGCACAATGAGTGGCGGTAACGTCCCGGTCGATTCTATTGTAGGAGATGTTATTCATATCGGTTGTTGCGCGCGGTCCGCTGTCCTGCCGGACGACCTTGGCGTGAAGGGCGGAGCAGCCCTGAGCCCTGTTCACTCCGCCCTGGCAAATCTTCGAAGGCGCTGCGGATATGGTGTTATCCATGCCTATGTTCTCAATAAGCGAACTGATATACGACTGCGCTCGCGGCGCCACTGGTTGCAGCCAGCACCGAAGGTGCGGCGCGCGCGAACAAGGATTTGATGGTGCTACCGGGGACATACAGAATATCTTCCGCCTGGAGTTGGACGTCCGCTTCCTGGCCTTTGAGCATCTTATTCAGTTCTACATGGATATCCGTATAGCCGGAAGATCCTTTGCGGAGAAGCCTTGAGCCATTCATGCGGGAAGTAGAAGTGGCTCCGCCCGCCATGGCGAGCGCTTGCAAGAGGGTGATCTTCCCGTCATTCTGCATCACGAAGCCGCCCGGCCGGCCCACTTCTCCCAGAACGTACACCAGAGCGGCGCGTGGAATGAGGACCTTATCGCCGGGGTAGAGCCGCAGGTTGGAGGAAAGCGAATGGCGGGCGTCTTTCGATAAGAGAACGCTAAGCGTGGAGCCGTCGCCGGCGCGCTGGATAGTGATTTCGGTCCCTGCGACGGGTGTTGTTCCACCAGCGGCAGCGAGAACATCCAACAAGCTCTGGCCCCCTGCTACTCCGTAGACTCCAGGTGTTTTCACCTCGCCCAGCACCGATACCCCC
This sequence comes from uncultured Acidobacteriota bacterium, assembly GCA_963768695.1. Lineage (GTDB taxonomy): Bacteria > Acidobacteriota > Terriglobia > UBA7540 > UBA7540 > CAVROP01. The sequence continues at coordinate 445,686 of CAVYJG010000005.1, read as the reverse complement.
TGAGTGCTGTACTCGCGAATGAATACTGATACTTGGGGGTCCAGGATGTAGTTGCCCTGCTTTAGTTTACTTGCGATGAGAGTTTCAGCCTGGCTGGTTGTGAGCCCCGCAAGGTGCACGTTGCCGACGAGACTAAGGGTCCCGTCTCCCAGATCGTTGAGTCGGATGGTCTGGTGCAAGTCCGCCTCATCATAGACATTCACTTCAATCAGATCCCCCGGTCCGATTTTCATGCTGGCTTGGAGCGTTGTTCCCGCCGTGGGAACATTTGCAGTGCGAATCGCATTCATGCTGCCCGCGACAACGGGGGGCGCCGGAGTTTGGCCTGCCGCGGCAAGAGCGCCCGCAAGACAGGCAACGGTGATTGGCAACCGGTAGGAAAATCGGCAAATCGACGTCGCTAAATCTCATGGGAAAGACTCCTCTTTGTATTACTGGACATCTGCGCTGTAGTACCCACGCTCGTCTTTGGGATTGGACTTATACCCCAGGTACAAGTAGTGGTCGACGGACTTCAGATCGAACGCATTCATGACGACGCCGGCGATTCGTTTGCGCGATCGCAGGAAGAGGTCACGGACACGAGTGAGGGATTGTTTTGTCGTAACCCCAGAGCGAACAACAAGAATCACACCATCGCAATGAGCGGAGACGACGACCGCATCCGTGACTGACAAAACAGGGGGCGTGTCCAGGATGATGAAATCATAGTTCGAGCGCCACTCCCGGACGAGCTCTGCCATGCGTGGCGAGCCCAGCAATTCCGCTGGATTCGAGGGCCGCGGGCCCGCCGCAAGCACCGACAGGGTCGGCAGGGAGGGGAATTTCGCGGGAACCGTAGATGAGGGTCCAGCCGGAATGAGGGAGCTTAATCCTCCCTGACCGTCGAAATTCAACTTGCGTTCCAGAACCGGCCGCCGCATATCGGCTTCAACCAACAGTACCCGTTGATCTTGCTGAGCCAGCGCCGCCGCACAGTTCAGAGCAGTTGTAGTCTTCCCCTCACCCGGCAAGGCGCTGGTGACCAGGAAGACATTACTCGCGCCCCGCCGACTTGCCTGAAGAATCGAAGTCCGCACGATTCGGTATGCTTCAGCGATTTGGGACTGGGGATTGGACAGAACTAAAGTCATTGCTCGGGAGGGCACTGAGGACACAGGCTTAATCGACGGCGTCGAAGGCCGTGGCAGCTTTCGAAACTTCCAGAGAGGAATTGATCCCAATGTCGGGACCAGGGTTATCTGCTCGGCATCGTCGGGTGTGGTGACCGTATCGTCGCAATTCTCCACTACGAACGCGCCCGTAACTCCAAACAACATCCCGCCAAACATGGCGACGGCGAGAACCAGTGCTACCCTCGGTTTGGCCGGCCGGTCAGACGTTCTCGCGGGGTCGACGGTCACGATATTGGTCGACCGCAGCCCCGCCAGCACGCCGGCCTCCTTCAGTTGTTTGAATAGTGAGTCGTAGAGATCGCGCTTCGACTCTACTTCATGCTTCATGATGGAGTACTGGACGTTCTTGTCGTTGAGCGTGTTTGCGTCGGCCTTCGCGCGTTCGAAAGCTGCCCGCAAGCCGTTTTCGTTCTGCTGGGCCGTGAGGAAGTCGTTTTGTGCACGCGTGGCGAGGTTCTGGACCTCAGTTTGAATGTTCTGATCGAGTTGGTTCAGCTCACCCTGCATTTGCAGGAGCTTCGGATGCGATGAACCATATTTTGCTGCCGCTTGCGCGTACTCCACCTTGAGCTGGCTTTGCTGGGCACGCAGAGCCTCAATGGTTGATTGGGCGTTTGAATTGGTCACCGACCCCGTAGGGGAATACGTGGCCGCCAATGCGGAAATCAGCTCCGGGTTCCCACTCCTGGCCAATTGCCAAACGGCCTGCGCGAGAATCCTGTTTCTCTCCGCGGCCACGACCTGCTGGTCGGCTTCGTCCAGCCGTGTCATCACGACGTTGTGTGTCTCATCGACTCCCAGAAGTCCTGACTGTCTCTGGTACTGAACCAGCGCCACCTCAGAGGCAGCCACCTGCTCTTTGAGGTCATCGAGCTGCTTCGATAACCGGTCCGCGACCTGCGCCGTTGCCGCAAAACGGGTTCGGAATTGCTGCTCCTGGTAATCGCTGACGAGCGAGTTCACTACATCGGCTGCCACGTCGGCGTCGGGACTGTAGAACGAAATCTTGATGATCCGCGTACCGTCTACCGCATCGACCTTGAGGTTCTTGTGATAAATCTTCAGCATCCTTGCTCGCCGGTGGGGAGCTTTGTCCAACGGCAATTTGGACTCATCGGGGGAACTCTCCCACGGGAGCTTAAGTGTCCACAGGGGTTTAGGTGAAAACTCCTGGCGGTTCTCAAGCTTCAAGTCGCTGATCACCTGCAAAGCCAGCGTGTCGCTCTTCAAGGTGTCGATTTGCGTTTGTTGAGTCACCTGATAATCCATCGCGGTCGCGTCACCGAGCGCCTCACGGGGATCCTCGGGCACGAGCGAGTCTGAATGCTCTTTATTGAATTGGATCGTCGAGATGGACTCGTATTTCGGCGTGGCAATCAAACAATAGGCAAGGCCTAGAGCGAAGAAACCGCAGGTGGCTGCAATGATAACCCGTTTTCTCTTCATCAGGATGTGCCAGAGTTCGCCGAAAGAGACTTCAACCACCGGCTCGCTGCTCGTGAGCATTGGGGTCACTCTGGGCACGATGGCGGCAGGCTGACGCTCCTCATTTTGCACGTCGTTCGTCGGCACAATACTGTCAGTCATGTCAGGCACCTCGCTTTTTTAGTTAACTGAATTCTTTCGCCGCTGTTTGGCAACGTTCTGTCAGCGCTTGGGCGCTTCGTTAAACGCTCGCATGACCGCGTCAAACGCGGGCTTGGGTTGCAGGTCGGCGTCGAAGAACAATGGCCGGACCGGCAGGCCGTCACGTCGCGGGTTGGCTTTTGAGAGCCAGGTGGAACGATCACTCAAACCCATGGTCAGCACGGTTTTCACTGACTTAAATTTGAGAATAAACGACAGATAGTCGTAATACTGCTTCGCCACCAGGCCATCCCGAGTGGCGATGTCTCCAGGCAAGTGCTGATCACGGACATCCAGTTCTGTAATCAGAATGGAGAGGCCCAGATCTTCAACGGCATTCAGGAACCTTTTGAACTCAGGACCCGTCACATTTGTCTCTGCGAAGACATGCGATTGAATTCCCAAACCGTGAATCGGAACACGCCGCCTGACGAGCCGGGTTAGCAGGGCGAGCACGGCTTGACGCTTTTGCTCGGCCAGGGCGTTCTCGGGCTCCAGCCAATCTTCGTTATAGACCAACATTGCTTTGGGATCGGCTTCGTGGGCGGCATGGAAAGCAAGGTCAATGTATTCGGGTCCGATATAGAGCAGCCACGGCGTCACATTCAATCCGTCAGTTCGCGCATCCTCGATCCGAATGACCTCATTTACGACATCCCAGGAATGCATTTGTCCCGCGTAATGACCGACAACCGTAGAGATGTGGCTGAGCATAATTCGCTTGGCGTTATCTAAGTTGACGGTTGGAACGAACCATTTGGGCAGTGCCACATCCCACACCAGGGGTACGCCGCGAATCAGCATATGGCGTGACGTAGCGAACTGTTCAATCGAATCACTTCCACTAAAATCGTACGTCTCAGGCGTGGGGCGTAAGGCAACCCATGTCAGCATGTGTTCTGGAACGGCAAAACCGCACTGCCGGGCGAACAATGCGGCAAAGGGCTGGTCCTTTATTACCCCGGTTCCGAGTGAGCTTCCGTAAACTATTTCCCTCTTCGCAGCGACGTCCCGCAGAGTCATCGAGGCCTCGCGCATTGCGCTCAACATGGAAGGTGTCCAAGCGGCAATCGCCGCGGCGCTGCCGAGAAATTGGCGACGTGTTAGGTTTGGAATACCCATATTTATTCTACGTGACCTCGTTCGAACAATTTCGGAATCTGCATGGCAATATATTGCCGACTCATTTGGCCGAGTACGAACCAAGGCTCGATCAGGTATCGCCGCCAGACCCTGGTTGGTTGGGAAAACAGGCGATAAAGCCATTCGATGCCGATCTCGCCCATCCAGTGAGGGCAGATCGGTAGCTCTCCAGCAACGAGTTCCATCATTGCTCCGCAGCAAAAAGTGGCGCGCGCAGAAATATCGGCCTTGTTTTCGAGGACCCAGATCTCCTGGCGCGGCATCCCCATTCCCACCAAAAGGATATCGGGATCATATTCGCTGATCTCTGCGAGAACGTTCTGGTTCTCCGCGCACGACCGTTCCGCATTGAAATGCCCGTGACGAGTGCGGATCTGCAATCCGGGATGTTTCGAGCGAAGCCGGCCCGCCGCTTTCTCACCCACACCCGGCAGCGATCCTAGGTAGAATATCCGCCACCTGTTGCGGCAGGCTGCGTCGGCGAGGATAGGCAAGAGGTCGAAGGATGAGGTCCGGTGCCTGCGCTCAATCGGAATCCCGAACAGACGCCCCAGCAGAACCAAAGACATTCCATCAGCGTTTGTATAATCTGCTAAGGTATGGTACTCACGCATCTTGGGTTCTTTATACAAAAAGTAGAGGCTATGCAGATTGTGGTTTCCGATGATGCACCGGGCATGCGTGGCTATAGCTCGGGCCGTGACGTTCACGACGTCTTCTAAGGTCATCAAGTTTAGACGGATCCCTAGCAGGTTGCAGGATGGGCTCTGCATATTATGTCTCCTCATATTTAGTTTTGGGTGACCAGTTTCGATATTGGCGCGACCGTGCGAAGCGAGCCCAGAATTGTCGTCACAGGGCTTCGCCAATCTCGCTGAGCTGCGAGCCCCTACCAGAAGGATTCGGAATTTCGGGAAACTATCTTGCGACCGCCTACCGTAAGAGCACGTTCTTTTCCATCTGTGAGGATTTCGGAAACTCTTGGTAACCTCTAGATATGGCGATCGTTAGGGAAGATCTTACTCTTGAACAGAAACGTCATAGCGTAGGCGGGGCCTGAAACTGTTCCAGAATGATACATGCAACTGTTGCCTGTACGCATATTTGATGGCCAAGGCTCGCTTTGAGAAAGACGCCCGAACATTGAGGATTAAGCAACTCGACTACGGTGGGAGAAAACTTGATTCTGGTTACGTTTCGGGACATCCGACGACATTCCTTAACGCACCAACCGTGATGTCGCCCACGGAAACCGGCCGATAACGCGATGTAATCGAGGTTGGCGCCGCTCACGGAGAAGAAGACAGGCCGGCGAATACAGATCAGTCGGCCATCGTTCCGGCGGAGATCGGTTCCACGTGTGGAACGCGCGGAAGGGCCTGGTACCGCACGTCATCCTCTTTTCTCCAGTACGAGATGATGCTATTGGGAAACACTGGGAAGCCCGCCATTACTACGTCACTCCCGGGAAAAAGCGATCCCACCTGACGACGCGAGAGCAACTTGATTTCCTCATATCTCGTCATGGTCCCGGGGGAGTAGTCAATAAGTTTACGTTGCAAACGGCTGGGAATAAATTGATAGAACGGAACTAGTGTATGGGGGTCAATCGGGAACCACTTATTCGGTGTAGTGACGAAATATCCTTTTGAAGCCACGCGTCCGATCTCACTGGCAAACTGTTGTCGTTTCTTCCAATCCCCGACATGTTCGATTACGGCGTTGGAAAACACCCAGTCAAAAGCTCCGTCCCTGAAAGGTAGGCAACATCCGTCGCCAATAAGTCTGCGGATGCCCTCGTGGCCTTCACAATTCACCTTTGAGTCGACAATATTGACAACTACCACTTTCTTGAACCTTCGATAGAGCGGTAGAAACTCTCCCGAGAATCCCTGATTGCCACCCAGGTCAAGCAAGCTACCCTGTTCGCCCGCTCCCAGCAACTGGAAGAGGAGCTTCAGCTTTTGAGTTCTTAGGGCTATGTAGACCGGTTTGATACTTTTGAGGATGTGTCGGCGCAATTCGAAGGTCATAAACTTAGCTCCTGTTTGCATGATTGCCCATATCGCAATCTGTTGCGGAAAAGAAACTATCGTCCTTGATCTTTTGCACTTATGCCGCGCAAAGTGGATTTAAAACTCTGTGAGAAGACTCAGCGGGCCAAAGCGTATTTCGGTTGTCGGCGAAGATCTCCGGTCGTTCTCCCACGTAAATTGGTTCGTGCGCGAGCAGTTCATCAACAAGCCTCTGAGACAAACAAGCCGGGGACGTAACAGCGGCAGCAGCGAGTTTCCATAAGGCCTTGCATCGATTACCGCGGCCCAATTCAATATTGAATGCGCGCAAGTGGGCTTTGAACTCTAGCTTACGGGGATTGAGCAGGTACGACAACTGCTCATAGGCTTGTTGGTAAGGCAAAGGATTCAGGTTCCAAAGGTGCGAGAGAAGTAAGTATTGGATATAGAGTGTGTGGAGCGCTTGCTTGGCCAAGTTCGCCGATGAAATACTTTCCAAGTTTTGCCGAAGGCCGAGAGTGACCTCAGGAATCAGTCGGATGTCGTACTTAAGCGCCATCCGCCACCAAAGGTCAATGTCTTCCACATGAAGATTGAAACGATAGCCCCCTAGGGCTATCGTCCGCTCAACATTCAGGGTCACCGTCGGATGACAGCAGCTCGGCAAGTACCCGGATAGTACAAGGTTCCGGAAGTGGTCCGGGTTTCCCCGGGTGGCACGGAATTGCCCATAGCAGCCTCGCGGATAGTATTCCGCTAGCGAGCAGAACATGCCAGATTCGGGGTAGCGGTTGATGTATTCAACGGTTCGAGCCAATCGGTGGGGGTAGGCAGTGTCATCGGCGTCGTGACGCACCAGCCAGGGAGTACGCACCTCTGCGAGCATGCGATTCAAGGTCGCGGTCAACCCCTGGTTTGTTTGATTGGTAATCCGAAGCCTCGGGTCGCGAACGGACTCGAGATACTCCAGACTGCCGTCTGTTGAGCCATCGTTGACCGCTAGAATTTCAAAATCACCATAGCTCTGCCGCAGAATGCTCCGAACGCTTTCGGCGAGGTAGGGCATCGCGTTATAAACGGGTATGGCTATGGTTATGAGTGGCACGGTGCTACCTCTACCCCTAACGCACGGGGCGCCGGATTCTTTGTCCTCCCGAAGAAGCGGTGAAACTCTCTCCGAGCACGGCGCGGGACTAACCTCATTCCAATGTAAAGCAGTATATGGAAAGGCTCGGCTCCACCACTACGGATAGCCAATTCCAAGAGCTTCCAATATTCACGGATATTGGTCTTGTGTGCTGCCTGCGCGGCAACACTTAGCAGAATGAAACCGGCATATGCTTTGGGGGTGATGGATTGTCGGACATCCTCGATCCAGCATAAAGAGGAGCGCCAATCATCCGTGTTCGAGATGCTCGAAAATGGCGGGTTCACGAGGTTGATTGCGAGCGGGTTCGGCTCGAATTCGAACCCGACCCCTTCCTGCCCTGCAACACGAATGACCCAGTCAGAGTCCTGATGTTTCCGCAGACCATGGCGGAAGGGATGCTGGAGCAGGAGCTTCCTGCTTGTGAACAGCATCCCAGTTGTAATTGATGCCTCTCCGCCGAACAGGCCTTTTCTACAGAAGAGGTACTCACCAATAGGCTCCCCTAGTGCAGGAAATCGCCTTGGCCAAACGTCGTCGCCCAGGGGTGTTCGCGCAATGATCCGGCACGAGACAACAGGGATGCGATGGGCGGAGCGCCGCGCGGCAGCTAACTGCAGTTCGATCTTGCGCGGCAGCCACACGTCATCGTCGTCGAGGAATGCAACCCATTCGCCCTTTGCCGCCTGGACACCAGCGTTTCGGGCTCCGCATGCTCCCTGATGTTGCGGTAAGGTAACAATTTGGATACGCGCATCGGCGAACGCTTCAAGCGCCGTGCGGGTCGAATCATCTGGCCCATCCATCACAACGATAACTTCCATGTTTGGATGCGTCTGATTCAACGCTGACTTCACCGATCCCACTACCAGACTGGGACGGTTGTATGTAGGAATTACGGTGCTAACTAACGGTTTATCAGTCATGTGTACCTCTCCAGGCGGGGATCGTCTGCCCCCATAAGTTCACGGGCTTTCCGGCGCGGCAATATTCCTCGATCACCTGTTCGTAGATGACTTCGAGCGCCTGTGCCTGTTTTCGAATGTCAAATTGGGATCGCACGCGCGACTCTCCCGCCCGGCTAAATTGCGCCCACAAATTCCCATCTCGAAGAAACAGAAGAATCCTTGCGGCCAGAGCCTGCCAGTCCCTTTCTGGGACGAGGAACCCAGTTTGCCCATCAGAGACTGCTTCAGGGATGCCACCACTGGCGAAGCTGACTACCGGTAGCCCCATTGCCTGGGCTTCCGCAAACACCATACCGAAAGCCTCTCTTTGGCCGGATTCAGCGAGTACACTCGGGGTGCAGAAAACAGTGGCACGATTCATCCATTTCCTGACTGCATCCGGGGATTGCAGACCGAGAAATTCAAAGTTTCGAACCGACTTAGAGGCTTGCAGCTCCAATTTGCTACGCAGAGGGCCGTCTCCAATTACGACGAGCTTGGCTTGCGGTGCGAAAGCCTGAATTTCGGCCATAGCCCTGATGAGGTATTCGCACCCCTTCACCGGAACAAGCCGGCCAACGAAGAGAATCACGGGAGATCGCACGATCTGGGGATCCGGGCAAAAAGTCTCCATGTCAATTCCTACATAATGGACCACGATCTTTTCGACGGGAAATCCCTTCGCCAGAGCTTGGTTACGGATGAAATTGGACACGCAGAGAAACCGTCTGCCTTGTGCTTTAAGCTTCTCCCGTCGCCACAGATACAGCGATGACTGATGATCGTCGTTGACGGTAATGTCGTACCCATGAAAGGAGGTCACGAGCGGGCCGTCTAGGGACCCTGCCAGAGCCAAAGCGTTACATGCGTCCGGGGCAAAGTGAGCATGAACCAGCACCGGTCCCAAACGAATGAGCTTTCGTCGCAGAGTGGCACTGGGCCCCCACAACTTGAATCGCACCCTTTTAGCTTTCCCTGCCAGTCCTCCAGGACTTATGAAGTGGAATCGCCCCTGGGGAAGGGACAAGCCCGGGATTTGGCGGAGCCCCAGGTAGAAAGGGCGAAAATGCTCCAACGATTCTGCTTGGGCCGGAATGAAGGTCTCCGAAGGCCCGAGCAACTCGTCGCGGTAGACAATGACTGTTCGGCTAGTATTCATGATGAATGACCTGCCCTCGCGATGACAGTCGTTCCCGGAGACGTGTCGCGATGTTCACGGCCGTGGAGGTATATAACACCCAGAAGATATCGTTCTGTTTCAGAACTTCACCATCATCGAGGTTATAAAGCACCATGAGGCACAGAAATGCGCAAAGCCAGTATGATTCGGGTCCTGGAACTCTTCTGAGGATTTGCAACGCGCGCTTGGACAGGACAAGATAGCCCGCAACAAAGGTGGCCAGGCCTAACACGCCCAGGTCGAGGCAAAGATCGAGAAACCCACTATGCGCACGCAGCATATGCCAGCCCATCATCAGTTGAACGGAATAGGATGCGCCTTGCATTCCCGACCAAAAGGCATTGAAACCAAAGCCCAACCACGGGCGCCGAAAGACGGAAGGCAGTAGCGCACTCCATAGAGCCGTTCGTCCTGTTAGCGTCGAGTCGCGGCCCACCAGTGCGAGCAACTGGGATTGGTGTGTCCAGATTAGAAATGCCAAGGGGATAACTAACGCACCCACGCCACTCATAACAGGGATTAGGGCAGTTGGCTTAAGCTTCGAAAGTGGAGAGGCTATAACTGTTATTATTACTATAAGTATAATTACCATTATTGATCCCGTTACAGAGCGGGATGCCGCGACGAGACAAAGAGACGCGGCGACTCCAATCCAGCGAATCCTACTCACGGGCGACGGTCTAGCAAAAAAGAACACGAGGGCAGCGACCACCATGGCTCTTGCCGTCAGGTTCTTTTGAGGGAATGCGCCCAGCCAGGCGCCCAAGAAAACACCATGATCGACGCCATACTGCGGCATGAGGATGACCATGAATAAGTTGGAAAAAATTACCAGGGCGAATGCCCAGCTCAGCAAACGCAATTGCTCCGGAATTGTGAAGCGGCCCCCGAAGTAGATGCCGTAAACGGTCGTTGCCAGTAGAACCAGACTTCGTCGGGCCGAGAAAACTGGGTCTAGAGACCATGCTGACGATGCAACCGCGACTGCAACGAGCGCGAGGATCCACTTGGCATCCATTGCTGCTCGTAAGACGACACGCCAGCATACGGCGACGAAGACAAATACAACCGCATAGAGCGCAATCTGGAGTGCGAGCGAGGGAAAATTCGCCTCGACCCGCCGTGTCCCATCGGTAAGGCCAAAAACGAAGCCCAGCAGCGCCCCCGTCATATAGAAGAGCATTCCGACATTGAAGGCTTTTTCGATTACTCTAAGCATTTTCTTCCATTTCAATTGGTCTCGCCGGTATTAGCAATCTCGGCTCAATGCCTCTCGCGCCGCGTAAGTAAGTCACAACGACCATAAGGGCCAACGCAAGCAATCCGTCGCTGGCGATGCTCGACCATGCGGCCCCTCGCCATCCGTATGCCGGGATAAGCCACAAATTGATGAGAATGTTGATGGCGGCGACGCCGATCTGAATGACGGTACGCGTTCCCTGGCGACCGGCGCCAGTGAGCGCATCAGCGATGAAATAGTGCACGGTTTTCAATACCGGCAACAAGGCGAGCCAGCGCAGAGCTTCTGTAATGTCGGCGTATTGGTGGCCGAGGATGTGCGGCACCAGGGGGGCGCCGAGCAGTAGCGCCATGGACGCAAACAATGGGTACGGAATGATCCGAACCAACAGCCGCCGCGTGTGCCGAATGGTGGCTCCCAGACCGTCCTTGCCAATGCGGAAGAAGCCGGGATAAGCAGCACTTAAGAGGGCTCGCACAGGGATAAACGCAACGTCGATGAGGCGATAGGCCGCAGCGTAGACACCCGCGGCCTCGAGGGTAGCAAGCCTTGCCACCATAGTTTTGTCGATATCGTTGTAAATTGTCTGAGCGGAGAGGCTGACCGAAAAAAAGAAGCCTTCTGCCCCTTCTCCCCGTATGCGATGCAGCGCGAGTTTCGGTATTCCCAGGCTGAACGTGACCCAGGCCACGGCAATCAGCCCGGCCGCAATCGATCCCGCCAGGTAGACCGCTGACCAGGCCAAAACACCTGGATGAGAAACTGCGAGGGCCAAACCCGCAATGCCTATGAGGCGGGTCAGACTTGCCAGGACGTTTAGCCGGGCGTTTCCCGAGAGACGTTCGACACTTTGAAAGGCCAACGCCCCCAAGTCCAAGAGTTTCATGAAGATGAGGTCGGAAACGCCGATGAGAACGATCACCAGCATCGGAATGGAGCGAGGAAGGACCAATCGGCAAACTGCCATGGCAAGGAAGCTCAGTATGCTGCCGGAAGCGACCGTTATGATCAGGCCATTGCCCCAGTACTCAGAGAACAGGAGCCTGTCACGTGAGACGTTCTTGATGAGCAAGGAGCCGTATCCCAAACCGACAAAAGGCGACATTACTGCCATGAGCGCCGTAGCGGCGATGAACGCACCATATTGCCCCGGACCGAGGCACCGCGCGATGATAATGAAGTAAGCGGCCTGAATAAGAAGGCGCGCCCCAGATCCGCCCAGTGCCCAAAGAGTGTTCCGGGCCAGGGGAGTGGCGAGTTTGTTTGCCATCACGCTTCGAAAAGAAGGCTTACTCAAGGCTTCGCCATCCTCACTTAGGTGAGTCGTTCCAGGTAAGGCCATTTGTTATCCGTCAATTCCTTGCTTTGAGCTTCCTGCCTCCTAATTGCACGCCACGCTCCATCGAAGTCAATGGAGGAAAACCATGTAACTCACTTTTAATCAATGCATTAGGAAGAAAATCGGGAAGGATTTGTTTCCTGACGCCCCTTCCGGGTGTCCATTTTGAAGGATTATGTCTCTAAACGATGCAGCGCAATCCGCCCCGGCCCTGGGAAGTACCCGCAGCTGCAAACCTGTTCGAAGGCCACCGTTGATGACGGGCGGGGATAACTTACACGCTGATTATTGCCCCGTGCCTGCGAGAACTACGCCCACGGTTTTGCAGAGTATTTTGCAGTCGAGCCCGAGGGTCCAATTATTCACATACTCCCTGTCGAGCTTGATATAGCTGTCGAATGACGGATCCAGGCGGCCCGCGACCTGCCACAGCCCTGTAATTCCTGGAGTTACATCCAGGCGGCAAAGATGTTCAAGATCGTAGCGGGCATATTCATTACACGCTGCTGGACGTGGACCGACCAAGCTCATCTGACCTTTCAGGACATTCCAAAACTGGGGAACCTCATCGATACTGAACTTCCGAAGGTATCGACCGACGCGGGTGATGCGAGGATCGTTGGTGATCTTAAACAGGATTTTGTCGCGTTCGTTCAGGTGGCCAAGGGAGGCTTGCAACGAGTCCGCGTTTGCAAGCATTGTGCGGAACTTGTGGCAACGGAAAGTCTTGCCTTTTTTCCCCACCCGCAGCCCGGAATAGAAAACCGGGCCCTGTGAGTCTATCTTGATGATCAACGCAACAACCGCAAGAAGGGGTGCCAAGCAAACCAGCGCGGTTGCCGACGCTACAATATCCGCCAGGCGCTTAAAAACGCGCGCTACGGGTGGAATAGGACTCTTATTGACAGTCAAGGTGGGGAAGCACCCGATATACTCGATCGGTTGCTCCATAGCCAAGCCATCGTAGAGGTCGGGAATGACCCTGACTTGGACTTTCGCAACGCGGGCAAAGCGCGCAATTTCTTTCACCAGGTGGCGGTCCCGCGGAACGCTGATGAATATCTCATCAATGAAATGGGAGCGGGCTATAGAAGGCAGTTGATCAAGTGTCCCCAACAAGTCAGCCATCGGTTTATCCGTGGGTCGCGGCGTCCGACGCCGGTCCAGGTAGCCCTTCACAACGTAGCCCAGTTCGGGGTTGCGTTCCAAATGTGCTTGCAGGAGGCGTCCGGCTCGCCCTGGACCAACGATCAGTACATTGCGCGGTTCTGTCGGCCTTAACAGTACTTGGTGATGGATGAGTTTGCGCGAAACTGACAACATGATCCAGGTGAGGCCGACGGTCAGCATGAAGCTTGCTGTGGAGACGGTCGTGATGGCCGCAAAGTGGAGATAGAATCCAGCCACTACTGCGGCGGCTCCCACCGACTTGGCCAGCAACGTAAGATCTTCGCGGATTCTTCTTTTCCAAGGGAAATCGTAAAACCCGTGGATGTTTGCAAACAGGACGACCAGAACCGAGAACAGAAACAGGAAACCGAACGACTCCGACACGAAGAGTTCTGCGCTGGATGCAGTGTGAATGTTCCTGCTCCAGGCAGCCTCAACCCCGCACGCAGCTCCCCCACTGATCCAGACAACCAGCAGATCAACGAAGCAAAGCTTGCGCATCGGCCGCTGGTCTCGGGAACTGCCGGTAAGCGGTACGTCATTGTCAAATAGACGCTCAATAGACGATTGGTTTTCTATTTCGTCAGTCCGTCCGTGATCGGGCAAGGTTAATTCTTTTGTTATTTGCATGGGCCTTATGAACAAAGGTGCCGGAGATCAGCATCGATCTCGTTGGCGAGACTGTTACCGGAATTGCAAGCTTAGAATTAGACTAGAAATGAGGGACAAGCAGACCGATGATGATGCCGCCTGGATCGGCTCTTACAAACAGGTGGTTGGAGAATCGGCGTTCTTCTGTGCAGCCCCTCGGCGGATATTTCCGAACAGAGTTACGGCTTCGCCTACGCCACTTAGATACGTGGCTCCGCCAGGTAGTAGATCTTGCATTTCGACTCGGGGTTCGTGCGACCGAACGCCGGGAATTTCCAAAGCACGCGGTTCTCCAATATTACAGATCTTCAATCCTGCCGTTAACAGGCAATTCTCTCTGTCAAATAGAACGGAATCGAAACGGCAGGCATGTCCAGCTTCCCACGCAGAGTGTCTCCCGGTCCGGAAAGTGTCTCAGGATGGTACACGCTCTTCCAGCTCATGTCAGGGCAAACAAATAACGCCGTCGTCCGGGACGGCGTCTGGCGCGCAGCACACCCTTCCTGCGGAAGCCTTTTTCAATCGAGGCGTTGTTGCTGAGAGTGCGCGAGGTTTTGAAAAGTAAGCGTCCGAAGCTGCCCGGACGCCGGCAGTCCTCAATCGCTTCAGCTTTGTGGCCGCTCGATGTGCAGTTACGCTGCGCGCAGGCCCCGGAGGGGAAAAGGCTAGAGAAGCGCGTGAGCGTTTCGCCCGACTTCGGATTCCGGTCCACCCCATCAGGCTTAGATAATTGCAACGCGGACAGTGCTGCCTGTCGGTGCGTCAGGAATGGCTCAGAATGCTCAGGAAGGAAGCAGGTAAGGCAAAAGGACGTTTAAACCTGAATTCTGAAAATACATCTCTTGCCGCCGCGCAGGATGGATTCTTCGAGTTCCACCTTCACAGGCTTCCCGAAGATCATCGAATAGGTTTCCTTCTGCCAGCCGAGCGTGCAATTGCAGAAGTCGGGAGGCGTGAGTTGCTCGTCCACAAACGGGCAAGTGCAATGGAGTTGCTTGTCGGTTATGCGTAAAGTCCCCGCCTCTTCATCGTACTCAGCCTTCTCGACCCACCATTTCTGGACTTGCTCGATATAGCCGCGTGAGTCCGCATGTTCCATTGAATGGAGGGAGAGTCATGACCCTGTCAATTATTCCAGTGCAAACAGCTTCCGCTTCGTGGTCAACTTCGATGTGGCGCTCTTCATGACTTGATTCTGGTGGATCATCGTGCTCGTTTGTCAATGGATATTTCGTTGCCCTTGCCGGCTGGACAGGCGAGCCGCCGGGGGGGCGGATTTCATTGGGGACGCGGAGGCAACACGCGTCGCAGATATGGGTCGAAAGAGCACCAGTTTCGAGCCCTAGCAGTCTCGGGGGCGAGAACTGGCTCCCCGCCCGGTTCCCGGAAGCGCGGAGACGTGCAGCGCAACTGACAGTTGCATCCGGTGCCGGTCAGATGTAGGTTGAGGAACGGGCTGGAAGTCGATAATGGTGATTTGAGGTTGGTGCTTTGAAAGGCTGGATGCGCCAGGCGCAATTGATCTGATTTCCTGGACTGGAACAAGGATTCGTGAGGGGGCCTCTGGCTCAGGCATCAGAGGGCGTAGCCTGGCAGTTTACCTGGGCCGGCCGAGCCTCGATAACAAAGAGCAGGAGGGGAAGAATGAACCGACGATTATTCCTAATTGATTCATGTGGGGCAACATTGGCGTTGGGCCTTCCAGCTCGGCTACTGCAAACGACGGCTAAAAAGAAGCAGAGTAGCGACGCAGAAGGACCGGGTAGCACCTCGCAGGCGATATCGGAGCCAGTACTGCCGGGTACTACTCCCTTGACCTTGCAAGGGGATTTGGCCACACAGATGGTGGACGGAATTAAGCAATTTCTCCTGCGTCGGATTCAAGATGCAGTTCGAGAACGAGGGCGACTGTGGCAGCGGGATTATCAGACGGTCGAGGACTACAACCGCTCCGTCTCGCCCAACCGCGAACGCTTTCGGCAGATCATAGGAGCGGTGGACTCAAGGATTGGAGCCAGGGCTCCCGAACTCATGACCACGATTGTGACCTCAGCGCAGGTCGCTCAAGGGTCTGGCTACAAGGTGTATGCGGTCAGTTGGCCGGTCTTCGATCGAGTGGTTGCCGACTTTGACGGATTGAATGCGGAAGGATTGCTATTGCAGCCGGAGGGGAAGCCGGTGGCTCGCGTGGTGGCAATTCCGGACGCCGATTGGACCCCTGAGATGTTGGTAGGGCTGGCGCCTGGAGTCCCCCCGGCGGCTCACTTCGCCCGGCGCCTCGCGGAAAACGGCTGTCAGGTGATGATCCCAGTGCTCATCGATCGCAACGATACATTCGCCGGTATTGCGGGAATCGGAATGACGAACGAGTCCCACCGGGAGTGGATCTATCGGATGGCCTACGAGGTTGGTCGGCACATTATCGGGTTCGAGGTGCAAAAGACGCTCGCGGCGATTGATTGGTTCGCGAGCGAAAACGAGACCACTCCAGTTCCGATCGGCGTGATGGGTTACGGGGAGGGTGGGTTGCTGGCCCTTTACTGTGGCGCGATCGATTCGCGGATCGATGCAACCCTGGTAAGTGGCTATTTCCAGGAGCGTGAGGGGCTTTGGAAGGAGCCTATCTACCGGGATGTATGGGGGCTGGTTCGGGAGTTCGGTGATGCGGAATTGGCGAGTCTAATTGCTCCTCGAGTGCTGATCATTGAAGCGAGTCGTGGGCCGGAAGTGGCGGGGCCCCCGCCAGTGACGAAGATACATAAGGAAGGGGCGTGTCCCAACGGCAAGCTGGTATCTCCTCCGCTCGATTCGGTGCGACAGGAGGTGGAGCGGGCGCGTCCTTTCTTTGCCAGTTTGAAAGCAGAGCAAAAACTTCAACTCGTGGTTAGCGAAGAAGGGCACGGGCAGCCTGGTTCGGAGGAGGCTCTTCAAGTCCTACTACACTCGCTGGGAGTGCGCGCTCGACTACGGCGCCCGGGGACTGCACCTCGCGATGCTCGCCAGAACTATGATCCTGAGCCCAGGCTACATTCCCAGTTCGACCAACTGGTGGGCTTCACCCAGGCGCTGATACGGAAATCGCCTGATAGGCGTAAGGAATTCTGGGCGAAGGGGGACGGTTCGTCGCCTGAGCGTTGGAAGGAAACTGCGAAGTTCTATCGTGACTACATTTGGGAAGAGGTAATTGGCCGTCTTCCTGCGCCCAGTCTACCTGCCAATCCCCGGACGCGGTTGGTTTATGACTCCCCTAAATTCAAGGGCTACGAGGTGGTGCTGGATGTGTGGCCGGAAGTTTTCGCCTATGGGATCCTGCTGGTCCCGAAAGACATTAAGCTGGGAGAGCGCCGGCCGGTCGTGGTGTGCCAGCACGGGCTGGAAGGTCGCCCTCAGGATGTGGCGGACCCGAAGGTTGACTCGCAGTTTTATCATCATTTTGCGGCGAGCTTGGCCGACGAGGGCTTTGTAACCTATTCTCCTCAAAATCCCTACATTGGGGGGGACAATTTCAGGATCATCCAGCGCTTGGGCCATCCGCTCAAGCTCGCATTGTACTCGTTCATCATAGGCCAGCACGACCAGACGTTGAATTGGCTGGCCGAGCAGAGCTTTGTTGATCCTGAGCGGATAGGGTTTTATGGTCTCTCCTACGGCGGCAAAACTGCGGTTCGTGTCCCCCCGTTCTTGGACCGGTATGCCCTGTCGATCTGTTCAGGCGACTTTAATGAATGGGTTTGGAAGACGACGAACGTCCTGACAAGCTACAGCTATCTGCTGTGGGGCGAATACGATATGTATGAATTCAACTTCGCCAACGTAGTGAATTATGGTGAACTGGCAAATCTTATGGCGCCGCGACCCTTCATGGTCGAGCGAGGTCACGACGATGGGGTGGGAGTGGACGAATGGATTGCCTTCGAATACGCCAAAGTGCGCCGCTTCTACGATAAGATGGGTTTCCCGAACAATACCACCATGGAGTTTTTCAACGGGCCGCACACTATCCACGGCGTGGGAACCTTCGAGTTTCTTCGACAACACCTCAAGTTGCTAAAGGGACCATCGCGCGTTTCAGGTGGGTAAGCTTTGAGTGCCGCGAGCAATTCACTTCAAGCGCCTTTCCCGCGCTGAAGTGGATCCTCACTTCTGTGCTCTCCTGCGCCGCCTACCGGACAAGGCGTGCGGGTGACAGGAGGAGAAGTTTCTCTGGACCTTAGCCAAAATCGGCAATAGGATGCCCTTTCTGCCCCGCTTTGGTGTCTGCAACTCATTGATTTGATTGGGTTGGTGTCCGCGGTTTTAGGACTTTCCCCGTCATCATCCGTTCGGTCTTGCGGGAATAGGCTTTTCGGCACGCATCACTTGGCTCCACTCCGCTTTTTCGGCCCGTTTATTGGAAGCATCATGGAAGCACAATCTGCGGGACGGTGTTTGCCTCAACGACGCAGGAAGCCCAACAGGAAAAAGCTCGACGCATCTCCCCTTCGCTAGGCTGATGCCCGGAGCGTCGCTATCGAGGATGGCTTAAAGAAGGAAATTCAGAGCGGCTTCCCGCACGTGGACCGCCGCCTTTGATGCGGTGGTTGGCCTGTTCGGCATGCTCCATGGGTGCCTCGGCCAGCGTGAGCCCGGCGACCTGGACGGCCGAGCAATCGGGAATATTGAAGGGTGGATTCTTGGCCGGGAGTCCTAGCGATACCACTGCCGTTCATAGCTCGCAGGTTTCCCCGGGGCGGCCCGCGACCCCCAGCTTGACTGGTGAAGTATATTGTCCGTGATGGACGAAGCCGTCAATCGCAGGAAAGGTGCCGGGGGGAATGCCGTGGGGGAAATGCCAGAACAGCAGGCGAACACCCTCGACACACAGCGTGAGCACCGGGGGCGGACCTTTTCATCCAGGCCCGGCCTGTTCGGTGCGACCGCCGGGTGCCCCTGATTCGCGGATCAGTGTCACAAGTGTGGACGGTGTCCGGTTTTCTTGCACTTGTATCGAGTCAAGGCTGGATTTGTGTGCGTTGTGTGCAGGGAATCGCCGGCGCATGGACGACCGCTCGAGATTTCCGCGGAGCCATCAATTAGCGCCTCTGCGCCCCGGACGGCCAGTTTCCAGGAAGACGACTTCATCGGCATAGGGGCGGCGGTCACCCGCTGACCTTATGCCGATCGAACGCCCTTCCTGACAATGGGATATTTTATCTCTGCCCCAGGTCCAGGGGCGCACGCACAGGCAGATCGTCTGCTGGGAACACAGTAAGGACCCACCATTTAGGGTAAGTCGTGGCTTGGCTGGGTGTCTCACTTCAAGGGCCCACACCAAAACGGGCGTTTCGGCGGAAAGATGAGCTTGTTCGGGCCGGCCTTGCGGTGACACACTCTCCTCACCTCTGAGCTTCCTGCATGACGTGAAAACTGAATTACCTCCTCTTGCCCTAAAGCTCCAGGGCCACTTTGCGGCGGGCGACGATCCTGACCGGTCCCATCAGCCCGGACGGAGGAAGGGGGTGAAAGTCCTTCTCGTGCTCTTTCCAGGCCTTCGCTCCCAGCGGGTAAATATCTGTTGTTTTTCCGTAATGTGGGACTAATTCCTCGGGTACCTCCGGCAGTGTCGTGAGCCCTGAGACATAGTTTATCAGAGTATTTGTAACCAGCACTTCGAGATGGTTTGTCCCGGCACGAATTGCTTCCGTAACATCGAGATGGTAAGGCTGCATCCACGCCACGCCCAGCTCCCGCCGATTCAAGATCGCTTCAGCCACGTCGCCCACTCTTCCCAAGTCGAGCACGGCTTCCAGACCAGCGCTCACGTACTCGCCCGGCACCTCGAAGTCAAGCTCATAGCGTCCGGTGCCCGAGAAGTGCTTCGTCCGAGGATCTTTGGTCCACGACTTCAACAGCGTAACCTCTTCTTGGAGCCTCTCGAACCGATAGCCCTCGATCGTCATCCGCCAAGTACCGCTCACGGCAAGCGGCTCCGGCAAGCCAGAGACCAGCACCTGCGCCGTCTTGCTCTGGCCGTTCGTCACCACGGTCACGTGTGCCTCACCATTGTGGCTCACAATACCTTCCACCCGCCGTACCGTCAGATCCCGCACCTCCTCCAGGTTCGTTTCCGTGAGATGTGGCTGCGGCTGCCCGGCACGGAAGAGAATGCACATCGAGCCACGGGCTGGCAGACGAATTGGGATCTCCACTCCTGCTGTCCCCGTCCTGTAGACGAGCACCGGAGCGATCTCGCCGGTCATCGGGTCCCATCGCTCCGGGATCTTTCCGTTGACACGGAATGTCACCGCAGTCTCGCTCGTTTCCAATTGTAGGTTGGTCACGAAATAGAGATCTTCTGAACCGAGCCGGCGATGCAAGAACGTCAGTCCATCGCTTTGCTGGCTTCCGGCCAGTGCAAAGTCCGCTGCGAGATGTTCGCGTAGCGCCTCAAGCAGTGCCCGTTGTGGCGCCGTCGGCGCGGGTGTGGGCTGGTAGGGCTCCGGCACCTGATAGAAGGGTCTCTTGCTCGTGTCGTACCTTGGAATCTTGTAACTGGCGATGAAATAGGTGCGGCCTCCACCTGGAAGATTCATCCCCTTGCCGTCGGGTCCGAACAGCTCGTCGACGATCTGTTTGACGCGCGCGTCGCGCTGCGCACTATCCTTGAGTCCTACCGACTCCGAGGGCAGTTCATCCAAGGCGATCACCACCCCTCCGCCCAGCGCAAACTGCCGGACAAACTCCATGGTGGCCATTGGCACCGCCGTCGTCTTGGGTAAAATCAGAAAACGATAGGCGAGGTCCCGGACTTTGATGCGCCCATCTTCCACCCGAGCCCGATTTTGAAGAATGTCGTCGTTGACCGGATCAAAATCATACCCGTTGGCCACCAGAGTTTTACCCAGCTCACCGTAAGGCATGAATTGCGGGTAGTTGCCGAAAAGGACTTTCTCAGTCCAGACCGTGGATTGGGGCGAATAGATCAGGACGTCCCCCGCAAACTCGCCTTGCCGCAGGAGAAGGCAACAGCGGCTGGTATAGTCTGCCAAATGGCGATAGTACTTCCACCAGGTATTCCAGGGGCTTATTCGATTTGCCCAAGGCATGTCACGGGAGGGCGCCACGTGCATCTCCGGGGAATAGATGTAGCCGTGGTTGTAAAATTGCGTCACCCCGTCGCGCAGAAAGGCATCCGTAGCTCCCTTCATTTCTTCCAGCGTCGAGTGATACCGCTCCATGTGAAGGTAGGTAAAGGCTTCGGCGGAAACAATCCTCCGGCCGTACAAGTGGGCTCCGGCAGCCACCGCTTTGCGCGGGTTAAGCACTACGGCGAACCGGTCGGTGGTTACCTCCATCTCCGGCCGTGGTGTGACTCCAGCTCCCTGAATGAACTCATTCGTAAATCGGAAATAAGGCTGAATCCGCGCCTCCACGTTGTGCTCTTTGCACCAGTTGATAAACGGCATGAACGTCGCCTGGAGACCCAACCAGCAGAGAAAATCATTGACGTCGTAGCGGATTTTGGGGGTCAGATCCCCGATCTCCCACCATATGGCCGGCAAGTAGCGTTTAACATCGTAACCCTTATAGCTCTTGAATTGTTCAAGCGTCGCATTGCTCCAATGAATCGTATCGGGAAGGGCCATGATCTCGAAACTGTCGCAGAACATGCTGTCTACGGTCTTGCCGAACTCTTCCCCGAACGCCTCGTAGAGCTTGCCGCCCAGGTAATCACAATAACTCGTCACGGCCTTTTGGCTGAAGTGATCGACCACCCATTGACGCCGAACAAAGTTTTCGGTTGTCGAGTTCTGCTGCCCCGTGTACTTCAGGCGAAAGACCATCAGGCGCCATTGGCCCGATGGAACCTGCCAATCCAAACGATTTTGGCTGACCTGGTTGCTAAGATCGATCAAGGTGTTTCCGTTGAGTCCTGATCCGGCAATTTCACCCGCCACAGCCGCCACCACTGAGTTCTCGTCTGGCGCGTCCGACAGGAACGATTCGGGCAAATCCTCGCGCGCTGCCGCAGAGTCCAGCGGCGCATAGGCCGGAAGCGGTTGATTGAATGCCCGTGGCCCGCTGACGTCCACCCAGGCCCGTGTCAACACCTTGCTACGTTCTGTGGGCGGAACCCAGTAGCCCCCAAAGCACCATCCGGGCGAGAAAGTGATTGCCACTTCCATATCGAGCCGTGCTGCCTCCTGGACAGCATGCTTTACCACCTGTAGCCACTCTTCCGAAAGAAACTCGATGTTCCCTTGGGCATACATTACCCAGGGAATCATGATCTCGACGCCGCCCATTCCCTGGGCGCTCATCTGCTCCAATTCCCATGTGATCCCCTCTGAGGTAACGGCACCGCCCGGCCACCACCAACGCGTGTGAGGCCGGTAAGTCCGGGCCGGGCGCAACCAGGCGGCCTTCAGCCCGGAGGCGTCCTGTGGTGGATCAGCAGATAAGACCGGCTCTGTTCTTCCTCCCCAGAGCGGCGCGCTAGAACTCTCCCAAAACCCCAAGCACGCCCCGGCCTGTCCCAATTCCGACAGGAAATCTCTTCGGGTCTTCTTCATACATTCCTCCTGAACCCTGAGACCGGCACCCATCAAAGCAGGAAGTAAAGGGTACGCCGCACGTTCTTCCCCGCCAAGCTTTAACTTCCATGTTCCCCCTTCTCCACGAGCGCGAGGATCGCCTCCCTCCGCCGCGCTGCGACGTGTTCGGCGCGGTCATGGTCCGCAGCAGTTGCAGCCCCGTTTTCTATTACGAGTTCATAGGCCTCTTCAGCACACTCTTCAATCGTCCGCTGGCGGGCCTGTTGAAGTTGGCGCTCCGTATCTGAACTTGCAGGCTTCTCACGATCCCTCCCTGAAATGAGCCCGTCATAAAGTTCTTCTTTGAGCTGGCCCAGTCCGAGCCAATCGACTTCCCCCAGGACGTAGCCCGCTAGCGTCGACACGAAGATGAAGAGAGCATAGTCGCCTAATTCCCTAGGGCGTGAAAATTGGCGTGCGGAGTCAATCAGCCCACTTAGTGTGAACGCCATGGCGTAGCCAAGCAGGAAGATCGGAAGACTCTTTCCAGGCCTTTCCTTGTGGCGGGCTCTCCACCACCACAGAAGGACGGCAATCAAAACGGGCGCTGCCAATACGAGTGCGCCTGGCCTCATGGGGGCTACTCCTTTGGAGGAAGAGTAGCACAAAGAAGTATCCTTGTGAGGGCGTTCCTAGGCCGCCCGCCCACTGAGGTCGGCACATTTGGAGCACGCTAGGAATTGGGGTCAGCGGAAAGGACATGGGACCCTGACCCGCTCGTTTGGCAAGCACCGAGAGCACCGTTTTCAGGCAGGAATGGGTCCCATGAGAAGGGGTTACTTTGCCCCTGCGCGTAAATCCAAGGTTTTTCTGAAGGCAGGGAGAAGGACACGGAAGGGGAGGACTGCAATTCCCTAATTACGGTGCGGGACCAAACTTGTTCAATGGATATAAACCGCGATGAAACAGATAGTCAGCCCCAGGGAGAACATGGCGGTCATGATCAGTGTGGTCTTCGGGTTGATCCAGCGGCGAGTGAAGGCTGCACCCAGGATTGCCACTCCTATCGCGCACTTGAGCGATATTTCAATCACGGATTCGATGGCGTTCGCAGGCAGATTGAGAGCTTCCGAAATTGCCCAATCACAAAGAACGACTCCGCTAGACAAGGTCACCACATACTGCAAGGCCAAGAGCCTCCGCCTCCAGCGATTCGCACGTTCCACCGGAAGACCACCTATGCCAAGCAATTCCTCCGCTCTAGTGGTTAGGTCAGACTCCTTTCGAGTTCCGGTGGGAAAATCATATCCGCAGTCACAAAGGAGCGCACCCGGCGGGTCTTCCACCATGCAATTTGGGCATTTCATAGTTTCGACTCATTCCGGCCCAGCCGCACACCCCTCGCAAGCTATCTGAGCGGAGAAGCGATGTCAATGGTATGGAGGTACAACATGGTATGTAGGTAACAATTGGAATATCTGGCCAACCCCCTCGCCCTAATCGTATAAACTAAGACAAACGTGTGTGGGTGCGTTTTGGGGATTCGATATAATCCGACTCAGATCATGGAGGCTTTGCCGATGGTGGAGATGCAGCGCAGTGGCGTGAGTAGAGGCAAGATCTATGCAAGCGCGGCGAGTTTAATCATTGGGCTCTCGGCGGTCTCACTGCTCTTAATACTGCAATCACCTGAGTACGCCATCCACGATTTTGGATTGGCAATTGCCACCACGGGCGTTGTGATATGCCTGCTCTTGGGGGGGCATCATCTTGGGTTCCATCGCAAGAGGGATCTTGGGCCGGCTCGGCGTGGTTTCATGCGCGGTCGGCTTGGTCTTCTGGGGTTTAATTGCATTCGGTGAATTGTTGTAAGACACCGGCCTGAAGCGTTTCTCCGCAGCCTGCCAGGTTAACCAACCCTCCTGCTGACATTGCTGGGTTTCTAGGCGGGCAGTCATACATCGCACAAGCGTCTAGCGGCGCGGTGTAATTACAACAGCAGGCAGAGGCTACGGATACCCGCCGAACCAACCTGCGGCATTGCACGCGGAGGCGCTCAGGTGTACATTACCGCCCGGGGCAGGAAGAGAACCGGTCCGATCGGGAACCATATCTGCCTGGACATGGTGAAGGTTTCTAAATAGGCGGCGGTGGAATCGCTGCCCATCCAGCAAGCGGATGGCCGACTGCGTGGTGAGCATGAGATCCTCCAGTCGGGAGCCACTGCCAGCTTCCTCCTGAGCCTTAACGCCCTGTTTCTGGCCCCCAAGCCGGGCTACCATCGCGGCGCCGAACCACGCTTGCAGGATGGCACGTTTTACATGACCGATTTCGCCCCCCTGAACGAGACTGCGCATTTCGCCACCCCGTGACCTTCGACGAGAAGGTGGAATGGAGATTGTTCCTTCAAATCCGTGCGGAGATTGGACTGGGGTGGAAAGTGGGGGTGGATCTCCGCAGTTCGCCAGCAACATTCGCTGTCTGATGGTTGATTGTTTCCGGCCGCCAACGCGACCGGCATGAGAGGCTCCAGATGAAGCCAGCTTTCGTTATTGCCTTTTTGATGAGTTGCGTCTCGGCCCTGGGCCAGGCGCCCGCCGTCGAGGTTTGGGCCGTCCCGAGCGTCGCCAAGGTTAGCCCCAACGACCCCGTGCAGGGCCACAACCTGGTGTGGGACAAGAGCACCAAAACCATTTCCATAGCCGGAGCGAAGAACGAACACGTTCCCTTTCAAATCGTGATCACCGTTCCGCCGCCTCCTGACCGCCATCATCCCGCCGCTTCCGGGTTCTTCGTAGAAGCCAGCGACCTGGCTTCCGGCGTCAACCGTTTGGCGCGGGACCAAGTAAAGCTCTATTTCGAACACGTCATCCTTTGCCCAGGCAAATCCAGTCCGATCGGAGCGACGGGCTTCTGGCCGGATGCACTTGCCCCGCTGACGGACCCGTTCAGCATGGCGGCGCCCTTCCGCGAAACCGTTCGTAACCGTGGCATATGGGTTGATGTCATCACCACTCCCGGCCTTCCCGCCGGCGACTATGCGGGCACCGTGCGAGTCACCCAGGACGGCCGGGAGGCCGATACTCTCAACCTCAAGTTGAAGGTGTACGACTTCGCCCTTCCCGCAGAGACCCATCTCATCACTTACATGGGAGTCTCCAGCGAGGGACTCGCCGCTTTCCATCACGTCGCCCCGTCTTCGCCGGAAGCCAAAGCGCTGCTTCGGAAGTACCACGCCTTTCTCTATGCCAACCGCATGGAGCCTTGGTTCAACGAGGCGCTGCAACCGCAAATCAAAGAATCCGGAGACAACATCACTCTCGATTTCGACGCGGGAGCGTACGACCTTTACATGAATCAGTGGAAAACGAAGCGCGTGATTCTGGAGTCGGCGCCCCGGGGACTGATCCGCAGGGCGCGATCGGCGGAGATAACCCCGGAGACCGCTCAACTCGTCAAGTCTTACCTGAAGCAGGTGCGCAATTATTACGACAAGAACGGTTGGCTGAACCGCCTCGTCTTCAACAGCCCCATCGACGAACCGAACACCGCGGAAGAGTTCGAGGAAACGCGTAAGTGGGCTGCCCTGGTGCACGAGGCCGCGAGCGGGGTGCCGTTTCTGGCGACCAAGACGCCCGTGGTGCAGCATGCCGAATGGGGCACCCTGCGCGGATTCGTCGATAACTATTCCATCCACGGGAATGACCTCAACGGGACCGAAATCAGGGACGCCATCCGCGAGGAGCAGGCCAAAGGCGGCGAGATGAGCTGGTACATTTCGTGCGACCAGGCTTACCCGCAGCCCAACTACTTCATCGACGCGCCGGCCATGGATCCCGTCATGGTGCCATGGATTACCTGGCGCTACGGCATGCAGGGCATACTCTACTGGGACATGAAATACTGGTCGGAAGTAAAGAGCCCCTGGACCGACCCCGTCACTTACATGAGCGGCTTCTTTTGTAGCGATGGCGGGGTGCTGAACGGCGAGGGCTCTCTGCTGTACCCCGGGAGCGAAACCAGGCAGCACACCGGACAAGCCAACGTCGATGGTCCGGTCTCCTCGATTCGTTTCCAGTTGCTTCGCGAAGGCATTGAAGACTACGAATATTTGTGGATGTTGAAGTCGCTCGGAGCTTCAGCCTTTGCCGATGACGCGGTCAAAAGCATGGTGGTGAATGTCGGAGCCTTCTCGCGAAATCCAGAAGAGCTGCTTGCTGTGCGCGAGAAGATGGCGCGCCGCATCGAACAACTGGCCGGCAAGAAGGTTTCGGGCGCGGCTCGTCCCTGAGGTGTTGTGCGGGGGGATACCCACGGGTCAGAATCTGAAGGGAGGATGTTATGCGCATAGCAGGATTCATGTTCTGTCTCATGTTGTTCGCGTGCCTGACTTCGCCGCTCTGGGCGGCGGATGTCACGGGGAAGTGGACCGGCCAGTCGGAGAGCGGTCCGGCTTGGGTCTTCGACCTGAAATCTGAAGGCGGCAAGGTGACCGGCACGATACAAGGCAACGATGGCAAGGACCGTCCCATCAATGAAGGCAAGCTGGAAGGGAGCGGCATCTCCTTTTCGGTCGATTCTGAGTGGCAGGGCAACCCCATAACGCTGATCTTCAAGGGAAAAGTCACCGGTGACGAGATGCAGCTTCGTGTGGATACCAAGGACGGAGCCTGGGGCACCGACCTCGTCGCCAAACGCTCCGCGAGCAAGTGATTAGCGGCTTGGCTTGGTTTTCATTCATGCCAAGGCTTTGTCGGGGCTGCTACGACTTTGCGCCCACCCTACTGCTAACACGTGACAGATTGCGGCTTGAAACAGTCGTCGCAGACCGGTAGGTTGGGAATCCGCCCTCTCCAACTGAACCTCAATCGCCCGGTCTGGTCTGCTATCACAAAGTCTTCGGACGTGCTACAGGAGTCCAGGAAATGACAGGTGATGACCCAGATAGCCACGCCATAAAGGCCTTCCTCGGCTGGTGACGCCTGCCACAGCCGCATAAGCTAACATTCACGTCACTCTGCAAAGCTTGAAGTCCGAAAGTGGGAGGTTTTATGACCCGGATCGTTTTCAGCATCGCTGGGCTGTTGCTCATATCCCCTTGGCTCGCGGCGCAGACCAGTTCGCCCGCGTGGGAGTGGAGTTTTCCTCAGATTCAAGCCGTTGTTCAGAAGGTTCGCGGCGGGCGCGACCTGACGCCCAAGCCTTGGCCCCCTGGTGCACGTGTGGCGGTAGCGCTTTCTTTCGACTTTGACGCAGAATCGGGTTTTCTGGTTTCTGGCAATGACTCGGCACAGCCGCTTTCGCGGGGTGAGTACGGTCCGCGGGTGGGTGTGCCGCGCATTCTCCAGATGGCAGAGAAGTACAAAGTCCCTTTAACTTTCTTCATCCCCGCCGTAGATGGGCAACTTCATCCGGATGCCATCGAGGCCATTCTGAAGTCGCCCCTGAAACACGAAATCGGCATCCACGGCTGGATCCACGAGCCCATCTCACAGTTGAAACCGGGCCAGGAGCGGGAACTGACTACGCGTGCCTTCGAATGGTGGACCCAGCGCCTGGGCCACAAGCCGGCAGGTATTCGCACTCCTTCCTGGGACTTTACCGGCGACACGCTGGCCATTGTCCGTGACCTCGGTTTCGCATACGATTCGAGCCTTATGGCTGACGACCGTCCGTATGAAATCATCGCCGAAGGCAAACCCACCGGCCTCGTAGAACTGCCGGTCGAATGGATCCTCGAACACTACGCTTATTACAGCTACGATCGGCACTCAGACGCCTACAACCGCGTGGGCGACAGCGACGTCTACGAGATCTACAAGGGCGAATTCGATCGGGCGTACGAAGAAGGAACGATGTTCCTGCTCACCATGCACCCGTTCGTGACCGGGCACCGCTCGCGCCTGACGGCGCTTGACCACTTGGTAGCCTATATGCAGTCAAAGCCGGGAGTGTGGTTTGGGACGCTCCAGCAGGTTGCGGCGGTTGCGAGAGTGCAACTATCGGCAACCCATTAGCATGCGATGGGCGCTGCGCTCATCGCTTGCATCCCGGACTACGTAATGCTGCCGCCAGTGCGCTTGGAACTGAAGCGCCGGTATCCCGAGTATTAGACGGTAGGTCCGTACCTCCGCACTCAGGCACGTGGCCGCCCCGCGAATATGGGGATGACCGCAAACGCCTCGAGCGTCATAAAGTAGACGGTTCCCGAAATGGGATCACGGGCTGCAAAATACCCGCGAACTGTCGTCCCACGAATCCACAGGCCGAGCGTGAACTCGGCCACGAGCATGAGGCCAAGGGCAATGCCTCCCATAGCCAGCCGCCTCGACCGCAGCGGCGAAACTTGGACATGCCTCACCACCCACCAGGCCGCAAGAATGGATATCCCAAACATGATGGGCGCTTCGGTCAGCTCAGCCGTCCTCACGCCCAACCTCGGAACCATCCAAAGCGTGCGGACGGTACCGAGCATGAACCCGGTAGCAAACACGAAGGCGAAGTAGAGCACGCCAGCCTTGAGAGTTTCCGTCACAGTTGAACCAGCCAACGCCAGAGCACAATCAATTCATTCACGACAAACAGAGTGCCGAATATCGCCTTGTTGTTCCGGGCCAGCCAGTCGGGCAGGAAGATGTCGAAGTTGGCTTCCCGGTCCTCGGTGAACCGCGCCGCCCAATCCGTAAGCGGACATCGCCCTCGGTTCGCCGCGAGCACCACACATTCGCAGACAACGAATGCCGTCAGGACGAGCGCCCAATGGAAGCGCCGCGCGAACGCCGCAACGGGCAGCGCCAGGATGGAGCCAGCCAACGCCGCCCATATGGCAGTGTGCAGGAGCTTGATTCCCGCCAGTACGCAGGCGGGGCGGGAAATCCGTCGATACGTAAGTGGTAGCATAACAGAACGGCGAAGGTCAGGACCGGCTGGTCCGGAAACGGCATTCCTAAGGCTCCAGCCCCAGCGCCCTCGTCGTGAATTCGACCAGCGGCAGCATCGTCCGGCACGCGGCTACGAAATCCCCCATGAGCCTGGGGCCGCACGTCTGCGCCCCGGTTAGCCCCCGATGCCTTCATTGGTCTCGGCGTTGGAGCGACAGTTTGGGGAGGGGGATTACTCCTCAAGCCAGACGGTTTCGAAAGTCGGGTTCAGGTGAATGTCAATTTGCCGGAGCTGTCCATCCCCACTGTTCACAAATTTGTGAGGATCGCCAGCGCGAACGACGAGCACGTCACCGGCGCTGGCCTGCCGTTCCTGGCCGCCCACGATCCATTTCGACCGGCCTTCGATCACATACACAATCTCGTCGTAGTCGTGCTTGTGCAGCCGTGTCCCCTGGCCCGGCTGCCCGACCACCAAGAAGAACGAGACGCCGACGCCACCGTGGTCCTTTCCGGCGAACTCGTGCGACATCCCTACAAAGGGCAATTGCGACTGGCTAATGGCGTACACGTGAGTTCCTCCCCGAAGGTGCCGTCTCAGTCCCGCGAGGATCAGCCCGGCGCCTTCAACCATCACGACATCGACTCCGAGGCTGCCGATGAACAGGAGCGCGGGTCACCGGATCGCCACCTCGTACCGCTGCTTGTTTTCGGCGCACCACTCCCGCTTTTTGTGGCCCTTTAGCTGGCGCAGGATATCGAACATCTCTTGGCGGAAGAAGGCAGTGTCGGGCATCGTCAGTCCCCGCTAATCCCAAGATAGCATAATCAGAATTTGCCACTTCTAGCCCCGAGGTCCCAAAACTGCGAATCAAGCCCGGCGTGCCGGAAAATGCCTTGCGCTTCTGCAACCGTCCACTTGTGCCAATTTCGATCGGCGTGAGCGCCGTACCAGAGCCGAGCCAGAAGGGCGACTTTCGGAAGAGGCACTGCTTCGCCGTGCGGGAGCCGGTGCCTTTCGCACCAAGCGCTAATTCCCTCCGGGGAGCGGAACGGAAGGACCAGCGAGCAGTGTTGGTGAACGTTCCGCCAGGCTTGGGCCGGGGGAATTGCAAAGTGTACCCAAAGGTCGTCGAATGCCGCTGGCTTTCCATCCGCGAGCGGGAAGGCTAGCGGCTCGGATTCCCCGGCCAGCCGAGTGTGGAGCCGAGTCTCACCACCAACCAGGACCGCTACTCCAAGAGCACACCAGACGCAGGGAGCCCACCAGCCTCCTCGCGGGCCTTCAATCCAGTTGGCCGTCGGCGTGATGGAGAAGGGATGGATGACCCATGGCTCGCAAACATGAGGGTGCAGCACGACTCCATGGATGTCGGAGAGGCCGCGCAGAAGCTCCTCGACCTGGTTCGTAGGCACGCCCAATTGGTGGGCCAACTCGGGATTGGTCGGGCAGGCACACTCCTCGACCAGACCCCGGATTAAGTGATAATGCAGTCGGGACAGCAATTGTTCGCGGGCATTGTGCTTTAATTCTACCTCCCCACGAACGGTACTGCCAGTCGTCTACTGGCTGTCCGTGATGGGCTCCCCACATACCGACCCTGGACTGCGCCATTGGCTCCGCTGGGCTGGGACCTGACCTAATGATAAGTTTCGTTGTGTCGATGGGAGGAGAAGTGTACGATGGGCACGGGTAGGAGGTCCAAATCAGAAATCCCAGATTAAATCTTTGGCACATGAGGTGGGAAAATGAATTCGGGGATTAGTCGGCGCGAGTTTCTGGGAACGGCCGCCGCATCGGCGGCGTTCACCATCGTTCCAAGTTATGTTTTGGGAGGACCTGGGGTTGTCGCACCCAGTGACAAAATCACGTTGGCTTACATTGGCACTGGCACACAGGGCCTGCGGGAGATGCTGCCCTTGCTGGCCGCGCCGGAGATCCAGATTGTTTCGGTTTGCGACCCCTCGAAGTACGCTGTCGGGTATCGGGATTGGTCAGGAGATTCCCTCCTCAGGGAGATTCGCACCACGCTGGGGAAGCCGGATTGGAACACGGAGGGTGTTATTCCGGGAGGGCGGGAGGTCGCAAAAGACATTGTTGAGACCTATTATGCCGCTAAGCGTCCGGGCGGAACATTCGCCGGCTGCTCTTCTTATGCGGACTTCCGCGAGTTGTTGGACAAAGAAAAGGACCTGGACGCGGTCAAGATCATGACGCCGGACCATCTGCACGGCGTCATCAGCATCGCCGCCATGAAGAAGGGCAAGCATGTGATCATGCACAAGCCCATTGCCAATCGCCTGGAGGAAGCCCGGCTGGTGATCGATACCGCCCGCGGAAAGGGCGTTGCCACGCACTTTATGCCCTGGGATGCCAACGGATCGATGGAGCAAGTTCTCGCTTGGATCAAGGACGGTTCCATTGGCACGCTCCGGGAAGTCCACAACTGGACGAACCGTCCGGTGTGGCCGCAGTACACGAGTATTCCGACCGACGCGCCTGCCGTCCCGGAAGGGTTCGACTGGGACTTGTGGCTGGGGCCGGAGGCCGCCCGTCCCTATCACCCCAATTACACGCACATGGTATTTCGCGGCTGGTACGACTTCGGAGGCGGATCGATGGCGGATATGGGACACTATAGCCTCTGGAGCGTCTTCAAGGCCCTGGAGTTGGGATCCCCGGCGAGTGTCGAGCCAAGACTAAGTCACACCTGTGAATTCAATGATGTCGTCCCGAAGAGGGTAAAGAATGACTTCTCCTTTCCCACGGCCAGCGTTGTCCGCTTCAAGTATCCGGCACAGGGGGAAAGGGCGGCGGTGGATCTGATCTGGTATGACGGCGGCATGCGACCGCCCACGCCACCGGAATTGGAAGAGGATAACAAAGAGCTTCCACCCGAAGGCTTGATGTTCGTCGGCGACAGGGGGAAAGCAGTGGCAGCTTTTTTCCTTGAGAATCCGCAACTCATTCCCGAGAAAAGGATGCACGGGCTCCCGCCCGCGCCTGCTCCTCGGGAACGCGTGCCGGGCGAGGTTTCGCCGGGCTTGCGCCAATGGATGGCGGCTGCCCGAGGCGACAAGCAGCAATCACCTGGAAGCTTCCTGAACGCGGGCCCGATTTCCGAGGCGGTCAACTTGTACGCCATCGCATTGCGCACGGGCCGGAAACTCCTGTACGACAGCGTGAACCGGAAGATCACCAATGTCCCGGAAGCGAACCAATACTTGTCCCGCGAATACCGCAAGGGCTGGGAGCCTCAATCCCTGTAAAGGGAGAGGGCGTGGACATAGAGGTTCGAAGGCGGTACGGTTCCAGGACCGGTCAAAGCCTTGGAAGAAGAGAAACTTCATAGGAGAACTGAAATGCAGAGCATTTCGAGAAGGGAATTTCTTTGCGTTAGCGCCATGGGGATCGCAACGGCGATGGAACTCGAAGCCAACCCGCTGGGACTGCCGCTCGGGCTTCAAACTTTTCCACTTCGTGAATCGATCGGGAAGGACTTTGAAGGCACTTTGCGGCAGATTGCATCCGGGGGGTACCAGATCATTGAACTGTGCTCGCCGCCGGGCTTTGAGAAATCCGGCTTTGGTCCATTGGCGAAAATGAAGGCCTCCGAAATCAGGGACATGATACAGAGTGCCGGCCTGGGCTGTGAGAGTTGCCACTTCCAGCTCGGGGAACTCAAGCAGAATCTGGACGACCGAATCGCCTTCGCCAAGGAGCTTGATCTGAAACAAATGATCATCGCGACCGTTCCCCTTTGGCGTGATGACGCAACCCTGGCCGACTGGGCACAAGCAGCCGACGAAATGAATAAGCTCGGCGAACGGACGCGCCAGGCAGGCCTTCAGCTTGGTTACCACAATCACAACATCGAGTTCAAAGAAATCGGAGGCGTGTTGATCTATGACGAATTGATGAAGAGGCTGGATCCCAAGCTGGTCAAAATGCAATTCCAAGTTCTGGTGATCCAACTCGGCTTCGACCCCGCCACCTATCTAACGAAATATCCTGGGCGGTTCATTTCACTTCATCTTTATGACTGGTCAACGACAGAGAAGAAAATTGTGCCCATTGGCAAGGGTTCAATCGATTGGAAGAAGCTCTTTGCCGCTGCCAGGACGGGCGGCGTCAGGAACTACTTTGTCGAAATGGACTGGGACTTGACGTTGGCTAGCGTCCCCTACCTTCGCAGGCTGAAAGTGTAGCGAGGGTGCCAGGTTGAGGCGACCCCGAGGCGGAGTAATCAGAGGATCTGCCTACTCTATTCCACGTGAACCCGAGATCCTATCGGCCGGTGAGCCGAAGCGACGAGCTAACAGTACGATCGCCGCATTCCGTCAACAGAAGTACACGCAGAAATTGGCGCCTCGGCTATATTTCTGCCGGAATGATTCGATTGGAAGACCTGCTTGCGCCGGGGGACTCGAATGCGGCGATTGACAAATACCTGAAAGGACAACCTATGAAGCACGGATCCGTATTTGTTCTGGGGACGATGCTGCTCTGTAGCGGCCAGTACTCGGTCTCCGCTCGGGCAGTGGACATGACCAAACGCGCCGAGGAACTCAAGAACCTCAAGTGGGGCATGTTCATCTGTTGGTCATTCAGCACGTTCTCCGGCCAGGAATGGACACCGGGCGTGAAGGACATCGCCCTGTTTAGCGCCAAGAGCGTAGACACCGATCAGTGGGCACGCACTGCCAAGGAAGCTGGCATGGGCTACATCCTATTTCTCACGAAACATCACGACGGGTTCTGTCTCTGGGACACGAAGACCACGGACCGCAAGGTTACGAAGGCCGCGCTGGGCCGTGACGTGCTTGCTGAGTTGAGGCAATCCTGCGACAAGTATGGTATCAAGCTCGC
The DNA here is from genome assembly GCA_963768695.1 of uncultured Acidobacteriota bacterium. Classification (GTDB taxonomy): domain Bacteria; phylum Acidobacteriota; class Terriglobia; order UBA7540; family UBA7540; genus CAVROP01. Next base: position 411,789 of record CAVYJG010000005.1, on the reverse strand, counting down.
GCTGTATTTTTCCGAGGGTGAGTGGGCCTGGCCCGGTGGCGTGGAAGGGAAAAGCTGGAAAGACGGCGAGGGCAAGAACCCCGAAATGAAGAAGGCGCAACTGAAGGAACTGCTCACCCAATACGGCCCGGTTGAGTATATTTGGTTCGATCACGCCGTAGGGGATGGCGGCTTGAGCCACGCCGAGACCAGCGCGTTCTGTAAATCGCTCCAGCCCTCCTGCTTCATCGGCTTCAACCACGGCGACCAAGAAGGTGCCGACATTCGCCTGGGGGAGATGGGGCATCCCGGCCCCCTGAACGAGTCCGCTGCTGCGGGGCCGTACATGGAAAATGCGCCCAGCAAGAACTACCTCCTTGCCGAGTTCACCTATCCGATCCTCCCACCGCACAATGGCGGGGCGATGTGGTTTTACTCGCTAGCGATCCACGACAAGCTCTGCTACCCGGCAGAAAAGTTGTTCCAGGATTATCTGGGCGCGGTGAAGTACGGCAACATCTTCTCCCTCGACGTTGGCCCCGATTACAACGGCAGGCTTCGGAAGATTGATGTCGAGACGCTGAGGAAGGTCGGTGAGATGATCAACAGCGGCCCACCTAATCCTTGAATGCTCCATCTGCTAGGACCAAGTTGCGTTTTCCTGTACTGCTACATGCTTTGAGTCGAGGCCCTGATCAATTTGCCCCAACTAAGCCCAGAAGTTTCGGCGATTATCTGGAACAGAAAAAGTGGGTACAAGAGCAATGGCATCCAGCTTGGTACGAATAGCCCGTTTTGATGCGGCATCAATCCGGGCGGAAAAATGCGGCGGCCACAGGGCGGGGAAATGGGCGGGAAAGAGGGGGGTGAACTTAACAGAACCGGTGCCCGGTGGGAATACGGGAAAACCAATTCCAGACCTCGCTGAAATATCGAGCACGGGCGTTTTGGAGAAGACTGAGGCTCAGGGTTGAATTTCCCGGTTCAAGGCAAATCAGGACTCGTCAAAAGTGGATCGAGAAGAACCCTACTGCGTTTTCTACTACACCTCTTGGCAAGCGGCGAGCAGGGCATTCGGACCTGGCCGGGAAGTCGAACTAAAATGGGGGGTTAGGTGGTAGGCCCGGACGGACTCGAACCCCAGACCTCTACCGTGTCAATCCAAGGTTCATAGGTTTTACATCAACTTACAGGCGCTCACAGGGGCTGCTAACTTCCGTAAGCGCTTGTACGTTCGTCCCGCATCGGGTTGGAAATCGACAAGTTTTTTGGCTCTATCCAGCACAGGCATGGTGGAGGGCCACCATCCCTTATTGCGTCTCGAAGTCCGACGCCTTCCTGTGCTCGACGACCTTGTCGTAGCCCACCGCAAGCTCGTCGCCCAGGTGGAGGCCCGTGCCCACCACCGGCTGGTTGTCCAGCCTCCCGAATAGAACGCCCGCCCCGTCGTCGCAGGAGTCCACCACCACCCACATCCATTCGCTCTCGCCTGACGCATCGTCCTTGAACTCGGCCTTGACGTAATCGCCGGGCTGGAACCTCGGCATGTGCGGCCTCCTTCCGGCCCCCGCGGAGCCTGCCGGCATGCCCCCGCCGGGGAATCCCGGGCCGGAATCAGCATACATCCGGCAGCTCCCGCCGCGCCCCGGCGTATATTGAAGTTAATGGACTCCGCCAATACCGACCCCGAGCTGAGGCGATGGCTCCGCTGGGCCGCGTTTTCGCTCTTATCTGTGACACGATCCGTGACGCCAAATCAGGGTGCGCCGCTAAGTGCTTGGAAGGTCGATAGGCCTGGAGCGATTCGAGCCCCTACCCCCGGTTTAGGAATGTAGGCAAACGGAGCGAATCCTACGCGTTTTGGCGTCTTGGTACCTGAATGTCAATAACCGGGTTCTTGAATTGCGAGGGAAAATGGGATATAAGACGCAGGCAGCGGGGCGCCCTGGCTAGGCCATCCCAGCAGGGGCGAATCGAGAACCCCGTCACCTGGGGCGTGGCGCGAGAGTTTCGGCGCCCATTGCTGAACGTCAAGGTGTGAGAAATAGACAAAGTGCGTGTGGGAATTGTCGGAAGCGGTTTTGTCTTCCAGGTTCACTCTGAGGCATTTCTAGAAGTGCCTGAAGCAGAAATCGTAGCCAGTTGCGGGGCGGATCCCATGGGGGCGGTCGAGTGTGCACGGAGGTGGAAGATCCCCGCCTCGACCACAGATTACCGCCGGCTGCTCGAGCGCACGGAGGTACGCTGTGGAGAAAGCCGGTGACACCAAAGGGTGGACGTTCACGGTCTTCGAGGAAGCCCACCTCTACGCTTTCCCCCATGAGATGCTGCACTTCACCAATGCATCCTGAATGACCAGGCGGCACGCGAGACAGGTGAAGACGGCGTGGCGACCCTGGAAATCATTTACGCGGCGTACGAATGCGCCGGCACGGGGCAGAGGGTCGACTGGCCTCACGAGCCAAAGGATCCCGCTGCGATTCCCGTAAAGCTCTGGCTCGGAGCCTGAGGGCAGGACGGGATTCGCATTCGCGTAGAAGTTGCAACCGCAAAGGAGGCGGACAGAAGTGGACTCAAAATCTAAACCCAACCGGACGGGCGAGAACTCCCGGCGGGACTTCCTGCAAAAAATCGGATCACTCGCTGTCGTCTCAAGTTTCGCGGCAGACGCTTCTCCGCACCAACCGGCAATTCGGCGACCGGAAGCGCAGCAGCCGGCAACGCAGCAATCCTCAATGCCGATGGTTCGTTTTGGTAAGCATATGGTCTCGCGCTTGATTATGGGAACCAACCCCGCCGACGGCATTTCGCACCTGTCACAAATGATCGATGAAGAGATGACTGCTTGGCACACTCCTGAACGGCTGGTGCAGGTCTGGAAGCACTGTGAAGAGTTAGGTATCAACTGCATGGAACAAGCCGAAGATCGCGTTGCCAAGTACAATGCGGAACACGGCGGCAAGATGCTCTTTTCCTGCACCAACGAGGTGGAACTGGATAGGGACGGACGTTGGCTTGATCCCTCGGCGTCCATCAAGGCCACGGCCGCGCTCGGGCCGATAGCCATTCACCATCCAGGTTGGGGCGAGTCCGGCACAGACGCCATGTGGCGGAAAGGCCAGCTCAACAAGGTTCGAGAGTGGTGCAAAATAGTGCGCGATACCGGTGTGCTGGTCGCCGTCAACAGCCACCGGCCGGAAGTGTTTATGGAAATCGAGTCCCAGGACTGGGACGTGGATTTTTACCAGACCTGCCTGTACAAGTTCGGCCGCACCAAGGCAGAATGGGATAAGGAATTCGCATCCAACCCTGAAATGATGCCCGCCGAGTTTGGCCACTCGAGGGAGGGTAGCTCGCCGCACTATGGCGGGGAAATATCCTTCGTCCGCGGCGATCCGCCGGAAATGTTCAAAGTGATCAAGCAGACCAGGAAGCCTTGCTGGGTGTACAAGATCCTTGCTGCCGGCCGGCTTTGCGAGACCCAGGAATTCGTGGAGGCGACGTTCAAAGAGGTTTTCGCGAACATCAAGCCGACCGATGCCGTGGTGGTCGGGATGTATGACAAATACATCGACCAGTACGCCATGAACGCCGAGTACGTGCGTCGCTACGGGTCGAACACCGCAATATCGTGAAGGCGCACTATTAGGAGGTCCGAAATGGTTAGTCGTCGGGAGTTTCTTGTCAGTTCAGCGGTAGCGGTCAGTGCGGCGGCAGCGTGGGGGCAACCCACAGATCAAGCCAAATTGGGTCGCATAGCGGTGATGAGTTACAGCTTCGATTCTGTCGTCAAGTGGGGTGTGCATGCGAACGATCCGCAACGCACCATCGACATCCTGGATTTTCCCGCCATCATCGCCCAGCGCTACGGTGTCTATCATGTGGAAATCCAACATGCTTACTTTCGTTCCACCGAGCCCGATTACCTGGAGGAGTTCAGAAACCGGCTGAAGGCAGCCAATTCGCAGATGACGCAACTCGTCCTGGAGCTGGACGAGCTGAATGTTTCGTCTCCCGACCCCGTCCTCCGCGTCGAGACAATTGACTTGACGAAACGATGGATCGATCACGCGGTGACTCTCGGCTGTCCGCGGGTGATGCTGAACCAGGGCTCGCTTGCGCCCGAGGTCCGTCAAACCGCCATCGACACTTTGAAGAAGATTAACGCCTACGCCAAATCCAGGAAGGTCTGGGTGACCATTGAGAACCGAGACGATCCCCCCGGAGAAGGCGGTCGTGCGGCCACGGGCGCACCGCCGGCAGATTGGCGTGACGAGTGCGAAGTGATCAAGGCCGCCGGTATCTGGGCCAATCCCGACCCCGGCGGATTCCCGGACAACCAGGCGCGGTGGCCGGGATTGCGCGCTCTGTATCCGCTGTCGTCCGGCAGCAGTCATTTACAGTACAACCCGAAACGGTGGAGCGAGGCCAAGGTGTTCCAAATTGCGAAAGAGGCCGGATACAAAGGGCTGTTTTCGATCGAAGCCGTACCTGAAGCTAATGGCAGCGATCCCTACAAGGCGGTGCAAAGCATTCTCGACGAGTATCTTCGTGATACTTAGTCCCTTGTTTGCCTGGTTGTAGGGGGACGGCTTGCCGTCCCCCAATGATCGCGGGTAGGGCAAGCCCTACCCCTACACGTTTCCAAAGCAGGAGGTGTAACCTATGGAAGGCCGAGATGCGAGAATTAAGCGTCGTACGTTTCTTCAGGCGGGACTAGCGGCCACGGCGGCCGGGTATGCGCTCTCATGCGCCAAAAGCGGATCCGGCGCCTGGCGCTTCTTCACCGAGGCCGAAGCGCAGACGGTGGAAGCCGTTTCGGCCCAACTCATTCCTGCCGACCGCGATCCCGGCGCCAAAGAAGCTTTTGTAGTTAACTACATCGATATTCAGCTCACCCGGCAATTCAAGAAACACCAGCGCGCCTATCGCCAAGGCATCGCCGCGCTGGACGCCGCCTGCCGGGCCAAGTCCGGCAAGCGATTCGTGGAATTACCTCCGGAAGCGCAAGTCGAGGCGTTGAATGCGCTCGAAGAGAGTTCACCGTCATTCTTCCAGTTGGTTCTCGCCCACACCCGGCAGGGATTCTACGGCGACCCGCGACACGGCGGCAATCGCAACATGGCGAGTTGGAAAATGCTCGGTCTGCCTTACCCGCCGATCCGCGGCCGGCAGAAGTACAGCGAGCCGAAGGCCGGGTGACCCATGGCCCTCAAACGAGTGGATGCGGTGGTTGTCGGAGCGGGCGCGGGCGGCGGCGTGGTGGCCAAGGAACTCGCCAGCGCCGGCCTGCGCGTGGCGCTGCTCGAGCGCGGCAAGTGGTATTCGGCGGCCGACTGCCGTAAGGACGACCTCTACAACCAGCGCACCCAAGTGCTGGGCGCGAAGTTCGGTCCCGACGACGAGCGCAGCCCCCGTGTGCTCGTGGACCAAGACGGGCGCGAGACCATCGTCGTCGCCAGCGACGGCGGATACAGCAACAACGCAGCCTGCGTGGGAGGCGGGACGTTCAGCTATGGCGCCATGGCGTGGCGCTATATGGAGAAGGACTTCCGCATGCGTTCGACCTATGGTGCGGTGGAGGGAAGCACGCTCGAAGACTGGCCCATCGATTATTCCGATCTCGAACCGTACTACGAGAAAGCCGAATGGGAATTGGGCGTCTCCGGCGACGTTACGAACAACATCTTCCAGGCGCCGCGCAAGAAGCCTTTGCCGATGCCGCCGCTTGCACCCAACAAGGAATATCAGATTCTGTTCCCGGCCGCCCAACGCCTGGGCCTCCATGCCTTCGACATTCCGATGCTGCGCAACACGGTTCCTTACAACGGGCGCGGGTCGTGCATGCGCTGCCGATGGTGCGTGGGTTTCGCGTGCGAGGTCAACGCGCGGACGGGCACGCACAACACCGTCATCCCCGCCGCTCTGGCCACCGGGAACTGCGATCTCTGGACGGAATGCATGACGAAAGAGATCCTTCTGGATAGCCGGGGCCGTGCCACCGGCGTGGCGTACTTCGACGCCCACGGCCGCCTGCAGCACCAACCCGCCGGATTGGTGATCGTGTGCGGAGGCGCCATTGAATCGGCCCGCTTGCTTCTGAATTCGAAGCACCGGCTGTTCCCCAACGGCTTGGGGAACCGGTACGACTGGGTAGGACGCAACCTTCAGTCGCACTCCTACTCGGGCGCCACCGGCCTGTTCGACTACGAGACCTACGACGACTTGGGGCCGGGTGCCTCCATCGCCGTCTGCGACTACAACCACGGCAACCCTGGTCTGGCAGGCGGCGCGATGCTGGCCAATGAGTTTATCCGCTTGCCTTACCAGTTCATGGCTCAAGTTCCGGCCTGGGTCGCAGAGTGGGGGCAGGAGCACAAAGAATTTGTCCGCAGCGCTTTCAAGCAGACCATTGCCATTCAAGGTCCCGTGCAGGAGATGCCCCTGTTCGATGCCCGTATTCAAATTGACCCGAAGGTCAAGGATCATTGGGGGATTCCGGTGGCCCGACTCTCGGGTGGACGCCACCCTCACACCATTCAGATCGGAAGGTTTATCGCTGGAAAAGCGGAGGCCTGGCTGAAGGAGGCCGGCGCCATTCAGACCTGGAAGCGCGCGCCTGGAAAGTCACTGAGCGGCGGCCAGCACCAGGCGGGTACCTGCCGGATGGGAACGGACCCGAAGACTTCCGTGGTAGACAAGAACTGCAAGCTCCACGACGTGGATAACGTCTACGTCATTGATGCCAGCGTGCACGTGACGAACGGTGGTTTCAATCCGGTCCTTACTATCTTGGCGAACGCTTACCGGGCGTCTGCCAACTTACTCAAATCGTGGAAGAGCTCGGCGGTGAACTCCTGAAAAGAATCATACTCATCGCCGGGTTGAATGGGAGGCAAAACGATGAAAATGATGCAGAAGTACCTTGCCGCTTGTGCGGGTGCGCTTCTCAGCTTGAGTGCGGTTGCCTATGGGCAACAAACGGCCTCAGTAACACTCGAGACCAAGACGATCACCGTCGATTACGCTGTGCCCGCGGCCAGCAACCGCGTCGTCGGCACCTTTCATACTCCTTTCGATCTGGCGTTCAAGGGACTCAACGTTCCGAAGGGGCTCTACATGCTCTTCGTTTTAACGGATGGCCCCCAGTGGCAACTCGCCGTCAATAAGGCGACCGGCCCGCAGGCCACCGCTTACGATTCGAAGCAAGACCTGGGGCGCGTGCCGATGCTCATGATCAGGCCTCCTGCGCCCGCGGCGGGCTGCAAGATCACGCTCTCGAAGATCGCGCCTATTGCGGCCGAGATGAAGGTGGTATGTGGCGACAAGGCAGCTTCCACATCCTTCCGCCTTGACCGGGGCGCCAACGACTCGGAATGGTAGTGTGATCACGGGGAGACTAGCTTTGAAGGCCGTACGCGGCTCTTCCCGCCGGCTCGGCATCGACACCATTGTCGACGAGGCGCGTCCGGCTACACGCGCCACAGGACAATTGAAGCTGTGAATCAGCCGACCCACCATGTCCCCCTGAGCCCGCCATGCTCTTCGGCGGGCGAAGGATCTCGGCAGTGGCTCTTCGGAGCCCGCAGGTCGCGACGAGTTGCAGGGATGCCTCGCTCCGCTCAGCATGGCAACCTTCGGATTTCTTCACGCCCGCCGCTGCGTCGCGCCTTGGCCTTCCTTGTACTGCTTGCTCCATTAGTCGTTTCCGCAGCCACTCTCCTTGCCGCCGAAAAGCCTCCGAATCCAAAGGTGCAGACCCTCCTCCGCCGCATGACCTTGGAAGAGAAGCTGACGCTCGTCCATGGCACGCGCGACCCCGAGGAACTGGGCGAGGCGGGTTATTGGCCCGGGCTGCCGCGCCTAGGCATTCCGCCGCTTCGGTTCGCCGACGGACCCGGCGGCATAAACGTGAATCGCGAATCCACCGGCCTGCCTGCGCCTGTGGTGCTGGCCGCGACGTTCAGCGTCGAGGCCGCGCGCCTTTACGGTGTCCTCATGGGCCGCGAAGCCAGGGCGCTCCGGCAGCAGGTCCTGTTAGCCCCTCAAGTCAACATCGTTCGCGACCCTCTATTCCGCCGCGACCATACGTCACTGAGCGAAGATCCTTATCTCTCCGCTCAGTTGGCTTCTTCCGAGATCGTCGGTATCCAGAGTCAGGGCATCATGGCCCAGGTGAAGCACCTGGCCGGTTACAATGGCTCCGACAACATCTGGATCGACGAGCGGACGCTGCACGAAGTCTACCTGCCCGCTTTCCAGGCCGCCGTGGAAGCCGGAGCGGCATCGGTGATGTGCGCGTATAACCGAATCAACGGCCCCTGGGCGTGCGAGAACGCCGATCTGCTCAGTGGCATCCTACGGGGAGCTTGGGGCTTCGCAGGATTCGTGACCTCAGACTGGGGCGCGGTGCACAGCCCGCAGGCAATTACCCAAGGTCTGGATCTGGAAATGCCCGGCCGTGAGATCGCCGGACGCCTGGGCGGGCCACAGTTCACCGATGCGCTGAAAGCCGCCGTCGAGGCTGGCTTGATTCCGGTTTCGGCTATCGACCAGGCGCTGGCGCGCATCCTGGTGCAGATGGACCGCTTCCATCTTCTCGACGGCACGCGACCCGCGCGGCCGCGAGCGATCAACGTCGAAGCGCATGCGAAGCTCGTGCGCCGCATCGCCACGGAGGGCGCCGTGCTGCTCAAGAATGACGCAGGCACGCTACCATTGACTGCCGAGGATTTGGCGTCACTCGCCCTGATCGGCCCCACCGCCGGTCAGCTTGCCGCTGGGTTTCTGGGCGAGCGAGCCTACGGATTTGAAGCCCACCTGGTATCGCCGCTTGACGCTCTTCGGCGGCTCTCCCCGCGAGCCAAAATCGCCTACTCTGTTGGCGTTGACCTGACCGGCATTGTAATCCCGGGCTCCGCGCTCTCTCACGATGGGCAGCCCGGACTGCTCCGCCAGCCGAGCGCCGGGGAATCAGGACCAGCCCACGTTGACCGGGTGGTGGATTTCCAAGGCCCAGCGGCGCTCGCCTCCGGCGTGGACTATTCGTGGACGGGAGTTCTTACCGTTCCCGAGGATGGGGATTACACGATCATGGTGCAGCCGGCCTTGACGGGCGGATCGGAAGGTGGCGGGACGCTAGCTATCGACGGCCGCCTAGTCGCAAGGACCGGCGGTCCTGGCTTCGGTGGGAGCGGCATGGTAACCAAGAAGTGGTCCAGCTTGCTCCCTACGACTGACGAACGGGACAACGGCATTGGAACGATCGAACTGACTGCTGGTCCCCACCAGATCGGCCTCACCGCGAACTCCATCGGCCAAGGCCCCCTGAGCATCCGTTTCTCCTGGATCACGCCCCAGTTTCGCCGGGCAGGCATCGACGCCGCCGTCGCCGTGGCGAAGGCCGCGCGGACAGCCGTGGTGTTCGCTTGGAGCGGAATGGGAAGCTCGTTTTCGCTACCCGAGGATCAGGACCACCTGATCGAGAAAGTCGCGGCGGCGAACTCCAGGACGGTCGTGATTCTGAATACCGGCGGCCCGGTTGCGATGCCCTGGAGGGACAAGGTAATCGCCATCCTCGAAATGTGGTACCCCGGCCAGGAAGGAGGCTGGGCCACGGCGGACCTTGCCCTCGGACGTGCGAACCCTAGCGGCAGGCTGCCGGTCACCTTCCCCGTAAGACTCGCGGACACTCCAGCCCGAGCGGCCGGACATCCGGAACGTCTCGGGCCTCCCCGGCAGCCGCCAGCTCCGGGCGGAACGATCCCCGTTGCGCACTCGGTGACTTATTCTGAAGGCATCGCGGTGGGCTACCGATGGTACGACCAACAACAGATCGAGCCGCTGTTCCCGTTCGGGCACGGGCTATCCTATACGCATTTCGAATACTCCGGGCTCGCCGTGACACAAGTAGCAAACGCCTTCGATGTAATATTCACGGTGCGCAATACCGGCCCGAGCGATGGCGCGGAGGTCCCACAAGCATACGTGGGGCCTGCCGAGAATTCGCCCGTCCTGATGGCTCCGAGATCTCTCGTTGGCTTCCGTCGCATCGAACTCGCCCCCGGCCGTGCCGCCCGCGTAACGTTTCACGTTGATCCTAGGCAACTGTCCTACTGGTCGGCAGATACGCACGGGTGGGCAACCGCCCGTGGAAGCCGGAAGGTTTTCGTGGGCGCCTCCTCCCGTGACATCCGGCTTCAGGGGACACTTGCGCGTTGACTACCACCGTGTGGCCCAACTCCTCCAAGTGTTCCTGCAGCTCCGATATCCGGACTTGGACTCGATGGTCGGCAAGTTCAAAATCAAAGTCTTAGGGGTCCCAGAATCGCCCGGCAAAGCGCGCTCGAGATTACCTACGAGTAATTCGAGATCTCTAGTGGAGTTCTCCCCGTAGTGTACTGCTGGCGGCACCGTAACAGGGTGGCTGGGATCGAAAAGCGACCGCCCAGTGTCGCCCATCAACCTCCCAATCTCATCTCGTGTCGAGTTAGCCAGGCTTTTTGTATTTTCAACACGACTTTGGGTGAGATGTAAGCGGGAGGGTGGTGGAATGCGAGCACGTTATCAGCGAGGGCATCTTCGGCTTGGGAGTCGGAAGGTGGGACCCGCATGTTGGGAGTTCCTGTGGTGGGACGTTGAGCCCACCGGAATCCGCGTCCGAAGAACGGCAGCCATTGGAACCATTCACAAATACCCGACCGTAGAAGATGCTTGCCAGGCCAGCAACGGGCTACGCGTGTCAATCAACGAGGCTCGTGACCGTCAGCGCGAGCAAGCTCAGCCAGTCGCTGACCTCATCGATCATTACGACAAGGCGGGATTGAGTGGCAGTCCAGGAGACAGAAGAAAATCGCATGCCACTAGAATTGTGTACAACGACTTCCTTTACAGGTGGGTAAGACCGGTTTGGGGAACCCTGGACGTACGTGCTGTCCGGACGATTGCTGTGGAACGCTGGCTGCATGACCTGAAGCGCCGAGATGGTAAGGCGATGGCCTCGGCAACAAAAGCGAGAATTCGGAACGTGATGAGTGTTCTGTTCAATCATGCTGTTCGCTACGAATGGTTGGAGCAAGGGAGGAATCCTATGCGTCTCGCCCGGCAAAGCGCTAAACGACAGAAAATCCCAGGATGCTTGGACGCCCAGGAGTTGCAATCACTTCTTCGTCAACTCGATCAGACCTTTCGTGCGATGGTGTTCCTCGATGCGGTTACGGGACTGCGGCGAAGCGAACTGCTTGCTTTAAAGTGGGAGGATACAGATTTTGAGAGACGTCAGATCGACGTTCATCATTCGATTTACCAGAATGTCGTCGGCAACTGTAAGACAGAGGCCTCGCGGAAGCCTCTCCCGATGGACCTTCAAATTGCCTCCGAGCTTCGAAAGTGGAAACACGCGAGCCGTTATGGGCGGCCCGATGATTCGGTGTTCGCGAGTCCTCGCACTCGAGGCCGACACCCCTACTGGCCAGATACCATACTTTCCAAGGTCATTCGCCCTGCGGCGGCACGCGCTGGGATTGGGAAGCATATCGGCTGGCACACTTACCGGCACGGTGATGAACATGGCTTAATTCGCCATCAGCTTTATCAGTACGTACGTGGTGCGGCATCCCGCCGAGCGGTCTTGACCTTAGCTTAGCCCTGTTTGCTGCAACGCACTATACCCGGTTTAGGTTTTCGGGGGACGCCCTCCCTGAGCTGCTTATTGTGGCAAGTTGTCCTGTACCAGTTGGATCCGCAATGGTACTGTTCCGATCGTTTTTCCTTGCGATTCCGCGGTCACCGTAAACTGCTGCCACTCCCTCCGCACCTCCGCCGGCGAAGCGGCCTGGACGCGCAGGTAGTAGCGGGGTTCGTGAGCAGCGACATGGGCGGGAGCCACCGGGAAGACCTTCCATCCTTCGGGTGCGCGCACCGAGAGATACACGTCGATGGGCGTGTCCAGGGGATTGTCAATCACCAGAGGGATGCTCAAATAGGTCCCCCGAGTGAGGGAGATTTCGTAGGGCACGAGGCCGAACAAGCTGTCTAATCCATGGGCTTGCCAGAACAGGCGATAAAAGTGCCACGGGTCACCCAGTTCCATCACCGGCTGCGCATGCTTTGGCGCGATGTACCCGGGTGGGCGTTGAAAGGGGATGCCGCCAGGCACGACGCCGGCAGCGACATCATCGGTGGCAGCGCCCCCCACCAATGACCTCCCCAGGATGAAGCGGACGGGATCCCGCACCCAGTCGGCTTTATCGGCCGAACCGAACTGGGTCTTATGCTCCGCCACCGTCCGCCCGGCGATCTCGGCATAGCTGACTCCGCGGGTGGGCGAGATGTCCGTAACGTTATATTCAGGGCCTTTCCCAGTGAAGAAATCGAAGTGAGTGGGGTTCGCAAAATAATAAAGCTTCTGCGGTTGCCAGGGACGGAGTCCTTCCGTCCGGTTCATATAATGACCCGGGTCGGTGGCGGGTGAAACCTGCTCAGGGAATGCCGTGGGATCACCGGCCATGTCAAACGCCTCGGTGGCCAGAACGCCGGATGCCTGATGATCGGAATGATTCTCCCCGGTTACGAATTCGGGCAGCCATGTGATGATGACCTCGGGACGGGTCAAGCGAACCAGGCGGACCATCCGTCCCAGCATTTGGCCGTGGTCGTTTCCTTCGAGGGACTCGAGGGGATTTTGGCTGGCCGTGTCGGAGCCGCCGAGATTCCAGGTATTGGTGATCCCTATGACGGCGGCGGAGCGTTCGCCTTCGATCTGGCGGACCGCTGCCAGAGAAGCGGACTGCTCCGGACCAACCCTATTCAGCCCTCCATTCATGCTCTGACCTGTGTCAATCACCCACACGATGCCCACGCGCAGCTTCTGGTCCGCGGCGCGAGCGCAATAACCCGCAATCACGGTCTCATCGTCCGAATGCGCGACCACAACGAGAATGTCGGCCTTGAAGCGCGCATCCGGCTCACGATTATTCCATCGGTAAACGTCCTCACTTCGTTCCGGTGCCTGCGCCTTGACCGCAACATCCTTGAATGGTGCGAGCAGGATCAAAGGCAGGAAGACGAAGATTAACTTGCGCTGGTTAAAACCTGGTTGTGGCATAACGCCTCCGCCAAACTACGTCGCCTTGTGCGCGATCAACGACAACCTCGGTGTGGAGGAATCCTGACAGCCCGCCGCTCCCAGAAGCGGACTTCCTGGGCCCTTCATGCTGCTTCGCTCGCGTGGGCGTGATACGGCCAAGTGAATAATTCCAGCTAGCGCGAAATGCGACGATCGCTTATTCGTCAGGCTCACAGGACAAGAGGACTCAGGCGGAGACCAACTCCTTCGAAGACCTTCGACTCAATTTCAAACGCTCCGCGCTTCCGTTGAAACGCCCTATCGCAGGAAGTCGGTTATCGCGCCGTCGCCGTCTCCAGCGCGAGATACCGCTCGCGATCACCTTCGGGTTCAGCTTGGGACTTCACGTCGATGCGCATAACCTGGTAACGATCATCGGCGCGGTAGGCCGGCCAGTTCGGCAGACCCAAGCCGTTCGGGTCGAACGTCTTGATGAAATTCACGAAGTAGGCTTGCATCGTCTTGGATACTTCGTAGTCGGCGGGCTCCCAGGTGTAGCGCTTGTCGAGATCCAGGTTGCCCATGGCGTATTGGATCTCGGCCGAATGCACCGCACCGCGAGGCGGCGCGGTTTGCTGCTCGCCGGCCCCGCTGTCGCCATTGCCGCCCCTGCCGGCCGCAGGCGCAGCGGGCAAGGACTCACCCGGCATACCGAGATAAGCCGGTCGGGGGCGGGCATATAGGTAACGGTACACCGGTTTGCCGCCGGTCTTCATCTGGAGTTCAGCCCACTTCCAGGTGCCATACGAGATGAAGCGAGCGCTGGCCAGGTGGGTGGCGGCTTCGTAAACCTCATCCCTGGTGCTGGCGGCGTAGGCCTTCAGCACCGGCCCGGCCTTATCCCCATAGAACTTCGTAATGGCGTTCGCCAGCGTTTCCGGCGTAGGGTCGCCACTGCCCAGAACGGAGCGTGCCGACTGCTCCTGGGTGTTCGACCCCTCGAGCAGCGGAACCTTAGCTTGCTCACCGGCTTCGAAGATCTCCGTCAAGGACTTCGAAAGAAAGTAGCCGTCCATCGCCGTGCTGAAGCGGACACCCTGGGCTTTGGCGGCGACGTCTTGAATCTGCTCCGCTGTCATCGCGCGAAGGGCGGCAAGCGTGTTGACGCCGGCGGCGGCAGCGAATTTGACGCCCTTCTGCTCGGCATCGGCAAGAGGTTGCGGCGGCAGGCTGGAGATGGCGGCACCGCTCTCGCCGATGGCGGCGGCCATCAGGTTCTTGGAGAGCGGCGAAGCCATGAGCGCGCTGACGGAGATCGAACCCGCAGATTCGCCGGCGATGGTGACGTGCTCGGGATCGCCGCCGAAGGCCGCGATGTTTCTCCGTACCCACTGGAGGGCGGCCACCTGGTCCAACAGACCGTAGTTGCCGGCGGAGTTGTGCGGGGACTCCTTCCTCAGCTCGGGATGGACGAAGAAGCCGAAGATGTTGGTGCGGTAGTTGACTGATACCGCGACCATGCCGCGGCGGGCCATGCTCTCGCCGTCGTAGCGCGGCTCCGAGCCGTCGCCGTTCTGAAAGCCACCGCCGAAAATGTAAACGAGAACCGGAAGTCTTTCCATACCCGATTTGGCGGAGGTCCAGACGTTGAGGTAGAGGCAATCCTCACTCATACCGTTGCTGCGGAACCAATAGTCGGCGCCGGGTGAAGTGTGCTGCATACACCGGGGGCCGAACTGGTCGGCGTTGCGGGCGCCGGTCCAGTTCCTGACGGGTTGTGGCTCCCGCCAACGTAGGTCGCCGACAGGAGGCTGCGCGAATGGGATGCCCTTGAAGGTGCGCACACCGTCTTTTGGCACGGAGGTGGATTCGAGGATGCCGTTCGAGGTCTTTACGCGGTCAAGCGCGATGGACGGCAATACCGCGGCGGTGTAGATAACGATGGCGGGGAAGAAAAAACGCATACGAAGCCTCATCTGAGATTTCCGTCTTGGAATCCCAACAACTGAGTGTCGCCGATTGTGCCTCCGAGGTCAACGCAGTGGAACTGATTTCTTGGGGGTGCATCGCGCTGCCCCCGGATCGCCGACAATACCGGAGGACGTTCGCCAATCCGGGGCGAATCCACACGAGCGAAAAGTCGCCATCTTGGACTTCTGCCAGCTCAGGGGTCCAGATACGGCGAATCGAGGAGATCTCGAGCGACAAGGCCAGTCGATTGGTCGGTCATAACTAGAAGCGGACTTATGCGGAGTGATCCCGAGGTGCCTGCACTGCTAGCTCAGGAACGAGATGCCGATCAAATGTGGAGTAGGGTAACCGTTTGCATGGGCGGCTTTGATCAAGATGATATTGCCATGCCGAGACGGTCTTACCGAGCGGGTAGAAGCTATTCCCCACAACCACCCCACACCGTGGGATTCTTGCCAAGTTGGTTGCCGAAAGCACCCAACATCGCGCTGGATCGTTGCAGCTCAGAAGCCACAACCTTCAGTAGGCGCTCGATCCGACCTCTTGTCGCCTCTTATCAAAAGGCGGATGTCCTTAGTCCATTTGATGCAGGAACGCGGAAGGTCGGCGCCCAGGATTAGCTCCGGCCAGCCCGCCAAAGGGCGACCGGCTTCGGCGGATCCGAGGATGAAAAAGCCTTGACCGACATGATGGCAGCCGTGGCTTAGAGCTTTATCCAATGGTTTGAGCGCATGCAGTATGCTCGGTTCAACGTTCTTCAGCGGCACAAATGGAAGATATCTTAGTCCGCATCCGAAACGAGAAGTGAAATCAACGCCGACAAATACCGGGTGGTTTTTGGGAATATGTACCAGTGTCAAGTGCCGGATACGGCGGGATTGGGACAGCGTCTTGTACCAGTTCCGCAAATGTATACGCGCGCTTCCCCAATCGACGATAGGGATCCAGAAGCTACCGCCCCGGATATTCGGGTTCTTGTCTTTGTGAACTTTGAACGCCAGCATGACTCAGATGTGCAAATTATATCAAAGCTCATTCCCGTCGCGAACCCCATATATTACCGAGGGGGCGCAAAACACTGAAGACGGTGCGTGCGGACCTCTACGCGCGAGTCTCCGCACACGACCATCCCTGCCGAAACGACACAACCAACGACTGCCAGGATGGGCACGTTTCAGGAACAGAACGCCTGTTTCACGTGAGGCTTAAGCAAATACGTGAAGATCCAAATGTTCATCGCAATGGCGAACAGATGCCAAAGCAAGGTCCCGGAGGAGGTAAGGATCATGGTCACTGCATGAAGCGACATTAAAACGCTCGACGCAATTGCAAGGATGCGTCCCCACTTCCGAAGCCTCCACAGGCCGTAACCCAGCACGGCGCAAATTGCAGCAATCACGAACATCTCGACTGCCCCCGCGGACGTTTCACTTACCATTTCCTGCTGGCCCTTGGCAAGCACTGGGAATATCTGCATCAATAATCGCATCAGCGGGATGGCGCCCTCCGCCCTGGCGCTGGCGGAATAGGTGAGCAAAAACACGCCGAGTGAAACTGTGGGGACTATTGCAAGGAATGAGAGGACCGCAAGAATGGTTATACCTGTGGGTCGGTGCGCTCGAATCGCTTCATCGCGAATTTGCGCTCCAGGCGCCACTTGGACAGGCGTTCGGGATAATCCCACATTCGGTGGTGCGGAATACGTTGCCGTCGGCAGCGCAACCGGGGCACTCGCGGTTGCAAGCAGATTTGGCGGATTGGATGAGCTGCTGATATTCGCAGGATTACCACAGGCGGCGCAAAAGCGGGCCTCGGGCTGCACTGGACTGCCACAGGTCTGACAAAACGGCATGGTAACCTCCTAAGGGGCAGTGATCGCCACTGCCGCACATTTGACAATCACTAGGCCTGATGCAATTGCGCCAGCAATCCTGCAACATCCGGAATTGCGATGATCCGCCAGTGGTCCCCGGCCCGCCGCATCTTAACCCGTAGGATGAAAGGGCTGTTGCTGAGAGGTGATGCCACCCGCCGGGGTTTTCCATCTCTTTCCTACCGGGGTGGTGGTGTGATAAAACCGCCGTTCCCAATGGGATCGTCATCCGGCTGTTCTGTTTTCCTCTCCGCCGCAGGCGGGGGCGACGGCACGGTTGCAGGCGATTGAGGCGCAGTGTCTCGCAGTTTCGTGGCGGGGTCCGCGAGATGTTGCAGGCGCGTTTGTGAACTTTGTGAGCTTGCGTTTGTCGGCACTTGCAATTGCGCCAGCAGATGCGCGACACCGGGAATGGCGACAATCCGCCAGTGGTCGCCCGCGCGTTGCATCCGGACCGGTACGATGAAAGGGTGGCTGCTGAGGCCGGTGGCGAACCGAACGTCGAGCACGGCGTCAATGCCGGACTTTGTTTGCGCCGCGACTCCCTGGTATCGAAGCTGCGAAGTAATCAGGGTGCGGATGCCATTGGAAACAATGTCGATCATGTGGTTGGGTATATTGTCGGCCCCGTCTGTTCGCGGCTGATCGGATACCTTGTGGCTTAGAATTTCCTGCTCCACAGAAGAAGCAAGCTTCGGCAGCAAAAGCGACTTGAACCCCGCGACAAGGCCGTTTGCGACAAGGGTGTCTCCCGCACTGTTGTTACTGCTCAACCAGCTGCTCGCGGCTTGATCGGTCCAATCGCCTAGAATACTCTGCACATCCACATAATTATCGAAAGATGTCGCGTCCTGGTTGATCAGCGCCGTGCCGGCCCTTTCCAGCGAAGTCTGCGGGCTCGGCCCCGCCAGTGCAATCGCGACGACAATCACCGCGGTAATCAGGACCGCAACTAACGCCAGATTTCGCAGTACATGTGGCCGTCGGCGCGGCGGAACCGGAACGGACGGCGCAGGCGCAGCTTGTGCTGGGACCGCTCGCGGCGGCTCAACGCTTCGCGGCGGTGTGGCGGGGGCTTGCGGCTGTTGCTGGACGCGTACCGCCGGCTGCACGGCCGGCACAGCCACCGCTTTTCCGCAGGTGCTGCAAAACGCAGCGCTACCAGGATTGGGCGCACCGCAGTAAATACAGAACATAGTTCCTCCAAATCGCCGGAACGTTCTTAATGACGTTGCGCGGCCACCCACGCGATAATTAGCACGACGACAATAATCGCGATCACCGCCCAACTGATAGTTGTCCTGGTGCGAGCGGCCCGGCGATCCGCTTTTGCTTCGTTGTAACGGTTTACAAGCATCTCGTCGCTCAGATCGGGGATCGGACGCACCCACTTATCTTCCAGAAAGACGTTCATGATCTTGGTGACTATGCCTGCAACCACGAAGGCCGTCACAAGACCGATCACAATGCCCCACCGCTCACCGAACTCCGGGATGCTGAAGCGTGCGACAGCGATCATCGTGATGATCCAGGCGACAATGCCTACCGGAATGCATTTGTTGTCGATTTGGCTGCGCACCTCGACAGTGAGCCCGTTCGTAAACTCGGTCCTCGCTGTCGAACTCAGCGTTCCGCCAATCGAAGCATAGGTTTCTTGCCTCAAGGGTGAAGTGAGTACGACGGGAGCCGGCGTACTTGGCGCCGCAGGAGGCATTTCCATTACATAGGCGATTGGTTGTGCAGTGACTGGTTGTGCCTGGACAGGCGCGCTAGCGGGTGTCCCCGCCACCGCCTTTCCACACTTGTTACAAAATGACGCGACGTCGGCATTGGGTGCGCCACAGTAATTACAAAACATAGTTCCTCCGAGGTCCGCAGGTCAGAACTGCTGGTTACCTACGCGGCCGCGCAACCGCTTTCCCGCACTTGTGACAAAGCGATGCAATGTCCGGATTGGGCGCACCGCAGTTACTGCAAAACATAGGTCCTCCAGGCCCGCCACAGCGACGATCTCGATAGCCGAATCCTCTCTCTTGTTATCGGTATGGTTACAATTGGAGCATCGACCGTTTCCAGGCGAATCGCCTCGATGCCGGTCAATACTGGCAAAACGATGGTTCTTGATGTGTTACTCCCCAACCTCCAACCGTGGCGGTGCAATTCTTCCCGTCATTACGATCGAACTTCGGCGGGTCAGGAAAGCTACCACCACCGGTACTTACATTTCCTGAACTCGATCCGCCGGAAGAGAGCGCGGCCACAGCGCCGATGGCTAGGGCGCCTACGATGACGACGGCCCAAAAGTCGCTCGAGTCCTTCGAAGAACGAGCCACGGAGCGTCGGGGGGTGCGATCGGGCGGCGCGGAGTCCGGGACGCTGTCGAAGTACTTCTTGCCGAGGTTTGCGACGGCGGCGTTGGAGCTGCCGGCAGCCCGGGCATAAAGCTGTTTGGCGCGCTCGAGATTTTGCGGCACGCCCCAACCCTTTTCGTACATCACGCCCAGATTGAGCTGCGCATAGCCATCATCCTGATTTACTGCCTGGCCGTACCAGTAGGCAGCCTGCTGATAGTCCTGCCTGCCCTGACCGGAATCCTGGCCGAGACCATTCTCATAGCCCACAGCGAGCGAGGTTTCGGCGGGGACGTATCCCTTCTGGGCCGCTTTGGCGAACCACTGCATGGCCTGGGCTTCGCTCCAGGCAACGCCCTTGCCGAGGCGCAGGTGCGCGCCAAGTTCAGTCATGGCGTAGACGTCGCCCTGCTCTGCGGCTGCCTGATACCACTGAACGGCGGCGGCGCTGTCCTGGTTCCAACCGTCGCCACGGTCGAGCATGTCGGCGACATAAACCCGCGCATCGAGCAAGCCCGCCTGACCCGCTTTGGCGAACCAGTTGAATGCCGTCGCGTGGTTCTGCTCAACTCCTATCCCGTTGTAGTAGCAAAAACCGGCTTGCATTTCGCCATCGGGGTGGGAGTAAGAACCGGCGCGAATAAACCACTGGCAAGCGGCAGCTTGATTTTTTTGCACGCCCCGGCCGTTGTAATAGGCCACGCCGACGAAGTACATGCCTTCGGCGCTGCCCCGCTTGGCGGCCTCGTTGAAGAGGCTCAAGGCCTTGGCCGGGTCTCTGTTCACGCCGCTTCCCGTTTCGTACATCCATCCCAGGTCGGCGTTGCCGTCAGCCGAGCCTCGCTGCACAGCTTGTTCGAGCCAGGACTTCGCTTCGGGATAATTGGGCGGATTCCCCTCGAGATAGATCTCTCCGCCTGCGGCAAAGGCATCGGCAATGCCCGCGTTGCCCGCGCGGAAGTAGAGGCGCAAGGCTTGCTCCAGGTTTTTCGGCACGCCGGAGCCATCCGTATAAAACAGCGCCAAGGAAAAGGATGCGAAGCCATAGCCGGCCTGGTCAGCCGCGGCAAATTGCGCGGCTGCTTCGGGATAGCGCTTCGCCGCATCCAGGACGCGGCCATAGAGATATTGATAGCGCGGCCGTACGGGCTGGCGCTCGGCGGCCTGCTCGCAAACGGGGAGCGCTTGACCGACCTGTATCTTTTCGAAGACGACGCCGTCGCCGACACGTTGCGGGTCTAAAGGCTGGTCCGCCAACACGTCGCATTGCAGCGCAACGGAATCGCTGCGATCGGGCGGAAAGTTGAGGCTGGCCTTGCCTGCGGCCTGCGCGGCGGACGTTCGGCCGCCACGTCGGGCGGTCGGCTGCGAGGTGGGATATTGAGGAAACCCAGGCTGGTCCTCAGGGAATTGCCGCGTAGCGCGCTGCGCGAGAGGCTCGGCGGCGGACGTCAAGGGCAAAAGAGAAAAGGACAGGAAAACCGCGAGAGCAGATCTAGAGGTACATATCTTAGTCATGGCACTTCCCCCATGCGTTGGCTTTGATCGGTCGCGGTAGGGTTACCAGTTGCCCGGACCCCGCACAGATCCGTACGGGCGCTCATTCGTGCATACGGCACTTCTTTTCTCGGATACGTGGCGGCTAGCTCCTGTTTACGCTTCGCTGTGCACCTCACGATTCACGGGGCAAAACTCGGAGCCCAGCGGGTCGCCCGCCCTTTCTCGTGCGACTCTTGCATTTCCTACTGCATGCCGGTTTATCGCAGCGCACGGATTTCCCTTTTGGGTACCCGCGCATCTGTCGGTATACTCACTGGCTTTTTATTTTCTAGCCCTTGGCAGTGATTGTAGCATTTTCGCGGAGTCATGTGTGTGTCAAATGGCACAATTTGACAAGTAAATCCTCCAGAGGCCAAACTCGACTCTCGCCAGTTACCGGCAAGACCTCTAATGCTGCTCATGCGAGCTGGCGCGGACCCTTGCGGGTGGACAATTTCCTTCGCCACTTGTGCTCCCATGCAGGCCAAACGGCATCGGCCGGGGCATTCGGCTGTTGTGGAATTAACCGGAATCTTGCCCGCGTGAAACAGGGAGCGAGCTGTCAGACGGTTACCGCGATTAAGAGTGATGACGGAAGATTTGCCCCACCGGACTATGAGATGAGCATTTAATGAGAACGGTACATGTTTTCTTTACTTTACACAGTTTATTTATAACAGGCCACTATTGATGAATATTTTGATTAGGCGCAGAAAATGTCTGGGACATCGGCCTCTCGAAGTTCCTTGCTCGCAACGGGGAATGGCCGCGACAGGTATTTCGCTCGCAGGCAGGATGGCGAACGATTGGTGAAGGGGGGTGATCACCCGCTCATTAGATATCCCGCCAGACGGGACAGCCCAGCTATCCGCAAGAGCATAGGGTTTTGGGTAACCATAGGCTCGGCGATCTCCAGGCATCCGGTCAATACCGATGTCTCGCTCACCCGGATGTCGCCCGGAAAGGCCAGCCCAGCTGCGAAATCTTTGGTGCTTGCCCACAGGGGAGAGGCTTGGGTCGCCAGGAATGCGGCGAGGAGAATCGAAGACACGCAGGTCGTCATGGACCAGAATTTCATGCGCGGCCACATCGGAATCAATGTTAGACTCTTTAATCTTCTCCCTCGCGAACCTGTTCGACCAATATGTAGGCGGCGAAAGAATATGCAAGGCCAAGTCATCGGTGGTCCGGTCTTACTGCTGCGCCTATCTGCGGAGGAGTGCGCCACGATCCAAGAAGTATTTGCCTTCGTTCCCCACATGGATCTGGCGATCATCGGATTTCCGCGACAGGAGACCGATCGATTGGCAGCGCGTCTTGCCGAAGCCCCTTTTTCCGCGCGGCGGGAGAAGGAACTTACACTCTCGCAAGTCGATCTGAGTTGTCTCTGTTCCGTGTTATTTGCGGCCTATCCGCCGCTCAGCGAGAGGCGCGATGTCTGTGAGTGTCTCCAAAAGCTGCAGGATCTCTCGGAACAATTGTTTCATTTCGTGGACCGGGAGTGGGTAGACCCTCCGACGATCCAATGACCCCCGCGCAAAGCTTGAACAAACTGCTTCGATTTCCGGCCCGAACCGCTAGGTGTCGGACGCGGCGCGCAGGGCAGACCGTCGCAACATACGTGTGCCGCTCGAAAAACGCGTTCGCGCCCGAATCACGGCGTATCCGGTAGCTACTTTTTCAAATTCGGGGCTTGGGCGATTCCGTGTGTTCGACCATACGCGAGGAATCCAGCCAGCGCGTTCTCAATGAGCATGTTGCCGGAAAGTCCTGCCGCTGCTGGCAACTTACATCATCGCCTTGCCAGGTGGCGGCCCAACTCGATCGAGGGAAATCTATTGCCGAGGGTCCGCTTTGGTGGCGTCCCCTTTAGGAATTATAGGAACAACAACCTGAGCAGGTACGACTAATCCCTTTTTGGCCTTGACGTCTTTGGCGTCCTCTTCGCAAGGCTCTTTTCGAATTGTAAATGTCCCGTCGGGATTATGGGTAACCATAGGCTCAGCGATCTCCAGGCATCCGGTCAATACCGATGGCTCGCTCACCCGGATGTCGCCCGGAAAGGCCAGCCCACCTGATGCGCCGAGCACGGCGGTCGCGGTCTTACTCACCGGCGCCGCTTGCCTCGTATTGGCGGACGCAGGCTTTGCGGATTGGACGCGGAAGCTCAGCTTCACGGAGGTCCCCAGCTTGAGATTCTTCACGCCCACCGCAGTCACTTGATAAGTGCCCGCCGCATCCAGGTGAACCGAGAAGGTTCCGTCACCGCGCGTCTTGACCTGTGCCAGGGCGGGGCCGGGTATTGTCTTGACAACCATCTGGATGTCAGCGACATCTTTTGTGCTTGCCCACAGGGGAGATGTCTGGGCCGCCAGGAGGGCGGCGAGGAGAATCGAAAACACGCAGGTCGTCACGGACCAGGATTTCATGCGGTACATCATCGACATCAATGTTACACGCTTTGACCTTCTCCGTCGCGGTGATTTGTGTTTCTTATCAAAGTTCCGTGTCCCCTTGAGAAGCTGGACGCGGTCAAATCCAGTTTGACGTGTCGCAAACCGTTGAAGTGCCACCCGCGTGCAAACTCCCGAGATATGGGGTTCTGGGAAGTCGGCGGGGCGGCGAAAACAAATCGCGCGGGTTAGAACTGGTCGTCGCTCGCCTGGATCCGCGCGAGAACTCGCCCGACGGTGCGGACCGAATCTGCGCCTGAAAGGATCCGCTACGCGTGTTCCCTCAACTCGCGCCAGGTTTGCCGGTGCAGGAAACTGGAATCGACGTTGCTTTCCATTTCGAGGAACGTTGGCCACGGCGCGGTAAGAGACATCAGGTTTGTCCCGAGCGAGGCACGTACGGTGTTACGCGCCGAGATGTCGGTCATGCCGATCAAAGCGCGCGGGTGTTCGCGCTCCAGTTCGCGATATCCGAAGATCCCAATTACTTGGCGGCCTGCCGCCCACGGCACGGAAACGTTCTCTCTTTGCGGGTCTGCGTAATTGGCAAGGATGACCAAGGCGGAAAGCTGATCTGGGTCGACGAAGAAAGTGACGCTTTTGATGTCGTCCCTCTCGGGATCGGTGAGGCTGAGCGGTTTGATGACGACGTACTTGGCGGGGATGTCGCGCATGGGCACGTATTCCAGAAAACGCTCCGTCACCTGCGGGGTCTTCAGATACCTTTCGCCTTCGAGGAAGTCATCGGCCATGCGTTCACCGCCCCACGCGGCCATTTGCGCGCCGATGGCCCGGCCTTCCTCTGACCCTTTGTTACCGTCGGCAAGAAATCCGCAGAAGCCTGCAATCCCGCCCGGAAATGTCTTGTAGCAGTTACCGAAGCCCAGTCCGACTCCGCCTCCCCAGCAACCATAGGTCTCGCGACTGAAAGCGCCGATACGGCTCTTGGAGGTGACGGTGGCGAACACCGCCATCACACAGCCCCATCGTCCCGGCTTGAAACTGATCGCAGGGTCGGGCAATGTGTCCGCCCAGGTCAGGGCGACAGGATTCGTTTTCAAACCAATTCCATTCGCTATTTTGCAAATCATACGCTCGTGCGCTGCACGTCGTACGCCGTACTTCGCCTTCGACTCTGCAAAATTACACCTGAACCTGCGCGGCCGGCAGACGAGCCGGGCTCCTTTGCTCTCAACACGATGAACGGGGCCGCCGACGTATCCACAGGCTGCTTCTATAGGGGGATGCCGTTTTCCGGCAGGATTGGGTACGATAGAAAGGGGCTTTGCCGCTGCGCGCAAATCCAAAGGTAGCACGCTCGCCTCCTCACCATAAACCCCCAATCAAGCACAAAAGCGGCCTGTGCCCGGCTCGCCGCCTTCCCCTGGGGTCACAAGGTGGACATGAGGACTCCGCTTTCGATTCGTTCGATTGTATTCGGAGGCGGCCAAGCGCATGTTGTCGGCAGGGTCGGAGTCCGCAGTGGGAATTTCGGCTATATTTCTGCCGGAATGATTCGATTGGAAGACCTGCTTGCGCCGGGGGACTCGAATGCGGCGATTGACAAATACCTGAAAGGACAACCTATGAAGCACGGATCCGTATTTGTTCTGGGGACGATGCTGCTCTGTAGCGGCCAGTTCTCGGTCTCCGCTCGGGCGGTGGACATGACCAAACGCGCCGAGGAACTCAAGAACCTCAAGTGGGGCATGTTCATCTGTTGGTCATTCAGCACGTTCTCCGGCCAGGAATGGACACCGGGCGTGAAGGACATCGCCCTGTTTAGCGCCAAGAGCGTAGACACCCATCAGTGGGCACGCACTGCCAAGGAGGCTGGCATGGGCTACATCCTATTTCTCACGAAACATCACGACGGGTTCTGTCTCTGGGACACGAAGACCACGGACCGCAAGGTTACGAAGGCCGCGCTGGGCCGTGACGTGCTTGCTGAGTTGAGGCAATCCTGCGACAAGTATGGTATCAAGCTCGCGCTGTATTTTTCCGAGGGTGAGTGGGCCTGGCCCGGTGGCGTGGAAGGGAAAAGCTGGAAAGACGGCGAGGGCAAGAACCCCGAAATGAAGAAGGCGCAACTGAAGGAACTGCTCACCCAATACGGCCCGGTTGAGTATATTTGGTTCGATCACGCCGTAGGGGATGGCGGCTTGAGCCACGCCGAGACCAGCGCGTTCTGTAAATCGCTCCAGCCCTCCTGCTTCATTGGCTTCAACCACGGCGACCAAGAAGGTGCCGACATTCGCCTGGGGGAGATGGGGCATCCCGGCCCCCTGAACGAGTCCGCGGCTGCGGGGCCGTACATGGAAAATGCGCCCAGCAAGAATTACCTCCTTGCCGAGTTCGCCTATCCGATCCTCCCACCGCACAATGGCGGGGCGATGTGGTTTTACTCGCTAGCGATCCACGACAAGCTCTGCTACCCGGCAGAAAAGTTGTTCCAGGATTATCTGGGCGCGGTGAAGTACGGCAACATCTTCTCCCTCGACGTAGGCCCCGATTACAACGGCAGGCTTCGGAAGATTGATGTCGAGACGCTGAGGAAGGTCGGTGAGATGATCAACAGCGGCCCACCTAATCCTTGAATGATCCGTCTGCTAGGGCCAGGTTGCGTTTTCCTGTACTGTGGCACGCGGTTCGAAGAGCGGGACCTGATCGCGAATTTCGGCGAGCCGTACCAGGAGTATCATAGCAGCATACCCATGTTCCTGCCTCGTAGCCTTCACCCGGGACCCTCCGGAGGCTGAGAATCCGAGCGGCCGTTGCTTTGTGAAACGGCTGGGTGTATGTTCTCACTCAATTGGGACGACATAGTGTAAATTCCGGCTGAAATGCAGCTTGGAGCGAGAACTGCGAAAGTCAGTCGAAAAGGATGCTGCCGTGGTGCAAACCCTTTCTCAAGGTCTCAAGTGGTCATTCCTCACCTGTCTGGTTGGCATCATAGTTGGATGCTCCAAGCCCCCAGTGCTTGTCACGTCCCCTGGCGGGGTCACCTATTACGTTGACAGCGACAAAGGTGAGGACGTCTTTTCGGGGACCGACCCCACGCACGCTTGGCGGACTCTCGGCCGTGTCAACCGAACGATCTTTGGCGCGGGCGACAAGGTTCTCTTCAAGACCGGGGGTCGATTCAGGGGTCAACTGGCGCCGCACGGTTCCGGCAAGGAAGGCGCCGGGATCATCGTCGATTCTTACGGCAACGGCGCGATGCCGTTGATACAAGCCGAGGGGGCGTACGCGGAGGCGCTGCTCCTGAAGAACCAAGAGTATTGGGAGGTCAACAATCTTGAGTTGACGAATACCGGTTGGATCCACTGGAAGTACCGCTACGGCGTGCGCCTCCAGGCTATCGACTATGGTACGGTTCACCATATCGTTTTGCTAAACCTCTTTGTGCACGACGTGAATGGCTGGCTCGTGAAGGGGCGCGGTGAAGGGCATGGCATTCTCTGGGAAAACGGCGGCAAGGTGCTTTCCAGCCGTTTCGATGGCTTGCTGATCGAGAACTGCCGTCTTCTCCGCACCGATCGAAATGGGATCTGCGGAAAGAGTGGCAACGACACGCGTGACCACTGGTTTCTCAGCTTGCATGTCGTTATTCGCGGCAATGACCTTGAAGACATCGGCGGCGATGCCATCAAGCCCTTTGGTTGCGACGGAGCCTTGGTCGAACACAATCGCGTTTACAGGGCAGGCCAGCGCTGTCCAGACTACTCCGCCGGCATCTGGCCCTGGAGTTGCGACCGCACGATTATCCAATACAACGAGGTCAGTTTCTTCCACGGGACGCGTGACGGCCAGGCATTCGACTCCGACGGCAATTGTCGCGACACTGTCTTTCAATACAACTACAGCCACGACAACGACGGGGGATTCCTGATGATGTGCGACGACGGGGCCTGGGGCGCGCCGGAGAGTCTGGGCAACCGTGGGACAGTTGTTCGTTACAACATCAGCCAGAACGACCGCTCCCGCATTATCCATCTTACTGGACCTATTACCGGCGCCCGGATATACAACAACGTAATCTTCCTGGGGAAGGAACATCATCAGCCGCTTTTCTTGTTCACGGATTATCACGGCTTTCCTGATGGTGTTTACGTTGCCAATAACATCTTCTATGTGGAGGGCAGTTGCCGGTACAGCCAAGGAACTAGCCGCCACTGGAATGGGACCTATGAAGATGTGCCAGGTTGGGGCAACTCGAAGAACATCCGCTTTGAGGCCAACTCGTATTTCGGTAACCATGCGAACCCGCCGGAAGATGCCCGGGCGGTTCGTAACGACCCGTTGATGCTTCATCCGGGAAGTGGCGGCGCAGGGTTTTCGACCTTGGTCGGATACCAGCTCCGCGAAGGCTCGTCCTGTCTCCGGGCAGGTGTTCCGGTGTCCGACGGACCGCGGCAGGATTTTTGGGGACACCCCGCTCCGCTCGGCGCGGCTCCCAACATCGGGGCAGATCAACGGTAATGCCGGCCGAAGGCCCGAAGCTGGACACCCCGAGCACAGCGGCGCATTCTGCCTGATTCTTCCCGCTGGCGAGGAGTCTACGCAGCCGGACCAACGCATCGCGGTCCAGCTTTCCAGGCCACCCGCCACGCCTGCCCCAGGCCCGAGGCTGAGCCCTGCTTTATGCGTTCGCCTGGGCGCAGCCTCCCAGAGCGCGAAAAAACAGCCTCCTACACTTCGGCGTTCGCGATCTATCCCGGCGATTGCTATGCCACCACAAACTTCCTCGATCAGGGTTTCGGAAGGACCTGGGATTGCAGTTGGCGGTTCATGCCAAGGCGCAATACTCATTTGACCTGAAGCCGACTTTTCGAGCCAAATCCCCACCAGCGCCGGGACTATCTTTCCAGCCACACCTTCCCGAAAAACGAGCAGATAGATTCTTCTACGACTACTTGAGACTAATTTCCGAATGCGCGATCCGTTTCCTACCGTCGCGCAGCCGGCGAATAGGATTGAAACGGCGAGCGACGCACCCTTTCGACACGGAGGCTGAGGGTGCGAGTTGGCACCGGCAATGCTCTTGAGACCGTTTGCGAAGGCTGAAGCTCCGGGACGAGAGGATTCCATAATTGATTAACCGACAATGAACGCCCCTATTTGGAAGCAGTCGCGGTTGTGACTTCCGCAGCACCCTGTTTTTGAACACGCCTTCCGACCTCGGCGCGGACCGATCTGGCCTGCTCGGCGGTAAAGTTGAAGGCGCCTCGGGGGGCGCGTTCATAGTCCTCCCGTCGCCAGCGGGCTCGCATGATCCCCGTGGGAGAATGTCCCTTCTGCCCGAGCAGTATGTGGCCGAGCTCGTGTGCGATGGCGGGGCCGAGCACTTCGCAAGGCTGCACTCCGAACTCTGCCGCCTCTTCGCTCACCCGGCGGACGGAGACGCTGGCGAGGTTTCCCAGGGCAAAGCCCATGGTCTTCTTATCGGTTCCCGGGAGGGCTCCGAAATGCGGGAGGATTCTCACCGCCAAGTTGGTTGGTCCAAGGAACTGATTGCACTCGGTCGCGTCGCCGAGATCCTTCTGCGTGGGGTCGCAGTTGGTCCAGGCGATGTCAATGCCGACTTTGCCAAGGATTCCTGCGGCTTCGACCTCGGCTTGGGCCAGGATTTCGGTTGATACCTGGGCGTAGTTGTGGACCCGCACGTTGATTCTCGGCAGGAGTCCATCATGATTCTTACTCCTATCCTCCGGCAGAGCCTGTGGGGCAAGAGTCAAAAGCGCTGCAAGTAGAACCAAACCCTGGAAAGATCGGTTC
Source organism: uncultured Acidobacteriota bacterium (assembly GCA_963768695.1). GTDB lineage: Bacteria > Acidobacteriota > Terriglobia > UBA7540 > UBA7540 > CAVROP01. Next base: position 382,779 of record CAVYJG010000005.1, on the reverse strand, counting down.
ATGGCCGTCACCTCTCTGCCCGCCGGGTTCGACTAGTGGCCCGGCGGGATGCTTGGTGACGCCCATTTGGCAGGAGGTAGACGGCTACCTCAATGCAAGCGAGGTCATACGTTTCTTAAAGCTGAGGTCATACGGGAACTCATTGTTCGCAAAGGAGTTCAGGCTGGCAGGAAAGGTCTAAGGTGCTTGACTTTGCTTATCTTAGTGGTAAACTCCGCCCTGGCCTCAATCTCTGGGGGAAGCGGTCGTTACTACGTCCGACTTGCCGCTCGCTCCGGACCGGCTTCCCTGCGACAAGAAAGGCGTCGGCAATGAATGACGCCCAACGATCCACCCGTTGCTTCCGCTTTGGCGCCTTCGAGTTCAACCCCCAGATCGGGGAACTGCTCAAACATGGCTTGAAGATCAAGCTGTCAGGACAACCCATTGAAGTTCTAGCCATGTTGCTGGAGCGACCCGGGCAGGTGGTTACCCGCGAGGAATTGCAGAGGCGGCTCTGGCCCCACGATACGGTGGTCGAGTTCGAACACAGCATCAACGCCGCCATCAATCGTCTGCGTGAAGCCTTAAGTGATTCAGCCGATGAGCCACGCTACGTGGAAACGCTTCCCCGGCGGGGATATCGGTTCATCTATCCCGTCGAGGGTGGAGGCGAGGCAATTCACCCTGGGAAGGCACCCGAGGCCGACGCCGTGCCTCCAGCGCAAGCTGCACCGGCAGATTTGACGGGGAGCACAGTTTCGCACTATCGAATCCATGAGGAGATCGGCAGCGGAGGAATGGGCATCGTGTACCGGGCCGAGGACGTCAATCTGGGACGCCCGGTGGCGCTGAAGTTCCTTCCCCGAGAACTGGCGCGAGAGCCCAAGGCGCTAGGTCGATTCCAGCGCGAAGCCCGCGCAGCCTCCGCACTCAATCATCCCAACATCTGTACGATCTACGAAGTGGGTGAGCACGAGGGCCGTCCCTTTATCGCTATGGAACTCCTGGAAGGCCGGACTCTGAAAAGTTACCTTTCGGGAAAGCCGCTCCCCGTCGATCAGATTTTAAGCATCTCGATCCAAATAGCCGACGCTCTGGAGGCGGCGCACGCCAAAGGGATCATCCACCGGGACATCAAGCCAGCGAATATCTTTGTCACTCCGCGAGGTCAAGCCAAGGTCCTCGACTTCGGCCTGGCCCAGTTGCCGTCCGAGGCTGCGAGGGAAGCAGAAGCGGTGGGAGAGTCAGCATCGCCGACCGCGACGGCGGGAACCGCGCAAGAGCAGTTGACCAGTCTCGGCGTGGCGGTGGGTACGGTTGCCTACATGTCGCCGGAGCAGGCGCGCGGGGAAGAACTCGACGCACGCACGGACCTCTTCAGTTTCGGTGTAGTGCTCTACGAGATGGCCACAGGTCAACCGGCTTTCTCCGGAACTACTTCCGCGCTCATCTTCGATGCCATTCTGCACAAGGCACCGACTCCGCCGGTGCGCTTGAACCGCGATGTGCCGTCGAAGCTGGAAGAGATCATCAATAAAGCGCTGGAGAAAAATCGGGAGTTGCGTTACCAGTCGGCTTCAGAGATGCGAGCCGACCTCCAACGCTTGAAACGCGATACAGATTCCGGACGAGTGGCTGTAGCGGCGATCTCTGATAGCCAAGCGGCCGTGGGGACACCGCCACCACAGAAACGTCGCCGGTTGGCGATTGCCTTGGCCGGTGCTATCTATCTCCGGACGGATCGCACCTCGCCTTCGCACAGTACGACGCGCGCGAGGGGCGTATCCAAATCCTGCCGTTGGCTGGCGGGGAGGTTCGCGACTTCAACGTCGAAGGCTGGCATGGCTTCGGTGGCGTGTTCTGGGCAGCGGACGGCAGAGGCCTGTTTGTCGTAGCCCAGCCAAATATGGGATACACGCTCCTGAACGTGGACTTGGAAGGTCGCGGTCAAGTCCTCTGGCAGCAGTCCTCCTGGGCTCCCGGAGCCAGGGGTATAACGTCCCCAGACGGGCGTTACCTGGCCGTGTCGGTGTATGCCCGCGATAGCAACGTGTGGCTGCTGGAGAACTTCTGAGAGCGGCGACAGGCGACGAGTGGCGAGCCGCCATTCGACCTTCAGCTCTTACCGGGATGGCTTCGCGGCGGACCTGCTGCGCCCCGGCCTTCGGTTCCAGGACTTCCTAAGCCGCACGAACTTCCCACCGTGAGGTCACCCGCGAACTTCGGATCCCTCGCCTCTTTCGCGCACCTCTGCCAGATTCCGCGTGTGAAACGCCCTTCCACACTGGCATCCAACCGACCACATGGCGGTACCCCAGTTGGTGGCTAGATTACATTCCAGAAACAATCTGCTGAGCCACTTTCTTGACCTGGTCCATGGGAAGCACGGTCCCTGTGAAAGTCAAAAAAGTGGACACCGTGCCAGAGCCTTTCCCTTTCTTAAAGCTGACAAAGTACTGGAGCATTCCCGCCGGTCCGATAAACGCGGCATCTCCCAACCCGGTGATGTCTGCCTTCACCGTATCTTTCATGTTCTTGGTTTGTGAATAGAACATATCGGAAGAAAGGTTCCTATTAACCATCAGAATCAACTTCCCATCCTTGTCAGCAAAATTCAGGTCGCCCCCTGCCCCTTTCGATGCGTCCGGGGGGACGAGTTTAACTCCATGAAGTCCAGTGATCTTCTCGACGTCCTGCACCGTCAGATACTGGCCTCCCGGTGCGGCTTTGGTCTGAGAAAAAACCATCGAAGCACTCAAAACAACCACAGTGAATACAAGCAAAACCGTCACGTAGCGATGCATAATGACTACCTCCTTTAGTTTGAAGCATCATGGTCAGTCCGTCGGTCAAACCGGAGGTCTCCCCTCGATTGCGGAAAGTATAAACCTTTATGGATTGCCGTTGCACCGGATAAGTTTTGTGCGTGAGATCGAATCTTCCTCACGCTAGAGGAGCAGCGCCGGTACCGCAGGCGCGGGGCCGGCGCCACTGTCGGGCTTAATCGTTGACAAGCCGATCTTGTCGGAAGTCCTCAACCCTCGGCCTCTCTTCCGCCAGCCGGCGGACGAAGGGGGAGCAGGGAGAGAGGCATTGTTGCGGTGCGAGAAGCGAAGGGCTACAATCTGGCTCCTTAAAGAATCGCGATGCCCAAGGCCAAGATCACTCCGCGCACGGTTAATCGCAGGCAATTCCTGTCCCTGGCGGCGCTGGCAGCTCTCAGCGCCGCTAAATCGGGACAAGTAATCATCGACACGCACTTGGAAGTCTGGACTTTCGATCCCAGATTCCCTTTCCATCACCCCGAACATCCGGAGCTGAAGCGTGTGGACATCGAAGCGCCCATTGAAAACGAAGCCACAGAGATGCGGGAGTACGGATTGAAATACGCCGTGCTCATCAACCCCCGCTACTACGGATGGGACAACTCCTACATCAGCTACTCACTCCGGAAGTTCCCTGGCTTATTCGTAGGCCACGGCTTGTTGAATCCGCTGGGCGACGATCCGGCCGGCCGGTTGCGCTACTGGATGGAAGAGCATGGCTTCCAGGGCATGCGGTTCAGCCCTATCTACGATCCCCACTCGAGCTGGCTGAACGCCAAGGCTCTTTATCCACTTTGGCGCGAGGCCGAGCGCCTGGGAGCCGTCTTCAATTTCTACATCCTTCCCCAACAAATGCCGATGCTGGAAGATATGGCCGGGAGATTCCCAGGAATCAAAATCGTCGTGGATCACCTCGGCAAGCCCGACCTGAGCGCTCCTGATCCCTGGGCTGACTTTCGCAAGATGTTCCGGCTGAAACGCTTTCCCCAGGTTTGGGTCAGCGCTTCGGAGCCTTACGAAATCTCGTTGACGAAACAATTCCCGTATCGCGATACCTATCCGTTCTTCAAGGCGACCTATGAGGAATTCGGTCCCAGGCAAATCATCTGGGGAACAGGGTACCCGAAACCACGTTGGGAACTGCGGATGGACAAAGAACTGGAGTTCGTGAATAGCGCGCTCGACTTCTACAGTCCCGAGGACCGGGAACTCATCCTGGGAAAGAATGCACTCCGGATTTGGAAATTCCCGAAAGGTTGATCGCATGCGAAACCTCTCCGCCCTGAGAGGGGCCGCCTGCCTGGCATATATAATGGGGGTTGGAGCGCAACTGGCCATGTCGGGGCAGGCCCAAGCGCAGGAGCCCGCCAGCCCTGGTATCCTTGCCGGCGATCTTCTCTATGTTTCGGGCCAGGGTGCGCAGGATGCTCAAGGCTGAGTTCCGCGGGAGCCGGTGGCACAGATTCGGCCGTGCCTTTCTAAAGCGAGGACCATAGTGGAAGCAGCCGGACTGACGATGGAGCACGTGGTCTACGTGCAAGTTTATTCGAAGGACTATAAGAATTCTTTCAGGTCACGGCCGCCGAAAGTTCGAAGTAGTCCCTGGTCTGAAGCCCTGTTGGGAGGTGGACCGCAGTGAAAGGACTGACGCGCAGGCAGTTTGGGAAGACAATTGCTTCCGGAATGGCGGCGCTTTCGACACCCATGGGATTAGCCATTCCGATCCCTCAAGCTCATCCCGTTCCGTTTTCCTCCGGGCAGCAGTCGTATTCCCTCGAAAACAAGTTCGGCATCTCACTAGCTTTTGACCCCGCCGAGGGCGCCTATACAGTCCGGTGCGGAGGCGAGATCTGGCTGGGAAAAGGCTTGGTCAGCGTGCTGGAGAACAAGCGCTGGTATCGGAGTGCCCAGGTCAAATATCCGGAGGTTGCAGCGTATCAGCGTGCAGGGGAAAGGCTCGCCCTAACCGACGTGAAGACCGGCGAGAGCACTGACTTCCTGGGAGCTTATCAATCCATCGAGTTGGCATGGCAGGTTCCAAATTCCACTACGGCGTTCGCCACGAGCTTCAAACTATACTCGGACACCCCTTGCCTCGTTTTCTTTCAGAAATTCCCGCGCGGCTTCAAACAGTATGCGAGCGGAAATTGGACCGTGCCCTCCCTAGTATTTCCCCAATTCCTGTCGGGATTTGGCGAACGCAATGACCTCTATTCTTGGACCAGTGGAGGAATGTTCACTCATCGCTTCGGGTACGGGAACGCCGCAAGCCTTGGCGGGACAGTCGATCTTCTCCTGCTCGCGGACGAAGCGTACAAGACGTTGATCCTCTCTCCCTATGCGAACTATCTCGTTGCCACTCAACAAAGCGCGCCCGTCGCGGCAGTGGATGAGACCAATCCGTCGAAAGGCGTGATCAACTGCGGCATCGAAGGGTTAGTCGAGGATATTCCCGCCAGATATGAGCATGCCCACATTCTAGTGATAGGACAGGGAATTGGGAAAACGCTTCGAGCTTGGGGCGAGACGCTGCTAAAACGGGCGGGAAAAAAGATTCCGTCCAAGTACGCCGGCGACACTTTGAAGTATCCGGTGTATTGGGATGACTATGGCTCGTACTACCGCGAGCACGGTTTCAAGGAGGAAGGCTATAAGGCTTACGAAGACATAATCCTGGGGATAGCTGAAGACGCAAAGAAGCACGGGTTGCGGATCGGCGCTTACCAGGTTCAAGACGAAGACCAGTTGCACGACCACGAAGGCTTATTTGAGCCCCGGGAGGATCTGTTTCCCCACGGCTTGGCTTGGCTGCATGAAAAGTTGGGCGTTCCCCTGGAGGCTTATTACTGCTGGCTGGCTCCGCGCGGGCGATATCCAAAACAGTTTCCTCACTTTACCACCCCGTCCGATCAGACGCCCGGCGCAGGCATGGGAGATGTCTACTATTCGCTCGATTACTGGAGGCGCACGGCGGATAAGGTGGCTTCCTGGGGAGATACGTTGCTTCAGCACGATTTCTTGAGCGTCTACGAGGGTGATCCGGTGATGATGGCCGGCATCGACCGCATGGACATGTACTTCAAGAACATGGCGAAGGCCCTCCAGGAAAAGAATTTCACCATGCAGTACTGCATGCAGCTTCCGCGCAATATCATGGAGTCGACCGAGAATCCGATCGTGGTGTCGGTCCAGGGCTCGTGGGACCATCATATTCCGACCGCCGAACAGGACGACGACCCTTACGTCTGGAAGCACTTGATTTTTGCCAGTGCATTTTATGGCGCGGTAGGGATTTGGCCTTCGAGGGACAACATCCAGACCAAGGCGGATGCCAACGCGTTCGAAGATGTGCTGCTGGCCAACCTGCTCGGCGGCGAGATTCAACTGGGGCATCGGATCGGGGAGTGCAATTTCGACCTGGTGCGGAAGACGTACCGGGAAGGCGACGAGTTGATTTTGAAAGCCAGCCACCCCATCGTTCCTCTGGACCGTTGTTATCTGGAGGGCGGCGCGGTGGGGTATACGACTTCGGAGCTCAACGGGCACAAGTGGTTTTACGTGCTGAGCCTTCCGAGGGCAGGCTATCTCCCGGCTTTCAGCGTTTCGGACCTTGGGGTAGGAGGCCAGTGGGCGGTCTACAACCACGACACTCGCCGTGCATCGCTGGAAGACGCCTCGACCTTTATTCCCCTCGAGCGCCACGCAAAGCATGAGTATTTCGTGCTCGCGCCCCTGCTGCAAAACGGGATGGCAGTGATCGGCGATGCCGAGAAGTTTGTGACCATGGGGGAGAAGCGGATCGCGTCAGTGGAAGTGGCAGGAAGTGCGCTGCAAATAGGGGTGGTGTCGAACCATGAGTGGAATCCGGTGACGGTTGGCTATGCAGCCCAGCGCCTGGCCGCCGTGCAGGTGGGTGATGCTAAGCTGGAGGAGATGAGCAGTTTGGACGCGCTAAGGGCTGCACGCGCCGGCTGGTTTTGGGACCATCAAACGAATCTCTGGCATGTCAAGGTCGATTTTGCCGGAGCATCCGAAATGGAAACTCAGGTTTTTAGCCTGCGTTGAGATACCGGCTCTTTATTGTGGAGCGCCGACGACCCTGAGTGTGTCGACCTGGGCGTTGGCAGTCTCCTTGAACGTAGTACCCCGATTGCCATCCTCCACACACTGGGGAAACGAGGGTTACGTGCGTCGTATTCTCGCATCTTCGATCCTGCTGCTGTTGCTCAATCTGTCGCATGTGATCGCCGCCAAGGCCGACGACACTATTCGAGTAGGCCTGATACAGATGAATGCGCGGCTCTACGATAAGGAATTCAACCTGGAGCGTGTCGAGAAATTGATAAGGGAGGCCGCTGGCCGCGGAGCAAAGATCGTATGTACGCCAGAGGCGGCGGTGCAGGGGTACGCAAGGGTTGATCTGCCTCCCGGCACATCCCTGGACGCCCCTCAGGTTGTTGCGGAGCGGGCGAAAATACTGGATGCTGCGGAGCCGATTCCCGGGCCTACCACATACCGCTTTGCCGTTCTCGCCAGAGAACTGGGCATCTGGATAGTATTCGGAATGGACGAGAATCGCGGCGGGAGGCTGTTCAACACTGCGATTCTCATGAATCCTCAAGGACAAATCGCAGGCACGTACAGCAAGGTCCACCTTCAGAACTGGATGCTTGCCTCCGGAGTAAACCATGGCGACAGTTTTCCTGTTTGGGAAGTTGAGATTGGAGGAGTCAAGGCGAAGGTCGGCATAGAGATCTGTTACGATATCCAGCACCCCGAGGCCACCCTTGAGCTTGCTCTGGGAGGCGCCGAGATAGTGTTCGTTCCGTACAGCACGGACGATTTCTCCCGGCCTCTCCTCGTTCACCTGTTTCAAACGCGGGCGCTCGAGAATCGCCTGTTTATTGTCCGCGTCAACTACGGCGCTCCGCACGGCTCTGGGACCAGTTCCCTCATTGACTTCGAGGGGTCAACCCAGGACGAACTCGACAATGCTGAGGGCGTTTTGGTGGGCGACCTGAATCTCACGGCCCTCCGCAAGGTCAAAGACGAGTGGAATCCGGTTTATGGCCTCCCCAACCGATTCCCGCCTGCCTACAGGCGCCTCAAGACCGATAGGTGATAATGATGGGCGGAGTCAAATCCATGAGCGGCATCACATGGATTGTACTGGGAGTGGGGCTTCCACCTGCTGTTGAGGGCTGTGCTTTGTAGCTCTGCCGAGGTCACCCGGCTACTTGAATGCCCAAACCGACCACCATCACCGCGTGGGTTGCCGACCCCGGCGGGATAGGGCGGAACTCCGATAGCAATCTGCCCAGCATTCTAAAATGAAACGTAGTGTCTTTTGCCAGCCATTTGAGCGGCTGGAGAAGTCGGACCGGAATCGGCGGTCAGACGAGCTTCTGCGATCATCCCGAGCGGGGCTTTCCTAGTCCATTCGTTTCTTGAAGCTTCCCGCTCCAGCCTGGTGTATCCTCCTCGATGCCATAAGATCCAAAAGCCTTCTTGCGCTCTCCCTTATTCTCGCGGTCACTGGAAGCTCCCGCCTCCTCCCCGCCCAGAATTTCTCGGAGAGCGAAATCATCGGCCAGGCCGATGCACGCATCCGCAAATACCGCACGGGCGACGCGCACCTGCGGCTTCTGGGTGCTGACGGGAAGCCCCTCGGGAAAGGCGTCCGCGTGCGCCTCGAGTGACTGGAGTGGAACAACACGAACTGTTGAACAAGTCGGGTGCGCTGGCGCAGCACCTGGAGAAGTTCGCAGCGAAAGGAGTCAATCTGAGTTCAGCCCATGCGACAACCGCGAAGGGCGGGAAAAAGGCAGTCGTGGTTTACACCGTATAGGCCCCGGCAAAAGCCAGTGAGCCGACAGTTACGGCTCCAGTCACATAGCCTGGCTTAACGCCATGACGCGCATGAGTTGGTCGTTTGAGCCCAAAACTGGCGGCACTCAGCCGCTGAGGTTGTTGTGTGTCCATCAAGAAAGAGCCTTACTCTTACCCCTCACCTCATCGACGAAATCTTTTCGTCCTCAAGAAGCTATCACGGGCAAAGAAGTAGCGAGCGTATCTTGCACTCGTTCAGGTAAAATACAACGGATACGGACATCCGTTCGGCGGATCATGAAAGGCTTGAAGTGACGCCCTGTCTCGATGATCTAGGATACCGCGCGGGTCGAGCGCGGGCGTGCGCTCCCGCCACGCTGACGCTGGAGGTTAACATGGAACCTCATCTGTGGCTGCTCTTCCTATTAATGACACCACTCTTGGCTCCCTCGCCAGGAAAGGCACAGCTAGTGCCAGAGCTGACTCGGTCCAGAGGATCTGCCTGTTGCCCGACGATTCAAGCTCAAACCCTTGCCGTTCAGGCACAGGCCGTCGCTGACCAGGCGCAGGATTGGGGCGAGATCAGCTACTACCACGCTGAGAACGTGAAACTCTTGGCCCAACCCGTCGAGAAGGGACGTGTCGTATTCATTGGGGATGCCATCACCGAACCTTGGGATCTCGCAAAATACTTCTCGAGGAAGCCCTATGTAAACCGGGGTATTCCGGGACAGACCACTCCTCAAATGCTGGTGCGGTTCTATCCCAACGTCATTAATCTCCACCCCGCAGCCGTCGTGATCCTGGGCGGGATCAATGATATCGCCGGTAACACAGGGCCGGAAACTGCCGAAATGTTCGAGGACAACATCCGGGCCATATGCCAACTTGCACGGGCCAACGGCATCCGGGTAATTCTTGGACTGATTCTTCCGGTCAGCGACTACACTTCCCACAAACAGACGGATAAGCATCCGCTGGCCGACATTGTCAAACTCAATAACTGGTTGCGCAGCTACGCTGCGGAAATACATGCAGAGGTTGCCGACTATTATTCTGCCGTGGTGGACACCAAAGGTATGCTGAGGGAAGGCTACTCGGAGGACGGCGCGCACGCCAACGATCGGTGCTATTCTCAGATGGCGCCTGTGGCGGAAGCGGCTGTCGAGCGCGCATTGAAATGACCTTGAGGAGAGGGTCCTACGTTATGAAGGATCAAGCACACCCGATGGATAACAAGCAGACGGTCCGTGATGCAACCCACATAGGTTCAGCGGCGCTGATTTGGTGCGAGATCCTATAGATTAAGCACGTGCGGTGCGTAGCGGAAGTCGGAGCCCTTACCCTCGGCCATCAGCGAGATATCGTGGCTTTGGTCGCGCCTGTCGATATCCCCCCATCAACAAGCAATGTTTGCCCGGTAATGTACCGGCTCGCATCCGATGCCAGGAAGATGATCGCGCCATCGAGATCCTCAGGTTGCCCGGGGCGCTTCAGTGGAATTCGGTCACACAAGTACTCGACCCATGCCTGGTTTTGAAATAACACTTCGGTCTGCTTGGTTTTGAACCAGCCGGGCGCCAGGCAGTTCACTGTTATGCCGTGTGGTCCCCAATCGTCGGCTAGACTCATCGTCAACTGTTTTACCCCCCCTCGGCTGGCACAGTAGGGAGCCAAGCCCGCATAACCGAAAACACTTGTAACTGAACCAACATTGATTATTCTCCCGTACCGGCGGGGAACCATTTTCCTGGCAACGGCCTGGGCAACAAAGAAGGTGCCCCGCAGGTTTGTGTCCAGAACCAGGTTCCAGTCATCCCACTCTACATCCAGTGCGGGTTTGCGGACGTTGCAGCCAGCATTGTTAACCAGGATATCGATCTTTCCGTAGGCGGCTTCGGCGGCTTCCGCCATGCTCTGAATGCTTTCGTAGCTCCTCAGATCGAGCTCCAGGGGAACTGCTCGCCGGCCCAGGCCCTCGATTTCTCCGCGGAAACCTTCCAGAGAAGCGAGGTTGCGGGCGGTAATAATCAAGTCCGCCCCTGCGCGTGCTAATGCACGGCCAAAGTACTGACCGAGGCCTCGGCTGGCTCCTGTAACAATGGCCATCTTTCCTGAGAGATCAAATGTTTTGTCATCCATGCGAGCTCCTAACGGTTGCTGGGTTGCCTAGTCTGTACGATCGCCAGTCACTTCTTCATCCCGCAGATCTCAAGCGCCTTTTTGTAAATTACCGAACCAACCGATGATCAGATTCTATTTCCCGGGCGAGGTATCCCCAACCCTCCCATATCGTACCTCGTATTCTCGTACGCGAACATCTTGGCAATGCACTACGGTGCGCCACCTCCGGCATCATCAGCTTCGACCTGCACATCTTCTCATCCGAGCGCGCTTGGTGGCCGGTGGGAAGCGTCGAAGAACCAGGATCCGGCCTCCATCGATGCGGTCATCGCTGACGAATGCGATTCTCTCTTGCCCGATGCCACCCGCCACGTCGGAAAGCCTACGGCGGAGCAGATGGCCGCACAGCCCATTGCGGGGTACAAGTTATCACAGCTTTGCCTTCTGCCAGCGGGAGCGGATGGGCCCTTATGACTTATTTCTCCCACAGCACGCTTCCCGACGACAACGATGAGCATCGGATGGCCGTGGGGAAGTTCTGGATGAAGCGCGTCGGCGAATGGTTCATCCGGGACTTCTCAGGGACATTCATAAAGTAGACTATTCCATTTCAGTTAAGTTTGTAGTTCGGGGAGGCCGACCGGAATGGCATTGTTGCGTCTGCGGATCATCGCGAGCTCGCTCAGACTGTTGGCCGGCGCATCTCTGGCACTGACCCAGGTGGCGCCGACGGCTCGCCCCACGCTGCCTACCCGCGATCCCCACACGCCTGGCTATGTCACTGCCACAGAGTTACCTGATGGCATCAATCCGCGCGCGAACGCGGACGGGAATTTCATCGTTGGTCCGACTCAGCAGCCGGCGCCTGAAATGTCGGTGCATGAAGGAGTGCCGCAAGGCGCGGTGTATGAGTTCACCATGAACTCGGCTGACAGCAAAATCTATCCAGGCATCGCACGGGATGCGCAGACCTTTGGCACTCCTGATCCCAGTGACCCTGCCAAGCTGGTGGTGACCACGAGCCATCCCGCTCCCTACAGCCGCCAAGTGGCGGTGTACGTTCCCAAACAGTACGTCCCAGGCAGCGCCGCGCCCTTTATCGTCGGTGCGGACGGACCCGACCGCGCACTGTTCATCGCCCTCGACAACCGATCGCCGAGCGCCGCGTGCCGGTAATGATTGGCATTTCCATAGGCAATGGCGGGGGCGACGCCCAGGGCAGCGAACGCGGCCTGGAATACGATACGATGTCCGGCCGGTATGCGGAGTTCTTGGAGACTGAAGTTTTGCCCCTCGTCGAGGCAAAATGCCACGTTAAACTCACCCGGGACCCCGACGGCCGGGCGACGATGGGCGGCAGTTCCGGCGGCTCCTGCGCCTTGAATACGGCCTGGTATCATCCGGAGCTGTACCACCGCGCCCTGACGCATTCGGGCACTTATGTCAATCAACAGTGGCCTTATAATCCTGCGACCCCGCACGGCGCATGGGAGTTTTATGAACACCTGATTCCGACGAGTCCCCGCAAGCCGCTTCGAATCTGGATGGAAGTTGGAGACAGAGACCTGCTCAATCCGAATGTCATGCGCGACGGTATGCATGATTGGGTCGTGGCCAATGAAAACATGGCCCAAACACTCGCCGCCAAAGGCTACCACTACCAATTTGTTCTTGCCCGCACCGCCGGCCACACCGACCGCACCGTGAAACAACAGAGCCTACCCGAGGCTCTGGAATACGTTTGGCAGGGTTTTCCGATCGGAAAAGTAAAGAACTGATTTCACCGTGGTTACCGCCGCGGCACTTCGCATGCAATCTGACGCGTCGAGGTGCTTTTTACCCCACTTCGAATTCGCGCCGATGCAGAAATAGCCCATCACCAACATGCCTTTCTTCTGTCCGAGTTCAACACCTTCGTTGAGAAAATCGTATTTGAGACCCGGTTGCGGTGGAACGAAGCCGCCGTTGTACCAGGCGTAGCTATTGCAGGAGACAGCAAACGGCTGAATCACATTGGCGCCAGCCATCGGGTGGTGTGTTGATCAATCGGGCTGCCGCCCGGTCAGTTGACGGCCTTGCCGGGGCTTGGAAACCCGGGGGAATGGCTGGTATAGTCGTCGGCACTATGACTGCGAAAACCCTGGCATTGACGATTTTGTTGCTTGCGCCTTTGAGCCTTTTCGGGGCGGAGAATGCGCCGCTGCGCTGGATTACCCTTCCCGGCCCGCCGGTCCAGGTGAACGGGCTCCCCTGGTACAGCGAAAACGGGGGTGACCTCTTTCGCTTGCCCACCCAATTGAAAGACACCTTTCGTCCGCCCGTATGGGACCTGGCAAAAGACCCCAGCGGAGGCCGCATTCGTTTCCGCACCAACTCTTCTGTTCTGGCGATCCGGCTCGAGTATCCGAAGCCACCCGACATGGCCAACATGCATGCCTTCGGCGAGACAGGAGTGGACCTGTATGCGGACGGCGTATACCGCGGGACGGCGATCGCCACATCGAAATCGTCGAGGGCACGGACCTGCTGGGACCGTCGCGGGGCGACGGCTTGGTGGACGGCACCCATCCCAACGACCTCGGGTTCCAGTGGATGGCCGAGGGCCTGGCAAGCCGCCTGGCCAAAATGCTTGGCCTCCCTGATGAGCGTTGATCCGGCTGGCAGTCTCAGGGCCGGAAAGCCTGCGCATCGGTGCGCCGGTCGCATTGGCCTAATTGGAAATCCTGACCTAGACTTGGGGGATGTGCGGGACGTGGCCGAAGTGCGCATCAACGGGCGGCAGGCAGGTACACTTCTGTTTCTCCCCTACCGGCTGAACGTCACGACATATCTTCAGGCGGGAAACAACGATCTTGAGATCGTTGTCCAGAATACGCTGCGTAACCGCATGGTGGGCGACGGACTGGCGGGCGATCCAAACTCTATCGTTTTCAGGAACCGGAGCTTTGGCCTTTCCTCGGGGCAGATGGGCCTGGTGCGTCTGCTGCCGAGCCGCGCCATCCGTCTTGACTAGCGTATTCCGCCGGTAGCACCGGTCAGTCCCGCGCTTCAATTACTTGATGACGCGATGCGCCCTCAATATTTCCATCGTTTTGTCAATGGGCAGCGCCTCTACCGTGTGTCCCTTGCCTGTCATCGTCATTGCCCGAAGCATGGAGTTGTAGATGGCTTCTTCGGTGGCTTCAATCACCGCCAGAAACAACGGCGACATCGCGTCACTGGTCAACAATTCGACATGTCGCGTCGGCGATTGGTCGGAACTGTGAATCCGCAACTGCGCTGCGGTCGAGAACGCAATCGCGTAGTCTCCGCTGCCGTTGGACGCCGAACTGCCGGCGCGAGCCATGCCGAACCACGCCCTGGCTGCCAGGCGCTTCAGGTTCCGTGCGTCGATCGGGGCGTCCGTGGCGATGATCATCATGCACGACCCGTCTGCTTTGTCTTTGGCGCCGCTCGCTTCCTCCAATTCCTTCCGCAGATAGTACCTGCCCAGTTCTTCCCCGACGGGAGCACCCGCAATCGTGAGCACACCTCCGAAATTCGTCTGTACCAGAACGCCGACTGTGTGTCCGCCAAGGTTTGGAGGCAGCTTTCGCGAGGAGGTTCCGATGCCTCCTTTCCAGCCGAATGCCACAGTACCGGTGCCCGCGCCAACAGCGCCTTCGTCAACCGGGCCGCCTTTCGCGCTCTTGATGGCGGCAAACACGTCGTCCGGGGTGATTTGACGGCCGCGAATGTCGTTCAGGTATCCGTCGTTGGTCTCGCCGACCAGCGGGTTGATCGACAGCACGTCCTCATTTCCCGGCAGCTCCAGCATGTAGCTGAGCAGCGCGTCCGCTACGCGCGGCACACTCAGGGTGGAGGTCAGCAGGATGGGCGTTTCGATCTCGCCCAATTCCTCGACCTGCGTCGAGCCCGCCAGCTTCCCAAAGGCATTTCCGACAAAGACCGCGCCGGGCACCTTTTCGCGATACAGATTGCCCGAGTGCGGCAGAACCGCGGTTATACCGGTCCGGATGTTGTCGCCACGGATGATCGTGGTTTGACCGACCTCAACGCCGGCAACGTCAGTGATCGTATCGAGCGGTCCGGTCGGCAGAATGCCCACCTTCAGTCCCAGTTCCGAGGCGCGGGGCCGTGTATTGTGACCTGTCGTCTGAGCTGGAACTGAGGGAGGAATTAGCAGGAAAGAAGCCACCAGGAAGAGCTTGTATGCCATACGGGGATTGTACAGCCAAATCCTCCAGGTGCCGCCAGGGACCTGACGAGCCGGGTTGTTTCAGCGAATCGACCGACCCCGCGCAGCTCGCTGCAATGGAAGGTGAGTTGTCGCCCCGCCCGAAGCTGGTTGTGCAGGGAAACCAAGGGCGCGTCACCAAGTAACCCACTGATCTTTAATGGATACTTGGGCTGTTCTCGCCAAGAATCGAAGAATTCCGCCTCGACGTGGTGTAATCTCTTGCCATGAAAACGCTGGTCTTGTGCTTGGCTCTGGAAATTGCCCCTATGCTTGCCGCCCCAATCTGCGCCCAAGACACTACCACGTTGTTGGATGATTTCTCGATAACGCTAAAGCGGGTTGGCTGCGTCGGGACGTGTCCCGACTATGAGGTGACCGTTCTTGGAAACGGGCGGGTGCGATACCAAGGACACGCGTACGTGCTCGTAGAAGGCGTGCGCGAGCGCACCATTCCGATACCAAATGTGCAGAAACTCATGAGGCGACTTCAAGACGAACACTTCTTCCAGTGGGACGAAAAGGACATTGTTTGCCTCGATTTCCCAGAAGTGCACATCACCGCGAGCTTGGGAGCCCAGCGCAAGCACGTACTCGAAGGCTGTAACTCGCCCGGGAAGGTGCTCAGCCTGGCAAAGGAGATTGACAGGGTCTCCGGGGCGAAACGTTGGGTACAACAGCGTTTCGCTCACTGTTCTTGGCGATAAATCCCCGAGTATCCAATAGAAACATGGTAGCCTGCCTAATGAGCACGAGAAATCTCATTGACTCAAGGCGGCATATTTGAATTTCGAAACCATCACCGGTGAAGAGCTGAGGGGAGGAGCGTTTCGGTCCCAAGAGATTCCGAGCGCAGAGTTTCCGAAGCACACTGGCGAGGCGTCGGCGACGATCCCCGGGGCTGTCGATTCAGTTACACCCGCTTTTTCTCGAGAGGTCTCCTATGTGTAGGAACATCAGGCCGTTGTTCAATTTCGATCCGCCGGCCTCGGACGAGGAGATTCGAGCTGCAGTGCTCCAGTTCGTGAGGAAGATCAGCGGTTTCAGCAAGCCGTCCAAGGCCAACAAGGCCCCGTTCCAGGCTGCGGTCGATGATATCGCCGCAGTATCAGCCCACTTTCTCACTTCGCTCAAGACGGGCTCGCCGCCGAAGAACCGCGAAGGAGAAGCCGCCAAAGCGATAGCGCGCCGCACAGAGGTTCGGAATTTGAATCAGGCCCGTCGGCCCATAACTTGAGCCCACGGGATAGTTTCCCCCGATGGCGGGCACAATCCAAACCTTCGTGCCGAAAGAAAGCGAAGTGGCAAGACTGCCGTCTACCGATCGTCCACCGTGCAGCCGGCGGCTGTTGAAGGCTCCCATCCGCGAAGTATAGAATGAAACCGCGTAATATGGCGTGGACAGCCCTCAGTGCGTCGTGCTGGAAACTTGTTTTGGTCGCCGAGTAAGGAGCAAGAGGAATGAATATAGCGAGACGCAGCCTGGCGCAAAAGAGTGAGCGCACCTTGCGCGCCATCGTTCTAGCCCTCGTAGCGGGAGCGACTTGCCTGGGCGTTGAGAGTTGTCGACGGCCCTCTGTGCAGAATCCGCCGCCGGGTGCTGCAGGCAATGGCCGGCTGCTTGCGCGCCTCTACAACTCAGGGTTCGATGTTGCACACGACAGCTACAATGGCATCAGTTCCGCCAGCGACGGGAAAATATACTACGTGCTGTCTTCGCAGACCATAGATGTCGGCGCCCAAGTCTATTCCTTCGATCCTGCCACGGAGAACATTCGACATCTGGCCGACCTCACGGAAGCCTGCGGGGAAAAAGGACTGAGGGCCATTCCCCAGAATAAGTCGCACGTGCGATTCTGGGAAGCGGATGGCAAACTCTATTTTGCTTCTCACATTGGATATTACTCAATTGTGAATGGCAGGGAGACTATGGGCATCCCGCCGCCCGGCTATAAGCCTTACCCGGGCGGCCATTTCCTTTCTTACAACATAAACTCGGGCAAGTTCGAGAACCTCGCTATCGCTCCGCACGGCGAGGGAATCATCGCAATGACCATGGACCCGGCGCGCGGCCGGCTTTACGGTTTGACTTGGCCAACCGGTTACTTCATTCGCTTCGACCTCCATAGCAAAGAACTGAAGGACCTGGGACGGACTTCTGTCTTGGGTGAAAGCGTTCGGGGTCCGGAATACCGCACCTTGTGCCGCTCTCTGGTGGTCGACCCCCGCGATGGCGCCGTTTACTTTACCACCGCCGATGGGCTCATACGAAGGTACCGTTACGATCGGGACGTGCTTGAAACCGCCGAGGGCGACGACATGCGCAAGGACTACTTCGGCGTATATGATCCCACCTCGTCGGGAACTATGGCGTACAATTGGAGGCAAGCCTTCTGGTATGAGCCCGAAGATGTAATTTACGGCGTCCACGGAAACTCAGGATATCTGTTCCGCTTCGACCCCCGGATTCCCCGAGTGGAGGTGTTGGATCGAATCAGCTCCCTGCTTTCTCAGCGTAGTGGGATGTACGATGAGTTCAGTTATGGCTACTTGGGTTTCATTCTCGGGCCGGACGGGAAAACGTTGTATTACCTGACCGGTGGGCCTATTTATCGATCGGGAAAGCGCGTGCTGGGGAAAAACACTGCGCAGAAAGGTGAGTCGAAGGGCGAAGAAGATCTGCATTTGATCACCTATTATGTTCCCGCGGGGAAGTACTTCGACCACGGGGCCATCTTTTTCCCTGATGGGCAGAGGCCCAAAGAGGTGAATTCCATTGCTGTGGGCAAAGACACTTCCGTCTACGCCCTCGCCGCCGTGACCCGCGACGGTCAAAGCCAGACCGACTTGATGAAGATCCCCGGTCCTATTAGTGGACAATGATACACGATAGTTGCGCAAAGAGCAGCACGAATGGAGCGCTGAGCGTGGAGCTCAATGATCAAGGAGGCATCGTCATGGAGACGAATGAAAACGCAGAGAAGCTGAACGAAGGACGCCGGAGTTTTCTTCAGGCGGGCAGCGCCGCCTTGTTAGGTCTCACCATGCCGGAGGCGCTCTCCGCCCGGGCACGGGCGACTGAGTCCCTGGCCTTGTTCGGGGGGCCCGAAGGCCGTAAACTTTCCCGACGATAAGTACCAGGAACTCACTCGCTGGCCACGCTATGGGCAGGCGGAAAAGGATGCTCTTCACCGACTCATCGACTCCAACGGATTTTACAACGAACTGCCTCTCTTCGAAGCGGAGTGGAAGGAATACACCGGGATTCCCTTTGTTCGCGCGCACATGAATGGTTCCAGCGCAATTACAAGCATGTTTTTTGCGATCGATCTGGAGCCAGGCAGCGAAATTATGGTGCCCTCTTATGATTTCTTCGTGGACTGTCTGGGCATGCGCTTCTTTAGCTACGTCCCCATTTTCATCGATATCGACCCCGCCACCGCCTGCTTCAACCTGGACGATGCGAGCCGTAAATTCACCAGTCGAACCCGCGCCGTTTTCCCCATGCATTCCTGGGGGCTGCCCTGCGAAATGGATCATATACGGGCGTTCGCCAAGGAAAAGGACTTGATTGTGCTGGAGGACGCCGCTCACTCGCATGGCGCGAGCATGCAAGGTAAGAAGACGGGCACCTTGGGCGACTTGGCCATTTTCAGTTTTCAAGCCAGCAAAGTCTTGCCCACTGTGGAAGGCGGCATGGGTATGTATCACACGCGTTTGCATTATGAGCGCGCCTTGGCCTTCGGAGAATATACGGCCCCGGAAACATTTCCAACCGATAGCCCAATGCACCGCTACGCCGGAACGGGCTGTGGTCAGAAATATCGCATGCACCCCTTTGCCGCGGCCCTGGGGCGAGTGCAGTTGCGCGGGCTTGACGCGCACATTGCCATGGTCGAAAAGAATGTCCGGCGCCAGAATGATTCTGTGGTCCAGTTGACCGGACTCAGTGAACCCCGTTGCCGTGCCGATCAGAAACGGGCCTACTACAACGCCAACATGCTGCTGCTCGATTCCACTAAGGCCGGCATTTCCCGCGATGCGCTCGTGAAAGCTCTCAAGGCGGAGGGAGTGAACGCTTCCACTTGGGTATACCCGGAACAACACAAGCTCACAATTTACTCGGAACCGCAGTGGTGGCACCATCCTCCGGTGATTCCCACTTCCATGCCGGGCAACGACTTCATCAACAACCAGCACATTTTCCTGCCGCTCTTTTATGGTGAGGCCGACGACGTGATCGACCAGTACGTGAAGGCATTTCAAAAGATTTGGGCGCACCGGTCCCAACTTGCTTCCTCCTGACATCGCCGTAAGTTCTTTGGCTGTTTCGGCCCCGGCGTGGAAACGCGTCGATGAAAAGATTACCTGTCATACTCCTAGCCCTTGCCGGCCTCGCTCTGTGCTTTCAGCAGTTATTCAGTAGGCACGTCGTCCATGCTGAGATGCAGAGCCTGCTGATCAGCGATGAGCCGCCCGGGCATGGCCATGCGGTCAGAACTGTGGCGGAGTGGGGTAAACGTTGAGCTGAAATCATCCGCAACATGCAATTGGTAATGGGGCCGCTGCCTGCGTCTTCGAGCCTGCCGCTGGATATCAAAATTGAAAGTACAGAGCAACTCCCCACTCTGCGGCGCCAGAAACTTACATTCCAGGGCGCTGACGGCGATCGCGTACCTGCATATCTCCTCGTCCCTAATGCACCGAGAAGGGTCCCCGGGATACTCTGCTTGCACCAAACCACTCGCATCGGTAAGGCAGAACCGGCGGGCGTTGGCGGCCAGCCGAATCTTCATTATGCGTTGGAATTGGCGGAGCGCGGGTTTGTCACCTTGGCGCCGGATTACCCCAGTTTCGGTGATTACTCCTTCGACCCTTACGCGCATGGGTACGCCAGCGCCACGATGAAGGGAGTTTCCAACCATCAGCGGGCTGTGGATCTCCTCCAGTCGCTGCCAGAGGTAGATCCTCATCAGATCGGAGTGATTGGCCATTCGCTGGGCGGGCACAACTCACTTTTTGTCGCGGTTTTCGATGGTCGTATCAAGGTCGTCGTCAGCAGTTGTGGGTTTACTTCATTCGCAAAATATAAAGGTGGAGATCTTGCCGGTTGGAGCCACCGGGGATATATGCCCCGCATCGCCGACGTTTATCACAATAATCCAGCGCAGATGCCCTTCGATTTTAATGAGTTGCTCGGATCGCTGGCGCCCCGAGCGGTCTTTATTAGCGCCCCTGTCGGAGACGACAACTTCGACGTGTCAGGGGTAAAGGATTGCGTGGCTGCTGCGCTTCCGGTGTATGGGAAAATATACAAGCAGGCGCAAAATCTAAAGGTGGTTTATCCTCCCGGCGGTCACGATTTTCCGCCCGAGGCTCGCGAGGCAGCGTACGCGTTCCTGGCTCGGGCGCTCCATTCGTCGAACTGAACCCGTGGTGGCGGTCGTGACTGAGCTCCGCGAGGACTACCGCCGGGATTGGTTGGCCGAGTATGCCCCTTGTCGGCTGGGCACTTCGCGGGGCAGGTTTGATCGGGAATTCCTCTACTGGTACGGATTCGCTCGCTGGATGAATAAACTGCGGGAGAGATTCCGGAATGGTGATACCTTGCCTCCCTTGGAGTCTTTTCATCCCGAGTTTTGAATTGAGGGATCGCAAAAGCGTGCGCGGACACTGGCCAGTGTGAGGAAACAAGGCCCAGATTGGCTCTTCAGGAGGTCCGTTTATGGAAAAGCTTTCCGACCCTATTTCGAGCAGGCAAGCGATCGCTGAAGGATCCAGCATGTTGGTGGGGAGTGGCCAGACCAAACCCGCATCCAGGGTTCCTGCCACCCTCGGGCGGAGAGATGTCCTGCGGGCGGGTTTGACCAGCTCGCTGAGCGTGTTGAGCGGACTTGCCATCGGCGGCGGAAGATCCCTGGCCTCTCAAAAGGGGCAGGAAAGCGAGAAAAGAACTCCGCAGCATCGCGTCATCGATGCCCATTGTCATCCGCGCTGGATCGGTTACGACGGCGCTCGCATGATCGAGAACATGGATGCCGCGGGCATCGAGCGTGCCTGGCTGCTCAGCTGGGAGTTGCCGGAATGCGAGATGGACCCGGCTTATTTTTCGACGCTCGACCCGACCAGCATGGGCATCCCCTTCCGCGACGTCATCGATGTAGCCGAGCGCTACCCTGGGCGGTTTATTGCGGGGACCACCGTGGATCCGCACGACCCGCACGCTCACCAGAGACTCAAGGCCGCGGTGGAGAACTTCCGTGTCCGCGTCTTCGGCGAATTCAAGCGCCGCATGCGCTACGACGACCCGGACGCCATCCGGCTTTTCCAATACTGTGGTGAACTGGGGCTGCCGGTGATCTTCCATCTCGACCCGACGTTCCCGCGTCACGGCGTTCCGAACGACTGGCAATGGTGGTATGGTGGCGGCATCGAAGTGATGGAGGCCCCGTTGCGGCTTTGCCCTCGCACCCAGTTTCTGGGCCACGCGCCCGGTTTCTGGCGTGAAATCTCCGGCGACGCCGACCAGGAGCCATTGGCTTACCCGGCGGGGAAGCCTATCGTCGGACGCAGCCGCCTCCTGGACTATCTCGATAAATATCCAAACCTCAATTGCGATCTCTCCGCAGACTCCGGGCACACCGCGCTTTCCCGGGATTTGAACTTTTCCCGAAAGTTCCTCGTCGACCACCAGGACCGCGTGTTCTTTGGCCGGGATCTGTTTTCCAATCAGCTTTATGACCTCCTGGTCTCCCTCGATCTGCCGTCAACCGTCCTGGCCAAGATTCTTTCAGGCAACGCCCTCCGTTTGGTGCCAGTATGAACGGGACCATTCTAAGCTCACCTCGTGGTCGCGGCGGGACTCTCGGCGTGGCCACTCATCTGCCCGCATTTCAGCAACGTGCGCCCCGCGGGATCGATCCTCGCCGGGGGGCTTCATGCCCTCGATGAGGTTGTTGGGGCAAGTGACGCTTCGTACCCTCACATCCTGAGAGCAGCGGAAGCTTCCTGCATTTATGTCTTGTGGCAACCCCAAAGTTCCTTCTGCGCCTGCGGTCCCTCAGGATGACAGCGTTGGCACCATTCCTCACCCCGCTATCTCTTCCACTCCCGGGTCATTGAAGAATGAGATCCGGGTTCACTGGAGACCAAGTTTGATGGTCTCAATCGCATTGTGACCGACACGAAATCGGGCGTTGCCGTTGTCGAGCTGCAGCGGCTGGCCCTCTTCTTCGATGAGATTCGTTCTTTGCGCCGCGCCAACTCTTTTGAACAGTCTGATGGCAACATCGCTGTCTTGGCCTTCAATGTCATACACGCGGACGATCACACCTTCATCATCTTCGCATTTCTTGAGAGTGGAGACGATGACGTTATCGGCGGAGACAGAGGCGAAGCTCATCTCCAGGGGCAGAGCGGCATCCGCATCGGGCCGTGTTCCGACCACCACTTGCAGCGGATGGTTCGCCGCAATGCCGTCCTTGCGGCCGTTCCGCCAGCCGCCCTCGTGGGTGGTTAGCGCGAAGCGGTAGGTATGGTTGCCGGCCTGTGGGTACCAGTTGCCTTCGCCGTTGCAACTCTTACGTGACGCCAGCAGTACCGGCTGCAGAACCGTGTACAGAACCGGATCGCTGGTCGGGTCTTTCCAGTCGAAAACCGAGACATCGGAACTCATCGTAAGGCCGCCGCGCTCGTCGCTGGCATCTACGAAATCCTGGACTTCGCGCGGCCGGATGTCGCGGGCCTCTTGGAAGTAGTCCAGGTTCCCATAAGCGTGGCCGCCAGTGGTCGGGATTTCATCCTTGCCGATCTCGACGATGCCCATCGGCACCTGGTAGGACAGTTGTGCGTTTTCCAGCGCGAGCGGCAGCGCCATGCGGAACTCACGCCACAGCCTGCCATTAAAGTCGTTTAGATCCACTTCGCAATCGATCCGCTTGAGAGCATGCCAGAGCACCACGCGTTGCCGGACGGTCGAGTCGGAGAGCGGTTGCTCGAGCTGGTAGACGGTGCGTAGCGCCCCGTTTTCGATCAGCTTCCAACTCGGATGGTGATTGGCGACACGATCGAAGGTATCGTCCATCACCGGCAACGGCACGGCGCCGAACTCGCCCGCATCGGTGCCCGCGCCGCGATTGTCCGGTGCGACGGAAAGCATTGTGAATACCTCGCCCCCGAGGAACTTGCGGGTGTTGAGCAGTTCACGGTTCTGCTGCTTGTCGAAGAGAGATTGCACTCCGCCCGGAGCCAGTGCCAGCCGATAAAACTGATTCTCGCAACGGTCGGGACCGGCGTGAGGCAACGGCGATTTCAGCCTCGAAGGTCCCGCGGTGAGATAATAGGTTTTGTAGCCGAGCGGTGGGACGTCGCTGGCGACGAACAGCAGCTTGGGATTGGGCGCAATCCTGCTGAAAGCCTGCACCTCATAGAGACGAGCTTGTGCATCGGCGGCCGCGCCTTTGGTGATGAACACGCGAAGAAATCGGACGGTTCTGGGCACGAAGCTGTGGACGGTCAAGGACGCAGTGTTGCCGACGACCGGCGCAACCAGGTTGGTCCACGGCCCCGCGGCCACATTGGCGAACTGAACCTGAAAGTCAGCGGTGTTGTATTTGGTTTCGCCGCCGAATGCGCCCACGACGCCTTCGTGCCTGATGACCACACGGTGAATGGTGCGCGGCTGTCCGAAGTCGATGGTCAGCCAGTGCGGGCCGCCGGTCGTGAGAGCGGAGTTCCACTTATCCGGCGAACCCAGTACAGGATCCGGATCGCGTACGGCCCATTTGCCATCGATCGCTTTTTCCGGGCCGTATTCAGGACTCAAGATCGAACTGGCGCTCGCCGTTGCGCCCATCGCCGAAGCCGCAACGTTGACTTCGTCCGGCTCGCCCACCGTCGTCAACTGGCTTGGAATCTCCTTTCCTTCCTCATCCACGAGACGCACGGGACCGGCAGCCGCGCTCGGCAACGTAATTTCCACGGGAGCGGATCGCCGCCAGGACAGCGAATTGAATACCTGAACCGGCGTCCCCCGCCGCGGATCTGTTTTCACGTGCGCGGCGATTTTGTCGAGCGCCTTATCGAGCAGCATGCGACCGGCATCGCGGGCGCTCGCGACCTTCCGCTGGAATACCTCGTCGGTGATGTGGCCGTTCTTGCCACCGATGCCGTGGTCGATGTAGATCTCGTCCATCCACGCCGCGTCGAATTCCTTCGCGGGCCAAGCGCGGAGGTTTCCCTCGAGCAGGCAGGCGAAAGTTGTGAACGTTTCCGCGGCGGGCAACAAGCGCGCCGCTTCGCGCCTGATTGAGGCCGTCCAGTGGTGCGTCGGACCTGTTATATAGACCCACACATCCGGGCGCTCGCCCATCAGCGTGTCAAAATGCGCTGATGGTTTGTCTATTGATTCAAAGAATCCGCGGATCGATGCGTAGCGCATCAGAGGCGGCCGGGCGCCGTCCGGCGCCGCTGGCTGCTGATTCCAAGAGCGGATCAGCGGCGAGAAGTCGACGGGTTTTGAAAAGTCCTCCGAGTTAATCAGGCAGTAGGTCGGTGGAATCGAACGTTGTTCGTAGTAAGGCCCCTGCTGCTGGAGCTTCTCCAAGATGGCGCGGGCGCACTCTTCCGGCTTGCCGCTGAGGAAGGCGCGATGGTTGCCGTAGTGCCCCGGCGAATACAATAGCACGCCGGTGCCGTCGGGACTCTGCCATCGGTAGAGTCCCTCGTGGTAGCGGCTGATGAACATATACGGGATGCCTGCCTTCGAGAGGATCTGCTGCATCTGGAGCGAGCGTCCCGGCGGGTCGGGATTGAAAGCGACTCGCGCGTCGCATCCGGGGAGGTTTTTCTTGATCCAGCGACGCCCGAAGTAGGTCTCCCTCACCAGTTCCTCGCCCGAAAGCCAGGATTCATAAGGCTCGTTGAAGGTGGCGCCGAATTCCAGACGCCCCTCTTTCATCCGCTGGATGATCTCATCGCGCCGTTCCGGATGTGCCCCGAGGAATTCCATCAGGTGTAACGTGCCCTCCATGCAGAAGGTGTAGTCCGGATTGTTACGCATCAGTTCCAGCGCGGGCAGAATGACGTGTTCGATCCGATATTGACGGCAGGCCGCAGGTGTGTCCATCCACGCAGTGTCCTGATGGCTGGAAGAGACGATGAAGACGCTGCCATTATTGAAGTATAGCGACTGCGGTCCGGCAGGCTGGGTTTGCTTTTCGGCAGGAATGCCCGGAGGACCGTAAAACATCATGCCTGCAAGCGCGAGCACTGTCATTACGATAGCCTTGGTTCTCATTTCTTCCACTCCCGGAGCTGCGAGTTTAATAGCGTTTCTGGACGCAACGGCATCTTATCCGGAATGTCCGATTTCGTGACGCGGGCATTCTCTCATGAGCGAGGCAGAGGATCAAACGCCCGCGAATCTGGGCGGATTGCGCCACTCCCATCAGACCCCTGTCTGGGCGGGTTCACGGCGAAGGGGTTCTTCCGAGTGATCAGTCGCAAACAAGGCCGAGGCATTTACTGAGGGCAATAATAGAATACGTGTTGGGAAAATCCCCATCTATTAAACAAATAGAGTCCCGCGTGCCTTGGGAGCTGCGGCGGCGAAGAGTTTCCGCGGAGCCGACCACCGTAGCTGGCGGGACAGGGTTCAAGTCAAGACTTGCCGGGTTCCATCCCGGCCTAGGCCGTGTAATCAGATCGTCTTCGAGTAGCCCCCGCTAGGGTGGTCAAAAAACCCGCCAACACTTGTGCACCATTCTGTGCTGCCCTAACCATCGATCAGCAGGGATCTGGCCGAAATCTGCGCCCGTTGCGAGATTCAGGAACCGGGCGTTGGGCAACTCTTGCGCCGCAAGGAGCGGGCTTTGGTCCCGCGAGGAAGCGCCCCTGCCCCGGCGCCCTTCCAACCGTCGGGCATAGTTAAGTCCAGGCTTACGGGCGAAGGGTCCACGTGCCGCATGTCAGGGTCGTCCATGGGGCTGGGCCGAGGATGGCAATCCAGGGCGTCGACGGCCATTTCCACTGAATATTCCACCGGCTTCTTCGGTTGTCTGTTCCTGGTCATGATTCGCTCCGTTCCCGGGCCGAGGCGGGGCGGAGATCCGCAACTGCCTTCCCGGCCTGACTGCCACCGGACCGGACTCGGCGGGCTCGCCTGCCCCCCCTAACCACCCTTCACGCGACCGCGCCTTCAGCTGGCGGCGTGCCGGGCGCGGCGGAAAGGGCCTCCGCCGCTGGCGGAGTATCCGGTGCGGCGGAGACGGGCTCCTCCGTGGGCGGAGCAGCCGCCTCGCTTGCTGGCACGGAGCGAGGCTGTGGCATAGCGGCGTCTATTATTGCCACCGCTGCCTCGAGGGCTGCCGCCCTCTTGCCGGGCCCCCGCTTGACGCCCTGCAACCGTGCGATGCGGCTCACTTGGCTGCGTGTCAGGCCGAGCGCTTTTCCAATCTCGGCATAGGTCAGGTCCGGGTGGGACTCGACGAACTGTGCGATCCGTGCGTAAGACTCGTTGTCTGTCATTTTCATTCCTCTTTATTAAAGTGTGGCGTATTCGATGTTTTGGCTCGGGGCGAACATTTCAAGGCTTCTGAGCTCTGCGAACCATCCCTCCGGCTGGCTTGCCATAAAGCGGGCGTCACTGCGCGCGTTTCGCCGCAAAATGTTCAATCATGTTTTGATATATCTCATACTGTACCGCAAGCCGCTGCTCCACGGTCCCGTTCTCGAAGATGTCCTAGAGGCGTGCGTCAATCGCCGGCCTGTGTGGCACCTCCGCCCGGAACGCCTCGCGGACTTCCGCAATTGCCTGACGGACCGCTTCCCAGCGGATAGCCTGCGCAGCGTTCACTCGGAAACTCCGGTGCTGGTCATCACTCCGATCTATGCCGCGCACGAATCCTGGTCGTGCGACGCGCGGCTGGAGGGAATGCGGGAATTGATCCGCCGCGAGGCCCCAGACGCATCGCGGCCGGCGACTGCCACATCGAAATCGTCGAGGGTACGGACCTGCTGGGACCGTCGCGGGGCGACGGCTTGGTGGACGGAACCGATCCCAACGACCTCGGGTTCCAGTTGATGGCCGAGGGCCTGGTAGCCCGCCTGGCCAAGCTGCTCGGCCTTCCGGATGAGCGTTGATGCGGCCGGAAGTTTCAGCGCCGGAAAGCCTGCGCATCGGTGCGCCGGCCGCATTGACGTAGTTGGAAATCCCAATTCCGCGGTTTCTGCATTCATCTGAAGCCGGTGGGGGCAGGCTGGCTCGCCGCCCGCAAGACTGGCCGTGGTCGAGCGTCCATGACTACCAAGGCAGCCTGAATTGTGCACCCACGACCCCCAGCGGCGTTTCCGTCGACCGCGTTCTGCTGCCCGCCGATGCCCACACCCGGATTAAGAAGAGCCGCAGAGGAAGCCAAACTACGGCTACCTACACGCTAGGGAATTCGTGATGCTTTTATACGACTAATCAATGGCAATTCGATCTATGCTTCGCAAGAAGGCCTCATTTTTCGACCTCTCCAATAAGATCGCTCGGAGACGATTCCAGTAATTTGCGGTTACCAATTTGGCGATTCTTACAAACACTTCGTAAGCAAGCTTTTCCTCAAAATCAAGCCATTTTTGGCTCATAATTATTTGCATTCTCGATGAGTTGAGGTCCAAGTCCGCCTCTCCACAAATGTCGACAACCAAGAGAACTGGCAATGGCCAATCTAGTCTTACTTGACTCTTTGGGGTTGTCCCCTGGGGTGAGACAAACAGTTAAGGCACTCCTTACCGTTCGCTGAAATTTCATTGTAATCCAAAAGACCTTTCTTGCAAGATGGGCGGCGGCTGGTGAAGCGGCGGCAGGCTCTGCGGGAGCGCAACCTGCCAAGGAATAGCCAGCCGGAAACTCATCGTTTCGATGAGCGAGGGCGTGGTCCGCAGGGATCGCGCCCTCATCGAAATGATAGATTTCCCCATGCCTGAGAAAACTCACAAGGGAAGCTGCCGCGCAGCGGCCTCCTTCGAGTCTTGAGTCCGCAGCCCGCGCTCGAATTCCGCCGGTGGCAAGTAACCAAGCGCCGAGTGCAGGCGCTTTTGGTTGTAGACCTTCTCCAGGAACACCCCCACGCTCGCCTGGGCCTCGGCCAGATCGCGATATTCGGTGCGGTAGACCTCTTCGTACTTCAGGGTTTTCATAAACGATTCGCACGCGGCATTGTCCCAGGGGTTGGCTTTCCGCGACATGCTGATGCGGATGCCGTGGTCCTTGAGCAATTGCGTGTAATCGGCGCTGGCATATTGCACGCCACGATCGGAGTGATGCACCAGTCCCGCCCTACGATCTCGCCGCTTGGCCAACGCCATGTGCAAGGCTTGAAGCGTCAGCGCGGCTTCCAGGGTGCGATCCAGCGCCCAACCGATCACGCGCCGGGAAAACGCGTCTAGGATCACCGCCAGGTAGACAAATTCCACTTCCAGCCGGATGTAAGTGATATCGGCCACCCAAAGCTGATCGAGACCGGCCAGCGTCAGGGTGCGGGCCACATTGGGATACACCGGCAGGCCGTGTCCGGAGTCGGTTGTCACCACGAACTTTCGCCGCCGCAGGCACAGCAGATTGTCTTGGCGCATCAGACGGTAGACGCGTTTGTGATTCACCGCCCAGCCGCGCCGCCGGAGTTCCGCCGTCATCCGCGGCCAGCCGTAGCTGGGAAACTCCAGCGCGATCCGTTGGATGGCATCGCGGAGTTTCATGTTCCGATCCGGCCCCGGCGGTTCGGGGGGAAAGCGATAAAATCCCGATCGGCTTACCCCTGCCAGGGTGCACATCCGTTCCACCGTCAAGGCTGCACCCCCCGCCCTTTGGCTTTGGATCTGCTGGTAGACAGCGTCTTTCCAGCCAGTGCCTGCAGTTTCCGCTGCTCGTCGATGCGCTGCAAGCACCCCTTCAAAAAATCAATCTCCAGCGCCTGCTGGCCAATCTTGCGCTCCAGTTGCGCGACCTGGCCCTCCTCCCAGCGCCGCTTCCCCAGGCCCGGAAACACATTGCCGGGCCCTTGGCGAAACTCCCGTTGCCAGCGATGCAGCAAGCTGGGGTTCACTTCAAATGCTCGTGCCACTTCCGCCAGCCGCGCTCCACTCTCCAACCGCTGGATCGCCGCCAGCTTGAACTCCTTGGTGAACTGCCGTCGAGACAAACCCATGGCTCAATCCTCCCTTCAATGGCATTTTTATACCATTCGCTGAATTTTGAGTCTTAACTGTTTGTCTCAAAAATGGGGACAAGTCCAAACTGTGTCTCTCGATATAAAAACTCAGGCTTACCGCGGATTGTCTTTTTCGTTTCGATCTTCGACCGATCAACCTTAAAGGGCAGTTTCAAGATTATATTTCTGTTTATACTTTTGTGGAAGTCGTTCAGAGACGAAATGACATTGTTACAAGCGCTTAGCTCTTGATCTATGATGTCGCAGAAGGAGTGAATCGACGACTGGATCGCTGGATGGCGGCATTTTGCGTGAAACTGAACGAGCGTATTACTGATTGACCAAGCCTCGACCGCTCGGTGCTTGTTCCACTCTTGAATGGAGATTGGATGTCTTACAAAGAGATGTGAAAATAAGAGAGGGGGAGTCCTTTTAGCATCGAAGTCGAGGAGATCAGCCAATCGCAAAATTACCGCCACCATAGGTAGGCAGGCGTATATATCGGGGCCGCAGAGATAGTGTCGATCCAATTCTAAGACTTTTAGGGCTTCTTCGTTGTGGCTGAAACATATTGACGCGAATTCAGCCGTAAGGTCGGCATCCCTGTATTTGATCTTGCCCAGCCAATCCTTTTCTATAATGTCTCTCGCACGATCGGCATGCGTGTGTCTGATGTAGTCCGAGACTAAATAGCTCTTTGCCAGATCAACGCCACTCATATTTCCTTGGCTGAGTAGAGTGGCTATTCGCGAAGTTTGGTTGGGCGCGGCTGAACAAAATCTCTGAAACATTAGGAACTGATTCTCTTCCGCATCATTGGAGAATGTTGGTGGGACATCCCAGTACTTTTTCCATGTCAGAACTTCTGCCTCTTCCGGAGCCATGCCGATATCGTGAAAGAATGCGGCTAAGATTAGCAACAGAAGCTCTGGCACGGATAACTTACTGATTTGGTCCTGAGATAAAAGCTTTTCCATTAAAGCTAAGACCCGGAATAGATGGTCACCGTCATGAAGCGTGAATTCGCCCATGTGCTTAAGAATGGTTTTCGTTCTTTGGAACGCATAGAAAGTCGCATCATCGACGAGTTGTAGAACCTGGCTTCCGGGTGGATCACTTGCGCATTTACACTTTAGGGTTTCGAATAATGTACTTTTTTGAAGCTGGAGCTGCGTTTCCGCTCGCCAATCGTCATAAGCCATGTGTTTCTCCGTTTGCGGATTGAACGATAAGGGGTCGTTCAATACAATCCATACCCGGCGCTGGCTGGCGCAGACTCTGAACTTAGGAGTCTGCGATCTCCCGAAGGGAGAGTTCTTGTCGGGGGGGCGAGTTAAGCCGGTCAATGGGGAAGTCTGAATGCCCCCGAAGCGGAGAGCTCGACTACAGCGGCGCGCTCCAGGGCATCGTGTCTAGTGCAGAGCGAAGCTCTGCGGTCGGGTCATTAGGAACTCCTGGGGCTCGCCGAGCTTCGCTCCGCGCCCGCCACGAACTCATCCGCTCGAGCCAGCGCGTCCATTGCGGCGATGCCGAGGTGACAACTTGATTCCGCATTTACGTATAGCGCAGCTTTGGAGTGCGGCAGCTTGCTGCCGCTTTGCTGCAGGCCAGCTTGCTGGCCGGGGTTACCTCGGAGACTAAATGACCGCGAGCAAGCTTGCGGGGAAAAAGCGGCAGCAAGCTGCCGCACTCCAAAGCTCCGCAGAGGAGTTCGCGGAATTCGATGAGTTTTTCCATGCGCTTGCCACCGCTGAAGCCGACCAGCCAGGGCCGCTCGTCCTCCAGATGAAGTTGACGAAACGAGTGCGAGATGTCTTGAAACGCCGTCATGGTCACAGGCGCGACTATACGCCTAATCTCAGGCTGAAACGCAACACGGCTGGCTGGCGCATACTCCAAGCTACGGAGTCTGCGCCGGCAGGGGTGCCATCGGGGTGGTTAACTTAGTTGGGACTTGACAAATGTTATATTATAGGTTATAATTACGCGGTAAGGTCGGATAAGGCGCTCAGGGCCTGCCGGGTACGCTATGCCAGAAAGTCCTCCATTGTTTTCGTCCGTAGTCCCTGCCTATGGTTTCTGCTTCCAAAGTACAGTCGAGAAGTCGAGGAGTGCAAAGACAAGGGCAGGTAGGCACATGGGCAGACCGTTGTCGAGGAATTGGACACTAATTACCAACCGCAAGCGACGGACCGCAGGCCGGAAGGCGGCAGCGGGGTCCCCAACGTCTCGACTCCACAACTTACGAACTGCAAAATCGAGGGAACAAAGCGAGAATGTCTATGAAAACAAACAGTCGAGAAGTCGTGAAGCCGAACCAGGAGGTCAAGCGGTAGGATGCCGACTGCTTGTCACTCTTCGACTCTCAACTCTCGACTTCTCGACTTGAATTCGACGGAACAAAGCCAGAATGTTTATGAAAACAAAGAACAATGACAATAAGTCGCTGAGCCGTAGAGTGCCAGACCAAACGCCGGCCGCACGTCCTCGGGCCGGAGTCCGTAAGGTGGCGGAGGGCTCCCCTGGGTTCCTGCGGAATGGTCAGGGCAAATCAGCGCCTGCTCGTGCGTGTACCCTGCCCGCTGCGGGTAGAACGTGTACGGGTCGCCGGACCTGTAGGCGGCAAGCATCTCCGGGTCCATGCTGCGGACAGCCTGGATGGCGAACTCCTGCTGGCCGTAGTCGATGTAGGCCAGCCCATAGCTTTCCGGACAAGCCTGCAGATGTAGAGGAGTTAGGCGGTTTCGGCTGGCTCCGAGCAGAGCTTGCGGCCTACTCCTCACGCAGCGCTTCCGTCGGATTCAGCCTCGACGCCCTAGCTGACAGTGCCAGGGACGGTGGCGCAGGCAATAGGCGGGACTAGTTATTCGGATCTGCGTTCGCTTCACTGGACGCGAGGGGCGGGAGCCGCTCGCTCGGTCTTCTCGAAGACCAGATTACGTATCCTGCCGGCAAATACACTCAGGCCGGTCACTGCACCGGCGGCGTCCCTCTGGAACACCAGCGTACCGAGTTCGTCGCTTTCGAATTCATCCCGCACCAGCGGATCCAGCTTCAGTGGTGGATTCCAGCTTCTACGAAGCACCAGGCTTCCATTTTCCACGGCCAACCGATAGGTCGCGTCCAACTCCGCGCTCCTGTAGGCGCCGGCGTAGGCCGCTAAGGCCTTCTCGGTCGGGTGGAACTCGTCAATTCTGTTCCCGGCGAGGACGACCTCGTCTCCCCGGCTGACCGTTGCCCCGATTCTTCCATCCGACTTGTCAAACGCAACGAGCGAGCTGCCTGGACCTTCAAACTTGTTGGATGCTATACGCCGAAGTTCCTCGCCCTCGAACAGGAGCTTTCCGCCCGAGGCAGTAAACAGCATCGTGGAATGAGTCCGGGGGTTGAGGTACTTGCCCGCAAAAGGGCCGGGATCTGGAAGGGCGCCGCCGCTCGACGGCTGCGGCGCGGTGGTTACCGCCTGTAGCTTATCCCGTAGCACGATGTCGGCGACCTCGTGCGCGAGGCGATTGGGGTTGGCACTCCCCAGATTGCAAAGGCACACCACGCTGACCCGTTGCTGGGGAAAGCGGAGAATCTCGGTACGATAACCGAAAAGCGCGCCGCCGTGTTCCGCCGTGGGCAGGCCCCGATAGTCCCCGATTACGAGTCCGAGCGCGTAGCTGATCTGCTTGCCGCTATTCAACACCCCGCGGGTCTGCATTTCTTGGATCAGCGTTCCCTTTCCCAGCTTGTTGTCGTAGAAGTTTCGGTCCCACAGCGACAGGTCGTCCACGCTGCTCATCAGTCCACCGTCGCCGACCTTATCGAAGTTGGTAGACCAGTCCACCAGAAAACCACCATTCGGCGCGGGGTCGTAGGCAGGGACGCGGCCGGGCAGCACCAGGGTGTGATCGTCGTAGAACCTGGTGCGGCCCATTCCCAAGGGCCGGAAGAGGTTCTCGGCCGCAAACTCGGAGAAGGGCCTCTTGGTTGCGCGGCTCACCGCCTCGGCGAGCAAGAAGTAGTTGGTGTTGCTGTACAGGAACTCCTCGCCGGGATCGTAATTGAGGGCCTTCTGGCGTGCCACGAGGTCGATCAGCTCCGCCTTGGGATGCAAGTCGAGCGCGCTCCGGCCGGAGAGATCGAGCAGGCCGAGCACATCCCTGAATCCGCTGGTATGGTGCAGCATCTCCCGCAAGGTGACGGGATGTCCGTAGTCCGGAAGCTCCGGAATGTACTTGCGGACATTGTCGTCGAGCGCCAGATAGCCTTGCTCGGCAGCGAGTACCACGCTCGCCGCGGTGAATTGTTTCGAGACGGAACCCATGTAAAATACCGACTGAGAGGTAAGAGGAACGCCGAGTTCCAGGCTGGCCATCCCGTAGCCCTTCCGGTAGATGAACGCCCCATCGAGGATCACGCCCAGTGCGCATCCCGGGGAGCTGGTTTTGTCGTAAGCTGCGAAGATCCCGTCCACACTTCTCTGCTCCGACCAGGATAGACTCCCCGCTTCCCCAGGGGCGGCGATTTCCTGGGCCAGGGCTGCCACCGAGGCAAAAAGAAAGATGAAAAGCCACCCGAGCAGAGATTGAATCGATGCCGTCACCGGACTTGCGAACGGTGGCCGGTGGAATTTCGAGGCAACTGCGAGCTTCGAAGGGTCAGCACCGCACAAGCATGCGTTGGCCTGACCGAGTCCGACGGAGCGTTTTGACTCCATCTTGCCTCCTTTTTTGGCCTGTCATTCATGGCCAATCCACATGCGCGGTCACCTCAATCGGCCTTCCGCGGGATCAAGCTAGCGAGTTTCCTCGCGGCTATTCGTACCGCAACGCAACCATGGGATCGACTTTCATCGCTCGTCGAGCCGGTATGCAGCAAGCCGACAGCGCGACCAGGATCAACAGGCCGGCAACGGCGGCAAAGCTGAGCGGGTCATGGGCGGTGACGCCGAAGAGCATACTGGCCATCAGGCGGGTTAGTCCGAAGGCGGCGACCAGGCCGATCGCAACGCCCACGAGCGCCATCTTCACCCCTTCCCCCAGAACCATCCATAGCACATCCCACCGCTCAGCTCCAAGCGCCATGCGAATTCCGATTTCATGGGTCCGCTGGGTGGCAAGATAGGAAATTACGCCGTAGATTCCGACGCAGGACATGACCAGAGCGAGCACAGCAAAAATGCCGAGGAGAATCATGGAGAAACGCCGCGCCACGAGGGAGTCGGAAATGATTCCCTCCATGGTCTCGGTGTCGGATAGCACCATCTGGCTGTTGACCTGCCCCAAGGCGCGGCGAATCGAGCTGACCAGGGCGAGCGGCGACCCCGCTGTCCGGAGCGCAACCCCAATGCCCGTGGCTGCCAGCGACATCAACTTGTCCGGAAGCTGGGAGAGTTGCAGGTAGCACTGCGCCTGGATGGGCCCTGTGGAATCGGTGTCGAGGCCCCACTGTTTCACATGCCCAACCACTCCGACGACTTCCGCTGTGATGTTCAGGATGCCGAAGTTGACGTGCCTGCCAATCGGATCTTGGCGGCCGAAGGCCAGGCGGGCGAACTCATCGTCAATGACGACCACGACCGGTGAATGCTCGCTATCTTGCGGCGAAAGGAAGCGGCCGCGCTTGAGCGGAACCCTCATGACCTGCGAATATTCCGGCTGGATGAGGTAAAAGATCGCCATCTTCATCGCCGCTGGGCTCGCGGGCTTCGGTTGGCCTTCCGGCCAGAAGGGCAGTTCGGGATTGCTCTGCAAGGGAATAGCGCCTGCGGAAAGGGAGGAAGCCCTGACGCCGGGCACGGAATCGAGGCGGTCGTGAATCTCGCGCCACATGGCTCGAGTGGCAGCGGGGGAACCGCTCGCGGCGGGAAGCGATAAGTCGAACGTCAGCACGTTGTGGGGATCGAATCCCGGATCGACGCTCCAGAGTTTGGTAAGGCTGCGAATCATCAGTCCGGCCCCCGCCAGCAGGACAACTGCCAGCGCCATTTCCACGACCACAAAAACCCGCTGGGCGCGATGCCGGGGACCGCTTAACCCGCGCCCTCCCTCCTTGAGCGTTTCCTGAAGATCGTGCTGCGAATTCTTGAGCGCCGGGGCCAAGCCGAACAAAATGCCTACTAGCACGGAGGCGGCGAGCATAAACAAAAGCACGCGCCCGTCAAGATGGATTTCCTCGGCTCGGGGCAATGCCTCGGGCAGCACCGTGAGCGCCCCCTTCAGCCCCCAAGAGGCAAGAACCAAACCCAATCCCCCGCCAGACTGGGCGAGCAGAATGCTTTCGGTCAAAAGCTGTCGGATAACGCGGCTGCGGGTGGCCCCCAGCGCCGAGCGGATCGCGAATTCACGCGATCGAACCGTCGAGCGCGCCAGCAACAGGTTCGCCACGTTGACGGAGGCGATGAGAAGAACAAAAGCCACCGCGCCCAGCAGCACCAGCAGAACCGGTCGGATGTCGTCCACCACGGCTTGTTTGAGCGGGATTAGCGCGATGCCGGTGCCTTTATTCGTCTCGGGATACTCTGCGGCTAAATGCCGCCCGAGCGCATCCATGTCGGCCCTCGCTTGCGCGAGCGAGACGCCGGGCTTGAGCCTCCCGACCGCGTTCATGCCCATAACGGTGTTGCGGTCGCGAAAGTTGGGGTCGTTCCACTGGCCGATGGGAACGTACACGTCGCTCGGGTGGAAGTTGTCGCCGGCGTAATGGAAGTCGGCCGGGATTACTCCGACGATGGTGTACGCCGTGCCGTTGAGAGTGAGCGACTTTCCCAGCGCCTCCGGTGAAGAACCGAACTTGCGTTTCCACAAGCCGCTGCTGATCAGAACTACCGGCGCCGCGCCCACCTGGTCCTCTTGCGGACGAAACGCGCGGCCAATGACCGGCTTTACGCCGAGCAAGGGGAAAAAGCTGGCGGAGATCATCTCCGCCGGCACGCGTTCGGCCTCGCCCATCCCTGTCAGATTGAATTCGTCCGCCCGATAAGCAGCCAAGGCGGAAAACGAGCGGTTGTCGCGCACCCAGTCCAGGAAGTTGGGATAGGAAATGGACGTTTCAGTGAAGTGTGGCGTCGCGACCGTATAGCGCGACGAGCCGGTCGGGCTGCCAGTAGGGAAGCGGATTGAGCAGCACCCCGTTCACCACGGAAAAAAGCGCCGTGTTCGCGCCGATGCCCAGCGCCAGAGTCAGAACCGCCACGGCGGTGAAGCCGGGACTTCGCCGCATGCTGCGGAGACCGCAGCGCACGTCCTGAAGGAGATGTTCCAGCATGATCCATCCCCACGTATCGCGGGTCTCCTCTCGCTTGAGGCCGGGATTGCCAAAGGCTCTGAGCGCGGCGTAACGAGCTTCGTCAGCGCTCATGCCTGACGCGATGTTCTCCTCGATCTTCATCTCGAGGTGGAATCGAAGCTCGTCGTCGAGATCGTGCTCCAACTTGCTCCGGCGAAACAGGGAACGCATCCGCTTCAGTAAGCGCACGAATCACCCCTCAAGCAAATCTCAACACTTTGGCTACGGCCCCGCTTACCCGGCTCCAGCTCTTCTCTTCCTCCTCCAGTTGCCGACGGCCGGTTCGAGTGAGCTTGTAATACTTCGCGCGGCGGCCGCTCTTGGTGACCTTCCACTCCGAACTAATCCAGTCCGCCTGCTCCATGCGATGAAGCGCGGGGTAAAGTGACCCCTCTTCCACGCGAAGCGCATCATCCGACACCTGCTGAATGCGTTGCACCACGCCGTAGCCGTGCGTCGGCCCCCGAGCGAGAATTTTCAGGACGAGGAGGTCGAGCGTACCTTGGAGTTGATCCTTTCCCATTGCCAATCCCTGATACCTAGAAGTCTAGGGCTAGAATAAGCCCCGGGATTGATGGTGTCAAGGAGAATCAGAAAAAGTGCTCTCTAGCCGAACCGGGGCCACTTGCCCGTCCCGAACTCTTTCGCTAGCGTCTCTGCCACTTTCCTTCCCGCGGTGCGGTGTTTTATCTGTGTCGCCGCTGCGACCCCGGGCAGGTGCTCCGGCTCGATGGGGCAGGATACTTGGGTGAAGGCCGTAAACCCGTAACCTCCAGATCCATGCTCGCGCAAGCCAGCAGTGGTCCGGCTTGCCTGGTATTCAGCGGCTCGGGCGAACGCCCGATGGCTGCCCGGCAGCAGTCGCCAGCCGCCCCGATACCGGTCGCCGTGGCCATTTCCCGCGATTTGCCGCTCAGCCCCGAAACGCCCGGCCCGCCCGCCAATTGTCATGAGTAGCTGCGTGGCCGAATGGGAGCACTCGGAATTCTTCAGTATTGTCCTTCATGGAAGGGACAGCCGGGAGTGCGCAGTGGACCACCAAGCTCGAGAGCGACGCCCCCATTTTGGCCACGACGGCTGCGGGGACCTCGCGAAAGCGCAGGGCCTACTATAACGAAATCGACCCGTTTGCATGCGGGTGGCTGCGGAATCTCATCGCCGCCGGGCTCATAGCAGAAGGAGATGTCGATGGATGATCTATTACGCAAGTCACAGCGTGCGCATCAAAGCCCGGCCGTACGCAGCCTAGTTTTGGAGAAAGGGCCACGTTGACCGAGTCTCCGATGGATCAATTATACCGCTTGGTTCATGGTGATTGCTTCGAGTGGCTACGCGATTGTAAGGAAGATTCAATCCACGCGGTCGTCACGGACCTCCCTTCGGACTCATTGAGTACCGTCAGGACCAAGTAAAAAAGCTGCGATCTGGCAAGGGTGGAGTTTGGTGCATGCCGCCAAAGCTGGATGGCTGTCTGAGAAAGCCCCTTCCTAGATTCACCGTCTTGTCGGAAAAGGAACTGCATGGCCTGTCGGATTTCTTCTCAGACTGGGCGCGCCTGATTCTTCGGGTGTTGGTTCCAGGCGGTCAGAGAAGAGTTCAAGTCATTGACGCTGCGTCACAAGCCTTTCGTATTGATCGAGCCGGTTGGTGAACCGCTTGATTACTGGTCTTGCTGGAATCTCCTTAGCGACTGTAGAAATCTCCTAACCGTACTCATCGGACTTCCCGTATATCCGACGGTCATCCAAGCCTGGGCAGTAGGGGGCTCGAACGGCGAGGAGTCTCCTCCCCCTCCGACGCTCGATGTGTACCACAGGTCAAGGTACCCCGAAATCGATTCGGCGGACGATTTGGGCGTTCGACATGCCTGTACCGTTTGAGAGCATCGGAAAGGACCGAGCTCGGGCAGTGTTAAGTCGTTGGTTGGACCACGCCGAGGATCTCGGCCCGGTCTACTCACTTTTGGCTGAGACGTATTACGACCCCCTCGTGAAGGTCGAAATGGAGTTTTTTCGGCTCGCACAAGCCCTCGAAATCTTTCACCGTCGGCCTTATGACGGGGTGAATTTCGCAAGCAGGAATTGCAGCAACTCAAGAATGCAGTCAGGGCGGGCCTTCCAGGGGAGTTTGGCAATGAACTAAAGGATGAACTCTTGGGAAGGCTGGATTACATCAACGAGTACTCATTTGCTCAAAGGCTCCGGGCACACTTAGACGAGCTAACTGAGTGTCTCCGCAAAGACATCGCCAGTGATTCCCTTGACACGTTTGTCCGCGTGGTGGTCGACACCCGGAATCATCTGGTGCACTTCGGCAAGCGCT
This sequence comes from uncultured Acidobacteriota bacterium, assembly GCA_963768695.1. Taxonomy (GTDB): domain Bacteria; phylum Acidobacteriota; class Terriglobia; order UBA7540; family UBA7540; genus CAVROP01. The sequence continues at coordinate 343,990 of CAVYJG010000005.1, read as the reverse complement.
CGAAATATATACTCGAGGGATTTGACGCTTTCTCGGACATGAACCGACGGCTCAGAGCACTGCTTTTGGTCCTGCTCTGCGGCCTTATCGGAATCCGTGAAGACGCGGCCACCGCACACATCGTCGAGGTCTTGCGTCTTCACGATGGCGGTCAGTGAAGGAGAGCGCCGAGGTCATTCCGTCTACGCGCGAGGGCTGCGCGAAGTCCCCTTCTCTGCCAAATCGCGGCCCTATGGTGCCCATCTCCTCAAAGTTGGGAACCTGCAATCCGAGCACCTCTCGCACGCTGTCTCCTTGTACGAGGATCCGCGCTGCCGGGTTCTTCGCGCCTAAGAAGAGTCATTGCGTCTTCGTGCGATTGCCGCACGTAAGCCCTTTTCCGCTAGGTAACGTCCGTACGTGTCCAAACCGTCGAAGCCTGGGATTTGCAGGCGCAGCACTCCCTTGACGCTTCTTCCGTGCTGCACCAAACGAACGGCAGCGTCTATCCGAGGATCGTTGGGACGGCCACGTTTTGGCGGCAGCTCCCGGCGAACAAGGCGAAGGACACTCTCCTTGAATGCCCCTGGGTCTGCCGCGATATTGTCGGAAAAATGAGTTTTCAGGAATGAAGCAAACTCGCAGACTGCGGCGTCCACTGAGGAACGGCTGAGACAAACTCGGGCCGGGCCTGAATTTGATTTGTGGAACAAATTGGAACAGGTTGTTGGCCTTGCAGGTTTGTAAGTGGTTGATTTTATGGTGCCGCGGGACGGAGTTGAACCGCCGACGCCAGCCTTTTCAGGGCTGCGCTCTACCACCTGAGCTACCGCGGCACAATCGATTATTCTGGGGCTCTTTTGAATTCCTGTCAAGAATCGTGTTTGTATCGTGTTTGTATCGCGAAAAACGAAGCGCTGCGATCTCGCTGGGAGTCAGTTCGCGCGACCTGCCGACTTCCAGGCCGGCCAAGGTCAGCGGTCCCAGGCCGGTGCGGACCAGTTTCAAGACTTTAAAGCTCACTGCTTCGATCATGCGCCGGATCTCGCGGTTTTTTCCCTCCGCAAGCACGACTTCCAGCCAGGTATATTTCCCTCGGTCTTCGAGGCGCCGCACGCTGATGGGGCTTGCGACATCTCCGCGCTTCATCTCGACGCCTGCGTTAAGCTTGGCGATGGTTTCATCGCTCAGGAGTCCGCTGGTTTTTACAAGATAGGTCTTGCGAACGTTGCCGAGCGGGCTCGTGACGTGGTCGGCGAACCCGGTGTCGTTCGTCAGCAGGAGAAGTCCGGAGGTGTCCTTGTCCAGGCGGCCCACGGGCGAAACCCACTTACCGATACCCTTCAGATACTCGTAGATCGTCTTGCGCTCGCCAGGATCACCGTGACTGGTGATAACGCCCTTGGGCTTGTAAAACACCAGATAGGTCTTGCGCGCCGGCTTCAGACGTTGGCCGTCAAGATGCAGCGTTATCTGATCCGGTCGCACCCATTCATCCGGATCGCGTACCACCTTGCCATCAACCTTCAGGCGCCCGGCTTGGATAGCCTTGCGCGCGTCGGTGCGCGAGGCCAGACCAAACCGCGAAAGCACGCGGTCGAGAGTCATGGTGGCTTTGGATTGCATGCCGGCTTCAGACCTGGATTTCCCTGCCTACCCGTTGCTGCACGGCGGCCTCGAGGACCAAGTGGGCGGCGACGGCGTCCTGCACCGCAACTCCCACGGACTTGTAGAGCGTGATCTGGTCTGGTGAGGCCCGGCCAGGCCGCGTTCCCGAGATCAGTTCACCGATTTCCGCATGGATGTGGTTTGTCCCGATCAGCCCATCACGGATTGCCCAATGCAAATCATTCGAGCCGGAGGGCGCGGGAGCGAGGGCAGCCGCCCGGGTTTCCACCACTAACAAGGATCGCCGAACAACCTCGCCGTCCAGTTCCCGGCCGGTCGGGTTCAGCCCCACGGACGCAATGTGCATACCCGGGGCCAGCCATTCACCCTTTAGAACGGGATCAGGCGAGTGCGTGGTTGTGCAGATTATGTCAACGCCCGCCAACCCCTCCTTGCCTAAGCCGAACGCCTTGGTCGGGATTCCTTGGCTGCGCGCAATTTCTTCAGCCAAGGCGGCGGCCCGCGTCTTGTCACGCCCCAACAGACGAATCTGGTTAATCGGCCGCACTCGCGAAATGGCTTTGGCGTGAGCTCGTGCCTGGACGCCCGTGCCGATCACCGCCAGAACTCTCGCCCCCGGTCGCGCCAGCAGGCGAGTTGCAAGGGCTGAGCCGGCGGCAGTTCGTGCGGCGGTAATCGCGGTACCATCCATCAGGGCGCGCGGCGAGCCCGTACCTGGGTCGAAGACCAGGATTAGGGCTTGGTGGCTCGGCAGTCCGCGCGCCGCGTTGCGCGGAAAAACGCTTACCAATTTGGCGGAGAGAACTTGCGCGGCGCCCAGGAATGCGGGCATCGCTGCCAGTAGGCCTTCGTGCTCGGGAACCTGCGCGACCGCGCGCGCCGGCATGGAGACGCGCCCGGCGCTCAGTTCGGCCATCGCCGGCCCGAGCGCCTCGATCAGGCGATCTAGGTCCAGAAGGTTTTCAACTTCGTGTCGGTTGAGGAAGAGCATAGTTCAGAGTTGAAAGCCGAGAGTCGAGAGTCGAAAGTCCAAAGCAAATCCCTCTCATCCGGCCTGCGGCGGCCGATGAAAGCGCCGCCGCAGGCCACCCTCTCCCCCAACGGGGAGAGGACTTTGAACTTGAGGGCCTACTATCGACTGTCAACGTCGACTGTCAACTGTCCTTCAGAAACGACGCCTCGTCGAGCCAGATAAACGCCTGCACCATCGGTTCCTCGGCTTCATCGAGCTGGTTGGCCGGACCGAAGAACCCAACCCGCCCGTCGACGAGGAAGACAACACGATCGGCTAGCTTGCGCGCCAATTTCATGTCGTGAGTCACAACCACCGAAGTGAGCCCCTTCTTGCGTTTCAATTTTAGAATCAGGTCCGCGATGGTCTGCGCCATCAACGGGTCCACCATGGTTGTGGGTTCGTCATAGAGAATGGCTTCCGGCTCGGCAGCCAAGGCCCGCGCAATGGCCACGGCCCGCTTTTTGCCAGTGCTCAGGTCGGAAGGCATGAGATCACCGGTGTCTTCGAGTTCCACCATGGCCAAAAGTTCCGCCACTCGCTCTTGAATCTTGGATTCGTCCATGGCCAACCCCCGTTCGGCTCGCTCGCGAAGAGGATAAGCAACATTCTCACTCACCGTCAGCGAATCAAACAGCGCGCCCGATTGAAAGACCATTGTCACTTTGCGGCGGATAGCACTTAACTCTTCCTCGGACAGCTTTGAGACTTCACTGCCGGCAACGAATACCTGGCCCGCGTCCGGATGCAGAAAACCCAGAATATGCTTGAGGGTCACACTTTTTCCCACGCCGCTTTTCCCCAAGACCGCCACCATTTCGCCGCGCCGGACATCAAAATTCACGTCATAAAGCACAGGCGTATCCTGGAAGGATTTGTAAACGTGGACGAATTGTATGTATGGGGAGTCGGAGCCTTTGGATTCCGGGCTGGTCATTGAACCCATTTCTGTTGCACCCTCTCGTATTCCTCCGGCGCATTAACGCTACAAAAGATGCGGGTGGAGAATCCCGCCCGCGCGAATTCCGCCTGGGTGCCGCGGGCGCCGGGGCCGGCTCACGGGGAATCTCCTGTCTGGTCTGTCCCTGGCATCTCGACTTTGCGCTCCAGGCCAGTCAATAAGAACTTGCCATCATTGCTCAGCGTGGGTCGGTAGACATAGTGCTTTTCGGCAAGCTCGAAGGCAAGCGCATCGGGCGAACCGGCTTTGGCTTCGCGAGCCTGGAAAACCTGGTCGCCCAGGAATTCCTGCCAGTGCTTTTCGATCAGTTGGCGAAACTGCTCGAGATTCGGCGTATCCGTCTTCAGGAATCTGCCGGGGTCGACCAGGGCGTAAGCGCCGACAAAATCGTGAAGGTGCAGCGCCGCAATGAAACGATAGAGGGTGTTATCAGGTCCGGGTGAGTAATCCGTCTGGACGGGAACGTAGGCTTGTCCATCCCAGTGGTAGACGCATCGGGCCTTGAAGCCTCGATGCCCACCGGGCTCGAACTCCAGAAGGCCCGGGTCCGCGTGCCCGGTTTCGATCATAACTGTCTGGTCAAGCTTGGGGTCATCCAGAAATTCAATCCGGCCGTGCTGGAGTGGATTATAGCGGTTGTCTCCCACTTGGCTGTCCCAGAGTAAGCCAGCCTCGTGTTCGCGCACTTGAAATACCGCTGGGTAGGGCAGTCGGTCCTCCCCGATCACGTTCACCACGGCAATGCCTTGCGCTGCACCATTCCCCAATCGGACGATCCTGAATTCAGAATGCTGCCCCGAGGCGGCTAGGGACGAGACCTTCCAATGAGTCCCGTCCCAAGAGAGCAAGTAGAGTCCCAGCCAAGAAGACGGGGAGGCCGGCGACGGAAGATCTGACTGACGCTCTCCAACACCTGGGACCTTCATCACAACTTCCGGTACTCCATCTCCGTCCAGATCGCCCAATTCGATAAGCTCCACCGTTGGAGTTTCGGCTGGGGCCGCATCCGGCTTCATCACCCGTGTGTCAAACGCTTGCCCTAATGCGCCAAGATCCGGACTGGATACGTTCTGCAAGGCTGCCCGAATCCCAGCCAACGTCTCATCGGAGGGCTCGGTTCCAGAGGATTGCTGCTCAGACCCTGCCGGTGTCTGTCCTTGCAAGCCCTCCGCGACGGCCTGGTTGGCTTGGGTTTCGCCGAGCGCTGGGTCGAATACTTTCACCACTCGGTCCGAGGGACGGTCTTGAAACGGCTGGCGCTGAGGCCAAGCTAGGCCGATGGCTGGGGTTACGAGGACCGTCACCAGAGCAAAGAGCCATACTCGAAAGCGAAGGCCATTTAGCCTGCTGATGTTTTCCGGGTTAAGTCGCATGACCATCAACATTATAGAATATCGGCGTCTGTCTTACTAGCGGCCCGCAGCGGCGCGATTGAAGAATCGGGAGCAGGATGCGGGTTTAGCACTCACGAGGTGAGAGTGCTAAGTCATGGCTTCTTGACGCTTGACAAATTCCCTCAACCGAGGTACGCTAGCAGTCGGCAGTTAAGAGTGCTAACCGTCCGTGGAACATCCGATGGCTTTGCTGCTCTGCGCCACAGTGTATATGGCACTTTGGGGTGGAAGCGGAGTTAAACTGCAGGAAGTTCCTTGGACCGAGAAACCTAAAAAACGAGACTGAAAGGAGACCAATATGAAGGTGAAGCCCCTTCATGATCGGATTCTGATCAAGCGAGTGGAAGAGAAAGAAACTATAAAGGGTGGAATTATCATTCCCGACACCGCCAAGGAGAAGCCCCAGGAGGGTGAAGTGATCGCCGTGGGCGGTGGGAAAAAGACCGAGGAGGGGAAGGTCATTCCTCTCGACGTGAAGGCAGGAGACCGCATTCTGTTTGGAAAGTACTCCGGCACCGAGATCAAGATCGACGAAGAAGAGTATCTGATCATTCGTGAAGACGAAGTGCTGGGAATCATTGAGGCGACTAAGCAGTCTGCCGCAGGTGGGAAGAAATAAGCTGGTCTATTGGCGCGACACGGCTTGCCCCAGGGCATCACGCGCCGCGCGATCGATAACGAGCTCGATAAAGTCCGCGATCTGCCAAGGTGCAGGGCGGAGCCAAAAATTTGGAGGGAGTAGAGATGGCAAATGCAAAACAGATTGTACTAGGTGAAGAAAGCCGCCAGGCTATTCTGCGCGGTGTCAACAAGCTGGCGGATGCGGTAAAAGTCACGTTGGGTCCTAAGGGCCGCAACGTGGTTTTGGACAAGAAATTCGGTTCCCCCACGTCCACCAAAGACGGCGTGACTGTGGCCAAGGAGATCGAACTGAAGGATCCCCTCGAGAACATGGGCGCCCAGATGGTGCGTGAAGTAGCCTCCAAGACGTCCGATGTGGCCGGCGACGGGACCACGACGGCAACCGTCCTGGCGCAGGCGATTTTCCGCGAGGGCGTGAAGACGGTGGCGGCCGGCGCTAACCCGATGGCGATCAAGCGGGGGATCGAGTTAGCTGTGCGCGCGGTTTGCGGGTATGACGAGACCCAGAAGGACGGCTCGAAGAAGCACGTTAAGGGCGAACTCGAAAAGCTCTCCAAGCCCGTTGAGGGTTCGATGATCGCGCAGGTCGGGGCGGTTTCTGCTAATAACGATATTGAGATCGGGGAGATTATTGCGGAAGCCATGAAGAAGGTGGGCAAAGACGGCGTCATCACGGTCGAGGAAGCCAAGACCATGGAGACGGCGCTGGAGGTGGTTGAAGGGATGCAGTTCGACCGCGGATACCTCTCGCCTTACTTCGTGACCGATCCTGACCGGATGGAGTGCGTCCTCGAGGACCCCTACATCCTGATCCACGAGAAGAAGATCAGTTCGATGAAAGACCTCCTGCCCTTGTTGGAGCAGATTGCCAAGTCGGGCAAGCCGCTGCTGATCGTGGCGGAGGAAGTGGAAGGCGAGGCCCTGGCTACCCTGGTGGTCAATAAGCTGCGTGGCACGCTGCACTGCAGCGCCGTCAAGGCCCCTGGCTTCGGCGATCGCCGCAAGGCCATGCTTGAGGATATTGCCATCCTGACAGGCGGCAAAGCCATCACGGAAGACTTGGGCATCAAGCTTGAGAACGTGAGGCTCGAAGACCTTGGCCGTGCGAAGAAGATCACCGTGGACAAGGACAACACCACGATCGTGGAGGGCTATGGAAAGAGCTCCGCGATTGAAGGCCGCGTAAAGCAAATTCGCACTCAGGTAGAAGACACCACCTCCGACTACGACCGCGAAAAGCTGCAGGAGCGGTTGGCAAAGTTGGTGGGCGGCGTGGCCCAGATTAAGGTTGGGGCCGCGACCGAGTCCGAGATGAAAGAGAAGAAATCTCGCGTCGAAGATGCTATGCACGCCACTAAGGCTGCCGTGGAAGAAGGCATCGTTCCCGGCGGCGGCGTGGCTCTGATTCGCTCGGTTCCGGCGCTCGCGAAACTGAAGGCTGCCGGGGATGAGCAGATCGGCATCGACATCGTAAAACGCGCGCTGGAAGAGCCTTTGCGGTTGATCGTTCAGAACGCGGGCGAAGAAGGCGCAGTGGTGTGCGAGAAAGTACGCGCGAATTCCAATCCGAACTTCGGTTTTGACGCGCAGACTGAAACCTACGGCGATTTGGTCGAGGCGGGCGTCATCGATCCGACCAAGGTCACTCGCACGGCGCTTCAGAACGCCGCTTCCATCGCTTCACTCATGCTGACCACCGAAGCGTTGATCAGCGAGATTCCGGAGAAGGAAGAGAAGCACCCGATGCCTCCGGGCGGCGGCGGCATGGGCGGCGGGATGTACTGAGATAGTTGACAGTCGACAGTTGACAGTAAGAAACAGAGGGCGGGGAGGAATGTTTCCCCGCCCTTTGTTTTGAATCTAGTCGGATACTCGTAACGCGCGAGCCTTTCACGTGAAGAAAGAATGGCAGGATGGCCGCCAACCCCGGTTGGATAAGCGCTCAGGGCCTTAATGCGCACCCTCTCCAACTGGACACCGTCATTCCCGCGAAAGCGGGAATCCATTTTGTAAAACGTGCCGAACCACGCCTGTGAAGAACTGTGAATCCCGCTTTCGCGGGAATGACGGCGCCCTGCGAACTCCAAACCAATTGTGTATAATGCAAACAGGTTTGAGTATGACCAAAGAAGAACGAGACAAGCTAATCCGACTGATTTCATCACCACCCGCAGGCAGCAAGATTGCCGCCGCCAAAGAGTTCGGGGCTGATCTCACGCTGCTAGTAAGTACGCTTGAGTTAACTCCGACCGAGCGTCTCGAGAGACTTGCTGACGCACAAGAGTTTGTACGCGACTGGCAAGCCGCCATGAAAACTTCGGCCCATGATTAACTTCCAGGTAAGCCTGAGGGTCCTCTCAAACACTCAAGTTCGATTTGTTGTCATCGGCGGCGCGGCTGCGTCAGCTCACGGCCTCCCCCATCTCACATACGATCTCGATATTTGCTACGATCGAAGCCGTGACAACATCAAGCGTCTCGCAAGCGCCCTCGAGCCCTTCCATCCTCGGTTGCGCGGCGTTGTAAACCATTTGCCCTTCTTTTTAGACGCGGCGACGATCTCAAACGGGATGAACTTCACCCTGACGACTGACTTGGGGGACATTGACCTGCTCGGCGAGGTCACCGGAATTGGAGGGTATGAAGAGGCAAAGACGTTATCGGTCAACCTTGTCCTGTTCGGACTCGAGTGCGCCGTGCTGTCGCTCGACGGCCTGATCCAGTCGAAGCGGGCAACAGGCCGCCCCAAAGACCTTCTTACTTTACCGGAGATTGAGGCATTGCGTGAGATCGGAGCCGGGGTCAAACGTGAATCACGGCTCGGGGAAACACAAAACCAAGACAGCGTCACAGGCGGGCGAAGCGAACCGGAACCAAGCGACTAAGATCGTGGCAGTGGCTCGATGACGACGGCGGTTCCGTAGCAGAGGACTTCTGTCGCGGACTCTCGTCCTACTACTTCTGAGGCATCGTAGTGGAGGCCGACGACAGCGTTGGCGCCTACCGCCATGGCATGCTCGATCATCAAATCGTAGGCCTGCTGGCGAGCCTGCTCGCACATTTCGGTGTAGGCGCCGATGCGCCCTCCGATAATGCTCTTCAATCCTCCCAGGATACCCTGGGCTATGGTCGGCGCGCGGACGATGATGCCGCGCACAACTCCCTTATATTCTCTGATGCGGTAACCGTCAATGTTCAAGGTTGTGGTGACGGGGATGCTCATTGTCGACTCCTAGGTTTGTTGACCGCTCGATTGGTGCCCCCCAGATGCCTCGACTTCCTGACTCGTCGACTGCTCGACTCCCGCGAGTGCAGATGCCGCTTTCTCTTTCAAAGCCTTGATGCGGTCGCGGAGCTGAGCGGCCTTCTCGAACTCAAACTGCTTGGCGGCTTCGCGCATTTGTTTCTCAAGGCTCTTGGTGAGTTCTTGGAGTTGGTCAGGAGTGACGGGTTCCTCCGGCAGGTCGATGGGCACCTCGACATAGTCCGCCGCCACGATCGAGGCCAAAACCATATCAACGGGTCTGACAATGCTCTCCGGCGTGATGCCGTTATCTTCGTTGTAGCGAGTCTGCTTGGCGCGCCGGCGATTAGTTTCCGCGATGGCCTGCTTCATTGATTCCGTCATACGGTCGGCGTAGAGGATGGCCTTCCCGTGCAAATGCCGCGCCGCGCGTCCCATTGTCTGGATCAGCGCTCCGGCCGAGCGCAGGTAGCCTTCCTTGTCGGCGTCGAGAATGGCGACCAGCGACACCTCGGGAAGGTCCAGCCCCTCGCGGAGAAGGTTGATGCCGATCAGCACGTCGAACTCGCCACGCCGCAAGTCGCGCAGGATTTTCACACGCTCGAGGGTTTCGATCTCGGAGTGAAGGTAGCGGCAGCGCACGCCGACTTCGGCATAATACTCCGCCAGGTCCTCGGACATGCGCTTGGTGAGCGTGGTCACCAGAACCCGTTCGTTCGCCTCCACCCGGCTGCGAATATCTCCCAACAGGTCCTCGATCTGGTGGCGCGTGGGACGAACTTCCACCTCGGGGTCAATGAGTCCGGTGGGGCGGATGATTTGCTCGACGACTTCGCCGCCGGATTTGGTCAGCTCGTAAGGGCCGGGAGTGGCCGAGACATAAAGCAACTGGCCCACCCGGTGTTCGAATTCCTCGAAGGAGAGCGGGCGGTTGTCCAGCGCGGACGGCAAACGAAAACCGTAGTCTACAAGCGTTTGCTTGCGGGACCGGTCGCCGTGGTACATGCCGCGCAATTGCGGCACCGTCTGGTGGCTCTCGTCGACAAAGATCAGGGAGTCCTGGGGTAGGTAGTCGAGCAAGGTTGGCGGCGGTTCGCCCGGCAGACGGCCGGAAAGGTGGCGCGAGTAGTTTTCAATTCCGTGGCAATAGCCGATCTCCTTCATCATCTCGAGGTCAAACATGGTGCGCTGCTGGACGCGCTGGGCCTCCACCAGTTTGCCTTGCTTCTCCAGTTCACCCCGCCACCATTCCAATTCGCTGAGGATGCGCTCGACCGCGTCGTCTTTTCTTTCGGCAGGCAACACGTAGTGCGTTCGGGGATAAATCGGCAGGCGGGAGTAAGTCTGCTTCACCTGGCCGAACAGTGGATCAATCTGTGACAGGCTCTCCACCTGGTCGCCCCACATTTCGATGCGGTAAGCAACATCCTCATAAGTGGGAAAAACTTCAATGACGTCGCCGCGCACGCGGATAGCGCCGCGACGGAAGTCCACGTCGTTGCGTTCGTATTGGATCTCGACCAGCCGCCGCAGGATGTCTCGCCGCGCGATCTTCTGCCCCTTTTCCAGCAGCAGGACCATTCCGTAGTAGGCTTCCGGCGACCCCAAGCCGTAAATGCAACTGACGCTGGCCACGATCACGCAATCGCGGCGCTCGAAGAGCGAGCGTGTCGCGGACATGCGAAGCTTATCCAGTTCGTCGTTGATGGTCGCTTCTTTCTCGATGTAAACGTCGGAGGCTGGGATGTAGGCTTCCGGCTGATAGTAATCGTAGTAGCTGACAAAGTACTCGACGGCGTTGCGCGGAAAGAAGGACCGGAATTCGTGATAGAGTTGGGCGGCAAGCGTCTTATTGTGAGCCAGTATCAGGGTGGGGCGGTTCACCGCCTCAATGACCTTGGCAACTGTAAAGGTCTTGCCGGAGCCGGTGACCCCAAGCAGAACTTGATGGGGTTTGCCCTCCTCAACTCCCCGCACAAGTTCCTGAATGGCCGTCACCTGGTCGCCGCGCGGCTGGTAGTCGCTGGAAAGATTGAAATTCCTGGAGCTGATATCGTGTTCCATTGTGATTCAATTATATCAGTTGATAATAAGATTCTGCGACCGTACCGGTCGAGAGTCCGGTGCTGGCCTACACAGGTCGCGCAAATACCTCGTGGGCTGTCATTCCGAGGAGTTTCCATGGGCCTGCGGCCCACCCTAGGCAATGAAAATCAGCGTCGTCCCCGCGAAAGCGGGGACCCATTGTCGGCCCAATGGATTCCCACTTGCCCGGGAATGACGTGACTTTCAGGAAAGCCCCAGGCGACGAGGAATCTCGCCGTGCCGAGAAAACAAACCAGAGCGAGATTCCTCGCTCCGCTCGGATTGACTAGGCAACGGGTTTTTCTGCAGCCTGTTCAGGCCAGCATCTGCCGACCCTTCGCTCCGCTCAGGGCAGGCTCTAAAGATCGGCGCTAGCAGTTAGATTAGGACATTACCATTCCGTGCTGGGGCCAGCAGGGGACGGCGAGTTGTGTTAAGATGATTGGTTTTCGGGCAGCTAAAAAGAATTGTGAGGCGAGGTCAATGGATCAAATCAGGTGGCGTCGAGCGTTTGGGTTGACAGGGGGGGCGCTAATCGCGGCGCTTGTTACGGGTGTTGTGTGCGGCCGGGCGGGCGGCGGGCAAGCGCCTGCCGGGACAACCCCGAATCCGGCCCCTGCTGCCGCGCCGGCTTCGCCTGATAAGGTGGTGTTGAAGGTCGACGATCAGTCGGTAAGTGAAGAGGCAATTGAAAAAGCCATCCACGGTCTTCCTCAGCAGGCTCAGAATTCTCTGGCCCGGCAAGGGAAGAAGCCCCTGGGAGATGAGTATGTTATGATGCTTGTTCTCTCCCGTGAAGCCCTTAGCAATCATCTTGACGATTCTCCCGATTACAAGGAGACGCTCGCCTTGACGCGCCTCAAGATCCTGGCGCAAGAGGAGTACCAGCAAATCCTGCAACGGGTAGTCGTGACACCTGAAGAGACGAGCAATTATTTTGCCGCGCATCAAAGCGACTTCGAGGAACTCCAGGTGCTCCAAGTTACGGTTCGCAAGAAACCGGAAGGAGCCAAGGAGGGGACCCCGGGGTTTCCGCCAGACGAAGCCAAGGCCCGCACGGAAGAGATCCGCCAGGCGTTCATCGCCGGGCAAGACCCAAAGCAAGTGGCCGACAAATATCAAATGGCCAATGTCGTGCGGGTGGATAGCCAGCCTTTTCCGATTCACCGGGGGCAGGGCCCAGCGGACATGGTGAAGGCGGCCTTCGAGCTCAAACCCGGCCAGGTAACTGAAGTGTTTGACTTTGGGACGGCGATGGGATTTGTCAAAGTTGTCGCGCACCAGGCAGGGGATTTGAAAAGCGCCACGCCAAAAATAGAAAGCACTCTCCGGCCTCAAAAGATCAACTCTGCGATGGATGCCCTAAAAGCAAAATCCAAGATTTGGATGGACGACGCTTATTTTGCCTCGCCCACTGGGCCGCAAAAAGCGCCTTCGACGCCAAGTGCACCTACTGTTCCTAAGTAGTTCAGCGCCAAAGAAGGTACTGGTACCAGGACAGGTGCAGGGTACAGCCATCTTCTACTAAAGGAAGGGGGGCGCGAAGTGTTGCCAATCCCTTCCCAACCCTCTGACATTCGTCAGAGCGCTCATCGAAGTTTTTTTTCAACAACTCTGTTGAAAACCTTGTGGAAAAGGTGGCTTCATGTTAAGCGAAGGTTAACGATTGGAAGAGCTTCGAACTCTTTGCACCAACCTGTAGCATCTTTTGAGCTGACCCCTAACCCTCAAGAATTCTCTCTCTTTTATTCTGGATTTGGCATGCCCATCGCGCGCTTGCAATATTAAAGTTGGGGCTGCGGTTTCTTGAGTTTGACTTCAATGGTCTGATCATCATGTTCAAGCTCAATTTCTTTGCCAAAACTCTGATGACGTTCAGCCGTTACGAACAAATGGACAGTTCCTCCCGGAATATTCGTGAACCGGCACTGTCCCTGTGCATTGGTTTTCGCTCCGTAAGAGACAACATGATGGAGCTTGCCGGATTTGAAGGTGAGAGTCAGGCGCGCCTGGCTGATGATTTCACCGGTTTCGGCCTCTTTCACCACGACGTTGAAACTGAACTGGGGGGGCGGCGGCTGTTGCGCAGAGTTGCTAACCACGGCGGAAAGTAGAATAACTATACCGACACAAATCCAAATTGCGGGCCGCGAATAATTCGAGCCAAACATGCTATGACCACTCCTTCCTCGATCTCCCTCTTATCGACTACTCAAATGAATCTTCTCCACAACTTATGTTCGACTGGTGCCGGCCCCTAAGCGGTCTTCGCTGCGCCTAGCGGCTTCACGGACTCGGATATCCACTGCAGGTACTTGCGGGAACCCTCCACAATTGGGAGGCAGATGATCTCAGGCGTTTGATAACTATGGAGGTTTACGATCTCAGATTCGATCTCAGCAAACAATGCCCCGGCGCTTTTGATCATCAGCAGACATTCTCCGTCTTCGAGGGTTTGGCCCTGCCAGCGATAAACCGACTCGATGGCCGGAATGATGTTTACGCAAGCGGCAAGTTGAGCCTCTACCAAATGACGTGCGATTTTCCGGCCTTCATCCGGGTTTGCTGCCGTGACGAGGATCACGATTTTATCCGTCACAATGCCTCCCGCTCCGCCGGCATTGCCGCGAAGTTTCGCAAGTGCCGTGCCCACCGGGCGTTTAGGCTTACACCCGCAACTCCGGATAACTCTCCTCCGGACAACTCGCTTGCTCGAAGCTTCTGCTCAGGATACAATAGCGCGTGCAGGGTCGGCAATGCCAACCGGACTGTTGCCGGCCCACGATGCGGACCACTGATTTGCAGGGCGCGACAAAGGCCGCGGCAGGGCGGCCGGCTGCAAGACGCCGTTGCAGCGAGCGATCGGGCAGGTGGGCCTGCACTGCGGAAAGCTCCGCGCTTGGGCAATGGAAATGCTCCCCTGGGACACGGCAACTCTACGCCGTTACGTGACATACACACTCGTTGTGGTTTGTGTAGTGCTGGTCGTCCACGAGATCTTAGGGGCGCATGGCTTCATGGCGCTGCGCCAGGAACGAAAGGAAATTGAAAGCCTTCGGCAGCAGATTCGCCAACTCGAGGACGAAAACGCGCAACTCGACAAGCGCATCAAGGAGACTTCAGTCCGACCCCAAAGCCATCGAACGTGTGGCGCGCGAGGGAATGGGGCTGGCCCGTCCAGGAGAATTAATCTTTACCGGCGTGCCCGAAAAGGATCCCCACAAAGAGCAAACTCCTCGTGCCGCTCCCGACCACTCGGCGAAGTGAACCAGCCAACCCTCAGACAACACAATTCTCGCCTCGATCCCCTCACAGGCGCTGTCGCGTGCGGGACTGCTCGCAGTCGATTGGGTTCGGCAGAAGGCGTCTCTTATCGCACCACTCCTTCTAACGGACTGGAAGCTGCGGCGTAGAGTTTTCTGGGCATGCGGCCGGCGAGGTAAGCCTGGCGGCCGGCGATGATAGCGTGCTGCATCGCTTGTGCCATCAGGATGGGGTCTTGAGCGGCGGCTATTCCCGTGTTCATCAGGACCGCATCGGCGCCCAGTTCCATGGCTACGGCTGCGTCGGACGCCGTACCTACCCCGGCATCAACGATCATGGGCACGCTGGTGATCATCTCGCGCAGGATGCGTATATTGGCGGGATTCTGAATGCCCAGGCCGGACCCGATAGGCGCTCCCAGGGGCATCACTGCCGCCGCCCCCGCGTCGATGAGCCGCCGAGCGCATATCAGATCGTCATTGGTGTACGGTAAGACGACGAACCCTTCTTTGGCCAGCACCTCCGTCGCACGCACCAACTCGAAATTGTCGGGGAAGAGCGTCTTCTCGTCTCCGATCACTTCCAGTTTAATCCAGTTGGAAAGACCTACTTCCCGAGCCAAGCGCGCCGTACGAATAGCCTCGTCGCCGCTATAACAGCCGGCCGTATTGGGCAAAATGAAGTACTTCTGACGGTCCACGTAATCGAGCAAAGACTCTTTGCTGCGGTCCGTGAGATTCACGCGTCGGACTGCGACCGTCACCATTTCTGCGCCGGAAGCCTCGTGGGCCCGAGCCATTTCTTGAAAGCTCCTGTATTTTCCGGTGCCGATGATCAGTCGCGAACGAAATTCCCTGCCGGCAATCCGCAGAACGTCATTATCCATGTCTCGCTCCTTTCCTTTTGATTTTAGATGCCGACGCGTGAAATTGCAATGTAGGCAGGTGCAAGGTGGCTTACCAGTTTCGGCGTGGCGCTGGCCTTTAGGCCAGCATCTGCCGACCTATGGCTCGGTGCTACCAGTTG
Source organism: uncultured Acidobacteriota bacterium (assembly GCA_963768695.1). GTDB lineage: Bacteria > Acidobacteriota > Terriglobia > UBA7540 > UBA7540 > CAVROP01. The sequence continues at coordinate 328,754 of CAVYJG010000005.1, read as the reverse complement.
AAATAGGGACACTACTGCTATCTGAATTGGCTTGTCTTGGGACCCAATCGCAGGTACAATTAGTCTGGTCAGGGCAAGGACAAACAGCTCGAATTCGGGTCCGGGAGGACCGATTCTCTCGAGGCATCGTGCGTCGGGGATTGACTGACTTCGAATCGGCTTCAATGCTGTCTTGCCACCGCAGGGGCGGATAAGAAATCTTGGAAAAAAAAGAGGAGGAATACGATGATCAAGAGAATTGCCATGGTTGGGATGATGTTGTTCGCTTTTGGCTGTCTGAGTTGGGCTCAAAACAAGACGTTTGTGGGCACGGTCAGCGACGAGCATTGTGGAGCCAAGCACGCCAAGGCTGGCGAAGCGGCTGAGACTTGCGTGGAAAAATGCGTGTCGGGCGGTGCCAAGTACGTTCTGGTCAGCCACGGGAAAGTGTACCAGGTCAATGATCAAGATAAGTTTAAGGGAATGGGTGGGAAGGCTGTGAAGGTGACGGGCAGCCTGAGCGAGAGTACGATTACGGTTGCTGATGTTTCTCCCGTCGGGGGCAAGTAGACATTTGTAATCCTGGCTACGGAAAACAAAAAGAACCAACGACTGGGGCGAACGGGGTAGTGTGGGGGAGCGGGGCCGCGCGTAAAGGACTGCAGCAGAGAAACTTGCAGTTCCGCGCTTCCGTTCCCACCTCTTTCCCAGCCTGCTCTGGAAGTTATCCTCCTCCTCGTGCGGAGGCGGCGCTAGGGGAGGGTGGTTGCCTTTGGGCCGATCACCCCTGACCCTTTTCAACTGAAGAGAGGGATCGCTTTTCACGATTCCGCGGTCGAGTCGGCGACTGCCATGTATTTGCTGTACTTGCCCGTACGTTTATCACTGGCCCATAACTTCTTTCTCGCGACGCTTTCTTTTCAGCTACAATAGCTTAGAGGTGACCAAATGCGGAGAATCGCCATTTATGGGGTGCTACTCTCGTTTGTCGTGGGCCTGAGCCTCGCCGGAACGGCGAGAGCCGCGGCAAAGACTATTGTCGGGAGTATCAGTGATTCCATGTGCGGCGCGAAACACATGATGCCGGGACAGAGTGACAAAGACTGTACCTTGGCGTGTGTGAAGGCCGGGAGCAAATACGTGCTTGCCGACGCCAGCGGAAAGGTCTATCAGCTCAGCGATCAGAAGAAACCTGAGCAATATGCAGGGCAGAAAGTGAAGGTCACCGGTTCGGTTAAGGGTGACACGATTAACGTCACCTCAATCGAACCTGAGAAGTAGCGGCGACACCGCGTTTTCCGGAATCGCCCAACGGCAGCGTAAAGCCGACTCTAAACAGACAATTGAGAGCTTACCATGGATGCAGACAGCAAGGTCCCAGAGACGGAAGGATGGAAGGTCCGTCGAGTGGGAACGGTTACGTTCGCGATTTCAAAACCCAAGCGCAAAGCCCACAAATTACGCCAATCACGGCTTAAGAACAGGCGCCGGGCGCGCTAAGCGCCCTTGGGTCCGGCAGTAGCGGCAAGGTCGCCTGCCAGGGCGGCCCCGCGGCGCCTGCGGAATCCTTACAACGCAATTCTCTCGTACCTTTTCGCCGCTAGCAGATAGTGCCGATCGGGGGGGTGTCGCCACGTCGCGAAGACGCACCTGAGCGGCGTCGTGTTACCAAAAAAGGTGAAACAGTTGATGGTTTTGTCATCCTGAGGTGCACCGAAAGCTCTCTGCTAGCGTTTCCGCACGCAGACTGCTAAGAGTAACTTCACTCCACCTCGGAGCCTCCGCCCGTCGTGTTTCATCTAATTGAGAGACGCGGCGCCGGGCGGCGAGGCATATTCGGAGAATTTTTTACCCCAATGCCGCGGTGCGGTAGCTCGGTATGGTCCAGGTTCTAAGACATTACGGGTACCCTATTTTCTTCCTCGTGGTTCTTGCGGAGAGCCTGGGGTTGCCCATTCCGAGTTTCCCGGTCATCATGATTGGCGCCGCATTGGCAGCGGAGCTTCACTTCCGCTTGGCGGTCATTGTAGCGCTCAGCGTGCTCCCGGCAATTTGGGGAGATTCCCTCTGGTACTACCTCGGTCGACGGCGCGGCCGATCGATTCTCCGCAAGCTCTGTTCTCTCTCCCTGAGTCCTGATTCCTGCGTTGGCCGCACGGAAGATTTCTTCGCCCGAAACGGTCTGAAGACGCTGCTGATTGCCAAGTTCATACCCGGTTTGGCTACGGTCGCCTCCCCTTTGGCTGGGATGCTTAATAACTCTTACGCTCGCTTTGTGCTGTTCGATCTGGGTGGGATTAGCCTTTGGGTAACGTCCGCCTTGTTGTTAGGGCTGGGTTTTCGGGCGCAGGTTGAGTGGTTGCTCGACTGGTTGGCGGCGCTCGGAAGGACCAGCGCCTTGATTCTGTTGGTCCTCCTGGCCGGGTGGTTTCTTTTGAAATGGTTTGAGCGCCGGCGATTCTTCCGGCTGCTCGAAAGGTCGCGCATCTCTCCGCAGGACTTGAAGCAACGCCTCGAGCAAGGCGAGGAACTGGTCATTGTCGATCTGCGGTCTGACCTCGCCTATCGGCAACAAGGCTCGAAGATTCCGGGCGCGATTCACATTCCTCCCGGCGAATTCCATCGCCGCAACGGTGAAATCCCGAAAGACCGCCCGGTGGTCATGTACTGTACTTGACCGAACGAGGCTACCAGCGCCAGGATGGCGCTTCTACTCAAGGGAAAAGGTTACAAAGTTATTTGGCCTCTGCTTGGTGGTTTTGACGCTTGGCTGGAGCTTGGCTACCCCACGGAATCCCCCATCGCGCCGGAAGGCTCTCCTGATCGCGTCTCTGACCCCGGCCCCCAAGTTCCAAAAGAGCAAGACAACTCTTGGGCTTGAGGTGTACTCTATTTAGTAAGGGGAAGTTGCCGCCAGGTTAGTGCGTAGGGCTCGAGAAGGGATCACCAACTTATGACCAGGAAAGCAGTTGCGGGAATACTGACGGTGGTAGTTGCGGGCTTGTTCGCCCTCCTGGCTGCGGCTGCGGATCAGCCCTTGAACGCCGATGACGTGACCCTGCTGCTTCTTGGAGGTTCTCCGTCGCCAAAGATCATCGCGCTGGTTAAACAACGAGGCGTCAGTTTCAAGATGAACCCGGATCTGGCTAAGAAATTCCACGACGCTGGAGCCAGCGATGATTTGATCGACGCAATAACCGAAGCAGGTCCAAGAGCCCAGGCCGCCCCCTCCAGTCCAGCTACAGCCCCCGCCGCACAGAACCCGGCCGCGACGGCACCTTCGCCGGTTTCCAATCCCACAGAGGTGGATCGGAAGGTTTCAGACACATTAAGCGGCCTCGAGAGTAGTTCGGAGGGGAACGACCGGCCTTATGCGGCGCGTTTCTCGCTCGTTTCAGTCACAGGACAGAAGATAGATTTGGCGGATTATAAAGGCAAGGTAGTCTTAGTCAATTTCTGGGCGAGTTGGTGCCCGCATTGCCGCAGAATGATTCCCGAGCTGGTCGGGCTACACGACCAGTACTATAGCAAAGGGCTGCGGATCGTCGGTATTGCCGTCAGTGACCACAAGCAGGCCGTGGAGGAGTTTTACCAGCACGGTAACATCAGTTATCCCATGGCCATGGGCGACGCTTACACCCGCAGGCTCTATGGTGGGGTCTCGGGTTTGCCGACCACGGTGCTGATCGGACGGGACGGGCGGATATATTCGAGATTCGAAGGTGAGCCGCGTGATATCGGCACGCTCGAGGAGAGGATCAAGCGCCTGTTGGCTCGGCCGGCAGGTGGCCCCGAGGCTAGTCAGCAAACTGTAGCCCAAGCCACTCCTCCCAACGGGCCGGCAGCCACTTCTCCGGCAATCGTGGTCGGCGCCTCTTCACCAGTACCTGCGGGGACAGGCGAAGGTCCCTCGGCTGGCGCTGCTACCGCTCCCCAGCAATCCGCTTCCCCTAATACGCCGCCTGCCAACTCCCAACCCGCCGAGGTGAATTCGAAAGTGGCGGACACCTTGAACAAACTCACCGCGCCTGAGGCGACCATCGCCAAGCCGGCATCCGCCAAAGACGCAAAGGAACTGACTGATCCCAGCCCGGACCAGATCCAGAAAATCATCCAGGAGTTCGCTGCCAAAGAGAAACTCTTCAAGGCGGCGCGCGACAACTACACCTACCACCAGATCAACAAGGTTCAAGAACTGGGACCCGACAACGAAATTGAGGGCGTTTACGAGCAGGAGTGGGACATCCTTTTTGACGATTCCGGCAAACGCATCGAGCGCGTCACCTATGCCCCTGCGGATACGCTGAAGAAAATCATTCTGACCGAAGAGGATCTCACATCTTTCCGCAACACCCAGCCCTTCGTACTCACCACGGACGAACTGCCGGAGTACGAGATCAAGTACCTGGGACATGTGAAGGTCGACGAAATTACAGCTTACGTTTTTTCCATCCGTCCCAAAGAAATCCAGAAAGGGCGCCAGTACTTTCAGGGCGTCGTCTGGGTCGATGACCAGGATTTGCAAATCGTGAAGTCGGAAGGCAAGCCCGTGCCCGAATTACACACCAGGAAGGGCGAAAACCTGTTTCCGCGTTTTACCACCTACCGCGAGCAGATCGACGGGAAATATTGGTTTCCCACTTACACCATGGCTGATGACACACTCTATTTTTCCAACGGCGGCGTGCATATCAAAGAGATTCTTCGTTACACTGACTATAAACAATTCAAATCGAAAGTCCGCATCGTGAGCGCCACTCCTACCGATCAGCCGAACGCGCCCACAATCCCTGCGGCCCCTCATCAGTAGCGGGTGGCCTGCTCCGCGCCACCATGCTCACCACCCCTACCCCCCTCCTCAGAGAGGAGGGGAATTGAAAGTCGGGTTCCCCTCCTTTGTAAGGAGGGGGTAGGGGTGGTAGCTGTCAGGAGTTCTCCTCTTAGCACGGTGGTGAACACGATTCCGCAAGACAAGTCGAACGGTTACGAGCAGATCGCAGAAACCTTCATGCGGGCTCGAAATCCGCGCATCGGGCCTGCGACGGTGCGGCAGTGGAGCAGAACTTTACCGCCCGGAACCGAGATCCTCGACCTCGGGTGCGGTCATGGATATCCGGTTTCGCAAGCGCTCTCCGACGAAGGCTTCGTCATTTACGGTGTAGACGCCTCCGCGACCCTGATCACTGCATTTCGCGAACGATTCCCCCAAGCCCACGCGGAATGCGCTGCGGTAGAGGACTCAGAATTCTTCTGGCGCACGTTTAACGCCGTCGTCGCATGGGGCTTGATGTTTCTGCTGCCGCCCGATACCCAAACCACCCTCATCGGCAAGGTCGCCAAAGCACTAAATCCGGGTGGCAAGTTTCTATTTACGTTTCCTCACGAGGCCGCCACGTGGTCCGACTCGCTGACCGGACGCATTTCGATTTCGCTGGGAGCGGAGCGGTACCAGCAGATATTACGGGACCACGGCTTAGTCGTGGTTGGCGAAACTGTCGACCAAGGTGAGAATTATTACTATTTCGCCTCCAATCCTCACCTCGCGCCCAAGTAGCACAGGCACTCTTTGCCCGTGGATCGGTATCTTTCGAGATGAGCACAGGCAAGAGTGCCCGTGCTACTTCGTCAAATCCACGGTGGGGAGAAACCGCGGAGCACGGCGATGCCGGGTGGCCTGCTCGAATGAATAGGCCAGCTTTATCAAAGTCGGCTCGCTGTAAGCTCTGCCGAAGAAGGAAATTCCGACCGGCAGGCCAAAGATAAGGCCGGCTGGCACTGTGATGTTCGGATAACCCGCCACCGCCGCGGTCGTTGAACTGCCGCCGACGTCGTGATCGCCGTCAACCAGGTCCGTCAGAAAGGCCGGTCCCCCTGTGGGCGCCACCAGCGCATCCAACTGAAACTTCTCCATGACCGCATCGATTCCTTCCTTGCGGGTGAGGCGATGATCTTTCTCGAGTGCGTCCAGGTACGCCTTTTCCGTCAGCGGTCCCTTGGCCTGCGCTTTGATGAATGTATCCTGTCCGAAGTAAGGCATCTCCTTTTCGCGATTGTGCTCGTTGAACTCGATGATCTCCTCCAAGGTATGCACGGGTGCGCCGGGACCCAGCGCCCCAAGGTAAGAGTTCAGGTCAGCCTTAAGTTCGTAAAGGAGTACCTGGAATTCGGACTCCCCGACCTGCTCCATGGATTCGATGTCGGCTGGATCCACAATCACCGCACCCTGGCGTTTCATCTCGTCGATAGCTTGGTTTATCAAGGAGTCCACTGCATCGCTTATGCCGAACGATTTGCGCGCCACTCCGATCCGCGAACCGTGCAGCCCATTAGGATCGAGGAATCGGGTGTAATCCGTCAGCGCCTTTCCCTGGCTTAACCCTGTGGCCGGATCGTCGGTGTCCACCCCGGTTAGTGCGCCGAGCAAGATCGCCGCATCGGTCACCGTTCGAGCCATGGGCCCGGCCGTGTCCTGGCTATGCGCGATGGGAACGATCCCGGCGCGGCTGACCAGGCCGACGGTGGGTTTGATCCCGACAATCCCATTGACCCCCGAGGGACAGACGATGGAACCATCGGTCTCTGTGCCGATAGCCAGCGCGCAGAAGTTTGCAGACACGGCGGCGCCCGAACCGGAACTTGAGCCGCACGGATTGCGGTCGAGCGCGTAGGGATTGCGGGTCAGTCCGCCGCGTCCGCTCCAGCCGCTGGTCGAGTGAGACGACCGGATGTTGGCCCATTCACTCAGGTTGGTTTTTCCCAAAATGACGGCGCCGGCTTCGCGAAGCTTTTTCGCCACGAAGGAGTCCTTCGGCGCCTCCGCTCCTACCAGAGCGAGTGAACCGGCCGTGGTCATCATTCGGTCTCGGGTGGCAATGTTGTCTTTGATAAGCACAGGAATCCCGTGCAGCGATCCGCGGGGGCGATGCGCTTTGCGTTCCTGGTCGAGCTTCTCGGCGATGTCGAGCGCATCGGGATTGGCTTCAATGACAGTGTTGACGCCGGGTCCGTGCTTGTCGGCCGCCTCGATGCGCGCCAGGTATTTCTCCGCAATGGAACGCGCCGTGAGCCGGCCCGATTGCATCGCCTGCTGAAGCCCCGCAACCGTGATTTCATCCAAGTCGAATGCCTTCAGGCTTGCCTGCGCTGCCGAAGGAGCGGAGGCCGCCGTCCCGGCAACCAGGGGCAGGGAAGGCACAGCCGCTGCCACTCCTGCGAGCATTCCGGAAGTTAACAGTCTTCGCCGAGTCAGATTGGAAGTGGTGATCGTTTTATGTGTTTGCTCCAAGGTTTCTCACCTCACGCCCGGCACCCAAGAGTGTGCGTCGACCTGTAGCGCCGACCTTTAGGTCGGCACTTCGGTACTAACCTGAAGGTCAGCGCTACGGCCCGAGTCTCTGATGGCCTCGATCAGTCCCTTAAGATCCTCGACCTTAGTGCATGGATTCATGAGCGTGGTTCGGAGATAGAGTTTGTTCCGCAAAACTGTCTGCACCAGGAAATACCTTCCCGAAGCCACCACTCGTTGCCGTACATCTAACTGATGCTTATCAAGCCGTTCCGGCTCGTTCCCGGCGTTCCTGATCCCGTGGCGGAACATGACGAAAACAGAGAATGTTGCTTGCCGGCTCCACGGCCATTTCGAAGTCGGGTTGGGCTTTGAGCAGGGCCGCGAATTCGCGCGCCAAATCGAACGTCCTGGCCACCAGTTCACCGATGGCCTCTGCGCCGTGGACGCGCAGAGCCAGCCAGAGCTTTATTCCCATGGTTCTTTTGGTGCACTCGAGTGTACGAAGCGCGAGATCGAAATCCGCTTCCTCGGGACGCCGGGCGAAGAGATAGCTGGCCTCTTGCGAGAAGGCTTCATAGTTGTATCGCCGCTGAGGGAAGAGAACGGCGGTAACCAGGCTGGGCATGAAAAGCATTTTGTGCATGTCCCACACCAGCGAGGACGCCAGTTCGATACCGTCCGTAAGGTTGCGATACTTTTCTGAAAAAAGAGCCGAGGCGCCGTGCGAGCCGTCGATGTGGAACCACACGGCTTTCTCCCGGCAGAACTCTCCTATCTCGCGCAAGGGATCGAAGGACCCGGTCGCCGTCGTGCCCGCGCTGCCTACGATGGCAACCACCTTCTTCCCTTGCTCCACTGTCTGCCGGTACAGGCGGTCGAGTACCGAAACATCGAGCCGGAAACAATGGTCGGTGGGAATCGTGACGATGGACTCTTCACCCAGCCCGAGGACTCCCGCCGTGCGGGCCACAGAGTAGTGTGCCTGGTCGGAAACCAGCAGAGCCAGCGGCGGTCCTGCGTGGAGTCCCCGCCGCCACGCCGCGCCTTGCGTGGCGTGGTTGCGCGCGGCCAGCAGCGCCGTCAGATTCCCGAGCGATCCACCGGAGGTCAGGACGCCATCGGCATCGTGGGACCAACCGACCGATGTGCAAAGCCAGCGTATGACTTGCCGCTCGATCTGCGTCCCAGCCTGTGCCATTTCGTGGACGGCGGCGCTATTGTTCAATAGACTTGCGACCAAGTCGGCCAGTGCGGCCACGGGCAAGACGGCGGGAAGCTGATGGCCCATGTAACCGGGATGGTGCAGGTGGATGCTCTGTCCGAGGAACTGCGCCAGGCAGCGCGCGATCTCAGCCTCAGGGTCATCGGCGGAGTCAAGTGGAAGCGGGCCCTGGTACTGCTCAGAAAGTTCAATTGGAGCACAGAGCGGAAGAACCGGCAGTTGACCCGCTTGAGCGGACTCAAGATAGGCTGCCAATGCGTCGACGACCTGGTGGCCATGTCGCCGGAACAACTCGGGGTCGTAGGGATCATTAGACATAGCGGCAATAGTAGCAGTGGCTAGCGGTTAGTGGCTAGTGGCTAGTTCTCAGCGGTCGGCGCCGAGGCGGCAACCCATCGCCGCTAGCCACTAGCCACCAACCACTCTTCTGTTACAATTTCCCGCTATGAGATCACCCAATCTGATTTGGCGGTTTGTGCTGGTGCGGCCACGGAATCCGTTGAACATCGGAGCGGCGGCGCGAGCCATGGCTAATTTTGGCTTTCGCGAATTGGTGGTGGTGTCGCCGTATGGTCCGGTATGGCAAGAGACGCGGTCGGCTGTGGGAGCGGAGGAGGTCGTCAAATCGGCGCGCGCCGTGGAGAGCTTGGTCGATGGGATCGCGGACGCACCCTTGGTTGTTGGGACGACCGCAGGCTCCCGGCGCAATCTGGACCGGGACCTTATTTCGCTGCCGGATTTCCCTGCCTGGCTCCGGCGACGCCGAGCGAAAGGGATCGTCGCCCTGCTCTTCGGTTCCGAGAAGACCGGTCTTTCGAACCAGGACCTGAGTTTTTGCCACGCCCTGGTTCGTATCCCGACCGTCGTGGATTGTCCTTCCATGAACTTAGGACAAGCGGTGGCGGTTTGCGCGTACGAGTTGTCGCGCGCTGGACTTGTGCCGGCACGTCCCCTGCGGCCCGTTGTTCACTCGTCGGATCCGGCGGGCGCCCAGTCTCTCGAGCACCTCTTCGAGCGTGCTGCGCGCGTCTTGGATCAAGTGGGGTACCTGCAACCAAAAAGCCGGAGTGCCACGCTTCGGAAACTGCGCCGCCTATTGCGGGATCTTGAGCTCACCAACCACGACGCCAAAATCCTGGGCGGGGTCCTCGCGCAAATAGAGTGGAAGATAGGGACTAGTCCCTAGCCCCTTGCAGTTGCACCAGCGCATCGGCAGGGGTGAAGGCGGGACGCGTTTGCGGGTCGCGCCAATTGTCGAGCATGGCGACCTGCTGCACGCAGGAAATGGTGCAGCGGGGCGCGCAGGACTTCTGAGTATGATACTCGTGTTCAAGGTGGGCTCGCGTGTATTTCTCGAGGGGGATGGCAGGATATCCACGCTGCTGCGAGCAGTAGTGCACTAGACCATCCTCGCAGACATAAAGGTAGCGGCTGCCGGCGCGGCACCGCCAATCATTGCCCAGCCCTTGTGAAATGTTCTTCTGGAACTGATTGAAGCGGGAGTAGGACCGTTTGCCCATCTCCATGACCAGGGCAAAGAGCTGCTGCTGGCGTTCGTCGAGCGGCTTAAGCTGTCCGCCGTGGTCATGGAGAATGCCTACGGTACTCGTGAAGCCGAGTTCGAGCGCCCTGCGGGCCACTTCCAGAGCGTCGTCCGGGTTACGGACGCAGGATCCCAGGACGGAATTGATATTCACCTGGAAGATCGCATAGCGCGCCAGCAAGCGCAGCTTGCGGTCCAAAACGCGCAGGCTCTTCTTTGAAACCTCGTCGGGTACAACGTTATCAATGCTGATTTGCAGGTGGTCCAGGCCGGCGCGATTAAGGTGCTCGATGCGCTGAGGGGTCAGCAGATAACCGTTGGTGATCAAACCGGCAATGATTCCGCGCCTGCGGATGTGGTGAACGATCTCTTCCAGTTCGGGATGCAGAAGCGGCTCGCCTCCGCTGATTGTGATGATGGTTGTCCCCAGCGCTGCCAACCGGTCGACGCGGCGGAACATTGTCTCGAGCGGAAGTGGCTTTGAGACTTTGTCGAATTCGTTGCAATATGCGCAGGAGAGATTGCAGCGGCGAATGGGAATAAGATGGGCAAGAACCGGATGATGGGTGGAGATTAACCCGCCGGCGATCATACGCCACTCTCGGAGGCGCGTGTTCCAGAACCGCATTGTCCGGCGAAAACTAAGTTGGTCCATTCGGGTCAAGCCCCGTTGTCACTTTCCGGCAGCCTGTCACGTAAGGCCCCTGACAACCCCGCGGGCAAGAGGTGAACTCTAACCGTACCTGATAGTCCCAGAGATGACAATCCACATAATATGAATGGTCGAAAACGATGATTGAATTGCGTATTCTGGCGGTTCAATGACCCGGGAGACGTTGCGCGGGCGAGACTCCCGCGCTACCTCGATAAACAGCTTGCTCGTGGTCACTTACCGGAGTATGCTATCGTGTCCTTGGAACGTGGCCAGGCGCCCGGTTAGAGAACCAGGCCGGCGTCCGGCAGACCCCTCGCACGTTGCACCGAACCCTAATGTGCAATTCCATTTATCGGAGTAAACATTGAAAGCGATACCTGTTGCACGAGCTGCTCGCATGATTGCCCGAGGCACGTGGAGTTTCTGCACCAATCGGCCCTTGGTGGTTTCATTTGAGTTAACTCATTCCTGCACGGCCAATTGTAAGCATTGCGACAAGGGCGGGATGAAGCCCGACCCGGCGGGATTGCTTCGCGCGGAGGATTACTCGGAACTCCGCAGCACTCTCAAGCCCATGGTGGTGCAACTCTCGGGCGGCGAACCGTTACTGAGAAGGGATCTCGAGGAAATTATCCGGGCCGTGAAAGAGCCCAGTGGTCTGCCCTACACCATCCTGGTCACCAATGGACGGTTGCTGACGGAAGAGAAGTATCTGGCATTGCGCCCCCTGGGCATTAACCAGATTTCTATCTCGCTCGACTTTCCCGACTCCAGGCACGACGAATTCCGCCGCTCACCCGGGCTTTACGCTCACCTCGAAAAACTGGTTCCCGTGCTCGCCCGCCACGGCTACGATGACGTGGCGTTGAACACGGCCATCACGCGTGACAACCTTCCCTCACTCGTCGAGAACTACGAACGCGCCAAGCAGTGGGGGGTTTCTATCTCCTACAGCGCTTATACGCCTCTGCGGACCGGGAGCATGGATCATTACATTCGGTCGGCAGAGGACCTGGCGCTGCTGCGTAAGACCCTCGATCAATTATTGGAGTTGAAGTCCAAGAATGGCCGCATTGCCAACTCGCCCTGGACGCTGTCGGGCATCCACGATTTCTTCCGTGACGGAACCGTGCCGGGATGCAACGCGGGGAAGAGGTTTATGGTCGTAACGCCAACCGGCGGCCTGCGTCCGTGCTCGATGTTTGAGAACGAGTACACGTCGCAGAAAGCTATGATGCGAGAGTTTGTCCCCACCAACCACTGTGGCGGGTGCTACGTCTCCATTCGCTCCTACCTCGATGCCGGGTTCTGGACGCTTCTCAAAGATAATGTCAGCACCCGCGTCTTCACACCGAATCGTTCCGCGGACCAGTGCTGAGCTCGGGCCCTACGAGCTGCGGATAACCCTTGCCCCCTGTCATTCTGAGCGAAGCGAAGAATCTGCATTAGTTCGCCTCAGACCGGAACTGCAGATTCATCGCTTCGCTCAGAATGACAGCGATTTTCATATCCGTGGGTGGGCCACAGGTCCATGGACGCTTGGAATGAAAGCCCGAACGAGGTTCTCACATGGACTCTAACGCCTCGCCCGTGTCGAAGTGCAGACGGAAGTCCGGCTTAGCCGGCCTTTCCCACCTTCGTCGCTTCCCTGACCTCGTTAAGGCGGCCCGTCGCCACATCGTAAATGTACCCATGGACAGGGATGTGTTTCGGAACCAAGGGATGAGCCTTGATCCGCGCCACATCAGCCACGACGCTTCGGGCCTGATCGCTAAAGGTGAGCCATTCGATGAAATGGCCTTCGTCGGAACCAGGCCCTTTCCCCACGTCCTTCCATTTGCCGCCCTCGAGTTGTGCAGTCTCGAGGCTGTGTTCCAGCAGTTCTCTCATGATCTCGTTTGTGAACGCCAGCATTCCGCAATCGGTGTGGTGAATCACAAACCATTCGCGCGTCGCCAGCAGTTTGTAAGAAATGACCAATGACCGGATGGCGTCGTCACTGGCCCGTCCGCCGGCATTGCGGATCACGTGAGCGTCGCCTTCGCTGAGACCGGCGAACCGAGCGGGATCCAGGCGCGCGTCCATGCAGGTTAGAATGGCAAACCGCCGCGCCGGCGGCATTGCCAGTTTGCTTTTATCGCCAAAGCTTTTCGCATAAGCCTCATTGGCGGCGAGAACTTGCGTCAGAATATCGCTCATGTCTTCTCTCCTTTTGCCCGTCGCTCCGCACTCGCTACTGCCCTAGCTGCTTTTCGATTGCCGCCGTGACTTCAGGAGAGTCCGGTTTGACGGGCGACTCGAAACGCGCCACAACGTTGCCGTTGCGGTCGACCAGGAACTTCGTGAAATTCCATTTGATATCGCCGGTTAGTTTGGAATTCGCCTGCTTGGTCAGGTACTGATAGAGGGGAGTGCAATCATCGCCCTTCACCGAGACCTTGGCGTACATGGGAAACGAGACGCTGTACTTGGTCGAGCAGAAATTCTTAATTTCGGCGTTCGTGCCCGGCTCCTGACCGCCGAAATTGTTGGCCGGGAAACCCAGGATCACAAAGCCCCGGTCCTTATATTTTTCATAGATCGATTCCAGGGCCGAATATTGCGGTGTGAAACCGCAGCGGCTGGCGACGTTCACCAGAAGAATGACCTTGCCCTTGTAATTCGCGAGCGGAGTGGGCTCGCCATCGATAGACGGGAGGGTGAAATTGTAGACGCTTTCAGCCGCAAACAAAGCCGCCGAGAACGACAACATGACCACCAGAAGTGTGAGAAGCGGGCGTACACCTAGACGCCGAATGTCCATACCTTTTCTCCTTTGTTGTTCTTTGCCCTGACCCCGGGCCAATCACGCGGCCGGGGTGAATCTCTATGATAACCCAGCAAACGAGCCGTGAGCAATGACCCAGCACTGGCACTCAATCCATTTCCCTGGATGCCCCCAGATGGTGTAGGGGTAGGGCTTGCCCTACCCTCGTCGGCCTAGTAACCCTGGGGGGACGGCAAGCCGTCCCCCTACTTCGCGGCGCGCGAAGAATCTGCTTTCGCTTGCGGCTTAGCCGCCCTGTGGTACTGGATAAGGTACAATCGGATTATGGAAACTTGGTTTGCTTTTGGAAAGAACGGCCTCAGTCTGGAATTGCCGGAGGGATTTCACTATCAGGTGCTGGAGGCGCGCTCGGCTGTCCCGCTGGCGGATTCGGCAGCGGCGATCGAGAGTGCCCTCGACCATCCTGTTGCGGGCCCTCCTCTCAAAGAACTCGCAGCGGGGAAACAGTCAGCAGCGATTTCGGTCTGTGACATCACACGTCCCGCGCCGAACCGGGAAGTACTGCCACCTCTCCTGGCCAGGTTGGAGGCGGCAGGGATCGCGCGCGAGCGCACAACCATCTTGATTGCCACGGGCCTGCACCGTCCGGCCACTGAGGCGGAGATCAAAGAGATTTGCGGAGAGCAGGTGGCGGGGAAGTACCGCATCGACAGCCACCGGGCGCGCCAACTCGAGGAGCACGGTTTCCTGGGCGAGACCGCATCGGGAACGCCTGTTTATATCGACCAGCGATTCCTTTCTGCCGACCTCCACATCACGTTGGGTTTTATCGAACCTCACCTGATGCTGGGTTATTCGGGCGGACGGAAGCTGGTTGCACCGGGCCTCGCCGGCGAAAGGACCATCAAGGTTCTGCACAGTCCGAAATTCATGCGGGATGCGCGCGCCGTGGAAGGCTCGATTGAAGACAACCCATTGCACCGCGAGCTTCTGGAAATCGCCCGCATGGCACGGCACGACTTCCTGGTGGATGCGGCGTTGGCGCGTGGGAATGGGCGGCGCCCCATTGCGGCAGTGTTTGCGGGAGAGCCGGTAGAGGCCCATCGCCAGGGGGTGAAATTCGTTTCGCAGATGATGCTTGAGACGTTGGATGAGCCGGCAGACGCAGTGATTACCACCTCCGCCGGCTACCCGTTGGATCTTACGTATTACCAAGCCGTCAAGGGAATCACTGCTGCCTCGCACATCGTGAAGCCGGGCGGCAAAATCCTGCTGCTGGCGGAATGCGCGGAGGGCATCGGCGGAGCTGAATTCGCTAAGCTGCTGGCCAGCTACCCCTCCGACCGCGCCTTCATGGCTGAGATTGCCGGCGCGGCCGTGGTTGTGGACCAGTGGCAACTCGAAAAGCTCGCGCTCGTGACGGCCAAGGCAGAAGTGCTCTTCTACGTTCCGGGTCTGCCTGCGCAGTATCATGCAGCTCTTTGGGGAAAGGCCTACGACACGCCCGAGGCTGCCATCGGCGCACTTACGTCATCCCTCCCGCGAGGCGCGCACATCGCAGTGATTCCGGAAGGGCCGTACGTCCTGGCGAGGGCAGGTCGGCAGATGGGATGGAAGGGTAAAGGCTAAAGTCTAAAGGCTACTTGGTAGACCGTTGTCCTTTACCCTTTAGCCTTTACCCTTTCCTAGTTCATCTTCACGATCTTTGCTCCTGCGGAAGGGGGAATATCGAAAGTGGAAGGGGGGAATTTCAGGTTCACCTTAATGGAGGTGTAACGGGCGATCATATAGTCGCCGCCCGGCTCGAAGAACTGCTGCTGTGCCGGCATCCAGGAATCTTCGCTGATCCACATCTGGATTTTGGTAAGTTGAGCGGCGATGCTTTGCTTGCGTGGTATCAGTTCGAGTACTGCGGTAGTGTCGCCACCCAGTTCCTCTTCCTTCAGGTACTTCACGTTGTAGCTTTTCGTCAAACCTCCTGATTCCGCTCCGAAGCCGAGCAGCAGAAACTCCTCGACCAACCCGGTCTTTTGTTGCAGGTTGTATTCCTGGATCTGATTGATTTTCGGAAGATAGATTTCCGCCTTGTTATTCTTGAACAGGATGACCTTGGACTCGGGCTGCTGCATCTCAATCCGGATCGCCTCACCCTTTCCCTTGTTACCTTTACTGAAAAAGAGGCGGCCTTGTTCCGTAGACTTATCATCGACGAGCACTGTCACCTTGGTGTACTCGAGGTTCGCGGTAAGGCTCCTTAAGCGCCGGCCGGCATCGTCCATGCGCGACAGGATCTCGGACAGATCGGGAGCGAGTTTTCCCTTGCGCGGATGAGGCGCGGCGATGCCGCTTCGCAGCGGCGCCGCCAGCACAGCGACGAAGACGGCTAACACGAGAGTGAGTTTGAGACGCAAGGGCATCCTCCCTCTTCTATTGTAGAAGGAGCGGCACGAAAAGGCCAGAAGGAAGCGGCGATGAGCGCCGTTCATCACTTGTCGCTTCTGTTGATCAGCACGGTGTAGCCTAGTACAATTTTGTTCTTATCGGTAATGGGATCGATCGATAGGACGGTGAATGGCTGGGGTAATTGCCGGCTCAGGATATTCTGGATGGCGTCCTCAGGCGTTGTACCCGCATACGATTCCACAATTCGCGCGTCAATCATGTAGCGCCAACCTTGTTTTCCGTGTCCCATTTCGACAAACCCTTGCTGGTGCCGAAGGTCCGTCAATCCCAGCGTGGGACGGTCGCTAAACCACGTGCGCGGCGTGAGGAAAATGAAGGCCAGGATGGCCACGCACAACAGGTCGTACTGCCAGGTCCCCCGCAGGTAAGCCCAGAAGACGGTACGTTTGATGCCGAGCTTAATTTTGTCCCATATCATTCCGCTGCCACCACTGAGTGCATTGTCCTGAGATTGCGGCAAGGAGGGATTCCGGATTTCCGTGCTGTGATCCATTAAAGTCTCAATCCGTAACAATGCGGCCGTCCCGCATGTGAATGGTACGGTCCGCCACCGCGGCGGCCTCGGGGTTATGGGTAATCATCAGGACCGTTTGCCCAAAGGTCTTATTGAGGCCGCGAATCATAGTAAGCACTGTCTGCGAGTTCTCAGTGTCCAAATTCCCGGTCGGCTCGTCCGCCAGGAGCAGCTTGGGATCGCAGATGACTGCGCGGGCGATGGCCACGCGCTGTTGTTCACCGCCCGAAAGCGCATAGGGGCGATGATCGAGTTTGTTCTGAATGCCGAGCATCTCCACTACCGCCTGGAATCGGTGGGGATTGAAACCATTCCCCTGGATGTGTTGGGCGATGGCGATGTTGTTGCGCGCTGACAACGTGGGCAGCAGATTGAAACGCTGGAAGACGAAGCCGATTTTATGCCGCCGAAAGCGTGTACGATCGGCATCCGTCATGTTTTGGAAATCGTTGCCATCCACCAGCACCTGCCCGCTGGTGGGGTTTGTCAAGCCGCCCAAGACGTGCAGAAAGGTGGACTTCCCGCAACCGGACGGCCCCACCACGGCCACGAACTCGCCTTCCTGGATAATGCAATCCACGCCCCGCAGCGCTTCCACCTCGACTTTACCGATGCGGTAGATTTTCTTCAGGTCGCGAGTCTCGATAATGGGTTCCATTTATTCGTACGCCAGAGCGTCCACAGGGTCAAGCTGAGCCGCGCGCATCGCAGGGTAGAACGAACCCAGCAAGCTTCCAGCTATCGCCAGGGCCGCAGCGTAAAATGCCCACAGCACGGTCAGTTCGATCACTAAGGTAGGGAAGTTCGCCAGAATGATCTTGCGGATTATGACCGCCACTCCGTACCCGGCCAGGATCCCAACCGCGCTCAGGAGGCTTGCCTCTCGCAGAATCACTGCAATGATATACCCTTTTGACGCTCCAAGCGATTTCAAAATCCCGATCTCGCGGGTTCGTTCCGTGATGGTTGTGTACATCGACAGGAATATAACCAGAAACCCGATCCCCACCGCGATGATTATGATGACCGTAGTAAACACATTCAGGCCCGGCAGGTTATTGGATGTCATCAATGACATCCATTCCTTCACAGAAGTGACTTGGCATTGAGGCAGGAGTTGACGAATGGCCTCGACAACCTTGCCGGTATAGGCGGGCTCAGTGCACTTGACCCAGAAGATAGTGGCTTTATCCTGGACTTGGAGAAGGTCCTCTGCGGTTTGCAAGGGAATAAAAAGCCGCGCGCCTTTGCCGTGTTCGACAATGCCGCACACGTTGAACTTGTGGTTCAGCAAGGTGACCATTTGCCCGACTTTGATGTGGTTCGACTTGGCATACAGGTCGTCGACGAGCAGGTCGTCGGATTTTGTGAACCGGCCGCCATCATGGTAGGCGAAGCCGCCCGAGACACGGATAAAGCTATCCATGTCTATGCCGTAGACCATACTCAACGCTCCCGTGTTGAAGAGGATCAGGGTCGGAGCTACGGTCAGCACGTGAGGGATTTGCTCGATCCGGTCGCCGATCTTGAGGGGCATGGGGGATTGAGAAAAAGCCAGCAGGAACGACGAACTGGAGGGCTGCACCATGATGTCAGCGCCCACTCCTTCCTGCCGCCGGGCTGAGTCGTTCACCAGCCCGTGAGCCAGCCCCACGAAGAGCATCACCATGGCCACTTCCATGGCCACCGCCAAGGCGCTCAGCGCCGTTCGCACGGGCCGATACAGGATGTTGGAGAGAATGAGCTTATTGACCACTCGGTTTCTCCTCCTTCGCAGCCAAGTCAATCAGTTGCGTACCCGGAGGTTGGGTGAGGACGAATTTCTCAGGACTAATCGGCTGGTTGAAGGTGGCCTTCAAAATAGTGATCGCCAGGCGGTAATCTTCGATCGGCCTGATCACCTCGATGTGGGAAGGGTAAGTGATTCCTTGAAAATCCTGATAGTCGGAATACCGCACGTCCTCAACATAAAGGCCCTGCGCCTCATAGAATTGCATTCGAGCTAACTGGAGATCGGCCCGGTCAAACCAGGCCTTGCGTTTCAGGCGTAATTCTCCGCCATCGGTGGCTTCCACAACGACAATAACGTAGAATCGGCGCCCGGATTCCTGGGCCTCTTCGAGCAGCCACTTCTCCGTGGAGGGGTCAAGAGGCGGAACCAGCAAAGCTTCCAGAATGTGTTGCGGTCGCAGGTTCTCCAGTGAGTTCTTCGAGGGACGGCGGAAGGCCGTCTTCCCTACGAAGAACTTGTCCACGGGCGGGATGTACAAACGGAATTCCTCCCCGTTGGAAACCATGTCGAAAATGTCGGTACGCACCACCGGAGCCTGACCCAGCACTCGAATCATGGACGGGCTTTGGATCAATATGAAACCCCGGACGTCGTGGTACTCCTTGATAACGCCGGAATAAACCGACCCGGTGGTCGGCTCGAGGTCCACCGTTGCCGTCATGGTCCGAACGCTTTGACTTAAAGCATTGAGCTTAGTGACGAGTTCAGCAAGTGACGCTACGCGTGATGGCGACACAACCTGCGAACGGGGAATATGCCTCACCCGCCGCACCAGGCATCCTGGAGTCAACAAAAGTATTGCGGCGGTCGCCAGCCAGAGCAAGAGCTTTCTGGTCGTAATCAGATCTACACTCCTTAAAGCGGAACCCGGTCAATCTAACAAACGGCTTGATGCCTGTCAATGTTCCGGAATCCGCACTGATGTCAAACCCCTCTGGCCGTCATCCTGAGGAGCCACAGGCGACGAAGGATCTCCGTAGTTCGTTGAAACTGTGGAACTGCCGAGATTCTTCGCTCCGCTCAGAATGACAGTATCCAGGCGTTATTTCCCAGCCTGTTCAGGCCACCAATTGCCGACCGGCGCTACATCGAGAACCGAGAGCTACTGCACCTTCAGCGAGCCGATTAACTCGGAAAGGTGAAGCCGCTTTCTCCGGCAATAGTCGCGCAGGCCTTGCACAATGCGAATCGAAGCGCCCGGATCGTAGAAATTCGCCGTGCCCACTTGCACAGCCCGAGCGCCGGCAATAATAAACTCCAAGGCGTCCTCGCTGGTGGAGATACCTCCCAGTCCTATGATAGGGATTTCCACGGCCCGCGAGGCCTGATAAACCATGCGCAAGGCCACCGGCTTGATAGACGGGCCGGATAAACCCCCGGTTACATTCGAGAGCCGGGGCGTGCGCGTCTCGATATCGATCGCCATTCCCACCAAGGTGTTGACCAGGGACAGGGCGTCCGCGCCAGCCGCCTCGGCCGCCCGCGCAAATACCGTAATGTCAGTGACATTGGGCGATAGTTTCACAATGAGCGGAAAGCGCGCAGCTTTCTTGCATGCCGACACCACTTCTTCCGTCAGCTTCGGGTCGCTGCCGTAGACGATGCCGCCGCAGCGCGTATTGGGGCACGAGATATTAAGTTCGTAGGCGGAGACGCCATCGCCTTCGTTGAGGATCTCGACACAACGAACATAATCCTCGGTCGAGTAGGCGAAGACGTTGACGATGCAGCGGGCCTTCAATGTTCGCAAGAACGGGAGTTTTTCGGTCAGGAAGCGCTTTGCGCCCACGTTCTGAAGACCTATGGCGTTGAGCATCCCGGATTCGCTCTCGTAGATGCGCGGCGAAGGATTCCCTTCCATCGGCTCCGGCGATATTCCCTTGACGACAATGGCTCCTAACTCGTTCAAATCAATGAGCGAGGCGAACTCCTTGCCGTATCCAAAAGTGCCGCTCGCCGTCCAGACCGGGTTTTGGAATCGGATGCCGGCGATTTCAGTTTCGATTTGAGGCTCGAATTGCTCGACGACCGCAGCAGTTGCCTGGCCGTCGTTAGCCGACGATTCGCGCCTTAAGCTTCTCTGAGACATAAGAAGGCCCTACGTACCTACTGCCCACTGCCGACCTGCCGACTGCCCACCTGCCGACCTGCCCACTGCCGACCTGCCGATCTGCCGACCTGCCTACTGCCAAACGACCTTGTCCGCCCAGAAAACCGGCCCCTCGGTGCAGACGCGTTGATAGGCCTCGTGCCCGGAGCCATGGACGCGGATGCAGCAGCCCAGGCAAACGCCGAGGCCGCATCCCATGCGGTTCTCCATCGAGACGAGGCACGGATGTCCGTACCTTCCAGCCAGTTGCACGGCGGCGCGTAACATCGCCCAAGGCCCACACACCATCAGCAAGTACTTCTTGTCCGAGTGGTGCTCCAGGTAATCCTCGAGCGGCCTAGTGACGTAGCCGCGGTAGCCCGCCGACCCGTCCTCGGTCGAGAGCAGGCTCCCCCGCACCAAGGGCTTGAAATCCTCCACACCGACCAGATCCGCTTTGCTACGCCCGCCCATAAAAAGGCGCTGGCGAAAACCTGCCTCTGCCAACCGCTTCGCCGGCAGGAGCAGCGCGGCAATTCCAATTCCTCCCGCCACTTGCAGAACCTCGTCCACCTCGTGCACGCGCGGCAGATATTCCTCTTCAAGAAAACCGTGGCCGAGAGGCCCCAGCATTCCTATTTCGTCTCCCGGTTTGAGCTCGGACATCAGCCGGGTCCCATGGCCCACAACCTTGTAGAGGAATTGCATGATCCTCGGCGAATCCGTCAGTTGACGGACACGCTTGCCGGCCGAATTTCCGCCCTTCAAATCATAGATGCTCATGGGCCGCCGCAGGAGTACATCCGATCGGCCAAGAATTCGCAGCATGGCAAACTGCCCGGGACGGGCGCTCTCAGCCTGGCGGGGAGATTCAACACTTAACAGAAAATGGCTGCCGCTGAGGGGCCGGTTTTCAGTGATGGGCACAACTTCGTCGTACATCGTTTTCATTTTAACAAAACTCACCAATTCGTTGTAGCGGCTCGGCAGTGGGTGACTCGCTGGGTAGCGGCGAGTTTACCTCGTCATCTGGCCGCATGAAGCCGCCGCTACCCTGAACGTCCGGCGCGCGTGTAGCCGGATTGTTGTCGTTTTCCGTTTTGAGCTTTACGGTGCATTTTTGCCTGTTTTGAAGCGAATCTGCGTCTTTCGGTGCACAAAGGGCCACCAAGTTGTTAACCTTCAAGAACGATATCTCGTTTGATTTAAAGTACTTCTTAGCTTTCACGCGGCTCGTATCGAGGAACTCCTTTATTTTCAGCTACTTCTTAGCTTCGTTTCGACTAATGCGGTTTGCCTTCCTGCGTTTTCAATAACATACTGGCTTCGGTCGTACTTTTTTGTATTTTCCGCAAATCCCTGCCTGCCCGTTTCGCGGTCACCGTCCCATATTCATTTCGCGCCCGAGCATCGAACTCTCCCACTGCGACGAATTGTCCCGATTGACCATCTCAATAGGCTATCACGAGCGGATCGGCTTGTCAAGTGAAAAATGCACAAAAGCGCGCGAGGTGGTGTTGCGCGCCCGGGGTGAGATTTGCTAGACTGGGTGCATACACTTTATGTCAGGTGGATGGCCCGGTTTTTCTCCTGGGTCCATCGGGCTTGTTGGCGACAAACGGAGGTTTCGGTGGCTGGGAACAAGAATCCTTGGCGTGACATTCTTTCCCCTGCGGAGTGGGCGCATATTCAAGCCAATGCCGCCCTCGCTGCGGCGCGCGTCAATCCAGTGCTCGGCGGGGCCAGGGCGGCGGCACGCCCCGGGGGAGGCGGATGGACTGTCGGCTCTACAGGCGGCCTGGTGAACACCCCCGCCATGGCATTGCAACAAATCACAAATCAGATCACTGCTTACGACGGCATTGCCAAGGACGACTACACGAAGTTTGACGAAAGGATCCAGAAGCTGAAGTTCATCAACATCTTGTGCGGAAAGTACATTCAGCTCCTTGGCCCCACGCACGTACTCGCGATGAAAGCAGCCGCAAAGCAGCTTAACAACCAACTTGACCTATGGGTCCGGTCTCTCGGCAAACGAGCCATCAAGAAGGCTGACTATCTGGCGACCATGAAGGAGTGGCACAAAACCGCGAAAGCCAAGTACAAAAACCGGGTGCAGCTTTCCATGTTCCTGCGGGGGCTTGCCGGCGACAACACGCGGGACGGAGGCGAAAAACTGCACGCAACCCCTTACGCCACGATCGAAAAGATCGACCCCTTCCACCGCCAAACTTTCGTCTTTTTTGACCCGGCCGATCCTACCCAAGACAACAGCGTCAACATGATGGGGGATGCCTTTCTCGACTACGTCGTAGGGCAGCCTGCTTCGAACCCGGTGCGCGCGACCAACCCTAACGCCAGTTTCTACGAATGGCTGGAATATCACCCGTTCTGCGTGGGAACGCCGGTAGTAACGGCGGGGGCTGATCAATTCAAGGACCCCAATACAATATCGTACGAGGGTCAGGACTTGGCTTATGTCTACCAGTTGAACGCAAAGTTGGAGTATGAGCGGATTTTAACCGGAGGAGGCGTCCGGGTGCTGCTGAAGACCGCGGATTTTCGCCCCAGCGGCAAAGGTCCTCCCGGAGCGGTGGCATTCGTGTGGGACCAGGAGTGCCAACTCTGGGCCCACGAGCACGGAGTGGACGGATTCATCCATGCTTCCGCCAAACAAGGGAAGAAGATCCGCTGTTCCGGGATGCTTGTCGCCAACAATGGATTAGCGCAAATCATCACGAACCAAAGCGGCCATTACGCGCCGAATGCTCAGAGCATCTACTACTTCGTGACCTGGCTCGGACAACGCCACTGTCTGCACGCCAACGCCAAAGTGGAAATGGAGCACGACCATGACATCGCCGACGGCACGTACAAAGCGGCCGACTTCCTCAACTGGGCCAGACCTAAGTACCCCGCCGCCGCGGGCTTGCAGTACTGGGTGTGATTGACCCTCTCAAATCGCCATGGAGTGCGGCAGCGAAGCTGCCGCCTTGGAATCCTACGAAAATGGCGGTAGCTGCCGCTACCGCACTCCAAGGAGCCTGCAGCGCAATCCTGCAAATGACCCGCCAACCACCTTTTGCGAAACTCAAGAGTTTTATCCTACAATGCTTCGATTGTAGGTACTTTTGACGTGTTATTGCTTCGCGCACTCATCATTTTCGGGCTGATCGGGCTGAACGCGTTTTTCGCGGGCACGGAATATGCGCTCCTCAGCGTGCGGCGGACTCGCATCGAGCAACTGGCGCGAGACGGTAATCCACGAGCGCATCTTGTTCAGAAGTTGCTGGCAGACATCGGCTCGCTGATTTCGGGGACACAGCTTGGTGTGACGGTCGTCAGCCTGCTGATGGGCTGGCTGGGCGAGGGGTTTATTGCTCAGACGCTGCAGCCATTGCTGGATGTGGGACTGCACGGGCACGCCTCCGCAGTGCTGGTGCACTCGCTGGCGGGAGCTTTCGCCTTTGTGCTCATCACGGTTTTTCTGATGGTGCTGGGAGAACTGGTCCCGAAAGCGGTGGCGTACGATCATGCGGAGATGGTTTCCCTGGCGGTGGCGCGGCCAATGCTGGCGTTCTTGCGGCTCAGCCGCTACGCGGTGAGCGCTCTGGTGGGAATGGCGAACGGTGTTTTCGGCGCCTTCGGCAAGGCTCCGTTGCTGGGCTATAGGCCGCTGCACACGCCGGAAGAAGTGAAACTGATTGTGTCGTCGATCCGCAAGCACGGCCTGCTTCGGGAAGAACAGGAAGATATCATCCACACGGTCTTCGACCTGGACTTCATTCTGGTGAAGGAGATCATGGTTCCCTGGACCAGGATCACCTGCCTGCCGGTTACGCAGGACCTGCGGAGCCTGCTGGAGCGCATCGTCAAAGACCAGCACTCTCGCCTGCCGATTTACGAAGGATCGCCGGACCACGTGGTCGGCATACTTTACACCAAGGACCTGCTGAGGGTTGTGTCCGAGCGGCTGAAGAGCGGCGTGCCGCTTCAGTCGCCGATGGACTTGCGCCCGATTCTTCGCCAGCCCATGATCGTCCCGGAGTCGAAGCCGCTCAGCCAGGTCCTCGAGGATGCGCGGCAGCAACATTCTCACCTGGCCCTGGTGGTGGATGAATTCGGCACTTATGTGGGCCTGGTGACGGTGGAGGATGTTCTCGAGCAACTGGTGGGTGAAATCCGGGATGAATACGACCAGGATGAGCAGGCAATCCACCAGGTGAGCGGCAACGTCCTGGTGATGGACGCTTCCATTAACCTCCGCGACCTGGCGAACGATTACGAGATTGTGCTGCCGCGCGGGGCCGGATATGAAACCTTGGCTGGATTTGTTCTGTCCTTCCTGGGCACGGTCCCTAAGGGCGGAGAGAGCATTGTTTACGAAGACCGGCGCTATACGGTGACGGAGATGGACGGCCGGCGGATTGCGAAGGTCAAAATTGAGAAACTGCCCGTCGTCGCGCCGCCAGACAAGCTGGCCGCTGGAGTACGCAGCCCATAGCGTCATGCACCTCAGCCCCGAAGGGGCTGACTCAACAAATCTAACCACGGAGGTTCAAATGACTTTGAATATCGGAGACCTGGCGCCTGACTTCAAGCTCAGCTCGAACACCGGCGCCACGCAGGGTGAGTTTCAGCTTTCCGCCCATCGGGGCAGGAATGTGGTGATCGCTTTTTACGCGCTCGACTTTACTCCGGTTTGACAGAACGAATTGTCAGCATTCCAGGCGGATCTCGCCCGGTTTGCTGACTTGAACGCCCAGGTCGTGGGCGTCTGCACCGACACCGTTTTCTGCCATATCGCTTTCCAGAAGCACTTGGGCGGCCTCAAATACCCTCTGGCGACGGACCGCTGGCCTTATGCCAAGACGGCCGCGGATTACGGCATCTTTCCCCCCACGAAACATCAAGTGCCTTTTTTCAACGATCGGGCGGTGTTTATCGTGGACAAAGAAGGCAAAATCGCCTGGGTGAAAATCTACGAACTGAGGGAACAGCCCGGCAATCGCGAGATTTTGGAAGCGCTCAAGAAGTTGCCATGATCTTTGGAAGGGCGGGGCTTCAGCCCCGCCGCCGCGCGGCAAGTTCTTGGCGGGCCTTTAGGCCCTGAAGCCATGTCGCTTCAGGGGCTAAAGCCCCCGGAATCTCTTGCATTTCCTACGGCGGGGCTGAAGCCCCGCCCTTCCGCGTCGTCCATGATGTAACACGGAATTTCGTCAGCAAGCATTATTCCCTCGGCGTGCTTCTTCACGGAACTTCGCCTTCCGGCACCGCGTACATCGTGGTAGTGGGAGGCGAACATGGAAACGAGGCGATGGAATCGTGTGGCTCGGCCGCCAAACCGGGCGCAGGCCTTTTGGAGTCGTCGATACTTGGGCTGATTCTTCTGGCTGCGTTGCCGTTAGGGGCACAAGACAAAAAAGGCTCGGGCAAAACCGATTCCGATACGGACCAGGAAGGTTTCGGAATCGTCGCCAGCAAGCGGGCGGGTGCGAAGGATGTAGGCTTGCCGATGTACCCGGGAGCGAGGGAACATAAGGACAAGTCCGAAGATAGTCCGGCAGTCAAGCTTGGTTTGTGGGGCGGGGACTCGGGGTTCAAGCTGGCCGTGCTGAAGCTCGAATCGAACGACGGCCCCGAAAAAGTCGCCGCGTTCTATCGTAAGGCGCTGAAGAAGTACGGCAAGGTGTTGGATTGCACCGGCTCGTCGAAAGCAACTGTTGGCAACAGTAATGACCTTGGCTGCGAGGACGAACATCCGGAAAACGGGGAACTGGTCCTTAAGTCCGGCACAAAGCAGGAACAACATCTGGTGGGAATCAAGAGCAGCGGCGGCCTCACACTGTTTCAATTAGTCTACGTCATGACGCGTGGATCTGATACCGAGTAGCAATCCATTGGCGATTTGGAGTGCGGCAGCTTGCTGCCGCTTTCCCCGGCGCGAGCTTGCTCGCGCCTCTTCCTTCGGTTCCCAATTCCCGGCCAGCAAGCTGGCCTGAGCCAAAGCGGCAGCAAGCTGCCGCACTCCAAAGCTTCGCCCTTCCCGGGCTTAGCGAGAACTTCCAACTAGTGCAGGAAGATGATAATCGCCGGGGTGCCCACCGGGGTGTAGTGGCCGGTGAACGTCAGGTTGCCGGTCTCCCGATCGACGCGGAAAGTTGTGATGGCGTCACTCCTCTGATTGCAGGCGTAGAGGAAGTTTCCTGTGGGGTCGATGTTGAAGCTGCGCGGGTAATCGCCCCGAGTCCAGACTTCGCTAACCCAGGTCAGCTTGCCTTCCGGTCCAATGGAAAAGACTGCGATAGTGTCGTGAAGGCGGTTGGCGGCGTAAACGAACTTGCCGTCGGCCGAGACCAACACCTCCGAAGTGAAATTGGTCCCCGCAAAGCCTTTGGGCAAGGTCGAGAGGGTTTGCTTCGTGGTCAGCGTCCCGCGTATGGCGTCGAAGTCATACACCACCATCGTGGAGGCCTCTTCCTGCAGCGAATACATCCACCGGTGATTGGGGTGAAAGGCGAAATGGCGCGGCCCGTCCCCGGGCGGCAGTGAAACCGACGCGGGATCATTGGCCGTGAGCGTGCCTTTCCCGGCATCGAACTTCCAGATCAAAGTCTGGTCCAATCCCAGATCGTTCACTAAAACGAATCGGCCCGAAGGGTCGGCCGCAATCATGTGCGCGTGAGGAGCCTCGTGGCCGCTGATGGCAAAGCTTCCGGGCGGCGCGCTGGCGGCGTGCTCGGGCCCCACCTTGCCTGCATCTTTCTTCACATCGGTGGCAGCGCCCAACCCGCCATTCGGCAGGATGGGTAACACCGCTACCGTCCCTCCTGCATAATTGGCGACCAGCACGTATTTGCCCGAAGGGTGGACGCTCAAGTGAGCCGGGCCGGCGCCGTGTGAGCTGACGGTGTTCAGGCGCGTGAGATGGCCGCTCGTCCGATCGATGGAGAAGGCGCTTACCGAGCCTGAATTCGCGCCTTCGAAATTGCCCGCTTCATTCGCAGCGTACAGGTGCGTGCGGGAGGGGTCGAACGCCAGCCAGGAGGGATTCGAGTCGTCCGCAAAGAGGGCGGATTGCACAAGCGCTCCGGTGGCGGGATTCATGCGAAATAGATAAATGCCTTGCCCGTACCCCTTGCTCCCCTCGGGGCCTTGCGGCGAGCTGTAGGTACCAACATAAGCCAGGATTGAGTTGTGCATCGAATTCTCCTGCCCCAGTGCGGCGAGCGATGAATTCATTAGGGCCATAGCTGTAGCGCCTCCCAGGAAATGACGACGCGAGATCCTGCCTGGAAGATCGCGCGGGCGTAATAGGTTATTGCTCGACATCGGAACTGTCCTTTGGTGGCCTGATTTACAAATTGGCACGGTCAGATTATGGGACCGATTCGTTGCGCAAAGCAAGGGCCTGGGTGCGAACAAAAGCAGATCCTTCGCTTCGCTCAGGATGAGATGTCATTTTGAGCGAAGCGACGGATCTACATTGACTTGTCATTCTGAGCGAAGCGAAGAATCTGCAGTGGGTTGCGGACAACTTACCGACGGCGATACCACCACCGGCACACCGGCACAGGTTGCGCCTGCACTCCAGCCATGGTAAATTCGGGGGAGTGGGTCGGCGGGCTCAGGTGTTCGCTCGGGCAATATAAGCGCTGCAAGCGGATCGATATTGGCTTTTTGGGGAGGTGCTTCCATGAGGCGAAGAGATTTCCTGGCCAGGTCGGTAGCGGCTGTTGCGGGGACGTGGCTTGTTCCGAAGGCATGGGCGGAGGCTTTGCCGCCGGCGGCAGGTAAGTTCAGCGCCTCCGACATCGTCACCCTTGGCCAGACCGGCCTCAAGACATCGCGGTTGGCCTGTGGAACGGGGACGGTGGGTGTCAATCATCATTCCAACCAATCCGCCTTGGGCGTCCAGGGCCTCGCCGATCTGCTCTTGCAGGGATACGATCATGGTCTGCGTTTCTTTGACACGGCGGATTCCTATGGGACGCATGCGCACGTGGCGGCGGCGCTCAAGAAACTGCCCAGGGAAAAGATCACCGTCATGTCGAAATCCTGGGCGCGCGATGCTGCGGGAATGCGGGCGGACATCGACCGCTTCCGCAAAGAATTGGGAACCGACTACATCGACATTCTCATGATGCACTGCCTGACGGACGACGACTGGACCGAGAAAAGCCGACCCGCCATGGACGCCATCTCGGAAGCGCAGGAGAAGGGAATAGTCCGCGCCCACGGCTGCTCCTGCCACACGATTGGCGCCCTTCGCGCCGCGGCCAAATCCCCTTGGGTCCAGGTCATGCTCTCGCGCGTGAACCCCATCGGATCGCACATGGATGCAGACCCTGCCACCGTCGTCGAGACGCTGCGAGAGGGACGCCAATCCGGCAAGGCGATTGTCGGTATGAAGATCCTCGGCCAGGGTGACATGCGAACGCGCGTGGACGAGGCGCTCAAATACGCCCTCTCGCTCAATCTGCTGCACGCCTTCACCATCGGCGCCGAGAATCGCAAAGAGCAGCTTGGCTTGATTGACCGCATTGGGGCTGCGCACGCCTAGTGCTGAGTTGTGTTAATAAGCGCAATGGTTCTGAGTCTTGGAAGGGCGGGGCTTTAGCCCCGCCGGTACGCAGTGCACGGTTGAAGGGGCCTTTAGGCCCTGAAGCAACGCGGCTTCAGGGGCTAAAGCCCCGAGGAGTGGCCTTTTCTCTGCGGCGGGGCTGAAGCCCCGCCCTTCCGACGAGACTTTACCAATCCAACCGACGGAGCTGAACATGAAAAAATACATCGGGCTTCTCGTAGCGTTGTTAGTGATTTCGCTCGCAGCTTTTGGTCAACGAGGCGGGGAACATGGAGAATCACATGCCGCCCACGCTGCGCCTCCAACCCGAGGCCCGGCGCCGGTCCGCGGCAACCCGCATCCTGCCCAGGAAAACCGGAATTACAGCGACAAGGCCGGCCACCCGAACGCTCCACACGTCGATAAGGGCAATAAGTGGGTCGGGCACGACACGGGCCGGAACGATGCGCACTACCATGTCGATCATCCCTGGGAGCACGGACGCTTCACGGGCGGCTTCGGCCCTCACCACGTCTGGCACCTGGGCGGGGGCGGTCCGAACCGTTTCGGGTTTGGCGGCTTCTTTTTTAGCGTTGCCCCGTACGATATTGGCTTCTGCAATGGCTGGCTCTGGGATTCCGACGACATCATCATCTACGAGGATCCCGATCACATCGGCTGGTACCTTGCCTATAACGTGAGGCTGGGGACGTACGTGCACGTGATGTACCTGGGAGCGTAGAGGTAGGGCTTGCCTTACCCGGTTGCCCATCCATTCGCAACAAGGGGACGGCAAGCCGTTCCCCTGCGAGACATCGACCACCGCTGCTTAGGTTGCCGCCGATTCCCTTGTGTGGTACACTTCTGCCGTATGAGTCACACAATCAGCGTTCGTCTTACGCCGGAACTCGCCGAATGGCTCCACGAGAAGAGCCAGCGGACGGGTTTGCCCGCCGGCCGGATCATCCGGCAGCAACTCGAGCGGGCGCGGTCCGAAGCTGGAAACCAGCGTTTCCTTCGCCACGCGGGAAAAATCAGCGGTCCTCACGATCTCTCCTCCCGGAAGGGATTTGCGGGTTCATGAAAGCCATTGCCGACACCGGCCTGATCGTGGCCTTTGGCAACCGCACCGACCGTTTTCATTCTTGGGCGGTGGAAATCGCCAGCAACCTGACGGAGCCGCTGCTGACCTGCGAAGCGGTCTTGGCGGAAGCAGCGTTCCATCTTCGCTCCGTATCGTATGTGCTC
The DNA here is from genome assembly GCA_963768695.1 of uncultured Acidobacteriota bacterium. Taxonomy (GTDB): domain Bacteria; phylum Acidobacteriota; class Terriglobia; order UBA7540; family UBA7540; genus CAVROP01. The sequence continues at coordinate 298,631 of CAVYJG010000005.1, read as the reverse complement.
TCCCTCGTCGAGGACGGAATGTTGAAAATCGCGTTTGAGATGCCGAAGCACCAAAAACGCCTGGCGGAGTTGGCGGAACGATATCAGGACCGCCAACCCGATCTGGCTGATCTTTGCCTCATCCGCATGAGCGAACTGTTTCCCCGGCACACCGTGATTACTGTGGACGAGGTAGATTTCCGCATCTATCGCCGGAACGGCCGTGAGACGATCCCCCTTCTGCGCCCGCCCAGGAGTTCACGACGCTAACCCTTCAATAACTGTGCCGAAATCGACAATCGTCAATCGAAAATCGTCAATCATTCGTACCTCAGCGCCACCGTGGGATCGACCTCACTCGCGCGGCGCGCAGGGACGTAACACGCGAGGAAGCCGACGGCCAGCATCAGGGACGATACGAAAAGAAATGTTGCCGGGTCCGTCGGCTTTATCGCGTACAACAACGTCGACAGAAAACGAGTCAAGGCGATGGCGCCGGCCAAACCCAGAAGCAAGCCTGCGCCAATCAGTAGAGCGCTTTCGCCGAGAACTAATCTCACAATTCCTGCGGGCGGCGCGCCCAATGCGATGCGCACGCCAATCTCATGGGTTCTCTGCGAGATCGAGTAAGTCATCATGCCGTAAAGACCCACTACGGTTAACATCAGCGCCAGCAATGAAAACGAGCTCAGCAATTGTGTGCGTAACCGCGGTGGCGCCGATGCGCCGTAGAGAATCTGATCCATCGTTTCGATCCCAAAGACGGGCTGGTTCTTGTCTACCTCCATGATTGCCTGCCGAATGGTCTGCGCCAGGCTCAAAGGTTCCGCTCGCGTCCGAACGAGGTAAGGCAGGCCAGGCGCGAGCCAGGCTTGAAAAAGGGGCACATACATTTCCGGTGCTGGATCAATCGCGAGTCCTCCCTCGCGCACATCGCCCACTACCCCGATGACTTCGCGACGCGTCTCTGTACCCATCCCTCCGTAGACGCGTTGACCGAGCGGACCGACCCTTGGGAAGAATTTCTTGACGAATGCCTGATTGACCACGATCACCGCGGGGGCGTCTTTCCCGTCCGCCAGTGAGAAACACCGGCCCTTTAACAGGGGAATGCGCATCACCCGAAAATAGTCGGGCGTAATCGCCTGGTACACTACATTGGTTTCATTGCCCGGTTGGGGCGTGGGCTGGCCCTCAAGTCGCGCCGGGACTTGGATGCCTCCGTTGAGGGACAGGGAACTCGCGAGCGCCACCGCCTCCACACCGGGCACCGCGCGAATGCTATCGAGAGTCTGTTGATAGAACGAGGCCCGCCGACCCGAGGAGGCATAATTCGCAGCGGAGAGGCTCGTCCAGAAGGTCAGCACGTTGTCCGGATGGAAGCCCAGTTCGACGGAGGTCAGAAGGTGGAAACTCTTCACCATTAAGCCCGCGCCGATCAGCAGGACAAGCGAAAGCGCTATCTGGGTAATGAGAAGAAGGCGATTCAGGGAATGACGTCGCATCCCTCCTCCGGTTGCGACCAGGGCGCCTTGAGGTCCGACGCCCAGAGCCGCCCTTGAACCTGGCAGCGCGGGGATGAGGCCGAATAGGATTCCCGCGAAAAGCGAGGTGGCAAGCGTGAAAAGCAGCACGGGGCCGCTGAGTCGGACCTCCGCGAGCCGCGGGATGGCCGTGGTCGCTGTCGAGCGAAGCGCATGAATTCCCCACACCGCGACGGCCAGGCCTACGCCTCCGCCGGTGAGCGAAAGCAGAGCACTTTCCGTCAGCAGTTGCCGGATCAGTCGAACACGGCCCGCTCCCAGAGCCCTCCTCACCGCTATCTCCCTTTGACGCACCACCCCGCGCGCAAGCATCAAATTCGCCACGTTCGCACATGCGATGAGCAGCACGAAAGTCACGGCTCCCAAAATAATTACGATTGGGAGGCGGGCATCGCCGGCAACATCTTCCTGCAACGGAACCAGCAACAATCTCCAATCGGCATCATTCGATTGTGCACGCTCAAGCGCGGCGTGGATGGTCCCCAGTTTGGCCTGAGCTTGCCGTAGGGTCACGGCAGGTTTCAGCCGAGCAATCGCCGCAACATCACGATTACCACTGGCTACGTCAACGGAGATACTCCATGGTAACCAGATATCCGTCTTCACTGGGGACTCGGTAGCGGGGAAGTGAAAGCCCAACGGCATCACGCCCACCACCGTGCAAACCCTTCCATCCAACGTAATCGATTGCCCGATCGCGGCGCGGCTCCTAAAAAGATGGCGACGCAGTGGTTCGCTCAGCACCACCACCTGATCGCGGCCCTTCGTATGCTCTTCCGGAAGAAACGCGCGGCCCTCGGCGGGAGGAACGCCCAGCGTCGAGAAGAAATCATCCGAAACCGTCGCGGTTCTCATGAGTTCCGGCTCGCCAATTCCGGTCATAACTGCTTGCCAGTCCTGGAAGTAAGCGACTCCTTGCAAGTCAGAACTCCTCCGCCTTAGGAACTCGATGTCTCCAGGGGAATTCATCCAGCGGTCACCGCCGTTCCGCACGTTTGCTGAATACACGCGCAGCAAACGATCGGGATCGTGGTACGGCAGAGGTTTAAGGAGGACGGCATAAGCAATGCTGAACACAGCGGTGTTGGCGCCAATGCCGAGTGCGAGTGTAACTACCGCCACGGCCGTGAAACCGGGATTCTTCAACAGCATGCGTAGGCCGTAGCGCGCGTCTTGCCAGAGCGTCTCCGCCCAAGTCCAACTCCACATCTCACGGCTCCTCTCTTGCGCAAGGGGCACGTTGCCAAAGCGGCGCAGCGCAGCGTAGTGAGCTTCCTCGGGCGGCATGCCGGATTCCCGGTTCTCCTGCTCTTCCATCGCGAGATGCGCGCGAATCTCTTCCGCGAGATCGTCCACCGGCTTCCGCCGGCGAATCAGTGCACCGAGTTTGGAGATTACACGCTGAAAGCTCATACGTTTCTGTAGGGGTAGGGCTTGCCCTACCCGCTCGCCCCATTCATTCGCAACGAGGGGACGGCAAGCCGTCCCCCTACGAGTTGCAAACCCTCACTCGTGATCCCGCGCAGGGGCGGTTCGCGAACCGCCCCTACAAAGTTACGTGTCAGCGGGCCGCAGAACGCCGGTGATGGCCCGTACGTAGCGCTCCCAACGCGAGGTTTCGGCCGTAAGCTGGCGCCGGCCTGAGGCGGTCAAGCGGTAATACTTGGCCCGCTGATTGTTCTTGGAGACGCCCCACTCCGCGCTGATCCAGCCTTCCTGCTGAAGGCGCTGAAGGGCAGGGTAGAGCGATCCGTGTTCCACTTTGAGACTCTCTTCCGACATGCGCTCAATGGATTTGGCGATTCCGTGGCCGTGGGTTGGACCCCACTGCAAGGTGCGCAGAATGAGCATGTCGAGCGAGCCGTAAACAAGTTCAAGCCGATCTTGCGAAGATTGCCTGGTCATAGTGGAAGGTAATCTACCACATCAGGTGGTAGATTGTCTACCAAAAAAATCAGCAGCCTTGCAGCCGCGCAGGGCGCACTCACCGTGGCTTTCGGACGTTCTTGTCTCTTGACAAATCAAAATCATAGGCTACAATTGTCGGGTGATGCCGGAATGGCCCCTTTCGCCGGTTTGTGGGGCGGACTTACTGTCCGCGCCAAGCTGTCTGCACGCCCTGCCGCTGATGGCCGACTTTTCTAGCGATTCCTCAACTCCCCGACTTCTTGACCATGTCCTTTGTTTTCATAGACATTCCCGGTTCGTTCGTTACATTCTGCTGTCGAAGAGTCGAGAAGTCGAGGAGTCGAGACGCCAGTCCCCGGGGCTAGGGTGGCGGTCGGGTCTTGAAGCGGGCTGTGGGATTCGGTCGTTCGATTTTTCAACTCCTACACTCCTCGAATTTTTTGCCTCATCCTTTGTTTTCATAGACATTCCCGGTTCGTTCGTTGAAATTCAGATTCGCAGTCACGCGCCTGGAAGAACCTCGGCACTCCTCTTTCCCACCCCGTCGTCCAGACGGGCGCCGCTCGGCGCCCCGGCTTCTCGGTTTTCGGGAACAAAGCGAGAATGTCTATGAAAACAAACGATCCGGCTTTTATTTGTATTGAAAAACGAACCCAAAACGAACACAGTTATGAGCGCGAAAACTGCAAGTTAATGTACAAGAACAGCGAATTCCGGGAGGTGCGGCGATGAGGTTAGCGGTCCTGTCAGTGGTTCTGATACTGCTGGTTTCAACTTCAGTCTTGGGGCAAGATGTCCCCGCATCCGGTGCATCCCGTTGGGTGGATATATTGCCTTCGGCGTCGTTCGCCAACTGGACGCGCGTCGCCATCCCTCCGGACAAAGCCTTAGATCCCGTCTCGCAGTGGAGTGTCGATGTGCCCCGCCGGGTGGTCATCTGCGAGGGCAACCACGGCCACGAATGGCTGCGCTACAATCGCGAGCTTGGCGACATAATCCTTCACGTCGAATGGCGCTTCACGAAGCTGGAAGGGGGCAAAGGGTATAACAGCGGGGTCTTCGTCCGGAACGACGCCAACGGGCGCGTCTGGCACCAGGCGCAGGTGGGAGCCGAGAACGACGGGTACATTTTCGGACAGACTCTGATCGGTGGCAAACTCTCGGAGATGAAGTTCAGCCCCAAGCCGGAGATAAGCCACATCAAGCCGCCCGGCGAATGGAACACTTACGAGATTCGCTGCCAGGGGCCGAAAATCACTTTGTCCGTCAACGGCCAGGCGAGCGCCGAGTTTACCGCTCCTGAGGTGCCCAAAGGCTACCTGGGCCTTGAGGCCGAGGGATTTCGAATCGAATTCCGCAATATCCGGTATAAGCTCTTACCTTAGCCGGCTGCGGAAAATCGCGCTGTAGGGGCGGCCCTTGTGGCCGCCCTCGGGCAACCACAAGGGTTGCCCCTACGAGGCCCGCCAATTGCTGGAGGAGAATATGAAACGTACTTCATGGCTGATGTATTCATTGCTGGCCGGGTTCTTGCTTCCTTCGGCCGCGATGGCTCAAATGGCTACGGAATACAAGCCGCCCAAGGCCAATTGCTGCCTGCAATTCGCCGCGCAGAACTTCGCCGACCAGTTGCAGGACTGGAACCAGTTAGGCCGCTACCACGACGATGATGTGGCGCTTGAAGCGCAACCAGAGCAGGACGGGCGCGTGGTCTTCCTCGGCGACTCGATTACCGACGGTTGGAAACTGGCGCAGTATTTTCCCGGCAAGCCCTACGTGAACCGGGGCATCAGCGGGCAAACCACTCCACAGATGTTGGTGCGGTTTTACCCTGACGTGCTCAATCTGCACCCTGCGGCGGTGATTATCCTGGCGGGGACTAACGATATCGCCCGCAACACGGGCCCACAAACCGCGGAAATGATTGAGGACAATTTCCGAGCCCTATGCGACCTGGCCGATGCGCATAGGGTCAAGGTAATCCTCTGCCTGGTGACTCCGATCAGCGACTACACTGCACGCAAACAGACAGACCGCAGGCCGCCTTCCGACATTCTCAAACTCAATGACTGGCTGCGCGACTACGCCGCGGGAACAAAGGCGCAGGTTGCGGATTATTATTCGGTGCTTGTGGATGATAAGGGCATGCTGAAGGAAGGATACTCCGATGATGGCCTGCATCCCAACGACCGCGGGTACGCACTCATGGCGCCTGTGGCGGAGGCGGCCATCGCACGTGCGCTGGGAAAGTGAGAAGCGACGAGGGAGAAGAAAGGACAATTTGACCTAAGCGTGACGCATCAAGGACAACAGATTAGAGGCCCGCTCGAGGGACATTCTGTCTGTTGTAAACACGCTCCCTACAGCTTAACATCTCTCCTCGCCTCGCTCCGCAGTTCTAAGGGCGAGTTTCTTCGCGGCGCCCGAGGAAAAGCAGATCCTTCGCTTCGCTCAGGATGACATGTCATTCTGTCGAAGCAATTGACTTGTCATTCTGAGCGAAGCGAAGGATCTGCATTTGGTTGCGGCTTTGCCGCGCTGCGGAGGCCTTGCCGCCTACGAGGTTTACGGATGAACTATCCCGTCTGGGAACCCTTCCTGTTAGGTGGGGGGATGGTGATTGGGATCATCGCCATCTTCCACGTTTTCGTCTCGCACTTCGCCGTGGGCGGCGGTCTGTTTCTGGTTCTGACCGAACGCAAGGCTTATCGCGACAACAATCCCGCCCTGCTGGAATACGTGAAGTCCCACTCGAAGTTCTTCGTTCTTGTGGTTCTGGTTTTTGGAGCGGTGAGCGGCGTCGGCGTCTGGTGGAGCATCAGTCTTGTAAATCCTGAGGCCACAGCCACCCTCATTCACGTTTTTGTCTGGGGCTGGGCCATCGAATGGGTTTTCTTCATTGTCGAAATTGCCGCGGCCTTTATCTATTACTACGGCTGGGATCGGCTTGACCCTAAGACGCACTTGCGCGTGGGATGGATTTACTTCGCGTCAGCCTGGGCCAGCCTGCTGGTGATCAACGGCATCCTGACGTTCATGCTGACGCCGGGGCGATGGCTCCAGACGCCGACTTTCTCCGCCGCGTATTTCAATCCCGGCATGTTGCCGTCCTTAGTAGTTCGGACTTCCGTATGCATCGCCCTGGCCGGTGTTTATGCTTTGATTACCTCCTCGAGGGTTCGCGACACGGCCCTGCGAAGTCAGCTTATCCCTTACGCCGCCCAATGGCTGCTGCTGGGCGCTCTGATGATTCCTTTTGCGGGAATCTGGTATATCTCCACGCTGCCCGCCATGGCGCGCGAGATCTCGATGGGAGGAGCCCCGGCGGTCAGCATCTTTGCCGGTCTCTCGATCTTCTTTTCAGCCTTGGTCATGGCTTTCACCTACCTTGGTCCCCTCCGGCGCCCGCGCCCTTTCAACCTGGTATTTGCCGTCCTGATCGCTGTCCTCGCCCTCTCCACCACTGCTGTTACCGAATGGGTGCGCGAAGCGGTGCGCAAACCTTACGTTATCTACGGCTACATGTACTCGAACGGGTTGCGCCTGGAAGACGTGCAGCGCGTTCGGGCGCAAGGTGTGCTCAAGTCAGCGCGCTGGGTTCGCCATCGCGACCTTGATCCCCGGGCCCTGGAGCCCGCCGGCGAGGAGATTTACCGCGTCGAGTGTGCGAGTTGCCACACCGTAGACGGATACAACAGCATCCGCGTCGCCGTCAGAGGTTGGAGCTGGGCGATGATTGACTACCAGTTGGACCATCTCAGCTCCTTGAAGGGTTTCATGCCGGCCTTCGTGGGGACTGAAGCCGAGCGTCAGGCGCTGGGCGCCTGGCTGGCGACTTTGAATCCGCTTCCAGCAAGCATTACCGTTGGGCCCGAAGCTTCGGCGGTAGAAATCCAGCCCCATGATGCGATTGGCAAAGGAGTGCCGCAGCCATGAATCCCGTGATCCCGGGACCAGTGCCAGTACCGCTGCCGGCGCCGCCAGGGCTGCTGGAGTTTCTCCTGGTGTTCACATTCATCCTGCACCTGCTGGCCATGGACTTCCTGCTGGGCGGAGTCATAATCCTTGCCATCTCGGGTTTCCTTGGCAGGCGCGATTCCCGGCATCACGAACTGACGCGGCGAGTCGCCCGCGCCTTGCCTCCTGTGACAGCTTTCACGATCACGCTGGGGGTGGCGCCGCTCCTGTTCTTGCAACTTGTTTACGGCCAGCTCTTTTATACGTCCTCCGTTCTCATGGCATGGTACTGGCTGGCCGTCGTGTTGTTGGTCCTGCTTGGGTATTATGGTGTTTATTGGTATCACCTGCAGCACGACCCACTTGGGCCAAAGGGCGCCTGGGTAGTACTGGGTACCGCTGTGCTCTTTCTGCTTGTGGCCTTCATTTTTACGCAAAATACCACGGCCATGCTGCATCCTCAGGATTTCTACTCCCGCTTCATGAACGGGAAGGTAGGTAATATCTTCGGCGCGGTGTCTCTTGTGAACCTGGCGCGCCTCTCTCACTTCGTAGTGGCAGCGGTGGCCTTAGCCGGCTTGGGGATCGCGCTGCTTTCCAGCCGGTGGCGAACCGATTCGCGAGAGCTTGCGGATTGGGCGAGGCGCTACGGCGTGACTTGGTTCATGGGTGGGACATTGGTGCAATTTCTGGTCGGACTGTGGTTTCTGTTCAGCCTTCCGGCGGAAATCCGCCAGGCGCTGGTGGGCGATAAGCTGGCTGTGGGTCTGCTCGTCGTAGGAGTTTTGCTGGCTTTGCTTGCTCTTCTGACGGCGCCTGCGAACTTGGGTGTGGCGAGCGTAGCCATACTGGGCACGGTCTGTGCGATGGCAGCGCTTCGACACCTCGTGCGCGTAGCTTATCTGCGCCCTTACTTCGATCCGCGCTCGCTGCCGGTCCAGGGTCAGTGGGTGGTTTTTTCAATATTCGTGGTCCTGCTGGTGACGGGGCTGGCTACGGTGGGTTGGATGCTCTACGTTTTTTATCGGCGTCCTGCCAATAGCCGCCGCGCAACCGCCTAACGTGCGGCAGTGACGCCGGCAGAAGGCGAGTACGATAAGGTCTTGTAGTACCGACGGATAGTTGTTCTCCCGGCACTTTCCCGGTAAGATGCGACTGGGTAGTAAATCGGCGTTGTAGGGTACCGAACTGGAAGCGGAGGCAGTATGCGAAAACTCTTTGCAGGCATGATGATTACATTTCTTCTGGGGTTTCCCGCGGCCCGATGGGCGGCGGGGCAGAACCGACAGCAATCCAGGACGGATAGTAAGATGCTCAAGGCCCGCCAGAAGCGGGAACGGAAGACGTTGAAGGCACAGCAGAAGATTCAAAGACATTCCTGGAGCAGCGCTCGTATGTCAAAGGCGAACCGAGTGCAAGCGAAGCACCAGATGAAGCGTGACAAGCAGAATCTTTCCCGGCAACAAAAGAACGAACGCCAGGATCTAAAAGACAATCAGCGATTGTCCAAGGAACGGTCGAGGCAGGTTCGTTAACGCTGGTCATGGGAGGTTGCCATGAGACGAATCGTTCTGTTATTGGCTCTAGCAATGTTGTTCGCGCCGCTGCTGAAAGCGCAGGATGCGCAGGAAGCGCAACCGCAGGCGGGAGACCAGGAACAAAAACCCACGCTCGGTCCAAAGCCCGGACCCGGTGAGTCTGGTCCCCGGACTGCCACTGTCAACGACTACCGGAAGCTGGTGCGAATCCGCACACTCTACGTCGAGAGAATGGACAATGCTCTGAATGAAAGCCTGGTGGCAAGCCTTGGCAAACTAGGCCGCTTCAAAATGGCGTCCAACGCGAAGGAAGCCGACGCTATCGTGAGGGGCTCATGCCTGGAATCGCGCCGGCTGAAACGATTGCACACCGAAGTGTCGATCACAGATCGGGGAGGCGGATCAATCTGGCAAGACGTTGTCTTGCGGCCCTACAACCCGCCTTCCCTCGCCCAGGCCGTGAACGATACCGCCCAAGCGATAGCTGAGCACTTGGGCGAAAGCATTAACCAAGCGGGATTGAAGTAAGATCAGGATTCGGGATTCAGGATTCAGGGCTAACTAATTCGGGTTGCCAGAGGACCCACGGGCAAGGGACTATGCACCGGTGCGATTGCCAATTCCTGGCACGCAGTATCCAAGCGTGATTCCTGCGAAGCTGAATCCTGAGTCCTGCTTTTATGCACCTACGCGATATCCGTTCCGAGGATCTCGAGACACTTTACAGAATTGATCAAGCTTGTTTTGCTCCAGGGATTGCTTATTCTCGGGAGGCGCTCCGTGAGTTCATCGGCAATCGGCGAAGCAGGACTTGGGTGGCGGAAGAGAAGGGGGAAGTCGTTGGTTTCCTGATTGCCGAACGCCAGGCGCACAAGGCTGCACACATCGTGACGATCGACGTGGTGGAAAGTTGGCGCCGGCGAAGCGTGGGAAGATTGCTGATGGACGCCGCCGAGGATTGGGCGAGGGAGCGCAAACTGGGGTTGGTCTACCTCGAAGCCGCAGAGAATAACGTATCGGCGCTAGGTTTCTACGAGGCTCGAGGTTACCGGAAAGTGGATCACGTCCCGAACTATTATGCCGATGGCGCGTCGGCGTTGATTATGTTGAAGTGGTTGAAACGGAGCGATCTGTAGCGCGGGCGTCTCGCCCGCCACACGGATCAGAGGAGCCCATGCCCACCAAACTGCAATCCTCCGACAACAAGACCATCATCGTTGCAATCCTTATCGCGGCTGCTTCGCTGAGCATTGCCATCAAATACTTCTCGCGTGCCTTTCCCGAAGCGGCGATTGAATTTCGCGTTAACCGGGACGACTCAGCCCCCGTGGCGCGGAAGTTTCTTGCCGACCGCGGCTTCGAACTGGACGGCTATCGACATGCCGCGAAGTTCGATTACAACGACGAAGAAAAGGTCTACCTGGAGCGCACGCAAGGGCTGGAGCGGATGAATAGCCTCGCCCGCGGGCCCATTCATCTCTGGCGTTGGTCGCACCGCTGGTTCAAGCCATTGCAGGAGGAAGAATTCCGGGCGGACGTCACCCCCGCCGGCGAGGTGGTGGGGTTCAATCACGAAATCCCCGAAGCCTCGCCCGGCGCCTCACTCGATCAGGCTGCTGCCCGCACACTCGCGGAGACATTCCTCACGCAGGCGATGCAGCGGAATCTCGCCGACCTCGAGTTTGTTGAAACCGAGACGGAAAAACGTCCGGCGCGCATCGACCACGACTTTACCTGGAAACAGAAGAGCGTGGAACTGGGCGATGGGAGCCTGCGAGTGGAAGTGCTGGTGGATGGCGACCAGGTGGCGGGGTACCGGGAATTCATCAAGGTTCCGGAGCAATGGACGCGCGACTACGCAAAGCTGCGCTCGCGGAACGATGCCGCGCAAGCCGTGGACGAGGTTTTCTGGATTTTGTTGAGCGTGGCCATGCTGGCGATCTTGATTCGCCGCCTGCGCGATCGCGATGTGCCGGTTTGGATGGCGCTGGCGTTCGGCGGGGTGGCTGCGGCCCTCTACTTCCTTGGCGAGCTCAACAGCTTCTCGCTGTCTGAATTTGGCTACGTGACCACGGATTCGTATACGAGCTTCATCGCCAAGTCCCTGGGGGGCGCCCTGCTTGCAGCCGTGGGCACAGGCGCAGCGATATTCCTGCTCGTCGCCGCTTCCGAGCCCATGTACCGTGAGGGCTTTCCGAACCAGATCGCCCTGCGCCGATACTTCACCTGGCAGGGTCTGCGCAGCCGTTCGTTCTTTATTGCCAATGTGGTTGGGATCACTCTGACGTTCTTCTTCTTTGCTTACCAGACCGTGTTCTACCTTGCCGCCAATAAAATGGGGGCCTGGGCGCCCGCCGACCTTCCATTCACCGACTTGCTGAACACAAAGTTTCCTTGGATTACCGTGCTCTTCATCGGCTTCTTTCCGGCCGTGTCGGAAGAATTGCAGTTCCGGGCGTTCTCAATTCCATTCCTGAAGAAACTGCTGCACTGGGGGCCGCTGGCGGTGGTGCTTTCGGCCTTCATGTGGGGATTCCTGCACGCGGCGTACCCGAATCAACCTTTCTTCATTCGCGGGCTCGAGGTCGGAATGGGCGGAGTGGTGATCGGCGTGATCATGCTGCGCTATGGCATCATGGCCACATTAATCTGGCACTATTCCGTGGACGCGCTTTACACGGCTTTCCTGTTGATTCGTTCTCCCAATCACTACCTGGCGATTTCGGGCGCGGTCGCCGCGGGCATCATGTTGATCCCGCTCGCGGCGGCCGGGCTGGCCTACTGGCGGACCGGCACTTTCAGTGACAGTGAAGACCTGACTAACGCACACGAGGGCATCCGCAGGGCCGCGCGCGAAGAGGCTGCCGGACCCGAGGCCACGCTTGTTTATCATCCCCTGTCGCCGACTCGATTGACGGTGGCGGGGGTGCTCGCCCTCGCCTGTGTTTTGCTGGCGTTGATTCCTGCTTACCGGTTCGGGCAGGGCTTCTTGTTGAAGATCACCCGCGACCAGGCTGTGAGCGCCGCTGATGCCTACCTTCGGCAGCAGCATCTGGACCCCTCGCGTTACCGCCATTCGGCGTGGGTTCGAGATAACGTTGACCCGCTGGCCCTCCGCTATCTGCTCGAGCACAAATCCATCAAGGAGGCTGACCGCATTTACCGGCAGGCGACCCTCCTGGCAGTCTACGAGGTGCGTTATTTCCGTACGTTAGAGAAGGAAGAACACCTCGTCTTTTTGGATCCCGCCACAGGCCAGGTGTTCGGTTCCCGGACCTTGTTGGACGATAACGCACCGGGCGCTGCGCTTTCTCCTGAGCAGGCACAAAAGTTGGCAGCGGGCAGCGTCGAAGAGCATGGCTACCATCTTTCGGATTTCGACCTGCAGAGTTCGGAGGCCGAGAAACGGAAGGCGCGGGAGGACTATACCTTGGTCTGGCAGGCGAAGGCCGGCGATGCACGCAATGTGGCGGATGCGCATTTCCGTCTCGAGGTCGACCTGGCCGGTGACCAGGTGGTCGGATTTTCGCACTTGTTTAAGTTGCCGGAGGCGTGGGAAAGGGAGCAACGCTCCTCGCTCCTGGTCAATACTGTGCTCTCCTTTACGGGTGTGGCGGTGGCTTTGGCTTTGGTTGGAGCCGGCGTATTTTTGTTGGTCCTGCAAATCAGGTCCGGTCAGATGCCTTGGCGCCCCGCCGCCAAGGTAGGAGTTCTGATCACGGCGTTGACGCTCCTAGCCGAGATCAACCAGTGGCCGGTTCTGGACGCTCAGTATCCGACTTCGCTTCCGCTGCCCACGTGGCGGTTGTTTGAGGTGGTTAGCATCGTCGTTCTTCCCTTGCTGGCGGGTCTGCTTTCCTGGCTGCTGGTTGGCCTTCTCGCGAGCCTCTACCCGCAGGCCTGGCACGTCCTGAAAGGGAGTGCGCGGCGCCTGTGGCGGCGGGATGCGCTCGTCTGCATTGCATTGGTCCTGGCCACTGGAGCGGCTTTGAACAAACTGGGAGAACTTTTCGCCAGTCACTTTCACGCCTTTGCCCCCGTGGACACCGAAATCTTTCCGGCCATGTTCAACGCCTTTTCCCCCGGCGCCGGCTATTTCCTGAGAGCGCTTGGATTCAGCATCGTGGACACTTGCGGGCTGGGCTTGGCGATTTATGTGATTCGTCTGGGATGGAGAAAGCGGGCTTGGTGGCTGTGGGTCGGAATTCTGTTGCTCGTGCCGGGAATGGGGCCGGCGGATGCGCACTTCCTGCGTGAGTTCTATGCGGGCTGGGTCATGGAATTCGTGCCGCTTGCCGCCGGGGCAGCGATAATCTACTGGTTCTTTCGCGATAACCTCCTGGCCTATCTCGGCGCCATCTTCTGCCTGCAAATAGCTCCGCCTTTGATTTCGCTGCTCTCGCAACAAGCGCGCATCTACCGCTCGAGCGGATTGCTGCTGGCCGTGATAACGTTTCTGGTTCTGGCTTGGATGTTTCTGGGCGGCAGGGAAGGTGAGGTTCGCAGCGAGTCATGATAAAGCTGGACGAAGTCGAAGTACGAGTCCTCGGCGCGCTGCTGGAAAAAGAGATCACTACACCCGAATACTATCCGCTCTCACTGAACGCCCTCATTAATGCTTGCAACCAGAAATCCAATCGCGATCCGGTGATGGCGCTGGATGAGAGCGCGGTGCGGGATGCGCTCGATAGCTTGACTGGAAAAAACCTGGTGGGCCATGCCTCGAGCGCGGATAGCCGCGTGCCCAAATACACACACCACTTGCAGGAAGTCTTTAACTTCGATCGAAGAGAAACGGCGGTGCTCTGCGTGCTGATGCTGCGCGGCCCGCAGACTCCCGGCGAACTGCGCGGGCGTACGGAACGGATGTACAAGTTCGACGACCTGAGCGTGGTGGAGTCCGCGATCCATCGCTTGATGGAACGGGAGCCTCCCCTGGCGATGAAACTGGCGCGCCAGCCAGGTACGAAGGAATCGCGCTATGCTCACTTGCTCTCCGGCGAGTTGGAAGAGTGGAGCGCGCCGGCAGAAGGCCCCCTGGTTGCGGCAGCAGGTCCTCAAGACGATCAGCGGATCACACGGCTGGAAACCGAAGTCGAGACCCTGCAGAAAGAGGTCGCGGACCTTCGGCAACAACTGGAAGACTTTCGCAAACAGTTTGAATAAGCCGTGTGTTTGAGTCAAGAGGGGGTATTAATCTCGGACCGAAAGCTGTCATCTTTGGTGTTAGAATGGGATTAGGAGCCCGTTTGACTGTCCATTTGACGCAAGGTTCCTGAGGTGGGTCAATGACTGTCACTGCAAAGTACGAAGATGGTGTCTTTAAGCCCCTCGAAGACGTGAGCATTATCGAAGGGACCATTGTTGAAGTTCGTGTGCCTTCGTACGCTGACCGCCTCAAGGGCAAAGCCCGCCCCGTTGGGGATTTTACGTTCTACGGTATGTGGAAGGACCGGACGATATCGGCGATAGCGTCGAATACATCAGCAATCTTCGGCGTGATCTGTAGCGGACGAAATTGCTGGCCTTAGCGCGCCTCTCCCGAAGCTCGATCCACAGGGAAAATCTTCAGCGCGACCGGGTAACCACTCGGTTTCTCATTCGGCAATTCGACGACCAGGCCCTCGTCGGTGCGGGTCCACTTGAGTTGAGCCTTCGAGCCCAGCATCTGGACTGTCTTGATCTCTCGTTTCGTCAACTCCGAACCTGCGGCCAGTGACTTGATCCTCAGCTTGCCATCCTCCGGCGATGCCAGCGCAATCGCGTAGAGCGTCTCGCCCTTGGCGGTAAAGCGGATATCCTCGGCTGTATATCCGCTGGTGGCCGTGTCTTTGAAAGAGCCGCTGACCACTTTAGTCGGACCCTCGCCGTAGATTTTCCAAGGCCGCGTCGCGTAGATTGCCTCGCCGTTGACGGAAAGCCACTTCCCCATGTTCAGCAGGATCTTCTGGACTTCGTCAGGAATAGTGCCGTCAGGCTTCGGACCGATATTCAGCAACAGGCAGCCGTTCTTGCTCACAATATCCACCAGTTCGTCGAGCAGCGATTCCGGAGTGCGAAACTTCTCGCCCTTGATGTATCCCCACGACTTCTCGCCCACGGAAGTGTCCGTCTGCCAGAAGATGGGGCGCAGCGTATCGAGTTGCCCGCGTTCAATGTCCAGCACGGCGGCGCTTTCCGGAAACGACTTGTTCTTGTAGTTGATGGCGACCGTGCTCTTCCACTCCGCAGCGCGGTTGTAATAGAAGGCGCCAAATTTCTGGAGATAAGGCTGGAACACCGGCTGCTCGATCCACCAGTCGAACCAGAGAATCTCCGGATGGTACTTGTCCACAATCTCGCTGGTGCGCGCCAGCCAATTGTCGAGGTAGGCCTGATCGGGCTGATCCTTATCGGACTGTGCCGGGCCATAAAAACCCGCATAGCGCGGGTCGTTGACGTCGGAGTCGAAGGTCCTGCCGCCGTTGAAGAACCACCAGTGCTCGGCGCGGTGCGAGGACGCTCCGAAATGCAGTCCTTGTTTGCGCACTGCCACAGAGAGTTCGCCCACCACGTCGCGCTTCGGGCCCATTTTCGCGGCGCACCATTCCGTCAGATCGGAGGCGTACATGGGGAAGCCATCGTGATGCTCCGCCACCGGCACGACGTACTTCGCCCCGGACCTCTTGAACAGTTCCGCCCACTGGCCGGCGTTGAACTTTTCGGCCTTGAACATGGGGATGA
Organism: uncultured Acidobacteriota bacterium; assembly: GCA_963768695.1. Lineage (GTDB taxonomy): Bacteria > Acidobacteriota > Terriglobia > UBA7540 > UBA7540 > CAVROP01. The sequence goes on along the minus strand of CAVYJG010000005.1, from coordinate 282,982 downwards.
AGTCCTTGTAGCCGAACCGGGACTGTGGGCCGTACGTCTCCACATGATGCGCGAAGACGGGACTCCCGATCAGGTACATGTTGCGGGGATACCATTCGCTGTCGAAGGCCGGCACGCTATAGACGCCCCAATGGATGAAGATTCCGAACTTCGCGTCTTCATACCATTTTGGAACTTGGTATTTTTCCAGAGAATCCCAGGATGCGCTGAAGGGACCCTTGGCAATTACGCTGTCTACATTCTTGACCACATCTCCAACACTTTTGTCGGCTGCTATAGCTGAAGATAGTATCATCGAAAATAGCAACATTGAAAAGATGACGGCTGTTGTCCAAGGACCGGAGCGAGGGCTCGGCGTCTCCGGTAAGGCCCGTGCAGCGGCTGTCTCGTGACCATTTCTCATATTAGCCTCCCTCAGCATGTGATTTCGTTCCAATTCAAACATGCAAACTTGCTGCGCGCAGCGGACGATTTACGGGCGGCCATTGGGACGTGTGGAGACAACCGCAAGCGGCCCGCAGTAAAATATTGACAACGTTTGGCATCTGCTTCTTACCACGCAGGATTCTGCCATAAATTAGTACTAAGGGCTACTCCCACTCTTGAAAACTGGGAACGGAGTTTAGGTTTATCGTTTTGATTCTGAACGACTTAGATAAATTCCGAGGGGTTGGCAGAAAAAAGTGGTCAAAGTGGAAATAAAACCTTGACAAGAAAGGGACTAGAACGTATGTTTGTGGAGCAGAGTAGTCGGCAGTGGCAAAAAGTGGCCCTCAGGGGACGGGACCCCTTGGCCCAGTGGCTTTTCGGGATTCCGCATGTTCCGTGGCAATTATCCCGCGACCGTCGATGGCAAAGGCCGATTGAAAATCCCGGCCGCCATCAAGGCCATTCTGGACGACATCCACGCCACCGATTTCTACGTGACTAGTCATGATGGTCAATCAGTTCGGCTCTACCCCTTTCAGGAGTGGCTGAAGCTGGAGGAGAAGTTGAAGCTGCAGCCCTCCATGAATAAGTCAGTGAAAAAGTTCCTCGACAGAACCAACTACTATGGTCAGGCAGCTCACACCGATAGTCAAGGGAGAATTCTCATCCCGGTTTTACTGCGGGAATCGGCCACCATGCAAGGTGAAGTCGCGGTGCTCGGTTATTTGAACTATCTCGAGGTCTGGAACAAGCAGAAATATATCGAGCACATGGAGAAGGAGCCATTCACCGACGAGGACATGAAGGCCTTAAGCGATTTAGGGATCTAGCCCGATGCGCGCGCATGTGCCGGTGCTCTGGCGAGAGGCGATCGAGATTCTGAATGTGCGGCCTGACGGATTCTACATTGACACAACCCTGGGGGCAGGGGGACACGCCGAAGAGATTCTTCGGCGTCTGGAAAACGGGAAACTGCTAGGAATCGACCGCGACCCGGCGGCGCTCGCTTTCGCCGGGGAGCGCTTGAAGCACTTTGGGGAAAAGCTGATCACCATGCCTGGGAACTTCGCCCAAATCAGCGACCTGTACGCGGCGAGTGGGTTTCCGCCCGCTGACGGCCTTCTGGCTGACCTGGGCATGAGCACGATGCAACTCGAAGACGCATCGCGCGGGTTCTCCTTTATTACGCCAGGGCCTCTCGACATGCAGATGGGTCCGAATTTAGGTCCCAATGCGGCGAACCTGGTGAACGAGATGAGCGAGCAGGAACTGGCCGATTTGATCTTCAAGCTAGGGGAAGAGCGCCACTCGCGCCGAGTCGCGCGAGCCATTGTGAAGGGCCGTCCGTTTCGATCAACCACCGAGCTGGCGCAGGTGGTGACGCGAGCGATCCCCTCCCGGACGGCCCTCCGCCACATTCATCCGGCGACCCGCACTTTCCAGGCGCTGCGGATAGCGGTGAACCGGGAACTGGAGAGCCTGGAGTCGCTGCTCGCCCAGGCGCTGGACGTGCTCAAGCCGGGCGGGCGAGTGGTGATCCTGAGTTTCCATTCTCTTGAAGATAGGCTAGTAAAATGGGCGTTTAAAGCCTGGCAACGGGAAGGGCGGGCCAGCATCCTGACGCGGCGAGTGGTGCGTCCGAGCGAAGAAGAAATCGCCGCGAACCCGCGGTCGCGCAGCGCGAAGTTGCGGGCGGCGGAACGGTGTGCAGGGTAATTCCAGGGGTTGGGAACTACCCAGTCCCTTTTTTTAGCGGCTACAGTCAGCAACCGGCGAAACGGGCATTCATCGCAAAGGAGGAAGGGGGGAAGATACGGTAGGGGCTTAAGCTTCCGCCTCCTGCTCATGATCCCCCTGGGTCTGGAATATGGCGACAGCGGCAGTCACGTTACCGAAGCTAAGGCGGCGTCCGATAAGCGGGTTGGCGGCAGGCCGTGCGAGTTTTCCCGAGATCTACTACACCAAGCACATTGACAACTCCCGTCTGGTGCGGGAGGTGGCTTTGGGGAAATGGCGTGAGTACTGCAAGCTGGTCGTGCTCGTGGCGCTGGCCTTTGTACTCGGTTTGCTTTTCTCCTGGCAGCATTTGCAGTGTGTGCAGGATGGATACGAAATTCAAGGGCTGAAGAGGGAGTTCGCCAAACAGCAGGAATGGAATAAACAGTTGCGGCTTTCACAGGCCAAGCTGGCTGATCCGCAGCGAATCGCAGCCTTGGCCGTGAGTCTCGGCATGGTCTCGCCCAGCCCGAAGCAAGTCATACAGTGGAGCGGGGCGAACGAGCCGGTACAGTAGACCCCGGAAAGCGCGCAGGTTGCTTGCATCTCCCCATCGTCGGCGACGGTATTCCGAGCGGGCCACAGTATCATGACGCTTCGCATAAGCCACTCGCAGCCGAAAAAAAACTATAAGTCCCACCCCACGAAACGCGATCTGATATTGGGTGGCTTGCTGGTTTTTTGGATGCTCGGCCTGGCTGCCCGACTATACAACCTACAAGTGATTGACTATGCCGATCTCCTGGCGAAAGCACAGCGCCAGCAACAACACGTGATTGAAATCGCGCCCCGCCGCGGCGAAATCTACGATCGGCAGATGAATCCACTGGCGATGAGCCTGGCAGTGAATTCCATCTTTGCGGATCCTAGTGATATGACGGAGCCCAGGACGGCGGCTGATTTACTCGCGCCGGCCTTGGGCCTTGACGCGCGTGAGCTCCTGGGGCGGCTCACAAACTCTCGTTCGTTTTGCTGGGTGAAAAGGAAGGTCACTCCCGAGGAAGCCAATCGTGTCCGCGAGCTGAACCTGAAGGGAATCTACCTCCAGCCGGAGAGCAAACGCTTTTACCCCAAAGACGATTTGGCATCCCACATCGTGGGGTACGTAGGTTTGGATGACAAAGGCCTGGCGGGCCTCGAGTACGGCATGGACAAAACCATTCGGGGGCGCCCGGGCCGAGTGCTGGTGGCCACGGATGCCAGGCGCAAGTCATTTCAATCCACGGAGTGGCCAGGGGCGCCGGGCAAGAATGTTGTCCTGACCTTAGATGAGAACATCCAGTATTTCGCGGAAAAAGGCCTGGCGGCGGCGATGGAGAAATGGCACGCCGCAGGCGGCGTGGTGCTGGTCCAGAATCCCAATACGGGTGAAATCCTGGCCATGGCCAGCCAGCCCACCTTCAACCCCAACCAATTCTCCAAAAGCCCTATCAGCGCATTGGAAAACCGCGGCGTGGCGTGGGTGTACGAGCCCGGCTCCACCTTCAAGCTGGTTACGCTGTCAGCCGTCCTGGAAGAGAAATTGGCGAGGCCCGAGGAAATCATCGACTGCCAGATGGGAAGCATCGTTCTTGCGGGCCACGTCATTCACGATCATAAACGCTTCGGGGCGCTGACGGTGGAGGACGTGCTGGTGAATTCCAGCGACGTAGGCGCCATCAAGCTGGGAATGCGTTTGGGACAACAACGGCTCTACAAGTATATCCGCAGCTTCGGATTTGGCGAAAAGACGGGCGTCGAGCTCCCGGGCGAGGAACACGGACTGCTGAAGTCACCCACTTACTGGTCAGGACTATCCATCGGCGAAATGTCGATGGGGCAGGAAGTTGGAGTGACGGCCGTTCAACTCAGCAGCGCGTACTCCGCGGTGGCCAACGGGGGAGTATTGTTCGAGCCGCGCATAGTCCGTGACCTCTTCCTTGGCCAGGTTCACGATCCCACGCCTCCGGTTCCGGGTCACCGCGTGATCAGCGAACGGACGTCAAACCTCATGAAGGAGTTTCTAGCGGCCGTAGTGCAAAGGGGAACCGGCAAGCCTGCGCAACTTACGGGCTATACGTCTGCCGGCAAGACTGGCACGGCACAGAAGATCGATCCTTCCCGCGCCTACTCCCATTCACACTATGTGGCCTCGTTTGTTGGCTTCGCTCCTGTCGGGAAACCGGCGGTAACCATTCTGGTGGTTATCGACACGCCGGTGGGAGCAATTTACGGGACTGATGTGGCAGCCCCAGTGTTCAAGTCCGTCGCAGAGCAGACTCTAGGGTACATGAACGTTCCGCAAGACCTTCCCGCCCCAAGGCCGCAATTTATAACCTCAACCCCCGCTGGGGTTCCGGGCCAGAAACTCGGAAGCCTGGATGGGAGCCCATCCCAGGGCACTGAGCACCGACGTGCTGCCACTTCACCCGTTCAGACCGCATCATTCTCGAGGACTGAGGCGTCGAGAGTTTCGACCGATCAAGAAGTGGAGGCTGTCTCCACGCCCCCTACCGTGCTATTGGACAACGGTCCTCATGTAAACGTTCCGGACTTCTCCGGACTGGCGGCGCGCAATGTCGCCCAGGAATGCCAGAAGTTGGGCCTTGAGCTGAGTCTTCTCGGCAGCGGATTGGCCGTCGACCAGAGCATTCCTGCGCATTCGCAGGTAGCGCCTGGAACAAGATTGGTGGTCAAGCTGTCAAGATTCGCGCAGTGATCTAATGCGAGTGGGCAATGAAACTGAACGAGTTGTTGCGAGGGCTGGACGGCCTCGACATAGGCCTGGAGGCCGAAGGGGAAGTCACCTCTTTAGCTTACGATTCTCGCCAAGTGCAGCGGGGAAGTCTCTTCTTTGCGATTCAGGGGGAGAAAGCCGACGGGCACCTGTTTATCCCCCAAGCGCTCAACCGGGGTGCAATAGCCATTGTCAGCGAGCATCAACCTCCCGGCGAACTGGCGTCGCGCTGGGTGCGAGTCCCTCGCATTCGCCGGGCGCTCTCGACAGCCGGACGCCGCTTCTACGGCCTGCCTGATCTACACCTGAAACTCGTAGGAATTACCGGCACAAACGGCAAGACGACCACCGCCTTTCTGGTGGACAGCATTCTGCGCGCGGCAGGAATTCGCGCCGGCCTGTTCGGGACCATTGAGTACCGGGTTGGCGGCCGTGTGCTGCCCGCGCACAACACCACACCGGAGTCGCTGGACTTGTGGTCTTACCTCGCCCAGACCGTCGAAGCTGGGGGCGACTGCGCCGTGATGGAGGTCTCGTCGCATGCGCTGGCTCAGGAGCGGGTTTGGGGGTTCCCGTACTACGTGGCCGTATTCACCAATTTGACCCGCGACCACTTCGATTATCACAAGGACTTCGAGCACTACTTCGAAGCCAAGCGTCGTTTGTTCGAGGGTCTTGGCACGCCTCCACCGGCGTGTGCGGTGATTAACATCGATGACCCCTGGGGCAAGAAGCTTCTTGACCTGCGAGGTTCACGTCAGTTGACCTACGGCATGAACTCGAACGCCCAGGTCAAAGTGAAACGTCTCGACAGCCGGCACAACGGGCTGGAGGGCACGATCTTGACCCCGGCCGGCAAGCTGGAGCTTGCCTCCTCACTGGTGGGCCGGGCCAACCTGGCAAATATCCTCGCCGCCACCGCAGCCTCCGTTGCCTACGGCATCCCGCTTGATAAGATCGAAGAGGGGCTGAGGAATCTCGAAGCGGTTCCGGGACGCTTCGAACGGATCGACGAAGGCCAGTCCTTCCTCGTCGTGGTGGATTACGCGCACACCGATGATGCTTTGCGGAATGTCTTGAGTACGGCGCGCGAACTCACACGCAACCGGCTCATCGTGGTTTTTGGGTGCGGAGGCGAGCGAGATCGCGCTAAACGGCCCATGATGGGCGAGGCGGCGGGTTCCCTAAGCGATCTTGCCGTCCTCACCTCGGATAATCCCCGCAGCGAAGACCCGCTGCTGATCATGAATGATGCCCTGATCGGCTTACAAAAGGCCGGTAAGCCTTATTGGGCCGAAGTGGATAGAGAAAAAGCTATCCGCAAGGCTCTCGAAGAAGCCCGTGAAGGAGATGTGGTCGTCTTGGCCGGGAAGGGACACGAGACGTACCAGGTACTGAAGGACGGGCCAATTCCGTTTGACGATCGTGAAGTAGCCCGGCGAGTGCTGCGTGAAATGGGCTATCAAACATCAAACACCGAAATGACATAGCGGCTCCGCTGGGGATGACACGGGACCTGTAGGTCTTGAGAACGCATGAAACTCACCTTAGGCGACATTGCGACACTCCTTCATTCCCAGTGCGGCGACCCGGAACGAATGGTGACGGGGTATTCGCTGGACTCCCGCTCGGTCGCGCCGGGTCAGCTCTTTTTTGCCATGCGGGGGCCACGGTTCGATGGGCACAAGTTCGTTGCCCGGGTCATTGAGAGCAAGGCTGCGGGAGCGGTGGTCGAGAAGGTTTTCTTTGACCAGGCGCCACGAGACCTCCGGCCTGGCCTCGTCCCCGTCGAGAGCCCACTCGAGGCCCTCCAGAGTTTGGCACGGGCTGTACGCCGCAAGTGGGGGCGGCCCCTGATCGCTGTGACCGGCAGCACCGGAAAGAGCACCACAAAGGAGATGATCGCCGCTCTGCTGGGCCGGTGCTACGTTGTGCATCGCTCGGCCGGAAACTTGAATAACCACTACGGCCTGCCGCTAACCCTGCTGGAACTCGAACCCGAGCACGAGATCGCGGTAGTGGAACTCGCCATGTCAGCCGCCGGCGAGATTGCGCATTTGGCATCGATCGCCGAGCCAGAGACCGGCGTGGTGACGAACGTCGCCCCCGCACATCTGGAGTTCTTTGATTCTGTGGATTCCATCGCCAAAGCAAAGCGGGAACTAGTCGAAAATCTCTCGTCTCGCAGCGGGCCACCCACTGCCGTCTTGAACAACGACGATCCCCGCGTCCGGAAATTCGCGGAGGGTTTTGCGGGGAAAGTGATTACATTTGGCATGGGATCCGGCGCGGACTTTCAAGGTCTCGGGGTCAGGCCCGGCCAAGGAATCGGCAGCGAATTCCGGGTTGTGGGGCCGAACGTGGATTGCGATTTTCTACTCCCCGCTCCGGGACGCCACAACGTCCAGAATGCACTGGCCGCCATCGCCGTGGCTTCGCAGTTCGAAATCCCGGCGGCGGAAATGCGCCGAGCTTTGGCCGAATTCCAGAGTATGCCGCAAAGGGGAGAGAGTTTCACGCTGCCGGGACCCGTAACGATTATCAACGATTCCTACAACTCGAACCCGCAGGCCATGGAATCTATGCTGGAGACGCTGCGGGCATGGCCCGGCGCTCGCCGCCGGATCGTAGTTGCCGGGGAGATGCTCGAATTGGGTCCGCAGTCTCCGAAATTGCACGAAATAGTCGGCCGTAAGTGCGCGGAGTCCGAACTGGCGTGGTTGATCGCGGTCCAGGGTGATGCGAGGTTCTTCCTGGAAGGCGCGGTGGCGGCTGGTATGCCGTCCGCGCAGATTCGCTTCTTCTCCGATGCGCCTCCGGCGGGAGAGTTCTGCCGGTCCCAACTCGAATCCGGAGACGTGGTCCTGGTGAAAGGTTCGCGCGGAGTGCACTTGGAGGCTGTAGTCGAGATGCTGCGAAGCAAGTCGAAAGTCGAGAGTTGAGAGTCGAAAGGTCAAACCGCAGGTCGGGTAGTCCAGGAGTTGAGAGGATCAAGCGAAGCGGGGTCGAGACTTTTGACTTTCGACTCTCGACTCCTCGACTTTAGTCCGTGAACGCACATGTTCTACTACCTCTACATCAAATTTCACAACCAATTCCACATCCTCAATCTCTTTCGCTATATCACTTTCCGAACTGCCTACGCCAGCCTGACGGCCATGTTGCTCTGCTTAGTGGTGGGACCGTGGGTTGTGCGGGTGCTCAAGCGATTTCAGATCGGGCAGTACATTCGAGAAGACGGGCCACAGTCCCACATCACTAAGGCGGGCACTCCGACCATGGGCGGCGTGCTGATCAATCTCTGCATTTTTATTCCGACCCTCCTATGGGCTGACCTCGGAAACGTTTTTATCTGGCTGGTTCTGGGCGTGACGGCGGCCTTAGCGGCGATCGGATTCTGGGATGACTACCAGAAGGTCCGCAAGCATCAGAACCTGGGCCTGACCGGGCGGACCAAGTTCTTGCTCCAGATCCTGGTGAGCTTTGTATTTGGCGTGGTGCTGATTTTCTTTTCGGCGCGCGGCTTCTACTCGACGACCTTGACCGTCCCCTTCTTCAAGCGCTTCCGGCCCGATTTCCTGATTACCGGCTTTCTGTCTCGAGTCTGGACCTACCCGCTCGCCTTCCTGCCGTTTCTGCTTTTTGTAATCCTGGTGGTGGTGGGTTCATCGAACGCCGTGAACCTTACTGATGGACTGGATGGACTGGCCATAGGGTGCGTCATCATTGCAGCCTCGGCCTTGACCGTGCTGACCTACATCACCGGCCACGCCGTGTTTTCCGAATATCTGGATTTGCAGCACCTCCCGCGAGTCGGCGAGCTGACTATTTTCTGCGGATCGATGGTGGGTTCAAGTCTGGGGTTCCTTTGGTACAACGCCTATCCGGCAGAGATTTTCATGGGCGATGTCGGTTCTCTGGCGCTGGGCGGCGCAATCGCCTGTGTGGCAGTGCTTATCAAACAGGAACTTCTATTGCCATTCATCGGCGGAGTCTTCGTGATCGAAGCGCTCTCGGTGATCATCCAGGTGATGTCGTTTAAGCTGCGGGGCAAACGGGTGTTCCGGATGGCGCCGATCCATCATCACTTTGAGCTGGCGGGATGGAAGGAGTCAAAGATCATTGTGCGATTTTGGATCGCCGCTCTGGTCTTCGCACTCCTTGCACTGACGACTTTGAAGTTGAGATAGTAGGGGTAGGGCTTGCCCTACCCTCGTCGGGACCGGCAGAAATGCGGGGACGGCAGGCCGTCCCCCTACGGCGCGGTTATCGACCGATTGGGGACGCGCGACGGCGCTTGACGTCGGACTGTTTTTGCGCATAAAATGCGCGATAATTCCTATGGGCAGACCGAGATCCTTTCGCAATCCGAGGCGCGTGAGTTTGACACTCAACAGGGAGACACTGGTGACGGCCCGGCGGCTGGCACGCCAGGCCAGGAGGTCCCTTTCGGAGGTCATCTCCGAGATTCTGGACTCCCACTTTCGCAAGAGTATTCGCTCCCGGCCGAGGGGGTTGGCATGATGGACGTACGGAACAAGCGCGCGCTTGTTGTGGGCTTGGGAAGGAGCGGGCGGGCGACTGCCTTCCTCCTGCGACGGCAAGGCGCGATTGTGACGGTGACCGACATCAAGCCTCCAGCCACTTTCGGAGATTCGCTGTCGGGGCTTCTGGCGGAGAAGATCGGTCTGGCGCTGGGATGGCAGCCGGTTGAGCTCTTTCTCGCACACGACCTGGTGGTCGTCAGCCCGGGAGTGCCGTGGGACTTGCCGCAACTCGAGGCCGCCCGTACGAGCGGGATCACTGTCGTGCCTGAAGTCGAAGTTGCCGGCTGGTACCTGGAGGCGCCCATCGTGGGTGTTACCGGCTCGAACGGCAAAACCACGACGACCACTCTTTTGGGCAAAATGCTCGAAGCCTCCGGGTTCTCAACCTTTGTGGGCGGGAACATAGGTCCGGCTTTGAGCGGCGCCGTGGAATCGGTCAAGCCCGGCTCGATCGTGGTTGCCGAATTGAGCAGTTTTCAGTTGGAAGCGATTCGCGACTTTCGCCCGCACGTAGCTGTGCTGCTGAATATCTCGCCGAACCACTTGGACCGCCACCCCACTTTCGAGGCTTATGCCCAGGCCAAGCGGCAGATTTTCCGCAATCAGCGAGCGGATGATTACGCCGTGCTGAATGCCGATGATCCCTGGGTACGCAGCCTCGCTCCCGCCTTGGTGAGCCGCAAGGTGTTTTTCAGCAGGCTGGAGCAGATTCCTTGCGGCCTCTTTGTTTCAAATGGCAACATCGTGTACCGGACCGGGCATATGGAGCGGGTGCTCCTGGAGACGAAAGAGGTGCGCCTGCGGGGCAGCTTCAATCTGGAAGACGTTCTAGGCGCCGCGGCGGCGGCCTGCGTCCTGGGGGCGGACTTCGACGCCGTGCGCAAGGCGGTGCGGGAATTCAAGGGCGTCGAGCACCGGCTCGAATACGTGCGTGAGATCTGCGGGGTGGAGTTTTACAACAATTCCAAAGCCACCAGCGTCGATGCGACGGCGAAGTCGCTCCAGGCTTTTGAGCGGGGCGTCCACCTCATTATGGGCGGCAAGGACAAAGGCGCTCCCTACGCTCCTCTGCTACCGCTCGTGAAGGACCGGGTGCGCGAAGTTCTTCTGATCGGCGCGGCGGCAGATCGCATCGCTCAGGAGCTATCCGGTGCTGTGGAATTGATTCACGCTGGCAACCTCGAGACGGCTGTGCCGGAGGCGTTCCAGCGCGCGCGGCCGGGCGACGTGGTTTTGCTTGCCCCGGCCTGTTCGAGCTTCGATCAGTTCCAGGATTATGAGCATCGAGGACGGGTGTTTAAAGATCTGGTGGGGCGACTAGCCCAGGATGTGGGATCGGGCGCGGTCGAGTGGAGATGGAAGAAACGGGAAGCGGATAGTCGGAGTCCGTCTGTGTCCGCGCGGGTTCAGATGGCGCCGCCTGCCCCTGAGCCGACTCCGCCAGCGGCTACCCCAAAGCAGGAGGAGCCGCTGGTGGCCGCCGAACCGGAGGTAGTTACGCCGGCGCCGGCAGTTGTAGACACGCAATCCGCCGCCCCTGTCGACGAGCCCGCGGAACGTCTCGAGGACAGCGCCCCCCCCGTTGAGCCGCCCCCTCATGAACTGACCCTTGTGTACGAAATGAACGCCGACGAGTATTTCCCGGCGGACGTCGAGTTGGAACAAGACTCCTCGGAGCGACCGGAAACGCGGCAGTTCCGAACTCCGGCGACTCCTGAGAAAGTTGACGGCTCCCCACTGCCCTATGAGGGAGGATTCGAAGAGCAAGGTCCGGTGGCGGCCGAATCAACGGACGTCCATGATTCCGGAACCAGCATGAACGAGGGAGAACCAGGCCCGAAGATCGCGGAAGAGAAGAAGTCGAAGTCGGCAGACCGAAGCGAGTCGGCCCAACTAAGGCTGCCTCGAATGGATGAGTAGAGCATGTCAAGGCGACTCCAATCCGACAAGGTCCTTTTCGGCACCATTGTGGCATTGACGCTTTTCGGGGCCCTCATGGTTTTCAGCGCCTCGGCGGTGGTGGCAGCAGACAAGTTCGGCAGCAGCAACTACTTCCTGGTTCGTCAATTGGCCTGGGCTGGAGCGGGGTTTGTCGCCTTGGTCGTATTGATGTATGTGGACTATCGCCGCTTAGCGAGCCCCCTCGTGGTGTTCACAGCCCTGTCCTTTCAGATGTTGCTCCTGGTGGGAGTTCTATTCGCGCCGCGCACCCACAACACCCACCGCTGGCTCCATTTGGGGACTGCCAGCTTGCAGCCATCCGAATTCGCAAAGCTCGTTATAGTTCTCTTCATGGCCTACTTCCTCGAGCAGCGGGCCGGCAAAGTGAACGACCTTGTCCACACGCTGCTTCCTGTGGGCCTGGTGAGTGGAGCGACGATGGCCCTGGTGGTGGTGGAGCCTGACTTCGGAACCTCACTGGCCATCGCCATGATCGTGGCGGCAATGCTCTTCGTCGCGGGGTTGCGCGCCGGATACTTCGCCGGCATGGGGCTAGGGGCTGTTCCTCTGGTTTATTGGCTGATTTTTAGTTCCAAGTACAGGTACAACCGCATGCTGGCGTTCCTGCACCCGAATTCCGATCCGCTCGGAAAAGGGTTTCACATCCTTCAGTCCCTGATCGCAGTGGGCACAGGCGGGATTACCGGCGTGGGACTGATGGAAGGAAAACAGAAACTCTTCTATCTTCCGGAACCTCAGACGGACTTCATTTTTGCCGTCGTGAGCGAGGAACTGGGGTACATCGGGGCTTTCATTCTCATCATTGCGTTCGCAATTATTCTCTGGCGAGGCCTGCGGGCGAGCGCCCGATGTACGTGTGAGTTTGGCCGGCTGCTGGCCATAGGGTTGACGGTGATGGTGGTCGGACAAGCCCTCGTCAACATGAGCGTGGTGCTCGGCCTGCTTCCGACGAAGGGCATTCCATTGCCGCTGATCAGTTACGGTGGGTCGTCTCTCTTCTTTACGCTGGCTGCGGTGGGCGTGCTCCTGAACATTTCGCAGGATGAAGCCTAGACGGGTAGTGTGTGATGCGATTTCTGATGGTCGCCGGAGGGACCGGAGGTCATATCTTTCCGGCGCTCTCCGTGGCGCAGGAACTGCGCGCCCGCGGCGCACGCCTGGAACGCTCCGGAGTGAAGTATGTGATCGAGTTTCTCGGCACCCTGCGGCCTCTCGAGGCGCGCTTGATTCCAGGAGCGGGTTTTCCCCTTCGCACCATCAAGGCAGCGGGGCTTAAGGGGATCGGCGGGCTTCGGGGCTTGCGGAATTTGATGCTGCTTCCGCGAACGGCGGTGGCGACGGCGCAGGCTCTCGCTGACTTTCGGCCCCAGGTTGTGGTGGGCGTGGGCGGGTATTTGGCAGGACCGGTGATGCTGGAAGCCGCGCTCCAGGATATTCCGACCGTGCTCATTGAGCCCAACGCGCTGCCGGGTTTCACAAACCGCGTTTTGGCCCCAGTGGTGCGTTTGGCGGCGGTTGGCTTTGAGGAGGCTGCACGCTACTATGGTGAGAAGGCCCGAGTCACCGGCATTCCGGTCCGAGCGGCTTTCTTTGCGATTCCTCCGAAGAACCACCAGGCCCCTTTTAGCATCCTGGTCGTCGGCGGCAGCCAGGGATCGAAGGCGATCAATAAAGTGATGGTCCAGTGCGCGCCGTTCTTGAAGCGCGAAACGGGGCGGCTCGAGGTCGTCCATCAAACGGGGGAAGCGGACCATAACTTAGTGCGCGAGGCTTATCTGGAACACAACGTGGCTGCTCACGTCTGCGCTTTCATCGAGGACATGCCGGAAGCATTGGCACACGCCGACCTGGTGGTTACGCGCGCCGGAGCGGCTGCGGTGGCGGAGTTGGCGGCAGCGGGGCGAGCCTCATTGCTTATTCCGTTTCCGGCAGCCACTGACCAGCATCAACTGGCAAATGCCCGAGCCTTCGAGCGCGCCGGCGCCGCCCGGATAATACTCCAGGCGGAGTTGACCCCGGAGCGGTTGATCCGCGAGATCAATGAGCTGATCGGTGAGCCGCCGAGATTGATCGAGATGGAGTTGGCTGCGAAGACCCTGGCGCGTCCGGAGGCGACCGCGCAGATTGCGGATTTGGTGGAAGGACTGGCTGCGAGGGCGTCGTAGCTGGCTCGTAGGGGCAACCCTTGTGGTTGCCCGCCCGCGGTCCAAGGCGATCGGGTGACGCTCCGAGGGCGGCCACAAGGGCCGCCCCTACCAGGTACAAGTATGTTAGGCAGGATTCGAAGAATACACTTCGTGGGCATTGGCGGCATCGGGATGAGCGGCATCGCCGAGGTGTTGTTGAACCTGGGGTTTACGGTTTCAGGCTCCGACCTCAAGGCGACGCCGGTTACGGAGCGGCTGTCCAAACTTGGCGCGCGAATATCGGAAGGCCACGCCGCGCGGAATCTCCTGGATGCCCAAGTAGTGGTGGTCTCTTCCGCGGTCCCTCCCGACAACCCTGAGGTGCAGGAGGCCCAGCGCCTGCAAATTCCGGTTATTCCCCGGGCCGAAATGCTGGCGGAATTGATGCGCTTGAAATTCTGCGTGGCGGTCGCCGGGGCTCACGGGAAGACTACGGTCACCTCAATGATCGCGGTGATGCTGACTCAAGCCGGACTCGATCCGACGGCCGTGATTGGCGGACGCCTGGATGTTTTCGCTTCGAGCGCCCGCCTGGGCAAGGGCGAACTGATGGTCGTGGAAGCCGACGAAAGTGACCGCTCATTCCTTTATCTTCCGCCCTCGATTGCGGTGATTACCAATATCGACCGGGAGCATCTGGATCATTATCGCGACCTGGACGAGATCACTTCCGTATTCCTTGCCTTCGCGAACAAGGTGCCCTTCTACGGCGCGGTGGTGGCCTGTTCCGATGCCCCTTGGGGCGAGCGCTTTCAGGAGCTACTGCCGCACATCCGGCGGCGCGTGGTTACTTACGGTCTGGAAGCAGGCGCGGAGGTGAGGGGAATCTCGCTCGAACTCCTGCCTCACGGTTCGAGCTTCGAAGTGGAAGCAGGAAAGAAGCGCCTGGGGAGTATGAGCATCGACGTTCCGGGACGGCATAACGCGCAGAATGCTCTCGCGGCTGTCGCCGTGGGACTAGAGCTGGGACTGAGTACCGAACTGATTCGTGAGGGGCTGGCGTACTTCCGTGGCGCCGACCGCCGGTTTCAGGTCAAGATGGAATTCGAAGGCATAACGATCGTCGATGATTACGGGCATCATCCGACGGAGATTCGCGCCACGCTGGAGGCGGCCCGTCTTTGGGGCGCCAAACGGGTCATTGCTATTTTCCAACCCCACCGCTATACGCGCACCCAGTTCCTGATGGATGATTTTGCGCAGTGCTTTCAGGCTGCGGATCACGTTTATGTTCTGGACATCTATCCGGCAAGCGAGAAGCCCATCCAGGGCGTCACAGCTCAGCGGCTGGTTGAGCGGATGGCCGAGTTGGGTTATCATCACGCCGAGTATGCGCCTTCCGAACAGTCTGTGATCAACGGCATTCTGGACGACGTACGGCCCGGCGATCTGATTTTAACGGTCGGCGCCGGAAGCGTGTGGAAGATCGGAGAGACCCTGGCGGCGGAGATCCGAAACCGCCCGGCTCGATTAGGAGTAGGTCAAGGCTGAGAGGTATCCAGGGTCGAGGCGGTGTACGGGACTGTTCTAGTTTGGGCGTAGCGCCGACCTTCAGGTCGGCAACTGCTGGCCTGAAGGCCAGCGCTACGAGTTCGAGGGGTCTGGTATCAAATGGGCAGGAAGTTGATCGAAGACGAAGCAACGCTCTCAGCCGAGGGGATGGAGGGTGAAGAGGAGTCTCCGTATCTCCGGCGACAGAAGGCTGTGACTGTTCGCCGCCGCGGGCTCAGATGGACCCGGCAATGGGCCATTTTTATCGTCACCGTCGTGGCGCCGCTCGGAATCGCCAGCTATTTCCTGACGACCTTTGTATTGACGTCGTCACGATTCGAATTGCGCTCCGCCGACGATATTCAGTTAATGGCAAATCACTTCGTCACCCGCGAGGACGTCGCCGTCGCTCTGGGATTGCCGGGGCGCGGCAGCAACGGTTTCGGCCTGAAAATCCTGCGCCTTACACTGGACGATGTACGCACTAAAGTGGAAGCGATACCCTGGGTTCATAGCGCGACGTTAACGCGCGTTTTGCCCAACCAATTGGTGATCCGTGTGGTTGAAAGGCAACCGGTGGCTTACGCCAATGTGGGTGGCCACGTGAGCCTGGTCGATAGTGAGGGAATCTTTCTGGATAAACCCGAGAGCGCCTATTTCGACTTCCCGGTAATTACCGGCTTGGACCCGAAAACAGGGCCCGAGGAGTGCAAGACTCGTATCGTACTGTACCAGGATTTCATGCGCGAAGTCGGCGCTGAGATTGTCCACTCCGGATGGGTAATTTCGGAAGCCGATCTTTCGGACGGCGACGACGTTAGGGCCCTGCTCGTTCAGGGCCGGGATACTTTGCAGGTGCACTTTGGGCATGAGAGCTTCCTTCCGCGTTTTCACACCTTTCTGGCGCTGCTCCCTGAGCTGCGCAGGTCCACTACGCTGCTTGACTCGGTAGACTTGCGTTATCGGAATCAGGTTGTGGTGAATCCGCAGGAGCGGACGCCAGCTTCTTCCGCGGGTGAGGTCGAGCACCCGAAAACACTAAAGGAATAGGGACCTTGGCACGCAACGAACAGTTCTTCGTAGGCTTGGATCTCGGCAGTACGAAAACCTGCGCACTCGTCTGTCAGCCGAAAGAGGGCGGGAAACTCCAGGTGGCGGGATTCGGGGTGGCGGAGTCGAAAGGCTGGAGGAAGAGCGTCATCGTCAACCTCGATCTTACGGTGGTGGCCCTGAAGAAGGCCGTAGAAGCTGCTGAATCCGCATCGGGGGCTTCCATCGCTTCGGCTTACGTGGGGGTTGCCGGCTCGCACATTAAGGGCGTGACCTCGCGTGGCGCGGTGAGCCTGGCAAGAGGCTCAGACGGCACAGGGACTGTCACCGAGGAAGACATTGTAAAAGTCCTTCAGGCCGCCCGTGGCATCACACTCCCTCCGGACCGCGAAATCGTATACCTGGAGCCACAGGATTACGTTCTGGATTCTCACGAAGGTATTCGCAACCCGGTGGGGATGAGCGGCGCGCGGCTGGAAGCCAACGTCCACCTGATCACGGGCTCTTCCACCGCTTTGCGGAACGTGGTTACAGCGGCGAATCTGGTCGGAATCAAGGTGCTCGACACCGTCTATGAACCCTTTGCAGCGGCGTCTGCTTGCCTGACGCCGGACGAACGTGAATTGGGTGTGGGGCTGGTGGACATTGGAGGCGGCTCTACTGACGTGATCGTGTACGCCGAGGGCAGTGTCCGGCACACGGCCTCCATCCCCGTGGGCGGCGAGCATTTTACCAACGACATCGCCGTTGGGCTGCGGACGACAATCCCTGAAGCGGAACGAGTGAAACGATCGTGGGCGGAGCGCGAGCTCGCCAATATGCCGGGCGGAGTCCTGGAAGTCCCCGGTGTGGGAGAGCGCCCCGCCCGGGTGGTCAGCTACGACGTGCTTGACGAGATCATTCAGCCGCGCACCCTGGAATTGCTGGAATTGATCCATGATGAACTCGAGCGTTGCGGCCCTATGCGGCAATTGGGCGCAGGGGTGATTCTGGTCGGCGGGGGAGCAAAGCAAGGAGGCTTGCTGCATTTGGCCGAGCAAAACCTCGGCGCCCCCGTGCGCCTGGGCCGTTGTGCGGGACTCGAGAAGATGGGGGAGGAGCTCCCCGAGCCGGAGTACGCAACCCTGGTCGGCCTCGTGGTCTACGCGAATCGCCGCCGCTTGCTTCGGGACTCCAAGGAAACCGGCTTTATGACGAAATTGTGGCGGGCCTTGTTTGGGAAGAGCGCGGCATAGCACAGACAGTTCCGTCGTAGGGACGGCCCTTGTGGCCGCCCTTGGGCTGCCCAGTCCCTTGAGGGCGGCCACAAGGGCCGCCCCTAGAGCGGACTGTGAGGGAGAGGCAAAATGGAGATCGAAGAGACCGACAATAACCTTCGCGTGGACTTTTCCGATGAGCTGCGCGTGGGCGCCAAGCTCAAGGTGATTGGCGTGGGCGGTGGCGGCGGAAACGCTGTGAACCACATGATTGAAGCCGGGGTGACGGGCGTGGACTTCCTGGTGGCCAACACGGATGCGCAAGCGCTCCGCATGTCGAAAGCGCCGGTGAAAATCCAACTGGGCGCCAAGTTGACGAAAGGCCTGGGAGCGGGAGCGAATCCTGAAATCGGCCGGCGCGCTGCGCTCGAGGACACCGACAAGGTCATCGACGCGCTCGAGGGCGCCGACATGGTTTTCGTCACGGCCGGGCTGGGCGGGGGCACCGGCAGCGGAGGCGCGCCGATTGTCGCCAGCCTGGCGCGCGAACTCCATGCCCTGACGGTCGCCGTGGTCACCAAGCCCTTCGCCTTCGAAGGCAAGCGCCGAATGATGCAGGCCGAAACCGGATTAGCGGAATTAGGCCAGAGCGTGGACACGGTCATCTGCATACCCAACGAGCGCTTGATGCAATTCGTGCAAAAGGACACCAGCTTCTTCGAAGCATTTAGAAAGGCCGACGACGTTCTGCGCCAGGCGGTGCAGGGGATTTCCGATATCATTACTATTACTGGAATGATTAACCGTGACTTTGCTGATATCAAAACTATTATGGAAGGCATGGGTTACGCGGTCATGGGAACCGCCGAGGCCGCGGGAGAGAACCGCGCCGTGGAAGCCACCAATCGCGCCATCGCCAGCCCCCTGCTGGAAGACGGCAGCATCAACGGCGCCCAGGGCATCCTGTTGAATATCACCGGCTCCAGCAAACTGACCCTGTTCGAAGTTCACGAGGCCTCCAGCATTGTGCAGAAAGCCGCAGCGGAGAACGCCAACATCATCTTTGGCGCCGTTCTCAATGAGGCGATGGGCGATGCGGTAAAGGTGACGGTCATCGCTACCGGGATAAAATCCGAGAGGTATGGCATTAAGCCTCTCGGCAGTTCCTCGATGGCGATGCGCAGCGCGCAGCAGAGCGTCAAGTCGGCCCTTGCCAAGAAGGACAAGCTCTCCCCGGAACCGGAACCGCCGGAGATAACCGCGGAAATAGCCAAAGATGACTTTGACGTGCCTGCCTTTCTGCGGCGGCGCAAGCCGGAAACGAAACAGTAGATTCATTGAGTCATTGAGCCATTGGGTCATTGAGCCATTGGGTCATTTCCTAATTGACCCATTGAGACCAAATGGGTATTCACTGAATCAGCGGGTGTGGGCAATGGCTCAATGACCCAATGACCCAATGACTCAATGGCCAAATGACTCAATGGCCCAATGACTCAATCCCAACGAGTTCGCTCCGCCTACGCTGAGTGCCGGCGGTTGGCGCGCCGTCATTACGAGAACTTTCCTGTCGCCTCGCGCCTCGTGCCTCGCGACAAGCGCGATGCGCTGGCCGCCATCTACGCCTTTGCCCGCTACGCTGACGACGTTGCCGATGAACCGGGAGTGGAGGGAAGGCTCGAAAAACTCGCCGCCTGGCGCGAACTGTTGCGCGAATGCTTCTCCGGGCGGGCACAGCATCCGGTTTTCGTGGCGCTGGAAGATTCGGCCGAGCGATTCCACCTTTCTCTGAAGAATTTCGAAGACCTGCTGCAAGCCTTTGAATCCGACGTAAAAGTGAATCGTCACCAGGATTTTGCTTCCCTGCTCGCCTATTGCTCCTGCTCCGCCAACCCCGTTGGGCGGCTGGTGCTCGAACTTCACGGACACCGCGACCCGGGGCTCTTCGCTCTTTCCGATTGCATCTGTACGGCACTCCAACTCGCCAATTTCTGGCAGGACGTTGCCGTGGACCTCGAGCGCGACCGGATCTACTTGCCCCTGGAAGACATGGAACGATTCGAATACACTCTGGACGACCTGCGCGCCCATCGCGCGGACTGGCGTTGGCGGGACTTGCTGAAGTTCGAAATCGCTCGCACATGGGCGTTGTTCGAGCAAGGCCAGGCTCTGCCGGAGAGGGTCGTGCCGGAATTGCGCCGCCAGCTTCGCTTGACCTGGCTGGGCGGCACGACGGTGTTGCGTAAGATCGAGGCTGTGGGTTATGACGTTTTCCGGCGCCGGCCGTCCCTCTCGAAGCTCGACTTCGTGCGTCTGTATTTCCGCGCCCGGCACGCTTTTCCGGCGGCGAAGAGTGGACACGCTTCCGCCGTCATGACACCGCCTGGAGCGCCGCAATGAAAGCGTCCCGCGCTGCTCTGTTTCGCCGCACCAATTTTTACTTCTCATTTGTATTTCTTCCTGGCGAGAAGCGGCGCGCCATCGAGGCCGTTTACGCTTTCGCCCGCCGCGGCGATGATGTTGTGGACAGCGGCCTCCCGCCGGACGAAGCTACCCGCCAGATGGCCCTGTACCGGCAGGCGCTGGACGCCTGTTACGCCGAGCGGGGCGCGGCCGCTGCGGATCCTGAACTCGCTGCGCTTGCCGCGAGCATTCGCAGATTCAAAATTCCCCGCCAGCCTTTCGAGGACCTCATCCTCGGCCTCGAGATGGATTTGGCAGGGACGCGTTATGAGACCTTCGATGACCTCTCGGTCTACTGCTATCGCGTGGCCTCCACCATTGGGTTGATCGCGATCGAGATCTTCGGTTATACGGACCTCCGCGTGCGCGACTACGCCGTGAATCTCGGCAAGGCCCTGCAACTCGTCAACATACTGCGGGATATCCAAAGTGACGCTCGCCGCGGGCGCATCTACCTGCCCAGCGCGGACCTCGAGCAATTCGGCGTGCGTCCCGACGAACTGCTCTCGGGCGTTCATCAGGACGCCTTCCTTCGGCTCATGGAGTTCGAGTCCGACCGGGCCCGCCGTTTCTTCGCCGAAGCGCGCCATTTCCTTCCGCCGCAGGACCGCCGCAGGATGGTTTCCGCTGAGATTATGGCGGCGATCTACTGGCGTCTCTTGGGGCGGATTCAGGCGCGACGCTATAACGTGTTCGGTGAACGCGTGCGCGTGCCCACCCATGAGAAACTGTGGGCCGCACTGTCCGTCTACCTTGGGGCGGAGTGGTTCAATTAGCATAAAGCCGCTCCTCCTTTGTTTTCATAGACATTCTCGCTTTGTTCCGTCGATTATTGGCATTTCGTAGCGCCGACCTTCAGGTCGGCACGGCGCCGCTGCTGACCTGAAGGTCAGCGCTACAGGGCTTTCCGACATTTTTATCTTTTCCTTTGTTTTCATAGACATTCCCGGTTCGTTCGTTGAAAACTACGAACGAACGGCTTAACACCGAGGCGCAAAATGCGCGAAGGTCGCAAAGTCCTACCACCCCCTACCTCCTCCTCATCCGGGGAGGGGAGTTCGCGGTTCCCTTCCTTAGCCAAGGAGGGGACAGGGGTGGTTCGTTCTGTTGGTCGGTTCTTTGTTTTCATAGACATTCTCGCTTTGTTCCGTCGATTTCTGGCGATAAATCCACGCTGTCATGCTGACCGAAGCGAAGCATCTGCATTTGAAGACAATCAACTGCAGATTCCTCACTGCGCTCGGAATGACATGGCTGGTCGATTTCTTCACACCTTTTGACTTGCACAGAAGCACAAAGCAGGGCCAGTTGACGGGACCAAGGGTGTATCGATGGCGGCTTCCACACTACGAGGCTACGGCCAGTGGAAGGCGCCTGTCAAGAAATCTCCATCCAATTGGAGCGGGCCAGCCCCCGAGTGGAGCGACAGCGGCCTGAACGGTCGGCACCCCGAGTACCCTCAGGTGTATGTTATGATAAGGGACACTTGGGAGGAGGTACCACGAGCATGCTCGACCAATACGGGCCCATTCTGATTTTCTTTGCGATCGCAGCCATCATGGCGCCTGCCTTGCTCTGGATTGCCAAGTTCTTCCGGCCCACCTTCAATCCCACTCCTGAGAAGGTCATGCCTTACGAGTGCGGTATGACGCCGGAATCGGATGCCCGCGGGCGCTACACCGTGCGATTCTACATTGTCGCGATCCTCTTCGTCGTCTTCGACGTTGAGACGGTCTTCCTCTACCCCTGGGCCGTGCAGTTTCAGGTTCTGGGGCTCTACGGACTGATCGAGATGCTGGTGTTCCTGGGTATTCTGATCGTGGGTTACATCTGGCTTTGGAACCGCGGGGCGTTGGACTGGGTTTAGCTCCTGGCGTCATCACGCGCAGACGAAGACCGCACCGGCTCGTCAAAACAACAAATCAATTCGCAAATTGTCCGCTAAGATAGGTGCATGCCGTGGGGTCCCGAAGGGACCCAAGATCATTAGCCGTGGGTGTAACCTACGGACCGCAGGAGATTTCATTTACGTTTTTTCGACCCTGAAGGGGTCGAATTCAACCCCTGCGGGGTTGGGTGGTCTTTGGGGAACGCGCGCGATCCGTAGGTTTCACCTACGGCTAATGAAATTTGGTCCCTTCGGGACCGGCCGATTCTTCAGGACAAAATCATCTCAAAATAGATCAGCGGGTCGAGTTTGTAAACCACCCGAGCAACTTCGCGGAAGCCGCACTTTGCGTAAAAGGCTCCGGCGCCTGCCGCCGCGTTGAAGGCATCAAGACGGATGGCATCCGCGGGCCAGGCGCGCGCAATCGCTTCGGCCTCTTTCAGGAGAAGACGACCTATGCCTTGCCGCTGGAATTCGGGATGGACGGCCAAACCGGTCAGATACAGGGGTCTTGTAAGTTTAGTGAAGTACGCCGTGTCGATTGCCCAGGGTTTCTTTGTGGCCAGGCGCAGCGTGCCAACGATGCGATCTCCGCCAGATCGCGCGATCAAGATGCGGGAAAACTTGGGTTTCCGCATTTCGTTCAGGATGGCCCTTTCCGAGGGCGGTGACGACCAGAATCCCCGGCCGAACCTGCGGGTGAGATCCTCGGCCGCAGCGCTGTGAAGAGCGGCGAGGGCGGAGGCATCAGAATTGGTTGCGGTCGCGAAAGTCAGCTTCATCGAGGGGCCTACAACACGCAGCGACACAAGTCCCTCCGCATTCGGTTGTAGCGGCGGTCTCCGACCGCCGTCGTCGATCGGAGATCGACGCTACAATTGTTGAGGCGACGATGGGCCCCCGCTTCCGCGGGGGCGACGAATGTACTGCCGCCATCAGGCGGGATCGGGCTGGACGCGATACAGCATTTCTCCGGCGCGAGGCACGAGGAGGGTCCCTTCCTCTTCGCGCCCTTCCCATTCCTCGGGGCGGACGGTGGCGGGGTCGAGGTAGCCCAGATTGATGTGCTTGCAGCGTTCCGGCGAGATGCCGGTGGCCAGGGTTACTTGAATGCGCGGGGTCTCCCTGCCCGTTGCCTTTTCATACTGACCCAGGCCCTTGACGTGCGTCGAGTGCGCCAGCACTCCGCCCGGATAACCTTTGAATTTGTCCCACTGGGAAAGAAAATAATCGCGGCAGTGATATCCGACTTCGTCAATCAGCTTGCCGTGCGTGTAGCTGACCTCGTCGATGTGCGGCGCGAAAATCACCACTTCACCGCCGTCGGCGACGGCCGGTTCCATCTTGTACATGCCTTTGCCGCCCGTCCATAGATCGTCGTAGAGTCGCGGCATGACGGAGAGCACGCGCCGGAAAGGTTTCTTTACGTAAACGATGTGCTTCTGCGCGGAGAGGGCGGAAGCCTCCTTCCACGCCTCTTGCGGCGAACCGAAGAAAAGCCCCGCCAGGCCTTCGTGCGTGACGACCAGGGCAAAGCAGGCGGCGGGCCGATCGATGAGCGAGGCGGCTCGATCGATGATGGCGCGCACGGGCGTATAACCGGCGCCGATGATTTTGTAGTTCGTCATCAAGGCCCCAAACCAGTGGGTGAGGTTGATGATCTCGGGACCGGCAATGCCAGGGAAAAAATACTTGTTGCCGCCGGAGAAGCCGACAACTTCATGGGGGAAAACGGGGCCGCAGATGATAATCTGGTCGTAATCTAGGATCAGCTTGTTGAGGCGGACGGGCACCTCTTGGGCCAGCAGTCCGCCGGTCATCTCGCCAATTTCCTGAGCGGGGATGACGCCCAGGGATAAGAAGTTCGCGGGGTCTTCCCAGTGGTGATTGAAGACGCGGCTCCGGCCCGCTCGTCCGTTCGTTACGGTCCGCCCCACCAGCTTGCTCAATTGCTCGTCGCTCATGGGCGGGTGTGTGCCGAGCGCCACCAGGAAGTCGAGTGCGGCGACGCGCGGAGCCAGTTGAGCCTCGAAGAGATCGAACATCAGGGGCATGGGCATGGTGCGCGTGCCATCCGGGATGATGATCAGCACGCGTTTGCCGTCCACGGCGAGAGAACTCAGGGCCTGCTGCGTGACGCCGCTGATTTCCTCGCGGGTTAGATAACGGTCGGAGAAACCTTTTCCGATGACCATGGTTGTTATTCCATTTGCTGGCATGGACCCCCTCACCCGGCCCGCCCCGGCTGGAGAGAACGCCGGCTGCGGGCCACCCTCTCCCCCAAGGGGGAGAGGGGCTCGGATCCGGACGGCGGATTGGTGCCCACTGCCTACTGCCGACTGCCTACTGCCCGTCTAGACGCCGCCAAACGCTGAGAATCCGCCGTCGATGGGCACGACGATGCCAGTGACAAATGCCGAAGCCGGCGACAGGAGCCAGAGGATTGTCCCAAACAGATCCTCCGCCTGGCCGAAGCGCGCCATGGGCGTGTGGTCGATGATGGACTTGCCGCGCGCGGTCAGGTCGCCGGTCTTCTCGTCGGTTAAGAGAAACCTGTTCTGATTCGTCAGGAAGAAACCCGGCGCAATGGCATTGACGCGAATGCGCGGCGAATAAACCTGAGCCATGTGGACGGCGAGCCACTGGGTGAAGTTGCTGACGCCGGCTTTAGCGGCCGAATAGGCGGGGATTCGAGTCAAGGGCCGGAAGGCGTTCATGGAGGAGACATTGAGGATGATGCCCTCGCCTTTCTCTGCCATAGCTTTGCCGAATACCTGGCAGGGAAGCATGGTTCCCAGAATGTTCAAATCGAACACCCAGCGCAAAGCCTCTGAGGGAAGGTCAAAGAAGGAGAGATCCTTTGTAGTTGTCGCCCGAGGATTGTTGCCTCCGGCGGCGTTCACCAGGCTGTGAACGACGCCGAACTTCTCCAGAATAATCTTGGAGGCCTCCTGCAAGCTTTCCACGTTCAGCACGTCCGCGCGAACCGCCACCGCGTGGTTCGCCCTTGGTTCCATAAGTTCCAGGATGTGGTGGGCAGGGTCCAGATTGCGGTCCAGGATAGCTACATTGGCGCCGCATCCCACCAGTGCGCAGGCAATTTCGCCTCCCAGGGTCCCCGTCCCGCCGGTGATCACAATCGTTTGTCCGCTGAAATCATACTGTCGAATTAGTTCCGAAGAGTCCATTCAATGCCGACCTCGCGTAGAGTTCACAACTTTCGTCGCGATAATCCTACCATGTTTCCGGCGCGAGTGAATGTGGTACGCTGGTGGCTGGCATCCTAAAACGTGAGGGCGACAATTGTGAGCGACTACAAAGGGCTAAGTTTGGAAGGCAAGCGGGCACTGGTGTTTGGCGGCACGAGTGGGTTGGGCCGGTCGATCGCCTTGGGTTTTGCGCAGGCAGGGGCCGATGTGGCGGCGGTCAGCCGCCGGGGCGGGGAAGTGGCGAAGACGGCCGCGGAAATCCGCGCCCTGGGCCGCCGGACCGTGGAAGCGGCCGCCGATGTTACGAGCCGCAGTGACATCCAGCGTGCTATTGACTTGATGGTTGCGCAACTGGGGGGAATTGACATCCTGGTGAATTCCGCTGGCACCACCAAGCGAGTTCCTTCACTGGAGATGGCCGACGAGGATTGGGACCGCATCCTGAACACAAACTTGAAAGGCACCTGGCTGGCTTGTCAAATGGTGGGCCGCGTGATGAAGGAACAGGGGAAGGGCCGCATCGTCAACATCTCTTCCCTGGGCGGATTGGTGGGGAACTACGAAGCCACGGCGTACTGCGCCAGCAAAGGCGCGGTCGTGTTGTTGACGCGCTGCCTGGCGGCGGAATGGGCGCGCTACAACATAACGGTGAATGCGATAGCGCCGGGAGTATTCGAGACGCCGCTCAATGTCAACATCGTGAATGAGCCGGGCCGTAAGTCTGCCATCCTCACCCGCACACCCATGAGGCGATTCGGGAATCTGGACGAGATCCAGGGCGCCGCTATTTTCCTGGCGTCCGACAGCGCCAGCTTCGTAACCGGCGAAATCCTTGCGGTGGACGGCGGATTTCTGGCGGCTGGAATCGGGGACCGAGTGGTTAATGCGTAGCGCAGTAGAGCCCTAACTAAAGGGACTTCTCCGTATACTCCGTGCCTTTAAAAGCATTAACACAGAGCACGCGGAGAGGCTCAGTGATCTCAGTGTTTCATCTCTGCGTCGGCACAGAGAACACGGAGAAGAATCTTCGCACGTCAAAAACGCGAGTCTGTCGATAGAATAACGCCGTTTCCACGGATCATGCCCAGGCTTTGAGCGTAGTTGTAATAGGTGTACCCGAGCCTGAGGGAAAGGCGGCGATTAAATTTATACGAGAGAGTTGGGGTTAGATTCAAAGCTTGCGTGAATGGCTGGTTCGAGTTGATCTGTTGGACGCCCAACCCGCCCGAGAAATCGTAACCGATCGGGCCGCGGATGGCTCCGTAGAGATGGGCAGTGACCTGGTGCACCTGGTAGAACGGGGGGTTAAAGAACCCCATATACTCCTGCGCCTGAGACCCGGAAAAAGCAAACGCCCGGCCGGAGTATCCAATGTCGAACGCGGCGCGTTCGAGGCGCACGATATTTCGCACCAGGGTCGCCGAGCCGCCGCGCGCGGGCTGGCGGATGGCGCCGATTCCGGCCATGGCCGGGTTTCCGTTCGACAAGCCAAGCTGCT
Organism: uncultured Acidobacteriota bacterium; assembly: GCA_963768695.1. GTDB lineage: Bacteria > Acidobacteriota > Terriglobia > UBA7540 > UBA7540 > CAVROP01. The sequence goes on along the minus strand of CAVYJG010000005.1, from coordinate 256,571 downwards.
GGAATCGGATGGAGGAGTAGCTGGCCGCATAACCATCCAACCAGAGATCAGTGTGCGAATCAAAGGAGTACCTCAAGCCGCCTTCCACGCGGTCTTCCATGACGCCCATGCGCACCGAGAGGGGAGTGTAGGGCACCGCGTCGCGAGCCACCGTAACATCAAGACTGAGATTCTTCTTGAGGGCGTAACTTGCGCCCACGAATCCCAATGGGCGGTAGGTGGCTACCGAGACGGGTTGGGTATCCTCGGGTATGCTGCGCAGTCCGCCCGGTCCGAATCGTATGGCGCCCACGCCGGCGCGCAGAGTTAGGTTGGAGGAGATCGTTGTGGTCTGGCGGTAAGCAACCTGTGAAGGGGCAACCGCTCCGCCGAAAGAGCCGGCATTTGTCGCCGGCATGGCATCAAGGGCAACGGTGGAGCGAGTGCGCGGCAAGGCCGAGAAGTCGAGCGCGGATTCGTACACAAACCGGCGCAGGTCCTGACCGGCGAATCCAATCAGGTCCGGAGAGCTATTCCCGGAACTGATTTCACGCGCGTAGGAGGCTGAGGTGTGCAGTGCCACCCCTTTTTCCCGGCGAATCGTCCGCTCGAGTTCGAGCGTCTCGGGATTGCCGGGGCTCAGTTGATCCGCCCGGGCGAGCAGTTCGAGAGCCTTTTTCGGATGTTGGCGGGCGCGCTCGAGATTGGCCAAGAGGAAGACAGCGTCGTAGTCGTTGGGGCGATCTTCGACCAGCTTACTCGCCAGCCGATAGGCGTAAGTAATATTCCCGCGAAAATAATGAACGCGCGCGTTGCCGAGCAAGGCGTCGAAGTCCGTCGGGTCGGCCTTCAACATTCGGGCGAAGTCCGCCAGAGCCGCCGTATACCTGCGTTGATAGAGCCTGACGTAAGCGAGTTGCAACTGCGCATCGCGCTCATGGGGGCGGAAAGCAAGGACGGCGGTCAAGAGCTCGCGAGCGTGATTATAGTTGCCCAGGCGAGCCTCAACCCGCGCCAAGTCGATCTTATACTCAGGATTCCCGGGGTGCCTTGCTGACAGGCGCTGAAAGACAGCGCGCGCCTCGAAGGGCTGACCTGAACGGAGAAAAGTGCTACCCAAGCCCTCCAGCGCGTCCGCGTTCTCAGGGGCTTTTGCCAGGACCTGCTGGTAGACGCCTTTTGACTCCTGGTTGTGTCCCCCCAGGCTGAGCGCGCGCGCCAGGCCGAGCTTGAGTTCAGAGTCGTTGGGGTCAACCTGCAAGGCTTGTCTATAGGTCTGAGTCGCCGCCGCGAAGTCGCCTCGCCGAATCGAATCCTCAGCGGATTGTCTCAGGGACGGTGAGTTTGCCGGTGGGGGCACACTAAGTCGCACTTCGGCCGGAGTGAAGGCGGAAGGAGGGGCAGCTTCCTTCCCAGATGAATGGGCCATCGCCTCGACTTGGTCCTTGCCGGTTGTGGTGAGGCCGCTGTCGAACGACTCGGCGTCGATCGATTTTCGCCGTGACTTCCGCGGTTGGAACATGCGATGTCGCCAGAGGGCTGTCCCCACGCGCTTGTAGGCGGCGCGCTTAGCTGGCAAAGAATCTTCCGCGCTGAGTTCGGGAGCACTCTGCTGGGTCTCAGACGGAGCGGCGCCCGGGCCTGCCTGCAGGTTGCCCTGTCCCTTAAGTGCGACAGAGCCCTGGAGCAGTATCAGGGTGAGGAAGAGAGCCGGCGGAGGCAGTCCTCGGAGAGATCGAAGGAACTGTGACTCAGGCTGACGACGGGCCATGATTGCGCCTCGGATAATGGTATTTTTAACGGCGGGCTCAAAATGGAATAAAGCCGCCGCTATTTCCCTGCGCTCCCTTGAACGGCGGCTGGACTCAATTCCGCAGGACCCGAAGTGAGAGACTGTCCGTCGTGCATGACCTTTTCCCAGCGATGCGATCCCACCAGGAATTTCAGTATCCCTTGAACACGGAAGAAAAGAATAATTTGACGATAGCCGACGTTCTCGAGCATCGCGAAAGCAAGCAATACCAAAAGATCTTTGGGCCTGGGGTAGCGCCGGTAGGTCATCTCCTCGAGGAGTACAGCCCCCACCGACAGAAAACCGCCGTAAGCGAGGCCCAGTAGAATGAATAGTCCCAACAGGGCCGGTGAGATGAGCCCGCCGAAGAAGGAAAGTGGCACCAGAAGGTAGCCGAGGAACTCAACAATGGTGCCGAGCGCTTCGATATAAAGATGGAACGGCAAGCTGAACATGCCGACAATTCCGTAACGGGGCCGGAAGAGCATGCCGCGATGTTTCCGCAAGCACTGGCATAGCCCCAACTGCCAACGGCGCCGTTGGCGGTTCAGCATCCTATAAGTGGATGGGCACTCGGTCCAGCACACCGGATCGGAAGTGAAAGAGAATCCCGCGCTGGCATTGTTCCTGGCTGCGTGCTCGCGCAGGGTAATGACGAGATCCATGTCCTCGGTCACCGAATCCTCGCTGAACCCGCCCACCTCTAAGACGGCTTTATGCTGAAAGAGGGCGAGGGCCCCCGAGACAATGACAGTGCCTCCCAGCAGCGACCAGCCGTTGCGGCCTGTAAGGAAGCTGCGCAAGTACTCGACCACCTGAAAGCGTTCAAGGGCAGTGCGCGGCAATCCCAATTTCACTATCTGGCCATTGCTTCCGGTACTTCCATTAATAATCCTCACGACACCGCCGCTGACGATGATCTCCCGGGGCGAGGTAAGGATGGGCTCCATCAGCCGCAAAAGAGACTCGCGCTCCAGGATGCAGTCCGCGTCCAGGCAGCAGAAATAAGGCGATCGGCAGAGATTGATGCCCGTATTCAGCGCGTCCGGTTTGCCGCCCCGCTGTTTGTGGACGACCAGGAGATTGGGAAAGTGAGGGCTAAAGTAGAAGCCCAGCACGGGCGAGGTGGGAAGAACGGGGTTGTAGTTCAGGGAAGTCGGGGCCAGCATAAAAGCGGTTGTCAGGCGCTTCAGAGTCGAATCGGTGGATCCGTCATCGACCACGATGACCGCGTGCTGCGGGTAGTCCACCCCCAGAGCCGAACGAACCGTTTCGACGATGATGCGCTCCTCATTCCAGGCCGGCACGATGATGGTGACCGCGGGGGTCAGCGGAGATTCCCGCAGGTCAGTTAATCCCTGATACGCCTGTCGCCGGGAATGAAACCAGATGGCCCTGATGGATAGAACCATCAGGGCGGTATAAACCCCATTCCCTACTACGAAATAGGAGAGGATTAGAAGATTGAAGAAGACGAGGGCGTGGTCGAAATACGCTCCCCACATATCCATGGGGAAATCCTTTCATGAGGCCATAGGAGTTTGGCCGCGATTGGCCGGATCCGTCTGCCGCGATGCCTTGAGAGCTGCGCAGACTCCGAGCCATGCATCAATCTTTTGCGGGCTGTGACCCTCGAGTTTCTCAAACAGAACTTCAAGTAGATGATGGCCGTAGATCTTGATGAGGGCGGCTTCGAGATAACGCGTGGCTCCCATGCTTACGATCAGTTCCACTACTCGCGTTTCCATGCTGCCGGCGCTGCCGTCGAGGTTCTGCAAGAGATTCGGAAGCAGGCCGGCGCGGTCGAGTTCCTCGAGGATCTGGTCCCTGAGGCCTCTGTCCTCTGTCTTCAGGAATTCCTCGTAGAGTCTCGACTGACCCTCGCGCCCCAGGGCGAGGATCGCTAGCACCGTGGCTTGCCGGACGGTTCGTCGAGGATCGCCGAGAAGGCGTGTGAGTTCGGCCAAGGGAAAAGCCTCAAGGTTTTGTGGCGAGGTCCCCTGCGACGCAGCCCGAACTGAGTCTCGAGCTCGGTCAAGCTCCCGAGGCGCGGTCGGCCGGCAGTTCGCGGAATCGAGAAGCGCCGCTACCTCGAAAGCAATCGTCCTGATCCGAGGGTCAACATCGGAAGTGAGCATCGCGATCTCGCGATCCAGAATGCTCTTGTACTGAATGAGGGCCGGCGCTTCCCGCTTTGCGATTGCGTGCAGAATCTCCGCCGCAGCGGCGCGGACGCGAGGGTCCGGGTGGCGCACGGCAGGAAGGAGTTGCAGGGCTTCAGAAAGCGGGAACCTGGCTAAGGCGGTTTTTAAAGAATGAAGAGAGAGGCCGCAGCGGTTATCCGTAACCGCTTTGTCCAGTTGAATGACAAGCGTCGGCAGGCTGCGTGCTTCCGAGAGCGCCGCCAGCGCGCGCAACGCCGCTCGCTGAACATCGGGATGCGCATCGTCAAGAGCCTTAGTAAGGATAGGCCAGCTCGCCCGGTGGCGGAGCAGACCAAGGCTCCTGGCGCTGCGGGCACGAAGCAGGAAGCGCAGGCGGCGGAAGAAGTGGAGAGCCCCATCGGGAATCGTACACGCTTGCCGTAGAGTGACGGGCGCAAATTGACCGAGAAGGCGGCGCTGCCAAACATCGATTAATCCAAGCTCCAAGCAGATTTCCTGTAAGACGCCGGCGAGTGGCGGAGCGGAGGCGCATTTGAAGAGCAAAGGCTCGAGGAGGAATTCCAGAGTGTACGAAGGAAGTGCGCGCAACTTTGCCAGGCTTTGCGGCGAAAATCTCCCCTGTAACAAAGCGGAGGGAGTGAGCCCGAGCTGGGTGCACAGAGCTTTGACCCGGAGATCAAAGCGGTCGTGATGCCAGCGGCGGAGCATCGCCAACGCAGCCAATGCCAGTGTCCCGATGCTGACAGTAGCCAAAACAGAGCTTGCGAGGCTTGTAAGAAATGAGAGGTTGGGAATAGGCAAGACCATTAAACCCTCCCGAATCTGCCTCGAGGCATTCTTCGTTCGGCGGTTCTAATAAGACGCTGAATCTATAGAAAGTATATTATTACGTAACATATAACTATTGCCGGACTCCTGAGCACGCATTTTCGGGAGGTGGCATAGTTAGTACACGGAAAAACACATTTACGTCGCTGGGATTCTAAAAGGTGAGAAGTAAGAAGTCAATACAAGATAATTAACTCAGTACGGGTTTGTATACTCCGATTGCAATAGCAGACCGATAATCTCCTCGGACTAAATATCCTCTTATCTTTATCTCTTCAGTTAGCCCCTAACCCTACCGCTTAGTCTCGTGTCGGTTCCGTCGGTCCGATCAGGACATTCGCGACAAGATTCATTTCCCGGTTAGCGGGACTTCGCCAGAAGCGCCTCGCCGATGACCTTGTCCCAGGCGGACTCGGTCTGGATGCCGACGATGACCTTGCCGTTAACAAAAGACGTGGGAGTCTTGTTAACGTCGAGGTCGTTCCCCTCCTGGCGGCCGGCCTCAACTCGCGGCTGCGAGGCCTTGGAGTCAATACAGGTGGCCAGTTTGACGGCGTCAACTCCGGCCTGTTCCCCAAGACTCAGGAGGCGATCTCGCAGATTGGAAGCACTGATGGAGGTCTGATTGGCAAAAATAAGAGATCGATACCCTGAAAACGCCGAGGGGTTGATCTCATAGGCGCATTCATTGGCCACTGCGGCGGTGGGGGACCAGTCGTGGCCAGGGATCGGAAACTCTTTGAAAACGACTCGAACTTTGTCACCATACTTGGGCAGGAGTTGTTTCTCTAAGAATTCCTGCAGCCGGGCGCACATTGGGCACTGGAGATCGGCGTACTCGACCACCGTTACGGGAGCGTTGGCGGGGCCCTGGCTCGGCATATCCTTGGTGTTGATCATGCCGCGCACCACGTCGTCCCGAAACGGCAGTACCATGCCCAGGATGCCGGTTCGCCGGTCCTTCGTCACGAAGACGTCTCCCGACTGTGTATGCTTTCCGTCAGTGGCCGTCACCACGGATTTGTAGAACTCGGGATAAGGAGTTTTGTCGAAAGCGCCGACTTTTAGATCAGTTTCGGCCGGGATCTTGGCGGCCTCGTGCAGGCAGCGTATGAGATCCGCCGTCGAGCCATCGTGCAGGGCAAAGACGTTGCCCAGCACGAGGCAGCGGCCATCCTTGGTGATGAAGACACTGTTGGTTCGTTTTTGCTTGCCGTCATCGGAGGTAACGACCGTCTGAAAGAACAGGGGGAATTGCGACTTGTCCAAGGGTTCCGCTGTCAACTTAACATTCTCCGGCACCTCGAAGCGGTCTCGCACAAACTGGACTATCTTTTCGGGCGTCGCAGCCTCGGCGGGAGGCAAGGAGCGTGCGTCGTCCTTCGTTTTTCCAGGCGTAGAACCCGGATTGATGAGGAGCATGCAAACGACGCCCGCCAGGAGACCGTTACGAAGCGAACTGATCGACATTGAAGACTCCTTTGTCGCTGTTGTCCGTGGTCAGTTGTCCGTTGCCCATTGTCCACGGCGCAGGACTGGGATTCCCCTTTGACAAATGCTGGCGCCCGCAACCAGGAACTGCGGGCAACTGACCCCGGACAACGGACCCTTAGCCCTCACTAACGCTGGATTGGCTGGCCAGCTTTCCGCCAACCCGCCAGCCCCTCCTGGTAGACTTTCACTTTCTCAAAGGCGAACCCATGCTCCAGCAAGGCGCGCCCCGCGGCACGGCTGGCAGCGCAGATATCGCCGCCCGAGGATTGCCCTCCCTCGTAAAGCACAACTGTCTTGTCTTTGGGCAGCTTGCTCATATCCTGAACGAAGTTGCCTGCAGGCATGTTTATGGCGCCAGGAATTCTCCCTGCGCCGTACTCTTTGGGCGGCCTGACGTCCACCACCAGAGGCTTCGGCGCAGCTTCGAGCAGTTGCCGCGCTTCCGTTGTCCCAATCAACGTGGGCTGCTTCTTGTTGGCCTCGGCTTCGCTGCAACCGCCCAGCGACGACTGCGCCCCGCCGAGGAAGCCCGCCGCCGGGCTCGATCCAAACAGATCGCCCGACCCTGCGCTGGCTTCCGTGCCCGTTCCCCCCTGAGGCGGCGAAGAGGGAGACTTGGAAGTTGCAGCCGATGTTTGTGTGGCGGCAGTTTGGGACGACGTCGAACCGCCGGCACCAGCGGGGCCCAGGGTGGCCAATTCCTGATTCACCAGGTGTGCAAAGGTGTCGAAGTCCAAAGGACCGAAGTGTGTTTCCCGGCCGATGAAATAGGTCGGCGTGCCTTCCACCTTCAGGGCGTGACCGTCAGCCAGGTCACGCTTCACACGCGAGGCCATTTGGCCACTGTCCAGGCACTGGTTGAAACGGTTCTGGTCCAGGCCAAGTTCTCCCGCGTAACGCTTGAGGGCGTCCACGCTTAGATCAGTTTGCTGGGAATAGAGCTTTCCAACTCCCTCCCAAAACTTGCCCTGCTCTGCGATGCATTCAGAAGCTTCCGCTGCCTTCTCGGCCATGGGATGAATCTTAGTAAGCGGGAACTGGCGGAACACGAAACGAATCCGGTCACCGTATTGGGCGCGGATCTGCTTTGCGGCTTCCTCGGAAATTCCGCAGGCGGGACACTCAAAATCTCCGAATTCGACCACCGTGAGCGGCGCATTAGGATTCCCATTCATGTGGCTGTCTGAACGGACTAAGTGCTTGGCGAGCGCTTGGGGTGAATTCTCTGGCGCGTCTGGGAGTTCTCCGTGCTTGGCGAGGAGAATAAAAGCGGGCGTGCCGAGAACCACCGCCAGCGCACAGAGAACTAAGAGCGTCCTGAACCTTGCCCTTGCCACCGCAGGATTTGGTGGGGCGAGCGGGCGGGGCAGATCAAATAACGATAGGACGAATATGCAGGTCACGACGATCGCCGAGGTCACACACCACGCGCACCAGGCATGAATGACGAATTTCTCCAAAGCAGTAAGATAGAGGGAAAAAAGGAAGCCCCCGCCCGAGATGCAGATGACGGCGTATTGGAGGGTCCGCCCCAGGCGTTCCGAAGAGAGGTTTTCTGCCAGGATCAGCAACGCCAGGACCAGGTAGGCGGCAACTCCAAAGACCGGCATGGGCACGCCAAAGGGGCGAGCGTACGAACTGGCGCGCACCGCGTCGCATCCCGTTCCCAAGCAAACCATGGGTCGGGAGGGTGAGGTGTAAACCCAGAGGAGATAGAGGGAATCAAAGAGTCCAAGGAGGGAAAAGGCCAGCAATAGGTATTTTCGCATACGAGAGTATTTTAGCAGAACAGATATCCGAAATTTGAGATTCGAAATTTGAAAATCAAAACCCGAAACCGGAAACTGGAAAATAGAAACTGGAAAATCGAAATTGCATCAGCGGGCTTGGGTAATTGAGAAACTGGACCTCGTTTCGAGTACAGTGACACGAGTGTCGAATTCCTATTTTCCAGTTTCCATTTTCTATTTTCCATTTTCCAGTTTCTTCTCGCACAGCCGCCAGGGCTCGCCAAACGTCGTGTCCCATTCCTGGGGAGTAAACGGCTCGAGTCCTGCATTAGGATAGAAGGTAACTTCACCAAATAAGATGCCTTGAGGCGGAGAGTATAAATCCACGCGGGCGAAGTCGAATTGGGCGCCGATTCTCTCCGCCAACTCGATCATCGTGGCCAGGTTTTCGGGTTTGGGGACCGGTTCCGAGGTGCGCGGATATCTCAATTTCGCCGGCAGAAGATTCCATTCACGATCATAAAAGTTCAGCTTGAACCCCCGAGTTCTGTCGCAATCGAATTGGATGAAATGGGCGCGTCCGTGATAGACAAAGAATTTATAGTCTGCCGGGAGGTCGCCGTCGGGTGTTTCGACCATGCGCTCGACAAGAACCCTGGGCGGGATCCCCACATAACCCCATTCGCGGAACCGCCGCCCATGCGACAACGTCAACTGCTGGCGAATTGACGACGCAATCAGTTGTTTCTTGACGTCCTCGGGCGTGCGAATGAACAGGCTTCTGCCGCTGCTGTGATTGACCTTGACGACGTAGGGCGGCGCGAGTTCGTCAAAAGGAATTGCTTCCGGAGCGTCGCCGGTCCAGAGGGTTGGAATAATGTGTTGCTCGCCGATCAATCCTGCGACTTCGGCCTTAACTGCGATCTTATCGGAAAAGACGCGAAACCGGGGATCACGCTGGTAAAGTTTTCTCCAGGCGATCTTTTCGTTGAAAGTCTTGGGATGGTTCAGATCCGGCAATCTTCGAAAGACGCTGTAGTACAACAGATTAACCGCGGCGTAATGGGGAAGGAGGTTGAGCAGCGATTCGCGCACTCCGTTTGTGGGGGATGTACTCATGACTTACGTGGTTTCGGTGCCAGTCTATATTCTCGCCCTGCCCAGATAGAATTTGTCAAACATTCGAATCGTCGTCACGAAGACCCGTCGGTAAGGATTCACTCCCAGCATTGAAAGCGACAATGCACCCAAGAGAGCAGGCTGAAGGGGCTGAAGGCGGAAACTCTCCCACGCCAAGGCGCGGGCGCGCCGGGGGTCGTAGTTGAGGAGCAGGATGGCGACTCGAGAGATGTGCTTTGCCAGTGTGCGAGGCTTCATGTCGGCTCGAAACTTCGTCAGGATGTGCTCCCACCCCTCGCAGATGTTCCGTAGGCTCCCGGACATCTGATCCGAAAGCAGGTATCGCTTTACCAGGAACCACGGCGCAACCGCGATCTTGGAGACCTTGGCCACTCTCAACCAGAGGTCATAGTCCTGGCAGTTGACAAACGTCTCGTCAAACCCCGCCACCCGGTCGAGTACCTGCTTCTTCACGGTCACGCGGGAGGGCGAGCCGATGAAATGCTGGTCCAGCATGGCATCGTACACCCAGCCGGACAGTGTCGGCTTACGCACCTGGAGGACTCGGCCGTGTTCGTCGTAGACCGTCTTGCCTGTGTACACAAGCCCGACCTCGGGATCGGAGTTGCGAAAGACCTCTACCTCTTTTGCGAGCTTTTCCGGCAGCCATTCATCATCATCGTCAAGGAATGACACATACTCGCCTCGAGCGGCGCGGATGCCTGTGTTGCGAGCCGCGCTGACGCGCCGGTTTTGTTCGTGGCGGATGTATTTGATCCGCATATCGGAATAACTTCTGACCTCCCTCTCCGTGCCGTCCGTGGAGGCGTCGTCGACAACTAAGAGTTCCCAATTCGGGTAAGTCTGGCCCAGCACACTTCGAATTGCGCGGCCCACGATCAAGGCACGGTTGAAGGTGGGAATTATCACCGTCACCAACGGCTTGGCGGGCGACTCAACAGAGGCTACATTCATAGGTTGGGGTCACCTGCCGCCAGGCATGGCATTGCCCAAACTCGCGGGCATTGCGCCAATGCGCAAGCTAACGCTCCGCCAAGAAAGCCCGTGGCTCCGGTAAAGACGCGCATGCGTTTCATCAGTCAGGGCGCTGATAAGACATTACCGGCCGGTAAAGGCATTGGCAATGGCGGCCCTGGGGGCAATCCGGCAGCGGCAGGTTTGGAGCCTGGTCGGGGTGGAAAACCTTTCCGGCGGGCAACCTCCGTGCGGCGTCGCAACATTCCGGCGCCGGCTCAACCATCACGCCTACAATGGAGCCCTTGGCTTTCATGCCCAGGCGGTAGGCAGCCAGAGACTTCCGGGCATAGTCAGGCTCTTTCTCTAACCGGTGTTGGAATCTGTCCAACCAATCAAAGACCACGAATCTCACTCCTGCTAGCGCCCGCGTAGTACAGGCACTCTTGCCTGTGCACTGCCCGGCACTGTGATCATCCTCGCAGCAACTTTGCACCTACGCGCGCCAATGTCGCGAGGTCATGCAGCATGCTTGTGTAAGCGGCGTTGGCCAGGGGACAATGGCATTCCTTGGCCGCGATGCTCGAGCGCACTGCCTGGATCTTCTTTCCAAACCAGATTTCCTTGAAGTCGTAGTTGTGGTCGCGTAAATTGCCCAGGTTATCGCCCCGAACGCAACACGGCCATACCGTGCCATCGGCGTAGATATGGCCGCTCACCCAGCCTGCGTAGCAAGGGATCACCTGGTCCTGCTCGTCCAGAATGCGCTTTACCAGTTTGTAATACTCCACCCGCAGGGCTTCCGTGATTCTGGAGACGCCTCGGAAGCGTTTGCTCTCGACGTAGCGGATCAGTTGATCGGCGGCCTTGGCGTAACTCTCCGCGTCCGGCGTGATCGGCAGCCCCACCGTGTCCAATTCCACTCGTGGTTCGGCGATCTCGGTAATGAACTGGTCGGCGCCGGATCGGTCGGCGTAGGCGATGATTTCATGCAGATGGTCTGCGTTAAATACCGACACCACGGAATGGATTCCAACCGTCAGGTTCTTTTGCCGCCGGCGCAGGGAGAGCAGTTGCTCAAGGCAGCGTTCGAATTTCTGGAAGTTCCCCGGGACGCCGCGTATAGTGTCGTGTTTCTCGCCAACTCCATCCAGGGAAAGATTGATGATCACCTGACTTTGAGGACATGACTGGGCAATGCGTTCCACAGTTTCCGGGATACTGGGCAAGATGGCGTTGGTGGGGATGTTGATGACACCCGGCCGACACTGTTCATAGGCTGACTCAGCGAGTTCGACGACGTGCGGGTACATCAGGGGTTCTCCGCCACTGATCGTGAACCAGTAGGGGGCGCGGCCCAGGGATGCCAACACCTTGCGCCATTCCTCCAAAGTCAGTTCGTTTTCCCGCTTTATCCAGATATTGCAGGTAAGACAACGCGAATTGCACTTGGGCGAAGGGGAGAGAGTCAGGTTGAGCGGCAGCATGCGCGGCCGGCCCACGCGGCGAAAAAGCTTAAACGCGGGAATACGCAGCAAAACGCCGAGCATGGAATTCATCTTGCCCCTAGACTCGGGAGGTGAGGTCTTTCGTGGTCTTGGCGATTTGCCAGACGCGCTGGTCGCGGCGTTTGGAGTAATCCTGCCTGCCGAGGAACCGTCCGTACAGTTCCAGTGCTGCCACTCCCCAGGTCCAGAAAAAAGGCTGAGGCCGCCAATTGAGCCGCGGCAGCAGGACCCTCAGTACTCGACACCCGCTCATGGTGCTGACGGTGTAGCCGAGGGTGTGCCGCACCGCGAGATGTCCGGCAAAAATGCGGCGGCGCTGGCGCAGATAATCCGCGACCGTGAGCGGGCCTTTGTTGTATACCACGGCCGCCGGCACGTAGCGCACCTCGTAACCCTGACCGCGAATGACCGGCTCAATGCTTGCCTCGTCCACCGCGGTGCAGTAGGGAATACGTTCGAAGATATTCCGGAATGCGATCATCTCTCCGGCTTTGAAGTGGCGCAAATTGATCTGATGATGCAATTCCCAGAGCAGATGGGCTGCAAACCCCATAAAAGTCCCAGGATCATTGACGGGTACAGGCCGTCCAGTAGTCATCCCTACCGCGGGGTCGGCAAACGGAGCCACCAACTCTTCGATGGCGCCGGCTTCCGGCACCAGGTCAGCACTGCAAACCACCACGATCTTCTCCCGCGCCTGGGGGAGAAACTGATTGACCGCGGAGGCCTTGCCCTCACGCTGCGCCTGCACGATCAAGCGAATGCGCGGATCCCTGCGCCTCCAATCGTGCACGACAGATTCCGTACGATCCGTGCAGCCGCTGGCGACGACGAGAATCTCCGTCAAGTTCACGGTTGTGAAGCGTTGCGAGACCACGGCCCCCAGCATCCGGCCGATGTTGGCCTCTTCGTTGTACGCCATAATCCCCATCGAGCACGCGATGGACATGACAGGATCCGCCTGATCGATTCGAAACCAAACTACCGCTGCGTCCCCTTCTCAGTGAGGAGAGGACTTACGGGGTAATGCGCCGGAACTTTACCGCACTCCGCCCAGCACACGCTTCGGATGCAAGGCGGATGCGTGCTGAACCGTCGATAGCACGCGGTTGCCTGATTCGTCCCATGTGCCCGCCGGGCTGTGCGGAGTGGGAGAATCCCAACTCCGCCAGATGGCCGGAACGTTGAAGAAAAGGTTCCAGACGCCACCCAGCGCCACGCCGGCGGAGGAAGCCAAAGGAAGCTGCACCCCTAGCCAATGCAACAGCAAGGTCGAAATCGCATTCAATGCTGCCCCGGAGGCGCAGACCTTCGCGTAATGGGCCAACCGACTGAAAACTCCAGACCGGCCCTCCTCATCGGATGCGCGCGAACGACTAAAGGTAAAGAGCCAGTTCCACAAAAAATTGTTCAGCAGCGCGAGCGGGATGGCCACTGCCAAACCCCACCCGAGCGGCCAGGACCGGCGCTCCACCAGATACGTCAAAGCCGCCACGTTCACCACCGCTCCCGTGAAGCCCACCGCCGCGTAGCCAATCCAACTCCGCAATTGACCGGTGGAGCGTGCGAGCCGGGCAAGATGTTCCAGATACTGAAGCGACTGGCGCATGCCGAGCTTCGAGTTCCCCAGGCTCCGGGCCTTGAACATGAAAGGAACTTCTACGACGTGGCCGTAATGTGCTTTTCCGAGGACCTCCAGCAGAATCTTGTAGCCCGTAGGTTCAAGCCCTACTCCCTCCAGAGCCCGGGCGCGGACCAGGAACATCCCTGACATGGGATCGTTTACTTCAGCCAAAGTCTGTGGGAGCACACAGGCCGCCAGGTGGCGCGCCGCCCACGAATTCAGGCGTCGCATCCAGGACCACTCTTCCGAGGAGCCTCCGCCTGGGCCAGCGCGTGTGGCAATCGCTACGTCCGCGTTATGGCTGCGGAGTGCGCTCGCCAGGCGTGCGAGGGTCTCGGGTGGATGCTGAAGGTCAGCATCGATCACGCCCAGGGTATCTCCCTGGGCGATCCTCCAGCCGTCCACTACGGCTGTCGCCAGTCCGTGTCGTCCGGGGCGCCTCAAAACTCTGACGGGAACCTCTTTGGCGAGGGCTTCCGCCACGTCTGCGGTGCCATCTGGGCTGGAATCGTCCACCACAATCAGTTCGTGGTCCTCCCCGGCTTTCCGCAGGGCTTCGGACGCCCGGCGCAGGGCTTCCTCAATGCTGCGAGCCTCATTGTAAGTGGGCAGCACGATTGAGATCATGTCACGCAGAGTTTAGCACACCTCAGGGCTCGGAAGCGGAGTTGCCGCCTTAACTTCCGTTCAACCAGAGCATCCAGTTAATCTCATTGTCCGTGCGGGGCGGCGCGCAGGGGCCCTGCCGGAGGTACAGGCAGACTCGGCCTGAACATCCCGCAGGTTCGAAGCCGTCCACCTTTTCAGGCAGATTCCCGTAGGTGACGATGGCGTTAACGCTTTGTGCCTGCTCTTCTAATTCGGAAGCCTGCCCAAAGAGCAGCATGGGGACGTTCCTGTGCAGATGCGCATAGCCTCCGGTATCGTACCAGCCAACCTTGTAGAGTCCCAGTCCACAGAGCGATGAGTCCTGGCTAAGTCGATCGAAGGCGACCAAGGCGCCGGAGTTTCGTGACCAATCGAATTGCCGGATGAGCAGGCAGGAACTGATCGCGCAGAACGCCAAGCCGGTCAACACCACCGCTCGAGAGGACAGCGGCCTATTTCGGTGCGCGTTCAACGCCGGCAAGACTTCCATAAAACCGAGAGCGGCCAAGGTGATTTCCAAGGGCACCATCGGGTAAAGAAAACGCACCTCTTTATGTGCGAAATAGTTATGCGTGAGAAGAATGATCAACCCCATCCAGCCCAGAAAGGGGCTGCGGCGAAGTCCCATGAGGAGGAGGAAGACGAGCGGGCCCAGGTGGACGCACAACATCTCCAGATACCAAAACCAGGGCTGCACGCCGTAGCCGTGGCCCCCTTCGACGAGGTCCGCCCGTATGTAACTGATGTAGGAGTGGAACGGGTGTGCCCAGACCAACTGGTCGACGAAGCCGAAGGCAAGTAACGGCACGAGGGCCCCTGCCCCGAGAGGGATTAGGCGCTTGCGCCAATTAGGATAACAAAAATACAGAAGCGCGAAGCCCACGGCGGGCGCAAGCTGGATGCGGAGCGCCATGGCGAGTCCGCAGAAAGCTCCCGCCAGCAGCATGCGCCTGTTTTCTCCCAGTTTTTCACCGTACATTCCCAGGTATAGCCCTGGAAGTAGAGCGTTGGTGGCCACGGGTTCGCTTAGTGTCTTCGGGGCGAAGTAGACCAACTCGTACCAGCAAGCGCAAGCACCAGCAGCAATCAGGGCGGCTTCGATCCCGGCGGCGCGCTTGGCCCAAGCGTAGCCGAACCCGATGGGGATGAGGGACATCAGGGAGAGCACAATGACCATTCCGCGCTCATAACCTGTGGATCCGGGGCCCATCCAGGCAGTGGCCCGCATCACGCCTGCGAGGAAGGCGGGATATACCCAGGACCGGACTCCGCGCCTCCATTCCCAGGTGACGACTCCGTAGCCGTAGGCCAGGCGATGCGCCGGCTCCTGGGTTTGGAAGATCTCGTCAGCATGAAATTGGGTTGGGAATCGCAACGCTGCCCCGACTCGCAGGAATAAACCCAGGAGCAAAAACGTAAGCAAGAGAAGGTGCAGCGAGGTGGATGATTTCATTTCAAGTTCATTAATATTAACTGTGGACTGTCGACTGTCAACTTTTTTTGCCCTGCTTGACTTCTCGCCTTCCGGACGGTACTTTCGATTCCTCGAATATCGTCCGAGAGGTTCGCCATGCTCGTCCCGTATTTTGACTTGAAGATACAGTTCCTGGGCCTTCGCGATGAGATCATGCAGGCCCTGGAGCGCGCTTGCAGCAACGCGGCGTTCGTTCTGGGCGAAGAGGTCGCCGAATTCGAAAAGGAGTTTGCCGCTTATTGCGAAGTTGCCTACTGCGTTGCCGTGAATTCCGGAACCAGCGCCCTGCATGTCGCCTTGCTTGCTCTGGGAGTGAAGCCGGGCGATGAAGTGATTACCACGCCCAACACGTTTATCGCCACCGCCTCGGCAATCTCCTATGTGGGTGCGACGCCGGTGTTCGTCGACATCGATCCTAAGACCGCCAATCTCGACCCTGCGCTTATCGAGTTGTCCGTCACGGAACGCACCAGGGCCATCATTCCTGTTCACTTGTACGGGCGCCCTGCGGACATGGAACCGATCCTGGAGATCGCAAGCAAGTACAACCTGGCGGTCCTCGAGGATGCCTGCCAGGCGCACGGCGCGCGCTACCGCGGCAAGCGCGTAGGAAGCATCGGCCACGCGGCGACTTTCAGTTTTTATCCGAGCAAAAATCTAAGCGCTTACGGTGAAGGCGGAGCGCTCACGACCAACGACGCCGGCATCGCCCAGTTGGCGCGATCGCTGCGCAACCACGGCCAGAGCGGCCCGTACACGCATGAGAGGATCGGTTACAACTACCGCATGGAAGGTTTCCAGGGCGCTGTACTCAGAATCAAGCTGAAGCGGCTCGAACAGTGGAACGCGCGCCGCAAGGAGATTGCCGGCCTCTATCGCAGCGTTTTGCAGGGCGCTGACGTGGAGATTCTTCCTGATGACCCGCGCGACGAACGCGTCTACCACCTGTTCACAGTCTACGTTGAGCGCCGCGACGCTGTGCGCGCGGCGCTGGAAGGGCGAGGCGTTCACACCGCGATCCATTATCCCTGTCCCATCCACCTGCAGCCCGCCTTCGCAACTCTCGGCTTCGGACCCGGCAGGTTCCCGCATGTCGAGCGGGCCTGTGCCCGGGTTGTGAGCATGCCGTTCTTCCCTGAGTTGACGGATGAACAAGTGCGCTACGCCGGCGAGCAACTCGCGGAAGTGGTGGGTGGCTCGGACCTCTGATTACAGGGCAAGTCCCCAGTTGGCGACGCGTTCGGAAATTGCATTAGCCTGTAGCGCTGACCTTCAGGTCAGCGTCGATGCAAATCCTGACTTTCATCTAGCCGACTAATTGTCACTGCCGCAGCTTGGCTGGAGGACTTGGAAGTTTCGGTTGGTTTTTGCAAAACGCAGCGCTTTTGCTGTTTTTAGTACCAAATAGGGCGCAATTTGCACACAAAACGCGCATAATTTGCATCAATGAAAAAAGTGATGTTCTTTGTTTTCAGGTACTTCTTAGCTTCGTTCCCACTATTTTTCATTTTTTGTAGTTCCCTACATTCCCGCACAGCGGGGACCCTTCCGCATTCCCTTGCGCCTCGGCGTCCGCGCCGCCCGCCCACGACAAAGTGTCCACAACAAGACCACCTAATAGGCTATCATATCCATCGAGGCTTGTCAAGCGGAAAATGAGCAGTGGAAAATGAGCACCGCCTGATGTGGCAACGGACATTTTGGTGGTGACCCTGGACGGGCGGGAGAAGGTGTTAAGAAACTCGATTGTGTCATGCTGAGCGCAGCGAAGCATCTCTGCAGTTCTTGCTAAGTAGCTGGAGCAAAAGCAACTGCGGAGATCCTTCGCTGCGCTCAGGATGACAGTCAGGGATGAGAGCCGCCGTTTCCTGCTTGTTTCCAGGGTACTTTGGTGCTAGAGAATGGGATTCAAGTCTAGTCTAATGTACTTGCGCGTGAATCTGTCCTACCCCGAATGACGTCGGCAAAATGCCCGTACTGCATGAGTGCTGAAACCATTTCGCCCCCACAGCCGGTCCCTGCCGGCGTGGGTCCGGCTGCGCCTGGCGAGGCAAAAACCTCGCTTCTTACTAGGGCCTTACTCGTCATAGCCTTTGCTTTTGTGCTCGTGCGAGCGCTACCTATCCTCACCTATCCGCTGGGCCGCGACCAGGGAACTTACTTGACCATCGGGCAGGGCCTGCTCGAAGGCAAGCAACTGTATCGTGATTTGTGGGATAACAAGCCTCCAGGCATTTTCATTGCATACGCTGGAATTGCCGGGCTGTTCGGCAAAGTCATGTGGTCGGCGGCGGCGGTTGATATCCTGCTGCTGCTTGTTATTTCCTACCTTCTATTTCGGTTCACTGAAGCCCTATCTGGGCCGCGCGGGCGCCGCGATCGCGGTGATGGTGCATGCTTCCATGCA
The DNA here is from genome assembly GCA_963768695.1 of uncultured Acidobacteriota bacterium. Classification (GTDB taxonomy): domain Bacteria; phylum Acidobacteriota; class Terriglobia; order UBA7540; family UBA7540; genus CAVROP01. Next base: position 238,828 of record CAVYJG010000005.1, on the reverse strand, counting down.
TGGCGAGATGAGGTATTTCTGGATCGCACAGCCTGAGACCTTTCAGGTGGTCTGCGTCTTGTGCGGTTTCTTGCTCATGACGCACCGTGGGCGGTGGTGGAAGGCGAGTAGCTTTGCCGCCGGCCTTTTGCTTGGCTACTGCTGCTGGCTTAAATACAATGCCGTCGCCTTCCTGCCCTTTCTCATTTTCCTTCCTTATCTCGACACGAGCGGTCTTGACCGGAAGCCGCCTCGGCTTTCACTCTCGATCTCCTGGCGGAGTTGGTTCGCGAGGGTCGCGCTTCTGCTGGCTGGGCTCGCTGCGGCAGTTGTGCATTGTGCTGGCCTGGATCGTTTTCAAAGGCGCATGGCCTGCCATGAGGGAGGTGCAATTCGAAGTCTTGCCGCGTTACGCGGCCATGGGCATTCAGCGCAATCCGCACTACCTGCTCTCCGTCTTTGTCAGAACAAACTACTTCCTGGGCGTGTGGAACTTATGGGCCACTCTGGCGGGACTTCTGCTGGCGTGGTTGCGCCGGGATTTGAGGCGCTTCGCCCCGCTCTTCCTTGCCGCCCTTACGGCCTATGCCGCCGTGGTGATGCAGGTTCGTTTTCATGATTACTACTTTCAAACCTGCTATCCTTTCTTTGCCGCCCTATGGGCGTACCTCGCGATCAGTATCTATGAGGGCTCTCGCGCTTTAGCAAGGAAGTTTAAGGCAACGGGGCTGGCGACTCGCGGCTGGCGTTGGTTTGGATTGTTTTGGCCCAGGCCTTTTTCTGGCCGATTCCCGACAGAATTTAACAAGTTGACGATGCGGTATGAAGAACTGCGCGAATGGCGAGCCGACCCTGAGAAGTTTTACTCAGACTACCCACGACAGTTGCCGTTCGAGCTTCTCCGCGGGCAATTCGAAGTCATTCATTATCTTGAAAAGCATGCCAAGCCAACCGACGGCGTTTTTGTGTGGGGCAGCAACTGCTTGATTTATTATTTGTCCGGCCATGCCGCGCCGACCCGGTTCGTCTCGAACCTCGGCATAGTCTCACTGTGGGCTCAGCCTTCCTGGCGGGATGAGTTGGTGCGGGACTTGAGAAATGCTCAGCCACGTTTCATCATCGTAACGCGCGGCGACGCGCTGCCTACCATCACCTACGTGAACCTGGATTCCGAAGGTTACCTGAAGGTATATCCCAAGCTTGACCGGCTGATAACTGAGAGTTACAGACCCGTTGCTGATTTTGAGAGCTTTGTTATCTACGACAGAAGCCCCAGGTAGGCGTTACTTCCTACCCTACTCCCGCCGCGGGACACTGCTCCGCCGAAGCTTCAAACCTCAGCCTGCGGTCAGCACCGCAAACGTCGTTTCCGGGGGGTTCTCAGGGCGCACAAGCAGCCTTACACGGTCCGGGAGCTACAACCAGCCTCGTTGGCGATACCAGGCGATGGTACGGGCCACGCCCTCAGCGAGGTCGTATTTCGGGGCATAGCCCAGTTCGTCGGTTGCCTTTCGCGAAGAGAAGAGGGCGTCCTCGCTGAAAAAGGCCACTCCCGTGCGGCTAAGCGGAGGCGCCCAACCGCCCATCCGGCCCAGCAACTCTAACCCCGTTGCCGCCAGCAGGGCGCACCAGCGGGGCAGGCTCATCCAGGGTCGCCGCACACCCAGGGCGGCGGCAATCGTCTCGCTGAACTCCCGAAAACTCACGGCGCGAGGACCGGTGAGGTTGTAGAGAGCTCCCGGAGGTGCGGAGCGTATAGACAACAGCATCCCGTTAACCGCATCATCAATATAAGTCGGCATACAGAGGTGGCGTCCACGGTCAATCAAGAAAAAGCGGCCGTTGTTGATCGCCCGGAAAAGGCCAAGGACGTGCCGGTCGCCGGGTCCATAAACAAAACCGGGCCGGCAGATGACGACGGGTAAGCCGCGCGAGGCGAAGTCAAGCGCCACGCGTTCAGCGGCCACCTTGCTCCGCTCGTAGGGATTCGTAGGACCGTAAGGGGCGCCTTCCGCCGCGGGGGTCCCTGAAACAGGCCCAAGAACCCCAAGGGTGCTCACGTACAGCACGCGCGGTCGATCGGGTAAAGCGAGAGCCGCTTCCAGCACGTTGCGCGTCCCCTCCACGTGCACTCTTTGATAAACGTGTTCAGGCACACCGGCCTGCCCCAGCCGGCCGGCGGCATGGATGATCCACTCCGCCCCAGGCATGGCAGCGCCAACACTCGCCGGCAGCGTCACGTCACCTTCGCACCATCTTACAGCCAGGCCGTCCAGGGCGCTGAGGTTTGCCCCAGGACGGACAAGAGCGTGGATTTCGGCGCCTTCCGCCGCCAGCGCCCGTGCCAGTGCGCCCCCGATTAAACCTGTTGCCCCTGTGACCAATACCCGCATACGTCTAAGCCGCATCAGGCTGCTGAACAGTCTGCGGCTTGACGATCATTCCCTGATCTCACCGCGACGCATCTAAACGCTATCAGCCGGGGAGACCTTTATCGGAAGCCGCTTCGGTGACTTCGTGGTAGTAATCCTCGAAGAGTCTTTGCCCCTGGGGATTGAATATCCGGAATTTGGCCAGCCCCATTCTCTGGAGGCGGAACTTCAGAGAGGTGGCCAGCACTCCTAACCCATACCTCACGCTGCGAGCAAAGTTAATCGATGAGGCCTCAGGAAAGTATTTTGTTGGGCAGGATATCTCCCCAACACGGTAGTGCATGTAAATAACTTGAGCGAGAATCTGGTTGTCGAAGACGAAGTCATCCGAATTCTCCTCGAGCGGCAAGCTTCTCAGAACTTCCTTGGCAAAAGCCCGATAGCCGGAGTGGTACTCCGAGAGCTTGAAGTTGAACAGGAGGTTCTGGAACAAGGTCAAGAACCGGTTCGAAATGTACTTATAGAGCGGCATCCCTCCGCTCAGCGCTCCGCGGCCTAGAATCCGAGAAGCCAAGACCACATCGTATTCCCCGAATGCGATCAAACTCGCCATGGCGGTGACTAGCTTGGGTGAATACTGATAGTCAGGGTGCAGCATGACCACGATGTCGGCGCCTCTTTTCAAGGCTTCCCGGTAGCAGGTTTTCTGGTTACGGCCGTATCCCAAGTTGGATTCATGAACGAAGGTGGTTAGTCCCATCTGGCGCGCCAGTTCCACCGTAGCGTCAGAGCTGTGATCGTCAACCAGCAGCACTCCGTCCACGATGGAGCGGGGCAGCTCACGGAAAGTCTGGCCCAAGGTTCGGGCGGCGTTATACGCGGGCATCACCACAAAGACTTTCTTGCCGTCAAGCACTAGCGTGCTCCCTTTAGTGCGAACTCGAAAGCAGTTTAGCACGACTTTCTTTCTTGCTTCCTGCGTACTTTGGTGCTAGAGAAAGGTGCTCGCGACTGCTATAGAGTCCGTGCTTGTATTCGGAGTTGGTCGCTCCCCGGACGGACTCTGTTTGGAATGAGAGATGCTCCAGGTCGAATGTTGCTTCATTGTCGTTGCCGTAATCGTGGCATTCGCTGCTCCCACGTTCGGGTCTAGCCTTTTTGCGGCCGTGGAGCACTACTTCCTAAGTCTGGCTCGTCGTCAAGGCTGGGCCGTGCTGATGGTGGGGCTGGCCGCGCTGGGCCTACGCGCGGCTTTACTTCCACTTTTTCCAATCCCCGAACCGGTTGTTCATGACGAATTCGGCTACCTGCTCGCTGCTGACACTTACTCTCATGGGCGCCTCACTAATCCTCCCCATCCCATGGGTGTACATTTCGAAAGTTTCAGCGTGATGCAGCGGCCTACCTACCAGTGTTTTGCTCAACCTGCGCAGGGATTGATCCTGGCAGCCGGCAAAGTGATCGCCGGGCACCCTTTCTGGGGGACGTGGTTGGGCGTTGGCGTGATGTGTGCGGCCATCTGCTGGATGTTACAAGGCTGGTTACCGGCGGGCTGGGCCATGCTGGGAGGGCTGCTCGCCATTCTGCGTTACGGCGCGACCAGTTACTGGGCCAATAGTTATTGGGGAGGGTTAGCGGGTGCGATGGGGGCTGCGCTGGTATTGGGGGCCCTGCCACGCATCCAGCGCTCGCCGCAGGTCCAGCATTCGTTGATCATGGGCGCTGGCCTGGCGATTCTGGCGAATAGCCGGCCCTACGAAGGGTTTGTCTTTAGCCTGCCCATCGCCGGTGCGCTCCTGGTTTGGGTGCTAAAGAAGGACCGGCCCCCGGTGCGAGTTGTTGCCTGGAAAGTGGTGGTTCCGCTGGCGCTCATGATGGTTCTCACCGGCTGCGGCGTGCTCTACTATAACTGGCGCGTGACCGGCAACCCCTTGCGGCTTGCGTACCAAGTGGATTTGGAAGCAAACACGGTGGTGCCGTACATGATCTGGCAAAAACTCCGGCCTGAGCCCATTTACCACCATGAGGCGATCAGGAGAATGTTCGCCCTGGAAACGACCTCTGCATACAATCTGGCCCGGACACCGGCAGGGCTTTGGTTCAAGGCAGTTCGGCTATGGCGTTTCTTCCTTGGCCCGGCCTTAACTCTGCCTTTCCTGGTGATGATCTTCTTGCCCTCCAGAGGGTTCTCGTGGCACCAGATGAGCAGGCGAACGCGCTTCCTGGTGATTGCCGGTGCGGCGTTCCTGGTAGCTGTCGCTCTGGAGTCGTTCTGGGAGCCCTATTATGTCAGGCCACTCGCGGAGTTGATTCTGTGCCTTGGACTGCTAAGATTGCGTCGCGCCTGGGGTTACATCCGCGGCCAAACGCGTCTTCTGCTGATTGCCGGTGCGGTGTTCATGGTAGCTCTGGCTCTCGAGACTTTCTGCGAGCCCCATTATGCCTCCCCCATCACCAGTTTGATTCTGGCGCTGGTACTGCTGGCGATGCGCCGCATGCAACTGTGGCGCTGGGGCAGGAAGCGCGTCGGACTATTCCTGGCGCGGGGCATTCCCGTAATCTGTGTCCTCACGTTCGTGCTGCGCCTTGCCGCCCAACCTCTGCGTATACCCCTTCCAACTTCCTACGTTGCGGCGTGGGGCCAAAGGGCGCGAGGCGGTTTCGGGAGGGCCGAAGTATCGGCGGCGCTCGAGCGACTTCCAGGACGCCAGCTAGTGATCGTTCGTTACGCGGCGCACCATGACTCCTTTAACGAATGGGTTTACAATGAGGCGGACATCGACGCTGCTAAGGTCGTCTGGGCGCGCGACATGGGCTCCTCCCGGAACCAGGAACTCCTCGACTACTTTAAAGACCGTCAGGTGTTCCTGCTCGATGCGGATGAGCATCCTGCTGAACTATTGGCCTATTCAGTGGCAAACTCAACGGCCGTCGAGACACCCGCGCCAGGGGATAAGGAATAATCCGCGGTTGAGCACATAAGATGACAGCAGGAGGCGCAAATTACGGAGGGCTGAGAGTTTCCTTCCTTCGGACTTCGTTCTGGTGCGCGGCTATTGTGCTAGGCGCGGCCGATGCGTGGGCTACTCGCTTCACCATGAACGCCGATGGGATCTCCTATTTGGACATCGGCGACGCTTACTGGCGGGGCGACTGGCGCATGGCTATTAATGCCTATTGGAGTCCTCTATATTCCTGGATTCTCGGTCTGTCTCTGAAGCTCTTAAAGCCTTCGCCGTACTGGGAGTACCCCGTTGTTCACCTCGTTAATTTTCTGATTTACGTCGGGGCGCTTGTCTGTTTCGAATTCTTCCTGACAGAATTCATCCGTAATTGCAGTGCGTCAGGCAGAGTGCCGGGCGACGCAGGCAAAGTGACTCTGCCGGAATGGGTGTGGCGGGCGCTGGGGTACAGCCTCTTCATCTGGACGTCCTTGGTGCTCATCACCATCGGAGTCGTCACTCCCGACTTGTTCATTTCCGGCTTGGTGTATCTGGCCTCGGGTCTGGTATTGAAAATCAGCAGCCGATCGGCTTCTCGCCGCACCTATGTGCTGCTCGGGTCGGTTCTAGGATGTGCGTTCTTGGCGAAAGCAGTGATGTTCCCTTTGGCCTTTGCCTTTCTAGCAGCCGTGATGCTCTCGATGGACAACTTGCGGAAAGGCGCGCTGCGCGCCGGCGTTTCGGCGCTCGTTTTCCTCCTCATCGCTGTTCCGTGGATGGCCGCGATTTCTCGAGCCAAGGGACGCCTGACCTTTGGTGACAGCGGAAGACTGACTTACGCAGGATGCGTCAATGGTGTGGACGCCTGGTTTCCCGGGGATAGCGGGCGGATGAAATGCGGGGATGGGCATGCGGACTTCGTTGAGGGTGTTGATGAGATTGAATCTCCGGTTGGCAAGATGCTTCGGCATCCGGTTCAACGAATCTTCGAGACGCCCGCCACCTACCAATTCGCAGGACCCGTCGGAGGGTCGTATCCATTCTGGTACGATCCTTCTTATTGGCAGGAGGGCATCAAGCCTCATTTCGATCTCCGCAGCCAGGCATCAGCATTATGGCGTGGAATACAGTCCTACTGGAAACTCTGCTCCAGTGTTTCTCTTCTGCTTAACTTCACCGCCGCCTCTTGCATCTTCTTACTATTCGCTGCAAAACGATTGGCGTACTTTAGCGTCCCGGCCGCGAAATGGCCAGTCGCACTGCCCGCGTCGTCGGCTTTGGGCTTATATGCGCTCGTGCATGTCGAGTATCGTTACATCGCTCCCTTCGTTCTGATTCTGTGGTTAGCAGCGTTCGCCGGAGTCCGCCTTCGCTCCTCGGAACGCTCGAGAACCCTGGTTGCGATACTAAGCATCGGCATTACCGCGACAACCCTGCTTTCAGCAGTGGTGTTCGAGGTCCAAAACCCCCTCGCTTGGAAGAGAGCTGACCCCGTGTTTTGGCAGGCGGCCATGGATCTCCAGCAATCGGGAATTCGGCCGGGGGATAAGGTCGCACTCATTGCGAAGGAGCCTATCGGGGGAGACTTCCCGTTTATTGCACGCCTGGCAAGATTACAGGTCGTGGCGCAAGTGAACCGGTGGGACCGCTTTTTCGCTGCGCTCCCGTCTACGCAAGCTCAAGTCACCGAGGCCATTGCAAGAACCGGAGCTAAGGCTATTTTGACCTCTGCCGAACCGCCCTCCGCACAGTCTGGGATCCGATGGAAAGCACTCGAACTGACAAACTACTGCTTTTGCTTGCTGGAACGGGAAAAGCCGTAGCTGTGAAGCCTGCGGACTGTCTAATCCCCGATATAGGTGTCCCGGTTTATGCCTAACATGCTGAGAAACACCGAAGAGAACAGTACCTCGATGCCTAGGAAAAGAGAAAGTGAACAGAAAAAGACTGTGCGGACCTCCTCCAGCCGGCCGAAACCGTTACGCGCCCAGTGTGAAAATGCGACCGCATCGCCTGCGAAGCCGGCCAGTGCCATCACGGCGCCCGCTAACAATCCGTACTCCAGCTTGACGGTTTTCAACCATCTCACGACTGTCGCCGGGTGACGCGAAAACCTCTCGGTATAACAGAACACCTTGACGAACATCCCGACAGAGATGATGTGCGCTCCCAAAAGCGCGAGCATCATGGCCAACGCCATGGTGTGAATATCCAATCCCACCCCGGCTGCGGTCCGCGGTCCGGGCAGCAACCAAAAGACGAGGCCAATGCTGAAGAAAAGCAACAAACAGCCGGGGAGAAAGAAGAGCCAGTCCGGGGCATAAAGCAAAATGAAGCGCAGGTGGCGCCAACCGTCATGGAAGGTGCGCAGGTGCGGCGGACGCCCTCGCCCGTCAGGCCACATGGTGATGGGAACTTCGGTCGTTCGCGCCCCCAGCTTTGCCGCCTTGATCAGCGATTCTGAGGCAAATTCCATCCCGGTGGTGCGCAAGTCGAGACGGCGAGCGAGCTCTTTGGTAACGCCCCGCATTCCACAGTTGATGTCTTTCACGCCGGTGTCGAACAAGAAATTGAGAACGGCCGAAAGTATGGGTGTGCCAATATACCGGTGATGCCAAGTCATGGCGCCGTTCTTGATTTCGCCCCGGAACCGATTTCCCACCACGAGCTCATAACCGTCGCGCCATTTGGCAATAAAACGCGGTAGTTCGGAGAAGTCATGGCTGCCATCGGCATCACCCAGGATAATAAAATCACCCCGGGCCTGCTCCAGTCCGCGGCGCAACGCGCTGCCGTAGCCTTTTACTGGTGCCTCTACCACCCGCGCGCCGCGTTCGGCGGCGATCTCCGCCGATGCGTCGGTGCAGCCGTTGTCAACCACCAGAACCTCGCCACGGACGTTCGCTGCCCGCAAGCCTGCGAAGGCGCGGTCCACACAAGCGACGATCGTTTGCGCCTCGTTCAGGCAGGGAATCACTACTGAAACTTCCACGGCTGCGGGAGGCGGGGCCACTGGTCGGCCACCTTGTTCTAGGATTGAATTTGCGCCGGAGTCGGTCATTGCGTTTGCGGCCCCCTTTTCCCAGCCAGGGTCGATGGAGACACCACCGGTCGCTCCGACTGGACAAGGTAGGGGGACAGCCTGGGAGGTGCAAGGTCGGGTTCCGCAAGCCACACGCGTCGATGCGGGAAATAACGAATCAACTCCGCGTTTTCCGAGTCGCCCATGTCACGCGCCCAAACTACTTTTGCAGCATCGATGTCGGCACGGTTGTACACCCACTCATTATCTGTGTTGTGATTTTCATTGTATCGCACAAAAACCAGTTGATCTCCCGCCATTCCCTTTAACTGTGCCAGGGCTCGGGCACGGTCCAGATTCTGGTAATGCTCGGAGTCCCAGGTGTGGTGCCACTCGTCGGGAGTGGGAATCCCCAGTTGGGGTGCAAAGGCTCGGAGCAGGAACAGGAAGACACAGATGGCTGGTATCGCCCGCACCATCGCTAGCCCCGCGCCCTTCCCGCGCCAACGCCACAACCGCAAGTATCGCATGGCCTGGAGCACCAACGCATAGACCACAGCCGTCATGGGCGCCGCATATTGATCGAGGAAATAGATGGGCAACGCCAATCCTACGAAGCTAGCGCCGCAGACCGCTGCGAGAAAACCCGTCTTCCCCGTGACCGCTTTGCGAAAAAAGTCCAACGGCTTCACAACCATCAGCAACACCAACGGCAGTGCAAGTGCAGGCCCAAGGAAGAAACGGTAGAAGTCCGAGGCCTTCTCCGCTAAGACCAAGAAAGGGTGCCGTCGGTCGTGATAGTAGTCGTAGACCTGCCAGCCGTGTAGATAGAAATCCTTCAGTACCGCGTGACGGTAGACGTGCGTAAGGTTGAGCGGTTGCCAGGGAAAATACGGGACGGCAATATAAGTGTCGAGATTAAGCTGGTAAGGGATGCGAAACGGGCTGCCGGTGACCCTCCAGAAGAAGTACAACATGCCCGCTGCTGTGACCGCCAGGAGCACGCCTACGGGCAGGACAGCGCGTAGAACCAACTCCCGCCAGGGCGGACGTTTCTTTCCGAGGATCCACACCAAAGCCGCCACCGCGATGGGAATGCCGAAGAACAAGCTTTCGTATGGCCGGGTGTTGGCAAGGAGGGCCAAACCCACACCCAACAAAAGGGCATCTTGCAGTTGCGCGTGTCGCTTAATCCTCGGGAGCGCTCCCAGCACGAGCGCGCCGCCGGTTGCGGCCAGAGTTCCCCCACAGTAGCTGTTCACCCAATAGCTGAAGCTCGTTATTCGCATTACGGCCAGCAAACCACCCAACAGGGCCCAACCCGGCGGCATCCAACCTTGGAGCATCCAACAAATCGCCGCGCACATAGCTCCAGCACTGAGCAACACACCGATCCAGGGATTTCCTGTAATGACTTGGCCTAGGGCCATTACCAAACCCTGGGCGGCATAGTACATCGGCATGTAGGTGGGCCGTTGGTTGATGTGGATGGTTTCAAAGTGAATCCACATCGGATGAGTCGGATTCGCAAGGCGGCCGTGTGCGAAGGTGTCCGCTGCCAGAAGATAGCCGAATTCGTCATGAAAGCCGGGCTTTGGAACCGGGACGTTGGGAAGCAGAGCCGCACGTATTAACAGAGCCAGGATGCCCACAACGATGACCGCTCGACTGCGCCTCTGCGCTAGCCGGCCCAGGTGTTGCTCGGCAACTTCAAACCACCTGGAGGGGGAGCTGGGAACGAGGTATACGGCCACGATGAGGCCGGCCGCAAAACAGTACTCCAAGAAGAAAAACATGTTTATCCTGCCGGAACTTCAGCTTCCATTCGGGGATTATTCCCGTTGGTCGCGACCACGGCTACTCTCGGTCTGCCCCTGCGCGGCAAACGCTGGATTTCGCACATACAACCACAAGAGACCCACAATCGTAAGGCAAGTGATAAGAACTCCAGCGAGCAGGCCATTCTGGCGATAATTGAACACAATAACGTGCCGACCCGGCTCGGCGTAGACGGCGCGGAAGAGTTGATTGGCGCGGAGCACCGGGACTTCCCGGCCATCGATATTCGCGTGCCAGTTTGCGTCGTAGCGGTCCAGCAGCACGACGTAGCCTGGTCGCGTTAACTCGGCCTTCAGGGTTACAGTGTTAGGCCGCCGCGCGGTGATTTCAACCTGACCCGCCGAGGCTGAGCCGTTGATGGCGGGAGAGGCGCCCGGGTCCGCGGCCAGAATGACGTTCTGCGCAGCGTCGAAGTCCGGTGATGCCATTCGACTCAGAGTAGCGAGCGGGTCGGTCGAGAAGATCGCCGTGCCCGCCACGTAGGCGCGTGGAAGAAAGTAGAGGTCCTCGTAGAGATAACTCGGCTGTGGCGACCCGTTGAAAACCTCTCCGAGCAGCTTTGAACCGCTTGAAGAGCTGCGACTGGAGCGGAGGATGTACTTGACGTTCGTGCGACCCAGCAGGCAGTCCAGGTGGAGGGCGTCGGGGACCTGTTTAATTGTGTAAATCGACACGTCATAAAGGAACGGCGGCAAGGAACGCTCGATATCCAGATTCAGGCTGCCTTCTGCGCCTTCCATCATCGAACCGGCGGCCAACACAAGCCTCTTCTGAAAGCTTCCTCGCGCGACCGCGGATAACTCGCCAATTTCCGGGATCGAATCGAAGCTGACGAAGCTTTGGACGTCTTTGGTATCGACGGCGGAGGCTGAATCTCGCGTTTGGGACTCTATTCGAAAGGAACCCGGCGCGCCGGACAAGCTCGAGAGCACCGGGGGCCGATAGCTGTAGAAGCCTCTGGGCACAGTGGGATTGGCGTCGTAGTTCACCTGCACAAGCTGCGCGAGCCCGAGAAGCGCGAACAGTGGCACGCCGATGCGCGCCCAGGTTTTGTTCTGGCTTCGTCCGAGCACCAGCAGGCTGGAGAACAGTGCAAATCCGGTGATTCCCGGGGTGTAAATCCGAAACAGGCCGGAGAGAGCCTGCGCCATCTCGCCGGCATCCGCGGTGGTATGCCCTTGCCGGATGAGCGCCCACTGGGTGGGAAGACTAACCAGCCTCGGCGCCATCCATGTGGCAGCGCAGGTAAGCAAAGAAACAGCCAACAGGATCCCGAGCGGGTAAAGGGCCCGTTTGCGGCGCGCTTCCCACTGGCCCGCTTCCGCGCGAAGGGCGTCCAGGCCCCATCCGGCCAGGATGGCGACAAGCATCACCACCGGCACCAGCATCTTTACAGGGAAGCGCACCAGGGTCAGCAGAGGCACGAGCAAGTAGGCGAGCGAGAAGACCGGGGTGAAATGGCCGAAGGAGAGCGCCAGGAACACGAGAGCCGACGCCGCAACAAAATTCCGCCGCCGGTCTTTGGACAACGCCCAGCCCGCCAGCGCAAAGAAGAGAGGAACAAATCCCATGAAAACCGAAAGGAAATAGGGGCTGTTTCCGTCCTCGAGCAAGGTATTCCATTTTGTGGGGGACGTCAATGCAGGGCCGTAGAAATCCGGCACGAGCGCTTCCATCAGCAGCAGCGGATGGAAAGACCAGTTCGAGGTCTCTCCGTAACGCAGACCTTGGGCGCCACGGCGCGAATGGCTGAGGAGTTCCGCGGAAGGCAGGAATTGCACTGCGCACAAGGCAATCATCAGGCATCCGGTCAGCACAAATCCGATCACGATGCGCAAGTTCGCGGCCGAGGCAAGAGGCCGAAGCGTTCCCCGCAGGTAAAGCGCATAAGCGAAGCAAAGGCCGAATGTGGCGATCAAGGTGAAAGGTTCGGCGGCGAGAAACTGCAATGAAAAAACCAAAGTCAGAAGAATCCAGGGGCGGTGCCGTTTGGCTCCTCCTCGCACGGCCAGGTCTGTGGCGAGCAGCGCCCAAGGCATCCATGCCGCGCAGGCGGCGTGATTATACAAGTTGCCGAGTGACAGAAGTGGGCCGCTGAAAGCAAAGGCAAATCCGGCGAAGAACGCGGCCTGACGGCTCTGTCCCCAGCGCCGGGCCAGGAGGTACGTGCCGATGCCCGCCAGAGCCACGTGCACGACATAGAAGAACGGGTAAGCGAAGTCGATGGGAAGCAGTGTAATCAGCAGCGTGTAGGGATAAAAGAACAGAAGGTTGGGATTCTCCAGCAACGGCTGACCGTAGTTCAAATACGGGTTCCAATAGGGCAAGGCGCCGTGCCGGCACATCTCCTGGATGAAGCGGGCCGAGGGATATGTGTAGTTGAAAACGTCACGAAAGAAGAGCATGGAAGGAGTGAAGATTACCTTCCAGAACATCGCCAGCGCGCCCAGCGCCAGGACGCCCGCAAGCGCCAAGTCGATGCGACCGAGCGGCCCACCGACGGCCTCGTGGGAGGCCTTGACGCCCCCTGACTCCACCTGAACCTGGAGCGGCGTGTCAACATTCATAAGCATTCGGACCCGCGAATAAAGCCGGCAAGGGCTTTACCACAGAGGCCACACAGTTCGCAGAAAAACTTGATTACACCGCCGTATCATACATTGTTTGAGCCGCCAAGGAATGGTACTTTTGATCAACGGGGGTGGCCCATGCAGGCAGTCCGATTCCACGAGCACGGTGGTCCCGAGGTGCTGAAATTCGAAGCGGCTCCGGACCCGAAAATCGCGGCCAACGAAGTACTGGTAAGGGTTAAGGCGTGCGCCTTGAATCACCTGGATCTCTGGCTCCGGCAAGGCGTGAGCGATTGGAATCTTCCGCTACCTCACATCGCGGGCAGCGACGTTTCCGGCGAGGTGGCCGAGGTGGGCTCGCGAGGTCAAGCGTGTGAAGGCCGGCGAGCGTGTCCTGTTGTGCCCGGGGATCAGTTGCGGGCAGTGCGAAGCGTGCTTCGACGGACGGGATAGCGCCTGCCGGAACTACACGGTTCTGGGCGTCTTCGTGGACGGCGGCTATGCGGAGTTAGTGAAAGCGCCCGAGGTTAATGTCATACCCGATCCCCGGCGATCTGAGTTTTGACGAAGCCGCCGCCGTGCCTTTGGTCTTCCTTACCGCCTGGCACATGCTGTTTACGCGCGCTCAACTCAAGCCAGGCGAGGACGTGCTGGTCATTGGCGCCGGCTCCGGCGTAGGCAGCGCCGCCATCCAGATCGCGAAGGCGGTGAGCGCGCGGGTGATTGCCACTGCCGGAGCGGATTGGAAACTGGACAAGGCGCGGGCCCTCGGAGCCGACGAAGTCATCAATCACAGCCGGCAGGCGATTTCCGCAGAGGTCAAGCGCTTTACCGGGAAGCGCGGGGTGGATGTGATCGTCGAGCACGTGGGCGCCGCCGTCTGGGAAGAGTGCTTCAACTCGCTAGCCACCTACGGCCGCCTGGTGACTTGCGGCGTGACGAGCGGAGGAGAAGTGAAGCTGAACCTCCAAGGCCTGTTTGGACGGCAACGCACCGTCCTGGGATCGTTTATGGGCGGGAAGGCTGAGCTGCTCGGGGCTCTCCGCTTGATCGCGCGGCGCAAACTCAAGGCCGTGATTGACTCCGCCTTTCCGCTCCGGGAGGCTGCTGCCGCTCAGAGGAAGATGGAAAGTCGAGAGTTCTTCGGCAAGATCCTGCTCCACCCGTAAGGAGAACGGAAATCAGAAACTGGAAACTGGAACTCGAAATTCCCGATGCGACACTAATTCAAGACGGGAGAGCGGAAATTGGCGCTGGAAATTGAGTGCTGAAAGGTCGACAATGTGAAGCCGAAACTGGAACTTGACGGCCCTTGGGGCGTGAATTTTGACTTCGAGTTACCAGTTTCAAGCTCGGACTTTCCATTTTCGAATTTCGAGTTTCGCTTCTCGAGATTCAGCTGGGAAGAAGAAGGGGGACACCATGAGCACGACTATGCAAAGATCGGTTCGCCTGGCCGAGCGCATGTCGCGCCTGGGCACCGAGACAGCTTTCGAAGTCCTCGTACGCGCGCGTGCCCTGGAGGCGAAGGGCAGAGAAATCGTTCATCTGGAAATTGGAGAGCCGGATTTCGCCACGCCTGCCAACATCGTGGAGGCCGCTGTCCGTGCCTTGCGCGACGGTTGGACCCACTACGGGCCTTCGGCAGGCTTGCCCCAGCTTCGGGAGGCTGTGGCGGAGTACACTGCCAGGTATTCGGGGATCGCGGTAGACGCGAGCGAGGTCGTCATCACGCCGGGCGGCAAACCGATCATCTTTTTTGTCATTCTGGCGCTAGCGGAGCGCGGTGATGAAGTTCTTTATCCCAATCCCGGCTTTCCCATTTACGAATCGATGATCAATTTCGTTGGAGCGAAGGCCGTGCCCTACGGTTTACAGGAGGATCGGAGCTTCGAAGTGGACGTGGAAGAAATCCTCGACAAGATCTCGGACCGCACGCGCCTGCTCGTCCTGAATAGCCCTCAGAATCCCACCGGCGGTGTAATCAGCCGAGAGGGGCTCAAGGCGCTGGCGGACAAACTTGCGGGGCGCGAGATTGCGGTGCTTTCCGACGAAATCTATCATCGGTTGATCTACGAGGGTGAGCACACAAGCATCGCCCAGTTCCCAGGCATGAAGGAATCGACGATCATCCTGAACGGGTTTTCGAAAACCTATGCCATGACCGGCTGGCGAATGGGTTGGGGCGTGATGCGGCCGGATCTGGCAAAGTGGATTGCGCAATTGATGACCAATTGCAACTCCTGCACCGCCAGCTTCAGTCAGATTGCCGGGGTTGAAGCTTTGCGGGGCGATCAGAGCTCGGTTGGGGTGATGCGGGAAGAGTTTCGCCGGCGCCGCAGCGTTATCGTAGACGGCTTGAATCGCATCCCGGGCTTCAGTTGCCGGGAGCCGCACGGAGCCTTTTATGTGTTTCCCAACATCAAACAAACGAAGTGGACTTCGGGCGCCCTAGCAGACGCCATCCTGAAAGAAGCAGGCGTGGCGTGCCTTTCGGGGACCGCGTTCGGAGCGTGGGGCGAGGGCTACCTGAGGTTCTCTTTTGCTAATTCCGTGGAGAACATCCAGAAGGCGTTGGGTTGGATCGGAGATTGGGCCGGGAAGCGGTTATAGCCGATGACTCGGGAAACGTTTTTTTCGCGCGGCTTCCATGAGCGGCTTAACTCCTACAGCCCACATAGTAATGGTGCGGACATAAGTTTGGCGTTAGAGCTCACGTAGTATATTCTAGTAACGTGAACAGGGCAGAATTCAAGAAATTGACCTTCACGCGACTCGACGACGCGAGAGCGCTCCTCAAGAAGAGGAGATACAGCGCAGCTTATTATGTCGCAGGTTACGTCGTTGAGTGTGCGCTCAAAGCTTGCCTCGCAAAGAAGGCCAAGCGGTATGAGTTTCCTCCGAAGCCGAACGTAGTCACCAGATTTTATTACACTCACGACCTTCAGCAGCTAGCTGAAGCGAGAGACCTTTCGGAAGAGCTCAAAAAAGGCCGTACCAACCTGTACTGGACGACTGTTAAGGATTGGGGCGAAGACAGTCGCTACGACCCTCACGCCGGTGGCAAACGAGCAAAAGACATTCTGCGTGCAATTGAGGACCCTGTTGACGGAGTGCTGCAATGTATAAGACGGTTCTGGTAAAGGAACTAGTCGAAGAAGGCGAGAAGCTCGTCGAACAACTTGAGGCGCGCCGTTTCCATATCGCCGCCGCCTTCTGGTATTACTTTGAGGACTTGATGCGCTGGCGGTTGGTGATCGTGTTCTCTACACTCGTTGAAAGAGAAGGACCTCTGCGAGCCTACATCCACATCGACCAAGCCCTCTCGGAAATAAAGGCGAAAGTGCTCTCGATAAGCGATATTTCCGTGATGAGGAAAGCGGGCTATGAATTCCGTGAACTCCAGTCGCACTTCGGGAGTTCGCTTGGCGTTCCCAACCGTACGAGACGGCCTTGGCCTGGCAGCCTGAATCCAAGTCGTCAAGAAGATGCACACATCTATCGATGGGCCGTTTGATATTTAATTCGCTGAAGCCTGGGCTTTCATGGTCGCTGCCCGAATGATTCATTAAGTAGACTCCAAAGGCGTCAATTTTCCCAAGCGAGAACTGACACCAGATGCCAGGGACGCGTCGGAGGGAGCATGACGGAGCCACGAAACCGCTTTCGTGTCTTTGCCACTTGCGACATCGGCAAGGACGCATTTGACGTTCTGAGAGCACGCGGTTACGAAGTCGAAGTCTACCCCGACCCCGAACTGCCCTCAAAGAGCCTGATCGTGGAGAAAGTGCGGTCTGGAATCGATGCGCTTATCACCACTCTGCGCGACCCCATTGACGGGGAAGTCTTCGAGGCCGGGCGGGGCAGTCTGAAAGTTGTGGCCCAGTACGCGGTGGGGTTCGACAATATTGACCGCGCTGCTGCCAATCGCACTCGCATTCCTTTCACGAACACTGCCGACGTGCTCACCGAGGCCACCGCGGAATTTGCGCTGTTCATTTTAGGCAACGTGGCGCGCAGGCTCTGTCCCAGCGAGCGGCTGGTGCGCGACAATCGCTGGGGAATCTGGCACCCCTTCCTGCCGTTTCTGGGCGATGAAGTGACGGGCAAAACCATCGCCGTCATCGGCACGGGCCGCATCGGCCAGGCGTTCATCAAGAAAGCGATGGGCTTCGACGTCGATTTTCTCTGCTACGACGGCGGCGTTGAAGACCACGAGTTCGCGCGCAAGATTCAGGAGGCCATGGACGTGCGCTTCCGGAACGGCTTCACGCCCGAACGGCGCACCATCGGCTATGTGGGCTTCGAAGCGGCATTGCGCGGAGCGGACTTCGTCAGCGTTCATGTCCCTTTGATTCGAGAGGGGGAAGGCAAAAATCCAACCTATCATTTGTTCAATGAAAGAACGCTCCGCTTGATGAGGCCCTCTGCCTTCCTGGTGAATACTGCGCGCGGGGCAGTGGTGGATGAGAAGGCCTTGGTGGAAGCCCTGCGAGAAGGTGTGATTGCCGGCGCGGCGCTGGATGTCTATGAACGGGAACCGCTGCCGGCGGATTCTCCCCTGCGCGACCCAAAACTCGAAAATCGCGTGCGGCTCTTCTCCCATTTCGCCAGCGCCGGGCGCGTCACGCGCCTCTCCGCGGACCCTCAGAAAGGGATGGCGGGCCGTTGCGTGCAAGGCGTCATCGACGTTTTGGACGGGCGCTATGGCGGCGATCCCGCGAACATGCCTTACGTGGTGAACAAAGAAGCGTTCTTAAAGGGCGAAGTCTAAACTCGAAAGTCGAAAGTCTAGAGGCTAAAGCTGAACCGTAAACCTTTTTTCGTCCTTTAGCCTTCACCCTTTAACCTTTTACCTTTTACCTCTAACCTTTACCCTTTCATTGCATTCCGGTTGTATAATGCCTGCGCCTGACGGCGTCAGGATTTTGGTGCAGGTCGGGACGACAGGACTCGAAAAGCCCTGGACCTGCAAATTGCGCAGTTCTGCGCGATCCAGGAGGTCATGATGGACACGCTTGAAGATGTCGCGTCGCGATTTTCATAAATCCGCTGTTCTGGGGACGGCGAGTCTGGCTGTTTCCTCCGGTCCGGCGGTGCGAAGCGCCGTCGCAGCCAACGATCGCATCGGTGTGGGGCTGATTGGTTCGGGAAACCAAGGCCGTTATGACCTGGGCTCTTTTATCAATACAGGTCAAGTCGAGGTGGTTGCACTGTGTGACGTGTGGGACATGCGCCTGCGGGAGACGATGATCGGTCTTGACCTTGCGCCCGCCAAGGTGAAGACATACGGGGATTTTCGCAAGCTCCTCGAGCACAAAGATATCGATGCGGTGATTGTGGCCACACCGGAACACTGGCACGCCATCCCCATGATCGCGGCATGCGAGGCCGGCAAAGACGTGTACGTGGAGAAGCCCATTTCCCACACTATTCTGGAAGGCCGGCGGATGGTGGAGGCGGCCAACCAGCACCATCGTGTCGTTCAGTGCGGCACCCAGCAACGCTCCGGCGAGCACTTCAGGAAGGTCGCTGAACTGCTTCGCGCGAAGCGCATCGGCCGCGTGACGGAAGCCGATACCTGGGTTTTGCGCGGCACGTCGGTGCAGTCGAGAATGCATACGCCTTATCCGGACAGCGAGCCCGTAGAGGGCCTCAATTGGGACATGTGGCTGGGTCCGGCGCCCTACCACGCTTACAACCACAATCGCCACATGGGGTGGGGCGGTTTCTGGGAGACGGGCGGCGGCGAGTTGACGAACTGGGCTCCTCACTTGATCGACATCGTCCATTGGGCGATTGACGCGGATGCGCCGCGCACCGTGGCTGCTTCCGGCGGGCAGTTCATTTCCTCCGGTGTCTTCGAAACCCCGGACACGATTGAGGCGACTTACGAATATCCCGGAACGGCGGTTAACGAAAACGGCTTCCTGGTGAAATTCTTCAATCGGGCCGGACGTGGCCCCGACGATCATCAATACGGCATGCAGTTCTTCGGCACGGAAGGCACGCTATTCGTCAATCGCGAGGGCTATACCATCTGGCCCATGGACCTGGTCCATGACGGCTGGGAAACGTTTGGCCCCAGCGCCTTGACGACGGGCGATGGGACGCCTCAGCATCAGCCACACGTGGAGAACTTCCTCGAGTGCGTCCGCTCGCGTCAGAAACCTAACTCCGATATCGAGACCACCCATCGGGCGACCAGCGCCTGCATCCTGGGAAACATCTCTTATAAGTTGGGACGGAAGTTGCGCTGGGATCGAGATAAAGAGCAGTTCGTGGGCGACGCGGAAGCCAACAGACTGCTCACCAAGGAATACCGCAAGCCGTGGGTTGTGTCGTAATCGCGCGTGAACGTGATTGGTTGGCGCTTACATCGTCCTTGTACAGTTTGCCGCTCTACCCGGAATCGTCATTCCCGCTTTCGCGGGAATGACGGTACTCTGAAAAGGATGCCAACTCGACTCACAATACGGTCGTACATTCAGGAGGGGCAGCCATGAAATTCGGCGTCAACACGATGGTTTGGACGACGCGAGTTAACGAAACCCACGCAGCGTTGTTTTCCTGCATCAAGGGATGGGGTTTTGACGGAGTTGAACTGTTTCTCTCTCCGCAGGAGCCGGCGAACATACCCGCGGTTCGGCAAATGTTGGAGGACAATCACCTGGAATGCACCACCTGTAGCGTTCTGCCCCGCGATTGCCATTTGGTGAGTCACGACCCCGAAATGCGGGCCCGGGCAGTGGAGTTTCTAAAGACCTGCGTGGACCGCACGGCGGAGCTTGGAGCGCAGCTGGTTTGCGGTCCGATGTACGCGGGCTTGGGTGTGATGACGGGCCGCCGCCGCACCGTGGAGGAGTGGATCTGGGCCGTCGCGGGACTGCAGGCGGTGGCACGGCACGCCGAGACTCGGCAGGTGACAATCTGCTTAGAGCCGCTCAACCGCTTTGAGACCTATTTCCTGAATACCCTCGAGGATGCTGCCAGCTTGGTTCAGGACGTTGGCGCGACAAACGTCAAGATCCACTTTGATACCTTCCACTCCAACATCGAAGAGAAGCATCCGGCGCAGGCGCTGCGTTCCATCGCCGAGGAGTTGGGGCACGTTCATATCTCCGAAAACGACCGAGGCATTCCTGGCAGCGGCCACATTGATTGGCAAGCCATTCTAAAGGTGCTGAAGGCGATCCATTATCAAGGCTGGATGACCATTGAGTCGTTCGCACAGCCGGAGCCCGACCTCGCCGCGGCGGCAGCCATCTGGCGCGATATGGCCCCTTCTGGAGATGAGTTGGCGCAGCAGGGATTGCGCTTTATACGACGCCTTGCCGGCGGGCTGGGGATCAAGTGACGGGTGCCGGGTGGCGTTCAGGTGCGGGAACACCGTCCGTTGTCAGTTGATGTTTGTCCCTTGCGCCCGCGGCAGTGTGTCAATCTGAGCGAAGCGAAGAATCTCCGCAGTTTCGCGGATTAGCGGTACTGCAGAGATTCTTCGCTTCGCTCAGATTGACAGCACGCTCAGAATGACAGAGATTCCACGGACGACTTTCCGCAGACCTAAGGACCACGGACAACTGACGACCGTTCTTGGAGGCCCTATGAATGCTCACCTTCATAACACCCCTCGCTTTCGGAGAGGGGAAGCGCGTCTGCTACTACTTTGCGCCCTTCTTCTGACGGTTGCATCGATCTTCCACTTCATTCCCCGCGCAGGCGCCCAAGGCTCCGACGAAATTCCGTTCCGCAAGCACACCATCGACTTAGGTCCCAGCGAGACCGTGGCCATCGTGGACATGAACCGCGACGGCAAGCTGGACATCGTCTCCGGGGAGAACTGGTTCGAGCAGGCGCCGCCCGCCGCTCCCGGCGAAGGGCCGCATTGGATCAAGCACAAGTTCCGCAGCTTGCCTTATTCGGATTTCTACCTGGAAGACCTTAGCGACCTGGCGATCGACGTGAACGGCGACGGCTATCCGGATATAGTGAGCTGTTCGTATTGGGGCGAAACGCTTACTTGGTGGGAAAACCCTGGGGCGGAGAATAAGCCCTGGACGAAGCACCTGATCGAGTCGCGCTCTCCCGTCGAATTCGCTTTCCTGGTGGATATCCTCAACACCGGCA
Source organism: uncultured Acidobacteriota bacterium (assembly GCA_963768695.1). Classification (GTDB taxonomy): domain Bacteria; phylum Acidobacteriota; class Terriglobia; order UBA7540; family UBA7540; genus CAVROP01. Next base: position 217,977 of record CAVYJG010000005.1, on the reverse strand, counting down.
AGCCGCAGCAACTCCTGCCGCAGTTTGGAGACGAAAAATTCCCGCTGACCTGGTACGAGCTGTCCGGCAAGGGTGGCGACACCGCCTGGATTCCGCACATCGTGAGCCCCAAGAGCTACGGCCACGGCATCGGAGCGGGCGACGTGAACGGCGACGGGCGTACTGATATCATCACCCCCAAGGGTTGGTTCGAAGCGCCGCCCGACCCCCGCAATGGTCAATGGATCTTCCATCCTGAGTTCGACCTTGGCGCCACCGGGTTCATTTATACGCTGGACGTGAACGGCGACGGTTTGCCGGACATCGTCACTTCACTCGGTCACGCCTACGGAATCTTCTGGTACGAGCAGAAGAAGGATTCAGCCGGCTACCGCACCTGGGTCAAGCACGTGATCGACGATAGCTGGTCGCAGGCCCACGCCCTGACCCTCGTTGACCTGAAGGGCGACGGCCACATCGGACTCGTCACCGGCAAGCGTTACTTCGCGCACAACGGCCACGATCCCGGCAGCCGGGAACCCCTGGGAATTTACTGGTACGAGCCCATCAAGGTAGGAAACGAAATCCAGTGGCGGCGCCACGTCATCGACTACGGCGGCCGCACCGGCGGCGGTATGCAGATTCCCGTGGTCGATATCGACGGCGACGGAGACTTGGATTTTGTCGTGGCAGGGAAGTCAGGGCTGTTCCTGTTCGAAAACCTGACCATCAACCACTGACCGCGATCCTGGAGGTTTTGCTCCGAGTCCAGGCTTCTTTTCGGCCCACGAGGAATTGCCTCCGTTCCGTGTCCCCCGTGGCCAGAGAAAGCTCAACACGGAGGTCACAGAGGCGCTCCGTGGCCTTTGTGTTGAGGCTCTTGAGGCACGGAGATCACGGAGACATTTGTGTTGAGAATGGAGGTGCTACTCATGAATGTGGATCATCTCCTCTATTACGATACGGCTCGCGCTCATTATGCGACTGTGGATGTGGTGAGACTGTTTCGGTAGCCAGGGCTAGGTATAAATCCGGACACGACACAAAGTTCTTGAGCGACTACCGGGACCTGATTCGTCACATCTTGGAATCAAGATGAACTGCTCGGGCGACTGGTGGTGCAGCCAGGGCGCCCCCTCACCGGTCGTGGTCCGCCGGATGAAGTGGCGCAAGCACTCTTGCCTGCGAGGAGGCGCGCCATGCGCCACTCTGGGAGACAGGCAAGAGTGCCTGTACCACACCCGTCCCCAGTGGACGTTCCCGCTTCGGCGTGTTCGTTTATCATGCCGCTTTCGGTTGTTCCTCCCGGTTCAGCCAGCGCTCGCGGAGTTGCAAGACGCGCTCGGCGATATGTTCGGCGCTGAGGCCGAACTCCTGCATCAGTTCCCATGGCTTGCCGGAGAGGCCGAAACGGTCCTTGACTCCGACCATATCGAACAATAGCGGGTGTCTGTAATTCTTGCGGTGTTGAAGGATGGCGCCTGCCACGATGTTCCCGAACCCACCCACCTGATGCTCTTCGGCGGTGACGATCAGGTGCGTCTGCTCCGCAGCCTGGACCAAGGCGCCCACGTCGAGCGGCTTCACGGTGTGCATGTTGATGACGCGCGTTTCCAGCTTGTATTCTTCCTTGAGCAGCCAGGCGGCGCGCATGGCCTCGGGGACCATGGGGCCGCAGGCGATGATGGAAACTTCCTCGTGCTCGTTCGTGTACTCGGTGGAGAGGAAGGTCTCGAAGGCGTCCAGGAAGCGCCGAGTTTCGCCCCGATAGCGGATGATATTGGCCTCGCCGTAACGGAAGGGTGTCCAGGGAGTCGTCACCACCGGCGTAGCCTCGCGCGCAAAGCGAATGTAGGTTGGCCCGTTCAGGTCGAGCAGGCCGAAGAGCGTGGCGCGCTCGGTCTCCAGCGAATCGCAGGGCGCCAGCACGTGCATATTCGGCAGGACGCACATCAGTGAGAATTCCTCGAGCGCCTGATGCGTCGCCCCATCTGCGCCCACGGAGATGCCCCCGTGCGCACCGGCGATTTTCACATTCAGGTTCGAATAACAGATTGTGGTGCGAATCTGGTCCCAGCAGCGCCCCGAAGCAAACACGCCGTAGGTTCCGGTCACCGGCACGAAACCTTCCTTCGCCAGCCCCGCAGCTACTTCCATCATGTTTTGTTCCGCGATCCCCACGCTGAAGACGCGATGCTTCCGCTCGGGATGCTTGGCCTCGAAATCAGCGATGCGGATGGACCCGGAAATGTCCGCGTGCACTGTCACCACGCGTTCATCATCACCGCCCTTCTCAAGTCCGCGCCCGAAGCCCATTCGGGTAGGCTCCATATCTACTTTCATAGTTGGTCCGGCGTTCCACCAATAATCGCGTCGGAAGGCCGGAAGCTTGCCTCTTGATTTGAGAGCGACCTCTGCGCCGTAGTCAGCGGCTCGGGCGAGCAGGGCTTCGACGCGCGCGGCGGGGACCGAGGGCGTCTCGAGGTCCACCATGGCCTTTTCGAACTGGGCGCGATCCGGCGCCACGCCGTGCCAGCCCGCTTCGTTCTCCATAAAGGACACACCCTTGCCTTTTAGGGTGTGAGCAATGATCAGGGTCGGCACTCCCTTGGCCGCCCACGCGCTTTCGAAGGCGGCGAGAATCTGCTCCATATCGTGCCCATCGATTTCCAGCACGTTCCAGTTGAAGGCTTTGTACTTTTCCGTCAAGGGGTGAATGTTCATCACGTCGCACACCGGGCCGTCGATCTGGAGATCGTTCTTGTCAACAATTGCGCAGAGATTATCCAGTTTGTAATGGCCGGCGGCCATGGCCGCTTCCCAGACGCTGCCTTCCTGCTGCTCGCCGTCTCCCATGATGCAGTAGACGCGGCAGGGCTTGCCCAACATCCTGCTCGCCAGTGCGTTGCCCACCGCGACTCCCAACCCCTGCCCCAGTGAACCGCTGGAAACCTCTATCCCCGGTAGTGCAAGCCAATTGGGGTGGCCCTCGAAGCCAGAGCCAAGCTGGCGCAGCAGGACTGTGTCATCCAGAGGGAAGTAGCCTGCTTTGCCGAGCGCTACATAAAGCGCGGGCGCCTTATGGCCAGCCGACCAGAAAACCCGGTCGCGCTTCGGCCAGGTGGGATTGTCTGGGTCGTGATTCAACACGTGCAGGTAGAGTGCAGCGGCAATATCCATGATCGAAAGCGTGCCGCCCGGGTGACCTGAGCCACCGGCAAAAATGTCGATAATGTCGAGGGCGCGCATCTCAGCGGCAGCCGCTCGTAATTCCTCCAGGTTCAGGCGCGGACCACGCTGCTCAGAACTCGTGTTCATACTGCGTTCCTCCCTTCAATGCCAAACGAGCATAAACGCCCAAAAGTGCGAGGATTGGCGCGGCGGACGGGGCGAAGAGGCTTAACCGGATGATGCTATCGAACGCGCATTTTGAGCCTCGGCGACGCCGTAAGTCCTTTTGCTTTAATGCAGTAGGGCATCGTTGGGAAGTTCTCGCGCGAGATTCTTGAGGCCTCCTTTGAGCCGCCGGCCAACACTAATCCTCGCTCTTGCTAGCCTCAATATGCACAAATCGAACCGAGGCGAGAGGTGAAAGAGGTAGCGCTAAGCACAAGGAGTAACTGGCCGCGACGAATTGGCGCTCTGGGCTGACTCGCAAAACGGCAAGGAAAGTTGGGGGTGTCTGGCGGCCGGAGGGGGCGCGCCCCGATTCCCGTCCAGGCCATAGCGCGTTCTGATTACCCCCAGGAGTGTTGTTATCTTTTCCTTGTACTCGCCGTTCAGGTACGCCGAGTGAGCGTAGAGTTTCCGGTAGCGTTTGGCAAGGTGCGGAAACTCGTCTTGCAGGAATGGCATGAATTCCTTCATGGCGGAGGAGGTGAGGAAGAGAATATTTCCGTAAAGGAACTTAGCGCCCGCCCGGCGCGCGGCCTGCGCCAAATCGTTAAGGGATTTTTGGGAGTCGTTCAATCCCGGCAGGATGGGCATCGCGTTGACGCCCACCCGAATCCCGGCCTCACCCAACAGTCTTACCGCCACGAGCCGTTTTGCGGGCGGCGGAGCCTTGGGTTCGAGCAGGCGCGCCAGGCGTTCGTCCGTCGTGGTGATGGTCATGTGAACGCTGAAGCGATGCCGGGCGGAAACTCCCGCTAACAGATTGAGGTCACGCAGAATCAGGACAGATTTCGTGGTGATCGAGAAGTCCAAGCCTTCAAACTCCAGGAAGACTTCGAGCATCCTCCGGGTTACCTCAAACTGTTTTTCCGCCGGTTGGTAAGGATCGGTCGCCGTACCCAGGGCAATCGGAAGGCCCTTGTCCTTGGCTTGGCGCAGTTCGGCGCGCAACCGTTCCGGCGCCGCCGCTTTGGCGTAGATCTTACGTTCAAAGTCCTTGCCGTCCCACATCTCCATGAACTCGTGGGTGTAGCGGGCGTAGCAATACTTGCAGCCGAACTCGCACCCTCGATAAGGGTTGAGGGTCCACGCGAAGGGCATGCGGCCGCTCGATTCCCGGTTAAGCGCGGAGCGGCAGGGAAGTGCAAAGTACTCGACTTCAGCACGCTCGCGCACCATGGGGCTTTCGGCGGCCATGCGAGCGATGCCCACCAAGTGATCTGGCGAAGCGGGCGTAACGGGAACTACCGGCGCGGAGGCCATTGGGCACCTCAAAGTCAGGATGCGAATAGTTTCGCTTTTTGTTCGCTTCTTGTCAAGCGCCAAGTTGCAATCCACGCTGGCCCAACTTGAACGGAGCGCCGGCGTTCTGGCCGGCAATCGCATCACCGGCCGGACTACTGCGCTTAAGCCAGGACGCTAATCTGTGGTCAGCCGAAAAGCAGGGGCGGGGGAAAGGAGGGAAGGGGATGGGGACCACTCGGGTCAGCCGCATCCCCTCTTGGTTCAGGGGACGAACCCACGACAACTCAGGACGGCCGGATCCGGGCCGGCCACGAACTTAGCTTGCACTAGTGTGCTGATTCAAGCGCCTTGTGGCATTCCTCAAGGGCTCGGTTGATGTGCTCTATAGCCTTTTCGCGGTGTCCGGCGAATTGTGCTGGAGCATTCTCGAGTTCGTGCTTGGCTTGTTCAAGATGCTGCATGGCGGCGTCGATCCGCGGATGGTGTTGGGGTGCCGGACTTGCTGCTGCCGGGACGGGAGACGGGGTGGCCGCGGCGGCAGCGGCGGGTTGCGGAGACCTCGGCTGGGCGTGAAAAACCAGAGGTAAGGAAACTGCCGCTACTACTGCTAAACCTAAAGCCCATATTGTCAGTCTTTTCGTCATAGTTCCTCCAAGTACTGTGATTCTGAATTATGTAGCTTTCATCGCGCCACGGAGAGTCCCAGGGCACGACCTGCCTGTAGGACAAATTTACTCACAATTCAAAACTCTTTGTCAAGGACATCGCTGAAAGCCTCATGCTACACTCGAAATATCTAACGTTACCAGTCGTTTGACCGATTTTCGGATTTCGAGGCTTCGCTCTCTGGGGAGGGTTCATGAAGGTCGCTGCAGTGCAGATGGATATCAAGATTCTAGAGAAAGAAAAGAATCTGGCGAAGATCCTAGATTGCGTTGAATCTGCGGCGCAGGCTGGCGCGGGGATTGTGGTATTCCCGGAATGCGCGCTCACCGGGTATTGCTTCACGGGCTTGGAGGAGGCTGCCCCGGTGGCCGAACCGGTGCCTGGCCCTGCCTCGGAAGCGCTGGCGGCGGCGGCACAGAAACTTGATTGCACCGCTGTCGTCGGCATGCTCGAACGCGACGGCGACCGGATATACAATGCCGCGGTGGTGGTGACGCCGCAGGGAATTGCGGGGACTTTCCGCAAGCTCCACCTTCCGTACTTGGGGATCGACCGGTTCGTGGCGCTGGGAGACAAGCCGTTCCCTATCTTCGAGACGCCGCATGGGAAGATTGGTATCAATATCTGCTATGACTGCAGCTTCCCGGAAGCAGGAAGGGTATTGAAACTCAAAGGAATTCAACTCCTGGCGATCGCCACGAATTGGCCCATAGGCTCGGATAGCTGGCAGCATACTTCCAAAGTCCGGGCCTCGGAGAACCATTTTCACGTGGTGGCCGCGGACCGGGTAGGCGAAGAGCGTGGATTCCGCTTTGCAGGCCACTCACAGATTGTGGACTTTACGGGCAGGACTCTGGCCGAGGCGGGTGAAACAGAAGAGACAATCCTGCTCGCTGACCTTGACTTGGCAGGCGCGGACCGCAACCGGGTGGTTCGGATGCCGGGACAATGGGAGTTTGACCGCATCGCCTCGCGCCGCCCTGAGATGTATGGCCTCCTCGCAGACCGTCGTGGAGAGCCGTAGAGGCGGCTTTACGCCGCCACGTGGTCCGTCAGTTGACGGATAAACTCGCCGCTCCAATTGAATCCACAGGCCGGAGGTGGCATAATAGTTGAGGGGCTAAAGGCCGATGGCAACCAATGAATCTTCGGGTTTTGAAGGTCTGATTTTTGCCAAGCTGGACCAGGCGGTGAATTGGGCGCGCAAATCGTCGATCTGGCCCATGAGTTTTGGTTTGGCTTGCTGCGCCATCGAGATGATGTCAACGGCAGCCTCCCGATTCGATATCGCCCGCTTCGGAGCCGAGGTCTTCCGTGGCTCACCTCGGCAATCGGACTTAATGATCGTGGCGGGCCGGGTCTCGCAGAAGATGGTGCCGGTGATCAAGAAACTCTACGATCAGATGCCGGAGCCGAAGTGGGTTATCTCGATGGGTGCGTGCGCGACCTCGGGCGGAGTCTTCAACAACTACGCGATTGTCCAGGGCGTGAACCAAGTCATTCCTGTGGATGTGTATGTGCCCGGATGTCCTCCCCGGCCTGAAATGCTCCTGCAATCTATCGTCTTGCTGCAAAAGAAGATCATGCAGCAGAAGGGCACCTTCAAACAGGCCGTTCTGCACCTACCGGCGTAGATAAGCGGAAATGAAGATGACCACTACCGAAATGCCGACGGCGATGGCGAGCCAGATTTGTCGCCGGGCCCGCACCCAATCGAAAAGTTTGAAGGGAAGAGTCACTGCCAGCGCGATGGCGAAGACGACACCGGCGAGAACGATTTTAACAGTCAAAAGCTCCCAAGACTTGCCCCAGGCGACTTCCCAGTAGTACTCGCGAATGTTGTACAGCCCCGAAAGCAGTATTATCGCCATTGAGGACCAAAGCACCCATCTGAACCGCTCGGTCACCTGTTTGGACAGCCGCTCGCGCTGCTCGGGCTGTAAGTCTCCGATCCCAGGTATCAGGACGATCAGCAGAAATGCCATTCCCCCGACGCCCAGGACGGCCGCTGTTACGTGGACCCATTGCAGGAACGTGGACATCCGCTTATCCCCCGACGCAAGTCACGGGGATTCTATGCGCATCGGAGTTGAGGAGTCAAGGGGTTGAGGATGCAGGGAGTCGAGCAGTCAAGAAGTCGGAGAGTCAAGGAGTTAAGAACTCGTACAGATACGTAGCTCGGAGGTTGATAAGTTGAGGATGGCATCCTAGGTTTTTAACTCCTCAACTTCTTGACTTCTCAACTCTTCGACTTCTCAATTTCCAGCCGCGTAGATTTTGTCGATCGTGCCCGCCAGTTGAGAGTCATTTTGTGTGACTCCGCCCTCGCTGTGCGTCGAAAGGCTGATGCTTACCTGGTTGTAGTTGATGGTAATGTCCGGATGGTGGTTGGCCCGCTCCGCCGCTTCGGCGATTTTGTTCACAAATGCGATGCCGGGCATAAACGATTTGAAAATGAACTTCCTGTGAATGGCGTTACCCGCAAGCGACCATTCCGGCAGGCTCTTCAATTTCTCCTGGATCTCCGCGTTGCTCAATACCGCCATGGTTGCTCCTTTTATGGCCTCGTGAGCGATCACAGAGGAGCGCTCGCAGCCTGGCTGGAATCCTCTTGGGAGGTGAGGCCAATGAACGATGTTTGGGCACTGACTGCGCCCGCGTCTTTGTGTTTTGGGCCGCGCGCATAACTGCCGTCGGGTTGCAAGTAGCGCGCTTTGGCCTGGTCGAAGAGGTAGATATCGAGGATTTCCTTTAAGCGCCGGACCAATCGAGGCGATTCAATGGGGAAGATGATTTCCACTCGGTGGCTCAGGTTGCGGTGCATCAGGTCCGCGCTGCCCAGGTAGAGTTCCTCAGCTCCGCCGTTTTGAAAATAGTAAATCCGGCTGTGCTCCAGGAACCGTCCCACAATGCTGATTACGCGGATGTTGTCGCTTACGCCCGGCACTCCAGGACGAAGGCAGCAAATGCCCCGCGCCAGCAGATCCACCTTAACTCCCGCCCGCGAAGCCTGATAGAGCAGGTGGATCATGTCAGGATCCTCGATCGCGTTCACTTTGAAGATCAGCCGCGCCGGCAGCCCCGCCTTCTGGTGATCAATTTCCCGGCGAATCATTTCGGCCAGCTTCTCGCGCATATTGACAGGAGCGACAAGCAGCTTCTGCGGTTCCTGGCGCGCCGCATAGCCCGTAAGAGCATTGAAGAAGTGGGTGGCGTCGGCAGCGATCTGTTCGTTGCAGGTCAGCAGGGCCAGATCAGTGTAAAGACGCGCCGTGATGGAGTTGTAGTTGCCGGTGCCCAGATGCACGTAGCGCCGAATCACGTCGCCCTCGCGGCGCACCACCAGAGCAATCTTGCTGTGAACCTTCATCCCGGCAATCCCGTAGATGACGTGGACTCCCGCGTCTTCCAGCGTCTTGGCCCATTCAATATTGCTTTCCTCATCGAAGCGAGCCTTCAATTCCATAAGCGCGGCTACCTGTTTGCCATGTTCGACGGCGTCCAGCAGCGCGGCCACGATCGGCGAGTTTCTGCCCACACGATAAAGGGTCATCTTGATGGCGAGCACGTTCGGGTCGCGCGCCGCCTGGCGCACAAACTCCACCACCGGCTGAAACGAATCGTAGGGGTGATGAAGCAGGAATTCCTCCTGGCGGATCAGGCTGAAGAGATCGCCCTGGCAGTCCGCGCCCAAGCTGGCGGGAGTCATCGGCACAAAGGGCTTATCCTTCAAGTCAGGGCGATCGAGGGAATAGAATTCCATAAACCGGTCCATTCCCAGCGGCTCTCTGGCGCGATACACGTCCTGAACGTTGACTCCGATCTGGCTGGTCAAGATATCGAGTATCTTGTCCGGCATGTCCTGCGCGACTTCCAACCGTACGACGTCGAGAAAGCGCCGCTCCCGCATCGCCTCTTCGATGGCTTCCAGCAGGTCATCGCTCTCTAATTCCTGGATCGCCACTTCCGCATCGCGCGTCACACGAAAAGGCGACGACTCCACGATCTCCATGCCGGGAAACAGCAGGCCGAGGTTCGCCGCGATCAGTTGCTCGAGCCAGGCGAACTTGAACGCCTTGGCCGCTGCGGGGGCAGCCTCGGACTCGACGCGAGTGGAGGTTATCGGAACAAGTTGGGGCAGGATGTCAGGAACTTTGACACGCGCGAAGTGCTCTTCCCCCTTTGGGTCGCGAACTACCACCGCGAGGTTCAGGCTGCGATTTGAGATGTGAGGAAAGGGCCGCCCGGGATCGAAGGCCAACGGCGTGAGGACGGGAAACACGTGCTGGGAAAAGTAGGCGTCCAAAGCCGCGCGTTCGTCATCCGCCAGACAGCAGAGATCAACCAGAGAAATGCCTTGTTCCTCTAAACACGGTTGAACTTCCTTTCGCCAAAGATCGTGGGCTTGCGTTGTAATCTGGCGAACCTTTTCCCTGATCAGCTCAAGCTGTACCGATGGAGGCCGCCCGTCGAGTCCGACCTCTGCCGTGCCGGTGGCGACTTGCTTCATCAATGCCGCCACCCGAACCATAAAGAATTCGTCCAGATTCGATCCCAGGATGGCGAGGAATTTAACTCGCTCCAACAGCGGGTTCGTTGCGTCTGCGGCCTCTTCCAAAACCCGGCCTTGGAATTCCAGCAAACTCAACTCGCGATTAATGTAAAGGTCGGGATTATCCAAACCGTCGCCGGTGTTGAGGGGAGCCTTCACCTGCGCAACGGAGGTTTGTTTGGCGGCCCTCGCCGCCCCGCGTTGGGAATGAGTTTTGGAAGCCATGAACACTTCTATATTAACGGATTCCGTCGCGCAGGGCTAGACCTTGGCTTTCTATCGACGGAGGGGACCGCAAGCCGTCCCCCTACAGAGTCGGAGGATCGGGTAGAATGGCTAAGGACGAAAGGAAGGGTAACAGAGGATGATTCACGAGATTCTTCCAGTAGGAATGCTGGCTTGCAACTGTTCCATTGTGGGGGATGAGAAGACGGGAGAGGCTGTGGTGATTGATCCCGGGGACGAGACCGACCGCATTAAGGAGGTGCTGGCCAAGCACAATTTGCACCCCAAGTACATCATCGCCACGCACGCGCATATCGACCATGTGGGCGGCCTCGAACAGTTGAAACGTGCCACTGGAGCCGCGGTGCTGATGCACGCCGCCGATCTGCCGCTTTACGAGAACGTCGCCGTGCAGGCGGAGTGGTTGGGCGTGCTTCCTCCGGAGGTCGTGAATGTCGATCAGTTCCTGAAGGAGGGTGACTCGCTGCGCTTCGGCGCCTACTTATTGGAAGTCTTGCACACGCCGGGGCATTCCCCAGGCAGCCTTTCGCTGCACCTTGCCGGCCCGCAGACGAAGATCTTCAGCGGCGACACGCTCTTCCAACAAAGCATCGGCCGGACGGATCTGTGGGGCGGATCTTACGAACAAATACTGAAGTCCATTCACAATCGGCTGCTGATCTTCCCCGATGAAACGCCGGTTTTCCCCGGGCACGGCTCGTCCACCACGATTGGGGATGAACGGGAAACAAACCCCTTTCTTCGAGGCGCGCTGTAGCGCGTATCATCCCGGTAGGGTGTGTCGTCCTAAGCGAAGCGAAGGATCTCCGGAGTTTTGTTTGGATCTCGTGACACAAGGGACGCGGCAGAGATCCTTCGCTTCGCTCAAGATGACAGACGCTGGTTGTTCAGCTCTTCCCCGGCGCCCAAGTGCCCACCTGCCTGCTGCCGACTGCCTGTTCTTCCTCCCCTGGTCTGTTCGCCAATTGGCCTGCTTGGCTCTTTACAAGGGGACATGAATGGCCTAATCTGGTCTGGTAACGCCACAAAGGAGATTTGCCTGCTGTGCTTGTGACACTCGATTCCAGCTTGCCCAAGCCGCTTTACATGCAGATCCGCGAGCAATTGCGGGCGCGCATTGTCTCGGGCGCGTTGAAGTCGGGAGACCGGCTGGAACCGAGCCGGGAGTTGGCGAAGCGTCTGGATGTGCATCGTACGACGGTGGGCAACGCTTACGCCGAACTCGAGGCTGAAGGGCTGATCCAAGGGACTGTCGGCCGGGGAACATACGTGACGAGCCTGGCGGAAACAGTGCGCTCATCTAACCGTCCAATTCGCGCGGCAGGGGCCGATATCTTCTGGGAGAGCTACTTTCCCGAGGATCTGCGTGACGATTCCCTCGGACGGTTGATGGCCAGCACCTATGAGGCTGGAATTATCTCATTTGCCGCGGCCCACGGCGCGGACGAGATGGCGCCCCACGACTTGGTGCGGCGCGCCACCGACACCGTGTTGCGCCGTGAGGGCGCCAGGATGCTGCACTACGGTTCAAGCGATGGCTACCTGCCGCTCAAAAACTACTTGCGAGCACGCTTGCGCCGCGACGGGATTCCAGTGGAATTGGACGAACTGGTGATTACCAATGGCTGCCAGCAGTCCATCGATTTGCTTCGCCGCACCTTAGTTGCTCCCGGCGACGCGGTGGTTTCCGAAAACCCTACTTACACGGGGCTTTGGAATGTCTTCGAGTCGCCCGGAGCCCGCTTGATCGGAATTCCGGTTACAGCGTCAGGGATGGACCTGGACTTTCTGGCTGCGGTTCTGGAGCAGACCAAGGTGAGGCTGATACTATGCAGCCCGAATTTCCAGAACCCCACGGGCGCCACCATGCCGCTGGAGGCCCGGAAGAGGTTGTTGGAGCTTGCGGCGCGCTTCCAGGTTCCGGTGGTGGAGGATGATATCTACGGCGCTCTACGCTTCAGCGGAAGGCAATTGCCCCCCTTGAAAGCTCTGGACACCGCCGGACTGGTGATTCACCTCGACAGTTTCTCAAAAGTGGGGTTTCCAGGTCTGCGGGTGGGATGGATCGCGGCTTCACGCCGGGTGATCGAGCGCCTGCGCTGGGCGAAGCAGCGAGCCGATCTTCACACCAACCTGCTGGGACAGGCGGTAATCGAGGAACTCGGTAGGCGTGGCTGGCTTGATAAGTGGATCCGGCGCATTTGTAAGGTCTACGAGCATAAGCTGGAGGTCCTGCGGTGCGCCGCCACGCGGCACTTCCCCGAGGCTGTCCGTGTGGTTTATCCTGAGGGTGGGATGTCCGTCTGGGTCGAGTTGCCGGCGCACCTCGACACGGCGGAGATGCTGGTGAAGGCGCGGGAGCGAGGCGTAATCTTCGCGCCCTCGAAGTATTTCTATTTCCAAAATCCGAGGCACAACGCCCTGCGTTTGTGCTTCACCGGCCCCACCGACGCGCAAGTTGAGAAGGGAATCTCCATTTTGGGTGACCTGTTTAAGGCGGAAATCCGCAAAGGCAAAATAGGCCGAAAGCATTCGACGGAAGGGGCAGGAGTGGCGTTGGTGTGAAGAGAAGTTGAAAGTCGAGAGTCGAAAGTCGAACGGCAAGAGCCGGGAGCTTTCGACTCTCGACTCTTGACTTTCGACTACGGAGGACTTCAACGATGTGGGAATACGATCAGGCAATGAAATTGAAAGTGGGCTTGGCGGAGATGCTCAAGGGTGGCGTGATCATGGATGTCACCAACATTGAGCAGGCCAAGATCGCCGAGGAGGCAGGCGCAGTGGCCGTAATGGCTCTGGAGCGCGTGCCGGCGGACATCCGCAAGGAAGGCGGAGTGGCGCGCATGGCGTCGATCAAGATCATCAAGGAGATCATGGGCGGAGTGACGATTCCGGTGATGGCCAAGGCGCGCATCGGGCATTTTGCGGAGGCGCAGGTGCTCGAATCGGTGGGGGTGGATTACGTCGATGAAAGCGAAGTGCTGACGCCCGCCGACGAGGAACATCACATCAATAAATGGCCGTACAAGGTGCCTTTCGTGTGCGGCGCGCGCAATCTGGGCGAGGCGCTGCGGCGCATCGGCGAAGGCGCGGCCATGATCCGCACCAAGGGCGAGGCGGGCTCCGGCAACATCGTCGAAGCGGTGCGCCACCTGCGCGCCATCACCAGCGAAATCCGGCTACTCACTACGCTGCGGGAAGAAGAGTTGATGGCCAAGTCGAAAGAACTCGGCGCACCCTATGACGTGGTGAAGTGGGTGAGCGAGCACGGCAAGCTGCCCGTGCCGAATTTCAGCGCGGGTGGAATCGCCACTCCCGCCGATGCTTCGCTGGTGATGCAATTGGGCGCCGAAGCGGTGTTTGTCGGCTCCGGCATCTTCAAGTCGTCCGACCCCGACAAGCGCGCCAAAGCAATCGTCCGCGCTACGACGCACTTCAATGAACCGGAAGTCGTGGCGGAGTGCTCGGCGGAAGTCGGCGAAGCCATGCGCGGGCTGGACGTGCAGAAACTTGACCCCAAGGAATTGCTCCAGACAAGAGGCTGGTAGATCGGCTGTCGACAGTGCCGCTGCGCGAAGCGCCTTGGAGTGCGGCAGCCAAGCTGCCGCCGTGGGATTTGTCGTTTACCCCCTCACCCGGCTCCGTCGGCTGACGGACTGATGAGAACGCCGGCTGCGGGCCACCCTCTCCCCCAAAGGGGAGAGGGTTTCTCACGCGGTCAAAGGGAGCGTGGCGCAGCAACGGGCAACTGACGACTGACAACTGACAACTACCCATGAACAACGGCCACAAACCCATTGGAGTCCTCGCCATTCAAGGCGATTTCGCGATGCACGCCAAGATGCTGGAGCGGATTGGCGCGCCTTACAAGCTGGTAAAGCACCCGTCAGAGTTGGCGGAAGTAGGCGGCCTGATCATGCCGGGCGGCGAGAGCACCACGATGCTGAAGTTTTTCTCGAACGAAGGCATGGGCCAGGCGATCGCCGAATTTGTGGCGGGGGGTCAACCTGTGTTCGGGACGTGCGCGGGCGCGATTTTGCTGGCGAAGGAAGTTCTAAATCCCGCGCAGGAGCGATTAGGGCTGTTAGACATCAGCATCGAGCGCAACGCGTACGGCAGGCAGGTTGACAGTTCCGTGCGCCAAGGTGAATGCCCTGAGCTTTCGCCCCGCCCTATGGAAATGGTCTTCATTCGAGCCCCGATCATCCGCCGGGTCGGCGATGCCGTGCGAGTTCTAGGGCGTTGCGATGGCTTGCCGGTCCTCGTCGAGCAGGGGAACGTTCTTGCCGCCACTTTCCATCCCGAACTGACTGAGGACGAGTCGGTCCATCGTTACTTCATCGGGAAATTGAGTCATTGAATCATTGAGTCATTTGGCCATTGCTCAGGTCGAAGCCGTCCACCAATCGTAAGGTTGGTTCAACACCCCGCTGTCTGTTAGAATCTCTGACCGACTCGATGAGACAATGATTCAATGACACAATGACTCAATCCCGCAATGGTAAAGATTCTCTTTGTTTGTTACGGCAACTCCTGTCGCAGTCCGATGGCGGAGGCGCTGGCTAACCAACTCGGGAACGGAAGAGTTCAGGCTTTCAGCGCCGGTACGCATCCGCTAGGCACGATAAGCTTCGACACGAGTGCCGTCCTGGGCGAAAAAGGGATCAAGCTGCAGGGCTACTGGTCCAAGGGGCTCGAGGATGTGCCCGTTTCCGAGATGGACGTGGTGGTCGAGATGGGGTACGGAGTGAAATGCAAGCTTCCGGCGGAATTCAAAGGGCGATTGGTGAAGTGGCAGATCCCCGATCCTTTCTTGCTCGGCCGAGAGCATTTTCGGGACGTGCGCGACCTCATCGAAAGTGAGGTTCGGAGGCTGTTGACGGAGCTCGAGGCTCAAGACTCGAAACTTGGAAAAGGCAATTCGAAGACGAACGCTGGAAGCACAAACGTCGAGGGAGGTTAACGTGCGAGAGAGTGCCGATAATTACGATGCTGAGTTGCTGCTGCGGCTTTATGAACTCCGCCGGGAAGAGAAGTTGCGCCGGGCCCGCGAGTGGTTGATCGGGAAGTTTCATGCGGATTCGATGGAAGAAATGGAAAAGCAATATCCAATGGGATCCGAGGAGAACGCCCTTTTCCGCATGGCGGTGAGTTATTGGGATATGGCGGCTTCCGTGGTCAACCACGGCCTCATCAAGGAAGATCTGTTCTTCGAGAACACCGGGGAAATGTGGCTGGCATGGGAGAAAGTCAGGCATCTGGCGCCCGCGTTTCGCGAGGCCCGCAAGAACCCCCTCGTCTGGAAAAACCTCGAGACGCTTGCCCGTAAGTATGAACAGTGGATGGCGACGCGCGCCCCGGAGGCTTTGGAGGTGCAGCGCAAGCGGCTTAAGAAGTAGCTCCTAGCGCAGCCTGCGTTTGCACTCCTCGAGAATGGCCGCGGTCCGGCTGGCGCCGACGCGCGTAACGCCGAGAGCTCGGACCTCGAGCAGCTTGTCAAGATCGCGGATGCCTCCCGCTGCCTTCACCTGGACGTGCGCAGGCGAATGCGCTCGCATGAGTCTGAGATCCTCGATCGTGGCGCCCCCGCTGCCATAGCCGGTCGATGTCTTCACCCAGTCTGCCCCCAACTCCCCGCAGATTTCGCAAAGCCGAATCTTGTGCTCGTCTTTGAGGTAGCAGTTCTCAAAGATTACCTTGGTCTTTCGGCCCTGGGCGTGAGTGAGGTCAATGACGGCCTTAAGTTCCTGGCGTACGTAAACCCAATCGCCGCTCAGCACCTTGCTGATGTTGACCACCATGTCCAGTTCCTCGCCGCCGTCTTCGAGGGCCTGCTTCGCTTCCGCAAGCTTGGTCGCGGTCGCATGTCCGCCGTGCGGAAAGCCAATCGTGGTGCTGGCCTTGACGGTGCTGCCGCGCAGTATCTCCGCGCATCGCTTCAAGTAATAAGGCATGATGCAGACACTGGCGCAGTTGTAATCCACCCCCTCGCGGCATCCGCGTTCAAGTTCTACGTCGGTCATGACCGGATTCAGCAAAGAGTGGTCAATCATTTTGGCAATATCTTCGTAGGTGTAATCCATTTCATTCTCCATACTCGAAGTCGCATGAATTAAATTATCACAATATCGAAAAAGTGTCCGCCTCCGCCTCAGCTCCCCGAAGGGGAGCAAATTGAGTAGCCGGGGGTGAAACCCCCGGACCGGGCCCCACACCCGCGTTCGGAACCCCTCTCCCCGCCAAGCGGGGAGAGGGGAAAAGGGGTGAGGGGGCGGAGTTCCCGGGGGCGTTGCCCCCGGCTACCCAAATCTCGCCCCTGCGGGGCTGAACCCTCGATCGCTTCGACGTTCATGCACCCTTAACAACTAGCCGATAGTCTTAGAGTGCAGATTCAAAGAATGAGGACCCTATGATTCCCCCATCCACGCCCTCGCGCGTTGCCTATTTCTCCATGGAAGTAGCCCTTGATCCGGCCATGCCGACCTACAGCGGCGGCCTGGGAGTGTTGGCTGGCGATACCTTGCGCTCCGCCGCTGATCTGGGTGTGCGCATGGTCGCGGTCAGCCTGATCCATCGCAAAGGTTATTTCGCGCAGCGGCTGGACGAGAGGGGAAATCAAACTGAATCTCCCGCCACCTGGAATCCGGAAGAGAAACTGGAGCTGATGAAGCCTGTGGTCTCCGTCCGAATCGAAGGGCGCGAGGTCAAAGTGCGCGCCTGGCGTTACCTGGTGGAGGGGATTGGGGGGGATGTCGTTCCAGTTTATTTGCTGGATACAAACTTGCCGGAGAACTCACCCTGGGACCAGACCCTGACGGATCACCTCTATGGGGGCGATCTCCGTTACCGCCTTTGCCAGGAAGCGGTGTTGGGGATGGGCGGCGTGGCTATTCTTCCCAAACTCGGCCATCACCACATCTCCAGCTATCACCTGAACGAGGGGCACGCCGCCCTGCTGGTGTTGGCCTTGGTGGACCAGCGGATGGGGGGGCGCAGCATACGCGAGGCAAAACCGGACGACCTCCTCGCGGTTCGACATAAGTGCGTATTCACCACCCACACGCCAGTGCCCGCCGGCCACGATCAGTTTCCCATCGACATGGTCCAACAAGTGTTGGGCGATGACCGGGCCGCGGGCCTCCAGTCTTTGAACGTTTGCCTGGACGGGCATTTGAACATGACTTACCTGGCTCTCGCCGGTTCCCGCTATGTGAATGGCGTGGCCATGCAGCACGGCGAAGTTTCGCGCCACATGTTTCCGAGCTATTCGGTTCGCGCCATCACCAACGGTGTTCACGGGCTGACCTGGACGTCGCCTCCCTTCCGCGACCTTTACGACCGCCACATGCCGGAGTGGCGGCACGACAATCTCTATCTTCGCTATGCGATCGGCATTCCTCTCGAGGAGATCCTCGCCGCGCACGCATCGGCCAAGCGCGCGCTGCTGGAGGAGGTCCAAAAGCGCACGGGTGTGCAACTTGATGAAAAGGTTATGACCCTCGGTTTTGCCCGGCGGGCAGCAACCTACAAGCGGGCGGACATGCTGTTTTGGAAGCCCGACCAATTGAGGTGGATTGCCAAAAATGCCGGCCCTCTCCAGGTCATATACGGTGGAAAAGCCCATCCCAATGACGATGGAGGAAAAGACCTCATTCGCCGGATCGTTCAAGCCGGCGAATCCCTCAAGGACACAATCAAGGTTGTGTATGTTCCCAACTATGACTGGACGTGGGCGCCCTTGCTTTCGAGCGGCGTTGACCTTTGGTTGAACACCCCCAAACGGCCGCAGGAGGCCTCGGGAACGAGCGGCATGAAAGCCGCGCTCAATGGCGTTCCCAGCTTCAGCATTCTCGACGGCTGGTGGGTGGAAGGCTGCCTGGAAGGCTTTACGGGTTGGTCGATCGGCTATGGCCCTGAGACCGTCGAGAACGAAGAGGCTGAAGCCGGTTCTCTGTATGCGAAGTTAGAGATGATTATCCTTCCCATGTTTTATGGTCGCCCCAAGGCCTACGCCGCGGTTATGCGATCCGCAATCGCCGTCAATGGTTCGTTCTTCAACACCCAGCGAATGGTGTCGCAATACATTTCGAATGCCTATTTCCAAAGTGGCGAGTTCTGACGAGAAAGGAGTCAGGAGTCAGAAGTCAGGAGTCAGGATTCCTAGGTCGGGCTGCCACAACGTCAGCACCCGGATAAAAGGGAGCTGGAATTATCAGTTTGGAGGGACCAGGTCTCGAGAGCCTCATCATCGGGGAGGCGGTAAGAAGTGGATAGCAGACTCTGCAGGCTTTTCAGTAGCCGGCAAGTTTGAATCGCAACCCAGGCACCAGCAGATTTACTGCGCAAGTGTATCCGGGCAAGCCACCGAATGAGGCTTCATGGCTGGATTGAAGTGAAAGTCGGCCGGTGCGATCGCTTCCACCCGGAACACTGCCGAATGCACTAGATCATCGGACGAGACTTCGAAACGCAGAGTGTTCAGTCGAACCAGCCCAGTGCGAACCGCGTCGATGGCCTTCAAGTATATTACGGCAGCGCGCTCTGGATCGGGTGAATCGCCAGGCCATAAAGCGTTCCACATCAGGGGATAGAGTCGAAGATAATCCTCCTGAGTCAAAATAAACCGCAGGCTGCGCTTCATTTCCAAACTCTGATGAGCCGTCAAACCGTAGGAACATCCGAGATCTTGCGACGGATTAAACCGTAGTGGCATGTTTACAGGGTAAATGAAGTCGTGGCCGTGAGGGTCTTGAAGGGAGAAGCCCCAGCCGTCGCACAAGGTATCCTTGTCATGCGACGGCTGAATCAGGAACTCCAGATCGCCTACTTTTTGCGCAAACCCTTCCCCCGCGTTGAGACTGGCGGTAAATGACACGGCATTGCAGTGGGGGCCGGATGCGCTTGACGGCGGCCAAAGCCCGCCCGAAAGCGCAAGCGCGACCAGCGTTGCCATTACAGTCGTCCGCATGGTGCATCTTCAACTGCACGGGTCACGATTCAACATGATAGTACGGTAGATTCGAGAAAGCCACGGTTCATGATCAGCGTAATCGCCTGACGGGCTGCTGATGCGTGGCCGAATCGGCTCGACTTATATCGCGAATTATTGGGCCACGGCACTAGGCCGCCTACTTCAGAGTGGTTTCTTTCTGGCGACGCCAATCCTTCCTCCCTCCGGGACATCGCAGACTCCATGCTACGGAATCTGCGCCAGCGCTACCAATAGAAACCACGCTATAATGTCGCCTTACACCTGGACTACCCATGGACACCCACAAGAACTATCTCATCGATATGGATGGCGTGCTCGTTACCGGCGTCAACATTGTCCCCGGCGCCGACAAGTTCATCGCGCGCTTGAAGGAGCGCAATGCCAAGTACCTGGTGTTGACGAACAACCCGCGTTACACCCCCGGCGACCTCGCCCACCGGTTGGCGTGGATCGGTCTTGAAATACCTTCCGAGCACATCTTTACTTCGGCCATGGCCACCGCCCGTTTTCTGCAAGCGCAGCGCCCCGGCAGTACGGCTTTTGTGATTGGCGAGAGCGGGCTCACCGGTGCCATCCACGACGCGGGTTACTTTATTACGGATCACGATCCGGAGTATGTCGTCCTGGGCGAAAGCAACAGCATCGATTTCGAGCAGATTACCAAGGCCATTCGTTTGGTCAGCGCCGGAGCCCACTTTATCGCCACCAACCCTGATCCCGCCGGGCCGACGGAGGACGGCATGGTGCCTGCCTGCGGAGCTATGGCAGCCCTGATCGAGCGCGCCAGCGGAGTCAGCCCGTTCTTCGTTGGCAAGCCAAACCCTCTCATGATGCGCCTGGCGTTGAATTACCTGGGCGCCCACTCCGAGCACACCGTCATGATCGGCGACCGCATGGATACCGATATTGTGACGGGGATTGAATCCGGGATGGAGACAATCCTCGTCCTGAGTGGTGTCACCCGCGAGCAGGATGTCCGCCGCTTCCCCTACCAGCCCACCAGGATTGTTGGAAGTATCGGAGAGATTGAAGTTTAGGAAAGGCAGAAATCAGAAATTAGAAGTCAGAAGCACCCGCCCATCTGCCGACCTGCCCACCTGCCGACTGCCGATCTGCCAACCTGCCTACCTGCCCACTGCCACCTTCCACGGCGGGACCTCGGGCAACAACTTCTCGAATTCCTCAATGAGCGATGCCTCATAGCTAGCCGCGTACGCCTTGTTGAAGAAACGGTCGATGCCTTCGCGGTAGAACCTGTCCCAGGAATGCTCTTCCTGCCCTGGGTTGATGGGAAAGAACAAGGCGCCGTTGGCGCGTGCGGCAGCCAGGTCTCCCGGCGCGTCGCCGATCATTAAAACGCAATCCTTCGCGTACTTGCCCCCGGTGGCGATCTTCAGGTGTTCGTTCTTGCTTCCCATTTCCTGCCCCGCGACGACGGCAGTGTACTTGGCGATATCGTGCTCCCGCCACTCGCGTTCCAACGCCTCGACTGACGCTACGGACACACAGACGATGTCAGCTCGCGGCTCAAGCCTCTCAGCACAAGCGCGGAAACCGGGAAAGGGAGGCACGCCTTTGATCGCATCGCCGATCGAGCGGTTGACCGCCTTGCTCCACTCCAAAGCTCGCTTCAAAACCGGATCCCCGGTTTTCGAAACCTCCACTTCCAGCGCAGGATTGCCCAGTGCAGCGCCGGAATCGATCCAGGCCTGGAGACTTGTGAGATCGGGAATTCCTGCTCCGCTCCGCATGGCCTCCGGCCAATCGCGCAGCAATTCAATGGTCTTGGTCAGGCCGGGGAAGCGGTTGACGCCCCGCGACTTAGAATAAAGGTTGACGAACTCCGCCGCGGCGTGTACGTATTTCGAGACGGCTTGAAGTTTCCAGTACTTGATGATGTTGGGGATGAAGCACTCTCTCTGCTTGATCTCCATGGTGTCGAACACGGACCCATCCGAATCGATCCCCACGAAAAACGAGTGCCGGGGCCTGAAGGCGTGAAGTTTTTCATTGGCCGATGACTCCATCGTTCCTCAGCAGGGTTCCGGCTGGACAAAATGGACCGGCATGATCGCGCGCCGTCCCCCGGTCAATCCCGGACGGGTCATCTTACCGCAGATTCGGTACGGATGTCTCTGCCATCGGCGCGGGGTAAGCTTTACAATTTTGTGCTTGACAAAGTTCCTTCTCTATGCTACAATTGTAGCTTACGCTGGGGACGGAATGTCCGCAAGGGTAGCCGCCCCCTTGCCGATCGTACGGAAAGCCGATGGGAGTCAGAAAGTCGAAGTCGAGGCAGCAAGACCACAATGAGTCGTAAAGCCAAAGTGACCGTTTTTTCTTTGCGGCCTTGGTGTACTTTGCGCCTTGGCGTGAAACCGCCTCTTTCCCCCGCACACGCGGAATAACGCAAAACAGTGGGAACGAACTCAGAGAAGTCATTGAAAACAAAGGAAGTCAGATCTTACTTGCTGCGAAAACGAACTCAAAACGAACCCGGTTGGGACATCAGACCGGCGCTTTTCACGCAATCTTCGGTATTCCAGGACTGTTACCCGTCGCTGACAACCCGAGGGGAGCCAGGAATCTCGCCCCGCGGGTACCGTGGCTGCAAAAACCACAAAACAGCGGGAACGAACTCAGATAAGTCATTGAAAACAAAGGAACTCAGGTTTTACCAAGTGCGAAAACGAACTCAAAACGAAGCCAGTTTCGGGCGCCAAATGCGCCGTTTAGAATCGAAAACCGGCTCTTTGACGTCATCCGAACGGAAGGTTTCCGCTAGCCGGCGGCGCTTGACAACCCAACGGAGCATCCTCTAACTTAGCTGAGGGAGGCGCGGCAGGATCTGAAATCTCCAAACCATTAGCAGAGAGGTAACGTATTGCGTATTGTTTTTGTAGCTTCTGAAGGTGTGCCTTTTTCGAAGACCGGCGGGTTGGCCGACGTTGTGGGGGCGCTGCCAAAAGCTCTGGCAAGACTGGGGCATCAACTCGAGGTCGTGCTGCCTCGCTACCGGATCACCAAGCCGGGCAAGCCCGAACCCACCCTTCAGAGTCTGACTCTCCCTCTCGGTGGCGGGTTCAAGTTCGCCTCGGTCCAGGACGCCGGTGCGGCAGACAACGTCCAAACGTATCTGGTCGAATGCCCATCCTTATTCGACCGCCCGGGCTTGTACCAGGAAAATGGTGAGGATTATCCCGACAACGCCCGGCGTTTTGCGGCTTTTAGCCTTGCGGCGCTGGAGTTCGCGAAGCGCTCGGCTACGCCGCCGGATATCCTACACTGCCACGACTGGCAAACGGCCCTAGTCCCCATCTATTTGCGCAACCTCTACCACGAGGACGGGTTCTTCCGCAACACCTCCGTGGTTTTCACCATCCATAACGTGGGGTACCCGGGGCTTTTTCCGGCGGCAATCTTGCCCGAGATTTCGCTGGGCAAAGATCTGTTCACGATGGATTTCCTCGAATATTACGGCAAGGTCAATCTCCTGAAAGGTGGAATCGTCTTTTCGGATTTCATCACCACGGTGAGCCGGAAATACGCCCAGGAGATCCAGACTAAGGAGTTCGGCAGCGGTCTGGAAGGCGTCTTTCGTGCGCGAAGAGATCGCCTGCAAGGCATCTTGAACGGCGTGGATTACGACCTCTGGGATCCTGCCACCGATAAGCTGATCGCGGCGCACTTCAGCCCGGAGAACTTGAGTGGCAAGACGGCTTGCAAGAAAGCGCTGCTCGAAAGGATGGGAGTGAAAACACCCAGGCTTGAACGGCCGGTCTTGGGCATCGTCTCCCGTTTTGCGCCCCAGAAGGGCTTCGACCTCATTGCGGAGGTCGCGGAGCGGCTTGCGTCGTTGGATATCTACATCGTCGCGCTGGGGACCGGCGACCCTGTCTACGAGGAGCTTTTCCGGGTCATGGCCTCGCGGTATCCGGACAAGTTTCTGGTGGCAGTAGCTTACGATAATACGCTAGCTCACCAGATTGAGGCCGGCTCCGACATGTTCCTGATGCCGTCGCGATACGAACCCTGCGGGTTGAACCAGATTTACAGCTTGAAATACGGGACGGTGCCCGTCGTGCGCGCCACCGGCGGACTGGACGATACGATCGAGGCCTTTGACGGCAAGTCAGGCACAGGCTTTAAGTTTAGCGAGTACACAGGCGCGGCGCTCGTCCGCGTCATCGAGCAGGCTATCGCTGCCTATCACCAGCCCGAGGTCTGGCGCCAACTGGTAAATAACGGGATGCGCAAGGACTTCTCGTGGGGAAGGTCGGCAGAGCAGTATTTGGAGATCTATCAAGCGCTCCAGGCGCGAACGGCCGCTCTTGAACCGGTGGCCGAAACGCTGAACGCCTAGCGGGCCAGGAAGCACTTATTGGGGGAGGATTGATACGATGGCAGGTGGTAATATCTTGGAATTCTCCGAGAAGAACTTTGAACAGGAAGTTTTGAAATCCGATCAGCCGGTTCTGGTGGATTTCTGGGCCACTTGGTGTGCGCCCTGCCGCATGATGGAGCCGGCCGTCAACGCGGTTGCCGAGGCGTATGCCGGCCGCGCCAAGGTTGGAAAACTCAATGTGGACGAAAACCTCTCGTTGACCAGCCAGTACAGGATCCGAGGAGTTCCCACGCTGCTTCTTTTCAAGAGCGGTCAAATCCAGGAGCAAATCGCCGGCACCGCGTCGAAAGAGGCCATCAGCAAAATGCTCGACAAGCACCTATGAACGGCAGGTGTCAGGTGCCAGGTGTCGGGGTTCAGGGAAGAACCTGAGTTCACGCGCTTGAATTCTGATTTCTGACTTCTGCTTTCTGATTTTTCAAGGGACCAATATGCCAGCAAATGTGGTTGTCGTGGGCGCTCAATGGGGCGATGAAGGCAAAGGCAAAGTTGTCGATACTCTGGCGGAGCACTTTGACATCGTGGCTCGATATCAGGGAGGCGCGAATGCGGGCCACACGGTTTACGTTTGCGGCAAGAAGTTCATTCTCCAGCTTCTCCCCACAGGCATCGTGCGTCCCGACAAGATCGCGGTCATCGGAAACGGAGTCGTGGTGGATCCCGAGGCCCTGCTTCGCGAGATCAAAGCCGTGGAAGGAAACGGTGTGCGAGTGGATGGGCGCTTGCTCATCAGCGATCGTGCGCACCTGATTCTGCCGTACCATCGGGCTCACGAAGTCGCCGCGGAAGAGGCGCGAGGCGTGGGGAAGATCGGCACGACGGCCAAAGGGATCGGCCCCACTTACGAGGACAAGGCCGGCCGCCGCGGGTTGCGGGCCGGCGACCTTCGCCACCCGGAGTTGTTTCGCCGCCGCTGCAGCGAGGTGGTGGCAGAGAAGAACCGCATTGCCTCCGCGTTGTTCGGAGGTACGCCGCTTGATCCGGTCGCGGTTGCTGACCAGTACCTGCAAGTCGCGCCGCACATCGTCCCCTTTCTTGCCGATGTTTCTGAGTATTTGAATGCCGAGATGGATCGCGGTAAGCGGGTGCTCTTCGAGGGCGCGCAGGGAACGCTCCTGGATCTGGATCACGGTACCTATCCTTTCGTGACTTCCTCCAGCGCTTCGGCGGGCGGCGCCTGCACGGGCACGGGCGTAGGACCGACGCGTATCCAGTCCGCGGTGGGCGTGTCGAAGGCTTATGCAACGCGGGTGGGGAGCGGCCCCTTTCCCACCGAGGCTAAAGGTCCCGAAGGTGAGAAGATTCGCGAACGCGGAGGCGAGTACGGCGCCGTCACCGGGCGGCCTCGGCGCTGCGGTTGGTTTGACGTGCCGGCGGCCCGCTATGCCGCCCGTGTGAATCACCTTCAGGCGCTCATCATCACCAAGCTGGACATTCTTGATAGCCTAGCTGAGATTCCAGTTGGCATAGCCTATGAGTATGAGGGCGAGCGGTTTGCGGAATTCCCCCAGGACGTTGACATGCTGGAGAAGGTGCAAGTCCAGTACTGCGTCCTGCCGGGCTGGCTCGAACCAACGTTTGGCATCAAGGACTTCTCCAAGCTGCCGCAGAAAGCCAAGGACTATTTGCGATTCCTCTCCGCTCAGGCAGGCGTGGAGATCGCCATGGTCTCGACCGGCCCGGAACGTGACCAGGCTCTTTGGCTCGAAGACAGCCGATTTGCGGCCCTCATCGCGCGTCCTTCGTAACGCACAACCCTCTCCCGAGGGGAGAGGGTGACCTACGGCGGCGTTTTCATCAGCCGTCGGGGGTCGGGTGAGGGGTCAATTGCGCGGGAAGAGAGGATAGACTAGCCTCTCTACTGAGCCTATCGTCTTCAAGCAGGCACCTTGCATGGTCGTCACCTACGAGCAGGCCCTATCTCTTGTCCACGACAGAATCCGCGCCGCGAATCGCGTGCCTGGAGCGGAGACTGTCCCCTTAGACCGGGCGCTCCGCCGGGTTTTGGCAGAGGACGTCGCCGCGGACCGCGACCTGCCCCCTTTTCATCGCGCCACTCGCGATGGCTATGCCGTGCGTGCTGCTGATCTTGCCGCCCTGCCTGGCCTGCTTCGGTGCGTGGGTGAAGTGCCTGCTGGCCGCTCGTTTGAGGGTGAGGTGCACCCCGGCGAGTGCGTCTCGATCATGACTGGGGCTCCCCTGCCCGAGGGTGCGGACGCCGTGGTGATGGTTGAACACGCGGCTTCGCACGCCGGCAATGTCGAAATCCAGCGCAGCGTTCAGCCGCGGGAAAACATTGTGTTTCGCGGGAGTGAGGCGGCACAGGGTGCGCGAATCGTGGAGTGCGGCAGGCGCCTTCAGGCTGCGGAGATCGGCCTGCTGGCTTCGGTGGGCAAGGCGACGGTCGCCGTTTACCGAAAGCCCTGCGTGGCGATTCTACCTACGGGCGATGAAGTAGTGCCCATCGAGCAGTCGCCGCAATGGTTTCAAGTTCGAAATAGCAACGCCGCGGCACTGGCCGCCCAGATTGAATCCGCAGGCGGCGTGCCGCTGCAACTGGGTATAGCTCCTGATCGCAACGACCTCCTCAAAGAGATGATCGAACGAGGGCTGAACTCCGACTTGCTGCTGTTGAGTGGCGGCGTGTCGATGGGGAAGTTTGATCTGGTGGAAGATGTCCTGGCGGAACTGGGAGCGGAATTCTATTTCCAGGGAACGGCGATCCGTCCCGGCAAGCCTTTAGTTTTTGGCCGGGCTCGCGGCGTTTTCTTCTTTGGCCTTCCCGGTAATCCGGTTTCCACTTTCGTCACCTTCGAGTTATTTGTCCGCCCCGCGCTCGCGCTGCTCAGTGGAGCGGCTTTCGAGCCTCCGGTTTTTCTCCGCGCTCGCCTGGCGACGCCCCGCCGCCAGAAACTGGGCCTGACCATGTTCATACCGGCGTGCGTCGAGATGCGGGACCGCGAACCGGTGGTAGAGCCCGTCGGCTGGCAGGGTTCCGGAGACCTGGTGGGCGTCGCCGCGGCCAATTGCTTTCTGGTGATTCACCCCGACCGGACGGATTTGGCGGCTGGGGATTGGGTCGACATCATGCCGAAGACGCAATGACTTCTGGTGGATTTGACAGCATGCGTGAGAAACTTACTCATTACGATTCCTCCGGCCGCATCCGCATGGTGGATGTTTCCGGCAAAGCCTCCCACGCTGCGCCAGGCTTCGGCGAGTGCGCTGGTGAAAATGAATCCCCGCACGCTGCGGGCTGTGAAACGAAATCCCAAAGGAAATCCTCTTGAAGTTGCGCGCATTGCTGGCATTAGCGCCGCCAAGCGGACTGCGGAACTGATTCCCCTTTGTCATCCGCTCTGGTTAAGTCATATTGATGTGCGCGCCGCCTTTAATAAGCAGGGCGTGGCCCTCTCCTCGATGGTGAGCACAACCGGACCGACCGGGGTTGAGATGGAAGCGCTCACGGCGGTGGCTGTCGCCGCTCTCACGGTCTATGACATGTGCAAAGCCATCGACAAGGGAATCGAGATCACTGAGATCAGGCTCCTGGAAAAGAGCGGGGGAAAGAGCGGCACGTACCGAGCCTCTTAGCTGTCGGCTATCAGCAGGCGATTCCGATCGGGGAGAAGAGTATTCAAGACACAGGGCGAGTAAGGGTGCGTCATCCTGAGCGAAGCGAAGGATCCCGGTGGTTGGTCTCGGACAACTGCGGGATGCTTCGCTGCGCTCAGCATGGCAGAGGTTCAATATTCCCGTTGAAGCTGACGCTGAAAGCTGAGAGCTTCTATGCCGCTTCGCGCCAAAATCCTTGTACTCAGCGATGCCGCGGCGAGCGGCAAGCGTGAGGACCGCTCCGGCCCCGCGGTACGTGATCTGCTGGAGACGCGAGGCTGGCTGGTGAAGGCCCTCGATGTGCTGCCTGATGATGCGGGTCGCATTCAAGCCGCGCTCGTGGCCTGGACGGAAGGAGACGATTGTGATGCCGTCTTCACGTCCGGCGGCACCGGGCTTGGGCCGCGCGACGTCACTCCGGAAGCGACGCAAGCGGTGGTTGAGAAGCAGGTTCCTGGCCTCGCCGAACTGATGCGCGCCGAGGGCGTTAAGAAAACCCGCATGGCGGCTCTGGCACGCGGGATTGTGGGAGTACGCAAGGGCAGGCTGATCGTCAATCTGCCAGGAAGCCCGCGCGGCGCCTGCGAATCGCTCGAAAGCATCATCGAGCTTTTGCCTCACGCCATCGACCTGCTGCGCGGCCGCACCGAACACCCGCAGTAGGCCGCAACCAAATGCAGATTCTTCGCTTCGCTCAGAATGACATGTCATCCCGAGCCCATTCGCTTCGCTCAGGGTAAACTCCGCGAAGGATCTGCTTTTCTTCGCGTGCCGCGTCCCACTCAATTCTTGACAACGTCGAACCTCTCGTCGCCCGCTGGCATCTATTCTCTTGAGGGTTTCAACACAAGCATACGTTTACGAAGGATCGAGGGTGGCGCACACATTGACTTCAATGTATGCGCCACCTCCGATCTTCCGTTAGCCATCGGGTTTGAATGTTCTGAAGGGAGGCTCGAACATGTCGACGGCGGTGCTCGCGGCCCCAGCGGTTTCCAAGACCAGCCGGACCAAATCGAGTTGGATCGTTTCTGAGCGAACTGATTTGCTCTGGTTCACCTTGGGCGGGGCTGCTTCGGCCTATGCCTTCTGGGCCTTTTGGCGTTTCACCCACGTACCGCTTCTGCTGCTGGTGGCAGTCTGGGCAATTGTCTTCGACGAGACCCACGGCTTTGCCACAATTTCGCGGACTTACTTTGACGCCGAGGAGCGCGCGCGCCGCGGACGTTGGCTCTGGGGAAGCATGGCGTTCTTCTTCGCCGTCGGACCGGTGCTCATCCTGCTCCACCTGGGCAACTGGTTGGAGTTGGCTACTGAACTCTGGGGCTACTATCACATTTTCAAGCAGCATTACGGCTTCATGATGATGTACAAGAAGAAGAACCGCGACTTCGGTCCCGTGGACATGCGGCTTGATAAGGTGGCCTTCGCCGTCGCCTTCTATTACCCGTTCCTCACTTATCCCCTGCACAGCCGGGAAGCGGCAGAATTGCTACCTTTCCCAATTCCGAACCGGCTCGGCGCCATTTACCAGTACACGCTGCTGAGCGTTACCGTAGTAGTTATCGCTCTCTATCTGCTCCGCCAGATTCAGAAATGGCAGCAAGGGCTGTCGCTCAATTGGCCGAAGCAGTTCCTTTTCGCTGCGGCGATTCCGGTCAATTACCTGCTCTTTCGCAGCGCCATGCCGCTTTTGGGTGTCTACGCTGCCGTCACGATTTATCACAATGTTCAGTACCATCGGCTGGTATGGTTCTTCAACCAGAACAAGTACGGGCACGAAACCGGGCAAGCGCGCCGCTTCGGGCTGGCAACCCTGATCAACAGTCGGTGGATGACCTACGTCGCCTGTGCCGCACTCTATGCCATCATCTTTGACGTTGTCCCGCGGTTGGTCCTGAAGCAGCAATTCAGTTTGATGCCCATTAACATCCGCAACCAGGTGGTGTTCTCCTTCTTCGCCGCCCCTGGCCTGCTTCACTATTGGCTCGACGGGCACATCTGGAAAGTACGCTCCGACCCCGACCTGCGAACCTACCTGCAGCTCTGAAACGCGCCGCGGAGATTTCTTGATATTCGCGGTGGCCCAGAAGAGCCAAACACAGAAGGCACAGAGAAAAGCCCACAAAGCGCACAGAGAAGAAAAACCGGCTTGCATTTCTTTCTCCGTGATCTCTGTGAGCTGTTCTCTGTGGCCTCTGTGTTGGAAGCTTTTAGTTGCGGCTGCGCCGGGTTGTACTACTATTTCCGAATTTCATCGTGGGAATCGGTTCTGTCTCCCACAGAAGGGCCGATGGTAAAGTAGAAGGTTGCACCTTTCCCGACCTCGGCTTCGGCCCACACCTGGCCACCATGCTTGTGAACGATCTGCTGGACGGTTGCCAGGCCGATGCCTGTGCCTTTGAATTCCTCCTGCCGGTGGAGCCGCTGAAACACTCCGAAGAGCTTATCGGCGTAGCGCATATCGAAGCCCACTCCATTGTCGCGCACGTAGTAGACCCAGGAATCCGGGTCCAGTAACCGTAGCATCGCTTCTCGCCCCCGCGCTGCCTCACGGGCCCTCAGGGCCCCAATTTCAATTCGGACTTTCTCCTGTTTGCGAGAAAACTTAAGCGCATTGGAAAGCAAGTTCACGAACACCTGCCTGACCAGCAGCGGATCAGCATCGCAGGAAGGCAAACTTCCCACAACGAACTCGGCGCTGCTCGCTTCCACGTCCGCCTGAATGTCGTCCATGGATAGCCTCACGATCTCCGCGACCTCCACAGGCCTCCTCTTCAGCTCCTGGCGACCCAGGCGGGAAAGAGCCAGCAGGCCATCAATCAGATTTCCCATATGGGACGCGCCCTCCCGAACGAAGTCGAGGTATCGCTGCGCTTTCGACGGAAGCTGGGACCGGTACTCCTCCAGCAGGATGCGGGAGAATCCGTCGATCGCCCTCAACGGTGCGCGCAAATCATGGGAGACCGAATAGGAAAAAGACTCCAGCTCCTTATTCGACGCTTCAAGCTGCGCAGTACGCAACCGGACGCGCTGTTCCAACTCCGCGTTAAGCCTGCGGACTTCTTCCTCGGCCCGCTTGCGAGTGGTGATGTCGCGCGCGGCCGCGAAGACGCCGACCACTTCGCCTCCTTCGTCGCGATAAACCGACGCATTGTAAAGGACTGGCGTGGTGGATCCATCCCGGCGCCTTACCTCGAGTTCGTAGTCTTGCACCAAGCCTTCTCTGAACACCTGTTGATAACCCAAGCGCGCTTTCTCGGGGTCGGTGAAGTAGTCGGAGAAGTCGGCCCCGATGAGTTCTTCGCGAAAGCGGCCAGTGACCTTCTCGGTGGCGCTATTGACGTTGGTAACCTTGCCGTCCGGTGCGATGGTGACGAGCGTGTCGAGGCTGGCTTCGAGCAGGCTGCGGTTGTAAGCGTTGGCCTTCTCGAGAGTCTCCATGGCCCGCTGGCGCTCACCGCGGGTGCGCAGCGTCTGCAGGCCGTAGGTAACGTCTTCCACTAACTCTGCGAGCAACTTTGCTTCGGCAGCGTCGAAGGCCTCCGGGAGCGTGGAGTAAACAGTCAGGGCCCCAATGGACTTGCCGTCCACACACAAGGGAAGGGCGCAGGAGGATGCATAGCCCCTGCGGGCTGCGTCCTCTCGCCAAGGGACAATTCGCGGGTCTTCCAGCATGTTCTGGCAAACTGAGGGTTGGCACGTGCGGATGGCGGTCCCCGTGGGCCCGCGTCCCCGCTCCGTGTCAGCCCAGGTAATCTTCACTGTCTCCAAGTAGCCTTCTTCGATTCCGGCGTGGGCGACTGGTCGCACCGTCTTCTCCGCGTCTTGCTCGGCGAAGCCCACCCAAGCGAACCGATACCCGCCCTCGTCCACCAGAATCCGGCAAGTTTCGCGTAGCAATTCCGAGTTGTCCTGAGCGCGGACCATGGCCTGGTTACTTGCGCTGAGCGCGCGCAGAGCCCGGTTGAGGCGGTGCAGTTCCGCCTCAGCCCGCTTCAAGTCGTCGATATCGGTGCAGGTCCCGAACCACTTGACGACATTCCCCGTGGAGTCGCGCAAAGGCACTCCACGGGTGAGAAACCAGCGGTAGATACCGTCAGCCCGCCGCAAGCGGCACTCGATGTTGTACGTGTCACCGGTCTCGACCGCATGGTTCCAGGCCTGCCAAGCGGGTTGCTTGTCGTCGGGATGGAAGGGGGTGTTCCAGCCTCTACCATAGCTTTCTTCCAGACTCATCCCGCTGTAATCTACCCAGCGTTGATTGAAGTAGACGTTCAAGCCATCGGGCGTGCACATCCACACCAACTGCGGCACTAACTCAGCCAGCGCGTGAAAAGCCTCTTCACTCTCTTGCCGTGCTCTCTCAGCCCGCACACGCTCGGTGATGTCCTTGCCGAACGCGGATATCCCGAATACTTTGCCATCGCGCTTGAGAAGATTGGCGGTCACCAGCATGGAACCGGCGGTGGGCGACTCGTAATCGACAGTACAGGAGCCTTCCGAGAGTGTTCGCTGATAGATTCCACGCCATCGGGCTGCGAGGTTTTGATCTGGAAACGCTTCCTCCGGACGCATGCCCTTCTGGAGGCGCACCCCGCGCTTGAGAAAATGTTCGCTAAGGCCCCCGTTAAAGGTCAGAAGGCCAAAACGTTCGGGATCGACAGTCCAAATGAAATCAGATGTACTTTCAACAATCGCATTCGTCAAAGCCTGCGATTCGCGCAACTCCGCCGTGCGTTCCGCGACGCGCCGATCGAGTTCCTGTTCGACTATCTTCTGGTCATGAATGTCAGTGGCTGTACCGATCCATTGGATCACTGTTCCTTGGTCGTTTCGAAGCGGTACAGCGCGAGTCAAGTGCCAGCGGAACTCCCCATCGGCGCGGCGCAACCGGTGCTCGATTTCATAAATCTGCCCGGTTGCGATTGCCTGGCGCCAGGCGTTGAGCGTCTCCTCCCGATCATCAGGATGGATGATGGAGGTCCATTTCCAGTCGTTAAGGTCGGTCAGGCTCGCGCCCGCGTATTGGAGCGCCCTCGAGTTGTAATAGTCGCGGGCACCCGTGGCTTCCGCGGTCCACACGATTTGAGGCATAGCCTCGGAGAGCACCCGGAACCGCTCCGCGCTCTCACGCAGCGCGTCTTCGGCTCGCTTGCGCTCGGTGATGTCGAGAAAAGTCCCTACCGCCCCTCTCGGGCGTCCGCTCTCGTCCAGCAGCGGCACGACGTTGCCGAGGATGTTCAGGGTGACGCCGTCCTCGAATACAAAGTCCATCTCGTGATCCCGAACCGCATACCCGCTGGCGGCCGATTTCTGCATCGGCAACTCCGGCAGCGGAATCTCCTTCCCGTCCTTCATCGCCCGGAAGTTCACCGGTTTTTCGCCCTCCGGCCCGGACTTCGAGAGGTTACTGCCGCGCGTCCTTCGCAACAGATCGTAAGCCGCGCGATTGCCGCTCATCCAGCTACACTCGGTATCCTTGGACACGAAGATGCCCACCGGCGCCGCTTCCATGAGGGCCTCGAATTCCGCCGCCCGCGCTCGCTCCCGGCTCTCGCTCTCCCGCAGGGCCGCCTCCGCCTGCTTGCGCTCGGTAAGGTCGGTGAGAAAAGAGTAGTAGAAGGCAGGCTGCCCCTCAGCATTTCTGCGAAGATGAACAAGAAGCTCGATGGGGACTCGCGAGCCATCCTTGCGAAGATACGCCTTCTCATAACGGACCGGCTGGCCCGTGCGGTGAAGTTCCTCGAGCTTTGCTTGTTCCACTTCCCGCCACTCGGGTGGGGTGAGAGCCCGCGCCCAATCCATTCCCGCCAGTTCCGCGCGGCTAAAGCCGGTCAGGCGTTCAAACGCTCCGTTGAGGATCCCGAGGCGCCCGTCCGGATAGCCGACTGCGAAGGGCTGATCGGAGTTTTCCAGGAGGCCGGCGAGAAGAAGGTTTTCCTCTTCGCGCTTGCGAAGTGCCTCCTCCGCCTGCTTACGCTCCGTGATGTCCGTGGCGTAGAGGTTGACATAGCCCCATTGCGAAATAGGCGTGAGGCTAAACAGATACGTGCGTCCCGAGTAGGTTTTCTCAATCTGTCGGGGGACGCCGGCCTTCAAGGCTGCCACGGCCGGTTCCGCAATTTCCGCCGGTGCTTCCCCTCCGCCGGTGCACCCCTGAGTCTTCAACAGCTCCTTGGCGCTCGGATTGGCAAAATCAACGATGTGCCCTTCGCCGAGGCGCATCACGGGATTTGGATTCTCCTCCGGGAAGCGCGCCGCCAATTCCAAGGCCGTCTCCAAGTGCTTCCGCTCGGTGGCATCCAGAAATAGGACCGCAAACTGCTGCGGCGCGGGACAATACGCGAACACTTCGTAGTGCCTCTTGAGCTGCGTCGAGTAATTCTGGAAACTAGCCGACCGGCCCGTCAACGCCACCTCGCCATACCTCCGCACCCATGTCGGGTCATCGTCAGGCAGGACCTCGCTCATGAGGCGGCCGACCACCTTTTCCTGCTTCAGGCCAGTGAGCCGCTCGAAAGCCGGATTCACCTCCAGGAATCGGTAATCGCACGGCACACCCTTGTTGTCGCAGACGATCTCGTGTAGGGCAAAGCCTTCCGTCATCCGCTCGAAGAGCGAGCGGTACCGTTCCTCAGCGGACGATTTGATTCTGGTTAGCATTGGCACACCACCTTCAGGAGGATCTGAATCAGGTGAGGATGACGAGACTCGTATTGCAAGCCAACCCTCCGACTCCGTCTCTTGTTGGCCAAGCCGATGCACTCAGCCATTCGGTCGCGACCATGCGGAGGCGTCGCTTCGAGTTGCCGCACAGTCGCCGCGGCACGAACTCTAGCAGATATGCAAGCCTGTCTCAACCCCGGGTCCTACGCATCCCTTTTCGCGGGGCACTCCGCCGGAATCACGCCCATGATACACTCTCTTACAGGTCTGGCGACGGACCACTTATCACTGACAACTGAAGCTCCCCATGATGTATGCCGCGGTTCTCATCCTGATCGTCCTCGTGCTTCTGACGGTAAGTGTGACCCGCATGGTAAAGCTCAAGAGCCATGCGGATTTCATGGTGGCGGACCGCAAGCTTTCGGCGGCGGTGCTGGTCTTCACTCTCCTGTGCTCGTGGATTGGAGCGGGCAGCCTTTTCGGGGGTGCGGAGTTCGCTTATCGCAGAGGCTTGGCTTCCTTATGGCTGCCGGCGGGAGGCTGGGCCGGCTTGCTGGTGGTCTATTTCATTGCCGGGCGCGCGCGGGCCTTCGCACAGTACACCGTTCCCGATCTCCTGGAAGTCAGGTACAGTCCCATTGCGCGCGTTTTGGGCACGTTGTGCATCATCGTCTCTTACACCGCTATCGTCAGTTATCAGTTCCGCGGGGGCGGACGAATTCTGAATCTCGCATTCGGCGTCAGCGAGAGGACGGGGACGTTCATTTTGGCCGGATTTGTGATCTTGTTCACAGCGCTGGCGGGA
The DNA here is from genome assembly GCA_963768695.1 of uncultured Acidobacteriota bacterium. GTDB lineage: Bacteria > Acidobacteriota > Terriglobia > UBA7540 > UBA7540 > CAVROP01. The sequence continues at coordinate 183,410 of CAVYJG010000005.1, read as the reverse complement.
ATGTCGTCGGTGGCTTATACGGACGTGGCCATTGGGCTGCTCGTCACGGCTGGATGCATCATCGCCTTACCGGCGATGCTCCATCGCGTGGGCGGTTGGAGCGCCTTGCATACCGCGTTGCCGCCTGATCATTTTACGCTTCAGGGTGGCATGACGTGGGGTGAAGTGCTCGGCTTTTTCCTTCCCACCTTCACCCTCATGATCGGAAATCAGAGTTCTTACCAGAAGTTCTTTTCGGCCCGCAGCGAACGTGACGCGCGCCTTTCGGTGGTCGGTTGGATCGTCGGGACATTGTTTCTTGAGACAATCATCGTGCTTTTGGCCATGGTGGGGGGAGTGCTGTTCCGCACTGACATCGAATCTGGCGCGGTACCGGCTTGGGGAATCGTGCCGTACGCCGCACGCCACGGAGTCCCACCGCTGGTCGGGGCCGTATTTCTCGGCGCCGTGTTTGCCAAGGTGCTGTCTACGGGAAACAACTACCTGTTTTCGCCCGCCACCAACGTTGTGCATGATGTGTTCCAACGCTTGTACCGGAAGGGCGCGAGCGACCGGACCTTGCTGTTGCTTTCGCGCGTGACCGTGGTGGTTCTCGGAGTGATCGCGCTGGCGCAAAGTTTTCAGCCTTCGGTTCTTGCTACAGCAGTCTATGCTTACGATGTCTATGGGGCAGGACTGACGCCTGCGGTCGTGGCGGCCTTCTTTTGGAAGCGTACCACCACCGCCGGCGGCCTGAGTTCGATTGGCGCCGGCACCGGAGTGGCGGTGATGTGGAAGGTGTTGGGGTTGGATGGGCGTATCCCCATGATTTTCCCTGCGCTGGCGGCGTCGCTGATATGCTTGATCGGTGTGAGCTTGCTTACCGCGCCGCCGCGCGAGGATCAATGGAAGCCGTTTTTTAAAGAGCAGTGACGAGCAAATCAAGCTGTCAGCCGTCAGCTATCAGCCATCAGCTTTCAGCGCTTCCAACTGACAACTGACGACTGACAACTTCTGCGAGGGAACCATGGATCTCCAGCTGATTCAATCAACGCTTCGCGAGAACGGCCTGGACGGTTGGTTGTTTTACGACCACCATCGTCGCGACCCCATTGCTTACCGCGTGCTGAAGATTAATCCGCCGATGTGTACGCGCCGGTGGTTTTACCTGATTCCGGCCGAAGGCGATCCCAGCAAGCTTATTCATCGCGTGGAGCGGCACAACCTGGACGGCGTGCCCGGACACGCGATTGAGTACTCCACTTGGAAGGAACAACACGAAGGGCTGAAGAGAATTCTGAACGGCAGGAAGCGTATTGCAATGCAGTATTCGCCTCTCAACAACATCCCGTACGTGGGACTGGTGGACGCGGGAACGATTGAACTGGTGCGGGGCTTCGGGGTGGAAGTGATTTCATCCGCCGACTTGGTGCAATTATTCGAGGCGCGATGGTCGGACGATGCCCTGGCCTCTCACATGCAGGCCGGCAAAGTGGTGCACGACGCGGTACGCGAGGGTTTCGCCGCGATCCGCGATGCGGTGCGGTCCGGAAAGGGAATCAGTGAGCACGAAGTGCAGCAGGAAATGCGGCGCGTCTTTGACGCGGGCGGCGTGATCACGGACGAAGGACCCGTGGCGGCGGTCAACCGAAACTCCGCGAACCCTCACTATATGCCGGAGCGCGAGCACTCGGCATCGATTGGCGCTGGTGATTTTGTGCTGCTGGACGTCTGGGGAAAGATGAACAGGCCTGGCGCAGTCTATTTCGATATCACCTGGACGGGTTTCGTGGGCGCGCAAATTCCGCGCCGCTTTGTTGACGTCTTCGAGATCGTGAAAGAAGCGCGGGACGCCGCCGTTGACTTCGTGCAGGCGGCCATGACCAGTGGGCGCACCATTCACGGCTACGAAGTGGATGATGTGGCGCGCCAGGTTATCTCGCGCCGAGGGTACGGGCCTAACTTCGTGCATCGGACGGGCCACTCCATCGGCGAAGATGTTCACGCCAACGGAGCCAACATCGATAACTTCGAAACGCGCGACACGCGGCCCATCATTCCCGGAATCTGTTTCTCCATCGAGCCCGGCATTTACCTCGAGGAGTTCGGCGTGCGCAGCGAGGTGAACATGTTCGTTGAGCAAGCGAGCGCGCGCGTGACCGGCGAGGTGCAGGCCGCCGTGGTTCCGATTCTGGGCTAGTATCAGTGGCGGGGAGGAATCTAGTGATATTTCGTTCTCCTGGAAATGGGGTGGCAGGAGTGCCCGGGAATGCCGCGGACTGATGAAGAGGCGGCTTTGCGCCGCCATTTTGGCGAGCTAAACTCGCCAATACGACATCAAACTGTACCACTGGTTATGTCCAATTGTTGTACCCACCCCTTCAGGTGTGTTAACTTGTTTGTTTCGAAGTCTGTCAGTATCTCGCGTGTAGCGCGTGACTTAGACCTATGGCTGGAAAAGCTGTCGCAGAAGGTAGTGCCGCTGAAAAAGCCAAAGTTCCGAGTGGACACCCATCCACCCTCACATTAGTGCGGCTGTGCGTCGCAGCCTGGCTGATCCCAGGACTGGGTCATCTATTGCTGAAGCGGACTTGGCGGGCGCTGATCCTTTTCGCCTCGATCATGATCATGTTCGCGCTGGGACTGGCGATGCAGGGGCAAATGTTCTCGACCAGTTCCGCCTCTTATCTTGAAGTCCTGGGTCATTACGGCGAATTGTGCGTGGGCCTGGCAATGCCCGCCGCGAGGTTCTTCGGCTACGCAGGTGGTGATCCGTTCTTCGTCAGTTCTGACTTTGGCACGGCCTATCTGGTGGCCGCAGGCATGCTCAACGCCCTTGCGGTATTGGATTGCTTTGACATCGCCATGGGACGAAAAAAGTGACGAGTGACACGTGACGAGCCGAAATCAGAAATCAGAAAGCAGAAATCAGAAACAAGGAGCCAGCGAATTGAAGTCGGCAGGCTTTGTTGCTCGTCACTCGTCACTCGTCGCTCATCACTGATTTTCTTATGTCTTTGACACACTTTCCGGCTCTCGTTATATTCTCCTTCCTGGTCTCTGTAGTATTCGGAGTTCTGGCCAAGGATGCGCCCCGCGAGCGGTTCGTTTACGGCGCGAAAGTGTTCGGCGCATTTGTGGGTACCGCGGTTGTGCTGGGCTGGTTGATGTACTTCTTCCCCAGATAGTTTTGGCCTGATGCAGACCTACACACAGATTGCCTTTAACGGCGCCATGGCGCTGCTCATGGGGTTGCTGATCGGCGTCGAGCGCGAGCATGCCCACAAGGACCTTCCCTGGTTCGCGGGGATTCGGACTTTCCCGCTCATCACCCTTTTCGGTTTTCTTTGCGCTCTGGCGGCACAGTCGGGGGCGAAGTGGATGCTGCCCGTGGGTCTGGTGGGAGTCAGTGCCGTCGCCGTGGCGGCCTACATTGTTAGGTGTGAAGGGCCGAACAAGGGTGCCACGACGGAGTTCATGGCGCTGCTGGCCTATGTATTTGGTGCGCTATCGGCGTTGGGTTACGTCATCCCGGCGGCCATCTTCGCCGTCGTGGCGACGTTATTACTTTCCATCAAAGCCCCACTTCACCATTTGGCCGAGGCCATCCAGGAAGATGAGATTTACGCCATCCTGAAGTTCGGGGTAGTCAGCGTCATCATTCTGCCTCTCCTGCCCAACCGCGCGTTTGGGCCGTTCCAGGTGCTGAACCCGCGCCTCATCTGGTGGGTGGTGGTGCTGATCTCGGCTCTGAGCATGGTCGGCTACGTTCTGATGCGATTCCTTGGGGCGAGGCAGGGAATTGCCGTGACCGGCCTCCTCGGCGGCATCGCCTCGAGCACCGCGGCCACTTTCGGCCTTTCCCACCAGGCGCGCACGGAAGGGGAATCTCTCGCCAGGTATTTCGCGCTGGGCATCACCATCGCCTCCACGATTATGTTCATCCGTATGTACATCATTGCCGTGGTGGTTGATCATGGCCTGGCAAAGGCATTAGCTCTGCCCATGGCGGTTCCGTTCGTGTTGGGCACCGGAATCGCCGTCTTTCTTTGGGAGCGAAAGACCAGCGAACGGGAGGCGGCGCTGCACGTGAAGAATCCCATGGACTTGTGGAGCGCCATCAAGTTTGCGGTCATCTTCGCCGTGGTGATGTTTGCGTCCAAGGCCGGTTACGAGTACTTCGGAACTTCCGGGATCTATGTGACCAGCATTCTCGCAGGCCTGGTGAACCCCGACGCTTTCATCATCTCCGCCGCGCAACTCGCCTCTGTAAAGACTCTTGCGCCGAATACCGCCAACGCCGCCATTATTGCCTCGTGCGCCAGCAACACGCTCGCCAAGGGCGCAATCGCAGTGATGTCCGGCGGGCGTCCGCTCGGCCGCGTCATCATTCCCATCTTTGCAGCTCTCACGCTCGCCTCAATCGCCGTCTGCTTTTGGGCAGCCCGGTAGAATCGACCTGCATCCGTGGAAATGCTCACCGCAGAGGCGTCGAGGCCACCCGCGGCCTCTGCTAAACGGAGAAGAACGTCAGGTAGGGTTCGCCCTTTGCTTCGCGCAGCAGCAACAACGCCAATTCCCGCGCGTGATAGTCGCCCCACATGGAGGATTCTCCGCAGGGGCTGTGGCGGCCGGGCGGGATGTAGTCCCAGCCGCGGGGGCGGTGGTAAACGGAGTGCAGGATAAGACCCTGGTGCTGTGGCTGGGTGGAAAGATAAGGCTCATCGAACAGCGCGTTCGCTAGGGTCAGGGCGGCTAGCCTATAGCGATTTCCCGGCTCGGCGCCTTCGGGCCGCGATCGAAGATAAGTCCCCAGGCGCCACAGTCCCTGCGCGGCAATGGCTGCGGCTGAACTATCTATCGGCTCGAAGTCGTTGAACGGATCGCTGGGCTTATTACCCCAGTCTCCCAACTTGGCGAGTTGGGGCGCGCCGGTATCCCAGTAGGGAATGCCGTCTTGCGCGACTTGCTCAAGGTAGTAGTCGCAAGTTGCTTGTGCGGCGCGGAGCATCATGCCTTCGATCTTTTCGCGTCCGCCCACCGGTTCCAATTCCTCCTCGGAAAGCGTCTGGAGAAACTCAAGTTGTTCCGCGTAGCCGCACATGATCCAAGCCAGTCCGCGCGTCCAGGTGGTGAAAGGCGAATATCCCTGCTGGGTCGCGGGGCAACGGTAAACACCGTTGTTCATGTTGAAAATCGACTCGTGCGCCACGCGCCCGCGCACGTCGTACACGTCACGGCCTTCACCGTAATAGACGGAAAACTCCGCTGTCACGGCGGCATGTTGCACGAGACGCTCCAGGAGCGAGATGCGCCGGTCGCCCTCGCCCGCCAGCACATGTCCCAGGCGGTGCGCGAGAGCCAGCGAGCGCAGGGAGCGGATGGTGTCTGCGAAGAGCGAGTGCGGGCCGTTGAAAGAATAGACGAACCCGCGGCCGTCGTGGATTGGGGACCAGCGAGACGCCTGCACGGCGCCGCTCACCTTCAGCGCCAGAGCGTAATAGCGGCGTTCGTCCGGACTGGCTGCAGTCTTTCCTTCGGAAGCGAGGCGCAGAAGGTTGCCGTAAGTGCTGACGCAGTTGAACCCGTGATCGTGCACGCCGGTGTGGGTGAGGTGCGCGGTCATGCGCTCCAGGGTGTTGCGGCGTCCGTAGTCGAGGAACCACTCCTCGCCCGTGGCTTCGTACTGGAGGAGTGCGGAACCGTAAAGGAAGCCCTGCGTCCAGTCAGTCCACTCGCGCCCGGCGTAGACACCCTGGATTGTAATGACGGGTGATCCGCGCGTAGCGTCGAAGGTCTTTTCGATGGCGCGGATTTTTCGGGCGGACACTTCGAAGAGCCGTTCGATTCGAGGCCGTAGGTTTTCAGGTGTGAGTTCTGTGTTGATGCGGATCATGGTGGAATTGTAGGGACGGTTCTCGAGTTCACCCGGAGGGCAACCACAAGGGTTGCCCCTTCGCAGGTTTAAAACCGCCGCATGTGAAAGCCGCCGTCCACGTTGATGACTTCGCCGGTGGAAAAAGGCAAACGGCCATCGGCGATGGCGGCCACGGCGCGGCCCACATCCTCCGGCGTTCCCCATCGAGCGAGGGGCGTCAAGCCTTCGGCAATCATGGCATCGTACTTCTCTTTCACAGGGCCCGTCATGTCCGTAAGCACAATCCCAGGGCGGATCTCGTACACGTTGATTCCGTACTCGGCCAATCGCGTGGCAAAGAGTTGCGTCATCATGGAGAGCGCGGCCTTGCTCATGCAATAATCGCCGCGGTTCACACTCGGGGCATAGGCGGAGACCGAAGAGATATTGACGACCTTCGGCTTGCGGCTTTTCTGGGGCCTCGAGCCTAAACCTCGAATCCAGATATTCGCCACCGCCTGGGTGAGGAAACAGGGCCCGCGCACATTGATGTTCATCAGCCGGTCAAAACTCTCTTCGCCTGCTTGTAGTAGGTCGACTCTCGCCTGCGGGGCAACACCAGCGTTGTTCACCAGGAGATCGATCCAACCGAATCGCTCCTGGACCGCTTGCAGCAGGCCAGTGCGATCCGAGGCGTTTGAGATATCCGCTCGGAAAACTCCGAAGCGGGTCGATACGCTGCTCTTCGGAACGGCGGGTGTGCTCTCAAGCGCCGCCTGCTCGCACATCGCTGCGCATTCGATGGCCGACTCGCGGCTTTGGACGTAGTTGATGGCAACGTTGAAACCCAGACGCGCCAGCTCAATCGCGATGCCGCGCCCGATTCCGCGCGAAGCGCCCGTGATGAGGGCAACGGGTTGACCTACCGCCGCCGCCGCAATCCGTTCCTCGGCCTTTCGTTCGGCTGGGCGCTGGGGCTGAGGAGTCTGTCCCCCGACCGCTGGAGGGTTGGCAAGCTGTGCTTTCTTCGCTTGCAGTTCCTTCGCCTCCGGACGCGCTTTGTAGAACGGATCGAGCGGATAACATCCCGAGACCAGCCCCTGCCGCGGACCATTGGTGCAGTCGCTGAAAGTTCGGCAGATTTTCTTTCGATCCAGCCGGCCTTTCTCAAGAATGTCAGCCGGGAAATCCGGGTAGGCCAGCATCATCCGGCCCAGGCCGACGAAATCCGTCCATCCCGCCCTCACCACCGCTTGCGCGAAGTGCGGGAGATAATCTTGAAGATACGTTCCGCCTGTGGAAACAAAAACCAACTCGGGTAGGGAAGCCTTCAATTCCGCAGCCGCGGCCCACATCCGGATTGCACCCTGGAGCGGGTCTTCGGGAGGCAGATAAGCGTCGGACGGGGGAAACAGGGCGGGCCGCTGCAAATGCGGGGAGTAATAGGGGCTGCCGGCGCTGATGTTCACCAGATGTACATTCAATGAACTCAGGAGACTCAGCACGCGCCTCGCCTCTCCCAGGTCGGAGCGAACCGGGTTGTGCGCGTCTACTCCAAAGCCCCAGGTATAGGGCTGTTGGCCCGGAGTACTGGCCGGCACACCCCGCTTAGTTTGAGCATCCTGCACGAACGGAACCGAGTCATAGGCGCTCAGACGGACGCCGATCTCGATCCCGGGGGCGGAGGAACGAACGGCATCCACCAGCCCGCGCAAGAAGCGGGTGCGATTATCAAATGAGCCCCCATAGGGACCGGTGCGATGATAAGCGCTCAAGACCTCGTGCCCGAGGTAGCCGTGGCAGTGCTTCAGGTCTACAAAATCAAAGCCGCTCTCTTGGGCCAGACGCGCAGCCCGGCCGAACGCCCCTACAATGCGGATGAGCTCGTCATCCGAAACCGCCTGCACGTTGACGCAGGCTGGGTACTTGATATCCAGAATCGGATGGTGATAGGCAATGATCGGCTCCAGGCGCCCTTCCTCGTGCGGCCGGCAGAACCGTCCGGAGTGGGTAAGCTGAAGGCCGATGACAAGGTCCGCACTCGAGCCGAAGCGCTCCTGGTGAGCCTTGACCATCTGGCGGCGTAACTCCGCCAGGGCGGGCGCCGTACGCTCGTTCAAAAGCAACTGGTGCGGATTGGCCCGCGCCTCGGGTAGCACCGCTACGGCTTCGCATCCCCAGAGCAGTTTGGCGCCGCTCACTGCGAACCGCATCCAGCGCCGGCGAGTCAGGTCAGAAGGTGCGCCATCCGCCTCCGCGTCCCAGCCTTCCATCGGTTGCACGGCAAAGCGGTTTCCGACGCGGCGCTCTCCCTTCAGCCAGGGCAGCACAATAGGGGCGGCCAGCGGCGAAGCCGGGGCGGAGAGAATCGCCTCGTCCACAGGCAGGTCCCATCCCAGCCGCTTGAGATGGTTCGCCAATTCCAGCGCCGTGTGAAAAGTCGCTACGCGAGGATAAGGCTGTTCGGGCATGCGCGTAAGATAATAGCACGGAAGTCGGTGGGCAGGTCGGCAGATGGGCAGGTCGGCAGGTCGGCAGATCGGCCACGCAGCACAGCCCTCTCCCTTGGAATCTCTGCGGCGACGCCTCAACTCTGTCGTTCCGAGCGAAGCGAGGAATCTCGCTCCGAACGTTTTCAAGATCGAGCAGGATTTTTCGTCGCCTGCGGCTTTATCGAAAATCACGTCATTCCCCGCGCAAGCGGGAATTCCTTGGACCGACAATGGGTCCCCGCTTTCGCGGGGATGACCTGCCCATCTGCCGATCTGCCCACCCGCCGACCTGCCCACAGAAATCTCGGCGCGAAGATTCTGCATCAATACTGAGGACAGGTTTCCCGGAGCTGAACCTATTTTTGGAACTTTTCACTGGTGGGACGGGAATCCCGAACGAGGGAGTCTTGAAAAGTTAGTGTATCGGGCGGAAATCCTTTACAATATCAGGCACCTTCAGTGGGTCATTGGAGGCTGTGTGGAGTCCAGCCGCAGGACAGCGCTAATAGACTTAATCGGACAAGCCGGGTCATGGGAGGAAGCATGAGAAAGGCACAGGCAATAGGGGTACGAGCGGCATTGGTATGCGCAATGGTTGTTTCATTCTCTTTGATCTCGAGAGGGCAACAAAGGGACGTTGTGCCGGCGCGCGTGACGCAGGCAGTGGACCCTGAGAACCGGGTTACGCTGCGGGGCAATACTCACCCATTGGCCCGTCCCGAATTCGACCAAGGGGCGGCGCCCGATAGCCTGGCGACGGAACGCATGTTGCTCGTCTTGAAGCGCTCGACTGAGCAGGAAACCGCGCTACGGAATTTTCTGGACACACAGCAATCCAAGTCGTCCCCCAGCTATCACATGTGGCTTACTCCCGAGCAGTTTGGCCGGCAGTTCGGCCCTGCCGATGCCGACCTTCAGGCGGTGACGGATTGGCTTACGTCACAAGGCTTCCAAGTCAGCCGTGTGTCAGCGGGCCGCACGGTGATTGAGTTCTACGGTACGGCGGGCGCGGTGAGGCAGGCCCTGCATACGGAGATTCACAGGTATGTGGTGAACGGTGAAGAGCATTGGGCCAACGCCCGCGATCCGCAGATTCCCGCCGCCCTGACGCCCGTGGTGGCGGGTTTCGCCTCGCTGAACAATTTTCCCAGGAAGCCCATGCACCGCCAGTTGGGCCCATTTACTAAGTCGAGAAGCACCGGAAAAGTGCAGCCAATGCTGACAGTGAGCAACAACGGGACGACCTACTACGCGCTCGGCCCGGCGGATTTTGCCACGATTTACAATGTTCCGAACTGGAGTTCCTTCACCGGCGGCAACGGGCAAACGATCGCCGTGGTGGGCGAGACCAATATCAATCCCCAGGATGTGGCCGACTTCCGGGCCCTATTTGGATTCAAGCAGCAGTCCCCAGCGGCCAACTCACCATGCCCCGCTGTTCCCGCGCCTTTAGTCAACGGAAGTTCATTCAATATCCCGCTCGGCATTTGCGTGAACGGCCCCGACCCGGGGATCATCCCGCCAGACTTCTCGGGGGACGAGGGTGAAGCAGATCTCGACGTCGAGTGGAGCGGCGTGGCCGCACCGGCTGCCACCCTTGCCTTCGTTGTTTCGGAAACCACTGAGGTTACCGCAGGCATCGATCTCTCAGCCCTTTACATCATTGACAACAACCTGGCGCCGGTTATGACGGAGAGCTACGGCGGTTGCGAGGCTGCGCTCGGTAACGGCGGCAATGCCTTTTACAGCACCTTGTGGGAACAGGGCGCCGCGGAGGGCATCACTATCCTTGAGGCGGCAGGTGACAGTGGCTCCGCGTCCTGCGACACCTACAACTCTTCGAATCCGGAGACTGCCGCCGTGAATGGTTTGATGGTCAGCGGATACGCCTCCACGCCGTTTAACGTCGCAGTGGGCGGGACGGATTTCAACGATGTGAACACCTGGACTACCTATTGGTCTTCGTCAAGCAACTCGACCACCCTGTCCTCCGCTATGTCGTACATTCCCGAAATGGCCTGGAATGATTCCTGCGCCAATTCGGGCTCAGTGAATGGCTGCTCGGCTGGGGTCTCCGACGTGGGCACGGACCTTGTCGGCGGAGGCGGGGGAGAAAGCAACTGCTCCTCATCCACAACTATTGTTACTGTGCAAGGATCGGAGACACAGTGCGTTTCCGGGTACTCGAAACCTTCCTGGCAATCGGGAACCGGCGTGCCCAATGATCAAGAACGGGATGTGCCGGACCTCTCCCTGTATGCGGGTGACGGCTACACCAACAGTTTCTATGTACTTTGCGAAGCCGATGCGCTTCCGGCAGGCACCAGCTCCTGCGTCGAGAGCGGAGGGGCCTTCAATTTCTTGCCCGTTGGGGGAACCTCTGCGTCGGTGCAGGCCTTCGGCGGCATCATGGCGCTGGTCAACCAGAAGTACGGCCCCCAGGGGCTTGCAAACTACGTTTTGTACCCGTTGGCGGCGAAAGCCGGCGCGAGTTGTGCCTCGACCGCGGCCATGGCTCCCACGGCCAGTAGTTCGAGTTGTGTCTTCTACGACACGCAGACCGGCAACAACTCGGTAGCCTGCGTGGCTGACTCGTCCAACTGCAGCGATCAATCCATTACCGGCACCGGTTACGGCATCCTGGTCAACAACGCCGGTAAAGCGGCTTGGACAACCAACGCCGGCTATGACCTGGCGACCGGGTTGGGCACGGTGAATGCGGCGAACCTGGTCTCGCAGTGGAACACGGTCAGCTTCACGCCTTCGACGACGACACTCACGCTCAGTGCGCCGGTGGGTTACAAGTTGTCTAACATTCCGCATGGCCAGCCGGTGGGCATCGCGGTCAGCGTCAGTCCTTCAGCCTCCACCGGCGATGTCTCGCTGCTTGGCGGGCCGGCCGGCTACAACGCCTCTTGCACATCAACTCCCTGCAAACTTGGCATTGATTTCGCGACCTTGTCCAACGGCTCCGTCTCCGGGTCCACCACGATGCTGCCAGGCGGGACCTATGCCGTGACGGCGCGTTACGCAGGTGACGGAACTCATGCGGCGAGCACTTCTTCTCCAGTCCAGGTCACCGTGGCCCCGGAAAACAGCACGACGATCCTCCAGCTAGCGGTTGAGGATTGCAGCGGGAATCTCACCTATGTCACCACAGGTTCTTTTGTCTACGGGAACACCATCAACTGTTCCGGCTTCCTTTACAGTCAGTACTGGTTGCGCATGGACGTGACCAATAGTTCGGGCAATCTCTGCTTCAGCAGCACCGGGAATACAAGCTATCAGTGTCCTACCGGACAGGTGACGGTGACGCTCAACGGTAGCGCCATGCCGCCCACTGTCGACGTGGGCGCACCCTCGGGTAACACGCCGGGGACGTACAACGTGAACAGCCAGGGGACCGCCGAAGATTGGTTCATCCAACTTCCTGTGGGCACGGACTCCCTGGTTGGCAACTACGAACCGCACCCCGTCTCGCCGAACAACAGCTACAATACGAGCACGTCCAACCCCGTCGGGGTTACGGTCACCAAAGCCACTACCCTCACCACCGCTGCAACTTCTTCATCGAGCGCCGCCTCCGGCGCTTCCGTGACCTTGACCGCAACCGTGAACACCAGCAGCCTGGGTCTTGCGCCCGCCGGGACCGTGGCGTTCTTCAACGGCAATAGCCAGATCAGTGGCACGCCGGCTTATACCTATGCGACGGGCTCGATCGCCGGTACTGCTTCGCTGACCGCGACTCTCTCGACATCCTTCACGGCCACCGCCAGCATTACCGCTCAATACAGCGGTGACGTGAACTACGGCAATTCCACCTCGTCGCCGGTCACGGTAACTATCACGGCCAACCCCGACTTCAACTTGGGCGCCTCGCCGACCAGCTTTACGATTACGTCGCCGGGCTCATCCGGGAGCACAACCGTTTCGGCAGGCGGCATCAATGGTTTCACCGGCAGTGTGACCCTCACTTGCTCTCTGCAAGCGACGATGACTTACAGTACTTGCACCCTGACCAACAGTTCGGTTACCCCGGGCGGCACAGGCTCGCAGTTGACTGTGGCCACTACGGCCCCATCCGCTGTGTTGCGCCTGCCCAACCAGCCGCGCTGGTTCCTTCCCGGAGCGGGAGTCCTGCTGTTTGCTTGGATCCTCCTGCTGGTTGCGGCGGGAAAGCATCGCCGGGTGAGGCTGGCCTTCGGCCTGCTCGTCTTTGCAGCATTGGCAACAGCTTTCGTCGCCTGCGGCGGTGGCAGCAGCACAGGTCCTACTGGTAGCCCGGGCACTCCTACGGGGAGTTACACTGTCACTGTGACGGGCACCAGCACGATCAATAGCGCCAGTGTTACGCACTCGCTTAATATTCCGGTGACGGTGCAGTAAGACAACATATGGCTCGAGGGGCGGCCAAAGGGGCCGCCCCTCCACCTTGGCAAGCACCCCTGAACACCCGGGGCGGTGTAGGGGTTGAGCTTGTCCTACCCGCCTGCCAACGGCCCGGTGAATGAGGACGGCAAGCCGTCCCCTGCATTGCCCGCCGTTGCCGACGGATTGGGGCCAATCGTAACCTCCTTGAAGCCGCGGTATCCCTGGGTTATCATCTAAAGAATCAGGAACGGTAAGATGGGCTCGTGAAAAGTAGGCGTGTGAGAGCGAACGCGTGCGCGCGGAGTTATCACTTGAGCGGCACGCGGCGGCTTGATGGAGGGGCGGCGATGGTTGTTGACCTGCCAAAGGGAAGGGAACGCGAATTTCTGCGGCGGGGTTTTTCCCGCCGCGACTTCACACGCCTGTCGTTGTTGCTGGGGGCCGCGGCCGCCTTGCCGTTTTACAACGAATCGGCTTTGGCGCAATTATCTGACATCGGCCCCATACCGCCCGACGCAACAAAACTGAACGCCAATGAGAACCCCATGGGCCCGTGCGCGGAAGCTGCCGAGGCCATTCACAACGTGGTGCAGAAATGCGGGCGTTACATGTACCAGGAAGGTCTCAAGATGGCTCAGACCCTGGCGGAGCAAGAGGGCCTGCAACCTTCCTACGCCATGGCGTTCCCGGGCTCGAGCGACCCGCTGCATCGCGCCGTGCTGGCCCATACTTCTCCCACGCGGCCGCTCGTGATCGCCGATCCAAGCTACGAAGCGCCCGAGAAAGCGGCGGGCTTCATCGGCGCGCCGGTCATCCACGTCCCTCTGCGCACGGATTATTCGCACGATGTGAAGGCCATGGCGGCGGCCTCGCCGGACGCCGGCCTCATTTACGTCTGTAATCCGAATAATCCAACCGGAACCCTCACCCGCAAGTCGGATATCGAATGGCTGGTGGCCAACAAGCCGGCCGCCGCGGTGGTGATGATCGACGAAGCCTACATCCACATCAGTGGGGAATCTTCGTCGGTGGGACTTGTTGCCGCGGATAAAGACGTGATTATGCTGCGCACTTTCTCCAAGATCTACGGCATGGCAGGGCTTCGAGCCGGAGTGGCGCTCGGCCGCCCCGACCTGCTGGTGAAACTGAAAGAGTACGGCATGCCGACCATGCCCGCCACCGCCATGGTGGGAGCCACCGCCAGCCTCTGCGCCAAGAATGTGGTCCCCGAGCGCCGCAAAATTATCGCGGACATCCGCAACGGCGTCTTCGATTGGATGACCAGGAAGAACTACCCTTTCATTCCGTCAGTCTCGAACAAGTTTATGGCGGATGTAAAGCGTCCGGGGCAGGAATTCGTGGCGGCCATGGCCAGGGAAAACGTCTACATCGGCAGAGTCTGGCCTGTCTGGCCAACGCGTGTCCGCGTCACAGTAGGCTCGCGTGAAGATATGGAGAAGTTCAAGGTGGCATTTGAGAAGGTGATGAACGTGTGAGCCGTCCGTTGTCCGTAGTCCGTTGTCAGTTGCTATCGACACCGATTTTCCGCCACGGCTTGCGGTTTGGCCGCACGAATCCGAGAATTCGAGACCACGGACAACGGACAACGGACCACTGGCTAGTGCTTTGGCAGCGCAAACGCCACATACGTTCCGCCCGATGGCGAACCCCACTTACCCCCTCCCGCCGCGATCACCACATACTGCCTGCCGTTCACTTCATAAGTTGCGGGGGTAGCGTTGCCGGCGGCGGGCAGAACGTTTTCCCAAAGCAACTCACCGGTTGTCTTATCAAAGGCGTGGATCTTACGGTCACGATTGGTGGCGGCGATAAACAGAAGCCCGCCCGCGGTCACCAGTGGCCCGCCATAGTTCTCGCTGCCCGTGTTGGGCATTCCCTTCGCGACCAATTCAGGATACTCGCCAAAGGGCTTCTTCCAGACGTAGGCGCCTGAGTTGAGGTCAATGGCGTTGAGCGTTCCCCAGGGGGGTGCGACGGCAGGGTAGCCTTCCGCGTCAAGGAGTTTGTTATACCCATCGTGCGTATACTTGAGTGGTTTCGGTAGCTGCTCAGTTAAGGGCGTTGCGAACTCAATGTCTTCGCCCGTGGCGAGGAACCGGGCCATCGCCGCAATGACGTTCTTCCTGAGGTAGGCGAAGCTCGGCATACGGCCGCGGCCCTCCCCAATGACCTTGGCGATCTCCTCTTGCCTGTACTTCTTTCCCAGCCCGACCAGGGAAGGGAACTCCGGCGGTGTGCCCCGCATGTCGGCTCGGTGGCAATTGGAACAATTTGCGGCGTAAACCTGCCGGGTGCTCGCCAGATCAGATGTTCCGGGTCGTGGCACGAGCCTGAGGATCCATGCCATTTCGTTCGCGTTTACATAGAGCACTCCGGTTTCGGGATCGAACGCCGGGCCGCCCCATTCGCCCCCGCCATCGAAGCCCGGAAAAACCACCGTGCCTTGCAAGCTGGGCGGAGTGAATTGGCCGCCGCTGCGAAGCGTTTGCAGTTGTTCCAGGACGGCCTGGTGCGCCTCCGGCGTGCGGGTGGTAACGATATCGGGCGTGAGCATCTGGCGCGCGAACGGCGCGGGGCGCAGGGGCAGCGGTTGCGCCGCCGCCGAAACTTCGCCTTCCACATCCGAGGCGGGCACCGGCCTGTATTCGATGGGAAACAGTGGCCGGCCGGTCTCCCGATCGAAGACGAAAACAAAGCCGGACTTGGTGATTTGCGCCACCGCATCGATCGGCTGCCCATCTCTCTTGACGGTGATAAGCGTCGGCGCGGCGGGGAAATCGCGATCCCACAGATCGTGTCTGACACCCTGGAAATGCCAGACCCGCTCTCCGGAGTCTGCCTTGAGGGCAATGACGCAATTTGCGAAGAGATCGTCGCCCGGCCGGTTGGCGCCATAGAAGTCGAACGACGCTGAACCCGTGGCAGCGAATACCCAGCCGCGCTTCTCATCCAGGCTCATTCCCGCCCAATCGTTGACGCCGCCGGTGTAGGTCCAGGCGTCCTTCGGCCAGGTTTCGTACCCGTATTCACCAGGACGGGGAATGGTGTGAAACGTCCAGCGAATCCTTCCGGTGCGAACGTCGAAAGCGCGAATGTCGCCGGGAGATGCCGGCAGGTCTTCGCTGACGATGCTGCCCAGAATCAGCAGATCCTTGTAAACCACGCCGGGTGTGGTGGCGGAGATGGATTGCAGCTTCGGATCGCGGCCAAGCCCTTCCCGCAAATCCACTCGCCCGGAGTTGCCGAAACTCGCGATCGGCTTGCCGCTCGTGGCGTCAAGGGCGTAGAGAAACTGCTGGGCAACAACGAAGACCCTGCGGTCGTCCCCCTGTTCCCAATAGCTGACGCCGCGGTTGCGGAGCTTGGTTGCGGCCGGCTCTCCCTGATTGGGATTGAAGCTCCAGCGCGACTGGCCGGTGGCGGCATCGAGGGCGACGAGGCGCAGCTTGGGCGTGGTGACAAACAAGACGCCATGCTCCACGATCGGGTTGCACTCCATCTCCGACTCGGGGAATTCATCACCGGAATCGTAAGTCCAGGCAACCGCCAGGTTGCGAACGTTGGCGCGATTGATCTGGCGCAGGGTTGAATAGTGGACGTTGTCCGGAGTTCCGCCGTAGACCTTCCAGCCAGTGTAGTCCGAGGAGGAAGACGCCTGTTGCCCGGACCACGCCAAGTGAACCACAAACAACACAGCGGCCAACAGCGCAAGCTTGTGAAGACGATATGCCATTGTCCCTCCTATTTGGCGTACCGTGGATTTTATCACTTGTATTGAAGCAGGAGTCAGAACAGTGCCGTCATTTCGGATGGGGAGTCAGGTTCAAAATCAGGTCGGTGTCGGTGGTCATAATGAAATAGAAGCGCCAGTAGCGATTGACGCGGGCCTGCCATATGTCGCGTGCCTCGTCGTATTTCTTGGAGCGGAGTGACGGGTGGCGCAAATTCTCGAGCAGAAGTCTGGTTTGTTTGTCGAACGCCCTTTGAACGGCGGGCTCAGCGTCGATGTAATCTCTTAGGGCGGCGGCCGTCAGTTCGGCCCTCATCGGGCATGGGCCTTAGCACTTTTGCTCTTTGTGGATCGAGTCTCTCTCACTTGGCGATGAAGAAAAGCGGTCAACTCTTGGTGGGTTTCAAAAGGCCCGTAGGTTTCGCCCTTTTTCGCCTGCTCAAGTGACTGCGCGAGCCGGGTATCGATGGCTCGACGCTGGGCTGGCGTGTACTCGCCGTCGGCGTCCCGGCCGACAAGGGGCTTGGGAGTAAGAACGATCTTCCCTCTTTCCGCTCTGGCTTCTACCAAGTCGCCATCATCCAGGCCCACTTGGACGCGGAGGCGGATGGGAATGGTTATTTGGCCTTTGCGCTGAACCTTTACGGTTGCCGTCATAGTGTTCAACCTTCGTATGCCCCGAACTCAGGTTTCCTCAAACGAAGCATAGGCGCCCGCTCGGGCGCAGTCAAGGAGGTGGTCTGAACGGGCGCCGCATACATCACGACGGATTTGGTCGTGACGTATGCGCCAACTCAGGGGTCTCGATGTCGTGGTGATCTTGCAGGCTGGTGAAGTAACCCCTCACCCGGCCCGCGGCGGCTGATGAAAGCGCCGTCGCGGGCCACCCTCTCCCCCAAGGGGGCGAGGGCTATGATCTAGTCGATCTGCCTTCTTCCTACTGCCTACTGCCTTCTTCCTAAAGCGGCAGTCCCTTCAGTGAATACGAGCTGAGCACGCGTACGTAGTTAGCGCGTTGGAAGGCGGAGGGGTCGGCGACGGATTTCTGGCTCATGCTGCCTTGCATCTGGCGGATGGACTGGTACTCGTGTTCTTCCATCCAGGCGAGCATATCATTGCGGAGAGTGGCGAGGTGGCCGATGCCGTTGCGAAGCAGGGCGGAAGTCATAGCCACCACGCGCGCGCCGGCCATCATGGATTTCAATACATCTGCGGCGGTATGCACGCCGCCGGTGACGCAAAGATCGGCTTTGATATGCCCGAACAGAATTGCCACCCAGTTCAATCGGAGCAGCAATTCATGCGAGGTGCTGAGCATGAGGTTGGGCACCACTTCGAGGTTGTCGATATCAAAGTCGGGCTGGTAAAAACGGTTGAACAGCACCAGGGCGTCGGCCCCGGCATCGTCCAGGCGCTTGGCCATGTGGGCGAGAGAGCTGAAATAAGCGCCGATCTTGACGGCCACTGGAATCTTCAGGCTGGACTTCACCGTGGCCACGAGGTCGCAATAGAGCTTTTCGACTTCTTCACAGGTCTGATCGGTGCCGGTGGGAATGTAGTAGATGTTGAGCTCGAGGGCATCCGCTCCTGCGTCTTGAATCTTCTTGGCATATTCAGTCCAGCCGCCGATGGAGGAGCCGTTGAGGCTGGCAATAATGGGGATCCCAACCGCCGCCTTGGCGCGCCGCACGTGCTCGCAGTAGCCTTCCGGGCCGAGGTTGTATCCCGTCAGGTCGGGGAAATAGGTGAGTGATTCGGCGAAGCTTTCGGTGCCTTGTTGAAGAAACTGGTCGAGCACACGGCTTTCGATATTGATCTGTTCCTCGAAGAGCGAGGGGAGAACGATGGCCGCCGCGCCGCTATCCTCCATGCGGCGGAGGTTCTTGAGTTCCTCCGCCAGCGGAGACGCGGAAACTACCAGGGGGTTCTTCAGATTGATGCCGTGGTAAGTAGTGGAGAGATCGATCATTACTTTACCTCCTTCGCAGCGCCATTGACGGGCATGGCGGCCATGTTCTCATAAACACGCCAACGATTGCGAACGTCTTCCTCGGCAAATTGCAGCAGCAGCTTGGCTGCCTGAGGGTCGCTATGTTTCAACATGGTATAACGTGTTTCGTTATAGATGTATTTCTCAAGGGGCAGTGACGGGGGCTTAGAATCAAGCTGGAAGGGATTTTTGCCCAGCTTGACCTGATCCGGATTGTAGCGGTAGAGAGGCCAGTGACCGCACTGGACGGCAGCCTTCTGCTGGTCCAGGCCGTAAACCAGATCGTAGCCATGAGCGATGCAGTGAGAGTAAGCGATGATGAGTGACGGGCCGTCGTAGGCCTCGGCCTCGAGGAATGCCTTGAGCGTGTGCATGTCGCTCGATCCCATGGCGACTTCCGCCACGTAGACGTTGCCGTAACTCATGGCCATCAGGCCCAGGTTTTTCTTCGGCCGGAGTTTCCCGCCCGCCGCGAACTTGGCCACCGCTCCGCGCGGCGTGGCCTTGGACATCTGGCCGCCCGTGTTCGAGTAGACCTCGGTGTCGAGAACCAGGACGTTGACGTTGCGGCCGGAGGCCAGAACGTGATCCAGGCCGCCGTAGCCGATGTCGTAGGCCCAACCATCGCCGCCCAGAATCCAGACGCTTTTCTTAACCAGGGAGTCCGCCAGGCTCAAGAGGTCGCGCGCTTCCGCGCTCTCGAGGCCGGCGAGTTTGGATTTGAGCACCTGCACCCGCTCACGCTGTTCCCGGATGCCGGACTCGGTGGTCTGGTCGGCGGCCAGCAGGGCGAGGACTAGCGCATCGCCCAGCTCAGAAGAAAGGCGAGTGAGCAACTCGCGCGCGTATTCAGTCTGCTTGTCAACCGCCACTCGCAGTCCCAGGCCAAATTCGGCGTTGTCTTCGAACAGAGAGTTCGTCCACGCCGGACCGCGCCCGTCGTTGTTCTGGGCGTAGGGGGTGGTCGGCAGGTTGCCGCCGTAGATGGACGTGCAGCCTGTGGCGTTGCTGATCAGGGCGCGGTCGCCGAAGAGTTGGCTCATCAACTTGATGTAGGGCGTCTCGCCGCAGCCCGCGCAGGCGCCGGAGAACTCGAATAGGGGTTGCAGCAACTGTACATCTTTCACCTGCCCCAGGCTCAGGGTGCGCCGGTCGACTTCGGGGAGCTCGAGGAAGAAATTCCAGTTGTCGCGTTCCGCTTCCCGCAGAGGCGGTTGCGACGCCATGTTGATGGCTTTGTGCTTTGCCTCGCTCTTGCTCTTCACGGGGCAGACTTGCACGCACAGGGTACAACCAGTGCAATCTTCCGGGGCAATCTGGAGGGTGTATTTCAGCTCTTTGAATTCCTTCCAGCGCGCCGCGGTGGACTTGAATGTGGCCGGTGAGCCCTCGAGATTTCTGGAGTCGTAAATCTTGGACCGTATGACGGCGTGCGGGCAAACCAGGATACACTTGCCGCACTGGATGCAGATTTCCTCATCCCACACCGGAATCTCGAGCGCGATATTTCGCTTTTCCCACTGGGCAGTGGCGCTGGGGAAAGTGCCGTCGATCGGCATGGCGCTTACGGGCAGGTCGTCTCCTTCGCCGGTGATCATCTTGGCGAGAACTTTCTGCACAAACTCCGGCGCCTCTTCGGGTACCGCGCGCCGCATGTCGAACGTGCTCGAAACACGATCCGGGACTTTGACCTCATGCAGTTCGCTGAGTGCCTGGTCCACGGCGGCGAAGTTCTTCTGCACCACGGCTTCCCCGCGCTTTCCATAAGTCTTCTCGATGGCGTGCTTGATGGCCGCGATCGCTTCGTCGCGGGGAAGAACGCCGCTGATCGCGAAGAAGCAGGTTTGCATCACGGTATTGATGCGCCCTCCCATGCCGGCGGAGTGTGCGACCTTAACGGCATCGATCACAAAGAACCGGAGTTGCTTCTTGATGATCTCGTCTTGAATGGTTCGAGGCATGTTGTCCCAGACTTCTTCCGGCCCAAAGGGACTGTTGAGCAGGAAGGTGGCGCCAGGCTGCGCGGCCTTCAACACATCCAGCCGTTCGAGGAAACTGAACTGGTGGCAGGCCACGAAATTGGCCTTACTGATCAGGTAAGTGGAATGGATAGGCTTGGGTCCGAAGCGAAGATGAGACACCGTAACGGAGCCGGACTTCTTCGAGTCGTACACAAAATAACCTTGAGCGTAGTTCTCCGTGTCCTCGCCAATGATCTTGATGGAGTTCTTATTGGCGCCTACGGTGCCATCCGCTCCCAGGCCGAAAAAGACGGCGCGCACAGTTTTGGGATCTTCGGTTGAAAACGACGGGTCATATTCGAGGCTGGTGTGTGTTACGTCGTCGTTGATGCCGACCGTAAAATGGTTGCGAGGCTTGTCCTTGAGCATTTCGTCGAAGACAGCCTTCACCATTGCAGGCGTGAATTCCTTCGAGGAAAGCCCGTAGCGTCCTCCGATGACTCGCGGGAACGTCTGGAAAGGCGCAATGCCGGTTCCCATGCCTTCGCTGAGCGCCGTGATGACATCCGTGTAAAGCGGCTCGCCTACTGCGCCGGGCTCTTTCGTGCGGTCCAGCGTAGCGAGGCTCTTCACGGTCGAGGGAAGTGATTTCATGAAGTGCTCGAGCGAGAAGGGCCGATACAAACGCACTTTCAGGACGCCGACTTTCTCGCCTTGAGCAGTGAGGTGCTCGACAGTTTCCTGGGCCGCTTCAGCTCCCGATCCCATCAGGATGATCACCCGCTCGGCGTCAGGCGCCCCAACGTAATCGAAGAGGTGGTACGAACGGCCTACGACTCGCGCGAACTTATCCATTTCTTCCTGCACGATCCCCGCGCAGGCTTGGTAGAAGGGATTTACAGTCTCGCGCTCCTGGAAGAATGTGTCGGGATTCTGCGCCGTACCGCGTATAAAGGGATGATCCGGCGATAAGGCGCGTTTGCGATGCGCCTGGATCAGTTCGTGGTCAATCATCGCGAGCATATCTTCGTTCGTTAATTGCTCCACTTTGCCGACCTCGTGGGAGGTTCGAAACCCGTCAAAGAAATGCAGGAAAGGCACGCGCGTTCGCAGTGTGGCAGCCGATGCGATCAAGGCCGTGTCCATGACTTCCTGTATAGAGTTTGAGGCGATCAACGCGAAGCCTGTCTGGCGCGTTGCCATCACGTCGCCCTGATCTCCAAAGATGGAGAGTGCGTGGGTCGCCAGCGTTCTCGCCGTCACGTGGAATACCGTGGGGGTAAGTTCACCAGCGATTTTGTACATACTCGGGATCATCAAAAGCAGGCCCTGCGAGGCCGTAAAAGTGGTGGCCAGAGAACCGGCTTGCAATGCACCATGCAACGCGCCGGCGGCCCCGCCTTCACTTTGCATCTCGACCACGCGCGGTATCGTGCCCCACAGATTCGGCTTGCTTTCTGCCGCCCATTGATCCGCCCACTCTCCCATGGGAGACGAGGGTGTGATGGGGTAAATAGCGATAACCTCGCTGACTCGAAAGGCCACATAGGCCGCGGCTTCGTTGCCGTCAATTGTTACCTTGCTCCTATTCATTGCGTCGCTCCATTCAGTTTTGATCAGAACATGTTGTTTACAGCAATCTTAGTGCCATCGTCTCATGCAAAATGTCGCTTATTTGAAATCGCTCTGTTGTCCCGAGTGGTTATGGGCACGCGGCACATCCATCGTGATGAAAGTGGCTGTCATCCTGAGCGAAGCGAAGGATCTGCAGTTCCGATACGAAGTGAAATAATGCAGATTCTTCGCTTCGCTCAAAATGACAGCGTTGTTCTCCCAGGCTACGCCGCACGCGCGCCTCCCTGGCGTGCGAAGTTTGACCCAATGCGCAGCGCTTCTGAAACGTCCGCCCGGCGTTCGATGGGAAGTGAGTCGAGCACCGAATTCCACGCCGCGTTGGGGACTATAGGCTCATTCCCCAGCCAGAACCCAATCGCGGCGAGCGCTGCCCGCTTGGGTGTTGCGTCACGCCGGAAGGGCTGACGGAGCAGCCGGCCGGTGGGACTGTCAATCTCGATTTCTGAATCGATGATCAGAAGCGCGCCGGGGGCAAGTGCGGCCAAAGTTCCATTTGCCTTGAGCTCGTTCCACCCGTCCTGGCTCACGGAGATCACAGCGTCCGCGCTTTCCATTCCCGTGTACTCGATGGGCTGAGGGCTCAAGCAAATCTCGGAGAGCGAAAATCCCGATCCCTGCGTTACCGGATTGTCGTTCTTTTGCGTCGCGTAAAGGCCCGCGCTGAGCGCCGCGCGGCAAAGCAGCGCCGCCGAGGACTGCACTCTTTCACCAGCCGTACCCGCAATCACAATGTGGAGCGGTTTTGAATTTTGAATTTCGAATCTCGAATCGGCCGTGCCAGGGCGAGATTCCTCGCGACCATGGGGTTGACTCCCCTCCTCAGCGGGAGGAGAGGGCAGGGCTGGTGGGTGCCAGCGTCGATGCGCACACCAACCACCCCCGACCCCTCCTTGGCAAGGAGGGGAGCCGTCTTCGATTGATTGTCGCGTCGACAGATCTGGGCAAATGCAGGGCGGGGCCGTTCCGCTTCCGTCCGGCCGATCGAGTAACCCTGGCTCTCCGCAACCTCGCGGAGCGCGGCTCCCTTGGGTTTGTTCTTGAGGCCGCCGTAGCCGGTGCAAATCTCCAGAATTTCAACCAGAGAGAATCCCGGATAGGAGATTGCGTCGGCGATAACGGCGTTTAAGTCGCCGTCCGTCGCAAACTGGCGGGCTAAAAAGCCGGCGTGCGCGGCGCGAAGGAGTGCAAGAAGATCCAGCGGAGGCACGCGGTTTCCTTCCGGGGTTGTTGAGGTCGACCAGTCGAGCGGCGTAAAGGCTGAGTGCTGCCCTCCCGTCATCCCGAAAAGGAAGTTGTTATGGACGAGTACGGTGATGTCCACGTTCAACTGCGCGGCGTGAACCAAATGCAGTAAGCCGATCATGGCCCCGCCGTCGCCAATCATAACGATGGGCTTAAGCCCCGAGGCGGGAAGCACAGCCTCTGCCAGAGCCATGCCGATGGCCATGGCGGTTGATCGGCCGTGGGTGGTGTGGACGGTGTGAACGTAGGGGAAGAGCGAGTCGGCAAGCCCCACGCAGCCGATGTCCGTGGTGAGCACAACCGAGCGGGAGGGGAGCGCGAGTCCTTCGAGCGCGCGGCTGAGTTGGCGGACAACCAGCGCGTGGCCGCATCCCCGGCAGTAGGGGAGCTTGGCGTCGGCCGCAAGGTAGGCGGTGTTTTCCATCACACTTCCGCCTTCCTTGCCCGTGGCGGCTCGTGAACCTCGGCTTCGGGCGAGTGCTCGCCAGGCCAGTCGCCGCGGGGAATGGTGCCGCCCGCCCGGCGAATGGCGCGCACAATCTCGGTGGGAGAGATCATGCTGCCGATCTTGTTGATCCCCAAGAGGCGCCTGCCGTTGAGCAGAGGAGCCAGCACCGCGCGGTATTGGCCAGTCAGATTCTCCTCGGCCACGAAGACGGTGCGTATTCCCGCCGCTGCGCGCTGAAGCGCCTCAGCAGCCACCGGAAAGAGGGTCTGGACTTGGAGGAACGAGATCGGGAAGCCTTCTTTGCGAAGCATGCCAACCGCCTGGCGCGCGGCGCGCGCCGTGATTCCATAACTGATCAGCAAGCAGGAAGCATCGGGATCCAGGTCGGCGCGCACCATAGCCATATCGGCGGCATGCGCTTCGATCTTGCGTTGTAAGTGAGCAAGCAATTCGACAACTTCGGGCGAGGGCTTTCGTAGCCGCCCTTGCCGATCGTGGGCGGACCCTGTCACCGTCACTTTGACTTCGCCGCCTGCGGGGCCAAAACACGGCACGTCCTCGACGCGTTCAATGTCGTAGGCCGCGACGAGTGCGCCGGAGTCACCCCAGGTTCGCTCGACGTTGGCCGCCTTGTTCAGGGCGGCCTCGTCAATGGTCTCGGTGGTCATCCCCACTTCTTTGTCCGAAAGCAACACGACCGGCGTGCGCAGGCGTTCGGACCAATTGAACGCCTGGCGAGTCAGTTCGTAACACTCGGCGGCGTTCGAGGGGGCGAAGACCGGGATGGTGTAGCCTCCCGAGGTGCAGAATTCGGCAAGGAAGATGTCTCCCTGCGCTCCCTGCGTTGCCCCGCCCGTGCTCGGCCCAAGCCTTTGAACCAGCGCGATCACTACCGGCGTCTCACTCATCAGCGCATACTGGACAGTCTCGATCATCAGCGCCCAGCCTGGGCCGGAGGTCGCGGTCATCGCCTTGAGGCCTCGAAGGCTCGCGCCCACGCAGTAGCAGAGCGAGGATATTTCGTCCGGGGCAGACAGCGCCAAGCCTCCCCAACCGGGGAGTTCGCGCATCATGACTTCGTAGATTTCGGAGGCGGGCGTTATTGGATAGCCGGCAAAGAAATGGCAGCCCGCAGCAAGCGCGCCTTCCGCTACCATTCGATTTCCGGAGCATAGCCTGAAAGACATCTCTGTTGGCCTACGCTTAGACGGTGCAAAACGAGGGCCAAGAGTTGACCTCGGGTCCAAAGCATAAGCCTTTTATTTGCATATACATACGTTGATGCGGGTATTCCCTTGTCAGCAGTCCGGAGGGCCAGAATACGCGTCGGTGGGTGGAAATCCACGATTCCTGCTGTATCAGAACGAGATAGGCTGCCGCCGAAGGTGCCCCCGTCGGCGGCCACGAAGGCGTCCGCATTCGCCATACCGCGATCCTTTGTATTCATAGACATTCCCGGATCGTTCGTCGATTTTTGGGACCGAGGAGTCAAGAGGGCAAGAGGTCGAGAAACACGTTCCCGAGTCAGAGACTTTGGCTCGGGCTGGGAGCATGGTCCGGCATCGCACTGCTCGACATCTTTACCTTATCCTTTGTTTTCATAGACATTCCCGGATCGTTCGTCGTTTTTTGGGGGGGGATCCAAGAGTGAGGCGAGCCGTCGAAACAAAGGCCCCCCGCGTCAGAGGCTTGTGGCAAATTGGTCAGCAAATCGGATGAGCGGGAGGCGCAGACGTTTTGTCCAGCAGACCTCCCGGTCACCCGATCACTTCACTGTGCCGGCGACGGCTGGGCCGCGCTGGCCGGTGGCGTCGCCGAGCTCACCGGCCTCGCGGGTGGCCCAGCAGGCGTTTCGCCTTCCGGTGGCTTCGGCGGCTCGAATTCTTCGGGCCGAATCGGCTTCCGAGGCAGCATCTCGTCGAGCATGGCGGCGTTGTAAACGAAGCAGGCCATAATCACGGCAGCTTGCTTCATATCTTCGGCGCGGATGTGCTCATAGACGTCCAGGTTCGAATGATGGGTCAGCGTGTCGTAGTCCATCGGGTCCTGGATAAACTGGAAACCGGGGATGCCAACCGCGTCGAAGGAAAGATGGTCGGTGCCTCCGGTGTTACGCATGGTGAGAGTGGTCATGCCAAGGTCGCGGAACGGTTCCATCCATTTCTGAAACATGGCAGAAACAAGTTCGTTGCCCTGAAGGTACACGCCGCGCACCTTGCCGGTGCCGTTGTCCAGGTTGAAGTATGCGGAGACCAGTTTCTGTTCCGGCTTCAACTCCAACGGGCCCGTAGGACGGCGCATAAACGCGGGAGTGTTGTCGTCCTTGGAAGGGGGGGGCTCCGGATGCCCGCCGAAGTGGTTCTTCACATATCCGCGCGAGCCCAGAAGGCCCTCTTCCTCGCCCGACCAGAGCGCTACGCGAACCGTCCTGCGCGGCTGTACGCGGAGCTTTGTCAGCAGCCGCACAGCCTCCATCACCATGGCACTTCCCGCGCCATTATCGGTGGCGCCTTCGCCGCCGTGCCAGGAGTCGAGATGTCCGCCGAGCATCACCAGTTGCTCTTTGAGCTTGGGATCGACACCCGGGATCTCCGCGAGGGTGTCGTAGCCCTTGTCATCGTCGTCATAGAACTGAGTCTGGACGTTGACTTCCACCTCCACCGGCGCCTTCTTGGCCAGCAGGCGCACCATGCGGCCGTAGTGCTCGACCGCGACCGTGATTCGCGGGAACGCGACCGTCTTGCCCTTGTCGTAGCTTCCGCCCGACTGGACAATGATGGTGCCGTCTTGGCCGAATTGCCGGGTAATATCCAGCGTGGCGGCTACGTGCTCATCGGTGAGGAACTTTACCAAATCACGCTGGAATCGAAAGCGCTCCATGAATTGCTGCCGCATAGCGGGGTTGGGGCCGCCCGGCCCGCCGGGTCCGCCGCCGGGAATCTCAAACAGGGCAGTCTTGGCCAGTTCAGCATCGTCGTCCCGCCGGAACATCGGCTTCTCGATCGGTTCGGGTGTGCGCGGTTCGCCGATCAGCACGATCTTGCCTGCCAGTTTGCCCTTGTACTTCTCGAGGTCGGCAGAGGTTGTGGCCACCAGTTGCACCACCTCGCCGCGGATCGGGCCGTTCGTTCCCGGCGTCCAGGCTTCCGGCAGAGCAAGGAACTGCATGTAATCCGGCGAGACCATGCGGACCTCGCAGAGTTGGTAGGCCCAACCGCGGCCGAAAGTGCCCCAGGGCTCGACGTGAGCGTTGACCATGCCCCATTTGGCGAACTGGTCGCGCGTCCACTCGTTGGCTTTCTTCATATTTGGCGAGCCCGTGAGGCGGGGGCCGATGTCGTCGGTGATGTGACTCATGATGTCCATCACCTCGCCGTGGTTGAATTCCTCATCGCGCAAGCGCGTGACGAATTCGAGGTCCGGGATCTCCGGCTTCACCACTACGGGAGCCGCAGTCTCGCTGGGCGGAGCCGGCTTCGGTTTCTTTGCGCCAAAGAGGCTGCCGGCGAGAAGTAGAATTGTGGCTGCGGTGAGTCCTGCGGCCACTATACTGTAAATTCCTGGTCGGATTTTCATGGGAATGGTTGAGCCTCCATGCTAGGGGAATAGCTCCTGAGAGTACCCGACTGAGCCGGGAGATGCAAGCAAGTTGAGAAGTTGAGGAGTCAGAGTCGAGCAAGTGGTCAGTCCTGCGAATCCCAGACCTCCTGACTTCTCAACTTCTCGACTTCTTAACTTCTCGACTTTTTTCTGCCGGTGGGCCTAACCGTGCACGAGGATCCGAGTCTAAAGGTGCGAATGGACGAAAGCGACGCAGCGGTTGTTGCGCGAGCATGCGCCGGGGAGGCTGAAGCTTTTCGTGTCCTCGTCGATCGATACAGCCGCAAGGTCTTTCGTCTTGCATATCGCATGATGCGAAACGAGCAAGACGCCGAGGATGTGGTGCAGGAGACCTTTCTCAGAGCCTACCGCCGGCTGAAGCAGTTTGAATTGCGTTCCAGCTTCGGCACCTGGATTTTCCGCATCGCGGTGAACGTGGCCCTGGACCTGACACGCAAGTTGGGGCGGCACGAGCAGGTGGAGCAACCCATGGGCAGTGACGAAGACGGCGCGGATAGAATCGCACAGGTGCCTGCGACCGAACCCGCTCCGGATC
The DNA here is from genome assembly GCA_963768695.1 of uncultured Acidobacteriota bacterium. Classification (GTDB taxonomy): domain Bacteria; phylum Acidobacteriota; class Terriglobia; order UBA7540; family UBA7540; genus CAVROP01. The sequence continues at coordinate 155,528 of CAVYJG010000005.1, read as the reverse complement.
GCATTCTGCTGAGTGGCGAATTGAAGCACAAGGTGGAGAGCGTGCTGGCCGAAATGAGTCCCCAGGTTCGCGCGGCGTTCGTGATGCGCCACTACGAGGGAATGCCCATTGAGCAAATCGGCAGCGTGCTGGGCCTCAAGGCGAGCGCCACCAAGAACAGCATCTATCGGGCAGTGCAGAAACTGCGGAAAGAGTTGGAACCACTGGTTAAGCGTGCTGTGGTGGGCGAGCAACGCAGCGCAGGAGTTTAGCTTAGGGGCCGTGAACCCCCTCTCCCGGCCCACGACGGCTGATGCAAACGCCGTCGCGGGCCACCCTCTCCCCCCAGGGGGAGAGGGCAGCAGTCAAGCTTGTGAAGGTGCGGAACGTGAAACATCCGAGTGAAGAAGAATTGATTCTCTACCATTACGCTGAGGCAGGAGAGTCGCCGCGATCGGGTCTAGCGGAACATCTGTCGGGCTGCGAGGTCTGCCGCGCGCGTTACGAGCGCCTGCAGGCGGTTCTGGCGGCGGCGGATGTGATCGAGTCACCTGAGCCAGGCGATGACTTTGAGGCAGAGGTTTGGCGGCGTCTCGTTCCACATCTTGAATCGGTGGGTCCGGAGACGTTCTGGCAGCGCCTCACGGGCGGTTTCCGGGCCTCAAGGATTCTGGCGCCCGCTGGTGCGGTGGCGCTGGTCGCCGCGCTTGTGGTTGGGGCGTTTTTCGCGGGGCGATTCTGGGCAGGGCCGGCCTCGGAGTGTGCAGCAGGTAGCGCTTCAGCCAGTTTCGGCGCAGTCGCGCGACCGAATTCTGCTGGTGGCCGTGGGCGACCATCTGGAGCGTTCGCAGATGGTGCTGGTGGAGTTGGTCAATACCCGCCCGCAACGGATGGTGGACATCTCGGCTGAGCGTGAGCGCGCGGAGGGCCTGGTGGCGGCGAACCGCCTCTACCGGCTTACGGCGGAGCGCGCGGGCGAGGCAGGGGTCGCAAACCTGCTGGACGAGCTTGAGCGCACACTGATTGAGATTGCCCACAGCCCCTCCAAACTATCCTCGCCGGAATTTGAAGATCTGCGCCGGCGCGTGGAGGCGCAGGGAATCCTCTTCAAGGTGCGAGTTGTCGATTCGCAGGTGCATGAAAGAGAAAGGAAGTCGATAGAAGATTTGAGCCGGCGGGGGTCCTAGAGGCGGGCATCGCCCGTATTCAGGGAACGACTGTTAGCCGCCAGGAGGAAAAGGATGACCGGGACTTATAAAAGTTTATTGAGGTTGACCTGGACAGTAATGGTCAGTAGCGCGATTTTGGCGACGGCGCCACGCGCTGTATGGGGTTCGCCTCCGCAAGAGCAGACTGATCGCCAAGATGCACAGGTGAGCGCGATGACCTCGGTGGCGGAACAGGACGCTCAGGACCGCGAACAGGAGCAGCGCGACCGTGAGCAAGAAGCACGCGATCGAGAGCAGGAAAAGCGAGACCACGAGCAGGAGGCACGCGACCGTGCGCAGGAGCGGGTCGATCGTGAGCACGATCGCTACGAACAGGCCACGGAGCAAATCGATGAAGGCAAACTGCAATCAGCGGTCGAAAAGCTCAACACCATTATCTCCGAGCACGCTGCCCATTCCGAAGGAGCGCTGTACTGGAAGGCCTACGCTCTGAACCGCCTCGGGCAGCGGTCGGAGGCGCTCGAGGCGCTCGAAACTCTGCGCCGCACTTTTCCTCAAAGCCGGTGGCTGGACGACGCCAAAGCACTCGAAGTTGAATTGCGGCAGTCGTCCGGGCAGAGCGTGTCGCCTGACGCCGAAGGCAATGAAGATTTGAAGCTGATCGCCATCAACAGCCTGTTGGGCAGCGATCCCGAGCAGGCGCTGCCCATGCTCGAGAAGTTTCTCAATGGACCCCAGCCACTCAAGCTCAAGGAGCGAGCACTCTTCGTCCTAAGCCAGAGCGGATCGCCTAAGGCGCGCGAGATTGTGGCTCACATCGCCACCGGCAACCGGAATCCCGAGCTGCAAATGAAGGCGCTCCGCGACCTCGGCCTCTTTGGCGGCAAAGAGAGCCACGCCACTCTGGAAGAGATCTACAAGTCGTCGCACGACATGGAAGTGAAACGCGTCATCTTGCAGAGCTTCATGGTGGGCGGCGAAAAGCAGCGCCTGCTGGAAGTGGCGAAAAGCGAACAGTCGCCCCAGTTGCGCGCTGAGGCCGTAAAGCAACTTGGCGTAATGGGGGCGCGTGCGGAACTCTATCAACTCTACCAGAGTGAGACCAATCCAGAAGTCAAGCGGGGCATCCTGCAAGGAATGTTCATCAGCGGCGACGTCGAGCACACGCTCGGGTTCGCGCGCGCCGAGAAGGACCCCGAACTGCGCCGCCAGGCCGTGCGGAATCTCGGCCTCATGGACAGGGACAAGACCTCTGATGCTCTGGCCTCCATCTATAGCGGCGACAAAGACCCCGAAATTAAGCGCAGCGTAATTCAGGCGTTCTTCCTGCAAGGTAATGCCAAGCAGCTTATCCAGATCGCGCGACAGGAAAAGGACATTTCCCTGAAGCGTGATGCGGTCCAGAAACTATCGCTGATGCACAGCAAGGACGCCACGGACTTCATGATGGAGCTGCTGAATAAATAGCGACCGGCCGCGGGCGCTTTGGAGTGCGGCAGCTTGCTGCCGCTTTGATCCAGCGAGCTTGCTCGCGTCCAAATCGGTATAAGCGCCGGCCAGCAAGCTGGCCTGAGGGAAAGCGGCAGCAAGCTGCCGCACTCCATATCGGAGGGCAACATGAGTCTCGCGAAGATTGGTTGGTTTGCAAAGTGTTGTCGTTGGCGCTTGTTTCCGGGTTACGGCGTGCTGATGGCGGTCTGTTGCTTGGCCGCGGCGGGCCAGGAGCCACATGTGGTCAACGCGAGGATGCGCACGGTCTCGGCAGCCGGAGGCTTGGCGAACACCTTCCGCTCGATCGAATCCGGCGAAAGCGGCCCTGCATGGATCGGGTACACCGTGCCGGTTGTTCCGGGAGAGCACAAGATGTGCTGCAACGGTTCAATCAGTGGCGACTCCGAGGAGGGGTGTGGCCGTTGCCGCCTTGAAGACCGGGCTGGAGAGTTCATCGGCCAGTCGGCGCACACGGAAGGTGCAAAAGAAGTGAAGCTGGAATCCTCGCCTGCCTTTCTGGTGCTGTATCGCGCGGCAACAGGAAAAGTCGAGAAGATTCGGACCTTCTCGCCTGAGTGCGAACTTGATGCCGGCGGTCTGCCCGTGATCTGGCTGACCGGAGTACAACCGGCAGAGAGCGTGGCATGGCTCAGCTCATTCGTGAAGGCTGCCGGGCCAGGTTCGGAAGGCAAGAGTGACGACGAGAATCACCTCGGCAATTCGGCGGTGACGGCCATCGCCTTTCACGGGGACAACTCCGCCGAGCGCGCGCTCGAGGGTTTCGCCGCGAATGGCCAGCCGGAACACGTGCGCGAGCAGGCCGCATTCTGGCTGGGGGCGGCGCGAGGGCGGCAGGGCTATGAAGCACTCACACGTCTGGTGCGTGACGATGCGGACGAGCACTTTCGCGAGAAGGCCGTATTTGCGCTCTACGTCAGTAAAGAACCCGAGGCCGTGGATGCCATCATCGGCGTCGCCCATCACGACTCCAGCGCCCGCGTGCGAGGGCAGGCGTTGTTCTGGTTGGCGCAGAAGGCCGGCAAGAAAGCTGATGCCACCATCACCGAGGCCATCGAAAAAGACCCGGAGACCGACGTGAAGAAACACGCCGTGTTCGCGCTGAGCCAACTTCCCAAAGATGAAGGCGTGCCCCTCTTGATCCAGGTGGCAAAATCGAACACCAACGGTGTGGTGCGCAAGCAGGCCATGTTCTGGCTTGGCCAGTCGCACGACCCGCGCGCGTTGGCGTTCTTCGAGGAAGTCCTGTCGCATTGAATTCCAAGGCCTTTCTAACCGCGGAGGCGTAGAGGCGCTGGCTATTAAGAACGTCATTCCTCTGCGTCTCTGCACATCTGTACGAGTAAGAGCGAAGATCTTCGTGGCGAGCGAAGAATCTGCATTTGCGGATTTGCTGCGCTGCGGCGAGATGATTTTTCCACGCCGTCAGAGGAAACCAGCCCGAAAGAACCGCTCCTGCACACCGAATCAAGCGTATAATCCCGTTTCATTCAGAAGTGGTTTCAGGCTGGCCTTCACGAGCTTTAGTGTCGGCAGAAGAAGACTTGGCCGTAAACAGAGGTGGAAGCATGAGGCGAATCGGCGTTATCTGCATTTTGATTTTCGGATGCGGTTCCTTCGCGTTGGTTACGCGGGGAGCGAAGAATGCAGCCTCAGGCCTGAAGATCGGGGTTGCGAGTACAACGATCACGCCGTTCCTGGACATTCCGTTGCAGGGCTATTATTACCCTCGCATGCCGGATGGCGTTCATGATGATCTGCATGCGAAGGCCATGGTGATCGATGATGGGCACGACCAGGTGGTGCTGGTTGCCTGTGACCTCGTGGAGGTCTCGCGGGAAGCGGTGGAGGCGGCGCGCCGGCAGATCAGCGCCCGGTGCGGGATTTCGGCCGACCACGTTTTGATCAGCGCCACACACACGCATACCGGACCTGAGGGGGTCCCGGGATACGTCAGCAGCTTGGGACATTGGATCGCGGACAGCGTGGTGACCGCGGAAGGGAATAAGCGCCCTGCGCTGCTTGGGGTCGCCACCGAGCAGGAACCCGCCCTGCCTCACAATCGGCGTTACCTTATGAAGGACGGCACGGTCGAGACGAATCCCGGATTTCTAAATCCCAACGTGGTGCGGGCCGTAGGCCCGATCGATGCCCGAGTCGGGGTGCTGTTCGCCGAAGACGAGAGTCATCGTCCGATGGTGACCTGGGTAAACTACGCCATGCATCAGGATACCGTCGGCGGCACCCGGATTTCCGCCGACTATGCCTATTACCTGGCGCGGACGCTGGCTGCGGTGAAAGGGCCCGATATGCTCACCACTTTCACGATTGGCGCGGCTGGAGACATTAATCATTGGGACGTGCAACGGCCCGGCCCTCAACGTGGCTTCGCAACCGCGCAGAAGCTGGGAGAAACGCTGGCCGGGGATGTCGTCAAAGCCTACGCGCAATTAGAACCGCTGGACTCTGTGCGCGTCAAAGCGGTCTCGGAAACCATCAAGCTGCCGCTCGAGAAAGTCACCGATCAGGAGGTGAGGGAGGCAGAGAAGATTGTAGCGCAGCCCCCTCGAACCGATGTGGACTTCACGCTGGAACGAGTTAAGGCTGAGAAGATCGTGCAAGTCAAAAAGAGGCAGGCTGAAGACGCTGTGGCAGAGATCCAGGTTTTGACTGTCGGACCGGTCGCCTTTGTGGCTGTTCCCGGTGAGTATTTCGTGGAATTAGGAATTAGGATCCAAAAAGAATCGCCGTTTCCGTACACATTTATTGTCGAGCTCGCGAATGACGACCTGGGTTACATCCCGACCCGAAGAGGATTCCAGGAAGGCGGGTACGAACCCACTTCGACCGTGCTCGCCCCGGGTAGCGGAGAAGCGATTGCGGACAAGGCGATTGAACTGCTGAAGCGATGTAGGTAGGACCTCGTAGGGGCGGCCCTCGTGGCCGCCCTGAATTCACCCCACCCCAATACGAGGGAGGCCACAAGGGCCGCCCCCGCCAAATGGACGCGCATGCAGGCTGCGGAAGAAGTCCCCCGGCCTGTCATCCTGAGCGCAGCGAAGGATCTGAAGTATCTCCTTGAGCACAAGCAAATGCAGATCCTTCACTGCGCTCAGGATGACAGACAGCCTTTTTCTGCAGCCTGATAAAAGTCGCGTCTATTTCAAGCTGAGACACTACCGGATTGCCGACGGTGTTGGTGGTTGGCCGGAATTGGCGTACAATTGTTAAGGTAATCAGTTCAGCCAACACAACTTCAGCAAAGAGGAGTAGCCATGTCAACCCGCCATTCGTCCGGTGAGATACGCCTTGATGTGACCGCAGGTCGTGAGCAGGCGCAGGCAAGGCCAGACCCAGAGACTCCTTTTCGGATCGCGATCCTGGGGGATTTTAGTGGCCGCGCAAACCGTGGTTTGCTCGAGACCGGGGACGCTCTCGCCAGCCGTCGTCCGATCATGGTCGATCGTGACAACTTCGATTCCGTGCTGGCCAAGCTCGCGCCTCACCTGGATTTAACGCCGGGTGGAGAGGGTGACCTCTGCATCTCACTGAAGTTTTCGGACCTGGACGATTTTCATCCTGACAGGCTTTTCGAGCAGGTTCGGATATTCCAAAAGCTGCGGGAGACGCGCCGGAAGCTCGGCGATTCGGCGACGTTCGCCCAGACCGCGGCGGAACTGACCTCCGCAGCGGCGCCAACTGCTGCGCCCTCGCCGCAAGCCGCGCCTTCGCAGGCTCCGGGGAGCTCGCCTCGAGCCACTGCAGAGGACGTACAAAACCTGGTTTCGGGCAGTTTTCTGGATGAGATGCTGGAGGTAACTGAAAGCAAGGCGCAGCAAGATCCGTCAGCCAAGCGGGAGGACGAATGGAGCAGGTTGTTGCACAAGCTTGTCGCCCCGCATCTGGTAACGAAGGCCGATCCCCGGCAGGCGGAACTAATCGGGTTGATTGACAAAGCCACCAGCGCGCAGATGGGAGCTTTACTGCACGCTCCTGCTTTTCAAGCACTGGAAGCTGCATGGCGAGCGGTTTACTTTCTGGTGCGAAACGTAGAGACGGATACTAATCTCAAGTTGTTTCTGGTTGACGTCTCGAAGCAGGAACTTGCCGCTGACCTCTTGACGGCCGGCGAGTTGAGATCGACGGGACTATACAAACTACTGGTGGAAAAGACCGTCGGTACGCCGGGGGCGGACCCTTGGGCAGTGATTGCTGGGGATTTTACCTTTGGGCCCAGCTTGCAGGATAGCGAATTGCTGGCTCGTATTGGCAAAGTCGCCGCCAGCGCCGGGGCGCCCTTCCTCGCCGGCGCGAGTCCCCGCCTCCTGGGCTGCGATTCCGCAGTAGGTTTGCCCGAAGTGAAGCAATGGAAACCGGCGATTTCCGGCGAGTCGGCTGCATCCTGGCAAAGGTTGAGGAGTTCTGCGGAAGCTCGCTTTATGGGCCTGGCATTGCCGCGTTTTCTTTTGCGACTGCCGTACGGAAAAGATACCGAGCCCATCGAGCGCTTCCAGTTCGAAGAAATGCCGGATCCCGGCGCCCATGAGAATTACCTGTGGGGCAATGCAGCCTTCGCCGGTGCCTTGCTGCTGGCGCAGTCTTTTGCAGAGCACGGCTGGGATCTACAGCCGGGCGCGCATTCGGAAATAGACGGACTGCCCGTCTACGTTTATAAGTCAAAGGGCGAAACCGAAACCCTGCCGTGCGCGGAGACTCTTTTGACACAGACGGCGGCAGAAGAAATGATGGAACGGGGGTTCATGCCGCTTGCCTCCTTGAAAGATCAGCCGGCGGTGCGAATGGTTCGATTTCAATCAATAGCCGACCCCGCGAGCGCTTTGGCAGGACGCTGGGAATCTTGAGACGGCAGCACTATAGACGGACTCTGCCGGCCTCGATTGTGGATCGTCGCTGTCACCCTGAGCGAAGCGAAGGGTCTGCATTTCGCTCAGGGTAACCTGGGCGAAGGATCTGCAGTTTCGGTCCGAGGTGAACCAATGCAGATTCTTCGCTTCGCTCAGGATGGCAGATTTCGAGAGAGCGGATGCGGTGAGCGAGGATCCGAAGGCTATCAAAAATGTCAAATCCTGAGTTAAACCCTTACGACGAAGTTGCCTACCCATCGCTTCCTATTTCCCACACTCATCCTGATCGGCTGGCGACAGTCGGGCTGCACTTCGGCATGCGGCCGGCGCCGGTGGAGCGCTGCCGGGTACTGGAGTTGGGATGCTCGAGCGGCGCCAACTTGTTAGCAATGGCCGTGGGTCTGCCGGAGAGTGAATTTGTGGGCGTTGACCTGGCAGCGAAACCGATCACTCGGGGAAAGGCCATGGTGGAGGCACTGGGGCTGAAGAATCTAAGTTTGCGGCAGGCAGACTTGCTGGAGATGGCCCCGGACTACGGCAGGTTCGATTACATCATCGCCCATGGTCTGTACACCTGGGTCCCCGCGGAAGTTCGCGACAAGATTCTGGCCATTTGCAAGGCCAGCCTCGAGCCCCAGGGAATTGCTTATGTCAGTTACGACGCATTTCCGGGAAGTTATTCCCGGCTGATGGTGCGCGAGATGATGTTGTTCCACAATCGGGATTTTCGCGACCCACAGCAGCAACTCCAGCAAGCCGTGACCTTACTCAAACTGTTGGCCAATTCGGGGAAAGAATCCGAACCCTACACAAAAACACTCCGGGAAGAGTCTGAGCGAATGTCCACGCGCTCCAAGGAAGGCCTTTATCATGACGAGTTATCGCGGGATTTCCAGCCGTTCTATTTCCACCAATTCATGGGGAATGCCCAGCGCCACGGGCTACAGTTCTTAGGTGAGACTGACTTTTTCGAGATGCACAGCGGAGGGCTGTCGCCACAGGCGAAGGAAGTGCTCGACAAGATTTCCGACGACGTCATTTTGAGGGAGCAGTACCTGGACTTCATGTGCGGGCGGGCCTTCCGGAAAACGCTCCTTTGCCGCGACGATGTGGCGCTCGATCGCTCCGGGAAATCTGTTTCCGTGAGGTCCTTCTTCATTTCAACCCAAGTGCGCCCGAAAGCTCAGTTTCCGAACCTCGCTCCGGAAGCGGAGGAAACATTCTGCAGCCCTCGTGGCACCGAACTCACGACGCCGAACCTTCTGGCGCGCTCGCTGTTCTGGTATCTCATTAAGTCACGTCCGGAGCGAGTCCCATTTGAAAAGCTAGCGAGAGAAGCCGAGTGCAGAGCGCGTCAGGAATTGGGTTTTGTTCCAAAACCAGACCAGGACATCGCCTCAGAGGTTGCCGAATTCGTCTGGCGTACTTACGTGGCAGGATTGCTCGAATTGCACGTTCACGTTCCCCCGTTTGCCAGTCAGGTTAGCGATAGGCCGGTGGCTAGCCCGCTGGCTCGACTGGAGGCTCGGAACGGGAACGTGATTACTACGCTGCACTGCCGAAGCCTGCATCTGGGCGATTCGCTGCAAAGAGGAATAGTGATGCTGGCCGACGGCACGCGCGACCACGCCGCTCTCCGCAGAGATTTACCCGAGATATTCAAGTCCGGGAAGCTGACCATGGAGGAAGACGGCAAGCCGGTGGTTGACATGCAAACTGTGGAGAAGAGGATTAACGCCGACACGGAGGCGATTTTGCAGGATCTGGCACGCGCGGGGGTACTGATGAAGTGATCTGCAGGGCGCGGGAGGCCGCTGCGCCGTTCACACGCTAGTCGCTGCCGCGAGGCGGGTAGCAGAGGAGAGCCATTTGGGGTCACGAACCGAAGAGCTGAACAGTGTGCGCGCATTGCGATTGCCGCTCGAAGCTTCGCCTCATTTCGCTTGCTTGCGTGGTTTTCTGCGCCAATCAGACTTCTATGAGCCGTCCATTTGCCGCCGGGTCGGCATGACGGGGCTCAGCGATTTTCTTTCCGGTGACCGCACGCGGATAACCCTTTCAGATGAATTTGACCCCCTGGGGGTATTGATTCGTTTGTTCCTGGTAGGGGAGTTGCTCGAGGCCAAGGTCCTGGAGTCCGCACTGCCGGCAGGCGTACTGGAAGCAATGAAAGAGTTAGGTTTGCTGATTCAAGGTCCGCCGGACTTCGCCCCACCCCTTGCTCCCCTCCCCAACCGGGGAAGGGAAACAGGAGAGAGAACGCCTACGAAAATGTTCGCTACCGTGGCGCTCTATCCGGTTGGGGGGATGTTCATCGCTTCGGACCGCTGGACTTTGCCGCAGGGGAACCTCACGGAATTAGCCGAAGATTTTGTTTTTTCCGCCATTACGCCCAACACTTCGCAGTTCATTGCGACATTGCCGAAGGAGCCTTGTGACGCCCTTCTCGACCTCTGCTCCGGCACAGGCGTGGCGGCGCTCGACGCGGCAACGCGTGGGTGCCGCGCAACATGGGCTGTCGATATTACCAGGCGCTCTACGGAGATGGCGCATTTCAACCGTCTGCTGAATGGTGTAAACAACGTCACCATTATGCAAGGTGACGTCTATGAGCCTCTGGACGACCTCACCTTCGATCGGATCGTCGCTCATCCGCCGTATATGCCGGTGCTGAGCCGCGCCCAGGCTTTCTACGACGGAGGCGTGGATGGAGAACAGGTGACCCGGCGCATCGTCATGGGACTGCCTCGGCGCTTGCGCCCCGGCGGACGCTTGTATTGCATGGCGCAAGGTGCGGACCGCGAAGGCGCCCCTTTCGAGCAACGCGTGAGGGCCTGGCTCGGCGAAGCGCAGTCGGAATTTGATATTCTCGTCATCGTCCGGCAAGATCAAGCCCCCGCGGACACGGCATTGCAATACGCCGTGAAGACCAAAGGAGGTGGCGGGGCGGTCCGACAGATGAGAGAAACGCTGAGGGACCTCGGTGTGCAGAACATGAGCTACGGATGGCTGATCATGCAGCGCCGGGACGATCTTCGTCCTGTCTTTACCGCCCGGCGGTCGGCTGGCCGAATTTCGACCCGGGAAGAAATCGACTGGCTCTTGAAATGGGAAACCGCTTTTGTGGAGCCGGGGTTCATCGAAAAACTCGCCGAGGCGCACCCTGTCGCCACGCATTCATTTGAGCTCCACACCGTCCACCGAATGAAGGGCGGAGATTTGCTTCCGGAGGAGTTCAGGCTGAAGACGGATTATCCTTTTAGCGTTGAATGCCGGGTTCAGCCTTGGGTGGGGTTCCTGCTTCCGCAATGCGACGGGAAGTCGTCAGTGCGGGAGCTCCTCGAATTCTGCAAGCGGAACAGTTTTGTCCATTTGGAAACGCCGCTGCCGGAGTTCATCAAGCTGCTGGCGGTTTTTATCTCAGGTGGATTCCTTGAAGTGGAGGAGTTTAAACTGCCGGGGGGCGCCGCGGGCAGGTAGGGGCGGCGTCGGGACGCAGTTAAGCACTTTTTGCACTACGTGCTTCAAGTTTCGGGTTGACAAGGACTCGTTGATCTGCTAGAAATGTAGAGATTCAGGATAATCAGCAAACAAAGAAATTCCAATAAAGGGGTGCAGAATGCCACAGAGCGTCCAGAAGAAGCTTGAGAGGGTACGTCCGCCGCGCGTTCACGTGACCTACGACGTGGAAACCGGTGGCGCCATAGAGATCAAGGAGCTTCCATTCGTGATGGGAGTTCTAGGTGATTTTTCAGGTCAGCCTACAGAACCTTTACCAAGGCTGAAGGACCGGAGGTTCGTCGAAGTAAACCCTGACAATTTCGACAGTGTTTTAGAGAGCATGAAGCCTCATCTGGCCTTCGCGGTCGAAAACAAGCTCAGCGAGGATGCGGAGGCAGGACAGTTGAAGGTCGGTTTGGATTTCAAGAGCATGGACGACTTCTCGCCGGAAAATGTGGCCAAGCAGGTCAAACCTCTGCGCGAACTGCTTGATCTACGCACCCGCCTTAATGATTTGAAAGGCACGTTGCAGACGAACGATAAGCTCGATCAAGTCCTGCTTGATGCCGTCAGCAACACTGATAAATTGAACCAGTTGAGAGCGGAACTGGGTGGTAAGAAGGATGGGGAAGAGAAGGAGGGATCCAATGGCTAACCAGGAAATGGCCAAGACGCCGGCAGCGGCGACCGAGCAGGTAGCGGAAAAGGGATTGCTGGACCAGATTGTTGAACAAGGTAAGGTTGGAACGGATGCGGCCACGCGAGAGCGGGGTAAAAGCCTGGTGAAGGAGTTTATCAACCAGGTGCTGGAAGGGCAGGTCACGATTTCGAAAGACACCGAGGCGATGATCAATGCCCGCATCGCGCAAATCGACCACTTGGTTTCCATTCAACTCAATGAGATCCTGCACCATCCCCAGTTTCAAAAGCTGGAAGGAAGCTGGCGCGGCTTAAAGTACCTTCTCAGCCAAAGCGAAACCAGCCCGATGCTGAAGATACGCGTCATGAACGTATCGAAGAAGGATCTTCTGCGCGATCTGCAGCGCGCGCCTGAGTTCGACCAGAGTGCCCTGTTTAAGAAGATTTATGAGGAAGAGTTCGGGGTATTCGGCGGCGATCCCTTTGCGGCGATCGTCGGCGACTACGAGTTCGGCAAGCATCCGGAGGACCTGGAGTTGCTGGAGAAGGTGTCGAACGTTGCAGCGGCTGCGCACGCACCATTCTTGACGGCTGCCGCCTCGCAACTCATGAATATGGAGAGCTTCACGCAACTGGACCAGCCGCGCGACATCGCCAAGATTTTTGATACCACCGAATACGCCAAATGGAAGGGTTTTCGGCAGAGCGACGATTCGCGGTACGTGGGGCTTTGTGTGCCGCACGTCTTGATGCGCCTGCCCTATGGCCGTGACACGGCCCCGGTGGATGCGTTCAATTACGAAGAGGGTGTGGACGGCACCGATCACTCCAAATACCTTTGGGGGAACGCCGCCTATGCGATGGGAGCGCGCTTAACGAACGCCTTCGCCCAGTATGGCTGGTGCGCAGCCATCCGAGGCGTCGAAGGCGGAGGCTTGGTGGAAGGCCTGCCCGCCCATACTTTCCGCACCGACGAAGGCGACGTGGCGTTGAAGTGCCCCACGGAAATTGCGATCACCGATCGCCGTGAGAAGGAACTGGCTGACCAGGGGTTGATTCCGTTGGTGCATTGCAAGGGGACGGACAAAGCAGCATTCTTCAGCGTGCAGTCCACCAACAAACCCAAATTGTATGACAGCGATGCGGCCAATGCCAACGCTCGACTGTCCGCGCAGTTGCCCTACATCATGGCCACCTGCCGGTTCGCCCACTATTTGAAGGCGATGATGCGGGATAAGATCGGCAGTTTCACCACCCGCGAAGAGATTCAGAAGTTCCTGAACCGCTGGATTTCGCAATACATCACGACGGACGACGGCGCAACCCAGTCCGTGAAGGCCAAGTACCCGTTGCGGGAGGCGCGCGTCGATGTGGAAGAGGTGAAGGGCAAACCTGGCGTATACCGTGCCGTGGCCTACCTTCGACCGCACTTCCAACTCGACGAGCTTACGGTATCGCTACGGCTGGTGGCATCGCTGCCGCAGTCTGCCAATAAATAACAGCTTGGGGGCGGGTGGCGCGCAAAAGCCCGCCACGTATTCGTTCAAATTCCAAATCTTACGAGGAGATGAATATGGCGATTGAATACCATCTGGAAGTCAAGGAAGCACCGGGCGAAAGCGCGTCCACGAAGCACAAGGGGACGATCGAACTGCTGTCGTGGAGTTGGGGCGCAAGCAACCCGACGACCATCGTGGGCGAGGGTATGAGCGCTGGAAAAGTTTCGATGTCCGATCTCAGTTTTACCAAGAGAGTGGACAAGTCGAGTCCCAAGCTGTTGACCCTTTGCGTCACCGGCGATCACGCGAAGGACGCGACCCTTTATTGCAGCAAGCAGACCGGCCAGAAGACTCCCGAAGACTTCCTGATCATCAAGTTGACGGAAGTCTACGTGTCGAGCTTTCAATGCGGCGGCTCGTCAGGCGAAGAAACGGGGATGGAATCCATTTCGGTCTCCTACGCTACCATCGATTATGATTACAAGGTGCAAGGAGCGGATGGCAAGCTGGTTTCCGGCGGGGAAGTTGAGTACGACCTCAGGAAGAGAGAGCAGGTAAAATAGGCTGTAGTCTGGCCAATGCGCTGACCCCGCCAAACGGGGTCAGCGCGATACTACTATGGAAAACGCGAATCACCTCTTTCAAGCTGGTAAACTCAAGGAGGCGATTGAGGCGTTGGGGGCGGAGTTGCGCAACAGTCCTGAGGACACCCAGCGCCGTACATTCCTCTTTGAATTGCTCTGCTTCTCGGGAGAATACGATCGAGCGGAGAAACAACTGGACTTGCTGGCGGAAGCCGGTCCCAATAGCGGCATGGGGGCACTGCTTTACCGCAGCGCCTTGCAGGCTGAGAGGACGCGGCAGGATCTGTTTCAGAAGAAGGAATACCCCAAGCCTGCCGGAGAAACCTCCCCAGGCGCAGAAACCGTCGCGGGTACGCTAAATGGGAAGCCCTTCCAGGCGATTGCGGACGGCGATCCTCGGATCGGGCCTCGCCTGGAGGTTTTTGCCGGCGGGGATTATCTCTGGATCAATTTTGCACATCTGGCCTCCGTCAAGATGGAGCCGCCGCGCCGCCTGCGCGATATGTTGTGGACGCCGGCTGTAGTACGCGCGGGTCCCGCTTTGAAGGGCACCGAGCTTGGCGAAGTTTTGATACCGGCCTTGTCCCCCTTTGCCTGGCAGCACTCTGATGATGCTGTCCGCTTGGGCCGGATGACGGTTTGGGAAGAAGACGAGTCGGGCACGGCGGCGCCGATCGGCCAGAAAATGTTGCTGGTGGACGGCGAGGAATTTCCACTTCTCGAGGTCCGCCAACTGGAGTTCAATTTACCACAGGTTACGGTCTAACTCAGAATGCCTCTTCCCGATAATCTACTCAACGCGATTCCAGGCGAAAAGCCCTGCGGCGAAGACCTGCGCTACGCACCCCTCTACGACAAGATCAAAGAAGCCCGTCGTGAAGAGGAAGAAGTCCAAGAGGGTGAATGGAAGACCGAGGGCAAGAAAGCGGACTACCCCCAGGTCGTGAAGCTGGCAGTTGAGGCCCTTTCTACGAAGACTAAGGACCTTCAGATTGCCGCATGGCTCACCGACGCCATGCTGCGCACTGAGGGTTTTGTCGGGCTAAAGCAGGGTTTGGATCTCCTTCAAGGTCTAGTCGGCACTTTCTGGGACGGCTTATATCCTGAACTCGAAGATGGCGATGCGGAGTTGAGGGCGGTGCCGCTCCAGTGGATTGACTCAAGCCTTCTCACGCCGCTCCAAAATGCCCCCCTCAACAAGGCGAGACATGGGTGGCTGGACTATACCGAATCCAAGAAAATCGGTTACGAAGAGCAGGCCGACACCACCGAGAAGAAAGAGGCGCGGGCCAAGCTGCTCGAGCACGGGAAAGTGGCGCCGGAGGAGTTCGATAGGTCCTTCACCGAAACTCCCAAGGCTTTTTACCTCGCCGCCGAGGCCGCACTCGACGGCAGCACGGCAACCGTCCAGGCTTTGGATAATCTCTGTCAGGAGAAGTTTGGTGATGTTGCACCGAGCTTCACAGATCTGAAGAAAGGGCTGGAGACTGTCCGTCACACTGTCCACCTGCTTCTTCAGAAGAAGCGAGAGACTGAGCCGGACCCCGTTGAACCGGGAGCGGAGGGTACCGCTGAGCCGGGCGCCGAGGAGGGGGCGGGGGGCGAAGGAGCCGCCGCAACTCGTCGAGGTGCACCCGGGGTGACTGGTATCGTCATCCCTCTGGCTGACGGTGAGCCTGCCCCACGCCGGGATGCAATCGCCAATGTGGTACGCGCTGCGGCGACCCTGCGGAAGCTAGACCCTTACAGCCCGGGGCCCTTCCTGATGCTGCGCGGGTTACGGTGGGGTGAGCTTCGCGCCGCTCTCCAGGCGCCAGATCTAACTTTGCTGGAGGGGCCGCCCACGGCGCTGCGGCAGCATGTCAAGCGGTTAGCGATTGAGGGAAAGTGGGAGGAGTTGCTGGAGGCGGCTGAAAACTCCATGTCACTTCCGTGCAGCCGAGGTTGGCTGGATTTGCAGCGCTTCGTTGTGGATGCCTGTGTAGGTTTGGGAGACAAGTATGACGGAATCGCTATCGCGATTCGCTCCGAGCTGAAGGCGCTCCTACAGGCTCTGCCGCAACTTCTGGAGACCAATCTGCTCGACGACACCCCGGCCGCCAACAGCGAGACCCGGGCGTGGTTGCAAGAGCTGGCGGCAGAGGCGGAGGCTCAGCCGGCGCCGGAGACGGCTCCTTCAGATGCTCCTGTGGCGGAGGCGCCGGTGATACAGAATCACTCCGCTCCTGGTTGGCACCGAAAGTTCGTTGACAGTTACGAACAGGCCCGTCAGGCGCTGACCTCCGGACAAGCTCAGAAGGCCATCGACGTGATGCGCTGCGAGGTGGATAGGCAACTTTCGGGCAGGGGCCAGTTCTTCCGCAAATTGCAACTTGCCGAGATCTGCATCGCGGCCGGCCAGGCCCAAATCGCGCAGCCTATTCTCGACGATTTGGTGACGATTTTCGATAATAATCACGTGGAACAGTGGGAGGATAGGGCAGTTGTAGCCAAAGCCCTGGTGACGATTATTAAGAACAGCCAGAGGGTGCAGGGAGACGAGTCGGAAAAGTTCAGACTTTTCCAAACGGTGGTTCGCCTCGATCCTGTCCAGGCTATTGCCTGCCTTGAAACCTGATGCCGACAACCCAAAGGGAAGGCCCCGTCACGTTGTCGGTGATCGACCGACTCATCGATGTGGAGCCCGAGCGCAAACTGGAGCCCCCGGTCAGCAGGGCCCAATCTGTGCGTGACCTGAAGGCTGCCGTGCGTCGCGACCTGGAGTGGCTGCTGAACAGCCGCAAGACGATCGAAGAGTCCCCAGCCTCGCTCAAAGAGTTAGGACGGTCCGTTTACAACTACGGACTGCCCGATGTTACAAGTTTGTATCTACGGTCGTCCAAAGACCAGGCCTTCCTGCTCGAGTCCATCAAGGCATCGGTCAATTTTTTCGAGCCCAGGCTTCTCAACGTCAAGGTGAGAATGGAGCCGGCGACGGACGATAAACGTGTCATCCGCTTTGCCATTGAGGGGTTGTTGCGCATGGATCCGGCGCCGGAGCAAGTGTTGTTCGATACCATGCTGGAGCCGATGAGCGGACAATATCAGGTCAAGGGTTCGTAGCATGCGCGATGATCTTCTGGAATACTACGAGAGCGAACTGAGCTTCCTGAGACAGATGGGAGCGGAGTTTGCCGAGAAGCATCCCAAGATAGCCGCACGCCTGCAACTCGAAGCCACCCGCTGCGACGACCCCCATATCGAGAGACTGCTGGAGGGTTTTGCCTTCCTCGCTGCTCGGGTTCACCTGAAGATTGACGATGAGTTCCCCCAGATCACGGAGGGCCTGCTTAGCGTGATCTATCCACATTTCCTCAGGCCCATCCCCGCAATGACGATCGCGGAGTTTCGTCTGGACCCGGCGCAGGGCAAACTCACCTCGAGCCTGAAGATACCTCGCGGCTCGGTGCTTTATTCGCGGCCCGTCGATGGTGTGCCCTGCAAGTTCCGAACCTCCTACGATGTGACGCTCTGGCCCGTCGAGATCGCCGAGGCGAAGTGGTTGACGCCGGACAAGCTGAACCCTCCTTTGCGCGCCCCGGAGGCGGCCGCGGCCCTGCGAGTGGAGTTGCGCTGCCTTTCCGACCTCACCTTCGATAAACTCAACCTCACCTCGCTCCGATTCTACCTTCACGGCGAAGGGGACATCGTCCACTCGCTTTACGAACTGCTGAGCAACAATTGCTATCAAGTAGTGATCAGAGACCCTGTCAACACGCGCAAGCCTCCCGTCATTTTGACCGAGAATCCCCTGCGCCCCATGGGCTTCACTGAAGACGAGTCCATGCTGCCGTACCCGCGCAGGTCGTTTGTGGGTTACCGGATTCTCCAGGAGTACTTTTCGCTTCCGGAGAAATTCTTCTTCTTTGAGCTGAGCGGGCTGGAAGGGCTGGCGCGCGCCGCACAGGGCGGCCGCGCTGAACTGATATTCCTCGTTTCCCCTTTTGAAGCCAGCCACCGGCAACAGCGGTTGGAAGTGGGGATCAACGCGAAGACGCTCCGCCTGGCATGCTCTCCGGTCATTAACCTGTTTCCCCAAACCGCTGAGCCCATTCTCTTGACTCAGAACCGGTCGGAATATCCCATCGTGCCGGACGTACGGCGCCGGAATGCCACGGAAATATTCTCGGTTGACGAGGTCCTGAGTTCGAATCCCCAGACTCACGAGATTACTCACTACGAGCCGTTCTACGCTTACCGCCACAAGACTCTGAGGGACAAGAGTCAGACCTTCTGGCATACGACGCGCCGCCTCTCCCGCCGCAAAGGCGACGAAGGCACGGAAATGTTCCTGCACCTGGTTAATCTCGGCTCGCGCGACTCCATGCCCGAGGCCGAAACCATCACAGTTCGCTGCACGTGCAGCAACCGCGACATCCTGGCGCGCTTGCCGTTTGGGAATGAGAGCGGCGACTTCGAAATCGAGGGAGTCGGTTCCATTAAAGGTGCGATCGCCCTCCGCAAGCCCACAGCAACCCTCCGCCCGCCCCTGGGGAGGGGCGCGCTTTGGCGTCTTATTTCCCACTTGGCCTTGAATTACCTGTCGATCGCGGAGGAGGGCAAGGAGGCGTTCCAGGAAATCCTCCGACTGTACAATTTTTCGGATTCGGTTGACCTCGAAAAGCAAGTGGCGGGAATCATGAATCTGCAAAGCCAACGTCACTTCGCGCGCATTATTTCAGATAATGGCATAACTTTCGCCCGCGGGACGCGAGTCCAGATGGAGTTTGACGAGGACGAGTTCGCGGGCGGGGGGGTGTTCCTGTTCGCCGCCGTGATTGAACGTTTCCTGGCGCTCTATGCAACGCTGAACAGTTTCAGCCAGCTTGTAGTCAAGACGCGCCAGCGCCGGGAGGTATTGAAGGAATGGCCACCGCGAGCCGGCCAAGCGATCCTGATGTAACGAAGACGCCCCTCGAAGAGCGGTTCCGAAATGAGCCGCAGCTCTTTGAGTTCTTCCAGGCCGTGCGCCTGCTCGAGCGGTTTCTGCCTGATCGGGTCGAAGTGGGCAAGTTTGCTCCTCCATCGTCAGAGGTGGTCCGTTTTAAGGCAAATTCAACCCTGGTTTTTCCTGCCAGCGAGATTCAATCCATGACTTGGCCGGCGAAGGGCCCGGTCGAGATGATGGTCAACTTCATGGGGTTGACCGGGCCGCAGGGCGTGCTGCCGACTGTCTACACCGTCTTCGCGACGGAAAGGGCGCGGGCAGGGGATACCGCGGCCGTCGATTTCTTCGACACGTTCAACCACCGGCTCATTTCACATTTCTTTCAGGCCTGGGAAAAATACCGCTTTTGGATCGCTTACGAACGCGGTCAAGGCGATGACTTTTCGCACCATGTCATGGACTTGATCGGTCTCGGGACCGCCGGCCTCCAGAATCGGCAGACGGTGCCCGACGACTGTTTGCTTTATTATTCGGGCTTACTGGCGCAGCGTCCGCGCTCGGCATCAGCGCTGGAACAGATTCTGAGTGACTATTTTGATGTTCCGGTTGAGGTGGAACAGTTTGCGGGGGGTTGGTACAGCCTGGGAGAGAGCGACCAGTGCAGCCTCGACGGGACAAACTCGTATTCCGAACAACTGGGCGCCGGCGCCGTGGTGGGTGATGAAGTCTGGGATCAAAGCGCTCGAGTGCGCGTTAAAATCGGGCCCTTGTCACTGGAGCAATACGTGGAGTTCCTGCCTACTGGCTCGGCTTTCAAACCACTGCAGGAGCTGACACGCTTTTTTTCGAACGACGAGCTGGATTTTGAAGCTCAGCTTATCTTGAAGCGGGAAGAAGTCCCGCGCTGTGAACTGGGCGCCGAGCAGGGAATTGCACCGCAATTGGGTTGGACCACCTGGGGCCGAACTAAAGAAATGCCGTCGGACGTGGCGGATACGATACTCCCGCTTTGGGAGTAGCGCTACTATCCAGGAACGGGCCTTGCGACGCGCGAAGAAAAGCAGATCCTTCGCTTCGCTCAGGATGACATGTCGTTCTGAGCCCGTTCGCTGTCACCCTGAGCGGAGCGAAGGGTCTGCAGTTTGCACGCTCAGGGTAAACTGCGCGAAGCATCTGCATGTGGTTGCGGCTTTGCCGCTCTGTACGCTCTTTCGAGAACTTTGTGCCGCGGCAGAACCACGTCGCCTGAACTTGTGCGACAATCTGATGTTCGCCGCCAGTCGGCGAGGCAAACTCGCCCCTACAACAGGGAGGGAATAGCATGGCAATAAATCTCAAGTCGTTGATCGGGAAACTTAATGACACCACCCGGAACGCGCTCGAATCGGCTGCCGGCTTCTGCGTGGCGAGGCGGCACTACGATGTCGAGGTCGAGCATTTTATGCTCAAACTTCTGGACCAGACGGATGGCGACTTCGCGCGCATCGCCAGCCACTTCGGCGTGGACAAGTCTCGCCTCACCGGTGAACTGAATCGAAGTCTCGATAAGCTTAAGACCGGCAATGCTCGCACACCGGCCATCAGCCCGCACGTCGTGAAGATGATGACTGGAGCGTGGACCATCGGGTCGATCGACTTTAATGCCGGCGAGGTCCGGACAGGTTTCGCGATCCTCGCCTTGACTGGGGACGATGACTTGCGCCGGGAGATGCGCGAGGTGAGCAAGGAGTTTCAAAAGATAGACGGCGATGTCCTACGCAAAGACTTCGCGAAAATCGTGGAAGGCTCGGAAGAGGAAATGGTGGCCGCCCAGGCGGCTCCGGCAGGCGCTCCTGGCACGCCAAAGCCCGCAGGCGCCGGCAAGACAGCCAATCTCGACCAGTTTACGGTCAACCTCACCGAGAATGCCAAGGCCGGCAAAATTGATCCGGTGCTGGGCAGAGATATGGAGATTCGCCAGATCATCGACATCCTGATGCGCCGCCGCCAGAACAATCCCATTCTTACCGGTGAGGCCGGCGTAGGGAAGACGGCGGTGGTGGAGGGATTTGCCCTCCGCGTGGCCCAAGGCGACGTACCACCGCCGCTTCGGAATGTTACGCTTCGCTCACTCGACTTGGCGCTCTTGCAGGCGGGAGCAGGTATCAAGGGTGAATTTGAGAACCGTCTGAAAGGGCTCATCGAAGAGGTCAAGTCTTCCCCCATTCCTATCATCCTCTTCATCGACGAAGCGCATACGATGATCGGGGCGGGCGGCCAGGCCGGCCAGAACGATGCAGCGAACCTACTTAAGCCCGCCTTGGCACGCGGTGAACTAAGGACGATCGCCGCTACAACCTGGTCCGAGTACAAGAAGTATTTCGAGAAGGACCCGGCGCTGGCGCGGCGTTTCCAGGTGGTCAAGGTGGAAGAGCCGATCGAAACGCAGTGCAATGTGATGCTGCGCGGCATCATCCCAGCTCTCGAGAAACACCATAAGGTTCGCATCCTTGACGAAGGCCTGACGTCCGCCGTCAAGTTTTCGCACCGCTATCTGGCCGGCCGTCAGCTTCCCGACAAGGCAGTGAGCGTGCTGGATACTGCCTGTGCGCGCTTGGCATTGGGTCAGAGCGCTACGCCTCCCGCGATTGAGGACGCCACCCGGCAATTGGACGATCTGGAAGTTCAGCAGCGAATTCTGGAACGCGAGGGAGCGATCGGCGCGGATCATCGGGAACGCCTTGAGCATATCGCAAAACAGAAGGCGGAGGTCGAGGCCAGCCTGAAAACTCTGCGCGAACGGTGGACCAAAGAGCACGAGCTGGTCTCAAAGATTCGGGATTTGCGCACCCAACTGGAAGCGGCTGTTGCGGGCGACGGCCACGGAGCGACGCCGGCCGCTCAGCCCGCGCCGGAGGCGCCTGCCCAGGCTGCCGCGGCGACTGCGGCCGCTCCTGCTGCCGCCGGCCACTGCGGCTGCGGTCGCACCTGCTCCCGCTCCGGACCCCGTTGCGATGCGAGCGGAACTGGTGAAGCTGGATGCGGAACTGGCGACCTTGCAGGGCGAAACGCCTATGATGCGGGTGGCAGTTGACGCCCAGATTGTGGGCGAGGTGATTTCCGCCTGGACGGGTATCCCTGTAGGCAAGATGCTTAAAGACGAGATCTCGACCGTCCTGACGCTTAGCGATCACCTTGGGAGACGCGTGATCGGACAGACCCATGCTCTGGACATCATCGGCCAGCGGATTCAGACTTCGCGGGCCAGTTTGGATGATCCCAACCGGCCCATCGGAGTGTTCATGCTGATCGGGCCAAGCGGCGTGGGCAAGACGGAGACTGCGCTGGCCCTCGCCGATCTCCTTTACGGCGGCGAACACAATCTGATCACCATTAACATGTCCGAGTTTCAGGAGCCGCATACCGTTTCCACTCTAAAAGGCTCTCCCCCAGGATACGTCGGCTATGGGGAAGGAGGCGTGCTCACGGAAGCCGTCCGGCGTCGTCCCTATTCCGTGGTTCTGCTGGATGAAGTCGAGAAAGCCCATCCCGACGTTCTCGAGCTCTTCTACCAGGTTTTCGATAAAGGCATGATGGAAGACGGCGAGGGGCGCGAGATCGACTTCAAGAACACCATCATTATCCTGACCACAAACGCGCAGACGGATAAGATGATGAAGCTTTGCGCCGATCCGGGAACGATGCCGGGTCCCGAGCCCCTGGTGAAGGCGCTTAAGCCGGAGCTGAATAAGACCTTCAAGCCGGCATTCCTGGGCCGCATGGTGATCATCCCCTACTATCCTGTCCGCGATGAAGCGCTGAAAAAGATCGTGGTCTTGAAGCTGGCCAAGATCCAACGGCGCATGCAGGATAACCATAACATCCAGCTCACCTATGACCCGGTCCTCATCGACACGGTGGCCAGTCGCTGTACCGAAGTCGAGAGCGGGGCGCGCAACGTGGACAATATTCTGACCAATACCCTGCTCCCCGATATCTCACGCCAGTTGTTGGGAAAGATGTCGGCAGGAGAGAAGATGACGACCCTGCGCGTAAGCGTGGGGCCGGATGGGGCGTTTGTGTATAATTAGTCGAAAGTCAAAAGTCGAAAGTCGAGAGATTAGGTTTAAGAGAGTCGAGAGTAAAGAGTTGGAGGAGCTGGTTTTCCTGGCTGCCTGACTCTTGACTTTCGACTCTCGACTTTCAACTACTGAGAGAGCCATCCTATGCCCACATTCACACAAGAAGGTGGACTGTTTAAGATCGACACTCCGCTGGGTACGGATGTCCTCCTGTTACGAGGTTTTCACGGCAGCGAGGGAATATCGCGCCTATTCAGGTTCCAGCTCGACCTCCTTTCTGAGAATTCCTCCATCGCATTTTCCGACATCATCGGCAAGAACGTTACCCTCTCTTTGCTGCAAGAGGACGGATCCTACCGCTACATCAATGGCATCATCAGCCGCTTTGCACAGCACGCGACAGAAGAACAATTCACGGCCTACACTGCCGAAATGGTGCCATGGCTCTGGCTGCTGACCCGGGGTGCGGATTGCCATGGGTTCGTGAACAAGAGCATCTCCGATATCATCACCTCGGTGTTCAGTGATCAGGGGTTCAACGACTTCGAGAATAAGCTCCAGAATTCCTACCCAACTCGGGACTACGTCGTGCAGTATCGGGAATCGTGTTTTAATTTTGTTTCCCGCTTGATGGAGCAGTACGGCATCTTCTATTTTTTTAAGCACGAGGAGCACCGCCACACCTTGGTGCTGGCGGATTCTCCAACCAGTCACGATACCTGTCCGGGCCGAAGCGAGATTCTCCATGGCACCGTCTCGGGCGGGCATCACGAAGACCTCATCACATCGTGGCAACTCGAGCAGGAACTCCGCCCTGGAAAATTCTCCCAGCAGGACTACAATTTCAAGACACCC
Organism: uncultured Acidobacteriota bacterium; assembly: GCA_963768695.1. Taxonomy (GTDB): domain Bacteria; phylum Acidobacteriota; class Terriglobia; order UBA7540; family UBA7540; genus CAVROP01. The sequence goes on along the minus strand of CAVYJG010000005.1, from coordinate 131,940 downwards.
TCCGCCAATTTGATGGCCACCGAGCCCACCATGTTCGACGTCGGCGGCAACTCGAAGTACGAGGTCTACGATTACCCGGGTGAGCATTTGACTCAGGACGCCGGGCAGGGGCTCGCTAAGATCCGCATGCAGGAGATCGAGGCCGGGCATCTTTTGGCTTCGGGAACGAGCACCTGCCGCATGTTTATCAGCGGCTACAAGTTTACTCTGCTGGGGCATCCTTCCAGTTCCATGAACAAGGACTACGTCCTGACGGAAATCCAGCATCACGGCGTCACAGACGCTTTCCGCACCTCCGGAAAGGCAAAAGGCGAGTCTTACTCGAATGCTTTTACGTGCATTCCGGAGTCAATTCCTTTCCGCCCTGCCCGGGTGACCGTGCGGCCTCACGTCCATAGCCTCGCGTCAGCCGTCGTCATTGGCCCCGGTGGTGACGAAATCCACACCGATGAGTATGGCCGGATTCAGGTTATGTTCCCGTGGGACCAATACCGGAATGGCACGGGCACAGCCTGGTGCCGCGTCTCCCAGATTTGGGCTGGAAAGAACTGGGGGGCGATATTCCTCCCCCGCATTGGCCAGGAGGTCTGGGTTGATTTCGAGGAGGGCGAACCCGACCACCCGATTATCGTCGGCTGTGTGTACAACGCGCAGCAAATGCCGCCCTGCACCCTGCCCGATAAGCAAAACATCAGCGGCTTCCGCTCCCGCAGTACCAAAGGCGGGGGCGAGCACGACTCCAATGTTCTGACCTTCGACGATACGATGGGTTCCGAAGTTTTCTACATGCGCGCCCAGAAAGACATGGCCGTGCGCGTGGAAAACAACGACGACCTGAAGGTGCTCAACGACCAGACCATTACCATCACCAACAATCGCACCGAGGTCGTTCAAAAAGGGAACGAGAAGATTACCATCCAGAAGGGAAATCGCGACACCGCCATCGACACCGGCAACGAGACTCTGAAGATCAGCCAGGGCAATCGGGACACAACCCTCAGCATGGGCAACGATTCTCTGAAGATCAGCATGGGCAATCAATCGACCAAGCTTGACCTGGGTGCCAGTACCACGGAGGCCATGCAGTCCATCACACTCAAGGTAGGCCAAAACAGCATCGTAATTGACCAGTCCGGTGTTACCATTAAAGGTATTATGATCACCATAGAAGGCCAGGCTATTGCCCAGGTGAAAGGGGACGGTTTGCTGATATTGAAGGGTGGATTGGTAATGATCAATTGATCTGAGGGAAGGAAGTTCGTACCATGGGCAGCACTGCGCCGGGAGTTAGACCTGTCGTCACCGTAAGGGATCTCTGCGAGCAAGCCAAGCTGGGAGACGCAGCCAAGGCCTTGCTCAAGGATGAGCATACTTCCCGGCAGTTTCTCGAGCTATTAGTCCGGAGAGAACTTTTCCCGGATGCCACCCGCCTCCTCGCCTTCACCCTTCCCAAACGGGAAGCCGTGGGGTGGGGTTGCCTTTGCGTGCGCCATAGTCTAGGGACGGAGGACGCCTCGCAGATTTCGAAGACGCAGGTCGCGGCGGAACGCTGGGTCTCGAATCCGGATGAGGGAAACCGCCAGGCTGCAAAGGCCGCGCTCGCTGAAGACGGGCCGGAGAGCCCCTCGGATCTGCTCGCCCTGGCGGCGTTTTACAGTGGCGGGAGTGTGGTGGCGCCGGATCTTGACCCCGTTGCTCCGCCGGATCAGGTGACCCCGCAGTTTGTCGCCGGCGCGGTGCTGATTGCTGCCGTGAAGAACCAGCCGGAGAAAGCGCCTGAGAAGTATCGTGTCTTTCTGCAAAAAGGCATGGCGTTGATGGCCAGGATCAAAACCTAAGGCGGCGCTGACCTTCAGGTCAGCCTGACAATGCCGGCCTGAAGGTCGGCGCTGCAAGGATCGAGGCAACCATGGGTATGCCTGCTGCTCGAACCACTGACATGCACGTCTGCCCGATGTTGACCGTGCTCGTGCCGCACGTCGGCGGTCCCATCCTTCCACCCTGCTGCCCCACCGTCCTGACCGGCAGCCTGCCTCAGGCCCGCGTCACCGACATGGCAACATGTGTAGGCCCTCCCGACGTCATTGTGCTGGGATCATTCACGGTCCTGGTTGGATCGCTGCCGGCCGCCCGGATGACGGACACCACAGCCCACGGCGGCAAAATCATCCTCGGGCTCCCAACCGTTCTGATCGGGTAGATCTTGCAATTCCGCCGGAATCAACGGCCGAATTAAGCCCTTCGCGGCAAAATCATCCCTGCCCGAAAACTCTCATTCCAAGAGCACTCTGTTTGTTGTTCCCTCCGCCGAAATGTGATACCATGAGGCCATCGCGTTGGGACATCACGGTAAAACATATGTAGTTCGCATGGCCATTGGAAGGGGAAGAGCGCCCGATCTCACAACTGCGGGATACTTCGTGGCGCTCAGGATGACCGTGGCTAGACAGCGGCCCTTCGTCGTGGGAGGCAAGGAATGAGTTTCAACATCGGCGACAAGCTTGGGGACTACGAAATCATCGGCATCTTAGGCGCCGGGGGCATGGGCAGGGTTTATAAGGTTAGAAACCAGATCTCCGACCGCGTCGATGCCATGAAAGTCCTGCTGCCTGATCTTGCCAACGCACCCGAACTTGCTGACCGTTTTCTTCGCGAAATTAAGGTCCTCGCCAGCCTGAATCATCCCAATATTGCCGGGCTTCACACCGCTATTCGCCTGGAGAATCAACTTCTCATGATTATGGAGTTTGTGGAAGGGACAACCATGGAGGACAAGCTGAAGGGCGGCCCGTTTCTTGTCCCCGATGCGGTTGACTACGCCTCCCAGGTGCTTTCCGCCCTCGGTTACGCGCACGCGCAAGGGGTCATCCATCGCGACATCAAGCCGGCCAACATCATGTTGACCCCCCAGAACGTCGTCAAGTTGATGGACTTTGGAATTGCGAAATCCGCCACGGACCGCAAGCTGACGATGACCGGCACCACCATGGGTTCCCTTTACTACATGCCGCCCGAGCAAGTTCAGGGCCTCGCCCTCGACCTCCGCTCCGATCTCTATTCCTTTGGCGTCACTCTCTATGAGATGGTAACCGGATCCCGGCCGTTCAAAGGTCAAAGCGATTACGACTTGATGGTCGCCCACCTGCAGAAAACTCCTGCTCCTCCCCTCGATATTCAGCCAGAATTGCCCAAAGCGCTGAATGACATCATCATGACCGCGCTCGAAAAGGACCCTGGTCAGCGGTTCCAGTCCGCGGAGGCATTCCGCTTCGCATTGCAATCTGTACACGGAGCAGTGACGAGCTTGCCGGTCGCTCTTGCGCCAGTCGTTGCGCCAGGCTTGGGCGTACAAGAAGCCGGTTCGGGCGCGGCGCCTTCCGCTACTGCGGTCTTGGCCGCGCCATCCGGCCAGCCGCCCGAGGAGCAGCCTCAACCAACCACGCCTTACCTGAGCCCCTCCGTGCCGCCCGTTGCGCCTGCTGTGATTCCTCCTCCAACCACCTCCAGGAACAATCGCGCTGTCTTCATGATTCTCGGAGCGTTGGCGGTGATTGCCTTACTTGCGGTGGGGGCAATGCAGCTGTCGCGCCTGCTGAAAGCGAGGACGCGAGCCAGCCAAGTTGCGCCGCCGGCGGAGGCGGCCGCGGAGATTCCCAAGACACCTCCACAGCCCGCGAGCACCCAGAATACCAACGATGCCTCTGCTTCAGGCCAGTTGCCAGCCGCTTCCACGGACCAGCAGCCTGCTGCCGGGAGTACGCAGCCCTCCGCACCGTCATCGGCGAATGTGACGACCGGCGCGGCGCCATCTTCCCGGGTTCCGACCTCGAAAAAGAGCAAAGCACCCTCCCATGTTGAGGCCGCGAGCGATGCGGCGAACAATACCGCTTTGCCGCCGTCCTCACCGCAGAACATGGCGGCGGCCACTACCGGTGGCCCACCGGCCAAACTTTGGCTTGATCCTGCCGCACGCCTTTTCATTGTGGTGAGTTCCATAGATATTAAGCCGGACGGCAATTTTAGATTCCACGGAAAACTGCTTCTTCCGGTCCCACAGCCTGGACCCGTTCCTCTCGACCGGGGCACCGAAGTCATCGGAGCAGGACTGATGAGCGGCGGCCAGACGTCGCTCGCCGTTACAGAAATTCTGGCTGGAGGGGCACGCTACAAACTGAAGGGGGGAAGTGGTGCAGTGAGGGCCGAGACACCGGGAGGTGCGGGCGGTGTACATCTTGATCGGAACCAGCTGCTCGATATGTGGCCGACGGCTACTGCTGCCTATGAAAAGGTGTCCGACCAGGGCGCACAACCGTAGGCAGAGAGGCGGGCCGATCAGTGTTTTCGGTACAGGATTAAAGGATTGCGTAATTCCCAGGGGTTTTGCTTTGGCCGACGAAGTCGGAAATCAACCATAGACACAACAAAGCAGTTATTTGGAGGCTAAACATGTCTGACCATCGAATTCCCAGGAAGCTGATAGTGCTTTTGACTCTGATACTAACTTCTGCGCTGGTTTGGGGCGACCAGAAAAAGGGTTCATCTCCGCCGCCCAGACCAGCGCCTGCGAGACCTGCAGCGCGTCCGGCGACGAACAACGCCAGGCCGGCGACGAACGCCCGGCCTGCGAACAACACCGGGGCTCGGCCCATGACGAACACGGGCGTTCGGCCCACGACGAACACGGGCATGCGGCCAACAACCAACACGGGCGTGCGGCCGACGACCAACACGGGCATGCGGCCAACCACAAATACGGGCGTTCATCCCGCGACCAACACGGGCGTTCATCCCGCGACCGCCGGGGGCGTTCATCCCGCGACCGCCGGGGGCGTTCATCGGCCGCGGCTCATCCGCCGCGGGGCGTTCATCCCGCGACTGCCGGAGGCGTTCATCCCGCGACCGCCGGGGGCGTTCATCCCGCGACCGCCGGGGGCGTTCATCCCGCGGCTGCCGGAGGCGGTCATCCCGCCGCCAACGCAGGGATGCATTCGACCACGCCGGCGCGCACTACGTCGAACGTTTCCCTAAAAGGTGGTGGCACAGCGCAGGTGAGCCGTCGTCCGAACGGCAGAGTGGCCGAAGTCCATGCCAACGGAATGACGATTCATCAGAGTCTTCACGGGGGGGGCCGAACCGTTGTAGCGGAGCATAACGGCCGTACCGTCGTGACCTACGGGCACGGACGCGGCGGCTACGTCCAGCGTTCTTACTACAACCGGGGTGGCCGGGCGTACTATCAACGAACCTACTACCGTGGCGGACATGCCTACGCGTACGCCTACCGCGGCTATTACTACCACGGCGCGCGCTTCTATGGGTACGCTCCCGCCTACTACTACCATCCCGCCTTTTACGGCTGGGCCTACAACCCATGGGTGTCGCCGGTTTACTACGGTCCGGCAGCCTGGGGCTGGGCTGGTTCGCCTTGGTGGGGGGCCTACGGCGGATTCTTCACTCCCTACCCGGTATACGCCACGGCCTCACTCTGGCTGACGGATTACCTGATCGCGTCCAATCTGCAAGCCGCGTACGAGGCGCAGGCGGCAGCCAATGCGGCAGCGGCCAACGCGGCGGCGGGTCAAGCCGCTGAGGGCAACGCTCCGCCCGCTACCGAGGGCGCGGCAGAGGCGAGTGCCCAGACTCCGCTTACGCCTGAAATCAAACAGGCCATCGCGGACGAGGTGCAACGGCAACTCGCGGCCGAAAAGGCTGCGGCGGCTGCTCCGCAGGGAGCTGCGCCCGCGGCTGCGGCCTCGGCCGATCAGGTGCCCGACGCCTTGAATCCGGCCGAACGTGTTTTCGTGGTGGCTGCCAATCTCGACGTCACGGTGCCCGCGTCCGGCCAGGAATGCAGCTTGACTGCGGGTGACGTAGTGATGCGCCTCTCGGATACTCCGGACGCCAATTCAACCGTCACGGCCAGCATCCAGAGCACCAAGAAGGCGGATTGCCCCACCGGGCAGACCGTGGCCATCGGCGTGCAGGATCTGCAGGAAATGCATAATCAGTTCCAGGCACAGCTCGATGCCGGGATGAAGACGCTAGCGGAGAAGGGCGGCCAGGGTGGCTTGCCGAAGCCTCCCGACACCGGCACGATGGCTGGAGAAGTTCCACCTCCGGCGCCTGACGCCGGCGCTGCGGATCAGCTTGCACAGCAGCAGCAGCAGGCCGATCAGACGGTGGCGCAGGTTTCGCAGAACCAGTAGTGGTCCGGTGATCCCCTGGGATTTTTTTTGCTAGCCGGGAGCCACTCAGACATGGCAAGAGGTTCACTGTTTGCATGCGGGGAGGGCCTGGCTCGAAGACGCCCGGCTCTTTCCCGTTTGCAGTCGTCCGCGCGCTCCGCGGGAGTCTCGTGCGAGGGGCAGGACGGCCAATTTCTGAAGGAGAATATAACCATGCGGCTGAAACTCGGAACCCTCGTTTCAATTCTCACCATGCTTGTCTCGGTGTTCATCTCGTGTTCCCTCAGGGCCGGTCAAAATGCTGCCCCGCCTTCCGTGCAGGAGCAACTCCAGGCGCAGTATAAGAGCGCCAAGATGGGGTCCGACTCAAACGGTCCAACGGTGATCGAGGAAGGCACCGTGCTCGCCATCCAGAAAGGCGGAATCCTGGGCGTACCGTATGCGAACCCGAAAGGATGCCCGTCCAAATATGAAAATGCCAACCTCAAACCTCCGAGCGGCTGGTGCACGCAAAGCAGGGCAGGAGGCGGTAAGCTCGGCGGCTTTCTGAAAAACAAGATCCCTGGCTCCAGTAATGTGTCGGATTCCAAAACGAGCACAGGTGACACTCGCTACTTCAAGAAGGGCGAAAAGGTGTACCCCTCGAATATCACTGTCGACTTCAAGAACGAGAAGATCGGCTTTGGCGTAGTGGCCTGCGACACTTGCAACAAGACCGATCCGCCCACCTATTACAAGGCTGAGGTTGACTTCCAGTTTGCGCCCGGCTTCCTCGAGAAGGGTGATGTCAGCAAGATCGAGGACACCATCGCCGAGGTATTCCAGCTCGATAGCGGTGGTGACTCGCAACAGAGCCAGGGGCAGCAGCAGGGCGGGCAAGATCAACAGGCAGCCGCGGGCCAGGCGCAGGACCAGGCTCAAGCGCCAGCTGCCGCTCCGGACGCCGCTCCTGCCGCCGCCCAACCGGCCGCTCCGACTGGGCCCACGATGACCAACGACGACGTCATCAAGCTGGTGAAAGCCAAGCTGCCGGAGAGCGTGATCATCAAGAAGATCGCCAACAGTAATTGCGCCTTTGACACCGAGCCTGATGCGCTGATCAAATTGAAGCAAGCGGGCGTCAGCGAAGGCGTGATCGACGCCATGGTGGATAAGAAATAACGTCAGCTTGGAGTGCGCCAGCGGAGCTGCTGCATTGGGATAGCACAGCATCTGGAAGGCCGCACCTCTCGAAGCTCCACGGCCGCACTCCAAGCCTCAGCGTGTCCGTTTGCGCAATCGTCCCGTCCTCGGCACTGCCTCTGTGCCTCCCATGATTCGATCTTTACACCTGCTTGATTCTGGTTGCCGTTTGAGTTAGTCTCGGAGCGCCAAAGCGGCCGCCCATCTCTCGACGGGCGCCTTCCGGGAACGGGCTAGCCCGGCGGCTAGCCGATGATCGACAAGGTAACCTCACATGGACACTCCCGCGATTCTCAAAGGGCGTTATCAGATCAAGGAAATCCTGGGCCGGGGTGGGATGGGAATAGTCTATAAGGCCTTTGATTCCGTCTTGCGGCGCGACGTCGCCATCAAGACTTTGCTGGACGTCTCCGATCCCGGCTCGCTCCAGCTTTTCCACCGTGAATACGAAGTCCTGGCCCACATCAATCATCCCAACATCGTCGAGATCATCGACATCGGCGAGTTCGAATTCGAAGGCGGCCTCAAGCCTTTCTTCATTATGCCCATGCTGCCGGGAATGTCTTTGGGCCAACTGATCAGGTCCGCCAGTCATCGTCTGACGGTGGAGCGGACCGTCGACATCATCTCCCAGACTTGCCGTGGACTCCACGCCGCGCACGAGAAGGGCCTCATCCACCGCGATATCAAGCCGTCAAATATTATCGTTATGGAAGATGACTCGGTAAAGATTATTGATTTTGGAATGGCTCACACGGCGGACAGCCACTCGCGCACCGGCCTCAAAGGCACGTTGCTTTACATGGCTCCGGAACAAGCCGAAATGAAGGCTGCTTCCTCTCTGTCCGATATCTTCGCGCTGGGCGTGGTGGCCTTTGAAACTCTGACGCGACGCCGCCCCTTCGAAGGCTCGACCGAGCATGACATCGTCCAAGCCATTCTTCATCATATTCCGCCCCCTGCTTCCGACCTCAACCCCATGGTGAGCCCCACCGTCGCCCGGGTCATTCACAAAGCCATGGCGAAGCAGCCCTACCATCGTTTTGCCACCGCGCGCGATTTTGGCGATACCTTGCAACGCGCCATGCGCAACGAGCCGATCGAAATCTTCGACCCGGCAAAGATCCGCCCGCGCCTGGAGCGGGCCAGGAAGGCTTTCGAGCAGGCCGACTATCAATTTGCCGTCGAGATCCTGGCGGAACTCGAGGCGGAAGGCCACATCGACCACGACATGGCGATGCTTCGTGTCAAAGTCGATCAGGCCGTGCGCCAGAAGCGCATTCAGCAACTGCTGGAAAGCGCCAAGACCCGCATGGAAGGGCAGGAATATCCGCTGGCCTTGCAGAAGGTGCAGGAAGCCCTCGAACTGGATCCCACCCACGCCGGGGCGCTGAGCCTGAAGAATGAAATCGAGGAAAAAAGGAGCGTGGGAAAAATCGAGGACTGGCTGAGTCTTGCCCGCCAGCACTTGGCCAACCATGCCTATGCCCACGCCCGAGAGGCGCTGAAGAACGCTTTGCAACTGAAGCCCAAGGACAACCGGGTCGGGCAGCTTCTCAACGAAGTCAACTGGCAGGAGCAGGAATACCAGCGGGTCCACGCTGAAAAGCACCAGCTCTACCAGGGGGCCGTCGAGGCCTGGAGCCACGGCGAAGTGAGCGCCGCCCTCAGCAAGTTGCAGCAGGTGATGGCGCTTGACGAGCAGGCTCCGGATTCTTCCGCGACCGAAAGGGCGGCCTCGTACCGATCGCTCTACAACCAAGTCCGGTCCGAGCACGACGCTATGAACAGCGCTTACGCGGAGGCCCGAAAGCTGCTCGCGGAAGGCAAGTTTGCGGCCGGCCTCTCGGTTTGCGATCAATATCTCTCCAAGTATCCCGGCCATGCCCTCTTTCAGGCTGCAAAATTCGACATCGAGGAGAAGCAGCGGCAGGAGCTTTCCGCGCGCATTGCGGAGGTTGATCGCAGCGTCGAGGCTGAGCCGAACCTCGACAAGCGGGTTGACATCCTCAAGGAAGCCCTCGATCTTCATCCCCAGGAGCAGCACTTTGAACGCGCCCTGCGTTTGACGCGCGAAAAACGCGATTTGGTGAATTCCATTGTCGCCAAGGCGCGCCTGCACGAGGAGCGCAGCCAGTTCACGGACGCCCTGGCTCAATGGGAAATACTTCGGACCATTTACAGTCAATATCCCGGATTGAGCTTCGAGATCGATCGCCTGGGCAAGCGGCGTGAGCAGCAGGCTCGCGTCGAGGGCAAATCGCGCTGGGTGAAACAGATTGACCAGCAGATGGGCGCTGGGGACTACGACCGCGCCATGAGTTTGCTGCGCCAGGCCGACGTGGAGTTTCCCGGCGATTCCGAGTTGACGGAACTCGAGAAGTTGGTTCAGCAAGGTAAAGACCGCGTGGGCGAGGCCCTGCGATTGCTTGCAGAGGGCCAGGAGAAGTTGACCGCCGGACAATTCCCGGAAGGCGTCGAGGTGCTGCGAAAGGCCCATCGTCAGGATGAGCGCAGCTCAGTAGTCCAGCAGGCGCTCGTCGAGGCTCTGGTGGAACGCGCCCGAAACGTTCTGGACACGGACTGGCGTGCCGCCGAGCCGCTGATACAGGAAGCCCTCGAACTCGACCCCGGCCACGGCCTTGCCAAGAGCCTTCGCACCCTCGCTCAGGACCGCAAGAAAGAAGAGTTCATTCAAATCTGTATCACCCAGGCGCGGCGCGCCCAGGCCCAAGGCGACGTCGGCGGGGCTCTCACTCAAGTCAAAGATGCTTTGACCAGTCATCCTGCCGATCCTCGCCTCTCGCAACTTTTCAACACTTTGTCCAAGGACTTCGAGGACACGCGTCACCGCCAGGACCGCCATCGCGACCTGGAAAAATTGCACCGCCTCAACAGCGAAGCCCAAAGGGTTGCGGAACCTGCTGTCCTGAAGACGCTGGCGAGAGAGATTCAGTCGCTCTCCGCTCCCTACCGCGGAGATTCCGAATTCGAGGCCGCCGTCGCCAGCGCCTCCCGCCGCGTTTCCACCCGGATCGAAGCGCTCGAGTCATTCGGGCCCGCCCCTACGCCAGCTCTCGGCGGTGATGCTTTAACGGTGAGTACGGCGCCTGGAGGGGTTTCCGGTGCGCCGCCTGTCCCCACTTCCCCGGCACCGGCCATACCGCCGGTCTCACCGGACAAGACGGCTGCAGCGATGCCTTCCTCTGCCGGTCCTACCCCTGTCCCCGACCTCGGCAGGTCCACCGCGCCGGTTGAGGCCTCGCAAGCCCGAGCCTGGCCTGCGGTATCTCCATCGCCGCGCGCTCCCGTGACGCCGCCGGTTCCCCCGCTCGTGCCGCCGAGTCAGCCGCAGGCGCCGCGGCCTGAGCCGCGGCCTCAAGAGCCCTTGCCGGAGGAATCGGTCCCACCGCCGGGAGGCAGGAAAGTGCCGTGGCTTATTCTCGGCGCGGTGGTTGCGGTTGTCGCGCTAGCAACACTGCTCGTGCCCCGCTTCCTCAAGGAGCGCCCGGCCCCGAAGCCCGTGGCCGTCACCACACCCGCTCCCGCGCCGGCTCCTCCGGCGGTGGCCCAATTGCCGGAGTTGCGGGTTTATACGGATTTGGAAAAGGCGAAGCTGACCCTGGACGGAAACGAAGTGGGCGAACTCGAGGGAGGCCAGTTCAGTCTGGATAAACTTTCGGAGGGCCAGCACGCGCTTGAGATTGGCGATGGCACTTCCCAGGTGAAGATCTCCGTGGCCAGCGCGCCGGATGCAATGCCGCAGATTCAGGGAACTCTCGAAACCCAAAACCTCAAGGCCGTCGTGGTCACCAGCGGCCGCCAGAACGGTGAGGTTGTGTCGAGCTATGGCCCCATCGCGGCTTCCTTGGACGGCAAGGAAATCGGCTCTCTCAGCCCTACTGGCTTGGCGCTTCCCGGTCTCGCATCAGGAACACACGACCTCGACGTGGGCACAGGCAACGACGAAAAGAAAATCAGCTTCCAGTTGAGCGCCACTCCTTCTCTGATGGTTTTCCTGAGCGCCGACCGAGACGTGGGCAACCTGCTCGTGGTGGCCGGCCAGGACGGCGCCACGGTTCTTTTGAACGGCAAGCCTTACCCGCGTCTCACCCGGCACGGGCAACTGGTTATCGCCAATCTCGCGCCCAAGCAGTATGCGGTTTCGGTGGCTAAAGACGGCTTCGAACCGGCGCCGGCCCAGAACGTCGATATTCTGAAAGGGCAGGCCTCCAAACTGATCTTTGCGCTCCAACCCGCTCCCTCGGTGGCTTCTTTGGTTATCGCCGGAGCCTTGCCCCAGACGGACGTCCTGCTGGATGGCGCTTCTCTTGGCGCAGTTCAGCAGGATGGCAGCTTTACCGCCTCCAACATCAAGCCGGGAGCGCACACCATCGGACTGCGGCGGGAGCAATTCAAGCCGAAGGATTTGCAAAAGGAATTCGTGGCGGGTGGAATCGTTCACCTCGGTTCTGGTGATGTCGCCATGACCAGCGCTGCGACAGCTCCTACCTTGCTCCCTTCTAAACTGGTGGTGCAGACAGTGGCGGGCGCCCAGGTCATCATCGACGGCCAGGCCTCGGGCCAGACGGATGCAAAAGGACGCCTGGAAATCACGCCCCTGGCTGCGGGCGATCATTCGGTCGAAATCGTTCTGAAGCCTTATAACAACTTCAAGCAGACCATGAACTTTTCGCCCGGGCACATTGTGAGCGTTACCCCCAAGCTGCTCGCTTCCCTGGACGTCGAGCATAAACACCTGGTCGGCGGCTGCAACGGCACGCTGCTCGTCGGCGAGGGCAGAATTCAATACCGGGCAAGCAGCGGAAGCGATTCTTTTGACCATCCCTTGACTGCGGTGAAGAAGACCGGCGCGGCGGATTCCGGCAAGGGCTTTTTCGTCGAGATCGCCGGCGCCAAGCGCTACACCTTCCACGCCGCCGACTCCGCCACCGACTTGCAGATCATCCAGAACGCCCTGTCGAAGGGCCCCGGTGACAACTCCAGCGGCGATCGCCCGAGTTTGCTCAAGAAATACGTGCGCATCGTGCGGGCCACCCGTGATGGCTATACTCTCGTCGGAGGCCGGCGACTCCGGGTAATTATGGAAGGCATCAACCAGGCAGACGATTACCGCCGTCTCCAAGAGCTCTATGCCGATATGAGCGATACGCAGATTGAAGAGATGTCGGGTCAGATGGAAGACCTTACTGAAATCGCTCAGCAGGTTCTACGCGCGGAGATTTCCAAGCGAGGCCTGGGCCCACGCGGTTTGGATCCGGCCGAAGACCCTGTCGAAGCTGCCCGCCGAGCTTTGCGCGCAGAAATTGCCGAGCAAGGATTGGACGAACAAGAACAGGATGCAGCGAATCAATCGGACCCGGATCTTGAGGAACATTTCCCCCCAGGGCTCGATCCTGCTGGTTTCGACTTGTTCGGTGTATGGGACGCATCTGACGCCTCCGAAGCACGCCAGATCATGAGCTTTCTTGAATCGGGGGGCTTCAATGCTTACCTGGGCCCCGAAAACCTCGAGAGCGTGGAAGACTACCAAGGAAGCTACGAAGATGGTGTTGAGATCAAGGTGATGAAATTCCAGGCGAAGTTCGCGATCGCGGCGCTTCGTCGCTTTGCCGCTCGTGAACCGGCGCCATGTCCTTCGGACGACGTTGATCATGCCGTCTTCTGCCCAAGTTGTAATTCCCGGGACGTTGTTTTTCGAGGCCTCGATGTCGAACCGGGAAAGGAACCCGGGCCTGACGCAAAGTACAATTGGACCTGCGACGCCTGTGGTCACCAGTGGAAGGACGATGGAATCGCGAAAGTGGCGTGACGTTCGACACCTTTTCCCCACCGACCACTTCTCCACCCTTCGTAACCCAGCCAAATTGCTATTCAGTGCGGAGAGCGACCATCGGGTCGATTCGTGAGGCGCGGCGCGCCGGGAAAAATCCGGCGACGGCCGCGACCATGCAGAGCAGGAAAGCCATGCCCGCGAAGGTTGAGAAGTCGGTGGGAGCGGTCCGGAATAGCAGAGATGCGATAAGCCTGGCGACAGCAAAAGACGCGGCCAAACCCAGAGCGACACCCACCAGCGCGAGCCGCAAACTGCGGGCAAGCACGCGCAGCAGCACGTGTTCTTGAGTCGCGCCAAGCGCCATGCGTATACCGATCTCTTGCGTTTGGCGTGTGACGGAGTATGAGACTACGCCGTAGATTCCGAGCGACGCCAGCAGCAGACCCAGCCCCGCAAAGATCGACACCAGCAGCATAAAGAAGCGCCTTGGCGAGGTCGCATGGTCGACAAGATTCTGAATTGGTTTGAACTGCGTCGCCGGCTGCTCCGGATTGATCTGGCGCAGCGTCCTCATCACGCTCGGAGCCAGCGTAGCGGGAGGCAGCTTCGACCGTACCACCAGATATGAACCCTCCGGCCCGAACTGGCTTGCGGGCAAGTACATCTGCCATCCGGCGCCGTCTTCTGCATTGGTTTCATGCACATCGGCAATCACGCCGATCACGCGCGCGTCCCCGCCGCCCGCTTCTGCAATACGGCCGATCGGGTCTTGCCCCGGCCACAGTTTGCGCGCCACCGTTTCATTGATGATCATTACTTTTTGGCTCTTGGGAGAATCGTCCCAACTAATGTCGCGGCCCTTGATCACGCGCATACCAATCGCCTTGAGGTAGCCCGGCGAAACGATGTAGACAAAGACGCCCTGAAACTTACCGCCGTCATAGTCCCCACCCTTGGCTCGAATTCCCCAGCTGCGGTTCCGGCTCATGGGCAGGTTATCCGAAATCCCCGCCGCTTCAACGCTCGGAATCGTCGAAGTCAGGCGCACGATTTCCTTCCATATCGCGACCCGTTTGTCAGAGTTGCCGCCATCTGCGTAGTCTACGCTGATGGCGGCTGCGCGGCTCGGCTCAAAGCCGAGATCGACATCCAACACGCGTAGAAAACTGCGCAGCAGCAGCCCTGCTCCGATCAGCAGCACGCACGCCAGTGCGACTTCTGAGACCACTAACGTTGCGCGCACGCGGTCGTGCGTTTTGCTATCGCCTGATCCATGACCAGACTCTTTCAGTGCCTCCTGTATATTCGTACCCGACATCCTGAACGCCGGCGCAAGACCGAAAAGGACAACGCTCGTGACTGCGAGCAGGAGTGTCCATGCGAGCGCCGCGCCGTCAACTCGCAAGCTGCTCAGCAAAGGCAACGCAATGGACCCTTGGTGCGCCAGATAGAACGTGGTCGCGAAAGCAAAGCCCAACCCGAGAAGAGCGCCCGCAAACGAAAGCACTAAGCTTTCAGTGATCAATTGGCGGACCAGCCGTCCCCATCCCGCGCCGAGCGCTGTCCGCATGGCGAATTCCTTGCTCCGCGCCGCCGCGCGCCCCAGTTCGAGATTCGATAAATTCACGCAGACGATGAGGAGGATCAGACCCACCGCGGACCAAAGCACCATCAACGACCGCCGCAGTTTGCCGCTCACGTATTCCTTCAACCCGGTAAGCCGGCCGGTGTAACCTTTTCCGTATTCAGGGTGATGATGCTCGAAATAGAGCTGTGGAAAGAGCTCATCGGCCTCGCTCTGTGCTGCCGCCAGACCCACTCCGGGTTTCAGGCGGCCAACGAGCGCCAGGTCGTTTCCGTCGTCGCGGAAGTCATCCATGATGTAAGGAGTAAAGAGGTCCACCTTTGCGCCCGGCGCAAAAACCGAGCCAAAATCGAATGTTTCCGGCAGGACACCCACTACCGTCACCGGCATGCCGCTCAGGTTAATGGCCTTTCCGATGATGCTGCGATCGCCGCCCAACTGCCGCTTCCAGAACCCATTGCTCAGCAGGGTCACAGGCTGGGCGTGTTGCAGAAATTCCCCGGCGCTGAATAAACGCCCCACCAAGGGTTGGACGCCAAGCGTTTGAAAAAAGCCTTCGGCTACCAGAATGCCAGTAACAGGCACTGGCCGGTCTTTCCCAATCAGCTTGAAATTATCGGGTCCGGTGAAGGCAAAGTAGCCGCTCACCGACTGAAAAGAGCGGTTTTGTTGCTGGAAGTCCTGGGTTGCATCCGCCGTATACGTCATGCTCGATTCGCCGGACGTTGGGTTTTTCTCCACAATCCGCACCAGTTGCTCGGAATCACGGAACGGCAAGGGACGCAGCAGAATCGTGTTCACCACGCTGAAGACCGCGACGTTGGCGCCGATCCCGAGGGCGAGAATCAGCACCGCGATCAAGGTGAAGGAACGCTCCCGCCGCAATCTGCGGAACGAGTAGCGCAAGTCCTGAATAAGGATATCGAGCGCCGGCAAGCCGCGCGCCTCGCGATGCCGCTCTTTGGCCTGCTGCAATCCGCCGAATCTGATCAGAGCCTGGCGGCGGGCTTCTCCGGGCGACATTCCGCGCTGGAGGTTCTCTTCGAGGGCAAGCTGAAGATGAGCGGCCATTTCTTCATCAAGGTCCATATCCAGGCGTTCCTTGCCGAAGAAAGCGCGCAGGCGGTTCAGCGCCTGTCGGAGGGAATCGGTCATTTGTCACCACCTTTTGGAGTGCGGCAGCTTGCTGCCGCTTTTCTCCGGCCAGCTTGCTGGCCGCGCACCGAGAGCCTCAATTTGCCGGGCGAGCAAGCTCGCCGGGCTGAAAGCGGCAGCAAGCTGCCGCACTCCAAAGTTCTACCTACATTGCGAGCACGCGGCCCATCACGGTCGAGAGCCGCTCCCAGTGGGCGGCATCCTTTGCCAGTTGTTGGCGGCCCTGTCTTGTAAGGGAATAAAACTTGGCTTTGCGATGGTTGTCCGAAGTTCCCCACGCGGCTGAGATCCAGCCGCGTTGCTGAAGCCTCACCAGGGAAGCATAGATCGTTCCCTGGTTCAGCAGGACTTCATTGCCGCTCACCTGCTCGATACGGCGGGCAATACCGTAACCATGCAGCGGGCCAAGGGCATCGAGCGTGCGCAGGACCATGAGATCCAGCGTCCCCTGAAGAAGGTCGAGTTTCTCTTTACCCATGCGTCCTCCAGTGGCGATACCGCAGTTCATCGCGCCTCTGATGTGGTATCACCACATGTGCCGTTAGACGGACGTAAGCAACTGTGGTTAGCATTCACGGGATGCCTTCTGCCGTCGTCCAGCCACAGCCAGCTCTTCAAACTCTCCGTTGGGGTGCCCAAATACCCCGCTGCCGGGAAATCCCTTGGCAAACTACACCTGAACTTATAGGCTAGAATCGGGCGAGCGCCCGCTCGAACGGACCAGGCGGTTAAATTGTGGCGTTCGGCCTGACCTGTCCCTTCGGGACATCGCAGACCCTCACGGCGGGGTCTGCGCCAGCCGAGAACGGCTTGGTTGAGAGCTCAAAGTTGGTCGTTAAGAGTTGTGTTTTGGGGAACAAAGCGAGAATGTCTATGAAAACAAAGGAACGGGCTTCGGAGTGCGGCAACGGAGTTGCCGCCTTGGAAGGCTGAAGGGCCGACCTGTGGCTTGCGCCCAGGGCACAGGACGGAGAGGAAGTCGGTGGGGATGAAGCCGAATTCCAAGGCGGCAGCTTCGCTGCCGCACTCCAAAATGCGGCGAACGAACCGGGAATGTATATGAAAACAAACGACAATGACATTCAGTCCGATAGTCGCCACGCTACTTTGCCACGCTCGAGACACACTGCAAGGACGACAGGTAGCCTTTCTGGAGAATGGGCGGCCCGCCCAGCGTGTCGAGGTCAAACTGGACGGTTACCGGCTTGCCGCTCGGCGCCGTCACCGGCCTGCCGGCGGTGCGCAGCACCCACTCGATATTGTAGGTGGAACCGGTCTGCTGCCATTTGTCGGCCTCGGCAAAGAAGTGGAAAACTCCCCACGCACCGTCGTAGCTTGGCCAACCCAAATCCGAGCCGCCCGCAATCTTCACCGTCAGGGTCACACCCTGGGCGGTCGTGCCCGGCCAGGTGAACTGTTTGAAGTCGGCGCTGCCGGCGGTATAAGTGAGGGGCTGGCCATCGATGCTCATGGTAAGCCCGGCAACGGTGTCAGTGGGATGGGGGCGAAGCGCGTACTTGTAATGGATTTGTCCCGGCCCACCCGAGTACAGAGCGCGCTGGAGATTCATCGCCCGGGTAAAGAAGCTGAGGAAGGCGGGGTTCACCGGCTGAGTGCCCGATGGGTTGGGGATGTACTCATTTCCCTGGGCAAGCAGCAGGCTTTTCAACGAGGCATTGTAAAACTGGGTCAGCGCGCCGCTCGAGGAATCGAAGACTTGGCCAACTTCCTGCGTGGTGGCGTCCTGAGTAGACTTGGGATTAAAGGGGAACTTGGCCGTCAGGGGGTTCAACTGCGCGCACAATCCGGCGCCGCTCACCGGCCCCGGGCGCAGTGCTCCGGAGACATACGCAATGGGAGCCAGCAGCAGGTTTTGAACCGTGTCGTCGATATGCGCCTGCGGGTCAGGCTTGAATCCCTGGCCCATCTGCTTGGCGGTCTGTTGGGCCGTCATGGAAGGAGTCATGCACTGAGTCTTGGCCGCCTCCTTCTGCTCTGGAGGAGCGCTTTCGGCCTGAGCCAGGCAAGTCTGGATTCCGACAAGACCAGTCATGTAGTTGGCATTCGGAGGGCCGATGTATTGGTCCGAGCAATTGGGCGGAACGACCGCCTGGACGGGTTGAAAAGCCTTGGAGATGTCGGGCTGGTCGACGGAAGTGTTCTGCGCGGCGACGCAAAAAAGCGCGAGCAGGGGAGACTGATTGCTGGAGGTCTTGACGAGTTTCTGCGAAGCGTCCGCGAGGCTGTTGTAATGGACCACGTTTGCGTTCTTCAGGAAGGCGCGCCATTGATTGATATAGTCCTGCTGGTATCTAGCCTGGAGGTCCTGCCCCACCTTCGTGGTGTCCACGTTCTGACCCGTCTTCGGGCCCAGCACCCACTCTTCGCCGCTGAAATACTTAGGCAGGTTCTTGAAGGCTCCCTGCATGAAGGCGAAGCCGGCTTTGGTAAAGGCGCCCTCCACTTCCTTTCCGTCCACCACCACTTCCGCGGAGCCCGGGTACTTGCGGTTGAAGTTGATAGAGGGGCTGGCTTTGGAAGCCTCCGAGACCATAAATCGGTAAACGCGCTCGATGCCGGAGAATTGCGAAAGGTAATTGCGGGCACGCGACACGGCCAGCGTATCGTTCTCGGAGGAGTAGGGATTCTCTTCCTTCAGTTGGTCGCTATAGAAATCGAACTGCTTCTGCGCCAACTGCATTCGATCCGGGTCGATGGAGCGGCTCCCCTGCCAGGCCTTCATGAGCACGGGGGAGAGGAACAGTCGGGTGCTCTTGTCGTGATTGGAGGTGGTGATCAGATAAGCCTTCAGAGTATCGTAGGCCGGGCCGTACTGATCGTTCGGCCCCGGCGCGCCGGGAAGGCCGGAGAGCGTTTGCAGAAGCGCCGCTTGGGTCTGCCCGAAGAGAAGGGATCGGAAGTGCTGAAAGTAGATCTTGCGCACATCCGGATAGAGTTCGTTCCCCGCATACAAGCCCCATCTCATGGCGAACGGCGCGCCATCCTGGTTGTACTGAGCCAGCGTCTCGACTGATTGCCGTAGAGTCTCGAGGCGGGTCAGCGCATCGACAGTGGGGAGTTGTTGCCCCGTCAGTTGCACGCTGGAAATGCCCTGCGCCGCGTTCACCACTTGCGATTCCAGGTCCTTGTTCTTTACGAAAGAGACAATGAATCCGATCATGACGATGAGCAGTAGGCCGATGGACGTAGCCAGCAGCACTCTTCGCCACAAGCTGGTCTTCGAGCTCGAGGCGCTTTCGGTCAGCGCGGAAGAATCCTTCATCAGGACGTCGTTGAAGAGGTGGGGAAGGAAGGTCCACTGCGGAACCCGGCGGCTCTCGCCGCCCTCACTGACCAGGGGCGCGCGCGCGGCTGGGGCGGTAATATTGCGGATATCGAAAATCCCTGTGGCGCGGATCGCTCCTTCGCCGGCCCCGGGTGTGATGGGCTGCTCTTTGATCAGCGCGGGCCCGGGAGCATTGATCACCACCGGACGAACTCCGCTGAAGTAGAAGCCACGCAGGAACGGTCCGGTCCTCAACTGGCTCGGCCGGCACAGGTCGACGAGCAACTGGACGAGCATCTGCCGGAGCTTTCGGAACTCACGCGGAAACTCGTAGACGGAGGGACGCTTCTCCATGTCAAATTCGCGTGGAAGAAAGGTGAGGCGCTTGTCCGACAGGGAATAACCGAGCTCATCGAAGGCGGCGGAAACGCGGGCCGTTTCCTGCTCGGCGTAGACTTCACCGGCAAACGAAACCATGGGGAATGTCGCGCCCAGCACCTGAGTGGCTTCTTCGTTGCTCAAATTGCGGACGTAATCCTGGAAGAACTGAAGGCGGTCGGCGCGCGTAAAGAGCACGTAAACCGGCAGGCTGATCCCCAGGATGTGGGAAACCTCGCGCAGCCGCGTGCGTATCCGATCCACGCTGGCGGCGATTGCCTCAGCCGCGCCGGGCTTCATGAAGGTCTCGCAGTCAACGCAAACCAGGGCCGCGCGCGGCGCCTGGGTTCCCTTGCCGAACACGGAGTGCAGTCGTCCGGGAGCAAGCCTCTTGACGAACTTGGCCCATGGTGCAGGTTCGGAAAGGACCGGGCCGCCTGCCTCCGCCAGAATAAACTGGCGCGCGAACCAGAGGTTTGCAGCGCGGGTGGGAATGGGGACCTTTTCTTGCCCTGTCTGCCCGGCCAGCAACTCCGCCTCGAGGCCGGAGTGCTGAACCACGCTGGTTTTTGCCGAGCCGCTCTCACCCAGCAAGAAGAGCGCTGGCAGATTGCCGAGCCTGGCATGGCGTCCCAGCGACGAGGCCTGCAAGCGCGATTCGGCCTCCCGCATCAGGGTGTCGATTTCAGCAACTCCGGAGGCCCCTTGAGCGGCTACCGCCGCACGCTCTTTGTCCTGGGCTCTAAACCACCACACGATGGTAATGAACGCCGCAACGCCAATCACAGCCAGGACGATGCGCAGTATCCAAAGATGGTTCCCCTGCAAATGCAGCCAGGAGGGGACAAACCAGGACAGAACCAGCCAGGCGATGAGGCCCAATGCTGCAAGCCAATACTTCAAGGTGTTTTTCACGGCAATCCTCTAGCGAGCTAGGGTGGAGGCGGTGGAGTGCAATACGGATGCCCCCGACATCAGACTGAACTTGAAACCGGCAAACAAGAGCAGAGCCAAGACGAGAAAACCGAGCGCCCCAAAGGCCAGTCGTCGCGCCCACGGGTCGTAGGCTTTGGTCCGCACTGCGTCCTGCGGGGGAGCCCAGTGGGGCGACAAAGGGCCGGGTCCACCGCGAATTCGCTGCATCTTCTCCGCGATGGCTCCCAGAACAGGACGAACGCCCTCTTGGCCGCTCAGGCTATAACGGCCACGGTATCCGAGTTCCAGGCACAGGGCGAAGACCTCCAGCACATCGGCGACCTGTGGAGAATCGCCGCGAGCCAGAAGGCGGTCGATGCAGTGAAAGAAGATCTCTCCCGCTGTGTGGCCGCCGAATAGCTCTTCCTGCAAAGGCATCCGAGGCCAATCGGCGAAGACCGGATTGCCGGAGTTGAGAATCGACTCGTCCAGGAAAGCCACGACGGCAAAAGTGCCGAGACGAGTATCTTCCACAGGATAGCCACTCGCCAAGGCCGCAGCCTCGGCGGCACGAAACGCGGCCTTCATCTGACTTCGGAATACTCCTGCATCCGAGGCCACCTGGCGGTTGGAGCGGAAGCGCGTGATGGCCGTCAGCACCTCCTGGTAGATCAGGGCCAGATTCTCACGGCCTTGCGCCGGCGCAGGCCGTGGACTTTGCGGATTTGGAGCTTGATTAGCACCCATAGTTTCAACCTCGTTCGCTTCGCTCCGTTTCTGTCATTCTGAGCGCAGCGAAGAATCTGCATTTGTTCGTCGCAAAATGGAACTTCAGATCCTTCGCTTCGCTCAGGATGACAGCAACTCTCAAGACGACAGCAACTCTCAAGACGACAGCAACTCTCAAGACGACAGACAGCAAGTTTGTGGGTCGGTCACAGGCCCATTGCCGCTCAGCATAACAGAGGAGTTATATCACACCTTGGTTATTCGGTTTCCAACACTACCAGGAGTTCGACCTGCGGGTTGGGAATGTCTCCCGGAACATAAACCCCTACGCGCCGCGTTTGGGCGATGTGATCCCAGCAGGGGCCCGACCTGCTGATGGCGAAGTATTGACTTTCCACTCGCGGTGAGACCGCGGCAGGAGGCACGGGCAAGTGCGTCATCTCCATGCCCGGGAGAGCTCTCTTCACCAATTGCGGCACAAACTGGGCCGAACAGACTTTGACGACTTGCGTCGTCCTGGTGATCAGTTCCGCGTCGCCGATCGCCGACTGAATGGCGAGGATCCAACGCGCCCGGTCCAGACACCGCTGATCGGTGACGTCGCCTTCGTAAAAGTAGTTGGCGACGGCGCGGAGGGGAATGGAAATGCAATTCGTAGGCGCCAGCAACTCGAGATGCGCCCGGATGTGCCGCTCGAGCTCGCCAAAGCACTGGTCCAGCGAAAGGTGATTGTAGAGAGGAAGATTCTGCGGATGGGAGTCCAGAGCGAAAGTACACAGCGCGCCGCCCAACCGCAGCAGTTCCGTAAACAGCTCTGCCGGGTGCGCGCTGGGCGATACGAACATGTGGCGCAGCGGCCCCAGGCTGGAGTTGACGGCGTGCAGGAACCAAAAGCGGCTGACTTCTTGAGCAGAAAGCCCCGTCCGGAACTTGCCGCGCCCCCGGCCATCCAGGGCGACCGTGGCGCTCTTCTCCTGAAGAATCTCAATCAAGCGGCGGGTCATCTTCATCAGCGTTTGACTGGCGTTGATCTGAAGGCAGGGCGGGATGAAGTTCTCATCGAAAATGTAGTTGCCCGATCCGTCCCTCTTCACGCGGCCGATCGGCAAGGTCTGCATTCCTCCCGCATCTTCCGTTTCGAGGAGCAGACGAATGTTCTTTCGTCCCAGTTTCAGCGCCTTCTCATCGAGGCCGGTATTGTCATCGGGCAGGGTTTTTTCTTCCGCAACGTATCTTGTGCGCCCCTTGTCTTGCTCCACGGTAAGAGCGCAATTCGCTTCCCCGAGCTTGTGGGGCGGGACTGCCAGGAGCACCGTCAGGCTATCGCTGGTGGGAGGAAACAGTTCGCTGATGCTGCGCGCCGCGGGAACCGGATCGCTCTCCGGGATGTTGAAGGTCAGGCCGTCCTGGAAAATGCCGCGCGCATGGACCAGCGCGACCGTCCCGTTCCGCAAAGCCTCCGCATCGAGTTCGAGACCGGCCAAGCCGTAGGGCTCAAACCACAAGTTGGAAATTTGAAAATGCGTGACTTCTTCAAAAAAACGTCCCTGAACTTGAAAGTGGTGCGGGCCTAGATGCATGCCCTCCGACCAAACGACTTTGGACAGTTGCTTCATGGATTTGTTCCGATAGATCGGGGTAACTCAATCTACCATCTAACCCCTTACTTTTTCAACAGAATTCCGGTGGCGATTTCGTGATAGAATGCACTGAAAAGGCGAATGGTGGGTCATCCATGGAATTTCAGGGACGTTACCAGATACTGGAGCTGCTGAATGACGGCGAAGCGAAGACTTTCCGCGCGCGCCAGACTTCATCCGGCCGCGCCGTGCTTGTTCACCAGCTTTGGAAAGAGCGAACCCCTCCCAATCAACCCGATCTAGGCTCGATGTTTTTCGGCTTTCTTCGCCGCGCCAATGCCGAGGAGATGAAGGTCTTGATCGACATGGGCGAAGACGCCGGCCGGGTTTATGTCGTGACCCAGGACCTGCCCATCTTTCTCGATCTCCGGCAATGGCTGCAATCGGCGCCAGGGGCTCCGCAAGCAGCGCCGAGGCCGAGCGCCCCTAAAACCGCCCCCATCGTTGCATCCGCGCCTGCCAAACCGGCCGTTCGGTTATCGCCAGAGGCGAGTCGAGAAGGTGTAACTTCCCTGGAAGCAACGCAAGCCGTGATCACGCCGAAAGTCATTGCGCCCCCAACTCCTCCGCCTCCGAAAGCGAAGGAGGAGGCCGGTGAGTTTACCAAGGTCTTCTTCGGCAAAGAAATGACGATGCCGCCGGCGCCTGCACCCCCGCCGGCGCCGAAAGCAAATCAGGAGTCGGGCGAGTTCACGAAAGTCTTCTTCGGTAAGGATTTGCCTGCGCCCGCTGCGCCTTCTCCACCTGCACCTTCGAAGCTAACCGCTCCGCCCGTTTCCCCCCGCCGGCTCCAAGAGCGAATCAGGAAGCGGGCGAGTTCACCAGGGTGTTCTTCGGCAAGGATTTGCCTGCGCCCGCTGCGCCTGCTCCGCCTGCACCTTCGAAGCTAACCGCACCGCCCGTTGCGCCCCCGCCGGCGCCGAAAGCGAATCAGGAGTTGGGCGAATTCACGAAGGTCTTCTTCGGCAAGGATTTGCCTGCGCCCGCTGCGCCTGCTCCGCCTGCACCTTCGAAACTAACCGCTCCACCCGTCGCGCCCCCGCCGGCGCCGAAAGCAAAGGAAGAGGGTGGCGAATTCACGAGAGTGTTCTTCGGCAAGGAGATGCCTGCGCCGCCAGTCACACCCGCAACCCAGAAAGCTGCTGCGCCCCCCGTTGCCCCGCCACCGTCACCGAAGCCAAAGGAGGGAGCGGGCGAGTTCACCCGGGTTTTCTTCGGCAGCGAGATGCCCACGCCTCCCTCTGAGCCAAGGCGCGCGGCCCCTCCGCAGCCTGACCAGTCCCGTCCACCACAGGGACCGGGCGAGTTTACCAGGATCTTTCGGCCTGATACCGTGACAGCACCGGCCGCACCTTCGGCTGGGGCTACGCCGCGACCGCCGTCGCCGGCTCCGATGCTTCCTGCTGAGCAATCGGCCCCTGGCGAGTTCACTCGGCTTTTCCGTCCCACTCCTGATGCGGGCCGGCCGGCAGGAGCTTCGGTCCTGCCGGGTTCGCCCCAATCGGCGGTCCCCTTACCCGGTTCCTCGAGCCAGCAATCAGCCGGGGACTTCACCCGGTTGATTCAAGGATACCAGCCAGGAAGAAGCGCGCCGACACCTCCGATCATGGAGCGGCCGGCAGCAGCCTCGGGTCCACCGCCGGCAAAGGTCGCGGGAACGGGGCCGGGTGAGTTTACCATGCTCTTCCGGCAACCCCAGGACCAGGCGCCTGCCGTGGCAGCGCCGCTCCCCGCCGCGCAAACCCAACCGCCGGCCCCACAGCCCGCTGAGCCGGATGAGTTCATGCGAATGTTTGAGCTTCCCAGCAGCGGTGCTGGCGGTTCGCCCGAGGGCGCAACCGCTGGCCCGCCACCGGCGCCACCACAAGCTGCCGGTCGTGCGGTTCCGGCGATTCCGCTGCCATCCGTCGCGCCGCCTCCCGCTCCCGCCATGCCGCGCGTTCAACTTCCCGCGGCGCCCAAGCTAGCGGCGCCCAAGCCCGCGGCGCCTCCCGTGTTCACGATGCCGCCCCAGCCCGCGATGCCGCAAGTACAGCCGGTGGCGGTTCCGGTGCCTGCACCTCCGCAGGCCGCTCTCCCTCAAGCGGGCAAACGCAAGTCCATTTTGCCACTCCTTATTCTGGGCGGACTATTAGTTATTGCCATAGTAGTTGTGGTTGTCTTCGCGCTAAAACACTAGTCGAAAGTCAAGAGTCGAGAGTCAAGAGTCGAAAGCCGAATCTCCCGAATCGAGGTTTGGAGTTTGAGTGCACCGGTGCGTCAGGAGGAGATCCTTGCCCAGAAGGATGCGCGCGAACTGGAACGCCTGGGCTATGCGCAGGAACTTCTCCGCGGCATGGGCGGCTTTTCCAACTTTGCCATCTCCTTTTCCATCATCTCAATTCTAACCGGCGCCGTCACCCTGTTCGACTACGGCCTGTCGATGGGGGGGCCGCTGGAAATGACTCTCGGCTGGCCCTTAGCCACAGCAGGGACGCTCCTGGTGGCGCTGAGTATGGCGGAATTATGCTCGGCGCTGCCTACCTCGGGAGGCATGTACCATTGGGCGGCGGAATTGGGCGGGCCCACCTGGGCGTGGTTTACAGCTTGGCTGAACATCGTCGGCTTAATCACCGCCATCGCCGGGATTGACTACGGATGCGCGGAGTTTCTGGTCCCCTTGCTCGGACTCGGTTCACGGCCCACCACGCTCCTGCTGATTTACGGCTTGCTCCTCTTGACCCACGGGGCAATCAATCATTATGGGATCCGCTGGGTGGCGTACCTCAACGACCTCAGCGTCACGATCCACATCGCCGGGGTTGCGGTGTTGATGGGCGCCTTGTGGTTTCTTGCCCCCAAACGGCCCTTGACCTTTCTCCTCTCCGGCTTTTCCTCCAGCACAATTCACGCCCCCTATTTCTGGCTCTTCCTGCTGGGGCTCCTCCAGGCTCAATGGACCTATACCGGTTTCGACGCCTCGGCGCACGTGGCCGAAGAAACAGTGGACCCTCGCCGCCGCGCGCCCTGGGGGATGGTGATGTCCGTTTTGGTCTCGGGGTTCTTTGGCTATCTCCTCATTCTCTCGTTGACCTGGGTCATCCCCGACGTCAGCCGCGTCCTCAATGCCCACGACTCCAGCGGCCAGCCGCTTCCGGCGGTTCTGGCGATCGTCGAGGCAACGCTAGGTGAGTCGGCGGGAAAGGCGGTCCTTATCCTCACCGTTCTGGCCATGTGGTTCTGCGGCCTCTCTGCCGTGACTTCGATTTCGCGCACCTTCTATGCCTTTGCTCGCGACAAAGGAGTGCCGCTCGCCAAAGTCTGGAGCCGCATCAGCCCCCGCCATCAAACCCCGGCGGCAGCCATCTGGCTCTCCGTCGGGTTGGCTTTCGCGGCGCTCATCTACAGCGAGAGCTATTCCGTGGTGACTTCGCTCAGCGTCGTGGGGTTCTATCTCTCCTACATTATCCCGGTGTTTCTGGGTTGGCGGAGGAAGAAGACTTTGGCAGACAAAGCGTGGTCCCTTTCATTTAGGATCGAAACAGCAATCTGATTAACGGATTGGCCGTGGTGTGGACGGTCCTGGTTTGCATTTTGATGGTGATGCCGCCCAATACCCGCGCGGGGCTGGCCATCCTGGGCGTGCTCGCCTTCCTGTTCGTGCTGCACCGGCTCACCGGGCCTCACGAGATCCGGAAACCGCTCTGGGACCTTGCCCAGGAAGCCCCTGCCGCTTCCCTGAAATCAGTCAAGACGGAATGAGTTCATTCGATGAGGCGCCGCACAAACGCAGCTCGCTCGCGAACCGGCGCGACCTCGTAGCGCTGGCCTTTAGGCCAGCAATTGCCGACCTGAAGGTCGGCGCTACTTCCAGATTAGGACACTAACTAATATGACTCTCGCTTGACTGCGGGGCTCGCCAGGGATATATTCAGCGACGTACCCAAACCCATGCCGGAGTCGGGCTTACCACTACATGCTGATCAGGAGAGGACCCATGCGGACAAGTAGTTTGTGGCTGATATTTGCGCTTGCCGTGGGCGCGGCCGCGCAGGCACAGGACATTGACATTCCTTACCAGAAGTTCGTTCTCGATAATGGGCTCACTTTGATCGTGCACGAGGACCACAAAGCGCCCATCGTGGCCGTCAACCTCTGGTATCACGTTGGCTCGAAGAACGAGAAACCCGGAAAGACCGGATTCGCGCATCTGTTCGAGCACCTGATGTTCGGCGGCAGCCAGCATGCCCCGGGAGTTTACATCAAGGCACTCGAATCCGTTGGCGCAACCGACCTGAACGGAACGACCTATTTCGACCGCACCAACTTCTTTCAGGACGTTCCGACATCGGCGCTCGACTATACGCTCTGGATGGAATCGGACCGGATGGGGTACCTCGACCTGAGCCAGAAGACTCTGGACTTGCAGCGGGGCGTGGTTCAGAACGAGAAGCGCGAGGGAGAGAATGAGCCCTATCGGGTCACCGAAGAGTACATTCCGGAGAACACCTATCCCGCCGGGCACCCTTACTCCTGGGATGTCATCGGAGAAATGGCGGACTTGGACGCCGCTTCGTTCAAGGACGTGCAAGAATGGTTCAAAACCTATTACGGGCCTTCCAACGTTGTATTGGTGCTGGCCGGGGACATTGACGCGGCCACCGCAAAAGCGAAAGTTGAAAAATACTTCGGAAATATTCCTCCAGGACCTCCCGTGAACCACCAGCAAGTCTGGATCGCCAAAATGACGGGCATTCATCGTGAAGTCAGCCAGGATCGTGTTCCCCTGCCGCGGATTTACATGGTTTGGAACGTGGCGCAATTCGGCAGCGCGGATGCCGATTATCTTGATCTGGTCAGCGCCTGCCTGGGCCAGGGCAAGACTTCGCGGCTCTACAAGCGGCTCATTTACGACGACCAGATCGCCAGCGACGTAGCCGTCTACAACGAGTCGCGCGAGATCGGCGGCCAGTTTTACATTCAGGTGACGGCGCGACCCGGACATGGCGTGGATGAGTTGGAGAAAGAGATCAACGAGGAGTTGGCGCGATTCCTCAAAGAAGGGCCGACGCCTGAGGAGTTGCAGCGCGTTGAGACGCAGTACGTGGCGGGCTTCGTGCGCGGCATCGAGCGCATCGGCGGATTCGGAGGAAAATCCGACCGGCTGGCCGAGTACGCCGTCTACACCGGGAATCCGGACGGCTATAAGGTCACGCTCAAACGCGTACGAGAGGCGACGGCGGAAGACTTGAAGGCTGCGGCGAACCGCTGGCTTGCTGACGGAGTCTACATTGCCGATGTTGAGCCCTTCCCGGAGTACAAAGCAGCACAGGCGGGGGCAGATCGATCGAAGGCGCCTGTGCTCGGGACAGCGCCGGAGTTGAGGTTGCCTAAGCTGCAGCGGGCCACGTTGACCAACGGACTGAGGGTGGTCCTGGCCGAGCGTCACGACGTGCCCCTGGTGAATTGCTGGATGGCCACCGATGCCGGTTCTGCTGCCGATCAGCTCGCCATCCCGGGCACCGCCAAGCTGATGGGAACTTTGTTGATCGATGGCACCGCAACTCGCAACGCGCTCGAGATCAATGACCAAGCCGCCATGCTGGGAGCGCAGTTGCGCGGCTACTCGAATTTGGACTTCTCTTATGTGCGCCTGTCCGCCCTGAAGGCCCGCCTCGATCCTTCGCTTGAACTGTTTGCTGATGTTATTCTCAACCCCTCGTTTCCCGAAGCCGATTTCAAGCGCGAACAGAAGCTACAGCTCGATGCGATCGAGCAGGAACAAAAAGAGCCGTTTTCGATGGCCTTGCGGGTCTTCCCCAGACTGCTCTATGGACCTGACCACGCGTACGGCAGCGCTTTCACCGGCTCGGGTACCGCCGCCGGCGTGCAGAAAATGACGCGCGACGATCTGGTGAAGTTTCATGAGACATGGTATCGGCCAAACCACTCGACGCTGGTCGTCGTGGGTGACACGACGCTGGCCGAAATTACTCCCAAGCTGGAGAAGCTGTTTGGCGGGTGGAAACCATGGGGAGGTTCCGGCGAAGAACGTGGCGTCGGTCCAGCTTCCGTCCAAGCCTGTGGTTTACCTGGTGGATAAACCGGGCGCCAGCCAATCGTTGATTCTTGCCGGGCAGACCGCAGCGCCGCCCGACACCCCGCGGGAAATCGCCATCCAGGCCATGAACGATGACGTTGGCGGAACGTTCAGCTCGCGCTTGAACATGGACCTGCGAGAGGACAAGCATTGGGCCTACGGCGCATACAGCTTCCTTGTGGGTGCTCAGGCGCAGAGGCCATTCCTCATCTTTGCGCCCGTGCAGACGGATAAGACGAAGGAATCCCTGGCTGAAGTGAATAAGGATCTGAGGGCGTTCTTGACAGACCAGCCGGTGACGAGCCAGGAGTTGGCGCAAATCCAGGCGAATGAAACACTCAGCTTGCCGGGCTCGCGTGAGACTCTGAACTCCGTTGGGAGTTCTATTACGGATCTCATTCAATTTCGATGGCCGGACAACTACTATGACACCATGGTGGGCAAGATCCACGCTCTGAAGACAAGCGATTTGGACGAGGCTGCCAAGCAGGTGATTCATCCGGACAACCTTGTTTGGGTGGTGGTGGGGGACCGAGCCAAAATCGAAGCAGGTATTCGGGAATTGGGTATCGGAGAGATCCGCTACATCGACGCCGACGGAAATCCGATTTGATCAAATCGTCGCGGTCTTCAGCCAATTGAAATGGGATCAGAGGGGAAGTGTCTCAACTTTGGTCACGCCCCGAGCCGAGCCCTCACGCCTTTCGCGATAGCTTTCCTCATTTGACGAAGAGTTTTTGGCCGTCCGGAATACCTCAGGCAACCGTATACCTCGGCGATGGTGGCCGGCGGGAAGGGGCGCAACGGCCGCAGCAGAATCCCATCAGGTGTTTCCTCGACCACGAATTCGGTGCCTGGCTTCCAGCCCCGCGCATCGCGCACCGATTTGGCCAAGACTATCTGACCCTTCGAAGAAAGTCTGGTCGTTTCCATGTGCCGCCCTCACCGCTTTGCCAAGTAAGATTCAAGTAACACATTGCACGGCCGTAGGACCTCCCCTGCAACCGCGCTCTGACAGGTAAGGCGCACCGTCGGCTCTGGCGTGATCCAACTTCCGTGTTGCCGACCAGCCGAGAACCAGGCACTCTGAGCATGTCTTCCATGAGTGCTATGAATGTGTGCGGTTCAGTTTTATTCCTTCATACCCCAGATAAATCTTTCCCACCAAGTTGCAGGGCGAATAAAAATAACGAGTTCACCAGGCTTTGCTGTAGCGGTTCTTCTGCCGCAATTATTTGTAGCCACTAATCCTGAAGAGACGATTGTAGAGACCCGATAGAGATGTTCGTTCCCAACTGTCGGCGCATGGCGATCGTAAAGCTTTTGCCGAGTGCACAGTGTCCAGACTCCATTACCCAAATCACTAAAAACCAAAACTCCATGAGCGTCCGCATTCGCAATGTATGAATCGCCATCGGCTGAGGTTTTAACAATCATTCTACCGTTGAGATCAGCATATGTATCCCCATCTCGATCAGTGTGGTAGTCCACAAACGTTAGCTTCATTCCGGACAGGCTTTTTCCCGTTCGTCCGTCAAGCACGCGAACATGAATCGTGGCAGTCTGCGCGGGAAGTCCGATGGGAGCAACCACAAACAGAATACACGAGAACATGGCGTTTCTCAGCGACAAGATTTGCAGATGTTTACGATTCACATATCCCTCGTCAAAATCGATGCAGCTTACGCATCTCTTGACAAGTCAAACTGCGGATCGCGTTTGTGGCAGAGCACCATCTCGTGCAAGGGTAATCCCAATTATCCCCAACCATAATACTCCAAATTCTTCGTTCTGCCCGGATGATGCTACTCGGAAGCGAGTGGTACAGATCTCCGCTATCGCTACCTGAGGATCGGAAGGGAAGAGGCCGACACGGCAGTAGGTTGGTCGATGATTTCTTTTGGTGCACTGTCAATTCCGGCTGTCTTATCCGCCACGAATCGTTCGATTTCTTCCAGCAAGGCGGGAACGATCTCTTCTTCGGTGACTCGCCGGATGGCTTTGCCTTCGCGGTAGATCATCCCGTTGCCACGTCCCGCTGCCACGCCTAAGTCCGCCTCGCGGGCTTCTCCAGGACCGTTCACGGCGCAGCCCATGACGGCCAAGCTTACAGGCATCTTGATGTGCGCGGTGGCCTGCTCGATTTCGGCGGCGATTTTGAACAGGTCAACTTCCAGGCGTCCACAGGTGGGGCAGGCAATTACCACCGGCCCGCGGCTGCGCAACTCCAGCGCCTTGAGCATTTCGTAAGCGACGCGGACTTCCTCGACGGGGTCGGTGGCCAGGGAAACGCGAATTGTATCCCCGATTCCTTCCGCCAGAAGCATTCCCATGCCGACGCACGATTTGACCGTCCCGGTGAACTGGGTCCCGGCCTCCGTAATTCCGAGGTGGAAGGGATAATCAACCTGCTTGGCAAGCAGGCGGTAGGCCGCAACGCACAGGCGTACGTTGGAGGCTTTCAAAGAGATAATCGTATCCGTGAATCCGAGCTCTTCGAGAATCCCGATATGATAGAGAGCGCTTTCAACCATGGCTTCCGGCGTCGGATAACCATACTTCTCGAGCAGCCGGCGTTCCAGCGACCCCGCATTCACGCCGATGCGGATGGGCACCTTCCGCTCCTGCGCGCCGCGCACCACCAGGCGAACTTTATCCGCCTCGCCGATGTTCCCGGGATTAATCCGCAACTTGTCGATTCCGGCATCCAGCGCCATCAGAGCGAACTTATACTGAAAGTGAATATCCGAGACGAGGATCGAGTCGGGGCAGCGCTTGCGGATCTCGGGTAAGGCCTTCGCCGCTTCCAGGTCAGGGACCGCAAGGCGCACGATCTCGCAGCCCGCTGCCTCCATCTGCTGGATTTGCTCGACGGTCTTTCTCAACCTCGCGCGTATCCGTCTTGGTCATCGACTGCACCACGATGGCGGCGTCGCCACCGATGGTGAGGCGGCCGACCCGCACGGCACGCGTCTTTCGCCGAGGAGGGAAATGTTCGGTATCGCTAAAATTCACGAAAGCCTCCTAAGTTCTAGAGGGAACAGGGAATAGGGAAGAGGGAACAGGAAACATTAGAATACTGAATCTTGAATTTTGAATGACGAATACTAATCAGCCCCTAGCCCCCACAACTCAGGCCACCAACCACTAACCACTTCCTGCCTGTTCCCTGTTCCCTGTCATCTATTCCCTAATACGGCCTCAGCGTTCTCATGATGTCATTGCACATGAGAAACACCACTAGCAACAACAAAAAGACGAAACCGACCTGCAGGAACCTCTCTTTCACTTTGAGGCTCAGGTCATGGCGAATCAGACCCTCGACGACCAGGAGGAGGATCACACCTCCGTCCATGACCGGAATGGGGAGCAAGTTGAAGATCCCCAACTGCAGACTGATGAAGGAGATCAACATGAAGAGCTCAGGGAACCCCGCGCGGTAGGCTTCACCGGACGCTTGCGCGATCCCGATGGGTCCGGCGAGAGTGCGCGGTGAGAGACGCCGGGTCAGGATCTTGCCGAGCACGTCGAAAGTCTCCAGACAATCCCGCGAATTATCCTGGACGGCTGCCGCCAAGGCACTTCCCCAGGCCAGTTTCTTCACCGTCATGTCGCTATGAAACGTAACGCCCACACGCCAGCGTTTCTCTCCCATCACATCGGTAAGAACCGGCTTCAACGTGGTCGAGAATTCCCGGCTGCCACGGAGAACTGAAAGCTGGACAGGCTTCCCCTTGCCGGACTGAATGAGAAAGGCGACGTGGGGCCAAAAAAGAACCGTTTTCCCGTCTACCCCGACTATTTGGTCCCCGGACAAAAGCCCCGCTTGGCCCGCCGGAAGCCCCTGTTCGACCTTGTCGATAACTCCAGGCTCGTAGGGGTACAAGCCCGCATCCCCCACGCGATCCGGCCCTGAGGGACGCGGTGTAAGCGCCATGCTCAAAGTTTTGCCGCCCCGCTCGACCTCGACCGGCATAGCCTCGCCCACCGTCGTCAGGATCTTCATCTGGAGCTCTTCCCAGCGAGGGTTCTGAAGGTTGTCAAGGCGAACCACAAGATCGCCGGGCTTTACGCCGACCTGGCTGGCCGGTGAGTCGGCTGCCACGTCCCCCACGCGTGCGGGCTGCTCTTCGAACGCGGGTTTCTGGAAGTGGAACTTGTAAAGCCCTGCCAGGACGACCACGGCCAACAAAATGTTCATGGTCGGCCCCATGACCACCACCACGAACCTCTGCCAGCGAGGCTTGGTGAGAAACTCCCATGGCTCGCCCGACCGTTCCGCGGAGGGATCGTCCCCAGCCATCCTTACGTAACCACCGAAAGGCAGGGCGCTGATGCGGTAATCGGTATCGCCCTTTGTCCAATGCAGCAGCCGTTTGCCGAAACCCAATGAAAAAACCAGCACCCGGACGCCAAAGAACTTAGCCGCCAGGAAGTGGCCGCTCTCGTGAACGAAGATCATGAGCCCCAGGACAAGCACCACTACCACAACATCGGTTATAAAGCTTCCCGCCATATTGCCGTTCACTCTTCCTAGTCTAGTTTCCCTCTTCCTTGTAAGAACAGGGACAGGGGCCGGGGTCTTCGGTCGCGCACCGTCCAACCACCCCTACCCCTCCTTCGAAAGGAGGGGAATCATCTCGCCAGCCGGGCTACAACTTCGCGGGCACGACCTCGCGCTTCGTGGTCACAACTCAGGACATCTTCCAGAGAAGTGAATGTGCCCGCCTGAGTTGTCTGCTCCAAAACCTCCTCGATGACTCGAGGAATATCCGAGAAACGTAGCCGCTCGGCCAGGAAAGCCTCGACTGCAATTTCATCGGCAGCGTTCAATACACAGGGCATGGAGCCCCCACTGCGCAGAGCCTGGCGTGCCAGTTCCAGACAGGGGAAACGCCGCGTGTCCGGCGCAGCGAACCGCATTCTGCTGAGCACGTTCAGGTCCAAGCGCGGCAATTCACCGTCCATGGCCAGCCGATCCGGATAATTCAGCGCATACGAAATCGGCAACCGCATGTCAGGAACTGACATTTGGGCCATAACTGACCCATCCCTAAATTCTACCATGGAATGGACCGCTGATTCGGGGTGAATAACCACGTCGATCTGATCGCAGGGGAAGCCAAATAACCAATGGGCCTCAATGATTTCCAACCCCTTATTCATCAAGGTGGCAGAGTCGATGGTGATGCGTCCACCCATCTTCCATATTGGATGCTGCAAGGCCTCTGCGGGAGTTACGCGGTCGAGGTATTTTCGAGGGGTTTTTAGAAAAGGGCCACCCGACGCGGTCAAAATGAGGCGGCGGACTTCCTCGTGGCTACCTGAACGAAGACATTGATGGATGGCACAATGTTCGCTGTCTATAGGCAGGAGTTCTGCCCCCCGCTCTTGCACTGCGCGTCTTACCAGTTCTCCAGCAGTGACAAGAACCTCTTTGTTTGCCAGTCCGATGCGTTTTCCCGCCCGGATCGCCTGGTAGGTTGCCACCAGCCCTGTGGTTCCATGCGAGGCTGAAACTACGATGTCAACCTCGGCGTGCGTTGCGGCCTCAATTTGTCCGTCAACTCCGGAGGCTATCTTAACCGTCCAGGGAACCTCGAGGCGTTTGAGCCACCCTCGCAGAGGCTCAATGTGATCAGAATCCGCGACGACAACCAGTTTCGGCCTGAATTCAAGGACCTGCTGAGCAAGCAGCTCAATATTCTTACCAGCGCAGAGGGCGGTAACATGAAATCGGTCAGCCGATTTCCTGACGACGGATAGACTCTGCCGTCCGATCGAACCCGTTGCGCCCAGAATGCACAAACCCTTCGTCATCGCCAAAGTTCCCAGATAACCAAGCTCAGCCATAAGACCGGCGCGCCGAACAGCAGGCTGTCCACCCTGTCGAGCAAACCGCCGTGACCCGGTAAGACCGACCCCGAGTCTTTCACGCTGGCGCCCCGCTTGATCGCCGATTCCGCCAGGTCACCAATCTGCCCGAACAACGCCACTATGCCTGCCAACAGCATAGCCTTTTTCCAGCTCGCTGTCTGCCAGAACAGGCTCGTAAACCCCCATGCGACCAGCAGGCTGCCCGCCAAACCCGCGACCGAGCCTTCCAGGGTCTTCTTGGGAGAGATCGAGGGAAACAGCCTGTTCCGGCCGATCGTGCGCCCGACAAGATAGGCAAAAGTATCATCGGCCCAGATCACCAGGAACAATAACAGGAGAAGATTCCGGCCTCCCGCCGGATCTGCCGCGCCGGGAACGCGAAGGACTTCCTGGCTCAACTGCGAGAACCTCAGCGGAATGACACAGGACATCGCGAGCCCAATGTACATCACTCCGAATAGGGTCGTGGCGGCCGTGCCCAGATAAGTTTTCAAGTCACGGCTGGTCACCAGCGCCACGGTGAGAGTGATCAGGACCAAAGCAATCAGAAGCAGAAAGGAATACGACGTGCTTCCAGCGGCTTCCAATGCTTGCGCCACGCAAATCCCCGCCCCTGCCAGATATCCCCAAGCCGACAGCGGCTGGAATTCCGCGTGCCGGCAAAGCTGGAAAAACTCGTAGAGGCACAACTCAACCACCGCGATGACTGTGGCCACCAGGAGCCATTTGGGTGACCAACCGATCAGGTATATGACGGGAGGGATTAACAGTAAGGCGGTGAGAAATCGGAGTTTCATTGAGAAAGGGTGACTATCCCAGCCCTATTCCTCCGTAACGGCGCTCCCTTTTCTGATAGTCGATGATCGCTTGGAACAGGTCCGCTTGGGTAAAGTCTGGCCAAAGGGTTTCCGTCACCCAAAGTTCCGAATAGGCAACCTGCCAGAGGAGGAAGTTGCTCAAACGCAACTCTCCGCTGGTGCGGACCAGCAGGTCCGGATCAGGGAGATCGCGGGTGTAAAGGTGGCTGCTCACAGCAGGTTCGTCAACGACCATGTCCCCATTTCGCTTAGCCAATTCAACCAGTTCGCGCACCGCATCCACCAGTTCAGCGCGCGCGCCATAATTGAGCGCCAGGGTTAAACGCAGCCCGGTGTTCTGCTTTGTATTTTCCAGCGCCATCTCGAGGTCGCGTTGGACCGGCTTGGCCAGTTCGTCGATTCTGCCGATGACGCCAAGGCGAATATTCTGCCGGTTGAGTTCGGAAATCTCCTTCTTCAGATACTCACGCAACAACCTCATGAGGAGCGTGGTCTCGGTATGGGGACGCTTCCAGTTCTCAACGGAAAAGGCGTACAAGGTCAAATAAGGCACGCCTAGCCGGGCACAAGCCTCCACAGACTGGCGGACCGCCCTGATTCCCGCCCGGTGCCCCGCAATCCTCGGCAGCCGGCGCTTCTTCGCCCATCGTCCGTTGCCATCCATGATAATGGCGACGTGGCGAGGCAGGCGGTCAAGATCGATTTGGGCCAGAAGGCGCGATTCAGAAGATTCTGTCGTCACGGGGGCCTGGAAGCGTGAGTGCACGCTCGGAACTCAGAAAACGTAACACAGCAGGCGTAGAACTTCAAGAGCAGCCGGCAGGGATCGAGAGTCACGAACCAGATTCCCGGCACTTGGCAACGATGAGCGTGATGTCATCGTGCTGTTCCTGGGGGCTGAAGTTGCGAACGGCGCCCACAATCGCCTCCAGCAAGGCCCGTGCAGGCAACCCGGAATGGCTCACTAACGTGGTAGACAGACGGTGTTCGCCGAACTCCTCGCCCGTTGCACTGAACGATTCCGTGATGCCGTCCGTGTAAAGAGCGAGTGTGTCTCCCGGAAACAGGTGGCATTCCGATAGCTCGCAGTTCCATTCTCTGAACAGCCCCAGTACGGTGCAGGTGGAACTGAGCCGCTCGAGAGAACCCTGGCTGCGAAGCAGCAGGCCCGAGACGTGCCCGCAATTCGCATAGCGCAAGCGCCGCTCCATATCGCAGTACTCGGCAAAGAAGAGGGTGGCATAGGCGCTATCGACCGTGTTTTCGTAAAACAGTTGGTTGGCCGAATGCAGGAAGCGCTCCGGCTGATCCGACGCCATGACGCACTGGCTGCGCAGATTCGCCTGCAGGTTGGCCATCAAGAGCGCGGCGGCGATACCTTTTCCTGCTACGTCCCCAACCACTAGCCCCAGCCGATCGTCGCCGAGATCGAGGAAATCGTAGTAATCGCCTCCTACAGGGCGAGCCTGAAGGCAAATCCCTGCATATTCGAGGCTTCGTAGAGGCGGCAGGCTCTGCGGAAAAAGCCTGGCTTGCACCTGCATGGCAATTTCCATTTCCTGGGCGGCGCGGCGTTCGGCTTCGAGCCGCTCGGCTCGGGCGCGACGCTGCGCTTCAATTTCCCGGCTCACCTCGTCGAAGCTCACCAGCAAAAAGGAATTCCCGTCCGGATCCTTGAAACGTGTGAAAATTCCGCCCCAGATGGGGGCGTGTTCCGGACTCTGAGGGCCGCTCGCCACCACTCTTACCCGAGGCTGCAAGCGTCTCAGGCGCGGTGTGGATAGAAACTCCACGCCGCGCCTGCGCCATTCACGGAACTTGGCCACGACGTCTTCGGTGACGAATGCGACCTGGGTGGCCCGTCCTATGAGCTTGCACTCCGCTGAGTCGGGCTCCGGTTCACACAACGTCAGGTTCGCACTACCGTCCGGAGGAGCAACCGCAACCCATGGGCGCTTGGGTTGATTGCGAGCATCGAAGGCCAGATTGAATCCGAGTTGATCCACGTAAAAGCGCACGCTGCGATCCAGATCGCGCACGAAGATAGAAACAGACTGAATGCGCAGGTAGGCGCCTTGCGCTTCCAGGCGAGGAGCGGAGTCTTCTGTATTAAGCGGCGAAGGAGACCTGCCCATGGAGTTCATTATACTTCGCGTTCTGTGCAATGCTTCCAACTGGCCAATGACTCAATGACCCAATGGCTCGATGGCTCAATTGCCATGCTTCAGCATGGCGGCGGCGTGTTTAAGCACGGCATCGGTGATCTGGCTGCCGGAGAGCATGCGGGCTAACTCACCCGCTCGCTCTTTTTCGGTGGCGAGATGCGTCACGGAGGTCAGGGTGCGGCCGGAGCGCTCGAATTTCTCGACATAATAGTGCTGATCGGCGAAGCAGGCGATTTGCGCCAGGTGCGTGACGCACAGCACCTGCCCGTCGCGCGCCAGGCGCTTCAGCCGCTGCCCGACGGATTCGGCCACGCGCCCGCCAATCCCGGAATCGACCTCGTCGAAAATGAAGGTGCGAGCGGTGCGCCGTGCGGCGCCGGCGCCGGGCCGATTTGTCCCCACCACGGTTTTGAGCGCCAGCATCAGGCGCGAGATTTCGCCGCCGGAGGCAATTTTCTCCAGCGGCCGCAGTTCTTCGCCCGGATTCGGCGAAATTCGAAACTCCACTTCGTCGATGCCGCGCGGCCCCGCGCGCCCTTCCAACAGGCTTTCGAAATGAACCTCCAGGCGGGTTTTCTCCATGCCCAGTTGCGCCAATTCTTCGCGCACCAGTCGGGTGAGTTTACGCGCCGCCTCGCGCCGCTTGGTGGAAAGCGCCTCCGCCGCTTTGCCGTACTCGCCCGTCGCCTTCTCCAGTTCCCGCTGGATTGTTTCGCGGCGCTCGTCGGCATGTTCCATTTTGGCCAGCTCCAGCCGGGTTTTTTCTCCGTAGGCAAGGATTTGTTCCAGCGTCTGCCCGTACTTGCGCTTCAGCCGATCGAGCAGGGCCAGCCGGTCTTCGATCTCCTCCAGCCGTTGTGGATTGGCCTCCAGCTTTCCCAGATAATTGCGCAGGAAATCGGCAGCGTCCTCAATCGTGGCGCGAGCGCCTGCCAGTGACTCGACGTAAGGTTCAACGGCCGGCTCGTAGCGCCGCAGGTCTTCGATTGCCACATGGCCGCCGCCAGACGCGAGTAGGCGGCGCCTTCGTCCTCATAGAGTGTGGAGAAGGCCGACGTTGCGGCAGCGCGGACTCGCTCGAGATTCGCCAGAACTCGTTTCTCATCCTCGAGGCGCGCGTCCTCCCCGGGCTCGATTTTGGCGTGCTCGAGTTCCTGCACCTGAAAGCTCAGCAAGTCGATGTTACGTAGCCGCTCCTGCTCGTTTTGGCTGAGGCTGTCGAATTCCGATTCCAGTTCTCTCCGTCGAGTGTGTAGCTCCCGGACTCGCAGCAGTTCCTCGTCCACGCCCGCAAACTGGTCGAGCAGCTCGAGTTGGGCGTCGCGGGCAAACAGCGCCACGTGCTCGTTCTGCCCGTGCATCTCGACGAGCAGGCCGGCCAGCGATTTCACCGCCGCCAATGTGACGGGCTGATCGTTCACCAGCATGCGGCTCTTGCCGCTCGCCAGGATTTCCCGCCGAAGGATAAGCTCCTCCTCCTGTGCCAGGCCGCATGCCTCCAGCCAGGTTGACCAGGGCGGCCGTCCTTCGGCGCGGAACACCGCCGTCACTTGCGCGCGCTCCTGCCCGGAGCGAATGACTTCCGCCGAAGCTCTTCCCCCAAGGGCCAGGCCCAGAGCATCCACCAGAATGGATTTTCCCGAGCCGGTTTCACCCGAGAGCAGATTAAGTCCGGGAGCAAATTCGACCTGGAGAGAGTCGATCACGGCATAATTCTGAACGTGGATTTCACGGAGCATAGTCAGGTGTCAGTGGTCGGTCGTCAGTTGTCAGTAACTGCTCTTGATTAGTCCGCGACAATGGATTCCTGCCTCAACGATTATACGCTACCTAACCGCGTACAGTTGCAATCGCCATCAAGGTCGCGTAGTCTATGCGCGGGTAGCGCGGACCCCCGGTTTTGGGGTCCGCGGCTCTGTCTCTACCCAATGGACAAGCCGCGTACTCCAAAACCGGGGTCCGCGCTACCTAGCATTGCAGCAAAGGAGGCTCATACGAAAACAACGAATCGAAGGCGTTTCTTGCGGACTGGAATTGCGGCGGGAGCCGTGACGGCTGCGGCAGTCCCAGCCGTCGCGAAGGAGAAACCGACCAAGAGGGTACTGGTCAACAACTCCAAGAACGGAAAGACTCCACTGTTCAACAGCGTGGTCGCTTACGGCAACCTGGTTTTCATCGCCGGCGTCGGCTACCATGAGGCTGGTGATATCAAAGTGCATACCAAGGGGGTCCTTGACCAGATCCAGCAGGAGCTCGAGAAGGTCGGCTCTTCCATGGAGAAGTGCCTCAAGTGCAACGTTTACCTGGCCGACCTGAAAGACTACGCGGGCATGAATGAGGTCTTTCAAGGACGCTTCGGCACTGAACCTCCCGTGCGAACCACCATCGCCGCCGCTGGAGTCCCAGGTAATTCGCTGGTGGAGATCGATGTGATCGCATATATCTGACGCGGCGCGGATTGTGCGAACGGAAATCGCGGTTTCACGCAAAGGCGCAAAGCACACCAAGACCGCAAAGAAGATCGAAGACTTCGCCATGCGATTCTTCGCGGCTTTGCGACTTTGCGTGAGCTGTGTCGATTCTCTCACGCTCTTGCCGGAGACCGTCCACTTTGGGCACCTCCCGGCGATCTGTCGAATGTTCACGTTTCTAGCCCCTTTCTTCCCAGTGCCAACCGAACTACAGCCCGAGCCCGCAAGAGGATGCGTTTCATTGACTGCCCAAAAAGTGCTATGTTACGTTGAAGACTTGAAGGACCGGGCGGTTCATTGTTTGTAAAGGAGGCGAATTGCTCCCTGCACTTCTGGCGCAGTTTCAGAGTTTTTACCAAGGCGAAGTCTGGCAGTTGCTGTCGAATACCGGGTTCGTAGCCCGGATTGTCTTATTGCTGCTGGCGGGATTTTCAGTCCTATCCTGGGCAATTATTATTAACAAGTATAGGACGTTCAAAGCGGCTCGCCGGGAATCGCAGGAATTCTTGAAGGTATTCCGCCAAAGCAAGCGGCTTTCGGAGATTCGCACCTTCTCCCGAGGTCTCAAGTCCACACCGCTATCGGAGGTTTTCCAGGCGGGATATCGTGAAATTGAAAGCCAGGCGGTGGTGAATGAGAACCCGGGCAAGCCCCACATCCGAAGCCTGGAAGCTGTGCAACGGGCCTTGCAGATGACCTCCTCCAGCGAACTGACGCGCATGGAGCAATGGCTCACGTGGCTAGCCACGACGGGGGCCGTGACGCCGTTTGTCGGGTTGTTTGGGACGGTCTGGGGAATCATCGACGCTTTTCATGGTATGGGAACGGCAGGCACCGCGTCGCTGCGCAGCGTCGCGCCCGGGATTTCCGAGGCCCTCGTCACAACTGCGGCAGGCCTGTTTGCGGCCATTCCTGCGGTTATGGCCTATAACCAGTTCGTGCAGCGCATCAAGGAATTTGGCTCGATGATGGACGATTTCGGACTCGAGTTTCTTAATTTGACCGAGCGTTTTTTCACCTAGCGCCGTAGGGGCAATCCGTCAGTTGACGGATTGCCCAGGGCGGCCACAAGCGCCGCCCCTACGCCGGATAGACCGAGGTATTCAATGGCATTCACTACCCTCAGAGGTCGAACGCATACATCGCTGGCGGAGATTAATATCACGCCGTTCGTGGACGTGGTCCTGGTGCTGCTGATTATCTTCATGTTGACAGCGCCCATTCTCGAATCGGGAATTGAGGTTGACCTGCCGAAGACCCACACGGTGAAAGCGATCTCCGAGGAGAAGGTTGTGGTGACCATCGACAAACACCAGGATATTTATGTCGGGAACGATCCGGTGAACATTCACAAGCTGGGTGGCTACGTTTTGACGCATCTGAAGGGCGCCGGCGGGACTCCGGTGTTTATTCGCTGCAGCCAAACGGCGCCTTTCGGCACGTTTGCAACGGTGGTAGATGCCTTGAAACAGGCCCAGGTGACCAACATCAACGTAGTGACGGAACCGCTGGAAACGAAGTAAGGCAGCGACGAGTGACGGGTGCAAAGGGCCAAGGCAAGACGCGGAGGGGTGACGTCATTCTCGCGCAAGCGGGAATCGATCGTTTCCGGGTCAGCATCGACTCCCGGCGGCGCGGGAATGGGGGCAGGGAATTGCGGAGATCTGATAGTCGAAGGCTAAGATGAGCAGTCAGGCCGTTTCCATTCTGGTTACGCATGAGCGGCGCGAGAAGCTGGGCGGCACGCTGGTGGCTTCCGCCGCGATGCACGTTGTGCTTTTCATAATCTTGATCGGCTACACGAGCATGGGCTCGTCGTTTGGGGGCGGCTGGGGAAAAAACTGGGGTGCAGGCGGATCTACGCGCATTGGAGCGGTTGCCTCGCTCCCCGGTGTACCGCTGCCTGCCCCGATGCAATCGACGCACAATACCCTGGCCAGCGAGAATCCAGGACTGCATCAAACCGAGCCTGCGCCTAAAGCCCCGCCGGAACCCCAGGCCATCCCGATTCCCAAGTTTAAAGAGGCCGTGAAGCCGGAGAAGGCCGAGCGCATCAATACACACATTCAAAAAGACAAACCCCTGCAGGCGGACAATGCCGTACCCTACGGGCTGGGCGGCCAGCCTTCCATGAACTACACGCAGATGGCCAACGCGGGCGGCCAAGGCGGTCTAAGCTTTGGCGAAGGCGGGGATTTTGGCGAGCGCTATGGTTATTACGTCGCTTCCGTCCGAAGCCGCATCAGCGGCAACTGGCTGCTCTCCACGGTCAGCCCGAATATCACACAAGCTCCACGCCTCTATATGACTTTTACTATTCTGCGTGACGGCAACGTTACCGATGTTGAGATCACGCAGCCCAGCGGTTTGCCTGAAGTGGATCGTTCCGCCCTGCGGGCCGTTTTGGCCTCGAGCCCGCTTCCTCCGCTTCCTCCTGATTATTCCGGGAACAAGGTCAAAGTGAATCTCTATTTTGACTTTCACCGGTAGCGGGAATCGGCCAGGGCCGATAGAGCTTTTGGGCTCGCGGGCCGTCGGCTAACATATCACACCACGAGACATCTATGCGAACGGGTGCACGCATCTAAAAACTAGGGGAGTTGAAATCCAGTATGCGCTTTTCCTTGCGGCGAATCCAACTGTGCGGTTTGTTCTTTGTTGTTACCTTCTCGCTGCTGTTGATAGCTTTTGACACCGGTTGGGGCCAAGACTGGTTCAGCATCGGGATCAATCTTGGCGCGGCCAGGATTAAACTGGCCGTCGCGGACTTTACGGCCGCTTCGAGCGAGCAGAACCTCGCTCCGCGCACCCAGGAATTCAACCAGGTCCTGTGGCACGACCTCCAGCAGGCGGGGATTTTTGATCTGGCCAGCAAGAGTTTCTACCCGACCAATCCGCTT
This sequence comes from uncultured Acidobacteriota bacterium, assembly GCA_963768695.1. Lineage (GTDB taxonomy): Bacteria > Acidobacteriota > Terriglobia > UBA7540 > UBA7540 > CAVROP01. Next base: position 88,778 of record CAVYJG010000005.1, on the reverse strand, counting down.
CGTGAGCCGGCGGATGTGGACTACAAAACCTGGAGTTCGCCGCCGATTTCCGCGCAGATGCTTGCTTTCGGAAAGACCGAAGTGACCAATTCCAATTTGGTGGTTACAGCCCGGCTGTTTGATCTGGGCAATACCGCCAATCCGAGCGTTATCGCCAAGCGGTATGTGGCTGCCTTGAACGAGATCTCAGCGCGCGAAGCCGCGCACCGCTTTGCGAACGAGATTATTCAGACCCTGGGGGGCGGCTTGCCCGGCGATTGCCTGACCAAAATTGCGTTCGTGAGGGGTGCCAGTGGCCGCTCTGAAATCTGGGTCATGGATTACGACGGCTTTAACCAGCACGCACTGACCAGTTACGGTTCGCTCTCCACAACCCCGCGCTGGTCGCCCGACAATGCGAAGCTTGCGTTCACGAGTTACGCCTCCGGCAATCCGGAAATCTACATCTTCTCACTCGAAACGAATCACCGGGCTTCCTTCCCCAGTTACAAAGGACTCAACACTACTCCTTCCTGGTCGCCCGATGGAAAGAAGATTGCCTTTTGCTCCAGCATGAGCGGCGATCCGGAGATTTATGACTCGGACGTCAACGGAGCGAATCTTCAGCGACTGACCTTTTCCCGGGGAGTGGATATTTCGCCGGCCTGGAACCCCAAGACGGGAACCGAAATGGCTTTTGTATCCGACCGCAGCGGGACGCCCCAGGTTTACATCATGTCGGCCGACGGCACCAACCTGCGGCGCGTCACCACCGCAGGCGGGGGCGGTGATGCCAGCGGGCCTGCCTGGTCTCCCAATGGACTGTTTTTGGCTTTCCATTGGAGGCTCTCGGAAACCGGAACCTACGATATTTACATCATGGAAATTGCCACCGGAAGGATTATCCAGTTGACGCACGACGCGGGACGCAACGAGCATCCCTCCTGGTCACCCGACGGCCGCCACCTTGCTTTCGAATCCACTCGTTCCGGCACTCGCCAGGTCTGGACCATGCTTGCCAACGGAACCGATCCCGTGCAGCTTACCCGCACCGGTAACAACTGGAACCCGAATTGGTCGAATTAGTTCTCAGGGTCGCTAGAGAATGTGCCGATTTCTTCCCCGTAAGCAGAGAACGCCAGCTGAGTTTAGTCGCAAGTGTGACCTCGGAATGAATATCGCGGCGCGATCTTTTGACAGGTAGCTTGTTTTTTTTCTTGATTTGGTGTTAGTATGCACGGTTTCGAAAAGCACGATCCCCACTGGCGCGGTTAATTCTAAGACACTTATCCTGCTCCAGGGGGCATTCCAAGATATGTTGGCCTATCCAAGGAATCGCGAGATTCCTTTCTTTCCGACCAAGGAGGATGAAGAAATGCAACAGCAGAAACGCAGTCTTGCGCTTCTCGCCGGTTTACTGGGAATTGTTCTTTTGGCAGGTGCGTGTCACAAGAAACAGGTGGCCGCAGTGCAGCCCGCAGCGCCGCCTGCCCCAACCCCGGCACCAACCTTACACTTGACGGCCGAGCCCAGCACGATTGAAAGGGGCCAGTCCGTCACGTTGAGTTGGACTTCCCAAAACGCCACTGACCTTACCCTCGACCCAGGCGTGGGGAAAGTACAAGCGCAGGGCTCCACCACCGTTACCCCCCAGGAATCCATAACTTATACTCTCACAGCTACCGGCCCGGGCGGTTCAGTAACCGAGACGGCCAGAGTGACCGTAACGGGTCCGCCGCCGGCAGCGCCGCCAGAGGCGCCCAAAGCTGAGGTGAGCGAAGAAGAAGTATTCGGACAGGGTATGAAAGATGCCTTCTTCGACTACGACAAGTCGGATATTCGTCCCGACGCACAGCAGGCTTTGACCTCCGACGCAGACTTCCTGAAGTCGCATCCGAATGTCAAGTTCACGATCGAAGGCCACTGCGACGAACGAGGGAGCGAAGAGTATAACCTCGGTCTGGGCGACCGCCGCGCTACGGCAGCGAAAAGTTTCCTGGTCAATCTGGGTATCAACGCCGATCTTATCAACACCATATCGTACGGCAAGGATCGGCCTGGCTGTACGGATCACGACGAAACCTGCTGGCAGCAGAATCGCCGCGCTCACTTCCACTACGGTGCGGAGGCAAGGTAATACGAGCTGGCCGGGAACCCTTGCGGCTCCCGGCCCGTCTTCCCTCCCGAGTTCCACACTGGCACGGCAATCCGGCGCAGCACAAGGGAGAACTTTGCCCATGTCCGCGTATCAGGAGACCCCGCCCGACTGGAATCACAGCCCCTCTAGCGGGTGGAAGACGAACCCTTTTGGTGTGTTACTCCGAGGAGGCGCGGGCGAAGAGGAATCTCGCTGTGCGCAGGCAAGACCGCCGCGCCGACAGGCGGCGTGAGGCCGCCAGCTCCAACTGTCTGCATCTGCTACCGCCAGTTGACCCAAATATGGACGGCAGGGTACACTGGCGTGTGTTTACTTTAAACAACGAGGGTGACTCCCCTTGAAAAAGCATGCCTTACTGATTCTTTTTGTCCTTGGCCTTCTGGTTGCCGGAGCACAGCCCTTCTACGCGGTCAGCAGAGAGACGCTCCAGATGATGCAACAACTCGATACGTTGCAGCAGGCTGTCCAAAACCTGCAAAAGACGGTCGATACGCAAGGCGCCGTATTGAGGACCCTGATCGAACAGGCCAGCGACAACGTCAACAAGCTCAAATCCAACATGGACGATTTGCGCGACGTCACGCAAAAGAACCTGGCGACGTCCAACGCGCACCTGGATTCCATGACCACCCAGATCCAGGCGCTCAGCGAAAGCATCGACGAGGCCAAGGCGCGTATCGGCAAGTTGGGCGAGCAATTGACCCAGACGCAGAATATTATCCAGACTATAACTGCTCCCCCACAACAACCTGCGGGTGCTACTCCGGGCACCGTGGCTCCTGGGACCCCAGGGGCGCCGGGCGCCCAGGCGGCGCCCCCAAAGCCGGCCATTCCCGATCCCGACAGCCTCTATAATTCCGGCCTAACGGACTACAACGGTGGGCAGTACGACCTTGCCATTCAGGCCTTTCTTCAATACCTGCAGTACTACGGCGACTCGGACCGGGCCTCTAACGCCGAGTTCTATATCGGGGAGATTTACTCCTCCCAGAAGAAATATAGCGACGCGATCGCGGAGTATGATAAGTGCATCGAACGAGGGGGCAATAAGGCCGCGGCCGCGCAACTCAAGAAGGGATTTGCGTTGCTCGAGCTCGGGCAGAAGAGCGCAGGAGCCAGAGAATTGCGTTCCCTGATTCAGCAGAGCCCGAATTCTCGTGAGGCGGACCTGGCCCGCCAGAGACTCAGAAAGCTCGGTTATCCTGCGTCAAGTGCGCGCCGTTAACGGCCTCGCATCGACGGCTGATGAAGTTGTTCTCCTTTGGGGAAGCGGCCGAGTGAGGGAGGGAGATTCTTATGTCTGGCTCGGTTAACAAAGTGATCCTTGTCGGCCGCCTGGGGCGGGACCCGGAAGTGAAGTACACGCCTAGCGGGGCGCCTGTAGCCAAGTTCAGTGTGGCCACCGACGAAGCTTTTAAAGACCGGAGTGGTGAGCAGCAGAAGCGCACCGAATGGCATAACATTGTCGCTTGGAACAAGCTGGCTGAAATCTGCGGCCAGTACCTGACCAAAGGCAAGCAAGTCTATATCGAGGGAAGCATTCGAAGCCGGCAGTGGGAAGACCAGTCGGGAAACAAGCGCACGTCTTACGAAATCATCGCCAGCCGGATGCAGATGTTGGGTTCGAGGGCAGATAACGAGCGGGCCGCGGCAGCCCCCTCGCCGATGGCGGAACGAACTCCGGCGCCGACCGCAGAGCACGCTTCCTTCGATAGGTCGCAAGCCTCCGAGCCACCACCCGAACCTTCCGAAATCACGGATGAAGATGTGCCTTTTTGATCTGCGGGGCGGCCGCGCGAAGCGCCTTGCAGGGCAACGAACTCAGCGGCTGAAGTGTTTTCTTCTCTCATCCCAGCGGCGCACCAGCTCCTCAAACTTCTGGCTTTGCTCCGGCGTCAGGATCTGCCGAATCTGGTTCCGGGTTTCCTGGCGGATGGAATTGAGCTGGGCATCCGACTGCTGCTGAGCGGCTCTGAATCGGCTGGTGGAGCCATCCAGGATCTGCTCGAGTTGAGGGACTTGCGTATCTGAAAGGTTGAGTTCGCTCTTGACGCGTTGGACGAAGCTCTGCCGGTTGAAGGGGCGCCGAAAGTGCCCGGTGCTCCAGCCGTAGTAATAGACGGAAGCTCCGCCGACGACCACACCCAGCAGAAATGTCAAGGCGAAATAGAGGTAGGCTCTTCGGCTCATGGCTTTCTCTAGCCGACCGTTGTTACTCCGTCGGCCCTCCCTGAATCAATTCGTGTGTATCACCGAGGTCGCCCCCCACGACGTCGGGCTGCGACGTTTGATTGTGGTTCTGCAAACCCAGGAAATCGGCCCCGGCCACACCCCGTACGGGGCCGGCGTTGGGCAGCGCCAAGCTGAGCAGCAAGGCCAGCGTGAGGGCAAGCGTGGCATAAACGAAACGCCGCCCAACGGCCTCGAAGAACTCGCTCCGTGCGCCCGTCGTCTCCCACTCTTGCAGTTGTCGAACCAGCCGCGAGGCGAAGCCCAGCGACGCATCCGGCGGCGTCTCCTCCGCTAAGGCTCGGAAGCCGGCTTGGAGGAAGCGGGCGTTGCGCCAATACACTTCGCAGCCCGCGCACTTGCTCACGTGCTCTCGCGCCTCCGCGCGCAATTCCTCGCCCCAGCGCTCCCTGACCAGATCACGAATCTCTTTGCAGTCCATGGCCTATTTTCCTTCTTGGCGCCAACGCTCCAGGTCTTCGAGCATTCGCTTCCTGGCGCGGTGGAGACGCACTTTGACGGTGCTGGTTTTCAGTTTCAGCAGGTCGGCAATTTCTTCCACAGAATTGTCTTCCAGTTCCTTGAGAGTCAGAATCAGGCGGTCATCTTCCGGCGCGCGTTCGAGAAGCCTGGCGACGAAATCCCTCAGGGCTAGCCTCTCGCCGTGATCCAGGCCTTGGGGCGGCAGACTCTCCGCCTTTCGTTCCAATTCGTGCGCGCTTTCTTCCGTCATCTCCGAGTAGTAGCTGAGGCGCGAGGCGCGCACTTTGCGCAAGTAATCGTAGCAATGGTTCACCGCAATTCGGGATAACCATGTGGCAAACGAAGATTGAAAGTTGTAACTTCGAATGGCCCGATAAGCTTTGAAAAAAACTTCCTGAGCGAGGTCCTCGACTTCGTCCCGCCGGCGAACAAGATGGAATACAATGGAGAAAATTCGCTGCTGGTATTTCTCCACCAGCAGGCCGAAGGTTTCACCGTCCCCTTTCTGGACACGACGGATGAACTCAACTTCCTGGCTGACATCGAACTCCGAGCGTGCCATTTGGGTTCCATCTCTGGACTTCCCTCTGTAGCAGGGACGAGGGAGGTTGCCAGTTGGTTACAGACCGCAGTCCAGATATCCCTCCGCCATTCCTATATTAATAGTTGACGGTCTTGATACTTTGTGGAAGAATGTCCCCCATGGTCATCGGAACACGTCTTAAAAAGTTAAGAGAAGATAAGTCACTATCACAGGGTGATATTGAAAAGCGTACCGGACTCTTGCGTTGTTACATCTCCCGGGTAGAGAACGGCCATACTGTACCGTCTCTCGAAACCCTGGAGCGGCTCGCGGCGGCACTGGAAATTCCTCTCCATCAGCTTTTCTATGAAGGGGACGGAGAACCGGTACTGCCCAACCTGAGCAAGTTGCAGAGCACGGACGAACTGGTACTCGATGAAGAGCAGGAAAAGGAAGTGCGTTTCTTTGAAAAAGTGAAACGCCTTCTCGACAAGATTGACGAGAAAGACCGGCAACTCCTGCTCTACATGGCCCAGAAACTGGCAAGTCGATAACCCTGTATTTTTGTCCGGTTTCAAGCTGCCTCGGTGGCGGCCAGGGTGAGTTATTCCCATTCGATAGTCCCCGGCGGCTTCGACGTGATGTCGAATACTACCCGATTAACGCCTTTTACCTCATTGACAATCCTGGTAGCCATCCGCTGCAGAAGCGGCGCGGGAAGGTTCGCCCAGTCAGCCGTCATCCCGTCTTCAGATTCCACGGCTCGAACGGCGATGGTCGAGGCGTAGGTTCGCGCGTCACCCATCACGCCCACGCTCGAGACGGGAAGCAGGACGGCGAACGCCTGCCACAAGCGCTTGGCCAGACCCGCCGCTTCGACCTCTTCCCTCACCACCGCGTCCGCATTTCGGACCATTTCGAGGCGCTCTTCCGTGACCGCGCCCAGGATCCGTACCGCCAGACCTGGGCCGGGGAATGGCTGCCGGTCGATCAACCGGTCATCCAACCCCAATTCTCGGCCCACTCTGCGCACTTCGTCCTTGAAAAGCTCTCGCAGAGGTTCGATAAGCCGGAACTTCAGGTCTTTCGGCAACCCACCCACATTGTGATGGCTCTTAATGGTTGCGGCCGGACCCTTCACGGAAACCGACTCGATCACGTCCGGATAAAGTGTCCCCTGCACCAGATAGGGTATGTCCCCAAGCCGGCGGGCCTCCTCTTCGAAGACACGGATGAATTCTTCTCCGATGATTTTGCGCTTTCTCTCCGGGTCGGTTACTCCCTCCAAGCGGGTCAGGAAACGAGCCGAAGCGTCTACCGTGCGCACGTTCAGGTGCGCTTGCTCGCAGAGCATTCCGGCCACCTGCGCGAACTCGTTCTTGCGAAGCAGGCCGTTGTCGACAAAGAGACAAGTCAGGCGGTCGCCGATGGCTTTCCCCACCAGCGTCGCAGCGACTGCGGAATCCACCCCGCCCGACAGCGCGCACAACGCAGTTTCTCCTTTAACCTCCTGCCGCACTCGATCCACCATTTCCTCGATGAAGGAGCGCGGAAACCAATTCGGCTGGATGCCCGCCACGTCCCGCACGAATCGGCCCAGAATTTCCGAACCGTGTGCGGTGTGGCGAACTTCCGGGTGGAACTCCAGCGCGTAGATTCCGGCCGCGGGATTCTCAAACGCCGAAATCGCGTTTTCCGTGCGCCCCGTTATGGTGAAACCGGGCGGAACCTCCGCCACGTGGTCGCCGTGGCTATTCCAGACGCGTAGCGGCGACTCGATGCCCTTGAGGAGCGTTGTGGAGGGATAAATCTCCAGTTGGGCGAATCCGTATTCCCGGCGCTGGGCTGGCTCAACCTTTCCCCCAAGCGTCCTGGCGATCCATTGCAGCCCATAACAAACGCCCAGAACCGGGATGCCCATCTTCAAGACATGCTCGTCGCACACCGGCGCGGACGGGTCGTAGACAGACGAGGGCCCGCCGGAAAGCACCAGCGCCTGCGGGTGCATCGCTGCCAGTTCATCAAAGGGTGTATGGCACGGAACGATCAGCGCGTAAACCTGCATTTCGCGAATGCGGCGCGCGATCAATTGCGTGTATTGAGAACCAAAATCGAGGACAACTACCGGACGAGTGTGTTCCATGTTCTATCGCGCCACGATGTTAATAAGCTTCTGAGGTACAACCACAACCTTTACGATTTGCTTGCCTGCGAGGTGCTGAACCACCTTTTCCTCCGCCTGCGCTCGAGCCAGAATCTCTTCCTCGCCCGCGTCCACCGCCACCCGGATCAGCGCCCGCAATTTGCCATTCACCTGGACCGGCAGCTCAAGTTCTTCCACGGCGGCCAGTTGGTTGTCGAAGCGGGGCCAGGGAACTCGCAGCAGTGGTCCCGTGTGGCCCAGGCCTTCCCAGAGTTCATCGGCGATGTGCGGCGCAAACAGCGAGAGCATTATGACCAGCAGTTCAAGAACCGCCTTATGTGCTTCGGGGCGAACCTTGCCGGCCTCAATCGCGCCCTGACGATCCGTCAATTCGTTGATCAGTTCCATGCACAGGGCCACGTCAGTGTTGAAGTGCCATCGGCCTTCCATGTCTTCCGTAACGTGCCGAAGCGTCTGGTGCGCCTTTCGAAGCAGGCTTCGCTCCTCCTCGGAAATCTGAGATTTTGAATTTGGAATCGCACTGTCTGCGCCAAGTGCCTGCACACTACGAAGACCATCCGCATGCTTTGAAACCAGCCGATAGACCTTGCCCAGAAAGCGCGCTGCGCCTTCAATGTCCCTGTCGCTCCAGGCGAAGTCTTTCTCGGGAGGAGCGGCGAACATCATGTAAGTGCGCACGGTATCGGCGCCGTATTTCGCGCACATTTCCACCGGATCCACCACGTTGCCTTTTGACTTCGACATGGCGGAGCCATCCTTGAGCACCATGCCTTGGGTGAACAGGCGCGCCACCGGCTCCGCGAACTCCACCAGGCCGATATCCCGCATGACCTTGGTGAAAAATCGCATGTAGATCAGGTGCAGGATGGCATGCTCGATTCCACCGATGTACTGGTCCACCGGGAACCAGTATTTGACTGCCTCCTTATCCACCGGCGCAGCGTCGAAGTGGGGCGCCGTGTAACGGTAGAAATACCACGAGGAGTCCACGAACGTGTCCATGGTGTCCGTCTCGCGCCGCGCAGGTCCCGAGCATTTAGGGCACGTCGTGTTGACGAACTCGGGAACGTCTGCGAGCGGCGAGTGTCCGAGGCCGGTCAATTTGATATTTGGCGGCAAGACCACCGGCAACTCTTCTTCGGGAACAGGCAACACTCCGCACTGGCCGCAGTAGATGATGGGAATGGGCGTCCCCCAGTACCGCTGGCGTGAGATTCCCCAGTCCTTCAGCCGGTACTGCACGGTGAGTCGTCCGAAGCCTTTCTCCTCTGCGTCCTGAGTCATCCTCAGGATGGCCTGAGTGGATGAGAAATGGCTGTAGTCGCCGGAATTCACCAGCTTGCCGTACTCGACGTAGGCCGTTTTGGGCGGAGAAGCGGGGACGCGCCCGTCGGAGTCCGCTGGAACAATCACGGTGCGGATGGGAAGCCCGTATTCGGTGCAAAACTCAAAGTCCCGCTCGTCGTGCGCGGGCACTGCCATCACCGCGCCCGTTCCGTAATCCATCAGGACGAAGTTGGCAATCCAGATAGGAACGGTCTCGCCGTTGAACGGATTCCGCGCCCGGAACCCGGTGTCGGCTCCGATTTTCTTCAAGTCCTCTTCCTTGCGCGCCCGCGCGGCGGAAGCCTTGATCCGCTCCACCTCCTGGCGCAGTTTCTCCGGTGATCTCGCGTGCGCAAGAAGCTTTTGTACGAGCGGGTGCTCCGCGGCCAGGAAGACCGCGGTGCAGCCGAAGATCGTGTCCACACGCGTGGTAAAGACGCGCAGTGGCTCGCCCGATTCGGCCACCGCAAAGTCCACTTCCGTACCCGTGGACTTGCCGATCCAGTTCTGCTGCATGGCCAGCACGCGCTCCGGCCAGCCCACCAGTTCCTTCATGTCGTCGAGCAGTTGCTCGGCGTAGGCAGTCGTCTTCCAGAACCACTGCTCGAGTTCGCGCTGCTCCACCGGCGTGCCCTCGTGCCGCCAGCAGCAATCGTCCACCACTTGCTCGTTGGCCAGCACCGTTGCACACTGCGGGCACCAGTTCACCCGGCTCTTCTTGCGGTAGGCCAGGCCGCGCTCGTACATCTTGAGGAAGAACCACTGGTTCCAGCGGTAATACTCCGGAACGCAGGTGGCAATTTCGCGCCGCCAGTCGTAGCTGAAACCCAGGCGCTTCAATTGCTCGCGCATGTTGGCGATGTGATTGAAGGTGAATTCCGAGGGATGCCGCTGGCGCTTGATGGCCGCGTTTTCCGCCGGCAGGCCAAACGCGTCCCAACCGATGGGATGAAGCACGTTGTAGCCCTTCATCCACTTGTATCGCGCCAGCGCATCCCCGATCGAGTAATTGCGCACGTGCCCCATGTGAATGTCGCCGGAAGGGTAGGGCAGCATCTCGAGTACGTAATACTTCTGCCGCGCGGCGTCCGCCTCGGCATCGAAAACCTTCGCTTCTGCCCAGCGCTTTTGCCATTTCGCTTCGATCTGTTGTGGGTCGTAGTTGGAATCCATAAGAACCGTCGAAACTGGAAATTAGAAAATAGAAATTGGAAACTAGAAACCGGAAACTGGAAACTGGAAACTGGAAACTAAAGCCCTCTCCCGCTGTGGATTCCCGCTTTCGCGGGAATGACCGTAAGGCGACGTTTGCTGAGAGCTGACGGCTGAGAGCTGACAGCTAATTCTCCCGCCAGCTTCCTCATCATGCGGAGATTCCTCCGGTCGTCTCCCGGCTTGTCAATCGGCGTCTCACAGATGAAGGGAATCGCCTTAAGCTTGGGATGACAGACGATGCGGCGGAAGCCCTCCTTGCCGATTTGCCCTTTGCCGATGTGTTCGTGCCGGTCGGCGTGCGAGCCAAAAGCCGTCTTCGAGTCGTTGGCGTGAATCACGCAAACCTTCGCGAGCCCGACGGTCGACTCGAGCCTCTCCACTGTTTCGTTCAGCCCAGCCTCGGTGTGAACGGCGTAGCCCGCCTCGAAACTATGCGCCGTATCGATGCACGCGCCCATGGGCAAGTCCTTAGCGGTGCCGGCTAAGATTTCCGCTACTTCCTCGAAGGTGCGCCCGATCGACGCGCCTTGCCCGGCTGTGTTCTCAATGAGAATCCGCAGGCCATCGAGCTTCAAACCCTTTGCGGCTTGCCGCACGGACTCAACGCAAGTTTTGATTCCGTCCTTGGCTGTGCCGCCTTTGGCACTCCCGGGATGCGTAACCAGATAATCCGCGCCTAAGGCCAGGGCGCGCTCGAGTTCTTTTCTGAACGCCGCTATCGACACCTTCCTGATCAAAGAGTCAACCGAAGCAAGGTTGATCAGGTAGTTGTCATGGATCACCAGCGGCGCGAGGCCGTAACCAGCGCGGGCGGCGCGAAGCCGCTCGCACGCTTCCGGCGTGGGATCCTGCCCCTTCCACCCGCGCGGATTAGCCGAGAACATCTGAAACGTGTCGCAGCCGATCTTCCGGGCGTGATGCGCCGCGTTCTCCAGCCCCCCGGCTATCGAAGTATGAACACCCACTCTCACGCGAGTTTCTCCCGGCCGTTGATCGTTCATGTTAACAGAGCCGTCCGAAGAGGGTCAAATCAAGAGGGGCTGGGGACTAGGGGCTAGAGACTAGGGGTTAGGGGCTAGGGGTTAGGGATTAAAGGCCTCTTCTTCGCTTGGCGGCCTTGGCGTGCTTTGCGTCTTTGCGTGAAACCGGCAAGGGCAGTCTCCGGGCATCCCGCTGCCGAGGTCATGTAACGCCCAAGCTGATCTAGTCGACTTATTGTCACCTGTCGGGCCATTCCGAGAGGCTTGGAAATTTCGGTTCGTTTCCGCACAGTGTGCTGTTTTTGGTCCATTTAGGCTTAAATTCGTGATAATTTGCGCGTAAAACGCACGTAAATTGCACACTCGAAAAAGTGATTTTCCTTTGTTTTCAAGTACTTCTTAGCTTCGTTCCCACTATTTTTCATTTTTTGTAGATCCCTACGTTCTCCCATAGCCGGGACTCTTCCGCTTTCCCTTGCGCCCCGGCACATCCGGCCCTCGCCTGCGACAATGTGTCCACGAAAAAGACCACCATTATAGGCTATCACTGGTCTCTGATTTTGTCAAGTGGAAAATGCAAAAAAACTGCGGTTCAGTCCCAAAGGGGCGTCCTATCACAGCCCAGGCCAACGGCCCATAGGCGTTAACCTAAGCATTTCTGAGGGGTCCCGAAGGGACCCAAGATCATTAGCCGTAGGTGAAACCTACGGAAACTGCCGGGTACGAGATTCAGCCAACCCCGCAGGGGTTGAATTCGACCCCTTCAGGGTCGGGGCAAGCACAAGGAAACGGCCATTTCTCCGTAGGTTTCACCTACGGCTAATGATATTAATGCCCTTCGGGCATTCAATCCGTACAACCTCCGCTTAGGTTAACGCTTATCGGCCAACGGCCTGGGTTAAGGATTGTATGCCGGCTGAGCCCTGAATGGGCGATCTACGTGACTACTGCTCGTCCCCACGGCGGGGGAGAACGCCGAATCGGGACAGAAATCGGGCGGGCTTCAGCGCGCCCCTTCAGGGCTTGGCGTACCACTTGATCCATAATACCGGCCGTTGGCCTGGGCTGTGATAGGACGCCCCTTTGGGGCTTGAAAGCACCCATGCCCGGAAAGTCCCGCAGGCGGCGCACATATTGGTCTATAGGTACGCGCCTCGATCGGGTTGTTAGGGCCAGACGGCGCATATATGCAGAGCGATGTATGCGCCCGCGAATTTCGGCTATGGCGCCGGAGGTGCGTCGTACGCGGCGGCGGCGATTTTTCCCAGGGCCTCTCCCACGATTTCCTGAATGGTGTCGGGGTTATCGGGGGGGACCTCCACCATGTTGAGGTAAGCGGCAAAAACCAGGTGTTGACCCGAAGCGGTGTCGATGTAGCCGGCCAGGCCTTTTCCCGTGACCATGGCCTTTTTGTTTAACTCGTCGTAGGTGCCATCAGTACCCGTTTTCGCGAAGACGTGGCCGGCGGCAGGGCTCCCGGTTTGAATTTTCGCCAGCGTGCCGTCATGACCGAGAACGGGTAGCGCGCGGCGGAAGGCGGGAAAGCTGGGCTGGGTCGACATGTAAGTCAGATAATGCACCATAAAATCCGGCGTAAAGAAGGCGTCGCCTCCGGCGCCGTCACTTTGGGCGGCGCCGCTCAAATCGAGACCCGCCTTCTCGAGAAATCCGTGCTCGAGGTCAAATCCCGCTTGGTCAAACTGTTTGGTGGCATGGCCCAGGATTGCGCCCAGAAGATAAGGGGTCATGCTCGCGTGCAGGTTCTGACTCGCTTTCAGGGTAACCTTGATCTCTTCGCTCAGGGGCGGCGAAACGTGCTCCGCCAGGAGATGGGCATCATCGTAACCCGCCGCGAGTGCCTTGAAATCGGTCGCGGGCGCGGGATCGATTTGGTCGACCTCAACATTTCGCTTGCGCAAAGCTTCCGTAAGCGCCACCGCGGCAAAGCGTGCGGGTTCCGGAACCGCATAAGAATACATCGCCGGCGCTCTGCCCAAGGGCAGATTTCCCGTTACCGTCACGGCTCGTGTACCGTCGGATTGCAGCGTGCCGCCTTCGTAGTTGATTTCCGGCTTGCTGTCGGCCTTCCCGGTGGTGGCATGATTCACGAAGCGCAGATAGGAAGTCTGCGGGCGAATCTGAAGATTGACGGGCGCGCCTTCCGTTCCGCCGGGACTCGCGACAACGTCGATCACATTATCGTTGACGACGATCGGAGAGATCACCACCCCGGTTCCCAACTCGCGCGTGCCCGCCGGGAATAACGTGGCGTCCACGAGCACGCGGCCTTTGACTTTCCGGATACCTCTGCGAAGCGATCTGGTCCGCGATCTGTCCGATCACCATCAGAGGATCTCCAGCGAGTCCCTTACTGTCGAGACCGCCGTAAGAATGGTCCTCGTCTTCAAACGCCAGCGTGCCGTCAGGTTGAATCCGCCCGGAAAGATTCGGATCGCCGCTGGCCACCAGCACGATGTCGCCTTCGAGGATGCCTTTCGATTTGAACTTGCCCGTCCAGTAGACACGAGTGTGAAAACGGTAGTCCTGGCCAAGCAGTTGGAGGGCGGTTCCCTCCGTCAGCAGCTTGGTGGTGGAGGCGGGAACGAAAAACTTGTTCTCATTTAAGGCATAAATGCGCTTTCCGCTGGTGAGATCGCAGATCTCAATGCCAAAATGCGAGTGAGAAAACTCGGGCTGATCCATCACCTTCTGAATTCGCGCGCTCAGTTCAGACTGCCCGCGCAGCCCTGCTGAGAACAAGGAAAGTGATGCGATGCAACCCATCAACGGCAAAAGACGGCGGTTGGTCATGGAATGTGAACCTTGAATTCCTTGTGATTTGGTCCCTGCTCGTAACATACGCGAAGACGGTCGGCAGCGCAAGGTTGGTGGTGGGTCAGGTTGCTGTAGCGGCGCTCTCCGAGCGCCGGAGCTCCTTGAGGATTCAAGACCGGCGGTCGGAGACCGCCGCTACAAAAATCAAACTGACCCACTACCGCAAGGTTTTGCGCTTTGATATCGGCTCTGCTGATGTGATATCATTGCAACGTAGAACGGGAGTTCTGTTATGGCGGCAATTGTCGTGCGCAATATTTCCGAGGAGACTCACCGCGCCCTGCGCGTCAGGGCGAGGCGGCACGGGCGCAGCACAGAAGCGGAGGTTCGCGCCATTCTGGATGGCGCCGTGCGGCCTGACCAGCGCTTGAGGCTGGGCTCCGCACTCGCTGCGCTTGCGAAGCCATTCGGGGGCTTGGAACTCGAGATCAGGCGGGACAAGACGCCCGCGAGAGCTGCGGACTTCTCGTGATTCTGCTTGATACGAACGTCGTCTCCGAGGCGATGCGGCCAAAGCCTGACCGCAACGTTCTCGAGTGGCTCGACGCCCAGGCGGCGCCGACCCTTTACCTCTCGGCCATCAGCCTTGCGGAGTTGCTGCTCGGCATCGAGAGCCTGCCCACCGGCAAACGGCGCAGTGCGCTGGCCGCTGCCCTTGCTCAACAGGTCGTCGCCCTTTTCGCCGAGCGGATCGTGCCTTTCGATCTTCCTGCGGCCCAATCCTACTCAGAAATCGTCATCCGCGCCCGCCGATCAGGCCATGCGATCACCGCGGCGGATGCACAGATCGCAGCCATTGCCGCATCTCGCCACTTCAGCGTGGCAACGCGTGACGAGGCGCCTTTCCGGGCGGCCGGCGTGGAGGTCTTGAACCCCTGGGTGATTATTCCGCCACCTTTGAAATTGTAGCGGCGGTCTCTGACCGCCTGCTCTGAATTCTCAGGGAATTGCGGCGCTCAGAGAGCGCCGCTACAGTTCACCTTAGGGAACACCTTAGGAAACACCTTAGGGAACACTTGACACTCAGTGTCCAGCGCACATAGACTTGCCCCCCTGATTTGAGAGAGTGAGTCGGGGCACCGCCTGTGGGCGCCCAGGGCGGCCACAGGGGCCGCGCCTTCGAGATGGCAGCGGTCAGCATGGCCGCCCTAACGATTGAGGGACTTACCAATGAAAACGATTGCCTTGAGCTTGCTGTCGATTCTGGTGCTCTGTTTATCCGGCCACGCCACCGACGTCCGCGAAGAAAAGCAGACGATCAAGACCTATCCCTTCTCCGGCCCGAACCCCGTCGCGGTGCGGGCTCGGGACGGTGTGATGCAGAAGATTTATCCGTATTATTCCTTTGATGATCTGGCGTACGAAGGCGCCCCCCAGATCTGGAATGTCATCCACCTCGACAACGCATACATTGACGCGTTCGTTTTGCCGGCCACGGGTGGAAAGCTGATCGGCGCCGTCGAGAAGAGCACCCAAAAGGACTTCATCTACTATAACCGCGTGGAGAAGTTTCGCAGCATCGCCATGCGCGGGCCGTGGACTTCGGGCGGAATCGAAGCCAACTTCGGGTTGATCGGCCACGCGCCCTCGGTCGCTTCGCCCGTGGATTACCTCATCCGCAAGAACCCCGACGGCAGCGTAAGCTGCATCGTGGGCACCATGGATCTGCCCTCGCGCACCGAGTGGCGGGTCGAGTACAGGATTCCCGCCGACAAGGCCTACGTCGAGGCGCGTTCCCTCTGGTACAACCCGCAGCCTTTCAACCAGTCCTACTACGTGTGGATGAACGTGGCCCAAAAGTTGCGCGACGACCTCGAATTCGTGTTGCCCGGAGACAAGTACATCACGCACAACTACGCAGTTCCCTCCGCGCCTTGGCCGGTCACCCAGGACGGCCGGAACATGGCCCTCAACCGCAACCGGAAGGATGCCGATGACGACAGCCTCTTCGTGCACGGCAAGCTTCAGGATTTCTCCGGCGGATACTGGCACGACTGGCAATTCGGGTATGGCCATTGGGCCCGGCATGAAGAGGTGCCCGGCCAGAAGCTGTTTCTCTGGTCGATGTCTCGCGCCGGAGCCATCTGGCAGGACCTGCTGACGGACAGCGACGGGCCGTACCTCGAGGCGCAGACCGGCCGCCTGCTGGACCAGAGCGACCACGAATTCTTCGCGCCGGGTTCGACAGACCACTGGCGCGAATTGTATTTTCCTTACAAGAAGATCGGTCCGATGGTGAAGGCAACGCCCTACGGCGCGCTCAATGTTCAGAACAATGGTAGTTCCCTGACGGTGAGCTTCTGCGCGCTGCAAAACCTTGCGGAAGACCTGACGGTCTCCACAGAGGGCAAGACGGTTGCCCGCGATCGGATCGTTCTCAAACCTATGGAGGTCTACCAGAAAACGTTTGCCGTCTCCGTCCCGACCGGCCAACTCCAGGTGGATGTGGGTGACAAACTCTCGTACACGGACGACCCGAACGCGGACCTTTTGAAGCGCCCGTTCCATTTTCACAATGCCGACGAGAGCAGTGTGGAGGGGCTTTACCAATCGGCCCAGCGCGAGGAGAAAGAGCGGAACTACGAGTCGGCGTTGCGCAAGTATCAATCCGTGATTGAGCGCGAACCGCTGCACGTGGCGGCGCTCACGCGCCTCGCCGAACTTTATTGCCGCCGGGCTCAGTACGACCGAGCGCTCGATTACGCGCGCAAAGCGCTGGACATTGCCATGTACGATGCGGACGCCAATTATATTTACGGCATCATTGCCGCCCGGCGGGGCGACCTGGCGGACGCCAAAGAGACGCTGGGATGGGCGGCCCGCTCGATGAAGTATCGCTCCGCGGCTTATAGCGATCTGGGCGGCATTTACCTCCAGGAACGCAATTTCGACCTGGCGAAGGACTATCTCCACCAGTCTCTTTCTTACGATGCCTACAACATCAGAAGCTACCAGCTTCTGGCTACGGCTCTCCGCTTGCACAAGCAGCCTGATAAGGCGCGCGAGACTTTGAATAAAATTCTCGATATCGACCCCTTGAACCATTTGGCGCGCTTCGAGCAGTACCTGCTCGATCCGAGTCCTGCCGCGCTCGCAGATTTCAAATCCCCGATCCGCAGCGAATTCCCACACGAGACTTATCTCGAGATCGCGGCCTACTATGCGAACCTGAAGCTCGACGACGACGCGCTGAAAGTGCTGGAAGCTGCTCCCGAGCAGGCCACGGTGCGGTTTTGGCAGGCTTACCTGTTGCGAAATAAATCTCCGGAGCGCAGCCGGAAAGTTCTGGATCGTGCGGCCGCTATTTCGCCTTACCTGGTGTTTCCCTTCCGCGAGGAGTCGATTCCGGTGTTTCTGTGGGCCGCGACGGAGCGGCCGAACGATTGGAAGCCGAAGTATTATCTGGGATTGATCTACTGGGGAATGCAGCGTGATGAGGACGCACTGAAGGCGTGGGCCGAGTGCGGTGAGCGGCCTGACTATGCTCCGGCCTATATCTCTCGCGCCATTCTCGAGCAGGCGATCAATCCTCAGCAGGCCCAGGCGGACTTCGAGCGGGCCTATTCCACCGACAAAAAAGAGTGGAGAACCTGGTATCACCTGGCGGAATACTATTTACAGGCTGGGATGAGCGAGAAGGCGCTGCAGTTAGCCGTTGGCGCTTCCGAACAGTTTCCCAACGAAGACGCAGTTCGAATTCTGCTGGCAAGGACGTATTTGAATAGCGGCAAGTATGCGGACTGCTACGCTGTGCTGGGGAAGGCTTCCATCCTGCCTTTCGAAGGCCAGAGCGATGTACACCGATTGTGGGTGGAAAGCCTGGTTACCCAGGCGCTGGCTGGAATGAAGAAGGGCGATTATCAGGGGGCGGTCGGGCATCTCGAAGCTTCGCGCGAATACCCGGAGAGGCTGGGCACCGGCAAGCCTGCCGATCCCGATTACAGGATTCAAGATTATCTCGAGAGCCTCTGCTACGAGAAAATGAATATGGCCGGTAAGGCCGACGAGGCGCGCGAAACGATCAAGGCTTGGCATGCTCGGCACGGGGAAGGGAACGCGGAAACCGAGAGCCAGCGAGTCTCGGAGTGGTATGGTACGGCACTCGGCTCAGACAACGAACTTAAAGCATTGCAATCACTTGCGAGGCTATTACGAAGTGACACTTGAGATTTTGGAGTCAACACGATGGATGATTCCACCCGGCGACGCTTTCTCAAAGATCTGAGTCTCGGTGCGGCTGCTTTCTCGGCATCTGCGCAAGGCGCCCAGGCAAATCAAATGCCGGGACGGCCCCCTTCCGGGGATGCTCCTCCGCAAGCCTCTCACCCCGCGAGCATCATGGCAATCGCGGCACACCCCGGCGATGCATTCTTCGCCATGGGCCTCCCCGTCGCGTTCCAGGTACATCTCGGCGGCCAGGGAGTCTTTCTGAGCCTGTCGCTCGGCGAGCGCGGGTCGGCGCGGATCGCTCCGGCGCAATACGGAATTCTTCAGCGGCAAGCGGCGGAAAGCGCAGCGCAGACGCTCGGCGCGAAGGCGGAATTTCTCACCTACCCGGACGGAGAGATCCCAGTGACGGAGGAAGCCAAGTTTGCGGTGTGCGATTTCATTCGGCAATACCGGCCCGGCATCATCGTGACGCACTGGAACGGGAGTTGGCACAAGGATCATGAAGCCTGTTACAAGATCGTGAACGACGCCGTGTTCTATGCGGGATTGCCCGCAATTGAGCGCAAACAGCCGCCCCACGATGTTGGAAAGCTATTCTTCGCGGATAATTGGGAAGATGCAAACGGTTTTACGCCGGATATTTATCTTGATATTACTAGTGTCATGGAACGCTGGCAGGAAGCCTGCGCCCTATTCCCCATGTGGCGAGGCGAAAACGGCTTCCGCTATAACGACTATTACGGGAGTCTGGCCGTGACTCGCGGGTGCCTGAGCGGTTGCAAGCACGCCGTCGCCCTGATGTCGCCTCCCGAACAGCTCACGCGGCGAGTGAAGGCGCTCTGATAGGACCCAGGCCTCGCTGGGTCCCGAAGGGACCCAACGTCATTAGCCGTAGGTGCAACCTACGGAACGCGTGCGCCGCTGCAGTTGTCCAACCCCGAAGGGGTTGAACAAAGGCACATTCGACCCCTTCGGGGTCGCCAGAAATTGAAGGGTGACGGCCGTACCCGTAGGTTTCACCTACGGCTAATGAAATTAATGCCCTTCGGGCATTCACCGTCCGCGCCCCAAACTCATTCCGAAGCTGCGGGTCGGTCTCCTTCGATGTGGCCCCTCAGCACCGTGACGGACGCCTTAGGCAGTGTGAAAGTCGCCCCTTCTCCGCCAGCGACCGTCTTTCCCACCGGAGGGCCATCCGGGTCAGCGTAGCTATTGGGGCCTTGATCCTTCCACACGTATTGTTCGCTGCCGAAGCTCACTTGGGATACCGGGTCTCGGAAGGAAGCCGCCCGCTGGCTCAACGAATCCTGGAAGAGCACGAGCACGGTATGCGGCTGGTTCTCGTCGCGATTCACCAGCAGCACGGACCAGTTACCGTCAGGACGATGCACGGCATACGAGGTGACGAGCACGTTCCCCTCGGTGTCCTTGAGGTCCGTCGAGGAAGGGAACATCTGATGCACGCCGGAGCGGTGCTGCACCCATTCAAGGTTGAGCATGTGGGCGGCGTAATAGAACGACGTGTAGCCCTTGATGTTGAAGTCCCGGTCCGAGACAAAATTCGACCACGAAGCCGGGCCGAGGCAACTCGGCTCGACGGACTGAGGTTGGATTGGAGAATGGTAATAGGCCGCGCCGCCGGCCTCAAGAAATGAGCCGATGCTATCCGAGAGCCAAAGCGCGGCGAAGATCTGGCTCATCGGTCCTGTAAGTTGCCAGGCGATGCTGCTCTCCGTCACCATCAGCGGCACGTCTTTGGGAACGCCATCTTCTCTCCAGACCTCGAGGGTGTGCTTGATCAATTGCGGCTCGCGGTAGAGCGTCTTCCAGGTGATTTCGCACGGCTCGAAGGGGTAATGTTCGAAAGAGACAAAGCCAAGGTCGCTGAGCCGGTCGTGCGTCCTCAGGTAGTCCACGAATCGACCCATCCAGGAGGTTTGGCCCTGGGCGTCCGGCCACACGCGGATGTCCTCGTCCACACCTTCGAAGATCGGTCCGCCGAGCTTGAGTTTGGGATCGACCTTGTGAATCGCCGCGGCCCACTGGATGTAGAGCGCGCCGTAGTCTTCCGGCATCGCGTGCTTGCCGTCCGGTTCCTCTCCCATCTCGACGTAAGCAATGGGGTAGCCCCGCTTCTCGATGTAGGCGATTTCGGCGGCAGCGTCGTCGGGCGTGCCGTAGAGCAGCGTGACGGGGATCATGGCCGGCAGGTTGTTGGTGATTCCGCTGGTGAAGAAAAGGTCGAAGCCGGTGTGCTGGTAGCGCCCGCCGGCATTGACGTCCGCTGCCGAGTGCCAGGGGTCGATGGATGACGAACAATAGGTGGGCTTCTGGCGGCCGCTAGCGTCCTTTGCGACATCCACGAAATCACCGCTCACGTTCACGAGACCGGCAGTGAGTGATTGGATCGCGTAGCCGACGCAGTTGCGCACATCGCCCGATCCGTGCAGATCGCAGGTGCCCGAAGACTCGGTCATCCAGACGCGCACGTAACGCGTCGATACGGGTGTCTGCCCGAAGTTCAACGTGACGGTGCCGCCGCGTCCATTTTTCATGGCGCCTGAGGGAAAAGTCTTCCACTCGCCTTGAGGGCCTTCGTCGAAATCAAGGGCGCCCTTTCCCACCCAATATTCCACCTGATAAGTTCTGGCGAAGGGATCGGCCCAGGCGATGCGCACCGCGTTTACGGCATACGCCTTTTGCAAATCCATAACCACCCATTGCGGGTGGGCGGCGTCGCTCTCGCCTGTGAACTTGCTGGTGAGATACGGGTTGCTTTTCCAATAGCTCAGGTTCGGCCCTTGTATCGGCCGGTCGCCGCTCGTGGAGAACCCGCGATGCGGCAAAGCGTAGGCGAGAATGTAACGGATGGGATCTTTGAGTTCCGTGCTGCCCGTAAAGTATCCGCTCTTATGGGCCGGATCGCTCCAGGTCCCGTTTTCGGTCCAGTGCCACGCGGCCATGCGCAGCTCGGTATTATTACGATAGGTGATAGGACCCCATCCGGCCGACAGCGATTCTTCCAGGATGTGCGGAGTGTAGACCCTGTCGATCTCCGTGTGAGACAAGACGTCGACCGAGCTGCCGAGCGCGCGATCGGGGTCGAAGGAGTTGAGCACGTGGCTGGGAGTGATGTCGACGCGCACCGTTCCCATGGCCGCAGTCGTTTGAGCGGAAGCAGGTACACACACCCACAGCAGCACAGCCAGGCTTCCAGCCGCAACAACGCCTCGTCGCATGAGCGAATCTCCTTGCCAGGATGGCTTGCGGGCAGGATTATAACACGCGACGTGTCAACCCCCTCACCCGCCCGTCGGCTGACGGACCCCCCTCTCCCCCAAGGGGGCGAGGGGGTGTTGTCACTTAATTCTGCAATCCCCGGTAGGAAGCTACTGATCCAGTCGAAAGCCCACCGTGATGGTGGTCACCACCTCGACGGGTTCGCCGTTCAAGAGCGTGGGAGTGTACTTCCATTGACGGACGGCATCCATGGCGGCCTTAGTCAGCGCAGGATCAGGGTCGCTGAAAGGTGAAAGGGATAGAACCTCGCCGCTCGTTCCGATCACTTCGCGAAGAATGACGCTGCCTTCGATTCCTCGCTTCTCGAGCGCTTCAGGATACTCAGGTTTTACCTGGGAGATGAGATGGGCCGCTTGAATGTTTCCGCCCACGCGGATGCGCCGGGGCGCCGGCCGGGTTGTCGAAGGGCTTTCAGGAGGCTTATGTCCGTGCACGACGACTTCCTGCAGCACTTCGCCAAGGTCCATGGTAATGTCCTGATGCAGGTCGCCCGAGGGTCCGAGATTGAAGTCGGCGCTCTTCGTTATAGCGAATCCAGGGCTGGCTATCTCGAGCCGGTAGCCGCCCGGTGGTATGGCGGCAAACTTGAATGTGCCATCTGCGCCGGAGCTACCCGCGATTTTGACCTTCTGGTCCCTGCTGATAAGCGTGACGCTCGCGTCGGGGACGACGGCGCCGCTTGGGTCGTGAATTGTGCCGGAAATATCTCCGGAAGCGTTCTTCGCTGCCACGCGCAACGCCGCCACGGGAAGAAGCAATAGAGCCGCCAGCGCCGTAATCAGCAAGGCTCGTCTTGTCGCCAAAGGCTCGTGATTCAGTTTGGGATCAAGCAAGGCTTTCATTCGAACCTCCAATTGAGAAGATTGGGCCATAGCAACGCTCGTTGACCATGTCCCATTCGTACACTGCAAGGAGCGGCTCAGTACGAGAAGGAATTCGGCGTAGTCCGTGGCCGGATGACCGAGGCTCAGGACTATGTCGTCGCATGCCCGTTCTCTTTCTATACGCATGGCGAACGCGGCAAGCCAAACCAGCGGATGAAACCAGAACAGGGCGCGAGCGAGTTGTGCAGCCATCTGGGTCAAATAATCATTCCTGCGCACATGGGCCAACTCGTGGGCAAGAGCCCACTCGAGTTGCTGGCGAGACCACCGCTGGGCTACCGCCGGCAGAAGCACAGCCGGACGCAACCACCCGTGGGTGAAGGGGACGGCGATCTCAGCGCTGGTTCGCAGCCAGACCGCGCGAGACAAGCGAAGTGGTGAGCGGGCGCTTTCGAGCACGGCTTTCGCCTGTGGCGTCTTGAAAGGCAGTGAGCGCCTTGCAATTCGCAGGACCCGCCACTCGCCCACGGCAATTCGCGCCACCAAAAGCGACGAACCGATCGCCCACAGGAATAGAATCCAACCGGCTCGGAACGGACGGCCTGCCGTAGCGACAGCCGCGGGGGACATCTGCGCGGTGTCGTCCCCATGGATTTGACTCCTCACTGGGAAGACCGGCGAAAACTCACTCGTCGCATTGCTCTTGCTTGCGGCGCCGGAAAGCCATGTCGTGAGGACCGGAACGTCCCAGGACGGCAGCGTCAGAGAAATGAGCGGTAAAGCAAGCATGGCGCCCAGCCCCAAGTTCCAAACCAGGTGCCGCGCCGCTGCCGAAGCGCGCCGCAGAGTTAAAACCAACACTCCGCAGAGCAGGAGAAGACAGGTGCCCCTGAAAACGGCGCCGAGGAGCAGCTCCAGGCTCTGCCCCGAACAGCCGTGGAGAGAATGCAGCGACTGGAGAATGGTCGTGACTTGGGCCGCCATCATGCGCCTCCTTTTCGGGCCTTCGCGATTAATTCGGAAATGCGATCCAGTTCGCTCTCGGACATGCGCGCCGTTGAGGGATCGAGCAGCGTGGCGACGGTTTGTGCGGCGGAGCCCTCGAAGAAGGTCTCAACCAGATGCCGGAGGGCCGCGCGCCGCACGCGACGGCGGGACACCGTCGGAAAGTAGACGTAGCGTAAATCTTTTTCCGCGTGCCGGATGTGGCCTTTATCTTCGAGGATGCGCAGCAGCGCGCGAACTGCGGAGTAGCTGGGAGGACTTGCCAGGGACTCTCGAATCTCCGCCGCGGACGCCCTCTGGCGCTGATAGAGCACATCCATAATCTGGCGCTCGCGGCGGCTCAGCTTGTCTTCTGCAGGTTCGGCCATGGGTTGATCTCCTGCTAATTCTTCAGCACTATGCTAAATTTTTAGCATAGTATTTCTGAATGTCAAGCTATTTCTTTCGGCGTGCGCCTCGATCCGCAGGGGAGCGCAGATTCTCCGGAGCGCCAGATTCCGGTCGCAGTAATGCCTCGTCGCGCCGCCCGTCGAAGAACCACGTTGCGTCTTGACGGCGAGACCGCATAGAATGCAAAGGTTCGGCTTGCGGGGTAGATTCGGTTGCATTTCTTCAATTCGCTTTCCTCGAGGATCGGACAAGCGCTTGCCCTTTTCGGCGGGGGCCTCTTCCTTTTGTCGTTCCTGGATTCCTCATTCATGCCGCTCCCGGGCCTGAACGATGTGGCACTGATTGTTCTGGCCAGCAAGCACCCTGCCCGGTGGCCCTTCTATGCATTATTGAGCACCCTCGGCTCGCTCTTGGGGTGCTATGTCATGTACGGCATTGCGCGCGGAGGAGGACGTTTGGCCGGCAGGGGCAAGCGCGCCTCGACAAAAACGAATCGAGCCCGCCGTTGGCTGGAGCAGAATGATTTTGTGTCCATGCTGGTGATGGCTTTATTGCCTCCGCCGGCTCCCCTGAAATTCTTCGTGATCGCCGCCGGCGCACTCCGGATGAATATGGTGAACTTCGGAGCTGCCTTGCTGGTGGGACGCAGTCTTAGGTTCGCTGCAATCGCCTGGTTGGGAGCCCACTACGGCGCTGAGGCAGAAGCGTACTTAAAGAAAAACCTGACGTGGGTTTCTCTGGTGACGATCGTCCTAGTTATCGTATTGACGCTGATTTTCCGCTGGTGGAAGGCCAGGCAGCCCGCCACGGATGACGCAGCCTAGTGCGGCACCCCACGTCATTATTTCCGGATTCCCCTCCTTGACTAAGGATGGGGCAGGAGGTGGTTGGTCGCGATATAGGCGCCCACCACCCCTGCCCCTCCTCCCGCTGAGGAGGGGAGTCATTGTCAGATCTGTTTCATCTCTCCTCGGCCCGGATGGTTGGGCCGCGGAAGCTGAAGGTTTCCGACCGCACTCGCAGGGCGCTATCCAGTTTAATCTCCGCAAGAAAACCTCCGTCACCACCGCTTGTTGCGAAGCGCAAATCACGGATCTGCACGTCGAAACCCTCTTCGCTTTGCTCAGTCTGGGCCCAGGGGAACCGGGCGAAATCCATGAATATCCGACCCGTGCGCGACTTCAGTGCGATGTCGAGAGCGGGCGAGTCGGGGGGCTTATGAAATTGCTGTGCGGCCCGGGAATCCACGTCATTTTCGAGGGCGCTCGCAGGCAGGACCTCATAGGTGGTATCGGTCTCGACCACTCCTGTCCACTCGAACGGGTTGATGGGGGAGGGAAAGGCCCCCACATGGAGCGGGTTTTGATCCGAGTAAGTGTGCCCTTCGAGAAACCCCAGAACTCGACGGTGGGCGACATCGCGCAGGCCCCAAAGAAAGACAAGCGCACAGAGTGAGAAAATGGCGCCCCACGCCGGGCGCGTCTTGCGGCCGCCGACTTCTTCCGAGACCATCCGTAATAGCGCCGGCAGGCCAAGGCCGAGGCAAAGCAGGAGAACCAACAACGGGTCGAAGATAAACATGATGTCCCAGGCGTACCAGCGCGCGCTGAAGGGCAGAAACGGTCTGACGCCGTAGGAGTTCGTGAAGTCCATGAGAAGATGGCTGGCCGTTCCAATCCACGCCAAAATCATCAGCCAGAACAGACTGGGTGGCGGTCCGGATTTGGGCTTCGCCTTGCGGCCCAGAAAATAGACAGCCCAGCCTACCAGCAAGGCAAGCAGGCTGATTCCCAGAATCGAATGGGTGAGACCGCGGTGGTATTTGAGGTAGGTGGCGCTTCCCCAGAAGCTGGAAATGATATCGATATCCGGCAGGTTTGCTGCGACGATCAACGTCAGCGTGGCAAACCGGGTTTTGCGGTGCAACCCGGCTTGGCTAAGTGCAACGGCGGTGAGGGTGTGCGTGAGATTGTCCAAGAAGACCTCGAAACTGGAAACTGGAAAATGGAAACTGGAAAATAGAAACTGGAAAATGGTGAAGGAGGAATCAGATCTTCATTCCACGGTCTGGAGAGCGAGAGACGGAATACCGGGATTGTAACCCCGAAAACCTGAACTCGAATTTGGCAAAGCTGACTTCTTTTTCAACGTTCAAGTTTCCAATTTCCAGTTCCCGATTTCCAGTTTCTATTTTCCATTTTCCAATTTCCAGTTTCTATTTTCCAGTTTCTCTTTCGATCTCCGGCCTCACGGGACCAGCAGTGTCAGCGCGTCAGGCACGATCTCGAACGTTGCCGGAAGGGTGCCCGCCAACTCACCATCGAGCTCGAAGCGAATCGTCTCACCGTCGGCCAGGGCAGCGCAGCAGAGCTTGCGTGCTTCCACAAGTTCCACGTCTTTAAGCCGAGAGTGCTGGCGCGCCAGGACCAGTGCGGCATACAAGAAGTAGCGCGCGCGGTTCATGCTCTTGAAAAGACACAAATTGAAGCGGTCATCAAAGTAGCGAGCGTTCGGAGTGAGATGAAGCCACCCGCCGTAATTGCGTGCTCGCTGGGCGGCGGCAAAAGTGGCAGCCCGCTCCGGGCCATCGTCGGTGCGGCAGGAGAACCCTTGGAAGTGGTAGCGGAAGGCTTGCCGTAGCGCCTCCACAATGTACCCCGCAACACCCCACGATAACTTCATTTTAAGCGAGAGCTTATAGACGACTTGAGCGTCATACCCAACGCCCGCAACGCTGATGAAGTAGCGGGTCGATGACCCGTTTTGAGATGGGCCCCTCTTTGGCGAGACGCCGTCCCTGCGCCAGGTGGCTTTCCCCAAGGGAATCCTCCGCGGCGACCACCGGGCAAATTGCGCGGCGGCGCGAACCGGGTCAAGAGGAAGTCCGACTTCCCTTGCCAGTATGTTGGCGGTGCCTCCCGGCAGAATCCCCAAGGGTACCTTGCGATTGGCGAGTCCATTAAGAACCTCATTGATGGTGCCGTCGCCCCCGCAAGCGAGAATGAAATCGGCGCCGTTCGCAGCCGCCTGCTCCGCCAGTTGGTGCGCCATGGCGGGCCCCGCGGTGGGAGTCAACTCAATCTCCAGTCCCGCCCCTCGCAACACGGCAACCGCTTTGCGAATCTCGCGCTGTCGCGCCGCCGGGCGCCGTCCCGCAATCGGATTGTAAATGAGGGTACCTTTTTTCAAACGGAGGCCCACGGCCGAAGAAGGGAAGTGACCTTCATGCGTGGGTGCAGTCCTATCACTCTATAACCGAGCTGATGTGCGCCGGCAAGTAATTCGATTACATGATGGAAGTCCCGCTGACAACTTTCCGCGCGATCGAGTCGCCGGTTTTCTTGTCCTCGCGAGCATCCACCCACACCTTGTCGCCCACTTTCACGGAATCGGGCGAACTGCTCTTACCGTCATGAACAAACTTGGTCTTCTTGTTGAGTTTGAAAGTCTCATCCATGCCTGCGTCCGTCTTGGTTAGGACGATCTCGTTGCCACCGATCGACTTTATGACGCCGTAGCGAAAACCTGCGTAGTTGTTGCCGGCAGTGCCCATGCCTGTGGAGCGAACGGCCATCGGGTCGCCCTCACCCCCCGTCGCTGCATGGCCGCCGCGTTGGGCGATGCACGGCGAGGCGAATCCTACGATACACAACACTAACATTCCTAAGATTGTTCGTGGCACTTTCACGTCCCTCCACCCCCACGAATATCCAGTTCCGTGATAACACTAGCAGCCGTGATGCAGCCGTGTCAAGGTTGGCCCGGGAACTTCTCCGCCTGGCCTAGCCGACGTTCGCGAAACCTCTGGGTTATAATTCCACAAGGCAGCAAAAGAGCCGAAACGGCGTGCCGGAAGCATTGCCTGCCTGCGCCGGGCTGGGGGAGAGCGTGGCCAAAGATATCGAAAAGGAAATTGAGAAGCTGCGAAATGAGATCCGCTACCATGAACATCGGTACTACGTTCTGGATGACCCCGAGATCTCCGACCTCGAGTTCGACAAGCTGATGAAGCGGCTCCAGGACTTGGAGGAGCGGAATCCCGGACTGGTGACGCCGGATTCTCCCACCCACCGGGTGGGCGGCACGCCGGCGGCGGAATTCCCCAAGGTGCGCCATTCCACGCCCATGCTAAGTCTGGATAATACCTACTCGGTGGATGAACTGCGGGACTTTGACCGGCGGGTGCGAGAGCTTTCTGGCCGCTCGACGGTTGAATACGTCGGGGAGTTGAAGCTCGACGGCTTGTCCATGGCCCTGACGTACGAAGACGGCTTGCTGAAACACGGCGTCACGCGCGGTGACGGCGTGACGGGTGAAGACGTGACGGCCAACGTAAAGACCATCCGCTCCTTGCCCCTCCGCATTGACTACAAAAAGCTGGAAGTGATCCGCAATCCAAAGCGTTTTGAAGTTCGCGGGGAAGTCATCATGCCCCTCAAGGCGTTCGAGCAGACGAATGCGCAGCGAGAAGCGGCCGGAGAGCCGCGCTTCGCCAACCCGCGCAACTCCGCGGCGGGCTCCATTCGCCAGCTCGACCCCCGCATCGTGGCCCAACGCAAGCTCGATGTTTTTCTCTACTACTTGTTGGTGGAAAACCGCGAGCCGTTCAGCGAGCACTGGCAGAACCTGGAAGCGCTGGACAAGATGCACTTCAAGGTCAATCCCCATCGGCGGCTGTGCAAGACGTTCGACGACTTGCTGGCCTTTATTCAGGAATGGGACTCGAAACGCGACAGCTTGGATTATGAAATCGACGGCATCGTCGTCAAGGTGAACGACATCCGCCTGTGGGACGAACTGGGCACGACGGCGAAGTCGCCGCGCTGGGCCATCGCTTACAAATACGCGCCGCGGCAGGCCAAAACCCGCGTGCTGGCGATTCGCGCCCAAGTGGGCCGCACCGGAACCCTTACGCCAGTGGCGGACCTCGAGCCGGTGGACGTGGGCGGAGTCACGGTAAGCCACGCTACGCTGCACAACATGGATGAGATCGACCGCCTGGGCGTGAAGGTCGGCGATACCGTGGTTATCCAGCGGGCCGGCGAGGTTATCCCGCAAGTCGTCAAGGTGGAAGTTCATGCCGAGAATGGCGTCGAATTCAAAATGCCCAAGCAATGTCCCGTGTGTGGCACTGAGGTGCACCGCGTCGAAGGCGAAGTCGCTTACCGCTGCGTTAATTCCGCTTGCCCGGCCAGGCTCCGAGAGTCGATCCTCTTTTTCGCCGGCCGCCGCGCCATGAACATCGATGGCCTGGGAGAAGCCTTGGTGGACCAACTGGTGGAAAAGGGATTGGTTCATGACGTCGCCGATCTTTACAGCCTCACCCACGAACAGTTGGCAAATCTGGAGCGGATGGGAGACAAGTCTGCAAGTAACCTGCTCTCAGAAATCGAGAACAGTAAGAAAGCGAGCTTGGCTCGCCTGATTTTCGCCCTGGGCATTCGCTTCGTGGGCGAGCGCACCGGCCAGTTCTTAGCCGATCACTTTTCGTCCTTGGACAAACTCGCCAAGGCCACCGAAGCAGAACTTTTTGAGGTAGAGGAAGTAGGTCCGCGAGTAGCCGAATGCATCCTGGAGTTTTTCGCCGAAGCACGCAATCTCGAGGTCATCGAGAAGCTCCGCCAAGCAGGCTTGCAGTTCGAACAGGAGAAAGTCCACAAGCCCGAGGGTCACTTGACGGGGAAGCAGTTTGTGCTCACCGGCTCGCTGGCTCACCATTCTCGCGATGAAGCCAAGGCGTTGATCGAAGCCGCGGGCGGGCGTGTCGTCGGCTCCGTCAGCAAGAAGACGGATTACGTGGTGGTAGGCGCCGATCCCGGCTCGAAGCTTCAAAAGGCCCAGTCGCTGGGGGTTAAAACTATCGGGGAAGAAGAGTTGCTCAAGCTGTTGGGCAGCTAGTTCCAGACGCCGGCGGCTTCGGAGTGCGGTCGCGTAAGCTACCGCCGTTCGTTCTGGGTACCAAGGCGGCAGCTTCGCTGCCGCACTCCATGGCGCTCCGCTCATTCTCGTATCCCATTGTTCTAATCCTCAATTCGCGGTACTTTATCACCCGCCTGATGGCCCCGGGAGCTGCGAAAGAACTCAACCCGTTGTCATCCTGAGCGCAGCGAAGGATCTCCGCAGTTTCTGGTGGTCCGACGATTTACGAACAACTGCAGAGATCCTCCGCTACGCTCAGGATGACATTCTTCGAAGTTCTTCACACCCTCCCACCCCTGGGCTCGGTTTGAACTGTTTTCTTTTCGGGAGTGATGTCTTATGAAGAAATGGCGCATTGTCTGTATAGCCTTATTGCTGTTCTTATGCCTTCCTCTTTTTGCTGCGGACAAGAAAGAACTGGAAGAACGTTACAAGGGAAAATACCTGCTGGTGCTTCGAGAAGGTTTGGCAGTGGGTATATGTGAAGGCCGTCCCGAGGTCCCATCGGGAACCGCGCTCGATGTTAGAATCACCGGTGATACTGCGGAGTTCGGCCGGCAAGCCGGTGCGGGCACTGGCATCACGGGTTGTGGCGAGATGATCCCTGAACCTCTGCACAAAGGGGAGATCGTCTTTGCCAAGTACACTTGGTTCCGGCGGTTAAAAGGCGGGTACTTCACGATCACGGTCGAAACCGTGACGCCGCACCAGGTAAGGCGGCGCGAGCGCGCATCCAGGCAGGAGCATTTGAAACTTGGCAAGGCGGACCTGATCTTTGAGACGAGCGATGCCAAGGACTACGACGCCGCGGCTTCCATGGTCGAAACGTGGCTGAGGCCTTTTGACACGCGTTCGGAGGCCGCTCAATACGGGAACACCGCCAGCGGCGTGTACGTAAAAGAAGTGAAGCTGGGCATGACCTTTGCGGAGGTCGAAACGGCGCTCGGACCTCCACAAACCCGCGCCGACCTGGGCGAAAAGGTCCTCTACAAGTACAAAGACATGACGGTTGAGTTCCACGACGGAAAGGTCACCGACGTAAAGTAGACGCCTTCTTTCTCGACTATCGCGATTTCAGCCAATTCAACACAGATTCGGCCTGCGCTGCTGGGACGCCTTCCGCCCAGAGGCAGTCGGCGTCTTTGCGGAGCATCACGACCTGCCCGTTGTTCGCCTTGCCGATGAAAAGGTCGCTCGTGGAGCTTGGGTCGGGTACAAGTTCGGAGTACTTGTGCGCAAGGATGGAATGGTAATCGCGAAAGAAAGCTTGCGCGGACTCGGCACTCGACCAGCGGGTTTGCGAGACCAGAGTGTATTTCTTTTTTCCCGGCCCGGAATCACTGTTTTCGTAAAGCAGATAGCGGTCGGCAAGCCAGTTTGGGGTTACTGACTTTGCCTCGTCCTCGGAAACAAGCTGGCCGAGCAGCGCATAGTAGCCCATCTCTCCCATGATGTTCTCGGCCAGAAAACTTAGCCCATGAACTCCCGCGAGTGCCGCCGGTTGGGGCAGAGAAATCTTGGGCAAAGGCTGCTTATCAAAATACACCTCAGGCTGAAAGATTTCTTTGGTGGTATGGGGCGGATCGTCGAATAACGAGTTGAGCCTTTTCCATCCGCCTGCCTGGAGCCCGTGCTGCATAAAGCCGATGCCCTCGATATAGGGAAAGAGGGCCTGAAAGCGAAAGAAAAACGGAGCCTTGGTGAAGGCAGGAAATTCTTCCAGTTGCTGCTGGATGATGGGAGCCATCAGCGGCGCGAGCGAGGGCATGACCTCCAATTTCATCGGCGCCATCATCTCCTGGATCATGGCGGCGGTGGCGTGACCTTCCACCACGGCCTCACGAGCGGCCGTGGCATCATCATCTTCTCGGGCAGCTTTGAGAAATTTCTCCAGGTCGTAGCTTTGGTCCTGGAGCGCGTGGGTCAATTCGTGGGCCAGGACCATGCGCTGCATGCCCGGTTCGACCCAGTCGGCGATGAACATGGTCTTGCGAAGGGGATCGTAGAATCCCGCCGCCTGCTCGGTGTAGAAACTCACCAGGAACTTCTCGAGAACGAAATCTGGCGGGACAAGGCCGAACGCTTGAAGCGTTGCCTCCTGAACATGAATCTCTTGCGGCGTCATTTCCGAGTGCAGAGTTTCCGAAATGTACTTCGACACTTCCGGCCGGCTGATCACTTGCTTCTTGAGCGAGGACTTGATGGGCAGGCCGGTGAGTTCGCTCATCTGCTGAAAAATCGAGTCGGCTTGGGAGAGAAGGTCGGGAGGGGCCTGCGCCGCAGTCACAAGGCAGGTTGTCGATGCCACACCCGCCGTCAAGAGGAAGGCAAAGATCGTCAGCATCTTCACCACCGGCCGGCGTCTTGGAGTTGTCTTGCGGGCGCTATTCATGATGTCTTGATAGCCTCCATAAACAGTTGATTGGCTCCCAATTTGAAGGGTTCCTTGCTCAGCGACGCGTAGCTATCTACGTGGGCAAGGCCCGCTTCCTCGAGCATCCGGCAGATCTCGCGATAGGTGTAGATCCGGTGTGACCCCGTGCGCTTTTCCTCTTTGCCGCCACGAATGAACGTGTAGTGCGTAATCATCCGTCCCTGGGCGTGGTCGTACTCGTTCTCTTCCAGAAAGAGAATATCAGCGATTCGGTTCCATTCGCGCTGGCAGAAGTTGGGCAGGCGAGACTCCGCGTTGCTACTGGCGTCGAGCAATAGCCGCCCGCCCGGCTTGAGTGCTCGCGCCAGTGACTGAAGAAGGCCGGCATTTCCCGCGTCGTCGAAAAAGCCGAAGCTGTTCCCCCAGCAAATCGCGGCATCGAACTCCGCCCTGAATCTCAGTGAGCGCACATCTGCCAGCTCGAGGTCCATCGTGAGGTTACGTTCCTTCGCCGCAGTGCGCGCCGCTCCCAGGAATTCCTCCGCGGCGTCCACGCCGGTCAGTTGGTAGCCCTTCGCTGCTAACTCTCGGGTGATGCGTCCTTCGCCGCACGGGGCGTCGAGAATGCGGGCGCCGGGTAACAGGTGAAGAAGGTTGTCGATGAACTCGGCCTCGAGTTCCGTATAATCCGGCGGGATGGCCTGCTGCCACATATCCAGAACCACGCCGGAGAAAAACGTCTGCCACCATTCAGTTGCCACCATCGCTCCCATCGAAGCGGCACACCCGCTCCGGCGACTCCTCCATCGAGGTCAGGATTGATTTGACCCCATGCTAACCACAAGACTATCATGATTCTGCGCGAGCAAGCCGGGTGATCGCTGCCTCGCCCGAGCGCTCCAGTTTATCGGGGCAAGCAGGGGCGGGGGAGAGGAAAGTCCGAACTCCGCAGGGCAGTGTGCTCGCTAACGGCGAGGGTTGGAGGAGGATCCCTGATCGATGGGCGTACGCCTCCAATACGGAAAGTGCCACAGAAAATATACCGCCCGCCAACCGGCGGGTAAGGGTGAAAAGGTGCGGCCCCGATGCGTCGGGGCTTAAAGTAAGAGCGCACCGCTCCGGTGGTGACGCTGGAGGCATGGTAAACCCCACATGGAGCAAGACCAAATAGGGGAGGAGGAGCTGCCCGCTCCGTCACAACTTCCGGGTAGGTCGCTTGACCCCGCCAGCAATGACGGGGCTAGAGGAATGATCGCCATCCCGCTTCCGCGGGACACAGAATTCGGCTTACAGGCTTGCTCGCGCTAAGCTCTGCGCCTCCGTGGGCAGTATTTTCTGGCTTATATGCAGCTTTCTGCATATATGTGTCAAAATGCCACACTCCGAGCCCTGATTTTCACAATGTGAAAACTCCTTGCCTCGCCAACCTCCTGATTCCATTGCACTAAAAATAATTAGTCTCAATTTTCGCACCGTTTCCCATTTTTCCATCCCCCACCTGATAGGCTAGTAGATTTGAGCTGTATTCCCCTCCTGGGATCGGGAGGGGGCAGGGGGTGGTTGAGCAGTTTTGGGCACTTCAACGGAGGGGCGGCCCTTGTGGCCGCCCTGGGGCAACCACAAGGGTTGCCCCTGCCCGGCCCACCAAGGAATCGGTGTTTGAAGTAGGGGCGGTTCGCGAACCTCCCCTACCAGTTGAGTGAGAAGGAGAATTTCTATGCAAAGCAGAAATCCAAGTCCGGCGCAGACCGATGCGCGTCGGCACAATTCATGCAAATCCACCGGCCCGCGCACCTGTCGCGGCAAGCGGCATTCCAGCCGCAACGCGCTGAAGCACGGGCTTTACTCCGACGTTCAATACTTTTTCCAGGAGGCGGCTATCGAACTGGGCGAGGACCCGGGCCATTTCCGGCGCCTGTACCTGGGCTTGCTGGAGGCGCGGCGTCCGGCCGATGCGCTCGAGCAAGTGCTGGTGGAGGACATCGCGGTGCTGATCTGGAAGAAGTCGCGCTTGGAGCGGTCCGAGGCCGCCGTGCAGGTGTGCAACGTGCGCAAGCACGATCTGGAGCGGCGCAAGCAGCTCATGCAGGTGGGCCGTGACGGGACCACCATGTCGCAGGCGGAGATGCTGGAGAAGGGCCTGCGGGTGACGCTGGACGCTCCGGGGAAGTTCGAGAAGGTGCTGGAGATGCTGGGCATGCTGGAAGATCTGATGGAGCGCGACGAGTTCAGCGACGATATGCACCGCCTGCTGCTGGCGCTCTACGGCCAGACGCCGACGCTACGGGGAGCGGGGTTGTTGAACGGCTATGTGAAGCTGCGCAAGCGGCGGGCGGAGGGGCAGGACTTGGGGGACGCGAAGGAGGTGTTCAAGCTGGGGCTGCTGGAAGAGACGGAAGAGGTGCTGGGGGAATACGATTTGTTTCTGCACGAGCACGTGGAGAACACGCGGGCGGCGCGGATTGCGGCGATGGCGCCGTCGCACGCGCAGTGGGCGGCGATTATCCGGCAGTCGAACGCCTTGCACCGGCAGATGGAGCGGAAGATCCGGCTGCTGGATGAGATGCAGGAGCGGCGGCGGAAGCTGGGCAGCGCCACGGACCTGCTGTCGAGGCTGGCAGGGCAGTATGACCCTTCCGGCAGCGGGCGGACGGCGCCCACCACCCCCAACCCCTCCTCAAGCGAGGAGGGGAGCCAAACCCGTGCCGCCAAAACTGAACCCATCGGGGTGGCGCATCATACGTCCCGGCGGGTTTCGTCGGGATGTATGCGCCCGTCGCCTGAAACTGGCCAAGAACGTGCCGCCGACATGCCGGAAGACGGCACGTCGGCGCCACCCGTGCCTTTTGAGGAAAATACACAAAATCGTGGGAACGAAGCTAAGAACTCATTGAAAACAAACGAAGTCACCAAATCAGACTGCGCAAATCGCACGCATATTGGAGCGCGAAAAGCGCGCAACGAAGCGAAGAAAGCAGGGTTTGGGTGCACGGTTCGATGGGAGCCGCGAACGGGGATGGTCGGGAGCCCACGATTGCGACGGAGTGTCGCTTAACAGCTTGCGGGAAAACGCCTGGACATTGTCATTCTGAGCGGAGCGAAGAATCCCCGCAGTTGCAGTTTCAACGAACTGCCGAGATCCTTCGCTTCGCTCAGGATGACAGCGAGGGGCCCAGGATGACAGCGAGGGGCTCAGGATGACAGCGAGGGCTCAGGATGACAGCGAGGGGCTCAGAATGACAGCGAGGGGCTCAGGATGACAGCGAGGGGCTCGGAATGACAGCGTTAAGAGGTTTTTCGCCAGCCTGCCAGGGCTCATTGCGGGGGCAATTGATTCATGGTATGTTCGTGGCCCCAGCGGGAACCGCAATGCCTTGCAGTTCGTGCCTCACTGACGGTGAATGCTGTTTGCCGTCTTGCTCCCGCTGAGCCGAGTCGTTGAAACATGAAAAAACCGATCATTGCATGTTTGTTACTTTTTGTGGCGCTTCCGTTACGCGCGCAATACGACGCATACGGCGGCTGGACTAAATTGCAGGGGAAGAAGACCGGGTTCTTTCATACCCAGGAGATTGACGGCATATGGTGGCTGGTGACGCCCGATGGGAACGTTTTTATTTCCAAAGGGGTTTGCGCGGTCGAACCCCTCCGGGAACCGAACGCTCCGGCCATGTCGTCTGAAGAATGGGAGAAGTGGGGCAACCAGACAGCGGAGCAGCTCAAGGGTTGGCATTTCAACACCATTTCACTCGATGGCGTCGAGGGGAAGCTGCCCGGAATGGCTTACACGGCTATCCTGAACCTCGCCTCTTCCCAGGGGCCGAACATCTGGCAAGACGGCGTGGTTCTCGACTACTTCAGTCCGGAGTTCAAGGAAGCGGTCGAGCGCGAGGCAGCCAGACTTTGCCGTCCCTTGGCCAACGATCCCTGGCTGGTCGGCTACTATCCCGACAGCGAGTTGAAATGGTTCCCTGACATCCGCGGAACCGACACGGTGCTCCAGAGCTTTCTGAAGAAGCCGGCAACTTCTCCCGGCTATCAGCGGGCTTTGGCCTTCCTCAAAGAACGCGGGCGCACACCGGATACCATGACCGAGCAAGATAAGCTGGCTTTTCTCGAACTCGCGGCGGCGCAGTATGGCAAGGTGTGCACCGCCGCAATCCGGCGCAACGATCCGAACCACTTGATCCTCGGCATGCGGTTCAACGAGCACGTTCCGATCCCGCTGTCGCGCGGGCTTGGTCCCTTCTTCGACGTCCTTTCGCTCGACATCTACGAGTACCGCGCGCCGCTCTACAAGCTGGGTGAAATGAACCGCCTCACCGGCAAGCCCACCCTCATCACCGAATTCAGCTTTAAAGCGATGGACAGCGGAAATCCCAACACGGTTGGAGCTGGCGAATCGGTCATGACCCAGCAGGACCGAGCCGACTTGTTCGGCGCCTACGTCGAGGATTTGGCCAGCCTGACGCATTGTGTCGGCTACCATTGGTTTGAGTATCGGGACGAACCTAAGCAATCCAGCGGCAGCAGTCCGGGGGGATTTGGCGCCGAGAACAGTAACTACGGCCTGGTGCAAATCGATGGGACGCCCTGGCCTCTGCTGACCAAGCGCATGACAGACGAAAACGGCGCGGTGGAAGCCATGCATGCCAAGAGCCGCACGCGGCAATGAAACAGGAGGATTGAATGACGTCGAAAGAACGCTGGCAAGAGGTACTAGCCGGCAAAAAGCCGGACCGTGTCCCTTGCGATTATGCTGCCACGGCCGAAGTCACGGCGCGTCTTTTCAAAGACCTGGGCTGCTCCTCAGAGCGTGATCTCTGGGAGCGTTTGGGCGTGGATAAGCTGATCCTCCTGGGCGCCAAACATCCCGGAGCCAAAGAAGACACGTGGCACATGCAGTCGCTTTGGAGCGTCTGGCGCATCGAGGTTAGAAATATCTCCTACGGCGAGAGTCTGGGCAGTTACGAAGAGGTGATCTCGAGCCCGCTTGCCAAGGCCGAGACGGCTCGGGACATCGAGCGATTCGATTGGCCGGATCCGATGGCCTGGGACGTGAGCCACCTGCGGGCGGAGTGCGAGCAGTGGCCCTCCTACCCCATCCTGGGCGGTTGCTACGAGCCCTTCTACCTTTTCTGCCGGATGCGTGGCATGGAGCAGGCGCTCACGGATTTGAGTGAGAATCCGGCGCTCGCCGAGGCGGCCATGGAGCGCATCCATTACATTCACGATTCGGTGATTCGCCGCAGCCTCGAAGCCGCGAACGGCCTGGTGGATTTCGTCTACGTGGCGGAGGACCTCGGCACGCAGAACACTCTGCTGATGGGCCCCGCGACTTTCCGCCGTTTCATCAAGCCCTGGCTGCGGAAAATGATCGATCTTACTCACTCGTTGGGCGTCAAGGTGATGCACCATGACGACGGCGCGATCCGGCCTCTCCTGCCGGAACTCATCGAGATCGGTATCGACGTCCTGAACCCTGTGCAATGGCGCTGCCCGGGAATGGACCGGGAAGGCCTGGCGCGGGATTTCGGAACGTCGCTTGTGTTTCACGGCGCGGTTGATAACCAGCAAACGCTTCCCTTCGGCACCCCGGAAGACGTGAAGAGGGAGGTGGCGGAGAACATCCGTATATTCAGTAATAGCAAGGGGTATATTGTAGCGCCGTGTCATAACCTTCAGCCTAACACGAGCACCGCCAATATCGTGGCGCTGTATGAGGCGGTGAGGGAATACGGCGCGAAAAGCTGATTTCACGCAAAGGCGCAAAGTACGCCAAGCTCGCAAAGAACAAATGCTCACGAGGTAACAATGCGCAAAACATATCTGGCAATCATCGTCTTATTCCTCAGCGCACACGTGACATGGGCTGCATCGACTGCGCCTGTCACGGTGAGCGGCAACGGTTGGACCGTCACGGCAGACGGTGAACACGGAGTGCTCAGCGTCAGCCGCGACGGCCTGGGCTCGATCCTGAACGAAGTTCACCTGAATTTGCAGGACGAGCACGGACTCCGACAGTTGAAGAGTTGGTCGGCGGATAAGCAAGGGGAAGATCGAATTTCGATTCGAAGCTCGGAACCCCGCACGGCCTGGGTGCTCGAATTGAGCCCGGAGGCGCTCAGGATTTCGACGACATCTTCAGAAGGCTTGCTGACCGCGGAAGCCCCGGCCCCACCGGATCGCATTGTGGCGCGCCTGATGGACCCGCAAGGGACGCCGGTAAATTGGATGATGACGCCCGAAACCAAAGGCGGTTACGGGGGAACCGAGTTCAGCGCTCCTTCGTTTCTGCCCAGGCACAATCCTGATGTGATGTACTTCGCGCTGGGTCAGGTGGCCGGTTCCAACTTGCACAGCCTCTTCGATATCAAGACGGACACGGTGATCGAATTCTCCGCGCAGACCGTAATGCGGCGCAAGCCGCAGGATGCGGGTCTCCTGGAGGTTTCGATCCCGGTGCCGGGGAACACCATGGTGCGGGTCAGCCCCGACTATTTCACCAAAGTTTTGGGCGCTCCAACCTACGTTCCGTTTGATGACAGTTATTTCAAACGTGCCCCCATGGTTTGGGACAGTTGGAGCAGCTACTACGAAGCTGTGCGCGAGGACGACGTGGTCCGCAATGCCGATTGGATTGCTGCGAACCTGAAGGCTTACGGGTACGAATACGTTCAGCTTGATGACGGCTACGACCGCGGCCCCAAAGGCGAGCATTACTGGATTGGGAAGTGGAGCCCGGAGAAGTTTCCGCACGGGCCGAAATGGCTGACCGATCACATCAAGTCGAAAGGCCTGCGCGCCGGCGTCTGGCTTGTGCCCAGCGCCTATGCCGGAGCCGTCGAGCAGCATCCGGACTGGTATTTGCGCTACAAGAAGAACGGAGCGATCATCCTCGATTACGACACTCCTACCTTGGATTCCACCAACCCGGAAGTTCTCGACTTTCTCAAGAAGGAATTCACGACGCTGGACGATTGGGGATTTGACTATTATAAGTTCGATGGCGAGCACGACTTCCTGAAATATGTCCCGGGTGTTGACCTCGATAAAATCGCGGACAAGAGCGTGGACCCCATCGCGGCTTACCGGAATCGCCTGAAGCTGATCCGGGAAACGATCGGCCCGCACCGGTTCATCGAAGGCTGCCCGGCGGGAACGCCGCTGGACGGAATCGGGTATTTCAGCTCGGCGTTTACCGGAGAAGATCCCTATAACAGTTGGCAGGGGATGTACTCGGTTTTCAGTTCGATCAATGCCAATGCGTTCATGAATCACCTGGTGCTCTACGTCATGCCCGGCGAATCGGATGTGGAGCCGCCCATGAGCGTGGCGG
The DNA here is from genome assembly GCA_963768695.1 of uncultured Acidobacteriota bacterium. Classification (GTDB taxonomy): domain Bacteria; phylum Acidobacteriota; class Terriglobia; order UBA7540; family UBA7540; genus CAVROP01. The sequence continues at coordinate 49,565 of CAVYJG010000005.1, read as the reverse complement.
AGGCCATGAAGCGAAGACCACCCTCGGTGGTCGAAGCAGAGCGCACTCGCGAGGAGCCGCTGAAAGGCTTCGGCATGACGCTGGCCGAGGCGCGCACTGTAGTAAGCCACGTCGCGCTGAGCGGGGTTGTCTATTCGCTTGACAGCGTGCTGTCCGAACTGCCGGAAGAGCGCGTCAATCTCCTGAAGATGACGCTCCCCACCATGCCCATCTTTCCCATCGACTTGTTCAGCCGCGGCACCGACATGCCCATGTGGGACATCTTCAAGCACACCACGCCCGATGACTACATCCACAATTATCCCGAGATTTTGGATTTGAAAGTGAATGCGCCGGCGGGTGTTTACGATGTCGCGGCCGTGACCAACTGGCGAAGTCGGACCACCACCCGGCCGCTCGCGTTCGCGGACAAGCTGGGATTGAGTTCGCAATCCTCCTACGTGGTGTTCGATTTCTGGTCGCAGAAGTTGCTAGGTGTGTTCAAAGGCAAAATGGACGTCTCGGTCGAGCCACACGACACGCGGGTGCTTCTCATCCACCCTGTGTCGACCAGGCCGCAACTCGTGGGCACTTCGCGCCATATCTCCGGCGCGTATTCCATCAAGGACGTAGCGTGGGAAGGCGCCAAGAATCGGCTCCACGGCACATCCGAGACTGTGGCGGGCGATGACTATACACTTTGGTTCTACGTCCCGCAGGGCACAACGGTCGCCCAGGTTCACGCATTGGCCGCCAATAGGGAAATCCCGGCTCAACATGAAATGACAGGGAATTCCCTCCGGGTCACTTTCCCCGGGCAGCAGGAAGCCGTGAGCTGGGAAATCGTGTTCGCCGGGAAACCTGCTCTGTAGGGGTAGGGCTTGCCCTACCCTCGTCGGGGCCAGTAGAAATGCGGGGACGGCAAGCCGTCCCCCTACATCACTCGCGCCGAGGCAAGCCAGTAGAATTCATAGCCGCGCGTTCCGGAGTTGGGTCTTCCTGCTTGGCGCCAGAACGTCGGCGACGCTCAGGTTGGCCAGCAATTGAAATCCTCGCGCCGCAAGATATGGGGAGAGCGCCTCAGGAGAATAGCCAAACGTCCAAGGCTCGCCATACGACTCGAGCCGGGCCATCAGCTTTGCGGCGCCAAAGAAACGCTCCGGATGGTCGAGCACGGCCCGATCGATATAGGTGAAGAGCAGAATGCTTCCGGGAGCAGCCTGTTGAACCTGGCGCAGCGTTTTATCGATAGCTTCGGCCGTCAGGTAGTTCGTCACGCCTTCCCAGACAAAACAAGCCGGCTGCGTCTTGTCAAAACCCGCCTGGGTGAGAACCGCATCTACGGCTTGATGATTGAAATCGAGGGTGATGAACCGAACCCGATCCGGCAACGGCCCATTTTTCTTGAGGGCTGCCTGCTTTGCACGTGATGTTTCGGGATGATCCAGCTCAAAAGTGGTTGCGCGCGCTGCGGAGGGAAGGCGAAAGGCTCGCGTGTCGAAACCGGCTCCGAGCAAGACCAGTTGCCTGGCCTGCGCGAGAGCCGCCGTGACCTCGTCGTCGATCCACTTGGTGCGGGCAATTCCCGCCGCTCGCGCGCCGGGAGCGGCGCGATCCAGGATACGCTCGACGACGCGGCGGCCCAACCCACCGCGCGCCATTCGGTAAAGCCACTTGCGCCGTTCACCGAGAAAGCCGGCAGCGAAAGGGTCATGGAACAATCGCGCCCTGGCTGGCAGCGACGATTCCAGAGCGCGGAAGAGCGCCATGTATTCGGCGGTCAAGCTGGCGCGATTTTTCACTGGCGGCTCCTCGCGCTGATCGTCCCATGCCGGAAAGAGAGTTGTCAAATCGCGGGGATCGAAAGGCTGGTTTGAATGTAGCGCTGACCTTCAGGTCGGCGAGTGCTGGCCTAAAGGCCAGCGCTACGAGTCAATCAGCAAACTTGTTCGCTGTGGAGATGTGGAGATGGACTCGAATCCTCAAATCTGGGATAATTGCCGCATTGCGCGAAGAAAACGTTGAAATTCTGAGAACGTCTCGACTGGCTTCACAGCGCGTCTCGGGCCAGTTAGATATGAAGGCGGCTTCGTGCGTCTGTGGACTGTTCAATGACAGGTTTCACGGACGCGTGATCAACCTGACCAAACCTATTGTGTGGAGAGCTTATGCGTCGCATCCTCTGGGCATATTTCCTCGTGGTTCTGGCTTTCAGTACGGCGGGGTCGGCGAGTTCCGGCCCGCTGCTTCTCCAGGCACCGACTCTCAGCAAGACTCAAATCGCTTTTGCCTATGGTGGAGACATCTGGATCGTCAGCCGCGCGGGCGGTGATGCCCAGCGCCTAGTCACAGGCACCGGGATGCTGATGGACCCGCACTTCTCACCAGATGGCACCATGCTGGCCTACACGGGCGATTACGAGGGAAATCTCGACGTCTATGTGGTCCCCGCCGGCGGCGGTCAGCCGAAGCGATTGACGTATCACCCCGGGCCGGATCTCGCCGTCGGCTGGACACCCGACGGCAAATCCGTGCTTTTCGTCTCGCATCGTCTCAGCTACGCTGATTCGAACCAGCTCTTCACCGTCCCCATCGACGGTGTATTCCCGACGCCGTTGCCGCTTTCGCAGGCTGAGGAGGGCGCCTTTTCTCCCGACGGTTCGCACATCGCCTACGTTCCGTATTTCCAGTGGGAACCCAATTGGAAGCACTACCGGGGCGGGCAGACCACGCCCGTCTGGATCGCTGACCTCGCCGATTCCAGTATTGTCAAAGTCCCCCGCGACGGCTCGAGCGACCACAACCCGCTTTGGATTGGCGACAAAGTCTACTTCCTCTCGGACCGCAACGGCCCCGTGACCCTGTTCGAGTATGACTCGAGATCGCAAGAGGTGAAGCAACTCATCAAGAACGACGGGGTCGACATCAAGTCGGCCTCGGCGGGACCGGGCGCGATCGCCTACGCACAATTCGGCGCCATTTATCTGTACGACCTGCACTCCGGCAAATCCAAGCGCTTGAACATCACCGTAAGCGGCGACATGCCGCAGGTCCGGGCGCGCTTTGACAAGGTTGACAAGGAGATTCAGAACGCCCAGATTTCCCCCACCGGGGCGCGCGCGGTTTTCGAGGCGCATGGCGAAATCTTCACCGTGCCAGCGGAAAAAGGCGACGTTCGCAATATCACCAATTCCCCCGCCGTCGCAGATCGTGATCCCAGTTGGTCTCCGGACGGAAAATCCATCGCCTACTTCTCCGACGAATCCGGCGAGTACGCGCTTCACATCAGTCCCCAGAACGGCCTCGGACCGATCACCAGGATCGACCTTGGTAAACCTCCGTCGTTCTTCTATTCGCCCACCTGGTCCCCCGACAGCAAGAAGAATCACCTATTCCGACAAGCGGCTCAACCTCTGGTACATCGACTTAGAGAAGAAGACACCCGTACGTGTGGATACGAACCTTTTCGAGGGCGCCAACTTCACTCCCGTGTGGTCACCGGACAGCAAATGGCTGGCCTACACCAAGCAGCTCGATAGCCGCATGCATGCAATATTCGTTTATTCCCTTGAGACCGCCAAACCCACTCAAATCACCGACGGCATGAGCGATGCGCAATTACCGGATTTCGACAAAAGCGGCAAATACCTCTACTTTACTGCCAGCACGGATATGGGCTTGGTGGCGGGCGGTGACATGTCGGCCTTCGATCGGCCTGTATCGCGCTCTGTCTACGTCGTCGTGCTCAAGAAGGGAGTGGCCTCGCCGCTGGCTCCCGAGAGCGACGAGGAAAACAAAAAAACAGACGCTGAAGGCGCCAAGGAAGGCGCAGGTGAGAAAGCCGCTGCGGACAAGTCCAAGGAATCCGCCGAGGCCAAAGATAAAGACAAGGAAAAGCCGAAGGAGCCCGCCAAAGTTGAGGTTGACTTTGAAGGTCTCAACCAGCGCATCCTGGCCATGCCCATCCCCGCCAAAAACTACTTCGGGCTGATCGCCGGAAAAGAAGGCGAAATTTTCCTGGTGGAAGGCCCTCCAACTGTCAACTTTGAAGGGCCTCCCAACCTGACCGCCTCGAAGTTTACGCTCAAGACTCGCAAGACGGACACGCTGGTGGGAGGGATCTCAGCTTTTGCACCTTCTTTCGACGGCGAAAAGATGCTCTACAAGCAAGGGCCGGCCTGGTTCATCAATCCTGCCGACAAGCCGCCCGAACCAGGCAAAGGCGGTTTGAAGACGGCGGACATGGAAGTGCGTGTGGATCCTCATGCCGAGTGGAAGCAGATCTATCATGAGATCTGGAGGATCGAACGGGATTTCTTTTATGACCCGCACCATCACGGCCTCGACCTCGATCAGGCCGAGAAGACCTTCGCGCCCTACCTCGAAAACGTCGCCAGCCGCGGAGACCTTAACTTTCTCTTCCGCGAGATGCTCAGCTACATGTCCGTCGGCCACATGTTCGTGGGCGGCGGGACGGAGCCGGAAATTCCCAGGGTCAAAGTCGGCCTGCTGGGCGCGGATTACAAAATTGAGAACGGCCGTTATCGCTTCACACACGTTTACGACGGCGAGAACTGGAACCCCAGACTCCAGGCGCCTCTTACCCAGCCGGGCGTGGACGTGAGGGAAGGGGAGTATCTGCTGGCAGTCAACGGCCGCGAGTTGAACGCCACGGACAGCATCTTCAGCTTTTTCCTGGAGACCGCCGGACAGCAGGTGGTCCTAAAGGTTGGTCCGAACCCGAATGATGCCGGCTCGCGCCAGGTGACCGTCGTGCCTGTCGACAACGAAGTGAACTTGCGCAACCTATACTGGATTGAAAGCAATCGCCGCAAGGTTGACCAGATGACCGGCGGCAAGGTGGCGTACGTTTATGTGCCGGATACCGGCCAGAGCGGGTATTCGAACTTCAACCGCTACTTCTTCGCGCAGGTCGGCAAGCAAGCAGCCATCATCGACGAGCGCTTCAATCACGGAGGGAACCTCGCTGACTTCATCGTCGATTACCTTCGCCGTCCGATTCTGAACAAGGTGATGACTCGCGAGGGAAAGGAATGGAACGAGCCTGCCGGCGCGATCTATGGGCCCAAGGTCATGATCGTAAATCAGTTCGCGGGCTCGGGCGGTGATGCTTTGCCTTGGTATTTCCGCAAGCTCGCTATCGGCCCCATCGTCGGAGAGAGAACCTGGGGCGGTCTCATCGGCATCGGAGGCTACCCCTCGTTGCTGGACGGCGGCTACGTCACGGCGCCGCGCTTGGCCATCTATGGGCTGAAGGGAGATTGGGAGGTCGAGAACCACGGCATCAAGCCGGACATCGAGGTGTCCATGGATCCCAAGGCGGTGCGCGAAGGACATGATCCCCAGCTTGAAAAGGCAGTCGAGACTGTGATGGACTTGCTTAAGCAGCATCCAATTCCCGACTACGACAAGCCCGCGTACCCCGACTACCACCCCGTGATGCCGTCGCTGCCGTGAGTCTTTGTAGGGGCGGCCCGGCCATGCTTGACGGGAGTGCGGGTGGAAACCTCTGGACCCATGGACCGGGAGGCTGATTATCGTCGGCCTGGATGTAGCCTTCATCCTCGACGGAAATACTCCCGGATGGCGTCCGCAATATTCGCCACCGCTTCTTCTCGCGTCGCACCCTGTGACCAGCAACCGGGCAAGCTCGGTGCCGATACTGCGTACTCTTCATCCGATGGGTCGAGAACAGTCTTCACTTCCATGTGTCCTCCTCGGCTGATTATATCCGAGCGGCAGTAGGCTTCTTCATAATCCTGAAGCGCGCAGGGGCAGGGCGCTGATCGAGTATACTGAAGGGGTCGTGACAGAGAGTCGGCTACACCACGTCATCGTGATCGGCGGCGGGCCGGCGGGCGCTATGGCCGCCGAAAAGCTCGCTTGCGCCGGTCGGCGCGTCAGCGTCTTCGAGGAGAAGCCTGGCTGGGAGAAACCTTGTGGCGGCGGGCTGACGCATAAGGCGCTCGCCCGCTACCCCTTTTTGTCGCCCGGGGCGGAGGAAGCTAAACTGGTGCGGGAAGTTGAATTCCTGGCCGCCGATCATGCTTCGCTTCGATTCCAGCTCCGTAAGCCTTTAGCCATCTACCCCCGCTCCGGCCTGAACGGTTTGCTGCTTCGCCGCGCCCGATCGGCAGGTGCGGAAGTTGTGGAGGACCGGATCATTGAAGTGCGGCCGGCCGGCTCAGGCTGGGAGTTACGGGGCAAGCGCGACCATTACAGGGGCGATTTTCTCGTCCTCGCGGCGGGGGCGCGAACCCGGCTGCGGTCCCAGTTGACAGAGGACTTTGGGCCGCGCGATTTCATGCTCACGTTTGGATATTACGTGCCCGGCCAGGACGACTTGCTGCGGGTGCAATTCTTCGAAGACTTCGAGGGCTACGTCTGGGCGTTTCCTCGTCCGGCCCACCTGTCGGTCGGCATCTGCGGCAAAGTAGGTGAGGACCGGATGGCTGGCTTGCGGGAGCGGCTTCATGGTTTCATGCGCCGGTTCGGATACTCTTGCGAGGGCGCCAGAGTCTACAGCCACCTGCTTCCGGCTCTGAGCGTGGATACTTGGGGAGGCCTGCGGTTAGCGGGGCCAGGCTGGGCGCTGGCGGGAGACGCCGGCGGGTTGGTCGACCCTGTTACCGGCGAGGGCATTTACTACGCGCTGCGATCCGGCGAATTGTTGGCTCAGTCGCTGTTGGAAGGACTGCCGGAGCTCTACCCGGAGCGCGTGCGGGAAGAGTTCGGCAAGTCTCTGGCGCTCGGCGCTCGGCTTGCGCACACTTTCTATTACGGAGAATTCCTTGGCGGTGCAGTCCCCACGCGCATGGTGGAGTTCGGCTCGCGCAGCCGTAAATTCCTGAACGTCATCCAGGATGTGGTCGAGGGATCGGAGTCCTATCTGAGGCTGGCAGGGAAGTTTTATGTCGGCTTGGCCACGGCGCTTTGGGACGTTGGCCCAGTTCGCCAGATGTTTGCCGGTGCCCCTAGCGTCGACCTTTAGAACCCGCCGTGAGGGGACGGAAGGCTGGTGTCATCCTGAGCGAAGCGAAGAATCCCTGCAGTTGTTTTACGGTACGCCGAGATCGGAAGAACTGCGGGGATGCTTCGCTGCGCTCAGCATGACAGATAGAGAAACCGAATGAACACGAAATCTCGCGAACTTTTTCAAAAGGCCCTGAAGTTGATGCCTGGGGGAGTGAACTCACCGGTCCGCGCTTTCCGCGCGGTCGGTGGCGACCCGGTGTTTATTGCCGGCGGCAAGGGCTCTTCCATCGTTGACGTGGACGGCCGGAGTTACCTCGATTATGTCATGTCCTGGGGGCCTTTGATTCTTGGTCACTCCCACCCGGAAGTCATTGAAGCTTTGGCGAAAGCCCTCGAGCGGGGAACGAGCTTCGGCGCTTGTACCGAAGGTGAGATTGAGTTGGCGGAGCGCATTCACGACGCTTATCCGTCGATCGAGCGTGTTCGTCTCGTGAACTCGGGGACCGAGGCTACGCTTTCCGCGCTGCGCGTGGCGCGCGCAGCCACGGGCCGGGAGCGAATACTCAAGTTCGAGGGTTGTTATCACGGCCATGGCGACAGCTTGCTGGTAAAAGCTGGTTCAGGCGTGGCCACACTTGGATTGCCTGATAGCCCCGGGGTGCCTCGGGCGCTCGCGGAACTTACGATCACTGCGCCCTTCAATGATCCGGCGGCACTTGAGGAGGCATTCCGGATCCATGCCAATCAGCTCGCGGCGGTAATCATCGAGCCCGTGGTAGGTAACGCGGGCTGCATTCCGCCCCAGGCCGGATTCCTCGAGAAGCTTCGCGGATTGACGGCGGGGCAGGGCACTGTCCTCATCTTCGATGAAGTGATGACGGGATTCCGCGTGGCTTACGGAGGCGCGCAGGAGCTGTTCAAAATTCAGCCGGACCTTACCACGCTTGGCAAAATCATCGGAGGCGGGCTGCCGGTGGGAGCCTACGGCGGGAAAGCGTCGCTGATGGATTGGGTTGCGCCCGCCGGTCCTGTTTATCAGGCCGGAACGCTTTCCGGAAATCCGCTGGCGGTTACGGCGGGACTCAAGACCCTTGAGATTCTTCGCCGCCCAGGCACTTACGAGCGCCTCGAAGGGGTTTCGAGCCACCTTGCCGGCGAGCTGGCAACCGCGGCGGCGAAGACCGACGTGCCGCTCACTGTTAACCGAGTGGGCTCGATGTTCACCTGCTTCTTCACGAACGATTCGGTGACAGACTATGCTTCCGCCAAGAGGGCGGACACCGCCAGATTCGCTCGCTTCTTCCGCTCGCTTCTCGGTCGGGGTGTTTACTTCCCGCCCTCGCAGTTTGAAGCAGCCTTTGTTTCCACCGCTCATCATGAGAGCGACGTTGCCAGAACAGTGGAGGCGGCCGCAAAGGCTTTGGAGGAAATCAGAAATGAGAAACCAGAAACTGGAAACTAGAAACTGGAAAATAGATGACGAATGACAAAAGGGAACTGATTACCGCCTTGGAGTGACCCGTGCAAATTTATCCTGGAGCTTACCGCATTCAGTCGCTGTTTGGCGATCGGAACCTTTTTCAGTACCTGTTGGTCGGCGAGAATGTGGTCTTGGTGGACACCGGTATCGCGACCACGCCCGAAGCGGCGATATTTCCGTACCTGGACTCGCTCGGACTGGCCCCCGCTCGCCTCACGCTGGCCATAACCACTCACTCCGACATGGACCATCAGGGCGGCAACCATGCGATTAAACGGCTCGCACCGGGCACCTGGCTGGCGTGCGGCGAAGCCGACCGGGCGTTGGTTGAGGACCCGCGCACTCTCTATGATGTGCGTTACAATTTCATGCGGGAAGAACACGGAGTCGGTTTTGAGGCGGACCCGCCGCCCGATGCAGGAGAGGCACGAAAGATGGATGTCACCTTCTCGGGGGGCGAAAGGATTCGCCTGCGCGACGACTGGGCGCTGGAGGTGCTCCACGTGCCGGGGCATTCTCATGGTCACCTGACGCTCTACGACCGGAAGCACCGTGCTGCATTCGTCGGTGACGCCATCCACGGGCGCGGGTGTCCAAAAGCCGCGGGCGGCCTTTCAATACCTGTTACTTACTATTACGTGGATATCTATCTTTCAACGTTGCGATATTTCGAAAGCCTGGACCTGGAAGTTCTTCATTCCGGACATTGGCCGACTATGAGCGGGGAAGAGATTCGGGATTTCACTGCCGAGTCGCGGCAAACGGTCGAGTTGTTCGACCGGGTTATTTTGGCAAGCTTGGCCAAGACCCACGCGGGTCTCACCATGAGAGAGTTGATTGACGAAGTTTCGAGCGCGGTGGGAGATTGGCCCAGGGAGACCTGGCAGTTGGCCATGTTCCCCGTCCGGGGCCACTTGGACCGGCTTGACGAGCAGGGCAAAGTCCGCCCGGTCGCGGGCGCAAAGCCGGGCAGGTGGCAATTGGCATGAGAAGGAGCCGCTGACTATGAACTCACGCGAGCGAGTGAATCTGGCTCTGCAACACAAGGAACCCGACCGAGTTCCCTTAGACCTCGGTGCAACGACGGTGACAGGCATGCACGTCAGCGCCGTCTACAAGCTCCGCCAGGCGCTTGCACTCGACCCGCCCGGCACGCCGGTGAAAGTCATCGAGCCGCTTCAGATGTTGGGTGAGATCAAGTTGGACATTGTCGAGGCGCTGGGAACCGACACCGTCAGGTTGGCAGGCACAGGCACTTCTTTCGGGTTTAAGTTGGAAGGGTGGAAGGAGTGGACAACTTTCGACGGAACTCCCGTCCTGGTGCCGGAGGGATTCAATACTACTCCCGAGCCGGATGGCGATCTCCTCATGTACCCGCAAGGAGACCGCTCTGCTCAACCGAGTGGAAGGATGCCGAAGGAGGGACTCTACTTCGATCCAATATTCCGGCAGCACACTATTGACGAAGGCAATCTCAAAGTCGAAGACAACCTGGAAGAGTTCGGTCCATTCTCTGACGCGGAGCTCGAACATCTCAACCATGAGTCCCTGAGGCTCCATGCCGAGACGGACAAAGCGATTGTTTTGAACCTCGGCATGCTCAGCTTGGGCGACATTGCCAAGGTCCCGGGCCAGATGCTCAAGGACCCCAAGGGTATTCGCAGCGCGGAAGAGTGGTACATCAGCTTAAGCGCCCGGCAAGACTATGTCTACAAGATCTTTGAACGTCAGACTGAAATCAATCTGGCGAACCTGGAGAGAATACATCAGGCCGTCGGCGACCGGCCTTCAGTGGCGTATGTCACGGGCACGGACTTCGGTACGCAGAACGGTCCGCTTCTGGCGCCCAAGGCTTACCGCAAACTGTTTCTCCCTTTCCACAAGCAAACCAACGACTGGATTCATAAGCACACCACGTGGAAGATATTTCTCCATTCCTGCGGGTCGATCTTTGACCTGATTGAGGATTTCATCGGCGCGGGTTTCGATATTCTCAATCCGGTTCAAACCTCCGCCAATCGCATGGATCCCGGCGAACTGAAGAGGAAGTTTGGCGACCGGGTCACGTTCTGGGGTGGAGGAGCGGATACTCAACATACCGTGCCTTTTGGCTCAGCCGAAGACGTTCGCAAGGAAGTGTGCGCGCGCCTTAAGCTTTTCGGCCCCGGCGGCGGCTTTGTCTTTAACGCCATCCATAACATCCAGGCCCAGGTGCCCGTGGCCAACGTACGGGCCATGTATGACGCCGCGCGCCGGTGCGGCGGTTATCCGCTGGAGTGATGAGTCAAGAGGATGTATATAACGAGATAATACCACACTTACGCTTATCACAAATAGTATGTCATCCTGAGCCCGCCGGGAAGTTCGGCGGGCGAAGGATCTCGACAGTTGCTCAGTAACGATGGGACGAAATCAACACAGGAGTCAGAGATGAAAAGCTTCTTGGCAGGCGTAATTATCACCCTCATTGGCATTGCGGGCGGAGTGTACGCCTACTTCTCACGCGGTTCGGCGCCGGTGGCGACAAGCGCACCTCCGATGCCGTTTGAACGGACGCTGGCGCACATGGCGTTGAATGCGAGGTTGCAAAAGGAGATGCCGAAGACGGTCCCCATCGAGGCGAGCGAAGCCAACTACCTTGCCGGTGCGCACCAATATCTGGCCCACTGCGCGGTGTGCCACGGTGTTCCGGGCAAGGAGCCGACGGCGATTGCTCGCGGGGAGTTTCCGAAGCCGCCCGAGCTGTTGAAGGGAACGGGCGTCACCGACGATCCGCCCGGCGAGACCTATTGGAAAGTGGCGAATGGAATCCGCCTGACGGGAATGCCAGGTTTCAGTCAGAGCCTGTCCACCACCGAGATGTGGCAGATTTCGCTGATGCTGGCGAATGCCGGCAAGCTGCCGCCTTCGGTCACTGCGGTGCTGAAGGGCCAGCCGTGATAAGAAAGCCGCACGAGGGGATCGCGCAGAGGAATCCGGAAGCTGCGGTCGACGCTATTTGTTCCGATCCTTTTGGTTCTGCAAAAACTCCGTGAGCGCCCGCAGTTGCTCGTCGGTGAGATTCTTGAAGGGCGGCATCACAGAACCATGCACGTAAGCGGGCGGGTCCTTGAAGTGGCCAACCAGCCAATCTGCGGTGCGGCCGCGCGCACCCTCCGTGGTCAGGTCAGGGCCGACAGCGCCGCCCTCGCCATTGAGCCGGTGGCACGTGAAGCAGCCTTCTTGCCTGTATAGTGTTTTCCCGTACTTGACCAATGCAGCCTCGGCGTTCTGAGTTGCCTGTTGAGTTTGCAGAGTGGCAACTGGAGCAGGCGGCGCGGCATTGAGGCGTGGAAGGGCGTGGATGAATCGCACGAGCTTCCAAGTGTCGGTCTCGGAGATGCTGGATTCCCAGGAGGGCATACCGGTGAGGCTAACCCCGTTCTGAATAATCCAGAACAGATCGGCGTCACTCCAGTGCTGCACATGCGGCGAGTTCATGTCCATCGCCGGGGGGTACATGTTTCGCCCGATATACGTTTCACCACGCCCGTCAGGCCCGTGGCAGATGGCGCACGATTGAACGAATAATTCGCGGCCTTGGCTCAGCACTTCCTGCGAGTCAGGGATAGGGTCTTTCTTGTTCTCAGCCACGATCGGGATAACGACATCCTTCGCCGCATTGGCTAAAGCTGTTTCGACTCGAGAAGGCTGTTGGTGCGCAGTACAGCCGAGCATCAGTAATCCCAGCGTTGCGCCGAGCAATCCAAGCCCGAATCTTAGTTTGTACGAACCCATACAACGACCTCCACTCCCACACCGACTCAAAGCGCAACTTTCAAGAGCCAGCTAGACTTGCCAATCAGCTTGATATGCATTCACCAATCACCCGGCGAATTGCCAGCGCGAAGGTCCCCGCTGAAAATCTCCCATCGACGCTCGAGCGCGCTGCCGCTTTCATCTGCATCAGGAGCCCGCTATCGGTTAAGAGTTGCTGAATACGGTCAGCCAGAGCCGCCGAGTTCCCGGGAGGAAAGAGATAGCCATTCAACCCGTCGCGGACGACTTCCGGAATTCCCCCCACGCTCGAGCCGATGACGGGAATTCCCAGTTGCATCGCCTCGATGGCCACCATCGGGAGCCCTTCACTAACCGTAGAGGGGATTACGATGACATCGCAGGCACAGTACAGTGGGTTTGGATCATCCTGGTAACCGGCCCAGGAAATTTGGTTATCCAAACCCGAGTTCCTGACAAACGATTTCAAAGAGCTTAGGTAAGAATCGTCGTCGGGGCTGTGTGGGGCCGGGGCGCCGACGAGGATGACGCGCGCTCTCTGGCCGCGCCGGGCAAGTTCCAAGGCAGCATCGAGCACCACGTGCTGTCCCTTCTGCGTCGTAATTCGGCCCACCACGCCCACGACGAAGGCTCTGCCGTCCGGCGCATCGGCGCTTAACCCGCCGGCTGGGGGCGAACCAGGCTTGGCCTCAAGGGGCAAACGCACCGGGTTGTAAATGACCTGCAAGATGCTCTTGAGTTCCGGGTGGCTTGCCAGCAACACCGCTGCCGTGGTCTCGGAGCAAGCCAGTATCTTGGCCATGTGCCTTGCCGCCCGGGCCACGATCAGGATATCGGTCTTACGGGTCATGGTGAGGTGCAGGTGAAACACCGCAGCAGTGCCCGTTAGGCGCGCCGCGAGCGCCCCGGCGAAGAGGGAACGCGGGCCGTTGATATAGACCAATCGAATTCCTCTGCGGCGGATAATGCGCGCCAGCAGCCATGCGCAATAAACGCTCCGCAGCGGCAGCTTGGCCATGTCCGCAACCGACTTGCGGCCGGAGCTATAGCGACCGAGAGGGTAGAGAAAGGTCTCGATGCCGCGCCGCTTGATCTCCCCCACATAGGGTCCATCCTCAGGGAAACCGACGATGGGCAGATAATCGGGCTCAACTGCGTGCAACACTTCACCGAGAACGCGCTGGGCGCCCGCGCGATGGGCCTGCTGTTCGAGAAAGAGAATCGGTATCGGCGTGCTTGGACTGCCAGTCATCAATCGTACCTACCGGCGCGCGGTTCGGATGCGCTCCCATTGAATCGACGCCAATTCGTATTGAGCCGCAGCGATCGCATGATGCGACAGGCGCCGGGCCACATAGGTGATTTGTTTCGAGACCGCCGTGATGCGCGCAGAAATGCCGCGAGTGGGCCCACCGCCGGCGTGGTTCGGCCGGTGTAGAGGTAAGAGTCGTCTTCTTCGGATCTCCCGCCATGCCGCGTCATCCGAAACAAACTCGCGGTAGAGCAGCAGGCTGTACTTGTTGCCTGTGAAATTGGCCAGGGCCGAGTCGCAGCCGTAACGGTTCACCCAGAGAAGCAATGGATGGCGCATACCGTGAAGAACCCCGGCATCAATCGTGGCTGGAACGGGTGCGCCAAACAAGCGGGCAGCGAGCGAGAAAACCACGCCAGCCATCTCCGGAAGCCGAGGTCTATCGCTGATTCGGTCCGCGAATCGCTGCCAGAAAGCCAAGTCTGATTGCCGGCGTTCGAGGAAGTGGGCGATTTCGAGGAAAGTGTAAAGTCGGCACCAGCACTCGAGGATATGTCGAAAGGCATGCAGAACCTGGAACAACAACTCATCCTCTTCCGAGAGTGAGTAATAGCGATGGCCTTGCCAGTTTCGTGGGCGTTTTCGCGCCAGGAAATCGTCCGGCAGCGGCAGCGGTATCTTAAGGGCCTCCGGCTCCCACAGGCGAGTGTGAATCTCGACGCTGCGATGCAGGTTGGCGGAATAAAGGTCTTCACGTCGCGACGGAATACGTGGGGTGCGCGAGGAATGAATATACACGATAGGATGGTCAACTCGTTCGCGGCGCTGAATATACCCGGCGCTTCCCAAGGCGCGCGACACTCGTTCCATCGACGCCGGCTGCACCAGGTAGTCATAGTCGTACGCAGGCCGCAAGCGGGCGTCAGGGGTATACTCGGGAGCTAACGCAAAACCCTTGAGCACGACATGGTCGATCCCGGCTGCCTCGAATACGCGGTTGATGGAATCGAACTCCTCGGCCATGGCCGCCACGCGCGAGCCATGGTCCGCCATGTTTTGTTCGAGGCGCACGGCGATTTCGGGCGGCACGGCGCCTTGAGCTCCGGAAGCTTTCAACCGATCCCAGAGCCGGAGTGCGAGGCCGGTCTGATCGAGCCACTCCAAGCCGCGCTGCCAGTCTCGGCGCCCAAAGCTCGCCAATTTCGCCAGGTGTTCTCCAGGGCAGCTTGAAACAGTGAGATAGCCTGTAATCGCGTGGGCGAAATAACGATTCACCGATTGGCCTCCTGCCTTTCCCAGATTTGTTCGCCATTCGGGAAAGTCTTCACCCTCTGATAATGCGTGTCCAGGTAGGCGCGCAGGGGTGCCAGGTGGTCTCCCCATTCCTGCCCGTACGGGGGAAGATTCAGGAATGGCGAAATCATGACGAGTCGCACCTGATGAGCGGCTAGCGCTTGGATTACGCCACGCACCTGCTCGGGCCGCGTATACTCGGTATTGGTCAGGAACTGAACCGGTGTGGGATTCCGGAGATCGAGGGCGAAATAGAGGCGGGGCACCTCTTCCTCGAAGAAGAGCTCCGAGGGCTTGGTTCGCTCGAGCATCCAGCGATGCATGTCGTACGTCAGCGGATCGAGAACAGCCATCCGGCCTGTGGGGAGATCCAGTTGGGCTCGCCAATGGGTTTGCCGGCTGACAGGCTCGACGACCGCTAGGAGCAAAGCTGTAACCCACAGGGCGTACAGGATTCGTCTGCCGGATTTTCCCCACGAACGGAACAGCCACACCATTAGTATCAGTGCCGGCAGATAAATACAGACAGACCTCAACTCACCGGGGGCAGGGGAAATGCCGACGAAGAGCGAAGCCCCGATCAAGCCCAGCAGCATCACCCGGTCCGAAAGCTCACGCGGATGTGAACGCCTCAACCGCGGGTAGCAGCAGAAAAACACCACGTACACCAAAGGGGCAATGCCGATGTTAAACAGATAAAGGACCACGCGGGGCAGTTCATGGGACCACTGATGCAGGCGTGGGAAATCCAGGGCGAGCATTCGCCACGTGTTCCCCGGCCAGCCGTTATAGTATTTCAGGCCGAAAGTGACCGTGCACCACCAGAAATGTGCCCAACCTGCTTTCCACGCAAAGTAGGCATTGAACCCGATTACGACAAGGAAAAACGCTCCCAATGAGCAGGTCAGCTTCTGCATCAGCACAGCCGCGGTTTGGCGGTTGTCACGATACTCCCAAAGCAAGAAGACCAGAAGCCCGAGCAGCGCTATCAGACCGCGGAGTTGCGTGAAACAAAGGGCCAGACCGCAAAACCCGCCTGCTGCCAGAAGCCGTGCCGGGGTCCGGTTCTCGATCACGCATGCCAACACAGCCATGACGCAAAGGCTGCTGAACCAGTGGTGTGTCCCGTCAAGCCACCAGAAGTAGCCGCAGGTGAGAAAGAGAAGCCCAGGCAGGAAGACGTCGGCCCCGCTCATCAGTCGCTTGGCGACGACAACGCTCAGCCACATCAAACCGAACCCGAGGAGAAGGAGCACAACGCTCGGTATCCACAAACGGACGCCAGCCAGCTTGAAAAGACAGAAATAGACAAACTCCGTGCCCGGCGGTGTGAACTGAAAAAAGTCGGCGTACATTGTCTGTCCTTCGAACATCTTCACGGCATTTTCCAAATAGATAAGCTGGTCGCCGTTCCGATAGATCGGCCCGACATTGACAACGAAAAGGCTGAGATAAAGGAAGAGAATAGAACCGATCAGAAAACAGACGAGAAGGAGAGCTGATTTCTCCGGCCAGGCTGACTCGGCGGTGCGGGAGAGGGGAGACGCATCTTTCTCGTTCTGCAAGTGTTGGCGCAAATCCTCCACCGCTACCTCCCCTGACCCATCGCATCTAAAGGCGCCGCATCGTCAGCAATAGGGTTGTTCCTCTCCCAAATCTGGTCGAAATTGGAGAACGTCTTCGCCACATGGTAATGAGCAGCGAGGCAGAGACGGAGCGGTGCAAGATGATCTCCTGTCGGGCCGGACGCATCAACACCGTTGTACCAATTCACGAAGCGAACTTGACGTTCATCCAGATTTCGGACTACGTCGTCGACTTCTTCCGGCCTTGTATAGTCCGTGGGCCTTACGAAAGGCACCCGGGCAGGATTGCGGAGTTCGAGCGTAAAGCAAAGGAATGGATCGCCGAAGAAGTATTCCGACGGCCGGGTCCGCTCGGAAAGCCATCTGCACTTCTCATAGAGCGCGGGATCAAAGAAGGCCGTGCGGCCCGTCGGGAGATCAAGCCAGGCTCTCCAACGCACCTGCGCGATGACCGGTCTCACAATCCCCACAACCAGCACTGCTGCCCAGACGATCCGCTGGAGAATCCGTTCAGTCCGGAGAGGCGAGTCAAGAAACCAAGAGAGCATGACGAGGCCGGGAAGCGACACGCAATACAACCTGACGTAGGAAGGCGCTGGGGCCACGGCGAGGAGCATGACCACTCCCGTAACATTCACCAACATCAGGCGCGCCCACGGCTGCTCTGGCCGTAGACGAGACTGGACGGCATAGCGCACAAAGAAGAGAATGTAGACCAATGGAATCAAAGCCTGGATAAAGAACCAGGCGCTTAAATCCGGCCAGTTTGCCCAAAGGTGAACGGAAGGCCAATACGCCAGGTAAGCTCTCCAGTTGTTAAATCGGTCGGCGGGATAATACTTTGTGACAAACACCACCGTGTAGTAGAGAAACTGCCTCAGACCCACTTTCCAAACGTAATATCCGTTGAAGGCCAGGATCGCGGCCAGAAAGCTCGAAACCAAATATCCTTCTTTCTTAAGCAGTGGGCGCCAGGGTTCGTGGTTTCGACGCCCTTCCCAGAGCAGAAACAGGCCGAACCCTACGGCGACCAATGCCTGTGTCTGTGAGATGGACGCAGCCAGGCCGCAGAGCGCTCCTGCCCAGGCCAGGCGTGTGGCGCTTCGCTTCTCCAGCAAGACCGCCAACGCCGCAATGACGGCGAGCGTACTGTACCAATGGTGTGTGGCGTCGAGAAAACCACTGAAGGGAAAGACCAGAAAGAGAAGGCAAGGCAGATAAACGACTGGGCCGGTCATCACCTTCCTCGAGATCGCGATGCTGAGCCACGCCAAACCAACGCCAATCGCAATCAGCATGGCCTGGGGGATCCACGCGCGGACCCCAAACACCCTGAAGAGAACCGTGTAAATCAGTTCGGTGCCGGGAGGCGTGAAATGGCTGAAGTCCCGGTAGATCACGTCCCCCTGCAGCATTCGCGTGGCGTGCTGTAGATAGATGGCCTGATCACCAGACGCGCAGCGCGGTATATCCGGGAATATGAACACCTGCAGATAGAGGAAGAGAAAAGCGACCAGCAAAATGAAAGGAACCGCCCTCGCCTCAGAATCCTCTTTCTGGACAGCCTGTGCCGGTGTGCTCATAAAGCAGCTACAGAATGAACTCGCCCCCAATGAAACAGCGCGGCAGAGCCGCAACCAAATGCAGATTCTTCGCTTCGCTCAGAATGACGTGTCATCCTGGGCGAGGTCTGTCATCCAGAGCGAGACGTGTCATCATGAGCGAAGCATCTGCTTCTCCTTGTGCGCCGGTGAGCAATTGTGGGAAGAAGACGGCAGCCTCAGCCGGATCGTCTCCGTAAGCGATGAGCGAGGCAGGCAGTCTCTCCAGCGCGGATAGAACGGCGCAGCGCTGAGCTTTGAAGCGCGAATCTTCCCTGAACAGCAGGCTGCGCTCCAACCTTTGCGACAGTTCACTTCCTTGGAGGGGCATAAGACGCGCCGGACAGGCCGAACTCCTTGCGAGAAACACGCAACCGGCCAGCGCCACGCTGGCTGGGCGGTTCAGGCCAGGTGTGGCGATGTCGAGCTCCAGGTAAACCGAGTCACCGTACCTGAGCGGGCGTGTCACGCTGCGAAGCTGTGGAAGAAACTGGAGCAGGTCTTCACGGACAAGCGCCGGCAGAAATCCGGCCCAGGCGCGAATTGCATTGCCTTGCACTTCCAGGAACGTCGCTTGGTCGGCGCAGAATCCGAGGCCGAGCTTTCCCGCCAGGTAGCTTGAAGTCGTTTTGCCGCTGCCGGGCGGACCGAAAACCAAGAGCCCGCTGTCGTTGTGCGCGACACATGAGGAAAACACGGCAGTCAAGCCCAAAGCTTCGGCAGTCATGCAAAACAAGGGGTCGAGGAAGAGGTTGCAAAAGGCCGGCTTGTCGCTCGCCAGGCCTTCGGTAAGGAAACCCACTGCTTCTCGCTTCTCAAGATCAACGGCAACGAAGTTGCGTTGCCCAATACTGGTGTAGCGAAGACCTTGATCCGCGAATGCAGACCGGCATGACCAAGGTGGTGTTGTCGTCGGCTGGGATTCGCTCACAATCCGCCAGCGAAACTCCGGAGGCCCAAGGGCGGGAGGCGCGGGAAGCTGTTTCGCGCTGCCACTCAGGTCTTCATAGCATCGAAACAGCCGACGTGTCTCAGCAAGAACCGTCGGACTATTGGTTTCGAGCCGGATCATGCGTCCCATGACCCGCAAATCGGAGCGGTGCGGCGTGGGCGTCTGGCAGCGAAAGGGATCTTCATGCTTTGTCAATCTTTGCTGCCGACCAGTCGAGACAGCGGCCATAACCGGTCCTGTCTCGAAACCGAATTCTACCATCCGTGCCAAAAGTTGAGAGGCCTCCTGCGGCGTTCCTCCCCAGCGAAGCAGCCAGCATTCCCGCTCAGTCAAGCGCCGGATCGTCTCCAACTGTGTTTCCTCGACGCCCGGAGATTCGGTGAGCAGGTCTTGCCTCAGGCGCACAACTGCCTCGTCGGCAGGCATGCGCATCAGTGTGCTCGTCGAGGATTCAGAGCGCTCGAGGAAGACCAGCCAGTGGGGCTCGCAGCGCAAGACGCGAAGAAGTCCGAGTTGACTTACAACATCCACGGCGATTGCGGCCCTGCCATCCTGACGCACCGACGGTTGAAAGCGGTGTAGCTCAGGGAAAAGCGCGACAGCGTCAGGGCGAAGCTTGAGGAGGGTGGGAAGACCCCAAGCCTGCAGCACCCCGTCACGCTTTGAAATCCAGGTACGATCATCGGACAAGAACGCGAACCCTGCCCGCGCCAAGGCCAAAGCAAGCGTGGACTTTCCTGAGCCAGAGCTGCCGGACAGAAGGAGTCCTTTTTCACCCCTTACAGCGCAGCCGCAGTGAAGCTCGGTCGCGCCAATTGAACCACCCAACGCCGTCAGCAGGTGGGAGAAGATGACACGCTTCCAATAGTCACGGTCGGCGCCAATGCCAGGCGAAAAGCGGCCCACGGCGCGCCGCGCGTTTCGATCAATGAGAATTGAGTTCTCGGAGTCGAAGGCGCCGAAGATCAGGTGGCCAAGTCCCCTGAAGTGCGCCTTCGGCCAAGGCGGCGCTGACTGAGAGCATGTATCTACCCAGAGGCGTAATTGGAAGTCGACTTGGTGGCGAGGACCCTCCAGCGGGAAGAAACTCTCATGGGCTGCTTCAAGAATATCCCTGCAATTCGTTGACAACTCGAAAATTGCGCCAGCCGCCAAGTACAACTCGGAGAACGGCGTTTCGGCATCGGTATGAAGAAAATCTCTCGAGCCCATTTCAAATCACGCTCAGTTGATCGGTTGTTTGCCCGAGGTCCTAACTGGCGGTTTCGCCCTGTTTCTCGTCCGGAAAACTCGTAACCAGCCAGTTACCACACCCAAATATAATGCATCGAAAGCGCCGTTCTTGTCATTGATTTGTAAAAATCTCAATGGGTCTAGACAATCCCTAATCGGACGGTGCAGGGGTAGGGCTTGCCCTACTCCGTCGATCAGGGGACGGCAAGCGGTCCCCCTACGGCGGCCCACCGTGAGCAAAATCCGATTCGCTAGATCGAGCGAAGTCGCAGTGACTGGCCAATGAGAAGCCATGCTCGGTCTGCGCCTGACTGCTAGGCCGTCCGTGCGAGGCCTTAGATTTACAAATTGTTTACAACAGAAAGAGCGGCTTTAAGCGTCTAAAAGGCATCGTATTCGTAGCAAGAGTTTTGCAGGGCAGAGCAGCAATATCAGATTTGAACCGATTCCGAGTCACGCGGCACGACTCGGAAAAGGGGGAGGACTGAGAATGAGCAAGCGGCTTGTGCCAATCGCAGCCTTCGTGCTTTTTGCTGGAATGAGTACTGTCATTGCGCCTTACGTGCTCGCCCTAGACGTGGACTCTGTTGCGGCCGTGCCAGGACTGCCCAGTCCGCAGCCCAGTCCTTTGGCAACGTCCCTAGGACTCGAGTTTGTGAAGGATTCGACTACGACTGTCGTGTTGGAGCGAGATGGGAAGAGATATCTTGTGGATTTGGCCGCCCGGACGGTTCGGGAAGCCGAACCCTTGGCAGTTGCGCATGCTACCAGCGCGCCTTCTGCACCTGTCGCTGAAGCGGCTCTTAAGGACCCGCCCGATGGAGCCAGCATCTTCAAGAGTAACTGCACGATGTGCCACGGCCCCGACGGCAAAGGGATGGCCGCGTTCAAGACGCCGGATTTCAGCGATCCGAAAGTGCAGGCGTCGCTCACTGACCAGCAGATGATCGATATCATTACCAACGGAAAGAAAGGCACTGCGATGCCGCCATGGAAAGACAAGGTTTCGGAGCAGGATATTCGAGCCGTTCAGGCCTACGTTCGCTCGCTGGCGTCGGCCAAGCCGCCCCAGGCTTCGGCTTTGGTGCCTGCGCACGAGGCCGCGCAGTCCAAGATCTATCAGCCAGGAGACGACCGGCTGTTCAGCCTCCCCACCGGGCGCCGACTGGACCGCCACGGCGTGTACGTCAACTTTACTCATCGGTTTGCTTACGATCCGGCGTTCTCGGGTACGGCTCGCGGCGGCGCGCTGTTGGGCCTGGACGGGATTTCGATTTCATCATTCGGCATGGCATACGGAGTTACGGACAAGCTAAGCGTGAGCATTTACCGCTCGCCGACCTTGATCGGAAGGCCGATCGAGATGATGGGCACCTATAACTTCCTCGACGAGCATGACGGGCAGCCGCTGAACGCCGCAGTTCGGGTTTCCCTCGATGGTCTGAATGATTTTGACAGAATGTTCAGCGAGAACATCGAAGGCGTGTTTTCAAAGAGCATAAACATCCATCCGGTGAAAGCTCAGCTTTACGTTGTGCCGACCGTTTCGTTTAACGACCGCCGGTTGTTTTCCCCCTCTTCCTACGAGACTAGTTCGTTTCCGTCTCTGCCCGGATACAACGCCATCTCGATTGGCATAGGAGGGGCCATCGATATCAGGCCTACTGCGGCCCTGATTGCCGAAGTGATCCCGACTGTCTACAACGGCCGGCTCCTGGGCATTCACCGCCCAGCGTACTCTTTTGGTATCCAAAAGAAGATCTGGCGGCACGCCTTCACTTTTGGCTTTAGTAATAGCCCCGGCACCACAGTTTCGCAGCGTTCAGGAACGGACGCCAGCTTTCTTGGGGAACCCTCCGCGGATACGCCCAGTGGCTTTTTCATAGGATTTGATCTTACGCGCCAGGTTCACTGAAGAAGCCGCTTGCAGCCCGAAATGCGGTTACAGGCACCGGTCTGGAAGCATCTGTGGCGGATCCGCATTTTTACAACTTTGTTACAAAGCTGGTACAATCAGTTGGGGCTACTTATACTACGATAACGTTTCGGTAACAAGCTGCGCATTCAGGGCGCACGATTCCAGTTTGTCATGATCCTCGAAAGCGGCATTCACTGCGGCGCCGCGAGGGGTCGGAGCTTGTATAGGCGATTGGGGCATTGCTGGGGGCGTTGTTCGTGATCCTTTTCAAACGTCCTAAGCAGTGGCTCGAGGAGGTTTCGAGAGATGAGAGCCTCGAAGAAGATCGTATTCTTTATCCCTTCTTTTTCCAGCATTGAAGCCACGGCCCCTCTGGGCCTTCTCGCTATCGCGACCCCGCTGCTCCGCGCCGGTTACGACGTCCGCATCATCGACTCCACGATCTGCCCCGATTACAAGCTGCGAATCGCGGAAGAGGTGAAAGACGCCCTGTGCCTTGGCATTTCGCTTGTCACCGGACCGATGATCAGCGAGACGGTGGAGGTAGCGCGTGCTTTGAAGCAATGGAACCCGGAGTTTCCGATCATTCTGGGCGGATGGCATCCTTCCTTACTTCCCGCGCAAACCCTCCAAGCTGAATATGTGGACATCATTGTGCGCGGTCAGGGTGAGGAAAGCATGCTGGAGGTCGCGGAGCGCTTGCAAGACGGTGCGCCGCTCGACGATGTGGCAGGTGTTGGGTTCAAGAGGAACGGGAAGCTCCAGTTCACGCCCGAGCGCCCGTTGAAAGGGCTCGAGTTGATGCCGCCCAAGGCGTATCACCTGGCGGATTTCGACGCCTATGAACGTGTGTGCGGCCGCCGCTGGGCCATGTATGTTTCCAGCCTGGCTTGCCCATTCAACTGTGCTTATTGCACCAACGCCGGAGTTTATGGCCGCAAGTGGAATGCGCTGCCCGTGGACCAGGTGGTGGAGGAGACGGTAGACCTCACACGGCGCTATCGGTTGGAACTGCTCTGGATGGCGGATGACAATTTCCTTGTGGACCTGGACCGTGCTCTGAAAATCGGAGAAGGGTTGATAAGGGCGGGAGCCACATTCAAGTGGAGCGTTCAAGCGACCACCAACCTAACGGCCCGGCTAACCGTCGAGG
The DNA here is from genome assembly GCA_963768695.1 of uncultured Acidobacteriota bacterium. GTDB lineage: Bacteria > Acidobacteriota > Terriglobia > UBA7540 > UBA7540 > CAVROP01. The sequence continues at coordinate 26,345 of CAVYJG010000005.1, read as the reverse complement.
AATTGCGCCTGCTGCGCCGCTCGGGCCTGCATCAGATCTGCCAGGGCATCGAGACAGCATCGCCGTCTGTAATGAAGCTGATGAACAAAGGGTTTCAGGACATCGGTGACATCTACCAGTCGATCGCGCGCTGCCTCGAGGCGGAGGTCATCCCGTCCTTCAATATCATTTTCGGGTTCCCGGGGGAAGGGGTGAGGGAACGTCAAGAGACAATCAGCTTCATGATGGATGTTTGCCGCCGGTTCCCTGGAGCCGAGTTCTGGACCAACATCTTTACACCGTACCCAGGTTCCCCGGTCTTTTATCGCGCCAAGGAACTTGGTATCGAAGTGCCGGTGTCGCTCGAAGGCTGGGTGGACTATTTCCCGCGCTACACCGTTCTCCCGTGGCTCAGAGGAAAAGAGCACGAGCGCGTACAGAAAATGCGGGACTATCTGCGCATCGCGTTTGACCGCAAGCCGATTGCCGAGGAAAAGAACGGAAGGCTCGCCAGGAGCCTGCAGCGGCTCACGGCTCTTCCTGCGCGCTGGCGCCTCGACCACGACATTTACGCTCTGCCATGGGAATTGTGGGTAAACCGCAAACTTAAACATATTCGTAACGTCCAGAAGCCGAAAGTCGACGCGAAGCTGCTCGAACCGGCAACTTCGCCAGGCTAACGACCATGAAAGACAAAGTTGTCCTCGTCTATCCGCCCTACGCCGGCCCGGCCCTGGGCCCGCCGCTCTGCTTACTGTCCGTCGCGTCGCCTCTGATTGCGGCAGGCTTCCGGGTGGTGCTGATCGATGCGGCAATCCATCCGGAACTCGAACGCGCGGTCGCCAAGGAGCTCGATGAGGCGCTCTGCCTCGGCCTATCGTTCTTTACCGGGCCCATGATCGGCTCTGCAATCAGGATCTCGCAGATGGCCAAGCGGATCAGGCCGGACTTGCCTATCGTATTTGGCGGCTGGCATCCGAGCCTGATGCCGGACCAAACCTTAAAGCCGGACTTTGTGGATGTGGTGGTGCGCGGCCAGGGAGAACGGACACTCCTGGAGATTGTGCAGCGGCTGGCGGAAGGCAAAAGTCTGGAGGGTCTGCTCGGCGCTTCGGTCAAGGTTGGCGGCAAGGCGATTCATAATCCGGAAAGGCCCGTGGAGAATATCAACAACTTGCCGACTCCGGCGTTCGACCTGGCCGACTTCGGCGCCTACGCGCGGGCGAGCGGCCTGCGCGAGCTGGGTTACGCCACCAGCGTCGGCTGTCCTTACGCCTGCAACTACTGCACGGACCAGGTGTTCTACAAGCGCCGCTTCAACGCTTACAGCGCCGAGCGCGTTGTGCGGGAAGTTCCCGATCTGGTCTCGCGTTATCGCCTGACGAGCGTGGCCTTCTTCGACTCGAACTTCCCCGTCGATGTGAAACGCGCCCTGGCCATTGCGCGTGGTTTTGTTGAAAGCCGAGTCAGGTTCCGTTGGTCGGTTCAAGCCTCGACTGATCTTCTCTGCCGCATGAGCGATGAGGAGGTCGGGCTGCTGGCGGAAGGCGGCCTGTACTACTTGGGTTTCGGCACTGAATCCGCATCCCAGGAAGTGCTGGCGATGATGAACAAGAAGCATCAACGCGTGGACGACATGTTCGAGACGGCGCGCAAAACGGAACAAGCGGGCATTCGCGTCACCTATAACATCATCCTTGGATACCCCGGCGAGACCGAGGCTGACCGGGTTGAGACGTTTCGCGTTATGAGCGAGTTGGCTCGGCAGCATTCCAATGTCAGCTTCTCCCCCAACATTTTCACTCCCTACCCGGGAATCCCTATCTGGCCTCAGTTGCGGCAAATGGGCGTGCGGGAGCCAGCGTCGCTTGCAGAGTGGGAGAGCCTGCCACTGGGGAAAAACGTGCTGCCGTGGCTGAGAGGGGATGAGCTCGAGCGGCTTCATCGGATGCTCGAGTTTTTCTTGTTGAATAACCAGATTCGTAAGGCAACTTCCGGGGTCCCCTGGCTCAGGAACGGCCTGCGCAAGGCGATGGGGGCGCCGCTTCGATGGCGTCTGCGGAAGAGTTACTTTTCGTTCCCGTGCGAACTTTGGCTGGCTCGGGCTACGGAGCGCCTGGTAACCCGACGATCGCTCCTGACGGGTCAGGCCCTGAGCCACAGTATGCAAGAGGTGTGTTGAGCACCGTTGTAGGCAAATGTCGCTCCGGGCGCAGCGAGGAATCTCGCGCTGCCTCTACACCTAAGGCGGCCTGGGTGGTAGAAGAGAGGATTTGAGCGAGATTCCTCGCTGGGCTCGAACTTACGAGAACGGTGGGCGGCGATGCGGGCGGGAAGTCGTTGGAGGTAACATCTTGGTAGACGTTCTGCTCACTCACTCTTACCATCTCTTCTACGACCCGAAGCAGATTCGCAAAATGCAGCCGTATCCCCCGTTGGGAACGCTCTATGCGGCAGCTTTGCTCAGGATGCACGGGTTCTCCGTGGCCTTGTTTGATACGATGCTCGAAGATCCGGGCAAGGGGTTTGCGGAGGCGCTGCACCTCTATCGGCCTCGCTTGGTTGCCCTTTACGAAGATAACTTCAACTTCCTCTCGAAGATGTGCCTGACGCGCATGCGCGCAGCGGCTTACGGGATGCTCGCCGCCGCTGCCGCGACGGGCTCCAAGGTGATCGCCAGCGGTTCCGATGCCTCTGACCATACGGAAGAATATCTGCGGCGCGGTTTTGACTATGTCCTGCTCGGAGAGGCCGAATGGACGTTGGTGGAGCTGGTCAAGGCGCTATTGGGGAACTCCGATTGCCGGCCCGAACAAATCCCTGGCGTTACCTATCTCGACCCTGCAACGGACGAACTGGTGCAGAGTCCCCGCCGGCCCCTTCTGCGAGATCTTGATACGCTTCCCCTGCCGGCTCGAGACCTTATCCAGCCGGACTTGTACCGGAATGCCTGGCGCGAGAGACATGGCTTCTTCTCGATGAACCTGGTCGCCAGCCGCGGCTGCCCGTACCGCTGCAACTGGTGCGCGCGGCCCATTTACGGCGACGCGTTCCACGTGCGCTCCGCGGAAGGAGTGGCAGAGGAGATGAAGGAGCTCAAACTGCGCTATGGAGCCGATCACCTCTGGTTCGCAGACGACGTGTTCGGACTGAGGCATCGCTGGGTGGAGGAGTTGGCCGAAGCGGTTGAACGACGCGCTGCTCGCATTCCGTTCAAGATTCAATCTCGAGTCAATCTGGTTACCTCGGAGGTGGCGTCCGCGTTGCGCCGGGCCGGGTGTACTGAAGTGTGGATGGGCGTCGAGTCCGGATCGCAGAAGATTCTCAATGCGATGGAAAAAGGCTCGCGCGTGGAATTGGTACCCGTGGCGCGCGAGAACCTGCGCCGCGAAGGAATTCGAGCCTGCTTCTTCCTCCAGTTCGGCTACCCGGGCGAAACCTGGGAAGACATTCAGAATACCGTCGAACTGGTGCGCGAGACACGCCCGGAAGATGTCGGAGTCTCCGTATCTTATCCTCTTCCCGGAACCAGGTTCTACGAGCGGGTACGGGAGGAGTTGGGAGCGAAGAGAAACTGGGTGGACAGTGACGACCTATCGGTAATGTTCAACGGGACCTATACCAATGATTTCTACCGCGCTCTGCGCGACGCCTTGCATGCCGAGGTTGACATGTGGGCTGCCCAGGCATATCGGGGAAACGGGAATGGCAGGCCGGATGGGAATGGAACGCAGGGCAATCCGGCAGAAGTCGCGCGGCTCTGGCAGACAGTCGAACGAATGGAAAAGAGCAGTCGCAATCCCGAACCGACGCTGGTGTAGCGCGGGCGACTTGTGCTTAGCTGAAATAGTAAGCGCAGTTATTCGACGGAAGCGGAAGGGCGGGGCTTCAGCCCCGCCGCTAATCGCGCGAGGTAATTGCGGGGCTTTAGCCCCTGAAGCGGCTTGGCTTCAGGGCCTAAAGGCCCTTCCCATCCTGCAGCAATAGACGGCGGGGCTAAAGCCCCCGCCCTTCCGAGGGCCACTTGAATTTGCGCTCATTCAACCAAGCAAGCACGAGGCCGCGCTTCATCAGGTGACACGTCGGCGCTACGCAACGCCTATGGACTTGTTGTTGACCCACGGCTACTTCCTTCATGACGATCCCAAGGAGCTTCAGATCATGAAGCCCTACGTGCCTCTTGGGATCCTCTATATCTGCTCGCACCTGCGCAAAAAGGGCGTAGACGTGGAAGTATTCGACACGACCTTTTCCTCTCGGGCGGAGCTATTTGACGTGTTGCGGACCGTTCCGCCGTCCGTCCTCGGCGTGTATGCAAACCTCATGACGCGAACCAACGTGATCGAGATTCTGAGGCTCGCGAAAGAAGCAGGATGGCACACCGTTGTGGGCGGCCCTGAACCAGGCGCGTACGCGGCCGAATACCTGGAAGCAGGCGCAGACGTAGTGGTGATCGGAGAGGGCGAAATCACGATGGAAGAATTGCTCCCGGCGCTGAGCGCTTCGCGGGCCGGGCGTCGCGATCTTGCTGCCAGGCTGGAGAATATTTGCGGGATCGCCTTCCGCGCTGAAGATGGCTCTCTGCGCCGCACTTCGCCGCGCCGCCAGATAGCCGATCTCGACGCTCAACCCTGGCCGGAGCGTGAAGCTGTTGACGTGGACCGGTACGTCAGAGTATGGCGCGAGCACCATGGCATGGGCTCGGTTTCGCTAATCACCGCGCGCGGCTGTCCTTATCGTTGCCGGTGGTGTAGCCACGAGGTATTCGGGAAGACGCACCGCCGCAGACGGCCTGAAGCTGTGGCTGACGAGTTGGAGTGGCTGCTCAATCGCTATCAACCGGACATGGCGTGGCTGGCCGACGATGTCTTCACTATCCATCACGGATGGCTGTTCCGATATGCAGCGGAGCTGAAGCGCCGCGGACTGAGGATTCCGTTTGAGTGTATCTCCCGAGCCGATCGGCTGAACGCGCAAGTGGTCGATACCTTGGCTGAGCTTGGCTGCTTCCGCGTCTGGATCGGATCGGAAAGCGGTTCGCAGCGAATCCTCGATGCCATGCAACGCGACGTGACGGTGGAGGAGGTTCAGAGAGCCGTGTCTCTTGCCAAATCGCGCGGCATCAAGACGGGAATGTTTCTCATGTGGGGTTACGTGGGCGAAGAAATCGAAGATATCGAAGCCACGGTTGACCACGTCAAGAAGGCAGACCCCGATGTGTTCTTTACGACGGTCTCGTATCCGATTAAGGGCACGCCTTACTTCGGGGATGTGGCGGAGCAGGTTGTTCCTTTGAAATCCTGGGCCGGGGGATCGGACCGGGACTACCGTCTTCGTGGAAGGCACTCCCGCCGCTTCTATCAGAACGCGGACCAACTGCTTCGTAACGAAGTCGAATTGAGCCGGCTCTTGAATGGGAATGGCCCGCCGATCGATCCCGTGGTGGTTGCCGAGCTTCAGGGGAAGATTGCACAGGCGCGCGACGGGCTTCGCGCCTCGGGCGGGGAAGTGGAGGCTTGATCCTGATGCCGGCGGCAATTGCCACTTCAGCCCGTGAAGCGCCATTCGACCATGTGGCGGAGACCTACGATGTGGTCTTTACGAATTCCCTCATTGGCCGCGCGCAACGTGACTCGGTGTGGCAGGAGTTAGACCGTTGTTTCCGCCCCGGCCAACGCATTCTCGAACTCAACTGTGGCACAGGGGTAGACGCTATTCACCTGGCGGAACGAGGAGTCGAGGTGCTGGCCTGCGACGTCGCTCCCCGCATGATCCAGGTGGCACGCCGGCGAATCGCATCGCCGAAAGGTCCGGCGCGAGTCGACTTTCGCGTGTTGGCCACGGAGGAGATCGCCGCCCTGTTTGACGAGGGCCCGTTTGACGGGATGTTCTCTAATTTCGGGGGACTGAATTGCGTGCCGGACCTTTCGGCGGTGGCTCGCGATTTGGCGAAGCTTCTGGCGCCTGGGGCAAGAGCTTTGCTGTGCATGGCCGGACGCGCAGTGGCCTGGGAAATCATCTGGTACCTGGCAAAGGGAAACCCGCAAAAGGCGCTGCGGCGATTTCGACGTGGGGGGACGGTAGGGCGGCTTGTTGAAGGCGTGACGGTCGAGGTTCACTACCCATCGGCGCGCACGATGGCTCGCCTGTTCGCTCCGGCTTTCCGCTTGCTGCAAGTCAAGGGGGTTGGTGTTACGGTGCCGCCGTCTTATTTAGAGCCGCTCGCGCAACGCTTTCCAAGAGTGCTGAGATCGCTGACTGCCGCTGACCGCCTGCTGAGTGGTGTTCTTGTGTTTCGCACTTTGGCGGATCATTTTCTTTTGGAATTTGAGCGCGCGGGATAGCAGTAGGAAAGATTTACCACAGAGGGCACAGAGAACACAGAGAACGAGCCGGAGCGTTTCTCTCCGTGATCTCTGTGCGCTCTGTGGTGAAGCCTTTCCGGTCGTGAGGAGATTGCATGATCGTGCTCTACAATCCTAAGGCGACGAGGCCCGGCAACCGGCGCTTTCCGCTCTCGGTGCTTTCCATCGCAGCGATTCTCGAAGGCCGGGAAGAGTACGAGATCGTGGACGGTAATCTGGATCCCAATCCCCAGAATACGCTGGCGACGTTGATGCGGGAGAAGCCTGTCGAGTTGCTGGCGGTCACGGTAATGCCTGGCCCCCAAACCAGGAGCGTTGTGGAGACCTTGCCGGAACTCCGGCGAACCTTGCCCCACATCCCGACTGTCTGGGGAGGATACTTCCCCACTAACTACACGGAGGCGGCGCTGAATGCGCCTTACGTCGATTTTGCCGTGCGCGGTCAAGGTGAAGACACGTTTCTCGAGTTGTTGAGCGCCCTTCGAGGAGAGCGCGGCCTCGAGGGCATTCTGGGACTTTCCTATAAAGATTCAACCGGCAAGCACATTCACAATCCGGAGCGCCCGTTGAAGAGCCCCGGAGAGTTTCCGTGGTTTCCCTACCACCGGCTTCCCATTGAGAAGTACCTGCTGCCCACTTATCTCGGCCAACGCACAGCCGTCCACCAGGCGAGCATCGGATGCCCCTACAGTTGCAATTTCTGTGGCGTGACGACATTTTCCGGGAGCCGGGAAAAGATGGAGGCGCCGGAGCGAACCGGCGCCATTCTTCAGCATTTGGTTGAGAACTACCGTGCCGATGCGGTGCAATTCTATGACAACAACTTCTTCCTGAGGGAGGACGACGCCCGGGAACTGGCGGAGCGTTTGCAACCACTCAAACTGCGGTGGTGGTGCGAGGCACGGATCGACGCGATGCTGCGCTATTCCGATGCAACGCTCGAAGCGATCCGCCGTGCCGGGCTGACGATGGTCTATGTGGGCGCCGAGTCGGGCTCCGATTGGGTGCTCAAGGAAATGAAAAAGCAGCTCAAAGCGGAGCAGATACTTGAATTCGCGGCGCGCATCCGGAAGTTCGGCATCATCCCCGAGCTTTCCTTTTGCATGGGCAATCCAAAGGCTCCCGAGCGAGACACGCAGGAATGCCTGGCCTTTATCCGCAAGGTCAAGCGGCTGAACCCGGAGGCGGAGATCGTGGTCAACACTTATACGCCCGTTCCACAGCGCGCAGCAATGTACGGAGACGTAGAAGACCAGGTTCAGTTTCCTGAGACCCCGGAAGAGTGGGCAACGGACCGGTGGCAGCGATTTACCACCCAGAAAGATCCTGCGGCGCCCTGGTTGCGAAGGCCCACCAAGCGCTTGATTGATAACTTCGAAACGGTCGTTACCTCGCGCTGGCCGACTATGCAGGACTTCAGGCTTCCGCGCTGGGGGCGTTGGCTGTTGAAGCTACTGAGCGACTGGCGCTACCGGCTCCGTTTCTACTCGTTCCCCTTTGAATTGAGATGGACGCAGCGCTACTTCAAACTCCGCAAGCCCAAAGAGGAGAGCCTGTGAAAGCAGTCGAGAGTCCAGAGTCGAAAGTCGACAGTCCTGGCGCAGATAGGGTTTCCGCAAAAGAAGGTTACGAGCTTTGGGCGCCAACCTACGACGGCGACCTGAATCCGCTGCTAGCCTTAGAAGAGCGAGCGCTACGTCCCATGCTGCCTGAATTACGCTACAAGGATGTCCTGGATGTTGGTTGCGGGACTGGCCGTTGGCTCTGCGCGCTCATTAACCTCGGCGCACGTTCAGTGATAGGAGTGGATGCCAGCCCGGAGATGATCCGGCGTGCAAAAGCCAAGCAATCGCTTCGCGGTCGCCTTGTGATGGCGGACACTTGTACACTTCCGCTTCGGCCACAATCGGCGGACGTGATGGTGTGTTCTTTTACCATCGGCCATGTCTTCAATATCGGCGCGCTCGCAAGCGAACTGGCGCGCGTGGCGCGGCCGGGCGCCGATGTTTTTATCACCGACATGCACCCCGCAGCCCGGGCGCGGGGATGGCGATGCGCCTTCCGGTGCGCCGATCGGACAGTGGAGATCGAAACCTTCGCCCACGCCTTGCCGGATCTCCGCGGCTCGTTCGAGGAGGAACGTTTCCGCCTCGTGAAGTCCGGCGATTTTCGCTTCGGCGAACCAGAGAGAGGAATCTTCCGGGCAGCGGGCAAACACGCCATGTTCGAGCATGCCCGCGCAACGCCCGCGGTGCTTGTGCTTCATTTCAGGCTGAGTGTTTAAATGACCGACCTGCAGGACATTTCGAGTCCCGTGAAGGGCGCCGCACTGAGACTCGATCCTCACGTTTGCTCGCTGCCGATCCTCGTTCTGTTCCCTCACAATCGTTGCAATTGCCGTTGCGTGATGTGCGACATCTGGAGGATCAGTCAGGTCAGGGAGATTACCGTCGAGGACCTTCAGGCTCACGTCGAGTCCCTGCGAAAACTTCAGGTCCGGTGGGTCGTGTTCTCCGGGGGCGAACCGCAGATGCACTCGGATCTTGCCGCGCTCAGCCGCCTGCTTCGAGCTTACGGCGTGCGGCTCACCCTGCTCACCGCCGGGCTGCTACTCGAAGCGCAGGCCGCGACGATTGCACAGGCGATGGATGACGTCATTGTCTCGGTGGATGGCCCGCCCGAGATTCACAATCGGATTCGGCGGGTGCGCGGCGCATTCGAAACCCTCGACCGTGGCGTACGCGCTTTGCGGGAGATCAGGCCGCAGATCGAAATCCGAGGGCGTGCGACCGTGCAAAAGGCGAATTGCACCGAGCTTCGAGCCATCGTCGCATCAGCGCGTCAATTGGGGTTGAATTCGATTTCTTTTCTTGCGGCCGACGTTACCTCGGAGGCATTCAACCGCCCCGGGAGCTGGCCGGCGAAACGCCAAGACACCGTCGCCGTGGGACGTGAAGACATTGCCGCCCTCGAGCAAGAGGTCGAGCTGCTCATTCAGGAGCATGAGGATGAGATCGCAAGTGGGTTTGTGGCGGAGAGCGCGGAGAAACTGCGCCGGATCGTGCGCCATTTTCGAGCCCAGCTTGGCGAAATCGCCCCGGTGGCCCCGACTTGCAACGCGCCCTGGGTCTCTGCCGTCATCGAAGCGGACGGTACGGTGCGGCCGTGCTTCTTCCATCGCCCCATTGGCAACGTCCATGAGAAATCGCTGATCGAAATCGTCAACGGTGATCCCGCTGTCGAATTCCGGCGGCAACTCGATATCGCCGCCAACCCGGTCTGCCGGCGCTGCGTCTGTTCCTTGTACTTCCCGACATGAGGTAGCGGCGGGTTTACGCCGCCATCTTTCCATTTCTATCAACGCCCCATGGCGGCGTAAAGCCGCCGCTACGCTTGCTTCGCCTGGTGCGCGTGCATCTTCTCGAACGCGGCCCGCCCCCGTTGCTCGATTTCCGCCGGGGTCAGGTCTTCCTTGTGCGTCCCCATCGACCACCTATAGCCGAAGGGATCGCTGACGTTGCCATAGCGGTCTCCCCAGAACTGATCCATTACCGGCATAAGGACCTTGGCGCCAGCCGCAACAGCCTGATTGAACAGCTTATCCACGTCTTCGACGTAGAGGTGGAGGGTCACCGGTGAGTCTCCCAGCGAAAGCGGCGACTTGGGGCCCATGCCGGGGAACTCTTCGGCCACCAGCAAAATCGAATCTCCGATCTTGAGATCGGCGTTCATGATCTTCCCGTCTGGAGCGTAGTGGATTCCACGCACTTCAGCGCCAAACGCCTGCTTGTAGAACTCGATGGCGCGTGGTGCATCTTTCACGCACAGATACGGGGTCAGAGTATGAAATCCCTCGGGGATTGGTTTCGCTGCCATGTTTATCTCCTCCAAAGCAACAGTAGGAAGTCAGAGCCGAAGCGCTGAAAAGCGTGGGGCAACCCGCTCAACCGGCAACATCGCACTCTTTAGTTTAAAGCCCCTGCTTTGTTTTCATCATATCACAAGAAAAGCAGATCCTTCGCTTCGCTCAGGATGACATGTCATTCTCAGCGAAGAGAAGAATCTGCATTTGATTGCGGCTCTGCCGCGCTGGACCACTAATTTATGGCACGTTGTTATTTTGCGAAGATCTCTTCTTGAATCTGGAATCTTGAATTTGGCATTGCGGCTCTGCCGCGCTGGCTGCTTCCTTCGGCCTCATTTGCCTGTTACTGCCCGGCCCACGCGCCCCTACGACGCCGGCGTCGGTAGGGGGCGGTTCGCGAACCGCCCCTATCAAAGCCCAGCACGTCGCATGATCAGGGGACGGCAAGCCGTCTCCGTCAGCCGGCGGATAGGGCTTGCCCTACCCGCAGGTGGCAACGGAGTAACGGTACTCCGTCTCGACTTGACAACAACGGTAGCCTCTGATAGACTGTAAGATCTGTGAAAGTCCGTCTCATTTCTCGTGGGGACGGCTCCCCTGCCGCCCCTGCTCCCAACCTTTCAATTCATGGAGTTACTATGTCTCTACGCAAATCTACTTGTCTTACTCCCCAGCGGCTCGACGCCGCTCGGCGCAATTCGCAGCGCTCCACCGGGCCCCGCAGCGAGGCCGGAAAAGAGCGCATGAAAATGAACGCCCTCCAGCACGGCTGTGATGCCGCGCCTGAAAACGAAGCCGCCGTCATGCGCGCCCTGGGCGAAGATCCCGAACGGTATGCAGACTTGCAACGGGAACTCGCCGCCAGCTACGGCCCCGGCGACGCGCTCTGGGACCGGCAAGTCGCCGACCTGGGCAAGCTCTACTGGCGGCGCAACCGCATCGAGCGCATGCAGACGGGCCTGATGCGGGACGCTCTCGAGGAGGTCGAGGAGCGGCGGCGCTCGCTCGCCCGGGACCTTGCGGACGTGACCTTCGAACCCTCCCAGTGCCAGGCGGTGGCGCTCGACCTGCCCAAGCCCTCACACCCCTTGGTGCGGCTGCGCCTGCTGATTTCGCTCTGGGGAGTGATTCGCGAGCAGGTGCGGCGGCGACACTTCGCGACCTCCCAGGCGAAGGCGGTGGAAAGCTACTACGAAGGACAGTGGGGGTGGCGGCCGCGGCAGATTGGCCAACTGCTGGAGGTCTTCCAGGTGTGGGCGCGCCTGGGGCGAGAGGACGACCAGCCTAGGCTCGCAAGTTCGTGAAGGACGCCTTCGGGGACGGAGCGGGGCTGGAGGCGCGGTTGAAGGAACTGGAGGGCCTGCTGGACGATCAGATCGCGGCGGTGGAGGCGGCGTTCGCGGAGGAGATGCAGGCGCAGGAGCGGAAGGACGCCATCGCGCGCGACGCCTGCCTCGCTCCGGAGGGGAAGACCTGGGAGATGCTGCTGCGCCTGGAAATGTCGCTCGACCGTGCGATCGACCGCAAGGTGAGGATTATCCTGACCATGCGCCAAGAACATGCACGCGAGGTAGGGGCGGTTCGCGAACCGCCCTTACGGAACCGGACGCCGGACCTCCTGACAATGAGTCGAGCGACCCGGAGGTAGCGCCGAACTTTAGTTCGGCAAGTGCTGACCTGAAGGTCAGCGCTACGGATCATGAGACAGAAAGTCCGGCAGAGGAAAACGCCGGCGAAATACCAGAATCGCCGGAACAAAGCGAGAATGTTATAGAAAACAAAGGACTGGCAGCAGATGGAGTCGCCGCATGAGAAGTGGTGCGGGCGTCCCGACCGAGCAGAGTCACGGCCAAGATGACCAGGCCACAACTTGTGATTTGAACCATCGTTTGGCCGGTTTTGAACCATCATTTGGCCGCTGACATCCTCATAAGTCCTTTAGATCTGAGACGCGCCAGGCCCTGACATTTACAATTTGAACCATCGCTTGGCCAAAAGTGCGTGATCCCGCTGCGGCAGCCTCTCTCTTCGCACAGTAAGCTGCCCCCCTGTGCGCCAGAAATCGGCTGCGAAGAGCGTGCCAGAGGTTCGGGAATCGCTGGCGGACCCTGGGGAAGTGACCGCGAACCCGCTGGACGACTTCGGTACACGATGGAGGAGGAAATTCTTCCAGCGCGTGAGTGAGTTTCTGACGAACGCACTCAATTACTGCCTGCTCATGTTTCACCTGCTTGAGGTGTTTTCGGCAGGTTCGCAACTCCATCGCCAGTTCCGGAAATCTCGACGTAACCGGTTTAACGGTGGCGTACCCCAGCCGTCGTGCCACACCGGCTACTGTAGGTATCGGCTGTTCATTGAACGCAGCCACCAAGGCGGGCATGATCGCATCTCGCCGATGGTTCTTGATTGCTGCATTCTTCGCGCTGATAGCCAGGCGAAGATCATGGAAATCTTTATACAATCGCCTCTTGCTACTGAGCCCCGCAGATACTGCCACGGCCCGAAGGTCCGTGAAACCGGGCTTGACCAATTCTGCGGTAAGGGCTGCTTCAATCCGGTCCCTCGGTACTGGGGTCTTGCTGGGGGAAGGGCGGGACACTCCAGTCCACGTTTGTCGCCTCTGTACAATTTCACTGCAAAGCGCTGGGTATCGAGACTGAAGGGACTTGACCGTCCGATACCCCAATTGATTGGCAATCTTCTCTAGGGGCGGAGGGACGGCGGTTCGGGTAGCGGCTGCCAACGTCGCCTCAACAATACCAGACTCGACACGGTAATGAGTTTTCCAGGCGCACTTCTGATCCCCTTTGTTCCCGGCCTCAATTCGTTCGGTCAAGAGGCGAATCAGGGGCACGTTCTGGCTGTGAGAAAGCTTAATCAGAGAATTCATCCGAGGGAGGATGGGGCGACGTACCCAATCCCGGACATGCGGTCGTTGAATCCCAGCGTGAAAACTGCGGTAACCACCAGCGTCCTGAACAAGTCCGCGAATATTCTTACGAAATAGTTCGAGCCCGAAGTGAGCAGCAAGCGTGGGGCTTGCAGCTAGTAAGGCACCCACCCTCTCTGCGACTCTGATCTGTTCCGTCAGGTCAGAATGAGCCATCGTGCCGTACGACGGACGCCCCAGCCAGCGATAACACCGTGCACAGTAACCGGGTCGGGAACGTGGGGAGAGCACATACTGCGTCCGGCCACAGAACGGACAGGCCGATTCCAGTGGCTGGCGATGTTCGGGGCAGACAGTAACTACCTGGAATACCCACAACAAACGCTCATACTCAGACAGTGCCGAGGCGCCTTCGTCGCCAAAACAGGAAGAACACCAAGCGCGGTGGGAACGCAGCAGACGGACGCAAGCAATCGCCCCCGCCCAAGGCAGAGTGGTTAAAAGGTCGAGTCGCGGCACGCAGGTCAGTTCCTGCAGAAGGGTAACCCAGAGTCGCGTACGGTGTCCCACGCCGTTCAAGGTATGTGCGCCGATATAAAACGAATATCCGGGAAGGTGCGGGGGAGATTGTCCCGTCCAGACCCCTTTTGTATAAGGCACTCGTGGCAGAAGTTCGCGGTTAACCAGCGTGCCGGTGTCGACGGCGTGAGCTGCCGCCAGGCGCGAAATGTATCCCGTCAAACTCTCAACCGCCGCAGTTCCAACTCCGATCGGTGATAGGGGGTAAAAGTAACTTCGCTGCGTGATGGCTGGGCGGGAGGATTCCCAGGCGTCATAGATCTTGGCATCAGGCATAGGCTGCCGCTTCCTGGGCGATGGCGTCTCGTCGCGGAGCGCGCTGCCCCGGCCTCCCTGTCTTTCGCTTGCGAGGAGGCCGTACTTCGCCGGGCCGGGGGGCCGCACTGCTGTGCGACTGTGATCCGATGCCCAATAGCGCCCGGAATCGCACCCTCGCATCCTCCTGATCGTTGAGCCGCGTTTCCCCCTCGCGTGACTCAGCCAGAATCTTCTCGCACTGGGAAATCGACAGCGCTGTTCTCTCCAAATGTTCTCGTGAGAGTGTGGCGGCGCCGTGTTTTATCGCACGAACACAGGCGCGCATCAGCCATTCCTTCAGAATACCGACGCAGCCGACAGAGCGCTCGTAGAGAAAGTCCCAGATGGGCATCAAGTCCGTCTCGGCCTTGGCAAACGGTAGCTGTTTCTGGAAGGTGATGAGAACGCTGCGAAATACCTGCAGGTCTTCTCCACAATCGGCTCGATAGCGCTGAAAGTACAGGTCCACGCTGCGGCGGCTTAACTGGGCGCTCAGATTTCGAAAGGCCATCAACTCGTACGTTCCCAAGAGCACGTGCACGGTCTCGGTACGATTGGCGATCGACTTGATGACATCTAACTGATCCGATAGCCGGCGGCCGGAAGCAATTCGTGCCAAGTGTTGCGCTTCATCGACGAGCACCACGGGAGGACGCCGATGCCGGAGGGCCTGCTCGACGGCATACCCCAACTCAGCGCTTCCAAGCATGGATGGAGGCCTTTTAGGTGGGGACGCAGAACCTGCGCCGCGGGCGGTCTTGAATTCGATCAGAGGTTCGTTCATGGCCGCCAGCAAACGGCTGAAATAGTCCCGCCAACGAAAACGCCCGGTATCGGGCGGGACAACCTCAACGCTGGCGAAGGCAAGCCGCCCGGGATCAGCATTCAACGCCGGCGCCATCTGCCGCGTCAAAAGCTCTTCAACTTTCATCCGCACGGTTGTCTTGCCAACACCCGTTGGGCCGAAGACGAACACGAGCGAGCCGGGTGCCGCGCCGTCGATTGCATCAACGAGTTCATCGCGGGCCCTCACCAACATCGGGTGCGCCATCGTGAAGCTGCGGAAACGCTCCAGACATTCGATCAGTTGAGGCGCTTCCGCCGCGATACTGTCGAACCGCATCACATCTCTCCGTAGGTCGTAAGAGGCGCCGACGTATCGACCAGCGACGCCGTCACCCTCTCCAGTAGAGGCTGGCGCTGCTGATCATCAGCTTGACCTATAACCTTTGCAGGAGGCCTCGGCTCACCCTGAAGTGACCGGGCCTCGAGGTCGCTCAGCCTCTGGATCAGTATCGCTTCTTCCATCTCCACGGATTCCAGGAACTCAGCAAGTTTTCTCGCGGTCATGGCAAACTGTCCGGAGTGATTCCCGCTGCGCTTCCGCAGTTCCTCACTCGCCAAGTGGACTTCACGTTCCGAGCGACCATGCAGAACCGTATAGCATTCGGAGATGCATTCGACCCACTGCCCGTCCACGAAAGCATACGCGGTGCCGACATCGAAAGGATCGTAACGCACCGGGGCTTGTCGACTCTCCCACATTGGGTTGCGGAAATGTTCCGACCAGTAATAAAGATGATTAACCTTCATGCCTCGCCCGGCCACGATCTTAGCGGTACCCTTGCGGGTAGAAGGCAATGTGAGGATGAGAAAATCGCGATCGTAAGCAATCTTGCGATGCGCGCGGCTGCCGGTCTGGGCCGTCGCAGCGTCGAAAGCTTCCCGCGGGCTCTGCCCTAACGCCGGATGATCGATCGTGTCGTAAACCTCGTACGCATATTCACTGAGTCTGCGGTGTATCTCTTTCAGCGGCCACGCGGCATGGTTGCGTGGATTCACACTCTTGGTGATCTGGCGGGTCCCCCGCGCCACTTGTGTGTTGCCCTGCAGATTATGAAGAAACCGGTTGTTCGTAGTGCCGAAGATACGCTCGCACGTGGAGCCAAATCGGGGCTTCGCCGCCGGTCTGGTTTTCTTCGTGACTTCGCAACGTGCCAACAGCGTTTCGAAATAGATGCTCTCGAATTCCCGACCGCCGTCCATTACCAGGATCTGCGGCAGGCGAGAATGCCGGCGTACACATTCACGCAGGATCATCATGCAGGAACGGTAACTGGGCGGGTCGAACGTAAGGTACAGGGCCAGGATTCGGCGGGAAAACGCGTCGGTCAGGAGCGAAATCCACGGTCTCCCCAGAACTCGCCCCGTCTGGGAGCAGACCGCCCAGACATCCGCCTGCGTGTGATCGACGTGAGCGATCTCGAAGGGCCGGTCCCCGTGGCGCGGCGTGCGTTGGTCCAACTCCCAATAGAACGGCTGAAGGGGGTAAGCGGCCCGGCGGCCGCACCGTTTTTGGGCCTGCTCAGCGCCTCCGCGACGGTGGACCGCGAGCGTAAACGTCTTGTAGCTCGGAGCGGGCATCTGTATTCGGTCGCAGGCGAGCTTAAGCGCCGCCCACGTCGCGTACATGGTTTTCTGCTTCAGCGATTCATAATCCTTGTCAATAAAGTCCATCATCAACGACCGCACTTGCTCCGGGAGTTTATTGACAGCGTTACCGCGATTCGGCTTGGGGAGCAGGCCAAGATAGCCGCAATCGGACTGCATCTGCGCCACCCGGTAATCTGATATCCAACGCCGTAAAGTTCGGCAGGGTACGGGATCATGGCACTCGCCCCTCAATGCCCGCGAAACGACATGAAACCGCCGTGTGGCCTCAGCCAGATCGCTTTCGCTCGCAACCAGGAGACGGTGTTGAATCTGCGAGCCGCCGATGTCTGTGCCAGAATGCGGACGGGGAGTGGCAGGTTCCCCGTGGTCACCAGCACTGCTCTGCGACTTCTCCAACCAGACTCTCACCTTGCCCGGCTCTGGCAGTAGCGCCGATTGGAAATCAACGAAAATATCTCCGGCTGCGATTAGGGAGTAAACATCGTCGCGGCTCACCGCTCCGTCCGTAACCCGAAACAAATCTTCCAGCAAGCACCCAGGTCGGGCCGCAACCTGAGCCATGACACGCTGCCGAGAAAAGGAATCAACCTCCGGTGTCGTCCTCAGGTAGTCCTCAAGAAACTGAATGTTCCTTTGGAAAAGCCAGTTAATCTCGGCAGAAGATCGAACCCTGTAGTAAAGGCCGAAGCGCTCAGCATACTCTCGGCCGGGTGGGCAGACCCAGCCGGCATCACCGCGCCGGTATCGGTTCGGGTTGCGTTCCGACAGCCGGATTAGCTCCTCTTCCGTCTTACACTCCTCCCATCCCGCTTCCGTCCTGCGAATGACAAAGTAGTCGGGAGTATGGAGTGCTCCCAGATGCCGTCCATCGGCACTTTCATAGTCCAGCTTGATGGAATTGGGCTGGTCCCAATACTCCAAGACCTCGTCGTCATGCTCCAGTTCGTACACGGTCGGCAGCTCCACGCGGTGACTCTCAAACTGAATCGTCACTCCCATCTTCCTGCTGGGGTAGCGACCGGCGACATTCGAGTGGCCGCCGCCGACCCGGCGCGCTGGATTCGATGACCGAACATGGGCCACCACAGATAGCGCCTCGTCGGAAAGGCCCATCCGCTTGGCCCACGCCGCGAAATCCTGTTCGCTCAGCATTCCCTGATCCGCCCTCCAACTTGCATCTGCATTAGCGGGACTCTTTCTTGCGCTTCGCTTTCAACGCCTTCGTGTACCGCACCCCTGCCTCACTCACCAGTTCCTGCACGCGCCGCCCATTGGCGAGTGCTTCACGAACCTCCGGAACGAGTTCTTCAGGTACATAAATTGAAAACCGCTTTCCCGCATGCCGACCATAGAGGGCGTAGCTGGAGTGATACTTCCCCTTGGCGCACGCCGGGCAGTTCTTGCGGATGCACGGGCTCTTCCGCAAGCACAGAGATCCATCTGCAACGGGCGAAAGCTTCTGCACCTCGGAATAGAACCATCGGATAACGTGTTCTGGAGTCTCAGTCATGTACGTGAGTAAATATACTCACATTCACACACAAAAGCAAGACCTTTTTCAACCCGTGCCTCCTAACAACCCTCAGTCCACTGGCTGCATTCCGATGGCCGGGCTTTAAGAGTACCCAACCGACCTCTGACCTGCCCGTGCTAACTTCCCCCTCTGCGGTGTTCCTGATTACCTCGGCCCCTCTCCTTTTCGCTCCCTTGTTCTCGCGGGCACGGCGAGCTGGGGAAATCTCCTGCGCGCTGGCGGCACGGCGGGCTTCTGCTTCGGCTTCGCCGCCCTCCGGGTTAGTGGTTCCCCCAAGAAACTTGTGAGCTTGAACCAAATCCGATCTGTACTTTCGGCCAGACGATGGTTCAACGCAGTGAATTGGGCTGGTTAGACGGTTCTAAAGGACTTACGACAGGCGAGCGGCCAAGCGATGGTTCAAAAACGGCCAAACGATGGTTCAAGTCACACAACTTGCGGGCGGAGCTACTGGGATTGGTGCTGGAGGGGGGAGTTGAACCCCCATGCCGGGTGACCGGCGGCAGATTTTGAGTCTGCTGCGTCTGCCAATTCCGCCACTCCAGCCCTATTCTTTTCTAACACTTAGCCGCCCCAATTGTTGTGGCTCTGCTTGTTGATCTATCCGAACATGGGCCAATGACCTTTGAGCGGAGCACGCTACGAACCTTGCCATCGTCAAGGACGGGTTGAAGATATCTCGCAACCCAGACCCGTGGTCTTTTCCCTCGGGCAATAACGTGCCCGAACTGGAATCTTCTCCTCAAAAGCCATCGATTCCAGAGCCGGAGGGCCTTTCCCGAGTTGATTGTATCAACATCCAACCGCATGTCAACGCCAGAATCAAACCCTGCAAACAAACGCTACGTTTGCTCAGGGTCTCGCCGGGCAGCCTCGGCCATGAGGCCTTGAAGTCGAGTGGCCGCCATCCGCCTGATGGCCTTCGGCTGGACAGCCGCCGTATTGATGGGGGGCTTGGAGAGTGTCGTCAGGGCGTTTTGGGTGTTGATGCTGGGCCAAGACTTCGGCAAAATGGTGGTGCGAGGGGCAAGACAAGGTTAAGGGTTCCCGACTCTGATGATGCCACCGGACCAACAAAAGGATTTTGAAGACTTGGAGGCGAGCGAACTCTTCTGCCCGAACTGCAGACGCGCCATGCCGGTGCGAAAGCGTCTTTTGCTGGTGCTGCTCGATAAGGAAATTTACAGCTACATCTGCACCGGGTGTGGCTCTGAGGTGGGGAAGAAGGAGCAGCCGTGGCAGAGACCGGCTCAGTGGTCGAGATTCTGAGAAACCTCGTGCGCGGTTTCTTCCGCGCTCAATACTGTCTGGTAACCGTCGCGACCGCCACTGGCATCCTTCCTGGCTTGCCCCGGCGCGCATCTTGAGCGAATCGTGATGTGCCAAGGTATTCAGATGCGCCTTCGGCGCCTGCCTGCTCCCCACACGCCGGAGCCCGGGGTTGGCCTTCGCGGCGGTTCCGCCCTTAGCTTGCCTGATGATCATGAAAAGCGGTTTACGTCTTCATCAACGCCCCGGCGTGATTGCGAATCCGCTCGACGGCCTCCAGGATGCTCTCCATGTCACTCTGTGATCCCAACAGCATGGATTGGTCAAACCCTACCTGGTTGCGTACCAGGTGCAAGGCCTGAGGACAGGCACGGCTGGCCTCGGCCCGCTTCAACTGTTCAGGCGTACAGACAGCTCGGAAATGCCGGCCTTGATAGAGACGGTCCAGACTGTTGTCGTGGGACATGATGTCGGCCTTGGGATCACTGCTGCACGGGATGCCCTCGGCACGCAGCGCGCTCGTAAAACGGTCTATGGACAGGCCGCCCATGGCCTCGGTGTCGTAGTGCATGAGATAGTCGTAGTAGTTGTGACACCGGGTTTTGGCATAGACCTTGAACGGATCCAGTCCCGGAATCCGAGCTAGGCCCCGGTCGAGAAAGGCCGCATTGCGCTGGCGAACGGGGGCCTGTCGCTTGTACCGTTCGGTCTGGGTCAGCAACAGGGCCGCCTGAAACTCTGTGGGCCGGTAATTCATGCCCATAAAACCGCTGTGCGGTTCCGAGGTGCGGCCGTTATTGCGAAAGGCGTCGCAGGTCCGGGCCACGCCGTCATCCGTGGTGACGATCATGCCGCCCTCGCCGCATCCCAAGGTCTTCCACACATTGAAGCTGACCGCACCGCAGTTCCCAATCGTACCCAGTTTGTGCCCCCCCCATTCCACATAGGGTGACTGACACGCGTCTTCAATCACCTTGAGATTGTGTTCTTTGGCAACCGCCAAAACCTTGTCCATGTCGCAGGCGGCCCCGTACAGGTGCACGGGCATGATCGCCTTGGTGTGAGGGCTGACAGCCTGTTCCAGCAGGTCGGCATCCATCAAGCCTGTGGCAGGATCCACGTCCACAAAGATCGGCAGGGCAAACAGGTTAAGAATGGACTGCATGCTGGCGACAAACGACTCTCCGGTTACCAGGACCTCGTCTCCCGGTCCGATATCCATGGCATGGAGACAGGCGTGCAGGGCCGTGGTGCCCGCATTGGTCAACATGACATGGGCTCCATAGTCAGAACCGAGTTGCTTTTCATAGTCCCGGCAGAAATGGGCCCCGGAACGCAGATAGCACCAACGTTTCTCCTGCAGGGCCCCCATCATGATCGCCTCGTCCGGCGGTCCCTCCTGCGGCCAACTCGCCCATGGACCCTGGTGCACAGGTGTCCCCCCCAGAAGGGCTGGTTTACCCGCAGATCCCTGAGAGGGCTGGGCAGCCCAATTCACGGTACCAGCTAGAGACGACGCGGCGGCAGTGACTCCCAAGGATTTCATGAAGGAACGACGTGTCACACGATGTTTGATATTCATATCACTCTCCTTTGCCTGCCAGACTTGTGAGCATGGGGCGTGAAGAAAAGAGACACCCAATCGAACTGCCTCGCTGGTAAAAGCGACAAGAAGGGGCCAGGTTGTTCTTCCCTAGGATGTTTGGGATTAATACAATGAATAGGGTCTGGCCTGTAATTACCATATTGGCCCCGATTGTACTTCCTTTGTTCATTCGCTGCAACTTGGCTAACATGCTTCTGAGTCTCTTCAAAGTCGACCTTGGCACCAATGAAGCACAGCCATGGAGACTTCAGAATGGCCGTTGGAACGAAACTGAATATCCGCCGATTGGCGACCATCACACCTTCGGAGCTTCATGCCAGCACCCACCTGACAGTAACTCGGCTAACTTGGGGTGGCCACGCATTCCCGAGACGGCCTTTTGGGTTTAAGGTCTACGCTAGTCGCCTACTGTATCGTGATCGTCAATGGCTCTTCAAGCGGGGCACCTGGGGGCAGCGCAAGACAGGCGACACAATATGCCGCTCGGACCGAATTTGCCGAGGCATCGCATCCAGCCTATCGCGCAACTCGATTAACGCCGGGAACGACATCCGGGAGTTCCACTCACAACGAAGTCTTGCGAGCATCTCGGGAAACCATACCCGTTGAGGATCTCCCGCGGCCATTTGTCATCCGCCTC
This sequence comes from uncultured Acidobacteriota bacterium, assembly GCA_963768695.1. GTDB lineage: Bacteria > Acidobacteriota > Terriglobia > UBA7540 > UBA7540 > CAVROP01. The sequence goes on along the minus strand of CAVYJG010000005.1, from coordinate 4,867 downwards.
AACGCGGATTGTGGCCAACTAGCTGAATCTAGAGTCGTTTTGAAAACATTGTTGACTTTCGGGCTTATTTTTCATAGATTGCGCTCCGCTCGGGTGCGGGATGCTCCTACGGGAAAGCCGGACGCTCCACCGATCGTTGAGTTCTCAAGGAAGGTTCTTGAGTGTACGCCGACAGGCGATTCGCGACGTTGATCGTGATTCGATATCACAGAAGAAAGCTGGGTGGGGAATGACGCTCCAAAAACTCTTAAGGAAAAACTTATGGGTGACATTCGGCATATTTCTCGCGCTCGCTGGGCACCCGGTTGCTGCTCAGACACCTACAAGTGGCGCCATTACCGGAACCGTGACGGACACCAGCGGTGCAGTTGTCGTCGGAGCCAAGGTTACGGCAACTCTTACCGCGACGGGGGAGACTCGGCAGGTGGAGACAGATGCTCACGGCGCATTCCACGTCCCGCTTCTGCCTCCCGGTCATTATCAACTGGCGGCGGAAAAACAGGGATTCAAGAAGAGCGTGCAAGACGACGTGGCGGTCGCGGTCACCGAGACCACCGGTGTTGATCTCGCGCTGGAAGTCGGAAGTGTCGCCGAGAGCGTGGAAGTTGTAGCCCAACCGAATATGGTGCAGACGGAATCGAGTGCACTAGGGAGGGTCGTCAATGAGCGCGGGGTGAACAACCTGCCGCTCGCCACGCGCAACTACACCCAGATCCTGGGACTGTCACCCGGAATCGTTGCGCCCGTCAACAATGCCACCGACTTGGGCCGTGGCAGCGGCGGCATCTCTGGAAGTAATGGCAACGGAACTCAGCAGGACAGCGGCGTCCACGCACAAGGCGCGCTAGCGAACGATAACGATTTCCAGATGAATGGAGTGGAAATCAACGATGTTTTCGGTCGAGGCGCGGCGAGCGGTGGAATCGCCATTCCCAGCCCAGATGCTATACAGGAATTCAAGGTTCAGACAGGGCAATTTGACGCGGTTTATGGCCGGAACGCAGGAGCCAACGTCGATCTGGTCACCAAGTCCGGCGCGAACAATTTTCATGGTGATGTCTTCGAATTCTTCCGTGACCGCGCTTTGAATGCCAACGATTACTTCTCGAACCTGACGAACCAGCCAAAAGGTGCACTGCATCAGAACCAGTTCGGGGGCACCCTGGGCGGCCCTGTTAAGAAGGACAAACTGTTGTTTTTTGGCTCTTACCAAGGAACCCGGCAGGTGAACGGGATCGCGGTATCTGGCGGAAATAACTGCCGAAGCACAGCCATATTGCCTGCTTTTACCGACAATCGTTCAGCCCAGGCGATCGCCCAACTTTTCGCCGGAAATCGTGGACTTTTCCAAAACATATTCGGAGGCGTGGGGCCGGCAATCGATCCCAATGCCCCGAACGGCAATGGAACGCCTTACCCCTACAACATCAATCCTGTTTCCCTTGCACTGCTGCAGATGAAGCTCCCCAATGGAAGGTGGTATATCCCCAATCCGCAGACGCCCAGCGGTCTGAGTACTTTCGATACTCCCTGCACTTTTAGCGAAGATCAATTCATGGGCGATGTGGATTACCTGATGAGCCAACGAAGCACAATTTCCGCCAGTTACTTCATTGCCGACAGCAGCCAGATGGTTACGTTTCCGAACAACGCGACGAGCTTGTCTGATGCCGGCCTGCCCGGTTCTCCCAGCAATCAACCAGGACGTTACCAAGTGTTCTCCATCACCCACACCTATACCTTCACTCCCACCTTGCTCAACGAATTGCGGTTTGGATTCCACCGGAACAACTTCGCCAACCATCAGCAGAACCCATTCAGCTATTCGAGTATTGGGGCTACAGCCTCGCCGTTTTTCGACGATCTCCCCTCGATCTTTATTCTCGGTTGCTGCCAGTTGGGAGGGGCTGCCGACCTCACATCGATTCAAGGGAGCTATAATCTCAGTGATTCCTTATCCTGGACACATGGAAGGCAGAACATCCGGGTTGGCGGCGGCTTCTCGCGCGGTTACCTCAACCTGCGAAATTTCCGCTTCAACGGGATTAACGAATATGAAACCTGGCCTGATTTCCTGCTGGGCTTGAGCGCCGCGCAGAACGGCACCGATGCAATCGTCCCATTCAGTAACATCATCGCCTCCGTCGATGTTGGAGGCCTGACCGATCGCGATTGGAGAACGAAGGATGGGTTTGCGTTTCTCCAAGACAACATTACACTGACGCGGCGGCTTACGCTGAATGCGGGGTTGCGTTACGAGCGCATCGGGGAACTCGCCGACAAGCGCGGGCGGGATGGTAATTTCGACCCTGCCTTAGCGGATCCGAACCCTCCCTCGGCGGGGACATTGGCCGGATACGTTGTCGAGTCGAACTTTCCTGGCGTAATACCCGCCGGTGTCACTCGTGCCCGCAATAATTTGGGCATAGCCGGAGACAGACAAAACACATTGGGTCCCCGACTGGGGCTCAGTTGGCAGGTCTTGCCGCACTCGTCCCGGTTAGTCCTCCGCTCCGGCTATGGGGTCTATTACTCTCGTCCGGTGGGGCAAGCGGTCTTTCAACTGGTGGCCGAACCGCCCTACGGTTTCTTAGGGGTTTACGGCGGCCCCCCCAATGCCGCTGCATCAGCGCAGGAGCCTTTCGCGGCAAGCAACATCCCTTCGGCTGCCAGTTTACCTCTTTTCCAGCCGTATTCAACCGCCAACCCCCAGACCGTTATAAACCTGGCACAGAATTATCGGCCTCCGATTACGCAGCAATACAGCCTTGGAATCCAGGCGGAAGTGGCCCGCAATCTGTTGCTGGAATTGGGATATATCGGGGCCCGCAGCACCGACGTCATCCGCACGCGGGGTTTGAATCAGGCCCTTTCCGCCAGCCCGGGTAATCCGGTCCGCGGGCAAACGAGCAATACACTTGACAATCTGAGTGATCGGCTGCCGTTCCTGGGATTCGCCTCCGACGAGGGTGGAATTGCTCAGCTCGAATCGGCCGGCGCCGCCTGGTACAACGCATTCGAGGCGAGTCTAACCAAACGTTTCAGCCATGGTTTGCAGTTTATTGCCGCTTACACGTGGTCGAGAGACCTCAGCACCGACGGCACCGACCCTGAAGCTTCCACGGCCGCCGGCACCAATATCGGCGACCAATCCAGCGACCCGAGCGCCCGCTATGGACCGGCGCTCTTCAACCGCGAGCAACGCTTTGTATTCAGCTACGTTTACAACTTGCCAGGTCCGCATGACGAGGCAACTTGGAAGGCGCACATTCTGGGCCATTGGTCGTTTTCGGGTGTTACCACGATTCAATCGGGCCAGCATTTAACGCTGGTTGGCAGCAACGCAAACAACGTATTCGGTATCACCTCCGACCGCGTGCAACTGGCGCCAGGGTGTACCTACTCCCAACTGGTGACGCCTGGCTCGATTCAAGAAAAGAGGACGAATTATTTCAATAATTCGTGCATCTCGTCTACTTGGCCGATTATCGGTGCTGACGGGCAAGGAACGGGCTTTGGTGATGCCGGTGTCGGTATCGTTACCGGGCCCGGCCAGAATAATTTCGACATTTCATTGCAGAAGGTCCTCCCGATTCGTGAAAGCCGCAGTTTTCTATTCCGGGTCGAACTCTTCAACCTGTTCAATCATCCCCAGTTCGCCAACCCGGGGGTTACAACTGGTGTGTCTAATTTTGGGACGATCACATCGACGTCAATCAATCCGCGCATTGTCCAACTGGCAGCAAAATTCGTGTTCTAAACTGATGTTAGAAAGGGAATTGAGGAGGGCCGTCGGAGCTTGAAAGCCTTCCTCAATACGTCCTCCAGGTACTTGGAGAAGGCTACCTGCTTTGAGGAATGAATAATGCCTAAGCTCGCTACCGCGCTGACGACCGCACTGATAATCACTTTCTGGGTGCAGGCGGCGCCAGTCAACTCAGCACCGGATGATTTCGTCTTTGTTGCCGGCGGTGACATGATCGGGCCGTATCGAACCCTGAAAGGCATTGAAGACCCGGGATTCTGGCAACTCGCCGCATTGTTTCAAAAGGCTGATGTCGGCTTTGCCAACCAGGAAGGCGCGATCTTCGATTTGGCCACATTCACCGGATATCCCTCGGCGGAAAATGGCGGCGGTTATCCCCTGTCGCCACCGACTGTTGCTCGCGACCTTCGGGACATGGGAATCACCCTGGTCTCGAAAGCCAACAATCATGCCATTGATTGGGGCGCAGAAGGTTTGGTCGCGACCTTGAACTCGCTCGCCTCGGCTGGCGTGGTGCAGGCCGGTGCCGGTCTCAGCGATGTGCAGGCACGCGCCCCCAGCTATGTACAGACACCCAAAGGAAGGGCGGCCCTGGTCAGTACTGCCTCAACCTTTCCTCCAGCGGCGGTAGCAGGTTCTGCACTGGAAAGACAAGGTGTGAGGTCACGCTCCAGACCAGGAATCAGTGCTCTGCATATACGGCAGGTCCGCCTCGTTACCGCTGACGAACTCGTTGCTCTTCGCAGGATCGCCGGCCCGATAACTTTGAAGGCGGGCGCAAATGGCAGCGAGGTTCGCATCAGCGATCAGTATTTCCGCGCCTCAAGCAAGGAGGGGACCACAACCGAAGCCGAGCCAACCGATAAGGCCGCCGTGCTCAGCGCAATTCAGGAGGCCAGACGCAACGCACAGTTTGTCGTGTTTACGATCCACGCTCATGAAACTGCCGACAATGAGGACGACATGCCTCCAGCCGATTTTGAGCCCATGGTGCTACACAAGGCGAATGAGGCGCCGAGCCCGGACGAGCCCAGACCGGCCGATTTTGAGCCCGCCTTGTTTCATCAGGCTGTCGATGCCGGAGCCGATGTGGTTATTCGC
>CAVYJG010000004.1:0-247486 GCA_963768695.1 uncultured Acidobacteriota bacterium | reverse complement strand
TCTGATGAAGTGCGAGGCAACGGGGAGGAGAGCCCGGATGGTACGAGACCTTGAAGTTTGCGCCTTCGGCGTGATCGTCGCCCTGGGCGTCTTGTGGTTCGCCGTGGTGTACCTCAGCCGCTTTCTGAGCTGGGTCGAGCGGTCTGAGATCGCCCGTCAAAAGGTGGAGGCCGAGAGGCTCAAGAAAGCCGCTCCGCGCGCCGCCGCGCCTGCAAAAGTCGCGCGCGAACTCGACGGTGAATTCAACGGTTTGCCGGCTCACCACGTCGCCGCCATAGCGGCCGCGGTCGCCGCGTATGGCTACAAAGTCGTTCATATCGCCGATGCGGGGACGGGGCACGCCTGGGCGGCGGAAGGCCGCTGGCTGCACCAGACGTCTCATCGCACACATTGAACGCCTATCTCAGGGCAGGAGTTCGCATTGCAACGGAAATTCAAGATCAGCGTAGACGGCCATTCCTATGAGGTTGTCGTAGAGGACATTGACGGCGAGGGTTGACGGGGGCCTGGCCCGTTCGGTCGCCGCGGTTTCGGCTACGGTGGGGGCTGCGGCCGGCGCCCGCCGCGCCGGCTTCGACCCAGCCCGCGGCGGGCGCCGGCGACGAGGTCGCGCCGCTCGCCGGCACCGTCCAATCGGTCGAGTGACGGTTGGTCAGATCGTCAAGGCCGGCGACAAGATCGTCACCGTCGAGGCGATGAAGATGAAGACCGAGGTCCGCGCCAAGGGTGCCGGCAGGTCGCCTCCATCGCCGCGAAAGCCGGCGATTTCGTCGACACCGGCGCCGTCCTGCTCACGCTATCCTAGGGGGGTGTGGGTGCCGAGGCCTTTTCGATGACGATGCCCGACACGCTCTACGGAGCTTTGATGCTCAGCTTGATCGACTTCTTCGCGTCGATGGTGATGATCTGCGGTATCGGCGTCGTGCTGGCGCTGTTCCCGCTCCTCAACCGCATCGGCAAGGTCGACGAAGAGGCGTTGCGCAAAAGCCACCATTGATCGTCCGCCATTCGGGCCAGAGGGACGTTTCTTGCTCGATCAATTTTTATCGTTTTCGGCGCTCTGATCGATCAAACCGGCCTCGCCCATCTCTGGTGGGGCAATCTGGTGATGATCGCCATCGGCTGCGCATGATCTATCTGGCGGTGGTCAAGAAATACGAGCCGCTGCTGCTGGTCGGCATCGGCTTCTCCTGCATCATCTCCAATGTCCCTGGGTCCGACCTCACCCAGCCGGGCGGACTATTCTACTACGCCTACAGGGCGTGGAGCTGTTGATCCTGCCGCCGCTGATCTTCTTCGGCGTCGGCGCGATGACGGATTTCGGCCCGATGATCGCGAATCCCAAGCTGGTCATTCTGGCGCCGCCGCGCATCTGGGCATATTCGTCGCCTGATCGGCGCCAAGCTGCTGGGCTTCACGCTCTACGAGGCCGGGCCATCGGCATCATCGGCGGCGCCGACGGGCCGATGGCGATCTTCATGGCGGTGAAGCTCGCGCCGGAGCTGCTGCCGCAGATCTCGGTCGCCGCATATTCCTACATGGCGCTGATGCCGCTGATTCAGCCGCCGGTGATGAGGTTGTTGACCACCCCGGCGGAACGCATGATCCGCATGAAGCAGTCGCGGAAGTCACCCGCCTCGAGAAAATCGCCTTCCCGATCGTGATCGGCATTCTCGTCAACCTGTTGTTGCCGCCGGTGGCGCCGCTGATCACGATGCTGATGCTCGGCAACCTGTTCCGAGAAGTGCTGGTCTTCGCGGCTGGCCAAGACCGCCGCCAACGAGGTGATGAATGTCGTGATCGTGGTGCTCACGGTCGCCATCGGCTCGACCATGCAGGCCGACAAGTTCCTAACCGTGAAGACGATCGAAGTCATCGGCCTCGGGCTGGTCGCCTTCGTCTTCGGCACCGGCTCCGGCGTGATCGGCGCCAAGATCCTCAACCTGTTCCTCAAGGAGAAGATCATCTCCAGTCCGCAGACGACGTGCCCCTCGGCGCCCACGAGCTGACCGGGAAAGAAGTCAGTGACGTTCGAACCTACTTTCACCACCTCGCCCACGAACTCGTGGCCCACCACCATCGGCACAGGGATTGTTTTGCTGGCCCATGCGTCCCATTTGAGGATGTGCAGGTCGGTGCCGCAGATGGACGCGCGAAGCACGCGAATCAACACATCATTGATGCCGATGTCCGGCGTCGGCACTTCCTCCAGCCACAGCCCCGGCTCCGGCCGGCTCTTCACCAGGGCCTTCATTGTCTTGGGAATGTTTTCACTCATTCGTTTCCTCCGGAATCATCTGTGGCATTTTAGCAGCGAATGCTACCCGTGACATCGCCTTGAAGGACACGTCTTGAAGGCACACACCTGGGATGCTCCTAAAATCTTACTGGCCGCAAGGGCCGCCGCGTAAGCCGCCAGCAGCGACCGCTTCTCGATTTGCCAGTTGAGACTTTCCTCGATGCGTCTTCGCCCGCACGCGCCCAACTCTTTCCGCAAGCTTTCCGAGTCCAGTATCCTGAGCATGGCCCGGGCGAAATCCTCTGTGTCTCCAGGGCGCGCGTACAGTGCTCCGCCGTCCGCCGAGCGCCTGCCTTCCGTGAGGTCGTAGAGCACAACCGGAAGGCCAAAGGTCATATATTCGAGAATCTTGTTCATGGTGGACTTGTCGTTCATCGGCGTGGGCGGGTCCGGCGCCACCCCCAGGTCCGCGGTTGAGAAATAGGCCACAACCTCATCATCGGAGAGATGCCCCGGAAACCTGACCAGTCGATCGAGACCCTTCTGCGCAGCCAGAGCTTTAAGCCGCACACTCTGGTCCCGGTCCCGATCAGAACAAATAAAATGTCCTGGCGATTCGAGCCGTGGACCACCGAGTCAATGGACTCCAGCAACTGATCAAGCCCGTCCTGCGGCCCCATGACACCCAGATAGACCACCAGAAAACACCGGCCCTCCTTGAGTTCGGGCCGCGCAGGCCGCTTTTGCATTCTCGCGAGGTCAGGGCAACTTCGCACAACGAAAGTGCGTTCTCGAGGCATCTCTCCCCGCGCCAGCGCCACTTCACGGTAGGACTCGTTGGTGGCGATCGAGACGTCGGCAGTCCAGAAGGTCAGGCGTTCAGCCCAGCAAACCAGCTTATATCCAAAGTCTCTACGACCGAATTTGGCTTCGTACAGCTCAGGATTGAGATCGTGATGGTCGAAGATGAAACGCACGCCCAAGAGCTTAAAGAAAATTCCCACGAAGAAAATTGTGTCGGGCGGGTTGCAGGCCTGGAGGACGCGGAAGCGTGTGCGCGTGTAAACCCGGAGCGACAGGACGAACTGGGCGGCAAGCGCCAAGGCATACTCGACGAGATAGCCGAGCGGCCGAGAGGCCTCCCAGACGCGATATCGGTAAATCTCGATGTCCTCAAGGGTTTCACGGCCTCGTTCGAAGCCTCGGGCTTTCGGGCAGATCACTGAGACGCGGTAACCGGCGTCCCGCAACGCACGAGCCTCCTGCCACACCCGTCGATCTACGGGAACTGGCAAGTTTTCGATGATGATGCAAACGCTGGTCCTCTGTTTCTGCATGCCAGCACCACGAAGCAAACTGCGTACCAATCAGACTTTCTCAAACCCGTTCCCGCAAACTGGGTAGAGCAGGTGAAACAGCGTCATCGCCAGGTAGCGAGGGTAGGACCGATGATCGGACAGGAAACCGTAGTCCCGGTACGAATAGTCGAAGCCGCCATCGGATCGCTGGTGGGCGAGCAGCCGATTATAGCAGGCGTCGATCAATTCGGGCGCAACACCCAGGCGCAATCGCTGAGCCTCGTGAAGAGCCGCCGCCATCGCCCCCGTGTAGTAATCAACTTCGGGACCTCCGCCTCCCGCGTGGCTACAATCCTTAGCGCATGCACCTGTGGGCTGCACTCCAGTCGCAAGGAACCCCGCCAGTTTTGAGATTAACCGTTCTGCCCAACTTCCGGGCTTTAAGGCGTTCGACCAGGCCAGATGCAGAAACTGAAAGGCATTGTACTGATAGCAAAGGTAGTGCGGCCGTGACGCCTCATACTGGTTCCCGATGATGTAGGGCAATTCGCCATTGGGAAGTTGTGCGGCGGCTGCGAAATCCAGCAGCGCGCCCACGTGTTCAAGGTAGCGCTCCTCCCGGGTTGCCTCCCACAAGCGGAGAAAATACCAGGCGGCAATCACGGAATTGTTCGTCACCTTGCCGCGTGGTTGATCAAAATAATTAATCACCTTGCCGACCGTGTGATCTTGGAACCCGATACGATTTACGATGAATTCGTAAGCGCGCAACGCGCCGTCGAGGAATTCCCTCCGCGACTCACGGCGGTAAGTCGCGAGCAGGGCCGTGCCGCCCCAAATCCCTTCCAGCGTAGCAATCAAGTGCCGGCGTTCCGGCAGCGGATACTTCCAATAGCCATCGTCGGTCTCAAGGGTCAGCGTGGCCTCGGAGCTTCGGATGGCAATGTCGCGAAAGCGCGCATCCTGTGTTGCTTCGTAAAGCTGCCAGTTGGTGAGCACCCAGTACCCCTGCGTCTGCATGAAGACGTAATCGTCTTCCCACGGAATGAAGTCGAGCGCGCTTTTAAGAAATCGCCAGGCGCGAAGGTTAAAGCGAACCCCGGGGTCAGGTCCGTGAAGAATTCCGTCCCGGTAGTGGAATCGATGGAGGTAAGAATGCAGGCGTTCAGCAGAATCGATAAGGAGCGCGTTTGTGGGCATTCCAGTAAACTCGAACGAGGGGAGTATCATGAGCGCGCGACTCGAGAATAAACGTCCAAAATCCTTTTCGCCGTCGCCTGCATGGAATAGGGACCCAGTTGCTCGCGGCTATGGCTGCGCTCTCCCCGGCTGCAGACTGCAATGATCTTGGCTGCCAAGGCATCCAGTTGCCGTGGCACGATATGGTTTCCGTCTCCCTCGCTGATCAAGTCCACCGCGTCTCCCACGTCCACAGATACGACGGGAAGGTTGGTGGCCATAGCTTCTCTGACCGCGAGCGGTGAACCTTCAATCACAGAAGCCATCACCAACACGTCCGCAGCGTTCATATAAAGCGGCATCTCGGAATGGGGTTTCCTGCGCACCTGAAGGATTTCGAGTTGGGGCATTTGTTCCCGCGCTTTGGCAACGGCGGCTTCAATGAGGTCGAATCGCTTCCGCTGCTCTTGGGGATTGTAGGGAAACAACACGTACTTCTTCCTTGGGTCCAGGCAGGCAGTTCGGCGGGCCTCATCGCGGTCCATAGGACGGAAGAGTTCCAAATCGATTCCACAGGGAATGATCTGCGCCGATTCCAGCCTCAACGCCCGCCGCATCTGCCGGTTCTGTACGATCACGGCGGAGGCGAGCGGCGCCAACAAAAAACTCGAAGCCTGAAAGAATCGGCCGGTAGGGGTGATATGGCCGTCCGCAGCAGGCCGGCCAAGAACATCGTCACCGTGAAACGTGATCACCAACGGCACCCCAAGCTGGAACCGGGCCACCCATCCGGATAAGCCGAAATGAGCGTGGACCAAGTCGTAATGCTTGGCTCGTACCCGGCGCCACAACTCACCGATTCCCATCAGGTAATTCCAGCGCGATTGACGGCCGTTCACAAAAAGCACGTCGTAGTCCACCCCCAAGGGGCGGAGGGACTTGAGTTGGTCCTGGACGAAGCTGCCGAAGCTAGGGTCCGCCTCGTTGGGCCACATATTCGTCACAGCCAGTACGCGATAGGTCCTAGGCATGGCATTGTCCGCGTGGCAGCCGATTATAGCATCCCGTGCCTCTTCGCAATGCAAGCTGTCATTCCGAGCGAAGCGAGGAATCTCGCTCTGCGTCGCATCGAAGCGCGGAAGAAAGAATCAGAGCAAGATTCCTCGCTTCGCTCGGAATGACATCGACTGGATGCTTCTCTCCGTTCTCTGTGCCTCTGTGGCGAAGCTACTCTACGCCGGCTTATTGCCTCGGACGGCGACAGGGCGCGGGAGAAGGGTGATATTCTCGAACCCGGCTTTTTTGAACCAGGCCTGAACCTGCGGGGACGTATGCTTCCACTGGTAACGCGGAGAGTACCAATCGAAAGTGTCGAGCACACGCCGCTCGGAATCGGGATGCATGGCGATTTTAGCCAGGAGGCGCAAGGGGTAAAAGAGCGGAACGCGATATACATAGTAGAGCGGAACCGCGACGTGGCAAAGAGCATAGAGCCATCGGCTGGGCATGCGGGTAGTGAAGCAGCGCTCGAAGCGGCTGGAAGTCTCCCTCGCCCAATCCAGCGCCGGGGCGAGGCGGGAAACCAGCTTTAGCCATCTGGCTGGAATCTGATCGTAACCATCCTGAGCCAGCACCTCGTTCATCTGACCCGGAAAGTATTGGAAAGCTTCGGTCAGGCGGCGCCGAGGATAGACCCAGATGGCCACCACGCCCCTTGGCTTCACCGTCGCAGCCATGCGCCTGAAACCTTCGCGGCTGTCGGACGTGTTCGTCAGCGCACCGATGCTGTACGCGAAATCGAACGTCCCGGGGCGAAACGGCGGGAACAGGGCACTAGCTTGAATGAAGTGGCAGTTCGGCTGGCTGCGCAGGTCTTCTCTGGCGACATCGACCGCCTGACTGGGGTCGAGTCCGACAGTTTCGGCCCCGGACCGCGCGACGACATCCACGAAACGACCGCTCCCGCATCCTACGTCGAGGACGAGCTTTCCGGCAAGCTCTTCCGGCCGTGTTCCAGTCGAAACTGCAAACGTGGACTCACTGAGCTTTCTCGACTCGGTGTCGAATTGTGCGGGCAGCCGGCGCTTCGACTCGAAGCTGGACCTCGCCGCGTGCGCGTCGCTGGGCACGAAGCGCGGAATGCCGTCCCGAATGGGAAAGTCGCAGCGGCATTTCGGGCAACCGAGGAGGCCTGTAAGAATCTCCGCATTGTCTCGGTGCTGGACGTCGACCCGCAGCGGACCTGCGCATTCAGGACAGGCCAGCAACTCAGCCAATCGGGGTTTCACGGGAGATGCACCTCAGCGGGCAATAACCGACTACCGGCGAGATTTCCTTAGTCTTAGCGTAGCGCCGACCTTTAGGTCGGCAGCGACCGTGCTGACCTGAAGGTCAGCGCTACGAAAGGTCAACGCTACGTGCCGAACCCTTTAGACGTGATTGAGTGGCTTTCGGCTCACACAGCAGATAAATGGAGAAGTCCATCGGTTTTGCGGGAGCCGAACGATGTGGTCATCAACGAACCACACGGCACTGGGATCGGCCGTATGGGAGCGGATTGTGAACCAGTGAAGAAGATTCCTGGGCCACCGTTCCACGTTAATAACCTCCAAACAAATGGGCATGAAATAATCGCAGCTTTCAATCTCTAACCCGGCCTCCCGGTGGGCGGATGCCAGTTGCTCGCGGCTCATAGGCACATGCGCATCGTACATACCCCGGTCGAGCAACTTCTGGTATCTTCCCAAAACGCCCGTGAAATTCGGGATATCGTCAAACATTCTCCCGCCGGGTTTCAACAGCTTCGCCATGGCCCCCAGAGCTTCCGCGGTTTTCTCAAAGTGCTCTATAACTCCGAACGAAATCACCACATCGAATCGCCCGATGAGCTCCGGGGGAATTGCGAAGAAATCCGCGCAATAGATTTCCCCTTGGACTCCTTCTCTCTTCAGAATCGTGCGAGCCCTTCCGCAGCCCGTTTCCGAGCGATCGATCCCTGCCACCTTGAACCCATAGTTCTTGGCAAAGTAAGGCAAATAGACCGACTGGGCGCACCCGACCTCGACCAGTTCCATTGATGAGGTGTCGTAGCCTTTGAAGAGTTGTTGGAAGACCTGATGAAATCTTCTTACCTCATAATTCTTCAGGCCAGGGCGGTGGGGGTCAAGAGCAGGGGGCAGGGGCAGGCGAGTGTGTTTCCACCATTCCTCCCAGAACTCTTCACCTGCTATGTCGCCGCCGGGTAGCTTGCTTTTCTGGGTTTCTATCAATTCCCTGTCCTCTCAGGACATGGTATCACGTTAAATTCAGAATCTGCCATCCTGTGCGCAGCGAAGGATGACAGTTGATCTGACACCCGACATCCGGCACCTGAAGCCCGCTCAAGCGCCAAGGATTTCCTCGTATTCTCGCATCACAGCCTTCACGTCGAACCGACTGAGAAAAGAGTCTAGACCCGAGTGGGGCTGCAATACGCTCCGTGCAGACTGGAGGGCAGCGATGATCCCTCGCGCCAGCGCCTGCGGATCGGAGGGTGGAACCAACTGAGCCAAGGGGCAGCCGGCGAGGATCTCTCTCACCGCGCCCGGGCAGTCTGTGGCCACGACCCGCGTCCCGACGGCCAAGGCTTCGATTGCGACCAGCCCGAAGCCCTCCCATCGCGATGGAAGCACAAGCAGATCGGCATGCTTGAAGTAGGGATAGGGGTTGAGCTGAAATCCGGGCAAGTGAACCGCTCCGGTAAGTCCCAGTGCTTCCCGCTGAGCCAACAGGTCCCGCTTAAGCGGGCCCTCACCGAGAATTGTGAGGTCGGTATCCGGACTCGCTGCGCCCACCATCGGCATGGCGTCCAGAAGCGCGTCGAACCCCTTCTCTCTGGCAAGTCGACCCGCAGCAACAAGGTGAGGCCCCTTGCTGCGATACGGATTTTCACCCGCCTCTGCCAGTCGTCTCGCCCGATCGAGGTCTACGGGGTTATAGATGCGCGCGAGTTTGCGTCGAGGAATGCCGAAATTCTCCGCCAACTCGTCGACGATGTGGTCTCCTACGCAGATGATCTTGTCAGCCCGCGGGTACAACCGCCGATACAGCCAATTCCAGACGGACGGATGGTTGCGCCCTTGAGCGTTTAGAGCGCTGGGCGAAGTATCCTCCCGTATCAGCACCCGTAACGCCGGCGGGAAAAAAGCCCTCAAAAAAACCGTGGCCATATTCAGCTCGACCATAGCTGAATGGATGACCTGCGGCTTCAGCTTCCACGCCAAGCGAATTATGCCCGGAAGGGCGCGTCGGACCCGTCCGGCTTTAAGATCATGCAGCGGGATATCCGCCGGCAAGTCCTGGAAGAGTGGCCCTACCGCGTCGATCAACGCCAAATGGGGCTCGAAGCGGGAGCGGTCCAGGTTCTGGAGCAGCGTCACTGTCACTCGCTCCGCTCCGCCGCCGCTGAGGGTCGGCAGGAGGAACAAAACTCTTTGGCGTGTTCGGTTCGTCACTTCCACGAGTTTCGCTCTTAGCTCCCCTCTTTGGTTATGGAGGGCGCGGGGGGCGGTTCCGTCATTTGCGGAGGCCCTCCCTGTCTCCACAACGATCTGGCGATTGAAGTGTAAACCAACGCGCTGGAGACAAGGTAGACGAACGATGTGGACAGAGCGATCCCTGCCACACCGAGGTACCTCATCAGGATGAGATTGAAAACCACATTGACGACCATGTTTACGCCGGCAATCGCCATGAGCACCCAGTTCTTTTTCAAGGCGCTGATGAGACGGACACCGAGCTGCGCGAGAAAATAGAAGGGGATCTGAAGCGAAAGGAGGGCTTGAACCCGGCTCACGACTCCTGTGTCCACGGCAGTGAAGGCCCCGCGCTGGAAGACGATCCTGATCAACGGATGAGAAAAAACTACCAGACCCGCAGTGATCGGAACAGTGAAGAGGACAATGGCCCGCGAGTAGACTTTCAAAGTGTGCCGGCAACCGCTCCAATCCTGGCTCGCAACCATCTGTGAGAAATAGGGAAGCGCCGCCGTGCCCAGGGGTGTGGCGCCGATCACGATGAAGATGCTGACAATCTTTCGAGCATAATTTAAAGCGGCCACGCTGCCCGGTTCGAGCATGGCGGCCATCGACTGATCCACCAATTCGGTGCTGCCCATGAGCAGCGCCCCGGCCAGCATGGGCGCGTACTGGCCAACGACCTTGCGCAAGCCGGGCTCCAAGCCATACCAGCGAGGCTCGAGGAGCACGCCCCGCACTTTCAATAACCAGCCCAACACGCAGGCTTGCAGGCAGACTCCCGTCACTGTCCCTACGGCCAACGTGTAGATTCCCCAAACGTTGCCCAGCAGCATGAGGAAGGCAATTATGGAAAGCGGCGTCAGTACGGCTGACAGAGCGGGCAGGCCAAAGTGTTCACCGGCATTCAAAACCGCAGTCCACGCTACGGCCAGCCCGCTCAGGGCGATGAATGGCAAGAGGGCGTAAAGAAGATGCCGAGTGAGCATTAACTTCGCCGGACCAAAACCTGAACCTAACAGCGGCAGGAAATAGGGTGCGAGCACACCGACCAATACCGACACTCCCACCAGAAGCGCCAGGCTGAGCACCATGACGCCGGAAAAGAGTCTTTGAGCCGCCTCTTTTCCCTCGCGTTCGCGCACCTCGATGAAGGTGGGGATCAAGGCCGCGTTGAATGACCCCGCAATCAAAGTCACAAGGAAGGAAGGCAAGAGGTACGCGATCAGAAATGCATCCAGCGCGTCGCCTCGCCCGAACCAGCGTGCCACGGCCAGCTCTTTTGCCGTGGAGGCAAGGCCCGCCACCGCCGAGAACGCGGCAACGCTGGCAGCAGCATTGAGAATCTTGCGGCCAGGAGTGAGCGACGAGGATGATTGAAGCGGCAAAGAGCTAGCCAAATGGACGGAGTTGGTGCCCTCAGATGGTCCCATTGATGAACCGCCGGATGCCTTCTTTCAGCACGGTTACATTGAAATTGAAGAGCAGCGCCAGCTTGCACCCCGAAAGCCTAAGGTAAGACAGCGTCTGGGCCTCATGTATGGGAGCCAAAGCTTCGATGGACTTGACCTCTACGACCACGGTTCGTTCCACCAACAAATCCATCCGGTAACCGCATTCGAGCTTGACCTCTTCATAAACGAGCGGCACGGGTTTCTGCTGTTCAACGACAAGTCCTCGCTTTACCAATTCGTATGATAGACAGGCCACATAAGCCGACTCCAGCAGCCCAGGGCCAAGTGTACGATGGACCTGGATCGCCGCGCCAATGATGGTTTCGGTGATCTTGTTTAGCCGGTCGCGCTCGCTCATCAAAGAGACAAGAGTTTAACACAGAGGACACTGAGAAGAACTCGCTGAGGTCACAGAGCGGCATCCACAAGAGTTGTTTGTCTCTGTGCTCTCTGTGCGTGCCTATGGACACCTATTGGGCTATTGGCTCTGGGGCCTCTGTGTTAAATGTTCTTCAAGTTCTGCCCGACTCCGATCGGAAGCGCGCGCAAGGCGGCCAGTGCCGCGAGGTAGACCACACTTCCTAGCCCGCAGAGCTCGCAGAGATAAACGAAATTCCGAAACCCTGAGGGAGGGGACGCAACCCAGAGGCGCAGGGCCCACACCACCAAGGCAGTCAGGACAGCCCCAAGAATATTCTTGAGTGCATACCGCACCTCTTCCCGCCCCAGGGCTTGACGAAGGTCGCCCAGATTTCTCTTGATACACAGGGCGCAGACAATGACTGACGCCACCAATAAGCCCAACGGTATACCCTTCGCCCCCAACCGCAGAAACCCCACGTAAAACAGATCGAATCCCAAGTTAAGACTGTAAAGCAGGATTGAAAGGCGCAGAAAAGATCCGGCCTCCCCGCGCGCAAAAAGGTAGAAAGTCAGCAACCGAATGAAGGACAGGGGAAGCAGGCTGAGACAGTAACAGAAGAAAACTCGCGACATCAGGCCGGTGGCGGCGGGCGTAAAGTTGCCGCGCTCAAAAACCAGCCGGATGATATTGTGGGCGAGCAGGAGGCAAAAGACCACTGCGGGAGTTGTAAGGAAAAGGCTGATTTCCGAAAGATCTTTGAAGGTTCTTCGTTCTTCCGCGTGGGCTTTGTTCATCGCAGCCCGCGACAGCCGCGGCAGAGCGGCCGTGCCCACGCTGCCACCCAGTAATTCCACCATGGTGTAAAGAATTTTCGAGCCATAGGTCACGGCGGTGAGGGTTCCGGCGGGCAAAAAGGAGGCGATCATTCTCTCCGCCAGCACCACAACCTGCCACGCTGACGCGCCGCCCACCTGGGCGGCTCCGGCGCCACGCAATCTGCGAAATGCTTCGCCGCTCCCCGTGAGCGCCAGGGAGTAACGGACGGGGAAGGAGATTACAATTTTTGCGCCCAGCACCAGCACTTGAAAAAGATATCCCGCGATGTAGCCCAGCACGATGCTGAAGGGGCCGTAGCGGCTGAACTCCCCCAGGATGACTGCGATGACCACGATGTTGCGGATTAAGCCCGCCGCTGAGGACAGGACGAAGCTATGGCGGCTCAAGAGGAACGAGCGAAAGGTCTCTGCGATGCCCGCCGGTACAATGATCAGGAAGAGCCATCGGCTAAGCTGGGTGGCCAGCTCAATTTCCGGCCGCGTGAAACCGGGGGCGATCCCGCGCATGAGCCAGTGGGCCGCCAGGGCCCCTACGGCTGCAAACATCCCCAGCCCGAGGAACACCAGGTTGACCACATAACTCACGCCCCGCCCAAGGCCCTCTCGCGAATCAGACGGATCCAGCGTCGAGAAGAAGGGCACCAGGGAGAACTGGCTGGTCGCGGAAAGCAGATTGGTGATGACGTAGGGGATTGTAAATGCGGCATAAAAGCTGTCGGAGTTCCTTGAGAGTCCCAACTGGGCCGCGATGCTGGTTTCGACAAGGATGCCCGAGACACCGCTGAGAAGGCTGAAGAAGCCCACGACCGCGGAACCCCTGAGCAAGTGGCGAGTGGCAAGTGACGAGTGACGAGTCTCGATTCCCAAATCTGACCTCGCTCGAGAGCGCCAGCGCGAAGAAAAGTAGATCCTTCGCTCCGCTCAGGATGACATGTTGGGCGGTTGGTCCTTCCTGTCAGTACCACGTAAGACCGAAAAAGTCACACGCTCTCAGGATGACATTTCATCCTGAGCCCGTTCGCTGTCACCCTGAGCGAAGCGAAGGGTCTGCAGTTTGCCCGCTCAGGGTAAACTGCGCGAAGAATCTGCATTGGGTTGCGGGTTTGCCGCGCTGTGTTGAGGCTCGCGGCCCGCCAGATTCTCCGCCACGAAGGGCGCCGACATCAGGAACAGAAAAACCATCAGGACCGGTGTAGTGCCAAAATTGAACTCGAAAAATCCCTCCGCCACGAATGCCAGCCATGCGGCAAAGGCAGCGTCCGCCACCCACCTCCCGCTGGAGAGCTTTTGACGAATCCTCAGAATGTGCCAGCCAAGAGCCAGCATGAACCACACCCAAGCGATCAGGCAAGGCAGACCTCGCTCCGCGGCCATTTGCAGGAGGTTGTCGTGGAGATGATCGTGGTACCCGTACTGGGGCGTGGTGCCTGGCGGCAGATACTTCGTGTAGACCCACGGTATATTGTCAGGCCCGACTCCCACCCAGGGGTGTTCCGTCACCATCCTAAGCCCGGTCTGCCACATCTCGAGGCGGATCGCAAGCGCCGGGTCCTGCTTGGGGTGGAACGCGAGCCAAACGCGCCGTCGAATCAGGGAAGGCCCGGCCAGAAGGACGACGACCAGCAGAACCGGCACCGCCCAAAGCGTGCGGGGTTTCCACCTGGCGAGTATGTAGAGAGTCGCCACCATGCATCCCAGCCATACGCCGCGTGTGAAATTCAGGACTAAAGACGTGGCCACGACGGCGAGGATCAGCCAATACAACCCGCGAGTCATCCCCCTCCTGGTAGAGGTGGTGAGGGGGTGGTTGGTCGAATGCTGATCATCGTACCCACCACCCCCTACCCCCTCCTCCCGCTGAGGAGGGGAGCCAATGACCGCACCGGACAACAGCACAAACGCGAGCAACGCCGAGAAAACCAGCATTTGCTGCCCGCCAAAGTTCATCCAGTGGCCCATGAATCCATGCGTGCGGGTCAGGGTCATGTAAAAGTAAACTCGATTATGGTAATGGCGCAGAACTCTATCATACTGAATAATGAACTGTGCTATTCCAACCAAGCCGGCCGCCGCTCCCACGAAGAATATTCCTCGCAAGAGAAGGCTGAGGTGCCTTCTGCTGACCACCACGTTTACACTCAGCAACAAGATCAGAAAAAGAACCAGTTTGCGCAAAGCGAATCCGCCGGCCTCCGGATGCTCGGCCCACAGGACCGAATTGAGGGTGGCCAGGCAATATAAGAGCAAGGGCAGCTTAATGGGCGGGAAGTTAAGGGCCAGTGGCGGACGGGACGCCCGCGCTTCGCGAATCAAATGGGCAATATAAGCGACTCCGGCAGCGGCAAGAAACGCCTGCGACGCGGCCACCGAAATCAGCAGCGTCAGGACGTGCAAGCTGAAAAACAACGAAGCCCAGCGCGCTGCCGTGGCGCGGGGTAACTCCCTCCACCAGGATTCGACAAAGCTTCGCAAACTCTTCATGCTAGCGATCAGCTACCAGCGAGCGCTGTCAACGCGAGAAGAAACTGGGCAGGAACCCAGGTGGAAAAGGGCTTGCCGGAGGCAGCAGGCAGAATCCTGCGGCCACGATAGCAACCGCGAGTCACCGCGGCACTCCTCGGCAAAACAACGCCACCCTCACCTCTGTCGCAGGGGAACACCCTGTGCATCCGGGATCTTATTCATTGCAATCAGGATGACGTCAACCAGCCACCAGACACCGCAGCCACCCAGGGTCACGAGTTTGAGGATTCCCAGACCAATGTAGCCCAGATAAAAACGGTCCACACCCAGTGTCCCAAGCAGGGCAGAAAGGATCAGTGCCACTGTCCAGTCCTTTCCGCTCGCTCCCCCCAACCGTACGCCGCACTTTACGCAAATCTCCGCGCCCGGCACGGTCTCTTGCCCACAGGATTGGCAATAGCGGCCTCCCTGGAGCGGCCGCTGGCCGCAGTTAATGCAAAACTCCGCGTTGTCCGCCAACTGCCTTGCACAATTTCGACAATACATAGAGAGGCCTCACATGAGGGATGCACCTACGTAAGCGCGCCCATTATAGCTGGAAACGGGAAAATGGAAATTGGAAAATGGAAACTGGAAGATGGAAATTAGAAACTGGAAAATAGAAACTGGTTAAGATGGACGTTTTTTCGGCCGTTGTGCAACATCAGCACTAAACGCGACTGCAAAATCCGATCGGAAAACTGGAAAATCTGGAACCGGCAAATGAGCACGAGAGCATCGCCGGTTCCAGTTTCTATTTTCCAGTTTCCAATTTCCAGCTTCCAGTTTCCGTTCTTCCCTAGTTGGGCGTTCCGGCCGCCACCGAGGTCAAAGCCACCTCATGAGTCGGCTTGCCCAGCTCGATGGGTGCCGGTTCTTTCTGCAACGCCAAGTCAATCGCCTCATGAATCGACTTGACGTAGTGGAGCACCAAGCCGTCCAACAGTTCATCGCCAAGATCTTCATGAACGTTCGGCTCATTGTCGGCGGGCAGGATAATCTCAATCACCCCGGCGCGTCTGGCCGCCAGAACCTTTTCCTTGACTCCTCCTATGGGCAGGACTTGCCCGCTCAAAGTGATCTCGCCCGTCATGGCCACGCGCGGTTTGGCGGGGCGGGAAGTCAAAGCTGACACCAGCGCGGTCACCATGGTGATTCCGGCCGAAGGCCCGTCCTTGGGGATGGCCCCCGAAGGAACATGGAAGTGGATATCCTTCGACTGGAAGAAATCCGGGTCGATGTCGTACTCCACGGCGTGTGAACGCACCCAGGCAAGCGCGGCTTGCATGGATTCCTGCATGACCTGCCCGACATGGCCGGTCATCGTGAACCCCTTGCCTCCCTTCATGGCATTGGCTTCAACATACAGCACATCGCCTCCCGTGGGTGTCCACGCCAACCCCACCACCACGCCCGGTTGGCGCGTGCGTTCCACCACTTCGGTCTCCAGGCGGAAGCGCGGAATGCCGAGGAAATCGCGAAGATTGTCGGGAGTCACCAGGAGTTTATCCGGGTGGCCCTCGGCCACCTTGCGCGCCTGCTTCCGGCACACGGTCGCAATCTCCCGCTCCAGGTTCCGCACCCCAGCCTCCCGCGTATAGTGCCGGATGATGTGCGCCAGGGCCGGCCGTGTGAATTCAATCTGGTCGGGAGATTTGATGCCGTGCTCCTCCGTCTGCTTAGTGATCAGGTGGCGAACCGCAATCTGAATCTTCTCTTCCTCGCTATAACCCTGGAGTTCGAGCACTTCCATGCGGTCCAGCAGGGGAGGAGGAACCGTATCCAGCACATTCGCGGTGCAGATGAATAGCACCTTGGAGAGGTCGAATTGCACGTCGAGATAGTTGTCCCGGAAGTGAGAGTTTTGCTCGGGATCGAGAACCTCGAGCAAGGCCGAGGAGGGATCGCCGCGGAAGTCACGGCCAATCTTATCCACCTCGTCGAGCATAAAGACCGGGTCGCGAGTTTCCGCACGGCGGATGCCCTGAATGATCTGCCCGGGCAGCGCCCCGATGTAAGTCCGCCGGTGGCCGCGAATCTCCGCCTCGTCGTGGATGCCGCCCAGTGACATGCGGAAGAATTTCCGATCCAAGGCGCGCGCGATCGACTTTCCCAGGGAGGTCTTGCCGACTCCGGGAGGCCCCACAAAGCAGATTATAGGCCCCTTGAGCTGGGGCTTGAGCTGTAGCACCGCCAGGTAATCCAGGATGCGCTCTTTCACTTTCTCGAGGTCCCAGTGATCCTCGTCGAGCACCTGCTTCGCCTTCTGGATGTCAACCTTGATTTCGCTGACTTTCGTCCAAGGCAAGGCCACCAGCCATTCCAGATAGGTGCGCGTAACGTGATAATCGGCGGCCGCCGGAGACATTTTCGCCAGCCGGCCCAACTCCCGCATCCCTTCTTTCTTGGCCTCTTCGGTCATTCCCGCCGCTTCGATCTTTTTCCGCAATTCCTCAACTTCCTGCTGCTCGTCGGCGTCTCCCAACTCTTTCTGGATGGCCTTCATCTGTTCGCGCAGGTAATACTCGCGCTGACTTTGCGAAACCTGATCCTGAACGTCGGATTGAATCTTGGACCGCAGTTGCAGGACCTCGACTTCCCTCATCAACTGCCGGTTCAGCCGTTCCATGCGAACCTTCAGGTCAAGACTTTCCAGCAGTTCCTGCTTCTCGGAGCTGGAAAGGGATGGCAGGTTGGCGGCGATGAAATCAGTCAGCCGTCCGGGATCGTCGATATTCATGACGACGGTCTGAAGGTCGTCCGAAAGGGTGGGCGAAAGCTGCACCACCTGCTGAAAGAGCGCCGTGACACTCCGCACCAGGGCGTCGAAATCAGCCTGTTTCTCCTTGGGCAGGATATCCGTGAGCGGCTTGGTGCGCCCGATCATGTAGGGCTCAACCTGGCCCACTTCCTCCACCGCAATCCGCTGCAAGCCCTCCACAAAGATGAACAGGCTTTGGCTGGGCAGCTTGATGATCTTATGGACAAAAGCCACGGTCCCGATCTGGAAGAGGTCCACGGGCTGGGGGTTATCCACACGCGGATCACGCTGGGTTATCACCCCGATAAACTTCTCCTCGTCCTTAAGGTCGCCGACCAGCTTCAGAGAACTATCCCGTCCGATGGTAAGCGGTAAGATGGCGTTCGGAAAGAGCACCGTATCGCGCACGGGAAGTATCGGAAGCTTTTCATAGTCTATATTCGATTTGTGTTTTGGGGGCATTCCCATCAACCTCGTCTTTCAACGTTTGCATCTTGACCGTTTCGGGGGACCCGGAACTTCAGCGCGTGTCATTCTATCACGCCACCAGCTCCACGGTCCGCCTTGCAAGATACTCTTCCTCCTGAGCTTGTCAATCCCAAAGATGGCGCGGCACTCGCACGAACCGACCGAGCGGCGGTCACCTGCACCCAGGGCCGCCAGCGGTAGTCCGAACCCGCCCCGATCTCTAACTCTTTATATCGACCTGTCGCGCCGTCCAACTACTCAACAATATTAGATGCTGATGCGATGCAACTCGGCCACAAAGTCACTTCGAGGCGCTTGCAAGCGGTTCTTCGTAAAGCTCCTTACGGACCGTCAACCTCCCGCACCCACCCTGAACCGATGTTCTCCAAACCAGCAACACGTGTCGTCCCGAGCGAATCGTGAGGATCCTTCGCTGCCCTGAAAATGACTCCCCTCCTCAGCGGGAGGAGGGGCAGGGGTGGTGGGTGGTATTGTCAGCGACCGCCAAACACCCCTAACCCCTCCTTAGCAAGGAGGGGAATCAATTTCATGACAACTGGCGAACGTCTCACACCCGCCATCATTTTTCACATTTCAGGTGGCGGTCTCTGCCCCCGAGGCGGTTTGCGGATTAGTGTGAACCACGCTATCTTGGACGTTATTGTCACCGCCGCAGGAGACCAGGAACATGGTTGGAAATCTAGCCCGAGTGCTGCACCTCAACCCCACGATCTTCTACATGATTTTCTTTGCCGCTTTGGTGATGGTGTCCCTGGCGCTGGGATTTGTTTTCAATCGGATCATCCACTATTGGACCAAGAAGTTGGCGAACACCTGGGGGGAGCTTCTCTTCTCTTTGCTGGAATCGCTCCCGCTCCCCCTGCTGTTTCTCTGTTCCATTTACGCCGGATTGGAACTCGTTCCCCTCCCGCATCGGATTGAAAGGATCGCATCGAAGCTGATCTTTTCCCTGACTGTCTTGGTCGTCTTCTACTTCCCCGCCAAGGTTTTAGTCATCTTCCTGCGCCGCGCGGGGCAGCGCAACCCCGGCTTGGAACGGGCGACCAACCCGGCCATTCTGGTGGTACGCGGTTTGTTCGCGGTCCTGGCCATCATCCTGGTGCTGGAAAACCTCGGCATATCCCTCACGGCCATCTGGACCACCTTGGGGGTAGGCAGCGTGGCGGTTGCTCTGGCCTTGCAGGAAACACTGAGCAACCTGTTTGCGGGACTCTACCTGCTGGCCGACCGGCCGGTTAGCCCGGGGGACTACATCAAACTGGATTCCGGCCAGGAAGGCTATGTGATACAAATCGGCTGGCGCTCCACCCGAATGCGCACGCAAGCCAACAACATTGTGTTTGTTCCGAATTCAGTGATGGCGAAGGCGGTCATTACCAACTACTCCCTGCCCGAACTGATGGTTGCAGTCACAATCACCGCGCGCGTCGCTTATGGGTCCGATCCCAGACAAGTGGAAAAGCTGCTCCTCGACGTGACGCGGGAAGCCGCGCGCGACGGAGTGGCGGGGTTGCTTCTGGATCCGCCGCCCAGCGTTAACCTGAATCCAGGGTTCGGGGAATCCTCGCTGGACTTTTCGCTCAGCCTGAATGTTCGACGCTTCGAGGACCAAGTCCCGGTCCAGAGCGAGCTTCGCAAGCGCATCCTGGCGCGCTTTGCCGCGCAGGGTATCGTAGTACCCTTCCCCACGCGATCCGTCGAGCTCGACCCGGCAACGCTCAAATCACTTCAGAAAGGAGACCCCCGATGAAACGGCAGCCGGCGATCGTTGGCTGGACATCGGGGGTAGTCGAAGCCCTCGGAATCCCCGAAGGGGATTCATGGAGTAGCCGGGGGCAACGCCCCCGGAAGACGGCGTCCACCGGCGTCCGACCCTGAAGGGGTCGATTGTCAACAGGGATCCTGGCCGCTGAATCGTTCTGCTCACGCGAGTGCGACCCTTTCAGGGTCGGGGACTCCTCATGCCGCTTTCCGGGGGCGTTGCCCCCGGCTACTGTCTTGTGCCCCTTTGGGGCGCAAATGTCGCGAGAAATCGACCGTTAGACTTCCGGCGATTTTGAAAGGGCTTGCTGGACTTGGGCGTAGCCGGTCAGCGCGGCAAGCAGTTTGCTCACATCGAACTGCACATCGCGAAACAGGCGCAGCAGGTCCCGTTCCCGTTCCGCAGGGCTCATCGGCAGGAATTTCTCCGCCGGAACATAAAAGGGGTTGTCGCGCACCAGGGCGCCCTCCACCACCAAGTGACGATGCACGGCGATGGCGGTGAGCAAGTGAGGGGTTTCGATCTGCTCCAGGTCGTACTGGCAAAGCGCCACGCTGGGGTAATGCTTCACCCGGTAGTTGAGAAGGGCATGAAACTCGAAGAATTGCGGCATGGGAAAATCCGGTCCGGCCGTCCACAAGCCTTCTTCCAGCCATCGCAGGGAGGGGACGGCGGCACGCTCCGCGTCGTCGAAGATTGATTTCGTCCATTGCTGAAGCAACTCAAGGGTGTCCGACCCATGATGCATCCGCAAGCATCCGTTACGAGCGTGGCAGTCGACGTCGAGAGGAAGACCTCGAAGGCGGCTAAGCATTTCCGCCTGGTAGTTATCGGGAGCCAGGTAGACGCACAAGTTATTATGCTTGAGGCCCTCCGCAAGAAACGACGCCGCACGGAAGGCCTCCTCGCGTCCCCGGTACAGGATGGCGACGTGCTCGTGGCCCGAAAGAGGAATTCGACCATAGAGATAAGTGAACGGACGCATGGCTGCTTGCGCCTCCTGCAACCGAACTCTGACCTACGGAGGCGCGTATGTCAAGTCATGATCAGGAAAGTACGGGGACGGCTTGCCGTCCCCGCATTTCTGCTGGGCCCGACGAGGGTAGGCAAGCCCTACCCCTACACTACGCTTCCTGAAGGGACAGCAGCATTGCTCGCACCGCCACTTGGCAGTAACATAGTGCAATGCGCTGCTGCGAGGCGGCTCGCAGGCCACGGCGAGGATCGGTAGGCAGATGGCCCGCAAAACAAGCTGCACATTGGCTTTTCTCTGCCTTCTAGGGGGTTGGAGCGGCGCCGCGCGTGCCGACGAATTCAGCCAGGTCAACCATTATGCAGTGCGCATGTTTTCTTACGGCCTGCTCTCCATAGATTCCCGCACAGGCGACATTCACATCGAAGGTTGGGATAATCCTCGCTTGGAAATCGAGGTCGAGAAGGTGGTGCGCGCCAAGTCTAAAGAAGCGGCCAAGCCTCTTTACGAGGAAATCCAAGTAGTTCTTCAGGGACAGGACAAGAACGTCCAACTCCGCAGCCTCTACCCGCCGCGCAAGGTGTGGCGGCCGTTCCGGGGCGAGGCGCGGCTCTCTGTTAATTACCGCATCAAGATGCCTTTCGACGCCAACTTGGCGGTGAAGTGCGTGGATGGGGATGTTTGGATTCGGGGCCTGGTGGGAAAGCAGCAGATTCTGGTTAACTATGGGGATGTCGAGATTGACATTCCGTCCCTGGATCGCCTCCGCTCCCTCCGTGCCCACGCCTGGTTAGGATACGTTCAGAGCGATCTCCATGGCGAGGACAGAGGCGGCTTTGGCCCCGGGATTTACTTCTGGAATCCCTCCGGCGAACAAGACATCAACGTCAAAGTCCGCATGGGCGGAGTTTTTGTCTATCGCGACGAGTAGCGGGGTACTGAAACCCGCCTGAGGCTGTCATCCTGAGGAGCCGCAGGCGACGAAGGATCACAGCAGTTCGTTGAAAGTACCACCGCCGAGATCCTTCGCTTCGCACTCTCGAAAGTCTGTCATTCTGAGCGAAGCGAAGAATCTGCATTTGTTCATCTCGGACCGGAACTGCAGATCCTTCGCTTCGCTCAGGATGACAGGGACTTTCATCCCCATGGGTGGGCCGAGGGCCCATGACCACTCAGTATGACAGCTTGCTGGTGTTCTGCAGGAACCTGATTCGGCTGCACAGGCAGGAGTGCCTGTGCTACACCGGTGCTAACCCTTGCTTTCCTGCCCCGTCCAATCTCCCGACAGCCTCACGGAACTTCCGAGGCCTTTTGGACGTTCAGATGTGTAGAGCGGGCCAGACGCCCGCACCACCCAGCACTATTGTCTTTGGAGGACGAAAATGAAGAAGCTCAACATCCTGATGCTCACAGCGCTTGCTGCACTCGCGATTGTTATCCCGGCCGCGGCTCGCTCCCGCATTGAAAAGAACCTGAAGCTCGCTCCCAACGGACGGTTCACGCTCGAATCCGATGTGGGCAGTGTGACCCTCACCGGTAAGTCGTCGTCTGGGGCCCACGTGGTGATTGACGCAGACCGGGAGGACTTTGAAAGCCGCTATACCATTAACTTCGAGGAGAATTCGGGGTCTGCAAGCGTGACCGTGCGACGAAAAGACCATTTTTCGTGGAACAACGAGCATGGTTCGGTGCATTTCGAGATCGAAGTCCCCTCCCAGACGCAAACCGATGTGCGCACCGGGGGCGGCAGCGTCACGGTCTCCAGCCTGCGCGGCGAGTCGGAGTTGAAGACTTCCGGCGGCTCCATCGATGTTTCCGGCTTAACTGGAAAACTCGATGCCAGAACTTCCGGAGGTTCAATCCACCTACGGGAAGTTACTGGGGATACGCGCGCGGATACGTCTGGAGGCGGGATTGAGGTTGACTCCCTCGACGGCTCGCTCACCGCGCACACCAGTGGTGGGTCTATTCACATTGATCGCGTCTCCGGCTATGTCGAGGCCAAGACCTCCGGCGGCCCCATCCACGCGAATTTCGGCCGGGGAAACGCGCGCGGAGGGGTCCTCGAGACCTCCGGCGGGTCCATCGAAGCAGTACTTGACCGCTCCGCGAATCTCGATATCGATGCCTCAACTTCCGGGGGCCACGTCGATAGCGACCTGCCCGTTCGGGTGGTGGGAAAGATCTCCGGTTCCAGCCTTCACGGCTCACTGGGCTCCGGCGGCGAAACGCTGCGCCTCCACACGAGCGGCGGCTCTATTCACATCAAATCCCTCTGAGGCCACTGTCCGAGTCGTAGGGGCGGCCCTTGCGGCCGCCCTGGGGCAATCCGTCAATTGACGGATTGCCCCTACAGCGCCCTGCCAAAACTCGGTTTTCTCACACCTCTTAAAGTCTATCCGCAAAGCGGGCGGCAGAACCGCAAGTCATCGTGACGCTCCGCATTGACGGAATATACCATAGGGGAGTATAGTATATTCGTCTGGAGGGATTGATGGCTCACACCACGAGGGACAAGGAGAAACTGCTCATCCGCGTGCGGCGGATTCGAGGCCAAATTGAAGCGGTCGAGCGCGCCCTTGGCGAAACCCGAGAGTGCGCCGAGGTGCTTCAGTTGGTGGCGGCCTGCCGGGGAGCTCTGAATGGGCTGATGGCCGAGCTGATCGAGGGCCACATCCGGTTTCACGTGTTGTCACCCAACGGCAGGAAAGGCGCTGCCCAGGCTGAAGCCGCGGAGGAACTGATCGAGGTGGTTCGCACTTATTTGAAGTAGCGCTCATTTCGGGAAGTGCGGCAACCAAGAGCAACTAACGAGGTCCTTCGCTTAGGATGACAGGCCCGGTGATTCCTTCACACGTTCTCAGGATGACAAGGAATGGGCGCAGCGCGACAAGGCCAGTGATTTTCTTACACCTCCAGATACAAGTCAGGGCATGACGGGGGAAAACATGGCGACGACGATTAAGAAGCTCGGAGATCCGTTTCTTCGCCCGCAGTCTGGGAGCGCCCCCTCGCCCCGGGGGGTCGAAGGGCAAGAGCAGGGAACGCATGACGGGGCGGGTTCTGAGGACCATCGTTCCATCCGTGGGCGCGACATAGTCCGGATCGCTTTCGTTGCAGCCGCGGCGGCAGCGCTCTGGTTCCTGCGAGCGGGACCGAGTTCTATCTATGTGGGAATCGGCGTGGTGTGCGCTGCCGTGGGTGGCTATGCAATCTTTCGCGAGGCCATCGAGAATGTCCTGGAGCGCCGAATGACGATGGAGCTCTCGATGACCATTGCCATCCTGGCTGCTCTCGTGATCCGTGAATTCTTCACTGCCCTCGTGATCACCTTATTTGTTCTCGTTGCCGAGGTCCTGGAAAGCCTCACGGTGGGAAGAGGGCGGCAGGCGATTCGTCATTTAATTGATCTCCTTCCCAGCCGCGCCACGGTGCGTCGCGCTGGAGGCTGGACGGAAGTCGAGAGCCGGCAAATCGAGCGCGGGGAGACCGTTCTGGTTAAGCCCGGCGGCCGGATTCCGGTGGACGGCGCGGTCGAGGCGGGGCACTCCTTCGTCGATCAGGCCACCATAACCGGAGAAGCACAGCCGGTGGAAAAGTCCCCCGGCGCCACCGTCTTCGCCGGGACCATCAACCAATCGGGCGCGCTCGAAATCCGCGCGGAGCACTTGGGACGTGACACGACCTTTGGCAAGATTATTGACGCTGTGGAGCGGGCGGAGAAATCCCGCGCGCCAATTCAAAAGACTGCCGATCGCCTGGCGGGATACCTGGTTTATTTCGCCATGGCCTCGGCCGGGTTGACTTTCCTCCTCACTCACAACGTGCGTTCGACCATTTCCGTGATCATCGTGGCGGGAGCCTGCGGAATTGCCGCCGGGACGCCGCTGGCCATCCTGGGAGGCATCGGGAGAGCCGCTCACCACGGCGCAGTCGTCAAGGGAGGGCTGTATCTCGAGCGACTTGCTGAGGTCGACACCATTCTGCTCGACAAGACCGGCACGCTCACCTACGGCATTCCGGAAGTGGAAGAGGTGCACCCTGCTCCTGGGGTATCCCACGAAACCTTGTTGCGCGCCGCAGCGGTTGCGGAATCACGTTCCGAGCATCCCCTCGCCAAGGCGGTGCTCCGGAAAACGTCCCAACTTGCTCTCGACCATGAGGATCCCGAAGGTTTTGAGTACATCCCTGGCAGGGGAATAGCGGCCCATTTTGGAGGAGAGGAAATCCTGGTTGGGAGCCGGAGCTTTCTGGAAGCGCGAGGCGTTCGAGTAGGCGACCTCGAAGGCAACCGTGGCGGTTCTGAAATCTTCGTAGGTCGCCGTGGCCAATTCCTGGGGAGTCTGGTTATTTCGGAAAGGCTTCGATTCGGCGCGCGCCAAGCTGTCCAATCCTTACGGTCAATGGGCTTAAGGACCGTGCTCCTGACAGGGGATACGAAGGCGGCTGCGGAAAAGGTCGGAAAAGAGCTAGGGGTTGCGGAAGTGGCTTCCGAACTTCTTCCGGAAGGGAAGCTCGAATATGTAATGCGCCTGAGCGCTGCGGGTCGTACCGTGGCCATGGTTGGGGATGGCGTGAATGATGCCCCGGCTTTGATGCAAGCTGCGGTCGGCGTGGCCATGGGATCAGGGACGGATGTGGCGCGCGAAAGCGCAGAAATTGTGTTGATCGGGAACGACCTTTCGAAGCTGGTCGAAGTCCTTCGTATCGCGCGCCGCTGCCGGCGGACCATCTTGCAGAATTTCGTCGGCACACTCGGAGTAGATGGCGTCGGCATGGGCCTGGCCGCCTTTGGCCTGCTCAATCCTCTACTCGCCGCTTTCATCCACGTATCGTCTGAGATGGTGTTCATCTTGAATTCGGCAAGGCTGGTCCCACGCGCATCGCTGGCCGGCGCACTAGCTCAAGGGTCCCGTTCCGAAGGCAGGCCGGGCTGGGAGAAAACGCCGCGCGAGCAAACCTCAGACACAGCTTGACCAGGGAACACCAACACGCCTCGGAGACTCGCCTACGCGTGCCCGACCTCGCCGACTAGATCAAATCGCTGCAACAGAAGGGGAGCCGCAAGAAATCAGTTGCAACCTACCAACGCCATCAGGCATCATTACAGTAACCCCGCTTTTTAATGGGCTTTGCAAGACGATGTGGGCATTACTCGGATGCTTGTAGTTAGCAGTTGGCCATGAGACATTTGCACCTGAAGCCGATTCCACGCGCTGTCGCGACGATACTCATTCTCTTCGCGCAGTTTCAACTCCTGTGGACGGCCGCCGTGCACTGCCACGAACTGCCGCTTGGTCCACGGTCCGCAACATTCCAGCCCGTCAGCCCAGGCCAGCAACCTGCCTCGGCCGGCGCGGACGTGCAATGTCCTGCCTGCAACATTATTCACCAAAGCACCGCCCAGACCTCGGCGGCGTTTTCCGCGCCGCGGCCCGGCGTCTCACACAGGCGCCCGCTGGCGGGTTCGCAGGCTAGAACTCGGACCTGCGATTTGCCGATATTACGCGGCCGCGCCCCTCCCCTCTCCTAAGCTGAGCTTCTACTCTACTTTCTGCTCATAACAACCAATTCATACATAGCTCAGGAGGGCATGATGACTTCTCGTATTCGCTTCGATTGTGTGGTGGCAAGTCTGCTTTTGTGTTTGCTGGGAAGCGCGGGCTTTTTGAAGGCGCAGGCAAGCAACGCGGTGACCGTCTCGGGCACGGTGAAGGACCCTTCCGGCGCCGTGATCCCGGGCGCCACCGTAACCATCTACAATCCAGTCAGCGGCTTCACTCGGACAGCGTCCACCGATGCCAACGGCTCGTTCAGTATCCCCAATGTCCCATTTAACCCCTACCACTTGACGGTGGCTGCCACTGGGTTTGCACCCCACGTACAGGACTTGGACGTGAATTCGGGGGTGCCACTCAACTTAAATATTGCTTTGGAATTGGCGGGCGGAAAGACCTCGGTAACCGTGACCACCGAAGCCTCGGACCTGATCGAAGTTGACCCCACGACCCACACGGACGTAGATCGGGCCCTTTTCAAAGAGTTACCCCTCGAAAGCCAGTCTTCGGAATTGAGTTCTCTGGTCACCCTGTCCTCACCGGGGATCGCGGCCGACTCGAACGGCCTGTTTCACGGCCTCGGCGATCACGCCTCAAACTCCTTTTCCATCGATGGCCAGCCGATCACCGATCAGCAAAGCAAGGTCTTCTCAAATCAGCTTCCCGCCGCCGCCGTCCAGTCCATGGAAGTGATCGAAGGGGCTCCCCCGGCCGAATACGGGGACAAGACCAGTGTGGTGATCGTTGCGACCACGCGCTCGGGCCTGGGGCAAACTCAGCCGCACGGCGATGTAACGGCTTCCTACGGAACCTTTGGAACCGCGAACGGCGGGTTTAACCTCGGGTACGGCGGAAATAGCTGGGGCAATTTCATTTCCGCCAACGGCCTGAACACCAGCCGCTTTCTCGATCCGCCGGAGTTTAACGTGATGCACGACCGAGGTAATGAAGAGAACCTGTTTGATCGCTTTGACCTTAAGCCCTCGGCAAAGGACACGGTCAACCTCAACTTCCAGTTCACCCGTTCCTGGTTCCAGACGCCCAACTCGTATGACGCCCAGGGCGCCACGGCGTGGTCCGGCCTGGTGGTTGACAACGCAGGCTTGGGTCCCAACGGCCTGCTGGTGGGCCCCACCGACCAGCGTTCACAGATTAAAACGATTGACGTTGCTCCTGCCTGGACGCGTCTGCTCAACAACGAGACTGTACTCACCTTGGGCGGCTGGGTGCGCCAGGATCGTTACAACTACTACCCGAGCGGCAATCCTTTCGCCGACCTCACTCCCGATCTTCAACTCCAGACCGTTGGCCAGACGCGCAAACTGACCAACGCCGGCGCCCGCGCTGAAGTCGCTTACTCGAAAGGCATCCACAACGTGAAGGCGGGAGTCTTTTTTGAGCACACATTTCTGACGGAAGACGACCGCTTCGGGATCGTCGATCCGACGTTTAACGCAGTGTGTCTGAATGCCGACGGGAGCATCAACACGAACCCGGCGCTGACGGATCCGGCCAACTGCGCACCGCCGCTCGCGGCAAATCCGGGTTTCGTTCCTCTCCTCGGGTGCTATGACTTGACGCGGACCGGGTCATTGCCCGCGTCCGACGGTTGCTCGAATCCGGCCAGCGGCTTGTACCCCTATGACGTTCATTCGGACATCAAGGAGCTGGCCCTGTTCGCCCAAGATTCGCTTACCTATAAGAACTGGAACTTTAACTTCGGCCTGCGAGGTGACTTATACAATGGCATCTCGATTGCCCGCCAAGCGGAGCCCCGCGTGGGCGCCGCTTACAATGTCAAGAAAACCAACACCGTGATTCGGGCGTCGTATGCTCGCACCCTGGAAACGCCGTTCAACGAGAACTTGATCCTGGCCAGCAACGGATGCAGCGATCCTGTCGTCAACGCGCTCATGTCCATCACCCAGGGCTATCCCTGCCTGACCGCCCCGCTCACTCCCGGCACGCGCAACGAGGTCCACGCCGGCCTCGAACAGGCTTTTGGGAAGTATTTGGTGGTGGACGGGGAGTACATCTGGAAGTATACACAAAGAGCCTATGACTTCAGCATCCTGGGCAACACTCCGATCACCTTTCCGATCGAGTGGGACCACTCGAAGATCCCGGGATATGCCGTCCGCGCCAGCGTCCCCAACATCCATGGCCTGACGGCCTTTGTGGTTTTCTCCAGCGTGGCGGCCCGCTTCTTCCAGCCACAGGTCAGTGGCATTGGCGCCACGCCGGCCGGGCAGGGAGGAAACGGAGTGTTCCGGATCGACCACGACGAGCAGTTTAACGAGACCACGCACGTGCAGTACCAGCCGTTCAAGCGCGGCCCCTGGGTGGGCTTCAACTGGCGCTATGACAGCGGCCTGGTGGCAGGTCCTGTGCCGTGCGCGGGCGGTAATTGCGCTAACGGGCCGGCCGGCACCGACTCCATCGTGGACGCATCGATCATCACCCCGGATCAGCAGTTCCAGGCCGGCCTCTCTTGCAACGGCGTCTTCGCCACCCCGGCGGTGGGGATCAGTTCGTCACTCGGTTACGGCGTATGCCCGGGGAACGAGTATGCTTCCAAGTATGTGAAGATTCCCGCTCCGGGCACCGAAGACGACGACCACAACCCGCCCCGCATCGCCCCCCGCAGCCTCTTCGACCTGTCCGTGGGCCAGGATGACCTCTTCAGAGGCCTCTTCAAAAGCGACAAGTACAAGTGGAGCCTCCGCCTGTCAGCAATCAACCTGACAAATAAAGAGGCACTTTACAACTTCATTTCAACTTTCAGCGGCACCCATTATGTGACACCGCGAACCCTGGCGGTTGAACTCGGTTTCCACTTCTAATCACTTCCAGTGATTTCCGGGTATAACTCCCCTCCTCAGCGGGAGGAGGGGCCGGGGTGGTGGGTGGTAGAATCGCTTATGCCTTCAACCACCCCTGCCCCCAGCTTGATCAGGACGGGAATCACCAGCGGACGGTGTTTCGAAGTGAATTGGTTTGTAGCGTTCTTGCTCTTGATCTCTCCGGCGTTCGCTGCCACTCAGGCAGCCGGCCAGCAGGCGATGCCGCCGATGCCCGGCATGCCCATGCCGTCATCAGACCAGAATGCAGGTGCCGCTGGCATGAGCATGCAGCCGCAGAACTTCCTCGAGGAAATCACAGCTCACACCAGCTCAGGCACAAGCGCCGAGCCGGACTCCACTCCGACCCCGATGTTGATGACCATGAAAGGCTCGTGGATGCTCATGGTTCACGCCAACGCGTTCATTACCGACGAGCAGGAGTCGAGCCGGCGCGGTCGAGACAAACTCTTTTCAACGAACTGGCTGATGCCGATGGCTCAACGCGGACTCGGGCGAGGCACCTTCACCATTCGAACCATGCTTAGCCTGGAACCGGCGACCATCACGGGACGGCAGTACCCGCTCCTTTTCCAACAAGGTGAGACCGCGTTCGGCCTCCCCATCGCCGACGCTCAGCATCCTCACAACCTCTTCATGGAGCTTGCAGCACTCTACGATTTGAAACTGGGCTCGAAGACTCTGCTTTCCTTTTACGCCGCTCCCGTGGGCGACCCGGCGATCGGACCGACTGCGTATCCGCACCGGGCCTCCGCTCTTGAAGATCCGGTGGGGGCGCTTGGCCACCATCAGGAGGATTCCACTCACATCTCCGACGATGTCGTCACTGCCGGCCTCACCTACCGCATCGTGCGGATTGAGGCCTCAGGATTTCATGGGCGCGAACCCGACGAAAACCGCTGGAACATCCGCCAGGGCGGTATCGATTCGTGGTCCACCCGCTTGACACTTCAACCCGGAAAGAACTGGAGCGGGCAGTATTCCTACGCTCGCATCGCAAGCCCGGAAGATCTCTACCCCCAAGAGAACCAGGACCGCATGACCGCTTCCGTGATGTACAATCGCCCCCTCCCTCAGGGTAATTGGACCAGCACCGCCGTTTGGGGGCGGGCTCGCTCCTTGCCCGACAATGCCATCTTTAACAGCTATCTTCTGGAATCGACGGTGCGTTTTCGGCGCAAGAACTACGTCTGGACGCGACTCGAAAATGCCGAGCGGTCAAACGAGCTGATCCTGGGTGAGGCCGCTTTGCCTCCCGGTTTCGTAGAGCAACCGATCGGCATGGTCCAGGCTTTCACGCTTGGCTACGACCGGGACTTTGACCTCGTTCCTCATTTGGCGTCGGCGATCGGCGCGCAGGTCACAACCTACGGCGTTCCCGGCCGCTTGAAATCCATCTATGGTGAACATCCCGCTGGCGTGGCTATCTTCGTGCGATTGCGCCCGTTTTCAGGGGCTGAAAGATAGTGACCCCCCTCCTCCGCAGGAGGAGGAGTCGGGGGTGGGCGGTCGCACAGACGAACACGAACCACCCGTGCCCTTGGTCAGAAAAGGTGTAGGGGTAGGGCTCGCCTACCCGCGTCGGGGCCAGCAAAAATGCGGGGACGGCAAGCCGTCCCCCTACAAGCTACACTAGGATGAGGCTGGCTGGTTTCGAAGGTCTTTGGCTTTCTCGGCCATTTTCCTGGCTTTCTTGTGCTTTCCCTCGCGAGAGTAAAGATCCGCCAGATTAACGTACACCGTGGCCAGAGCCCGAGCATCGGGCTTCTTCTGTTTGGCAATCAGCGCCAACGCTTCGGAGTAGGTATGCTCCGCTTCCCACAGCTTCCCCTCTTGTGTATAGGCGAATGCCAAGCCGCTCAAGGAAGTCAGGACTTGGGGGCTTTCCGGTCCGAACACCTTCTTCCGAATGGCTAGCGATCGCAGGTAGAGCAGATCCACACTCACCTGTTTGTACTCCATTAACGTCACGCCAGCAAGGTTGTCCAGGATCTCCGCCACCCCGGGACTGTCCGGTCCCAGGGCCTTCTCGCGAATGGCCAAGGCGCGCTTCAGGAGAGGTTCAGCCTCGGCGTATTTCTTTTGCGAGAAATAAAGTTGTGCCAGGTTGTTTAGATCGCAGGCCACATCAGGGTGATCCAGCCCCAGGTATCTCTCCGTCATCGAGATGGAACGCAAATACATCGGCTCGGCTTCCGCGTAGCGTCGTTGAACGGTGTAGAGGGACGCCAGGTTGTTGAGCGAGTTCGCCACCTCAGGATGCTCGGGCCCAAAAGCCGCTTGCCGAACGGCCAGCGAGTGCTTAAAGAGGGATTCGCTCTCACTATACTTGCCCTGCCGCATGTAGAGGGTTCCGAGATTATTAAGACTGGCCGCCAGCCCGGGATCCGCCGGCGCTAAGGTCTTTTCCTTGATGAAGACAGCCCGCCGGTAGAGCGGTTCGGCTTCCTCGAGCTTGCCCTGCTCCCAGTAGAACTCCCCAAGGTTGTTCAGTGCGTTGGCCACTTGGGCATTCTCCGGTCCCAGACTGTTCTCACGCAGGGCGAGGCATTGACGATACAACGGCTCAGCCTCCGAATATCGACTTCGGTACGTGTAGAGAGACGCCAGATTGTTGAGTGTGGTGGCGAGTTCGAGGGGTTGAGGGTCAGCCTGCTTCTGCCAGATTTCGAGCGCGCGCCTGAGTACCTGCTCCGCCTCGTCGTACTTCGCCTCTCGCTGGTAAAGGACGCCAAGGTTGTTCAGGACCCTGGCCAGGCGCGCGTCATTTGGACCGCCTGCCTCCGCTTCCTTTTCCGCATTGAGGTACTGTGACTCCGCTTCGTCGTAGCGTCCTTGGCTGTAGGCTTCCCGGGCGGATTTCAGTGCGACGCCGGCGGGGCCTGCTTGCCCGAATGCGCCCCAGGGCAACAATGCCAAACAAATCCACCAAACCCGCAAGTCCCGCATTCGGCTTCTCCGGACAACCGTCTGCGTGAACATTGGGCAAGTTTCTTGCCAGTTATAAAGCTCTAAATATTAAACAAGTTAGGGAAAAGAGCGGGGCATTGTGTCGCTGATTCGGATTGTTCCCTTCCCATGGCCGGC
The DNA here is from genome assembly GCA_963768695.1 of uncultured Acidobacteriota bacterium. Taxonomy (GTDB): domain Bacteria; phylum Acidobacteriota; class Terriglobia; order UBA7540; family UBA7540; genus CAVROP01. The sequence continues at coordinate 215,609 of CAVYJG010000004.1, read as the reverse complement.
TAGTCGCCCAGACTGCGACGGAAAGTCCAGCCAAGTCTCCATTCCAGACAGCACGGAATCTCAAGCTATGGGGATTTTGGCGCATTTCACTTTTCTTCGCGGATTTGGACTTGTTGTCTCTTGACAAGCACAACTGAATAGGCTACAATGCTCATGGTCATGGCTTCGGATTGCCGCAGCGGAGGGGTTGCCCCCGGGAAATACGACGAACGATCCGGGAATGTCTATGAAAACAAAGGGCTCGGTAAGAAAGTCATGGGCTGGTGCAGATGTTGCTTTTGAACGTCTTCGATGCGCCGAAGGCGCAGTTCAGTCAGATTGTGCCGCTTGCCCTGCCCTGTCCCTTCGGGACATCGCAGGCCCACACATCGGGGTCTGCGACAGACTGAATGGTGTGGCTGACCGGCTGAAAGCTGACTACTGACCGCCGTTTTTCGACGAACGATCCGGGAATGTCTATGAAAACAAAGAATGACTGTGGAAAAGTCCTACGATGCCACGCAGCTCTGACTTCAGGTCAGCACCGCCGGAAGTCCGCATCCAGACAGCCTGCCTGAAGGTCAGCGCACCACGGCCAACGAACGCTCAGTCCTGACGTATTTGGACATTTAGTACGATCGGAGGCACCGAGGAACACAAATTGCCCGTATCAGGGTGTACGCAGGTTATTAGGGTGTTTTGACCCGAACTCGGGATTATTGGTCCCAAGCTAACTCAAGATCAAAAGCAGACGTTCCCGGCGAACCCGGTTTACAGGGGTAGTCTTCTATGAGCATCAACATTGGGTTGGATATCGGTGCCGTGAGCCTTAAGCTCGCCGCCATTGGAGCGCCATCGGACGAGGCGCTTTTCCGCAACCTCGGCGATAAGTCCGCTACTTTCTTCGCGGCTTCGTTTCCCGCCAGTAGTCCTTTTGCGGGAAGACCCTTCATTCTGTCCCGGTACCGGCGTATTCTGGGAAGCCCCATCCAGTCCACGTTCGATCTTCTCCAGGAACTCTACGAATACCTGCCGGAAGAGAATGTGGAAGGGATTCGCGTGACGGGGTCCGGCAGCCAGCTTCTGGCGAAAATCCTGGGCATCTATTTCGAGAACGAGTTCCGAGCCATCGCCAAGGGCGTGCGAATCTTCAACTCCGAAGTGCGCACCATCTTCGAGATCGGCGGGGAGTCTTCGAAATACCTGCGCCTCGATCCGGAAGCCGTGGGGAAACACCTGGGAATTGTGGATTACCAGACCAGCGGAGAATGCGCCGCGGGAACGGGGTCGTTCATCGACCAGCAGGCTACGCGGTTGCTTTATAGCGTCGAGCAAGTGGGAGCGGCGGCGTGTGGCGCGAGTTGCGCGGCGCGCATTGCGGGGCGGTGCTCGGTGTTCGCCAAGACGGACATGATCCACGCCCAGCAGAAAGGCTACACCACGGAGCAGATTCTACGGGGCTTGTGCGACGCGGTGGCGCGAAACTTCAAGTCCAGCATCGTCAAGGGCCGGGCGGTGGTCGCCCCGGTGGCCCTCATCGGCGGAGTTGCGCTGAATGCCGGCATCTCCAACGCCCTGGGGGAGGCGTTCAAGCTGGGAGAGAACGAACTCGTGGTTCCTGAGCTCTATGCCTGGCTGGGGGCGGCGGGCGCAGCCATGCTGGAGGCGGAAGAATGGCGGAAACGCTCTTTCAAGCGCATCCACCAATTGCGGCAGCATGAGGCGGCGAAGAAAAGTTATGCGTGCTCGGAAGCACTTTCCATGAAGAACGTGCTGCTGCTGCGCGACCTGGTAGCGCCAGCGGGAAATTCAAATTTGAAGTTTCAAATTTCAGATGAGATCAAAGCCGAGCCGTCAAACGGGAAATCGGGGAAGTCAACAGAGAGCGGGGTTGGCGTTTCAAATCTCCAATCTCAGGTTTCAAATAAGATCGAGTCCGAGCCGTCAAACGGGAAATCGGGGAAGTCAACAGAGAGTGGGGTTGGCGTTTCAAATCTCCAATCTCAAATCTCAAATAAAATCGAAGCCTACCTGGGAATCGACATCGGCTCCGTAAGCACCAACCTGGTGGTTATCGACGCCGCGGGTAATCTCCTGAAGGAAATCTATCTGCCCACCCAGGGGCGGCCGATCGAAGTAGTTGACCGCGGCCTCAAGGAGATCGAAGCCGAGACTCGGCCCGCAACTCGACATTCGCGGCGTGGGAACGACGGGGTCCGGGCGCGAGTTGATCGGCGAATTGATCGGCGCCGACACCGTCAACGACGAAATCACCGCCCACAAGACCGGCGCCATGCACGTCTGCCAGCAAATGGGCATGGATCCGGTGGACACCATCTTCGAGATCGGCGGGCAAGACTCGAAGTTCATCCGCATCGAGAAGGGCGTCGTGGTGGACTTCACCATGAACGAGGCCTGCGCGGCGGGCACCGGGTCGTTCCTCGAGGAGCAGGCCGAAAAGCTGGGGATTTCCATCAAGGAGGAGTTCGCACGTCTGGCCCTGGCCTCGGCCAACCCCGCCCGCCTGGGTGAGCGCTGCACTGTCTTTATGGAGCGGGACGTCACCTCGATGATGCAGAAGGGCGCGGAAATAGGGCGATCTGGCGGCGGGCCTGGCTTACTCCGTAGCCTTGAACTACCTGAACCGGGTGGTGAGGGGAAGGAAGATCGGCAACGTCATCTTCTTCCAAGGCGGAACCGCTTACAACGACGCTGTGGCGGCCGCGTTCTCCCAAATCCTGGGCAAGCGAATCATCGTTCCGCCGCACAACGGCGTCATCGGGGCCATCGGCATGGCTCTGATTGCGCGCGAGCGGATGAAGAACGCAGGCCAAGCCAGCGGTTTCCGGGGCTACGACCTGCACCAGGTGCAGTTCACGGTGCGGGATTTTGTTTGCCGCGCCTGCTCGAACTACTGCGACATGAAAGAGTTTACGATCGAAGGAGAACGAACTTATTGGGGAGACCAATGCTCGGACAAATTCCGCAAGCGGGCGCGGTCCGACCGCAAGCCGATCCTGGACGACCTGGTGGAATACCGCGAGAAGCTGCTGGAAGAAGTTCTGTTGCCCGCAATGGGCTCTAAGCCTACCGTAGGTATACCGCGCAGCATGTTCTACTACGACCGCTTCCCCTTCTGGTGCGCCTACTTCCAGGAACTGGGTTTCGAGGTCACGGTTTCAGCGGCCACGGACCGGAAGATCTCCGCCCGCGGCGAAGAGACAGCCGTCGCCCAGCCGTGCTTCCCGGTGCAGGTGGCTCACGGGCACGTCCTGGACCTGCTGGACAAGAAAGTAGACTACCTGCTGATTCCGAATATCGTCAACGCCGAAGTCGCCGGACGAGGTGGTGGATTCGCACCTGTGTCCGTGGAACCAGACGCTCCCCTTTGTGGTGCGCGCGGCGCCGAAGATCGAGACTCAGCACGCCAAGTTGCTGACCCCTACCGTGCATTTCCGTTTTGGCAGGAATCATGTGGAGAAAGAACTAGCGTGCGTTCGCTCGCACCCTTGGCTTTTCCCGCAAGAAGAGCGATCGCGCCGTGACCGCGGCCTATGCCGCCCAGGAGGCCTTCACGGAAGCTGTGCAGGAGGCCGGGGCCCAGGCGCTGGCCCAACTTCAAACCAGCGGCGAGCCGGCGCTGCTCCTGGTGGGGCGGCCTTACAACCTGTACGACCGCAGCGTCAACTGCGACATCCTCCGCAAGCTGCGTTCGCTCTATGGCGTCAATGTCCTCCCCATGGATTTCCTGCCTCTGGAGTCGGAAGACATCACGGACGTCAACGCCAACATGTACTGGAATTCCGGCCGGCGCATTCTCGCCGCGGCCAGATTGGCTCGCCGCCATGCCAACCTGCACCTGGTTTACATCTCGAACTTCAAGTGTGGCCCCGACTCGTATATCAAGTCGTTCGTTGACGACGCGGCGGGCAAGCCTTCCCTGGTGCTCCAGTTCGATGGCCACGCCAACGATGCAGGCTTCATCACCCGCTGTGAAGCCTATCTCGACAGCAAAGGATTTCTGCGATGCCCCTCTTCGACCACCGTCATGTAAGCCGGCGCATTAACGCCGGCCATCCCCTTTGCGGGCAAGACGGTTTACATTCCTACCATGGCGGAAGGCAGTTCGGAGGCCTTCGCGGCGACTTTTCGCTGGCTGGGCATCGAGGCGCAGCCGACTCCGCCCTCCAACGAGCGGACGCGCGAATTGGGGAGCAAGCACACCACCGGCGACGAGTGCTACCCCGCCAAGGTCACGGTGGGCGACTTCCTGCGAGTCATCGAGATGCCGGGCTTCCGGCCGGCGCAAGCGCAGCCTTCTTCATGCCCACTGCCGAGGGGCCCTGCCGGTTCGGCCAGTATGCGCCCTTCCTGAAAAAAGTCTTGCGCGAGGCCGGCTACGCCGATGTCCAGGTGCTTTCACCGAGCAGCCAGAATGGCTACGCGGACTTGGGCGACATCACCAATGCATTTCTGCGCGCCGGTTGGCGGGCCCTGGTCTCCGCCGACACGCTTCACCGCGCCCTGCTCAAAACCCGTCCTTATGAAACCAGTCCGGGCGCTGCGGACGGCGTCTTTCAGACCTCGCTCCAGGACTTGTGCCAGACGCTCGAGAGCAAGTTGCGCGGACATGGACTGCCAACTCCTGAGTTTGGTTGAAGCCGTGATTCGGGCGCGCGAAAGGTTCCGGCGAGTGCCCGCGCAGTACGACCCTGAAACTCCGTTGATCGGCGTCGTGGGGGAGATCTTTTGCCGTCTGAACACCTTCTCCAATGAGGACCTGATTCGCAAATTGGAGGGCTACGGCGCCGAGTGCTGCTTGAGCCACATCGCCGAATGGGTGGCCTACACGAATACCGAACAGGAGCGGAAGCTTCGCCTGCGCGGACGCGTCTTCTCGATGGCGATGCTCAAGGCGCGCGTGCGCTCCTACATCCAGCATTCCGATGAGCACGCTTTGACCGCCCCGTTCCATGAGGACTTCGTGGGTTACGAGGAGCCGGAAGTGGAGAAGGTCATCGAATTGGCATGGCCCTATTTGCCCGTCTGCGGGGCGCAGGGTGAGATGGTGTTGAGCGTGGGGAAGGCAGCTTACCTTGCCCTGCACGGCGCGGATGGCGTCATCGACATCAGCCCCTTCACCTGCATGAATGGCATCGTGAGCGAGGCGATCTACCCCAAGCTCAGCAGGGAGCACGGCGGCATCCCCATCCGCAATTTCTATTTTGATGGTACACAGTCGGACCTCGACCGGGACTTGGGCATCTACCTTGAACTGGCGCGATCCTACCGCGAGAAGAAGCCCTACCCCCGCCAATATGCGCCCTGCTTCAACCAGCCGGTGGCGTGACGAAATCGCGAGACAGGGAGCCGCTGGCCTTTCTATATAGGCTATCACAGGAGGCGTGGAAAGGGGATTGACAAGCGGCGAAAAGTGCGTTATTGCTAGATGCGCATTAGATTGTGAGTAATGCAGCGGCAGGCCCCGATGCTCTTTGGGCCTCACGGCTCTTCGTATCACGAAAGCTTATGTGGGTCAGGCAGTAAGGAGAAGAATCCATGATTAAAGGCACGAACCGCCAGGGTTCTTCCGACAGCATGCGCATGGCAATCCTTGCCGACGAGATTACCAGATCGCTGCGCGAGGTTTCCCTCCACAAGAGAGTTTGGGATCGCGACCGCCGCGTCATTTCCCAGGCGGTTGAAATCTTGACTCAGATGATGCAAGCAGGGGAGGGGAATGGCAACCAGGGGCAGGCAAAGCCGGTTGGCGCGTCCCTGCCTTACGCACATGCCCTGCGAGCAGTCGAAGCCATGCGCCTCGATCGCGGCTCCTTTGAATCGATGCAGAAGTTGTTTGGAGTGCTGGTGTCGGAGTTGACGGACTTGCGGGACGAGCGCAGTTTTGACGTGCAGTATGTTGAGCAGTTCTTTACCGCGGTCCGCGATGTGGCGCTGCACTTGAGTTTTTCGGACTACTCGGGAATCTTCCTGAATGCGGCCTGACCGCGGCGTGTAGGGCGGCAGTCACGGCTTTCTCCATTCCTCCCAATCCTTCAACACAGCTTTCGTCATTTCTTGGGCGGCTTCGTGCAGCCAATCGGGCTTCCGTTTACCCAGGTCGCGGCGAACGGCCTTAATGGCATCCTTGCTCCCCAAGTGGATATTCGCGGTTTCGAATCCCATGGCGTGAAGCAGCCGTTCCTCATCGCGCCTTTGCGGCAGGGCGGCCAACTCGACACGGGAACAATGTGGAGAGAGGCGGCGCACAATCCATCTGCCTCGCAAATGCACATAGGGATCAAGCGCCCGCGCGGCGCTCGTGATGATCGTCTCGTAGAATATCCTCTGCGGGCCCTTACCTTCATTGGCCCAAACACACGCCGAAGGCGCCAGCGCCTTCGCCTCGCGGGCCACTCTGGCTCCTCCCCAATCGGCGATGGCCACAAAACGCTCTCTGCCCAGGCTTCCTAATCCTGCCACCCGGTGGGAAACGCGATAGATCATCCCTCGCTCCGGCAACAGGTCCTCGATCGCCTTCCGGGCGCTCTTGGGGATTTCGCCACGGAGCGTGGGCATTGCGTTCATCTTTCCCCAAAAATGGACAGGGTCCCGGAGTTCGCCGGTGACGGTTTCACGCAGCCACTTGTGATCTTCTTCCAGGACAAACGGCTTGCCGCCTTCCTCAAGGCCTTCACGATACCCGGTCAGGATACTCTTGCACGCATCTTGCGTGGCCAATTTCAAATGGTCGGCCGCGACGGCAAGGTGCGCGCTCGCCGCGAGCCTGACGAGGTCGTTGGTGTACGCCATGGGAAAGGCCTCGTCAAAATCGTTCACGCCCCAGATCAGGCGTCCTTCCGTGTCGCGCCAGGTCCCGAAGTTCTCCAGGTGAAGATCGCCGACCGCCAGCACACGAGGCGCTTTGGCGACATCCGTTCGAAGCTCCCGCCATAGTTGATCCCAGCGATAGTAGGTGGCGCGCAAAAAGGGGAAAGGCGCCTCTTCCATCCGGGAGTGCTTCAAGGTAATGTCTGCCGGAATCAGGGTCAGGCGCGCGGCCAGCCACGCTTCGTATCTCTTGGTCGCCTTTTTGATCCGCATTTGTACTCCACCCGGCGTCGCGGCACTTTCCAGCCGCTTGCCGGCCAGGGTTCACAACCTCGTTCAGCGATCACACCGAGGCGAGGTCATCGCTACAAATTCCACCTCACCCCCCGTCCGGCTCATCACCTGTCACCCGTCACTGCCTTTGGGTTATACTCAGCATACTATGAAGCCATTTCCAGCCGGAAAACTGCCCCCTCGCATTTTCCAGGGACTCTTGACCTCCTGTCAAGTACCAAGAAACTCCCGCGTCGTCCTGGGGCCGAGGTTCGGCGAGGACGCCGCTGTAATCGATATGGGCGACAAATACCTGGTGGCGAAGACCGATCCGATCACCTTCACCTCGGAGCGGATCGGTTGGTACGCCGTGAACATCAACGCCAACGATATCGCCACGATGGGAGCCCGCCCGCTCTGGTTCCTGGCCACTTTGCTGCTTCCCGAGAGCAGTACCTCCTTGACCTTGGTGCGCCGCATCTTTCGAGATACGCTGCGGGCGTGTTCCGACTTAGGTGTGACACTCTGTGGTGGCCATACGGAGGTCACCTTGGGCCTCGACCGTCCAATTCTGGTCGGTCAAATGCTCGGTGAAGTCGCAAAGTCCAAGCTGATCAGAAAGGACGGTCAGCGTCCGGGAGACGTCGTGCTCCTCACGCGAGGCATCGCCATCGAAGGAACAGCGATCCTCGCCAGGGAAAAGGGTCCCGGCCTGAGCCGGAAAGTTCACCTAGAAGCCCTCCGGCGAGCCCGGGGCTTGCTGCTTCGCCCGGGCATAAGCATTGTGCAGGACGCTTTGCTGGCACAGCGCTTTGGTGAGATCCACGCCATGCACGACCCGACGGAGGGAGGTTTGGCGTCAGCGTTGTATGAACTCGCGAAGGCCGGCGGCGTGGGCTTGCGCGTCTGGAAAGATAAGGTCCCCATTCTGGAAGAGACACGCCGTTTGAGCGAAGTCCTGAGGTTTGATCCTTTCGCCTTGATTGCGTCCGGTTCCTTGCTCGTCGTCGCAAGCGCGGAGTCGGCCCCTGGGTTGCTCCGTGCTTACTCCCGGCGTCACATCACCGCCGCAATCATCGGCGAGGTAACGGAAGCTGCGGCTGGCATCGAATGGGTCGAGAACGGCCGGACAGAACCTCTCCGCGTTCCGGAGCGCGACGAGATTGCGCGCTTATTGTAGGTAGAGGCGGCTCTACGCTGCCACTTGGTCCGCCGGTTGACGGATAACTCGCCGCTACGAAATCAGATTGAGACACTACCGGAAGAGTGATTGGCGCCGACACCCGATCGTGGTACACTAAGATAGTGAGCTGAGTGGTATCCGCTAAGCTCGCGCGCCGTCTTAGGTATGCTCCAATTCAAAAAATGGGGGAGATGGCAGGGTCAAGACTCATCGCCTGAGGACGCCTGGTGACGGCTTCCATTGCGAGTTGGCTCGACGGGTTGGTTCGGAACCTGCTTGTCGCATATCCCGCAAGGTTTATTGGTCGCGCAAGGCTTACTCCCATCCTCTTACGTAACCATCATGAATACCTGGCTCCAAGTCCTGAATTATCTCAAAACGAAGGTCAACACGCAGAGTTACCAGACTTGGTTGAGGCCGACCCGGTTCAGCCATGTGGATAAGGAAGCGCTTGTCGTCTGTGTTCCGAACCGCGAATTCCAGGAGTGGATTCAGGAGAACTACGCCCCGCTCGTCAGCGAAGCCCTACAGAATCTCAACATGGGCATTACGGAGATCCGCTATGTCCTTGGTGAAAATGCAGACAAGAAGGGCGCTGGCGCCGACCCTGCTAAACCGCTCCAGAGCAAACTGGACTTCGATTCCGTCGACCACCTGCTGAATCTCAAGTACACTTTTGAAACCTTCGTGGTAGGCTCTTGCAACCAATTTGCTCACGCTGCGGCCCAGGCCGTTGCGCAGAACCCGGCAAAGGCCTACAACCCACTCTTCCTTTACGGGGGAGTTGGTTTGGGCAAAACGCACCTCATGCAGGCGGTAGGCCACACCATCAAACATAACTGGAAGGAAATGCGTTTGGCCTACGTCTCCTCAGAAGCTTTCACGAACGATCTCTTAAGCTCCCTGCGGACCGACCGCATGTATTCCTTCCGGGAAAAGTACAGAAACATCGATGTGCTGCTCATGGACGATATCGAGTTCATTGCCGGAAAAGAACGAACCATGGAAGAATTCTTCCACACGTTCAACGCCCTCTATGAAGCTCAGAAACAGATTGTGCTCTCTTCCGATTGCCCGCCGAAAGACATCCCTGGCTTGGAAGAGAGGGTGCGCTCCCGCTTTGCCTGGGGCCTGCTCGCCGATTTGCAACCGCCGGATCTTGAAACCAAGCACGCCATTCTGGACAAGAAATGCGAAGCCCAAGGGATTACTCTGCCCGAAGAGGTCAGCGATTACATAGCGCGCAAGATCAGGTCCAGCGTCCGTGACCTGGAGGGGGCGCTGACGCGACTGGTGGCTTATTCCTCGCTTACCGGGGCGGAGATTTCTCTGGCCATGGCGCAGCAAGTGCTTAAGAACCTCGTCGATCTAGGCGAACGCCGCGTCTCGATCGAGATCATCCAGCGCGCTGTATGCCAGGAATTCGGTCTATCACTCCCTCAATTGCGGTCCAAGAATAACAGCCGGCCGGTGTCTTATCCTCGTCAAGTGGCCATGTACCTTGCTAAGCAACTCACCACAGCGTCGCTGCCGCAAATCGGCCGGGAATTCGGCGGGAAACACCACACAACTGTGTTACACTCGATTAATAAGATTACGGATTTGCGCCAGTCGGACAGAGATTTGAACAGGCTTCTCAACAAGCTTCGCGATAGTCTCAGTTGAACTTAGCCGCTTTCGAAGGATGTTCATGATGAGAAAACTTGTGAATTTCTCCAGGCCGCCGAATCGCGCACCGAAATTCACAGCCTGGAATGTTCGATTCACAGGTCCAGTGTCTGTAACGGGATGTCTGCCTGAGGTTTGCACAATTTTCCACACTTGCACAGTGCCTACTACTAAGAACATCTCCTGATAGGATACTAATGAAATGGATTTCTCTATAGAAAAGGCTCGGGTCCTAAAAGAACTGGCTCTCACTCAGGGAGTGGTTGAGAAAAAGACGACCATTCCTATTCTCTCCAACCTTCTGGTTGAGGTTGAGGGAGAAAATCTTAGAATCAGCGCCACCGATCTTGACCTAGGGGTGTGCTGTAATTGCCCGGTCAAAGTGAAGACCCCGGGCTCCGGGACCATTCCTGCCAAGCGCCTTATTGAAATCGTGCGCTCTCTTCCCGAAGCTGAGGTTCATTTCAAGGCCTTGGAAAACCACTGGGTCCAGGTAACGTGTGAACGCTCTTCCTTTAAGCTGGTGGGAATGGCAAAGGACAATTTCCCGATGCTGCCGGTCGTCCCGCCGGCTTTGGCCGCGCTCCCCGCGAATGTGCTTGCAACCGCTATCCAGAAGACGGTATTCGCAATTTCAAATGAGGAGTCTCGTTACACTTTGAATGGAGCTCTGCTCTTGCTCAGGCCCGGCAGTGTGGCGATGGTGGCGACGGATGGGCACCGGCTTGCCTTGATTGAGCGCGACATCGAGGTTGCGGGGCTCAAGAACGAGTTGAAGTTGCTCATCGCCAAAAAGGCGATGGGCGAACTGGTGCGGTTGCTGTCGGAAGGGGATGGCGAGTTACCGGTCAGCATCTCCAAGGATGAAGGGCCATCTCTTCTTTTCTCTGGGTCAACGTGTCCTGATTTGCCGCATGCTGACGGGGCAGTTTCCGAACTATGAGGCGGTTCTTCCCCGCGAAAACAACCGTGTCCTGCAACTCGAAAAGGAAAGCATCTCCGCCGCTGTGCGCCGGGTCGCCTTGCTTGCTGACGAGCGCTCGCGGGCTGTCCGGATGCATGTGGAGAAGGGACAACTGGAAATATCGTCCTCGAGCGGGGAATATGGCGAGGCCCGCGAAGTACTTGACACGCCCTATCAGGATGAGGCCATGCAGATCGGCTTCAACTACCAGTACCTGCTGGATTTCTTTAACGTGGTGGAAGGCGCCGGGAAGATTTCCCTGGAGTTGAAGGACGAGCAGAGCGCCGGCCAATTTCGGCCGGTTGACGGCGGGGCCTACCGGTATCGCTACGTGGTGATGCCCATGCGGATTTAGAGGATCATCGTCGTCACCCCGCGCCAGCGGGGGTCCATTGTCCGCCCTGAGCACGATGGATTCCCGCTGGCGCGGGAATGACGCGAAGCACGTGATTTCGGGAGAGCGAGGGGCGATAATTCTGTCGACTGGTCGTTGCTCATCTTGGAGAAGTGAAGTGGAGCCGGCGGGAAGACTCTTTCTCTGCCGGCTTTTTTTGCAAAAGGGGATAGAACGGGAGGTTGAGGGAACACGTGAGCAAGCAGAAGCCTGGAGAGCCTAATGGAGCCCAGGCCTACGACGCGGCGAGCATCAAGGTACTTGGCGACTTGGAAGCTGTGCGCAAGAGGCCGGCGATGTACATCGGATCGACGGGCGCCATGGGACTGCACCACCTTGTGTGGGAGGTAGTGGACAATTCCGTCGATGAGGCGTTGGCCGGATACTCCGATCGCATCGACGTCGTCGTGCATAGCGATAACTCAGTGACGGTGATCGACAACGGGCGCGGCATTCCCGTTGATTTGCACAAGGAGGAAGGACGCTCAGCGGCGGAAGTGGTGATGACCGTTCTCCACGCCGGCGGAAAGTTCGACACCAACAGCTACAAGGTTTCCGGCGGTCTGCACGGTGTGGGCGTGTCGGTTGTCAATGCCCTCTCCGAGCGGTTGGACCTGGAAATCTGGCGTGACGGCTACACCTGGGAACAATCCTACGAGCGCGGAAAGCCCGTCCAACCGCTGAAGCGGGCGGGCAAGACGGAACGCCGCGGGACCAAGATTACCTTCCTGCCTGACGCCAAGATCATGGACTCGATCGACTTCAATTACGATACCTTGGCGCAGCGCCTGCGTGAACTCTCCTTCCTCAATAAGGGCTTGACCATCCGGCTCAAGGACGAACGCACCAACAAACAGGCGGAATTCCATTACGACGGCGGAATTGCCGAGTTCGTGAAGCACCTCAATAAGAACAAAGAAGTGCTGCACCCCACTCCGATTTACGCAGAGACCGACCGCGACGACGTGCACATGGAGTTCGCCCTCCAGTACAACGATGGCTATGCGGAGTCCGTGTTTTCTTTCGCCAACAACATCAACACTGTGGATGGCGGTACTCACCTTTCGGGTTTCCGCTCCGCTCTCACCCGCGCCATCAATCAATACGGCCAGAACCAGGGCCTTTTCAAGGAAGTGAAGGAAAACCTCCAGGGCGAGGATGTGCGCGAAGGGCTTGTGGCGGTGATCAGCGTCAAGCTTCCCCAACCCCAATTTGAAGGCCAGACCAAAGGAAAGCTCAACAGCGACATCCAGAGCACGGTGGCCAGCTTTGTTTACGAGAAGCTCATGGAGGCTTTCGAGAAAAACCCCGCCGTAGGCAAGAAGGTCTGCGCCAAAGCCATCGACGCTTCTCGCGCCCGCGAGGCTGCCCGCAAAGCGCGAGAGTTAACGCGGCGCAAAGGCGCACTCGATTCCGGCGGGCTGCCCGGCAAACTGGCCGATTGCCAGGAGCGAGACCCGGAACGCTGTGAACTCTTCCTGGTGGAGGGCGACTCGGCCGGTGGTTCTGCCAAGCAGGGGCGCGACCGCCGCTATCAGGCCATCCTGCCGCTAAGAGGTAAGATCCTGAACGTCGAAAAGGCGCGGTTCGACAAGATGCTGGGCCATGAAGAAATTCGCGCCCTTATCACGGCGCTCGGCACCGGCATCGGCAAAGACGACTTCGACCTCACCAAGCTGCGCTACTCGAAAATCATCATCATGACCGATGCCGACGTGGACGGATCCCACATTCGCACCCTGCTGCTTACCTTCTTCTACCGCCAGATGCCGGAACTGGTGCGAGCGCGGACACGTCTATATTGCCCAACCGCCGCTTTACCTGATTAAAAAGGGTAAGTCCCTGCGCTACATCCGGGATGAGAAGGAATTTCGCCGCGAAATCATGCGCCGGGCCACGGAAGATCACACCGTCGAGATAGGCGACGCCAAGAAGACGAAACTCCAGGGCGGTGAACTGACCAACTTCCTTATGGCTTTGGCTGAGTACGTTGAACTCTTCGCCAAGCTGGAAAAAAGACTTGGCGACGACCGTCCTATCAATGCCTTGCTGAAAGCCGAACTCGGCAAGAAGATGGAATTCGAGAATCAAGGATAAACTCGAGGTGGTCGACAGGGATCTCAAGGCGGAAGGCTTCAAATCAACCTTGCGTCTCGACGAGGAGCACAACCTTTACACCTTGGCGTTTTCCAGCGAGACGCTGGCAGAGCGGACCATCGACTGGGACTTGGTTTCGAGCGCCGACTATAAGCGCCTGCTCGACCTCCATCGTCGCGTGCGCGATTTCGATAAGCCCCCCTTTATTATGTCTACCAACGGCACCCAATTAGCGATTGAGGACCGTCGGCAACTGCTTGAGCACGTCATGGCGTTGGGAAAGAAAGCCTTTACCGTGCAACGCTTCAAGGGCTTGGGAGAAATGAACCCTGATCAACTCTGGCAAACCACCATGGACGCCGAACAACGCTTCCTGCTCCAGGTGAAGGTTGAGGACCAGGTGGCAGCTAATGACATCTTCACCGTGCTCATGGGTGACGTCGTCGAGCCCCGCCGCCAGTTCATCGAAGATAACGCGTTGGATGTGAAGAATTTGGACATTTAAGCTTCGAGGTTGCGTCATGTAACGACGAAGTGTATACTCTGAAGTGTACACTTAGCGGCGAGCAGGGGAGAGCATGACCGTTACTGCCAAAGATCTGAGAGTGAAGACCCGCGAAGTCCTAAAGGGAGTGCAGCGCATAGGGTGGGCGACCATCACCGTCAGGGGCAGGCCCGTCGCGAAACTGACCGCCCTCGCTCCTCGAAAGCCGATCCCTCTGGCCGAACATCCCTCAGTAGGGATATGGGCCGGACGAAAAGACATGAAAGACGTAAATGCCTGGGTGCGTAAGATCCGAAGACCGCGACAGTTTCCTTGATACTCGATACGAACATTATCATCTGGGTTCTTCGCGGTCATCCGCGCGCCATCGCTTTTGTTGATCGCCTACCCCTTGCCGAACGGAACCTCTCATCGGTATCGTATCTGGAACTTCTGCGGGGCTGCCGCGACAAGGCGGACCTGCAACGGACGCTCAAATTGCTTGAGGACGAACTCGCGGAGATTGTCCCGCTGGACGAGAGAATAACCAAACTGGCAATCGGGTTGATGGAAATGCACGTGCTGTCGAGACGGCCGGGCATCCCCGATCTTCTGATAGCCGCCACGGCCATGACCCGCGGGGAACTCCTCGCCACAGGGAACATCAAAGACTTTGACTATATTCCCGGCCTGCAATTGAAGCCATTTTCGCCTTAACCGGGAAGAGAGCTGCCCATGGGTGACCAAGAACTATTCAAGCCGGCGCGGGAGATCCCGGTCAACATCGAAGACGAGATGCGCAAGTCGTACCTCGACTATGCGATGAGCGTGATCATTGGCCGGGCGCTTCCCGACGTGCGCGATGGGCTTAAGCCGGTGCATCGGCGGATTCTTTACGCTATGTACAAGGAGGGGAACACCTCCGACAAGCGTTACATCAAGTGCGCCGGCGTGGTGGGCGAGGTCATTAAGAAGTATCACCCGCACGGCGACGCGGCGGTTTACGACACCCTGGTACGCATGGCGCAAGACTTCAACATGCGCTACCTGCTCATCGACGGGCAAGGCAACTTCGGCTCGGTGGATGGAGATCCCGCAGCGGCCTACCGGTACACCGAATGCCGCCTGGCGCGCATCGCGGAAGAGTTGCTGGCGGATATCGAAAAGGAGACCGTGGACTTCGGCCCGAATTTTGACGAGTCCACGGAAGAACCCCTGGTTCTTCCCACCCGCGTCCCGAACCTTCTGATCAACGGCTCAGACGGCATTGCGGTCGGCATGGCCACCAAGATCCCTCCGCATAACCTGACGGAAATCATCGACGCCACCATTCTCCTGATCAACAAGCCCACGGCGTCGCTCGAGGAAGTGCTCTCGCTTGTTCCCGGCCCCGATTTCCCCACTGGCGCCTACCTCTACGGCAAGAGCGGAATCAAATCCGCCTACGCGACCGGCCGCGGGCAGTTCACCATGCGAGCCAAAGCGGCCATCGAGCGGCCCACCAAGGACAAGCAGCAGATTGTGATCACCGCGATCCCGTTCCAGGTGAACAAGTCCAAAGTCATTGAGCGTATTGCGCAGCTTGTCCAGGACAAGAAGATCGATGGCATTTCCGACGTTCGCGACGAATCCGACCGCGACGGAATGCGCATTGTTGTGGAATTAAAGAGGGGCGAACAAGTGCCGGAAGTCGTCCTGAACAACCTCTTCAAACACACCCAACTCCAGGAAAACTTCGGCATGATCATGCTGGCCATCGTCAACGGCCAACCGCGCACGCTGCCGCTCATCGAAGCTCTCCAACTCTTCATCGATCACCGCGTGACGGTGGTTCGGCGCCGCACCGCTTACGATCTACGCAAGGCGCAGGAGCGCGCGCACATCCTCGAGGGATTCCTCAAAGCGCTTCAGCACCTCGACGCCATCATCAAGCTGATCCGCGCCTCGAAGACGCCCGCCGAAGCGCGCCAAGGCCTGATTGTCAGCTTCGAGTTCACCGAGCGCCAGGCCCAGGCCATTCTCGAGTTGCAGTTGCAGCGCCTGACAGCCATGGAGCGCGACAAGATTCAGCAGGAATATGACGACCTGCAAAAGAAGATCGCCGAGTACCAGGAAATACTGGCCAGCGAAAAAGTGCTGAAGAAAGTGATTGTGAATGAGCTGAAGGAAATCCAGAAGGATTACGGAGACGTCCGGCGGACCGAAATCATCGAGGAGCAGGCGGAAATCAAGCTCGAGGACCTGATCGCGATCGAGGACGTGGTGATCACGGTCTCGCATTCGGGCTACCTCAAGCGCACGCCGCTCAGCATTTATCGCCAGCAGGGACGGGGTGGCAAGGGACGCCGCGGCATGACGACGCGCGACGAGGATTTCGTCGAGCACCTCTTCATCGCCTCCACCCACAGCTACATCCTGGTCTTCACCAGCACCGGCAAGATGTATTGGCTGAAGGTTTACGAGATTCCGGACGTGAGCGCCGCGGGCAAGGGCAAGAACGTGGTCAACCTGGTGAACCTCGCCTCCGGCGAGAAAGTGGCGGCGGTCCTCGTAGTCCGGGAATTGCCTGACGAACCAAAGGACGTGACGATCGACGGCGCGTCGTACGCCGTGGAGGGCTACGTGACCCTGGTGACGCGCCTGGGCTTGATCAAGAAGACGCGCCTGGCGGAGTTCTCCAGCCCCAGGTCGGGCGGCATCATCGCCATGAAAGTCGAGGAAGGCGATGCGCTAATCCGAGCTACTATGACCTCCGGCCGGGACACGATATTCCTCGCCTCCCATGAGGGCATGGCGATCCGCTTCCCGGAGAGCGATGTGCGCGACATGGGCAGGCAGGCTTATGGCAATTATGCGATGGACCTCGAGAAGGGCGACTACATCGTGGGCATGGAGATTGTAGGTGAGAAGGAGTTGATCCTCTCCGTCAGCGAGAAAGGGTACGGCAAGCGGACGCCCATCACCGAGTATCGCTTGCAGTCGCGCGCCGGCAAAGGCGTCATCAACCTCAAGACCGTGGATCGAAACGGCAAGGTCGTGGGGGTGCTAAGCGTGACCGAGGAGTCGGAGGTCATGATCATCAGCCAGCAGGGCAAGATCACTCGCCTCGACGCCGGCGCCATCCGCGAATCGGCCCGCTCCACGCAAGGCGTCAGGTTGATTAACCTCGAAGAGGGCGACGAGGTCGCCGCCGTCTGCCTGATCAGCACCGAAAACGGCGAGACCGAATCCCCTCAGCCGAAACTGATTCAATAGTGACCGAAATTGCTCTGTAGGGGCGGCCCTTGTGGCCGCCCGCGGGCAATCCGTCAACTGACGGATTGCCTCTACCAGTCGGTTAGCGTTACTCTTTAGTGGTGGGTGTCAGGGATGAATGAGCTGGAAGTGAAAGAAGAGCGGCTGCTGGAGCAACTGCGGCAAGTGCCGTCGCTGGTGGTGGCCTATTCAGGGGGGGTGGACTCGGCGTACCTCGCTTATGCGGCGCACCAGGCGCTGGGGGACCGCATGCTGGCGGTGACGGCGCTGAGCGCCAGTTACTCGGCGCGCGACCGGCAAGAAGCGCAGGGCGTGGTGGCGCGCTTCAAGCTGCCGCATGAGTTCATTATCACAGACGAACTTTCGAACCCCGCCTATCGCGCCAATAATTCCGACCGCTGCTACTTTTGCAAGGACGAGCTGTTTGACAAACTCGATGCGCTCGTTGCCCAGCGCGGGTTCGCCGCCGTCGCCTACGGCGTGAACGTGGACGACCAAGGCGACTGGCGCCCCGGCCAGCGCGCCGCCCGCGAGCACAAGGTGCTAACCCCACTGCTGGATGCGGGCCTTACTAAGGCCGACATCCGTGAGCTTGCCCGCCGGGGTGAGGTGCCGGTGTGGGATCGCCCCGCGTCGGCGTGCCTCTCTTCGCGCATTGCCTACGGCATCGAGGTCACTCCGGAACGATTGGCGCTTGTGGAAAAGGGCGAAGAGGCCCTGCGCGCGCTTGGCTTCCGGCAGTTCCGGGTTCGTTATCATGAGGAACTGGTCCGCCTTGAGATCGCTTCTGACGAGATGCCGCGAGCGCTGGATTCCGCAATGGCTCGTAAGTTTGTCGAGGTTTTCAAAGAACTCGGCTTCAAGTTCGTCACCCTGGACCTGGAAGGCTACCGCACAGGGTCTATGAATTCCCTCCTCGTGAACATTCATAAGTAATTGCAGACAACTGACGAAAGACCGGTTTCACGCCAAGGCGCAAAGTCCGCAAAGCTCGCAAAGAAACGCAAGGAATTCGAGAATTGCAGTTCCTTTCGACTTAGCGTCTTGGTCCGAGCTGCTTTTGGTGTTCTCAGGTCGGAAGTTGCCTGCGCCGGCGCCTCGCACTGATATAATCCCTCAGTTCTGTGAAAGACCGGAGGTTGCTCATGAACAAACCTAGCCTTTTTACCGCCTATCTTCTCGCCGCGGTGTCATTGCCTGCCGGCGCGCAAAATCAGCCCCTGTTGCAGCGGCTGGGCTACCCCCCCGATGCCAAACTGCTGATCATCCACGCCGATGACCTGGCGGTTGCACACTCACAGGATGTGGCAAGCTTTGAAGCGCTGGACCGGGGCGCCGTGTCGTCCGCCAGCATCATGGTTCCGTGTCCATGGCTTACGGAAGTAGCGGATTACGCGAAGGCGCACCCGGAGGCTGATCTCGGCCTGCACCTGACCTTGACGAGTGAATGGAAAACCTACAAGTGGGGCCCTATCGCGCCACGCGATCAGGTGGCGTCCCTGCTCGATCCTCAGGGCTATCTCTTCTCCACCGTCGAAGAGGCGTTGCGGCATATCAAGCCGGAGGAGGTGGAGCGGGAAGTGCGTGCGCAGGTGGAAACCGCCCTGAAGATGGGAATCCGTCCCACCCATCTCGATTCACACATGGGAACGCTCTTCACCAAGCCAGCCTTGATGGCGGTACTCATCAATGTCGCGCATGAGTATCACCTGCCCTTTCTGGTGTTGAAGATTCCCGGTGTGCCTCCGGAGATGTACTCAGCCCTCAAGCCCACGGACGTGATCCTGGACCGCGTATTCATGGCCGCCCCGCCGATCAAGCCGGACGCCTGGCTGGACTATTACACGCATATCCTGAGGACTTTGCCGCCCGGCGTATCGGAACTCATCGTTCACCTCGCGCACGACAATGCCGAAATGCAGGCCGTCACCGTCGACCATTCGGACTATGGCGGCGCCTGGCGGCAGCGTGACTTCGACGTAATGACCAGCCCGCAGTTCCGAAAGGCCTTAGAGGAAAACCACGTTGTGCTGACGAACTGGCGGAAGTTGGGCGCGCTGCTTCCGAAACCCTGACCGGATTGTGCGGCGGCATTACCTGTTGTCAGGTCTGCCCCCCAGATCATGCCTTGCCGTCGCCGCACCAACCGGGGTCTCTTTCCCGCTTGTTTTTCCTTGACAAAGTGTCCATCGCCAAGGCAATTTAGTTGGGTGACCAACTAAGTATGTCTTGGCGGGGCGATATCCCCAACGGCGGCTTCAGGTTCCGAGTCTGACGACCCGCTGCTTTACAAATGAGTCCACAATCCCCAACTCGCCACAAACTCGTGGAATCGGCGCGAATCCTGTTTTGGGAGCGAGGCTACGAATCCACTAGTTTGGCGGATGTGGTGGGCCACGCTGGTGTGCGGAGTGGCAGTCTCTACTACTTCTTCCGCACAAAAGAGGAACTGCTCCTGGCCGTGCTCGACCGCTACATGGAACTCTTGTGGCCCATGGTCATTGAGCCGGTTTTTTCCCGTGTCAGGGACCCGATTGAGCGGGTATTCGGAATTCTCGATGGGTACCGTCAAGGCCTGGTCTACACCGGTTGTACCCACGGTTGCCCGATCGGCAACTTGGCGCTGGAAGTCTGCGATGACCTGCCTCGCGCCCGAGAGAAGATTGCCTCGAATTTCGAAGGATGGAGAGTGTGGATTAAGACCTGCCTCGATGACGCTCAGGATCGTTTCCCATCGACGGTCAATCGCGAGCAATTGGCCGTCTTCGTTCTGACCGTTATGGAAGGGGCAGTAATGCAAGCGCGCGCGCATCAAAGCCTGGAGCCGTACGACGCGTCGGTGGCTCAACTGCGCGATTATTTTGATCGGCTGCTGGCGGAGGGTGCGCGCCAGCGCAAACCGGCGCTCCAATAGAATCAGGGTCAAACTCACAGTTTAATGAGGAGGTTCGAACCAATGCGAACGCGCTTGGCGATTTGTGTACTTGCAGTCCTCGCATGCTTTACCGGCCCGCTGAGTTCAGAGACTCAGCCTGCGGCGCCAAACCCCATCGACCAACTTTCCTGGCTGATGGGAGGCAAATGGACGGCCGAGGGTGAGAAGGGGCCGGACGGGAAACCCTTTTACGTCGAAGCCAGATTCAGGCAGGCGGACAACCATCAGGGTCTGGAATTCACCACCTGGTTTCTGACCGACGGGAAGCTGGTGCCTGTCTACTCAGGCCTGTATGCGTGGCATCCTGCGAAGAAGAAGTTCACTTTCCTCTACACCGACGACAAAGGCGTACTAACCGAGGGTGAGGCCGCCTGGAGCGGCAACCATTTGGAACAGGAATTTCAGATCATCGGCGTCGATGCCGTTGCGCACACGTATCGCTCTACGATCGTGCGGACAGGGGACGACGACTATGACTGGAACGTTCGACACCAGGACAAATCCGGTGCATGGGTCGTCATCTTCGGGCTGAAGTACAAGCGGAAGCCCCTTTAGATACGGCGCCCTGCGTACCTTGTTCCGGTCGGGCCATGGACAGAAGGAATCCGCAGACCAGCGGTGCGGCGAAGGGGACAATAATCCAAGCTCACCGCTTCAGCGGCTCTTCAGGAGGGCTTCCACCACCCCCGCAGCGATGACTTCGGTCCCGCGGTCGTTGGGATGGACGTTGTCGTACCACCGCATGTCGCCGACGTGTTGGGGATCGTCTTTGGGGTCTGCCTCATCGGCGCGCAGCCGAAGGTCCCAGTTGCCCCTGGCCGTCTCAGCGGCGAGGCGCCGGTAGGTATCTGCCAAGCGATAGCCCCGGGCGGCCGTCAGTTCGCGGATTTCCCGATTATAGGGCTCCAGATACACATTCCTGAGGTCCCCATCATGAAACCCCGGCGACTGGGGATTCTCGATGTGGTAAGGCGCCGCGTGGTGTGGATCGAGGTACATGGAGGTACACATCACGAGGACGGCGCCGGGATACCTCTCTTCGAGCAACCCGGCCAGCGCCTCGATCCTTTTCCGAAAGATGCCGGGAGGATAGACCTTGCTGTCGTTCGCGGCGTAGTTGATGACCACGGCGTCGACCTGCGGGTGACGGTTTACGATTTCGAAAAAGCGTCCTGTGGTTTCGGTCGCAAAAAGCGGCTGGGAGACACCCAGGGGATTCCCCACCTTGGGGCCTATGTACTCGCCGCCGTGGGCCTCGTTGAAGATGGTCCAGCGGGTACCTGGCGTGACTTGCCGAAACAGCCGCTGCATCACGAACTCGATACGCTTGTCGCCTTCATGGCAGTCGAAAATAGAATCCCCGATCAGTAGAATGGTCCCGCCATGAGAGAGCTCTTTGCCGTCTGCAACCCGTGCATTCCCCGCCAGGAAGACAGAACCGATAAAACAGAGTACGGTCCGACGAAAAACCCGGTGACAGGCCATGCAGCCCTTTCCACGTAAACAGCTACTGAAAGAGAGTTCGCGCGCCGCAAATCAATTCGGTGCTGGTGCCATGTGGCTCAGAGCGTCGCGCGCCGCACTAAACTGTGGATCAATAGCCAGCGCCCGGCGAAATTCGTTGGCGGCATCGTTGGGCTTCTTCTGCTTTTGGAGTACCAATCCCAGATCGTAATGCGCGGAGGCCGACTTGGGACTGAGCCGAACCGACTCCAGGAATTCAGTGTACGCTTTGTCCAGATCACCCTTCTTCAGGTATAGGTCGCCCAGGGCGTCGTGAGGCTCGGGATCGGCGGGATCGACACTCATCGCCGCCCGGAGGTGCCGCTCGCCGGCGTCCCATTGTCCTTGAAGCGCACTCAATGTACCCAAATTGTAATGCGCCTCGTAGTCGTTGGGGCTGACGGCCAAAACGTGCTCGAACAGCGCGCGGGCCTGGTTGTAGTCCTTCTTCTGGAGGGCAATGCTGCCCAGCGCATCGTCTGCGGGGGCAAAAAAAGGCGAGATCGCAAGAGCTGCCTGAAATTCCCTCGTGGCTTCGTCCAGTTTCTCCAATCGAAAAAGGCTTACGCCGAAGTTGTAATGGGCTTTCAGGTCCCCCGGGTTCGCCTTGACCACCTGCTGGTAATCCCGCACGGCCTGCTCGTAATGCTCCGCCTGCAACTCATTCCACGCTAGATTCATACGCACGTCGACGAGGTCCGGATGACTGGCAAGCAGCCGCTTGAAGATCAGATCGGATTCGTCGATACGGCCCTCGCCGGCGAGGTCGAGGGCGCGTCCATATTCTCTAAAGTCCTTAATACGATCTTTTGGATCGGCGCCGCCTTCGGCAGATTGCGAGTCGCCGGCACTTCCCGCCACGTACCCCAATGACCGCAGACGCGCCAGGGTGCCCGGATCGAGCACCCTTTGCGGTAACGGATTTTGACGCCGCAACCGCGCGCGAAGCGCTGCCAGTTTTTCCTTCTGGGCCTGTGCGACGGCGGTGCGCTGCGAATAGATATTCCGCATCTCGCCCGGGTCAGCGGTGAGATCGTAGAGTTCGGGCTTCGGAGCTTCGACGTACTTGTATCTTCCGCTGCGCAAAGCCTGCAATGCGCTGCATCCGAAATGCATGTGCGCGTAGAGGGTTTCGCTGTAAATGTCTCGAGGGGTCTTCGAACCGTCCGGACGCAACAGTTCCATTAGACTGCGCCCCTGAAATTCGGGCGGCGCGGGAATGCCGGCGAACTCCAGGATGGTCGGCGCCACGTCCATAAGGCGAACCGGTTCCGCGACCTTCGCAGGGAAGCTTGCACTTCCCGCAGGCCAATGCACAATCAGCGGCACCCGAATCGTACTCTGATAGACGAAGAAACCGTGCATCTCCTCCCCGTGATCTCCCAGGTCCTCGCCATGGTCGGCCAGGAGAACCACGAGGCTGTTATCGAAGAGATTGCGCTGCCGCAGGAAATCCAGGAAAGTTCCTACCTGCTCGTCCACGTAGCGGAGTTCGGCATCGTATCCGGTGCCGAATCGCGCCTTGTAGCTCGCGGGCAGATTATAGGGTGTGTGCAGATCATAAAAATGGACGAAGAGGAAGAAAGTTGAGTTGGAGTTCGCGGTCAGCCACCGGGTGGCGATGGAAACGACGTCTGCGCCTAAACGCTTGATTTCACTCGTCTTTGATTCCTCTTGGCCCGTCTGATCGAACCGGCTGTCGTACATATCGAAACCGCGGTTCAGTCCGAAGCTACGGTCCATCACGTATCCACCCACCACCGCTGCGGTGCGGTAGCCGTGCAACTTGAGGAGGACGGCTAAGGTGACGACGTTAGGCGCCAAGGTCTCGCCGTTGTCCTCGATCCCGTTGAAGAACGGATAGGTCGAGGTGAAAAGAGAAACGTGCGAGGGGAAGGTCAAAGGGACTTGAGAACCAACGTCAGAGAATAGTGTGCCGCCTTTTGCCAGCGCGTCGATGTGAGGCGTCTCGATGGCGGTGTACCCATAGCTGCTCAAGTGATCAGCGCGAAGCGTATCGATGGAAATCAGAATAATGGCGCGCGGCTTCTCCGGAGCCGGAAGAGAGGAATCCGTGCTGTAGGCGGCAGACACGCTCAAGCAAACAGTCATCGCGACGTAGATCCATAACCTCATTCTCGATCTCGACCTCATAGTTCTCAATCATTACCTCGCAAATTCCTTTGCCACCCGGACAGTGTTGGAGTGGATTTGAACTGTGTCCTCGAGGCGGCGCGCATAGCCACCCGCCAGGGTTACGGCGACGGGTATGGACTTGGCTCTCGCCTTCTCGAAAACCAGCCGGTCGCGTTGCTCGAGGCCTTCCAGTGAGAGCTTCAAGCCGCCCAATTGATCATCCCGGTAGGGATCGGCGCCGGCTATATAGAAGATCAGGTCGGGCGTGAATTCAGCGAGAGCCCGATTCAATCCCTGGCTAAGTTCGCGCAGGTACTCTTCATCCTCAGCGCCGTCGGCCAGATTGATATCGAGAGAACTGGGCGGCTTAGGGTAGGGATAATTGTTTTCCTGGTGGATGGACATCGTGAAAACCGAATGATCGCCGCCAAAGATCGCCGCCGTGCCGTTGCCCTGGTGGACGTTGCAATCCACCGTCATGGCGCGCTCGATGCTTCCATCCTTTTGCAGGCGGCGAATCGCGATAGCAAAATCGTTTAACACGCAGAAGCCCTCGCCGTGGTCAGGGTAGGCGTGGTGAAATCCGCCGCCCACATTGACGGCTACTCCATCTTCGAGCGCCAATCGCCCTGCCAAAATTGATCCACCCGCGGAAAGCCAAACGGCGCGGATCAATTCGGGAGAATAGGGGATCTCGAGGCGCATCACCTCAAGGTAGGAGAGTTTGCCGGTCTGGAGCTTGCGCAAGTACTCCCGGTGATGAACCAAAGCGATATCGTCGTCCGAGGCCGGAGGTGGTTCGACGAAGTCTCCCGGCTCCACGATCTGGTCGTGCAGCAACTTTTCTTTGGTGAGGCGATACTTTTCGGATGGGAAAACGTGACTCCCCAGGTTCAAATCATACCGATCCGAGTAGACAAGTTTCACCGCATGCCCCCGCAGGTGCAATTACTGTCATCCTGGGCGAACGGTCTCCGCTTGTGCGTGGGGATCCGAAGAACTGCGCACAACTGCGGATATGCTTCGCTACGGACAGCATGACAGGTTCGAGGTTTTCTAATCAAGGTCTGCCGGCCAGTCCGGGTGCCGATCATGTTCGAAGAGCCGGAAAATCTGATCCGCCGTCACCCGCATCGTGGAAAGTTCCGGTATTGCACCCTCGTCGAAAAACTTTGCTTCCGCCTCCGCTTTCCTGGTGGGCTCCGGGCCTAGAAGTTCGCACCGGATGAAGAGCTTGTAAACGTGGTGGGCGATTGCAGGATGGGCGTGCTTGTTCCGATCATACACGGCGAGCAATTTGGCGGCACGGGTCGCATAGCCCGCTTCCTCGTACACTTCGCGCACCACGCCCTCGCTGGGAGACTCCCCGACATCCGCCCATCCGCCGGGGAGACTCCAGCGGCCGTCCTCAGGTTCCTTCACGAAAAGAAGGCTGCCCTCGCGAAAGACTGCTCCGCGCACCTCCACTTTGGGCGTGGCGTAGCCTTGCTCGCGTTCGAAGAAATCTCGAATTAGGGTAGACTCAACGCCCGTATTTGCCTCCATGATTTCCACAGCGATCTTCCTCACGGAATTATATCGCTCCCGGTCGAAGGGGTTTTGAGAATAAAGGAGGCCGTTTTGTGCGACGGCATTCAATCGAGCGGCCCATGCCGCCCACCTTGCATCCATGGAGTGCCCTTTCTTTAAGTTTCGTTTTCTACGGCTTGGAGGAGAGCCCGTATGTAGCCGTACTCGAAAGCGAAAGCCTGCTTCTGGGCCGTGTCCCTGTCGATCTGCGGGGCATGGTCCGGCATGATCATGCCGTCGTAGCCGATTTGCTTATAGACCCTCATTGCCTTCACCATGTTGACGTCGCCATTATCCGGGAAGGTTTCTTGAAAGTCCAAGAAGTGCCCGTGAATGTTGCGGAAATGGACATTAAAAATTTTACCTTTCTCGCCAAAATACCGGATGACGTCGAAAATCTCTTCCTCGGGGCGATCCAACATTTCGCTCACCGTCCCCTGGCAAAAATTGAGACCATGAAAAGGGCTGGGACGAATCTCGATGAAGCGTTTCAAGCCGGCGACGCTGCCCAGAACGCGGTGCACACCGTGAAAGCCCGCCTCACGGGGCATGCCGGGATCGTGCGGGTGACAAGCCATCTTAACCTTGCATTCCTCCGCTACCGGGACTACGCGCTCCAGGAAGTAGGTGATTCGCTCCCACATCATATCCGCACTCACCGAACCCGCCTCGGTGAGTGTGTCCTTTTGTTCGGCGATGCCGTAGTTGAACGTGCTGTACAGCGCCCCGCCGCGCCCCGCGGTGGGGGCAGTCCGCGGCACGCCAAGTATGGTCAGGTTGTACTTGACGCAAGGAATTCCGGCCTGGGCGACGTTCCGGATCATTTGGCAGATCTGGTCGATTTCCCGGTCGCGGTCGGGCGATTTCCCCAACATGATGGCGGGATTCTCCGCTCGCTCGATTGGGCTTGAGCTCAGCGGTAACGGGACCATCAGCAGTTCCAGGCCGAAGGACTCCATTCGTTCCTTCAGCTTCGTCAGTCCTTCGACGCTCCAATGCTCGTCCAGGCGTGCGGAGGGGAGCCCGCTGCAGAGGTGATTAACGCCTAAGGCGGCCAGAACCCGAAGTGTCTCATCCGATGGGCCGGAACCGAACTGGGTACCCAGCTTCATTCGGGGCTTGGAGGGAGAAGAACCGCTTGGCAACCTTGTCTGGCCCAGGCGGGCGGGTATGCTCGATGCGGCTGCGGTGACTTGGAGAAACGATCTGCGGTCCATCGGGTCTCCTTCGTAGGGGCGGCCCTTGCGGCCGCCCTCAAGCAATCACGAGGATCTCCCCTTCGCTGTCCCCTCACAAGGACAACCGTTCTGGCCGCCGTTGGGCGACCACAAGGGTCGCCCCTACGTCGCGTGGTCGGTCATCGATGGCGACTGAGGGTTAACTTCTTTCCCGACGAGTTCTCGATCTGGACTTCGAATCCCTTCGGCGTGCCGACCTGATAGGAGATCGTGTCGCGTTGCGTCTTCCAGCTCAATTCAACCATCCCGTGAATCGTGGGAACTCCTCCCGAGCATGACGTTAGGGGAACGTCGGCAAGACGGACGTGGACGCGTTTGTTGACGGGGTCGACGGCCCAAAGACCGAGCACGTTGCGATAGAGCATGTGCGTGATGTAGGAGGCGAACCCATGGTTGCAACTCGCGGTCGGGCTGATGTCTTCCCAAAGCGTGCCAGTACGTTCCGCCATATAGAGATAATAGGACACGGATTCGTCGAGCATCTGGCGGCTCAGACCTTGTCCCGCGAGGAGTTCAAGACGAAGTACATTCCCGACAAAGGCGTTGGCGGGCGCAACCTCCGGAAAGGCTTTGGACGCCTGGCGCCCCGGGCCGAATTGTGCCTGTAAAGTTCGCCACAGCTCCGCATTTGTCTCCGGAGAAGCGGTGCCTGTAAAGAAGGCGAAGTACTGGCAAACCTCGCTTCGGTTGCGGGTCACTACGAGCTTGCCGTTTTGGCGGACTGCGTTATCCACAAAGAAGTGGCCGTCGAAAGACTGGCGTCGTACCGTCTCGCGCACCTTCGCGGCCTTCTCCGCCCAGTGCGGTGAGTAATACATGTGCGCAGCAGCATCGAGCGCGGCAGCATAGAGCATGTTGGAGGGATAGTTCACGTCCTGCACGTAGTCGTTGGCTTTGGACCATTCTACGAAGACCCAACCGTCGAGTTTCTCCAGCAATCCGTCCTGGTTTTCGAAGCGCTGGAAGTACTCGAACAGGCGCGTGAGCTTGGTATGCAGCGCCTCGACCGTCAGGCGGTCGCCGCTGCGGGCGAGATACTCCTCAAGTTGAAGAACGAACCAGAGGGACCAGTTAGGAATGAAGTTGCCGTCGTTGTGATCGGCGGGATAGCACATCGGCAACATGCCTTCCGGGATGAAGGCGAAGTGCGGAGGCAGTTGGAAATTTTCAAAGAAATTCCTTTCCATCGTGGTGGAGCCGCCGATGTCCAGCGCGGCGCGCGACGTGAAGAAGCTGTCGCAGAGCCAGCCGGCTCTTTCCCGGGAGGGACAGTCGGTGAAGATATCCACAGCATTTTGCCGATAGGTCTCGCGCCCGGCGGCAAAGAGTTGGTTGAGCCTCTCGTCGCTCGCCTGAAAATGCGCCTCGCGGACGGCCGGGTTGGCGTATTCGCGCACATAAATATCGCCGAACTCGCATTCGCCCTCGAGGACTAACAGTTTCAGAAAGCGAAGCGTGTAGGGCTCGAAAGCCTCGAGAGCGAAGATCCCTTCCGGCAGTTCGTAGCTCACGATGTTGACGCAGGAAAGCCGTTTGAAGTCCACGTCGCCATCGCTCAGAAGTTCATCGAAGACCAGAAAGAGCCGCGCCGCCTTTGAACAATTCACGTTCGCTCCGACAAAACCCGTGACGTCGGCGCCGAAGTCCACGATATGTTGAGTGAACGGCCCGACATTAATCCGTTCCCCTGCGGCGTAAGGGACGTTGAGCATCTTGGGTGACTCGGCGGCCACGTGCTGAAGCTCGAGGGAAGGGATCGCCTCAAGCTCGCTTTCGGGAAATCCGCCCAGCTTGTCGCCGATGCCTGTGAGGGACCGATCTTTCCACGGCTTTTCCACCGGCACGCCCGTCCGAACATTGGCGCGCGACACGTGTTTGACAGGGCGTCTCTGAAGGAACTCCGGGTAGGGAACTCGGCGCGGCAGAAGTTGTTTAGGAGGAGATACCGGGCACTCCAGCGATTGAAGGGGAGACGACGGGTCGCTCCGCCAGCGGTCGTATCCAACCCGGATCCGGTAGACTTCTGAAAAGGGCCGCTGAAAGCTGTAGCGCTGCACCTTTTGGACACGTTCGCTGAGAATGACGGACTCGAATTGGCTACCGCTCCCTGCGGTAGAAGCGAGCACGGTCGTTCCCGCCACTACCTCCGCCTGGAGGAAGGACGGTTGGTCAAGGAGGTAGTAGCTGTTCACATTGTAACCGGCAACTTCGAGTGCCACGAAGTTTCGCCCCGAATGCAAGTCCGGTGTAAGGTCCCATTCGTCTACTCGATAGTAGTCATGCGGTCCGCGAGCCGGTCCGTAGCCGCGAAGAACCCCGTTCACGAATATCCGGTAGACTGTGGAGCCGGTGACGCGGAGCAGAACGGGGCGCTGGTCTCGAGCCTCAAAAGAAGCGCGAAAGCCCACAAAGAGGTTTTTCTCCCGCTCGCGCCCTTTCGGCCAAACCGGCTGCGCGGAGAGAAACTTCGGTTCTGGGGTTTGCTTCCCCAGCGCAGGCGCTCCTGCCGGTTCTTGTGCAGACAATCGAGCCGCCATGGCTGCTGGCAAGAGTGCCTGTACTGCGGTGACCGCCGCTCCTTGAATGATCTGCCTCCGCGTCCAGGATGTGCTCTTATCGTCAGGCATAGAGTTCTTTCTCTCCTCTCGATGGCGCAGCCCCTTTGGGGCTGAAGATGCGTAGCCGGGGGCAACGCCCCCGGAAACGATGGCCCCTCACCCCCTTACCCCTCTCCCCACTGATGGGGAGAGGGGTGCCGAAGGCGGGGTGTGGGCTCTGGTCCGGGGGTTGCACCCCCGGCTACCCAATTTGCTCCCCCCAGGGGAACACCGGCTTCCCGCGTAGTCGACAGTCCGCGTTGCAATCGGGGTCACAGGGTCTTGAAAATGGTTCCAAATAGTATGTGCGCAGCGTCACGGCCGCTCCGTTCATGGCTTGGCGGTCGAAGGCATTTCCGCTTGGGGCGCCGCGTCGATTATGCTTCCACTCCGCAGCTTCTCGGCAACCTTCTTCGCACTCGCGGCGAAGGGCCCTTGCGGGTTCAGGCGGAGATAGGTGTCAATCTCCGTGAGGGCCTTCGAATACTCCGCCATCTTCAGGTAAGAGTTGGCAAGCTTAATGTGAAACTCCGGCGGCATATCGGGATGGAGTGATTGCGCAGTAAGGAAATCTTGCGAGGCCTCGCGGGATTTTCCTAAGACCAATTGAGCGTTTCCTAGCTGGTAGTGGAAAAGCCAGGCGTTTGGAGAAAGGCGCAGCGCCTCGCGCAGAATCGCTTCGCTGTCCGCAGGTTTCCGTTCCTCCATGTAAAGCTGCGCCAACTGGTAGAAGGCGTCTGAGTATGTGCCATCGCAATGTATGGCGCGCCTATAACAGGCCTCCGCATTCGCCATATTGTGCGCGGCAAGATCGACACCCGCGAGGGCGGTTTGTGCCCGCGCGTAGCAGGGATATTCTTCGATGGCCTTTTGCAGGTGTTGGCGCGCCTCCGTCGGCTTGTTCTCCCGCCAGGCCCGGCTTCCCTTCTCAAACTCCTTGCGGGCACTCTTGGGGGCGGCCTGATCGGTCAGGGAGGGTAGGGCCGCGAGGTTGACCGCCGGTTTCTCCAGGGGGGAGAGGACAACGTTGAAAGTGTGGTAGGTGACGCGGGCGTCGGTGAAGTCCAGAGACTCCTGAAACTTTTGAAACTTCTCGACCTTCGCACTCAGAGTGTAAACCGTGGCGCTGAGTCCGACAAAATCGAAGTTCCCGTTCCAATCCGGCTGACGGGTGGCCACCGGCGCGCCGTCGCTGGTCTGAAGAGAAAGCATCACCCCCTCAGAGATCCCGCGCCCATCCTTCGTTTGGACCTGACCGTGCAACGTGATGTTATGCGCCACTTCGTATTGCGCCGGCAGCGGGGACGCCGCGCAGAGCGCCACGGTTGCACCTGCGACCCATTTCCAAAGGGTGGAAGATCTTGTCACGGTGGCGCATCCCCTGCCTTCAAGTTGGCCTGAACGCCCTGACTTAGTCGGACGTCGCCAACCTAACACGAACCCGCACTGAAAGCAATTTGCATGCACACGCCCTGACATCTCCACAACAAAAAGCGGTAGTATGAAGCGGATGAAGCTGGCGCAACAGGACGAAGTGGCCATCCGAAACGCTCTGCTGGCGTGGTTTCGCCGCAACGCGCGTTCCCTCCCTTGGCGTAAGAGTCGCGACCCCTACGCGGTGTGGGTGTCTGAGGTCATGCTCCAACAGACCCAGGTGGCGACTGTAATCCCGTATTACCAACGCTTTCTTGGAGCGTTCCCCACCGTGACCGGCCTGGCGCGCGCGCCGCTCGAGCGCGTCCTCGAGCTTTGGTCAGGGCTTGGTTACTACCGCCGCGCGCGCCACTTGCACCAGGCCGCCAAGGAAGTGGTCGGCAGATTTGCTGGAGTGTTTCCCCACGACTACACGCAAATCCGTTCGTTGCCCGGAATTGGGGACTATACGGCGCGGGCCGTATTAAGCATTGCCTTTGGCCTCCCGTATACGCTGCTGGACGGAAATGTGGCTCGAGTTCTATCGCGCCTGGCGGCTCTCGAGGGCAATCTTCACCAGGGTGGCTTCCGTCACGCTGTTGAAGCTCAACTTGAGCGGCTGCTTTCACGTCGCCGCCCCGGCAACTTCAATCAGGCGTTAATGGAGCTGGGGCAAACCATCTGCCTGCCGCGCCTTCCCAGGTGCGCCGCCTGCCCGGTACGAAGCTGGTGCCAGGGTTTCAGAACGGGGCACCCCGAAGTCTTCCCCCAGCCGCGTCCGCGGCGCGCGGCGGAATCCCACTACCTTGCCGCCGCGGTCCTCAGGCGCGGACCGCGCGTGGCCATGGTGCGCGGTCTGGACGAGGGCCTTTTAGACGACTTATTGAATTTTCCCTCCGCCTTCGGCCGGTCACGGGTGGAGGCGCTCGACGGTTTGCGTGACAAACTCGCCGGGTTCGGATTCCCTGGCCTCATCCTTGAGGACTCCACCGCCGAGTTACACCATGGCATCACTTACCGCTCCATTTGCGTCCACGCTTACCCGGCGGAACTATCGATCGTCTCGCGAAAGAAAGGGCTTCGATGGTTTACCGTTTCGAGATTGCAGCGGGCTGCCATTTCGCAATTGGCTCGGAAGATCGCGCAGGCGGTGTTTTGAAGAGCTTTCACCACGGAGGGCACGGAGACCACAACGCGGCAAAACCGTAACCAAATGCAGATTCTTCGCTTCGCTCAGAATGACATTTCATCCTCAGAATGACACGTCATCCTCGGAATAACTTGTCATCCTGAGCGAAGCGAAGGATCTGCTTTTCTCCGCGCGGCGCGACGAAACTCACCCTTCGCAGTTCAGAGGGAAACGCTACGACTTTTGCTCCGTGCGCTCTGAGACCTCTGTGGTGAAACATGTCTTGGGTTAAAATGTAGACCGCAAGGAAAGTATCGCTCATGGCAAAGGCCGCACAGACTGACCCCTCCACGCTCCTTAAGCTTCAATCCAACATCAGCGTGCAGCGCTACTTTGAAGTTTCCCTTCTCCTGACTCTGGCAACCGCTTTCATCACCGTCGCGATGACCGGCAAGCTGGACTTCGCTTCCACCGTTGTGGTTTCCATCGCGTTGGGCGTGAAGCTCTGGAGCTATTCGCGCGAAGCTGACTTTTCCCTCTCTCCAAAGACTGTCACGCGGGTTTCCATCTTTTACATCTTCTTTTATGCGCTCGACTTCTTGATCTTCTCGCCGGGCCCCGGCCTGCTGGACAAGATGCTGACCGCCACGGTTCATCTGGTTCTCTTCACAACCGTCATCAAAATCTTCTCTGCCAGGACCTATCGTGATTACGGCTATCTAGCCACGCTGTCATTCGTGATGATGCTGGCCAGCGCCATCCTGACGGTCAGCACAACCTTCCTGATATTCTTCGGTTTCTACATTATCCTGGCCATCTCAACCTTCATCAGCTACGAAATCAAGCGAGGCATGGAGTCGGCTCGCCGCGCTCCCGAAGGCCCTTACCGGAAACCTCGCCAGAACCGGACAGCGGTCGAACGGGCGCTGATGAAGGCGGCGGTGGGGTTGGCGGTCGGCATTTTTATCCTGGGAGCGCTTCTGTTTTTTGCCATCCCGCGCTACCGCACAGGGTTTCTGACCTCACTCTCTTCGCAGTCCCAGAACATTACGGGATTTTCCGAGACCGTTAACCTGGGAGATATCCGCAAGATCCTCCGTTCACCCATGGTGGTGATGCGAGTAACGGTGGAGGGGGATCCCAGGCAATTTCAGGGGGTGAAATGGCGCGGCGTGGGCTTGACAAGCTTCGACGGCACTCACTGGTTCAACGACAACACGGAGCAAACTCCTATCACCACGGCCTCCGAACAACGCATTGTACTTCCCCGCGAGGAAGGCTGGCAGAGCCGTTCGTATCACCCGCTCCGCTATCACGTTTTGCGCGCCGCCCTCTCCACCGACGTGCTCTTCGCCGCACCCACCCCCCAGGAGATTGTGGGCAGGTTTCACCTCGTGAATGTTGATGAAACCGGTTCTCTTCATAGCCCCCAATATGCTTTCGCGCCGCTTGCCTACGATGCCATTTCGGAGGCCGGCGTGCCTTCGGTCCGGGAGTTGCAGCGGGCCTCGCGAGACTGCCCGGAGAACATTCGCTTGGTGTATCTGCGGCTTCCCGATATGGACCCGAAGGTCGCGGCCCTTGCCCGGCAAGTTACTTCCTCCGCCACGAACAACTACGACCGCGCCGCCGAGATTCAGAATTACCTTCGCAGTAATTTCCGCTACACCCTCGATCCGTCCGCCATCGAGCCCAAGAATCCGATCGTCAGTTTCTTATTCAAATCCCGTTCCGGCTTTTGCGAGTACTTTGCTGCCTCCATGACGGTGATGCTGAGGACCCTCAATATCCCGTCGCGGCTGGTGAATGGGTTTCAAACAGGTTCCTATAATCGTGTCGGCAAGGATTTTGTAGTTCGCGCCCGCGACGCCCATAGCTGGGTGGAAGTGTATTTTCCGAAATACGGTTGGATCACTTTTGATCCCACGCCTGCCGATCCCAATCCTATCCGCGCCGGAGCCTGGGACGATTACCTCGATGCCCTCAGCCTTTTCTGGAGTGAGTGGGTGATCAACTACGATTTCAGCCATCAAGTTCAACTCGCGCGGCAGGTGGAACAAGTCTCCAGGAACTTCCAACAGGAATTCGTCGGCCACACCGACCGGTTTAAGCAGCAAGCGGTGCGAGTGGCCTACTTCATCGAACGCTGGCTGATGTCGCACAAGCTGCTCATGTTCTTCATCATGGTTACCATTCTGGCCGCGCTGGCGGCAGGCGAAAAAGGCGGCTCGCTGGCCGAAGTCCGCTTCTTCTGGCTTTGGAAGTTTGGACGCCGAGAGCTCGCCCTGAACCCCCGCCAGGCCACGATGTCTTACCAACGATTGCTGACGACTCTGCGAAAGAAAGGGTACCCGAAGCCGGTTGCGCTCACGCCCTGGGAATTCGCTACGTCGCTCGAGGGGACGCGCCTCGGCTCAGGCGTCTGGGAGTTCACCCGCCTCTACAACCTGCTCCGCTTCGGCCAGGTGCAAGTCCCCATGGCGCGCCTGCGCCAGCTTCTGGACGAGATCAGCAGGGCTTGACGATTTTCGATTTCAGATTTTAGATTTTGGATTGGCGGGTGTGTCGTGCGTGGAAAGAACCCTCAAGGATTGCCGGGCGGGGGTTTCTGCGTGCGGTTGCACCGGAACGTCCGGCCTTACGAAGGGATCCTGTACATTGATGGGAATTCCTCCAAGGCGAAGCAAAAGAGGCTTATCGCGGCGCGACTTCCTGGCGTTATGCGGCTCCGCGCCCTCCCTGTTGCCTGCCCCACTATTCGGGCTCCATGCTATCGAAGAGCCGCAGAGTATCTGGAGACCGAGACTCTGCGCTACCTCCGCTGCGATGCCTGCGGTCCCTCCACCTTACGCGGACAATCGCATCGTTCCCCATTATCCGGCGCGCTCCCCCCTCGAGGAATTGCTCCGAAAAGCCCGGCAGAATGAGGACGATTTTCCCACCGAGCGATTCAGCCGCGAAATCGAAACTCAGCTTGCACAATGGGGCATCGAGCTTCGCAAGAGCCCAAAGAATGTGCGCATGCTTGCGGGGCTCCTTTCGCCGCAATTTGCGGCTGCCTCTCCGAAGCCCGAAGAACTGCGCGAGATCCGCGGCGCGGCGGCCCTGAAACTCCAACGGGCGAGTTTTTCTTCCCAGCCGTCGCTCGGCCGCGACGCGTTTCTCGACCAGCTCCAATCTACCTTCGAGCGCACTGCGGAGATTCTGACGGCTGAATTCAAGCTTGCGGATCTGGAGATGGTCTCCACTTCTCCGCCGCTCCTCAGGACCCAGGTTCGTTTCGTGTTCGTGGGGACAGGGCCGCGGCTTCACCGCCTGGAACGAATCGGCGCTTGGCAAATAGAGTGGGAGCGCCGCTCAGAGGGTGGATGGGTCGCAAACAAGTGGCTGCCCCTTTCCGAAATCCAAAGCTCCGCTACCCAGCCGATTTTTGTGGACATCACTTCGACCGCCCTGAAGGGCGCGCCCTCCTACCACACGCAATTGCTGCGCGGCACGGATTACTGGCGCACGGTGCTCGACGGAGCCACGGGCATCGACATCTACGGCAACAATGGTATCGCCGCCGCTGACTACGATAACGATGGTTTCGACGACCTCTACATCTGCCAGCCTTCCGGCCTCCCCAACCGCCTTTACCACTACCGCGGCGACGGCACCTTCGAAGACCTGACGGAAGCGGCCGGCGTGGGCGTCCTGGACAACACTCCTTGCGCGCTCTTCGCGGACATTCGCAACAATGGCTATCAGGACCTGGTGGTCGTCACGGCCAACGGACCTCTGCTCTTTCTCAATCAGGGGAATGGCAAGTTCAGTCTGAAGACCGGCGCGTTTCGATTCGCCGAACCACCGCAGGGAACTTTCACCGGCGCAGCCTTCGGTGATTACGATCGCGACGGGCGACTGGATATTTACTTCTGTTTGTATAGTTACTATAAGGGACTCGAGCAATACCACTTCCCGCTTCCCTACTACGACGCGAGGAACGGCCCCCCTAACTTCCTCTTCCACAACGAAGGAGATGCCACCTTCAAGGATGTGACCGCAGCCACGGGTCTCAACCAAAACAACGACCGTTTCAGCTTCGACTGCACCTGGTGCGACTACGACAACGACGGCTGGCCGGATTTGTACGTGGTGAACGACTTCGGGCGGAAGAATCTGTATCACAACCGTCGCGACGGGACGTTCACCGATGTGGCTGAGGAAGCAGGCGTGGTGGACGTCGGGCCGGGCATGAGTTCCTGCTGGTTCGACTATGACAACGACCTGAATCTCGACCTGTACGTCTCAGACATGTGGGAAACCTCAGGCATGCGTTTGACCTCGCAGATGAGCTATCTCGAACGTATGCCCCCGGAGGTCCGCGCTCAGTTCCGTCACCACGCCACGGGGAATTCACTGTTTCGGAATCTCGGCAACGGCCGCTTTGAGGATCGCAGCGCGGCGGCCGGTATCGAGCAAGCAGGGTGGTCGTGGTCCTGTCACGCCTGGGACTTTGCGCACGATGGACGCTCGCACCTTTACATCGCGAACGGTATGATCTCCGGCCCGACACGCGGCGATCTGGAGAGCTTCTTCTGGCAACACGTGGTGGCCGAGTCCCCGCCGGACGCTCATCCCACCGTCCCTTACGAACTGGGCTGGAATGCTATCAATGAATTGATTCGTTCCGACGGCACCTGGGCAGGATATCTGCGCAACGTTTTCTTTTTTAACAACGGGGATGGGACGTTCTCAGACATCTCCGGAGTGGTCGGCCTGGATTTCCAGGACGACAGCCGAGCCTTCACTCTCGCCGACTTCGATCACGACGGGCGCCTCGAAATCGCCCTGAAGAATCGCAGCGGACCCCAATTGCGAATCCTGCGCTCGGAGGCGCCCGATCTGGGCAATGCGCTCGCGTTCCGGCTGCGCGGCACGAAAAGCAACCGGGACGCCGTCGGCGCCGTAGTTATTCTGTCAACCACCGAAGAGCGGCAGATCAAAATGCTGCAAGCCGGCACAGGCTTCCCCTCGCAACACAGCAAGGAGATCTTCTTTGGCATCGGCAAGGCCATGTCCGCAAGCGCCGAAATCCGTTGGCCTAACGGCGATGTGCAGCATGTGGAAGGGTTGCCGGCCAATCATCGTGTCGAGATTGAGGAGGGCTCGGACAAGTTCCAGGCAGTACCATTCCGTTCCCACCAACCGCTCGCCGCGATTCCCCCTCCACCCGCAGCCGAGCCGCCGCCGGCCACTTGTGAAACCTGGCTCGTCGATCCCATCCTCGCTCCAGATTTCAACTTGCCCGATCTCGCTGGGCCGATGCACCGGCTTTCCGAATTGAAGAGCAAGGTGGTGGTCCTGAACTTCTGGGCCACCTGGAGCCCGCCCAGCCTCGATACCGTCAGGGCACTGGATCGTTCCGCGGCGCTCGGAAGGACCCTCGAGGTACTGGCCGTCAACCTCGATAAATCCGAAGACGCTGCGCAAGTCCGCGCCTTTGCGCGCGCGAACTCGCTCGAGGCGCCTGTCTTGCTGGCCAGCGATGAGGTGTCCGGGGTTTACAATCTGATTTACCACTTCATGTTCGACCGGCGGCGCAATCTGGGCCTGCCCACCACGTTTCTTATCGATCGCAACGGGTTCATTGTGAAGGTCTATCAGGGACCGGTCGATGCCGAGCGCTTGATCGCAGACTGCGGGCGAATCCCTCAGACAGCGGAAGATAGAATGAAGCTGGCGCTGCCCTTTCCCGGCTCGCTTCACCTTGCAGAATTTCGCCGCAATGAATTCACCTACGGCGCGGCCTTTTCGCAGGCGGGATATTACGACCAGGCGATCCGGGAATTCAACCTGGCGCTCGAGACGGATCCGGATTATGCCGAGGCGCATTACAATCTGGGGACGCTGTATCTCGATCAAGGGAAAGCTGACGAAGCCCGCCGCCACCTGGAGCGCGCTCTCGAGTTGCGACACGACTATCCCGACGCCCTCAACAACCTTGGACTGCTGGCTGCGAAAGCTGGCGCGAGCGCCCAGGCCATCCGCTATTTTCAGCAGGCGATCGACCAGCGGCCCGATTACGCCCTGGCATACTACAACCTGGGCAGTCTCTATCGACGCGACCAGCGTTTCAACGAGGCGAAGCAGGCGCTCGACCGCGCCGTAGCGTTGGCGCCGGACGACCCGGAGGTGAACTACGGCGCCGGAATGCTCTACGCGCAACTCAACGACACCGACCGGGCGCTCAAATACTGGCAGCATGCACTCGAGCTTCGCCCCGACTACCCGGAAGCGCTCAACAACCTCGGCGTGCTCTACATGCGCCAGGGTAAGACCTCAGACGCTCAAGACTTGTTCCAAAGAGCCATGCGCGCGGCGGGCGATTTCGATCAGCCCTACCTCAACTTGGCGCGGCTCTACGTGGCGCAGGGAGACAAAGATCGTGCTCGTGCGATTCTGCAACGATGGCTCGCCCGCCATCCCGACCACGCCGTGGCAAAGAGCATGCTCGAGAAACTTGGCCAGTAGTCCTTCCAGGCGTTGGGGGCCGACCTTGTACCCGCAGGCGCTAACTTGAACGCGCCCGCTCACCTGCCGCGTGCCATAAATGATTCGAGAGTGGCTTGGACCGCGCAGTCTGACCGATGTTAACTGCTTCGGGTCGAGAATTTCGATCGCCTCTCCGATATGGCGACTTATCGTCAAACTGATCTGCAATATCGGAGGGAATTCGCAAAGCGAGAAAGCAAGTGCGCGGCATCAGGCACCTCCGCCCTCGCGAGGTCTGCGCTCCCTTTGGTGCGAGGACGTCACCGCTGCAGCGCGCGTGTGCATCTCGAAGACGCGGCGCGACTGGTTCAAGGTACGACGCCGCTCGGGACGGCCCCCCGGCCCCAGGCGTTCTCTGGAGCGGCGATTAGTTTAAGGATACTTTCTCAGCATCGTGGTACCTCCACCTCTGGGGATGACCTGCGAACCGGGGCGGTCGAACACAATGTTCTGGAGGGAGAGATTGCGGCAATCCGCTTTCTTGCTCAAGTCTTCCGGCAATTCCTGGAGCTAACCAAGAAAGCCGCAGACCTCCTGGCGTTCAGGACGTCTGCGGCTTTAGCAAATTACCACAGTTAGCTAAATTCTCTACCTCGGCACCAACTCCCGCCGAGTGCCGGGGAGGTTTCGAGCAACCAGCTAGAAAGTAATCTTCGCGGCCACCTGCATGATTCGAGGGCCGACCGCGCTGATGCTCGTGATGTTTCCAAACTGGCCGCTGGTGAAGGACCCACTGGGGTTCGCAAACTGCGCGTGGTTGAAAGTATTGAACGATTCAAACCGGATTTGCAGATTCATTCCTTCGGCGAGACGCGTATCCTTATGCAGGCCCAGAGTCCAGTTGTTGATGCCCGGCCCGTAGAAGAAGCGCGGATTCGCATCGCCGACGACCCCCAGCGATTCGGGAGCGAAAGCACTCTTGGAGAACCACGTGTGGTTGGCCGAGGTTCTGGGGTTGCCGGTGATGTCGAGCGGACCCACAACGTTGGGCATATCGATCCCCGAGGTCCCTCTCAGCGCGTGATCGTCCCCCTCGAAGAGCGACACCGGGAATCCCGTCGCAAACCGCGTGATGCCCGCTACGCTCCAACCCTCGACCAGGCGCTTGGGCAGTGAAGCGAATGCCCTGTCGAACGGTATGGTGTAGAAGTAGCTGACCACAAAGTTGTGGGTAACATCGAAGTTGGAAAGCGCCCGGCTCAGGCTGTGGTCGAAGTAGTTCAAGCGGTCGTTGAAATACGAACCGTTGTCGATGCCTTTTGCAAACGTGTAGGCGGCGAGGAAACTCGACCTGCCGGCACGCTTTTCGAGGCTTGCCTGGAGCGAGTTGTAATCGGAGTTGGCCCAGTCGCCTTCATAGAAAGTGGTCGAGAAGGCAGGGCCGAATGGACCACGCGTTCCGTGAACTTGTGTGCCGTTGGGAAGCGTGAAGGTATTGTCTTCCTGGCGGGGGCCGCAGGTCGGTGTTGCGCCCTCGGCACGGAGCTGCAGGCAAAGGTTGGGGTCACCCGGGTTTGCTTCCTGGATGCCGATGAGTTTGCGACCCAGCGTACCAACGTAGCCGACGCTTAAGAACGTGCTCTTGCTGAGTTGGCGTTGGATGGTCAGATTGTAATCGATGCCATAGGGAAGAGCGTTGTCGGTCGCATACCCGAGCGTGCTCGAGAGAGGATAATAGTAGGAGAAATCAAAATTTTTGGCGGCAGCACTGCCCGGAACGGGAATCACAAAGGGAAAGGGATGCCCCTGCGACTGCCCGGTTGAGCGGGTCGTGAAAGGCGTTTCAAACAGTGGCGGCGCAGCCGATCCCCAATATTCACCGAAAGGAACCGTGCCCAGGATCCAGTAGAGAGTCTGGTCCTGAATGGCGGTGAAGAATTCACCGCCCGCGAGGCGAATACTGGTCTTGCCGGGTCCTCCGAGAAGCTTGCCTAAGAACCCGTCAGAATAGTTGGGTGAGTAAGCAATACCAATCCGTGGGGCGAAGTTGTCGTACCGGGTGGGCGCGAGCGTTCTCGGAATTCCCGGGTCGCCGGGATAGACCAGACCTTTCGGCGCGGTCGGGTACTCGACGGATTGTTCGCCGGGAACCAGGGCGACGATCTTGTTCTGGGTATCATACCAGGGTTGGCTGAACTCCCAGCGCAAGCCAAGATTGATGGTCAAATTCGTCCTTAGACGGATGGAGTCCTGGGCAAAAGCGGCTCCATACTTGCTACGCGAATCCAGCAGTTGCAGACTGGATTGCGTATAGTTTGCGGGCGAACCCAGCAGGAAGTCCGCGACGTCGGAACCCGTCTCCGAGCCGTCAAAGCTGAATTGCCCCACCGGGGCGCCGGCATTCCGCTGGTTCATCTGGTAATAACGATAATCTGCGCCGAATTTCAGCGTGTGCCGCCCGATTATCTTCGAGAGGCTGTCTTGAACTTGAAAGGTGTTCTGGTTGGCAATACTGGGCGCCACCGTACCGAAACCGAATTCGTTGGTTGAGATCGACGGTACACCGAGGTATCCGGCAGGACCGGACTGATTGATGCCGTCCGTGCCCGCTCCGGTGACGAATCCCATGCTGGCGAGGCTTGGGGCCGCCGCCCCGGTCGGGACGGTTTGGACCGGCAGGCGAGTAAAGCTGAAGCGGAATTCATTTACGGTCGAGGGATTGATGGTGCGCGTATTACTGAGCGTGGCTTGCTGGTTCTTCACCTGCGTAACTGCCGCAAACCCCGGCCAACTCGCGCCGGCGAGGGCGTTATTCGTATTGGTGCCCTGGTAGTAATAGTAAATCGACCAGTTGCCGGTCAGCCTGTTGATGAAATCCACCTTCTGGCCGAACATGTTGTCGACTTCACGGGTGGGGTAGGCAGCCGAAGCGTAATACTGGCCTTGCACATTGGCTGTGGGGATGAACCCGATCGTGCCTTTCGCCGCCGCCGACCAGACCGACTGAGGAATGATGCCGGTCGGGAACACTTGCGAATAAGCTTCACCGTCGGTGACCGTAGTCCCGGTCCGTTGCGAAAGGATCGCGGCCCAGGCCGGACCATTCACTGCTCCGGTGAGGTTGTCCACGCCGATGTTGCCTGCGCGCTGGTCGGCCGT
Organism: uncultured Acidobacteriota bacterium; assembly: GCA_963768695.1. Classification (GTDB taxonomy): domain Bacteria; phylum Acidobacteriota; class Terriglobia; order UBA7540; family UBA7540; genus CAVROP01. The sequence continues at coordinate 174,325 of CAVYJG010000004.1, read as the reverse complement.
CAGCACCTGAACGTTACTTGCCGTTCCGCCATTGATCTCGCGTGTTCCCTGGTAGTCGGTGAACCAGAATAGCTTATCCTTGATCGCCGGCCCGCCCACCGCGTAACCGAACTGATTCCTCTTCAGCGTTCCGATGTCGCCATCGAAAAACCCGCGGGAATCCATAGCGTTGTTGCGGAGGAATTCAAAAGCGGAGCCGTGGATGCGGTTTGCCCCGCTCTTCGTAATAGCATTGGTTAATGCCCCGCTGAAACGCCCGTACTCCGCGTCAAAGCTGTTGGTGATCAGCCGGAACTCCTCGATGGAGTCCAGGTTCGGCTGAATGCCGGCCTGGAAGTTCCCGACGTTCGAAACGTCGCCACCATTGACCAGAAAACCGTTGCTGTTTTCACGTTGGCCGTTTACCGAGATGGTGCCAGGGCCTTCACCCCTTGTGCCCGCGGGAGCCACGCCGGATTGCAGCGAAAGCAAGTCCAGGTAACTTCGCCCGTCCAGGGGCAATTGCAGGATCTGCTTCTCTTCGATGACCAGACCGAGCTGTGTGCTGGTGGTTTCGATCTCGCCGGCATTCGCGGTTACACTGACTTCCTGGCTGGTAGCTCCCACCTGCATCATGATGTCGACGCGATGCTGCTCATTCACCGTCAGTACTACGTCCTTTTCAATGAAAGTCTGGAAGCCGGAGTAAGTCGCCTGGACAACGTATACGCCGACCGGGAGCGCCAGAAAACGGTACTCACCCATCGAGTCGGAAGTCGCTTTCGCTTGCGCATTCGTACCGGTGTTGGTGGCGGTAACCTGAACGCCTGCGATCACCGCGCCGGAAGGATCTGTGACTACTCCGAGGATGTTGGCGGTCACATCGGCCTTGGCAAGGCAAGGCCCAAGAACAATCAAGCTAACAACCAACACCCATGATTTCCATTGCTGTAGCACTTCAGTTACCCTCCTTCGGGAAAAAACCCAGTCATATTGTCATAGAGCAATCCATCCGCCAAAGTCCAAGAAAGCTCCGCGGCGGGGCTAGGTCTCCGCTCTCGAGAGTCGGCGCATCCACTCCGTGTGTTGCGTGACTACCCAGTTTCTCGCGGCGGACGCACCGCAAGTTTTCACGACCAAAGCACTGCCAAACTCCTCGCCATAGCCGCGCAAGAGCAGGCAGCGCAGACTCTCTGGTTCTGAGAGTCTGCGGTTTTTCTCCTGTTCGAACACGCAGCGCGGGTAAGAGGCAACAATACGCCGTGCAGGTTCCTTAAATCAAGAACCGCAGAGTTTGAACGGCACAAACTCTGCGCTAACGTGCTCCGCCCCGATTACCCGGAAGCGCTCAATAACCTCGGCGTGCTCTACATGCGCCAGGGGAAGACCTCAGACGCTCTGAACTTGTTCCAGAAAGCCACCCTCGCGGCGGTCGATTTCGATCAGCCCTACCTCAACCTGGCGCGCCTCTACGTGGCGCAGGGAGACAAAGATCGTGCTCGGGAGACTCTGCGACAATGGCTCGCCCGCCATCCCGACCACGCCATGGCAAAGAGCATGCTTGAGAAACTCGGCCGCTAGTCCTTAGAGCTTCCCTGCCGAATCGCCGCCAGATCCAGCTTGCCAGTGGTGGGTCAGTCTGGATTTGACCGAAAGTGAAATGGACCACTGACTGCCCAAGAGTCTTTGGAATAGAACCACGCTGCTACTGATGCGGTTCAGGATGGATTTAGGAGCCGCGCTGAACTGGCGAGGGGTTCCAAGGTTGGTGTTACCATGTGATTATCAGGCCGGCATCCGTAAAGCATCGATCTCAGTAAAGGTCGCGACACTCTTCACGGTAATTCGGGTCAACTGAACGTGTAACCACTTTGCCCCGTAGCGGTCATTCTACGTCCCTCTAGTTTGTGGGTAAACCACCTATTGGTGTTGCCTGCCCCTGAAAAGCAGTATTTAGTTGCCCAGCTGCCGGCCTATCGAGCATTTCGATAATAAACTGACAGATCCTCGTCTCGTTTGGAATGAATTTTACGTAGAAAGGTCCATGATTTACGATTTCGAGCGTAATCCTCCCATTGAAGCCAGCGTGGATAATCGGTGCAGTGAGATGCACGGCTAGCCCAATGCGTGCTAGGGAACTGCGTCCTTCTACGCGCGCTGCAAGTGCTGCGTGTTTCTTGAGGTGGATGCGTTCACGGGTCAAACAGAGGAGAACTCGAGGTTCCGTGTCGAACGGAGGCAGCACCACCGAATTATCAGCTTCACGCGGTGCAGGAATTGCGAAGGCATTCGCAGTATCCAAAAACGTTTGCTGAGCAAGATTCAACTCCACGCGTACACCTTTGACCCTGAATTTAGCTGGGTCCCAGATGCGAAATGAATCCCCTAGAAAAATGTCAACAGATGATGTTTGGTACTGATCGTCAACTGGGGTTGGGTCGATTTCAAGATCGCCGGAAGCTAGAGCACTCTTGATGCCTTCATCACATAGAACCATGTGACTCCGTCACACAGACGCGAGTAGTGCGTTGGGAACCCAGGTGCGAAGTCCACCCACAACGGGTTCGCCAGAAAGTTCGATCAAGCTCTGATCACCCCGTTGGCTTATAACGTAGGCGAAAACTTCACCGTCAACCTCGACACCATATTTTGGAATTCCTTTGGCTTTCACATTGGTCTGGGTCACATACGCCGACGATGATCCGTTGATGAGCACAAATAACTCACCTTCAAACAGTCCGGGGAGAACTTTGCAGCGGACGTAAGTTGTACTCACCTATTTGCCTCCGCAATAGACGGCCTGTGGGTTCAAATCCTCGCCCCTTTTAACATAAAAGGCTTAAGAGTAACTCTTCCCGCGTGATATACAAACATATGTTTGTATATCACGCGGGAAGAGCGAAATCAAGTTTGATTTTACGAACGTGTCGTACTTTTGACTTGCTTACACGCTCAAGCGAGGATCATGACTTCGTTACGGTGGCTCGCAAAGTGGTTGAACAAGCAATCGGTGCGCACCTGGACGGAACCGCTATGGAAGAGCCAGACAAACGCAGGTTGGCGCAGAGTGAAACTCTGCGTCTTCGGCATGACAAAAAATGAAACCGGGGTGGGCACGGTCGCATATCGCAGAGCTGCGCTCTGCGCCAATCTGCGGAGGCAGCCGCGGTCGGTCGCTTCCTGAGCCCGGGTTCTTCGTTGAACCCACAGGGACCGCGGTGCTAAGCTGCGCGCGTGTCAAACGTCCGTCCCCGACTGGCGCAGGACGAAGCCCTGTGATCCTTGGAGTCGCGATACCTGGACACCGCAGAGCTTGGCTCTGCGCCAGCCCCGACCACAGCACTGCCAAAGGCCTCGCCATAGCCGCTCAAGAGGAGAACCAATCATCATGACGATGCATCCAAATTTGTGTTTGCTGCTCTCGGCTCTTGCAGTTTCCAAAGCGGTGTCGATGTAGGTCGCTCATGCGGACCGGCGCAAAGACGCAGTGTTCGTCCTGGCCGAGCACAAGGAGCACACCCATATGAGGCCAAAAAACACGATCTGCCTCTGGTTTGACAAGGACGCAGAGGCGGCGGCTCGCTTTTACGCCACCACCTTTCCCGATAGCGAAGAAACAGCTGTTCACAAGGCCCCCAGTGACTACCCGGGCGGTAAGAAGGGCGATGTGCTGACGGTGGAGTTCACCGTCCTAGGCATCCCCTGTCTCGGTCTCAACGGCGGCCCAGCGTTCAGACACAGCGAGGCCTTTTCCTTCCAGGTCGCCACGGAAAGCCAGGAAGAGACGGACCGTTACTGGAACGCGATCGTCGAGAATGGCGGTACGGAGAGCCAGTGCGGTTGGTGCAAGGACCGTTGGGGTCTCTCCTGGCAGATCACCCCGCGCACGCTAACCGATGCGCTTGCGGCTGGCGGCGGTGAGGCAAAGCGGGCGTTCGAGGCGATGATGACGATGAAGAAGATCGACATAGCGGCCATCGAGGCAGCGCGGCGAGGCTGACTGGAACGTGCCGGCACGTACTTATTGGTCCCAGATCACGCGCGACTCGGACAGAAGCGATCAAGTTGCCGATAAACGGCGTACACGCCGGTATGCTGCAGTGCGGTTGAGGGCGGATCGTCGGCAACTCCGACCCAATCTGAGAACTGACTTCGACATACAGGAGAGCTCCAGATGTGAGCTGGGTCAAGCATCCGGGCTTTTGGGGAAGCGGCGGGACCGCTCAATCACGCCACACGCTGGCCGCTTGACGACATGTTGTCGGGAGGAAAAAACGTACGTGACACCTATCTGCTTCTATCTGCTCACAGACGCTATGCGCCAATCTCGCGCACCTTGCCCTTCTTCATAAAGGGCAACACTTTCAGCACTGCCGGTACAATGGGCCGAAGGTCGTTCAAACGGTTGGTTGGCGCGGTCAAGACTATGACCGCGATATTGAACCGCTCTATATTCTGTTGGAACGACAGATTCCGGTCAGTTGTAACGAAAACTTCAAAATGATTCGCTGCCAGAGACAGGAGTTCGCCGTTCTGCTTCGATCTCCAACCCATCTGCGCAACGGTAAGGACTTGGTGCCCCGTAAAGTCCTCGGCCAAGCGTTGATCGACGCATTCATCGAGTAAGATCTTCACTTCACCTCGGCGAGTACCTTGCCTTTAGCTGTCTCCAGTAACACGACCACTTGCTCGCGGGTTACAGTGGGAAAACCGCCGAGGAAATCATCGATGGTGTCGCCAGCCTCGAGGTACTCGAAAAGGGTTTGGACAGGCACGCGGGTTCCGGCAAAGACGGGGGTACCTCCCATCAATTGGGGCGATATTGAAATCAGCGGATCGCTCATAGGAGAGAGTTTAAGGGTAAAGCGCCTCTCCGGGCAAGCGCAACAATTACTGCCGCGCGATCAATGCCACGCGCCACCCTGCGGCGGGCCCTCGCTTTTTTCGCACTTTTGGTGGATGCCGCCGATGGGCGAGCTAAACTCGCCGCTGCACCGTCAAACTCGACCACTACCTGCCTTTTGCTTGACAAATTCACGAAGATGTTGTAGCCTATTATTGTGTTTAATTTGTGGACACATTGTCGTAGCCGGGCGCCGGAAATCGACCGGGCGCGAGGGATGGCAGGATTATGCCGACTGGCAGGGAGAGCCAGGAAATACAAAAAATGAAAAATAGTGGGAACGAAGCTAAGAAGTACTTGAAAACAAAGGAAGAGGCCCGAAAGCGAGCCTAAAACAACGAACTCAAATTGTGTCCAAAATGCGCGCAGTAAACGCGCAATTCGGGTTCCTGGCGCGAGACGCGGGGTGGCGCATAGGTGCCGACGCATTTTGTCGGCCCGTAGACGCCCTTCGAAATTCTCGACATTTTGACATTGTGCTTTGTTTTCATAGACATTCCCGGTTCGTTCGTTGCATTTTACATTTGAGACGACGACTCGAGAGGTTGAAGGGTCAAAGAGTCGACGGAGGACTTGAAAACCGAGAGTCGGTCGAATTGTGTCGACCAAAGCCCGAGATACAGAGTGTCATGCAGACTCCTCGATATTTTGACCTTGCGCTTTGTTTTCATAGATATTCCCGGTTCGTTCGTTGTGTTTTGCACGCGAGACGATCCGGAGTCGAGAAGTCGAACGGTCAAGGAGTCGACGATGGGGTTGTGAACAGAGAACAAGCCGCGTCGTTCATGCTTCAACGGCGCCACGGACATTTATGCAACCGAGAGCTATCGTGCGGTTGAAGTGGGTTGGAATCTGGGTGCTGGCCTTTTCGCTCGCCCCTCTTTGTTTCGCGCAAGACCCGGGGCAGGATCGCATCGTGCAGGCGATCGACAACGCTTCGCGGGTCGCGCTCCAAGGCAACGTCCGCCCGATGTTCCGGGCTGAAAACGACCTGGGACGCGCTGACGGCTCCCGCCGGCTTGAGAACATCTCCCTCACGTTCGCGATCACCGCGAGCCGGCAAGCCGAGTTGACGGCCCTTTTGGACGACCTGCAAAACCCCTTTTCGCCGAGCTTCCACCACTGGCTGACGCCGGAGCAGTTCGCCGGCCAGTTTGGGCTGAGCCAGAACGACTTGAACAAGGTCGTGGCCTGGCTCGAGGGGCAGGGTTTCACCGTGACCTGGAAGGCTCGCAGCCGCACCTGGGTTTCTTTCTCGGGGACCGCAAGTCAGGTGCAAGCTGCTTTCGAAACCGAGATTCACAATTTCTCCTTCCACGACGCGACGTACTTTGCCAACGCCGCGGCGCCTTCCGTACCCGGCGCTCTGGCGGGGGTGGTGCTGGCCATTCACGGTTTGGACAATTACCCTCTCAAGCCGGCCGGTGTAGTCCGCAAGGTGAGCCCGGTTCCTAATCCAGAGTTTACTTCTTACATCAGCGGGAACACCTACGTTGCCCCAGGCGACTTCGCCGTTATCTATGATCTGAACAGCCTTTACTCCGCGGGAATCGACGGCACGGGGCAATCGATTGCGGTGATGGGGCAGACGGACCTTTATAGCGGCCAGAGCGGCGCCAATAGCGATATCTCGGCCTTCCGCAGTGCCGCGGGCTTGCCGCCGAACTCGCCCCAAGTCGTGTTGATTCCCGGCGCCACGGATCCTGGCGTCGTTTCCGTCGATATCGGAGAGGCCAGCACGGACGTGGAGTGGGCAGGCGCGGTGGCCAGGAATGCCACGATTGTCTTCGTGAACGGCGGGGCTAAAGGAGTCGCCAAGGCCTTGCAGTATGCCATTGACAACAAGACCGCCCCGGTCATCAGCATCAGCTACGGTGAGTGCGAATCGATGCTGGGTTCCGCGAACCTCACGGCCCTTGCGAATCTTGCCCAGCAGGCGAACGCACAAGGGCAGACCATCGTGGCCGCTGCCGGCGACACCGGAGCCGCGGCTTGCGAGGGCGGCCTTTCGACCACGGCCGCCACCACCGGATTGGCGGTCAATTGGCCCTCCAGCCTTCCTTACGTGACTGGCCTGGGTGGGACGGAATTCCACGAGGGCTCCGGGGTCTACTGGACTGCGGATACGAGCGGCGTGGATGTCCCCCTCTCCGCCCTCTCCTACATCCCCGAGACGGCCTGGAACGACACGTCGTCACCCTCGAACGCGCGGCATGAACTGATGGCGGGAGGAGGGGGAGCCAGCGCCTATTTCTCCAAGCCGGGTTGGCAGACAGGAACGGGAGTGCCGAATGACGCTGCGCGCGACGTCCCCGACCTTTCCCTTAACTCTTCCGTCGTTCACGACCCCAGCCTGTTGTGTGTTCAGGGGAACTGCGTCGATGGATTCCGTGACAGTCAGCAGGACTTGACGGTGGGGGGCGGAACCTCCGTGGCGGCGCCATGCTTTGCGGGCGTTGTTGCCCTGATCAACCAGAAGATGAACACTCCCGAAGGCCAAGGCAACATCAATCCTGTTCTTTATTCCATGGCGGCCACGGCGCCTGCGGCGATCCACGACATCACCAGCGGCAACAACATCGTGCCTTGCTCGCCAGGCTCCACCGATTGCCCCGGCGCCGCGCCCTTCCAGTTCGGCTACAGCGCCGGCGCCGGTTATGACAAGGTAACTGGCCTAGGCTCGGTCGACGCTTTCAATCTGGTGGAGGCGTGGGGCTCGTCGTCTGCCGGGAACCTGCCGGCGCCCGCCTTGAACGCACCGGCCAACGGGGCGGCAGGCGTGGCTCTCGCCCCTGCCTTCAGTTGGACCAACGTCGCCGGCAACGCCGGTTATCGAATCCTGATCGCAAATAGTCCTACCGGCCTGTCCACTGACCCCGCAACAACCACGTGCAATGCCTGCGCGATTGTCGACGAGACCAGCGCGAATTCGAACGCTTACACGCCGACAAGCGCTCTGGCCTCGGGCATTTACTTTTGGCAGGTGCAAGCCCGCGAGCCATCCGGCGCCCGTGGAACGGCCGCGTGGTCGAATGTTTCGAGCTTCACGACGGCCGGTCCAGGCTTGGCCGCGCCGGCGCTGACGGCGCCCGCCAATGGCGCGACAGGGGTCTCCGTGCCGCCCAATTTCAGTTGGAGCGCGGTCACGGGGAACGCCGGCTATCTCTTATTCGTTGCCAAGACGTCAGGTGTATTGCCCACAAATCCTGCCGTCGGGACCTGTTCAGGTTGCTCAACGGGAACCAAAGTCAACGCAACGTCTTACACCGCGCCCAGCGCTCCCACGGCGGGTAATCTCGCTGCGGGGACCTACTATTGGCAGGTCAAAGCCCTGTCCTCTTCCGGCGGGGTGTATGGGGCTTGGTCGAGCGTCTTCAGCTTCACTACCGTCCCCGGAGATTTTTCGCTGAGTGCTTCCCCCACCACATTGACGATAAATCCCGGCAACAGCGCCACGTCCACGCTCACTTTCACGCCGATCAATGGCCTTTCCGCGAGCAGCGTCAGCTTCTCCTGCAGCGTCTCCAGCACTCTGGCGGGAGTGACCTGCTCAGTCGGATCGCTCGGCACTGACAACACCTCCACCGTCACGATCACTGCTTCCTCCTCGGCATCAAATTTCGATGCGCTGTGGAAGTACTATCCGTTTAAGGCGCGGCTGGCGCCGGCATTGGCGGGGGCTTGGTGGCTGCTCGTAATCTTGATCGTTCGGCGCCGGAGTGCTTCACAAACCTTGATTTGGAGACAGCGGCTGAAGCAGATCGCGTTCGGCGGCGCGCTAACGGTGGCGCTTGTGTTGGGCCTTAGTTGCGGAGGCGGCAGCGGGGGAGGCGGTGGAGTGAGCCCCGCGCCCGCCGAATCCGGGACAGTCACCGTACAAGGCACGGGCCCGAGCACGAGCCACAGCGTGACGATTTCCGTGAGCGTGGACTAACCACACCCACGAAGCCGGAGGAGCCGGTGGCAGGAGCCATATTCCAATTTCTATTTTCCAGTTTCCAATCTCAGGCGATCCAGGCGCGCAGGGCATCCGCGAATCTGTCGAGCGTAAGCGGGGCTGATTCGCGCCCGAGGGGGAATTCCTGGGGAGCAACAATGTAGGCTAGTGAAAGGCTCTCGGCCAGACACACGCACGCGGTTGAGCGCTGATATTCCTCGTAACGGTTGGCGGCCAGCCAAACGTACAGCGCGAGCATCTCGGCATCGATGGCGCTGCCGGGCAAGTCCGGGACGGGAGGGAGAGGATTCAGCTTCTCGGGATTTTCAAATAGAATCACGCCGGTAAAGGGTTTTGGCTTGTTGCGAATTCCGAACTGCGCCACGAGGAAAGAAGGACGTGCGCGACGTAGCGCTTCCGAGGAGGCCCATTCTACGAACGAGTTTCCAAACAGCAAGGCGCCGTTGCCGCTGAGATAGAGCGAACGCAGGAACTCCCGGATCGCAGGTTCTTCCGCCACCTCCGCCGGACACCAGTGTGTGACCTCGACCTTGCGGAGATAATCGACCACGGCGTCCGCGTCGGAGAGATCCTTCCCCATGGTATTCAACTCGTGCGCGAAGCTCTCCCGGAAGGAAGCCAGTCTGGCGTAACTGAGCAGGATGGCGGCAGGTGGCGTGGCCCCGGCAGGTCCGCCCGTTCGCAGGTGATCGACCAGGCTGGACCCCGCGTCACACACCCAGGTGTCCGCAAGTGACGAGTCCGGACGGCCCAACGCCACATCCAACAGTCCTCCGGACCGCCCCCCGGCCCCGCCGGGTGCGCCTCCCAGAAGCGTTTGCGCGGGACTCTGATTCGTGCCGGATGAAGTCAAATCGAGTTTCAGCTGGCGGCCGATTCCTTGCCACTTCGTCCAAACCGTTTCCGGATCAAGCGGAAGTGGCTTCGGCAGAATCAAGAGAATCAGCCGGCGTTCGGCCTTGCCGGCAGCGGTCTGAGTTTTCGGACCGCGCTGATCAACCACGTCGAAAACCGCTTGCACAGCTCTCCGCCATTCCTGGAAGTACGGCGAGCGGGCCAGAAGCGAAGAATTCTCAATAGTCTGCTCGCTGGTCGAGAACTGCTTCCAGTGGCGCACCCCCATCTTTTCCTCGAGTTGCACCACGTCCTGGAACAGGCTGGAAAACTCAACTTCGCTCAGGCTGGCCACGTAAACGATCAGGTGCTGAACCGACTGGCGCTCGTATGGAAACTGGAACTCCCACTCGCGAAGATGCTGGTTGGTAAACGGAAGGAAGGTCAGCGGCAGGCGCTTGAGCAGGCCTTTGCTCAATGCATCCTGAACGTCTTGCGGCAGCTTCTCGTCGGATCGCATGCCAACTCCCAGCTTGCATGGGGTTCCAAGTGAACGCCCCCTCGTTCCTGGGCAATACCCTGCACCCTGTATTCTATGTCCCACACCTGTGTTTTTCAATCGGGTGGCGCGGCAATATTCTGAGAATACTCTCTGTGCGAAAGCGATGCGCTCCGTGACAGCCGCCCTGCGCACAGTGACAATTCTTGGTGTTAGAATTGAGTTCGGCAAGGAGCCGAATCAGGGATACCTATGGTTGGGACAGGCGATTTGCGGCCTCGAAGCTCCTCACGCGGATGTATGCGTCGTGACGAGGCTCACAGTCATTCCAGGTTCCAAACCCTCATCAGGGACGCGGTGGTATTCGCCGCCCTGCCCGGATTGCTGCTTGCACTCCTGCTGGGGGCGGGAGGCCTTGGGGCAGTCGAGAAGGGCTCTTTGACGGGAAGCATCGTTGGGTCTTCCAACCGCCCAATTCCCGGAGCGAAGGTCACGCTGACCGCTGCCGACGGAAGCCGGCAAACCGTCAAAGCGGATGAGAAGGGGCGCTATTCGTTCGCCTCCCTGGAACCCGCCAGTTACACCCTTGTTGTGGAGGCTGCCGGCTATAAGCCTGACGGGCGAACTGATGTGCGGGTTACGGGTGGGACCTCCACCACAGTTGACTTGTTTCTAACCGCGAGCGCCCCTTCCCAACCCGATCCGGAGTCCGCACTCGCACAACCGGCCGGCTTTTACGACGACACGCCGTTGAAGGCCAGCGGAGTCCAGACGACGATTGACGCCGCGGGGTATTCCTCCCAAGCGCAGAGCCCGCGACGTTTGTTAAGCGAGGGTCCAAGCCTTTCCCTCAACCCACCTTCTCCTCGCGAGCCAGAAACACCCGAATCGACAGAGACAGAGCACATGCTTAGGGAAGCCCTTCGAACAGATCCCGATGATTTCGATGCCAATCATCAGCTTGGAGAGTATTACCTTTCCGCGGCAACACCCGCCGCCGGTATTCCTTATCTCGAGAAGGCACGGGATTTGAAGCCTGGAGACGCCTCAAATGAATTCGACTTGGCGCGCGCTTATCTCGGAACCAAGAACGCGGCGAAAGCGCAGCAGCTTCTGCGAGACTTGATCCGCCGCAATGACACTGCTGAATACCACAATCTACTCGGTCACGCCGACGAAGCGTTGAATGATCCCGCATTCGCGCTCAAAGAATTCAGGCTCGCAGCGCAGATGGAGCCAAATGAGCAGAACACTTTCGATTGGGCGAACGAAATACTGCTCTTCGCCGATAGCAATGAACCTGGCGTTGGGGCTTTCAAGCAAGGCGTCGCCCGTTTTCCAAATTCCGTAAGGATGTACATTGGACTCGGTATTGCCCTTTACACGCGCAATTCCTACGATGCGGCAATCGAGGCACTGTGTCACGCTTCGGATCTCGAACCTACTGATCCCCGGCCGTATGTGTATCTCGGTAAGATGTACAACGTCTCCAAGGGCCGGGGCGACGAGGTCGCGAAGCGCATGCAGAGGTTCATGGAGACAAACCCAGACAACCCGCTTGCTTACTACTATGGCGGTCTCAGCTTATGGAAGGGCCCTCACGGCGATACGCAAGGCATCGACGAGGCCCGGGTTGAAGCGCTGTTCAAGAAATCGCTGGCGCTCGACCCGCAGTCGGCGGACACGCATCTGCAACTCGGAATCCTCTACCACGATCAGCGTCGCGAACAGGACGCCATCTCGGAGTATGAGGCCGCTATCCGCTTGAAGCCCGACGATCCCGAGACCCACTACCACCTGGCGCAGGCCTACCTCCGCACAGGCGACAAAGAGCGCGGCGAGGAAGAGTTGCGGGTTTATGAGAAGCTCCGCGCGCATTAGGGCCGAAAATCGCAATTCGGAAATCGACCATCGGCAATCGCAAATCGACAATCATTCATATCGCAGCGCCACCATCGGATCCACTTTCGTTGCGCGGTGCGCGGGGATAAAGCTGGCCAACCCCGCGATGGCTAACTGCACGAGCATGATGAGCGCGAAAGTTGAGGGATCAGTAGGCCGCACCGAATAAAGGTACGAAGTGAGAAGCCGTGTCAACGCGATAGCTCCCCCAAGGCCGGCGGCGATCCCGATCACGAGCCAACTGAGGTTCTGGCGAAGAATCAGCCAGACAATCTGTTGCCTGCGGGCGCCGAGAGCCATGCGAACACCAATTTCGTGCGTGCGCTGCCGCATACCATAAGAAGCCACGCCGTAGATGCCCACTGCCGCCAGCACGGCCGCAATCGACGCGAAAGCTCCGATCAATAGCAAGATAAACCGCCTACCCGCAGCTTCTCTGGCCACCCACTCATCCATAGTCTTGATCTCGGTGACCGGCTGATCGGGGTCCACTCGCCAAATCTCCTTCTCGACTCGGGGAATCAGCCATGACGGCTCTGCGGCGATGCGCAAAACCAGCGACATCTCCTGCGCCGGCCATTGATCGTAAGGCATGAAAAGTTCAGGATCGGGCGGCACATCCAGCCCGAGTTGCCGCACATCCCCCACCACTCCGACGATACCGAGCACCTCTCTTTTGAACTGCACGTGGGTTCCTGCCGGGGTTCGCTCACGAAATAGGCGATAAACTACGACGGTCTTCCCGACGGGATTCTCGTTCGGCCAGTATTTGATTGCCATGCTGCGGTTAATGACACCGACTAAGGGCGAGCTTGCGGAATCGGCAATTCCCAGCTCTCGACCATTCAATAATGGAATTCCCATGGCGCGAAAATATCCGGCGCTGACCGCGTGGTAACCTGCTGTGCCCATCGTTTGGTACGTTCCGGGGATCTCGACCGTGTTGAGCGTTTCTGAGCGTGTCAGGGGCAAATCTACGGTCGCGCCCGCGGAGACGACTTCCGGCATCGGAGAGAGACGTTGCAGCAACTCGTCGAAATAGGCGGCCTGTTTCTCGGGAGTGGAATACTTTGCTTCAGAAAGGCTAACGTCCATCGTCAAGAGATGCTCGGTACTGAATCCCACGCCTTCTTCAAGCAGCCGGACAATACTTTTCAGCATCAGCCCGGCTCCCACCAGCAGGACCAAGGACAGGGCTACCTCGAGTGCTACCAGTCCCCCGCGCAGGCGGCTGACACGGCCGGTTGCGAGAGAGCTTTGCGCGGGCCTGGTAGCCTTCCAGGCCGGTAAGGCGGCGAAGAGAATGCTCGAGAGCACCGACAAGAGCGCGCTGAAGACCAGCACTGTCCAATTGAGATGGAGGTTGGCGTCCTGGAGTCGCGAGAAGAGTGAACTGAACGGTGGCGCAATGCGCCCCACCAACGGTATTGCCCAATAAGCCAGCGCGACGCCGATCGCGCCGCCCGAGCCCGCCAGCAGCAGGCTTTCGGTTAACAGTTGGCGCAAAATGCGCCCGCGGCTTGCCCCTACCGCCGTGCGGATGGCCATCTCGCGCTCGCGGGCCGCTCCTTGGGATAAGAGTAGGTTTGCTACGTTGGAGCAGGAGATAAGAAGCACGAAGGCGACCGCGCCCAACAAAAGCCACGCGGTCTGGCTGGCGTCCGAAACGACGTATTGCGCAAGCGGTTCGAGAGCAATTCCCAGCGCTTCCGACTCAGGGTAGGCTCGCGCAACACCGGCGACGATGCCGTTCATTTCCGCCAGCGCCTGCTCCCTTGCTTACACCCGGGGCAAGGCGTCCCAACACCCGCACGCTATGCCAATTACGGGCCGGGGTTGGAACGACAGGTACGAAGATGTCGGACACAGGGGTCGCCCAGGGGTGTGATCGAAAGCGGACCTGGGGCGGCAACACGCCGACGACCGTGTACGCACGTCCCTCGAGGTGGATCGATGTGCCGACGATTCCGGTATCGCCGCCGAACCGCCTTTGCCACAGCGCGTAACCCAATATGGCTACGCTTTCAGTGTCATCGCTTCTGAACTCGCGTCCCAGCACAGGGCTAACTGCAAAGGTCGCGAAGAAACCGGGCGTGATGGCTGAACCCTCGAGGCGCTCAGGTTCCGCGGTGCCTGTCAGGTTCAGAGATTCGCCTTGATAGGCCGACAGGGATTCGAAGGTGCGGGTTTGGCGCTGCCAATCGCGGAAATCGGCGTATGACGCCTGCTCGACACCGCGTTTTCTCTTGCCCTCGAGGGGAAACAGTCTATAAAGCCGCTCCGATTGGGGGTAGGGCAGGGGGCGAAGCAAGACCGCATCGAGGAGGCTGAAGACGACGGCAGTTCCCCCGATGCCGAGTGCCAGCGTCAACGCCGCCACGGCCGTGAACCCGCGATTCCTACGCAGCACACGCAAACCGAAGCGCAAGTCCTGCCAAACGGTTTCGACGGTCGATTCCCAGCCGGCGCTGCGAATCTCTTCTTTCACTGCATCCATGCTGCCCATCTCGACGCGAGCCGCACGGAGCGCTTCCTCTTGACTCAATCCCGAGCGCACCTTGTCTTTCACCGCAGCATCGAGATAGCCGCGCAGCTCTTCATCCATCTCTTGTTCCATTTGCTTCTTGCGGAACAGCGCGCGGACGCCTGCAACGATGCTTCTGATGCGGAACATGGCAATCTCCTTCACCACCGAGGCAAAAAGAAAGGCCAATCAACTTCAATCACTAATCGCCAATCACAAATCACCAATGGCCGGCGCCCTCATGATTCGCGTGATTGCCGCGAGCTGTCGCTCCCACTCCACGGTCTCGGCTTTCAATTGCCTCCGACCAAGATTAGTGAGTTGGTAGAATTTCGCGCGACGATTGTTCTCCGTGGGCCGCCACTCCGGTTTGATCCATCCCGACCGCTCCAGGCGGCGGAAGGCCGGAAACAACGAGCCCGGGTTGACGCGAAACACTCCCTTGCTGATCTGCTCGATCCGCAAGGCGATGCCATAGCCATGCAGGGGTTCAAGCGCCAAGGTTTTCAAGATGAGCATGTCCAGAGTTCCCTGGACCAGATCGCTGGATTTCATGATCTCTCCTCTCGACGGTCAAGATGAGGATACGCTCCTCCTCTAGATTGTCAAGAGGACAAGATGTCATTTGTGATTTGCGATTGTCGATTGAGGTGGAGCGGAAGGGGGCTCTCAGGGAACAGCTTCGGGGGCAATCACAAATCACAAATTGCCAATGATTAGCAGCTGCTTTATTCGTACCGCAGCGCCTCCATGGGATCCACTTTCGTCGCCCGTTGCGCGGGGATGTAGCTGGCCATCAATGCCACGGCGATTACCCCCAGCGCAGCCATGGAAATGGGCAAGACGCTGGATGGAGGGAGTCCTTCAATCAGACTACCGGCGAATTTCCTGGACCAAAGCGCCACCGGAATTCCTACAAGCAGCCCGGCTGAGACCATCCCCAGCGCGTCCCGCAGCACCATCCAAGTCACCGAGCCGCGCGTCGCGCCGAGCGCCATGCGGACGCCAATCTCTTTCGTGCGCCGCGCCGCTGTGTACGCCAGCAGTCCATAGAGGCCGATCGCGGCGAGGATTAACCCCAGCGTGCCGAATGAGCCGGAGAGCATGGCGATGAGCCGCTCTGGAACAATGGCGGCATCCACCTGCTCCGACATGGTTGTAATGTGGCGCACCTCGACGCCCTTCAATATCTCGGCAATGCTGCGCCGTACCTCACCCGTCACCGCGTCAGGGGGAATGCTAGTGCGCAGGATGAAATCACTGGCGTCCATTCTGCCGTCGCCGAAAGCGGTCAGGTAGAGGGTGCGTGGCGGCGCTCCGTGTGCGTCATCGTATTTTGCATCGCCCACTACGCCGACGATTTCATACGGCTTGTCCGGGCCGCCCATGTTCTTCCAGTCCTTCTCGAGAGTGAGATGCTTTCCCATAGGGTTAGCGTCGGCGAAGTAATATCGCGCCATGGCTTGGTTGATGATCGCGACGCGCGGGCCGCCTTCATCCTGGAAGGTGAAATCACGGCCTGCCAGCAAAGGCGTGCCGAGCGTCTGGAAATACTTCGGCGCGACGAATGACAACGCCACGTAGCGGAGGTCCTCAGGCTTCTGCTGGTAGCCTTCCACATTGACGAAGGTCGACGCTCCTGCGCCTGAGATCGGAGTGGGAGAACCGATCGTTGCCGAGCGCACGCCGGGAAGAGCATCCAGGCGCCCCAGCAACTCCTGATATAAGAGAGCTAGTTGTTCCGCGGAATATCCGGTGTGGGCCGTATCGAGGCTCACGAGCAGAAGGTGGTCGCGCTCAAAGCCGAGCTGATTCCGCAGGTCGGACAAATGGCGCGTAAACACGCCGGCGAGGCTCAACACGACCACGGACAGGGCTACTTGAGCTGCGACCAGACCTTTCCCGAAAAAGCGCGCCGCCCTCGCCTGCGTGGGCCTTACGCCGCCTTGCAACATTGACGCCGGCGCCGAGGTCACGGCCCGCAAAGCGGGAACCAGCCCGAAGAGCAGTCCCGTCAGTAATGCCGCTGCGAGGGTGAAGAGCAGTACGTGGGCATCCGGCCGAACCTCGAACGTGAAGTGAGGCGGCAACCCCACAATCTGCCGTCCGGAGAGGAAAATCCGAACCAGCAAGCGAGCGGCGAAGAACGCCACGAAGATACCCAGCAGGCTGCCCGCGGCCGAGAGCAGCAGCGATTCCGTCATCACCTGCCGCACCAAGCGAAGCCGTCCCGCGCCCAGCGAAACACGCAGCGCCATTTCGCGCTCGCGCGCCGCACCGCGCGCCAGCAGCAGCGTGGCAATGCTGGTGCACGCAATCAGAAGCAGCAGACCCACCAATGCCATCAGGACCAGCAATGGCTGCTCGAATTGGTCACGGAGGAATGCCAGCCCGGCTCCGGCGGGCACGACTTCTAATTTCAATTGCCGCCAAAGGGGATCTTTGCTCTGCTTGGTTATTTCATCGATGGTGAACTGAAACAGCACACTCATTTCCGCGCGCGCTTGCTCGATGGAAACGCCCGGCTTCAAGCGCCCCACCAGGCCCAACTGCATGCCAAACAGCGCCGGAGGCCCCGCCTGCCGCCGGCTGCTTCCGTCCGGCGGGCGTGGCTGATTACCGGCGCCAATCCGGCGGGCACCCAGACCTCCGGCCTGGACCAGATCTCGAGTCCAAAGAACTCACGCGGCGCCACCCCAATAACCGCGACCGGCACATTCTGCAAAATGATTCGCTTGCCCAGAATTCGCGGATCCAGATTGAAGCGGCTCTTCCAGAAGGACCAACTCACCACGGCCACCGCGGACTGCGCACCGCCCATCCGGTCGTCCTCGGGTCCAATCAGGCGGCCGATTGCGGGCTTCACACCCAGCACAGAAAAGAAGTCTCCAACTACGTATTCGCCATCAACGGTCTCGCCGCCCAGGCCTTCGCCCCGCAAATCGAACCGTGAGGGACTGAAGCCAATAAGGCCGGAGAAGACGTGATTGTTATCACGAAAATGCTCGTAGCTTTGCCAGGAGTATCCGTTCATACGAGGTTCCCCAGGATATTGGTGCAGCAACTCTACGAGGCTTTCGGGATCTCGGACGGGAAGCAGCCGAAGCATGAGGGTGTTGATCAGGCTGAAGACGCCCGTATTGGCGCCGATTCCCAGCGCTAACGAAAGCACGGCGACGGCGGTAAAACCGGGGCTGCGGCGCAACATGCGCATGGCGAAGCGAACGTCCTGCCGCAAAGTTTCAAGCCACCGCCAGCCCCACATATCCCGCGTAACTTCCTTCACCAGCCCGACGTTGCCGAATTCGCGCAGCGCGGCGGTTCGAGCTCGGTCGGCAGATTCACCCTGCGCCATACGCTCCCTCTCGTCCATGCGCAAATGAGTTTGGACTTCCTCTTCCAGGTCCTCTTCCCTGGACTTGCGCCGAAACAGCGCTCGAAGGCGAAACCAAAAATCGTTCATCACCAGCATCTCCACTTGGCTCTCAGCCTTTAGTCAGCGGTGTCATTCCGAGCCCTTCGCTGTCATCCTGAGCCCTTCGCCTGTCATTCTGAGCGGAGCGAAGAATCTCGCTCTGCCGCTCCGGGTGAACTCCGCGAGGGATCTTGCCCTGATCATTTCCTGCGATCCACCGCGAGGCTCAGGTCAGATTGACAATCGTTCCTTCACGGGCCGAACCACTAGCCGCTCCCGCTCGCCGCAGGGTTCATGATCCCGGCGATGGCGCTGACGATCTGGCTCCAGCGGGCTTGTTCCGAGAGCAACTGCCTCTTGCCGGCGGAAGTCAGGCGATAGAACTTGGCGCGCTGGTTGCTCTCCGTTTGTTTCCACTGAGAGGTCACCCAACCCTGTTTTTCCAGCCGGTGCAGCGCCGGGTAGAGCGACCCGGTTTCAACCTGCAAGACTTCGCCCGAGCGGCCGCGAATCGACTGGCTGATTGCGTAGCCGTGCTGCGGCCCCCATTGCAAGGTCTGAAGGATGAGCATGTCGAGCGTGCCTTGCAACAACTCGATGCGATTTTGATAGAGTGCTTTTTTGACCATGTAGGCAATCTACACCCAGGGATGTAGGATGTCAACGCCCTGGGCTCGATGTCCCCGGGCCAGGGGCGGCACGGGTCGCGATTTCCCCGACGGCAGGTTGTTTGTTCTGGTATACTCCGACGCCTCTTGAGGGCTCAGCGCCAGTTACGCAAGAGTTATCTGGCCTGGGCGTCGAGAGGCATGCTCGGCCGATCATGCATGCATCTTGCTGCCGGAATGCACTCCCATGCTTTTCAAAGCTTTCAGCGCCGCCGTCTTCGGCATCGACGCCTACCCGGTTGAGGTCGAGGTCGATATTTCCGCCGGCTTGCCCAATTTCACCACGGTGGGTTTGCCGGACGCAGCGGTGCGCGAGAGCCGCGAACGTATACAGTCCGCCATCAGGAATTGCGGGCTGGAATTTCCCTTCCAAAAGATCACCGTAAATCTTGCTCCGGCGGACGTGAAGAAGGAAGGCTCCGGATTTGATCTGGCGATCGCCCTGGGAATTCTGGGCACCACAGGGGTTCTCTTGAAGGCAGACCTCAAGAACACATTGTTCTTGGGCGAGCTTTCGCTCGATGGCAGCCTGCGCCCGGTTAAGGGCGCTCTTTCGATTGCCGCCATGGCGCGGCAGAAGGGCATCCAGCGGATGGTGCTGCCTCTGGAAAACGCCAGCGAGGCGGCGGTGGTGGAAGAGTTGAAGGTTTACGGCCTGCGGTCTTTGCCGGAGGCCCTGGACTTCATCAACGAGACGCGCGAGTTCGCGCCGGCCAAGGTGGACAGCGCCGCCCTGCTGGCTCAAGCCAGCCAGTACAGTGTGGATTTCCGCGACGTCAAAGGGCAGCTTCACGCCAAGCGCGCCATTGAAGTGGCCACGGCGGGGGGCCACAACATTCTGATGATCGGCCCGCCCGGAGCGGGCAAGACCATGCTGGCGAAACGCATCCCCACCATTCTGCCGCCGCTGACCTTTAATGAAGCGATTCAGACCACCAAGATCCACAGCGTGGCCGGGGTGCTCGAGCCCGGTGGAGGGTTGGTCGGCACTCGCCCCTTTCGCTCCCCGCACCACACTATTTCGGACGCCGGATTGATCGGCGGAGGGTCCGTGCCTCGCCCTGGGGAAGTGAGCCTGGCGCACAACGGCGTGCTCTTCCTCGACGAGTTGCCGGAATTCCAACGCAATGTGCTGGAGGTATTGCGCCAGCCCGTCGAGGACGGCACCGTTACGATCTCGCGCGCCTCGATGTCTCTGACTTTCCCGTCGCGCTTCATGCTGGCTGCCGCTATGAATCCCTGCCCGTGCGGTTTCTTCAACGATCCTTCGCGCGAGTGCACCTGCACCCCGCCCATCATTCAGCGTTACATCTCGAAAATCTCCGGCCCGCTGCTCGATCGCATTGATATCCACATCGATATGCCGGCCGTCCGCTATCAGGAACTGAGGCAGGACTCGGGCGGCGAAACCTCACAAGAGATTCGTGAGCGCGTCATCAATGCCCGCCAGCGGCAGTTGCGCCGCTTCGCCGGCGAGAAGATCTACTGCAACGCGCAAATGAGCTCGCGCCAGATTCGCAAGTATTGCAACATCTCCGCCGACTGCGAACGCTTGCTGGAGAGCGCCATGACGCGCTTGGGCTTGAGCGCCCGCGCCCACGATCGAATCCTCAAAGTGGCGCTCACCATCTCCGACCTCGCCGCCGCGGACTCGATCGGCACTGACCATATCTCGGAGGCCATTCAGTACCGCTCACTCGACCGCAACTACTGGGCGTGAGAAAGGCAGTGGTTAGCGATTAGTGGCTAGTGCTTAGGGAGGCCGGAGCGGGACGGGTGACGGGGCTTTTGATACAATTGAAACCGGCACGAGGTTGTGACAGCCTATGGCACATGAGACCTCACCCAATCCCGTAACGAATCAGGCACCCGAACCTGAGATCGTGCCCACCTACAGCCCAGACGGTGTGGACCTGACCTTGATTCGCTGGATGCTGTCACTCACCCCTGCCGAGCGCCTGCAAGTCCTTCAGCAATCTGTCGAGTCTCTCCTGAGTCTCCGCGATGCCAAAGCCAAGCGTTAACTATCTCGCAATCCTGAAAATCCTTCACCAGCAAAAGGTGAAGTTCATCATTGTCGGAGGGGTTTGCGCCGTTCTCCACGGCGCCCCGCTGGCGACTTTTGATCTCGACGTGGTCCATTCCCGCGACCCGGACAACCTCACCCGCCTCTCGGCAGCCTTGGAAGAGTTGGGAGCCCTTTATCGTGTTCCCGGCCGCCATGAAATGAAACCCGGCCCTTCCCATCTTGCCTCTGAAGGACATCAGCTATTGATGACCCGCTTCGGGCCGCTCGACCTTCTTGGAACGATCGGAAAGGGTCGCGATTACAACCAGCTTCTCCAAGAAACTGTGGAAATGGAGTTTGGTCCGGCATTCAAAGTTCGTGTTTCGACGCTCGAAAGCTTGATTAAGACGAAAGAAGAAACCGGCCAGGAAAAGGATCGAGCCGCCCTGCCACTTCTGCGCAGGGTCCTGGAAGAGAAATCTAAATCCTGAAAGTCTGGATCAAATGCCAATTGCGGAACCAGCGTCCGCACCACTCCCCGGCACCTGGCCCCCGTTACCTCGCACCTGCTCTCAAGGCCACTGCACATCCAAGGCGTAGATTTCGTCGATTCTGGTGTCCTTGATGACCAAGGGGGAACCATCCGGCGCAACGCCGATCCAGTCGCCGCCTCCCCCGGAAGAAGCGTTAAGGCTCGACAGGGGCTCAAGCGTCTTGTCGACAATTCGCACCCGGTACAACTCCTGCTCGGGGGTGACGGCACGCAAGTACACATACTGACTGTCGCGCGACCAAGCGAGGTTGGAAATGCTCCGAATGGTTGCTAAGGCGGTCCATTTGCGTGTTTTGAACGAGTAAACGACGGCAGCGTGACAATCTGCCAACGGGCCCTTGGCCTCGTCACCCAGAGCGAGAGCGGCAATGTAGCGACCATCGGGCGACCAGCGCGCTGTCCACAGCCCTTTCGAATCGGGCAAGGTCGAGACTTCGTGGTTTCTTAGGTCCAACACGTGAATGGACATTTCCGAGGCATGGCGCCCGTGCAGGACGTTTCCAAAGGCCAGGAAGTTTCCGTCACGAGACCAGGTTGGAGTACCTTCCTCTCCTGCTCCCGGAAGCAACTGCCGGGGCTGGCCGCCGTCTGCAGGGATAACGCAGGCCTTGTAGTGATTCTGCGGGGATATAGACATGTAAGCGATCTGCGTGGCGTCCGGCGACCAATGGGGCGAGTAGGCTTCAGCCCCGGAGACGGTCAGTGGGGTGGCATCGCTTCCATCCAACCGGCTGCGCCATAGCGTGCGCTCCGGCAAGCGCGCGTAAACAACCCACTTTCCATCGGGAGAGAAGTCCACGTCGCCAGCGATCGCAGTTGGGAAATACGGCGCGAACGTCCCCGACTTGAGGTCGTACCGTACCAACTCTCTCTTGTATGGGCCGACGAGCACGAACAGCTTCTTGCCGTCGCGGCTTGGGAGCTCGCTGACAATGTCGCCGAGACCGGCGGTGATTCGTAACGGCTCTCGACACCGCCAGCGGAACGGGTTGCAGTTTTCACGCCGCGCCCAGATGTCTGGCGCGCCGGCAGGGCCCGACGCGAAGAGAGCGTAACTCCCGTCAGCAGTCCACGTAGGTTGCCCGGCCGAATACTTCCACCCGGGAAGCACGGGGTGAGGCTGGCCTCCCGCCGCCGGAACCTCCCAAAGGGACTCTACTTCGCTCTTGGAGTCTTGTTGCGAAAAGCGCAAAGACTTTCCGTCCGGCGACCAGCGCGGGTCTGCTGGCAACCCCTCGACCGACGCCACCTTCCGCGGGCTTTCGCCGTGCCGTCCTGCCACGAATAGGGTGTGAATGCCGTCGCTGTAGGCAATGCTGGCCCCATCAGGGGAGCATGTCGGCACTATGCCCCGCAAGCCGTCCAGGATCTCCGAAGCTCCGCTCGCAACGGGCCAAACCAGCAGCCTCCCTCCCGCGCTCCCCGGAATTGGTTCCCATCCAACCAAGTCTGACTTGTCGGGCGCAATGTCCGAGATTCTGGCATCGGATGAAGGAAGGGGAAAAAAAGAGACGTTACCTCCCTCGGTTGGCACGACGGCCAGCATCCATTTGCCGTCAACTTTCTCCTCGAAATAGAGTCTCGGCCCGTCCGTAGCCACCGGGCCGCGCTTCTCTCGACCGTCATGAGTGAGCGCTTGATGACCACGTACCGCCGGCACCGGCAGCGGACGTACGAACCAGTAGCCCAGAGCCAACGCCAAAATGGCTACGCCTCCTGCAAGTACTTGTAGGGGCACCCCTTGTGGGTGCCCCTTGTCGGTTCTCTGCTGTGGGTGCCCGATGTCGGTCTCTGCGGCGGCATGGCCACTCGCCTCAACTCCTGCCTCCGTCCCGCTTGTCCCGCCCACTTCCCTCACTAGTGCGACAAACTGGTACCCACGTTTCGGAAATGTTGCGATGCACTGGGTGTCCCCAGGCCCCTCGTCTATGGTTTTCCGCAATAGCGAAATGTTGCGGGCGATACTTCCCTCCTCAACGAAGGTGTCCGGCCCCCAAACCACTTTCATTAACTCCTCTTTGCTCACCACCTTACCGTGATTTTCAACCAATACCAGAAGAGTATCGAAGACCTTTGGCTCCAGCGGCAGAGCTTCGTCCCCGCGCCGCAACACCCGCGACGACACGTCGATGGAAAAGGGACCGAATTCGTAGAAGCGGACAGGCTGTCCGGGCATAGAAAACCTTCAGAGATTCTTAAGCTTTTCTCAAGGACATTCGGAATCCTTCCCGAGTAGCTTCCGCCGCTACCGGATCGTGTGCGGGATGGTTTCGATCCGGGATGTAGCGGATTTTACCAAAGGCAGGTTGTCGACTGCAACTTGCACCGAAGGCAAGCCATGGCGGTTTCGCGAGCACGTCCCCTCGGCCTGAGCGAGGCCTGCGCCATACCGTGTTGAGCTAGGTCGCGCGTTGCGCGTACTGAACTATCGGAGGCCCATATGAACGGCAGAAGCACCTGTTTTGTAGCTTTGATCGTGGCATCTCTCCTCCTATGCGCACGTGCCGCGACTATGGCAGCGGTTGATTCACCCTCAGGAGACCATGACCCTTCAGAAGTTCGGCCAAAGTCATCCCTCCCTCGCTCCACACCCGGGTCTGGTCTTAGTGCCCCTGGCGGGTCAAGCCCCGATGTCCTGACAGGAGGCAAAGCCAAGCGAAGCGCAAGCCTGGCGATCCAATCCACGCACCTGGACCGGGGCCCCAGCTTCATCCAGAACCGCGGCCAGTTCGATGAAAAGGTGAAGTTCCAGGTGAAAAGCGCAGGCAAGACGCTCTGGCTGACGAATCAGGGAATTGTCTTTGATGCTTTCCGAGCCAAGGTGCCGGCACAAAATCCGAGCGTGCCTAACCAGGCTGCGGAGAATCAGCCCCAGCCGCGCTTATCGCGTGGCTTGGATTCGGGACATGCTGTTCCCGATGCAAAGAACTTCGAGCGGCTCGCTTTTTCGGAAGATTTTGTGGGGGCCAATAGCGCTTCTGAAACCATAGCCTCGGGGAGCCAGCCCGGCATCTACAACTATTTCATTGGCAATGATCCAAAGAAATGGGTAACGGACGTGGCGGCATATTCCGGGGTTGCCTATCGCGATCTTTGGCCAGGCATCGATCTGCGGCTGTACCGCAGCGGCCCAAACATCGAGCAGGAGTTCGTCCTCAAACCCGGAGCTGACTTTACCGCGGTTCAAGTGGCGTACAAAGGGATTGATGGCCTGAGGGTCGCTGACGACGGGGCGTTAGTGGTCAAGACTGCTTTCGGGGAGCTCCGGGAGTCGAGGCCCCGAATCTATCAGGAAGTCGCCGGCCAGCGCGTGCCGGTCGACGGCCGGTTCAAGCTCCTGAGCGACACGGCCTACGCGTTCGAGGTGAAGGGTTACCAGTCCCAGTACGCTCTCGTGATCGACCCCACGCTCTTGTACTCGACCTTCCTCGGCGGCTCGGCCGGCGAGTATCTCGACGATTACTATGAACAAGCCAACGGCGTCGCAGTGGATTCATCTGGGAACGCCTACGTCACCGGTTTCACTTATTCTCACGATTTTCCTACGACGACCGGCGCAATCGAGCCCACGTTCAGCGGTAATGGAGGGGGCATTACCGCCTTTGTCACAAAACTCAACCCGCTCGGAAGTCAACTCGTTTATTCCACTTACCTTAATGCCAGTGCCTCGGCATCTGGCCAGGGCATCGCTGTGGACTCTGCTGGCGAAGCTTACGTCGTCGGGTGGGCCTCGGACTACCCTGGTCAGCCGGAGTTTCCCACTACCCCCAATGCCTTCCAGACCGTCTGTACTGAGTCTCATTTCTTGGCCAAGCTGAATGCCGCGGGAGACAACCTTGTCTATTCTTCTTGCTTCGGAAGTGACGGTTTCGCCTACACTTACGGCGGTCGACCGATAGCAATTGGGCTGGATGGATCCGGGCACGCTTACGTGGCCGGGACCACCGCCTGCGGCATTCCCACGTCAACCGCGTCTTACCAACCGGCTTGCCTTGGCAGTGGAATGCAGGCCTTCATGGTTGAATTTGATCCTGCGGCATCGGGAGCCGCGTCGCTGGTGTACGGGACCTACTTAGGTGGAACGTCCGGTTACAGCCTGTCGACCCTCGCCTATGCCGTCGCGGTCGATCCGTTTGGTAATGCCTATGTGACGGGAGACACAAACGAACCAGATTTCCCCGTGACCCCTGGCGCCTTCCAGACAGTTCTGAAGGGCGCCCAAAACTGCTTTGTTGCTAAGCTGAATACCAGCATCCCTGGAACCGGATCGTTAATTTACTCGACTTACCTCGGCGGCAGCGGTGGTGGCTATGGGGCTGACTACGCAAACGCGATTGCGGTTGACTCCTCCGGCAACGCGTACGTTACCGGTTCTACCGATTCACAGGATTTCCCGGTGACTACTGGCGCCTTCCAGACGGCCAGCGTCGCTGCTTGGAATGCATTTGTATCCAAACTTAACCCAGCGGGGAGTAATCTCGTTTATTCCACTTATCTTGGGGCTACGCGATCGGGTGTGTGCTGTTCTGACAGCAGTTCAGCGGGGGGAATCGCCTTGGACACGTCAGGCGATGCTTACGTGGTGGGTAGCACGACATCGCCGGTTTTCCCAGTCACGAGTGGCGCCTTTCAGGCGACACTTGGCAACACCGACGGGAATGCCTTTGTAACCAAGTTCACCGCATCGGGTTCGGGTCTGCTGTATTCGAGCTATCTGGTGGAGCAGCGGCCCGGATTTCGCGAACGCCGTTGCTGTCGATCCGGCTGGGGATGCTTACGTGGTTGGAGCCACGTCGGCCCTTGACTTCCCAGTTACTGCGGCTGCCTTTCAACCCGCGATGGATGGCAACGCCGACGCCTTTGTGTCGAAGTTCGCTCTGGGCACGGTCAGCAGCCTGACGATCACGGGCATCACCCCGGGCACGGGGGGAAATGCCGGCCAGGTTACATCAACGATTGTGGGCGGAGGGTTTCTGCCCGGCGCGACAGTCGAACTCAACTGCCCAGGCCAGCCCAGCATTGTTGGGACGAACATCATAGTGAGCAGTGATGGCAGGACAATCACCGCTACTTTCAACCTGACCGCGGCTGCCCCTGGCGGGTGCAGCGTCGAGGTCACAAACCCGAATGGAGCGAGCATCAGCCAGGCACAGGATTTCACGATTGAACAAGGCGGCGCGCCCCAGGTCTGGGTTGACATCGTGGGGTGGAGCAATCTTCGCGGGGGTGAGCCCAGACGTATTTCATCGTCCTAGGCAACCGTGGAAACGTAGACGCGCAGTTCTCTGGGGTGTGGCTGAAAATTCCGACCTTTCTGACGTGGCAAGCGAGCTCAAACGCGCAGCCAAGCGAGACAATCCAGGCGCAAGACGCCACGCTGCTCTTGTTCGAGGTAAGCGACATCCCCGCTGGGGCTGCGTCGTCAATCCCGGTAACCCTCAGCGTGCCGGACCAGCCCCAATTCGCCCACCTGCCATTCAGCATCCTGACGTGGGTTAACGGGCCTTAATGCTTTAGGTATTTTGTCGCTCGTTCCACCGGAAGCGGTCCAAGGAAGGAGATGCTATGAGCCGAACGGTGCCGTTCAGAATCCGTGTTCTGACGCCCATCGCGGTGGCCGTGGGAATTCTCGGACTTTTCTGTGCCACGTGGGTTGTGTTTGCTTTTACTTCATGCCCGAGAGCACTAAAGGTCTTTACTCTTTTCAACGGCCCGTGCGCCGAGGGACACTATGAAATCACACAAGCTGCAGCTCAACTGCTGGCCTCCCAGGATGTCCCTTCCACAGATGCTACTGCCAAAATTGCGGGGGCCAACACGCTTGTCGACTCGAGCGAGACACAATGGACCGGAGCGGATGGGTCAATCCTTGGGCCTATCCCCGGTAGCTATAATTCCGCGGACCACTTTGACCATCCGGTTGATCTTACCGACCAGGAGGCCTTTCGATTCGGGTCCCAGCACCTTGTGAGCGAGCGCAATTGGGTTATCGCCGACCTCCAGCAGGGCTGCAACGGGATGTCAGACACTCCCGGGGAAACACCCGTCGAGGCCGCGCTTGATCACCTCGGCCGCGCTCTCCATGCACTTCAAGACGCGTACTCTCACTCGAATTATGTTGATGGGCTCCCCGCCAGCGAACAAGCTCAATTCGATGCGGCCTTGCTCGATGGAACAGCTCCACTTCCGTCGGATCTCAAGATGACCTTGTATGATTTTGCGTCAGATCCAGAGGACCCAACAGGGACGTGCACGCCGGATGATTCGACCGTCTATTGCCATGAGTACTGGAGCAAAGATTTCCTAAACAAGAATAAGGAGTCGCAGGTTTGGTACTATTCCGCACTGGATGCTGCTATCAGGGCGAGTGCCAACTTCATGCAGGGCATCATTGAAGCGGTCGGCGCGGGCGTCTGGGACCAAGAAGTTGCCAACTATGACAAGGGCAACGGTGGCTGTGGCTGTCCTGTGCAGCCTGGATTTGCCATACCCAGGCTATCGGTAACGTCAAACGACAATTCTCCGTGTAACGGAGGTAGTGGCGGCGGTGGAAGCGGCGGTGGTGGAGGCGGAGGAAGTCCTTGCCCTATGTGCCCGGGTGGAACCAACGGCGGTGGTCCCGGCGGTGGCCCTGCAGGCCTCTCTGGACAGGTTATCACATCTGGCGATCCCAATGACAAGGCTGGTTCTCTGGGCGTCGGCACACAACAGTATATTTCCGGCGACACTCCGCTGCGTTACGCGGTCCAATTTGGCAACGAGCCCACGGCCAGCGCGAACGCGAGGACGGTGACGATTACGGATCAGCTTAACCTCACTGACGAGAATCTGAGTACGTTTAACCTGGGTCCGATCAGCTTCCTAAGTCAGATTGTGTTCCCGCCTCCGGGGCCTAGCGACTTTTCGACCAGTGTGGACCTTGGGACGACTCCCGATCTGTTAGTCGCGGTCCACACTCATCTCGACCAATCCACCGGGTTGCTGAATTACACGTTCCAAACGCTTGACCGGACAACCAACCAGCCGCCGGCAGACCCTTCCTTGGGCTTCTTGCCTCCCGGAGGAATTGGCAGTGTCTTTTTTACAGTTGTCCCCATGCAAGGCCTCACCACAAACACGCAGGTCCAGAATCAGGCAACGGTCGTGTTCGATGCCAATCAGCCTATCAACACCCCGACATGGCTCAATACCCTTGACAACACTCCACCCACAAGCACTGTTAAGCCACTGCCCTCCAACGAGCCACCTGCAGGCTTCACGGTGAGCTGGTCGGGCACAGATCTCGGCTCCGGCATGGGTACGTACGAGATTTACGTTTCGAATAACGGTGGCCCTTTCGTCGTGTGGCAACAGAACACCACCGCAACGTCGGCCACGTACACTGGCGCGGTTGGCCAGACCTACGGGTTCTATAGCATCGCCACAGACCTCGTAGGCAATGTTGAGCCCGCCAAGTCGTCTGCCGAAGCTACGACTACAGTGGCACTACTCACACCAACGGTCAGCTTCACGGGCGCGCCGACGAGCGCTGTCTATAACTCCACCTTCACCGTCTCATCGACGACCAACGCCAGCACAACGGCAGTGATTACGGCGAGCGGCGCCTGTTCCATCGCCGGCAACACTATCACTATGACTAGTGGCACGGGTACCTGTAGCCTAACCGCAAGTTGGGCGGCGGACAGCAACTACCTCGCAGCCACAGCCACGCAGGCCACGCAGGCCGTAAAGGCTGACAGCTCGGTCGCGATTACCTCTAACGCGCCAAACCCGGCGGTCCTTGGCCAATCGGTGGCAGTGAGCTTCAACGTGGCCGGCAACGGTTCGCCCAATGGAACTGTCACGGTAGCCGCAAGCACAGGCGAGACATGCAACGGGGCTCTGACCTCGGGTGCCAGTAATTGTCAACTGATCTTTCTCAGTGTCGGCTCCAGGACGTTGACGGCTACTTACTCGGGAGACACCAACTTCATCGGCGCCACTTCTGCTACGGTAACGCAGACCGTGAGCGGACCCTTTGCTAGTGTCTCGCCACCGAGCATCAACTTCGGCACGGTCTACCTAGCCACGATTACCCTCAAGAGCGTGACGGTAACCAACCAAGGAAACGCGGCATTGACGATCTCTGATCCTTTTCTTTCGATCGTGTCCGGAGGAAATTCCAAGGAGTTTGTCGCGGTTAACCTCTGCCCAAAGTCGTTGGCGGCAGGAAAAAGCTGCAAGATGGAGATAACCTTCCTCGCGGGGCCGTTCTACACTCCGCAAACCGCAACGCTGAGTATTAGGGATAACGCCTATAACAGTCCACAGACGGTAGCGCTCACCGCCGCAGTGATCAATCCTCAGGCCTGGCTTAGTCCGCCGATCTTGAGCTTCGGCACACAGACGGTCAACACGAGCAGCACCGCCAAAGTTGTGACCCTCAATAATCCGGGCACTACTGCGCTGACGATCGCCAGCATCGCGGTCGCAGGCACAGACCCACAGGATTTCGAGCAAGGGAACAACTGTCCCCTTTCCCCGGCTTCATTGGCGGCGGGGGCGAGCTGCACGATTAACGTCACGTTCACGCCAACGGCAACAGGTGCACGCTCCGGGAGCGCGGTGATCACAGACAACGCGCAAAGGAGCCCGCAGCAGATAGCGCTTTGGGGCAAGGGAGACTAGAGCGCGTGCGCTCCGTACCGTCGGAAGTGTTAACTTTATGGGTACTTGACAAAACTGATATTCTAGGGTACAGTTGGGGAGTGGGGTTGCACTGGAGATCTGGCCAGGCCCGAAGCATTCGGCTCGAGAGGGCTGTCCGGATTCCCTTTCGTACTTTCCATGCCCGAGTCCTTGCCTGCGGTTCCCATCGTTGCCTCCCGGGGTGACAAATGTGCGTACTAAGCCGAAGGAGTGAGCTCTCCCATGAAACATCTCTCCTGCCGGGAGGGTGCTCGGCCAAAAGTGGTAGGGGTCGGAAGCGGTTCGCGTTCGGAAACCCGGAGCGACGATGGACGACACAAAAATAGTACGATCGAAGCCAATATGTTGTTGAAAACACATGATGGAATTAGGAAACGAACTCGGATTTGGGTGCCAGGCTCCCCAGTTCGCTCCGCCGAAACGCACGTCATTCCCGCGCAAGCGGGAATCCCTTGGACCGGCGATGGGTCCCCGCTTTCGCGGGGACGACGAGGTTTGTTGCTCTTATCTTTATGGGTGGGTCGCAGACCTGCGATCCGTCGGAGCGAGAGAGCTCGAAAAAACACAAAATCGCGGGAACGAAGCTAAGAAGTCGTTGAAAACAAAGGAAGTCTGGTTTTATGAAGTGCGAGAACGAACCCAAAATGAAGCCAGTTTGAGTGTCAAATGCGCCGATCGAGCGCCAAAAGTAGGGCTGCCAGGCACCCGCTGGGGTGAGGAAAGATTTACGATTAGGGACAAAAAGTCAACCACCCCTAGCCCCTCCTTAACAAGGAGGGGAATCGTCGCCCCCACAAATCACGTACCGCCGGCGGCCATCGGTTGCCTTTCGCCTACTGCCGACTGCCCACTGCCGACTGCCCTCTCCCTTTACGCCAGGTATTCCTTCATCATGCTGACATAGCGCTGGCAGGTTACTTTCATATCTTCGCTCGAGCCGTCTTGTTCTAGCGAGCAGAAGCCGGTGAAGCCGATGGCTTTCGCCGCGTCGGCAATGGCTTTGATATCCATCACGCCTTGACCGATGGGAACGTATTCGCGCATGGTGGGGTCGATGTCGCGAACGTGCAGATTCATCAGGCGGCGGTTAAGCTTGTGAATAGCGACGGGAGGGTAGTCCCGCTGGTTCATCGCCCAGCCGCAGTCGAGGTTACATCCGAAAGCCGGGCTCGAAATGTGGTCGCAGAGGCGCAGGAAGCTGTCAGAAACGGGAAGCATGGTGTAAGTATGGTTTTCGATGGAGAACTTCATGCCGAGCGCCTGGGCGCGCTCCAGGCAGCTCTTCATCGTCTCGATGAAAAGAGGCCACAGTTCATCGAAGTTGTAGCCCGGAGCAATGTTGATGTGAAACTTCTCGCCGGGCTTGACATCACTCAGGAAGTAGCGGGGCAGGTAGGAAGCGCCGGTGGCGCTCAGTTGCCGAGCCCAGGGGGCAACAATGTTCACCATGGGTGCGCCCAATTTGTGCGCGATTCGGCAGCCCTTCTCAAAGTAGTCCAGGCTGACCTTGCGCTTTTCGGGGTCGGAGCTGGTCAGATCCTCGACCACCGGTTGGAAAAAGGAAACTGGTTCAAGACCAGGTGATTTCGTTCCAGTTGTTTCTTGATGCGGTCGATGGTGGTGTCGGTCCAGTATTCGTCAACGTCCATGGGCGAGTTGGCAATCAGTTCGATGCCCTCGAAGCCCAGACTTCCGATAATGTCGATGGCTTCTTCCGGGTGCGCACCCGGGCCAAGGCTATGGAAGTTCCAACTGACGCAGCCGATCTTGGCGCGCCGCCCGCCTGGCCCATTCGCAGGCAGGGCCGGCGTTGGGGTCGGCGAGGCGTGCAAAGGCCCGGCGCCCGCGAGCAACGAGCAACCACCCAGACCCATGGCCGACAAGAAATCTCGACGTTGCATGGCATTCCTCCTTATGTTTTGGGCGGCAACGGGGACACCCGCCCGGCGAGATTCTCTGCATGGGACAGTGGCTTTCCGCAAGCGAGACCTCAGAAAAGGAACGTAGTGTTTCGGTCACGCGGTGTCAAGCGCAAAAACCCTCTCGCTCGGCACTGGACGCGTCGCAGCTATTCTGGCAGACTGACAGCGAAGGGCTCGGAATGACAGTTTTCGGACAGGAGGAGAATATGGTCACCGAGATGAAGAGGCGCGATTTTCTGAAGGGATCGGCTGCGGGCGTGTCGGCGCTGGCGGCGGGATTAAGCGGCGCGGCGCCGGCAGCGGCTACGGACGGAGGAGAGCGAATCGACGCTGCGGAATCGTCAGGGGAAAAGATCGGGCGTCCGGTTCGAATCGTCAGTCTCGGCTTCCACGCAGGAGAACACCCACTGGAGTGGGTCGCGAGCCAAGTGGACGCGGAAGGGGCCTTGGGGGCGGATCTCATCGCGCTTCCCGAGACGTTTCGCGGCATCACCAAAGAGAACGCCGAACCGCTCGACGGTCCGACCGTCACCGCCATGTCTCGGCTCGCCAGGAAGCATCGAACCTACATTGTTTGCCCGATCCATCGGTCTGACGGCAAGCTGGGCTTCAACTCCGCCGTTCTACTCGACCGCGAGGGCAGGGTCGCCTGTGTCTACAACAAACTCTACCCGGTGTGGGGAGAAGAGTGCGTGGGTCTCTCAGTGCAACCCGGCTCGAACGTGTGTGTCCACCAGGCGGATTTCGGGCGAGTAGGTTTGGCCATCTGCTTCGACGTAAACTGGTCCCCACTTTGGGAACAGCTCTCCAACCAGGGGGCGGAATTGGTGATCTGGGTGAGCGCCTACTCGGCCGGCCGCTCGCTCCAGGCGCAGGCAATCAGCTATAACTATTACGTGGTTAGTTCCACCTGGATTCCGGATTGCCGGGTTTACGATCTGGATGGAGAACAGCTGGTCTACGATACCAACAACCAGGGCAACGGAAAGAACGTCACGCGTCTCACACTTGATCTGGACCGCTGCATCTTCCATCAGGACCTGAACCGGCCTGAGAAGATCGGGCGGCTGCTCAAGGAGCGGGGAGAGGACGTAGCGGAAGATAAGTGGTTGTCGTCGGAAGGTTGGTTCGTGTTGAAAGCCAAGCGGCCCGGTGTGAGTGTCCGCGCATTGGCTCGAGAATACGGATTGGAAGAGCTAAGACACTACCTCAACCGAAGTCAATGCGAAATCGATAAGTGCCGGGGGTGGGAGTTTTCTTAAAGGGTGAAGAGTAAGAGCTAGAGGTTAAACTTGAAAAGTCGATACGCCTTGCGGCCTCGCGTTCAGACTTTGAATCTCAGCATTGGTTAGGTCCCGAGAGAACGAAGAGGTAATTATGATAAGAAATGAGGGACGACTTTCGTTCTCTCGGGTTCTGGTTGAGCCATGGCGAGTATGAAAAGTGCGAGCTGGATCGGACCTCGCCGGAGGATAAATCAAGCTGTAACGCCACGGCTCTTGTAGATCGCTTTGTTCACTTCCACCATCAGGTCTTCAAGTGAGGCGCCGACTTTGCGCGCCGCCATCTCAATCGAACAGTCATAGCATGAGGGGCGAAGGCCGAACTTTACAAACACCTCGTCGGTTTCTGGGAACTTCTGCTTTATGTCGCGGACCAGTTCGCCACCGCGAACGAGATCGCTAAACTGAAACATGAGCTACCTCCTCCCGCATGCCCGCCGCGGAGTCCTTCCGCCGGGGTTCGTAAACGCAGAATGGTTCTTCGTCCAGATAATCGCCGCTGGCCGCGTAGGCCCGCGCGCGGCACCCCATACAAACATTACGAAACTCACAATAGCCGCACTTGCCTTTCAGATTATCCGTGCTGCGCAGTTGCTGAAAAACCGGGGCGCTTTCCCAAATCTCACCGAACGATTGCTTGTTGAGGTCGCCCGCCAGGACCGGCAGGTATCCGCAGGGATAAACCTCGCCTCGGTGTGAAATGAAGCAGACGCCCGTGCCGGCCAGACAGCCCTTGGTCATGGCGTTCATGCCCTGGGGATGTGCAGAGCCGGAGGGGGCAGCGTGCGGGTGGAGGGCGATGCCCGTCGACCCGGGCATGGTCATCTCAATTGGGCCGATGGCGTCGTTCGATCCGCTGGCGTCTGCCGGGCGCGTCTCGTTGTGTACGCTCGTGGCCGCCCGGCGCTCGGCGGCCCGGCGTTGCCGCATCACACGGAAATAATGAGGAGCGCAGGTGGCTTTCAGCTCGATCCCGCCTTCCTGCGAACGATCGTAGAACCAGTTCAAGATCGCTTCGTATTCTTCGGCGGGTACCATTTGCTCCGCGGCGATGTCTACGCCGCAACCCACCGGAACCAGAAGGAACGTGTGCAGGGCATCTGCCCCGATCTCTTTAGCCAATTCCAACACTGCGGGGAGTTGGTGCGCATTATGACGAGCAATCGTCATGTTAATCTGCAGCGACATCCCCAGTTCGCGAAGGTTCCTGAAGCCGCGCAGTGCGGCGTCGAAGGCGCCGGTAATTCCGCGAAACGCGTCATGGGTCGAAGCGTCGGCGCCGTCCAGACTGATGGAAACACGCCTCACTCCCGATTCCAGAATCCGGCGCGCCACCTGTTTGTCAACCAGCGTTCCATTGGTGGCCAGCGCCACTCGCATCCCCAGGGATGCGGCGTAGCTGGCGAGGTCGAAGATGTCGTGACGAAAAAGAGGTTCGCCACCGCTCAGAACTAGGATTGGTAGGAATGACTGAGAGACTTGCTTTATTAAGTTCAGGGCTTTGGTTGTAGGTAGGTCTAGTGGTGATGAGAGTTCTGAGGCGGTGGCGCGACAATGGATACAACGTAAATTGCACCCCTTGGTAACCTCCCAAAAAACGAGCCGCGGTTTGTAGTCTAGATTGTTAAGCCACATAGCACGACCTGTTTCTTAGTAACGGCTGTTTAACGCAGCCGATATTTCTATGAGCACGTTTTTCTCCATCCCTTCGGGAATTACGCCGCTCGGCCGTGCTCCAAGCCATCGAGCTTTTCTCGAACCTGCGTAAAGCCACTGCGTCGCAGCCGAAATGCATCGTGCACTCTGTCGATTTCGGATTGTGCGCAAGGTAGCTGGGAAGTTCGCAAGGACTGCAACTCCAATCAACAGTGGATCCAGGTTGCCCCACTGAGCAGAACGGCCGATATAGGTTTGCAATACTCACTGTCCTATGCCTCTGTTGGGTTGCCCTGGGGTCGCGAAGGAAGCTTTCGTGGCGCGCGTTTGAGCTTGAGATTTTATAGGGGGTCAGAAACTCCGGTTCGTCCAAGTTCCGGAATCCCTAACCCCCGACCCGTCTATCGACGGGTCCCTAGGACCCGAAGTCCCTCGCACCCTGCAAGAGGGCACGCCACATGCCAAACTCGAGGCGACCACCAAGCGTTGGCAGGATGGATTCAAGCCGAAGCATCAAAACGGCTTAGCGAATTGCGGAGCGTCGCGAGGGCAAAGAGCGGGCACAGATTCTGAGATTAGGAGGTGCGCAAAATGACTGTTGCCAAACTGGCAGGGGGGGTGAAAAGGCGCAAAGAACTCGGTCGCAAACGTGAGCGGCCCACTCGTAGGGGCGGTTCGCGAACCGCCCCTACGAACGTATTAGCGCCTGACCAATCGCAAGGTCTTGATCTCCCAGGGCTTCATATGGAAGTGGATGGTCTGTCCTTCGCCGACGGTCCCCAGGACCACATCCTCCAGTAGATTAGTTTCCAGCACGCGAACCGAGCGTGGGAGTTGAATCGAGACATCTCCTTCGCGGCCTTCGCATTCAAAAAACCGCAGGATCGCGTCAGTGTCGTAAAACCCTTCCATCTGCTTCATGGCATACAGAATTACGTGATCGCTATCCGTCTTTATGAACGAATACGAATCCGGCAAACCACCTGTCTTGCCCGCCCACTGTTCCTGGGGGCTCGCGTGGGCGGGTTCTTGCAGCGCGATCAAGGGCGAGTTGAAAGCAAGGGCCTGGAACTCCACTTTGCCCTCTCGCCATCCGCCCTGGTGAGGGTATAGGGAGTATCCGAAGCTGTGGTGTCCCTCATCGGCTCGCGGGTCGGGAGCCCAGGGGCCACGAATCACGGAGAGCCGGATCACATTGTCTTTGGCATCGAAGCCGTTGCGGCCGTTGTTGAGAATGGCTACGCCATAATCCGCGTTGGAGATGTCGACCCACTTGCCCATCACCATTTCACTCCCTGTCTGTCCGCGTTCGATGGCGCCATAGGGGATTTCCGCCGCCACTTTGGCGGACGAAACGTTGACCGGGAAGCCTGCCTTCAGGAATGTAGCGCGTTCGTACCAGTCGGTTGAGAATTCCACATCCACGCGAGGCACACCCGCAATCAGACTGATCTCCTGAGAGAATTCCGAGTCACGGAAGCGATGGACCACACGGAGCGTTGCGCGCGCCGGTCCCTGCTCGATGATCTCGATGTGCGTTGCTTTTCCGACATCCCACTTCTTTCCCGTCAGCCCGATATCCCACGCGGGCCCTGCATACTCAGGAGAGGTTTCCTTGGCTCTCTCTGCCGTGTCCTCGAGCGCCAGCAGGAAATTACCCTCACCCCGAAACGCTTCACGCTTATTCGCTTTATCGTAAAGCCGGGCAATGTAGCCGGTCTCGGGATTAAGTTCAACTCGGAAGAACTCATTTTCGAGATACCAGCGAGGTTTCGCCCCGGCCTGAACAGACGAGGCGGGAGACTTGGGGATTCCGGTTTCAGGAA
The DNA here is from genome assembly GCA_963768695.1 of uncultured Acidobacteriota bacterium. Classification (GTDB taxonomy): domain Bacteria; phylum Acidobacteriota; class Terriglobia; order UBA7540; family UBA7540; genus CAVROP01. The sequence goes on along the minus strand of CAVYJG010000004.1, from coordinate 137,707 downwards.
CGAGCCTATAGAGCTTCAATCCCATCTGCGGGACTTTCTGGGCGACGAAAGCAACCGTGGCGGTTTCACGCGCGCCGACTTTGGCCGCCGGCTTCAGCACCTGGACTGGAACGGCCTCTTTGCCGTGAACGGCCACCATGCGCGGGGGCAAGGAAAAAGCGGACACCTCGGTGATGACCAAATCGGAGCGGTCCCAGGATTGAGGGTTATAGACGGCCACCGGAATCCCTTCGCCTCGCGTGTCTACCTGTAGTCCGAGGTTTTGAAGGGAGAAGTTCAGCGCCCGGTGAGCGCGCTCAAACACTTCCTGGTATTGCTTAGCCGCGTCGGCATAAATAGGACCGATACCCGAGCCCGCGGCCAGGTCGTGAGCTTGGTCCAGCAGGGCGATCTTCCAGGCCTCTGTGATATCACGATTGGGGTAGTAATCCCGGTAGTCAAAGAATACCGCCAGTTCCGACATCTTCTCGGCATCCAGAAGGAGCTGCTCGGCCTGCCGATTATGGCGTTTCATATCTACCTGGGTTGTATAGCACCCGGGAAATACATTCTGCATCTCACCCGCCACGACCGGGAAGTCTCTCTTTTCGGTGAGCAGGAGATCGATGTAATCCGCGACGTTGGTGGTCCTCACCCGCACATCATTGAGGGAAGCGTTCAACTTCGCAATTCCCGCCACGTCTTCGGGGTTTGGACCGCCACCGTGATCCCCCATGCCATAGAGCACCATGATGTTCTTAACCCCGGCGCGATCCGCGTTCTTCATCCCCAGCACGGTGGTGTGCTCGTGGTCCATGGGCTGAGTGTACTCGCCGGGCGTGGTGTAGCCCAGCACCCGGGTTCCGTCCAAACCCTGCCACCAGATGATGGGCGGCCGGGACGGATCGTGAGGCCGGTTGAACAGATAGAGTTCAATGCCGGCTTGGTGTGCGATCTGCGGCATCGAGTAAGGATGGCCGAACACGTCCGGCTGCCATGCGGCCCGGATGTAATGGCCGAACTTTTCCTTACTATATTTCTGGCCGTAGAGGAACTGGCGCACCAGCGACTCGCCGTCCGAAACATTTTCGTCCATCTGCACCCAACTGGAAGTGACGGGGATGAAATTGCCGGTTCTGGCCTTTTGGACCATTCCCTTGAAGACGTCCGGGAAGTAACGCTCCATCATTTCGAGCACAACTGCCTGATCCTGGGCGTAGGTATAATCAGGGAACTGGTCCATCAGCTTAAGCTGGTTGCTGAAGGTGTTGTACATGATGTCATAGATGGATTCCTCCCAGCGCCAAAGCCACGCCATGTCCATATGTGCGTAGCCCACTACGTGGGCTGTGTAGTCTTTTGGCTGCGCGGGGGATTGAGCGTGGGCGGAAGAGCCAACGATTGCAACGATGAAAACAAGCCCCAAGAGCTTACGCATAAGACCTCCTGTGGACCAGAACTTCTGATTGGCTCCGGTCGCCCTGCCTTCCAGGCTCCAACATTTCAAACAGATTTTGGACAAAAATGCAAGCTGCGTGATCACGGAGTGCGCGGTCCGCGATCGGTGGGAGGCTCGCCAGCAGGGGGCGTAGCCAAAAGGGCTTGTGCCACGGGGCGGCCTTCGTCGGAAGTATGGTAGCCTCATAGGTGCCCGTACACTTGCAAGTGACGCACTTCCGGGTTGCGGACGCGGTTGGCCTCTGTTAATGTAGTGCCTTTGCAACGTCTCTTTCACGATCGTCTGTCATGATTCCGCCATGTCCCAAATGCGGCGCGACAAAAACCGATCCCGTCCCGCACGATTTCAAGTACAACCTTGCGCGGGCCTTCGGGTATCGACTGCAAAAGTGCTCCAGGTGCCGAGCGGCGCGCTATCTGCCGAGGCATAGTAGAAGACCTGATGGCTCATCCCGGGCAGGAAAACAGCCGACGATTGCCCCTCAGTATGGGGAGGAGCCAAAGGGTTTAGTGAGGCCGGAGGCGAGCCCCGGAGTGGAAGAACTTCGAGAGGCCGCGGCCGATTTCCCGAGCAGTGAAGTATTCCACTGTCCGGCTTGCGGCAGCAAGGGATACCACCGGACGCAGCGAACCACCCGGGAACGGATTTCGCACCATCCACCAATGGCTCGCTGCGAGATCTGTGGCCTGCGCTTTCCGCACCCGGGTAGTCCGCGCTCGACGGAGTTGGCGGAGGCGCCGGCAGCCGGATCTGAAACCACAGAGGAGAAACAAGTTCCAAAGATGACCAAAGAGAATACCCAAGCCAAAGTGTCCGAAGACGCGGCCCATGCCAAATCCGTGAATGATGACGTGCCCAAGTGTCCGTCTTGCGGCAGCTCGAAATACCATCGTACCGAGCGCACTGCCCTGGAAAAAGCCTTGCAGCGCCCGCCGATGGCACGTTGCGAGAGGTGCGGCAAGCGGTTTCCTTATGCCACACACCCTGATGAGCCAAAGGCTTCAAGACCCGCCGGCAAGAAGACCCAAACGAAAGCCGTAGAGGAAGCAGCCGCGGCCGGCTCCTCGAACCAGGAATCAGGCCTCTGCCCGTTTTGTGGCAGCAGCAACTTTCGCCGTTCTCGGCGTACAGCCGCGGAACGCCTCCTGTTCCGTCCTAAGATGGCACGTTGCAGTCATTGCCGGAAGCGCTTCCCCTTGCCAGAGAGCTAGCGTCATCAAATGGCCTCTTCGAGTGTCACGAGCCGCATCGCCAAAGCCTCCGGAATCGTGATGGCGGGGGTGTTGCTGAGCCGCGTGTTGGGTTACTTTCGCGAGTGGACGGTAGCCCACCAGAGTGGCGCCAATGCCATCACCGACACTTACTATGCAGCCTTCACGCTGCCCGATTTCTTGAATTACCTGGTTGCCGCCGGCGCTCTCAGCGTGACCTTTATTCCAGTCTTCTCCCACTACATGGCAGAAAACCGGGAAGACGAGGGATGGCGCGCATTCTCAACGGTCGTCTCGGTGATGGGGCTAGTAGTCGTGGCATTGGTGGGGATTGGGGAGATTTTCGCACCTCAACTGGTTGCAGCCATCGCTCCGGGTTTTGCTCCCGCAGCCAAGGCGCAAACTGTGTTTCTGACCCGCCTGATGCTGCCCGCGCAGGTTTTCTTCTACCTGGGAAGCATTCTGACGGCCGTCCAGTACGCCAAGGGGAGGTTCGTCATCCCATCCCTTGGTGGGGTGATCTATAACCTCGGGGTCGTTCTCGGCGGACTGTTGCTCTCTTCGCGAATCGGCATGACAGGTTTCGCGGTGGGAGTGGTGGTTGGCGCGTTCTTTGGGAATTTCCTTCTCCAGATTTACGGGGCACGCCGGGCGGGAGGCCGGTTCGCTCCCAGCTTTGACATCCGGCATCCCGGCTTCCGGTCCTTCATCAAACTCTCCATTCCAATTATGCTGGCACTCTCTCTCCCAGCTACGGATGATTGGATCATCCGCTGGTTCGGCTCTTTCCTGGGTCGCGCGTCCATCACCTGGCTGACATACGCGAAGTCGCTGATGCGCGTTCCGCTGGGCGTGGTCGGCATGTCGGTGGGGGTGGCATCGTTTCCTTTCATGTCAAAGCTTTATTCGGAGGGGAAACTCGAAGAGCTCAACCGCGCCGTGAACACCACGCTGAAAGGGTTGCTCATTCCGCTTCTCCCGATTTCCGCCTTGATCATCGCCCAGAGCACCCCGCTCACCCACTTCCTCTTCTCACACACCCGGCTGCGCGGAGGCGACTTCGAAGCCACCTCTGCCGCCCTGCGGGTGTTTTCCCTCGGCATGTTTGCCTGGGCGATGCAGAATATCCTGGCGCGTGCTTTCTACGCCGCTCGCGACACCATTACGCCTGCCGTCGTAGGTACGGGGATAACTTTTCTGAGCCTCCCTGCGTATTGGTGGCTGGCCCACCACTTTCAGTACCTTGGTCTTGCCTGGGCGAGTTCCCTGGCGATCACTGCATGCACCTTGATTCTCCTTTTTCTGTTGAATCGCCGAACCCGCAATCGCGAGGCGCGCGCGTTTCTGGTGTTTTTCCTTAAGATTGGCGCGATTTCGGCGCTGGCGGGAGTCGCCTGCTTCAAGCTGAGTAATTTGTTGGGAGCGCGTCTTGGCTGGCAAACCACCCATCAGGCGCTACTGGTTTTGGTGATCGTCACTTCGGTGGGTTTGGTGCTGTTGGCGCTCCTCTCCAAACTGTTTCGGTTGAGGGAAGTCGAGGACTACCTCAAGAGACTGGCAAAGAGGTGAAATCCGATGGACGAAGTGCTGGCCCCCAACTCCGCACCTGCAATCCAGCAACGTGTGCAATCCGGCCGCATCGGATGGTGGGGACCCCTGGCTCTGACGCCGGCCCGGGTCTGCCTGATTGTGTTGGTGCAAGGCGGATTGGCGGCCGTCCTCTGGCTCCGAGGTAATCCTTCTCCTTGGCGCACTCAGGCACCGTGGTGGACCGTCTATGCAACCCTCATCGACATCGGATGTCTACTCCTGCTCTGGCGACAGGCGCGTTCGGAAGGTATCCGGCTCGTTGACCTTTTCGGCGTCGATCGATCCCGGCTGCGCTGGGAGGCGCTTTGGGGTCTTGTGCTCTTCCTCATCCTCTTCCCCATCGTGGTGGGGGGCGGAGCGACGCTTGCCTCTTGGCTGGTTTACGGAACTACCCATGTCAGCCCTAAGGGTCTGGCACCGGGCCTCATCTCCGCGCGCCATCTGCCACGTTGGGCTGTCTACTACAGCTTGTCTGTCTTCTGGCTCGTCTGGTCGCCCACCGAACAAGCCATTTACCAGGCCTATTGCGCCGCCCGGCTCAAGGCGCTGACCGGCAAGACCTGGGTCACGGTAATGGTGGTCGGGTTCTGGTGGGCCTTCGAGCACAGCCTGTTCCCCTTGGTCCCCGACTGGCGACTTATGCTGTTTCGCTTCCTCCAGTTCTTGCCGTTGATCGTGATCATCCAACTCATCTATCTGCGCACCCGCGACCTCCCCTGCTTGATCTTCATGCAATGGCCCATGGATCTGCTCGCCGCCTGGATGACACTCAGGCCCTGAGAAGCTGTGAAGTAATTGGCGAACTGCCGAAAACTGTCATCCTGAGCGAAGCGAAGGATCTCTGCATTTCCTTTGATTCCGCGACTTACGAGCAACTGCAGAGATCCTTCGCTTCGCTCAGGATGACAATCGTTTGATTGTCTCCCAGCTTCTGAGGTGCCGGGAGCGTCAACATCCCTTCTCCCTGCGGCCTGTGGTGGTGTATGATTCATCTGTGATTAAGCGCTTTTACGTCCACAATTTCCGGTGCCTGGAGAACTTTGAGTTGCCCATCTCGGGCCTCTCGTCCGCCCTGCTCATTGGAAATAACGGCTCAGGCAAGACAACGGTTGGGCTTGCCTTCGAGATTCTACAGAGGATAGCGCGAAGTACGAATCGGGTAGGCGACCTGGTGAAAGCCGAAGGATTTCTCCCGCGGGCGCTCAGACGTGCCTATGCGATTTGAGGTCGAGGTCGAGTTGGGAGCCAAGACCTTCGGCTACGGGATCGCTTTCAAGCTTCCAGAGGGGTTCAAGGAACTTCGCGTGCTCGAAGAAAAGCTCACCGTTGATGGCAACCCCGTCTACACCAGAGAAGTGGCTCGAGTGCACCTCGCGGAAACCGGTCAGGCGGAGGAGGCGAAATTCCTCATCGACTACAACCTGGTGGCCCTGCCGATACTCGCGCAACGATCGACGGACGACCCTTTATTCGTTTTCCTGAGGTGGCTCGCTCTCACGCTGATCCTTCGGCCGATTCCCAGCTTGATTCTCGGAGACTCCGAAGAAGCGACGTTGGAGATAAATCCTCACGTCACCAATTTTGGCGCGTGGTTTTTGAATGTCGTGACCTCTGCACCATCCGCTTATGCCAAGATCGACGAATATCTCAAGCAGGTAATGCCCGACCTGAAGGAGATCAAGAACCCGCTAGTCGGCAAAGACCCTCGAAGCTTGATCGTTCGGTTTGCGAACGAACAGGGCAGTGCGCTCATTCCCTTTGGGGATCTCTCCGATGGCGAAAAGTGCTTCATGATCTGCGCCATGGTGCTTGTTGCGAATGAGGTCTATGGCCCGCTGCTTTGTTTCTGGGATGAACCCGATAGCCACCTTGCGCTGTCTGAAGTTGGCCAATTTGTGATAGCGCTTCGGAAGGCGTTCCAATCAGGCGGACAATTCATTGCGACTTCGCACAACCCCGAAGCGATCCGCAGTTTTTCCGACGAAAACACTCTGGTCCTCTCCAGGAGAAGCCATCTCGAGCCCACGATGGTGCGTCGACTCACCGAGCTTCGCGCGAGCGGCGATTTCAGCGGAGATCTTGTTGGGGCCTTGATTCGCGGCGACCTGGAACCATGAGCGTCAACAAGCATCAACCCCACGTTCTAGTCCTTCCCGAGGACGATGCCAACCGCCAATTGGCAAACGGCTTCCGTTTGGATCAGGATCTCCTAAATTGGAAGATGCAGGTGCTTGAGGAGGCGGGTGGCTGGGTTAAGGTTCTCAAACATTTCAGAGAAGATCAAGTAGCCGGGATGAACCGTTATACTGCCCGATTCGTGATCCTGTTGATCGACTTCGATAACCACCCGGAAAGACTCGCCGAAGTCAAAGCTGAGATTCCCGATCACCTGGCCGAGAGAGTGTTCGTCCTCGGTGTACTATCCGAGCCGGAAGCCCTCAAGCGAGAGCTTCTTGGCTCTCTCGAACAAATCGGACTTTGTTTGGCTCAGGAATGCCGCGAAGGAATCGACAAACTCTGGCAGCATCCTCAACTTAAGCACAACGCCCCGGAACTCGAGCGACTGCTTCAGCACATTCGTCCAATTCTGTTCCCTTCCAACTAACGGCTGGATGTTGCCGGAAGAGTGTAATACTCGTAGTGAGTGTTCCAGGTAAATTCCTGGCCCGGGTCGATCGTCATAGCGATGAAGGGCTCCATGGCGAGGACATTGCGCATTGACCAGAAGTTCACGAACGACAGCGGGCGGTCTCCCTGAATCCTCATTCCCGCGCCCACTTTGGGGTTCTCGATGCGAATGTCGTAGTCTTTGGGAGTATCGCCGAAACCCCGAAAGGGGATTTCCACTACGTCTTCATTCTCCAGCGCTTTCGCAAAAACGATGCGGTTCTCCTGAGCCTTGGCGAAGCGCTCGTCAGCCGACTGCGTGGGTTGAATCTGGAAGGGGAGCGAGATAGAAAAATCGGGGCCGGGCGGTTGCTTGTCGAGCACCAGAAAATTGTGATTGTAAACGGTGCTATGGATCGTGCGGCGGCCGGTGTTCTTCAAACTGTGCTCGAGCACCATCTCCGGCTTGCCTTCTTCGAGCCGCACGATCTTGCGGTACACGTAGCCATAGCCTGAAGACGGGTCAGTCAACTCCTGCGTGAACTCGACGGAATCGGAATGCAGTTTGACCGTCCGTTTCCCCGGGTCCACGATCTCATACAGCGTGTACGCGGAATAGTTCGCGCCGACCTTGCGAAGAACCCCGACGCCGATTTTGATAAAGGTCCCGCCCTCCTTGGCTTCGTTCCAACCCGAGGGCTGCGTCGCCGGTCTGGAACTCTTCGACCGGCCCTGAAATGCCGCTGCAGGCCCCCGCCACCACTTCCGTTCCCTTGTAGATATAATCGTGGACGGGCGGGTCGACCCTGTCAAACCACGGCCCGTAATAGTTGTGACCTTCATATTCGAGGCTGGCGATGACTCCTGACCAGTCAAACCGTGTGCCGCGATAATAACCATTCTTGGGATCGGGAAGATATAACTTCACGCGAAGCTTGCCATTTGAAATCTCGGTCTGGGGAAATTCGCTTGCCATAAGTTTGCCTCCGGCCGCAAGGGCGAACACTGCAACTGCTGCCAACATCGTAGCGAGCACCGTTCCAAAATGTGATTGCATCATGTCAGCTCCCGAAAAAGGGTTCCGATTACGGTCACGCAAAAGGCGTTTTGTTCAAATCCGCCCATGGATTCCCGCTTGTGCAGGAATGGCGCGCAGTGGTGCGGGCCTGCCTTATGCGCGTCGCCCCCGCGGAAGCGGGGGCCCATTGCTCCCCAGCCCCGAGTCCCCAGCACCCAGCCCCTAGTTGACAGCCGGGGCGAGCGGCGGAATCAGCAAGCGCCGGGGGCGAGTTAAATACTCGCGCTGGTAACGCCTGTACTCGTCGCCCGAAGGCTCGCGGTCAGTCGCGCCGGGCGGGTAGTTCGTCATCCCGTGGAACGGCAACGGCAGGACGGTTGCTGAGAAAGCGGTGTTGGGCTCGCCATCCTTCGCCCAGCCGTTCGTATACAGGACGAAGTCGCGCGTCCAACCGGGCTGGAGGACGGGGAGCGTTCCCGCATCAAAGCTCACCGTAATTTCGTCGCCCGGCGCCATCACCACCAACTGATCGTCAGCGCGAGCGAGCAGTTTCTCCACCCGGCCATAGCGCGTGTACGTGCCCAATATGGGATTCCAGGGAGCGATGGCAAGCACGTTTTCATATTCGAAAGAGTCGGGGCGATGGTGTTCCGGATCGCTGTCGGGGGTTGAGAATCCGCGGTAATGCAGGTCCGCGGAGAGGAGCGGAAGCTCGGCCGGAGCAGGCGCTGGGGCATCGTCCAATGAGAAAAAGATCTGGTCCCAGTAGACGCATAAGTTGGTAACGATGCGCACATGGTGGTCGGAGGTGAGGAACTTGCCCGTCAGGTCGATACGCATCGTACGCCGCGTGCCGCTCGGCAGGCCCATATCCGGAATCGCGGTTTGCCATTCACCCTGCGCATTGCGAACTTGCAGGTAAGGAGAAATCAGCTCGGTCTGCTTATTGGACATCAAGGCGCGCGAACCGTTCGAGTCCGTCCAGTATACCCAACCGTTCAGCCACAATGAAGCACGCGCGGAAGCCGGCAAGTCTCCCAAATCCAGCGTGAGCGAGTGAGGCTCAGCGAGGCCAAGAATGCGATGGCGAGCGAAATCGGTGGGATACTCACCATCCTGTTTCAGGAGCAAGGGCAGGACGTTGCGGCCCCGATCGTCAACCGCCGAAATCGGGAAGCGTTTTTCGCGCACGGAATAGAGCGCCGGAGGCTGAGGCGAAGAGGCATAAATCTCGTTCGAGTAGATCTCCTGGCCGGCAGGGTGATCTACTGCCAGGAGTCGTAGCTGATCAAAGAAATCGGCTTCCCTCAGTTCGTCGGTGAGTTGGAAAACGTACCGGCCGTTCTGGGCTTTCAGGTCATGCGGCAGGCGCACGAACTCTTCAGGGAAGGGTTTGATGCGAGTTCCGTCCGGGTTAAGCTCGCCGAGCGGGCCCGTGCCCAGAACGTCCGTAACAAACACATATTGCTCGCCATTCCAGGCGTAAAGCAGGGGGCAGGAGGTGGCCAGACGTTCGGACTCCCGGACGTCAATCGGCTTGTCGGTAGGCACGTCAATCCAGTTTTGTATGACCGCGTTGGGCCAGGTGACGCGCACCACATCAACTTTGGAGAGGTTTCCGGCAAAAACCCGGATGGGATTTCCCGTTACCACAATCTTGTTGTAATAGTTGCCTGCTTTGACCTCGACCAGACTCCCGATTCCTTCCGCGTTGCTTTTGTAGCCGATCATCTTCACTTCCAACCAGTGAGGCGTGGGTCCTTCTTCTTCATAGGCGAGCAATTGTCCGTTGGTGGCGAGCCCCACCAAGTCCAATTTGCCGGGATTGCTCAACCACGTGGGGCTGAGAGCGGCAACCGTACTTGCCGTGCCGGGCGGGATGCTGATGTTCCCCTCCCGGAACTTGCCGAATTGGTTGACGAGCAGACGCCACTTGCCTCCCGCATCGCGTGCAAGCAGATCCCCAAAGCTGTCCCCGTTTACATCCACCACCGTGCCGCGAAATCCAAAGAAACCCGCCGGGGCGGAAATGGGCGGAAGGGAAGCAAGAGGAGCGAATTTCCAATCGCCCCGATTCATCAGCACCTGATAGCCTTTGGGCCCCCAAAGGGCCAAATCGAATCGGCCATCATGGTTGAAATCCGCCGCTTGCACAGCGTACGCCACCCAATGGGCAAACGCAGGCTCTGCCTCGGCGGTTCGGTTCACAAACTTGTCCTCGCCCAGGTTTGCGTAAAGCAAAGGCGGGCCGTCGTCACGGTAGAAGCAGAGATCGGTGTAGCCGTCATTATCGAAGTCCGCGAAGACTGCGCCGCGCATGCGTCCCTTGGCCGAGGCCAGCCCGGAAGAGGGAGTGGACTCTGCGAAAGTGCCGTCGCCATTGTTGCGATAAAAGCGTGTCGTGCCGCCGGCGAAATCGTTGGGGAAAGCGAAAGAGTCCTTCTTGGGCGGATCGTTCAGGTTCGTGTAGGCTGTGACCACCAGGTCGAGAAAGCCGTCGACGTTGGCGTCGAAAAGCACCGCCTGGGTGTCAAGCTCGCCGGGAGTCGGATTCAGGCCCGCCTTCTCTGTCTCATCCTGGAAAACCCCATCGCCCATATTTCGATAGAGCCGCACGCCGTCCAGGCCGGCTACGAAAAGGCTAGGCTTGCCGCTGTTGTTATAGTCGGCAAAGGTGGCGGACAAGGTCGCGCCAGGCCCGGCCACGCCGGCCTTGTCCGTGACTTCAGTGAACGTCCCGTCGCCATTGTTGTGCAGGAGATGGTTTGAGCCGGCGGGGTTGACCACGTAGATATCCAAGTGGCCGTCCCCATCATAATCGCCGAAGGCCAGGGAAGGTCCGAAGAGAGGTACGAGATTCCGTCGCGCATAATCCAGAGAATAATCTGCCGCTTTGACCTGAACTTGAGAGTCCGCGGGAACGCTTTGCTGGGCCGGCAACGTCAGGCCCAAGCGACCGGTGATGTCGGCAAAGGTTACTCGTTCGAGGCGCTTGCTTGGCCCGGGCTCCGAAGGGGGCAGTGCAGGCAGAAGCACGGCTCCGTATTTGCCTCCTTCCAGAGCGGGGTTCTGAAGCGAAATACTAGGGACTTTGTCTCGCATCTTCTCGTGAACCTTGAGAGCCTTCTGCGCGTCAGCGTCACGTTTCAAGCGGACATAGGTGGTGAAGGTGTGGAATAAGGCCGCGACGTAGAAGTTCTGCCCTTTGCCGAAACCCATATTGACAACGTGCTCCCACGCCTCCCGCGCATCCTCCAAGCGCTTCTCGGCGAAGTAGATTTCTCCAAGATTGAACCAAGCGGCAGGGTCTTCCGGGTCGGCGGCAATAACCCGCTTGAGCGCCGCTTCAGCATCGGGGTAGCGAAGTTCGCGCTTGTACAGGATGCCCAGGTTGTAATCGACGGCTGCGAGCTTGGGGTCCATCTGTCTGGCGGTAGTCAACTCGCCGAAAGCTTCGTCCAGCTTGTTGGCCTGCATCAGAGAAAGGCCGAGGTCAAAGTGATCGGTGGCCAAGGCCTTCCCCGAGGCCACGATCTTCTGAAACTGCTCGATCGCCTCGGTGTATTTGCCCTGCTCGTAGTAGGCTCTGCCAATGTTACGTTGGGTTTGAACGGAAGCTCCTGCCACGGAACTCTTGCCGGCAGGCTTGGAAGCACCCGGCTTTCCCCCTTGCGTGCTTTCCAAGCCAGGCCGGGCGGCGGTGAGACCGGAAGCGAGAATCAAGGCGACCATCAGGCAGAAGCGCAGCATGCTGGACAGGTTTTGGTTCATGAGTTTTCCGATTCTGGACCTACCGCAAACCACCGGCGACTGTCATTCCGAGCATAGTGAGCAATCCTGCTCTGCTTCTGGTCCCTGGGCGCGTGAACCAGAGCGAGATTCCTCGCTGCGCTCGGAATGACGGCGCCCTCTGGTTTTTCCAAGCCTTCAGACCGCGGACTTGATACCGGTGCGAACGGTTATTATACAACGTGGCCCTGCAGCGCAAGACTCAGATTAAGCTCTTTCTTCACCACCTTGCAGGCCGGTCGACAACCAAATCCGGATGGTCGTGGCGGAAGGTCTCCGCGATGTGGCAGGACCAGCAAACGGGCGAGTGAGTATGGAATACCTCGGGGAGTTTCTCCGGGGCGATCTTATCCCAATAAAGGGTCTTTTTGTCCGAATCCAGAAGCGCCGGCACGTGCCCCACCCATTGCTCGGCCGTGTCCACCCCCTTGCCGCAGATGACACAGGTCTTGCCGGCATACCAGTCGGCGACGATGCGTCGAACCAGGCAGCCTTGCGGCGCTGCTTCGATCTGTTTCAAGCATTCCTGGCCGCATCCCTGCCGTTCCGGCCAACGGGAACACTCGCTGAGGCGAAACTGCGGTGTGCCGAATACCGCATCCTTCGCCAGATGCAGGGCGTCTAAATCCACTGCTGCCGGGTGCTCGGTCTCAGGGCAGGTGACCAGTCTCTTCCCGCGGAGCTTGAAATAGGCCCGCAGGCTTCGGAACGCTAAGTACCCGACAGTCACTGCCATAAGCGCTATGACGACTAAAATAAGTCCCGTACTCATAAGTGCCTCCTTCATTCACAGACATTCCCGGTTCGTCTGTCGATTTTAGGAACGCGGCAAGGTTGTTGCCACATTGGAATCGCGTCGAGACAGGATTGGGGACATTGGGAAGGAAGGCGGCCGCTTCGCTGCGGCACTCGACCTCGCAAGTTTGCGGAGCGGTCCTTTGTTTTCATAGACATTCTCGCTTTGTTCCCTCGATTTTGGAGTGAGGCAGCGAAGTTGTCCCGTTGCAATCAGGCCGCGAGAGGGTATGGAACAGCGGAGAACCACCGACATACTGTCTGGCTTGGAGGTAGACCGGCGAGTCATCTGGAGAGGCAGGCGCGTTCATGGCAAAACAACTCAACCCCGCTTTCTAGCCTATCATATTAAGCGTAGTTTGTCAAGGACTTTTTTTTGAAGGCATCCGCGGCCGCCCTGGGGTAGAATAGAGCTTCTGGGCAGATTGGTTCAGGATCCAAGGACGCTAACTCAACACTCTCGAGAGGGTCAGCACCTCAATTCAGCCGAGATGCCCACAAAGACACGCAACCAGGTACGGAGTCCGCTACTCAGGAGGATGACACAGTGAAAAAACTGGTAATTGCTGTTTTGATGGTGGTGTTCTGCCTGCCGGTCGAGTTTCAGGCCAAAGAAGCTACGAAGATCGATGATCGGCTCGAAAATGCCGCCGTAGATTTGTACGAAATCATGAAGACGCCCGAGAACTCGATCCCGCGGGACTTGCTCGACAGGTCGGTGTGCGTGGGCATCGTCCCCGGGGAGAAGAAAGGGGCTTTCATTGTCGGCGGAACCTACGGGCGCGGCGTGGTGGTCTGCAGAAGGCACGGCGACGGCCCTTGGGGCGCGCCTTCGATGATTGCCGTGCATGGTGGGAGTCTTGGTTTTCAGTGGGGAGGAACGGAGACCGACGTGGTTCTTGTCGTAGTGAACCCGAGCGGGATCCGCAGGCTACTCAAGAGTAAGGGGGAGCTGGGCGCGGATGTCGCCGTGGCGGCCGGGCCGGTGGGACGGACGGCTTCAGCTTCCACGGATTTGCTGATGACCGCTGAGATTCTCACTTATTCGCGGTCGCGGGGCCTGTTCGCCGGCATCGCCTTAAAGGGAGCCGCCGTTACTGAGGATAGCGAGGCCAACTCGCGACTGTATGGCCATCCGGTGGACCCCTGGGAACTTCTGATCCGAGGCACGGGCGAGGTCCCTGCCGCTGCTAAATCCCTCGTCGGCGAGCTCGAGAAATATTCGCCTCATGGCGGAATATCGTTTGTCAGCACTCAGCCGCCAGCCACAAAGTAACCGGTCGCTTAACGACGGGCCGCAGGGTCGGTTTTTGAATCGCCCCTGCGCGCCCAGGTCCTTCGATCGCACCGCCATTTCCGTTCATTTCGAGCGGTAAGTCTCCCACTCAGGCCCGCCCTCCGTGGGCATGGGCCTAAGGCCCACCCACCCAAGGAATGAAATTCACATCTCGCGTCGCCCGCGCAAGAGCGGGGGCCCATCGTTGGTCAGGAATACGATGGATTCCCGCTTTCGCGGGAATGGCGTCATCTTCGAGAAAGCGGAGCGAGTAATCTGCCCCCCGGCTTTTCTTTGCGGCCTTGGCGTCTTTGCGTGAAATCGCAGCGTTGGAGTGTCACATCGAGTTGTGCTAGGATGGGGAATTGCTTCGCGGCCGGCAAGGCGCGCCTAATGCCGGTCCCAAACTCTCAAGGAGTTCCCGGTGAGAATTTACGACGGACAAGATATTCGCAACGTTGCACTCATAGGTCACGGCGACACAGGTAAAACCCAGCTTGTTTCTGCGCTGCTCTTTGCGGCGGGCATGGTGAATCGGCTCGGCAAGGTGGACGACGGGACCTCGATGACAGACTACGATGAAGAGGAGATTCAGCGTAAGTTCTCCATTTCTGCCGGGCTCGCCTACGCGGAATGGGGCAAGACCAAGATCAACTTCATCGACACGCCCGGATACAACATCTTCATCCATGAGACTGAAGGAGCGCTGCTGGCGGCAGACTCCGCGCTGCTCCTTATCCATGCGGTGGCGGGAATCGAGGTGCAGACGGAGAAATCCTGGGGCTTCTGCGAGAAATACGGATTGCCTCGCGCCCTGGTGATCAACCAGATGGATCGCGACCGGGCCAGCTTCGAGCGGACCCTCGAAGCCGTGCACAAGGAATTCGGGCGCAACGCGGTTCCTGTCCAGCTTCCCATCGGTGAAGAAAAGAATTTCCACGGCCTCGTTGACCTGGTTCGCATGAAGGCCTACCTCTACGACTCCAGCGGATCGGGCAAAGCGCAGGAGGCCGAAATCCCCCCCGAGCTGAAGGAACCTGCGACCCAGGCTCACGAAACCCTGGTGGAAATGGTGGCCGAAGGCAACGACAAGTTGATGGAAGAGTTCTTCGACAAAGGCACCTTACCTGAGGAAGACCTGGTTCCGGGTCTGAGGGCTGCGGTGTGCGACAGGCGCATCTACCCGGTGGTCGTTGCCGCCGGACTTCTCAACCTGGGCAGCGAGAATCTGCTGAAGCTCATCGTTGACTACCTTCCTTCGCCGCTGGAACGCAAGGAGGTGGAAGGTCTGGACCATGAGGGCGGAGAACCCGTCAAACGCAAGATAGCCGATGACCAGCCGGTTGCCGCGTTCGTGTTCAAAACCGTGGCGGACCCCTTTGCAGGGCGAGTGAGCTACTTTAAAGTCATGTCGGGAGTGGTCAAGAACGAAGCCAACCTTACCAACTTCAATCGAGGCACCAGCGAGCGTCTGTCGCACATCGGAATAGTGCAGGGCAAAACCCAGACCCCCGTGGCCGAGCTCCATGCGGGTGACATCGGCGCGGTGGCCAAGCTCAAGGACACCTTGACGGGCGACACCCTGGGCGACAAGGCCGCGCCGATCGTCTTCCCGAAGCTGAAGCTGGCGGAACCCGCCATCTCGTTCGCCATTGAGCCCAAGTCGCGCGGCGACGAAGACAAGCTCTCCACCGCCATCCATCGCATGCTCGAAGAAGACCTGCTTTTGCGCTTCTCGCGCGACCCGCAGACCAAGGAATTCCTGCTCTCCGGCGCGGGCCAGCAGCACGTGGAAGTGGCTGTTTCGAAGCTCAAGCGGCGATTCAATATCGAAGTCACGCTCAAGGCGCCCAAGATTCCTTATCGCGAGACGATTCGCGCCAAGGCCGAAGCGCAGGGCAAGCACAAGAAACAGACCGGCGGCCACGGCCAGTACGGCGACTGCTGGATCAAGGTGGAACCCCTGGCAGCGCGGGGCGGGCTTCGAGTTTGTCAACGACATCTTCGGCGGCGCCATCCCCAGGAACTACATCCCTGCCGTCGAAAAGGGCATCGTCGAGGCGGCCGCGAAAGGGTATCTGGCCGGTATCCCGTGGTGGATTTCCGGGTCATCCTCTTCGACGGTTCCTACCACGAAGTGGATTCCTCGGAAATTGCTTTTAAGCTCGCCGGCTCGAAGGGATTCAAGAAGTGCATGGAGCAGGCCAAGCCCTGCCTGCTCGAGCCTATTATGAATGTCGAAATTACGGTTCCTGAGAATAATGCCGGCGACATTATGGGGAACCTGAATGGCCGGCGCGGCCGCGTGCAGGGCATGGACCCCAAAGGCGGGTCCACGGTCATCAAAGCCCAGGTGCCCCTCGCCGAAATGCTCACCTACGCCTCCGACCTCACCTCCATGACCCAGGGGCGAGGAACTTACGCGATGGAGTACTCACACTACGAAATCGTCCCGCAGCTGATCGCGGATAAGATCGTCGCCGCGCACAAGCCCTCGGCGGAGGAAGAGGAAGAATAGGCAGTGGGCAGGTCGGCAGATCGCAGAGCGTAGTCGGCAGATGGGCGTAAAGCATTTGGGCATGTCGGATGATGGATAGCGCTCGGCCCGTCGGTAGATCGACGTGCCATAGGGTCTGTTTTGGAAATCGCGAGCGGGCAGTCTTCCGACCCCGAGGTTTTCAGGTTTGGAATCCGGAATCTGAAATTTGAAATTGGGCCGGACAATTTAGGTTTCCACAGGATCAAAGCACACCTGCCGATCTGCCGACCTTCCTACCTGCCCACTGCCTGCCTTGGTCGGAGCAAATCAGCACCGCGACGGTGGCCAGCAACGGCATGGTGGCGGCGATGAAGAACGCGGGATAATACGAGAACCGGTCTACAAGCTTTCCGACGATCAGGGTAAATGGCGCGCCTGCCAGGCCCGCGCCGAGTCCGCTCACTCCTGTCACCGAAGCCACAACATCCTGCGGGAACAAGTCCGAGGGAAAAGTGAGTCCCATGGTGGACCAGCTCGCGTACCCCCAGACTGCGAAGGCGATCAGCGCCAGCGCCACGTAAGCGTTGTGCGCCCTGGCTGCCGGAATTCCGGCAATCACCGGCAGACAGCTCACCACGCAAACCCACTTCCGGGCCCGCAGGGTTGGCATCCCTCGCTTAATCAGGAATCCCGAAATCAGCCCGCCCGTGAAGTTGCCGATATCGGCCGCCACAAACGGAATCCAGGCAAAAGCGGCGATCTGTTTCAGGCTGAACCCGCGCGCGTCGCTCAGGTATTGCGGCAGCCAAAAGACGTAGAACCACCAGATGGGATCGGTGAGCGACCGCCCCAGGAGGATTCCCCAGGTATTGCGGTCTGTAAGCAGGGTCAGGTATCGGCCTGCGCCCGCGCGAGTGGAAACCTTGGCCGTGTCTCTGCCCGCTTCGATCAGTTCCTTTTCCTCGCTCGTGAGCCTGGGATGCCGGTTCAAGGGGTAATAAACGCGCAGCCACAAAGCCAGCCAGACAAACCCGAGGGCGCCGGAAACCACGAACGCGTATCGCCAGCCCAACGTAATGGCAACCCAGGGCACGGTGATCGCAGCCACTGCGCCACCCACGCTCGAGCCGCTATCGAAAATGGCGACTGCAACACCACGCTCCTTGGCGGGAAACCATTCGGCCACCGTTTTGCTTGCGCCAGGCCAGTTGCAACCTTCGCCGATTCCCAGGAGGAAGCGGAAAATCGCGAATTGAGTCAGTGAATTCGCCAGGCCCGTTAACATGCTGATAATCGACCACCAGATGACCGCAATCGCGAGTCCGAGCCGAGTGCCGACGATGTCGAGCAGCACGCCGCCGATCAGCCACATGCCTGCATAAGACAATTGAAAGAAACCGAAGACCCACGAAAGTTGACTGTGGTTGAGATGGAATTGCTGGGTGATGACCGGCGCCAGAACGGACAACGTCTGGCGATTAATGTAGTTGATGACCGTGGAGAAAAACAGGGTCCACGCAATCCACCACCGCAAGTGCTTCTTGGGCTTCACAGTTTTGGTTTCCTAGCAGGCAGTCTCAGTTCGACATGCACAGAACCACCCTTGTCCCCTCCTTATCCAGAGGGGAGCCGAACCCTAACTCCCCTCCTCGCTGAGGAGGGGCCGGGGGTGGTGTCTACCGCGACCCGGAAGTCAATTCCGCCGCCGAATCCCGGTCCAGGAACACCCTCGCATTCAGCATGCCGCCGCAAGATCGTCGCCGGGCAAGAGGTCGAGATCGGATCGTACAAAGTCCGTTTCACAATCGCAGCCTTGCGCGAGCCCGGAATCGAAAGGATCAACTCCGGCACCCGAAAGAGCGCGGGCACTGTAATTGTGATAGCGCTTTCCGGCATTTCAGCGACGCTCGAAAAAGCGCCCTCGTTAACCTGCTGTTGGCGGCAAACAAGGTCGAGCGTAACCTGTTTAACATCGACCGGATCATCAAAGAGCGCTTCCGCCGGATCGTTGAATGCCAGGTGGCCGTTCTCGCCAACGCCCAGCAGGCAGAGCAAAGGCGCGTGCGCCCGGAGCAATTCTGCGTATTCCCGGCAGGTCTTCTGCACGTTGGCCCGAGCGCCGTCAATCTCGTACATGCGCCGCAACTGAACACGGCTCGTCAGATTCTCCCGCATGTAACGCGAGAACGAAGCAGGGTGGTCCTCCGGAAGCCCCACGTATTCGTCCATTCGAAAACCGATGACTTGATTCCAGGGCACGTCCGGCATGGCCGCGAGCGCATGCAGGGTAGCCCGTTGCGAATCGCCGGTGGCGAAAATCACCGGAACTTCTCGTGCTGCTTCGCCAGTTCACGCAGCCGGTTCGCCGCCACGGTTGCCGCCGCCTGCCCCAAGGCGTTGCGGTCTTCGTAAACCTCCACGGCCAGCGTGCCGACCTTGAACGAAGATATTGGGCCTGGTGCCATCATTTTCCCCCAAGTGAGCCGCAGCAGAATCAGCGCAGCGTCGGAACATCTTAGCATGAAAGTCTGGTCAGAGCGGCGGGCGTTGATAACCACCTAGAGCCTTCTCGATTCTTGAAGCCACCGCCAGTGCGACATCCTCGCGCCACGGCCGCGCCACGATCTGCACGCCAATCGGCAGGCCGCCGCGAGTGCTTCCAACCCTGACCACCGCCGCCGGCCAGCCCGTCAGGTTATACGTCATGGTATAGCTGAAAGCCGCCAGGCGGTCGTAGGTCGACCCGTGGAGCATGCCCGTGAACGAGCAGACGGGGCACACGAGAACGTCGTACTGCTCCATGAAAGTAAGGAGAGAGCGGCGGAATGCGTCCCATTGCCCGGTCAACTCGACGAAAGCTGCCATCGACTTGGCGTGCGAGCGTTGCAGTTCCAGGACACGCTGCATGAGCGGATGAACCTGGCTGGTTCCGGCTTCCTTGAGAAGTTCTTCGAGCCCCATACCGCCGTCGGCTGTGAAGAGACCGAAATAGATATCGTAGGTTTGCTCAATTCCCGGCGGCCGGGCCTCCTCAACGCCGGCGGCGCTTGTTTCGAGGGCTTTCGCTGCGCTCAACACAGCGTCAATGGTTTCTTGACAGGGCGTCTCGATTCCGTTATCAGTGTGAAACGCCACGCGCAGGGCCTTGAGATTAACTTTTTCCGCATCGCCCAACGGCATGGGGACAACGGCGTGATCGCGCCAATCCACGCCGGAAATGACGGGCAGGATCGTACGAAGGTCTTCCACGCTCCGCGCCAGCGGGCCGATTTGCCAGAGCGCATCGAGCGTCCCGCCGGGGCCGGGGAAGTGGCCGGTACGCGGAACACGGCCGGAAGTCGGCTTGATCGCTGCAATTCCCGTGCAATGGGCGGGGAACCGTACGCTCCCACCCGCGTCGCTTCCCAAGCCGAACGGCGACCCGCCCGCGGCGATGATGGCAGATTCGCCGCCGCTGCTTCCGCCCGGCGACAGCGACAGGTCGTAAGGGTTGTTCGTCCGGCCATAGATAAGGTTGTCGCTCTCCCATGCCCAGCCGAATTCGGGGCAGTTCGTCTTGCCGAGGAGAATGCACCCGGCAGCGCGCAGGCGCTTCACCACCGTAGCGTCTTCCTTGGGTACATAGTTGGCGCGGCCCAGGGTTCCCCCCGTCGAGATCACTCCCTCTGTCTCGATGGCGTCTTTCAACGTAAACGGAACGCCGTGCAACGGCCCTCTGATTTCGCCGCGAGCCAGAGCCCTGTCAGCCGCGCGGGCTTCGGCCAACGCCCTTTCCGCGGGAAGTTGCACGACGGCGTTCAGTCTGGGGTTGACCTCGGCGATTCGCTCGAGACACGCTTGCGTTAGCTCTTCCGACGAGATTTGCTTTTCTCTGATCGCTTTGGCTTGCTCGCGTCGCGGAGGCGAAAATCAGTTCCATAGTGATCCACTCGAAGGTCTGATGATATCACGCGGGCTAATTACAGGCGCGGATGGTCAACACAAACCGACGTGGTGTGCGAGACTCTCTCCCGGAACCTCTCGCCCCGCAGAGTCGCTGAGACGCCGGGAAAGAGCCCTTTGTCGTCGATCCACCCACGCTTCTGCGGTGCGGAAGAATTTGATTGATTTCGATCAACTCTGTCATATAATCAATCAGAATTAAACATGTGGCCGGGCTCGGCCGGCCTGCAGATCTGCTCCGCTCCGCTCAGCATGACAGGACCCGCATTCGAGGTGAACGATTGAAATCGGGAAAGCCAAGGGAACTCGCACCGAAACGCCTCGAGCGGCTGCGGGAAATCCTGCGCATCGATCACGTCGTGAGTGTCGAGGAGCTGTCCCGCCGGCTTGAGGTTTCAGCGGCCACGGTTCGCCGGGACTTGGCTCAACTCGAGAGCCTGGGCGAAGTGCGGCGCGTTCACGGCGGCGGGGTGGGCACGGAAAGCCGGCTCGAGGAGCCGCTGTTCGACGACAAGACTTCGATCGCCGCCAGAGAAAAGCAGCGCATCGCGCAGGCGGCGCTCAAATTCATCCAGCCCAACGACACGATTTTTCTGGATGGGGGAAGCACGGTCCTGGAATTGGCGCGATTGATCCGCGACCGCTCGAACCTTACCGTGGTTACCAATTCCTTGCGCGCCGCCATTGAGTTGGCAGCGCAGGGACCGCGGGTGATCCTGATCGGTGGTGAGTTCCGTCGCCTCAGCCAGACCCTGGTTGGCCCGCTCACTCGTCTTACCTTGGACGAGGTACACGTGGATAAAGCGTTCATGGGGACGATCGGACTTACGCTTGAGGAAGGGCTTACCACCACTGATCCGAGCGAAGCCTATACCAAGGAACTCGTTATGCAACACGCGCGCCAGGTTTTTCTTCTGGCGGACCACAGCAAGGTGGGCAAGGTTTCGTTTGCGTGCGCGGGACACTTGGGTCGAGTTCAAGTGCTGATAACGGACAAGCAGGTTGATCGAAAGTTCTCGAGCCAACTCCGCAAGGACGGCGTAGAGGTGGTGCGGACGTAGAGAGCAGTCGAAAGTCGGGAGTCGAAAGTCGAAAGGGAGTAGGCCGCTCGCCTTTCGACTCTCAACTCTTGACCCTCGACTCCCTACAAGGAGGCAGCATTGGGAAGCACAAAAACCAGCGTAAGTTACCTCAGCGATTTAAGGCCGGATTTCCGGCCCTTCGAAATCGACTGCGGGAAGATTCCGGGCTACCGGTTCAAGGGTGACCTGCGAAGCGAGCTCGAGGCAGGCCGCATCGAAGCGGAAGACGGCCATCGCTCTTCTCGAGGACATGCTGATGATCCGCGAGATGGAAGAGATGATCGTGAAGCTGCGCTCCGGCGCCTACGAGCCGATCAAGGATTTCAATTACCGCGGGCCGACGCATGTCTCGATCGGCCAGGAAGGCGCTTCCGTGGGCGCGTGCAGCGCCTTGAACCTGAAGGATTACATCACCAGCACGCACCGCGGCCACGGCGACAGCCTGGCGCGGGGCTGCCAGGCTATCCGCGCCATGGATGACGAGCGGCTGCGCCGGCGCGTCCCCGAGTCGAAAGCCGCAACGCACGCGGAACTCCTCGAGGAGGCTCTCGAGGATCACGTGTATCGCACTCTGGCCGAGCTTTTCGGAAAAGAAGACGGTTACTGCAAAGGCCGCGGCGGCAGCATGCACATTGCCGACTTCACGGTCGGCCACCTGGGAGCGAACGCCATTGTGGGCGGCAGCGTCCCCATCGCCACCGGGGCGGCGGTGGGAAGCCGCTATCTGCGCAATGGCGCGGTGGTTTGCTGCTTTGCGGGTGACGGCGCGTATGCGAACGGTGTGGTGCTCGAATCACTGAATTTCGCCTCGCAGGTTCAGTTCACGAACGAACTGGCCGGCGATCACCCCTTCGGCGCGCCCATTGTCTTTTTCGTGCTCAACAACCACTACGGCATGACGGGCCGCGCCGACAATGAAGTGATGGGAGTGGCGCACCTGGCGCGACGCGCGGCGGGTTTCTCAGACGGCAACATGCACGCTGAGGTGGTGAACGGCATGGACGTGCTCGCCGTTCGCGACGCGATGTTGCGCGCCGCGGAAATGTGCCGCAAGGGCCAGGGCCCCGTTTTCCTGGATGTAAACACCTACCGCTACTACGGCCACTCCCTGAGCGACCCGCGCAATGAGTACCGCACGCGCGAGGAAGAAGCGGCCTGGAAAGCGGTGGATCCCATTATCGACCCTCGCGGCGCAACTTCGGGAGTGCGCGGTTCTGGACGAAGCGGGTGTTGCCGAGGTCGAATCGCGCGTCCGCGAGCGCAATGCGCGCGCCGCGCGGCGTGCCGCAGACGCCGCCGATCCCCTGCCCCGAGGACGTGATCAAGTACATGTACACGGACACTCACGTCGAGACCGTCCCGCCCCAATATCGAAAAGTCGAGATCATCGACCCGCCCCCCGCGATCAAAAGGACCAACGGCGAGATCACGTATCGTGACGCCATCAAGGAAGCTTTAATCGAGGAGATGAAACGCGATTCGCGCGTTATCTTCTATGGTGAAGACGTGGCCGAATACGGGGGAGCATTCAAGCTGAGCAAAGGCTTGCTTGAGACTTTTGGGCGCGAGCGGGTTTTCAACACGCCAATTTCAGAAGCCGCGATTTGCGGGACGGCGGTGGGCGCAGCCATGATCGGCTTGCGGCCTGTGGCTGAGCTCATGTACATGGACTTCCTCTTGATGGCCGGCGATCAGGTGTGCAACCAGGCCGCCAAGTGGCATTACATGTCTGGCGCGCAGATTGAAATCCCACTGGTGATACGTGCCTCGGTCGGAGGCGGCAAGGGCTACGGCGGGCAGCATTCGCAAACCCTTGAATCGAGCGTGGCGAATATTCCGGGCATGTACGTGGCGTATCCGGCCACACCCTACGATGCCAAGGGCATGATGAAATCGGCCATTCGCGATAACAACCCGGTGTTGTTCCTTGAATCTCAACTGCTCTACGGCGTCAAAGGCGTCGTGCCGGAAGAAGAGTACCTGGTGCCGCTGGGTGTCGCGGACGTCAAACGGGCGGGCACGGACATCACGCTGGTGGGCTGGGGGCCGGCAATTCTCGATGCGCTCAAAGCCGCCGACAGACTGAAGGCGGAATTGGGCGCGAGTGTCGAGGTGGTCGATATTCGCAGCCTGATTCCGTTTGACAAGGAAACCATCATCGCTTCGGTGCAAAAAACGGGGCGGTGCGTGGTGGTGAGCCAGTCGGTGACCATCGGCAGCTTTATGGGCGAAATCGTTTCCACGATTCAGGAAAACGTGTTCGATTATCTCGATGCGCCCATCATGCGCGTAGGGGCCAAGGATGGCATTGCGCCGCAATCGCACGTTCTCGAGGCCGTCTTCTTGCCCAACGCGAATGACATTTTCCAGGCGGCGAAAGCCATACTGTAACGGGATAAGAAGGGATCACGAACATGGTTCGACCGATCACGATGCCCAAGTTGGGGCAATCTGAGGAAGTGGGGACGCTGGTTCGCTGGCGGAAGAAGGTGGGAGATCCCGTTGCCAAAGGCGACATCCTCTTCGAGATCGAAACGGATAAGGCCCTCCTCGAGGTCGAGAGCTTTTTCGAGGGCACCTTGCTGAAGGCGATAGTCCGGGAAGGGAGCACTGTCCCCATCAACACAACGGTCGGTTTTGTGGGTGATCCTGGCGAAGCGATTCCGGAAGTGGCAGTTCCGCCGCCCGAGTTTCGAAAGCCGAAGCCGGT
This sequence comes from uncultured Acidobacteriota bacterium, assembly GCA_963768695.1. Classification (GTDB taxonomy): domain Bacteria; phylum Acidobacteriota; class Terriglobia; order UBA7540; family UBA7540; genus CAVROP01. Next base: position 113,770 of record CAVYJG010000004.1, on the reverse strand, counting down.
AGCCGCCTCAACAGAAGTCCCGAGTCCAGCCGCACCGTCACCCTCGAGAGGAATCGCCGAAGCGCGCTTGGAGCGGCCCGCCGTGCAGGTTGGGCCGGTTCGCGAACCGCCCCCACATTCCACGCTCAGCTTGATGGCGGCCCCGGAAGTGTTCCGCATCAGCCCGCGCGCCGCCAAGCTAGCCAGGGAGTCCGCCATTAACCCCGCGCCGATCGTGGGGACGGGTCCTTTGGGCAGGATTGTGGAGCGGGACGTAAGGAAATACCTCGAGTCGAAGGGGTACGACCAGCTTCGCATTACACCGGCAGCCAAGCGCCTGGCGTCGCGAGGAAAGCATCGATATATTGACACTGGACGGAGGCCCTGGTCGGATCACTATAACTCGGGTTGAACGAGCTATCTCGGAAAAGCCCCAGCCCATGAGCCGCATGCGCCAGACCATCGCATCGCGCCTCACCGAAAGTTTCACGAGCACGCCGCACTTCTTCGTCACCGTGGCCGTGGATATGACGGAACTGGTCAAGTTTCGTTCCGAGCTGAAGGCACAGGGCGCGCCTTACACCGTGACCGATTTCATTCAGAAAGCTGTGGCGCTCAGCCTTGTCGAGTTCCCAGTGGTGAACAGCACTACGGACGGCAAGAACGTTCGCTGGCACAGCAGGGTTCATCTGGGCTTGGCGGTGAACCTCGAGCAGGGGTTGGTGGTGCCGGTGATCCGAGACGCGGAGGAGTTGAGCCTGGCGGAACTACACGACGCCGCGACCGAACTGATTGCCAAGGCACGCGCGGGTAAACTCACGCCCGATGAAATGGGAGGCAGCACCTTTACTATTTCTAACATGGGGATGCTGGATATCGAGAATTTCACGGCCATCATCAATCCCGGTGAGAGCGCCATCCTTGCGGTGTCGAGCACGCTCAAGCAACCGGTAGTTAAAGACGACCAGATTGTTGTCCGGGACATCATGAAAATGACGCTGTCTTCCGATCATCGTATCATCGACGGCGCCACCGCGGCCCGGTTTGCGAATGCCATAAAACAAAAACTCGAGGAGATATCACTGTGGAAACGTTTGGCGTAGTGGTAATCGGCGCAGGGCCGGGGGGGTACCCGGCAGCGATTCGAGCCGCGCAATTGGGCGCTTCCGTCGCGCTGGTCGAGCGGGAGTATCTGGGCGGGACGTGTCTGAATTACGGCTGCATTCCTTCCAAGGCGTTGATCCACACTTCCGACCTTTATGCGCAGATGAAGTCGTCGGCAAGCCTGGGTCTCAAGACCGAATCGGCCTCCTTCGATTACTCCGCCATGGCCGAGCGTAAAGATCAAGTGGTTCGTAACCTGCGCGGCGGCGTGAAGCAGTTGCTGGCAGCGAACGGCGTGAAGATCTTCGAGGGGACGGCGTCGTTCGAGAGCCGCAAGCGCATTGTTGTGAATTCAAAATCCGGAAACGCGGTAATCGGGGCCGAGAAGACCATTATCGCTACGGGCGCGACTTCCTCGATGCCTGGCTTTCTGCCGCGACACGCGCGGGTGGTCGAGAGCCGTGCGTTCCTCGACCTGAGATCGGCCCCAAGTCGCGCGCTAGTTCTGGGCGGTGGAGTCATCGGCTGTGAGTTTGCCTGCATGTTAGCGCAATTGGGGGCTCAGGTCACGATCGTCGAGATACTCGAGGATATCATCGCATTCCTGGACGCGGACGTCCGCCGCGAGTTGCGTCGCCAGATGGAGAAGACGTTGGGCATTCGCATACTGACGGGCATGAGTCTCGAGAACATCACTGCAGATGAACACTCCGTGCGGGGAACCGCGGGCGGAGAAGCGCTCGAGGCGGACCTACTTTTGGCTGCTTTAGGGCGTAAGCCGGTGACGCGGGAACTCCAGCTCGAGAACGCCGGACTCAGCGCCAATCAACACGGTTTCATCGAGGTCGATGAATACGGCGTAACTCAGGTGTCAACGGTCTATGCGATTGGCGACGTCACGGGAGGTCCTCAGTTGGCGCATGCCGCCACGTCGCAAGGGCTGGTCGCCGCCGGGAACGCATGCACTCGGCAGCGCCGCAAGAATGAAAAACTCATTCCCTATTGCGTCTTCACCTCGCCGGAAATCGGCACCGTCGGGCTGACAGAGCAGGATGCAGTGAAGCAAGGCAGGGAAATCAAGACCGGCAAATTCAATTTTGGGGCGCTAGGAAAAGCTCAGGCTATCGGCCACGCAAGCGGCTTCGTCAAGTGGATTGCGGATGCCAAAACGGAGCAGTTGCTGGGCGCTCAAGTGATCGGCCTCCAGGCCACCGACCTCATCGCGGAAGCCACCACGGCCATCCGCGCCGAGCTCACCGCCACCGAACTCGCTCAGACCATCCACTGCCATCCCACCCTCTCCGAAGCCTGGATGGAAGCCGCCGATGTGCTGCTCGGCGAACCGATCCACACGATCGCCAGCGAAACAGGGGCTAGTGACTTGGGACTCGGGGCTATCGGCAAGAGCACGATGGATCGCCGGTGAGGGGGTCGTGGGCCTGTGCCTGCGTTTGCAGCTCACCTCCCTTTTTCATGTTCGTCCAGTCGAGCAAATGATATAATGTAACTACGATGCGGTAACTACGCAGAATGCGCTTTGAGTGGGATGAGGTCAAGAACCGTCGTAATCTCGAGAAGCATTATATCAGCTTTGGAACCGCTAGACTTGTTTTCGACGATCCGCACTCAGGCGCATTCAAGATCGACTTGTCAACGATGAGGAACGGTGGCAAACCGTCGGGATGATCCAGGGTTTGATTGTTCTGGTGGCTCACACTTACCGTGACGAAGGCGAAGAGCAGGTAATCCGCATCATTTCCGCGCGAAAGGCCACCCCGACGGAAAGGAGAGTTTATGAAGGTCACGAAGCGTCAAGCTAGGGAGATCCAGGACCTTAAGCGATTGAGGGATGAGGAAATCAACCTTACAGACATTCCGCCGCTCACGAACTGGAATAACGCGGTGATCGGGAAGTTCTACCGGCCCATCAAAAAGTCGCTGACCATCCGATTGGACGCCGATGTTCTAGCGTGGCTCCGGGGGCAGGGAAAAGGATACCAAACGCGGCTCAACGCGTTGCTGCGGGAGGCCATGGGACGCCTGGCTCCAAGTCCGAATCAAGTCCGAACCACCGCTAAACGGCCAAGGTAGAGAATCATTTATGCGATCTTCAGCGGGTGGAACGAGAACGGTGAACGGAGAAACCGCACGCTCTGTGTTTTTGACCTAGGGCTTGTGAATTTGTACCCTCGTGTTATTGTTTTGGTGTCGGGGACTTAAGTTTTCTTGCCAGACCGATCGTCGCCCTGGACGTTAAAGACGGGTTCTGAAATTGCGGACTGTGCCGGATTTCTTGCCGGCGCACGAGCTTAGCCACAGGAGGAACCCATGACGGGACGACGCCGAGACGTTTCAATTCAGTTTTTCCCACCGGATGATCCCCCCTATACGGTCCGAGCTCAGGTGATTCGGCGGGAGGGCGAGATGGTGATCAGTGTTCCTACTCAGCCTTCCTCGGGACCGTACCTTGTTCGTGGGCTCAAGAACAAGAATTTGTTTTTTGCAGGAGTTGACTCTCTTAAACACGAGCAGCACGTGCATGTCATCGCGCGCTGGGTACTGCTGGTTTGCCGGCCCTGCCAGCCGAATCGTTGTATCGACAATCCCAATTTCAACTCGCCGGTTCGTGGAGCGCGCCGCGTCACTGTTGCCGGGAACTCTGGGATCGGACTTGCCGTATCCCTTGGTGGTGATGATCTTCGGGTCGACCCCTGCCTCGACGAGGTAATCGTGCACAGCCTGTGCGCGCTTTTCCGAAAGCTTTAAGTTGTAGTCCGCCGTACCCACATCGTCTGTGTAGCCGTAGACGCTGATCGAGTACCCTTCGACGCTCATCAAGACGCCGGCGATCCGGCTTAGGATTTCCCGGTATTGGGGCTTGATGTCGGACTTGTCAAATTCGAACCGAATCGAGTTGCTGCCGAGTGTCACGACCAACCCATTAACGGTTCGGCGCGTGTCGGCGATGTGGCTCAGGACGTCCTTCAGGTGGGTGAGTTCCTGTTCGCGTTGTTGCCGGTACTGTTCCGCCGTCTGCTCGGCCTGGCTTGCCTCCTGCTTGGCTACGGCCGCCTGCTGCTGGGCCTTCTGGGCCTGGTTTTGCGATTCGGTTCGAGCCGCGTCAGCCTGGTCTCTTTGGTGAGCGGCCGCTTGGGCGCTTTGCGCCGCCTGCGCCGCCTGCTGCGCCTCAGTTTGCGAACGCTGTTCGACCTCGCTCAGCCGCCGGTTCATTTCTTCCGTTTGCCGGCTCAGTTGCGCGACCTCGATCCGCACCTGCCTTAGAGCGCGCACGAAGAAAAAGACCAGCACGGCCAGCAACACTAGAAGCAACCAGCCCCAAACCTGGGACCCGCCTCGTGGCCGCCTCGGTTCCACATCGGATGGCGGTTGGCGGGTAATGTCCGGATCTAGATTGAACAAAGCCATACACTTCGATTTTACCTGTCTATTGGGCTAAGCGCGAGACCTGACGTGTCAAAGATAAAACTCAAACGCCGATTTGGAAGTTTGTGTGCCGAAGGCACCTTGGAGTGCGGCGGCTTGACGCCGCCTTGGAATTACAGCAGAGCGCGGAGCTGCACAACGCGTTGGGCTTACCCTTTCGAGTTCTTCTCACCAAAATCTTCGGCCAACACAGTAGGAAGGCGGCGTCAAGCCGCCGCACTCCAAGGCGCTTCGCGCATTTCCCCGGCAAGCGAACCTATCCCTGGGTCTTCTCCGGGGCAGCCGTCAGGCTGGGCGGGGACGGCAAGTTCGCCTGGCCTGCCAGAACCTTGGTCAACGTGGCGGCGAGGCCGTCAATCGAGCTGCCGCCGCCGACGGCCAGGATTTGGGGCATAAACTGGGCTCCCTTTTCGGCCAAAACCGTGGCGATGTTCACGAGCGTCGTGCTGGTGGCGCCGATGGCCTCGTTCTGTGCCTCGAAACCTTCCGCCTTGGCAAGCCCTTGGGCGCGAATCACATCGGCCTGGGCGGTTCCTTGGGCGCGGATCACATCCGCCTGAGCCGTGCCGGTCTGCTTGATGTACTCCGACTCGCCGCGCGCCTCCTGCACGCGCGCATCCGCATTGTTCTTGTTGATGTCGATGCCTATCGATGACTTGGCCAAATCTCGCTGCATGTCGGCCTTGCCGGTGGTGGCTTCCGTCGCGACGCGCTGCTCCTGCGCCTTTTGCTGCATGATGAAAGTCTCGATTTCCTGGTTGGCGATTTCCCGGCGGGTCAGCACCACCACAAGGTCCTGCGGCAGAATCACATCCTGAATGTAGACTCCCTTGGTCTCCACTTCGTATTCGGCGAGTTGTTCGGTGATGTGCTTGGTGGCGTCCTCCTGCACGGTTTTGCGGCTCTGAATGAAGGTGACTGCCTCCATATTGCCGAGCCGGTTGCGGAAGTGGTTTCCCAAAGCTGCCTGAAGGACTTCATTCACCAGGTTCAGCATACTGCCCACCATCGAGATGACGCGCGGGGCCTTGGTGTCCGGCACGTGGATCAACACCTGGAGGTCGAGGGTGAAGATGAAGCCTTCGCGGCTTTTGGCGACGATGGGTTCGAGCCGGGCGTCCAGGCCGTGCGCGCCGGTGACACCCTTGGCCCAGTCGAGTTTCAGGATCGCGGTGGGCACGATCTCGGCCTGGTAAATCCGGGGGTTGATGGGGTATTTGCCGGTGCGTAGCGGTTCTTCCCAGATGCCGCGATGGCCCGGCTTCACCAAACTGCCAAATTTGAATTCCGTTCCTGAAGTGTCCTCCGTCGGCAGGCCGACGTAGGATTTGATGACTGCCACTTGCCCCTGTTCCACCACCAGCATGGGCATGTGCTCGACCCGAACCAGAAAGGGATTCAAGTTGTAGGCGCCATACAGCAGGGGGTCATGCTGCAATCCGATTCTTCCGCCCTTATCCAGAAACGCTTGGAAATCCTGGTAGGACTTGTGCTGCTCGTTCTTGTTTCCGAGGATGGTTTCGATCAGTTGCGCATTGAGGGTTGAGAGTTGGCCCGGGGCGGGCGGCGCTGCTGCATTCTCAATGGCCTCGATATCCGCGAAGCCTCCTAAACGGCTGGCGATGTCGCCCGCGGAGAGAGAATCGCCCTCGAGTGTCGTCACCACGCCGATCATGTCCAAGACGTGGCCGCTTTCGGTGGCCTGTGGCTCAATTCGCGTGACGTCGAGCGCACTCGCGCCCAAGCCGAACGATTCGAAGGAGAGTTTCCCGGCCCGCATCTGCCAGCGAAGTTCTTCCGAAACCGGCACGCCGTAAACCTGAGGCTTGGTGATAACCAGGAACGCTACGGGATGAATCGGAGCAAGTGTGCCGGGAGAAAGGACCGGGCGCTGCACGCCCTTCTGCCCCTTGATCTTCCTCTCGCCGGCGCCTTCCACGAAGGCGCGAAGGTCCGTGAAGTTGCCGAAGGCTTCCGAATAGATTGCGGACTTTGCGCCGATGGGGAGGGGCTGCCCGATCTGCGCGATGATGATGCCAATCTGCCCGGCGGGCACCTGAACCCAGGGGTACTTGGTCACTGCATAAACCAGGCAGAACTTGAAGCGGAGCCCCGGCATCAATAGTTCCGCTTGATAGCCCGCTTCGCCGCGGAACGCGACGGGGTTGTCCGATGGGAGATTGCCGCCAAACCGTTTTCGAACCAGTCCCACCTGGGTGGGGCCGATACTGTAGGTTGAGTTTGCAAATATTACTAATACTGCGATGACGAGGCCTAGCGATACCCCGGATATGACGTAATGTTGAAGCATGGTTTCCAGCATAGGACCTCCTGGACGGCTTGGTCCGTACCGGCCACGCCATGACAGTTTGTCCGCGGCGAGCGGCAATCGGAACCGTGCGGATTGTACTCCAAGCGCCCCGCACGCACCAGCGCCGGTCCAGCGTAGTCTGTGTGCAGACTACATGCCGCCGGCCTTTGAGTCCACTACCAGATCTGTGACACCGTCATCCGCGAGCAATCGCCCGTGAGTCGCCCGCGCACCCCTTACGACGGCGCCAGCCCCGTTGTGAAACCATAATGCCGGTGTGTCGCCGCCCGGCCCGCTGCCGGTGAATCCGTCGATGGTGGCGTTCCGGAATCCCACCAGTTCGACGCCCGCGCGGAAGAACGTGGGCACTGTAGAAGGCCAATGCAAGCTGAAATTGCGCAAGTTCAGGCTATCCACGTTTTCTGCCTTAACGGCGGCCAGATCGTAGCTAGTGATTCCGCGACCCACCGGGGAAGTTGGCCTCAGGTCCAGGTTGCCGCCGTAGCGCGAACTCAGAGGGCTTGCCGAAATGTTCAGGTCAAAGTCATCGAACAGGACATCGCGAATCAGCCCGGGGTGTTCGGCATAGAGGATTACGGGACTCGGGCTGGTTGCCGTGACATTGACGAAGCGAATATTCGAGACCGAGCCTAAGTTTCCCTCGGATCGGTAGGGCAGCACCGAAACGTGCACAGGTTCGCCCATTCCCCACCAGGATCCGTCCATCAAGCGCGTCTCGATGATCACGTTCGACATCAGAACGTTCTCGATCTTTTCTTTGCCGCGAACGAAGATCGCTATGCCGCGATTGCTGTCGCGAATGATGATGTTATTAAAGACAATGTTACGAATGTCGCGGGTAGACCAGCCCAGCCGAATTCCCGCCGAGCGGCTGACGATTACCGCGTTGGAAATGGTGATGTTCTCCGCCGTCTGCAAACAATACCCGTCGGCGCAGGGGCTGATAGCGATGCCGTCGTCTCCGGCTTCGAGGTAGACGTTGGAAATGCGCACGTCCTGGCTGTTGGCAAGATCGATAGCGTCCGCGTTAGGAATCAGCAAGCTGTTGCGGACGTTCAGCCCGCTGATCACCGCATGCCGGCAGCAGGCGAGGTGAATGCACCAGTTGGGCGCGTCAACCACATTGAATTCCCGAAGTTGAACATTCTCGCACTCGATGAAGAGGACCAGGACCCCTGGCCGTTCCTTCATTTCCACCGGACCCTCGCGGTTCTCCTCGTAACGCGCAAACGCCTCCGCGCCCTGGCGCGTACGCTTTGGATCGTAGAACGGCAAACCGCTGTGGGGCTTCTGGGCGGACATAAAGGCGCGCCCATTACCGTCGATCATGCCTGGACCGGTAATGCCGATGTTCCGGGCTCCGATGGCCCATATTAGAGAGGTCGATCGATTCTCTGCCGAGCGGCCCACCGAAGTGTAGAGTCCCACATCGCTGCTGCCGAGCAAATCTGCGCCTCGTTCAAGCAACAAGGTGATATTGCTCTCCAGCCGGATCGAGCCGGAAAGGTAGGTGCCCTGGGGAAACCGGACGCTGCCGCCGCCTTGAGCCGCACATGTTTCTATGGCACGCTGAATGGCCGCAGTATCATTGTGCGTCCCGTCCCCCTTGGCCCCAAACGCCCGCACGTCGCAAACGTTGGAATTTGCTCCCATCGCTGAAGTTGACCGCACTTCCCTCTCGCCGGAGGGTTTGGGCGCTGCGACTTGACCGAATCCCTGGAGAGCGGTAAGAAGGACCATGAAGAAGGTGCAGCAACTCGATTTCCCGCTCATCCGTACCATTCTGCTTTTCATCACTGTACTCCACGATAGGGTTTTGCCGATCAACGCCAACTAGGGCGAGGTACTGCAAGACTAAGCGACTTTTTGTACTTGTTCTTTGTTTTCATAGACATTCTCGCTTTGTTCCGTCAAGTTTGGTGTAGCGCGGACCGCCTTGTTTGCGGTTCGCGGCTTGGCGCAGTGACGATGGAAAAGCCGCAGACCGCAGAACCGGCGGTCTGCGCTACCAGACATTCTGTACTTGTCCTTTGTTTTCATAGATATTCTCGCTTTGTTCCCCGGATCTTGCAGTCGTTAAGTTGAGGAGTTGAGACGTTGGGGAACCCTCCGCCACCTTCGGGCCTGCGGTCCGTCGCTTCCGTTCGGCAATGGGTGTCCAATTCCTCGACAACGACCTGCCCACCTGCCTACCTGCCCTTGCTCTTGCACTCCTCGACTTCTCGACTGAACTTGGAGGCAGAAACCACAGGCAGGAACTACGAACGAGAACAAAAGAGGACTTTCTGGCATAGCGTACCCGGCAGGCCCTGAACGCCCTGTCCGACCTTACCGCCCAATTATAGCCTGTAATGCCACAGTTGTCAAGTGCCTATTGAGTTAACCACCCCGATGGCACCTCGGCGGGCCCGGACTCCTCAGTTCGGAGTCTACGCCAGCCAGCGTGTCAAAACACTTCGCCGCGCCCTCGCGCCGACCCAGGAGGAATTTGCCGCCCGCTTCAGAATCCCTCTTGGAACTGTGCGGGATTGGGAACAGGGCCGCTCGCAGCCCGACCACCCGGCTAAAGCCTACCTCACCGTCATCGCGCGCGATCCCCAAGGCGTCGATCGGGCATTGCGTCCCGTGCGCAGCTAACAGGCGGTTTTCCACGCTTATCGAGAATCTCGCGAGTGCCGCCGACATTGCCTTTGATGTCGGCGGCCCACGGAACAAGATAAGGGTCAGGTACGCCTTTCTTTCTCGGATCCGTGTCCTCACTTCAACGCGCGGGCCGCTGGAAGAGACGTGCCAGGACGGCGACGACGCCTCCCGAGAGCATCCCCGAGACCAGTGCGCCAGTTCGCCAGCCAGCCGAAAAATGGTGACGGCCAAGCTTATGAGGGCGGGCGCGAGAATGAGTTGACCGAGGGATTGCCGTGCAGCGGAATCGGTATCTTCCATGAGATGCTCCCACCAACCAGGAGCCCGGCCGGTTACGCTCGCGCTTCCCAGGCAGGCGACGAAGCAGACCCGCGTTAGCTGCGCGTGGAGGTTTCGCCTGCAAAGCTCACTCGGCACCCAATATTCGGCAGCTACCTTCCTACGCGCCTAACCGCCAAGGGCCGTGATGAGGCTATTGGCAGCATTAATTAAGGTTTGGCTCTCAGTGGCAGTCAGCGCCCGGAAAATAGGCGGAAATCGAACCAGTGCGATAAATTCCGACAGGTCCCGGACGGCGGCCATGGCATGGCCGCCGTCCGAGGCGGCCAGCGCTGCGTTGAGTGGTACAAGAAGGAATTGGCCCAGGCCGGGATTGAGAGTTCCGGTGGAGATAAGGGCCTTCACGGCATTCGCCAAATTGGCGACTTGCGCCTGTGGTGTATTTTCGAACTTGGCAACGAAGACGTCGCTGGCGCCCCCGAAGGCCGTCTGGAACGCTCCCGCGGTCGTGGGGAAGTTGTTGGAAAAGGTCCAACCGGTCAGGTAGGCATTCCCCAAGGTGTCCAAGGCAATGCCGTAGCCAAAATCAGAGACGCTGCCGCCAAGATAGGTGGAGTAGACAGTCGCCGAGCCGCTGGGGGCCAGCGCGGTCAAGAAGGCGTTTGTGGCTTCTGGACCTGCCAGTGAAGTCTGGAATGCCCCTGCGGTCGTCGGAAAGTTGCTTGAGTTGGTGTTTCCGGTAACGTAAGCGTTGCCCGAGCTGTCCACGGCGATGCCCATGCCCACGTCGTCCTCGCTGCCGCCAAGGTAGGTGGAGTATACCAAAGCCGAACCCGAGGGTTTGATCTTGGCCACGAAAACGTCGCCGCTGCCACCATATGTTGCCTGCAGGGGATTCTTCGTGGGAAAGTTGGTGGACTCGGTTGCGCCGACAACGTAAGCGTTGCCCGAGCTGTCCACCGCGATGCCGTAGCCAACGTCGGTCCCGCTGCCGCCAAAGTACGTGGAGTACCCCAATGCCGAGCCCGAAGGCTTGATCTTGGCCACGAAGGCGTCGTAGGTCCCATCCAAGGTCGATTGCAGGGGATTTTTCGTGGGAAAGTCGGGTGATCCGGAAAGGCCAGTGACATAAGCGTTGCCCGAACTGTCGACGGCGATGCCGAAGCCAACTTCGTCCATGCTGCCACCGAGATAGGTGGAGTACACCAAAGCGGAACCCGAGGGATTGATCTTGGCCACGAAGGCGTTGTTGTAACCGCCACCATATGTTGGCTGCAATGGATTCCGTGTGGGAAAGTTGGTGGACTCGGTCAAACCCGTCACGTAAGCGTTGCCCGCGCGGTCCACGGCAATACCCATGCCCACGTCGTCCACGCTGCCGCCAAGGTAGGTGGAGTAAACCAAAGCCGATCCCGTGGGGTTGAGCTTGGCTACGAAGGCGTTGGCGTCACCTTCGAGATGTGGCTGCAGGGGATTCAGCGTCGGAAAGTTGTTTGAGGTGGTACTTCCAGTGACGTAAGCGTCGCCCGCGCTGTCCACGGCGATGCCATAACCCGGGTTGCCCTGGTTGCCGCCAAGGTAGGTGGAGTACACCAATGCCGAGCCGGAGGAGTTGATCTTGGTCACGAAGGCGCTGTCGTCGGCGCTTTCGTAGGGCTGTAGGGGATTCATCGTGGGAAAGTCGCCTTCGGTGTATCCGGTAACATAAGCGTTGCCCAGGCTGTCTACGGCGATAGCCGTGCCAGCGTCTTCCGCCTCGCCGCCAAGGTACGTGGAGTACGCCAGGACCGGATCAATCACGAGGGGCTTGCTACGGTCATAATCCCCGAGGCAAAAGCTGATCGTGTTGGCCGCTGCCATCCAGTAACCACCCTCGACGGCTTTCCTCGTCCTGCCGGCGTCCTGATAGACCTGAGGCTTCTCGAACCGAACCTCATCCCCACCGCCGCCTAGCACCAAGTCGCCCTTGTCATCGACTCTGAGTTTTCCCGCGCCCTGAAATCCTAGACGTATGCGGTTGGGGTCGGCACCGGGCGCAACTACGAAGTCATACTCAAGCTGCCGCTGGTTGCCGTAATAGATCAAGTCAACGCCGGGATAAAGGTCTTGGTACCTGACCGTGGCGTAGGTAGGTATGTTGGTACGCCACTTCTTCCGGTCGTTGCCGATGAAGTAGTTGCTCTTGCCTGGCAGTTCGCCGAGGCCGATGACCTTGGCCTTAGGATTCGCACCCACGAGCTTCAAGTGCATAGTGGTGGGGGCAGGCTTCTGGTCGCTGAGGGCTGGAGGAACTTGGATTTTTGATTTTGGATTTTGGAGTAGGGGCGGAATGAGCGTCGCCATTGTCCGCGGCCCGTTCTTTGCCACTGGCCACGACAGGCTGCGCGCAACCGGCGACCATACGCTGGCTGATAACTGACGGCTGGCGGCTGAGGGTTTTCTCAACGCAAGCACTGCTTCGTTGCTTGTCAGGAACAAGGCGTAGCCGCTTCCTCGCGACAGGAACTTGACCTGCGAGTCGGTTTGCCCCCGGTTAATTTCAAAGCTGAGCGGAAGCTTGCCGAAGTTATGAGCCAGTCGAGGTTGATGGGTGTGAACGAGTTGATCTTGCTGGGTTGAGCGCATATCTGGTGAATCGCCGAGCCGCGACGAAACCTTCACTGTTGGTATACCCAACAACAGCAGACCCAAAACTATCCCAAGAACCTTTTCAGCACTACCCGCCATAAGTGCCTCCTCCATTCCTAACACGCCGCATAGGCCGTCAGCGCGATTCCGTATTCCTTCTGCTCTACTTACACTGGCACGGGCCGCGGATTCCGCGCTCTTCCTTCCTGCACTGGGCATCATCGTGAACGAACGGCGCTTGCCAGGCGCTTGTGAGGAAGGGCATCAATTCACGCAGTGGGGCGGCTCTCCCACATGTCGTGTTGTAAAGTGTCCATTGGATCGTTGAAGGTCTTCCTGAGGCAGTCCTGTCGTGGGTTTTGCTACGGGGCTTCCAGCAAGTCCATTCGCGGACAATCCACCCCTCAGCGCATGTTGGGGACTGGAAGAAAGTGCACAACGCGAGACGTGAATAGACACGCTGCTGCATTGCGCTCTCCCTCTTGTCCCCAGCCAAATGCTTGACTGATTGTGCTCGCCTCGTACGTGTCTGTCAACAGAAAAGGGAATAATGAGGAAAGTAACGATGAATCCGCCGTCAATATACTGTTGCGGTGGAGAGTTAATGCGGGCTGGCAAGATGCCCCGCGGACTCACGCAGGACTGGCCGTGACCGTTCAAGTAGCGGAACAGTTCGCAGACGGGCTGTCTGCCGCAGGCGCGGGACCGCCGCTGAAACCCCGAATTGAGACACGACCAGTGTTTGCTTTCGCGGAATTGAATATGGGGACTATGCTATACTAACCGCAAGTTGATTCTTGCGCGCTTTAGTTTCGGGCGCTTGCGTTTGGTTACGGGTCAAAGGTTCAGGCAGTCAAAGCTTCACTGCTGCGTTTGCAACGATCACTGAGGAATGTTCCTGCTGCGAGGTCCGAACCAGCGGTGTCGAACAGGGAGGTGTTCGAGATGGGCGCTAAGAATTGGTTTTCTCGTCGTTTTGCATTATTGGCGGTTCTTGCGAGCTTTTTGATTCTTTTCTCAACTGAACTCTACGGCCAGGTTGATACTGGCGCGATACTGGGTACCGTCAAGGACCAGAGCGGCGGCGTGATCCCGGGCGCCATGGTGACACTGACCAATACGGGGACGGGAATTTCCCGAACGGAAAAAGCGAGCGCCGACGGATCGTACGTCTTCAGGCCGGTGAAGATCGGAACCTACTCGGTGGCCGCCGAATTTCAAGGTTTCCGCAAAACCGAACAACAGGACGTGCGAGTTGATGTCCAGCAACAGGTGGTTGTCGACCTCACATTGCTCCCTGGCCAGCTCACGCAATCCGTGGAAGTGACTGGCGCGCCTCCCGCCCTTCAGACCCAGGACGCTTCGGTCGGACAAGTCGTGGGGACGCGGGAAGTCAATGACCTGCCTCTCAACGGAAGGAATTTCACTTTCCTGGCGCAGCTCTCTGCGGGCGTGACCCAGGGCCAGGAGGATACACGCGGCTTGGGTGCGACGGGAAGCTTTTCGGCGAATGGCGAGCGGCCGGCCCAAAACAACTATGTGCTGGACGGAATCGATAACAACGCCGGCCTTGTCGACTTCCTCAACGGTACGGCCTTCGTGGTTCTTCCGCCGATCGATGCCATTCAGGAATTCAAGATCCAAACCAACGACTACAGCGCCGATGTTGGGCGGTCGGCAGGCGCAGTGATGAACGCGACCATCAAGTCAGGCACAAACCAGTTCCACGGCGACGTCTACGAATTCCTCCGCAACGACAAGTTCGACGCCGCCAATTTCTTCGAAAATGCCGGCAACGAACAGAAGGGCGAGTATCGGCTGAACCAATTTGGGGGCTCGCTCGGAGGCCCGCTTCGTAAGAACAAGACATTTATCTTTGGCGATTACGAAGGGACTCGGATTCGCCAGGCACTCCCCTACCTAACTAGTGTTCCGACCGACTTGGAACGCTCCAGCGGGTATACGGATTTTGCCGACCTGATCGTTGGCCAGGGGAGCACCATGCAGCCCGACTACCTCAGTCGGACGTTCCCCTTGGGGACCGTCTTCGATCCGGCGACGACGCGCAGTGTTACAGCGGGTAGCGTCGATCCGGTCACGGGGCTGACCGCTAGCGGAACCGGCTTCGTCCGCGACCCGTTTGTGGCCGCTGGCGGCCCAGCGATTGCCGGCACTACGAACTTCTCGGGCGCCTGCCCCAGCGCCAACAGTTGCTATCTCAATCAGCTTCCGGCGGGCCGGCTCGATGCCGATTCCATCAAGCTTTTAAACCTGTACCCGAGTCAAAACGTGCCGGGACTGTTTAACAATTTCGCGAGTAACCCTGTCATCAGGAACAAGGTCGATCAGTTCGATATTCGAGGTGACGAGAACTTCAGCGACCGCGACACCATGTTTGCCAGGGCCAGCTATTCCGACAACCCGCAGTATCTTCCGGGTCCCTTCACAGGAATCGCCGACGGCGGGGCTTTTGCGCAAGGCGAACAGACGGCCGTCTCGGTCAACTTCGCCCTCAGCGAAACGCATACGTTTTCTCCGACCACCATCAATGAAGCTCGACTGGGCTTCACCCGCATCGGCACTTCGCGCAACCAGCCCTTCGCCAGCGAAACCTCGAATATTCCGGGACAGTACGGCATTCAGGGAATCCCCCAGGTGCCTTTGAACGGCGGGCTGCCCACCATCGGCATCTCGGGATTGAACCAGCTGGGGAGCAATGGGTTCCTGCCTTCTGTGGAGATCAACTCAACCAGCCAGCTCACGGAGAATCTGACCCATATCCACGGAAAACACACCTTCAAAGCCGGGTTCGAAGGTCAGCACGTCCGGTTCACGATTCTGCAACCTGCGTGGGGCCGCGGCGATTTTGCCTTCGACGGAACTTACACCGACGCGCCGGATTTGCCTGCTGGCAATACGGGCCCGGCCCAACTGCTGCTGACGCCCATTCCCAGCACCGTCTCGGCGGCCCCGGGCGCGGGGGATTACATTGGCGGCGCAGATTACGTGGCCGCGTCCAACTTTGCCAATACGGATATGGGACGCCACTACTACGCCACCTACATTCAAGACGACTGGAAAGTCACTCCCAAGTTGACGGTGAACCTTGGGCTGCGCTGGGAGTATTTCGGGCAAATTGTGGAGAGATATGGTGCCCAATCGAATTGGCTGCCCTCGAGCGCCTCGGCACCTTCCGAGTTTCTAGTACCCAAGTCGCGCTGCGACTCCACTTCTCCGTCGTCAGCTTTTCAGACCACACTGACATTGGATAAGGTCAACTATGTTTGCTCCGGCGTTTCCGGGCTTGGCCACTCGCAGAACACGAACTTTGCCCCTCGAGTGGGATTTGCCTACCGGTTCACTCCCAGACTGGTAGGGCGCGGGGGCTATGGGATCTTTTATGGCGGGTTTGAAAACTCCGTTGTAGAAACCTACGTCGACTTCCCGTTCCAATACGTCCTCCAATACGGAACGGTAGTTACGGACCAGCCGATAATCGTAACCGGCGAGTCCACGCCAACGCCCACGAACGTCGCGACCCTACACAACGGATTCTCTTCCATCCCCTTAACGCCGAACGCCGTGAGCCCAAGCTTAGTCTCGTTTACGGGCGAAGACTTCCACATGAAGACGCCATCCACGCAGGGTTACAACCTGACGCTCCAGTACGAGTTGACGGCGAATCAAACCGTCTCACTGGGCTATATTGGAAACACGGTGCGGCACTTAGGCAGCTACATCAACGAGAATCAGCCCAGCGTGATCCTGCCTCCCAGTTTCGCCAACCCGCTTCCCTATTATCCCTACCCTGATTTTTCCCTCGGCACCACCTATACGAGCATGGCGAGCGACAGTTATTACAACTCCATGCAGTTGAATTACGAGCGGCGTTTCAGCCAGGGCCTGCAGATGCTGGCAAACTTCACTTGGGCCAAATGCCGCACGGACGCCAACGACGTGCTGAACGGTACGGCGCATGGCGGTTTCCGGGCTCCCCTCTTACCGGGCTTCGGGATCCAGGGCGACTACGGCCTGTGCGACTTCCAAATTCCTCACGTCGTGCACGCCAGCGGGATTTACGAGCTACCGGTAGGCAATGGCAAGCGCTTCCTGAAGTCTGCCCATGGGGTCGCCAACGCGGTCTTGGGCGGCTGGCGGACCAACTGGATCCTGACCCTCCAGGACGGCCAGCCCCTGACGGTCCCCTGCGCAAGTGGAACGACGGCGACTTTTGGGTGCTATGCACTGCTGGTCCCAGGGCAAAGCGTTAACGCCGGCCCTCACAACGTCGACCACTGGATCAACCCCAATGCCTTCGCGACACCGCCGCAAGCCACATCTGTCGGCCAAAGTGACTACGCGCCTCTGGGTGGCGCACCATCGCAGTTCCTGGGACCAGGTTTTCACCGCATGGACGCCTCGTTCTTTAAAGAGTTTCGGACTACGGAAAAGACGCATTTGGAGTTCCGGGCGGAAATCTTCAATATCACCAACCATCCCAATTTCTCCCCGCCTGGGTTTAGCGGGAATGGCGTATCCGCAGCACCCGGATCGCTGGATTACACTTCGCCCACCACTTTCGGGAAAATAGCGTCGACACGCGACCTGCAAAACGACCAGCGGGAGATTCAGTTTGCCTTCAAGTTTTATTTCTGACGGCCGTTCCACAGGCAGAATCGTATTTTCGGGGCGCCCTCCGGGCGCCCCTTTTTGTTAGAATTTGTGTTGGCATGTGAGAGGGGTGATGCACCGTAATCGCTTTCGGTTTTACAATCCGGTAAGGCGGCAATCGGCGCCACTGTTTGGTCGGCTGCTGCGCATTAGCTTGTTGTCCGGAGCGATTCTAACCTCTCAAGTACAGCCCCTGTGGCCCCTGACCGGGGTCCAAGGCACAGCCAGTGAGCACTCCTCCTCGATCGCTGCGCGAATGTTCGAGGAGGCCGAGCGGTATCTTCGCCAAGGCAATAATGAAAAGGCTATTGCCGCTCTCCGTGAAGGGCTGAGTATAGCACCCAGGAATGTTGCAGGCTGGAACCTCCTCGGTCTCGCTTACAGGCAGCAAAAGGATTTCACTCAGGCAGTGGCCGCGCTCGAGCGGGCGCTGGAGATCGATCCCCATTCCGCCAGGACCCACATCAATTTGGGAACCAGTTATTTTGCCCTGGGCAAGCTGGACCTTTCCGAGGATGAGTTTCGCGCCGCCTTGCGCGGCAACCCGCAGGACCGTGACGCGAACTATAACCTGGGGATGGTGTTGCTGGCGCGGGGCGACGCGGAGCACGCAATTCCTGTTTTGAAACAAGTCCGGCCGCCGGACGCCAGCACCGAAATCGCACTCGTTCAAGCGTACTTCGAAGCGCATCGAGCTAAAGAAGCTCTCGAACTGGGCCGCGCAGTCTCAGAGCAGGCAAAAAGCGACGTCCCGACGCACTTCTCGCTTGGAATACTCCTGGCGCGTGAACAGGAATACGATGCGGCGATCCATGAGCTGGAGTTGGCGGACTCGCTCAGCCCACGGACGCCGGAGATCCTCCACAATCTTGGGCAAGCATACTATCGAAAGAAAGCCTACGACAAAGCTGAAGACGCCTTGGAGCGCGCGCTCGCGGTCCGCCCCCAGTCGCCGGATACTCTCTATGTCCTGGCCGAGGTTTACGCCGCGGATCAAAAGGATCTCCAGGCACTCGAACTTTTGATGCGCGCCCGTAAGCTGGCGCCTGACAACACAGACATAATCTTTCTGATCGGCCGGCTCAGCATGTTGCAGGCGTATTACGAGGACGCCGTTCAGATCCTCGAACAAGGCGTGAATCTGGATCCGCGCCGGCCGGACATCCGCGCGGCCCTCGGGGAAAGCTATTTCAGTGCGGGGAATATTCCGAAGGCGACTGAAGAGTTCAAGAAACTCATCGAAATTGATCCCTCCGCTTCATCCTATGCCTTCATGGGGCTGTGTTATCGCCACCTCAACAGGTTCGATGACGCCCGGAAATACTTTGAGGAAGGCTTGAAAAAGGACCCGCGAAACGGCATGTGCCTGTTTAATCTTGGGTACATTGAAAGTAAGCAGGGGAAATATCCGCAGGCGGAAAAGTTCCTGGAGGAATCGTTAAGGTCCAGCCCCGATTATAGCGACGCCTACTTCGAACTGGGGAAGGTTAAGGCAGCCGAGAGGAAGTATAACGAGGCCATTCCCCTTTTTCGAAAATGCACGACACTCGCCTCAAAGAAGGCGCAAGTCTATTACAATCTCGCCAATGCCGAGCGGCACGCCCACGAGGATGCCGCCGCCGCGCGAGATATGAAGGTCTTTGAGACGCTCTCGAAGGACGAGGCGAACGCGCCGTATCCGTTTCATCATTTCCTGGCGGCCTTGGACCAGCGCGTGTCCCTCCCGCCCCGGCAAAAGGCGGAGATCGACCTCCAGGAACTTCTTCGCATGGACGCCCGAAACCCTAATGATCCGAGGACTCTCTACCTGCTCATCGAAACCTATTTGAAACTGGGGAACGTCGAGGAGGTTCGCCGGAGAGTCTCCCAGCTTGATGACGCAAGCGGAAAAGACGTGAGAACCGAATTGGGGGTTGGGACCCTGCTGGCTCGTTACGGATTGTTCTCTGATGCCGTGCAGCACTTTCAGGCTGCGGAAGAGGCCGACCCAACCTCGAATGATGCCAAATATAACCTGGCCAATGCGTATTTCCAGTTGCAGGACTACGGCCGCGCCTTGGACGCTATCCTGCCCTCCGCGCCCGAGGGTCAGCAGGACGGCGCCACTCTAGCCTTGCAGGGAGATATCTACGCGCACTTGGGGAGAACCTCGGAGGCGGCGGACGCTTTCGAAAAAGCCATTGCCAAGAACCCCGACAACGATCAGGGTTATCTCTCTCTTGCCCTGACCAAATTACGCGCAGGGGACACGGCCGCCGCGGCCCAGGTTCTCAAGCGCGGCTTGCAGCAAACTCCGAATTCCGGGGCAATCGTTTGGGGGCTGGGGGTTTTGTCCGTCCTCGAGGGCGCAAATGATCGCGCTGAGTCTTACCTCCGCAGAGCGTTGGAGCTGATGCCGGAATGGCGCGGCGGCTATACAACGCTTGAAATGCTCTATCTTCAGACTGGACAAGATGAAAAGGCCCGAGAGACTGTGGAAATGGAGGCGCGAATTGACCCGCAGCAGGAAAGCTCACGCGGCGCCCATCCGGAACTTCAAAAATTGCACCTCCCCTCGGCCGAGGCGCGCCGTGAATTCCTTCAAAAGGCGCTGATCCTCGCCGACGATATGGAGTGACCGCGTGACTCACCAAGCGTTGTGGCCGGGAGACTACTCTTTGGATGCGGCCAAAGAATCTGCTCGACGCCCGCCGTTTTTCCTGCTAAAAACACTCTGCCTTGAAACGTGAGTTCGGCGACCGGAGGTCTAAGTCCGACCATGGAATCGAGCCTCTCCAGTGAATTGCCGCAAGCTGCTATAAATCAGAAACCCGGGGCGCCTCTGCTCGCCGAGGGCAGGCTGACCTCACTCGACTTCTATCGCGGACTGACGATGTTCCTTCTGGTGGGAGAGGCCACCGGCCTCTATGAACTTCTTAGGTCGCCGGCCTTTAATGGCACGCTGGTTAGCACCATTGGCTGGCAGTTGGAGCATCATCCCTGGAATGGGCTGCACTTCTGGGACTTGATCCAGCCGTCCTTCATGTTCATCGTTGGCGTCGCCATGCCCTTCGCGTTCGCCAAGCGCTGGCAGCGAGGCGACACTTGGAGCAAGACCTTTCATCATGCCCTGGTCCGATCAGGCCTGCTCTTGCTGTTCGGGTGGGCTCTCTATTGCATCGGACCTGGAAGACTGACCTTTGAGCTTTGGAATGTGCTGGCCCAACTCTCCTTCACCTACCTCGTGGCTTTTCTCTTGATGCGCAAGCCGGCGCGTGTTCAGATTGGTGTCACCTTCCTGCTTCTGATCGCTACCGAGCTCCTCTATCGGCTGTGGCCGGTGGCTGGATTCAACCAGCCGTGGGTGCCGGACCACAATTTCGGATCCTGGATGGATATGGTCCTGATGCACAAGCTTGACTCTGACCATTGGGTGGCATTTAACGCCGTGCCGACCGCCGCGCACACGATTTGGGGAGTGCTTGCCGGGCAAGTTCTGATGAGCAGCCGCACCTCCCTGCAGAAGATTCGCCTGCTCGTCATTCCTGGCCTGATCGGAGTTGTAGTCGGCTACGCCCTCAATCCCTGGACCCCGATCATTAAACGCATCGCCAGCACCTCCTTCGTGCTCGTGAGCGGAGGGTGGTGCTTGCTGGCCCTGGCGCTTTGTTACTGGCTGATCGACGTGAAGAAGCTGAAGAGGTGGACCCTGTTCTTCAACATCGTGGGCATGAATCCACTCCTTATCTATCTCTTCGCCATGACAGGCGGCGCGTGGTGGTTCAACAGGATTGCCAAACCTTTCACCATGGGCCTGTTTGCCTGGGCCGGTCCCCTCAATGCAGCGATTGTCACCAGCCTCGTGGTCTGGGGCATGCTCTGGCTGCTTTGCTTCTGGCTGTATAAGAAGCGCATCTTCATTAGGCTCTGAAACGGCAAGTGCGACGTAGGGGCGGCCCTTGTGGCCGCCCTCGGGGCTACCACAAGGGTTGCCCTACCCACTCCTGCAACGCAGTCCGCTGGCGATTTGTCATTCTGAGAGCGTGTGACTTTTTCGGCTACAAAGGGTAGCGAGCCTACTGAGCAATTCGGAGCCCTGTCATCCGGAGCGCCAGCGAAGGATCTGCATTTGCCTTTGGGATCAATGGCTTCGAGCCAATACAGATCCTTCGCTGGGGCTCAGGATGACATCACGTAAACCTACGCGAATGCCTCCCGCTCGAAAAAGTCACACGCTCTGAGCGAAGCGCAGGACACGCCGCAGTTCCTGACGGTCCAAGCCACAGAGAGGTCATATCAAGTCAAAACTTCGGAATCAGAAACCCGGTGTGCCGGCAGTGCTCCTTGAACTCTTCCCCGAACTGCGAGGCCAGAACCGATTCCTCTTTCTTTCCCTTAATCAAGTAAGCAAGGACGATGGCAGCGACTCCGGCGACGCATCGCCACTTATCTATGGTTAGAGCTCCCCCGACCGCAGCGAGAATGATTCCGGAATAGATCGGATGCCGGAAATGGGCGTAGGGGCCGGTGCGGATGAGTTTGTGACCCTCCTTGAGGGTGATCCTGCCGCTCCAATACTGTCCCAGGTGCCAGCGGGCCCAAATGGCGAGAGCAATTCCAATCCAAGTAAGAGCGACGCCCGCAACCAACGTCGCGTAGGTACGATGAAAAACGCGCTCACCAAGTACGCCGATGCCCATGAAGCCCCCGAACAGTAAGGTGAACCCGGTGATTTCCAGCAGGAGGTGGCGGGCACGCGCGACAAAAAACTCTGTGGACACAGTCCTGCGCGTCTTCAGCGCGCCCACAGCCCAATAGACGCAAAAGACGATCCAAGGTCCTTCGATGAGATAATGCCAAACCAATTCGACGCAGTCCCTCTCTGGAAACCTTCACCCAGCTATGCCGAAAACAACGCCTCGAGGTTTTGAAAGCCCGAAGCGCGCCAATGCCGGAGGCGATTGCGGCCTTCTTCGATCAACCCGATGACGGTCTCTTTTTCCAGTTTATCTGGAGAGGCCATTTGCCACAAAGGGTCCAGCCAATGTGCGACCGGGACATCCGTCTCAAGTGTGTTCCGGTCCAATGCGGCCAGGGCAGCCGCTGCTCCGAAGGCGAAACGCGACGGCTTGATGCCTTGCTCCAGCGCCACGCGCAGGGTGCCCACCAAGCGGTCGTCCCACCCCAGTTTGCGCTGCGGATCGCGGCCGACTCTCTCGACGGTATCGTTCAGGAAAGGATTAGCCATACGAGCCAGGAGGTCATCCGCGTAGTCGCAATAACCTTCGGGAGTGAAGAGCCGGTCCCGGCCGGCATGCTTGCGCACCAACGCTGCTCCGGATTCTTGTATAAAGGCAGCGCGGAGGAACCCGAGGATATCGGGGTGATTGTTGAGATCGGCGATACGCTGCACGCCGCGCGTAACGCCGACATATGCGGCGAGCGCATGGGTCGAGTTGTGCCCGTACAGCTTGGCTTCTTCGAAGGGCAGCAGGTCGTCCTTCTCTTCAAAGACCTTGATGCCACGCTCAAAAGGAGGCGTATCGCCGCTTCGTGGGAATCGAATTCGGGAAACCAGGATTCGGTTAAAGGTTTCGACTAGAAAGGCACGCTGGCTGCCTGGAGTGACGGTGGCCAGACCTTGCCGCCTGATTTCGTCCGGGTCGGAGACCACGCCGCTCATTTTTCCGATCACCGTGTTCAAGAATCGGACGCGGCTTGCGACATGCTCTCGCTCGTCGTCTGGGATGTCCTCCAGAACTCTCGCTTCCAGGATTTCCGCCGCGTGGTTGTGGTTCTCAGCAGCGTAAACGATTGCTCGCGGGCCCTTCGTTGCTGCCTTGCGTCGCAGGCCTTGGGCCAGGAGCCGATGAATGCTGCCGGGGTTTGGCGAAGCGTAGAATCCGACACTGGGAACCGCCGTGGCAATCTCTTTCGCCTCAGCGATTGCTTCTACCAAATTGCGCCGGCCAGATTCAGTGCCGGGGTCTTCAATTTCAACTCGTCCAACTTCCTCGCGCTCGATGCGATCCGGGTGGGCGATATTCACCGAGAAACGGCCTCCCGCCCTCTGCACCGCGTCCACAATATCCGGCATAACTTCGCCGACTACCAATCGGCGGAAACTCCCGGAACGGAAAGCTTCGTAGAGAAACAGCCCGGCCTGGATGGCGCCGAAGCCGAAGCCAACGAAGGTGCGTTGGCGGAAGGGACTAGGGGCTACGGGCTGGGGACTGGGGTCGCCCTGAACGAGTCGAGAGGCGAGAGTCGAAAGTCGAAAGTGCTCCGACTCTGATCTGTGTCTTTTGACTCCTGGTTTCTGCTCGTCACTTGTCACTCGTCACTCGTCACTGCTTCAAGTATTCTGCCTCGTCCTCGGCGCTCCACGATGTCACGGTTTTGATTTCAGCGCTACGCCGGTGAGGGTAAACCACGGCCTTGCCGTCGATCTCCTGGGCCTTGATCATCCCCAGGAATTCAATGGCGTGTTCCAAGTCGCCGATGCGCGTAATGTGCCGTCCGGCGTTGATTTCACCCTTTGCCATCAATTCCAAAGTCCGAGCGATGTCCCAGGGGGAACCTCCACTGGAACCCGTGACGTTGATTTCCTTGTAGTGGATGATCCCCGTGTCGAAGCCTATAACGTCTTCGCCTTTTTTCAGGCCGCCGAACAGATCCAGGACGGCGCCCCGCCCGACCAGGCGCTGAGCGACTTCAATGGCCTGCTTTGAACCCACGGCGACGATGACATCGTCGGCGCCACGGTAGTTGGTAAGTTCGTTTACGATCTTGTGCAAATCGTTTGTCGCCGGGTTGACGACACGCAGGTCAATGCCAAGCTCGCCGGCGCGCGGACCGAACAAAGTTCTCACTAACTCCAACCGCCCCTCAGCCAGGTCGGCCACAGCGAGGGCGCGCGGTTGCTGGCTGAGCGCAACGTCCACATGCATCCGGCCCATCGCTCCAGCACCGATCACTACGGTTACACCGCCCGGCTTGAGCCCTTTAGCGATCTGCCGCGGCCCGGTCGGCGTCTGTTGCACCAGATGCACGTGATGGTCTTGAGCCGAGACGCAGCAGGACACCGGTTCGCTGAGCGCCGCATGTGCGAAAGGAAACGTGCGGCTCGGCACGGGAAGGAGGCAGCCCGCGGCCACAGCCTCTTCCATGATAAGGATATACTCCGCGAGGTGTCCCGGCAGTGTGTAGCCGACGGCGACCTTGGCGACGCCTCGGCCCCCGTCGGGATAACGCTCCCGATGATTGATCGGTGGGTGATCGACGGCGGGCTGAACGACGTATCGCTCGCCCGGGTGATATCGATCCGTCAGTTCCTGCCCCACCTCGACGAGCGTTACGCAGCCTTCGTCTCCAAGAATCAGGGGAAATCGTTCGAGATCCCAGCCATAAACCTGCGCGTGCGCCGGGCCCTGCTCGACGAGCTTGATGAGGGATGTGCAAATTCCCGCCGCATCCACTCGGGCCAACATTTGACGCGGCCCGGGACGAGGAACCGGCACGCGCCGCACTTGCAGGTGAGCGAAGCCGATACCGTCGAGAACCAGGGCGCGCATTTCATTGGGAATGGATGGGATCATGAGGCCTCAGGAAACGGGCAGTGGGCAGATGGGCACGTAGGCAGCAGGCAGGATCACGATCTTCGATCTCTTTCACGCTTGAAGCGCAAGCAAGTCGTAGATCGCAAATTTCAGATTCCAGATCTCAGAGTCCAGATCTGAAACCGTCCCAACCTGTGTTGGCAGGCTACGAATAAACTCCCGAGACTGTCATCCTGAGGAGCCGCAGGCGACGAAGGATCTCCGTAGTTCGTTGAAATTACAACTGCTGCGATTCTTCGCTTCGCTCAGAATGACAGCGTGCAGGGTTTTCCCCTAGAGCTCAGGTACCGCCGGGTCAACTTGCCCACCTGCCGATCTGCCTACTGCCGACCTGCCTACTGCCTCTCTAGTCGTAGTACTCCAATCCCAGGTGAGTGATCAATTCTTCGCCACGCAGGTGCCGGAGGGTATTCTTAAGTTTCATAAGTTGAATAAAGATATCATGTTCAGGGTAAACACTGGCGTGGCACATCGGACTCTTGAAATAGAAGGACAGCCATTCCTGGATTCCCATCTTCGCCAGGCTCGGGCAGCGCTGCGCGAGGTCCATGAAAAGGACGAGGTCGAGCGCCATGGGTGCAGCGAGGATCGAATCCCGGAAGAGGCAGTTCACCTTGATCTGCATGGGATAGCCGAGCCAGCCGAAGATATCGAGGTTATCCCAGCTTTCCTTGTTGTCGCCTCGGGGCGGGTAGTATTCGATTCTCACTTTGTGGTAGTAGCCCTCATACAGCTCGGGATAAAGATCCGGCTGGATGATGTACTCCAGCACCGAAAGCTTGCTTTCTTCCTTGCTACGGAAAGCGTCGGGATCGTCCAGCACTTCGCCGTCGCGGTTGCCCAGAATGTTGGTTGAAAACCAACCCTTCAGGCCCAGCAGTTTTGCTTTGATGCCGGGAGCCAGGAGGGTTTTCATAAACGTCTGGCCTGATTTGAAGTCTTTGCCGCAGACGGGCACTTTCTTCTTCAGTGCCAAGGCCGTGAGGGCAGGAATATCCGTGGTGATGTGGGGCGCGCCGTTGACGTGGGGGACGCCCAGTTTCAATGCCGCGTAGGCGTAAATCATGCTGGGAGAGATGTCCGGGCTGTTCGACTTCAGGCCTTCCTCAAAAGTCTCAAGGGTGTCGTGAACGGGATGGGGCTTCGAGAAAACTTCCGTCGAGCCGCACCAGATCACCACCAGTCGGTCAGCGCCGGATCGCTTCTTGAACCCCTCGATATCCTTCATTACTTGCTCGGCAAGGTCCATCTTTGTCTTGCCGGTCTTCACGTTATTGGGATGAAGCCTCGTTACCCACTTCTGCTCGAACGCGGCGGGCATAGGCCGCAACTCCTGGAGAAAACCCTTCAACTGCTCAACGTGACCTTTGTCCAGAACCCCGGCTTTGCTGGCCGCTTCATAGGCGCTGTCCGTAAACAGGTCCCAGCCGCCAAAGACCAGGTCATCGAGATTGGCCAATGGCACGAAATCTTTGATCAAGGGAATCCGCTTTTCCGTGCGCTTCCCCAGGCGTATCGTGCCCATCTGGGTGAGTGACCCAATCGGCAGCGCAATCTTCTTGCGCACCGCTTCGGCGCCCGCGATCATGGTCGTTGCCACCGCGCCCATCCCAACCGTAAGAACGCCCAGCTTCCCCTTGGGCTTTGCTATCGAAATCTCTTTTTTTGCCACTTTGCTCGTCCTCCGAATCTCATGAAGATAATCAATTCGTGAAACCAAATCGCCTATCTTCCGCTAATAAGGGCGAAAATGCAAGAAGATTGAGACTCCCCAATCCGCCGATAACATGTCGTTAAACCCCGAGCACCTGGGGCGAGGCGCCGCCTCGCCCCTACGTTTTCGCGGTTTACCCACACCTTATCGACGGATTGGGGCGTAGGGGGTAGGGCCTGCCCTACCCCGGATCGTGTAAGATCGCTCCGGTCCAGGGGACGGCGAGCCATCCCCCTACAATCCTCGAAATGCCGCTTCCTTCCGACGCGAGTGCCGCTTTTTCGGCGCGAAAATGAGTTCGTTTTAAGGCCACTATTTCAGTTATCCCCTGTCTTTCCAATAAATCTCTGAGTTCGTTCCCACGATTTTTGATTATTTTGAAGGCGGCGACGACCGCTGCGAGGCAGGTGAACAAGGTAGCGCGGACCCCCGGTGTTGGGGTCCGCGGCTTTTCTGCCGCCCCACGCAAGAACCGCGGACCCCGACACCGGGGGTCCGCGCTACCACGCTCATCCAGTTCTGCCGTCCCGCCCGAGATGGGCGTTCCAACCCGTCCCGTCGGGACATCGCAGACCTCACCAGACGAGGTCTGCGCCATCCCCGTCGTTGGGGGGTGTGCGGCCCGTACGGGAACTTCCGTGGGCTCGTGCAGCCCCGGCCCGCCGTCCTGCGGGTCGCCCGCATCCGGTGGCGATGACGCTGCGAGGCTTTCCAGAAGTTGCGCTTCGCTCTTCCGCTCCCTCTGCAACTCCATCAGCAAGCGGATCTTGTGTTCCAGTTGCCGGTTCAGCGAGTTCTGCTGGCGGATGATGGCCGCCCACTGCGCGTGCGAGGGCGCCGTCGCCGCCACCCGCGCCGACCGCGTGTTCGTCACGTGCTCTTGCAGGAAGATCTCGTACTCCCGCTCCACCGCCCCGCCCTCTGCCGCCACCAAGCGCAGGAGGGCCTTCTTCAGCGGCTGGAAGCTCTCGTCCTCGGGCTTGGTCCGGCAGAGTTGGGCGCGCAGCGTGTCCATCTCCGCGCCCCGCAGGGTGTGTTCCGTGCCGTAGAGGGTGCGCATCGCTTCCTTCATGCGGTCGAATTCGTTGAAGTCGACCATGCCCAGCAGGCCCCCCAGCAGGGTGAGCACCTGCTCGTACTGGCCGGGGCTGCCGATGGCGCGGCGCAGGCCGTGTTCGCGCACGTCCAACTCGCTCGCCTCGCTATTGTTGTGCCCTACCTGGATCATCTGTTTGCGGCGCTCGAGATCGTGCTGGTGCAGGTTCGAGACCTGCACGGCCAACTCCGCCTTGTCCACGCGACCCTTCTTCAGAAGCAGCAACGCGATGTCCTCCAGGACGGCTAGTTCGAGAGCCCCCACGGGCCGGCGCGCCTCGATCAAGCCCTTCAGGAGGCGCTGGAATTGGCGCGGGTCCTCGCCCAGCTCGAGGGCGGCGCCTTCGAGAAAACTCTCGTCCGTGTAAAGCCCGTGCTTGTGGGCGTTCTGGCACGAGCGCCGCTTGCCCTCCGCCGTGCGCGGTCCGCCGGAGCGCCTGCCGGTTGGCGACGGGCTGCTGGTGATGGGCGACGCGCTTGTCGCCTGGTTAGCATTTGAATCTTCCATGTCTGTATCCTTTCGGTAGGGGCACGCCATGGCGTGCCCGTACGGGGCGCCGACGGCGGTCGGAGACTGCCGCTACAGCCGATAATCCCCCATCTTCGAGGCTATCAAATGAAAATGAGAAAATGGGAAAAGCTGAGAATATCGCCCAAATAAAACCTTTATAGCAATGGAATCAGTGGCTTGGCGGGATTAGGAATTTTCACAATGTGAAAAAAAAGGTCCAAAGTGTGGCATTTTGACACATATATGCAAGATCCTGCATATTTAGGCCCCGTGGGTGGCACGCAGGTTCTTCATTCTGACTTCTGACTCCTGACTTCGGACTCCTTACTGAAGTGCTCGAACCGGGTACGGGCGTCAGCAATCGTCGGCCGCCCTTCCAGATCGACGAACCCTGGCAGGCCTTGTGCAACCAGCCGTTGGTGCGCGAGCAAGAGAGCGGTGCTTTCCCGGAACCAGGGCTCAAACTCCGGGTCAAGCGCGTAAGGGTCAAGGATGGGCTTAGCCTCGGGAGTGTTGTGTTCCGTACCATTGAAGACGGGCCACCAGCGGCACCGCGCCGTCGAGACAATCTCCGCCAGCCGCTCGCGCGTATTCCGATGCGGGATAACTTCGACGGCGTAAAAACCCGCCGCCTCTAATCGGTCAAGGAGCGCCTCGACGTCCCGTTCTCCGGAAGTTACGGGATTCCCAAGGATTGGATACGTGGGGATGGATCCGAAAGCCAGGAAGATTCTGCGCAGGCCAGCCACGGAAACAAAGGCCTCTTCGTACTCGCGCACGAAGCAAGGGGCGCCCGCCTTAAGGAGTTTGGCCCGCAGGAAGATCTGCAGAGCGGCATCGTCAGCGCCGGGCGGTGGCGCCGCGCCACAACATTCCGTGATGGCCTCCGCGAGCGGCACTCCCTGTGTGCCGGCCCACCGGCGCAGGCTCGCGAGGGTCGCCCAGGCCACGTGCCGCTCCGTGGCATTTCCGCGCGGCGTCAAGCCCTGCACAGACTCCCAGGTGGGGCCTTCGGCATGCATTCGCTCTCGGAAGAGCGCGGCGACCTTGGCGGTGATCTCGCGATTCCTGCGCTCGAGGGCCGCCCGCATGCGCGCCAGGTTTTGCATTTCCGTGGAAGAATCGGGCGGAGTCCTGGTTACGCCCTTCCCGCACAAATAGACACGGCCGGGATTGTCCGGGTCATTCAGCAGCACGCTCTGCGCTTCGGCGTCGCGATCCATGGCCACGGCTTCGAGAGAAAACACCGCCGCGATACCCGCAATCTCACACGCGCGGCGGAACTCCTCGTGTCCTGCAATTGTGTAGTGGTCGTTGATTCCGAGTACCGCCAGGCCCTCTCGCGCCGCCTGCCACACGGCTTCCGTGGGGGAGCGAAAGACGCTGAATGATTCACTAGTGTGAATGTGGCAGTTGGTGCCGCGCTTCGTTCTGGGTCCGAGTTGAGCACACAGTTGGCCGAGCGCATGCAGGCGCCGGTCGAGGCCGCCTTCGTAGAGAGCCGTTTCGAGCTGGGCCGTGTTTTGCATTAATGGACTAGCGATCAGTGCTCCGATTGATTCGTAGCGCTGACCTTTAGGTCAGCAGATGCCGACCTGAAGGTCGGCGCTACAATCAGCTATGAAGTCTCCTTGCTCATCGAACCATCACCTGTCCGCTGTCCACCACCAGTGTCTGGCCGGTGATGCAGCGAGCGGCGTCGGAACAAAGGAAGACGATGGCGGAGTTAACGTCCTCGTGCTTAATGTCGCGTTTCAGCGCCGTCAGCGAAACGTAGTAGGGAATGACTTCTTCCGGCTTGATTCCTTTCTTGCGGGCGGCGGTTTTGATGTATTCGGGGTTCCAGATCTTGGACCCTTCGAAGACATTGCCAGGGGCGACGCCGTTGACGCGGATGCCGTCGGGGCCCAGTTCCAGCGCCCAGCCGCGCATCAGGTGGAGTTCGCCTGCCTTGGTCGCGTTGTAAGCGGAATTGGCCTTGGACGCGTCCAGGCCGCTTTTCGATGAAAGCATGATCATGGCGCCGCCGTCAC
Organism: uncultured Acidobacteriota bacterium; assembly: GCA_963768695.1. Classification (GTDB taxonomy): domain Bacteria; phylum Acidobacteriota; class Terriglobia; order UBA7540; family UBA7540; genus CAVROP01. The sequence continues at coordinate 83,739 of CAVYJG010000004.1, read as the reverse complement.
CCTGCGCGCGCATAATTCGAGCCGCCTCCCGCGCCACCAAGAAATAGCCGGTGAGATTGATCTCCAGCGCCTGCCTCCACTTGTCCGCCGGCATGTCAACCAGCTCGTAGGCCGGGGCTACGCCCGCCGCGCAAACCACGATGTCCAAGCCGCCCCAGTGGCGCAAGAGCTTGTCAAAGGCGGAAGCCACGGAGCCTTCATCGGTGACATCCATGTGCACGGGCAAGGCGCGCGAGGGGTCCGGCGAGGCCACTGCCGCTTCTTCCGCGCCCCGGTCGTCAACATCGCAGAAGGCCACCGACGCGCCCGCTTTCACCAGGCCCTGGGCAATGCCACGGCCCAGGCCGGATGCCGAGCCCGTCACTAAGCCGACCTTACCGGTCAGGGGAGCCACACCGGCGTTAAACAGCGCCGCGCGGTAGTGCTCTACTTCCCAATTAATGATGAAATCGGCGAAAGCCGGGGCGAGGTTATGCGCGCCGCCGCGTCCCATTGCCAAGCGCGTGATCTTGGCGGCGGCTACGCCCAAAGCCTCGGCCGCATCCAGCTTCGCGGGGTTGTCAGCAAGCAGGAACGTCCCGAGATTTCGAAGGATGGCCACGCGGGGCGGAGCCAGTTCGTTCAACGCGGGTTTCAGCCCGGACGCCACTTCGTCGATTGAATCGCCCACAATTGCGCGCGCCCCGTTGTAAACAATATGGTCGGGCGTCAGCGAACCGGCAGCCAACGTCTCCGCCCTTTCGTCGCACGCTACGCCGGCCAGTTCCGCATCATCTGTTATGCGGATGAAAGGCGCGCTGCCTCGCGCCTCTTTCCACGCTCGGCGCAGGAAGACCATGGCCTTGCGCATGGCTGAAGAATCCAAGCCCGCGGGCGCAGCGAGCGGCGGCGCTTGCGGCGCGAAGTAGCGCGCGCATCGCGCCACCCAGTCATTATGGAGCGCCAGGCAGGCTTGCGCCTCCGGAGCCGAGACGAGAAGCCCATGGTTCTCCATGAAAAGCACATCGGGGCGGTGGTGGTGTTCCTTCTCGTAGCTCTCTGCCGCCGACTTGATGGCGTTGGCGAGGCGCCAGCCGGGATCGGTGTAGGGCACCCAGAGCGGCGGGAGTTCGCCGGCGAGTGTAATTTCCTTTAAAGCCATCAACCCGGGCCCGCAATTCAAAGCGTTGGCCGCCACGGGGTGAGTGTGGATGACTACCTTGCCGAGCATGGCGTGGAGCGCCGACTCGACCGAGGGCCGCCCGGCGCCGGCCATGACCGCGGAGGACAAATGCTGGAGCACGCGCGCTTCGCGCATACTCGAGTCGAGGGTGGCGAGGTCGCTGCGATCGAAGATGCTCAACACCCTCGCAATGTCCAATTCGACCCAGCCGGCGGTCTCACCCATTGCCGTCAGCGCCGTGCCGCTGGCCTTGATGGCCATCGTCCGACCATCCGGGGACTTCACCGAAGTATTGCCGCCGCCCGCCTGAACGTAGTCGAGATTCGCGCCCACGGCGCGCGAGATTGCAATGAGTTGCGCCAGAGATTCCTTGTCCATGGTTATTCGCAGTCGATGACCGTCTTGATTCCTTGCCCTGCTTCGACCACGGCGTAGGCCTTGACCATATCCTGCAACTTAAACCGGTGTGTGAGGAAGCGGTCCCAGGGCAAGTCGTCGCGAGAAACCATTTCCAGCGCCTGGAGGTAATGCTGGAGGTTGGAAGCAAAGCAGCCAAAGACGGAGATTTCATTGTAATGAATGAGGTTGGCGTCGAGGTCGAGAACCGGGTTGTCCTTGGGCACGCCGGCAAAGAAGGAAACGCGCGCCTTCTTGCGAACCAGCTTAAGGGCGTCAGCCTGGGCCGCCTTCACGGAACACGCGACGATGGCCAGGTCGAATTTCTCTCCCCCGCCCGCCGCCAAGATCTTTTCAAGCGCGTTCCCGCCGGTCGTGTTCACGGGTTGCCCCACGCCGAACTCACTGACATAGTCCAAACGTTCCTGCGACACATCGGACACGATGATGGGGTCGCAACGGCGCGCTTTCAGGATGCTGGCGTGCATTAACCCGATTGGTCCTGCCCCGAAAACCACGGCTCGATCGCCCGGCTGGGGCGCCAGGTACTCCTGACCGTTCAGGACGCACGAAAGCGGCTCAATAAGCGCCGCGCGCTCCACGGACATGCTCACCGGGATTGTGATCACATTGCCCTGCGCCACCGCCGCGGCGGGAATCTTGACGTACTCCGCGAATCCCCCGGCATAATCGTAGCCCAGCGCAGTGAACGAGTCGCACAGGTTGTATTGCTTGCGCCGGCAGTAGATGCACTTACCGCAGCCCACCACCGTGGCAACCACGGCCCGCTGGCCGATGCTCAGCCCGCCGTCCACACCCGGACCGATCTCCTGAACCGTTCCGACAATCTCGTGCCCCGTGATCGCCGGTGGCACCACGTTCTTTTGTCCGTGTGTGTAGATGCGCTTGTCCGTCCCGCACACAGAACAGCGCTGGACGCGCAAGACAACCTCACCGGGTCCCGCAGTGGGCTTCGGAACCTCCTCGATCCGGACGTTCTCGAGGCCCGTAAAAGACTGCTGCTCTCATGTTGTTTATTGCCTTTCTTCAGCCCGTCAGCCGACGGGCTGATAGCCCGGCGGCCTTGTAGGGGCGGTTTGCCCTTTGGCCCGGAGCTTTCGGGCGGCTGCTCGTGAACTGACATTGACTGAATGCCCGAGCAAACAAGCCGACAGTATACACGCAAGCTCCTCCAAGATTCAACGAACGGCAATGGCAGGGAGTGACTCAATTTCCGGTGGCACGGGCATGCTGCCCGCGCGCCGCGGAAAGGGACCCTTTGGCCACACTCCGCTACTTCTGTGAGCCGATCCAGGCATTAATTCTCGATTCCAGCACGTCGAGGGGGAGGGGACCGTCGGCGAGCACGGCGTCGTGGAAGGCGCGCACGTCGAACTTGTCTCCAAGCGCGTCGTGGGCACGTTGGCGGAGCTCCAGGATCTTCATCTGGCCGAGCTTATAGGCCAGCGCCTGTCCGGGCCAGGCGATGTAACGGTCCACTTCGGTCTGGATATTGGGTTCATCCATGGCGGTGTGCTGCCGGAAGAAGTCCACCATCTGCTGGCGCGACCAGTGCTTGTAGTGCACGCCGGTATCCACTACGAGTCGCACGGAACGCCACATTTCGTTCTCCAAGCGTCCATATTCGCTATAAGGATCCTGGTAGAAGCCGGCTTCTTTGCCCAAGCGCTCGGCGTAGAACGCCCAGCCCTCGGAATAAGCATTGTATGAAGCAAATCGGCGGAAGGGTGGGAGGCTGGGCAATTGCTGCGCGATGGAGAATTGGAGATGATGGCCGGGGATGCCTTCATGGTAGGCAATCGCCTCCACATTGAGCAGCAGCCGATGCTGGGGATCATATTCGTTGACGTTGATCCGGCCGGGTCGCGAACCGTCGCCGGCGCCGGGCGAGTAGTCGGCAGGGACGGAATCGGGAGCGCGAAAGGCCTCCATGGGGATCACTTCCAGTTTGGTCTTCGGCAGGTGGCCAAAAAGCTGCGGGAGCCTGGCATACATCTGGTCTGCATAGTGCTGGTAGAGGTTCAGAAGCTGCTCACCGGAAGTTGCATAGAGCTTGCGATCGTTGCGGATGTGCTCGTTGAAGCTCGCCAGGTCGGAGAAACCCTGGCGGCGGGCGAGATCGAGCATTTGGGCCTCGATTTCCGCCACCTGTTTCAGGCCCATTTGGTGAATTTCTTCCGGGCCTAAATCGGTCGTGGTCATTTGCCGGACGTCGAACCGGTACCGTTCGTCACCCTGCGGCAGAGCCCAGATGCCGTAATCGACGCGGCCGTGGGGGGCATATTGGGTGCGCACAAAGGCTGCAAAACTTGCGTAGGCGGGCGCCACTTCATTCTTCACGGCCGCAAGCGTGGAATCATACAGCCGCTGTTTATCAGACTCCGAAATGCCGGTGGGAAACTTTGACACGGGCTGCGTAAAGGGGCTGTCGTGCGGAGACTTGTCCGCAATATCCTGAGCTTGGACTGCGACCTTCTCAAGCAAATATCGCGGCGGAACCAGGCCATCGCGCAGACCGAGCTGCATATTCGCGATGATCTGCTCTAAGAGGCGCGGGATCTGATGCAGGCGCGAAAGATAATCCTCATAGTCCTTAACGGAGCGAAAGGGGGTCGATGAGGGCAGGGCGGCGTAGCTTAAATGGATGCCGCCAAATTGGTCGACCGGCATTTCCCAATCTTTGAATCCGGCCGATTCGATGTCCTCGCGCAGGCCGCGAACCATAAGAAGCTTGTTCAACTGTTCCTGAGGCGGGAAGCCGTCCGTGGAGATAGACTCGATACTTTGGAGAGTTTGCTTGGTGTGCTCGAGTTCCCGGGCGTGGGACGCAGCGGAATAATCGCTCAGTCGATCGTTGTATCGGTTGTCTCCGGTATAGGTCGCCATCTCGGGGTGAGTTCGCAGCTCATATTCCCACTCTTGCTGGAGCGCCGCAGACAGTTGCGCGCGTCGAGCCTCGAGCGTGGCGTCATTCGGTCTGCTCGTTATGACCATGGTTGGAATTGCGAGAAGGAAGACAGGAACCCACCTCATATGGGGAACACCTTCTCTGCCCTGGGGAGAGGGCTGCGTCGGGGAATTCAGCGCTCCATATCAATTCACGCCTGAGCAATCTCGGGCGCGCGCTTGATGCGCGTGTCGGTAAAGACATCCTGGTCGTCAGTGCTGCGCGTGGAGAATTCGGAGACGATGGCGCCTTCCGGCCCCGCCTGGAACCAGTGCAGGGTGTCGGGGTAGATTGTGTATTGCTCGCCTGGTTTCAGGCAGACTTGGCGGCCCACTGTGTAGTAAGCCTCGGAGCCTTCGGCGGACGGCAGGCCGACTGCGCCTCGGCAGGTCCGGACACGTAGAGATAGACCGTTCCCCAGCGGCAGCGGAACGTCTCTTCCTTGCCGAGCCTGCTGCCCACCGTCGGGTGCCTGTGCTCCGGACAGGTCTGGTGAGGGAGCAAGACCAATTCCTTGGCACACACACGATCGGTGTTGATGTAAGTGATGATTTCGAGGCCGGTCTTTTCGAGTTCACCCAAGCCGAAATCTGCCACCTCGAAATGAGCCCGTTCCTCCGGCGTGAGGACGATTCCGGCTCGTGTAAGCATTTGCGCTGCGCGCTCGACCACCGACTCAAATTGTTGTTGAGTAATCATATCCTTATAATCTACCAGCCTTTCACGAGGCGCGGCAAGGGTGCCACGCCCCGGGTTTTATTCACCCGCGAGGGCGGTGTCAAGGTCGGCGATCAGGTCCCCAACATCCTCCAGACCCACCGAAACACGGATAAGGTCCGGCGTGATCCCCATCTTTGCTTGGACTTCAGGAGGTACAGAGGCATGGCTCATCGTGCAGGGATGCTCGACCAGGGACTCGACCCCTCCCAGCGACTCGGCGAGGGTGAAAACTCGAAGGCGCGACAAAGTTCGCTTGGCGGCATCTTCGCCTCCTCGCGTGCGGAAGGAGAACGTGCCCCCAAACCCCCGCGCTTGCCGCAATGCCAGCAGGTGCTGCGGGTGGCTTTCCAAACCGGGATGCAGCACGGCGGAGACCTCGGCATGCTTCTCGAGCCAGCGGGCAATTTGCAAGGCGCTGCGGTTGTGCTCTTCCATGCGCACGGCGAGGGTTTTGATGCCCCGCAGCACGAGAAAACAATCCTGCGGCCCGGCGCAAGTTCCCATGGCGTTCTGCAAGAAATAGATCCGTTCCGCGAGACCCGAGTCTTTCACCACCAGGCCGCCACCCACCACGTCCGAATGGCCGTTGATGTATTTCGTGGTGGAGTGCACAACGATGTCCGCGCCCAAATCGAGGGGCTGCTGAAAATAGGGCGAAAGGAATGTGTTGTCGCAGATGACCAGCGCGCCGTGCTGATGCGCCAATTCGGAGACCGCGTGGATATCCACCACATTCATAAGGGGATTGGTGGGCGACTCCACCCAGACCGCCTTGGGAGCGGCAGCGAGCGCCTCGGAGAACTTGGCGAGGTTTCGCAGATCGACGTAATGGGCGCGGATCTGCTTATTCGCCAGAACCGACTCGAACAGGCGGTAGGTGCCGCCGTAAAGGTCGTCGTGAACGACGATGGTGTCGCCCGCTTCAAACATCATGAGCAGGGTGATTTCGGCTGCCATGCCGGTCGCGAAAGCGAAACCGGCTGTCCCCCCCTCTAAGGCGGCGAGGCAGGACTCCAGCGCCTTGCGGGTTGGATTCCCGCTCCTCGAGTAGTCGAAGCGACCAGGCTGGCCCGGCCCGTGAAAGGCAAACGTGGAAGTTTGGTAAACAGGGGTCATGACCGCGCCGAAGTGTTCCTTGGGGTCATATCCCGCGTGGATAGCGAGTGTTTTGAATTTCATAAGCCCTCGTGAAATTTGGGTGGAAGAAAACAATATCACATCTCTAACCACCAAGGCACTTGGCGGCGAGGAAAAGCACTAGATTCAGGAAGTTCGAACTCTAGGTGACTTGGTGTCTTGGTGGTCTGTATAATGGCTGCCCGGAGGTTTCACCACCATGTCTCGAATCCTAATGGCATTTCTGATGCTGTGTGCAAGCCTGGCTTCATCGCCCGCTCAAACGCCCCCTAAGATCAAAGTGCTGATCTTGACTGGCGTTAATGGTCACGACTGGCGCGCCACCACGCCGCTGCTGCGCGAGATTCTGGAGCGCACGGGGAAGTTTGACGTTCATGTGAATGAAGAGGTCCGCGGAAATACGCTCGTGACGTTCTCGCCCTATGACGTCCTGCTGCTGAATTATAGTGACTGGAGAAACGCCGGCCCCTGGTGGGACAACGGTGCGCGCCAGGCACTTCTGGATTTTGTAAGGAATGGAAAGGGACTTGTCTCCTACCACTTTTCCATGAGCGCTTTCGCGGGCTGGCCGGACTTCGACAAACTGGTGGGAGGAACCTGGCGTGAGACTGCCGGGCACGGCCCGTATCACGCCTACACTGTGACCATCGTTGACCGCGAGAATCCCATCACCAAGGGAATGCCTGCTACCTTTGCAGCGAACGACGAACTTTATCACCAGCTTACTCTTCAGCCCAACATCCACGTCCTGGCTTCGGCGTTCGATGACCCGAACAATTGCCGCAAGCCGGGCGAGGGGTGTGGCACGGGAAAAGACGAGCCGCTGATCTGGACGCTTCCCTATGGCGCAGGCCGTGTGTTCCAAACCGCGCTGGGACATGACGTGAAGGCGATGGATAGCTCCGGCTTCATCTTGACCCTGCAACGCGGTACGGAATGGGCTGCCACGGGGCAAGTGACAATCCCCGTGCCTGACGACAAGAAGTAGCGGCCGTTAAGGTAAAATCATCCTATGCGGCACTTCGCTATTCACGCCCTCTCCGTTTCCATATCGATGGGCTTGCTCTTCTTTTCTGCTCAGGCGGGCTTGGGGCAGGACGAACCGGCGCCGTTCGAAATCCGCCTTCCATCAGAAGTGCGCTCGGAGCAGGTCCAGGTCCGTTATTATCTAACGGGGCTTTTTGGGGCCAAGGGTGGGTTTCTGAAACCCGAGCCGGAGAGGAACTCGTACCTGATCGAAACTTCCGTCAATCATCAAGCCGCGGACTCTCTCCGAGTGATACTGTACGCGCCCGGATGTCAAATCGTGACCCTTTCAATTGAATCAATATCGGATGCGGAGAAGGGCGCGGACATCAACTGCGAAGACCTCCCCCCGATGACTTTCAGCGGAAAAGTCGACTTGCCGGAAGCCCTTCGCGCCCGGCCGTACGAGGTCGAAATCACTTACCTGGCTTACTGGGCGCACCGTTTCTTTCGCATAGAGGACGGGCCGGTGACGAGTCTTGTCTTGGCGCGAGTGCACCCAGACGAAGGCGGGGCATTCCACGTCGAACTTCCGAATTTCAACAAGGATCGAGTGACGGTGTCTTATCGTCGTGATGCAGGGCTTCAGTTCATCGCCCGGGAACTCGATACCGGCAACATTGTGGCTTTTCTCGCGCCCGCCAATGTGCACGATAATGACTCGCGCGACCTTGCAATCAGACCCAAGTATCCGGCCGAAGTGATATTTAAGCCGGCCCCGGAATCGCCCGCGAACCAGAGCAGCGGACCGAAAGGAATGAACTAGCAATGGCGCGCGATGCGCCTTGGAGTGCGGTAGCGCCAGCTACCGCCGTTTCGCGTGAATTCCACGGCGGCAGCTTTGCTGCCGCACTCCAAGGCGCTTCGCGCAATTTTCCCGCAGCGGGGAATGACTTCCCGTGGGAGGATCAATGCCTCTAAACTTCGCGGAAAACTACGATGCGGTAATTAATTGGGAGAAGCGCTTGGCGCGCGAACTCCCGCTGCTGGTGGAACTTGCCCGCAGCGCCGGGCGGCGAGTTCTCATTCCGGCCTGCGGCACGGGAGCGCACGTCGTGGCGCTGGCCCGACAGGGTTTCATTGTGCTCGGCTTCGACGCGGACGAAGAGATGGTGGCGTTGACGCAGCAACGAATCGACCGTGAGGCGGCTGCTATCTCCGCCGCCGGCGGCGAAGGTAAGGCACGCGTCCTCAGGATGGAGGACGCAGGACAACTCGGCCCCACCCATGACGTTGCCTGTTGCTTGGGAAACGCCCTGCCCGGAATCTCCGGCGACGGGCAGTTGCCGGCGGCGATTAAGGGAGTCGCCGGAGCCTTGCGCGCCGGGGGATTATTCTTCACACAAAGCCTCAACTACGATCTGCGCTGGAAAGAAAAGGCTCCTTGGTTCCCGCTGCTTTCCGGAGAGACCGCCAAAGAAGAGGTCTTGCTGGTGAAGTTCGCCGACTATGAACCGAACGCGATCAACTTTCATGCCATGTTCCTGACGCGCCAAAAAGGGGGAGGAAAGTGGCAATCCGAAGTCAGAAGCTCGCAACAGATACCTCTTTTTCGGGACCGGCTTGCCGAACTTCTCACGGAAGCCGGCTTCGGGAAGTTGCAGTTTTGGGCCGATTACGCTAAGGCTCCGTTTGACCGTGCCAAATCGAACGACCTTCTGGCTGTGGGAGAAAAACTGGATTGAAGAGAGGAGCAAAACAACACATGACAAATTCGATCCCGAGAAGAAAATTCCTGCAAAACGCCGGAGTGGGGTTGGCAGCTCTTGCCCTGAGCCGGAACGCGCAAATTCTGGCGAATCCCTACGGCATGCCCATCGGCTTGCAGCTTTACACCGTTCGCGACCACATTGAGAAAGACCTTGAGGGAACCATCAAGCGGGTGGCGGAAATCGGCTACAAAGAAATTGAGGTGGGCGGCTTCAACTACTATGGGAAGAAGCCCGCGGAGCTGCGGCGAATCCTTTCCGATAACGGCCTGAAAGCCGTGAGCACGCATTTCGAGGAGTATCAGCTTAAGCATGACGTCGAGAAGAACATCGCTGGCGCCAAGGAATGCGGCGTCGGCTACATTGGCCTCGCGAGTCTGGAAGATCGCGACCGGAAAACGCTCGAGGCCATCAAGCGGGATGCGGAATGGTTCAATCAAGTCGGCAAAACCATCAGCGAGGCGGGCTGCCATTTCTTTTATCACGGCCACAACTTCGATTACGCCAACGTGGATGGCGCCGTCATCTACGACGAACTGATCCGCAGGACGGACCCCAAGTTCGTCAATTTCCAGCTGGACTGCTACTGGTGCGTGCGCGCGGGGAAGGACCCGATAGACTACTTCCACCGTTTCCCGGGACGCTTCCCACAGCTCCATATCAAGGATTTGAAGCCAGGCCTGGCACCGACCACAGGGCAGGGACCCGAAGGCTTCACGGAAGTCGGCCAGGGAATAATCGACTGGAAGAAGATCTTCCAGGCTGCCAAGGAGGGCGGGCTGAAGCACTTTTACGTCGAGCAGGACGAGTGCGACCGCGACTCACTGGAAAGCGCCAAGATGAGTTACGAGTACCTGCACAACCTGACTGTTTGAACTGTTTACTCGGGTTCCCGTCGGTAGGCCCCTTTCCTTCTTGTCGGCATACGCTACAGTCTTAGAGACACGCTGCCGTGTTCGTTGCGTGTGGGTCTGATGGTGATTTCCACGTCTTGACCGAGAACCGTCAGAAAATCCATGAGCCGTTCGATGCTGAAGGCGCCCGCGCGATTGCGCATCAAGGCGGAGACGCGGGGCTGGTGGATACCCAGGATTTCTCCCGCTCGCGCCTGAGTGAGACCACGCTCCTTGATGAGGCGATAAATTTGGAGGGTGAGGCGCGCCTTCAACAATTCCTGTTCTGGGTTAGGAAGCCCCAGATCGGCGAAAACGTTTCCGCTGCTCCTTTCGAACCCGACCGGCTTTTTGCTCCGAGTAGCCATTTTAATTCTCCCTTTCGCGGTGGTGGCGCCCCGCCTCAGTTAACCGCTGGTGAATGAGATCCATATCCCTCCTGTTAGTTGCGATGCCCCTCTTCGACTTCTTCTGGAATGCATGCAGCACATAGACCGCGTCCGCAAAGCGGACCGTAAACACAGCTCGGTATGTGTTGCCGCTGTAATCAGCAATAATCTCGATTACGGAGCCTCCACTAAAGCCCTTGAGCGGCTTGGCAGAGGGGTCGATCTCTCCCAGTTGGGCTGCATACAGGGCCTGGCCGATATCGCGCCGGACTTGCCGCGGGAAGGCGCGCAACTCCCTCCGGCTTGAGCCCATCCAGATGAGCGGCCGCTCTATGTCCGACATCATACGAATATATATCTAATGATATATCCTGTCAACAAAAAGCACCCTTCAAGTCGGACCCGGGGCACGAGTAACACGAATTTCGCGAATATAATACCCTCGAATGAGATTGTGCTATGCTGACGAGCAGGATGTTATGCATATCCCCGATGGCTATTTAAGCCCGAGCACGTGCGCGGTGTTGTACGCGGGCTCGGCGCCTTTCTGGTACGTGGCGCTGCGACGCTTGAAGCGCTCGCTGAGCACCCGGCTGATTCCGCTGCTGTCCGTCTTCGCGGCGTTCTCTTTCCTGGTGATGATGTTTAATCTGCCGCTTCCCGGCGGCACCACCGGGCACGCCGTGGGCGTCAGCATTGCTGCCATAATCCTTGGTCCTTGGGCTTCCATTCTGGCGGTTTCGATTGCGCTGCTGATCCAGGCTCTTTTCTTTGGCGACGGTGGCATTACCACGTTAGGGGCTAACTGTTTTAACATGGCGATTATCGGCTCCCTCGTGGCGTACCTTGTTTACCGGCTCTTGGCGGGGCGGGCGGCCATCACCTCCTCGCGGCGAGTCGTGGCGGCGGCTCTGGCGGGGTACGCAGCGATCAACGCATCCGCGCTTTGTGCAGCTATCGAGTTTGGCATTCAGCCCCTGCTTTTCAAGGACCCAAGTGGAGCCCCCTTGTATGCTCCCTACCCGTTAAAGATTGCCATTCCCGCCATGATGATTGGGCACCTGACCTTTGCCGGCCTTGCGGAGTTGGTCTTGACGGGCGGAGTCGTGGCCTATTTCCAGCGCTCCAATCCTTCCATGCTCGAGCACACCGCCCCGGGCGCAGTTCGCGGGGCTGATGAATCCCGGCCAGTTGCGAGTCAAGGTGCTTGGGGCGCCCTGCGCCCACTTTGGACTGCTTTAGCCTTGCTGTTGGCCTTGACCCCTCTGGGCGTCCTGGCGAGCGGCGCCGCCTGGGGCGAGTGGGGTGTCCGCGACTTCTCCGAGGCAGGGGCGCGGCAGCGGATTGCGGCAGCTTCCAGTCACGTCATTCCGCCTCCCCGTGCACCTCGAGGCATGGAGCGCCTTTGCTCCGTATGGACTGCGCCGTTTCCTCAGTACGCTCCTGCGTTTGTCCGGCATCCGGCTTTCGGCTACCTGCTCTCCGCCATGTTTGGATCCGGTATCATCATCCTGGCGTTCCTCACACTTCGCGCGGTGTTCGAGCGCAGAAACCGGCGGGTTATTTCTAGAGAAGCATCAGATGGCTCCCCTCCTCCGACGAGGAGGGGAATTCTCGCGGGTATTTCTAAGGCGGAAGAAGATCGCGAATGAGCTTTATCGAACACACACTTTCGAGTCTTGTGAATGCCATGGAGCGTGCGCTTTACGCGGAAGAACTCGCCAAAGGCGACGGCTTGCTGCAGCGTCTGGATCCGCGCATCAAAGTGGTCGGTTTGCTGGCCCTGGTGGTGGCTTCCGCGATGGCTCACAAGTTGTGGGTCATCGGCGCGCTTTTTGCAATCGCGGTGGCGGTGGCCCTGATGTCTCACGTTTCTTTGGGAAACCTGGCCCGGCGAGTGTGGCTTGCCATCTTTCTGTTCACGGGGGTCATTGCGCTGCCGGCGCCGTTTGTTATTCCCGGCCGCGAGATCTGGCGGCTTCCAGGGGTCGGTTGGCCCGTCACGGCGCAGGGGTTGGCCAGCGCGTGCTATTTGATGGCGCGGGTGGAAACTGCCGCGACACTCTCTGTCCTGCTCATCCTTTGCACGCCCTGGAACCACGTGCTCAAGGCATTGCGCGTCCTGCGCGTGCCGGTGGTCTTCGTCGTTATCCTGGGAATGACATACCGCTACATCTTCTTGCTGCTTCAATCCGCCCACGACATGTTCGAGTCGAGGCGGAGCCGAATGGTGGGGAGACTCGAGGGCGCGGAACGCCGTCGCGTGGCGGCCTCAAGCGCTGGGGTCTTGATGTCGAAGAGCCTGCAGCTCAGCGGTGATGTTTACAGCGCCATGCTTTCCCGAGGTTTTCGTGGTGAAGTCTTCGTCCTGGATGATTTCCGCACCTCGGCCTTGGATTGGTTGATGCTGGCCGTCTTCGGGGTGCTGGCCATAGGCGGATTCTATTTCGGTCGGTAGAACCGGAATGACTCTGTCGCACAAGGCACGAATACACGACGGGCGTTAGGGAGAACTGAATGTCGGTTCGAGTTTTCGAGGTTCGAGACGTCACTTTCCGCTATCACAAGGTGACCGCATTGAACGGTCTGAGTCTTAGTATCGAACCGGGCAAGCGGGTGGCGCTGCTGGGCGCCAACGGGTCGGGCAAGTCTACTCTGTTGCAAATTCTGGATGGGCTGGCTTATCCGGAGAGCGGCAGCGTTCGGTTCTATGGTGAACCGCTCACCGAAGATCGTTTGCAGAACCTCGAGTTCAGCTACCAGTTCCGCCGCCGCGTGGGAATGGTATTTCAAAACCCTGATGTCCAGCTCTTTTCCCCGACCGTTTTTGATGAGGTGGCCTTTGGCCCCTTGCAGCTTGGCTGGTCCAAGGAGGAGGTCCGCCGGCAAGTCGACCGGATGCTCGAGGTCATGAAGATAGCCCCACTCAAAGATCGCTCGCCGCATCATTTGTCGACGGGCGAGAAGAAACGGGTCACCCTGGCGTCAGTGCTGGTGCTCGACCCTGAAGTGCTGCTCCTCGACGAGCCCACGGCGGCGCTGGACCCAAAGAGCTCCAGCCAGATGGTCGATCTCCTGGTGGGCTGGCGCGGCGGAACCAAGACCATAATCACGACCACGCACCAACTGGATATCGTCGAGGATATAGCGGATTATTGTTATGTCTTCGAGACGGGCCGCGTGGTGGGGGAAGGCACACCCGCGGAAATCCTGCGCGACACGGCATTGCTGGAACGCACCAACCTCATCCACGTCCATCGGCACGTTCACGCCTCCGGCGAAGTCCATTCGCATGCACACGTTCATCCGCACAAACATCCCGCGCTCTCGTCCTGAGCGCCTTGGAGTGCGGTAGCGCCAGCTACCGCCGTTTTGCCGGGATTCCAAGGCGGCAGCATTGCTGCCGCGCTCCAAGGCGCTTCGCGCATCTTCAAAGCAAATCCAGCAAATCCAGCTTCTCTTGTTCAGGGAGGAAGGAGGCACGGATGGCATTCTGCGCTAATTGAAGAATCTGCTCGCGCGTTAGTCGGAAGGTTCTTGCCGCCACCAGATATTCATTGACCAAATCTGTCCCGAACATAGCCGGGTCGTCGCTGTTCAACGTCACCGCCACGCCGGCGTCCAGGAAGTGCGGTAAAGGGTGGTCTTCGATGCGCTCCAGCACGCCGGTGGCGACATTGCTGGTGAGGCAGACTTCGAGTGGAACCCGGCGCTGGCGGAGCAAGGCTAGCACGGCAGGGTCGCGCGCCGCTGTGAGCCCGTGCCCAATGCGCTCGGCGCCCAGCGCCTCGACCGCCTGGCGGACGCTCTCCGGCCCGCAGGCTTCTCCCGCATGGGCAACAACATGCAGGCCCATGGCGCGCGCCTCACTGAAAACCTCACGGAAAAGCTCCGCCGGACCGCGCGCTTCATCGCCTCCGATTCCCAGAGCCACTACGCCCTGCGGCCGGAGACGCTCGGCCCAGTGCAATACCTCGCGTGTGTGCTCGACCCCGAAATGGCGTATCGCATCAAAGATCCACTGCACCCGCACGCCGTAGACTTGCTGCGCCGCCCGCGCCGCTGACGCTGCTGCCTCGAAAATAGCCTCCAGCGGTTGTTTCTTCCAGAGCACAACTCCGGCGGCAAAGATGATCTCTGCATACTTCACATTCTGGTCCGCCAGGCTCTCAATCAGCCGCGTTGTGGCCAGAGCGTAATCGTGAGGAGTTTCCAGGAGCAAGGTCACCAACTTGAAGGCCTGGAGAAAATCCTGAAAGTCCTTGTAGCGGTATCCATGCTCCGCGCGTTCAGAGATCCAATCATGCGTTTCCTTCTCCAGAACGTCCCTTGGAACGCGAGAGTTCTTGCAGGGTTTCAGGCCGGACACTTCCCTCCAGGTGGAGGTGCAATTCCGCCTTGGGAAGGTGTCGGATGAAAGTCTCAAGTTGCGTGGAAGGCGCTTGCACGGTGCTCCCTCGTTGGAAGTCAGAAAGCAGAAGTCAGAAAGCAGAATGTAGCAGGCGCAGGTGCAAAACAGTACCACTACCGGGCCCGGCCTGAGACAAAGGAGACGACAGATGCCCCAGAGTTGGTAGCGCGGCAGAGTCGCTATTCAAAATTCAAGGTACCGAACTCAAGAAAATCTGACGCAAGGTAAGCCGCGCGAAGTTTTTGTCGGGTTTCAACGCTCCACTGGTTCTGAACGCCTTCCCGCGGCTCCGGCGCTCCGCCTTCTGCTTTCTGCCTTCTGGTTTCCACTTTTTTAGCGTGCCGGCAGCGGTGGTTTCCCCGCATTGAGCCAGGCCGTGTACCAGTAGGACCCCGCATCGTGCGCTGATTCGTTGATGGCCCTCATCACGGTGTCACCAATCTGCGAATAAAAGCGATCGAAGTACTCGTCGGTATAATCGGGCTGGCCCTCGCGAGCGCGCATATCCGCGAGGATGACGGAATCGAGCGAAGTATAAGCCTCGAGGCAGGCCTTGAAAGCATATTCGGTGGGATCATCGATCTTCGCCGCATCTCCGGGATGCAGAATAAAAAACCTCGAGTAGCGGTCCAAGAGGCGCAGCCCAAAGCGGTCTTCTAAACCAGTCTGTCGAGTCAATTGTCCGTCGAAGTTCAGGGTGAGGTGCAGCGGATCGTGGGCGTCAGCGACGTAGTGGGCCAGCACAGCCGCGTCCAGCTTCACCTCATCCCATTTGTGAGATTTGAATGCCTCCGTCAACCGCAGGCTGGATTCTCCCACCTGCCAGGGAAGCACGCCGTCGCGATTGATGCGCCCGGATCCGTAGTTCTGGATGGCCTGCTTGAAGGAATGCGGCAGCCCCTGGAACGGAAAGATGCCGTACTTATCCAGGTAGATATAGTGGCGTTTGCGTTCGTAACGGTCCTTTTTTATCCAGAGGTCGGGATCGTTGGCGTGTTCAACCAGATACTGGCGGTTCGATTCAAAGAAGGCGCGCATCTCGGAAGGCAGGGTTTGGACGGCCCAATTGTTAACGAGGTCGTGGCCCGTCGGGCCCCAAGCCGTCACGGGGTGGACAAACAACAGCCAGAGGAAGGGCAGGGCTGCAAGCCGAACCAGGGACCTGCCAGACTTTGGATGCTTGCGGCTCCGCGCGTTGGGCATAAGGGCGTCGTTCCTCTTCGTGTGGCGGAACTCAGAACGGAGTCGTTCAGTCCGATTCTAACCTATTTCACAAGGATTTGTCGTTGGTAAGTAGCCGCCCGGTGGATCTCCACTGGGGCAGGAACGGCGCTCCGCTTCCGCCGCCTTCAGGCGACGTGTTTCCGCGATTCCTGGCGGGTGTAGATGATGCGGTGAATGACCGTCACGTTGGAGAGCACGGCAATCAGCCAGAGCACAGGGGCCATACGGTCAGATAAGGCGCCGATGATGATCAACACCACCCGTTCCGGCCGCTCCAGAAAGCCCACTTTGCAAGACGGAATGACGTTTTCGGCTCGCGCCCGGCTGTAACTCACCATGACCGAGCCGATCATGGCCACCGCGACGAGGGTTACATACTGGAACCGATTGATGCGCCCGTAATAGATCACCAAACCAATCAGCAAGCACAGGTCGGAATAACGATCCATCACGGAGTCGTAGAACCCGCCAAAGGGCGTGACTCGGCCCTCCAGGCGCGCCACACGGCCGTCCGTCATGTCGAAAACTCCGGCCAAAATGATGGTAAGACCAGCCCAGCGAAAATAGCCGTAGGCAAACAAATACGCAGCCATCAGATTGATGCCAAACCCTATAAAGGTGAGGAAATTTGGGTTAACGCCGCTGGCGGCAAAGCCGCGAACAATGGAGTCGAGAACACGACCTAGAGTGTCGCCGATTTTCTCACTGACCACGAGGGTACGCCAACCTTCTACGCTTCGGGCTGTTCATGGATGGTCTGAATGGCCCGGATTTCGAACTCGCGGGCGCCGTTGGGCGTTGCAATCCTGACCGCATCGCCGGCCTTCTTACCCATCAAGCCACGGCCAATGGGCGAGGTAGTGGAGATCAAACCCTTGCTGACATCCGCCTCTTCGCTCGTCACCAATTTGTACTCGATCTCAGCGTCTCGGTCAACATCATAGAGGACCACTTTCGAGCCAAAGGCGATCTTGTCCTTGGGAATATTGCTGTAATTGACCATCGAGAGCTCCGCCAGCCTTCGCTTAAGCTGGGCGAGTCGCGCTCCAACATAGTCCTGGCGCTGCTTGGCCATGTGGAATTCGGCGTTCTCACTCAAGTCGCCGAGAGCGCGGGCGCGCTTCAACTCCTTGGGGAGTTCGTGATTCAATTCATGCTCTAACGCCAGAATTTCTTCCTGAAGTTTTTGCGCAATGGGTGTGGGCATAAGAAAAACCCTGCCTCCCGAGGTAAGGCTTCATTATAGGCGAAAGGCCTCGGACGCGCAATTGGCGCGATCAAATCAACTCCGCGAATTCGTCCTCCCGTAACCCTGCCTGCTTAAGGATCCGGCGCAGGAGAGAAGGTGGAATGTCTTTCGAGTGAATCGGAACGGTCACACGGAGATCAGTCTGGGTGCGATGCAGCAGCCGCGCATGGCTGCCAGTCTGATGGTGAATATAAAAGCCTGCGTGCTCGAGGGCACGAACTACTTCTTTGGCTTTGAGGACTGGAAGTTTCTCGGGCATGCACCTTAGGCTACAGAGACTGCGATATGTTCGGTAGCGGGTTCTAAATCCTCGGGGATCGGCTCGCCCGTTTTGAGCGCGCTCTCCAGGAAGCAGCGAAGAGCATCCTTCGCCATGCGCCGCGCCTCAGAGAGCGTCTCGCCAAACGTGCAGATCTCGGGAATGGCAGGAACGACAACGTTGAAACCACCTTCGGGCATGCGCTGATAGATGACGGTGTACCCATACTCCTTCGTGTCGCATTTGCCCCGTGCTGGTGCACTACCCCTGGAACGCATATGCCAAGTATACCACCTCTACGAAATAGCGGCCTACAGGACGATTGAATTGGACAGGCTGAACTCAAGTGTCCCGCCTCGATGTGTCCCCGTCAGTCTCTAGTCCCGCCTCGTCCCGGGTTCAAGAACGCCCCGATTGTGATTCTCTGCCGATCGGGACTGAACCGCCAACAGAACAGCGCACGGATCCCGCCATATTCTGCCAGACCCCACAGAATCCACACCAGGATTGGGAAATTTACCCCTCCCCCTCCGGGTCCGAAGAACCACGACCGAATGTAATTGGTCCACCAGCCAATATGGATCGCGAGAAGTAGTGTCATGACGGCCCAGAACGAGAGCCGGCGCCATTGAGTCAAGTATCTCGCCAGGGGCGGGGCAAATATCAAGACCGTGAAAGTCCAGAAAAGGGTCCAGGGCACACCCAGGGTCGGCGGCGGATTGTGTCGCTGCTCAAGCCAGGCTGCCAACACAACAGCCACACCGAGGGCAATCTCTAAGCCCAAACTCAGTGCCCGTTGAGCGAGCCAGCGAAGCCCAACAACCGGTTTGCGGCTTTGTCTGTTGCTCGACACAAACACTCACCGACACAAGATGCCCCGGGGGTTTCCTTGCGAAGCCCCGGCAATCGCACTATACCCACACAGCGCAGCCTCCCATCTGTCATTCCACTTTTGCTTTTTGCGGCTTGGCGTTCTCTTCTTCGGCGTACTGCGAGACGCACGCGTTACGTCTATCACTCCCCGCTCTGCTGGATCAGCTTCGCCACCAGCCCCGTCCAGCCGGTTTGGTGGCTGGCCCCTAGGCCAGCTCCGTTGTCTCCGTGAAAATACTCGTGGAAGAGAAGCAAGTTCCGCCAGTGCGGGTCCGTCTGGAAGAGTTCGTTTTCGCCGAAGACGGCCCTTCGTCCATCCGGGCCACGCAAGAAGAGGTGGGTGAGTCGCCGGGAAAGTTCCGCCGCGACATCCCAAAGCGCCATCATCCGCCCGGAGCCGGCCGGACATTCCACCTTCAATTCCTGCTGGTAATAGTAGTGGAACTTCTGCAGTGTTTCGATCAGCAGGAAGTTCAGGGGGAACCACACCGGCCCTCGCCAATTCGAGTTTCCTCCGAAGAGGCCGGTTTGTGATTCGCCGGGCTCGTAAGTCGACGCGGTAGCTCTGCCCGTTAAAGTTCAACACGTAGGGATGATCGCGGTGGTACTTTGAGACTCCGCGCACCCCATACGGAGACAGGAACTCCTCTTCATCCAGCATGTAGCGCAAAACTCGAACCAGCTGGTCACAGCTCACAATCGAAAGCAATCGCCGCACGCCCCGCCCGTTCCGCTGCGTTTCGGCAATGTGTGCGGGAACACCGGGGACGTTTTCCAAAAACCATTGCATCCGCCGCTTAAAGCCGGGGAGCTTGTCGACAACCTCCGGTTCCAGCGCTTCCACTGCGAACAGGGGAATCAGCCCGACCATGGATCGCACCTTCAGAAAATGATGCTTCCCCTCCGGCAGGTGCAGCACATCGTAGTAGAAGCCGTCTTCGTTGTCCCACAACGCAATCCCGTGTCCGCCCAGGTTGTTCATCGCCTGGGTGATGTACACAAAGTGCTCGAAAAACTTGCTCGCCACGTCTTCATACGCAGGGTCCTGGCGCGCCAATTCCATGGCCATAGCCAGCATATTCAGGCAATACATAGCCATCCAGCTTGTGCCGTCCGATTGCTCGATGTGGCCTCCGGTCGGCAAGGGTTTGGAGCGATCGAACACGCCAATGTTGTCCAAGCCGAGGAATCCGCCTTCGAAGACGTTCATCCCATCCGGGTCTTTGCGGTTGACCCACCAGGTGAAGTTCAGCAGCAGCTTGTGGAAGACCTTCGCCAGGAACTCGCGATCGGCCTTGCCCCGCCGGCGTTTTTCAATCTTGTAAACACGCCAGGCGGCCCAGGCGTGCACGGGCGGGTTAACGTCACTGAACTCCCACTCGTAAGCGGGGAGTTGGCCGTTCGGATGCATATACCACTCGCGCAAGAGGAGGATAAGTTGTTCCTTGGCGTAGTCAGGGTCCATCAGCGCGAGCGCCACGCAATGAAAGGCCAGGTCCCAGCAGGCATACCAGGGGTACTCCCACTTGTCGGGCATAGAGATAATGTCGGCGTTGTAAAGGTGCTCCCATTGGCCGTTCCGGCCTTGCTTCCGCTCCGGCGGAGGCGCCGGCAGCGCCGGGTCGCCTTCCATCCAGAGGCGCACATCGTAGTGATAAAATTGCTTGGACCAGAGCATCCCCGCCAGGGCCTGGCGCTGCACGTTGCGCGCATCCGGGGAAAGGCGCTGGGGAATGATCTTGGCAAAGAACTCATCGGCGTCCGCAATCCGCTGATTGAAGGTCGCCTCAAACTGCTTATTCAACAAATCCGGGGCAGGCTTTTGCGGCGTGAAGCGCAGGCGAAGCACCGCCCTCTCGCCGGGCGCGATACTCAGCCGATAATGGGCGGCGGCCTTGGTCCCCGTCTCTGCCGGATTCACCGCGCCGGTTTGGCCGTTAACCAGGTATTCGTTGATTCCGTCCTTTACAAAAGGCGTTCGACTCGGCGTGCCGTAAAGACGCTCGCAGTTGGTCTCATTCTCAGTGAAAAGGAGTTGGGGCTCGCCCTCGCAGACCAGCCAGCGCTTGCCGTAGTAATCGTGAACCGCCTGGATGGCCGTCACCTCCGTGCGCCCACTCTGACGCACCAGGGCGGGCAGCGAGGCGCCCCCGGTCCATGTCCACGTATTGCGGAACCAGAGCGTTGGCAACAAGTGCAGCTCCGCGCTTTCCGGACCGCGATTATAGGCAGTGATACGAATCAGAATATCTTCAGGAGCAGCCTTGGCATAGGCAACAAAAACGTCGAAGTATCTGCTCTCGTTGAAGACGCCCGTATCCGCAAGTTCGAATTCCGGATCCTTCCTTCCCCGCCGCCGGTTTTCTTCCACGAGTTGCCGGTAGGGAAAAGCGGCCTGAGGATATTTGTAGAGGTACTTCATGTAGGAATGGGTGGGCGTGGAATCGAGATAGAAGTAGTACTCCTTCACGTCCTCGCCGTGATTGCCTTCGTCGCCCGTAAGTCCGAAGAGCCGTTCCTTCAAGAAGTGGTCATGGCCGTTCCACAACGCCAGGGCGAAGCAGATCAGTTGATGCCGATCGCAAAGCCCCGCAATCCCGTCCTCGCCCCAGCGATAAGCTCGCGAGCGCGCATGATCGTGCGGGAAATACTTCCAGGGCTTGCCGTCAGGGCTGTAGTCCTCGCGAACTGTCCCCCACTGGCGCTCACTCAGGTACGGACCCCAGCGCTTCCAGTGAGCCGTCCGCTGGCGGGACTCCTCCAGCCTTTGCTCTTCACGTGTCATTGTCTAGCCTTCAGCTCTCAGCCGTCAGCTGTCAGATCCCGACCCACGCCTGTCATCCTGAGGAGTCCCGATCGGATCGGGACGACGAAGGATCCCCGCAGTTCTCGCTTTATAAGTGCCCCAGTCCCCATCTTCGTTGATGGAGCGGGGGTTGTCAAACCGTGCACGCTGATGCGAAGATCGCGCAGACCACACGCGTTGAAATTTTTGTCATTTCCCTTTGTTTTCATATATATTCTGGCTTTGTTCCCTGGAGTCCGCGAAGGGGAGGATCGCGAACCGCCCTGTGCATTGATCGAGTGGTGTGGGAAGCGGACGATCGAGGAGTGAGGGCCATCTCCCGGGCTGCGGTCCCACGCCTGCAAAATGCGACGAACGAACCGGGAATGTCTATGAAAACAAAGGACTCGGTAAAAGTGTCATGCGGCGGCCAAGCCCTCGACCATGTCCGTAGGGACGGTACGCGAACCGCCCCGACTAGCGCCTTGGTCGGGAAGCCGGACAAGCGGACGGTGGAGGATTGAGCCGAAATGTTCCGCGCTGCGGTCTGTCCTCTCCAAAATGTTACGAACGAACCGGGAATGTCTATGAAAACAAAGGACACGGCAAAATAGTCGTGCAGGGGCCAAGCCCTCGAATATATCCGCAGGGATGGTTCGCGAGCCGCCCCAACCGTTGACTTCTTCGAGCACTCGCAAAGTGGGTAGAGGCGTTCCGGCCAGAAGTCTAAGGATTGCCCCTGGGCGTCGACTTGGGCGACTCCACGGCCAACCGCCTCCACGACATTTTGACCGTAATTGAGGACAGAAATCTGGTGCAGGAATTATAGAGGAAAACAGCGGAAGACTTCCCAGCATACCGTACCCGGCAGGCCCTGGACGCCTGCCCAACCCCACAAGACAACTCTAGCCTATACTTTCCCGTTTGTCAAGTGAAATATGCGCAGCGACAGAGACGTCCAGTCCATCCGCGACAACTACGCGGACAGGTCCCGCACGTTCGGCTCTGAAGATCCTTCCGGCCCGGCGCATTCCTTCCGCGTGCTCACGATCAGGCAGTGCTACAGTTTGCTGTAGAGGCGGCTTTATGCCGCCAGGTGGCGAGGTGAACTCGCCGCTACGAGAGCAAACTGTACGACTACCATCGGGCCAGGAGAATCGCATTTTCTGTATACTATGCTATGCTCTGCTTCAAGGGCTCGAAAGACAACAGACGGCAACTGGGATGCAGGAGGTTTCCATGAACCGGTTCAACAAATTTCTGGTCGCGGCCTTCATGTCGGCGACGATGCTTCTTCCGAATATGGCGCAGGCGATGGACATTATACAGTTCGATCAGATGACGGCCCAGGACCGGCAGGATTTCCTGAATTCTCTGTCAAAAACCGCCGAAACGGTTCTGGAGCAGGAGGGCCGCAGCGCCGATGCCATGAAAGTCCACCATCTTTTCGATGACATTCGTCCCGGTGATAACTTGCCAGTGGGCGAGGCGGAACTTGAAATGAATCTGGCCAACGAGCGTGTCCGCGATGCGAAGAAACACATCCAGAATCACGATGCGCCGCGGGTGCAGGTTGAGGTCGCTCTGGCTTTGACTTTGAGCAAGAATGGTATTCAGGTGACGCCTGACTTTGTTAAAGCCTTGATGAAGCTGACCGGCACTTTCCAGCCCAAGTTGCCGCCGCGGAAGAATAATTAAAGAGACAGAACAGAAAAAAGATACGAAGAAAACGCGGGTGGCGCAGACGTGCCGCAGTTTGGCATGTCTGCGCCCTCGTCGAGAGGGCGCAGACATCCCGCCAAAGTACGGCGGGACGTATGCACCACCCTGGTTTTTCCACCCTGCGAGGTTCGCGGCAGCGAACCCTGGTTGTGCATCGCCCGTCGCCCCAAGAAAACTTCCCTCCGCGAGGCCGCAGACGTCACAGGGCAGAGGTCTGCGGCGGCCGGCCCGACTTTCCGCGCGAATTAAACCGTGAAACGCATCAAATTCTTTCATGGGTGTCGAAGCGAAGGTGGCGACTTCGCCATCCAGGAGGTGACACAAATGGCGGATCTTCAAAGCCGGCGGAGCTTAATCGCTCGAAGCCGGCACGGTCGAGGAAAAATTGGTCCCGTCCTGGGATTGTGCGTCTTGCTGGCGGGCCTTTCGGCGACGGCCAGCGCTCAAGAGAATGCGGCGCCGTCGAGCTCGGGCAGTCCGAGCGTGGCGGAACTGGCGAAGCAGGTCTCCGAGCTACGTGATCTGGTCGAGCAGCTTCAGGCTCAGTTGAAACAACTCCAGGCCAACACCCCAGCGCCGACGACGCCCGAAGCCGGCACGCCACCCTCACCGCCAGCCAGGCAAACACCGGTCGCGGCAGTCGTGCCCAGCCCCACAACGGATGCCCCCGCGACGGTCACAGCACCTGCCTCGCCAGCGCAAACCACCGCAATGGTTACGACGCCTGCCCCCGCCGCGCCAGCGCAAAGCACTGCCACGTTTGCGACGCCCGCTCCCACCACAACGGGAACGCTGTCGGGGAGCCAGGAGATAACCGATGCTCTGCACGGCACGACGCTGAATTTCCTCTTTGACGGATATTACGCGTACAATTTCAACGCCCCGATTGGCCGGGCCAACCTCTTGCGCGCCTATGACGTCAGCAGTAATGCCTTCAGCCTGAACCAGGGCGACGTTGTGCTTGAAAACGCGCCCGATGTGGCCAATAACAAACGTTGGGGAGCGCGGCTGGATCTCCAGTTCGGGCAGGCCACCGAGACGCTTCAGGGAAATGCCGCCAACGAGCCGCGTCCTGACATTTACCGCAACATATTTCAGGCCTATGGGACGTACGTCGCGCCGATTGGCACTGGAGTGACCATCGATTTCGGCAAGTGGGCCAGCGCGCTGGGCATCGAGAACAACTACACCAAAGACCAGATGAACTATTCCCGCTCGTTCTGGTTCGACTTTCTCCCCTTTTACCACGAGGGCGCGCGAGTTCACTATCAGGTTAACTCCGTCGTGGGCTTGAATTATTGGATGACCAATGGCACCGAGCAGACCGAGCCATTCAACGGCTACAAAGACCAGCTTGTGGGGATCGTGCTTCAGCCCTCGAAGAAGTTCAATTGGACCGCGCAATACTACCGCGGCCAGGAGCACCCCGATTTCGAGTACGTGACCGGCGGGCCGCCCAATCTGCCCACGTTTCAAGGCACGCCGTTTGAGCCCATCCCCAACCCCGCCACGGGCCGATTGAATATCCTGGATAACTATGCCACCTGGAATGCCACTTCCAAGCTGACGCTGGCTCTGGAAGGGGATTATGTGATCGAACGCCTGTACACGACCTCGGCCCCTCAGCATACAGACGGAGGCGCCGCTTACGCGCAATATCAGTTCACGCCGAAGTTCGATATCGCGGCAAGAAGCGAATATCTCTCCGACCGCGGCGGCCTGTTCACGGGTAAGACCCAGGCAGTCAAGGAAGGAACTTTGACCTTCGAATATAAGTTTTCCGACAACTTCCTGATGTTCGAAGAATGGCGACGAGACTGGTCCAACCGCCCCTACTTCCTGACGCCGACGCTTTTCGTCCTGAAGAACTACCAGAACACCGCGACCATCGGATTGGTCTGGTGGTTCGGAGGCAAAAGCGGGGCATGGTAACGCACCAAGCTCCCGGGCAACAATGACTCCAATTCGAAAAGGCAAGCGTCCACTCGACACGGATATACAGTTAATTGTATATTTCCAATTGGCTCTCGTGCTATAGTCGCAGGCGTGAGCGGTGAAACTGGGAGCGACTTGAAGTATGCGACAGTGGTTTGGGAAGGAAATAGCAGGGAAATCCTCCAATCCTTTCCCGAGGGCGCGAGACAAAACCTGGGCTTCGATCTTTGGCGGCTTCAGCAGGGTGAACGGCCCGGTGATTATCGACCGGCACCCTCAATGGGCGTGGGAGTTTTCGAACTTCGAGACCAGGACGAGAGAGCCTGGTACCGCATCGTCTACCTGTCGCGAACCAACGATGTGATTTACGTTCTTCACTGTTTCGAAAAAAAGAGTCGGGAAATTCCTCGCAGGGAGTTCGAAGTCGCAAAGCAGCGGCTGAAGAACGTGAAAGCGCGTTTGAGCAAAGGAGCAAAGTGATGAAAGGCGCAGCGAACAAGCCGGCTCATGTAAGCCGCGGGAACGTTCTCGACGATCTCGGATTTTCGCCCGAACGGGCCACCGAGCTGAAGTTCAAGGCCGAGCTCTATCAAGCAATTCTTAAGTACGCACAAAACTATTCCCGGAAAGAGCTGGAAGTAATTCTGGGAGAGCCCCAACCGCGAGTCAGTGAGCTGCTCAACGGAAAGATTTCGAACAAGAGCGTTGATAAGCTGCTGCGCTATGCCGGCAGGCTCGGCATCGAAGCTATAGCCAGATTCGCCCAGACCCACAAGGACGTGGTTGAGAAAGAACTTGCACTGGTTGACTGACTGCGCATTGGCGGGCCGTCGCAGACTTCGTCTTCCGAAGTCTGCGATTTCGCGGAGCGAAACTCTCCGGAGCGATGGCTGACGTACAACTAGGGTTCGCTGCCGAGAATCTTGCTGACATCAAGAACCGTATGGCTGCGCCAACCCATCCGCCCGCCCGTGCCGGTCATTCGAGATTGGGAGACGACAGATTTCAAACTCGCGCCCGCCGATGGTTATTTCCTAAGGTGCTGGTCGAAGAAATCCGAGGCGGCGTGATAGGCGGCGAGCCAGGTGCTATGCCGCAGGAAATCATGAATCTCGTTGGGGAAGACAAGCTGCTGGAATTCCACCTTCTGTTTCCTCAGCGCCTCCACCAGGCGGACCATTTCCGAGAAGGGGACGTTCCGGTCATCGTCTCCCTGCACCAGCAACACGGGTGAGCGCCACGTGTCCACCGACGCCAGCGGCGACGACTCCCACGCCAGCCTTGAGGCTTCGTGCTGCGCAGGCGAGTGCGGCCAGTTCTCGATCTCGAGGTTCCAGTCGTGCACGCCATGCAGGTCAACCCCGCACGCGAACAGATCCGAAGCGCGAGCCAAGCCCAGGGCCGTCAGATAACCTCCGTAAGAGCCGCCCCATAGTCCGATGCGAGCCGGGTCCACGTCGGGCCTCTGGCGCAAATAGAGGCCGGCGCCCTCGACGTCATTGAACTCGCTCGCGCCGCTGGGGCCGTAATTGAGCGCCTCGCGAAAGTCCAGTCCGTATCCGATGCCGCTACGGTAGTTGAGCGAGAGGACCACGTAGCCGCGGCTCGCCAGATACTGATTGAAGGCGTAGGCGTTGTGATAGTAGCCCATGTAATGCCAGCCCAGCAGCATTTCCCGCCGCGAACCGCCGTGCATGAAGATCACCGCCGGGCGCCGCTCGCCGGCAACTCCCTCCTTGGGCAGGAAAAGCTGCGCGTGCACGCGCAGGCCGTCGGAAGCGGTGAGAATCACTTGCTGCGGAGTGACGAGTTCGCCGGAAGGAAAATCGGCGGGAAGGCTTTCGGGAGCGAGGTCGCGGATTTCACCTCCGCTCACGAGCACCGCCGGACGCGCTGGGCGCTGAGCGTCGGAATGAAGTAAGGCAATCGCGGCGCCGTCGTGCAGCGTCACTGGCGACCATTCGATTCCTTCGCCGCTCGTCAATCGCTTAGGTTGGTCGCCCGCGACCGGCTCGGACCACAGATGGCGGCGGTCAATGTCATCCTGGTTCGAGGCGAAAATCAGTGTCCGGCGATCCGGACTAAGCGCAACGAACTCGACTTCGAAATCACCCGGCGTGAGAAGTTTTGCCGTGCCGCCCGCTACGGGAACGGAATAAAGATGCGTCCACCCTTCGCGTTCCCAGGGAAAAACCAAAACGTCTCGATCCCCCCATAGGATCTGATACTCGCCGACAATTCCGCGAAAGACGCTGCCCTGGCCCGTATCGGCTCGCCAGACTTCGCGGCCACGGCCGGTGGCGGCGTCGGCCACCCGGATCGACCACGGCTGGCCGGTCCGCCTCGGGCCGAAGGTCAGGTCGTCGCGCGCCGGAATGCGCAGGAAGGCGACTTGGCGGCTGTCGGGCGACCAGGCCGGCTCGGAATCATGGTCGACCGCCGGGTCGAGATAAATCAGGCTCTTACTCCCCACGTTGTACACGCCCACAAAGCTGTGATCGCCCCGGCGGCTGACAAACGCCAGGCTCGAGCCCTCCGGCGACCAGTGCAGTGAGTCGCACTTGCCCTTGTCGTGGACCAGTTGTTCCGGCTTGGCCCCAGCAGCCAACTTGATCAGCCACACCTGGTCCTTGAAGATGTAGGCCACGCCGCCGCCCTGGGGTGACGCGGCAGGAGAATGGCCCTCGGCCAGCTTGCGCGGCCCTCCGCCTGCGAGTGAGACCACCCAGAACGTCCTGTTCGACACCTTCGGGCGCGCTCGCCGGATTGGGATAATTCCCGCCGTTCTCGAGGTCGCCCCCTCGAACGTAGACGATCGACTGGCCGTCGGGAGTCCAGGCGAGTTCGCCAACGTCCTGCCCGTCGTCCTGGGTGTACTGTGTGACTTGGCGTGAACGGTAACTTCCACTCGTCCCCGGTTCAGCTACCCAGATGTTGCGCAAGCCTCGAGCGGCGAACACCCAGGCTACCTTGTTGCCAGCCGGCGAAGCGGTAAGTTCGGTTGGGAAGGGCGAGCTTAGCACCTGCTCGATGGTGAAGGAACCACGCGCCATCGCGGCGCCGATGATAACGAAGAGCAGAAGGGCGGTCGCCTGCAATCTGCTTCGAGGGGAGATAAGCGGCATTTTTCCTCCTGAAAAAACCGTCTGTCATGCTGAGCGAAGCGAAGCATCTGCATTTATCTCGTTGAAAACAAACAAATGCAGATTCCTCGCTGCGCTCGGAATGACAGGCTTGGTAATTTTTTCACACCTTCCTGCGCCGTGGGCTGCGGGCTGCCGCCCGTCAACTGACGGGCTGAATTGTTCTACGAAGACTCGGCTCACGAAACTGGGCCGTTCATCCCGGGGAACCCTCCAACTTGTCCGCCAGTTCCAACAGGGCTGTCACACTATTCCAGTTCCTTGCCGTTCCGGCCTTCTTCAGGATGCGGTCCAGAAGCGGCGGGAGCTTTGATTTACCCATTCCGTCTGGGTAATAGACATACACCTCCCGGGAGCCTGACTTGATCTCTTCCGGGCCCGCCTTCGCTGCCTCGAGTTGCTTCCGTGCCTCGGGACTTAGTTCCTCGGTTAGAAATATTACGTGAAGTTTGCCGGGCTCGATCTCTTTCCGCTTGGCGAAAGGGTTGTTCGCAATCACCGACCGCATCTCAGCCGCAGTCCGCAGAACCAGCGGGACGCGGAATCCAAAGGTTTTCTCAAAGGCGTCTTCAAATCGCTTCGCGAGAGCACTCAGATTGCGCTCCGTGCTTCGAAACACCACATTGCCGCTTTGCACGTAGGTCTGCGCGTCCCGCAACTCGAGTGTTCCGCAGAAAGCGCGCAGCGCCTGCATGCTGATCGGGTTGTGCCCACCCACGTTCACACCCCGCAGCATCGCAATGATTGCCTGCATATCAGACCTCTCCTTTTGCGGCGGACCGGTCCGGGCGTCCGCCGCTCGCAAATCCAACTACGGCGGTTCCCAATCGCCCCAATCCAGAAAAACCCCGGTGCTAGCCGAAGCGATGAGGCTTCCCTGCAGACATGACGGCTCGTTATGGACGGGCCGGTTGCACATGCCGGAACGGCAGGAGCCGCCGGAAGCCACTTTGTCGAGCTTACCTCTTCAACGTGCGGGCCGCCATTTGGGGAGGGGGACGACGCAACGCTAAACGATCATATCGGCTCGCCGCCGGGCGGTAGTCGGCGGCGGGATCCCTTGCCGCTGCGCAATCCGTTGGAGGAGCTACGTGAGAGCTCCAGCTATTACGAGGCTATGCCTGCGGGGTGAGCGGGGGCAGTTTGCGAACCTAGCTTCTCCTTTCGGGGTCTTCCCGCTGCCTGGCAGATCTCCGACGCCGCGAGCCCGATTCCGATTTCGCGCAGTCTGGTTTTTGAGTAGAATGGCATGGCGATGCTGAGCGAGGACACAGTTCGCCAGTTGCTCGAACCGTTCGGGTTGGCCTTAAGTACTCAACAAGCTGGCCAGGTGGCCGCCTATTTGGAGTTGCTGTTGGGTTGGAACGAGAAGATCAATTTGACGAGTATCCGCGATCCTGCCGATTGCGTGCGACGGCATTTTGGGGAGAGCCTGTATCTTGGGCGGTGTGTAGAGTTAGGCGGCAAGTTGTTGGATATCGGCAGCGGGGCTGGGTTTCCGGGGCTATGCCTGAAGATCCTGTTTCCGGAGTTGGGGGTGACCCTGCTCGAACCGGTGGCAAAGAAGCGAGGGTTTCTCAAGGAGGCGGCGCGTGTCTGCGGAATGAGTGGCGTGGAAGTGCGGCGGGAACGCCTGGAGGAGTTCGCGGAGTCGGCGGGGGCGGCGGAGACCTATGACTGGGCGACGGCGCGCGCCGTGGGGAAGCTCCCGGAGCTTATCCCCCTCGCCTCGCGCTGCCTGAAGCCGGGAGGCGGGCTTTTTCTCTGGCTGAGCCGCCGGCAGGCAAGTGAGATAGGCTATTACAGTGTTGGAGTGAGGAAGGTGAGGGGCCTGGGCGTGCCGGGCGGCGCGCAAGGCGAGATCTGGTGGGGGGAGAAGGGCGTTGCGGGTGAGCGGGTCGGTGGAGGCGTGGGTCAATAGAGAAATCTGGGCGGTGGTGATTCTGCCTTTGCGGGCTTCGCGTGCTTTGCGCCTTGGCGTGAAACCGGTCCTGCTTTCAAACGAAGTTGTCGCCTGAGGCGGCGGAAACTGTTTCACGTGAAACATTCCTCGGGGGGCAACGGTTGCCGGCAGACGTTCCACGTGAAACACCTTTCGCTTGCGTTATTCCCTCGCCTTTGATACATTCGCTCTGACTCCTAGCAGGCAGGTGCCCTTGGGACGAGTCATCGCCATCGCCAATCAAAAAGGCGGCGTCGGCAAGACCACTACCGCCATCAATCTAGGGGCGGCCCTCGCCCGCAACGAAATGTGGACGCTGATCGTCGATTGCGATCCCCAGGCTAACACTACCGGCGGCTTGGGCTTTACCCGCGACCCCGTCCGCAAGACCTTGTACCATGCGCTAATGCTCGATCTTCCCCTGAAAGATCTGGTACTCAACACCCCAATCGAGGGGCTTCATCTGATCCCCTCAAACAAGAATCTGGTTGGCGCCACGCTAGAACTTGCCGATCGTCCTGACCGAGAGAAGACCCTCCGCAAGAAAATGGAGACTTTCCGCAACGAGTACAACTATATCCTTCTGGACTGCCCCCCTGCCCTCGACTTGCTCACCCTTAATGCCCTCGTGGCGGCGGATTCCGTTATCGTCCCCGTCCAGTGCGAGTATTTCGCGCTCGAGGGGGTCTCCGAACTCATCGATACCCTGATTCGAATTCGACGGGCCCACAATCGAAGCCTGGCGATTGAAGGCATACTTCTAACGATGTTCGACGAACGTACGAACCTTGCTCACCAGGTCCGCGACGATCTAAGGGATTTCTTCGGCGACCAAGTCTTCTCTACGGTGATACCCCGGAACGTCCGCTTGGCCGAAGCGCCGAGCTTCGGCCAGCCCATCTTCCTTTACGACCCCGATTGCAAGGGGGCGACGAGCTATCTTGAGCTGGCAAAGGAGGTTATGAGTCATGTCGAGAAAGGTGCTGGGTCGGGGGCTGAACGCTCTCCTACAGACGGTTGAGACTGCCACGGCCGGGCTCGAGCAAGTGCGCCTCGACCTCATTGACCCCAACCCGTTTCAGCCACGCCGCGAATTCGCTGAAGACTCGCTGGCGGAGCTCGCTGACTCCATCCGAGCCAGCGGCGTCATCCAACCTATTCTCGTGCGCCGAAACGCCTCCGCCCAGGGTCGCTTCCAGCTCGTGGTGGGAGAGCGCCGCTGGCGCGCCGCCCGCCTCGCTGGCCTCGAGACAGTGCCCGCCATCGTCCGCGAGCTTGCGGACCAGGACGCCCTGGAATTCGCCTTGGCCGAAAACCTGCTTCGGCGCGACCTCAATCCCATCGAAGTGGCCAATGCCTATCAGAAGCTCCAGGATGAGTTCCACCTCAGCCATGAACAGGTCGCCGAGCGCCTCGGCATTAATCGTTCCTCGGTTACGAACATGCTACGCCTCTTGCGCCTGCCCAATAGCGTGCAGGAGATGATCACCCGGCAGGAAATCACCTATGGGCACGCGCGGGCTCTTCTGGCTCTCGAATCCGAAGCCGATCAACTACAACTTGCTGCAAGGATTGCGCAACAAGGCCTCTCGGTGCGAGAGGTTGAAAGCCTTGTAGGGCCTCGACAGCCAAAACAGCCTGATCGGACGAGCGAGGCCAAGCCGCCTATGGACGCTAATGTGCGCGCTGCTGCCCAGGAATTGGAACGAACGCTTGGAACGCGAGTCAAAATCCGTGGCGACGGCAGCCGCGGAGCTATCGAAATCAGCTATTTCTCTGCCGAAGATCTCAATAGGATCTACGAATTGATCGTGAAGCAATAAACAACCGCCGGCGGCTAGTGCCAGCGCTGCCACAAAGTGAGGCAAGACGGGCCGCTGATGCACATTCACTTTCGCCCGTTGTAATATATGTCGCCCGGACATAGAGCGGTACAGCCGCGAGCAAATGCAGATTCTTCGCTGCGCTCAGAATGACATGTCATCCTGAGCGCAGCGAAGGATCTGCTTTTCTTTGCGCCCTGAAAGAACCGCAAGTTCAGCAGCAGAGGGGGCCATGAGCCCTCGAGGGGAGGCAACAATGCCATTCGGCTTAGGAAAATCCACGCGACGTCAACTGGCGGAATTGTCCGGCGACTGGGTCGGCTGGCTTGACC
Organism: uncultured Acidobacteriota bacterium; assembly: GCA_963768695.1. Classification (GTDB taxonomy): domain Bacteria; phylum Acidobacteriota; class Terriglobia; order UBA7540; family UBA7540; genus CAVROP01. Next base: position 51,641 of record CAVYJG010000004.1, on the reverse strand, counting down.
CGGGAGTTGAGGTTGAAGGAAAAATGAAGGTGTCCTCCGGCCTCATCCGCGTTAACACCCACTTCAAAGGCGAGATCGATTCTGAAGGCGCGGTAGTCGTCCACGACCAGGGAGAAGTGGATGGCGACATTCGTACCAGGATTCTGAGCGTCACTGGCAAGATAAAAGGGAATGTCCACGCTTCCGAACGCCTGGAGATCAAGGAACACGGCGTGGTTCTGGGCTCAATTTACACGCCCTGCCTCCTCGTTGATCCCGGAGGCTTCTTCGACGGCCAATGCCACATGCCGACCCCTGGGCCTGCGGCCTCGAGCGCGATCACTCCGGAAACCAAGACCACTCCGCAAACCGCGGCACCCGCGGCAGACGCCCCGGGGCCACGCTGAGGCGCGAACCTCGATTCGGGCCGCCTCGCCTTATTCGCCGCAAGCGGAAGGGCGGGGCTTCAGTCCCGCCGCCAATCTCCGCGAGCTAATTAAGGGGCTTTAGCCCTGAAGCGGCTTGGCTTCAGGGCCTAAAGGCCCCTTGAACCCTGCAACCGTAAACGGCGGGGCTGAAGCCCCGCCCTTCCACCTCCGGCCAATGAGTTGGCTAACTAATTCAGACCTGTGCCAGGTCCGAATGTATAGCTTATCACGATAGCCTACTTTCAGGTCGACCGCCGCTCGAAACGTTCTTTGCGTTTGCCTTGGTGCAGGTCTTCCCGTACTCTGAAAGCCATGGAAGTACAGTTCACCTCCGAGACCGAAAGGAAGCTCAAGGACCTCGCCGCGCAGACCGGGCGCGGAACCGCCGCCGAGCTCGTGCAGGATGTCGTAGAGGGATACTTCGATGAGCTTGCGCAGACGCGCGAAATGCTCAACAGCCGTTATGACGACCTGAAAAGCGGCAGGGTGAACCCCATTGACGGCGAGGAGGCCTTTGCCCGTCTGAAAGCGAAAACCGAAGCAGAGCGTAACCGCCCGACATGAGCGGATATGCGCTTCACCCGGAAGCCTACGCGGACCTCGACGACATACGCGGTTACATTGCACACGACAATCCGGACGCCACCGACCGGCTAATAACAGAAATCTTTGACGCCATTCACAGCTTGCTTCCATTTCCCGGTCAGGGCCACAACCGCCCGGACCTCACCTCACGGCCTTTGCGCTTCATTCTGGTACGTGAATATCTGATTGCCCACGCGCCGGAGCAAAAACCTCTGTGGGTTGTTGCAGTCATGCACGGACGGCGCAGCCCTCGCGTCATGGCCGCAATCCTCAGAGGCAGAGAATAACCCAACCGCAGCCGCGCGACGACCGGGATATAATCTCTCGCTGGAGGCATGGACGAGCCCAAGGGCTGGCGCGCAAGATTGTCGAATCGCGCTCCCAGACTGGCCTGATGCGCCGCGCGCCTGCGCCTGCTGCTCTCCTTTCTGGCACTGATTCGTTTGCAGGTGCACGCCCGCTCCTTCCTGGCTTGGCAGGCCGCCGCGCTCCAGGGCTTTTACCGGAACAAGACCGGCTGGCGAGGAGCGCGGTTGTGCTTTCTGCTGTCGCTCTTCGCCGGGAGCAACCTGCCTCTGCCGCTGGGTGACGCAGGCCCACACGGAGCGGATGCCCAGGGCGACGAAGAGGATGATAAAGAGGATGATATCGAGGCGCCGCTTGTGGACGCCCAGCCCGCCCAGGAGGCCGGCCCCTTCGTCGCCGCCGAACCGGCGGACGAACTGCGGTACAAGCAACTGGTCCTGCTGCTCGCGGACGAGGTGGCTGCCGTCGAGCAGGAGTTCGAGTACGAAGAGAAGCTGAACGAAAAGAAGACGGCGATCGAGCGCGATGCCTGCCTGGCTCCCGTCGGGCGAAGAGTGGCGGATGCTCGCTGCGGCGGGAAGAGTCGCTGGACCGCGCGATCGATCGGAAGATCAAGCTGCTGCTGAGCCTGCGCAAGGCGGCGGCCCGAACGCCAGAGCCGCAGACCTTGGAAAGCAGGTCTGCGCCAGCCGAGGACGTAGGGGCGCCCCTTGTGGGCGCCCAGGCCGACGGAGAGGGCGGCTACGAGGGCCGCCCCTACGACGATGTGAACGAAGAGCCCTCTCCCGAGGGCATAGGGTGTGAGGCTCCGGCGGTGTCATCAGTCCGTCAGTTGACGGAGTGAGAGGTTTTTTCCCTCGCTCAGAGTAAAAACTTGAGTTGACTGCGCCGCAATTCCGGCGGAACGGAGAGGCACGCCAGGACTCTGAGCTACATGAGAAGAAAGAGGGGACGAATGTCTGTGCGGACCGGAACCAACCCCTCACTCCGTCAGCTGACGGATCCACCCTCTCCCCCAAGGGGCATAGGCGCTAGATTAAGCGTTGCGACGGGGTCCCGAAGGGACCCAACATCATTAGCCGTAGGTGAAACCTACGGTAAACGCCGTTCCAAAGCCGTCAATTCAACCCCGGAGGGGTTGAATTCGACCCCTTCGGGGTCGCTGAGATACTCAACGTATGCCTTCTCGTCCGTAGGTTTCACCTACGGCTAATGACCTTCATGCCCTTCGGGCATGTTTGGCGGCCCCCACCGGACCTTAATCTAGCGCCTATGCCCCCAAGGGGCGAGGGGTTCGGGAGTGAAGCGGGCCCCAGCCAAGAAAGCGGGCATGTTGACCGATGTTTTGGGTTGAGAGAGCAGAGCACGAACGCCGCGCTATGCCCGAGGTCTTGCAGTTGGCTGTCCGATGTAGAGGGCTGGGCTTTGTTTTCATCAACATTCCCGGTTCGTTCGTGCAATTTGGGCCCAGTCAAAACCAATCGGAGACCGAGTCTATGAGTCCACGGCAAATTTGACTCACCCATAGTACGGGCGATAAGAAAAGGGCGTTGTGTTTCTTCTTTGGAGCGGCAGCCCATGGAGCATTTCCCCAGTTCGTTACCGCGCTGGTTGGTCTTTCTTCTGCTTGCTTGTCTGAGTTCAATCATCTGCGCAGACGCGCAAACCGTCTCAAACGACACAGACCAGTCATGGACCGTCACGACGGTCGCGAAAGGTCCTGGCGCCCCATTACGTACGACCGAGAAATGCAGCAAATCCGGCAGCAAAGTCCTGTGTGAAAAGAACGTGGAGGTTCTCGGCGCCGACGGGTACCGACCTTCTTCTTATGGTGAACGGCAGAAGCGAGGCGACAATGATCGTATAGAAACGACGAAGATCACAAAGTCGGCGGACTCCGGCAACGGCGGTTTGAAACTAGCCGAGGTAAATGAAAAGGTGGTTAAACAAGACGGCGAGAATCGAACGACCGAAGAAAGCGTTTCGGTTGCGGACGCCGAAGGTAAACTTGCGGAGGTTTCACGGACAGTCGTTAGGAATACGCAAAGTCACGGGCAGAACGTGGAGACGGCTGAGACCTATTCGCTGGATGTTCCTGGTAAAAGTCGCGATGGTCAGTTGCATCTGATCCAGCGCGTTACGACTGTGCGGAGTGGCGATGCAGGCAGAACAACCACCGAGCAACAGATGGAGCAGATCGATCCGGCCGGCTTGGATTTGAAAGTCATGACCAAAATTTCAGATGTCGCGACTTCCGGACCTGCCGGTACCGAGGAGACGAAAACCAGTCGCGCGCGGAATCCGGACGGAACCTTCAGTGTAAGCTCCGTCGAGACGAGTAATTCAGCCAAGGCTCCTGGCACCGAACCACAATCATCACCGTCAAACCAACCGCAATAGATCGGGTAGTGGGAGCGGTTACCCGCTCTCCCCTCCCACACCGCCGTACGTACGGAGCACGGGTGGCGCATCCAAGTGAGTCACTGAGGCACACTTTGTGGCCTATCTGCATCGATGAGCTCGGTTTATAATTGAATGCATGGCACACAAGTTTCTAACTTCGTACCTGGAAGATTCACTGGCGGTCCTGCGAGCGTACAAATCTCTGGGCGAGCGGGCCATGGCGCAGTTGAGCGACGAGCAACTGCAATTGGCCATCGATCCGGAGTCCAATTCTATTGCGATTATCGTAAAGCACCTGGCGGGGAACATGCGTTCGCGCTGGACGGAGTTCCTCACCACGGACGGCGAGAAGCCTGACCGGAATCGCGACAGCGAATTTGACGCGCCCCCGGCGACGCGCGCTGCGCTGATGGACTTATGGGAAGCGGGGTGGCAGTGTGTGTTCAGTGCGCTAGAGCCGCTTAACGACTCGGACCTCGCGCGCCCGGTCTATATTCGCAATGAGCCTCACTCGGTGATGCAGGCGATCAACCGTCAAGTGGCGCACTACGCGCTCCACATCGGCCAGATTATCTTCCTGGCCAAGCATCTCCAATCTTCCCGCTGGGTATCGCTGAGCATCCCGCGCGGCAAGTCGGGGGATTTCAACAGCCGGGTCGAGGGCGGCCAAGCCAGCCAAAGGTGAGGGCTGGAAACACACTCCAAGGCACGAAGATTTGGCGAGGCGCCGCAGAGGCAACCGTCGTGTTTGCCCAAGGCAGCCACCCAGGCCGCCCCTACGACGCGAATTTCCAGTAAGTTGAGGCGCCCTTCCTAGGGAATTACGGGGATGATGGCGCCGAACAGCCCGTCTTTAGTTTGGTCGGGGCCGCCGGAAGTGAAGTAGAGCGTATTCGTGGCCGCCCCGTTCGATCCGTTGCCGAACCAGAGCGACCAGAGCGCGCCATTCGAAATCGCGGCGTGGTTCGTGCCCACCACCAATCCTCTGAGATTGTACTTGCCGCTACCGGTAAGCCAGTAGCCGACGATTCTTCCGTTGCCGAAATTCCCGACCAGCAGGTCATTGCTGAACCTGCCGAAATTAGACGGAGCCATCGCCATCCCCCACGGATCATCCAGCAAGCCGCGCACGGCGATATTGCTCATAAAGGTTCCCGTGGGCGAGAATTCCGCGATAACCCCGTTGCTCAACCCTGGAATGGCGAACCCCCCGGTTGCGGGCAGCGGGGCATAGGCGACGAACAGGTTTCCCCCCAAGTTTGCGACGTTGAACGGCGCCCAGACTTCATCGGAAGGCAAGGAAGGCAAGTCCGGGTCAACAAATGTCCCTGCACCGAAGCTATAGGCATTAAAGGAACTGTCGAAGACCTTTATTCCGCCATCCGGGGGAGGATTGAAATCAGCCGCGTACAGATATGTGGCGACGTTGCCCGCGTTTGTGGGGAGTGCTGCCGTCGCCATGGCCAAACCGGTGTACACGGCGCCAGGATTGCTCACCGCGATCACGCCATTGGCAAGGCCGCCGGTGCTCCCTGGGTTCCAGCCCGAAATCGTGCCGTTGAGGTTGGCAAAAATGAACTTTGAGGAAACGGTGCCCGATGAGGCTGGAATCGGGAAACCAGTCCCGCCATTAAACACTTGGCCCGTGGGACCTTGGGGAGCCGAGGTGCCGGTCGTGGGAATGGCAACCACGAAGGGAGATCCCGTCCCCGCCTGTACGTTGGTGATGCTGTAAAGTGTGGAGGTGTTGGTTGCCTGGTTGGAGATCCAAATGGGGCTGGTAGGGCTTGCCGAAACTCCCCACGGGTTTATCAGGTTTGGATCAGTGACGAGCGCGTTCACGTACCCGCTCGAGACCAGATTAACTTGCGTATACAACGCCTTGTCATACTGCTGTGCCTTCAGCCAACCCAGTGCCAACACTCCCATCGAGAAGGCCAAGGCCAAAAAGACAACCCAACGGTAGCGAAAGGGAGTTCCCCTGTTCATTGACTGCCTCCTTTTAGATTTTTCCTGCACTGCCCTGAAGATTAGATGCGGCCTTCAACTGTACACACTTACTCCTGTGTGGCGGCCCTCTTTCGATGCCACCGGCTTGGAATTGGTTGCAGAAGAAATAAGCGCTCTTTGGTGAGGCCTTTCGCGGAGCCTACGGCCGGGGGAAGGGGAAGGCTCGAAACTGCCTTTCCAGCAGAACGTCGGCAGGATGAACAGGCTACATTGCTAGGATGATGGAAGCTTTGCCAGACGCAGCCGGCTGACGGAACTTATTCGACAAGTTTCTGCATTAACAGGGATGCTCTGGGCAGTCCGGAAGAGTCAATAAGAGCGCAAGCCTTCAACTCGCCGGTTCTGAACGGGCCTCAGGGAGCGATCGAGGCGGTCTGCCTTTCATTTTTCGACCGCGAGGCTTCTTGATCCGGTCCTGAACGATGACTCGCTGGCAGTCGAGACACATGAGGTGCAGACCGCTAGGCGATTTGTTGACCCGCGCCGATCCGCAATTAGGACAGAGTAATGGTGCCATAACTCACTGGCGCGTCCATGCCAACTCTGGACACCGAGAACTTCACTTCCTCGGTCTGGTAATACACGATTTAAGGCCAAGCTGTCAAGAGGTAATACACTCATACAAACAGACTTATCACAACGAGGGGTTAGGGAATCTTCGCAGGGGACTTATATCCTCTGCGCCGTCGCGGCCGAGCAGGAAATCGAAGTCGCAACCCTGGTGGGCCTGTAGAATGTGTTCGAGGTACATTTTTCCGTAGCCGCGTAAATACAATGGAGCCGGCGGCGTCCACCTTGCCAGGCGCGCTTTGATTTCCGCTTCCGGCAACAGCAGTTCCAGTCTTTTCTCGCGCACATCCAACTCGATCTCGTCGCCGTTCTTGACGATGGCCAACGGACTGCCCTCTGCGGCCTCAGGCGAGATGTGAACGACAATGGTGCCGAAGCTGGTGCCGCTGATACGGGCATCGCTCAACCGCACCATGTCTTTCACGCCGGCCTTGAGCAATTTCGCGGGGATCGGCAGATGGCCCCACTCCGGCATGCCCGGGGCGCCCTTGGGGCCGGCGTTCTTGAGGACAAGAATGGAATCTTCCTCAACCTGAAGAAACGGATCATCAATGCGCGCCAGCAAATCACGATTGTTTTCGAATACCACGGCTTTGCCCTTGTGCCGGAGCAAGTGAGGCGAAGAGGCGGATTGCTTGATCACCGCGCCGCAGGGAGCGAGGTTGCCACCGAGCACCACCAACCCTCCTTCGGGGTAGAGCGGCTGGCTGAACGGTTTGATGACCTCCCGATTGAAACATGCCGCGCGGGAGATGTTCTCGCCCAGGGTCTTGCCCGTGGCCGTCAGCGCGTCCAGGTGAAGTTGCGACGCGATCTCCTTCATTACGGCGGGCACCCCTCCCGCGTAGCTGAAATCCTCCATCAGGTATTTGCCGGAAGGCTTCACATTCGCCAGCACAGGCGTGGTGCGGGAAATCTCCTCGAACCTCGAGAGGGGAAGATCAAGGCCCGTTCGTCCGGCGATGGCAACCAGGTGAATAATGGCATTCGTGGACCCACCGAGTGCCATAAGCAGGCAAATGGCGTTCTCGAACGCGGCGGGGGTAAGAATCTGCGAAGGACGAAGCCCCTCAGCCACCATGCCCACGACGCGTCGTCCACTCTGCTCGGCGATCGAGAGGCGGCGCGAGTCCGGGGCGGGAATATCCGCCGCCCCCGGCAAGGTCATTCCCAGGGCCTCGGCGAGGCCGGCCATCGTGGACGCGGTGCCCATCACGGTGCAGTGGCCGGCGCTGCGCGAGACGCAACTTTCGATTTCGCAAAACTCCTCGTCGCTCAGACGGCCCGCCCGGACCTCTTCCCAAAATCGGCGCAAGTCGGTTCCCGAGCCGAGTTCCATGCCGTGCCACCTGCCGCTCAGCATGGGCCCGCCGGGAACCATGATCGCCGGCACATCGGCGCTCGCCGCGCCCATCAACTGGGCCGGCGTCGTCTTGTCGCATCCGCAAAGCAGCACCACCCCGTCCAGGGGGTAGGCTCGAATGCATTCCTCCACGTCCATCGCCATCAGGTTGCGATAGAGCATGGTGGTGGGTTTCATCAGCATCTCACCCAGCGAGATGGTGCAGAATTCGAGCGGAAATCCTCCCGCCTCCCAAACCGCTCGCTTGACGGCTTCCGCCACCTGGCGCAAATGCGAGTTGCAATTGTTCAGTTCGCTCCAGGAGTTGCAGATGCCGATCACGGGCTTGCCCTGAAACACGCGCTCACTGAAGCCTTCCGCGCGCAACCAGGCGCGATGCGCTACCCCCCAGCGGTCGTCTTTTCCAAACCAATCGCGGCTGCGGAGTTTGAGATTCGTGGTGTCCATAACCGTTTCCCCTATCGGGCCTAGAGCAGAAGAGTCACGTCGCGCCCCCAGACGGGTTCTTGTTGACCGTCCTTTGTAGCCGACTTCTTGTCACTCTCTAAGTCCTCCCCCCTTGCGTCTCGGAAACTCCCAAAACGCGCTGTTTTTGCTCATTTCAAGCTCTAACTTGTGCTGAATTGCACTTAAAACGCGCATAATTTGCAGCATCGGAAAAATTGATGTCCTTGGTTTTAAACCACTTATTAAGTTCGTTCCCACTATTTTTGTATTTCTGCGTGCTTGCGCAGTCGGACAATTTCGAACCCTGCAGCATTCCCCGGTCCCATCCCACGACTGAAACGTGTGCGATGTCAAAAGGCACGAATTCTGGCTCCAGTTCACGCATTTGAGCACTCAATTGGAGTTCGTTTTGAGTTCGTTTTAGTTCGTTCCCAACATGCCTTTCTTTGTTTTCAATAACATACTGGCTTCGATCGTATCATTTCTTGTTTTTTCCGGACCCTGGTTCTCTCCCCTACCGGGACTATTGCGCTTTTCCTCGCGGTTCGACGCCCGCCCACGACAATGTGTCGACAAAATGACCATCTTAGTAGGCTATCACAGGCCCGTGAGGTTGTCAAGCGAAAAACGGCGAGAACCATGATTATGCGGTCAAGTGGCAGTCGGCGGAGCGCAACCGGCGCCGGGCAGCCGTTGGGCATGTCATCCTGAGGGGCGGCCCTGGAACCTGACACCTTCTTCCCCCTGACACCCTTTTCCCCCAAGTCCAAATATCTGCGGCGCATCGGTACTACCAAGATGGCTGCTACAAAAAGTAATAGCTTTTCCCTGGTGCTAGTTTGTTTCTTGATCTGGTTGGCGTCCTGCAGCCCCTGTAGTGACACGCCCAGGTCAAAGGCGACGTCCGCTGACGGTCGACTCGTGGCGAACTTCTTCGAGAGAAACTGCGGCGCCACCACTGATTTCAGTTCGATGGTGAACGTGCAAAGTGTATCGGATAAGTTTCACGCAGAGGAAGGACTCGTATTCATTGCGAAGGGAAGATACGACGTTTCCATCTCATGGACCGCTCCGCGAACGCTGCTTATCACGTGCGCTAATTGTTCTCGAGAGAATGTGTATCGGCAGGTCGTTGCTCTAGGTGACGTTGACGTTAAGTACAACTTTGCGCCGGGACAATGATGGCGCAAAGAACGGCAAGCGCTCGCTTTTCTTTCGAGTCTGCGGCTGTTTGTATTACGTATTCTCATTCATATCAATATGCGCCCTAATTAAGCGTATAGCCACCCCGGGTCCGGGGATTGGCCGTGGTCGAGTTGGAGGTTTTATTTCCTGGGAGACGCTGCGCTGCTGGCGGTGGACAGCGTGCCGTGCGAAGGGGAGGGGGCCGTAGCTGCACGAGGGCCGCATACACGTCGACAACTACCGTCGGCACGTATGATGCGGTACCGGCGTCTATTATGGTAGTTTCTTGTCCTGAGCGGCTCCGCCGCGCTGCTCTGCGGAAAGGCTCCGCCTTTCCGGGGCGCGCTTTTTATTGATTTTCCTGGTGAGGCTGCGCCTCCCCCATTTCGATGGTTACCATTTCAAGGGACAATCCGTGCCTCTCTATTGCCAGCGTGGCGCGCGATCGCCTGCCGGTGTTTCGCACGGACGCCCTTAAGGAAATCGTATGCGCGGCCTTGGACGAGGCGCGCCACTCCGGTGGGTTCGCGGTTTTTGCCTATGTGATTATGCCCGACCACTTGCACTTGATCACTGACGGGGCGCTCAAGCCGTCCGATACTCTGCGTTTCGTCAACGGTATCTCCAGCCACCGGGTGATTTCGTACTTAAAGGAGAAACATTACAGTACGTCACTCGCGAAGCTGAGAGATGCCGAGAAAGCGCGCGGCCATGCATACTCGTTGTGGGACGGGCACTCGCACGTTTTACCGATTTTCAGCGAGAGCTTCTTCCTGCAGCGGGTGAACTACATTCATCAAAACCCGGTACGCGCGGGATTGTCCGAGCGCGCGGAGGATTATCGATGGTCGAGTGCGCGTTGCTGGAGCCGGTGGCCTCGGGAAGATGAACCCCTGCTGATGGACTTGGACAAGATCGTTTGGCGGCGGCCCCCATGACGGATCGGCGAGGCGCAGCCTCGCCGAAAGAAGGGGAAAGGGGGCGAGGGTTTCGGAAAGGCGGAGCCTTTCCGCAGAGCGGTGCGGCGAAGCCGCAAGGACAGTCGCCACAAGGAAAGAAGTGGCAGTTAGCGCCGAGTTTGCGCCGTTCAAACTCTGGAGCGGCAGTCCCCCCCGGGGGAAACGCCTATTTTCGGTAGACGCTGGGCATGCACTTTGTAGCACAAAGTACTTGACAATCCTCTGTGCCCGCGGTATAAACGGCCTATGACCTGCGCGGGGCCAGTTCGCTCACGACATTCCAGGGCGGCGCCCATGCCTGCCCACGCCATCGACGATTTGCGCTTCATCCGCGAGACCATGGAGAGCGCCGCTTCGTTCACCGCCGTTCCCGGATGGGGCGGGGTGATGATCGGAATCACGGCCTTGGGGGCGGCGGTTATTGCCTCGCTCCGCGCGCAGGTGGTTTGGTGGGTTGCGGTATGGGGATTGGAAGCCCTGTGCGCGTTTGCGGTGGGGACGTCGGCGGCTTTCTGGAAGGCGCGCAAGGTGCAGACGCCGCTATTTTCAAGGCCGGGCCGGAAGTTCATGCTCGCGTTGCTTCCTCCCATGCTGGCGGCGGCGGTGCTGAGCGCGGTGATTTACCGCGCTGGGGTTTTTTACCTGCTGCCGGGCGTCTGGCTGCTGCTCTACGGTGCGGGCGTGGTTACAGGAGGGGCCTACTCCGTCAAAGTCGTCCCGATGATGGGCCTGTGCTTCATGTTCGCGGGAATGGTGGCGCTCGTCAGTCCTCCTGCCTGGGCCAATTCGATCATGGCGGCGGGATTCGGCGGGCTGCACATTATCTTCGGGACGATTATCGCAAGGAGGTACGGTGGCTAGACAGAATTCCAACCCCGCGAGCCGGGCTGCGGGGGCGGGCCAGCTTGTGCAGCAGGCCCGGCAATTGCGGAGCAAAGCGGCGCCGAGCTCGCCCGCGGAAGTGGATCGCCTGATTCACGAACGCATTCGGCTGGGCATGGTCAGTGCGCTGGCAGTGAACGAATCGCTCAGCTTCAACGATCTGAAGAAGTTGCTTAAGACGACCGATGGGAACTTGAGCGTGCACGCCCGCCGGCTGGAGGAGGCGGAGTACGTGGTTTGCGAGAAGTCTTTCGTGGGCCGAGTACCGAAGACCGTCTACCGGCTAACCCCGACGGGGCGGCAGGCTCTGGAGCGATATCTGGATGACATGGAAGCGTTGATCCATTCCATGCGCCCGCGGTAATTCCCGGGGCGTAAATTTTTTTGAGCGAGCGCTTTGTATGATAAAGTCCTTTGAAGAAGCTTCTGTCGTATCGTTGCCTCGGGTTGGGCGAGGCCGGCCGCAAGGGCCGCCCCTACTTCCCTTCATTCATGCCGCCATTATTATGGACGGCAGCGGGCGCTGGGCGGAAAAAAGAGGCCTCAGGCGCAGCGCCGGACATCGGGCAGGAGTCGCCGCGGTCAGCCGTTCCGTCGAAGCCGCGCCCGGCCTGGGGATTGGGACATTGACGTTGCACGCCTTTTCTGCGGAGAACTGGCAGCGCCCCTCGTATGAAGTCGGCGAGCTGATGAGCATTTTTACGGAGTTCCTGCGCGCCTCCGTGGCGGAGTGGGTAGACGCAGGAATAAGAACTAGCGTCATGGGACGCCGGGATCGAATCGAGCCCTCGCTGGTGGCGGCTATCGAGGCTGCCGAGGCTGCGACGCGGGAGGGGATGGGATTGCACCTCCGCCTGGCGATTGACTACTCAGGCCGCGAGGCAATAGTTCGAGCGGCGCGAACTCTGCCTGCGGGTGTAGAAGCGACCCCGCTGGAGTTTGGGCGCTTGCTTGGCGCCGAGGGACGCCATACGGAGCCGGTCCCCGAGCTCGATCTGCTCATTCGCACCGGCGGCGAGCGGCGACTGAGCGACTTTATGCTGTGGGAGTGCGCTTACGCGGAACTTGTCTTCACCGAGCGCCTGTGGCCAGACTTCGATGCCGAAGACCTTGAGGCGGCGGTGCGGGAGTTTCATTCGCGCGACCGGCGTTTTGGACGCATTCTGGAAAGCGTGCCAGCCGAGACGTGACGATCGCGCTCGTCTGTCATGCTGAGCGGAGCGAAGCATCTGCAGTATTTCCTTGAAAACAAGCAAATGCAGATCCTTCGCTCCGCTCAGCATGACAGCCCCCGGGGGTCTCTGCCGCAGCCTGTTAGGATAATACCCGCCATCGACATGCGGTGTATTATACCGGCAGATATGCTGTATTCTGTCGGGAGGGAGGGCCTGCGATGACGAATGAGCTGGTCGACAAGGTTGCAGTGGTCACCGGAGGGTCGCGCGGAATCGGCTACTGCATCGCCGAAAGGTTGCTTAAAGAAGGCGCGAAGGTGTACATCTGCGCACGTGATGCGCAGGTTTTGCAGCAATCGCTTGGGAAGCTGCGTGCGCAGGGCGGCACTCGGATCGAAGGGCAGGTGGCGGATGTGGGCCGCTACGCGGATTGCCGAAAACTGATCCAGTCCGCCGCCGGGCATTTCGGAGGCATTGATCTGCTTGTGAATAATGCCGGAATAGGAATTCTGAAGCCGGTGGATCAGCTCACGCCCGAGGAGTGGGACATCACGATTCACACCAACTTGTCGGGAGTGTTCTACTGCTGCCGGGAGGCTATCCCCCTGATGCGCCAGCGAGGGGGAGGCTACATCTTCAACATTTCCAGCCTGGCAGGAGTGAATCCTTTCCCCGGCGGGAGCGCCTACAACGCCTCGAAGTTCGGGCTCAACGGTTTCAGCGAGGCCATGATGCAGGACGTTCGCTACGACGGCATTCGAGTGAGCTACATCATGCCGGGCAGCGTGGATACGGATTTTGGGGGAGCGCCGGGCAGTGGGGCGCATCACGCCTGGAAACTTACCGGAGAAGACATCGCCAAGGCGGTGGTCGACCTTTATATGTACCCCTCGACGACTCTCGCCAGCCGTATCGAGATGCGGCCTTCGCAGCCGCCGCGAAAGAAATAGGGCTGTCTCGCGGGGTTCCCCCCCGCCTCCGCCTCTGCGAGTAGGGGAGTTGGTGGGCAAACTCCCCTCCTTGGTAAGGAGGGGGAGGGGTGGTGGTTTCGTTATTGCAGCAGGTCGCCCATCACGAGAAGTTGCAGTCCCGCAAACTTCTGAAAGCAAGAGAAGTCCCGATCGCGGGTAATCAGCGGCACGCGGTGGTCGAGACAACTTTGGGCAATCAGGGTGTCCGCAATTTTGGGACGATAGCCGCGCCGGAATAAACCGGCACGGAGACGTCCCGCCCGCTCCCAGTAGCCTGGCGTAATCTCCAGTTGTTGTAGCCCGAGGACAAACTTCTCCACAGACGGCGTCAGGTCGGGATCGCTAAGTAACTCCGAAACACTGACCTGGGCGAGAACCAGAGAATAGTCAGCCAAGGCTCGGTCTAGCAAATCAACGTCCGATCCATGTTCCCCACGAATGTAAGCGACAACTGAACTCGTGTCCGCGCAGGTCACTCGTCGCCTCTCATTTCCTGCCAGGTAAGACCGAACTTCACCTTACCTTGCAGTTTACGCAGCCCGTCATAGGCATCGTGAGCTGCCAGCAACTCCAATCCCTTGCGCACTGTGGGGGTGGCGCCGGCCTTAGTTGCCCGCTGCGCTCTGCGAAGCAGGTCTTGCGGGACAAGGATGGTGAGTTTCTTCATCCGTTCTTTTGCCATGTCGCGATTATACCAGCATCGATGCCGTATAGCTATACGGCAAACGACCCTGAGAATGCGCGAAGCGCCTTGGAGTGCGGCGGCTTGACGCCGCCTTCGCACTACGCCGACCGAAGATTGTGGCGAAAAGAATCCTATGGGGAAGGACCGGCGCGTTGTGTGACTCCGCGTCCTGCGGAAATTCCAAGGCGGCGTCAAGCCGCCGCACTCCAAGGTGTCTTCGGCACAAGGACTTTCAGACGAGGTGCGCACAAAAGGCTATATTCCTTCAAGGACCTGTGGCAGAATCCTTGAGCGGCAGACTCAAAGTCAGTTCGGCCCCCAAAATGCCCATATGTCAGTGTGGGACGGCGAATCCGGACACTTTGTCGCTACGATTCGGGGAAGGAAGTGAGAAAATGCGCACTTTGTTAGGCTGTTCGGGACAAGTGGCGTTGGGCAATCTCAGCCGCGATACGCAGCAGAAGCTCGCGCACGTTGAAGCGACCTGGCTGGAGTTTGTTCCCGAGTCCGTGTCGCTGGAGATTCGCCATGTCCAACCTGACGACCGGCCCGTGCTTCCGGAGATCGTGCGGGAACTCGTTGAGTTTCTCAATCAACTGACCGACAGTGAACGCGCCGAGTTGGTGGGGGGGCCCGTCTACTATCAGGATGCCGTCAAAGGGCAGTACGTTAGGGTCAAGATTTGGAAAGGCGGTTTCGTAACCATTTCCTGGGCGCGGCCGGATTATGAGCACGCGGACTGGGAGCGATACCGCGCCCAGCCTGTCTCGGTTGTTCCGGAGGAATACCAACGCCTGAACGGCAAGTTCAGTTTTGAGGGGGTTCCCACCGCTGCGGATGACATTCGCGAACTTCTGGAGCGAACCGCGGGCCTCTACTCCGAAGGCGATTTTGAGATTGTTGCCCGCGTCGATCGAATTGAGGTCTCCCTACGGGACGTGAATGCGAGCGTTTTGCCCCTCGTTTACGCGCTACAGGTGCTCGCCAAGGCGGGCACGCTGGCAGGGGAGATCGACGTTAGTTCATTTCGGGCCGGGGACCTTGAAGAGTGCTGCCGCTTTGCCTTCCGCACCGGCGAGGCATGGCTCGTGAGGCCGGCCTTGTGGCAAAGCTGCGCAGAGGAAGAATAGCAGAACACGGAAACTGGAAAATGGAAAATAGAGGATAGTCGTCGGTCTATCGTTTCATCTTCGTATCATCTGACACAGTTTCTATTTTCCATTTTCCAATTTCCAAGCTGAGGTGAGTATGGATTATGGATTTACGGAGTATCAGAGGGCCATTCGCGATCTTGCGCGCGAGATCGCCGAGAAGGAAATCCGTCCGGTAGCGGCGGAGTATGACCGCGAGGCCAAGTTTCCCTGGCCGATCGTGAAAATACTCGCGCAGACCGACCTGTTTCGCGTTTTCATTGACGAGAAATACGGTGGGATGCCGGAGGGAACCCCGATCATGAACATGGTGATCGTGACGGAAGAACTCTCCAAGGCCTGCGGCGGCATCGCACTCAGTTTCGCGGGCACCGCGCTCGGGGCACTACCCATCATCCTCTCCGGCAGCGAGGAGCAAAAGCAGAAATGGCTTCCGGACATTGCCGCCGGCAAGCGCTTGGTGGCGTTCGCGCTCACCGAGCCGCAGGCTGGATCGGATGCCGCAGCCGTGCGCACCACGGCCCTGCGCGACGGCGACCACTACGTTCTGAATGGCACCAAACAGTGGATCACCAACGGCGGCGAAGCAGAACTTTACTCTGTCATCGCGCTCACGAATCCTTCCAAGGGCCCTCGCGGCGCATCCTGCATTGTGGTTGAAAAGGACACGCCCGGTTTCACTTTCGGCAAGAAAGAAGACAAGCTGGGGATTCGCGCCTCAGCCACCCGCGAACTGGTCTTCCAGGACTGCCGCGTACCGGTGGGAAACTGTCTGGGACGCGAAGGCACGGGTTTCATCACCGCCATGCGGACCTTCGACGTCTCGCGTCCGGGAGTAGGCGCGCAGGCGGTGGGGATCGCGCAAGGAGCTTTTGACTTGGCGCTCGAGTACGCCTGCACGCGCAAGCAGTTCGACGCGCCGATTGGCTCCTTCCAGGGACTCCGCTTCCTGATGGCCGACATGGCGATGAAGATTGAGGCGGCTCGCGCGCTCGTCTATGCCACGTCGCGTTACATTGATACCCAACCCAAGGAACGGCCCACGCTCTACTCCGCCATGTGCAAGTGCTTTGCCTCGGACGTTGCCATGGAAGTTACCGTGGACGCGCTGCAGGTTTTCGGCGGCTATGGGTACATGCACGACTACCCGATTGAGAAGTATATGCGCGACGCCAAGATCACCCAGATCTATGAAGGCACGAACCAGATCCAGCGCGAGGAGATGTCCAAGACGTTGATCAGCGGCTTCCATTCCAGGCGCTCTGCCAACGATGCCCGGGCCGCGTAGGGAAAGCAGAAATTAGAAAGTAGAAACTGGAAAATATAAACTGGGAGGTGGGGACCACAACCTGGAGATCGCCCCCAGCATTCCCCAATTTCCATTTTCTATTCTCCAGTTTCCGATTCCACTCCCGCGATAAACCTCTGCATGCAGGTCCAACTCACGACGGAGTAAGCGCTCCGTCTGGCCCAACTTGGACATTATGATTTTTGAAGTGGTTTTACAGCGCAGCAAAGCTGCAACCAAATGCAGATTCTTCGCTTCGCGCAGAATGACATGTCATCCTGAGCGAAGCGAAGGATCTGCTTTTCTTCGCGGGCGCCGTGTCGATCTGGGCAACTTTTTCAGAAAGTCGTCCCTTTAGTTAAAGACGGTCGTCGGGGCCGGCTTCTCCTTCTCGGGCGGCGTCGCCTTCGAGGACTTCTCCTTCGCGGGCGAAGGCTGGCGGGAGGACGACGTTGGCTTGGCCGCAGAGGACGACGATTTCCCCCAGCCGAAGTGATACACAATGCCTATCGAGTATTGGATACTATGTGCGTCTCCACTGACCGGATAGTACGCGTTGGACGATGGGGTGATTCCGTAAGGCAAGCCGAGGGTTGGGGAACTGGTGATGTGGTCGCGCACGTCGATTCGTACGCCCCATTTCTCCGTTACCTGATAATCAAGGCCCCCTCCGAAGTTGACTCCTGCGTCGCCCTGAGAGGTCAGCTTAGCTACGGGAGCGTAGGCAAAACCTAATCTGTTTCCCAAAGCCACGGCGGCACTGGTGGGAGAAAAGCGATCGTACTCGGCGCCCACGACGAAGTAAGGGCGGATGCTGCGAAAGGTTGACGGTGAGTGCACCACAATGTCGCCGCTGAACCTGCTGTCCCGCAGGCCGTACGACGTTTCGGTCACTGGGTTGGTATTTTCATTAGTTAATTCAAGATTATTCTGGCTGAATCCGTAGGAAAACTCGACGCCGAATATGTTGCTCTTCTTCAGAGGCAGTTCGATCCCCAGATTCGCACCGCCTCCTTTCGCGAAGGTTGATTGATAGGGAATAAAAGCTTCCTCAAAATCGTGGATACCACGGATGTCGCTGCCACCCCCGGTAACATAAAGCAGACTATTCTGTGCCTTGCCCACAGTGGCAATGAGGCACAGAGCCACTGATACGATTAGGCCTTGCAGGAATCTCTTCACACTCATATCAGGTCAATCCTCCCAGGTGTCTGGAACTCAAAGTGCTTCGATGCGCTGTGTTTGCCGGAAGTTGGTTCAGTTGTGCGAACCACCCCGAAAAACCACAAAAAAAGATGAGGTCGAAGGGGCGCCCCCGAAGCGGCGGAGCATAACTAGCCTAACAGTATGCTGTTGAGAATGCAAGAAACGTCAGCGGAGTCTAACCTCGAAGCACCTCGACGCCGCTCTTTGACAATTCCCCACACAGCGGCTGTCGCTACGAGGGGCTACGGGCGACAAACCCCTTGCCTGCTCGGTTGCCGCCGGGTAGCATTGGTTTATGCGTCCAAAGGCCAGGTGCACCAGACAAGTCAACACTCAAGTGTGCAAGGCGGGCCGGGCTTAGGAAATAGTAATTTGGGGGGCTCGATGGTTGACATCGCTTCTTCACCACTTTCCTCGACTGCCCCGCTGACGGTCCTCAGCGAGGAAGAGCGGATGTTCCAGGCCGCGGCACGCGAATTCGCCGAAAACGAAATCCGTCCGCACGTCGAGACGATGGACCGCGAGGGTGTTTTCAATCACGAGTTGATTGGGCAGCTTTTCGAGCAGGGGTTCATGGGTCTGACCGTTCCGGAGGCCTTCAACGGCGGTGGAGGATCGTTCTTCATGGCCACGCTGGCCATCGAAGAGTTCTCGCGGGTCGATGCTTCGGCGGGCGTGGTGGTCGACGTCCAGAATACGCTGGTGAACAACGCCGTCGCGTGCTGGGGCAACGAAGCGCAGAAGCAGCAATACCTCCCGCGCCTGGTGCGCGACACCGTGGGCGCTTACGCTCTCTCCGAAGCGGGTTCCGGCAGTGACGCGTTTTCGCTCGCGGCCCGCGGCCGCCTGGATGGCGACCACTTTGTTTTGAATGGGCGAAAGCTTTGGATCACCAACGCCAAGGAAGCCGGCCTGTTCATCGTCTTCGTGAACGTCAATCCCGAACTCGGCTACAAGGGCATCACCGCGTTCCTCATCGAGCGCGACACTCCGGGCTTCAGCGTGGGCAAGAAGGAGGACAAGCTTGGAATCCGCGCCTCTTCAACTTGCGAATTGATCTTGGAAGATTGCCGCGTACCTCAACCGAATGTGTTGGGCGAAATGGGCAAGGGCTACAAAATAGCGATCGAAACTCTCAACGAGGGCCGCATCGGCATCGGCGCGCAGATGCTGGGCGTGGCGCGCGGCGCACTCGAACACGCGATCGCTTACGCCAAAGAGCGCAAACAGTTCGGCAAGCCCATCGCCGAATTTCAGGCGATCCAATTTCAGCTTGCCCGGCTGGCCACCGAGGTGGAAGCGGCGCGGCTGATGGTTTATAACGCCGCTCGATTGAAAGACGCACGCCTGCCCTTCCTGAAAGAAGCTGCCATGGTCAAGTATTTCTGCTCGCAGGTGGCGGAGCGGGTGGCCTCCGAATGCCTCGAAGTTTATGGCGGCTACGGTTTCACCAAGGACTATCCTGCCGAAAAATACCTTCGCGACTCGAAGATTGGAAAAATCTACGAAGGCACGTCGTTCATGCAGCTCCAGACTATCGCCAAGTTGATTCTGGGGTAAGGCGGCGCAGTTGACGTAATGGAAGCTGCGGCTTGACGGTGGCCCCCATGAAACCATCGGAGCGTGGCGCGGTGCCCAAGAGAATGTTGGCGATTCAGTTTGCCATTCTGGCGAGTTTGGCCGCGTTCTATTTCCTCTACCTGCCTTATCGGACGAAGTCGGAGGCGAAGGCCGACGCTCAGGAGCGAGAACAGAAGATCGAAGGACTCTTTCAATCCCTCGTGGTCGATGATACCCACAGTGAAGTCGAGATAACGGAAGAGGGAGGCAAGGTGCGTCCCCAGAGATTGAATCGCCTGCCGACCGTTGACGAGTTCGTCCAGACGCTCGGCTTGCCGGACCGGCGCACCACCGATTTCCGCGGCGGGCTGCACATCACCTGGACGGGCACCGCGCACTCGCTCGAGGCTGCCTTCAACGGCGGCCACCTCTACTGCCTGCGCCGCGAGGACCTCCGGACCGGACACGGCGCGCTGGTCTTCGGATCCAGCGCAGCCTGGCGCCCCTTCTAACCGAGCCGTCTCGAGCTTCGGCGGCCGAGTCGCGTCGGCAGCCCTAGTGAATCTCGAACATCTCGCCCTGCTCGAGAATGTGAAAGCGCTTCTGAAGATCACGCGAAAGTCGGAGCTTCAGTTCATCAGGATACCCCTTGGTCCAGAATCTGTTTTCATCTGTCACCCGGTACGTGCCGAAATGCTGCGGGAAAATGTAGGCCGGCTCGAGTCTGTTAATCAGGATCATGGATCGGTCAATATACATGTTGTGAACGGTTGGGGAAACAAAGAGTACATCGATGCTTTTGAGATTGAGATGTTCTTCTGTAAGAACGGAATCCCCAGGTTCGAAGAACCGCTTTCCTTGGAGGTTGAAAACATACCCGCAATTGTGCGCAATGGAATCGATGAAATCCGCTTCGCGCGTAAGCACAGTGAAATCCTGATTGCCGTGGATGGCATGAACGGGTTCAACGAGGATGCCTTTTACCTCGAAAGGCCGGCCGGGCTGAGGGACAACTATCCTCTCCTTTGGAATCTTCATTTCCAGAGCTTTTTGCAAACAGGTTTGGGGTAGGACGAATGTGCAGCGGTTCCTCTGTGCAAGAATTGCCAGAGTTGGAGTATTGAAGTGATCACCGTGATGGTGTGTAACAAAGGCCACATCGAGGTCCGAGCTCAGTTCCAGGGCTGAAAGAGGAGGCGGATGGATTTTGTCTTGAGGATCGAGATCCAAATCCGTGCCAATCAAGATATCGTCAGACTTGATGAGCCATCCATCATTTCCCATCCACCAGACGGCAATTCCTTTCCGGTGATCCCTGATCTGATCAAGAAGATCACTAGACGAAATATGGGATTGGGCGTGCAGGTCAAACGGCAGTGGGATGGCTATAAGCAAGAGAATCAAGAGGCTTCGAGCCGCTTGTCTTGGCATTGTCTCCTCCAAATTAACATGACGGAACAGGATCAGCTCTTCGGGCAGGCATCCTATCATTGGGTTTGAGTGGATTCAACTGGAATGGGCTGGAATTGAAGACGCAGCGTTCTTCTCCCGCGATTGGCGAGTAGTCGCCGCCGCTGCCGAGCTATGTGGCCCCTTAAGATAGAACTTCTTCCTGGCGGAACAATTGCATGGCGTTCCGTCGGATGGTAATATCTCGTCCCGAGAATTCCTCCAGGAGGCTTGAAGATGGAATCCCTTACACGAAGAACGGCACTGGTCCGCGCGGGCAAAGCGGGGGCGGGGTACGTTCTCGGCTCTTCAATGGCCAAAGCCTCGAGCCAGGAAACGTCCGATTCAAGGCAGAAAGGACTCAAGGTCATTGTCGCGGGCGGACATCCCGGCGACGCGGAATATGGCTGCGGCGGCACCATCGCTCGCTTCACCGCGCAGGGCCACGAAGTTGTTCTTCTCCATCTGAACAATGGCGAGTGGCCGAAAGAAAGGGGAGGGGCGCCTGCGGGTGTTCGCCTGGCCGAAGCGGCTAAAGCCGCTGAAGTCCTCAAGGCGCGCCCTGCCTTCGCTGGACAGATCAATGGCCATGCCATCCTGGATGCTGCGCACTTCGACGATTTCCGGAAGATTGTCGAAAACGAGCGCCCCGATGTTTTCTTTACGCAGTGGCCCATCGATCACCACCGCGACCATCGGGCCATCTCGGCCCTGGCTTTCGACGCCTGGCTGCAGCTGGGCAAGAAATTCGCACTTTACTACTACGAGGTTTCCGACGGAGAAGATACGCTGCAGTTTTCGCCTACCGAGTACGTGGACATCACCATGACGGAGCCCACAAAACGCGCTGCGTGCTACGCCCACGCCTCGCAAACACCTGACAGGTACTATGCGCTGCAGGACCAGGTCGCTCTGTTTCGAGGCATCGACTGCGGCTATAAACGCGCAGAGGGTTTTATACTCCAGCTGCAAAGTCCGCGGGTCTTACTCCCGCACTGAAGGAGCCGCAACTGAGTACGAGACAGAGGATCGCAGGCATGGCGGTGTGCATGACGTGGGCTTTCGGGGCAGCGAACAAACCGGCGCCGCTCTTGCCCTCATGACCTGCGGCTCAGACCCTCTTCCGGCGAGCTCAACTCCGTCCGGATGGTCTGCGGCCAGTCGTCCCTGCCGCGCTTTCCGCTGGCCGCTCACTTTACGCTCCTCGTGGACGGGCGGTCATTGAGCAGGTTTCGCCACATTTCCAGCGGCGCGCCGTGGGGATCGGTTTCGCTGTTCCAATTCGCTCCAATGATGTCGATATCTCCATCGTGGTCCACATCCGCAACTCGGATGTTATGCGACCCTGTGTTCGCGACCACCTGCAACTTCCAGCTTTCCCCTTTGCCGAGATTCAAAAAGAAACCGACGCGTTTTTGCGCCGTCTCCTGCATTTCGGCGAATACCACGTCAGGTTTCCCGTCAAGATTGATATCCGCCACCTTAAAGGTGTGAACGTAGTCGGCGTGGGCTTCGATGAGATGTTCTTTCCACGCCTCCTGAGTGGGGTCGACGGGGGCCTCGAACCACGACAGCCGGCCTTTGGAATCGGCTGCGGAAAGCACCACATCCGGCCTGCCGTCCTGATCAATGTCGGCCACCGTGACTCCCGCCCGGTCAGGCCAGCCGTGATAAAACCAATGTTGCACCCACTTGTCATGGACGGGGTCACGCGGATTTTCGAGCCACCATCCGGCTTTGACAATGTCTAATCTTCCGTCACCGTTCAAATCGGCAATGCACGTACCTTCGCCATAGGTGTCGGAGACCACGACGGGAGTCCAGGAATCAGGGCTTTTCTGGAAGAAAACCACATCTTGCGGCTGGCCCACCGGGCGCGGAGCCAGCCACTTCTGATTGGCGATGATGACGTCCACTTTGCCATCGCCATTGAGGTCCGCCACCTCGAGGTCGTGTGCCTCTTCGAAATGGAACTTCGCGTAGTTCCCAATCACGTGGACTTTCCACGGGTCCGTCGCGGGGTTCCCGCGGGGTCCCGGATTTTCGTACCACCTCACCTCGTGGCTCTGGTCTTCGGGAACTACGATATCCAAATCTCCGTCACCATCCACGTCCACCAGTTGCAGGTCGTCGGAAAAGTAACCCTTGGGATCAATCACATGCTTCGCCCAGGTAGGGTATTCATACCAATAGAGGCCTCCCTCGTTCACGGTGGTTTTGGCGTCGACCGGCCCGGCCCCCGAACTCACGATGTCCACTTGCCCGTCGCCGTTGATGTCCCCCACACTGGTAGCCCACTGATTCAAGGGAGGGTGGGCGTCGATGATGACGTGTTCAAAGGGTATCTCCTGATCTTTCGGATTCGCCTCGGAATGCGCTGGGACTCCTGCCTTCCTGCACGCACTGGCCGCAAGTGCAACCAGAAGAACAAAACCTGCCGTTTTCCGCATTACGCTAATCTCCTATGGGGTAGTACGTGAGGCATCCAGTAACAAAACCCAGTCGCTGTCGCCGTCGTGGCTGCTCCCGGGCGGCGCGAACTGCAGCGTTCCGGTGTTCGCGAATGGCCCCCCGGGAATCGTTGTGTATACTCCGCTCGTGGGGTCAAACCACTTGGCGATTGCAGGCGCCTTCAAAATCGTCATGTTGACGGTGATCTCCCGGGCGGTGGGCATATAGGCCACTACGAAGGAGCCGTCCGGCGTATTGGCCGCAGTGCAAAAATCGCTCTTGCTGACACGAGTCTGAAAGTTCCCGAGGGTTCCAATCCCGGCTGTGACTACCGTGTGGTCCTGGTCCGGAACGAGATCCTGCCACGGCAGGGAGGAGAAGAATCCGTGCCAAATCATGAACTGTGTCACTCCCAAGGTGTCGATGTGAAACTTCCATCCGGGCAAGAAATAGCAAGTGTAGCCGTTCCCGTAAAGCTGCCCTTTACCCCCGCTGAGCATCGTCCAGTACGCTTGACGTTGAAGCACCGACGGCGTCCCGTAATCCCACGGCTTGCTGCCGAAATCGATCAGATCATAATGCGCCTCAAGCAGGAAGGTTGGCGCGACAGGTGTTTGATTGTAGCTATGCCACATCTGGAAATAGGTTGGCGAGTAGGTGTAGGTACTGTTGATGGAAACAATCGGCGCCCATGTTGGATCATCGTAAGAGGAACTTGTTTCGACGTTCAGCTCGATGGTTTGAGGGTGTCTGGGATCAGCGGACTTGATGCCCTCTGCTACGGCCCGGACCGCAGCGTCATCGCCAAGGTCTTTCCAGGTATTAAAATCATTGCCGTTCAACCAGATGATGTTGTCGAAACGTTTGAAGCGGTTCCCCAGATAGTCGCCATAAACACGAGCGGCAGCGGGACCGTTATTGCGCAGCGTCGGAAGCCACTGGCCGGTCTCAATGGGATCAAGAAAAACCACCATGCCATGATTTGCCGCGAGCGTGACCATCTCGCCGACTCGAGCAAAGTACGCTTCATTCGGCTTAGTGAGATCATAGTGAGGCGTGTCTTTCCCGCCGGTAAGGTATCCGGTGAAGGGGAGAATGCCATCATAAGTGCCGCCGTCATTCCGGCTGTCAGGATAATAGGGGCCGGCTACAAGCACATCAATCCACATGGCGTTGAAGCCGTGAGCCTGGCGATCGTCGAAATAGCTTCCCGCGTCCGCTGTGGACACCATCGTAACCAGGGGTTGGGGAACGTCACCGGCAATCAGGAAGGGAATGTTGTTCTGGTCAACTAGATAGCGCCGATTGGCGCTGACTTTGAGCGGATAGGCCGGAGAACTTGTGCCGGGAACTTTGGGCGCGGCCGCTTGCGCCCTCGCCCAAATGAAACCGAGCAACATGAGCGCCACGAGCAGGCCGGGGTGTCTTAGGTTGGAATGGTTCCATAGGGCTCCAGTTTTCATTTTGTTCTTCTTGGCATCTTCTTCCTTCGAGGTTTCGTTCTGCCCGTCCCCGCTAGCCCGTTGACGATATTCTTAAGCCCCAAGGGGGCGGTCCAGCGAAGCCCAGGCCAACGAAGGTGTGAAAAACTCGACGCTTGTCATCCTGGGCGAAGCGAAGGAGCTCAGCAGTTTGCTGAGATTCAATGATTTACGAACAACGGCAGAGATCCTTCGCTCAGGATGACACATTCCGAATTCTTTCACACCTTCAACGGCCGGGGGTGAGGAATCCATCCCGCGCAATCGGCCAGCCTGAAGGGCTGACAGATACTACAGACTTCTGGGACACCACATAAGCATAGTATTGCTAAAACAGCAGTTTCATGCCCAACTCGACGTTGCGTGGACTCCAAGCGCCGCTGACTTCGGCATTGCCCACTTGGGTGCACGGCTGCCCAAAAGAGATCGACCCGGCGCATCCCGTATTGATGGATTTCCACTGAGGATGGTTAAAGGAATTGAAGGTGTCGAGGCGGACCTGCAGCGTTGAGCTTTCGTTGCGGAACCAAGGCGTCTTGAAGTCCTTGTGCAAAGCCAAGTCCCAGTTGTTGCGGCCCGGGCCCGTCAAGGCGTCACGACCCATGTAGCCGAACATGCCGGGTTGACCATTGGCCTCAAGCTGGCTGGCGAGCGGCTGGGTGGTCACGGCAGGATTAAACCAAGTCGGGACCGGACCAAACTGAGGATCGTCGACCGTGCCCTTCTGGATCTTCAGCGCCCCCACAGTGTTGCAGCGGACTGCCGTCCCGATTCCGGTGGCAAACCCGTTGACGCCACAACCAAAGTCCACCGGCTCACCGGAATAAAAGCTGGTAATTCCGCTCCACTGCCATCCTCCCAGAGCCTGCCTCACCACGGCGTAGGATGAGGTCTTAAAGAACGGCAGATTGTAGATGTAGTTCATCACCAGCACTTGGCTGCGGTTAAGGCTGGAGGTCGCCTTCCACCGGCTCAAATTGTAGTTGTCGTCCACACCGGTCGAGAAGTAGGTCGAGGTGGAATCGTCGATCATGTGCGACCAGGTGTAGGCGGCCTGGAACGTCAGGCCATAACCCGTGGTGTGCCGGAAATTGGCCTGGAGGGCATTATAGTTGGAGATGGCGGTGTTTTGCTTGTCGGTGATCGACCCATAGCCACGATAGGTCTTAAAGAAAATCCCCGGCTGCTCAGTGTTCTTCAGAATTCGCTGCACGTCGCAGTTGCCGGCTGCATCGCACATGGGCGTGGTGTTCGAGGGGTTAAGGCTGTCGCTTCCGGCAAAGCCCGCGAGGGCGGGGACGTTCATCGTGGTGATCCCAACCGGGATCTGGTTGAGGTTCCGGGCCGTGGCCAAATGGCGGCCCAGGGTCCCGACGTAGCTCACGGTCATGAGGTTGTTCCCGCCGAATTGGTGCTGGACGTTGAGGTTGAACTGCTGGCTGCTGGGCGGTTTCTGGTAGAAGGGAAGGGAGGACATGCTCGGAGGGCCGTAAGCCCCCGGAAGGACGTTCGGGTAGCCGATGATGTTAAAGCCGGAAGGAGCCAGCGTAAACGGCGGGTTGCCTTCCAGTCCTTCAACGTTCGATTCGTCGCCGTTGCCCGGCTCAAAGTAAAGCCCGTAGCCGCCCCGGAGGGAGGTCTTACCCGATCCGGTGGGATCGAAAGCAAAGCCCAAGCGCGGGGCAATCCCGCCGTAATAGGGCTTTACGCAACCCGCCAAGATCCCACCATGACCGCAGTTGACCAAGCCATTCCCGAAAGTCGTGAAGTCGTGGACGTGGCCGGTGGACGGGTCCGCGACCAGGATGGGGCTTCCCGTAACGGGATCGAACTGGAGCAAATCTTCCAGCGCCGGATTGTAATAGGAGGGGATGAAGTTGGAGTCGAAGTTCTGCGGCCTGGATACATCGTGGAAGGGAACGAACAAGTAATAGCGCACGCCGAGGTTGAGCGTCAACCGGCGAGAGACCTTGAAGTCATCTTGCAAGTAGGGTTCGAAGTCGGTACGCCGGAAATGGCCTTTGGCGTAGCCGCCCACGGCTTGGCCGTTGAAGTTCAGCGTTCCCTCCTCGTATTGTTCGATGTTGCCCAGGTACATATCCGCCAGGGCGTTGCCCGTTGAACCCGGCCACCCGGCCCCAAAGGTGTAGTAGCCCTGGGTGTCAAAACCAAAATGCTCGTTCTTCTGGTACTTTTCCAAATAGAACCCGAACTTGAGGGTGTGCCTGCCCACCGTGTAGGCCACGTTGTCCTTCCATGTGAACGTGGGGCTGGAGTTGTACGGCCCTACGAAGTTGCCCAAGTCTTCCGCGTAGCTTCCTGCCGTGCCTCCGCTGATAGAAATGGAAGGCAGTTCGGGATTGGTGGCGTTGGGGGGGAAGAAGTTCGCGGCCGTCCAACTAGAAGGTTTGTCGATCGAACGCGCGGGGCTGGAGGGGCCCACCACGTCGGTCAGGTGGAGGTTGTCATTGGAGTACCCCATGATGAACTCATTCATGAGGTTGGCCCTGAAGCTATAAGTCAAGTGCAGCACGTCCGCGCGGGAGGGAATATTGAGATTGGTCTTCGCCGTGTCGTAGTTCGAGTTTGACCACAAGGGAGGTATATTGCTGAAGACATTCGTGTCATTAGTGAAACGAACGAAGAGCGAAGCCTTGTCGCTGAGGTTCTGGTCCACGCGAATCTGCTCCTCGCGGTAGTTCGTGGGTACGCTGGGAGCCTTCCTGTAACCGTCGATGCCGTCGTTCGGAAGCGGAACAAATCCGTTGAGCAAGGCGGCAGCGTTGGGGTTAATGGAAGGAATCGTATCGGTCGGCACGCCGTTCACCGTCGGCACAACGCACCCTTGGCTGATGACGATTGGATTGGCGTTCGCTGAACTTGGGTCGCACTCGCTGAAGTCGCCTTGGCGCATGCGCAGTGTGGGGACATTGGCGTTGATGACGGTACCTTCGCGATAACGGGCCCACCCCTCCGACCAGAAGAAAAACGTCTTCTGCTTGTCGGTGTTGTAATGGCCCGGGATGTAGACCGGCCCGCCCAGCGTGTAACCAAAGATATTCCACTTCAGCGGGGTCTTCGGCGCATTGCCGCCCGGGGGAGCAATGGTTTGATTGATGAACCAGTCGTTGGCGTCCATTACGTCGTTGCGCGCATACTCGTAAGCGCTGCCGTGGAACTTCTTCGTGCCGCCTTTGGTGGCGATTTCGATAATGGCCCCGGAGTGCTGCCCGATATCCGCGCCGTAATTGGAGGTGCTAATGCGAAATTCCGCGATGGATTCGAGCACGGGGGTGGTGACCCCACCGTTGGCGCTCGCTCCCTCATCGTTGTTGTTGCCGCCGTCGACCTCCAGGTTGCTGTACTCCATGCGGTTGCCGTTGAAGGAGATGGCGGGCGCGTTGCCGACGCTACCGAGGTGCTTGGTGTCGTTGCCGTTGTCTTCCACCGACCCGGGTATCAGCGTCTCGAGTGAGAAGGCATTCACGCCGTTGAGGTTCAGGTTCTCGATCTGCTTCGAAGTCACCACGTCGGAGACCGTGGAGTTCTCAGTTTCGACTTTGGAGATGTTCCCACTGACGGTAATTTCCTGCGTCGTCTGGCCAACAGGGAGCTGCAAGTCGACGCGGAGGGTCTGGCCAACCGCCAGGGTGATGCCAGTGTGAACAAGCTTCTGGAATCCCTTGACCTCCACTGTCACTACGTAGTTGCCGATGGGAATTCTCGCTGCCGTGTATTCACCTGCCGAACTACTAATCAGATCGCGAGTGAAGCCTCGCTCAGGATTGGAGACTACTATCTTCGCATTCGGGATAACGGCGCCCGAAGTGTCTGTGATCGTCCCCACAATGCTTGCCGTGTCCTGCGCCCAAACCACCGCGCTGAACAGGAAGAGGAAACCTAAAACCAACCCGATTCTTCGTCTCATAAGCCGGACCTCACAAGTCTTCCAAAGTCTGAATGCGGGAACCGGACGTAAATCAGTGTCCGATTCTTCTTGGGCACTCGCGCACAAGGGGACGAATTCACTTCCCTGGTCTGTGCTATCAGTTCCGTGCGCGAGAGAGCATACCAGATTGGAATGGCGTGGCTATAAGGATTGGGCAAATTATTATGACAAAAAGACCATCCTTACAGACATTGACTTACAGTCTCACCTCTCTCAGGACGACAGAGGCACGACGTCAACGCCTTAGTTTGTGTGATATGACAGCCCAATAGGATCAGTGGTACATATCGGAACGACGCTTCAGTTCAGCCCGGATCCCGCGGTATCGCCCGCCTCCAGAAAGCGGCCGCCATGCTTGAAGTGATAAAAAGCCATAGTGGCACCGAATCGGCGTAAGGTCCGATGACTACCCCCGGGCCCCCTCGAAGTTGCGGAGGAAGAACGCCAGGAAGAATGCCAATACTTGCCAAAATAAGGAACTTGGGATAGCTTTTTGGTCGCGTGTTCGCGGAACGAGCGCCGGGAGGGAATATGCAGCACTTTAGCTTTGCGACGGTCAACAAAGAAATCATGAATCCCAACATTTGGCGCCAGGTGATTTTCGGTGAGCGGATCACATTCGCCCACATTGTCTTCACCAAAGGCGCCGTCGTGCCCACGCATCAGCATGAAAGCGAACAGATCACCTATATCACGGAAGGCGCTCTCCAGTTCCAACTGGAGGGGCAAGAAATTACCGTGCGCAAAGGCGAGGTTCTAGTTATTCCCTCAAATGTGCCCCACAGTGCGTTGGCACTCGAAGACACTGACGACCTGGAGATTTTTAGTCCCATTCGCACAGATTGGTTGACGGGTAAGGACGATTACCTTCGTCAAAAGTGAGTTCCTGCTCCTCTTCCCGCGAATTACCCCTTATATTGCTGCTAAGGCGATTCCGCCCATGCCAGCCCATGGCGGCCCCGCGCAAAGGGTCAGCCTCGCCTCCTGGGTCCGATGAGAAGGGTTCACGAAGAGACCCGGAGGGGAGTCCTGTTGCTCCGGCGAATAATTGGGGGGCGTAGCCTGCCAGCATTTTTACAACAGAGAATTCCGCAATTCTCATAGATTACTGCCCGACCTCTTTGGTAAATATTTGAGACATCAGGGCACGGAGGTCAACTCTATGAGAAGAGCAAGTTGGTGGATTGCCAGCTCTGTGTTGTTTTGTGCATACGCACTTGCGCAGACCAATACCGGTTCCATCGTGGGTACGGTTACGGACTCGAGCGGCGCCGTGGTGCCAAACGCCACCGTGACTGTAACCAATATGGAAACGAGCATCGCCGTGAAGACTACTGTCAATGGGGCAGGCGAATACGTGGTCACACCCCTTCTGGTGGGCCAGTATTCCGTGACGTGCGAAGCCCAGGGCTTTAAGACAGAGACTCGGCCGGGAAATGTGGTGGATGTGCAATCGCGGGTGCGTGTGGATTTTGCCTTGCAGGTGGGTACGGTGTCACAAACTATTGAGGTTAGCGGCACGAACCCACTCTTGCAAACGGACAGTTCCTATGTGGGCCAAGTTATGACCACTCAGGCGGTGGACGATTTGCCGTTGAATGGCCGTTTCCTGACGCGTCTGGCAGTCCTGGCGCCAGGAGCAACCCCTGAGACTACGGGCTCCAAGGACGCCGCGACAGGCGGTTTCAGCGTTAATGGATTGCGCCCGTACCAAAACAGTTACCTCTTGGACGGGGTCGACAACGACAACCGCCAGGCGGGCTTGACCGGCGGCGCCGACTATGTCATCGGACCTCCGCCGGATGCCGTTGGCGAATTCAAGCTTCAAACCAATAACATGAGCGCTGAATTCGGCACGTCGGCAGGCGCGGTGATGAATGTCACAATTAAGTCCGGGACGAACCAATTGCACGGCGATTTTTACGAGTTCCTGCGCAACAGCACTCTTGACGCCAAGAACTTTTTCGACTCGCACACCGCCCCCATCCCGGTTTACAAGCAGAACCAGTTCGGCGTTACGGGCGGCGGCCCGTTGCTGATCCCGGGCATTTACGATGGGAAGAACAAGACATTCTTTTTTGCCGACTACCAAGGTACGCGGATACGCCAGGGACAGACTGACCTCGAGACGGTTCCCACACTGGCATGGCGGGCCGGCGATTTCTCAGGATTTCAACAGATTTTCGACCCCGCTACCACTACCGTAGTCAATGGGGTGGCGACTCGCCAGCCGTTTTCAGGAAACCAGATTCCGTCCAACCGCTTCGACCCCGCGGCCGTGGCGGCCCTGGCGTTGCTTCCGCCGCCTAATTTACCGGGTAGCGTAAGTCCGTCGGGTGTAGGAAACAACTTCCTGTACAATCCCGTCGCGACGAATGACATCAATCAATTCGACGTACGCCTCGATCACCGCTTCTCCGAGAAGGATACAGGGTTTCTCCGGTTTAGTTTCCAAAATCAACCCGAGCTTCGCCCGCCAGTATTACCGTTTGGGGATGCAAACTTCAGGAACGGCAGCTTCGTACAACAGTCGCGGCAAGCCGTCATCACGGAAACCCACCTGATTAGTCCTCGTACGATCAATGAGTTTCGCGCCGCTTACACTTGGAACTACCTCGCGGAGCAGATATTCGACTTCGCGAAGAATGGGGACGTGGATCAATCAGCGCAACTGGGCATTCCCGGGATCCCGTTTTCTTCGGCGGCTTGGCCGAATGGAGGAACTCCGGCGTTCTTCGTCTCGGGGATCACGAGCTTTGGCAACGGTTGGGCACAGCCGACAATCGATGGCTCGACGGTTTGGGAGTTTAATGACATTCTGAGCATGATCCGTGGCCCGCATACAGTAAAAGTGGGTGCAGAGATCTACCCGCGCATGAATATCCCCTTCCTGCAGCCGCAATACCCGCGCGGGGGATTCACCTTCAATGGCGATAGCACGCGAGACCCGAACAACCTCGGTACAACCGGCCTCGGATTTGCCTCTTATCTGCTGGGGAATCTCGGCACGGCGCAACTTACTAATGGAGTTTATGACACCTTCCAGCAGCCGGGCTATGCCTTCTTCATCCAGGACGACTACAAGGCGACCAGGAAATTGACGTTGAACCTCGGGTTGCGGTACCAGTACAACGCACACGCCATGGAGAAGCACAACGCCATGTCGAGCTTCGACCTGAAGGATGACACGCTCGACGTGGTGAAGGGAGCGCCCCTGAGTAATAATCCTTTTGCCGCGTATTTTGACTCTGCGGACATTCCGGTGAATCTGAACGCTCCTCGTTCGCTTGTCCCCAACCAACATTTGAACTTCGCACCGCGTCTCGGTCTCGCCTACAATGTCCTTCCCAAAACCGTGATCCGGGCCGGATATGGGATCTTCTGGACCTTTTACGAGGCCGGCCCGCTCAGCAGTCCCAACATGGGCGAAGATCAACCTTTTTATCATAACTTGACCTATAGCGAGTCGAGTGTGGTTACGCCCAACCCCATCGTCTCGCAGCTCTCGGCGGGGTTCCCATCGAATGCCCTCACCACGGGTCAGCCGGGGATTCCGACGCCGCAGGGTCTGTTCGCGCTCGATCCCCATTTTCGCAATCCCTACGAGGGGGTCTGGAATTTCGGTATACAGCAGGAGTTCGGGAGAGGGATCGTGTGGGATATCGAGTATACGGGCTCCAAGGGCACGGGGCTGTACGAGTTTCGCAACGCCAATCAAGCCGCCCCGACGGCCAATCCCAACATTTCTCTGGATAGCCGGCGCCCGTTCCCCTTTATGCATGATGACCCGGCATTGTGGTGCAGTTGCGGCAGCTCCATCTACCACGCACTACAGACGAAATTGGAGAAACGTTTCTCCAACGGTTTGAGTTTCCTGGCTGCTTATACTTTTGGCAAGGTGATTGACGAGAACGTCGGAAGCCTCGCTGGGTGAAGGCAGCGGGCAGGCGGGTTTCCGCTATGCCGGGCCTGATCCAGGATGGGAACGAGGCTTGGCTGACTTCGACGCTCGCCAGCGCTTCGCTTTTAGCTACAGTTACGAATTGCCGTTCGGCCACGGCAAGCGGTTCGGCTCAGGCATGAGCTCAGCGGCCAACGCTGTGCTCGGTGGCTGGCAGCTGGTTGGGGCCGATGCTCTTCAGACAGGGTTGCCCGTCTCAGTCTTCTCTTCCGTGAACGAGTCGAACTCAGACGGGGACTCCCGGCCCGATGTGGTCCCCGGTGTCCCGCTGAAACCTGCCAACCAGAATGTGAATGAATGGTACAACCCTGCACATTTCCAATATCCCGTTCCAGGCGCCTTTGGGAATTCAGGGCGTGATATCCTGCAAGGGCCGGGCTTGGTGGAGATAGATTTTTCGCTCTTCAAGAATTTCCAGCTTTCGGAGCGTTTCCACCTGGAGTTTCGCTCTGAGTTTTTCAACATAGTGAATCACCCGAACTTCCAGGGGAATAGCATCGGCGACACGTTCGACCTCGCTAACGCCGGAGCGCTCAGCGCGGCAAATCCCTCCCGGCAGATTCAATTTGCCCTCAAGTTGTACTATTGAAGGGGGGGCACGAGGCGTAGTGACGCGCGGGAGCCGAAAAGTGAGGACCAACTGACTTACACATCTGGTGTCGTGGCTCAGAAGTCGGTTGGATATGTCAGCCCGTCAGCTGACGGGCGTCAGCGAGTAGCCCACGGCGTGAGAAAGCGTGAAAAATCGTCTGTCATGCTGAGCGAAGCGAAGGATCTCTGCAGCTGTTCGTAAGCCGCTGAACCATAAGAAACTGCTGGGATCCTTCGCTGCGCTCAGGATGACAGGCAAGCGACTTTTTCACAGGTTCTTACGCCTTGGGCTACTTGAGGCCGCCCCTGAGGGGGCGGCTGACGCGTGGCCGGGGAGGGGTTACTGGGACGGAATGCTGTCAACAGGAGCAGTGCCGTGGCCGGTTCGGAGAAGTCGGCGGTAAACCACCCCGTGATGGTGGCGGAGACGGAGTTGCGCGCCGGCGCATTGCGATTGCCCGGAGTGTTGATGCAAGGCCTCACCCACATGGCTCCGGCAACGGCCTTGCTTTTCACCATTCAATTCACCACTACCCATGCGGGTACTGCTGCGCCTCTGGCGTATCTTCTCGCATTTTTCATCGTCATCGTGCTGGGCGTTTGCCTTACCCAGTTGGCCAAGCATTTACCTTCGGCCGGCGGCTACTACACTTATGTAAGCAGAACTGTCCACCCACGAGTGGGGTTTCTCGCCTCCTGGCTCTATTTCCTGTACGATCCGACGGTTGCGGGTTTTCTCCTGGCGTTTATCGGCTCCGTCCTGGAAGAAGCCTTACGCGCGGCGTACGGCGTCGACTTTCCGTGGTGGCTCTCCTTACTACTGCTGGGCTCGCTCGTGGGATTCATAACCTACCGAGGCATCAAAGTCTCGGCGAAATGGATGGTTTATCTGGGTGCGGCCGGAATTGCCATTGCCTTCGCTCTCAGCCTCTGGGGATTCGTACGGCCAGGGTCGGGAGGCATTACGCTCGAGTGCTTCAACCCCGCCCGAGCCTCGAGCCGCAGTGGGCTGTTCCTGGCGGTGATATTCTCGATTTTTGCATTCAATGGGTGGGAGTCCGTTGCGCCGCTGGCCGAGGAAAGCGAAAACCCCCGCCAGAATCTCCCGCGCGCCATCTTGATCTCGATTCTGGTGATGGGGGTTTTCCTGGTACTCTGTTCCTGGGGCCTTTTAACAGGCTGGGGTACGAACCGGCTGCCCGGTTTCATCAGTTCTCAGGAAAATCCGACGTTTGTCATGGCCCGCGGATTCTGGGGGGGAGCTTGGGTGATCGTGCTCCTGGCGTTACTCAATTCCGTGATCGCCGCCGCCATCGCTGCCAACAACGGGGCCACTCGGGTGTGGTTCGGCATGGCCCGTTCCGGGTCCCTGCCGCGAGCTTTCGCCAAGGTACATCCCAAGTACAAAACACCGGTGAATGGAGTCAAGTTCCAAATCTTTCTCACCTTTGCGGTAGGGCTAGGATTGGGTTGGTGGATCGGCCCGGAAAAGGAATTCGAATTCATGGGCACGGCGCTGACTTTCGCCTTGATTCTTGTCTTTAGCGCTGCCAACCTTGGTGTGTTTCTTTACTATTTCCGCGAGCGGCGGGACGAATTCAACCCGGTACTGCACGCGATATTTCCGCTTATCGGGACGGTCGCCCTCTTCTTTGTCGCGTACAATTCTCTCTCACCGTGGCCCTTACCGCCGGTCGGCTACGCCCCCGCGGTGGTCGGGGCCTGGTTTGCCCTTGGTCTTGTCGCGCTGCTCGTGCTCGAGCTGATGGGCAAGCACGATTGGCTCACCGCAGCGGGACGCGTCGTCGAAGAGCGCTTCGAGACCGCCGAGGAGGCGGACCATCGGCCGTTGTTCTAAGCTCTTGCGGCCGGTGCCTCCGCACCGGGAGGACCAGTGAAATGAAGTGGGAGAACCCGTTTACGATCATCGATCCACGGATGAATGCCCATGGATTCTATTCCTGGTCGTTCGATCCCATGCTTCCGGTCGACGTGCGCTTCTATAGTTACAGCAAGCGCACCAATTTTCGCCTCAATCGTCACGACTA
Organism: uncultured Acidobacteriota bacterium; assembly: GCA_963768695.1. GTDB lineage: Bacteria > Acidobacteriota > Terriglobia > UBA7540 > UBA7540 > CAVROP01. The sequence goes on along the minus strand of CAVYJG010000004.1, from coordinate 16,558 downwards.
TTTCGAAGTGGTATATATAACCGAAGGCGCAATTACGTTTCAGGTCCATCGCCAGAACTTCAAGGTCAGGGCGGGGAGCCTGATCGTGATCGGGAGCACACTGTTCCACCGGCCCGTCCGGTATGGCCCGCCCCCCAACAAATCCGTGTCGCTCTATTTTCTGCCCCAGGCGGTTCTGGGAGAGAAAGGTGAAGGTGAAGGGGTGGAGTACCTGATGCCTTTTCTGGCCCAGGACGCCAATTTCCCCCACTTGGTGCCCGCCCGGACGGGTATCCCCGAAAAGGTCATCGAGCTCATCAAGCTCATTTATGCGGAACTGCCTGCCAAATCGGTCCGCGCCCGTCTGAACGCCCGGACCTACCTGAAGATGATTTTAGTCCTGCTCGGTAACCATTACGCCGATTACCACGTTGGGCTCAGAGAATTCCGTCGCAAGCAGGAGAACATCAAGCGTCTTCGCCCGGTGCTGGACTTTCTCGACGAGCATTTCGCCGAACCCATCATGGTGAGCGAAATGGCTTCGATGGCGGAGATGAGCAAGTCACATTTTATCCGCTTCTTCACCAAGGTGACAGGTCAGACGTTTGTCGCCTATGTCACTCATCTGAGGGTCGCTAAAGCCCAAAGGCTACTGGCAGCCACAAACCTCCCCATTGCTGAGCTCTGTCAACAGGTCGGGTTTTGCGATCAGAGTTATTTTGGGATGGTATTTCGCAAGGCCGTAGGTATGCCCCCCGGCCAGTATCGGCGTCGGTATAGCGGCACGGCGGTTGAGGACACCCTTGCACACCACCCCTCCGGCTTGGGGCAAGATAATTTGGCGCCAGAGAGTATTTCGGCTTCCGAGAAACGATCACCTGCCGGTTATCAGAACCCGGCTGGGAAACGGGTGATGAAGCCAGGAGAGTTTGTCCAATGATTTTTTCCTCAGGGCTCAGTTTCCCCGAAGGTCCAGTGGTGCTCCACGATGGAAGTTGGTTGGTGGTAGAAATGGGGACCCAACCTGGTTGCGTCACGCAGATTAGCCCGGATGGACAGCACAAGAAGGTGATCGCTAAGACTGGACGGCCGAACGGCCTGGCGCTGGATAAAAACGAATTTGTTTGGGTCGCGGAATCCCTCAATTCGACCCTGCTCCGGATGACCTTGGATGGAAAGATGGAAGTCATCGCCGCCGAGTGCGAAGGTCGCCCTTTCTTGTGGCCGAACGATCTCTGTTTCGGTCCGGATTGCGCGGTGTATATGACGGATTCGGGCGTCAGGGTTGGGGACTTTAAGATCGGCACGGGGCACCGGCCCGATTACAAAAGCGTAAGACTCGACGGTCGGATTTTCCGGATCGATCCAAAAACCAAGCAGGTGCGACAACTGGAGAGCGGGTTGCGCTTTAGCAACGGGATTGCATTCGGTCCGGACGGCAAACTTTACGTCAACGAGACCGTGACGGGGATGGTCTATCGCTACTCCTGGAGCGACGGCGGAAAACTGGGTCCGCGGGAATCCTTTGGCAATTCTAATTCCGATCCCGGTTCGGGTTTTCAGGGGCCGGATGGGATGGCTTTTAGCAAGGATGGCAGGTTGTATGTCGCGATTTTCGGCCGAGGCCGAGTCACCGTACTGGATGCGGGTGGGCGAGTGATTGAGCATATTTCGACCCGGGGGCAGAAGCCGACCAACGTGGCTTTCGGCTTGCCTGGAGACACCCGAATATATGTGACCGAGAATGAATATGGTTCTCTAGAGGTGTTTGACGTTGGGGTCGAAGGCCTCCCTCTATACCAATAATGGTCCACCCTGCCGAGGATCTTCAAGTCCGAGAGAGGAACACTGATCCGTGACCATACATGAAATTCCGACACCGGCCCTTCTCGTCGATCTCAAGGGAATGGAAGCGAACTTGGAGCGTATGGCGGCCTTTTTCCGGACCGCGCCGGCGAAACTGCGTCCTCATTACAAAAACCACAAGTGTCCGGAATTGGCCCAAGCCCAACTCCATGCCGGCGCCATCGGCCTCACCTGTGCCACGCTTGCGGAAGCCGAATGCCTGGTCGAGCAAGGGGTGCGGCAGATCCTGCTGGCGAACGAGATCGTGGACCCCATCAAGATGCGCCGCTGTGTGGAACTCGCTCAGCAGGCGGACATCATCTTCTGCGTCGATGATGAGAGGGTTGCCGATGACTTTGCCCGTGCGGGCCGTAACGGGCAGACGCCCATCAGCGTGCTCGTCGACGTTGATATCGGCCAGCACCGCTGCGGCGTTCCTCCCGGAGATCCCACGGTGCTCCTGGTCAGGAAGGTCTTGGCAACCGGCCTGAGGTTTCGTGGCTTGATGGGATATGGAGGCCACCTCTCACACCAACTGCCCGGGCCGGAGAAAGCTGATGCGGTGGCCGCGGCGCTGCGGCCTCTGCTGGAGACGAAAGCCTGTTTGGAAGCCGAAGGCATCGCCGTCGGAATCGTCAGTGGAAGCGCAACCGGCACCTATTCCCTGTCCGGATGCTACCCCGGGTTGACGGAAGTCCAGGCAGGCTCTTACCTGCTCATGGATACCAACTATCGGGAATGCTGCACAGACTTTGACCTCGCCCTGACGGTGTTATCTACAGTGATCAGCAAGACCGGCCGGGAGTACGTGATCGTCGATGCCGGCGTGAAAACCCTCAGTAGCGAACGCGGTATACCACTGGTGAAGGGTCTCGACGGGGTCACTCTCCGCAGGCTCAATGCCGAGCACGGCATTATTGAATTGGGCGAGGCTGCGCCACCCATCACTATTGGCGACAGGATCGAAATCTGGGTCCGGTACTCCGACGCCACCGTAAACCTTCACGATCGAATGTACGGCGTCCGCAACGGGAACGTAGAGAAAATCTTCCAGTTGTGCGGATGAGGCCGCCAGAGGTTGTTTCGATGTAACTAAGCGTTTGACTGGATGCAGAGAAGAACTCACAGCGCTCTCACCGCTCATGGGAGGCGAAGATGTTGAGTCCCTTGAAAGGGGCCATTATCGGGTGTGGCTGGTTCGCGGAGAATCATCGTCAAGGTTGGCTGCGGATTCCTGGTGTGGAGATCGTGGCTGCAGCCGACCGGCGCTTGGACCGCGCACAGCGATTCGCAAAGAGAGCGTATAGTTCGGCGGAAGAGTTGTTCGCGCGCGAACAGCTCGACTTCGTAGATATCGCAACCCATGCGGACTCCCACCTTCCACTCGTCCAGCTTGCGGCAGAAAGAAAAATTCCCACCATCTGCCAGAAACCGATGGCGCCCGATTGGCCCCGAGCCGTGAAGCTCGTCGAGGTGGCGGAGTCAGCCGGTGTGCGCTTAATGATTCATGAAAACTGGCGATGGCAGCCCTGGTACCGTGCTGCGCACGAAATGATCGCCCGGGGAGATATTGGCGCTCCCGTCGGCTACGGATTTCGCTTCCGCAGGCGGGACGGGCTGGGAGATGAGCCCTATACCGAGCAGGCTTACTTCCGGAAAGAACCGAGGTTGATTGTTCACGTGACCCTAGTCCACCACATGGATACCGCGCGGTTTCTTTTTGGCGAGATTGGCTCGGTTTATGCGCAAGCCAGTCGCCGGAACCCGCACATCGCTGCCGAAGACCAAGCCATCATCGTGTTAAGCCACCAAAACGGGGTTCATGGTTGGGTCGACGGCCACCGGTTTCAGGATCCCTACCCGGATGGTCCAGCCATGGGGGACGCTTTCTTCGAAGGTGAGCTCGGCGTCATCTCGATTCTTGCGACCGGCGATCTCTATCGAAATAACGTCCTCGTGCGCAAAAACGACGCCACGGGTGGTCCTTTTGGGGATAGTGTGCGCGCTACGCAGGCTCACTTCATATCATGTTTGCAAAACGGTTCTCCGTTCGAATCCGACGGCCGCTCGTATCTGCGTACCTTTGCGGCAGTCGAGGCGGCCTATCGGAGTATTGCCGAGCGGCGGTGCGTCTCGCTTAGCGAGGTTTACGGTCCAGATCGCCCGCCCACAGCCCGGCCGGCGCCGTAGCTGCCGGTTTCGATTCGAGGTTGGGACGATGGAACGCGATTGCCGCTGAATCGAGCTGAAGGCGCGGGAGGATTAGGAGATGACCGGGGAACGCCAGTTTAAATATCTTCCACCAAGAGGAGATGAAGGGGGCGTAACATGTCGAAGAAGATAGGGCTTCTAGGCGTAATCTGTGTAGTCTTCGTGGCGCAAGTCCTTGGCCAGCCGATCAAACTCCATCCTGCCAACCCACACTATTATCTGTTCAATGGACAGCCCACCATCCTGATCACTTCCGCTGAGCATTACGGAGCCGTGATCAATCTGGATTTCGACTATGTCAAGTATCTGGATGCTCTGAAGGCGTATGGAATGAACTACACGCGTCCGTGGCCGGGCGCCGTGATCGAGATGGTGGACGAGTACGTCCACGGCAACCCAGTGGGTCCGAAGCCGAGCCGGACCATCGTGCCTTGGGCGCGAAGCAGCGAGCCCGGTTATGTCTACGGCGGAAACAAATTCGACCTCGACAAGTGGAATCCGGATTTCTTCGTCCGCCTGAAAGACTTCATTACCAAGGCGGCGGAACGCGGTATTGTGGTCGAGGTCTGTTTCTTCAACTCGCAGTATCTCAATCGATGGCCCCGGTCTCCCCTGTATTACGAAAACAACATCCAGGGCGTGGGCAAATGCGATTTCAAGGACGCGCAGACGATGAAACATCCGGACCTGGTCCAACGCGAAAGCGATTACGTGAGCAAGATCACCCAGGAAGTGAATGCGTTTGACAACGTCATTCTCGAGATCTGCGATGAGCCGTCCAACTTTACGGATCACGCGGACGCGGGTCCCTGGGTAGGCCACCTGCTGCAAGTCGTCCATGATACGGAAGCGAAGCTGCCCAAAAAGCACCTGGTGGCGCAGATGGTGGAGGGGCCACTGGCAGGTCCGATTGATTTCTCGGGAAGTCCGTTGCTCTCGATCATTGTCGGGCAGTACGTGTGGGGTGGGGAAGAGGATAGTGAGCAAATGGGGGGAATGAAAGGTCTCGATTATGAGTACGGCCACAACAAGCCGATCGAACTCAACGAAACCTCGTATTACCCGATGTGGTATCAGCATACCGACCCGGTCACGGCTTCCCGCGTGGAAGCCTGGGAGTTCATGGTGGGCGGCGGGGCGAGTTTTAATCAATTGAACTCGCGATTCTCGACGCAGGACCCGGCCGGCGACACTCCCGACAATGCCCAGGTGATGAGCGCGCTGCGGAACCTGAGGGACTTCATTCACAGTTTCGACTTCGTCAAGATGCAGGCGGACAAGAGCTTCGTGATCAGCGGCGTGCCGGACGGAGCCTATTGTCGAGGTATCAGCCAGCCGGGAGAACAGTATGCTTTGTATCATCACCACAGCGAACTCGCCCGCGACCAGATGTACTATATTGTGCACCCCGGACATTATCAGGAAACCTTCGTTGTGGCCCTCCCGGCAGGAACCTACCGCGAAGATTGGGTAGACCCGGCCTCAGGTTCTGTCATCAGCAGCACCACTTTCTCGCACCAGGGTGGACGGAAGGAACTTGACACTCCCGAGCATACGGTGGACATCGCCTTGCGGATCAAGCGCGTTCCCTGAATTCAGCGAACCCGGCGCGGCATTTTTGCCCTGTCGATTCGAGTCTGGGTATGGAGCGCCCTCGAATGGGTCGATGCTGCGCATTGAGGAAGCACCTAAGGAGCTCAGATGAATCAACCTTACCTTTTGCGCGTCGTAAATCAGACACCCACTGAGTTTTGGGTCAACAATCCGACTCGCCAGCATGCTGACCTGGCCATCGCCCATGGCGCCAGCGGCTGCACCAACAACCCCTCTTATACCCAGAAGATGGTAGACCATCCTACCGAGGGTGCGTACGCCCTAAGGATTCTCGACGCGGTCATTCGGGAATCGGATAACGACGATGAGGTGGCAGCGATTTTTCAACGTAAACTGGTTGCCCCCATCGCCGAAAAATTCATGCAGATCTATCGACAACATTCGGGAGAAAGTGGCTATGTAACCATTCAGGGTGACCCGATTCACGAAGATGACCCGGACGTCATCATCCGCGAGGCGCTCGAAAACCGCAAGGTTTCGCCCAACATCTGTTGCAAGATCCCTACCACGAAGAGCGGGTTGACGGCCATGGAGTATCTCGTCGGGCATGATGTGCCGCTGAATGCCACCGAAGTTTTCGGCGTCGCCCAGGGCGTCGCCATTTGTGAGGCCTACCTGAAAGCTTCCCGGCGTTGCGGCAAGAGCCCCAAGTTCTACGTCTCCCACATTGCCGGCATTTATGACGATCACTTCCAAAGCGTGGTCCAAAGAGAGCAGGTTGACATCTCCCCAGATGTGGTGTGGCAGGCGGGGTTGGCAGTGGCTCGCAAGTGGTATGTGATGATGCAGGAGCGCGGTTATCCGGCCACGTTTGTTGCCGGAGGAGCCAGAGGGCTACACCATTTCACCGAAATGGTGGGAGGAAGGGTTTGCTGCACGATCAATTGGGAGGGTACCGCCGATGAATTGCTCAAGCAGGACCCTCCGGTGGTCTACCGAATGTTCAATCCGGTTCCCCAGAAGGTTATTGCGGAGTTGATGGAGAAACTCCCCGACTTCAGGCGAGGATATTTGGAGGACGGCCTGGCTGTTGAAGAATTTGCCGAATTCGCTCCCGTGAGCTTGTTTCGCAGTAGTTTCATCAAGAGTTGGAAGCGGGTACTGGAGCTGATCAAGGAGCGCCGAACCTCGCAGACCGCCGCATAGGCGCGGTGCTGGAAGAGTTGGTATGTGTGATAAGTTCTTTATTTACAAATGATTGGTACGCCCGGCAGGATTCGAACCTGCGACCTGTTGCTCCGGAGGCAACCGCTCTATCCATCTGAGCTACGGGCGCACGTGTAAAAGTATATATCTTGAAGGGGTCATGTGGGAAGTCATCTTTGATGGCTCGTTCAGGAGTTCCCTTGTGCCTTCTCTTCGGTCCGCGCGCCAGGGAGATACAATCCTTAGGTGTCTCAGGCCCCTGATCCCTCCACCACTTTCTTCGCTTCATGCGATAACGGCGCGATTCGCTCAGCTCTCACTGCGGAAATCACTGTCTGGGCCTCTTGCGGTATTGTTCGTACAGCCTCAAGTGTTTGTTATCGGTTGAAGTCAACTGGCCATTGATGAAGAGATAGCGAACTCGCGTCGGGATCGCGAGCGGGTCGCCATCGGTGACGATAAGGTCGGCGATCTTGCCGGTCTCGATGGTGCCTAACTCGTCGGCGAGGCCAAGGATCTGAGCCGGGTAGAGCGTGACGGCCTTCAAGGCCTCGTCGTAGGGAAGTCCATACGCGACTGCATTGGCGGCCTGGTAAGGCAGGCGGCGCGAAAACGAAGAGTCGTCAAAAGTCGCAAAGGCGATCTTGATGCCCGCAGCGTGCAGTTGGCCGGGTGTGGCGTAGGACTGGTCGTACGGCGCGTCTTCGTCTTCCGGCAGAGCCTGCGTGGGCCCCAGAATCACCGGCACGTGCTTGGAGGCCAGCAGTTCCTTGACCTTGTAGGATTCTGATCCACCGCCCAAAATCATCTTGAGCTTTTGCTTCTCGCAGAACTCGACCGCGTCGCGAATGGCGCGCTTCTGCTCGGCCACCACCAGCACCGGCAGCTTGCCCTGCACGACGGGCACGAGCGCTTCGAGCTTGAGGTCACGATCAAAGTTCTGCCCGGAGCCCTTCTCCATGGCTTGGGCGTAATGGCGCGCTCGCTCCAGCAAGTCGGTCAGCTCGAATATCCGCTTGTCGTATTCCTGCTTCGCTTCCGTGAACGGACGCTCCCGGACGCTGAAAGTACTGAAGTCAAAAGACCGGGTCTGCATGGTCGGCCAATCCACCACCATGGCGACGGAGCGGCGAATGAGCATCTCCTCGACTGTCCAGCCCGCCAGGTTGATGGCCGAAGCCTGGCCGGTTATCACCGAGCCTCCACCGCCGCGGAATCCGCCTCCGCCCAGGGGCGTGGCCAGAGCGTGCGTGATGCCATTGGCGCGCGCCACCGGGATCAGTTCGCTGGCTGGATGAACTGCCGTCATTGCCGTTAATTGCGGGTTGTACGTCCCCACGTCGCTCGAGTCCACCGAGGCAGCCACGGCTTCGATCTCCCGCAGGCCGAGAGTGGTCGCGGAGTCGAACATGCCGGGGTAGATTTCCAACCCCTTGGCATCGATGACCTCGGCATCGCCGGGAACCTCCACGCTCCGGCCCACGGCAGCGATCTTGCCGTCGCGAATCACCACTGTGGCGTTCTCCAGCGGCGGGCCGGCCAGCGTGTAAACCTTTGCATCGCGCACGGCATAGACGTGCGGCACCGCGGCGGGCTCCGGCATGGCATCGGTGCGAAGCCACGACGTGACAAGAGGCACGGCCACCAGAGTGGCCGCGAAGGCCAGCAGCATCCGTCGATGACTCATCTGCGTCGCTCTCCTTCTCTGACCTCAGAGGTTCGCTGTCATCCTGAGTCCTTCGCTTGTCATTCTGAGCGAAGCGAAGAATCTCCGTGGTTCGCTCAGGATAAACTCCGCGAAGGATCCCCGCAGTTCGCGTTATGCTCAAGAAGCCACATGAATACAGAGATCCTTCGCTGCGCTCAGGATGACATCCGAACTAAGTGTTGCTACTCAACTCGCCGGGCGCCCGAGGAGCTTTCGCGGTTCCCGCCGGTGGCGCCCCGGGCCTGGGAGCGGCATTGGGGCCTGCGCCTGGCCGCCCAGACCTTTTCCGAGCCTCGGCTGCTTTTGACTCTTTCTCAACCAGTGCTTTCTTTTCTTTCTCGGTGGCTGCGCGACGGGCAAGGTCCTGCTGGCGGTCGAAGTAAACCTGCCCGTCGATCAAGACTTTCTGAGCCACGGCGTAGACGCTGAGCGGGTCTTTGTTGTAAATGGCAAGGTCCGCATCCTTGCCGGCTTCGATTGAGCCCACGCGGTCCGCGATGTGCAATTGGATGGCTGGGTTGATGGTCACAAGCTTCAACGCCTCATCGTGTGAGAGCCCACCCCATTTCATGCTCTTGGCCGCTTCCTGGTTCAGGTGGCGTGCTTCCTCGCCGCTATCGGAATTGATCGAAACCAAGATGCCGCGCTCCGTCATGAGTGCGGCGTTATACGGGATGGCGTCGTAGGCTTCAACTTTGTAAGCCCACCAGTCGGAAAACGTGGAAGCGCCCGCGCCGCTCTTGGCGATTTCATCCGCCACTTTGTAACCTTCGAGCACGTGCTGGAAAGTGGCGATCTTGAAGTGAAACTCCTCGGCCACGCGGATCAACTGCAATATCTCATCCTCGCGGTAGCAGTGCATATGCACCAATCGTTTGCCTTCGAGCACCTCCAACAGCGGCTCGAGTTTCAGGTCGCGCCGGGGCGGAATCAAGTTTGCTTCCCCGGCGGCCTTCCTGCGGTTATAGTCGTCCCAGGATTTCTTGTAATCCAACGCCTCTGAGAAAGCCTCGCGGAAAACGTCCACCACGCCCATGCGCGAGGCTGGATAGCGCTGCGATGTGCCGGGAAGCGAAAAGCCGGAGCGCTTGACGTTCTCTCCCAGGGCCCATTTGATCCCCGGCAGCGCGCCTTCGAAAGGAAGGTCTTTGGCCGGCTTTCCCCAGCGCAGCTTGATCACCTGGGTTTGTCCCCCGATCGGGTTGGCGCTGCCGTGCAGGATGTTGGCAGTGGTCACGCCGCCCGCGAGGTCCCGATAGATATCGATGTCTTCCGGGTTCAGGACGTCGGCGATATTCACCATGGAGGAGACGCTGACGCTGCCTTCGTTAACGCTGCCCGCCACCGCGATGTGCGAATGGCAGTCGATGATGCCCGGTATCACAAACAGGCCTGTGGCGTCGATCACCTTCGCCCCCTCCGGCGCCTTCAGGCCCTTTCCCACTTCCGCGATTTTGCCGTCGCGGATCAGCACATCGCCGTTTTCAATCGTTCCCTGGGTGACGGTAAGGATGGTGCCGGACTTGATTAAGGTGACCTCCGCAGCTTGGGCGCCGAGGGCGCAGACCGCCAGGAGGCACAGCAATCTGATCAAGCCAGATGCGCGTTTCATCTATTCCACCTCCTGGCCGGCGCTTCCAGCCGGAGCCGTGCCGCCGGCGCGCGTGCCCGTAAAGTCCACCGACATGCCTCCCCCGCTGGCTGTCCCTTTCATTTGCTCGCCCTCGAGTGTCCCGCTAAAGGTGACGTCGGCGGGGCTTCCTTCCAAAGTGAGGCTCAACGTAAAGCTGAATTGGCTGCCGCTTACCCAGCCCTCGCTGATTGAAACCGTGCCCGCGGAGCCGAGCGTCGTCCCGGAAACGCCGGTGAGCGACCCGCTCAGCGTGCCGTCGGTTGCCATGCTGAGGTCTGCCGTGGCTTCCTCCGGCCCCTGCGGGCTCGTCAGGCTGATTTTCCATTTCCCGGTGAGTTTAACGGCCGGCGGCGCCGTCGGCCGTCCGGGTTCGTGCACTTCGTAGCGGCGGCCGTCTACGAAGGTCATCTTCACCTTGGTCTTTTCGTTGAACGCATCCCCGTCCGTCACCACCAGGTTGGCAATCTTGCCGGGCTCGATGGAACCCATCCGGTCGCTCACACCCAGAATCTCCGCCGCGTTCAGTGTGAAGGCGCGCAGGGCCGCATCGGCAGGCAGACCTGCGTCGATCGCCTTCTTCGCGTTCTTGAGCGCGTCCTTGGGAACCCCTGCCCCTTCGAAGTAGAAAGCGAACTTCACACCGGCCTTCTGGAGCGCGGCGGGGGCGGAAGGAGCGCGATCCCGGAGGCGAAGCACGCGCAAGGGTTCCTCCGCCTCCGGGTCGGCGTCCCTCTCCTTCTCCGGCCACTTCAGATTCACCAGCACCGGGACCTTCGCGGCCGCAAGTTCATCGGCATCCTGGTAGGCTTGCTGGCCGCCGTATAGGATGGTATGTGCGGTAAGCCGATCCGTCATCATCAGCGCCCGGTGCATTTCCTGCGCGGTGTTCCCCGGCAACAGAACCGGACGGCCGGAGACCAGCGTATCGTTCACCGCGATTTCCGCCCGGTCATAACCGGGCCGCTCCAGACCTTGCGGGTGCGAGCGATAGATCGGCTCCGCCTGGTTGTACCAGTTGGCATCCAGAAAGACCTGGCGGACGTAAGCGATCACGCCCATCAAGGAGTCGGGGAAATTTGCGAAGCCGCGCGCCGGCTGGAGGGTAATCAAAAGCGCGCTGGGAGCGGACACCACCATTGCGCTCGGCCGATCCCCCGCGAGGTTGATCACCGCGCCTTGGCCCGGGAATATCCCGGTCATCGGCGCGGCCAGGGCGGAAGTGAAGCCGCCATCGCGCCAGGTTTCAATCCGCTTGTCGTCCACCTTGAGTTCGTCCGCGGCGTTTATCCAAGGCGTGCTCGCCGGACGATCCTCCGGACCGCGTGAGACTTGCTGCGCCTGCTGCGGTTGACCTCTGCCGGCGCCTCCTCCGGGTCCCGCCGGGGCAGGCGGGCCCAATCCCAGGTCGCTCAGCGCGTTGATGAAGCCGGGGTAAACCCTCAAGCCCTTGCCGTCAATCACCCAGGCTTCCGGCGGAATGCTCACGTTCTCGCCCACGGCCACGATCAGTCCTTTGGCGATCACCACGGTTCCGTTCTTGATCTCCGGCCCGGAAACCGGCACGATGCGAGCATGGCGAATGGCGAAGTAGCGCGGCTCTTCCGCCCCGGCGCGAAGAGCCATGCCGAGCGCCAACGCCATCAGCACACACTTCCCCGTTGCCCTTAAGACCCCGCCCACGCATTTCGCCATGACGCACTCCTCCCGTGTCACTCTGCGCCACTCCTACGCCGGTGTTTGCTGTCTCGCGAAGACGGGAATCTTACGTCAGGCGATTTTCCGATTCAAGCGATTTGTTCTGTGACGCCGGCTCAGCCTTCGGTTCATGGGTGACGCAGGCGCGGGAAAGGGGATGGAGGCGAAGGTGCGGTTGGGTAACCCTCGGCTTAGGACGAGTGAAGAAATTCGAAATGTGCAATCCTCAGCGCAGATTCAATGCGAAAGAGCGAAAAGCCACAGACGAAAGCATACTACGCCAACGTCTGGCCTTTAGCGGTACACCTCGCGACGGTGTGCCACCTTGACTACCAAGACCGCCCTCTCGGGGTCCGAAATGGAGTAAACCACGCGGTGGCGCCCCTGCCGCACTCGGTACTCTTCTTGCGCGGAAAGCTTTTCGCTGCCCGGTGGCCGGGGATTTTCTGCAAGAGCGGCAATCTTTGTGGCAAGGCGGGCGCGGTCCTTTTTGGGAATCGCCTCAAGCTCTTTTGCCGCCGATGGCTTGATCAAAACCCTATAGCTTTCCACGCCGCCTCAGATCCTTCAGAACCACTTCGAATGCCAGGTCGGGTTCATCCGCTCGATCTTTAAAGGCGGCCAGGTCTTCCGCGTCTTCGGCCATGCTCTGCTTCACGGCAGCGTTGACCATTTCTGAAAGGCTTCGCTCCGTCAACGCAGCTTTAACGCGCAAGGCTCGGTGCAAGGCGGCATCGAAATATACGGTGGCACGCTTGTGTGAGGCTTTCATGCCGTCATCATGACGTTTTGACGTTACAGTGTCAAGACGTTAGTAATCGCACCCTTGGCGGCGCGAGGAATGCAGTACATCCGGGAAGGGTACCTGACACGCCTTCTCACGCTGGAGATATGGCGGGGTAAACCCGCCGCTACCTCTCAACCGGCGATTTTTTCACAGCTTCCCGACACCCTTGCTCCCAACAATCTTCATGCTACGTTAGGTGGAAGATCGGGTGTGATAGTGCAGATGCACTCACCTTGCAGGTCCCCTGGCTGGTGTGTGATGCTGGAGGACGGCAAGATAGCGCCTGTTTAACCACAGGAGGGTGAACGCACATGGCTCGAGGAATCTCAGAGTCGGATCGGCGTTTCGAAATTCCCGGCATCGCCCGGATCGTCGAGGGAAACGGCGGATTGCCAAAGGTCTCAGTCGGTTCTCCGGAAGCTGCGGGGGAGATGTACCTGCACGGCGCGCACGTCACCTCGTGGAAGCCGGCTGGCGGGGAGGAAGTGCTTTTTCTCAGCTCCCGGGCGCGATGGGAGGACGGGCGCGCCATTCGTGGAGGCGTTCCTGTCTGCTTCCCCTGGTTTGGTGACAAGGCGGACGATCCCAAGGCGCCGGCGCACGGCTTCGTCCGCCTGAAGACCTGGCAACTCGAGTCGATCGCGCGGGCCGGGAGCACGGTTACCGTCAGCATGTTCACGGAGAGCGACGAGAACACACAGAAATGGTGGCCTGCCGAATTCCGCCTGGTGCATCGCGCGACGTTCGCCCGGGAGCTGAGCCTCGAGCTCGAGATGACCAATACGGGTCGAACGCCGCTGTGCTTTGAGGAAGCATTGCATGCGTATCACCGCGTGGGGAGTATCGAAGCGGCGCGAGTGCGGGGTCTCGACACGGTCCATTATCTCGATAAGACCGACTCGGATCGGGAAAAGGTGCAACAGGGAGCGATCGTAGTCGATTCGGAAACCGATCGCGTGTACTTGGACACCACCGATGCGATCGAGCTGGAAGATCCCGCCTTACATCGGCGCACGCTCGTTTCGAAGCAGAATTCACGCACCACAACGGTGTGGAATCCGTGGGTGCGGAAGGCACACGCTTTGTCGGATCTCGGGGATAGCGAATGGCGAGAATTCATCTGCATCGAAACCTGCAATGCTGGCGATTTTGCCGTGGCTCTCGGCCCCGGTCGGCAATACACCATGAAAGCTGTCGTCAGAGTCAGCAATTCTTGATATGTTCACGGGCTGGCGCGGAGCGCAGCTCTGCGGTCTCTGTTCATTCCGGCTCCACGCAACGCGGGGCTTCGCCCTGCGCCAGCCTCGATAGCAGCGGTAGGGGCGGTTCGCGAACCGCCTCTACCAAAGCCCCGTAAGTCGGATGATCGGGGGGACGGCAAGCCGTCCCCCTGGAGTTTCTACATTTCACCTGAGTCTCTTGCCGTGGTGCCTCGCCTCGCAGACGGTTGTGCTCAGGTCGGCTGCTGAGCCCCAAAGGGGCGCGGCTTGGCGAATTTCCATTGGCAAAGCGGCTACGGCGCGTTTTCGGTGGGCGGGGCGGATGTGGAAGAAGTCGTGGAGTACATCGCGCAACAAGAGAACCACCACCGCGTGGCCGGCTTTCAAGAGGAATTCCGGAAGTTCCTGGACGCGCACGGCATTGCCTACGACGAGCGGTACGTATGGGATTGAAGAGGATTGTTCCGCCCTTTCAGGGCTCTGGGGTCGATTGGCCCCTGTTGACCCAGGCCTTCAGCCTGGGCTTCGTTATATCGCCCCTTCGGGGCTCAAGCCGGGACGTATGCGTCAGCCGTGAGGCGGGGTTCCGCCTGTAGGGGCGAGGCACCGCCTCGCCCCTACGGCGGAGGGCCTGCCCACCCATGGCAACGGAGTCATATACTCCGTCTCTACTTGACAACTAAGCTAGGCTCGTGGTAAGCTGTAAGATCTGTGCAAGTCCCGTTCATCTCTCGTGGGGACGGCTCCCCTGCCGCCCCTGCTCCTAATCTTCCAATTCATGGAGTTACTATGTCTCTACGCAAAGCTACTTGTCTTACTCCCCAGCGGCTCGACGCCCAGCGGCGCAATTCGCAACGCTCCACCGGGCCTCGCAGCAAGGCCGGAAAAGAGCGCATGAAAATGAACGCGCTCCAGCACGGGTGTGACGCTGCGCCCGAAAACGACGCTGCGGTTATGCGGGCTCTGGGGGAAGACCCCGAGCGCTACGCCGCCTTGCAGAAGGAACTTGCCACCGCTTACGGCCCGGGCGACGCTCTCTGGGACCGGCAGACCGAAGACCTGGCGCGGCTCTACTGGCGGCGCAACCGGCTGGAGCGCATGGAGACGGGCCTGATGCGGGACGCTCTGGAGGAGGTCGAGGAGGAGCGGCGCTCGCTCGCCCGGGACCTTGCGGACGTGACCTTCGAACCCTCCCAGTGCGAGGTGGTGGCGCTCGACCTGCCCAAGCCCACCCACCCCCTGGTGCGGCTGCGCATGCTGGTTTCGCTTTGGGGGGTGATTCGCGAGCAGGTGCGGCGGCGACTCTTCGCGACCTCCCAGGCGAAGGCGGTGGAAAGCTACTACGAAGGACAGTTGGGGTGGCGGCCGCGGCAGATTGGCCGGCTGCTGGAGGTCTTCCAGGTGTGGGCGCGCCTGGGGCGAGAGGACGACCAGCCTAGGCTCGACAAGTTCGTGAAGGACGCCTTCGGGGACGCAGCGGGGATGGAGGCGCGGTTTAAGGAACTGGAGGGCCTGCTGGACGATCAGATCGCGGCGGCAGAAGCGGCGTTCGCGGAAGAGATGAAGGCGCAGGAGCGCAAAGACGCCATCGCGCGCGACGCCTGCCTCGCTCCGGAGGGAGAGACCTGGGAAATGCTGCTGCGGCAGGAAGCGGGGCTCGACCGGGCCATCGACCGGAAAGTGAGAATCCTGCTGACCCTGCGCAAAGAACATGCGTGCAAGTCCCGTTCATTTCTCGTGGGGACGGCTTGCCTGCCGCCCTGGTCCTGGGTTTCCAATTCACTGAGTCACGATGCTCCCACGGTAATCTACTTGTCTTACTCCCCAGCGGCTCGATGCCGTTCGGTGCAATTCGCAGCGCCTCCACCGGTCCCCGCAGCGAGGCCGGAAAAGAGCGCGATGAAAATGAACGCAGTGAGGGGTGCCATGCGGCACCCGAAACCGACGCCGCCGCTACTCGTTCTTTTCGGGAAGACCCCTAACTCTACGCAGCCTGAAGCGCGAGTTGGCGACCGCTTACGGCCCGGCCGACGCGCTCTGGGATCGGCAGACCGAAGACCTGGCGCGGCTTTACTGGCGGCGCAACCGGCTGGAGCGCATGGAGACGGGCCTGATGCGGGACGCTCTGGAGGAGGTCGAGGAGGAGCGGCGCTCGCTCGCCCGGGACCTTGCGGACGTGACCTTCGAACCCTCCCAGTGCCAGGCGGTGGCGCTCGACCTGCCCAAGCCCACCCACCCCCTGGTGCGGCTGCGCATGCTGGTTTCGCTTTGGGGGGTGATTCGCGAGCAGGTGCGGGGGCGACTCTTCGCGACCTCCCAGGCGAAGGCGGTGGGGAAAGCTACTACGAAGGACAGTTGGGGTGGCGGCCGCGGCAGATTGGCCGGCTGCTGGAGGTCTTCCAGGTGTGGGCGCGCCTGGGGCGAGAGGACGACCAGCCGAGGCTCGACAAGTTCGTGAAGGACGCCTTCGGGGACGGAGCGGGGCTGGAGGCGCGGTTCAAGGAACTGGAGGGCCTGCTGGACGATCAGATCGCGGCGGCAGAAGCGGCGTTCGCGGAAGAGATGCAGGCGCAGGAGCGGAAAGACGCCATCGCGCGCGACGCCTGCCTCGCTCCGGAGGGACGAGACCTGGCGAACATGCTGCTGCGCCTGGAAATGGGGCTCGACCGGGCCATCGACCGGAAGGTGAGAATCCTGCTGACCCTGCGCAAAGAACATGC
>CAVYJG010000003.1:0-811112 GCA_963768695.1 uncultured Acidobacteriota bacterium | reverse complement strand
ATGACCGGAGGACGTTTGCTCATTCTGTGATGCGGCCGGAAGCGGAGACGCAAGAATGTAAGCCCACCCTTGGCACCACTCCGAACCGCAACATGATCGCAGCCGGGTCGTGACGGGGAGAACGATTATACTCACCGACCGTTCCCACTTGCGAGATACAGGTGTATAGTAATCGGTCGAAGGAGCGGCATGGGGCTGCATGAGAAGCCTTGCGCTGCGATTGCCGAAGGAGGTCTGGCAATGAGCTACTCGACAAGAAACGCCGTGCGGTATACGTCCTTCCCCGATGGCACGGTGAAGCGGGGAGGGAAGATGAAGCGGGTGTCGGGGAATGCCCTGAAGTCAGTGGCGGCGCACCTCGCCGACTGCCAGAACTCAAAAACGGGGCTGTGCTGCCCCTCCCTGCGCAGGATTGCTGAGGCGACCCACCTCAGCAGGGAGACCGTCTGCATGGCGCTGGACTGGCTGGAGGGGGTAGGCCTCTTCTGGCGGGAGCAGAGCAGGGGCGGGGGCAACAGGTACATCCTCAGGAAGACCGAAGGAGAACCCGGGCGGGAGAGGTTCGTGGGCTGGGGCGACACCGCCCCGTCTGAGCGGTCAGACCAGCGGACTAGTCAGACCAGCAGACTAACCAGTCAGACCAGCGGACTCGGGGAGTCAGACGGTCTGACTGGAGCTGTCAGACTATCTGACGGGTACCAGTCAGACCATCAGACTAGTGTAGTCAGCCTAGCTGACCATAATCTAGAAGATAACAGAGAAGCCAGAACAGGGAAGACAACAAGGGAAGGGGAAAATATGACCCACCCCCTCCTGCTACCGCAGAGGTGGGTGCTTATAGGCAAGGACGAGTGGAAGGATGAGACGGTGGAAGAGAGCCATTGGGATACGTCCAGGCTCGTCCTCCCCTTCCCCGGCTGCGAGGACTCCGTCCTCTCCGCCCTGCTGCAAAAGCCCAGCATATGCCGGGACTCCCTGTTCGTCTTCGAGCACGCCGCCCGCTGCATCCCTCTTCCCTCGCCCCGGCCCCGCCGGGTCTTCGTCATCGTGGAGGACGTTGGACCTAACGGTCCCGAGGGCGAGGTCGTCTTCAAGCCTGTGCTGGGCTGGGAAGAATGGCTGAAGACGCCAGAGGCGCTCGACATCCTGCTCCCGCCCGGGACGAGGCGGTCTGACCTGTCCCCGGTCGAGTACGAGGCGATAAAGGAATTGACGCTCGAATCCTACGACCTTTGGGAAGGGCCGGGCGACGACGTGGAGACCTACTGCCGGTACATCCTCGGCAACGAAGCCAAGGGGCTGACGCCCGGACAGGCGCTCGACCTCGCCCTGGCCGGGGAGCAAGAGCTTGCGAAGAAAGTGTGGGGCGAGGCGGACGACGGCACCATCTGTCAGCGCCCCCGCACCCTTGTGCGAATGGGTAGTAGGGCAGTTCGAGGAGGAGTTCGAGGAGGGCTACGAGTTTACCGCAAGGGAGCAGATAGACCGCATGAAGGGGAAGCGGCGGGGCGTCTGGGACGAGGAGCCTGAGGCTCCTGTCCCGCCTCTGCTCTGCTGGCGAGGGGAGAGATCCCTGTCGGCCCCGGCGGCTGGGCCGCCGCCCCCCCAAGCGCGCCCTGTCCCCCCATGGAAGGACACGCAGCCGCAGCCGAAGGCGTCAAGTGAGGTCAGCACGGAGGCTCCGTCGCCGATACCGAAGGCCCCAGACCCACCTCCGGCCCCGAAGCCCATCGACCCGCACACCGACCCTGCGATCCGATTGGAGTTCGCCAGGGCGCAGTTCATGGGGCTGAACACGGGGAGGGGACCCTGTGGCAGTACGCCGCCGGAAGCTCGACAAGGTCCAAGCCGCTGTCTTCGACCGCTGGCTGAAGTACAGGAGCAGCCCGCCGCCCCCCGGCGACCCGCTGGCGGACCGTGAGAAGCGCCTCGCCTTCGTCAGGAAGCAGAATGCGGCGTACGCAAAGCACGCAGACGCCGAGCGCCTGTGGGGCGTGTGGGCCGACCAATACTACCAATGGGACGACGCCAGGCTGGCCGAGTTCTATGAGTTCGTCAAGGCGGAGGAACCGAAAGGCCCGGACACTGCGCCCCGCCAATGACCAACGCCGGGATGGCTGAAGGACCTCACCGACGCTACCGGCGTCGCCGCCACTCGGGCGTCAGCGTGCGGCGATTGCCAGCGGGATAAGGTGGTCCCTCCAGCCGGGACAGTACGCCGTAGCGCCACGGCGCAGCACCTTGACTCGACGCCCGCCCCGGCGTTACAACGTAACGGATGAGCTTCATGGTGATGGTCGCCTGGCGGTGCGACCTGTGCGGGCACGTGTGGCTCGCACGGGGGCCGGAGCCTCCCGAGCTGTGTGCGAGGTGCCGGAGACGGAGATGGAATACCTGCCAGTGGGACGGGAAGGTGGAGCTGGGCGATCAGCAGGGGCTGAAGATCGCCGACGTTGAGGGCGGCGAACTGAAGATCGTGATGGTCGAGGGCGTGGGGATGGCGGTCGTGAAGGTGGGCCCTCGTGCCAAGGCGCACGGGCACGCCACCACGGGCGGCGACCTCCTCCAGCAGGAGAGTATGGCGGGCCTATTCGCCGAGGGCAGCGGCAAGGGTGCGAGGCATACGGCAAAGCAGGAGGGCCCGTCGCCGCTGGCTGCGGGCGACTACAGGGCGATGGCGGACCTCTGGCTCCAGTTCCTGCGCCCGCTCCCCCATTCCCGGCGGCTCGGCATGCTTGTCGAGTTCTTCAAGCTGCTTCCCCAAAGCTATCGCAGCGACGTGATGTGGGCGGCTACCAGCCCTCGCATCCTGAAGCCGAGGCCTAAGTAGCGAAGGGCGTCCACACGGGTTCATCGAGCCAGCGGGGCGATACGCTGTAACGCATGACGCCCTCCCTTGGGTGGACGCTTCCTCCCTCTCAATCAGCCGAGGACCGCATATCCGAGGCCCTCTGTTTTGCCTCGACATCGCCCAAGGACGCCGCAGGGATGCGTGCCGGAGGCACCGCTCCTGCGATCATCTGAGGCGATCTCGGGGCGTGAGAAAGTCCCAGCGGGTGGCCGGAAATTCGGTTGGGACTCTCGCCTCAATCAGGGCTAGAATAGCCTCTTAACTTGCTGGTTCTGCGGGCGGCAGGCGAACTCATAATCCCTAGGTCGGGCGTTCGATCCGCCCCCCCGCTACCTAATCCCTAGGTCGGGCGTTCGATCCGCCCCCCCGCTACCAATAAATTCAACTACTTGCAGGTGCACTGCGGGGGACAACCCTCGAATTCGGTCCGCAGGTCCCTAGGTCGAAACCGCTCCAGCCATCGAAGTGATCTGCTTGGCATAGCAGTTTTCACGCATTCCATTTGGAGTTAATTCAATTCAATCCCACCTGAGCGTGCGCGGCTCCGCGGATTGTTTAGGAATATCGCGTCCTGACTTTTCCCATCAATGCCAATCCCTCCAAACTGCGGCAAATCCTGGCGTTAGCGGGTTCTTGGACTGCGGCCTAAGCCAAAGCTCCGGCCTGTGCGGCGGACAAGCTTCGCGGGAATGATTGTTGGCTACCCCCGCACACTGGCGGCGGAGGGTGTTCCTGCCTGGTTAGCAAGTGAGTTGTATCGGGGCAGTTAATGTGAGAGGATACAACCACAGGGCACCGTCACTCGCGTATTGAGCCGCACTCGAGCGGCCGCCGTAACAAAGAGGTGCACATGAGTCCGCAGCAGATTATAAGTATTTGCGAAGCGAACTGTGAGGCTCACAAGTCCGATTGCAGCGGCTTTGTGAACGCCGTGTCTGCGGCGCTGGGGATTGCCACGTTCAACCCTGACGACAACGCAGACTCGATTATGGAGAAGTTGCGCGCCCGCAATGACTGGACCGCTCTCGCGGCAGGAGATGGCCGGACGGCCAAAGTCCGGGCGGACTCAGGCCAGTTTGCTGTCGCCGGCCTCAAGTGAGCCGAGCAGATTCAACCTGATCCGCACGGGCAAGTGGTAGTTGTCCTGACCGGTCCGCTTGACGCCGCACACGGCCAATACCCCACCGCCTACTGGGGGAGGCCGGGCAGCGTCGGGGAAAAGAACAAGAGCCTCAACTTCGCTTGGCGCGCCGGCGATTATTGCGTGCTCGGTTTCAAAGGTTGCAGGTTGCGTTGCCAGGGTTGCAGCCGAAAGTGGTGCTTAGTTAAGAGACGTCACCTCAAAGGAGGAGCATGAGGGTCCTCTATATCTTCGTGATTTCAGTCCTGATTTCCGGGTTGACCGCGGGCCAGACCACCGATCAGCCGGCTGGCACCATCCAGCAGCCTATTAAGAAGCAGCCGACGCGCCAAACCCCTCGAGTTGCACCGGACGGCGACGGATATACGAAGCCGACTTCGGTTCAGCCAAGGCCGAGGCCACATCTAGGAGAGACGAATCCGGGTCGGCCGCCGGCTCAGATTCGCGGTGGGAGCGACGCACCTTGGATTGCCGGTGCGGTTGGGGCCGGTGGCGCACTCGTCTTGCAGAAATGGCTGAGCGCGCGGAATAGGCCTGCAGCCAAGCTTTCGCGCGAGGGTCCGAAAATGCCGGATGAATTCAGCATGAGTGGCTTAAGCATAGGCGCGTTTGTCCGAGCCGACTGGCCAGTTGTTCTCGATTATTATCTGCCAAACGGTGGCGCCCTTCTCGTCACCGTGCAAAGCGCCGCCCTTCCCGCCTTTAATTACCGGCTCCGTGGGGACGGCCGGAGGAGGCAGGTAATTTTCCGGCTTCCACGTTATTTTCCGCAAAAACCCACGGCCGGAAGCTATGCGATTCGGGTCATGAGGAGCGCCGGCGGCGCCACCCCAGGCGCATATTTGAGACTGTTTGGAGTCGGCGCCGGAGAGCGCGCGGTGGGGTCGGTGGCGATCGATCAAGTTACTTTTGCCCCAGGTACGATTCGCCCCAAGAACAAGGAAGTGGCGAATTACGGCTTCCATGCCCACACCCTTTTCGATCGTGTCAGAGCTGAGTTTCTGAAAGTCGTGCTGGCCCAGGGTCAGCTCGTGTCGCAACTCGACGATCATCACGACATCAACGGTGTACAGCCTGAGACCGCTTCTACCTATCAATGGAATGGACGCGGGAAAAAAATCTCGCCGGGTGAACATATGCTTCAAGTGCGCGCGTGGGAATCGGCGCTGAATAAAGCAAATTGGGTGATCGCCTGGTCGGCAGACCAAGTGATGGTGGAGGAATGACCCGCACACTGCAAATGGGACTGGGAATGCTGGCGCTGACCGTCGCGTTGGTCGTTGACGTGTGGTTGATCCGGCGCGCGGAACCGCACAGCGTGGCGGAGTTCAGTCCCTTTACCGCCAAGCTGGGCAAAGAGGAATTGATCCTTAGCAACCCCGTGTCACAGGAGGGTCCGCTGCTTTCGCATCAGGGCGGCAAGAACGAAGTGGTCGATGTCGTCTTCGATAGAGCCAGTCTCTCCGCCCAATCCGCACAACTTTTCCGGCAGCAGGCTTGGGCGCAGTCCAGGGAATTACAGACGATCTCCTATACCACTCTGGATGCGCCGCAAACGGGGGCAGCACCTTGTCGAACCTTTGTCGATCTCCACTTGGAATCGCCCAATGCATCGGAGATTCGTCTGTTCCAACAGGGCTCGCCAGGAGGCGAAGCTCATCGCGAAATCGCGTTAAGGCCCACGGGTTCCCGCCTCGTGGTCGATCTGCAGACGGCGCCAGACAACCCGGAAGAGTTGAATCAACCCGGTTGCCGAAAGCTCTTGCAGGTTGGGTCGGGGCGGATTCCGCTTCTAGGCATCCCGCTGCAGATCTTGGCTGAGAATAATTCCGCCGTGCGCCTGAAGTTCATGCCAAGTTCATCAGCTGCAATTTGGAAGGGCGGGAAGAAGGGATTCTTCGAACCCTTTGAGGCCATTAATCTCAGGGCCTCGCGCGTGCGCGTGAGCCCCATCGACTCCCCGCAGGTGCTCCGCATGGTTGGTACTACCGATGCCCGTCCGTCCATCAATATCGACGACCTGCTGATCGGCTCGGATGAGTTCCGGGCGGCCCTTTCCGGGGTGGGCATGGTTACGATCGACGGTCGCCTGGTAGGCCCGACCTTTTCCGAGTGGATCTCAGCAAGCTACCTCCGCACCGGCGTCGTGGTTTTTCTGAACCTATTGCTGGTTTGTGCTGCGGTGGCTCTGGGCAGACCCAAACCGCCGGTTCGGCCGTGGAAGCCTCCAATTCTGCCACCGCCACTTGTCAGTCCTTCCGATGGTCTGAAAGTGTTTCTGTGTCATTGTTCCGAGGATAAACTGCGGGTTCGCCAGCTCTATGAACAGTTGAATTCGGACGGCTTTCAGCCGTGGTTGGATGAGCGTGACATTTCTCCAGCCACATTATGGGACGACGAGATTCAGGAGGCGCTGCATCGCAGCCACGCCATTGTTGTCTGCCTCTCCGAGATTTTCGTCCGTAAGGCGGGATTCGTGCAGAAAGAGCTGCACTACGCGCTCGATATCGCTCTCGAGCAACCCGAGGGTGCGAAGTTCTTGATTCCCGTCCGGCTGGAGGATTGCGAGATTCCAAGCGGATTGCGCCGCTACCAGTGGATCAATCTGTTCGATGCGGGGGGTTACGAGAAACTGAAAATGACCTTGTCCCAGCGTGCCCGGCAAGTTGGAATCGAACCGAAGCTCCACGCCGTTTCCACCGACTGAGCTGGCTTCCAATCCCTTTACCTTTTCGGGAGTAGGCTAAAGGCGAAACCTGGTCGGTCAACCCCTCGAAATCGAAGATGAAGGGCGCTAAGTGGTTGTGCCGTGGGACGATTTGGCGAGCTGATACCGTGCTGACTTCCCACACAGCGTCATTCTGGACCATTGAAGCCGAACTGCCGGAGACGCTGCGGCTCGATCCCGGCTTTGTGCAAACGAAATATTATCTGGCGGATTCCTATCTCGCTGATCTGAAGCCTGGCCTGGCCCTGCCAATCCTGCGACAACTAGTGCGGGCCTGGCCCAGGGATTACCGGCCGCGAGTCGACTTGGCATAAGCTCTGGACAAGCTTGGCCGGTACAACGAAGCAGTGCCGCAATATCAAGAAGCCATCCGGCTTGACCCCACGCACGCCGAGCCGCATTATCTGCTCGGGCGAACTTACGCCAAGCTGAACCGGATGGATGACTCCCGCCGCGAGTTGGATCGGGCGCAAAAAGTCCAAGCAGAGAAGGGCGTCGAAGAGGAAACTCTGGTTAACGCCAGCGGCAACCACGGAGATCCCGCCCGTGGCTTGGGCCTTATCGCCGAACCTCTTTCGCAGGAGAAGCCTCAACCCTGAAGTAGCCGTTTCATACGAAAGATCGGGTCAATTGTTAAAGAAGGTCCAGATCTTCCCAGGTTGCTTCTAAGGATCTGGCGGGCGCGAGCGGTGCGTGAAGTCGGCCGCTGAGACCTATTCCAGCAGTGCACCCATCAATCGCAAGGCGCGCTCGCGCTCCGCTTTCGAGGTAATCAGCAGCACGCCGTATGCCTGCACGTCGTCCACGTGGAACGTCAAGCGACCGTGTTCGCGCGTTGGCTTAATTTCCTCAAGCACACGGAATTGACCATTGGCAGCGTCACCGGCTTCAACGACATCCACATCCTCCGGAGCGGCGAGTGAGATTTTGCCTTCACCGAGCACGAACAGAGCGACAGCGTGGGATTTGCTCAGCGCTGCTTCATCGAGTGACGCGGCCATTACGTGGGGTTCGGCATCGAGAAGCGTGACGCCCTCCACGCTGAACTGGCCCTGGCCCTCAACTGCATCGACGGAGCCGTCGCCCCGCGTGGCAACGAGCGATACTCCATATGCGCCAAGCGGGAGGTTAATCCGTTTGCTTCCGGTGTTCACCACAAAACTTTCGGGGCGATCGAGCCACGGACCATTCACGGTGTACGCGCCGGCTTCAGGGCGCGTCGCTACCAAGGTGTAAATCGTCCCACCACCCACCCGGTCAACTTCCAAGATGTCGCGATTTGGCGCTTTCGGTAGCATATCCGTTGCCGGCACGGAACAGAGCTTCAGGAAGGCGTCCAGTGCTCGGCGCGTGCCGTCGAGACTCGTGTCAGAAGTGAAAAACACGTGCCCGGACCCCAGGTCTCGCAAGGCGACAACGGCGTGGCCTTGGGGGTCCCGCGCCAGCGGGCGCGCTTCGCCGGCTTCGAACCAACTGCGCGGGCGGCCGATGTACGGGTTCATGATTCCTGAGCCGGCCACGGGTGCAACCGGGATTTCACGACCGGCCTCGAAGTCACCCAGCCAGCGCAGGCCAGTAAGACGCTGGAAGAGGTCGGTGTGCCGTGCTTCCCCGGCCGCGAGCGCCTGGCTGAAATCACCCGTAATGAATAAGTCGTCACCCGCCTGGGCGCGTGTCTCGAGTTTCGTAAGGGCATCCGTCGCTGCATATTCCGGGTCAGGGTAGATCAGTACGTGCGGACCTGCGGGGATGCGGTCAAGATCCGTATCGTCGATGACTGCATACTGCACGCCGCGATCGAAAAGCTCGTTCAGCACGCTCAGCAGGCCGGGAGCGTAGGCGTCTTCGTCCCGTTCAATCCGCTCCTTGGGGAGCACCACCAGCGTTTTGGGAAAATGGAATTCCGGCTGGAAATGTCTCAGGAAATAACTCTCACTGCGGTAGGCAAGGAGAGGCCGGGTGGGAAGGTAGTCATTGGGATGCGTGATCCCCCAGGGAAAGATCAAGTGCGCGGTATCTTTCCACACCCAGTCCAAAACGTAGGACCCGCCCAGCCCGAAGTTCAAGTGGGGCTGGGAAAGATAAACGCTATAGTCGCCCGCGACGGAGCCGGAGACATTCAATCCGGGGTAAGTATGCAGGTCGATATCACTGGGCTTGGCGCCGGGCGAGTTCACTCCAAACTCGGACAGGTGAAAGCTCTTTCCGGCGGCGCGCATGTCCATGGCGCGGTAAAGCGCCGGATGTCCTGGAGAGTAGTTGCCGTTTGCCGGCATGGTGAGCGCCTGGCTTCCGTATCGTTCCATAGCCAGACCTTCCGTTTCCGCCAGCACGACATACTTCCGGCCGGAACTCCAGAATCCCTCTAGGCATGACTGAGACCACTTCTGAAAATGTTCGAGCGGGGTCTTGGGCGTGCCGTCGTCGAAAATATAAAACATCATACCCGGCACCGAAGCGTAGCGTTTCCCGAGTTCCTCGCACAAACGGCGGCTCAATTCCATCCGCTGCATTGCCGCGTTCTTGGCAAAGAAGAAGACGCACGGCGCAATGATCAAATGGTGCTTCTGGGCGAGCAGGACTTGCGCGTCCATCTGGCGCTGAAGTTGCGCCGGGATCAGAGGCGTCTGCGGAGAGCCCCAGGCCAAGCCGGAAATGTAGATGCTGAAATAAACCGGCGAGAATACGCGGATGCCGTAGTCGGACATTTCGGAGTATTGCCGTTCCCAGGAGAGAACGTCTTCATCGACCTGTCCCTTGGGCTCGATGCCGTTGGTGCGGCTGCCGATCAGCAATTGCCGGCGGCCATTGCGATGAAAGTAGTTGTCGTGGAACTCCACGGTGGGACCTTGGGCGATGACTTTGGGATCCCAGACCACGAAGGCGCCGTCGCTAGTGTCAATCTTCCGGCCGCCTTCGAAGAGTGTAGCGCGGACTAGGTAGTAGTCGGAAGCAAAGTGAGGCGGTTGCCAAGTGGCCGACGGGCGAGCATTGCCGTTCGGCGAGACTTCCAGTTCGATGCGTTTCTCGAAAGCGGCGGACTTTCCGCCGTCGGGGATGAACTCAAAATTCACAGCCATATGGCGAGCGCGCGAGGAGTAGTTCTCGACGCTGGCCGCAACTTTGGCCGCCTCGCCTTGGTAATAACAATCCATCTCGGGCAGGACATCGTGCATACCCGAACCTGACTGCAAGTACTGCAGTGCGTCGATCAAGGTTTGGCCGAATTCCGGGTGATCCGCCGTAAAGAGATCCGTATTCTCGACACCGCTGTAGATCCACCCCGACCCGCGGTAGGGGCCGCGATAATTCACGAGCAGGCTCAGCATCGAACCACGCAACCGGCCCACGCGATCATAGGCGTTAAGCAAGGGAATCCATCTCGCGCGCGGCCAGTTGAAGATATAGCCATCCGTCTCATTAAAGCTGACCCCGCCGGGTGAGTCGTTGACCATGGATGCGAAGTTCGACATTCCCCGGCGCGCGGCGTGTGCATAGGCCGCAAAGGTGCCTTCACGAGTCAGGCGTTCGCCTTCCTCCACGGAGATCTTCTCGCCGACATACGCCGCCGCCACGGCTCCTTCCAGATGAGCAGCCACCTTGAAGGACGAGGTGGCGACCCTCTGGTCCGGTGCAGGAGTGACGTACGCCACATTTTCCAAGCGCTCGAACCCGGTGTAGAACATCCCCAATTGCTCGCGGAACGGCAGTTTGTAGTCGGATTGTCGCGCCATGCTCGTGGTAATACCGGCATCGTAGCCGGCATCGACCAGTTTCCCCTGCATGTCAAACATTAAGGCCTGCCGAAAAGGAGGGCCGCCCAGTGTAATCAAATGGCCGCCGTCCGAAAGAAATTGATAAAGTGCACTCTCCACGGGAAAGGGCGCTCCGTAGGGCTGGACGAAAACGTCAAAATTCTTGTGGTTGAAGATCTCCGGCACACACACGGCTTTCGAATCCAGGAATGTGACGCCATACCCAGCCTTGCGAAAAAGCTCGGCAAGCGCCTCAGGCGAAGACGGATTCAAAGGCTTCACCGGCAGGTTGTCACGATAGATCGCCATCGCGCCTTGCGGGCCGCGCTCCACCGATACTTTGATTTCTTCGTCCGTGAACGGATAGGGTGTCTGGACTCTGTAAAGACCCACTTGCAGGATGCGAGCAAAGTCATCATCGTCGTAAAAAACGTCCTCCTGCTGGCCGGTGTTCACTCCCAGAACCATAATGCGCACGTCATCGGTGCGGACCGGAGCGATCCGGTGGACGATCGTTCCTTTTATGTTGCCGCGCACGGTTCCCCAGGAACCGAGGTTCGCCCATTTTCCTTCGTATTTCACCTGGAAGTCGGCGTTGCGGATCCCAGCCCAGTTCACGCCTCGAGAGACTTCCGGAAACGTCTGGACGACGACCGTGTCAATTTCGACCTCACGGGGCAGATGAATCTCCAGCCAGCAAGGATACTCGTGGCGTTTGGCGTTCTGCCAGCCGTGCCCTTTTCCCCAGCCGCGCACGGTCCAATTGCCGTCGAGGGCGCCGTTGGGATCGAAGTTATCCGCCGTGCCCGAAGCAGTAGCCCACGCCCCGGCGCTTCGCAGCGCGAGGTTAGGGCTGCCATCGGGGATTCTAAGGTGCGTCCAAAGTCCGCGCGCCTCGGTGGGGGTCATGGATTTCCGGGCAGCGCGCGGGGCGGTCTCCGCTCGGGTCTGGCTGCGGGCCAAAGGACCGCTGAGCACGGCCGACAAAGTAATGAACAAGCTTAAGATGAATCCCCACTCAGACCACCCGCGCCCAATACACCGGCCACGGGAGAGTGAATTACTTCCGATTAGTGGATAAGGCATGTGCGTACTCCTGAAAGATGATAATAAGTGCTAAAGCGACTACCTCATTCTTGAGCCCTTGCTCGCTGCGGTGGTGACACGTGCGCCTGGCGGGGGCTTCCACCTTTATGTCGAGAGCAAAGTTACCGCCATCAATGCGCTCACTACTCCCACGGCTTGCAGCGCGGTGATGCTCTCGCGCAGCACAAACGGAGCCAAAAACACAACTACAACAGGGTAGAGCGATGTAAACGGCGACACCACCGACGCTTTGCCCCCGCATCTCAGCGCGGCAAAAAGCGCCCAGGCCCCGAGTGCGTTGAAGGCGCCACTTAAAAGAGCCCATATAAGGCCCCGAACCGGGAACTTCAGCATTGCCGGTCCTGAATACAGCCAGGGCTCCAGCAGAAACATGCCCACGCACCACCATACGACCGACCATTCCGCCGAGAGATGATTGGTGGAGAGTTTTTGAAGGAGACCTACGACGCCCCAGGAAAGGAGCGGAACAGTAGCAATCCAGAACCAGGGAGGAAGATGCATCGAGACATCCTTAGAAAGAAAAAATCAAAATGGCGACCACGGCAAATCCCAGGCCAGCCACCTGTTTCCATGTCAGCCTCTCCCGCAGAACCGTCACTGCCAGAATTACGGTGACGAGTGGATAAAGCGAGGTAACCGCGGTAATGACGGAGGTGTTCCAATGATGCTCGGGGCTCAAGGCCGAAAACAAAGCGAGCCCGCCCACCGCCGACAGAACTCCGTTGGAGAGGCCATAGAATATTCCTTTGCCGCTTCTTTCGAACCGAAGACGCTTGATCAAAAGCAAGGCCATCACGATCGGCAGCGCCCCAAACGGAAAAATGAACTGCATTCCACGATCAGATATTCCGGTGTTTGTCCCGAGTTTTGAAGTGATAATCCATCCACCCCAGAAAAGGACGCAGAGCACCGAGTACCAAAACCAGTTCGCTTTCAAAGCCCGTGCTGCTTCCATCTCGAACTCCTGGCCGTCCCAATCGGAGCAGTCTCACGAGAGCTGTTCCGCTGTAGGGGGACGGCTTGCCGTCCGCGCGTTTTCGCCGGTCCCGACTGGGGTAGGGCAAGCCCTACCCTTACACTGCGGGGCCTCGACAATTATACTTGACAGCATATGATACAAGGTAGTAAATTTCCAGACCAAATTTGAAGTCGCCAGGCAGGCACGCGGGTCACAGGGCCTTTGATCCAAGCCAAGCCTGGCTTCAACGATCAGGAGGTGTGCGATGTCTCGCAAAACGATCTTCTTATTGATGCGACGCGCGGCGTTCATATTACTGCTTTTGGGCGTGCCGTATGCCGTCATTGTGACGCCAGTTTCCGGCCAGGTCGTCAACGCCACTCTGTACGGTAACGTCACCGATTCGAGCGGGGCCGCCATACCGGACGCGAGTGTGACAGTCAAGAACGCGGAAACCGGTGTTGCTGCTGCGGCGACTACGAGCGAAGCGGGGAGCTACTCGTTTCCGGCGCTGGTTCCCGGCACTTACATCCTGAGCGTAGGTCGGGCCGGATTTAAGACCAAGGTGACTTCCGGAATTACACTTTTGGTCACGCAGCAAGCGCGGCTCGATGTCGTACTTGAAATCGGACAAGTCACCACACAGGTGGAAGTGAAGGGGGCTGCACCCCTGGTCGAGACCAGCACGGCGAGTGTCGGCACAGTGATCGGTGAGACGCAGGTCAGTGATTTGCCGCTGAACCTGCGGCGTCTGACCAGTCTTGCCACGCTTGTTCCGGGCACGGTTTCCGCGAGTTCGTTCGGGTACGCGTCATATCTGGCGGGCGGCTCTCCCTTCAGCGAGGACACTTACGTATCCGCCGGCGGCCGCGATTCGAGCAACACGCTCCTAGTGGATGGCATGGAATCGCGCGCCTATGATACCGGCGGGTTTGGATTGATGCCGCCTCCTGACGCGGTGCAGGAGTTCAAAATACAGACCAATATCTATTCCGCGGTGTTTGGCAAGACGGCAGGCTCCACCATGAATGTCATCACCCGGTCGGGCACCAACCAGTTCCACGGCGACGCCTACGAGTTTCTCAGGAATGACAAGCTGGACTCGCGGAACTTCTTTGCCACGAATCAGGCCGACCCCAACACGGGCGCGGAGATACCGGGCACGGCGCGTCCCGAGTACCGGCGCAACCAATTCGGACTCACAGCGGGCGGCCCGGTGATCAAGGACAAGACTTTCATTTTTGGCTATTACGACGCACTGCGGGAAGTGAAAGGTCTGACGCTGGGCGATTACGTTCCTACCGATCTTGAGAAGCAAGGCGATTTCAGCAGCGCCCTGACCGGCAGCACCGTAAACCTTTGCGGCACCAATGGCCCCGCGAACATGAAATTCGACAGCGGCCAGCTTTTCGATCCCGCCAGCGAATCTATGTACACTTGCCCGGCCGGCAGCGGCAATGCCGGAGCCGTGGTTCTGGCTGGCAATCCCGTGCCGGGGAATAGGATCACTAACATCGACCCTGTCGCACAGAAAGTTCTGGCCGGATTCCCGGAGCCGAACCGTGCCGGCTACCCCAATTTCGTGAACCAGACGCCGCGCGTGCGCTCAGACAACCAGTTCGGTCTGCGCCTTGATCACAACCTGAGCTCCAAGGACCGCATCTTTGGCCGTTACCTGTTTGCCCAGTCGAACATCACCGATCCTTCCGCCGGGTACACCACCCTTCCAGGCTTCGGCGATACCATCTTCTATCGTGGTCAGAATGTTACCACGAGTTGGACCCATGTCTTCGGCGCCCAGCTCTTGAACGAAGCCCAAATCGGGTTCCAGCGGAATAACCCCTACCAGAACTGCGATGGATGTTCCACATCCTCCGGGAAACTCGCGAGTTACGGCATTGCCGGACTGAAGCCGCTCGGCGCCGGCATGGAAGGCTCCCCGTTCTTCGCCTTCGTCAACTACTCGGGCGTGGGCGACAGCGGTTACCTCCCTCTCAGCAACGTGGAGATGACTGAAGACTACCGGGACAACGTTACTTGGACCCACGGCCGGCATACGGTCGTGTTTGGTGGAGACCTGCAATGGCTGCAGAACTTGCGGCAGAACAACCCCTACTCGCCCCGCGGCCAGTTCAACTTCGACGGGCAATACTCTTCGCTGGCGGGAGAGATTCCCGATGTGGGCGGTGTTTCGGACCTCGCCGATCTGCTATTGGGTTATCCAAGTTTCGCCGGCCGGTCCCTCGGTTACAGGAACGTCAACCAGGTGGGGAGCACGTTCTGGAGTTTCTACACCCAGGACGACATCCGGTTAAGTTCGAATCTCAGCATCAATCTCGGATTGCGGTATGAGTATCGCGCCAACCCCATCGACAAAGCCAATAACATTGTGTCGTTCATGCCTCTCGGCCCCATGTTCTCCGGGCCTGGCAATGCGGCGCTTCTCACCGCCTTACCGGATTCCCAAAACGATGCGCTTTGCACCGACCCGAATCACGCGAATTTGATCTCTGCAACTGGCCAGTGCCTGGTGGTGAGTTCGGCCCAGCGCCGCAGCCTCGGATTCACGGGCCGCACCCGAAGTACTTTGGTCTTTCCGGACTACAAGGACTTCGCCCCACGTCTCGGGATCACTTGGCGGCCCACCTCCTCGGACAAGCTCGTAGTCCGCACCGGATACGGCATCTTCTACGACATGGCCAACTTGAATACCCGCGAGTTCGTCAGCGGCAATCCGATCTTCGCGCCGACGCAACTCTTCAGCACCGCTTTCGGCTCCCCGCCGCCGCAGACCGGTGGAACACCCGTAAGCACCGCCAACGTTTTCCAGAGCGGGAGCGTTCCCTTGCTGAACAGCCAGTACTCAGCCCTCTGGGTTGACCCCCACTTTGTGACTCCCCGCGTGCAGGAATGGAGCTTCGGAACGGAATCACAATTGTCGCCAAACTGGGGCTTGGAAGTGAATTATGTGGGAATGACATCGGACCACCTGGACGATGCTCATTATTTCGGGAACCAGGCTCGACCTGGAGTAGGTGATCTGCAGCCCCGCCGCCCCTACCCTGACTTCAACAACGTCGCCTATTTCAGTTCCGACGCCATTTCGAATTACAACGCCCTCCAGGCCAAACTCACGAGGAGGCTCTCCAGCGGTCTGTTGATGCTGGCCTCTTACACCTGGGGCAAGACTCTCAGCAACGAAGAGGGTAATGAGGGTTCCTATTTCAGCGCCGGACAATTCCCCCAGAACGAGAACGACCTCGCGCCAAATTACGGGCGCGCAGTCAGCGACGTGCGGCAGCGCCTCTCCGTTAGCCCGGTCTGGCAATTGCCCGTGGGCAGCGGAAAGCACTATTTGGATCGCAAGGGAGCCGTGGATCAGGTCTTGGGTGGATGGGCCGTGTCCGGCATCGTCACCGTGCAATCAGGATTCCCGGTGACGGTCACTTCCGCCAACGACTTTTCCAACTCCGGTTCCAGCAGCCCGCGCCCAGACCGCATATGCTCGGGTGTGGGTCCTCACACGGTCAATAGTTGGTTCAACGCCAGTTGCTTTACGACCGACGCGCTGCAGGCGGCCCTAACCGCAGGCCAACCGCGTTTTGGGAATTCCGGCCGCAACATCCTAGACGGACCCGGAGCAGGCAATATTGACTTTTCCGCCTACAAGAATTTCAGCTTCGGGGAACGGGCCAAGCTGGAATTCCGTTTCGAGTCGTTCAACCTTTTCAACCACGCAAACTTTGGCGCTCCCGTCCCGAGCTTCGGGTCGGGCAATTTCGGGGCGATTGGAGGAGCTTCGGAAGGGCGGGATATTCAGTTCGGACTTACGCTGAAATTCTGATTGCTGGAAGTGGCCGAACTTTGAGCGCCGGTGGGGCTTTGAGGTGGGAGGCGCAATACCTCAGCCCGCCGGCGCTTTTTTGTCAGTCTTCGGATTCGGTCTAGGGATGCGTTTGGGAAACTCGACGATTAGCACTAAGAACCTCAAATCGTTGTGGCGTTGGCCTACCCAACCCTAGACTCTGCGGCGCGAGAAGGTCATCGTAATATAGCGATCACCTAAGAACATGGAGTTGCTGCACACTATTGGATTGTGAAGAGTGTCATAGGTTACTTCCCTGATCAAAAGAATTGCAGTCCCCACCTTCGCATTCAACGCTCTAGCTTCTTCAGGCCCTGCAGCTTGAGCTGAAATCTCCTCCTCCGCGATTTGGATCTTGTGCCGGTAGACCTTCTCAATCACCGCATAAAGTGATTGCAAGTCCTGCGCAGACAGATCGGGAAAGATTCGAGCAGGCAGGTAGCTCGTCTCGAAACCTACCTGTTCACCGTTTACGTAGCGCCAACGTACGACCCTATAGACAGACTCCTGAAGTCCTATTTTCAGCGTGGAGATGATCTCCGCCGGCGGCTTGATTAATTCGACCGCGACCACCTTAGTGGAGGGCCTCAGCCCGCGCCGAAGCATCTCTTCCGTGAAGCTTCGCAGTTCGTGAAAATCCCACGGGACCCGGCCGGCCCCGATCCGCGGGCGCTTTCCCTTCGCGATCACCAGCAGACCCTGCGAAGCCAGCGCCTTGAAAGCCTGGCGAACCGGCATTTTGCTGATGCCGAGTCGCCGGGCCAGTTCACCCTCCGAGGAGAACGTCTCGCCCGGCTTCAGGGTTTTCAAGTTCACCAGTTGCCGCACCTGTTCAGTGATCTGTTCGTAATAAGGAACAAAGCTTGTGGGGTCCAGGTTGAGATGCCAAGGGATCTCCGCCTCCGCGTTGCTCTGCTTGTTCGCTTCGTTCATATGCGAACCTCCTTTGTAATTCACTGGGAATAATAGAGCACACTCCTTTTAGGTCATCAGCAAACGAAACAGCTTGACATAGAAGCATAGATACATATTATACTATGACGCTTTGTAGGTCCACAGGGTTCAGAAAAGGCAGGAGTTTCTATACCGCACCTTGTCTGACCTGAACGAAACCTCCATGGTAGCCACCCAGAGGAGCCAGTCATCATGACCAGACAAGACAACACCCGCCGATGGCTACGGAACAGACGATGTAGTCCAAGCCTGATGGGAGCGGTGTTGGTCAGTTGGCTGATCGCTGCCGTCGTCCCGGCTTGGGGTGATGCCGGCGCGGATGGTCAGGAAGCCGCTGCTGCGATGGCGCCAGGGTCGCATGTTGAAACACGCGTCATCCACTCGACCTGGTGGAGTCTGAGAATTCCCCAAGATGCGAAGAATTTGGCGCTAAAGAATGCCGGCGCAACCGCGACGGCCTCGAGCACGGCTGACGGATTCTCACCCGAAGGCGTATTGGACGGCGTATGGACGGCAGAGGATTGGGGGAAGGGGCACGGCTGGCAGAGCGCCAGGAAACACGAGTTTCCTTGCTGGCTGGAAATTCGACTGCCGCGCGAGGAAGAGGTTGACACGATCGTGATTCAGACTTTCCCCCCCGTGGCGCGAGGGGTGAACTGGTTTGGCGTGCGCAATGTCGATCTGCTGATCAAGTTCGGCGGGGAGTGGCTTCCGCTCGGTTATCCCGCATCCGTACGCGCCAATCTCTCCGGGACGATCGTGCAGACCATGCTGCCTCTCAAGATCAGCGGAATTCGGCTGGTTATCGTCGGAGTCAATACGGGTAATCAGGAAGACGTGATGTACGACGACGACGAGTTCGCGCGCCTCCTGCAAGTGGGGCTGTACCGGCTGCACCGCACCACGCCGTTTGTGCCTGAAGACCTGTCTCTGGGCGTCGAATCCGGGCCCTTGGGTCGGATTGCCATTTATCGTGACGAACTTCCGGTCTCCACTCCGCACGCCTCCTCTCCGGAATATCTCGCCTCGGTTTTCCGCAAGGCCGGGTACGGCGTGACCTTTCTCAACACGCGGATGCTCTTGCTGCCCGAGATTCTCAACCGCGCGAATTTTGACGTGTTCGTCGATCCGTACGGCGCTCCGTTCCCAACCGGTACGGTTCTTTTCGACTTTCTGAAAGCCGGGGGCCACCTGGTCACAACCGGCGGGCACCCCTTTCGGCGCGCATTGATGTTCACCCCGGAAGGGAAACTCGTGGATGGGCATTTCGACCCGGGCGTTACCGTCACCGTGACTCGCCCCTTCAATTACGAACTGCCGTTCCGCGAACAACTGGGCATGTTCTACAACTGTTATAGGCGCCTGGAGAACGTTGCCTACGTTCAGACCGCGCCCCGCCAGAGCGTCCTGACAACTCCGTTACGACTCGACGGGCCGATGAGAGGCGAGGTCGCTTCGGCGTTTGTGGGAGACCGGCTGTCGCTGGACGATGGGCGCCGTCTCGCCGAGCAGGGCATCTACCCGCGCTACGTCCAGGCTGCGCGCGAAGGGCTGGCGAACATCGTTTCGGTTGTGAATGGCTACCCCAACGGTGTTCCTCTCGACCCGCTCGATGGGTACGTGTTCTACTGGCCCCGCTCGCGCTGGATACCGCTCGTAAACGCCTACGACCGCCTGGGCCGATTGAGGGGGTCTGTGCTGAGCTTGCTGGTGAATTACGAGAAGCCTTATGCAGGCTCAGAGTGGATTTACAGCGGTGTGGACGGCGAAGACCTTTTTTCTCCAGGGCATCCCGAGTTCACACGCGCTTTGCTTGAAGCTCTGCGTTTCCTGCGCCGCTCCTGGGCGCTGCATGATGCGCAATCAGACATGGATTGTTACCGTCAGGGGGAACCAGCCCAGGTTTCCGTGGTGCTCGACAATTATCAGCAAGAGCCGCGTACGGCCCGTTTGAAGTTCGAATTCGTTGCCAGGGGCTCGAGCGCGCCGGCTTTCGTCAAGACAGTTCCGGTTTCCCTAAAGGCGGGCGCCCGGGAGCGCTTTGCCGTGACCTGGCAGCCTCCGCAATTCACCTCTGACTTCTACAGCATGCGGGTCTCGCTCTCTGACGCGGGCCACGAAATTGACGAGATCGAGACGGCGTTTGTGGTGTGGAACGAAAGCGTGCTGGCGCGGGGGCCGAAGGCAGAGCTTAACGGACTCTATTTTCAATCGGAGGGCCGCCCGCAGTTCCTGGTCGGCGCTCGCTCAGAAGGGATATACCCTCACGGCGTAGTGGCCGAGGACGCGCTGGCGTGGGACCAGCAGTTCGCCGCGATGCATGACCAGGGTATGCGCGTTTTTTCTCCGGTCTTCTTCAGTGAATACATTCCAGGCTTCGTGTGGGGGCGGGAAGGAAATCCGGTAATTCCGGCACAGCTTCAGAGGCTGATGGACGCGCAGGTGCAGCTAGCGCAAAAACACGGACTGATCTACGCCCCTTGCCTGTTCTTCATGACGCGGCACATGGCGATGGCGCAGCCGGAATTGAGCGCCAAGGTCTGCGAGGAGTTGGGCAAGCGGTACGCTTCTGTTCCCGGAATCATGTTCTATATCTTCGACGACGGCGCTTACACGACGCCTTTCGATGAGTTCCGTAGCTGGTCGAAACTGTGCGTCGAGGCGTTAGCCCGGAGCGGGCGCAGGTATCTCGTCAACGCGGAAATGGATCGAACCGCCACTTGGCTGCAACGCTACGCGACTTCCGCCCTCGCGTTTCCGACCGGCGGCTTTTATCCGCCTTTTATCGGCGACCCCGCACTCGAGTTACTAGCGGATATGCGTATGGCGGGTCGAGGATTCCACACCTCGGAGTTCGGCGTCTACGCTTCGGGAGCACGGCCCGGTGACTTCGATCCCAACTCGGAGCTCGGACTGAAGTACACCTCGGGTTCGCTCGCCGGCGATTACAGCTTCTATCTGCTGGAACCCCACATGTCCTTTGCCCTCGGCGGTCCCTATATCTTGAATTGGATGTGGAACGATCCGCCGCAGACCATCTTCCCGTGGGGCATCGTTGAAGCCAACGACTTCGTACCCAAGAAGACCCTGATTGCTTACCGCAATGAGAGCTACTTCCTTCGCCATCTACAGCCTGCATTTCAAGCGCCTCAGGTGATGGTGGTGTTTTCGAAAGAGCACCTCATGCGCGATGGCCGTGCCTTCACGGACTACCTGACCTCGGTGATGCGCCGGCTTGTCGATGATAGCGTGCAGTTCGCCGTCATTGACGATACGGACCTCCAGCGGCTTGGCGGTTCAAGGCACGTCTTGGTTTATCCCGACCCTCGCTATGCCAGCCCTGACGTTCTCGAAGAACTTCGGAGGCGCGTGGAAGCGGGCGACAGCCTGTTCCTTTCTGGCGACTTCACCCAGCCGCTGGAAGCGGGTGGGCCTCGTGCGACCGATTGGTTCAGGCGACTGGCTGGATTGGACTGGGTGGCCGATCGTCACACGGACGTCGCCTCGGCGATCATCCCTGCGGCCGGGGCCGTGCGCCTTGAGCCCTACTTCGGTACACCCATAGCCCGTTTTGCATCGCATGGCGCAGAGGCACTCGCCAACGACGCGGAGGGCAACCCCGTCCTCACCGCCTTCTCGCTCGGAAAGGGCACGGTCGTCTATGCTCCGGACGCGACTGCGGAGGGGGCTCGCCGGGCGCTGGAGGCCTTCGTGGACCGGACTTCCGCCCCGCGCGTACCTCTCTCCCCAATTCTTCCGAACCGTCCCATGTTTGAGCTCGAACGCGCCGACGGTGGGCGGGTCTACACGTTGTTTGCCACCAAGCCGGATCGTCCCGGCCTCCCGCCCAACGGCCCCTGGATCGACGCACCGGAGTCCTACACGCTCCGCGTGGGTGATCATCAAATCGATCAACCTTTGGGCGCGTACGGTGTCAGCCTGGTCGCGGTTCGGACTGATGGGTCGATTGATGCCGTTGAAGGGCAGGGTGAATTCAGAGAAGGCGGCTCAATTCTGATGTCCTCTGAGCCTCACGTCATGGCCATGAGCCTTGACCAGCATCCTCTGCGAGAATCGGCAGCCGTGGCCATGTTTCCCATCGGCGCGGGGAGCGTTTCACTCCAGACTGAGAGCGGCATGGACACGGTCGAGGCGGGGGAAGTGATGAACGGAGAATTCCACGTCTTAGAGAGTATCCCGGCCCGGAAGGTGGATGGGCGCCTGAGTTTTCGAATTGACAACGTCCAGTCCCAGTGCCTTTTGCTTATTTTCTCGAGGGCGAATGAGCAGCAGGCGCACCAGATGATGAACGCTGCAGTGAAATAGGCAAGCGACGCATGACACGCCAACACTTGGAGGGACGACGATGAACGGAAAGGAACGCGCACTGGCATTATTGGCCGGGCGCCCTGTGGATCACTTGTCGTGCATGCCTCTCACCATGATGTTTGCTTCTGATCTTATTGGCGCGGCGTATCTTGATTACGCCACGGACTATCGCGTCCACGTCGAGGGGCAGATTCGCGTGGCCGAGGACTTCGATTTCGACTATGTCAGCTTCGGAACAGACCCCGCTTGCGAAGCGGCGGATTGTGGCGCTGCGGTGAAGTATTTCCGCGATCAGCCGCCCGCCCTCGATGAATCCAACTCCCTGCTTGCCGACAAGCGCACCCTCCATACGCTACGAGTCCCCGACCCTCATGCTCCGGGCCGGATGAACAATGGCCTGCGCGCCGTCGCTCTCTTCAAAGAGCGGGCCGGCAGGGAGAAGCTCGTCGAGGCTTGGGTGGAGGGTCCGATCGCCGAGGCAGCCGATCTGCGGGGGATCAACGCCATCATGCTCGACGTGTATGACGACCCCGCCTTCGTCCGCGACCTTTTCGCCTTTGTAGTGGAGATGCAATTAGGGTGGGCTAAGGCTGAGATCGAGGCCGGAGCCGATTTGATTGCCGTAGGAGACGCCGCTGCCTCGCTGGTCAATCCCCAAACCTATGCCGAGATGATCTGGCCCTTCGAGAAGCAGATGGTTGATGCCATTCACTCCTGGGGGGCCTATGTGCGCCTCCACATTTGCGGGAACACCCGGCAGATTCTCGAAAAAATCGGACAGTTGGGATGCGACATCGTTGATCTGGACTCGCTATCCCCGGTTTCACTGGCGCGCGAAAAAATGGGCCCACTACAAATCGTGATGGGGAATATCGACCCGGTGCGAACCTTGCACGACGGGACTCCCGAGACCATCTGGCAGGAACTTCACGAGTGCCATCGGCAGGCGGGCGATCGTTTCGTCGTCGGGGCGGGATGTGAAATCCCCCGCGATACCCCGGCGGAAAACGTCCGGGTCTTATCGGAGTACGCACGGTCTAATTGAACGACGTCTTACAATGGGAGTAATGAATCTTGAACAATCACCCTGACATGAAAGAGATCTTTCTTACAGAATGCAGCGAGCAGCCTCAGAGGCTGGCCGACGTGTTCCGGGCTTACGCCACCGATCCTGAAGTTCGCTGCGAACTCGAGCGCGCAATGCAAAGCATCCGCGTGGCACAGCCCCTGGTGTGGCTGGGGATGGGAGCTTCGTACTGTTCGTCGATCGCGGGCGCGACTCGGTACACACTCGCGGGCAACCTGTCGTTTCCGGTGGAAGCCAGCGAATGGCTTCACTACGCTCCCGACACTTTGGCTAAGGTGGGAGGACCGATCCTCCTGACCACCTCCGGGGAGAGCGCCGAACTCGTGGAACTGTGCCGGCTGAACGCGCAACGGCCGCGAATTTTGATCTGCAATGCTCCCGAGAGTTCCTGCTGGCAAGATGCGGACATCCATCTGCCCATCCTGGCGGGAATCGAGAAGGGCAATGCTACGAACTCCTACACCAATTGCGCGGCGGTATCGAGCATCCTGGCAGCAGAACTTCTTGGCCAACCCTGGCAAATCGAGGCGGCCCAAGTGGAACGCGCTTTGGCGCGGTCGCTCGAATACGCATTCGCCGAACGCCGGGAGATCGAGTCATTCTGCCGCGGCGTCGAGACCCTGGAGATCATGGGCCGCGGAGCGGCACTAGGCGGCGCACTCATGGGCGCGCTATGCGTCCGGGAAATGACCGCGTGGAGGGTTCACGCTCACTCCGGCGGCGCTTTCCGCCACGGGCCATTTCTGGATGTCGATCCCAGGCACGCTGCCATGATTTTGGCGCTCGGGCGAACCGCGGAGCTGGGCCGCGGCCTGGCCCGGGATTGCATCGCAAAGGGCGGCAAGGCCATCCTGATCGTCGACCGCGAGCCGGTGGAATCGGGCGCCGGCCTCCTGACCATCAAGCTCGAACCGGTGCCTGAATCGTGGGAGGGGCTGACGTCCGTGTTGGCGCCGCAAGCTCTAACCCTGGCCCTGATTGAGCGCCTGGGCAGTGGCTATGTGCGATTGAACACGACGGTCCAATAAAAGGGAGTGACGCATGAACAAAAAGGTTGCGGCCCGTCTGCTGGTTGGAATCGACCTTGGCGTGACGCACTTCCGCATCGGCGTTGTGGAGGCTGCGAGTGGAAAGATCCGCGAACTGGTCAAGCTGAAGACTGCCGGCTTTACTCTCCCAAAGTTCTGCGCCGCTCTTGCCAAAGTGTCGCGTGCATATCGAGAGAATCTGGCCGGCGTTGGGGTGGCCGTTCCCGGTTCGTGCGACGCCCGCCAACGCCGCGTGCTGACCACTTGTAACACCGTTCCGTTTCTCGAATCCTGTGATGTCGCCGACGCGGTCGAGAAGAAGCTGGCAGTGCCGGTGGTGGTGGACAACGATGCCCGGGCACACGCGATGGGAGAATTTCAATATGGAGGCTGGGGCAAGCCACGCTCGCTGGTGGTTATGACTTTGGGCACCGGCGTGGGCTTGGCCTGGCACGTCGAAGGCAGGCTTTATCCGCCTCCGGACCACGGAGCGATGGGCGGGCACATGTCCGTGCAGTTTTCGGGAGGCAATCCCTGTTACTGCGGGGTCGGAGGATGCTTGGAGTCTTTCTCCGGGGGCACAGCGATCGCGGCAATCGCCAATGAATGTCTGGCACGATTCTACCCGTCCAAGCTCCGCGCCCCGGCCGACAGCGAACAGATCTGCCGGCTTGGCGATTCGGACCCGTTGGCGGCGAAATGCCTGAAGAGAGCGATTGATGCGCTGCAGGGGGCGCTCCACACGGTTCACCACCTTTATTTCCCGGACGTGCTGGTGCTGGGCGGGAGCGTTTCGCGGGGGATGTGGCCTCACCTTTCGTCCTTACGGAAGTGGTTCGCGGCCGAGGATAGATTTGACGGCCTCCGCAACCGTCTGGTGCTTTCACGCCTTGGGGACAAAGCGGGCGTCCTGGGTGCGGCAGCTCTCGCACTTCGCCTGCTGGCGAACCCGGAATGACGCGAAGGTGTGGAGAGATTGCCCTGTCATGGCGAAAGTCTGTCATTCTGAGCGTAGCGAAGAATCTGCATTTGGTTGCGGCTTTGCCGCGCTGTGTCATTCCCGCGTAGGCGGGAATCCAGCGTACTGAAAATGGGTCCCCGCTTTCGCGGGGACGACCTCGTAGGTAATTAACACTCGCTGGGTGGGCAGTGAGCCCCTAGAAACTTTCTCCAAGGTCTGTCATTCTGAGTCCGTTCGTCTCCATGGGTGGGGCGCAGCTTCGTGTGCACGATGAAGGGTCGTATGCACAATCTTAGGAGCCGGACCGGCTGGCTGGTTGTCTTGCTCGTCGCACTGGCAGGGTTCGCGCTGTGCCTCAGTTCCGCGAAGGTCCCCCAGGCAACGCCGCCGCTCCGGCGTAATGTGCAGACGCGCAACTCTGATCGCAGTCTCGCGATTCGTTCGGAGGCGGAGACCTCGTTAGCGCCCGATCAGTTTGTGGAAGTCGCGACGCAGGCGGGGATTCGCTTCGCGCTGACCAGCGGTTCTTCAGGGAAGCGCTATATCATCGAAGCCAAAGGCGGCGGCGGCATCGCCTGGATTGACTACGACAATGACGGTTTCCCCGACCTTTTTCTCGTCAACGGTTCAACCTACGACCGGTGGAAGAGCGGCACGAGCCCGCGGTCGGCACTGTATCACAACAACGGGAACGGAACGTTCACAGATGTCTCAAAAAGATCCGGCCTCGACCACACCGGATGGGGGATGGGGGTGTGTGTAGGCGACTATGACAACGACGGCTACGATGACCTCTACGTAACCTACTACGGTGGAAACGTCCTTTACCACAACAACGGCAACGGGACCTTCACCGACGTGACCGAAAAGGCAGGAGTGCGCGGGCACGGGTGGGGGACGGGGTGCGGGTTTGGCGACTACGACAGCGACGGCAGGCTAGACTTGTATGTAGCGAATTACCTCGATATCGATATCAACCGCCTCGGCGAGCCAGGCAGCGCCCCGAACTGCACCTATCGCACCTTCCCGACGTTCTGCGGGCCTCGGGGCCTGGAGGGGGGTCGCGACATCCTCTTTCACAATAATGGGGACGGGACATTTAGCGATGTGACCGAGCGGGCGGGCATTGATTCCAACAAGTATTACGGGCTGGGAGTGGTGTGGGGCGATTTCGACCGCGACGGGCGGTTGGATATCTACGTGGCGAACGACTCCACGCCGAGTTCCCTCTACCACAACAACGGCGACGGCACGTTTACAGACGTGGGCGTGGAAGCGGGCGTGGCGTACAGCAGCGAGGGCCAAGAGCAGGCGGGGATGGGAACTGACTTCGCCGATTACGACAACGACGGCTGGGGCGATCTGCTGAAGGGAAATTTCTCCGACGACACGAAGAACCTTTACCACAACAACCACGACGGAACCTTCAACGATGTCAGTTATCCGGCCGGGCTGGGCGATATCGGCTGGCTCTACACAACCTTCGGGGTGAAATTCCTCGACTACGACAACGACGGGTGGAAGGACATTTTCCTTGCGGACGGCCAGACGTTCCCGCAAATCGACCGCTATGCGACGGGAATCACCTACGCCGAGCGAAACCTTCTGTTCCACAACCGTGGGGACGGCACGTTCGAGGAGGTAGGGTTGCGCTCAGGGCCTGGCCTGTCGATTAAGAAAGTCGCCCGCGGGCTGGCAGCGGCTGACTACGACAACGACGGCGACCTGGAAATCATGGTGAGCAACATGAACGGCTCGCCGGATCTGCTCCGCCACGCGCGCAAAAATCATAACCACTCCGTTCTTGTAAAGACGATCGGCACGAAGAGCAACCGCGATGGGATTGGCGCTGAGATCAAAGTAGTATCCGGAAACCTGACGCAATACGACACGGTCCGCAGTGGGGGCAGCTACCTTTCCTCCAGCGATCTGCGCGTCCACTTCGGCTTGGGAGCCTGGACCAAGATTGACCGCGTCGAGGTGCGATGGCCGTCGGGGAAAACGCAGATCATCCAGGACCCGCCCATTGACCGCGTTCTGGTTATCAAAGAGGACGAGGGGATTATTCGGCAGCTTCCCTTCCGGAAATGACTCACCTGCAAACGACGAAAGCGAGGCGTAGTATGTGGCGGCGCACTATGCTAACGTGCGCAATTAGCCTTTTGGCGTGCTCAACCTTCAACCAGCCGGCGCTTTGCCAGTCGGACGCGGAGAAAGCTGCCGAGATTGCCTCTCAACTTTCTGAAAAAGGCGACCTCGATGGGGCCCGCAACGCCATCGATGCGGCTCTAAAGCTACATCCGAATTCGGCGAGCTTGCATAAAGTTGCCGCCGCACTGGAATTCAAGGTGGGGCGCTTGG
The DNA here is from genome assembly GCA_963768695.1 of uncultured Acidobacteriota bacterium. Taxonomy (GTDB): domain Bacteria; phylum Acidobacteriota; class Terriglobia; order UBA7540; family UBA7540; genus CAVROP01. The sequence continues at coordinate 783,987 of CAVYJG010000003.1, read as the reverse complement.
ACGCTGTGCGCACTGAACTGCTTCGCGCCTTGCAATGCGATCCCAGCGATTCAGAAGCGTATCTCAATCTGGCAATGCTGGAGTTGGGCCAGGCCCAGTATTCGCATGCGGTACCTCCTCTGAAGGATTATATTCGGCTCAAGCCGCAGGATGCGCTCGGCCACCTGCTCTTAGGCCGGGCGTACCTTAACCGCAACCTGAACGTAGAAGCCATTCCGGAAATCCGCAGGGCGCTCGAACTCGCTCCGCGGCTTCCGATGGCGCACCACGATTTGGCACTGGTCCTGGAGACCTTGGGTAGGAATGAGGAGGCGCTGGCAGAGTTCCGCGAGGAGATCGCGGTTAACCCGTCGTTTGCAGGGGCCTTTATGCGCGCGGGGACGATCGAACTGCAGCGCGATCGGATCTTGGAGGCCGAGGAGTTTCTCAAACAGGCGATTGCCCGCGATCCCGGCGGAGCCAAAGCCCACTTCGAGTTAGCACAGTGTTACCTCAAGCAGCACAAGCCGGAAGCAGCCGAAGACGAATATCGCCAGGCCCTGGCTCTGGATGAAAAGTTGATTCGTGCGCACTATGGCTTGGGTCAGGCCCTGCTCGCACTGGGAAGAACGGAAGAAGCTCGACGAGAATTCCACCTACATTCCGAGCTTTTGGCGCGGCGGCGCAATTCGCAGAGCGGCATTTCCGGCTCGCACGACTGAGTTCTTTTCAGATTCACTTGCCGAACATCCCAAAGGAGTGTGCCGAAAGCACACCTAGACGCTCTTGGTGTGGATTCGGGAGATCGTTTGATTGAGAATAATCGACTTACCGCGTGCGGAGAGCAACTGATCGAAAATCAGTGGGTTGGAAGTTTGAGATTGCAGAACTTGTGCGGATCACTTTGAGCTGCTGACAGTTAGGAGAAGGCACTTGTCCGCTCGTCTTCGACCAAAAAGCGCCCCGTAACAGAATGGGCCAGACTCGGCACGACTTACGTTCTTCGGGGCCGGGAGCAATCTTTCCTGCATCCGGCTCCCTTAGGCAGGTTAGGCTTCTGATCAACGGGCCTTCACGCCGATGGAAGCCCAAAGTTGCTCCCAGGTTTGTGTCGTTTGATCGACCGATGCAGACGTAATGACGACAATCGGGCTCTCCGATCCGCACGTACTCCCCGGAGTACTGGCGCGAAATTAAACAGCCGTCTGCCCCCCGTCGACCATATAGACCCCTCCAACGCAGTAGTCGGCATCGTCAGAAGCCAGAAACACAGCCATCCCTGCGACGTCGTCGCCCGTTCCGAGCCGTGCTGCGGGAGCGGCTGCGGCCCACTTTTCCCTGGCTCCTGGCATCTCGAACTCCTCCGCATTCATGGGTGTGTCGATCGTCCCCGGAACGATGGCGTTCACACGGACCTGGTCCGGAGCGTAGTCCACGGCCATCGAGCGCATCAAGCCAAGAATCCCGCCTTTGCTGGTACTGTACGCGGCCAAGCGCGTAAATCCGAGCATTCCGCAGGGCGAGGCGATCATGATGATGCAGCCGCGGCCCTGAGCGAGCATCGAGGGAATAACATATTTCGAGCACAGCCAATAACCGCGCAGATTTACAGCCATGGTGCGATCCCACGCTTCATTGGTCAATTCGTGGGCGCGAGCCTCTTGTTGTCCTAGAATGATGCCGGCATTGTTCACCAGGATGTCGATACGTCCGTACCGCGCCAGCGTCAGGTTGACCATTTCTTTGATCTGTTCCTCCGAAGCCACATCGGTCGAGACAAAAACCGCCGAGCCGCCATCTTTCCGGATCGCATCCTCATTCGCTTTTCCCCGCGCAGCGTCAATCTCCGCAATGACGACGCGCGCACCTTCGTGGGCATAGCGGCGAGCGATAGCCTCCCCGATCCCCGCCCCAGCACCGGTAACAATCGCGACTTTGTCCTTTAAACGCACAGCCTGCACCTCCTGAGATGTCTTGAGTTTTGAGCCCACCTAACTCTTCCCGGCCAAATCGCGGTCGGCGCTCGCGACTATGGCTGCCAATTCGCTCTGTACCTCGATCGGCAGCGGCGGCACCGTGTGTTCAGCCAACAGCGCCTGACCCTTCTCCCGCGCTTTCTGCTCGAGGCTGCGCGATCCCCGCTCTTCCCACTGAGCGCGGAGATCCCGCTCAAAGATGCCGGTCGTGATAAGCTCACCTGTGCGGAGATTGTTGAGCGTGTGCTCCTCAGTCATAAACTGGCCGCGCGGGCCGACATTCCGAATAACATCCACAGCAAGGCTGCTCTCGGAGACCTCGATGCCCCTCACCCACCGGCGGGCGATGGCCATGATTTCATCGTCGATGATGAGTTGCATGGGGCTAAGGGCCATGCAAGCCTCAACGGCGCCCGCTCCGATGATCAGCTTGCCGCCGGCCATGCACTGAAAAACCGCATTCTGGGCTTTCTGAAACAGACTTTGTTCCACAACGTAACCGTCGCTATCCAAGCCGATCCCCTGTGGCGCCAGCCCATAAAGTTCGCTGCCCAATTGGGCGATCGCGGCGACCAACAGACCGACCTCGGGAGCGCCAAACAGCGGGGTGCTGGTTCGCATGTCGGCCACCACCGGGTCTGTAAAGTAGGGCATGACGTGTCCGGGCTTGTAGGTTTGCGCGAGCGTCATGGTGCCCAAGAACTCAGCGTTGGCTTGCACGAGCGTTCCTGCCAAAGTTATGGGAGCGGTGGAACCGGAAACCGGCATGATCGGGATATCCGTCGGAATGCCATAATCGCAAGCGAGGAATAGCTGAGCTGTGCTGTCTTTATCGAGGAAGAGAGGTGAGACGGGGCACAGCATGTGGTGGTACAAGGGACGCTCGGCTAACGCCTGCCTGCTACCGCGCACGGCGAGAGCCAGTTCCAGCAGGTACGGTTGCACCTGGACGGTAAATGCGCTGTGGATGATACATTTGCGTTGATGCTCGAGCATCACGCGCATGCTGTGAATATCGGCCGTGGCTTCCGGGACGTCACCGCAGTGAAGAGTGGCAACACAGTGGATGTTGGGCAGGGCATCTACAAGGCAGGCGAATTCGACCCAGTCGGGCAGGCAAGCGCGATGGCTTTTCCCGGTGTTCAATTCGATGTAATTGATGGCGCCGCCCGCCACACGCGAATAAATCTCTCCGCCCGCCTCCACTGTAAAGTCGAATTCAGGCGTGCGCCCATGGTAGGTGACTTTGCGGGGCACCAGCTTGAGCTTCTCTTCCACTAACGGGGGAGGGAATCGCACCATCTGGCTGTCGTGATCAACGCACGCACCGGCAGCTTGCAATAACTCGCGCGCCTGGTCGTGCTCAACCTTCATTCCGGTCTCAGCAAGAACCGTCAGGGATGCATTGTGGACTTGCTGGAGCTGGGCGTCGGACAATATTCGTAGTGGAGCTTTCATGATTGTCCTCGGGCTGAGAAGATGTAAGGGCAACCCCTGTGGCTGCCCCCGGGCGCAAGGGCCGCCCGCGCCTAGGAGCCGCTCCCCGGGGGCAGGCGGTTCAGGGAATCGTCGTCCAGAACCAGAACCCAATCACCCTCCGCCGGTGGAGTAAGCTCGCGCATTCCGCGGGTCGGAAAATCGCCGCCCGCGAGCGCCTTGCCAGTGCGGGGATCCAACCACCAGGCGTGAGCTTGAGTGCCGGAAATCTTACTCATGTCCACGGTGATGGTTCGCCTGGAGGGCATATAGGCCATTACCGTGCCGCCATCGGGCGTGCGGCCAGCCGCCAGATAGTCGAGGCCCTGGAATTCACCCAGCCCTCCCGTCACGACCTCGTGCTTCTGGTCCGGAACCAGGTCGAACCAGGGCCGTGACCGAAACAATCTTCCCCAGTGCATCATGCCCACCGACCCGGGAAGGTCCATCGATCGCTGCCAAGTCAGGCTGGTTGGAAACAGTGTGGGTCCGTTGAAGTGCCAGATGGGATTATTGCCAAAGACGTGGCCAAACCCGCCGCACAAGATCGACCAATACGCCTGCCTGCGAATCTGGACCTCAGAAGCGTTGTGTTCCCCTTCGTACGAGGTCTCGATCAGGATGAACGGCCAGGCGGGGTTGCGGTTATAGTCAGCGAGCAATTTCTGATGCACGATCTGATAGGTGTAAGTGGTGTTGAAGTCGAGCCAGCCTCCACTATCGTATCGGTCGACAGCCGAGTTCTCCGGATGGCAGTGCGCCGTAAATAAGTGGCGCGTGTCGGATTCTCGGATTCCGAGGGCGATCAAGTTCACTTTCTCGAGCGCCGTCTCCGGATTGCGGTCGCCCCCCATCACCCAGATGAGGTTGTCGAAATCCTTGTAGCGATTGCCTAGATACCGGCCGTAGGTGAGGCACTTCTCGGGTTCGAGCTTCAGAATCTCTTCGATCCATCCCTCGTCGGTGCCGATGTACCCGAGATAGATGGGCGCCAGCATGACGACCATGCCGTACTCAGCAGCCTTACGGATGACCCAGTCGGCGTGAGCGAAGTACTTCTCATTGGGAGTGGAGAAATCGCCGGGCGTGGTAAAGGGGCCGTCGCCGGCTTCGTTGAACGGCGGCTTCTTTGCGAAGCGGTGTTCGATCAGCTCCACGAGCACCGTGTTGAATCCCTTCTCTCGGCGGTTGCGCAGATATTGCTCCACCTCTGCGTCACTCATAGCCACAATAAGCGACCACGCCGCGTCACCCTGCATCAAGAATGGAGCGCCGTTCTGGTCGATCAGGTACCTGCGGTTGGCGCTGACACGCAGTTGCGTAATCTTTGCCGCTTGTTGTCCGGTCCCCACGATTGGTCTAAGCATGAAAGCGGTAACAAAGAGGATGATCGTGCCTGTGCTGGGACACGATCCTCGCTGCTGGTTTCTCATTTTGATTTTACTCTCCCATCATGGCGAAGTAACTGGCCCGAAGCACTTGCAGGGCAGGCTCGAGTTGAAGGCTGATTGGCCCGGGGACGTATCGCCTTGAGCGGACGCCCTGTTGAGTCATTTCGCATAACTCCCAGTCTTGACGGTTGGTGATGTCCCAGAGCGCGATGAGGGATTCGATGTTGTAGTCGCAATCCACTTCGGCGCGGCTGCTCACCAGCCACTGACAACGAACTCGCGTTTCGGCGGGAGAAACGGGTTGGAAGTCATGCACGATTCCATAGTCTCCAAAGACGATCACGCTCGTCGTGGGGCGGAAGGTTAATGCCACGGCAGCGGGCAAGTCGTCTTCCGTGAGTTTCCCCATCAGCCTTCGACAGACCGTTTGTCCTGTCAAAGTGTTGGACTTTGCGCCAGGTTTTATGAGGAACTCGCCCAGGTCCAACAGCATCTTGGGGTGGGCCGGGGAGCTGAGCAGGCCGCCCGGGTTCCGACTCAGATCGAAAGTCCGGCAGAACTCCGGGTGCGCGCTGGGACAGTGGTAGCACTCCACAAAGTTCTCGAGTACGATTTTCCAATTTGCTGCGACGGTGTAGGTAAACGCGTGCGCGACCTTGCAACTCCCGACATCAAACCGTGCGAAAGGTCCCTTTGCCGGCTCAAGGATTTGGTCGAGCATCTCTGCTTCATGCTCGTTGAGATTGATGAACACCAGACCGTTCCAGGAGCGGACGTGCGCCGTGAACAGTGGGAAGCCGGCCGCCTCGAAGGTGTCGGGCATGGCAGGCGCGCCCAACAACTGGCCGTCAAGAGCGTACGTCCAGCGGTGGTAGGGGCAGACCAGGCGTCGCGTGTTTCCCCTTGCTTGTTGACACAGACGTGCGCCGCGATGCCGGCAGACATTGAACAGAGCATGGAGGCCGTCTCCATCGCGAGTCACCACAATGCTCTCGTCGCCGACCTCGCGCAGAAAGAAATCCCCAATGGCAGGGATCTCGCTTTCGTGTCCGGCATAGATCCACTGCCGGGACAACACCCGATCCATCTCACGCTCGAACCATTCGGTCGAGACGTAGTACTCGCGAGAAAAGCTGGTGACGGCTTCGCCAGTTTCGGACAGAGGCGAGAGTTTGGGAATTCCAGCCATCAAATCCTTTCTCCGATCAGGTTCGATCATCGTCCCCTCCGGCACAGCTTGCTCCTAAATTTGCCCCGGCGGCAAACGCTGCAGAGACGCGTCGTCCAGCACCAGAACCCAATCGCCTTCCGTAGGCGGAACAAAATCCCGCCTGCCCGTCGTCGGAAATTCACCGGCCGCAGAGGCTTTGCCCGTTCGGGGATCGAACCACCAACTAACCGCCCGGTCTCCGGAAACCTTGCTCATATCGACAGTGATGGATCTTCGGGTCGGTATGTAGGCAATGACAGTCTTCCCATCCGGCGTGCGGCCAGCCGCTAAATAATCGAGGCCGCGAAACTCGCCCAAACCTCCCGTGACCACTTCGTGCTTTTGATCCGGAACCAATTCATACCACGGGCGCGAGCGGAAGAGCCTTCCCCAATACATCATGCCCATTGAGCCTGCAAGATCCATCGCCTGCTGCCAGGTCGTGTCGATGGGGAAAAGCGTCGGGCCATTGAAATGCCAAACGGGATTATTACCAAAAACGTGGCCGAAACCACCGCACAGCACAGACCAGTAGGCCTGTCTTCGGATCTGAACTTCGGAGGCGTTGTGTTCGCCTTCGTAAGAGGTCTCGAGGAGGATGGTCGGCCAGGCAGGATTGCGGTTGTAATCCTCGAACAGTTTTTGGTGCACGATCTGGTAGCTGTAGGTCGTATTAAAGCTCAGCCACCCACCCATAGCATAGCGGTCGAGAGCGGAATGCTCAGGATCGGAATGGGCAGTGAGCAGATGGCGGTGGTCGAACTCGCGGATCCCGAGGGCGACCAAATTCATCTTTTCAAGTGCGGTTTGGGGATCTCGATCCCCTCCCATCAGCCAGATGATATTGTCAAAGCCTTCGTAGCGCTTTCCCAGGTAGCGGCCGTAGGTAAGGCACTTTTCCGGTTCGATCTTCAGAATCTCCTTGATCCATCCCTCATCGCTTCCAATGTAGCCGAGCCAGAAAGGGGCCAGGATTACTTGCATCCCGTACTCGCCAGCCTTATGAATCACCCAATCGGCGTGGGCAAAGTACTTTTCATTCGGAGTGGAAAAATCTTCCGGCGAGGTGAAGGGCGCATCCCCCGCTTCGTTGAGCGGAGGCGTCTTCGCATAGCGGTGCTCGATCAACTCCACCGTAATAGCATTGAATCCCTTGGCCTTCCGGTTGCTGAGATATTGCTCCACCTCGGCGTTGCTCATCGCCACGATCAACGACCACGCTGCGTCTCCCTGCAGTAGAAAGGGATTCCTATTCTGGTCGACCAGGTAACGGTGGTTCGCGCTTACAGAGAGTTGGGTCACGGCCACCGGCGATTGCCCTTTCCCGATCGCCGTGATGAGCAGCGTGCAAATGGTGCAGGCCGCCGCGAGCATAGTCTGGACGCTCCTCGATCTCCTCATTGATTGATCTCCACTTTTGGTTACACCACCTACTCAGGACCGAGTAACGTAGTCCGCAAGATCTCTTCTTGCTCGTCCCGTATCTTTAGCCTGAGCTGCTCACCCTTGGCGAGAGCCGCATTCGCCTTCTCCGGCTCTCCCGTGCTCTTGTAGAGCTGCCATAACTCGTGGTAGGCCAAGGTCAGTCCCGGGTCGATGGCCACGGCGGCCTCGAGATCGCGAATCGCCGCCGGCAGATCACCTTCTTGCTTGAGCGCTCGCCCACGCCAGTAATAAGCGCCGGCAAATTTCGGGTCTAGCTCCACCGCTCGAGAGAACTCGCGCCTGCCTTCCTCAATACGCCCACCTTTGAACAAGGTTTCGCCCCACTCGTAATGATAGAGGGCCGAGGCGGTCTTCAATTCCACCGCACGCTCGAGCGCCGCCTGCGCCCCTTCCAGATCCTTCGTCTCGAGCTTTGATATCCCCATCAGGAAGTAGGCGGGATCGTACGACGGAGCCAGTTTGACGGCTGCCTGACACTCTTCGGCGGACTTATCGAATCGCTGAGTGTAGTAATAGCCAATCGCGATACGATAGGGAATCAGTGCGCGTTTCGGATCCAGTTCGCGGGCGTGCTCGAGGGTTGCGATGGATTGCGTATATCGCAGGTCCAATTGATCAATCCATGCCGAAGTCAACTGGTAGGCCGTGTTTTTGGGGTCTGCTTGGATAGCGGATTCTATCTGAGTTCTGGCCTCCTTTAAATCGCCGGCTTGCGCTAGCGCCTGGGCCATCAGATGAGACCACTCCCCGGGTGCGCCCGTCCCCAGTGAGACGCTCTTCAGTATGTCGAACACCTTAGTTGGTTTTTCAAGAAGCACGTTGGCATGCGCAAGCAGGAATCTGATCTCAGGCTCGTTGGGGGCAAGATGGTCGGCGCTCTCGAGAAGCGTCAGCGCCTTCTGTCCTTGCCGGTGGGCGAGGCATAGTTGCGCCAGAGCCACTTCGAGGGCTGCGTTCTTCGGCAGAGCAGCGACGGCCTTATCAGTGTCCTCGATCGCGGCCTCCGCATCTCCGGATTCGAATTCTGCGCGCACGCAGTTGGCCCGAACAGCAGGGTCTTCGGGCGAGCGTCGAAGAGAATTGCGAAGAAACGGGAGCGCGGACCGAGCCTCGCCGGTCCCCAGGAGGGCCACCCCCAAAGAGTACTCGACCTCACCGTTCCCCGGTTCCTGTGCGGCAGCCAGCTTCAATTCGCGAATGCCCTCGCGAGACTTCTCCAGCCTGAGGTAGGCAAGGCCGAGATTATAGTGGACGCTTCCGGGCGCATATCCCAACTCGATGGCCCGCTCGAAATGGGTGACCGCTGCTTGGATCTCTCCGGCGCGCAGCTCGGTTACCGCTTCGTAGGAGTAGTTTTCTCCGGAGGGATCTCGCTGAACGAGGAGCTTGAACGCTTCCTCCGCCGCGGCGAATTGGCCGGCCTGAAAAGCCTTGATTCCCTTTTGCTTTAATTCGTCGGGAGATTGCCCCGGCGGACTTGCTGCCGCCAGAACGCCTGCCAGGATTAAAACACCAAGCTTCATCGGACCTTCCGTTCAACCGGATCGGAGCGCTGGTTGTTCGCCGGCGCTCAAGGGGAAAGCCTCCTCACGGATAAACTCGGCTTGCCACGAGAGAATCAAGATCGCCCGTCCAGACCTCGATAACCATGGGCGAAGTGTCAATGTAATAGAAGAAGACGCGATCGATCCAGGCGCTCATCAACAACGGCGCACCCCGCGCGTGGAACATGCCGCGGATCTTGTCCGCCTCTGCCATCGTTTTGGCCCAATAACCGATGTGATGGAGGCCTTCGCCGCGCCGGTCGATGAATTCCCGGAAAATGCTTGGTCCCTCGAGCGGTTGAAGCAGTTCGACATAGGTGGCTCCCACAGGAGTCTCCGCCCCGATCCAAGTGAATTCCTGCGGCTCGCCTCGCACCACGATATCGTGAATGCGCGGAGGTTTGTACTCGTAGATGTTCCAGGGTCCCCAGCCCATCGTTTCAGTATACTCACGCATCGACTTCTCGAGGTCGTTAACGACCAGGGCCACCTGGGAAATGGGGATCGGGAGAGCAAGGTCGGTCATCTGCCATCTCCTGTGCCGCTCAGCGCGGCGTTCGAATTCGCAGCCTCGAGCTGCGGCGGTCGCAGATTCGCGAGGCGAGCGTTAAAGGGAGCGAGTTGATTACAGAGCGGCAAGTAAACCTCTCTGTAAACCCGGTCGTAGAACTCGGTAAGACGGCGGTTCGGGTTGACCGTTGTGACGGCTCCTCCAAATTGCCGGAGAGCCTCGCGGAAGTCCGAGAATACGCCAATGCCGACGCCGGCAATCATCGCGGCCCCGCGCGGAGTGACGTCGGGCGTGGCCACAACCTCGAGCGGGCACCCGAGAATGTCCGCCTTGTTCTGCACCCAGAACCGGTTCTTAGTGCCGCCGCCCATGGCGACGACCCGGCGGGGGGCCTTGCCAATCCCCGTCGTCAGGGCCTCGAGCGCATGTCGAGTCTGGAAGCTCAATCCTTCGAACAGTGCGCGGGTCAGTTCCCTGCAGGTGCAGTCGCCTGACAGGCCGATAAACGCGCCGCGTGCCAGTGGGTCGTGGCGAGGCCCGTAGCTGCCAAACACGTGGGGCATGAAGACCACGCTGGAGCTGCCTGGGGGAGCGGTTTCCGCCTCTTCGACCAGGCGTGACCAACTTGTTTCAGCGCCCTCAGACTCCGCTTGGCCGTGGGCACGAATCTTCTTCCGGTACCACTCTGTTACCTCGCCCGATAGGTTTTCGATGCGAATCGACCACCGGCCGGGCGCGACGTGGGCATCGCAGATTGCCCCGCACTCAAAAAGCCTGGCGCCCAATTCCGGACGATCCGAGCAAACGATCACGTTTTCCCACGTACCCGTGAGTATGGCCGCATCGCCGGAATCGAGGAACCCCGCCGCATAGGCGCCCGTGATGAAGTCTGCGCCGCCAAGAATCACAGGCGTATCCGCGGCAAGTCCGGTTGCAGCCGCGGCCTCCGGCAATACTCGACCAAGCAACGTTCCTGAGGGACGCGGCGAAGGGAAAATGTCTTCGGCAAGTTTGAAAGCACGAAGCATATCGCGTCGATAGCTTAAGCTGCTTTGTTCGAATATGGTCGTCTGCGAGGCCATCGAGTAGTCGATCGCCATCTCGCCGCAGAGTTTGTAGGCAACATAATCGCCCACATTCAGCCAGCGGGTCATGCCCCCAGCGTAGCCTGGCTCGGATTCTGACATCCACGTGATCCACGCGGGCGGGTAAATGGGACTCAGGTGATTCCCCGACACGCTGAACAATTCAGCATCCTCGAGACCACAGCCCCGAAATGCCGACGAGGGTGGCGCGGAGGGATCTATCCAGGTCACCCCGGCGTAAAGTGGATTCCCGACACTATCCATGGGGTATCCAACTAACCCCAACTCGGCGATTGCCAGGGCGTCGATGCGCGAGTCGGGTAGCTGGCGGACAGCCTCGCGAATCAGAGAGCACATGACATCCCAGAGACTCTCAGCCCGCCACAATGTGACCCGGAATCCGTTGACAGTAGTTTGCTCGTCAGGTGTCGCGATCTGCGAACTGGCTAGACAATTGCCGTGCCCATCATATACCACCGCCTTGAACGAAGTGGTTCCGAGGTCGATGCCCAGTAAACGAGTCATGTTGGCTCCCGTGCTCAGGAGGCTTCGCGATCGGAGTGGATCCTCACCACGCTATACGGCTGCAGTGTGAGGCGCAGCGTCGAATCGCGGATGGGAATCTTGAGGAGATTTGCCTCCGATCGAAATTCATCAGGGCTCCTCATGGCGAGCGGTGCGGTAATTGCGTCAAGCGTCCTCGCGAGCACGTGTCGACCGCAGACGGGCGACACGGTGCACTCCCGCGCTTGGTTTGTGAGATTGGCGATCAGAAGGTGAAGCCCCTCGCCTCTGCGCACAGCAAGCGCTTGGATTTTGAGCGGTCCGGAAGAGCTACACGCGGCCAGCTCCCCGTCCTTAAGGTCTGCAAGGTCCGCGAAAACTTGGTACACGGGGAAGACCATACCCCGAACTGAACGGAACACCTCAGGAAGCGGGCACCCTTCCTGAGTTTCCTTCACCCCGCGCCAACCTGTCGTCTCGTAGAAGGTCAGCGAGGCGGCGCCCGATTCAGCGAGCTGTGTTAAGCTGCCGAGCGTCCAGGCGGCTGTGAACAGCGACATCTGGCGAGCGTCTACGGCGCTGGGCAGTTCACCGGGCAGCGGCGGCGGTTCCGGCCCTACAGCGTCAGGATTGAAGCGCGGCTTGAGAGTCACGGGGCTGACAACAATGGGGAGGTTTCCGCAGAATGACCGCGCGGTGCTCACCGTGTCGGCCTGGCCTTCCAGGTTTTCGACCAGCGACGTTTCATCGAAAGCGTGAACCTGCGGATTAATTGAAAAGGCAACGGCATCGAGGGTTGAGATGTCCGGCCGGAAGCGGTTTAATTCCGCGAAGTAGAGGTTTGTCCCTCCTCCGATGGCAACCTGCGGGAGGCGCGGAGCCAAAGCCTCCCGTGCCATCTTGACCCAGGTCGAGGAGGTGGTCGGCTCTTGTTCATGGAAGACAAGGACTCGGGTGACGGGAACCGGGAGCGGCAACCGCGAGAGAAGACTGTGAAGCTCCTGATCCGCGTTGTTGGTCAGGAAGAGCGCCAACTCCAATCCGCACTTCAGTAAGCTGCACTCGCCGACGGCGCGAGCCAACTCGTGCTCTGCGCCACTTTTCCCAAGATGCAGGTCAGCACGCAAATGATCGAGGCGCAACCGCGCGAGCAAATCCGCGTCCTGCGAGGAGAGACTCCCGCCATGTGAGGCAATGCCGAGCCCAATTTGAGGAAGCGCTCGACGCAGCGAAGGGCCGACCTCGAGTCGAACATCTGCACTCCTTGTGTGTTCGTGAATCGGCCGCCCCTTCACCCTGAGCGTCACCTTCTGTTTGAACGACTGCCCGGCATGTGCCTGAAAAGGGTATCCGAGGGAGAGCGGTGTGCAATAGGTCTTGAAGGAGCCATCTGTCCAGTTGCGTTGATCCTCCATTTCGAACAGGTCGCCCTCGAATTCGAACTTTGCCTCGATCCCGCTCTTCAGAGAGACGCCCAGGCTCGAAACCGAAGGGAACAAGGGCAAGTAGAAGCCGCCTTCATAGCGTTGCGGAGCGATCAGCGTGGGCAGGTGCCCGCTCACCGGGCCGGCCGGGCCATTCGCGGTGAAGGGTTGGCCGCAGTATTCCGTGAGCGGGTGCAGGAGACAAAATCCGATGCGGCAGTAAGAAAAATCGAGGGTCGCTTGACCCTCCATAGCGAGGGTTATAGTTCCATCGGCCTCGCCAGTAAACATGGCGTGCCACTGAAGCTCGAGCTCGCGGGAAGTATTGGTGGCGTCGAATGTAATCCGAAAGCGGTCCGATCCGGCGTTCACGGAAAGATTTGTCATGCGGGCGGGGATGGTGTCCCAGTTCGCATCACGCACTGACATGTATGCCCGGCGCAGGATTTCCAAACCTTGCAGGCACACCCCCCGAAGGTCTCCTGCTTTCCAGATGGCCTCAAGCGGCCCGGCCCGAAGGCAGGTGCGGAGTGGCGGCGGTTCGTCCCGCCCGTACCACAACTCGTAGGTCGTCAACCTCTCCGGGTCGAAGCTTGCGTTGTTCATACGATTCTCGTTCGGATAGGCTTGACTTACCCGGCCAGGCTGCGGCCAGGGCCGCGCGCCAGGATCGGCCAGACATCGACCACCTCTTCGCCTTCTACAACGTAATAGACGTTGTTCGCGTTGACGGTGCCGCCGCAATAACCCACGATCATTTCCACCGGCTCGCCCACAGGCAGCAGGCTGGCGTCCTCGACGTCGAGAAGGGTGTGTTCTTCGTGGACGGCTCGTATCTTGGCGCCGGGTTTCACGAGCGCCGGCATCCCAAGATCCATCGCCAGAACTTTTGTGCCGCAATCCAGTACGGCGGTCTTTTCGTTCCGGCTGATGACCGTGCCGAGGATGCTGAGCGCTGGCTTAAAGGCAGGAGTGATGGGCCCGTAAGTGGTATCCATGAAGACATAGGAGCCCGCCTGAAGCTCAGTGACGCGCGGGTTCGCGCCCGTCATGTCGTAGGTGTTCGTGCCGCCGGCAGAGACGATGTCGATCTTGAATCCGGTGTTTTCAAGTACATCAACGCAGGCGAGGAGCCGCTCCATCGCTTCGGCTGCCAAGCGAGCACGTACGTCGCGAATGGGTTCTTCCACAACATGCCCTTCGTAACCCATTACTCCGCGAAACACGATGCCGGGCAGCCGGACGAGTTCCGAGGCGAGAGCACCCGCTTCCGCCTGAGTGCGGACGCCTCCCCGGCGCAAACCCACATCAAAGTCGAGCAGCACTCCGATTTCCGCTCCCGCCGCCTGGGCGGCATGCGAGAGCGCTTCGGCGCCCACTCGACTGTCAACCGCCACAATGAAATTGGTCATGCGGGCCGCCTCAGCCAGCAGCCGGAGTTTTTCCTCCCCCATGAGTTCGTTTGCAATCAGGATGTTGTCGAGGCCCGCCCGAGCCATCGCCAGGGCTTCCCAGACCGTCGCCGCGGTGAGCCCCACGGCGCCTGCCGCTACCTGCAAGCGAGCAATCTCCACGCACTTGTGGATCTTGGTATGCGGGCGGACTTTGGCGTGCGACTTGGTCCACGCCGCCATGGTCTGAATGTTTTTTCGAAGCAGCCCCAGGTCGAGGATGAGCGCAGGAGTCGTCAACTCGCAGCGCCGCCGACCGATGGATTGACGATAGGCGTCAAAGGCCCGTTCTGATCGTGAAGCATTCTCCAGAGTGGTCACGGAGCAGCCTCCTCGCTTTGAAGGTAGAGCACCCAATCGTGGCTGTCAGGCGCCTGAAAGCTCTGGACGTTTGCGCCTGTGACCGCAGACGGCTGGCTGAAAAGTCCATTGCGCGGATTGTACCACTTTGCGCGCAAGCTGCCCGGCATCCCTGCCAGGTTCACATCCACGTTGCCGCCGCTGGGCAGATAGATCACGGCCTCGCGCCCGCTGGCAAGGGCGTAAGCCACCGCCCGAGCGCACGATATCGGCGGGATGCATTTCCCAGAAGCGCACCTGCCGCGTGAAGGATGCGAGGTGCCCCAGTTGCCGCCGCAATTCCGCACGCCGAGGCCCTCGTTCATCGCCGCCAATCTCCGGCTGAAAACTGTAGTCCGTGTAGTTCACATGCCCGCCGCTCACGAAGGCCGTCCAAAAGCCCTTGCGTTGGACAGGATTGTCGTCGCTCTCAATGCCGTCCGTGTCGTAGATTAAGGGTTGCTTCAGACCGCGAGCGGCGAGCATGCGGTCGTGAAGTTGCGCCAGGTCCCAGGTCTTCCATGATTTTGTGTGGTCATTCTTCGCCGCAGCGCTGTACGTCACCCCTCCATAGTCATGGTCCGGTAGATCCAAAGGCATTACGAGATGTTGCCGCGGTTTGCCCTTCTCATAGTCGTGGACAAACTTTGCGATACTGAGCTCCCACTCAAGGTTGTAATAGTTTTCGTTCGAGACCTCGAAAAGTACGTTATCAAAGTCGTTGACGGCATCCACAATGCGCCGCAGATAAGCCTTCTCCACTTCCAGTACCGGACCGTTGCCCAGCGAGCATGATCCCTGTTCCGGATCTGTACTCATGCCGGTCCTTTTGGGATCGCCGTCCACGTGGTTGACGTTATTGTCAATATTGTAGGCGTGGAATTTCCAAAGCGCCGGGACTCTGAAGATCCAGCCATCGATGAGGACCAGGTGCACGTAGACACCTCGTGCGCGCGCCGCGGCGCAGGCGGCCGCCATCCGCTCGAAGTAGTAGGGGTTGAACTGGGTAAGATCGTATTTCGGCCTGCCGTCGTTCGCCAGCCCTGGGCCGCGTGCGCAGGTAGGGCAGGAGGTTGAATCGATGATAGTCGTCAAAGGGGGTTTCGCTGTCGTATTCGGCTTCGACTCCGTAGAAGATCCAGACCTTTGCAAAGTTCAACCCGTTGTCTTTGAGCGTATCGAAGAAGACCCTGTAATCATAATTCGGGTCCATGGGAACGCCCGTAGGACAGATGGGGCTAGCTTCATAGTCACCGATCATCACCACGGGTTTGCCGTCCGGGGACTCGAAATAGGCGGGGTTGGCGGAGTAAATCGACAGCGTCTTGCTGCCGGGCTGGTTCGCGCCCGGCTGTGCGGCGGCAAGGTTGGAGTGTACGACCAAGGTGAAGGCAACGAATGCCACGGCGACGATGATTGCGCGTTTCATAATGGAGAACTCCCGTTTCGCGTTAGGGATGTGCGTCGAACCGCAACGACCGACGGCGCCGGCCTTGGTGTGAAAGAATCGAGTTGCAGGGGCGGCCCCGGTGGCCGCCCCGCGCAACCACAAGGGCTGCCCACAGCATTCCTCATCAACTAAAAGACCAACTTGAAGCTGAGTTGAATGGTGCGGCCGGTGCCCGCAGTGGTGATCTCTCCAAAGTGCGAGTCTTGCATATTGGAGTCGGGATTGCTGAAGTTGGCGCGGTTGAAGATATCGAAGAATTCCGCGCGAAATTGCACCTTGGTACGTTCGGTTACGTTCGTGTCCTTGAATAAGCCCATGTCCCAGTCGGCATATCCGGGCCCGATCAGCACGTTACGCCCAAAGTTCCCCAGCGCCGGTACCGGGCAACTGCCCTGGACGAACGCGACCGGGCACGGCACGGCGAAAGCGGCTGTGTTGAAGTATTCGTTCAGGTAGTCGTTCTTGTTGGAATGGGTGAGATTGGGGTCTCCCACCAACTGTGGCCGCGCGGTGCCGTAGTTTTCGTATCCAACGCCGGTCATCTGGGTATCTTGCCCGGTGATGATATTGATGGGACGCCCGGTCTTATAGCTGGCGATGCCGGTGAATTCCCATCCGTTGGCCACCTTGCGCAGGGCGGCCGACGACCCGTGCATCTGTGGCAAGTAGGATACGAAAGAAAGTGAGAAAACATGCCGGCGGTCAAAATCGGAGAGCCCGCGGTCGAAGTGGGAATCAAAGGGATTGGAAACTCCGCAACTCTCCGTGATGCAGGAGTTGGTATCCATGCTCTTTGACCAGGTATAGGACGCCAAAAGTGTGAAGTTCCGGGCCATGCGGTGTTCGGCCTTCATCTGCAGGCTGTTGTAATACGAATTGCCGTCCGTAGTCCCTTCAATCATGCTGGAATAGTATGGGTTGTACGGGCGCCGGTCCTGTTCATTGTCGACAGTTGCGCCCGGTCCGGGGATGGCAGGATTGGCGTCAATCTGGCTGAAAAGATGCCTTCCCTGGCGACCTACGTAGCCGGCCTGTGCGGACCAATTCGGGCTGAGCTGTCGTTCCACTGTCAAGTTGAACTGCATACTGTACGGTTGCGTTTGCGTCCAGTCTTTGAAGAACGTTGAAATGGGGAGCACGTAACTCGAAGCATTCGGCACAATGGAAGGCTCTCCTTGCTGCGGGTTGCTCAAGCCCCCCGGCGGGTCAACGAAGGCCGAGTAGACCTGGAAGGGAGGCGACTCTATGACAGTCCCGGAATCCTGGATGAGCGTTCCGAAAAACACACCAAATCCGCCTCGCACAACCGTCTTACCCCCAGCCGGGCTGTATGCAAACGCCAGGCGCGGACTGAAGTGGGTCCAGCGCGTCGGCGTCAGGCCATTAGGAATTCCAGTATCACCTGGATAGACGAAGTCTGGCGGGGCGTTCGGAAACACTTTCGACTGCTCACCGGGGCGGAAGGTACCGAAGAAATGTTGTACTTGGGACCAGGGCGTTTGCAGGTCCCAACGGACTCCCAAATTCAGCGTCAGGTGGGAGGTAATCTTGTAATCGTCCTGGACGAATGCCCCCATGACAGTACTTGTCCCGTCATCGACGGTGGTGGGCTCAAGCACGGTAAAAAGAGCGGGACTGCCGAGCAGAAAAATCGGCTATGGGATCGCCGGTGATGCTGCCGTCGAAAAGGCTCTGCGATGCCGTCAGCCAGTTGCACGTGAATCTCATCCGCTGCCGCCAGAACTGGAAACCGGTCTTTACCGTGTGTTGTCCCTTAATCCATGCAAAAGTATCCGTGAACCACGCGTCGCGATCCTCTTGGAATCCGTCCACCACGGGTTCCAGACTGAAGTCGCCCCCGACAATGAGCCACGGCGGAGTGTTTACAGCCGGGAAAGTCGAGCCGAACGAATGGAGGTCGAAGTGATTGAAGTTGCCGAAGGGTTCATTGGCAGGGACTGTGCCGGCATGAAATTCATTCAGCAGCGTGGGGCTGAGCGTCGAGGTCAGCGCGAGGGTCGTGTTTAAGATGTGGAGGTTTTGGAATCCGGGATTCCAGCCCGGCACATTCGTGCTGCGCGAGAACGCAGAGGTGTTCGTATTCTTCCAGTTAAACACCGTGACCGTCAGCCGGTTCTTGGAGGTGATGTCATAATCGGCCCGAATGAATTCTTCGTCCAGGTTGTCGGGAGAGGCGCCGAAGGCCACCAAATGCCCGTCGGGCGAAGTAGGAGTGGGGACTTTGCCAAGAATGCCCAGCGCAACGGAACTGAGGCGGCCCTGAGGAATGGTGTTATTCGGAAATGGCAGCCCTGTGGTTGGGTCGGTGATCGTGTCGGGGAAGATCCCCATTCTTTCCTCAGCCGTCGGAAGATACGCCGAAGTCGCCACGCCTGCCGTGCGCACCCTCAGCCCCTCGTAATTCCCGAACAGGTAGAGCCGCTTTCCGTGGGTCAAGGGAACATAGTAACCTGCGGACGCGCCGAATTGATTCTGCCGTGACGGAGTTACACTGGGGGCGAAGAAAGTTCTGGCATTGAAGACGTCATTGCGCACAAATTCGTAAGCCGTTCCGTGGATTTGATTCGCTCCCGATTTCGTCACCGCGTTGACGCTGCCTCCGCTAGTGCGCCCGTATTCGGCGGCGTAGGAGTTAAGCAGCATCCGGAACTCCTGCACGGCATCGGGGGGCGGAAGATTGAGCCCGTATCCGAAAAGGGGAGACATGGAGATGGCGCCATCCACGTATTCGGCGTACTCGTTGATACGGCCTCCACTGATGTTCATCGATCCCGCGCCTTCCAAACGGGCGAAGGTTTGTGGCGCGTTAACGTCCGTCACTCCGGGTTGCAGGGCGGTCAGCGCCAGCACGTTTCTGCCGGAAAGGGGAAGCTCGACGATGCGAGCCGAATCCACCAGCCCACTGACCTGGCCGGAGACGGTGTTGAGCATCGCGGCTTCGGCCTTGACTTCCACACTTTGCGTCAAGGAGCCCACCGCAAGCGCGATATCCACCCGGCCCTGGGTGCCCACCGTAAGTTCAATTCCCGTTTGCTCATACCGGGAAAAGCCAGTCTTTTCGGCGCTGACGGCGTAACTTCCAATGGGCATCGAGGGCATCAGGTAGTCGCCCGTGCTGTTCGTCAGCACGGTGCGAACGTACCCCGTTTGCGTTTGACGCGCCGTGACGGTCACCTCCGGTACGGCTAGCCCCGCAGGATCGGCCACATGACCGAGCAGAGTCGCATCCGTGGCTTGAGCGAAGACCGGGAGCGGTCGTGACAGCAGGCTCCCCAAAATCATGACTCCCATCATGAGGAAGGGAATACACCAAGAAAGTCGCGCACCCTTGCCACCGCCCCATCTTTCCCATTTCAGACGGGGTTGCAAGGCGAAGTTCACGAAGGGGCTTGCGTTCCTGCCTTTCATTTTGATTCCTCCACGCCACCCTGGCTTTAGCGATTCTGTGACATTACAAGCCTGAACACTCTCCCCACAATCGCCCTAATCGGCAGTTTTCGTATACTACGATCGGTTCTTTTTTTTTCAAAAAAGTGACAGCGCCGTGGGCCGCCCAGAACCACGGATGTGTAGAGTCTCAACATCACGGAGTGCGCGCCTTGCGCGGATCTGAAAGCGCATGCCTGGGCTTACGGTGTGTGGCTGACAGCCCCAGTCGTCTTGATGTACAGAATCGCGTCGCCGGCGAAGGGAGCGCTGAAGGATCTGGGACCGCCCTCGCTAACCAACGCGCCCGCGGCAACTCGAGTCCCGGCAACCGGGCTGAACCACTCGAAGTTGTAAGTCCCAGCAGCCAGTTCCACCGTGAACTCGCCTGAGTCCGGTTGGTAGACGATGTATTCACTTCCTGGCGCCGCAAGGCAATAACCTGTGGAGGCCAACTCGAGGCGCGGGGTCATAGCCGTCAAATTCATGCGGTCGGCGAATATCCGCGTGTATCCCAGGTTTCGACGCACCTCTTCGATATCGGGCAGCAGTCGTTCCCAGATCGGCGGGTCTTCATAGGGGTCCATATACAGCGGATTCAAGCCGCGCAGGAAGCTCTTCCAGACCCACTGCCGGTCGCCGCCATTGCCCCAAAGGTGGTCCGTGTCTGAAAGGATCACTTTCTTTCCATCAGCGGGTGGCGGGTTATTGCGGTAATTGTACTTGCCGGTGCGGCTGTCCGAATTGGGAGAAATCCAGTCGGCCGGGCTGTTGAAGAGAGTGCTGTTGCTGCCATAGGAGTACTGATATGACATACCGACGGGATGCTGCTTCGGCTTTCCGCTTTCGTAAGACTTGACGTACTCGATCATCGCGTATTGCCAGTCCGTGGAATACGGTCCGCTCTCATTTGAGATTTCATAGAGAACGGTATCTAAATCGTTGACGGTATCGATGACCTTGCGCACATAGGCCTCTTCAATTTCCTGCACGGCTGGGGCGAGAGGCCAGGTCTGGATTTCGGTGCCGCGCCCGTCTCCGTCCGTGTCCCCGTTGATCCCGTTGATGTTGTTTTCGCGGTTGAACGGGTGCCCGGTCCAATTGGAGAACTGCAGTTCCCATCCGTCAAAAAGCATTACCGAAACATACATTCCGCGATCGCGCGCCGCCTCGATGCGCTTGCGCATCCGGGCGAAGTACTCTTCGTTGAGCGTGTGGAGATCAAACTTCGGCTTCCCGTCCCAGGCAGTTCCGGGCCCCGTCCGCTTCCACGGATGGGGCGCGCTGTACCTGACGATTCCGTCCTTCTCGATATCCTTCGGCGTCTCCCACCTCCACAGGCGGATGTAGTTGTAGTGGTGCTTTGTGAGGAAATCCAGATATCCGTCGAAATCAAAGGCTGGAGGAGGATCAGTGAGTCCGATGTCCGGCAGGTTTGTCCAGGTGTGCGCGGCAGTCAAGTAGATGGCCCTTCCCGATCCGTCGGTAAAGTAACGCGGGTTGCGAGCACAGACCCGCAACGGCCCTGTGGCCTGCGCACAGACGGTCGGCGGCGTGAGGCACTGTAGAATCGCGACTCCAAGCATGAGTGGCACTCTGTTCCACGTTGTCACTTGTCGCCCCTCTTAGTTTCCCACCGAAATGTTACGCATTTCCCGGCGCACCTAACTCCACTGTTTCGCAGGTCCTTAATCAGGGTGCAGCTGAGGTTCAGGCGTCGCTTGAACGGCTTCCGCAGGCCGCCCTTCGATGCTCAAAGCCAGACCGGCCGTAAGCGCCACGGCGATCGCCAAAGCTTTGACCATGTCGAAGTGCTCTTTCAGAAACAGTCCTGCCAGCACGACCGTTACTAATGGGTAGAGGGCGGTGAGCGGCGTAACGATCGAGGCCTTACCCCAACGGTAGGCAACGAACAGGGTCAGTGTCGCGGCGGCCATCAAAAGGCCGACCAGTATCCCGAGGCTCCAGTTCTTCAACGAAACGTGCCAATCGACGGGCGCCGCAGCCACGATTACGAACGCCAGCAGAATATAACCAACTGTATAGAAGATTGTGGAGAGTTCATCGGAAATGTGGCGGGTAGCGAACTTCATGGTAATGCAGGCAGCACCGAATAGAACGAGTGCCAGCAATCCGTAAATCATCCAAACCGAAAACGCATTCCTCAAGCTCACACCGGCGCCGAGACTCTCCCGGGGACTGAAGAGGTAAATGGCAACTAAGGCCAACCCAACTCCCAGCTTCTGAATCCGGTTTAACCTTTCGTGGAGGAGAAATCGAGCCAGAAAGACGGTCACCAAGGGGTACATTCCGGTAAGCGGAACAACTACCGATCCCTCCCCGCCTAGCTGCAGTGCTTTGTACAAGGCCACATTTCCGCTTCCGCCCAGAATGCCCGTGACGGTGGCCCACCATATTCCCCACGCAAAGCTCGTCCCCTTCCGCAGATTGGGGGAGAAAGCCACGACAAAAGCCACCGGCATAAGACCAAGGGTCGAGAGGATCTGAACGGTAAGGGGATCCACTTCCTTGGTTATGACGGTGGAGACAAAACCCCAAACGCCAAACAGCGCAATCGTGATCAGACTGTAACTAAGCCAGCGAGGCATTTTTGTTCTCGTTTCCTTTGCCCAACGATTCGCCCGCGAATACGCGCTGAGAGGTCAGCCGTCCTTTTGCGGCCGCAAGATCAGCCTCGGGGGGTATGACTTTCTTTCAAAGAGCAATATAGCTTGTAGGCACTGGCAGGTGGCTCGCCGTCATGCACGACAGCTCGTAGCGCCTGCACGAATGCAAGCGGAGCTTCGGACTGAAATATGTTCCGCCCCATGTCGACGCCCGCGGCACCTTCACCCAGAGCGCGATGCGCCATCGTCAGTGCTTCCAATTCGGGAACTTTCCCTCCCCCCGCGATCACGACCGGGATAGGGCAGGAAGAGGTCACCGTTTCGAAGCCTTGGGCAGTATAGTAAGTCTTTACGAATTGAGCGCCCAGTTCCGCGCAGATCCGGCAGGCCATCCGGAAGTACTTGGCATCGCGCGTGCCCTCATCGGTTGTCGCGGTAACCGCCAGAACCGGAATCCCGTTCGGACTGGCCAAGTCCACCATCCGGGTCAGATTGAGCACGGTCTGGGTCTCGAACTCGGAGCCGATGAATGCCCCCACCGCGAGCGCCGCCGCATTGAGCCGTATCGCCTCCTGAATATCCACCGCGAGGTGCTCATTGGAAAGCTCCTTCAAGATGCTTGGTCCCGCGCTGGCGCGAAGAACAATACTCTGCTGAAACAACGGAGGAACGCTGGTTTGGAGCATCCCCCGGGTCAGCATCAGCGCGTCAATATGGGAAAGCAGAGGTGCAATGCTCACGTCAACCTGTTCCAGCCCCGTGATCGGCCCTTCAAAGTATCCGTGGTCGATCGCCATCATCAGAGTCTTTCGGCTTTTGGGGCTGAAGATCCTGGCCAGCCGATTCTTCATTCCCCAACCCAGAGATTCGGCTCCTTTAACGTAAAACCCGGTGTGTTGCGCCGGGTGCCCAGCCTCAGGAGTTTGTGCTTCAGGTGCGTCCAAGTTGCCTGCCATTGCGTCCTCCTTCTGATCGGCGTATCCCAACGGGGCGGCAGGGAGCACACGGCGCCGCGCTCGACCCGAGGTTATTCCTGGAACCGCCTGAATGATATCGTACTTCGCTGGTGGTGGGCGTCTATCACAACTGTACAAATCTTTGTCAAAATAGCTGCGGCCTCGGCCCGTTGCCGGCCATGTGCTCCGAGCTACGCTAGGAAGGGTGAGTTTCTTCGCATCGCGAAACGAAGCAGATCCTTCGCTTCGCGCAGGATGACATGTCATTCTGAGCGAAGCGAAGGATCTGCATTTGGCTGCGGCTTTCGCGCAAAATCAGGCAACGCTTGCAAACCGGCACAGATCATACTAAATTCTGATCACGCCCAGCAAACGGGACGAATGAGGTGTGTTTGTGCGATTGAGCCGCTCGCTCTGGACGAATGCGGAAAACAGCACTCCCGTCATCAATGCCGAGGGGGTTTACGCCTGTCACTTCGATCCTGCTTTGCCGATCGAGGTCGGTTTCGACGTGCACGATCGCCATCACAACGTGCGCATGAACCGCCACGATTCATTCGAGGTGATCTACGTCTATCAGGGCCAGGGGCTAGTCCAGATCCAGGCGCGCCGCTTTCCTATCAGCAAAGGCAACTTGGTGGTCTTGGGGCCGAATCTCTATCACCAGATTGCCTGCCGCCCGGGCACCAAGCTCTTGCTTCCGTTTCTGCATTTCCAATCCGGGGTGTTAACCGGAGGTGCAGGAGGAGAAGAGGAGCGGTTTCTCGCGCCATTTTTCTGCCAGCAAGCCGAGTTTCCGAATGTGGTTTCCCGCTCGACCGGCGTCCCGGACGAAGCCCTGAGGCTGATGCTCAGGATTTATCAAGAACTTCCTCCACGTAACGACGTGGCGCGGCTGGCAGTCAAGACGTACCTGAGGATGCTGCTCCTGCTGCTGCTTCAACACTACGATGAACACGTTGTAATGCACGACGCTATGAAACGCCGGCAACAGGATCTCGATCGCCTGGCTCCGCTTTTTCGGTTCATCGACCAGAACTACGGGCAGCTTATCCACGCCGCCACGGCGGCCCGCCTGTGCGCCATGAGCAAAGTCCAATTTATGAGATTCTTCAAGAGGGTCACCGGCCAAACGATTCACACCTATTTGCAGCGCCTGCGGGTTGCCCGGTCTCAAGCGCTGCTCGCCACAAGCGATACATCAATTGCCGACATAAGTACAATGTTAGGATTCTGCAGCCAAAGTCACTTTGGTCGAACATTCACTGCGCTGGTTGGTTTAACTCCTCTTGTCTATCGGTTCCGGTTCGGAAAAGGACGCGCTCGCAAAGACGAAAACGGACTCTCCGATGACGTGGTTCACGATCATGGATCGCATCCGGGCCTGCGCGATGGTGTGACGGCCACCGATTCCAGGCTTTTCAGTTCGAAGAAACGTTTCGATCACGGCTCCTCCCCCAGCACCCAGGCGCGCGAGAATCGCGCCCAGTGAATCTCCTCGCGCACGCCCTCCTCGAGTTCCAACTGCCAGACGGCGACGAACGTCCCGTCCTGCGCCTGAGTGATGCTGGGATAGGAAACATCCAGGCCATTCCCAGCCGCAATGTCGCGCGGTTTGCTCCAGTTCGAGCCACCGTCCACGGAGATGGCCACGCTCAGTGGCCAGCGGTTGATCGGCGAGTTGTTGAAGGCGACGATGATTTCCTCCGGCTTTTGCTCCAGCCTCCACAGCGACACGGGATTGTTATGGCCGATCACTTTCGAGGGGCGCGGTGGATCCCAGCTCAGTCCGCCGTCGTGGCTGCGGCTTTCGTAGTGGAACCTTGTTCCCGTGCGCAGGATCATCAGCAGGTCGCCATTCGCCAGTTGCACCAGCGCAGGCTCTCCCAGGCCGTTGGTCGAGAAGGAAGTAATCTTCTCCAGCCAAGCGTGAATCTGGCCGTAGGGAGTCCAATGCACGCCGTCCTTCGAAAGCAGCACGCCGGAGGCGAGGTTCATCTCTCCTTCGGTGCGGGCGGGATCGTCATTCTGCGCCCAGAGGTCCCAGGAGAACCCCATAGCCAGGGTGCCGTCCATAAGCTTGATCCCGTTCTGGACTTTGCCGACGAGGTATTTGTACGGGAACGGGATCTCGACGGGCTTCGTCCAAGTAGCTCCCTCATCGTCGCTTTGGACCATGAACACCTTGCTGCCCGTGATTCGCTTCATGCCTTGGGGGATGGTGGTGGAGTAAACGAAGGCGCGCTTGCCGTCGACCATAAAATTGGGATCGGCGTCGTCCATGCCTGGTGTCTTGATGATTTCGCGAGGCGCAGACCAAGTGCGCCCTCCATCGCTCGACGCGGCAACGACGATGCGGCCCCGCCACTCTGGTTTGGCATAAGCCGACCAGACTGCGAGCAGCTTGCCGCTCGAGAGACGCGCCACTGCCGGCACCGTGTTGAGTTGGAAGGAACCACCATCCGAGCGTTGTATCACACCAGTTTCGAAGCTGGAGGCGGCTGCCCAGATTGGGATCAGCACTGCCCCAAGAAGCAACGCAAAATGGCAGGAGGCCTTCATAGTTCCACCTCGACGGGTGCTTCCGATTCTCGATCCGGATAACGCCGGAGCCGCATTCCAGCTAAGCAAAACTCAAATGCACGACCTCCGCGATGTGTACGGCAGGGAGCGCAATGACGGCATACGCGCCCTCCATCGTAAACGCCGCTGTTTGGTTCGCGCGCAACAACTCGACCGATTTCAGAAGTCGTCCCTCCGGCAACAGAACCTTGGCCACCACATTCGGGACCGGCAGAAAATCCTGCCGCATGCGGCCGACGGTTGCATCTTTAAAACCTACATTGGCGCAAACCCAGAGCACCAAGTCCCCACCGGGGGCGCGGCGGAGTATTCCGTAAACCCCGCGCGGCGCGGCCAGGCTAAAAGGCATCGGCGCACCGGCTCGCAGGTAGCGCACCATGGACGCCAGCATTCTCCGCAGCGAAATCACGCGGGTGGCGGCGTATTGGGCTTCCAGACTGCCTGCCACGTAGACCACCCGTCCTCGTCCATATTGATTGATGACGATCGCGGGGCCGAGAGTTTTTTGGAAGTCGAGGTTGATGCCTTCCGCCACCACAGTTGCCCCAGGACGCGGGATGATGGGCATCAGCTTGGCGTCGGCCATCACGATTTTTCCCTCGTGATATCCCCCGAGCGCCGGATGCGATTGGGTAATCCGATAGAAGGTGTCGGCACGGGGCTCCGGTGCTTCTCCCTTCATGTCAATACCAAGAATATCCCGCAATGCTCCGCCGTCTTGCCGCAACTCACCTTTCTCGTTGTAGAGACCGGAATCGTAGGTGGCCAACAGCGCTCCACCTTTTTTCACCCAATCGGCCAGCAGACGAGCATCATCGTCCTTTATGGCGGAAGCCCCGCAGAGCGCGATGGCCTGCTGGCTTTCGAGCCATTTCTCAGTCAGTTCCGTGCTGGGACTCACGTCGAAGGCGATGCGCTCGTCGAGCAGGGTGAGTGCCAGACCTTCGCTCATCATCATGTTCCAACTGCGGCGCTTGGTTCGCCAAAGCTCTAGCGATTCGGCTGTGGGGACGATGGTGAGGTAAGAAAACGGCACACTATCCTTCAGGATAGGTTCGGCGCGGCGCACCAGCGCAAAGATTTCCTTCACCGGTTCCGTCGAGCCGTCCCCGATACCGTACAAAAGGCGATTAACGGTACAGTACAGGGGCATGTTTCCCCCTGCGAGGTCGGCGAAACCCTCCATGCGGATCTCGTCTCCATCTTCCAGGTTCAGGCAATGCGTTGCCCAGGGACGAACGTGCGGTGGCTCCCCATTCGCCGCCACGTCGTAGCTGCCCATATAGGTTTGCGCCAGTTTCCGGGTGGGCCGGGCCATCGATGCCCCCATCATCGCCCGCAGCAGGCGCTGATAAAACTGCTCGCTATATTCCACCATGAATCCGTCCGAGTAGCGGTACTGCGAATGAAACGACCCGGGCCTCCAGGTCCCCCCGTTGTGGCAAAGGATGAATTTCCCGCTCCCGTGGATAATCTTGCGGAGGTCGATCAAATCCTCCTCGGTTAGCTTGTTGGCCCAATCGAACCAGGCGCTGAGAGCCTTCAGGTCCGCGTCGTCTGGGAGGTGTTCCAGCCCGTGCACGTTGCGAAGGCGATCGAGGTCCATGCCGCTGAATTTCTTAAAGCCTTCCCGGCAACTATCGCAAAAGCAGACGTTTCGATACCCACTGGGAGCGTCGAAGTAAACACCGTCGATGTCGTGCGCGCAGATTTCGGGAACCAGCTTGCGGATCATTTGGCGGTAGGGTTCCCCGGTCCCGCAGGTCCAGATCTGCTCAACGTTGCCGTAACCCGTGTTCCGCTCCCTATCCGGTTTGCCATCCGCGCCATGGAGCATGAAGGGGGCATAGCGAGGGTCATTGACCAGGGCTCGATCCCAGCCACCGGCGAGAATGCAATAACAGTAAAGATGGAGGCCCGCCCGGCGGCATTCCCGCGAGACCTCTTCGATCAGGTTCCGACTGCCCAACTCCGGGTAGGTGGGAAAGAACTTGCTCGGGTAGAGGGCACGATAGCCAATGGGCTGAAATCGTAACGTGTCTCCGCCTATTTCGACAGCGAGCTCAACGATGCGCCGGGCATCGAAGTCGTTGACCTGCGGAAACACCGGAGGGCAATAGCCCTCAAAATAGACGGATCGCGAATAGCGCAGCCAATCCGGGGGCCGATAATCATCGGGGGGCGGGTTCTGGCCAAGCGGAGCTGCGACGGCCGGGCGCGCAATCCCCGTCCCCGCGCTCGTGCGCGGCCATCCTGCCAACACACCTAACCCCGCGGTGGTTTTTCGCAGGAATAATCGCCGTTTCATTATGTGAAGCCTCTCACGTAAACAGGCTGCGGAAAAGCCCATCTGTCATGCTGAGCGGAGCGCACCCTGTAAGGCCGCTCCCAGGAATCCTCATTCTGCCTTCCCGGCGGAGTACAGGAAATCCTTCACGACTTCCGGCCGGTACTCGCGCAGACGGCGGTCCTTCCAGTCACTTGTGCCTTGATAGAAATTGGGCGCGTTCAAATCGATCGTGGCCACCGCTGCCGTTCCGCGCTCGCGCGCTTCGGCGATCCGTTTTCCGTTATGGTCCATGATGTAGGTGGGGTGATCGTAGCCGGAGGTGACAAGGAACACCTGGTTCTCGATGGCGCGCGCGGTGGCCAGCACTTCGTCTCCGCCCCAGATCGGCAGCAGAATGATTTCTGCCCCCCGCTGAGCGAGTTGGCGCGCCGGCTCCGTGTAATACACGTCATAACAGATCATGATGCCGACAGTGCCAAAATCCGTAGCGAAGACGGGGAACTCATTCCCCGGAGTCAATTGCACCATCTCGCCGCGCGGAAGGAACACCTTGCGATACCTGCCTACCAGCTTGCCCTCGCGGTCAATGAGCACGGCAGTGTTGTATGCGGCGCCGCGCTCCCGCTCATAGAGGCCGGCGGCAACGTAGGAGTGCTTGGCCCGGGCCAGTTCTCCCAACTGGGCGGTGGTGGGTCCAGGCACCGGCTCGGCAACCTGCCCGCAGATGAGGCCGCTCGGGTCCACACCCACCACGCTGATGCCCTCCGGCAGAAGTATAAGGTCAGTGTGTGCGGGGGCCAGGCGCTCCGCCGCCTCGACGAACTGCCGCACGCTCTCCGCGGTCGTGCCCGTGTTCGACGGCCTCAGGTTGATCGTGGCGATGGTCACCTTGCGCGGTTGGGGCGCAGGGATCTCATCGAAGGAGATGTCGTCCCACCAGACGATGCCCATTGGCGCGTGGGCCAGGAAAAGTTCCAGAACGACGTAGGTTGCACCGGCCGGCGCCGGGACCTCGAGACTCACTTCCGTCCATTCGCCTTTACGCACGGAACGGGCGGCATAATCTACTCGGTCGTCATTTCCGATCTTGGTGCCGCCTGGCTTTTGCCAGTAAAGGTCGGGAACGATCTGCCAGTTCTCGCTGGTCACGTCGACGGCCCGGTAGTGGGCTACAAACCTGTACCACGCGCCTTCCTTGATGCCTGTGAGGGTCCGCTGCCAACCACCGAAGGCTGCAATGTTTCCGTCTCCGGAGACTCCCAGCGAGCCAGGCTTGCCGCAGCAGGAGATGACCGGATCGACAAAGGTCCGAGGCGCGTTCTCCGCCCGAACGCTCCAGGCGGTCCAACCCGCGGGGTTGGCGTCGAAGCTCGTCTGATGAAAATGGACTCCGTCAGCCAACGCGCCGCTTGCCAAAACCTTGATCCCCGGTCCGGCCGCGGCAGCGGCCGTGGTTATGCCGAGCGCACTGTTCCTCAAGAACCCTCTGCGATTCATCATGGCAATGGTTTCTCCTGCAATTCATTATAGGCGCGCTATGGCTTCGCTGGCGCGGATTTGGACTTTACCGCAATCACTTCGGCTGGTGAACTTGACACGACAGGGTCGCAATAGTACAGTTTGCCCGGAGACGGACTAGAGACAGGGAACTTTGCCTAATTCGGTCTTCCCACAAGATGAGGTTGAATAGAAATATGAAGTGCACTCAAAGACGCTGTTCGATCCTCCCCCTAACTCTCCTGCTCGGGACACTGGTGACTTGCCCGGTGTTCGCGCAGCACGTTGTGCACGTTACGCCTTCGACCGTGCAATGGGGCTACTTCGCGGCAGAGGCTAAACCCGTTTTGACCGTGAAGTCCGGCGAAGTCGTGACGATCGACACGATTTGCGGAATTCCTGAAATGCTCGAGCGCCTTGGCGCGGCAACGGATGATCCCATACGAGAGATGAAGGAAATGTACGCGAAGGTGAAGGAGAAGGACAGGGGGCCGGGACCGCATTTTCTCACTGGGCCGGTCGCCATCGAGGAGGCTCAGCCAGGTGACGTACTTGAGGTGGAGATTCTGGACATCCGCCTTCGTTCCCCTTACGCATGGATGATGTTTCAACCGGGGTCCGGCGCGTTGCCGGAAGAGTTCCCTTATCTGCGGGAGAAGTTAGTCCCTTTGGATACTCAGAGCCATGAGGCCGTATTCGGACCCGGCATCAGGATTCCAATTCGCCCGTTTTTCGGCGCCTTTGGCGTCGCCCCTCCCATAGGCCGGCTAAGCAGCGGGCCGCCCGCCTACAACGGCGGAAACATGGACAACAAATGGCTCGTCGCTGGCACCAAGGTGTACTTCCCAGTGCAGGTGCCTGGCGCGCTTTTTGCCGTCGGCGATGGACATGCAGGCCAGGGTGACGGCGAAGTGTGCGTCACGGCAATGGAGACGAACCTCACGGGGGTATTCCGTTTCACGGTGCGAAAGAACCAAAAACTCCGCTGGCCGCGCGCCGAGACTCCCACCCACATCATTACCATGGGGCTTGATGAGAGCCTGGACGTAGCCGCGCGCAGCGCAACTAGGGAGATGATTGACTATCTGACAACCGAGCGCGGCCTGTCGCGGGAAGATGCGTATATGCTGACGAGCGCCGCTGTTGATCTGCACGTCACGCAGGTGGTCGATGGTGTAAAAGGCGTGCACGCAACGTTGCCGAAGGCGATTCTTGGACCTGTCCGCTAAGAGAATGCTGCCGTGAGGCCACTCCATCGCGTGGGCGCGCATGTCGACTTCAAGCTCATGTACGTCGTCGCAGCCGCCGATTACAGGAGTTCCCTCGGATGGCTACGGGGGATCATCCTAAGCTGCACGATTCGATCGTTGTCTTGTTCCACGAGAAGCCCAACTTCTTGCCGCAGTCTCCCCGTAACGAATTCTCACCGACATAGCGCAACTTGAAGGGCAGGGCACTGAGCGACAGGACTCGGACCTCAATCTGAGCCACGCAAATCGTGACTCGCCCTCCGAGCGCCTCAAGTGCCAGGTGGCTGGAGCCGTTGCGTCTCCATGGCAGTTCGTTGCCAGGTTTTTCGTTTGCAGATTACCTCTTCTGAACTCCGTTTCCGCATTACGATTTGGGAACTGCAGCAGGCTGGTTACTCCTGGAATATTGCGGCGTGGGGTCCTGACGACAATGGCTGAATGCGAATGCTCAAAATCAACGTTGGCAGCAACTGCTTGCTGGACCGCTGCGGTACGCGCCAGGGAGAGCCGCCGGGAGGATTGTTTATTCCGCGATCCATGGGCGGAAGCGCTGGCGGGCGAGCAGGGAGCGTCCTGGATAGCACAGCGTCCCGAAGACAGCACGATCAACATGGCACTGCGTACCCGCTACTTTGATGATTTCCTGGAACAGATCTCCAGCCATGGAGAAATCCGCCAGATCGTATTCCTCGCTGCCGGATTGGACACGCGCGCGTTCCGGCTCAAATGGCCTGCGGGAGTATGCGTTTTCGAGATGGATCAGCCTTCGGTGCTGGATTACAAAGAGACTGTCCTGCGGTCGCTTGGCGCAACGGCCGTCTGCGACCGCCGGATCATTCGAAAGGACCTCACAGGAAGCTGGAAAGAAGCCCTCATGGAAACCGGGTTCGACCCGGCCCAGCCTTCGTGCTTTCTGCTGGAAGGTTTTCTGTTCTACCTCTCAAACGAAACGGCGACGGAGATTATCGATTCGGTCACGCTGCTTTCCGCGCCCGGGACCCGGATGGGCTTCGACGTCATGAACAGCGCCATGCTGACTTCGCCCTACACAAAGGCGTGGGTGGAAATGCAGGTGCAATGGGGAGCTCCCTGGATCGGGACCATGGACGACCCCGAGTCTTTCCTGTCCTCGCGCGGCTGGATAGCCGCACTGACGCAGGCCGGTCAGCCTGAAGCCAACCACGGACGCTGGAAACTTCCTGTATTTCCGACGAAGACTCCCAACTTTCCTCACAACTGGTGGGTGACTGCCGTGCTGCCGCCTAGGAGAAAAACATATGCTTAAATCCGTTGCTCGCCTGGCCGTTCTCGTTCTCCTTATTGCCCCGCTCGCTCCGGCTCAGACCGCCGAGGAGCGGAAAATCTGGCAGGACTTCGTCGCGGCCTGCCAGTCCGACCCGTCTCAGCTCAGCAACGACGCCAACCGCCGCCAACGCCTGATTCAGGGCGGAATGACCGAAGCCCAGGCCAACGAGCGCTTGGCCTTGCTTCACAAGCTCTACGAGGCCTACCCGGCTTTCCAGCAGCAGATCCAGGCCATCGGTTTTAATCGCCTCTACCTCGATCCCAACCAGACCCGCTTCACCACGGACCCCAGCGCCTTCCTGGTCGCCATGACCAAAGACCTGAAGCCCGCGAGGGCCCTCGACGTGGCCATGGGGCAGGGCCGCAACGTGCTCTACCTGGCCTCCAAAGGCTGGGACGTCACCGGCTTCGATATCGCCGAGGAGGGTTTGAAAGTCGCCGAGGCGAACGCCGCGAAAGCCGGCCTCGCCATCAAAACGGTGAAGGCGGGCTGGGACGATTTCGACTTCGGTCACGAACAGTGGGACCTCATCTGCTTCATCTACACCGACGCCCCGGTGATGGATCCACACTTCGTCGCGCGGGTGCGCGACGGCCTCAAAACCGGCGGCCTGCTGCTCATGGACCGTCCTTACCGCTCGCTGGATCATCCCGAGCCCCAATGGCCCGAGACGGAGGCTGACAAAGCCAACGCTTGGCTAAAGGCTTGGTCAGACCTCCAGATTGTCCGCTACGAAGACATCCCCGGCGTGGGCGACTGGCAGCAGACCGGCGTTCCCCGCCAGGAGTACCGACAGCTTCGGCTTGTCCACATGCTCGCTCGCAAGCGCTAGCCCAAGCGGTGTGGCGCTTCGCCGACCCTGGACCAGGGCAAACCCCGCCCCTACAAGATCGTGGTCCGCGCGCTATTTGGCAATCAACAACACCAGCCCGCGGCCGCAGAGGCCGTACACAACACCCTGTCCGCCAATCGCGTCTTCTGACCCGGGGATGCGTACCTGGTTGGGGCCTTCCGCCCAGCCGCAGGTATCGGTGACGCGGTACCAGTTCACGCCGTTGCCAGGCGATGGCAGGGTGAAGTTCACGCTGGCGCTCCAACCATTGTAAGCAACGTAGATGGACGAAGAACTGTCACCCAGGGCGCTGCCGGTTAACTGGTAGGCGATGGCGTGATTGCTGCCGCTCGACCAGTAACCCTGGTCCGGCGTTGTGCCCCCAGGCGTCCACCACGCCAACTGCGCACCCGAATAGAAGTTTAGTGGGCGCAGAGCCGCGTGCGCCTTCCGAAAGGCAATCATGCCTTTCACAAAGGCGTTGAAGTTGGATTGATCCGGGTTCCAGGTGTAGTTGAGCCAGTTCGCAATCGAGTCCACGTCGTAAGGATTGTTGTTGCATTGGAGGCTGCGGAGGTATTCGTCCCCGCCGGCCATCAAGGGTGTGCCGGCGCTCAACATGAGAAAGGCAAAGCCGAGGCGTGCGGCCGCCCGCTCGTCCGCACTGCCGCCGCCTTGGTCCCAACTGTAGTTCGTGGAGTTGCCTCCGTCGGACGGCCCGTAGGGCCAAGTCTGGTTATTATTGGGGCCGTTACAGCTATAGAGGTCCTTGAGCGTGAAGCCGTCGTGCACGTCCATGAAGTTGATCGAGTTCCACGGCGAACGACTGCCAAAAAAATCGGACGAGCCGGCGAAGCGCGTTGACAATTGGCCGGTGGTAATGGCCGCCACGCCCAGGTCGTTCTGCGCCTGGCGCAGCGTGTCGCGATAGCTGCCGTTCCACTCTGACCAGCCGGCGGGGAAACCGCCCAACTGGTAGGAATTGCCGCCAATGGCCCAGGGCTCAGCGAAAAGGTCAATGCCGCTGCCCCCGGCCGCGGGACGCTGAGGTAACTCGCGCAGGATGCGATTGAGCGCGGTGTTGCTGTCGGTGCTGCTGAAATTGAAGCAGCCCGCCGTGCAGGTGTTGCCCAGCACCGAAGCGAGGTCGAAGCGGAAGCCATCCACTCCCAGGGTGTCGCGCCAGTAGGCCAGCGAATCGACAATGAGATTTTGCGCCACCTGGTTATAGGTGTTGTAGTTGCCGCCTACGCCCGTGTTGTCGTACGAGTACTGCAGGTCGGACGTCAGTTCGTAGTAAGTGGGATTGTCGAGCCCGCGCCAGGAGAGGAGCGTGTAGGTGGACGAATCGTTGGCGTTCCACGCACCGCCCTCCGCCGTATGGTTGTACACTACGTCGATGTAAACCTTCAGGCCCAAGTCATGGAAGGCCTTTACCATGGCCTGGAATTCACCGGTGGGCCCGCCCGCAGCCTTGTTTGAGGAGTAGCGGCGATCGGGCGCGAAGTAGTTCAAGGTTGAATATCCCCAGTAGTTCTGCCCCACGGTGGAGTTCGGCGTGTTGTCGTTGGCGTCGTTCTGCGTTTCCTGCACGGGCAGAAACTCCACGGCGGTAACGCCCAGGCTCGCAAGGTAGGGCGCCTTGAGGGCAGCGCCGGCGTACGTGCCCCGCACGGCTGCGGGTACGCTGCTGTCGTTCTCGGTCAGGCCGCGCACGTTCACCTCATAGATCACGTCGTCTTTCTGCGCGCCCGTGGGCTTGGCGCCGACGCTCTGGGCCGCCGGCGGCCATAAGATGCTCTTGGGCGCCATATTCCCCGTGTCGATGTTGCGGTGCGCAGCCCCGGAGGCGTAGACCGTGCCGTCCGTCCAAGTGGCATTCACCGGGTCATGGCTGATCTCGCGGGCATACGGGTCGATCAGCAGCTTGTTGGGGTTGAAGCGGTTGCCTTGGGCGTCCACGTCCGAAATGAAACCGGCACCGGAACCCTTGGTCCAGGCGCTCGCAAAGGGCCAGTTCGGCCCCCAGGCCCGATAGCCGTAATATACCGACCCGGTAATGCCGGCTGCCTGGAGCGCCGCAACCGATAGGGTACCGGAGAAGATGTTGGTGTTGCTGTCAGGCGCAAGAGTAAGGCGCAGCACCTCCGCTGAACCCATGGGGGAAGCGTAGAGATCAACCTCGATCTGCGTGGCGCGAGAAGAGTAGACACGAAAGTTGACGTTGCTTTGTGTGGAGTCGTAGCTCGCGCCCAGCCCTTGGGCGTTGATCGCCGCCTCAGTTAGCCGTGCTGGATACAGCAGACAGCCAAGGGTCAGCAGGGCGGGCACGAATGCAGCCCTTGAACGCATGGTTCGAATCTCCTTTAGAATCATGGCTAAAATCTCTCCACGGACCTTCAGACTCACGGAAACGAAGCCTCTTACCGGGTACCCACAGCCGGCCCACCATGTCTTGATTGTGAGGGAGATTATCACAGACATTTTGTTCTTGCGCAAATGTCACCGCTCCGTGTCTCCACTCCGATTGCAGTTCACTGGCTTGCAGGTGAGATGGGTTGCGTGGGCTTCAGATGGAAATGGATGGCGTGAGACTGGCTTACACTTCTGGCGGAATCCGGCAAGTGGGTAGTCTCTCAGTTTGCTGTAGCGGCGCTCTCTGAGCGCCGGAAATTGTTGAGATTTCAGGATCGGCGGTCGGAGACCGCCGCTACAGAATTCAGACTGAGACACTACCCACCGGCAGGCAAGGGCGGGCGTCTAGACGAGCACCAGATCCGAGGCCGTGGGGAAGGAGCGGGTAATCGGTCCTTCCTCACGGCCACAGCGTAAGAAATCGGTAAGGATCTGTAAAGCACGGTCATCGTGCATTACGACAAGCTGGCGGACGCGTTGCTGAAGACGTTCTTTACAACCGAGCCGAGCCCCTGAACCACAGCGATGGACACCAAGGCGATGAACAGCAGCAGCAGTCCGTATTCCGTCAAATCCTGGCCTTCTTCTTCCTTCCACAGTCGGCGTAGCATCATTTTCATAGCTTCTCCTCTTTAGACGATGATTGTCACTAACTTATGCGCCAATACTGGCATCGCTTATCTGCTTTGACAATTGCACTACGGTACTAGTATCGAGGTCGCGTCGGGGAGTACTTTTGGTTGCCTGATCTGCTTTGCCGGGCTGGCGCAGCCTTGGTCGGGGCGGTTCGCGAGCCGCCCCTGTCAAAGTCCAGGAAGTCGCACGATCAGGGGACGGCAAGCCGTCCCCCTACAGCTAGAGATTGCCCTACCCGCGGATGGCAAAGTGGTACATGTTTACTACCTTGATCTTGACAATAATGGGAACGTATAGTAGCATCTAAGGTCTGTGACCGTTCGTCCCATCTCTCGTGGGGACGGCTCCCCTGCCGCCCCTGCTCCCAATCTTCCAATTCATGGAGTTACTATGTCTCTACGCAAATCTACTTGTCTTACTCCCCAGCGGCTCGACGCCGCTCGGCGCAATTCGCAGCGCTCCACCGGGCCCCGCAGCGAGGCCGGAAAAGAGCGCATGAAAATGAATGCAGTGAAGCATGGCTGTGATGCCGCGCCCGAAAACGAAGCCGCCGTGATGCGCGCCCTGGGCGAAGATCCAGAACAGTACGCTGCCTTGCAACAGGAACTCTCGACCACCTACGGCCCCGGCGACGCACTTTGGGACCACCAAGTCGCCGACCTGGGCAAGCTCTACTGGCGGCGCAACCGCATCGAGCGCATGCAGACGGGCCTGATGCGGGACGCTCTCGAGGAGGTCGAGGAGGAGCGGCGCTCGCTCGCCCGGGACCTTGCGGACGTGACCTTCGAACCCTCCCAGTGCCAGGCGGTGGCGCTCGACCTGCCCAAGCCCACCCACCCCCTGGTGCGGATGCGCATGCTGATCTCCTTGTGGGGGGTGATTCGCGAGCAGGTGCGGGGGCGACACTTCGCGAGCTCCCAGGCGAAGGCGGTGGAAAGCTACTACGAAGGACAGTTGGGGTGGCGGCCGCGGCAGATTGGCCGGCTGCTGGAGGTCTTCCAGGTGTGGGCGCGCCTGGGGCGAGAGGACGACCAGCCGAGGCTCGACAAGTTCGTGAAGGACGCCTTCGGGGACGGAGCGGGGCTGGAGGCGCGGTGCAAGGAACTGGAGGGCCTGCTGGACGATCAGATCGCGGCGACGGAAGCGGCGTTCGCGGAGGAGATGAAGGCGCAGGAGCGGAAGGACGCGATTGCGCGGGACGCCTGCCTCGCTCCGGAGGGGAAGACCTGGGAGATGCTGCTGCGCCTGGAAATGGCGCTCGACCGGGCGATCGACCGGAAGGTGAGGATTCTCCTGACCCTGCGCCAGGAACATGCTCGAGGTAGGGGCGGTTCGCGAACCGCCCCTACGCCAGAGGTCGACGACAGCGCCGAGGTAGCGCCGAACTTTAGTTCGGCAGGTGCTGACCTGAAGGTCAGCGCTACGAATCATGGGACAGAAAGACCGGCAGAGGAAAACGACCGCGAAACCTCAAAATCAGCGGAACAAAGCCAGAATGTTATAGAAAACAAAGGAACGGCAGCAGAGGGAGTCGCAGCATGAGGCATGGTGCGGGCGTTCCGCCCGCTTTCGCGGGGGCCATCGCCGCAAGCGCTCGCGGACAAAATGTCCACTCGACGCTTGCCGGGGGTGGCGACGGTCAGTACAATGTACGCTTGCAGGGCGGCCTACGGAATGCGCAGCTATCACGCCCTTTCAGGGCTTAGAGAACTCCGAATCCTGAATCCTAGCTCTCAAGGTGAGGAATGCAATTCGTTGACGAATTCCGCGACCCGGAAGTGATCAAGCAGACGGCAGAGGAAATCCGCCGCCTGGCCGACCCCGCTCGCCACTATCGCCTCATGGAGGTGTGCGGCGGGCACACGCACGCCATCTACCGCTTCGGCCTGAAGGACGTATTGCCGCCGAATATTGAACTGGTGCATGGTCCCGGATGCCCGGTGTGCGTGCTGCCCATGGGACGCATCGACGACGGCCTCTCGATGGCGGAAAGCCGCGAGGTGATCTTCACGGCTTTTGGCGACATGATGCGCGTCCCTGGCACCAAAGGGAGCCCGCTTGAATACAAAGCCCGCGGCACGGATGTGCGTATTGTCTATTCTCCCGCCGATGCCCTCAAACTGGCGCAGAACAACCCGGAACGCCATGTGATGTTTTTTGCCATCGGCTTTGAGACCACGGCGCCTTCCACTGCGCTCACGCTGAAAAGCGCCAAGGCCCTGGGCGTGAAGAATTTCTCGGTGTTTTCGAACCACGTCACTATTGTTCCCGCCATCCGCGCCATTCTGGATTCGCCCGACATGCGCATCGACGCGTTCATTGGCCCCGGGCATGTCTCTACCGTTATCGGCTGCAGGCCTTATGAATGGATTGCCAAGAACGAGGGCAAGCCGATTGTGGTGTCGGGATTCGAACCGCTCGATCTGCTCCAATCCATCGTCATGATTCTGCGCCAACTGAACCAGGGCGAGGCCAAGGTTGAGAACCAGTACAAGCGCGTGGTTCCCTGGGAGGGCAACCGGGCCGCCTTGCGCGCCATGGCGGAAGTTTTTGAATTGCGGCCGTATTTCGAATGGCGAGGGATGGGCTTCATCTCCCAGTCGGCCTTGCGCCTTCGCGACGCCTACGCGGAATGGGATGCGGAGCGGCGGTTCAGCATCCCAGGAGTACGCGTGACCGATCCCAAGGCCGCCCAGTGCGGCGAGGTGCTGAAGGGCGTGCTCAAGCCGGCCCAGTGCAAACTCTTCGGGCGGGAGTGTACTCCGGAACGGCCCGTGGGAGCACTGATGGTGTCCTCGGAGGGTTCCTGCGCGGCTTATTACAATTACGAGCATCGCAAGTGCGGGGTGGGCGCCGCATGATGAAATTCACCGACCCTCAAATCGAAATGGCTCACGGGGCAGGCGGCAAAGCCAGCCGTCGCTTGATTGAGGGCTTGCTCATTCCTATTCTTTCCGGAGGGACTTCGGGACCCTTGGGCGACGCCGCTTTTATCCAGATGAACGGAACGCGGCTGGCTATCACGACGGACAGCTTTGTGGTGAAGCCCCTCAGTTTTCCGGGGGGCTCGATCGGTGAACTGGCAGTGAATGGGAGTGTCAACGATCTGGCTGTCTCCGGCGCAAGGGCGGAGGCAATGGTGGTCACGTATGTCCTGGAAGCCGGACTGCCGACGACGGTGCTCGAAGCCGAAGCGCGCGCCATGGCAAACGCTGCCAAACGCGCCGGCGTGACTATCGCAGGCGGCGATACAAAGGTCGTCGAACATGGAAAAGCGGACCAAATGTATGTTACCACCTGCGCCATAGGCCGCCCGATCGCAGGCGTCGCAGTGAATCCGGCATCGGTCCGGCCCGGTGACAAAGTCATTCTGTCGGGACCGATTGGCGACCACGGCATTACCATCCTTCTGGCGCGCGGTGAACTGGACCTGGAGGCGGAACTCTGCTCGGATACGCGCTCGGTGTTGCCGATGGTTGAGGCTCTGGCTCAGTCGGCCGGCTCCGGCATCCGCTGGATGCGCGATCCTACGCGGGGAGGCGTGGCCACTGCCTTGAACGAGTTGGCGCGGGATTGCGACTTGAGCGTTCATCTCTCCGAGGAAGACATCCTGGTGCGCGACACCGTGCGCGGGGCGTGCGAGTTGCTGGGACTTGACCCTCTTCACATCGCCAACGAAGGGCAGTTCCTGGCCGTGGTGGCTGCTGAATGCGCGGAGGCTGGCCTCGCCGCACTGAGGGGGACGCCCGGAGGTCAAGATGCTCGAATTATCGGCGAGGTTCGGGAAGAGCCTTCCGCAACGGTGCTCGTGACCACAGGCTTCGGAGGTACCCGCGTGGTCGATATGCTGGTCGGTGACCCTCTGCCGAGGATTTGCTGAGGGTCGGAACCTTCTCCGTGACCTCTGTGCCTCGAAAGACTGAACACAGAGCTCACTGAGATTCTCCGTGTTCTCAGTGTTGAGGCTTCGAAGTCACAGAGGACACGGAGAAGGTCGTTTTGGTTGCGGCTTTGCCGCGCTGTGATTCGGATATGCCAAATCTGCCGCAAGCCAAATCAGTCCACAGCCCAGCCCTTGCTGAGGTTGTGCCGGATTGTCGCAAAGTTGCGGATTTGTCCAGGACTGTCGAACGGCAACTCCTCGAGCGAAATCGTCTCTGCGAGGATTTCTTCGCGCGCGAGGCTGACCGTTTGGCGCTCGCCTCGCACGCCATGGCGGAGCGCTTCCTCGAAGGCGGACGACTTTTGGCGTTCGGCCGCGGCCCTTTCTCGACCGATGCGCAACACGTCTCTGTGGAATTCGTGCACCCGGTGATCGTCGGCAAGCGCGCCTTGCCGGCTCTCGATCTTTCCCTGGCATTTCGCCCCTGGCTGGATGCGATTGTTCGACCGGAGGACATGGTGATGGGGTTCGGCCCCCCCGGCGGCGATCCCGAAGTCGATTCGGCACTTGCATCGGCGCGCGCGCGAGGGGCCATGACGTTCGCGCTGCCGGGCCGCACGGGCGACTATGCCATAGAGGCCCCCTCGGATCAGCCTTTCATTCATCAGGAAATCGTGGAGATTCTCTATCACACACTTTGGGAGACGGTGCACGTCTTTTTCGAGCACCGGGAACTCGGCCAGGACGTTGGTGAGGCGGCATTTCTCTACCCCTTTCTGGGGCAGGAGAAACAGGGGACCTCCGAGGTGTTGAGTGAGGTAGCGGCATCGATCCGAATGAAGGCCGGGGACGATTCCAAATTGCGCGAGCAGGTGGCTCGCGAGTCTTCGGAGCAGATTGGCGCCACGGTCGAGGCGGTGCGAAAACGGCTCGAGCGCGGCGGCAAATTGATCCTCTTTGGGAATGGGGGCTCCGCAACCGACGCTAACGACTGGGCGCTCGATTGCGTGCTCCCGCCACCGGGCTATCGGCCTGTCCCAGCGGTTTCGCTCTCGATGGAGCCGGCCAATATCACCGCGATCGCCAATGACGTTGGAATTGAGGTTGTTTTCCTGCGCCAGCTTATCGCTCAGGCGCGGCCGGAGGACGTGGTCGTGGCGATTTCCACCAGCGGCGGCTCACGGAATGTCCTAGTGGCGCTGGAGGAAGCCCGCAAGCGCGGTCTGGTTACTGTGGGCCTACTTGGCTATGATGGCGGGGAAATCGTGCGGCGGGGCCTGGTGGACTTCCCGTTGATTGTCCCTTCCAATTACATTCCACGCATTCAGGAAGTGCAGGCGTCCATCTACCACGTTATCCGGGAGAATCTGGAGGCGTTGACGCATGCCTAAACTGGAGCTCTTCGGCACCGCAAGGTGTCCCTACACGCAGGAGATGCGCGAGTGGCTGGAGTTTCGGCACAGGGAATTCCTGGAGTACGACGTTGAGGTTGACCTTCCCGCCCGCGCGCGCCTGCTCGCGCTCGCCGGCGGCCAGCGCGTGGTACCGGTGCTTGTGGAAGACGAGAAAGTTGTGCAGGTGGGCTGGCAGGGCCGGAGTTGCATCATTGGCAATTGATAGCCGCCGGAATCAGGTGTTCTGTTCACTAAAGCAGAGAATGTAGCCGTCAGGATCCTCGACGTAAAAATCGAGGCACGCCCATGGTTCTTGTTCAAGCGGCTTGATCACTTTGGCCCCGCGCATTTCCAACTCGCTGAAGAAACTTCGGATGCCCGACACGGAAATATACGCGTCCAGATGTCCGTTCTGTTTCCGGTGTTCTCTCGCCGCGGCCAGTTTCGGCGCATGCTTGAGGTGTATTGCGAATCCATCGCGCGTGACGCTCGCGTAGAACGATTGATAATTGAAATCGAGCTCGAAGCCGAGCTTGTCACAGTAATACGAAATGGCCCGCTCAAGATCATCGACAAGAAACTGCGGGGCTATGCCGGTAAGGTGCGAAGCACGGTGACCTGCCACGGTGGACATCTCACTTCTCGGCCGTTGGCCGCCCGAAGAACAGGACGTAGCCGTCAGGATCGCAAATCTCGAAGCCGCGCAGACCGTCGTGTGTATCCTTAAGCGGTGCGCTGAATGCTGCGCCATGATCGGCAAATTCGGCGGCAAGCGCATCGGGGTCTGGCGCATAGACAAAGGCGTCCCACCTCATGAAATGATGACGCTTGTGGTTCGGCAGCGGCGACACGTCCTTGTCCGATTTGAGGAAGAGTTGTGCTCCGTCGCGGCCGATGATGGCGAAAAAAGGATTCCGATCCGGCGCCCGGAATCTCGTCTCAAAACCAAGCTTATCGCAGTAGAAGGCGATGGTTTGATCGACGTTGCTGACGATAAAGCAGGGTGAAATCCCCTGCGTGGCCGGTCGTGTCATAAGCGTGGACGCCCTTGCTGCGAATCAATCGTAGGATATCAGACTTTGACGGTTGACGTAACTGTGCATGACCCACTGGCGATGAACGGAGCATCTTCGGTTAATGGACAGGATCGTGGAAGTTCGGCGAAGTGACGGGTCAGCACTCAACTACCTCAAGCTTTGCTCGGAAATCCTTTGGCAGCCGTGAGCCGGTGCAGGTATACTGGCGGGCACGAAAATTGAGGAATGCGAATGTCCGGCCGGATTTCGGCGCGGCGCTAGCCTGGTACCGCGCGGACTGGGTATAACCTGGGATTTTCCGAATCGCGCAATTATGGCATTGGATGCAAGATCAACGCTGAAGCCGGCCTCCGAAGCGAACGGAGGCGCTATTCCGTTACCGACCGGCAAGAGTAGCCCAGGGCCCGGGGTCCGGGAGAGGCTCGCGGTCATCATCCCGGTCCATAACGGCGGAGAGGAGTTACGCCGCTGCCTCCAAGCCGTGATGCTTTCCGCCACCCGGCCGGACGAAGTGATCGTTGTGGACGACGCCTCGACCGATGGCTCTGCGGACATCGCCCAACGTGCGGGAGCGCAGGTCGTCCGCCTATCGGCTCCAACGCGCGGCCCAGGGTTCGCCAGAAACCGCGGCGCAGAAATTGCCCAGGGCGAGGTTCTCTTTTTCGTCGACGCCGACGTTCTGCTGCACCCTGATACGCTGGGACTGGCGTTAGAGACGTTGCGTGGAGACTCCACGCTGGATGCCTGTTTCGGGTCGTACGACGACGCGCCGGCGGCCCAGGGGTCCGTGTCGCAATACAAGAACCTGATGCACCACTACGTCCACCAGCACGCGGCGGAAAACGCCGCCACCTTTTGGACCGGCTGCGGAGCCATTCGCAAGGCCGCACTCCAGCAGGCAGGCGGCTTCGGCGAGGACCACAAGAAGCCCAGTATCGAAGACGTCGAACTGGGAATCCGCTTGCGCCGGCAAGGCAAGAGGATCCGTCTGGTGAAAGCGATGCAAGCCACGCATCTCAAACGCTGGACGTTGCTGAAACTCCTGCGATCGGACATCCTGCAAAGAGCGGTCCCGTGGTCACGTCTGATTCTCGCTGAAGGCGGAGCGCCGAAGGACCTCAACCTGACTGCCTCGGCGCGATGGAGTGCGGCCGCCGTGCTGCTCTTCGTTCTGGCGGGGATCGCCGGCTTTTACTATCCGCTCAGCTTCGTCGCCGCCGCCATTATGGCGTCGGTCCTGCTTTTCTTGAATCGGGATCTCTACGGGTTTTTCAGGCAGAAGCGCGGCTGGCTTTTCTTGCTCTGCGCTATCCCCCTCCACTGGTTCTACTTCTTCTACAGCACGATAACGCTGGGCATTGTGGCTGCGGGGTCGATTCCAGTTGGGATTCTCCGGCGTATGGTTCGCGGCGAGCGCGAGAACCTGGCCGGAGCCCCAAAATCTTCCGAAGCGGACCGAGGCGGGTAAACGAATGACATCATCTTCAACGGCCCGCCTTCTTTTGCTGGGCTTCATGCTCATTGGCCTCTTTCTTCGGGTGGGTACGGCGCTAAAACTCCCGAACGTCGCGCACACGGACCAGATTCTGGAGTTGGAGGAACCCGCGCATCGCCTGGCCTACGGTTTCGGGGTCGTGGCGTGGGAATGGCGGCGCGGAGCGCGCTCCTGGGTGTTTCCGGCCTTCCTCGCGGGTGTGATGCGGAGCACGGACTGGATCGCCACCGGATCGACAGGGTATCAGGCAGGAATGGCCATTGTGCTCTCGCTGATATCTCTTACCACCATCTGGTTCGGCTTCGCCTGGGGGAAGCGGGCGGGCGGGACCGAGGCAGCGATTATCGCCGCGGGAGCTTGCGCAATCTGGTATGAGTTGATCTATTTCGCCCCGAAAACCTTGAATGAGGTGCTGGCCACACACGTCCTGCTGCCGGGTTTATACCTGGGCGTCTACGGAGACAGGTTCAAGGAAAATCAACGCATGTTGTTGGCGGGATTGTTCTGCGGACTCGCCGTGGCGCTGCGCATCCAGTTAGCTCCGGCGGTGGCCGTCGCAGCTTTCGGCTTTTGTTACTCCAACTGGCGAAAGCGGGCAATCCCTCTGGCTGCGGGACTAATCTTGCCGGTGTTGTGTTTTGGCATGGTAGATGCCGCGACGTGGGGGCATCCCTTCCAGTCGTTCCTGGAGTATTTCCGGGTCCACGCCCATGAGGTGTCGGTTCCGAAGCTCCCCAGCACCGAATCTGCGGGACACCTTGAGAGAATCGCACCGTGGATTGGATATCCGCGGATATTGTTGGCGCATCTTGGTCCGGTGGCGCTGCTGGTTATTCTGGGCATTCGCCGCA
Organism: uncultured Acidobacteriota bacterium; assembly: GCA_963768695.1. Classification (GTDB taxonomy): domain Bacteria; phylum Acidobacteriota; class Terriglobia; order UBA7540; family UBA7540; genus CAVROP01. Next base: position 739,702 of record CAVYJG010000003.1, on the reverse strand, counting down.
GCCCGCTGCTGGGATGGATGGCGCTGGTCCATCTGCTGTTTCATTCCCTTTTCCGCTTTGGAGATTTGCGCTATCTCTATCCGATCATGCCCCTTGAGATCACGCTCGCCGCGCTGGGCGTCGTGGAGCTGATCCCGATCTTGAAGTCCTGGCGCAAATCGGCCCTGTCGCCAAAGACGATCGTGGCCGGCAGTCTGGCTTTCTTCGCGCTCTGTTCGTGTTTGCTTGCTTCCGAAATCGATTGGTACCGCTGGTCCGGTAACTTGCGAGCCTTCGATGAACTCAGCCACGACTCGACGCTCTGCGGAGTGGGAATCTACCGCATCCCGTGGTTCACTCTTGGGTTCGATGCGCACCTGCATCAAAATGTGCCGATCGTTCTGCTGGACGATGCAGAGGATATGAAAGCGGAGTGGCAGAGTTTTAACGCCGTCGTGATTGGCGGAACTCTCGACGACCCCACGCACACTTTCACCTCGGCAGGATGCAGGAATGGAGTCTGTCTTTATCGAAGGCAGGGCTCGTGTGAAGCTCCCCGGGCTGACCATGAGATCAACGCGGTGCTCCTGCAACACGGCTGGTAGGTGGGGGCAGGACATAGCCAACTTAGTTTCCCGTTGGCTGCTGTAATTGCCGAACGGCCGCGAGCGCCTGCGCATTGGTTGGGTCGCGAACCAGCCCGGCTTGGTATTCACTGAGGGCCTCAGCCTTGCGGCCCGCAGCTATGTCAATATAGCCCAATCCAAAATGGGCGTTGCTATCAGACTCGTCCAAGCCCAGTGCGGCATGAAAATCGCGCTCTGCGGCCTCCATGGCTTTGCGACGAATCTCAATCATCCCGAGGAAGTCGAAGGCGAGTGCATTCGGCTGACTATGGATCGAGGCGCGGAATTGTTCCTCCGCCTCGCCGGTGCGGCCCTCTGATACGAGAGTCTGTCCGAGTTCATTGCGAATGCGGGTATCCAGAGGCGAAAGCGCGAGTGCCTTCCGAAACTCGGTTTCGGCGAGCTCCAGATTTCCCATGACTCGGTAGACCCTTCCCAGGTTCAAATACGGGTCAAGAGACTTCGACCTCAGGTCCTTTGCCCTCTGGAAGTAGTTGATTGCCTCTGTGTACTGCTTCCGTTTGCCCGCCACCATGCCCAGATTATTGAGCACAACGGGATTGTCAGGATTGATGATGAACGACCGCTTCCATACGCTCTCCGCCTGGTCCACCGCGCCTTGGTCCCAGTAGACGGTGCCCAGGTCGTTTAAGATCTGGTAAGCCTCCGGCGAAAGCTCGAGGGTCTGCGTAAAGAGCACGACGTCATTGTTCCAATCGCGATTGCGGCTCACGATGCGGGCGGCGAACAGGATGCCGATCGCGACACCTGCAAGCACCAGGATTTGCCGCTGCGCCGGCTGGCGCCCCGCACGGGACCACAGCTTGGATGCGCCCAAGCCGGCGATCCACACTACACCCACAGACGGCAGATAGAGGTAGCGCTCGGTGAATACGTTGGCGCCCACCCAGTGGGCGTTGAAGACGGGACCGAGCAGCGCCAGGAACCACACGATCCCGAAGGAAACGAAGCGTACGTTGGGATCACGACTACGCCAGCAAACCACGAAGGCGGCGGCGAGCGCGCAGAGAACCAGCAGTCCGGCGATAACCCGGAAGTCGAAAATGCTCTGGCTGGCGCGAAAGACGTGGAAAGCGCAAAGCTGCACCGGCCAGAGGAGCGTGCCAACGTATTGCCCCGCCAGGGCAATGGCAGAAAGCAGAATTGACCAGAGTTTAGCTGAGGGTAGTTCTCGTGCGGCGCCAACGCTCCAAGAATATGCGAGCGGAACAGCACGTAGGCTAAAGCCAGAAGCCACAGCAAACCATAACGACTCAACTTCTGAGTGAAGGAGGTCTGGGCACGGTCCCCGCGGTAGAAGTGCTCATAAGCTGTGGCGAGGGCCGGCAAAGTCATCGCCTGTTCCTTCGACAACAGGGCAAGAATAAACGCGCCCCCCATCGCTGCCAGCGGAGCTGTCGAAAGCCGGCCTCCAGGCTTCGCCGCCGCCAGAAAAAACCAGAAAGCGAGAAGGTAAAAGAACGTCACCTCGAGGTCCGTGACGGCAGCAATCCAGTCTACAGATTCGGTATGAATCGGATGCAGGGCGAACAGGGCGCCGGCCACAAAAGCTGCGAGACGGTCACCGGTTAGACGCTGGGCCAGCACGAAGACCAGACAGACCACGAGCACATTCAGCAAAAGGCTGACCAGATGGAAGCCAAAGGGCCGCATGCCAAATAACTTGTAGGTGGCTAGGTATCCCAAGGTCATCATGGGCCGGTAATAATTCGTGACATCGGTGACCTCTTTGAAAGACCAAACGCTGGTGGTGAAGATTTCTTTCAGGTATCCGAAGCTCCGCACGTACGGATTCTTCAGCACCTGAGTGTCGTCGTCGTACACAAAACCGTTGAACAATATGTTGAGATAAGGCAGAACGGCAAGGGCCACGAGAGCGGCCATTGGGAGTGCGCGCTTCAGCCGGGATGCAGCCGGCCGAACTTTGGGGGTTGGCGTCTGAGCAGTCTTCCCGGGTTGGGCCGCCAAGGCTGCCGCAGGGCGCTGGGCCGCCTTTCTCGACCGCCTTCCGGAGGGGCGCACCAATTCGAAGTTCCTCGAACGGGTTCGTTGCCCGGACGCCCCCTGCCGCGATAGCATGCCGTTAATATACACCACCGCGCCAGCCGAGTGTCATCCCGAGGGCGTGTGACTTTTGCAGTTTTACGTGGCACTGACAGGCAGAGCCAACCGCCCAACCTGTCGTCCTAAGCGATAGCGAGGGATCTGCAGTTCGCCGAGCATCCTGAAATCGAATCAATGCAGATCCTTCGTCGGCCCGGCAAGACAGGGGCACCTCAGGATGACACGCCAGGGTTGTTTCGGGATAAGGATGTATAGGGGTCTCAGGTTGGCGTAGCCGCGGCCTTACGACGCCAGATGACGAGGTAAACTCGCCGCTGCAAGTTCAAACTTGAGACACTATCCGACTCCTTGACTCCTGGACTCCTCGACTCCTAGACTGTAAAGTCCTGACTCTCAAGAAAAGGCGGTGAACATAGTATGCCGAAAGCCCATCAGCTTGTTTGCTCGAAAACCAAGTGGCAGGGCAGGGAAGCGTACACGCTGAGCAATGGTCTTATTCAAATGGTGAATCTAACGGGTGGCGGCCACATTGCCGAGCTTCGTTTCGCCGAGGGCAGTGGTCTTCCAACTCTGAATCCCCTCTGGTCTCCCCCATGGAAGACCATGGAGCCGTTTCAGTTCAGCGCGAGGTCGCACTCCAAACGTTACGGTCCGTTAACGGAAGGAAAACTGCTTTCCGGAATCGCCGGGCACAATGTTTGTCTGGGCTACTTTGGACCACCCTCGGAAGCAGAAGCGGCCCAGGGCCTGTCAACTCATGGCGAGGCGCCCAGCCTGAAATGGCGCAAGTCCGGCGAACGCCTGCGCGCCGGCCAACTGAGCGCAACGCTTTCAGTTCGATTGCCAGAGGCGGGTCTCGAGTTCAACCGCGAAATCGGGATGCGAGCTGGAGAATCGGTGGTCTATCTTAAAGAGACCGTCACCAACGAACGTAAGCTCGATCATTTCTTCCACTGGACGCAGCATGTCACCCTGGGCCCGCCCTTTGTTTCGAGCGAAGATACTCGCGTGTTCATGTCCGCCACCAAAGGCATAACGAGCCCTGAGGCGTATGGCGCGCAAGCGCTGCTGGCCTTCGGGAAGGAGTTTGAATGGCCCCTGGCGCCGGCCAGCGCCGGCGGAGAAGCTGACCTTTCACGCTGCCTGATTCGCAAGGGATTTGGGGTGGTGGCTTCGCTCGTCGCCGATCCGTCGCGTGACCTGCAGTTTGTTGGGGCCTTGAATGTTCGCGAACGGCTTCTGATAGCGTACTGCTTCCGCCGCGCCGATTATCCCTGGATCACCATCTGGGAGGAAAACCGCTCCCGCGAAGCTCCCCCTTGGAACAGCCGGACTGAAACACGCGGCTTGGAATTTGGCTCGGCCCCATTACCGGTAACACGCCATGAGGCGTTCGCCCGAGGGCCGCTGCTGAGCACGCCGACGTTTTCAACGGTGCGCGCGCGCGGCCGGCTGGCAGCCAGCTACATCGCATTCTTAGCTCACCTGCCGGAAGAATTCAGCAAGGTCCGCGACATCAGCCTGGGCAAGGATGAAATCCTCGTACATGGCGAGCAGTCTGGCCAAGTGGTTAGCGTTCCTGCCTCCGGAATTGCGGCGGCAGGGCTGGAGTAAAGAAAATCGAAGGCAGAAAGCAGAAGGCAGAAGGCAGAAGGCAGAGAGACCTACTGCCCTCTCCGGACGGGTGAGGGGTCTTTTCCCAGCCTCAAGTGGCTCCGAATGACTCCTGAATCCTACTTTTTATCTCGTCCATAAAAACTTTTGATTTAACCTGGCATGTCCGGTAGGGCAAACTGAATCGTGAGCTATAAAGGGCAGAGTGTCTGCGAAGGGGGGCCACGCACCGGCACACCTTGGCGTGGCAAGGGCGAAGTTCGAGGTATCTTGTTAAGTCATTCTAATCACAAGAGATAATCAGCAATGAGCAGCAGCATTACCCCCCGGGGATTGCCAGAGCCCCAGGGTCTCTACGATCCGCGCAATGAGCACGATGCCTGCGGGATTGGTTTCGTGGCCGACATTTCGGGGACGAAGAGCCACGACATCATTCTGAAGGGTATTGAGATTCTCATCAATCTCACCCACCGGGGCGCCTGCGGTTGCGATCCGCAGACCGGTGACGGCGCGGGTGTGCTCATCCAGATTCCTCACGCCTTTTTCGAGGCGGAGTGCACACGCCTCGGTTTCTCGCTGCCTTCGCCCGGCGAATACGGTGTGGGCATGATGTTTCTTCCTGTGGAACCGCACGAGCGCATGCGGTGCGAGGCCATTGTGGAAGAGATCGTTATTGAAGAGGGCCTCGCGGTTCTCGGTTGGCGCGACACCCCGGTGAACGCCAATACGATTGGCCGCCTGGCTCGCAGCACTCAGCCATACATCGAGCAAGTTTTCATCCGTCGAGCCTACGGGATGGATCAGGACGCATTGGAGCGGAAGCTCTACGTCATCCGCAAGCGCGCCGAAAAGGAAGTGGCCAACACCGACCTGCGCGAGAAGAGTTTCTTCTACGTTCCCTCGCTCTCTTCCCGGACGATCGTCTACAAAGGCCTGCTGCTGGCTCCTCAGATCGCCAACTTCTACCTCGAACTGTCGAACTCGGAAGTTCGCAGCGCGCTTTGCCTGGTTCATCAGCGGTTTTCCACCAACACATTTCCCACCTGGCATCTCGCTCATCCCTATCGTTATCTTTGCCACAACGGAGAAATCAACACCCTGCGCGGCAATGTGAACTGGATGCAAGCGCGTACCTCCGTTCTCGCGTCGAAGCTGTTCGGGGACGATATCAAGAAGCTCGAGCCCATTATTGCCCCGGGGGGAAGTGACTCCGCCAACCTCGACAACGCAGTCGAGCTTCTTACGCTCGCCGGGCGCCGGCTTCCCCACGTGATGGAAATGCTGATTCCAGCGGCGTGGGCTAGCGATCCCACCATGCCGGAGGATGTGAAGGCGTTTTATGAATACCACGCCTCGCTGATGGAGCCTTGGGACGGTCCGGCGGCCGTATGTTTCACCGATGGGCGCGTGATCGGGGCCAAGCTCGACCGCAATGGGTTGCGCCCCGGCCGCTTTCTGGTCACACAAGGCGGCCTGGTTATCATGGCTTCGGAGGCGGGCGTGTTGCCCGTGAATCCCGCCGAGATTCGCTTCAAGGGCAGGCTTGAGCCCGGCCGTATGCTCCTCGTTGATACAGAAAAGGGAAGGCTCATTCCCGATGAGGAAATCAAACAGCAGTTGGCATCGCGGCGTCCGTATGCCAAGTGGCTGAAGGAGAACCAGATTTCGTTGAAGCAATTGGCGGACCCGCCGCGCGTCCAGCCCACCGACCACGCCACCATCCTGATGCGCCAACGCGCCTTCGGGTATACGGACGAGGATCTGCGCCTCATCATGATCCCCATGGCGCAGAACGGTGAAGAGCCCGTGGGCTCGATGGGAACCGATACCCCACTGGCCTGCCTTTCGGACAAGCCCCAATTGCTCTTCAATTACTTCAAGCAGATGTTCGCCCAGGTCACTAACCCGGCCATTGACCCCATTCGCGAAGATCTGGTGATGTCGCTTAACGACTTCATCGGGCGAGAAGGCAACATCCTCGAGGAAACTCCGCAGCTTTGCCACACTCTCAAGAAACGCCATCCCATCGTCACCAATTGGAACCTGGAAAAACTTCGCCGTGTCAGCCAGGGTGATTTTCTGGCGACTACGCTGCCGATGCTTTTCCGCGTGGAGGGCGGCGAGAAGCGCCTCGAGGAGGCCGTGGACAGCCTTTGCCGCTCCGCCTCGCTGGCCATCAAGTCCGGCTATACGATGCTCGATCCTCTCGGACCGGGGCGTGGATGAGGAGTACGCGCCGATCCCGAGTCTTTTGGCTTTGTCCGCCGTGCACCATCACCTGGTGCGCGAGAAGACGCGGAACCAGGTTGCCCTCATCGTGGAGACCGGCGAGCCGCGCGAGGTCATGCACATCGCGCTTCTGATGGGCTACGGAGCTAGTGCCATCAATCCTTACCTCGCCATCGAAACGCTGGAAGACCTGCACGCGCGAGGTTACTTCCCTCCCGACTATACGTTTGAAAAGCTGCTGAAGAATTACATTAAAGCGGTTGACAAGGGGCTGCTCAAGGTCCTCTCGAAGATGGGGATCTCAACCCTCCAGAGCTATTGCGGCGCGCAAATCTTCGAGGCCATCGGACTCAACCGGGCCATCGTGGATCGGTACTTCACGGGCACATCTTCCCGGATTGAAGGCGTCGGCCTGGACGTTCTGGCGCGCGAAGCTCTCTTGCGTCACAACTTCGCCCTCCAGCGGCCGGTGGAATCCGACACCGAACTCGAGATTGGCGGCAGCTACCAATACCGCGAACGAGGCGAGCGGCACCTGCTGAATCCGGGTGTGATCAGCAAGCTGCAGTTCGCGGTGCGGCAGTCAAGTTACTCGACGTTTCAAGAGTACGCGAAGCTGGTCAACGAGCAGAACCGGAATCTCTTCACGCTCCGTGGCCTGCTGGATCTCAAGCCTGCCGGGCCGCCGGTGCCGCTCGAGGAAGTCGAACCGGCGCGAGAAATCGTCAAGCGCTTCGCCACCGGCGCCATGTCTTTCGGCTCCATCAGCAAAGAAGCGCATGAGACTCTGGCCATCGCCATGAACCGCATCGGCGGCCGCTCCAACACCGGCGAGGGCGGGGAAGACGAAGCCCGCTTCCGCCCCGACCCCAACGGCGACTTGCGCCGCAGCGCCGTGAAACAGGTGGCCTCCGCTCGCTTTGGCGTGACCACGAACTACCTGGTGAATGCCGAGGAGTTGCAGATCAAGATCTCGCAAGGCGCCAAGCCGGGCGAAGGCGGCCAGCTTCCCGGTCACAAGGTTAGTGACGTGATAGCGCGCGTGCGCCACGCCATTCCCGGCGTCGGCTTGATCTCTCCGCCGCCACACCACGACATTTACTCGATCGAGGATCTGGCCCAGCTCATCTACGACCTCAAGAACGTGAACCCGCAGGCCAGAGTTTCCGTGAAGCTGGTGGCGGAGTCCGGGGTGGGAACCGTGGCTGCGGGCGTTGCCAAAGCGCATGCGGACGTCATCCTCATCTGCGGCTACGACGGTGGCACCGGCGCCTCGCCGATCTCTTCCATCCGGCATGCCGGCATTCCCTGGGAACTCGGGCTCTCTGAGACTCAGCAGGTCCTGGTGATGAACGACCTGCGCAGCCGCGTGCGGCTGCAAGTGGACGGGAAGTTGCAATGCGGCCGGGACGTGGCCATCGCAGCGCTGCTGGGCGCGGAGGAATTCGGATTCGCCACCACGCCGCTGATTACTCTGGGTTGCATCATGATGCGCAAGTGCCATCTCAACACTTGCCCCGTGGGCGTGGCCACGCAGGACCCTGAACTGCGCAAGCGATTCCAGGGCCAGCCCGAGCACGTGATTAATTTCCTGTTCTATCTTGCCGAAGACCTGCGGCAGGTGATGGCTGGCCTCGGCTTCCGCACGGTCAATGAAATGGTGGGGCGAGTGGATTGCCTCGTTCAGCGCCGCGACGTGGATCACTGGAAAGCCCGGGGGCTGGATTTGTCGGCGGTGCTCTATAACCCTGCTGCGCCCGCCCGAGTGGGACGGCACTGCCTGACGAAGCAGGATCACGGGCTTGAAAGTTCGCTCGATCATAAATTGATTGATCATGCGCGTGACGCGCTCGAGCGCGGCGCGCCGGTCTTCCTTAGCCTGCCGATCTCGAACACCCACCGCACGGTGGGCGCCATGCTGAGCGGCGAAATCGCGCGCCGCTATGGGTCTGAGGGTTTGCCGGATGACACGGTCCGGTTCGACTTCACCGGCTCCGCCGGGCAGAGCTTTGGCGCTTTTCTCGCCAAAGGCGTCACCCTGGTTCTTGAGGGTGAGGCGAACGACTACGTCGGCAAAGGGCTTTCAGGTGGCAAGCTGGTTGTTTATCCGCCCAGGACTTCATCGTTCCAGCCTGAGGAGAATATTCTGGTGGGGAACGTGGTTCTGTATGGGGCCACGAGCGGGGAAGCCTATTTCAACGGAATGGCAGGCGAGCGTTTCGCGGTGCGCAATTCCGGAGCTACGGCCGTCGTCGAAGCGGTCGGCGATCATGGCTGCGAATACATGACCCGCGGAACGGTAGTCGTCCTGGGCAGGACCGGCCGCAACTTCGCCGCGGGCATGACCGGCGGAATCGCTTACGTCCTCGATGAAACGGGTGAATTTGCCAAGGTGCGCTGCAATCGCGCGAGTGTGGACCTTGAACCTGTCACGGGTAGGGCTTGTCCTACCCTCGACGAGGGGACGGCAAGCCGCCCCCCTACGGACGCGGATTTGATTGCCTTCTTGATTGCGCGCCACGCGGAGTTGACCGGCAGCCCCCGCGCCAAGTGGATCCTGGATAATTGGGAGACCATGCTGCCGAAGTTCCTTAAGGTTTTTCCGCACGAGTACAAACGAGTGCTCGCGCAAGCAGCGGCTCCGGCTATCGTCGCTGCCAGTGTAGCGCCGACCTTCAGGTCGGCAGGGGGCACCCCGGAGGATGCCGACCCTTCGCTCCGCTCAGGGCAGGCTCTAAAGGTCGACGCTACGTCGGTAGGTGCTGCCGCAGCCCCGGTTACCCGGGAGGCGCTCGGTGGGTAAACCAACGGGATTCATGGAGCACACGCGCGAACTTCCGGCGCGCCGGCCGGTCGCGGAGCGGGTCAATGATTTCCGGGAAGTCTACCAGGATTTCCCGGAGCAGAAGCTGCGCCTACAAGGCGCGCGCTGCATGGATTGCGGCGTGCCGTTCTGCCATACCGGCTGCCCGCTCAACAATGTCATCCCGGATTGGAATGACCTCGTTTATCGCGATCGCTGGCGCGAAGCCGTTCGGCCCTCCACGCCACCAATAATTTCCCCGAATTCACCGGGCGCATTTGCCCGGCGCCCTGCGAGGCTGCTTGTGTTCTGGGTATTAACAGCCCTCCTGTAACCATCAAGAATATTGAACAAGCAATTATCGAGCACGCTTTCCGCGAAGGTTGGATTCATCCCGAACTGCCTCCGCACCGCACCGGCAAGCGAGTGGCCGTGGTCGGCTCCGGGCCGTCCGGCTTGGCCGCCGCGCAACAACTGAACCGCGCGGGACATTGGGTGACCGTATTCGAGAAGGCCGACCGCATCGGCGGCTTGCTGCGCTACGGCATTCCGGACTTCAAACTCGAGAAGCGTATCCTTGACCGCCGGCTCGAGCAGATGACGCGGGAAGGCGTGGTCTTCAAAACTCGGAAGCACATTGGGCAGGACGTTCCCGTGGAAGAATTGGGCGGCGAGTTCGACGCCATTCTGCTGGCCGGAGGCTCCGAAAGCCCGCGCGATCTCAAGTTGCCGGGACGCGAGCTTGCAGGTATTCATTTCGCCATGGAGTATCTCCCGCAGCAGAACCGCCATGTGGCAGGTGAGTCCGTGGCCGGACAGATCCTGGCCGCGGGAAGGCACGTGGTGATTATCGGCGGCGGGGATACCGGCGCGGACTGCCTGGGCACCTCCCACCGGCAGAAACCGAAGTCGGTTCACCAGTTCGAGATCATGCCGATGCCGCCGCTCGAGCGATCCGTCAACACGCCTTGGCCGCTTTGGCCGCTCCAGTTGCGCACCGAAAGCGCCCACGAAGAAGGCGGCACTCGCGAGTGGGCTGTGGCCACCACCCGGTTCAGCGGTGATGAAAATGGCCGCGTGAAGCAATTGCACGCCATTCGGGTCGGGCCGCCGCCAAAATTCGAGCCGATCCCCGGCACAGACTTCACCATCGAGGCGGACCTGGTGCTCATCGCGATGGGGTTCCTCGGTCCCGTGAAAAATGGCATGCTTGCATCGCTGGGCGTGCAACTCGATGCACGAGGCAACGTCCAGTGCGATGCCGATCACATGACTTCCGTCCCCGGCGTCTTCGCCGCCGGCGACATGCGCCGCGGCCAGTCGCTGGTGGTCTGGGCCATCAGTGAAGGCCGCAAAGCCGCTCGAGGCATTGACAAGTACTTGATGGGTGACACCCGCCTGCGGTAGTTCCCTGAACCACTAACGGTGAGTTTCTTCGCGACGCGCGAGAAAAAGCAGATCCTTCGCTTCGCTCAGGATGACAGGCTATGCGACTGGCTCCGCCCGTCAGTGCCACGCAAAAACCGAAAAAGTCACGCGTTCTCAGGATGACATGTCATTCTGAGCGAAGCGAAGAATCTGCATTTGGTTGGTCGGCGCAACACGAGATTAGCGCGTGTTAGAATATGCGGGGAAGATACGGCTGATCTCTTTTGGCAGAGGCCAGGTTTGGTTATGGGCGTTGAGAAGATATTAACATTAGACCGGGCGTATGAGGTTGTGGCGGACCTGAAGCGGCGAGGCAAACGAGTGGTCTTCACGAACGGATGTTTTGATCTGCTGCATCCCGGTCACACACGTTATCTGGCCGAGGCTAAGAAACTCGGGGATGTGCTGATCGTGGCGGTCAACAGCGACCACAGCGTTCGAGCGCTGAAAGGAACGGAGCGCGCCATCCAGCCCGAAGCAGAGCGAGCGGAAATCCTCGCGGCCCTCAAAGTGGTGGACTACGTGACGATTTTCGATGAGCTTACCCCCCAGGCGGTGATTGCCCGAATGCTGCCGCAGTTTCTGGTGAAGGGTGGAGACTGGAGGCCGGAGGCGATCGTGGGCCGCGCAGAAGTAGAGGCGGCGGGTGGGCAGGTGGTTTCGATTCCTGTGGTTGAGGGGTATTCGACGTCGTTCATTATTCAGGCGGCGTTGAAAGGCAGGAGTCAGGAGGCGGCAGCCGGCACTGGTGAGGATCGAACGGCAGATCACTGCGCACCACTCGTCACTGACGATTAACAACTGACTCATGTCTAAGTTGCGATCCTTGTTAAACCCCATTCTCGATCATGCGGCTTTTCGCGGCGTGTTGCAGGCTTTGACGGAGGCCGCGCCGGGCGAGGGTGGGCGGGTTAGCCTATCCGGGCTGACCAACTCCGCCAAGGCATTCGTGGCGGCAGGAGTTGCTTGGAAACTGGCTCGCCCGGCGATTGTCCTGACGGCGGACAATGAATCCGCCGCCAACCTTCAGCGGACGGCATCAACATTCGCAGCCTGGCTCAACCCAGGGTCTAACCAGGCTGTGCTGACTTTTCCCTCGCTGGATTGTTCTCCCTACGAAGGGCGTTCCCCGCACGGTGAAATTCTGGAACGGCGAGCAGTAACGCTGTGGAACATAACTCGAGGACGGGTGTGCGCGCTGTTCACGCCGGTTACCGCGGCGCTGGGGCGGTTTCGGGAGCGAGCTTTCTACTCTTCGCTGGCGCTCGAGATCAAGGCCGGCGACGAACTGGCTCTTGACGATCTCGCTGAGCATCTCAGCGGAGTGGGGTACGAGCGGGAAGAGCCAGTCTCCGATGTGGGGCAATACTCCGTGCGGGGCGGGATTGTGGATGTTTTTCCGCCCGAGGCCAAGTGGCCGTATCGCATTGAACTTTGGGACGATCGAATTGAGTCGCTGCGCGAATTTGATCCGGACACGCAGCGCTCGCGCCAGCCCGTTCCAAGCGCCATGCTCCTTCCGCTTTCGGAGGTGACGCGCTCCCGCCAGTTTTTTGACAAGCTCGTCGGCGCGCTCGACAAGCGCGCGAATCCGCGCGGCGGGCAGGAGGCCGCGCCGCGATTCGAGAGGGAACCGGAGTGGGCGGGCGAATACGGGAATCCCTTCCCCGGATGGGAGTTTTTTGCACCTCTCGCGGAGCCACACCCTCGCAGCCTGTTCGCGTTGTTCGATAATCCTGTGGTCCTTTGGGATGAACCTCTGGACCGTTACGCACAGTGGAGGGGCTACCTGGAAAAGCTGGCGGCGGAGTATGACGAAGTCCGCGACGTTGTTCCGCCACGTCCCGAGCCACGGGATATGTATCTTAATGAAATAGAGTTCCAGGAGATTATTAAAGGGTTGCCTCAGATTTATCTGAAAGAACTGGCTTTGACACGACCGCTCGAGAACACTGAGCGCGGCGAAGGATTGCCGCAGAAGGCTTTGGTTCAAGGAGAACGACCTACCCCGGAGATCGTTCGCCCTCGCTCCGGATGGCAGAGCCTTCGGCCGTTAATGACACCCCTTCGACTGTTTCAGAGCTTGAGAGCCTTTCCGCAATTCGAGAGGCAGGGCCCGAAAGAGCAATGGATGGTGCGGAAGCTGATATGAACGAGCCCAAGCCAAACCTGCCACCACCTGGTCAAGAGTTTGTTCTGCTCACCCAGCCATCGCCAAAGCTTCAGTCGGGCGTTAAGGGGTTTGCGGATAATCTGCGCGGCAATCTGGAACGTGGCATGTTTGTGGTTCTGGTCACGCCCAGCAGCGGAAAGGCCGAGAGGCTGCGGGGGATTCTTACCGAGTACGATATTCCGTTTGAGACTGCAAGCACTGCCGGCGCTCCTGCCAGTGGTGTCGAAGAGCAGGCAGACCGCCGCTACGCGTTGATGGTTCGCGGCGATCTTGCCGAAGGCTTTGTCATTCCTGACTTGGAACAGATGTGGCTGGCTGATAGCGACCTGTTTGGAGGATTCGACTGGGCTTCGCGGCGGCGTGAGCACTCAGGTGCGTCGAGTTTCATTTCGGATCTGGGCGATCTTAAGGTGGGAGATTACGTGGTGCACGTTGACCACGGAGTGGGGATCTATCAAGGGCTGCGGCAATTGAGCGTCACTGGCTCGGAGCGCGACTTCATGCTCCTGACGTACCAGGACGAGGCGAAACTGTACGTTCCGCTGGAACGGCTGGATCTGGTGGAGAAGTACCGGTCCGGAGGAGAGGGTGCGAAGCCGGTACTGGACCGGTTGGGCGGGGCTACGTGGGAGCGAACAAAGTCACGCGTCAAGAAGGCCTTGCGCGACATGGCTCAAGAACTACTTCATCTTTATGCGCAGCGAAAGATGACGGGAGGCTCAGCCGCCAGCCCAGACAGCCCGTGGCAGGAAGAGTTCGAGGAGGCGTTTGAGTTTGAGGAGACGCCTGACCAGTTGAAGGCGCTGGCGGACATCAAGAAAGACCTGGAAAGTCCCGGAACCGATGGACCGTTTGTTGTGCGGTGACGTGGGCTACGGAAAAACTGAGCTGGCAATGCGCGCCGCTTTCAAGGTCATTCAGGACGGCCGGCAGGTGGCCGTGCTGGCTCCCACCACTGTGCTGGCGTTCCAACACTTCGAAACTTTCCGGCAGCGGCTGGCGCCGTTTCCGATGCGGGTGGATATGCTCAGCCGGTTCAGGCAGCCCGCGGAACAAAAGAAGACGGTGGCAGAGACCGAGGCGGGCAAGGTGGATGTGCTGATTGGAACTCATCGCCTGCTGTCGAAGGACGTCCGCTTCCGCGATCTGGGATTGTTGATCGTGGATGAGGAGCAGCGGTTCGGGGTGGCGGCGAAGGAGAAGCTGAGGAAATTCAAGGTGGGAGTGGACGTGTTGGCGATGTCCGCCACTCCCATCCCGCGGACGTTGCACATGTCGCTGGGTGGATTGCGCGACCTCTCGGTTATCGAAACCCCGCCGCGCGGCCGGCTGGCGATTCAAACTACGGTCGCCCCCTTCAACCACAACCTGATTCAGTCCGCCATCCTCCAGGAGATGCAGCGTGAGGGGCAGGCGTTCTTTGTTCACAACCGGGTTGAGTCCATCTTCAGCATCGCGGCCATCGTGCAGCGCTTGGTGCCCACGGCGCGAATCGGCGTCGCGCACGGGCAGATGAACGAGAAAGAACTCGAAAAGGTCATGTTCAAATTCATGCAGGCGGAATACGACGTGCTGGTGGCGACGTCGCTGATAGAGAACGGGCTGGACATACCGCGCGCCAACACCATCATCGTTAATCACGCCGAGCGCTTCGGCTTGGCCGATCTTTACCAGCTTCGCGGCAGGGTGGGGCGGTCGAACCGGCGCGCTTATGCGTACTTCCTGGTGGCTGCCGAAGAGGCATTAACGCCTATCGCCCGGAGGCGGCTGGCGGCGATGAAAGAGTTTTCGGAACTGGGCGCAGGCTTTCGCCTGGCGGCCCTGGACCTGGAGTTGCGCGGTGCGGGCAACCTTCTGGGAGCCGAACAGCACGGGCATCTGAATGCTATCGGAATCGACCTCTACCTGAAAATGCTTGAGCAGACGGTGGAAGAATTGAAAGGCGCGCCGCAAAGGATCGACGTGCGCACCTCGCTTAACCTGGGCCTCGATATCAAGATTCCAGACGACTACGTCGCCGATGAGGGCCAGCGCCTACGCCTCTACAAGCGAATCTCCAGCTTGGCCACGCCGGATGCGCGCGCTGAACTGGAGTCCGAACTCAATGACCGTTATGGACCCATTCCTCCCTCCGTATCAAACCTCCTTTCGTATGGCCTTTTGAAGTCTGCTGCGGAGCAGCTGCTGGTACAATCCATCGAGAGAAAAGCAGACGAGATCTGGATGCGGTTTCACGAGCAGACTCCAGTAGAGCCGGCAAGCATTACGGCGTTCGTGCGCCGGCGGCGGGAAGCCAGCCTTCGGCCCGATGGGGTGCTGCGCTTCAAGCTGCGGAGTGGCAATGAGAAGACGCTCGAAGAAGTCCAAAATGTCTTGCAGGAGCTGCAACCGAAGCATTAAGATATTTGCATGCACGGACAACTCTTGTGGTTGCCGTGGGCGGCGGCGAGAACCGCCGAAGAGTGATCTTTGCAGGACGGGTCAATGGAAATGAATAGACGGGCATGGGTGGTTTTAGCTGCCGCGGCTCTGGTGGCGGGGTCGGCGGGCGCTACGCGCGTGGCAGCGAAAATAATCGAGCGCATCATTGCGCGCGTCAACAATGAGATCATCACGCAACACCGGTATGATGACGAACAGGCGCAACTGCGAACCAGGTTGGCGGAACAGTTCTCGGGCGCAGACTTGGACGCGCAAGTGCGCGACCAAAGTAAGAATCTGCTGCGCGACCTGATCGACGAATCGTTGATGGTGCAGAAGGCCAAAGACCTGGACATCAACGTGGAAACCGAGATCATCAAGCAGCTTGACGACATCCGCAAGAAGAACAACCTGGCCACCCTCGAGGACCTGGAGACGGAAATCGAAAAGCAAGGGCTGAATTACGAGGACTTCAAGGACAACATCCGGCGCAACTTGCTGATGCGCGAAGTCATGGAGCGGGAAGTCGGGTCGCGCATCCAGGTATCACGGGAAGATGCGAGGAAATTCTACGAGGCCCACAAGAACGATTTCAAATCGCCAGGCCTGGTGCACTTGCAACAAATCCTCGTCTCAAGCGATAAACGGAAGCCGGAAGAAGCCGAGAAGCGGGCAAACGATGCGTTGGCGGAATTGAAGGCGGGGCAGAAGTTCGCCGAGGTTGCAAAGAAGTTCTCCGATGGCCCAGGGGCGGACCAAGGCGGCGATTTGGGCATGATGAAGGAAGGGACGCTGGCCCCGGATATCGCTGCCGTGGTCGGGAAGCTGGATGTTAATGAGTTCAGCAACCCCATCCAAACGAAGTTCGGGTATCTCATTCTGAAGGTCGTGGAGCGATACAGCCCTGGCATACCGAAGTTTGAAGAAGTCCAACAGCGGGTAGAAGAAACCCTTTACAACCAGAAAATGGAGCCACGTTTGCGGGAGTACTTGACACAGCTCCGGAAAGAAAGTTACATCTACCGAGCCCCCGGATACGTCGACTCGGGGGAGCAGTTGCCGACAGAAACCATCACGGCCAAGAAAGAGAAATGAAGGAACGCTTCGTCACCGATCTCCGCCCCAATAGTCCGGTCCGGACCACTTTCCTGCTGCAAGCACGAGAACGGAAGATGGCGCGTACGGGAAACGCGTACCTTGACCTGGAGTTGCGCGACTCGAGCGGGGTGATCCGCGCCAAACTGTGGGATTGCGACCGGGCGCCGCTGGATTTCGACGTGGAGGATATCGTTGAAGTCGATGGAATCGTGGAAGATTACCAGGGGACTCCGCAGATTCGTCTCCGGCGGATTTCGAAGAGCGCGGCGCAGAATGTGGACCTTTCCGATTACCTGCCGCTGTTCGCGGCGGGACCCTGCGGAAATGTATGCCGTGCTGCTCGACCGCATAAAGCGCATGGCCGAGGGACCGTTGCGCGTGCTGTTGCTTTCCGTTCTGGAGGACGCCGCGATAGCGGAGAAATACAAAAAGGCGCCGGCAGCGATGAGTTATCACCACGCCTTTCTGGGCGGGCTGCTTGAGCACGTGTTGTCGCTGGTCGAATTGGGTGATCAACTTTGCGACCACTATGGAGAATCTGCGCCGCGATCTGTTGGTGGCGGGATTGGTGCTGCATGACTTGGGGAAAGTGGAGGAGTTGAGCTTCACATCGGGGTTCCGGTATTCCACCCGAGGGCAGTTGCTCGGCCACATTACGATGGCTCTCGAAATGGTGCAAGAGAAAATTCGCCAGATTCCGGGCTTTCCGCCGGAATTGAAGAGCCAGATCGAGCACATTATTCTTTCTCACCATGGCAAATTGGAGTTCGGGTCTCCCAAAGAACCCATGTTTCCGGAAGCACTTGTAGTGCACTTTCTCGACGAGATCGACTCCAAGCTGCAAGCGATGCGCGCCCAGTATGCCAGCGATCAGGACCGAAGCGGAGAATGGACGGGGCGCAATCCGGCGCTGCGAAGAGAATTACTGAAAGTTGAGGGGCCAGCGCCGAGCCATGTTGACGAGGACGTTAAGAAGAAGTCCGCGGAGGTTGCGCCGCCGCCGGGCGCGAACGCCGGTTCCGCCCGCAACGCGTAAACAATCGTGAGCGATGTGAAATCACTCCCTGATATCCTTAAGATCCTTCCGCATCGTTACCCCTTTTTGTTTGTCGATCAGGTCACCGATTTCGTTCCGGGGCGGCGAATCGTGGCCACCAAGCGTTTCTCGGCGGACGACGAAGCGTCGAGAGGATTCCTCCCTGGTTCACCAATCATTTCAGTCAGCGTGCTGTTGGAGTTGGTCACCCAACTGGGAGCCGTTCTGGTTATGGAACGGCCGGAGATGGCCGGCAAAGTGGCGATGATTTTGCAAATTCCCGAGGCGCAGCTCACCCAGCCCGTGGAGCCGGGCGATACGCTTCGCGTGGAGGCTGAGGTGCTTAAGCTCGGCGAGCGCCTGGGCGAACTTCGCGGGGCGATTTATCGGGGCGATGAAAAGGTGGCGGAGGGAAAAGTGCGGTTTGCCATCGTTGAAGAGGCGCAAATCAGGAGTCAGGAGTCAGGCGTCAGGAGTCAAAATGAAAATACCCGCGGTCGAGAATCGACTTGAAGACCGGATGCCGGGCAGCCTTCAAGTGGCCTGGACTTTAGTTGCCGCCCGGCTTTGCTATTCTGCCGTCTGACTCCTGAATCCTTCTTTCCATGCTTTTCGAAGAACTGCGAATTCGCGACGTGATGATCCGGCCGGCCCACATTCTGGCGCCGATGGCGGGAATCACCGACACGGTATTTCGCCGCTTCATCAAACGCCTGGGCGGGTGCGGCCTGATTATGACGGAGTTTGTTTCCAGTGAGGCGATGCTTCGTCAAAATATGCGCTCGAAGCGGTATCTGTATTACACGCCGGAAGAACGGCCGATTTCCGCGCAGCTTTTCGGCGCCGACCCGGACCGGTTGGCAGAAGCCGCACGCATGATCGAAGATCTCGGTTTCGATCTCATCGATCTGAACTTGGGGTGCCCTGCCAAGAAGGTCGTGAAGTGTGGCGGCTCGGGCTTGCTTCGCGACTTGCCGCTGCTGGAGAGGATTCTGCGGACGATTCGCGCCGCAGTACATATTCCGTTTACGATAAAGCTCCGCTCCGGGTGGAGTGATACGGAGATTGTAGCGCTGGAGGTGGCTCGCGTGGCGGAGGAATGTGGTGTTGAGGCGCTCGCCGTGCATCCGCGGACGCGCCAGCAGGGCTTCAGCGGCCGCGCGCAGTGGGAAATCATTCAAGAGGTGAAGTCACAGGTTCGCATCCCGGTCATCGGAAACGGTGACGTGGTGACGCCGCAGGATGCCCTGGCGCTGCAGCAGCAGACGGGATGCGACGCCGTGATGGTTGGACGCGCCGCGTCCATCAATCCCTGGATATTCCGCCAGCTTTCCGATTATTCCCGAACTGGAACGTTTACGGAACCGAGCGATGCGGACCGCTACCAATTGATCCGCTCTTACTACCAAATGTTGGTGGGAGAGGAAACTCCAGGCGCAATCGGCAAGATGAAACAATTCGCAAGTTGGTTCACCCATGGGATCCGCAGGGGGGCCGAGCTGCGCAAGTCGATCCAAAGCGCGGTCAGCACTCAGGAAGTGCTGGATCGAGTGGACAAGTTCTTCAGTGCGCCGGAGATTTATTCACTGAGTCATTGATGTGCGGTAACAGATTGTGAGCTGTAGCCGGATTGAAAAGTCAACGAGCCTGTTGTTGCGATGGATGTGAGCCCTTACCCGGCCCGCAACAGCTGAACGCAGCACCGTCGCGACCCACTCACGTCCACGGGAGAATGCTGTGACTTTGACTTGGGTTGCCCTCTCTCCCGGGGACGACGGCTATGACTCCCTCACCACGGCTGGACTAGCAGGGGCGGGACTGCCGGGGCATGGACCACGAGCGGGCCCTCGGCGCGGTTCTGAAAGAGCAGGTCGCGCACCAGATCGGCAGCGCTTAGCCTTATCCAAACATTGTCTGCACACCCTGCCACGCGGACTTCTCGAGCCCCGCACTTTACTACCTCTTGTAGCGTTGCGCCTGAAATGAGGGAGGGTTCAAGCGGCCCTACTATCTGGTTATCTTCGGAAGCCCGCCGACGGTACAATGCGTCGAGCGCCTTTTCGACTTGCGACTCCTGGGCAACACAGGGTTGGGTGCGGAACTCGAGCATCTGCTCGATTGCATACAACGCTGTGTAATCAACCCGGCCGGAAAAAGCCACGTAAAGCAGCCCGCTGGCGGGCAGGTAATGGACAGGCACCATTTGAAATGAGTGTAGTAAGCGGAGTGGGAGCAGATGCGCCCAGTTCAGCAGCCGTTCCCACCTGTCCAAAGGGTAGATCGGAAGGGACCACTGCACGGCCAGCGCCTGTGTGATCTGCGGTTCTGTCACCGCGCCTTGGCGTCGCAACCAATCGCCGACGCGCCCTTGCCCGGCTTCTCGCTGCGCCTGCAGAGCAGATTGTAGGGACTCCTTGGTGACTAATCCCAACGAATGCATGACCAAACCTAAGGGAAACCGATGCGACTTAGTTTCCCGGCTGGTCCGCGTGGTTTCGATCACCGGCACCAAGGATGGTTCGAGCACCTGGTTGAGACACTCCGGAGAGCAAAGCCATTGCTTATGCAGGAATACGCCTTGAGGAGGTTTAAGAAAGGTGCGCCATACACTGCGCGGCAGCGGGCAGTGTGGGTTTGCGCACCTCGGGCCGAGTTTTATCATGTGGATGCTCCCGCTGGCCTCTCTCTCCGCGCTAGCGCCGCAAGGACTCGAGGCGCTCTATGGGATTCAAGACCTCGGTGACCCTTAGAGCGTAATGACCGTCCAAGACAACCACCTCTCCCTGCGCGACGATCTTGCCGCCTACGAGGAGTTCCACTGGTTCCACGATTTTCTGATCAAGCTCAACCACCGATCCGGGGCTGAGCTCAAGGATGCTGCTCAAGAGCATGTCAGACTTCCCGAACCGCAGAGCCACGGGCAGTTCCACATCGAGAAGCAACTCGATGTTTCTGCTGTTCTTGGAAGTCGCGGGCGGAGATTCTGGGGCACGAGGCGTGGGCGTTACGAGTTGCGGTGCAGGTTTTGCCGGAGGTGCGGAGGTCAGCGACTCTCCGAGACCAGGATTGAGAAGAATCAGCAGCGGGAATTGCACATCCCCCTCGCCCTTCAAGCGGTAGCCCCGCTGAAGTTGGGGCTTCCAGGATCCCGGCTCATGGTCAACTAAGACGAGGCTGACCTCGCCGCCCATTCGCGGTTTCATTGCCAGCGCGGCCGTCCCTGCGAACTGGCGGAAGAGTTCATCCAGTGCGTCCTGGTAATCACTGGAGAAATCCTGAGCGGCATTGAAGGGTTCGCCCATCAGTATCTGCGCTAAGCGCAAAGCGTCAGAACGCTTAATCCCGAAGGAGTGTTCCCCATTCAGAGGGGAAGGAATCTCGCCCGTACTGCCGACCGTGAAGCGCAGCCACAATCCCTCTTCCCCCAGAATTCCAGCTTCGTTGGCGACCTCTTGCGGCGAGAGATCTGAGGCCGAGAAAGCATGCCCGGCAATTTTCCCGAGGACGTCGCAAACGCCGCTTATCCAGGCGCTCAGGTAGTTTTCCGTACGATCGAGTGCAGGGAGTGGGGTTTCACTGTTCACTGTTTTCACTCCGGCGGGAGTCAGGAATACTAAACAGTTTTACAATCTGACCGGCCCGATGGCTTCCGCTGCGGACCGGCTGAGCGATAAAAAGCGGCTGATTTTCGACGTAAAAGACTGCGGGCTGGTTCGATTTCAAATGCAATGCAAGGATGCTCCCCTTCTTAAGATCAAGCAGTTCGCGGCTACTTACGGCGCCGCCCGGCAGAACCAATTCGATGGGAAACGTACATTTCTCCAGCTTCCCACGAAGATTCGAAGTTACGCTGGAGACTGCCCGATGCTTCCTGTAGGACCCTTGCTGGGCGAGCTTTCGCATCAAGGCCGTGGCGGCGACTGCCGGGAACGCTGTCATCAACATGCCGCCGGGTTTGCCAATGCGTATTTCGAAACTTAGGGAAAGAACCTTCTCGCTGGGGGGCATCAAGCGCACGATCTGGGTTTGTCGCTGGCGCCCATCGAAGTTGATCTCCGTATCGATGACCGGCTGCCAGGTAGATTGGAGCTCGTGGCAAATCGTCTGCGACATGCCTTTCAGAATCTCCTCCTCGACCTCAGTGATTTCGCGGAGTTCGGGCATCAGATTTCCCGGCCCTCCCAACAAAAGGTCGATAATTGGAAAGGCAATCTGCAGATCCAGTACTATTGCGGCCATCACATCGAGGGCTGGCAGGAGGGCGGAAACCACATAATTGATCTCGGGTACTCGTTGCAGGAATTCGCCGTAGGTCATTTGCTCCGTGGACACGAGGTTCACTTCTGCGGCTACCCGAAGCTGAGCGGCTAGTGAGCGAGCGAGGCCACGTACAAAAGAATTGTGTAGTTCATTGACGGCGCTCAACTGATCGCGTGTTATCATCCCGGCGCGGCGGAAGTTGCAGGCGGTTACCGGTCTGCTCTGGCCTTCCGCTTGTCTTCTGCGGCCCGCGCGGTCTTGCGCCGCGTGGAAGAGGGCGTCGATTTCGTCCTGGTTGAGGATTTTTTCCATTCTAGCCCTGCGCCTCCTGGGCGCGACTCTAGCAGGCGGATGAGAAGGTCCTCGCGGCGTCATGCTGAGGCGTCGCAGGCGACGAAGCTTCTCCGCAGCTCTTTGAAGATACAACTGCCGGAGTTTTCTCGCTTCGCTCAGAATGAAATCGCACGGGCGTTCTTCAGCGGCTTGCTACTGGTCGTTCATGGGTGACCACAACGGCCGCCTCTGCAATGTGATAGATTTACATTTGTTCAGATGTCGGATCCTGCCGATCCTCCGCGGCTCTCTGCACGCTCAGCAACTCGGACATGCGGGAGCGCAGCCGGACGATTGCGGCGGAGTGCAATTGTGAGACTCGCGCCTCTCCAATGCCCAAAACCGCTCCGGCTTCCTTCATAGTCAGTTCCTCATAGTAGTAAAGCGCCAACAGTTGGCGCTCGCGCTCCGGAAGTTCTTCAACGGCTTTAGCCAACAGTCCTGTCATTTCGGAACGCAGACAAAGGGAGAACGGATCTTCCGGCGGTTCAGTTTGGGTGTTGTTCTGGGTCTCGTGTCCGGAACCTTCCTCCATGGTCTCTGACTGAAGGCTTCTCAAGTCGAGGCCTCGAAGCTCTCCCAGCAGGTGTTGGAATTTGTCGAGGCCTATGCCGAGTTCTTCCGCCAGTTGAGACTCCGAGGGAGAATACCCCAGGCGCGCTCTTAATCTCTGCTGGGCCTCCTCAATTCGACGCGCCTTCCGGCGCAGAGGGCGAGGGCTCCAGTCCAAGTCTCGCAAGCTGTCGAGGATGGCGCCATGGATACGGTGTTTAGCGTAGGACTTGAGTTCAACATGACGGGCGGGATCGTACCGCTGAATGGCTTCGATCAGGCCCAGGATGCCCGCGTGGACCAAGTCTTCAAGCAGTACATGAGGCGGAAGCCGATCATGAATCCGCTTGGCAATATACTTGACCTGCGGTAGTTGCTCTACCAGCAACCGCTCGCGCTCTGCTGAGTTCAGGCCACTGAATGTCTCATAAGCTGACTTCGCGTTTCGGAGCGCCGGGCCGCGGTGCTCTCTTTGAGGCTGTGTTGCTAACGGACCACTCATCGCAGTACCCCCACGGATTGAACGGTCACAGCGGCTGGAATCTCACCGGGTGATAGGACTACCAACCGGGGCATAAAGGGCTCCAGCAGCCGTCGGAGATGAAACCTTGCCGGGCTATTGCACAGCAGGATCGGAGAACTCGCTGATATGTGTTCTCCGACAAAACTCCGCAGGCCGTCGACGATCCGGCGGAGGAAAGCGGGCTCAAGTCCCCCGGCTCGAGCGCCTGCGGCTTGGGGTTCGAATGCTTGGTTGATTTGATCTTCGACGGTGGCGTCGACCTGCACCACCGTCAGCTTCTTGTCATCACCCAAAAGGGAGGGAACTAGCGAGCGCCCCAGGGTTTGACGAACGGCTTCCACCCACAGCACGGGGTTTTTCGTGGCCGCCCCTGTGTCCTGTAAGGTCTCGAGAATGCTCGGAAGGTCGCGGATGGAAACCTGCTCGCGCAGCAACTGTTGCAGGACTTTCTGAATTTCTCCAAGGCTCATGAGTTTCGGCACGAGCTCCTCGACGAGCTTGGGCTGCCTTTCGCTCAGCGAGTCCAACAGACGTTTGGTCTCCTGCCGCGTCAATAGCTCATGAGCGTGCTGCTTGATCAGTTCCGCCAGATGTGTAGCCAGAACTGAAGTCTGGTCGACCACCGCGTAGCCAGCCGCCAGAGCGCGCTCGCGGCGGCTGGGCAAGATCCACTTTGCAGGCACCTGAAACGCCGGCTCCAGAGTGTCCTTTCCCTCCAAGAGCTGCGCAGAAGCTTCGGAACTTATGGCGAGAAGCCAATCCTGGGCCATTTCCCAGCGACCGATTTCAACGCCGCGCAGCCGGACCACGTATTCTCGAGGATTCAATTGCAGGTTGTCGGTGATGTGGACTGAGGGTACGATGAATCCCAACTGCAAGGCCAAGTGCCGGCGCAGGGCCCGAATGCGGCCCAGTAGCTGCCCGCCCTGCTTTTCATCGACGAGGGTAACCAGGCCGGATCCCACCTCCAGCGCCAAGTCATCCAGGTGAAGCAGGGCTTCGAGCTTTTCCTGTGTCGCGGCCTTGGAAGGCGGGAGTACTTCCGCTGGCTGGATCGCTTGGCGGCTGGAGGCCCGCCGTGCAAGGCCCATGAGCAGCGCCGCCATGAGGAAGAACGACATCTTCGGGAGCCCTGGGATCAGTGCCAACAACAGCATCACTCCGGAGACAATCCACAAGGGGCGGCTGCGAGGAAACAGTTGCCGAGTGAGGTCGAGACCTATGGTGGATTCCGATGAAGCACGTGTGGCCACCATGCCGCCCGCCACAGACACCAGCAGGGATGGGATCATGGTTACCAGTCCGTCGCCAACAGTGAGGATGGTATAGGTCCGGACCGCTTCGCTGAGAGGAATGTTGAGTTGAAAGACTCCGATCAACAAGCCCGCGATGATGTTGATGGCGGTCACGAGAATAGTGGCTAACGCATCGCGCTGGCTGAATCGCGCCGCGCCGTCCATAGCGCCATAGAATTCCGCTTCACGGGCGACGCGCTCGCGGCGCGTCCGAGCCTGGACCTCATCAATCAGCCCGGCGCCCAGATCGGCGTCGATGGCCATCTGTTTCCCGGGCAGGGCGTCGAGGGTGAACCGGGCCGTGACTTCCGCGATGCGCACCGCGCCGTGGTTAATGACCAGGTATTGAATAGCGATCAAAGCGAGGAACAAAACGAAACCGACAACGTAATTGCCGCCCACTACGAATTGACCGAACGCCTCGATGACGTGCCCGGCAGCAGCCGATCCTTCATTCCCGTGCAGCAGAACGCGACGGCTGCTGGCTAAGTTGAGCGACAGCCGGAAAAGCGTAAGCAGCAGCAGAAGGGAAGGGAAGACGGAGAATTCTACCGGCTGCAAAATGTACATGGATACCAGCAGAACGAGTACCGAGGCGGAGATGCTAAGAGAGAGTAAAACATCCAGCACGAAGGAAGGAACGGGAACCAGCATCACGAAGACCGTGGCTACCGCAGCGGCCGGCACGATCCAGTCGGTGGGCGACGTATCGCGTTGCGGGTTCGGTTTGGAAGTTGCGGGCATCCCTCTTCCTTATTTCCTTGCTTTTGGAACTTGGGTCCGCCCCTGGAGGCGGTAAATGAAAGCTAAAATCTCCGCCACAGCCGCATAGAGTTTGGCGGGAATGGCTTGGCCGACATCGACTGTGCGGTAGAGCGCTTGGGCAAGAGGGGGATTCTCAATGATCGGAATTCCATGCCAATTGGCTTCCCGCTTGATGCGCTGTGCCAGCAGATTGCGGCCCTTGGCCACCACGCTCGGAGCCGCCATTTCCTCAGGCCTGTATTCGAGGGCCACGGCATACTCTGTAGGGTTGGTAACCACCACGCTGGCGCGCGCCACGTCCTTCAACATGCGCCGTTTCCGCATTTGGCGTTGCAGGCGGCGCACGCGGGAGCGGATGAGCGGCTGTCCTTCCGTCTCTTTAGCCTCTTCGCGGATCTCCTGGCGGCTCATGCGGAGTTGGCGATCAAGACTCATTCGCTCCAGCAGGTAGTCGAACAGGAACCATACCGCGAACACCAATCCGGCCTTCCAAGCCATTCCGTATGCCAACTCGAAAATCCAACCCGACGCGGCACGAGGTGTCAGGAAACAAGAGCGCAAGATTCTGTCCCATTGAGCTGTAATCAGTGTGACGCCGAGATACACCAGATAAGCCGCGGGCAGGAGAGACTTCAAAAGCGTTCGCAGAGAGTTCAGCGAAAGAAGCTTGCCCAGATTTGAGGCCGGATTCAGCTTCTCCGGTTTTGGTTCCAGCGCTGCCGGCGAAAAGACAAAGCCTCCTTGCGCTACGATTCCGCCGGCAGCGATCAGCCAGCTCATCAGCAGCGGTGGCGCGCCCCAACGAATAACAAGCATGGCGGTACGCTGCAAGAGGGTTAGATAGGCTTTCATGTCGTCCGATGGCGGAGTCAGATTGTGAGCGATGAAGTCGCGCCACTGGAGCTTCCAGACTTCCGCCTGCCACCACACCAGGAAAGTAATGGTCAGTAGCGCCAAGGCTGAAGGCAACTCACGGCTGCGCGCCACCTGGCCGCGCTCGCGAGCCTTCTCGCGTCGCCTCGGTGTTGCTTGTTCAGTTTTGCTCTCATCTGCCACGGCAAAACGCTCTCATCGAACCAGGACTTGAGCCGGAGCTCATTGCTTTAGTTGGGCATCGCGGCAACTCCTGCGGATGCCTACCGTGCAAGGTGTAACAAATGCTCCGCGGTCTGGAGGGCGCGAACGAAATATCTGTCCATCAGCACCGGCCAGTACCGGAGTGATCCCATGAGCACCAGGAAGCCCACCAGAGCCTTTACGGAAAGCCCAATAAACATGACCGGGAGTTGGGCCGAAGCCTTTCCGATCAGCCCCAAAATGATGTCGGCGAGCAGCGTGGCGCTAAGGGCGGGCGCGGCAATTTGAACTGCGATGACCAGCATGGCGCCTGCTGCGTGAATCAATCCCTCCGTCGCCGGACCAGTAGCGGTCGCCACGCCGGGAGGCAAATACTCGAAGCTTTTCGCCAAACCCCGCAACAACCAGCGGTGGACTCCAAGCTGCAAAAACAAAAGCACAACGATGGACTGGTGGAATATGGAGAGAACCGGCGTGTCCACCTGGGTCTGTGGGTCGATCACGTTCACCAAAGAGTAGCCTAACTGGAATCCCAGGATCTGCCCGGCTAACTCCGCTCCCTCGATTACGAAAGTCAACGTTAGGCCGAGCAGAAGGCCCACAATAACCTCGCCGCCGACGACTCTGCACCAGTCGAGATTGGCGAGATCGATCGAGCGAGGCGCATAGACGGGGTAGAGCAGCGCGGTCAGAGCTACCGTCAGCCCAAGTTTGACGCGCGCTGGGATACCCAAGCCCCCGAAGAACGGGGCGAAAACCATCAGCATGCCGACCCGCACACCGACAAAGACCGCTTGGGCTATCACCTGTTCCAATCCTGCACCTATACTCTCGGCTTCCTCACGGGAACTTCTGCTGGTCGTGCGCCTGCGGCTCGCCTTACCACATTAAAACCTCGGGCAGCGTCGCCCCCGCGACTCGTGAATTCGCCCGCTTGCGGGTGAATGACGCGACACCCGGACTGATCGCCGTGCTTTAGCTACCCTTTCGTTCCTATCTCATCCCAGGAAACGGCGGAAATCGGTTAAGACATCCAGCGTAAACTTCGTCACGACTCGCAGCGACCAAGGGAGAAGCAGAAACGTCGCGAGTGCCACAGCAAACAATCTTGGTACGGTGGACAGGGTCATGTCCTGGACGGAAGTCAGAACTTGGACCAGGCTGATGAGCAGTCCCACAACCGTCGCCACCACCAGGATCGGGGCGCTCAGCAGAAACGCGGTCTCCATGGTCCTGCGTGCGAGTTCAACTGCCATCTCTGCCGACATCGTCACTCCTTAGGAGAAACTCTTCATCAAAGACCCGACCACAAGGTTCCAGCCGTCGACCATCACAAAAAGCAGAATCTTGAGCGGAGTCGAGATCATTACCGGAGGCAACTGGAGCATTCCAACTGAAGTGGTGACGGACGCCACGACCAGGTCGATGACCAGGAAGGGCAGGAACAACACCATTCCGATTTGAAACCCCGCCTTCAACTCCGAGAGAATGTAAGCCGGAACGACCACGCGAATGGGGAGATCTTCTGGTTGACGCGGGCGAGGTATCTTGCCCAGCTCGACAAACAATGCCAGATCTTTCTCGCGCGCGAACTTGAGCATGAATCGCCGCACTGGATTGGCGCCGAGTTCCACGGCCTGGAGGGCATTGATGGTTCCCTTTTGGAGCGGAACGGCGGCAACCTTGTAAACATCCAGGACCACGGGCTGGATGATGAAATACGTCAGGAAGAGGGAAAGACCAATGAGTGTCTGGTTTGTGGGCGTGGTCTGGGTGCCCAACGCCTGGCGAAGAAAGTGAAAGACCACCAGCAGCCTCACGAAGGGCGTCATCGCCAGCAGAATGGCGGGCAGAAGCGTCAGAAGGGTCAGCAGGATGAGGATCGTCCATGGAGCGGAGTGCCCCACACTTTCAAGGCCCGGTATGCCCAGACCCTTAGATTGTTGGGGAAGCGGAGCGCCCAACGCCTTGGCGCTGAACGTTCCCGTCACCAGCACGGTCATGAGTCCTTTCCGGAACATCGACGTGGCTGTCAACTTCCCGCGGAAATCCATAAGCTTAAACGCCCGCTTGCTGCGCGGCATCGTGACTCTCCGGCGCCTCTGGTCCGTTCAGTTTGGCCAGAAGAGCGATGGAGTTTCCCGTACCACCAACCAAGAATTCCTGCTGCTGGAATTGCACGACCGCCAGGAATCTCTTTTCGCCGAGCGAGAGAGTTTCCGACAAACGCAAGCGGCGTGCCGAGCGGCGTTGATCGAGGCTCTTCCGGACTCGCGTCGCGAGGACGGTGAACATGCTGCCCATAGCGGACCAAAAACTCTCACCGGCGGCTTCACTCATACTGCCCTCTCCTTATACACAGATCCTTCCATCCTGGAGCGGGTTGCGGCCGCGCGGTCGCGGCGGGTTCTCTGCCCCGCAACCGTGCCGCAGGGTTGACTCGGGCGGAGCCAAGGGGTCGGCGCTTGAAATCGTGCGGCACTTTATCGCCACCTCAGCTTCAAGAGACAAGCTCCGTCAGCCGAATGGCCAATGTCTCTTCTACCACGTCGAATTCTCCCCAAGCGATCAGTTCACCATTCACAATTACCGGGACGTGAGATCCTTCCTCGTAGCGGGTATCCAGGATGGCGCCCGGCCCCAAGTCAAGGAGTTGCCTGACTGTAAAATGCTGGACCGGGATCTCAACGCTGAGCCTGCACAGGAGTCCCTTCACATGATTCCAGGCATGCTCGGCGCCTGGCGACTGTTCGGCAACAGCTTCGGTGCGGCTGAGATCCATGTTCTTCACCGTTGGACGAGGAACTCAGTGAAGTAAATCTCACGAACACCGAGTTCCGGGGCTCGCTCGCGAAGGGCCGTGGTCAACCGCTCCTTGAGGAATGCCTTTCCGTCGGGAGACACGAGGGCTTCAGCATTGCAGGTGGATAGAATCGACAAGATGGTGTCACGGGTGCGCGCAAGCGACATGGCTGCTTGGGCTGGGTGTCCGTGCTCCTCCGCCTCTCGGTCGAGTCCAAGGTCAATGCCCACTCGAAGGAACCGATCTCCTTCCGCGTCTGCCAGATTCACCACAAACGGGTCGAGGTGCATTACGGATTTCGCTTGAGGCTCTACCTTGGCCTGTTTTTGCGCCCCCGATGCCGATCGATGAAACAAAAAGCACGCCGCGGCGGTTCCCAATACAATAATCAATGCTGCGGCTACCACTACCGTGCGCCACTTGTTGCGGGGCGCTTGACCTGCTATCACTTCCTGATTAGGCGTCTCATCCATGGCGATTTACTAGGGAGCAAGTGGAGAGCCAAAAACACTCAAGCTTCGAAGGAAGGTGTGGTACTTGCCGGCGGCGCCGGGAAGTGGTTGTCAATTCAGGGGGTTTTCTGAACGCCTGGCGACGAGTTTATCGGCGGCTGTTCAGCAGATTGTGTCGTTCTCATTCTGCTCTTAGAGAACGCTAATGGAACGATTCTTAGAACCCGCCTGGGGTTCACTCTTTGCGGTGGCGCTGCAAAGTGCGAACCCCAGAGAAGCACGCTACGAGTCCTTACAATCCGTGTGAATAATCCGCTACTAAGGCTTACTACGGCTGCATCGTGAGCACATAATTGAGCATCTGATCGGCGGTCGAGATGGCGCGCGCGTTGGATTGGTAGTCACGTTCCGCCACGATCAGGTCCGACAGCGCTGTGGTCATGTCCACATTCGAGGCCTCGAGCGACTGACCGACAATCGTACCTCGTCCGCCAGAATTAGGTGTCCCGATGCTGGGAATCCCGGCAGCGGGGGTTGCGAGGAACATGTTGGATCCGTTGAGCTGCAAGCCTTGCATGTTTTGGAAAGTGGCCAAAGCAACTTGCCCCAGCGTGAGGGTCTGGCCGTTCGAGAAGACCCCTTGGATGGTTCCGTCAGCGTTGATTGTGAAAGATTGGAGAGCGCCGCTCGTGTACCCATCCTGCATGGCGCTGGAGACGTTGGACTGACCGGCCACCTGTGTGATGTTGGGCGAGCTTGTGGTCGGGCTAAAAAGTTGCCAGGTGAGGCTCAGGCTGTTAGCACCATCCTCCAGCGTTGGAACAGCGATGGCGGTCACGTTTGCGCTCGGTGAGGTCAAATTCCCGCCGGCATCGAACTGAAGTGTACCGCTTTTGATCGACACCGGCGAGCCGGTTTGCCCCACGTCCGCAGCCGGGATGGTGATGTTGTAGTTCCAGGTGTTTGAGGCGCTTTTGTTGAAAGTAAACGTGAGGGTGTGGCTGTTACCCAGCGAATCATAGACGACTACGGGCTCCGCGAAGGTGCTGCCCGCAGCAGCGCTCGATGCCACCGTTCCCCCTGTCAAAGTGGTTGCGCCGAATGAACCCCAGGTTGATGTAGTCGCGACAGTGTTGCCGCTCGTCCCGGGCTGGGACGCCGTTATCGTCAGGGTTGAGCCATTAGCGGTTGCGGTCACGGAGGAATTGGCCGTGGTTCCTGTACTGTAGTTTGTGCCGGCGTCGGCGGAGTTGCCGTTGATGGCGTCGGCCAGGTTGGCAAGGGTGCCTTGTGCCCCGTTGGTGCTGTCAATGAGAACTTCGTCGGGCGTGGAATCAAGTGTGCTGACGAAGGTATAAGTCGTGCCTCCAATGGTTACGGTTTCACCGGAGGTTGCGTTGGAGTTCACCGTGAGAGAGCCAGTGGCGGCCGTGCCGCTCCCCGCGGTTCCTCCGGAGAGCGTGCTTCCACCAAATGTGCCCCAGGTTGCCGTCGTGGCGACACTGTTGCCTGCGGTTCCCGTCTGGGATGCTGTTATCGCCAGCGTGCTGTTTCCCGCGGTTGCCGTAACGGAAGTATTCGCGGTCGTTCCCGTGCTGTAATTTGTACCGGCTGTGCCGGTGCCGTTGATTGCATCGGCGAGGTTGGCGAGCGTATTGGCCGCCGACGTGGAGTCGATTTGAACCTGGTCGGGCGTCGAGCCGGAGAGCGTGCTCTCGAATGTATACGTCGTACCTCCAATTGTGACGGTCTCGCCGGCGGTGGCATTGCCTGTCACGGTGAGCGCTCCGGTTGCTGCAGTTCCGGAGGTGCCGGCAGCCGCGGCCGACGCGTTCAGGTTCATGGTCAGTTCGACGTTGGTGGTGGCGTCCGGGGCGCAGATTTGGCCGCTGGCGATTTGAAGAGGAGAGAGCGTTTGAGATGGGCTTATAACTCCGTTGACGGCGGGGTAGCCCAAAACGTAACCGCCGTCGCTGGTCACAAGGAAACCAGGATCGTTCTGAGAGAAGTCACCCGCTCGTGTGTAAAGCGTCGATCCGCCATCCTGCACGACAAAGAAGCCATTGCCCTGAATGGCCATCTCGGTTGGGATACCTGTGCTGCTAATAGTGCCCTGTGTATACGCCGAGATTACGGAGTCGACTACGCTGCCGGCCCCGATCTGGGTGGGATCGCCTGCACCGTCCGTACCTAACGTTTGATAGAAGAAATCTTTAAAGTTCGCCTCCTGGTTCTTGTAAGCGGTCGTATTGAGGTTGGCGAGGTTATTGGAGATGACTGCCAAGTCTTGTGAAGCTGCCTCGACACCTGACAATGAAGTAGAAAAAGATCCCATGACACTCCTCCTCAGTTAAATTGTCGAAAGCTAGGTCGGAGACGCGCTGCCGTTTTTGGCGTGGGCGCTCCTGTCTTTGCGCAATCGCTAACAATCTGCTTTCCGGCCGGATCGCGTCAGCTTCAGCCGGCTCAACGTCATTCTGAAATACCGCCGCGAGTTCACGAGGCCTGATTCGCAGCTAACGAAGCCGCAATTTGGCTAACTGACTGCTGAATCTGCGATACCGACTGAAGTTGGGTCAGTTGGGCAAGTTGTGTGACAAACTCAGTCGGGTCCACGGGTTGAGTAGGATCCTGATTCTGAAGTTCCGCCGACAACAGTGTCATGAATGAAGTTGTGCTCAGATCGTTGCTGATGGAACTTGTCGAACTTGACGAAGAACTTGAGGATCCCGAGGACGTTGGCGTCGAATCCATTGGTCTCAAACCAAGAGTGTTAATCACGTTCATAGGAACATCTCTCCTTTGATTCGTTAGGCGAAAAAACTCGCCGCTAATTCACACGCGCAGGTTGATGCGAGTCGTTGACAGCCCGAGCGACCCCTCATCGTAAACCGGCACGGTCTCGGGTAAAGTTGGATATGTGCCGATGCCGGTACTGCTCGCAAATCCCGGCCGGGGGCGTGACGGATCTCCCTGGTAGCTGCCGGGTCCTGTTCCACTCGACTGGCCTCCTGACACAGAGCCCTGAAGAACGTCCAAGCGCTGCACGCGAAGGCTTCGCTCGCTCAGAGCCTGCTCCAGACGCGAGATTTCGTTGGACATCATCATTTGAGTTTCGCGACCTTCCACGCGAATTGATGCGCCAACATCGCTCCCTCTCACTATGGTTCGAACATCAATCGGGCCCAGCGACTCGCTGCGAAGCTTGACTTGCATCTCCGCACTGCCGGCTTGCTGTGTGAGGCGAGCAGAACCTACCGACTCGCGGACGGCCGCCTGGTAGCCGGTGGGAATGCTCGTGTTGGGAGCTTCGGAGCGGCCCTGCGGCCCTCCCACAATCTGGGGAGCCGCGCGACCTGTTTGAGACGGCCCCTGAATGCTAAACTGCGGCGCAGTTGGAGGATCCACAGTAGCCTTCGGGGAACCGGATTGTGCGTCTACTTCTTTCGCTGGATCGCGCGTTGCATCTGCATCGTCTTTGTGGCCAGAAGCTGCTGGCTGCCTGGCGTCGCGGACTGAGGGATCTGGTTCATCGCCCTGAGTTTGGGCGGAAGAGTCCGCAAGCGAGCTTGGTGGGGGGATCGGTAGGGCATTGCCGCTTGGACCTTGCGCCGTGCCGGATACCGCCTGGGGCCTTTCGCTTCCACCCGAACTCACCCGTTGGGCCTCGTTGAGGGGTGACGCAGCCTTGGTCGATCCGAATGACTGAGCGCGCGAAGGGTCCGGCACGACAGATAGAGTCGTGGTCGCGTCATCGCTGGGGTCCACGGGGCCGTAGGATCCGCCAACGGACTCGCCGGCGACGAACACCTGTTGAGGCATGGTTGATTGGGGAGGGCTGGCCGGCGCTTGTGGCTCCGAGTGCGTGGTGGTCTGCCGGCTTTGCGATTCCGCGCCGTCGGTTCGTGCGCTGAAGCGTGGGTTAGCCATCCCTAATTGAGCCACCGCATTCTCTAACTCACAGTCCGGTGCACTAGACTCTATTGCAGTGACCGACGCATTCGGAGAGAGATTTGATCCCCCGGTCGATCCTGCCTGCGCTTGATTCGATGTGATGCCTCTGACTGTGCTTAGCGGTACAAACTTCGGATCTGCATCAAAAGGCGTTTCTTGGTTCCGTGAGGACACTCTTGAGTCTTTCTCTCGCGATGCCGCGGAATTGGGATTGTTGAGGTTGGCGGGGCTTTGCCAAGTGGTTGTCTCCGCCGGCGCACTTCTTGGTCCGTTACTCGAGCGGCTCATGTTCGGCGCGACGGGAGCAGCGGCCCAGCGCGGATTTTGCTCATTTGGAAGAGATGTTTTTGACCCTCTCGTCGAGGCAGATGCAGCTGTGGCACTATGGGCGGGCGCCAGCGGCGCCAGCTCTGCAACGACACACTGAGACTTAGAATGTGCCGCTAACGCTGGTCCTTCGGTTACTTCACTCGACTGGACCGGATTCGCTACGAGAGCAGCGCTACCTTGATCCGATGCGTGTCCTGCAACGTCTGCGGATTTGAGTTGCTCAGATGCGTCGGTCCTCGCCGGGCTTGAAGCCTGCGGCGGTGGATCGAAGACTGCCGTCGTGGCTTGGCTTAGGCCGGGATGGTTCGAGCTCTTGGATGGAGAGGCCTCTATTTTGCGACCGGCGCCGCTGGGTGGCTGTGACTTCCCCGCGCCTGCGAGTGCGTTGTGGATCTGCCCAGGTGTTTCCACTTCTGCGGGCCTTGAGCATTTGCTTATGCGGCTTGAGATTGCCGAATCGGCGCTTGCCGGCTGCACCAGAATCGTCGTTGTGACTGCGGGCTGTTGTTGAGTCTGTACGGAATGCTGCGCAGCGCGAGATTGAGTCAAGGGCGAACCGGACTCGGCTAGTATTTCACTCTTTGGTGAAGCTGATTTTGGGCTTGCGGCCGATGCGGGCTGTTCCTCAGGGTTGGGAGGATCCTGGGAGGGGAGTGTTGGCGATGAATTCGGAGCAGCCTGCTTCGGCGCGACGGCGACCGCCGAAGGGACTTTTAACTTGTCGTTTGGAGAATTATCGGGTGTCGAGGCGAGGTGAAATGCTGCTGCCCCGATGAGAGAAATAATGGACGGGGTGTTGTCGTTGTGGCTGGGTGTCGTGGGGAGGGATCTCGGCGGCTCAGTCACGTCCTGCAATTCTGCCGAGGGACTGGCAGCTTGGCGACGCTGGTCCCGGTCTTCAGACGGTCTCCCTTTTTCCTGCGCACCTTCCGGCACATTGGTCTGCGCCGGATCAGTCGGTCCGGGCTTGATGGCGAGCCTGCTGCTAAGTTCGGCTGCAAAACCCGCCTTCGTCTGCGCATACGAAGCTGCGTGCGTGTTTGCGGCGGCCCCAGTTTGGCCTTCTGCGCTGACTATATTAGCGGCGAGAACTCTCATTGTTTCTGCCCCGGGAGGGCACCTCTCATTGAGCATGCGCTGGCCCAAACCCGATTCGAGCCTAGAAGGGGCTCAAGGAGATGGCGATCTTCTGGCGCCTCAATGGGTTTCGTGACCGGGAAGGGAGAAACGTGGTGTGTTAGGATGGCTCAGACGAGAGTTCCTGGGTGGAAAGTTTTGCCGAGTCTCCGGGCAACTACTGACCTTCAGCAGGAGTTTTAGGACGAATGAGGAACATGTCGGTTGCCTGCTGTTCTTCGCGGCGCGCCTGAGTGCGTCGATAGGTGGCAAGTTGGCGTTCGTAGAGGCGCGTAATCACCTCCAGGTTCTGCCGCGCTTCCCGGTATTCGGCCAGTTGCCCTTCGCGTTGCCGGCTCAGACTCTCGACCAGTTGGGCTAGCATTTTTATTCGCTTGACCTGCACGGCGGAACAGACGACCTGAAATTGAACTTCGGCTCCCGTCATTCCCCGCTGCAGGCTTTTGGATAGAGATCCGGCCCCTTCGATCTGTCCCTGTTTCAGAGCGGCGAGTTGCTTCTGAGCGGTGAATAGGTGAAGTGTGACGGCTGCGAGACGCTGCCCCTCGCGCCGTTCATAAATGGCGCGGAGACGTTGAAGGGCCTTCAAAGGAAAACGAAATGCCATAATGGAACCCTCTACGTTGGAATGGCCTGCAAGGCCGATATGGTCTGGTCGAATGGAGCTTTCGCGTCGGGGCGCTGCTGAAGAAACGAGGTCAACGCCGGCATAATCGCCAAGGCTTGGTCCAGAATCGGGTCGAGACCTTTCTGGTAAGCGCCCACTCGAATCGTGTCTTCGGACGCAGCATAGGCGGCGGCGAGACGACGCAACCGGCTGGCTTTCTCCATGTGGGCGCGTGTGCTGACGGCGGGCATGAGGCGGCTGAGGCTGTCGAGAATCCCGATGGGCGGAAAATGCGATTGCGAGGTGAGCCGCCGGTCGAGCACAATGTGGCCGTCCACGAGCGCCCGGATGGAATCTACCAGCGGGTCAAGCTGATCATCCCCTTCCATCAACACGGTATAAAAGGCGGTAATGCTGCCTCCGTTAAAGCGCCCGGCGCGTTCAATCAGCTGCGCGAGGAGACTGAAAACCGAAGGCGTATACCCTTTGGCAGTGGGCGGCTCACCGGCAGCCAATCCGATTTCGCGCTGCGCCATCGCGAAACGCGTTAGCGAATCAACCACCAACAGCACCTGCTTGCCGCGGGCGCAGAAGTACTCCGCCACCGCGGTCGCCGTCAGAGCCGCTCGGATGCGCAGCAACGGAGACTGATCAGAGGTCGAGACCACGACAACTGACCTCTTGCGCCCCTCCACTCCCAGAGTGCCCTCCAGAAACTCCCGCACCTCGCGGCCGCGTTCGCCCACCAGGGCCAGCACGGCAAGGTCGGCCGCATTGCCACGAGTCATCATGCCCACCAAGGTGCTTTTGCCTACCCCGCTACCGCCAAAAATCCCCAGCCTTTGCCCTCGGCCGCAGGTGATGAAACCATCGATCGCCCGAATGCCCGTAGCCAGCGCGTCTTGGATGGGCAGGCGATCGAGCGGGGCAGGTCCGGATGCATGCAGAGGTTGATGGTCGCGAGCGCGATAGTGCGGAAGGGAATCAAGCGGCTTTCCTACAGCGTCGATTACTCGGCCTAGCAATTCCTCGCCTACGCGGACGGCGGGTTGGGCGCCCCAGGTCATGATCCGATCGCCGTATCGTATCCCGCCCAGTCTCTCGAGCGGCATGGAAAGCACGTTCGGTCCCCGGAATCCTATCACCTCGCCCGGGGCGACATGCCCCTCGGAGTCGG
This sequence comes from uncultured Acidobacteriota bacterium, assembly GCA_963768695.1. Taxonomy (GTDB): domain Bacteria; phylum Acidobacteriota; class Terriglobia; order UBA7540; family UBA7540; genus CAVROP01. The sequence continues at coordinate 702,945 of CAVYJG010000003.1, read as the reverse complement.
CGATCTCGCAACACTCGCCCACAGAGCAGAATGGGCCTTCGGACTCAACCAGGTAACCGATTGCTTTGGTGACGCGGCCGAACCAGCGCGCCGTAGAGCACGAATCGAGATACTGGAAATATGGGGCTAGTTGTTTCGCAGCGTCCATCAGGTTGCCGCCGGGCGTTGAGCCAACAGGTCAAAGAATCCTCGTTCAATCTCTGCCAGTTGAGCCTCCATGGTAAGCTCGGTTGTCCCCACGGCCGTCTCAAGAACACATTGTCCCATCCCGAGGGTTGCGTCGCCCAGCAGCTCCGGAACGACGCGATGCTCCTGCTGGTTCGAAAAGAAATCGTGCCATGCATAGACATGATCGGGATGTACTCTCAAACGCACACTGGTGCCGGCAGCGATTTTATCGAGCGCCACACGCACCACCCCGGCCAGCAATAAGGGGTCGACTTGCACTTCCCGATGCAGGATTTTACGCGCGATCCCGACGGCGAGCTTAACCACTTCGGCCTCCACATGGCTGAAGTAATTCTCACGATCGCGCGCAAAATCCTGCACCGCCTTGGCCATGACCTGGCGCTCGGCGGTAATCTCCCGTTCGAATCGGGACCGGGCTTGCGCTTCACCCTCCCTGATCCCAACCGCGCGGGCTTGCTCTTCCTTTGCTCGCACTTCGTCCTCGCTAAAGGTAGCTCTCTGAGAGGGCCTCGATTCACGAGCGGCTTGCGGGCCAGGCATTGGGATTCGGGGCAGGCGGGTCTCCGTTTCTGCCTTCCTGCTCTGCTTCTTCACCCATCGCGTCCAGCACGGCACGATAGACATAAGGCTGAATTGTAGGCAGCACAACTTCGTCAACCGCAACCTGGGACCTAGACCACATAGGCATCTTCTCCACTACTCTTCAAGGCAATCTTGCCGTCTGTCTCGAGCTTGCGCGCGAGATTCACAATCTCCTGCTGCGCTTGCCGCACCTGGCTGGAACGAACCGGGCCGAGAGCTTCGATGTCCTCTTTCAACATTTCCACAGCGCGCGAAGACATGGATTTGTAGAAGTGATTTTTCAAATCCTCGGATGCGCCCTTCAGGGCAGTCGCCAATGTTTTCTTATCTGCCTGGCCCAGTACCTCACGAATCGCGGCCTCCGGAACCGCGCTCAGGTCTTCAAAAGCAAACATCAGGTCCCGGATGGCCAGCGACAGTTTGGGATCCTGCTGCTCAATGCTGGAGAGGATCTGATCGCTGTACTTCCGGTCCACACTATTGAGCATCTCAGCGACTGCACTCACGCCTCCATAGGCACGCCGGCTCTGTTCGCCCACCGATGCCAGCTTCTTATGCAGCACCGCCGAAATTCTCTTCACCATTTCGGTGGAGAATTGCTGCATCAGCGCCAGGCGCCGGACGGCTTCGGCGCGCAGTTTTTCCGGCAACAGGACCAGCAGGGAAGTCGAGGCGCGGGCCCCAAGATGGGCCAGCAATAGTGCGATAGTCTGAGGGTGCTCGCCTTCTACAAACTTCGCCAGTTGCTCCGGATCCGCCTTGCGCAAAGTGTCGAAACTCAGAGCGTTGGCCTCCTGCGCCTGCAAAACTTGCTCCAGCAGCGTACTCGCGCCGTCCTTTCCGAATGCCTTGACCAGTAGTTGGGTGGCATACTCTTGCCCGCCTTGGGCGAGATAGTCTTGAGTCAGCGACAACTGGTGGTACTCCTGAAGGACGTGAGCTGCCATCTCGGACGAGATAGAAGAGAGTCGAGCGATCTCCGCCGTAAGCCGCTGGACCTCGGTAATATTGAGGTGCCGGAAAACCTCGCTAGCCACGTCATCACCCAGGAGGACCAGCAAGATGGCTGCCTTGCGGATTCCTGTTACGTCGGCACCGTTCAGGTTAGACCGGCTTCTGTGACTTCCTTCCGGAGCTGACACGGAAAGAGCTTCGGTCATGCTTCTACCTCGCCTTGCCGGACCCAGTTTTGGATCAAACGGCTTGCGGCTTCAGGATTCTTTTTGATTCGCTCAACCAACTGGTTCTTGAGCACTACGGTTCTCTTGACTTCGGTGTTGATTTCGGTCAACTCCCCTGCTCCCTCGCCTCCTCCCGTTTCCACGGTTAGCTCACTTTGCGGTGTCTCACCTTTACCTAAGGCCCGTTGCTGCCTGGTTCCACGGGGAAGCTGCGGTTGCGCAGCCGCCAAAGCGGCCACGATCTGTCTCTTTACAGGCCGCAGGACTATGAGGTAAATCAACAGGAATAAAATCGCGAGGCCCGCGTAGCGGACTAGTCCCATCCATTCCTGAATCAGCGGAGCAAAGCGCTCCGTCAGGTTGGGCGGCGGGCCGGGGGCAATCGCGGCGAACGAAACATTCTGGACAGACAGGTGATCACCCCGGGTGGAATCAAAGCCAATCGCCGCCTTCGCGAGTTCTTCGATCTGCTTCATCTCCTCCGGGGATCTTTTGCGACGACTCTCCGTCTTCGCGCCGCCGTCGGATTTGGTCTCTGCAGCGTCATCCACCAGGACTGCTGCGGCGATCTTTTTGATCGCTCCCGAGGGCTGAACCACATGGCGGACCGCCTTGCTAACCGCGTAGGTCTTGCTTTCATTCCTCTGGCCTGTTCCCTCGGGAGTGCTGTCCGCCGCTGCGGCGGCGGCAGTTCCTTTGGCGCTCGAGTCGGGCGCGTTGCTGGGCGTGCCGGGGATTCCTTGCGGGTCTGACTCTGAAGATTGATCCTGGGAGACCTGTGACGTTAACACTACCGAACCGTTCGGATCGTAGGTTTCTTGTGTGCTTTCACTGGTCGCCAGATCATTCTCCACCGTGACACTGGCCCGTAGGCCCTCGCGTCCCACTAAGGGCGCCAGGGTGGAAACCAGTTTCTCGGTCAAGTGGTTCTCCATTGCCTCAACTTCGTCGTGGTCCATTCCTTGTGCGTGTCTTCCCGACAACATCGGGATGTTGCCGTCAGCGTCGATCACCGTAACATTCTCCGGTCGAAGGTTGTCCACAGCGCTGGCCACCAAGTAAGTTATGGAGCGGATGGCGCTGTCCGCCAGCCTGCCTTCACGCAACCTAACCACGACTGACCCCTTGGCCTCGCGTTCACGCTCGCTGAAAAGCGAGTCGTGAGCCATAACCAGGTGGACGCGCGCGGACTGCACTTGCCGAAGCGCCCGGATGGTTCGTTCCAGCTCTCCTTCGAGCGCCCTCTGGTAGTTCACCTGCTCTGCAAAGTCGCTTCCCGCCCAATTGGGTTTGTCGAACAGCTCCAGGCCCAACCTTCCGGTTTGCGGCAATCCCTGCGAAGCCAACTCCAGCCGCACCGAATCGACCTTGTTGCCAGGCACCTTCAAGCTCGTTGCATCGGCCGAAATTTCGTAGGGAATATTCTCAGCCGCCAGGGTTCGAGCGATGAATTGCGCCTCCTCAGGCTGAAGCCCTGAGTAGAGCGGTTTCATATCGGCCCTGCCGATCAGGAACACAAACCCCAGAAGACTCGCGGCGACCAGAGCCGTTCCGCCTGCCAGCGTTATTTGTTGCTTTCGACTTAGCCCCCACAGGTACTTCTGAATCTGGTCGAAAGCCTCTTTAGGGCGCAACGCCATACCTCACCTATCAGAAAGGCGTTCCTGAGACGTCACGGTACGCCTGGACGATCTTGTTGCGGACTTGCATCATGAGTTGAAAGGAAAGATTCGCCTTCTCAACCGCAATCATTACCCGATGGATGTCCTCGCCCTGCCCGCTCAGAAGCCCCGCGATTTGTTGGTCGGCGTCGGCGTGGAGTTTTTCAATGTGGTCGAATGCCGTCTGGAGTTGCGATGAGAAACTGGATCCCCCATCGTTCGCCTTCTCAGGCGCGACTCCGGCTGTAGCCTGGCCAAGCTGCGAAATCCCTGAGATCGGACTGCCCATCGCTCACCTCCTATTAGCTAATGATCTCAAGCGACGTGCTGATCATGTTCTTGGTCGCCTGCACGGCGGCGATATTGACCTCATACGACCGAGCCGCTCCCATCAGGTTCACCATTTCCTCAACGGGATTGATGGCGGGGTAAGACACGTACCCTTGGCTGTCTGCGTCCGGGTGCGCCGGCTCATAGCGCTGCACGGGAGGCGTCGGATCTGCCACTACGCGCGTCACCTCCACTCCCTGGGCAAATCGGTCGTTGAATCCCGATAGGACTCCGGCAAATCCACTGCGGCCGGCCGGGTGCGTTTTGAAGACGACCATTTGCCGCCGGTAGGGTCCGCCTTTCGCGGTTCGAGTCGTCTGCGCGTTGGCCAGATTACTGGCCAGCACTTCGGCCCGTTGCCGCTCGGCTGTGAGTGCCGACCCACTGATATCCAGAACTCCCAAGAGATTCATGTTCCTAGCTCCCTTCTTTGACCGCAGCGGATATCCTTTGGAACTCCTGCCGCAGCAGTTCCACTCCCAGGCGAAACTGCAACTGCGTCGTCGCCAGCAGGAGGCCTTCGCGGTCCAGGCTAACGTTGTTCCCGTCGGGACGCTCAATCAGGCCTGAAACCTCAAACACGCGCGGCTTCGTGGCCGTATCCCCGGCTTGGTCCACAGCGCGGCGCATCTCGCCCTCAAAGTTGATGTCGCGAGTCCGGTAACCCGGCGTATCCACGTTGGCCAGGTTGCTGGCAATCAGCCTTTGCCGAAATGACGCCAGGTCCAAATACTCGCAGAGTTGCTCCATCCGGCTCATAAGGTCCTCTTGGGCGGAAGCCCGAACTCGCGGATTTTGTTGCGCACCGTCCGAAGGCTCACCCCGAGGATCTCTGCGGCGCGCGTCCGGTTGCCCCCTGTCGACTCGAGAGTCCTCTCCAGAAGTTGCCTTTCCATGTCTCGCAGGGTTGCACCCTGGGCCGGCAATCGGGCGGGTGAGGGGTTCTTCTCCGTTATCTCCTTGCCGTCCAGGACTTCGAGACCTGCCACAGGGTTGCGCGAGAGGACCAGAATTCGCCGCACCACATTCTCGAGTTCCCTCACATTCCCCGGCCAGTCGTACTCCGTCAGGCGCCTCAGAAGATCGTCGGTGAGACGCACAGCGCGCGGCGGCGGCGCGTATTTTCGTATGAAATGCTTGACGAGTTCGGGAATATCCTCCCGGCGTTCGCGCAGCGGAGGTAAGGTGAGGGGCACAACGTCCAGCCGGTAGAAGAGGTCAGCTCGAAATCTTCCATCCTCGACCAGGGAAGGCAGGTGCCGGTTCGTGGTGGCGATGACACGCACATCCACGCGCCGTGGGCGCGTGTCGCCCAGCCGGTCGACTTCACGTTCTTGAAGCACCCGCAAGAGTTTGGGTTGCAGACTGACAGGCATCTCGCTGATTTCGTCGAGCAGCAAGGTCCCACCCGAAGCGAGTTCAAACTTGCCCGAGCGCGTAGCCACCGCCCCGGTAAACGCGCCGCGGACGTGTCCGAACAACTCACTTTCCAGAAGGGTTTCAGGGAAAGCCGCGCAATTAACGGCCACGAAGGGATAATTCCGGCGCGGGCTGGCCCGGTGAATGAACTGTGCTAGCAGTTCCTTACCCGTCCCACTTTCGGCCATAATCAGAACGTCTGCGTCGCTCTTGGCTACCTGGCAGGCGCGCTCAATCAGTTCGCGCAGGGATGCCGAATGGCCCACGATCCCTTCCGGCTGCGTTGCGTTTGCGCTTGCCGCCGCATTCCCCAGCACACGCGTCACAGTCTGCCTTAATTGTTCGAACGATACCGGCTTGACCAGATAATCGCAGGCCCCTTGCTGCATGGCGAGGACTGCCTCAGGCACGTTTCCATAGGCGGTCAGAAAGATGACCGCGGTCTGGGGCGCTAAGGAGCGGACGTGCTGCATAACTCCCAGGCCATCGCCATCCGGCATGCGCATGTCCGTAATCACCAGTGGACAAGGAGACGAACGAAACCGTTCCATTGCCTCGTGCGTCCCCGAGGCGGTCGTCACTTCCCACCCGTGCCGCGTGAAGTTCGCCTCCAGTGCGGCCCGCATCGATGGCTCGTCATCAACAACCAGAACTCGATTCATCTACAGCTCCTGTCCAGGAGTGGCTGCGCGCCGCTGCCCGGCAATGTTGCTTACGCCGCTAATAAGCGATCCCGCGGAGCGGGGGGCATCTTTACGACGCCAGGCTGGTTTACAACTTCCGACCGTGGAAAACTCAAAGTGAAAGCTGTCCCTTTTTCGGAGTCGCTTTCGACCGAGATTTTTCCCTGGTGTTGCTCTACTACCTTCTTTGCCAGCGCCAGGCCCAGGCCGGGGCTCCCGGCCATAGTGGTGAAGCCTGCTTCAAAGATCCTGGCCAGATGCCGTGGCGGAATCCCCACTCCGTGGTCGCGAAAGACCACGCGAACCGGCAACCCATCCGACGTATCGCCGCACTGCAGCGAGACTTGCAGTACGCCGCCGCCCGACATAGCGCGAAATGCATTTAGCGCCAGATTGATGAACACTTGCTGGAGGCGATGTGGATCGGCGCGCAACAGAACCTCTGACCCCGGCGGACTGAAGTCCATGCGCAAGCTGCGCTGCCGCGCCAAGGGTTGGAGGAAATCCATCGTTTGGGTAAGCAAGCTCGCAAGGTTGACCGGCGACAACTCCGAGCGCGGCTCGCTGTGGAATTGCAAAACATTGTTGACGGTTGCTGACAATGTCCGTAACCCTGATTGCACCTGCTCCACCCATTTGTGGAGGACCGGACGCTCCTCGGTGGCATCCGCCAGAAGGCCCGCGAAGAGTTCCAGGCTTCCGAGGGGGTTTCGAATCTCGTGGGCGAGCAACATCGCCATCTGCGCCAAGTCCTGAGTGCGCCGGGCAGCCTCCCTTTCCTTCTCAAGCCGCTTGCTCGCTGTGATGTCACGAAGGATGAGAATCCACTCACCGGCGGATTCTTCGTTGCCGCTAAGTGGCGTGCGAGACACGGCAAGGAAATGCTGCCCATCTTGAGCGTCCACAGGCCACTCCTGCTCGGCGCCTGCAGCCGGCAAACTCGAGCTCAGCTCGAGCTTCTCAATGACTTCCCTTGCTACGCCCATAGCCGTTTGCCTTGTAGCTTGATGTGTTCCCAACAGGCTGAGAGCGGCAGAATTTGCCAGTTTTAGTTTGTGCTCCCCGTCAACGACCAGCACTCCGCACGGCAGGCATTCCAAAGTGCGGCTCAAGTGAGTTCTGATTCGCTTGTTTTCCTCAAGGCTCTGGTTCAAATCTCGATTGGCCCGCTCCAGTTCCCGCCGCAACCGCGCAACCTCCTCCTGCAATTGGGCATAAAAGCTTTCCAGAGAACCTGCCACATTTGCGAAGGAGCGGAATGCATCCGCCAGCGACCGCTTGGTCGAACGTTGGCGCACCGGACTTCCGGGTTTCAGGACGGGACTTTCTTGCCGGGTCTCAGGAAAAGTTTGCATAGCAGAGGTGGCAGTTGCAGGAGAAGTGCCATCTCTCGGGCCCCAATCTAAGTTTCTTCTCAGCTTGGCAGGTCGACGTGCTCCGACCGAATCTCTGCCGAGGTCTCCGACAAAATGAAAGCGCGCTCAATGACGTGTTTCAGTTCGCGAACGTTTCCCGGCCAGACATGGGCTTCCAGCACCTTGCCCACTTCGAGGGCGATCGACTTATTGGGGACGGAGGCGTTACGACAAAGTAATTCGAGAAAATGAGTGGCCAGAGGGAGGATATCGTCCCGTCGTTCCCGCAGCGGTGGGAGCTTGATGGGAAAGACGCACAGTCTGTAATAGAGAGCGTCGTTAAACTGTCGTTCCGCCAGAGCCCTCCCCAGTTCCAGGTTTGTGGCTGCGATGACCCGCACATCGACCCGGAACACATCCGGGCTTCCCAGGCGTTGGACTTCTCCCTCCTGCAGGAATCGCAGTAACTTTCCCTGCATACCCAAAGGCAGGCCGCCGACTTCGTCCAGGAAGACCGTTCCACCGTGCGCCGCATGAATACGTCCAAGCCGGGACTGGAAGGCTCCGGTGAACGCCCCCCGGCTGTATCCAAACAATTCAGACTCCAGAAGAGATTCTGGAATTGCGGCGCAGTTTACGATGACAAAAGGTTGCCGCGCACGTGGGCCCAGCCTGTGAATAGCCCGTGCCATCAGTTCCTTGCCCGTCCCTGTCTCACCCATAATCAGGGCCGTCGTATCCCGAGGGATTATCAGCCGGGCCAGATGGTAGGCCCGCTGCATTGTTGCGCTCAGCCCGATCATTCCCGGCAGTGGCTCTATCGCTTTGGCTGACGTTGACAACCCCTGTGCATCGTCGCCGCCGCGCCATTGGCTCCCCTCCTCGCTTGGTGAAGGAATCGAGAAGCCGGACACGGGCTTCTCAGCCTCCTCTTGCACGTCGGGGAATCCCAGCGGCGAGTTTTCAGACTGCGTGAGTCTCTCCACGAGAAAGCGTTCCTCCACTTCCGATCCAAGCAGCATCACCTGAACTTGTGGATGGCGCGCCTTCACAATCTCCACCAATTCCGACACTTCGAGGTCAGGCAACCACCGATCGAGCAAAAGCGTTCCAACTACGCCGTCCTCGACCAGCGATAGTGCTTCGGCTCCCCCCATCGCTTCCTCAACGGTCCATCTCTCGGCGCGCAGCCGTCTGAGGATCCGCTTCCGTAGTTCCTTGTCGGCGCTTGCCACAATCGCCGAACTCGGAATGCGGCATGCCTCTCGATAATTTCCTTGGCTCATTTACTGCTCCACTCACAGGCATTATAAGGGTGGAATAGTTAGAAGGACGTTAACTACCAATTAGAAGTTTCTAGTGTCGAAGCCAGTCTCTGGAGGTTTAGCTTTTTTCCCGCACCCCGGGGATGATCCGGCGAGTTTTCGGACTTCCGTTCCCGGATCGCGCTGTTCAGTCTCATTCGCCAGACCGGCCGTTCCCCCCTTGAGATTCCGCCCTGTAGGACTTGAATAGCTGGACCAGACCCTCTGCTTGTACCAGTGACTGCTTGATCGCCCTACGATAGTCTTGCGCATCGCAGTCAACGAGGAGGGCCAATTCAAGCGTCCCGCGCAGGGAAGTCAATATCTGGCTCAGTTGATGGAGAAAGGCGCCGGCCGGATCATTCTCCGGCTGCAAAGTATCCACTGAGTCCTGACCGGCTGGGCACGGAATGGATCCGCAGGTGGACGAGGCGGGCGATGTTTCGCAGCCCTGAGGGCTCCGCCATTTATCTTGACCAGGTCTCGGCGGAGGTTCCACGGTGTTCATTGCCTTTTCTCCCCTGTCCCCAGCTCATAACCGACATTTCGGACGGTGTGAATGAGTTTCTGTTCAAAGTCCCGATCGACTTTCTTGCGCAAGTAATTGATGTAAACATCCACCACGTTCGTCATGGTGTCGAAGGAGAAGTTCCAGACATGCTCGATAATCATGGCACGTGTCACCGACCGTCCGGCATTCCGCATCAGGTACTCAAGCAAGGCGAATTCGCGCGGCGTAAGATCGATGCGCCGGGCGGCCCGCCTGACCACCCGCTCCGCGCGATCCAATTCCAGGTCCCCGACGCGTAGAATGATGTCAAACGAGGTCGGATTTCGCCTCAGCAAGGCTCGAACACGTGCGGAGAGCTCACTGAAGGAAAACGGCTTCGTTAAGTAGTCGTCTGCCCCCAGGTCCAATCCCTTGACTCGATCTTCGACGCGCGCCCGACCTGAGAGAATCAGCACCGGAGGGGAAGGCTTCCGGTTGCGAACGTACTTCAACACGTCCAAGCCGTCGAGCTTGGGAAGCACCAGATCCAAGATGATTAAGTCGAAGCTGGCTGCTTCAATCAGGGCCTGAGCGTCCTCCCCGTCTGCCCCGACATCCACCGCATACTGTTCCGACTCCAGGCCTCGCTTCACGAAGCTAGCTACAGCTTTGTCGTCTTCGACAACCAGAATTCGCATTCTTTTTGCCTCGGGGTTGTCGACAAAACGTTAATTCGACACTACTCTCCAACCCCTCTCTCATTAGTCATCTCTCACATCGGCGGAAAGATTGGGGGGGATTAAGAAAAGATGGGATTGAGCCCTGTCCTACCGGGTGGGCTAAGGTAGAGATTAAAGCCGCGCGGTCGGGATTCCGATTCTCATTCTGAGAGGGGTATGGACCCCGTTGGCGCTGGCTCGGAGATCATCTTTGGGACTCTGAGCAGGCGCTTGCATGGAAACCACTCATGTTTGAGTCTCCTTTACCTAAGGTGCTGGTGGTTGATGACGAGGCGCCGGTGTGTGAATTCCTGAAGGTCGCGATCGCACCCAAGGCGTCGAGCGTGGCAGTTGCAGAAAACGCCGCGACGGCTTTGGAAGCTATCGAACGAGGGAATTTCGACATCATTCTCTGTGACATCTATATGCCGGGATGCTCCGGCATGGAACTGCTCTCGCTGGCGCGGCAGTCGAAATGGGACGTTGCATTTATCCTGACCACCGGCAGGGTTCACGTCAACCAAATTATCGAAGCCTTGCACCTGGGGGCAAGCGATTTTCTTCTGAAGCCTTTTACGCTCGAAACTTTAGACCAGTCCATTTCCCGATCCTTCCGCCTGCTGCAAAGGGAACGCGAATCCCGCGCCTACCGTACCTCGCTTGAAGCCAGCATCGAGCGACGCACGCGCGATTTGATGCGGGCACTGCACGAAGTGGAGGAAAACTACCAGACCAGCCTCGAGGCGCTGGTGCTGGCGCTGGACGCGCGCGAGCACGAAACATACGCGCATTCCCTGCGGGTGCGGGCCTACACACTGCATTTGGCCCGTTTGGTCAGTTATCCGCTGGCGCTGATGCCGGCGCTCGGTCATGCCGCGCTCTTGCACGATATTGGAAAAATTGCAGTGGCAGACGCCATTCTGCTCAAGCCCGGAAAGCTCACGGAGGAAGAATGGGTTCAGATGCGACGCCACGTTCTGGCTGGAGTTCAGATCCTGAATCGAATTCCGTTCCTCAAGCCTTGCGCTTCCATCGTGCAGCATCACCACGAACGATTCGATGGCAAGGGATACCCGCACGGGGTGGCTGGGGAACAAATCCCGCTGGGCGCACGATTGTTCGCATTGTCTGATACTCTGGACGCCATGACCTCCGACCGAGCTTACCGAAAGGCCGTGGGGCTGTCGGAGGTTCGGGCCGAGGTCAAACGGCAGCAAGGCACCCAATTCGATCCCCAGGTGGCTGAACTATTCCTCAAGGTGCCGGAAAAAGCGTGGCTCCAAATCCGAGATTCCGTTGAAAATCGGATTACGGAATGATTGGGAGGCGGCAAGCAGGTAGTGAATGGTGCTGAGTGCGTCCCCGGTTCCTCTGAAGCCCACACACTTAGCGTGCCGGCCCCCTGGGTGCTGACCTTGGGTCGCCCCTTATTCCTAACCGCTCAGCACCGGCGGCTAATCGCCTTCTTCCTGCAATTCTTTCCGCCGATGCTTGAGGGGTTTGTGTTTTCCGCTGTCTTGGCGCCGGGTCGGCGGAGGAGACCCGATGTCTCGACGCGCCCGCCGCTTGACTTCCTTGCTGGCTTTGAACCGCTGTTGTTTTCTTCGACTCATCGAAACTCATCCGTTGGCTGCATGTCTAATCTTCAGACCTTTCACTTTTGAACTATCAAAGGCGCAAAAACTGCGCCTGGGATTGCAGCGCGTTGGAAATTTGAATCACTCCCAGTGTACACGCTTGGCTACGAACAACAAGGCGGCGACGAAAAAGAAAGGCCTGGACCAGGCGGTCCAGGCCTTCTAGCTTTCTAGCGTTCGGTGGCAGGTGAGCTGCCTTCGGCGGTCACTATATTGAGACGTTCAGAGTGATCGTCAAGGTATGGGTCTTGCCTCCGCCCGTGCCGGTTACGGTAAAGGTGCTTGTTCCGGTCGGGGCGCCTCCGCGCACCGTGACCACCATTGTCGATGTCCCGGAACCCGGCGCGGCGATTGAAGAAGGACTGAAACTTACAGTCACTTCTCTCGGCACTCCAGACGCCGATAAGGAGATGGCGGAATCGAAGCCACTCCCGACGCTGGTCGTAATGGCAGAACTAGAGGTACTTCCCCAGGTCAGATTTAACGAGTTGGGTGCCGCACCGAGGGTGAAGTCGCCAGTGCCACCGCCACCGCCACCACCCGTGGTGGTCACGGTCAAAGTGACAGTAGTAGTCTGCGTGATACCGCCGCCCGTCCCGGTGACGGTGATCGGGTAGGTCCCGGTGACGGTTGTTGAGGCTACGGCCATCGACATCGTGGATGATCCGGAGCCTGGCGACGCGATCGACGTGGGATTAAAGCTCACCGTCACGCCGGTCGGCTGGCCTGTGGCGGACAGCGCAATCGCCGAGCTAAACCCGCCAGAGCCAGCAGTAGTGATCGTGGATGTTCCGCTGGAACCCTGGGCCACGGAGAGCGAAGCGGGAGAGGGTGTGATGGTGAAGTTGGGACCGACAATCACAGTCAAAGTGACAGTGGTAGTCTGCGTGATGCCGCCTCCCGTCCCGGTGACGGTGATCGGGTAGGTCCCGGTGGCAGTTGTTGTGGCTACGGCCATGGACATCGTGGAGGATCCGGACCCAGGCGCTGCGATCGTAACGGGATTGAAGCTTACCGTCACGCCGGTCGGCTGGCCTGTGGCGGACAGCCCGATCACCGCATTAAACGGGCCTGAGATGGCGGTCGTGATCTTCGAGGTGCCGCTCGAACCTAGACCCACAGAGAGCGACGCGGGAGAAGGAGAAATGGTGAAGTTCGGAGCGATCGTCACAGTCAAAGTGACAGTGGTGGTTGTCGAGGTGCCGCCGCCCGTCCCGGTGACGGTGATCGTGTACTTGCCGGTGGGAGTGCCCGCGGGCACTGCAATGGTCATGGTTGAGTTTCCACTGCCAGGCGTCGGAATCGGATTGGGACTGAAGCTAGCGGTCGGCGGGATCGCGACGCTGGGTGAAATGGAGGAGGAAAGCGTAACCGGTGAAACAAACCCGGTACCGATGGCGCTCGTGATTGTCGACGTCCCACTGGAACCCTGGGCCACAGAGACCGAAGTGGGCGAAGCCGAAAGGGTGAAGGTCGCAGGGACGGCTACAATCAAACTGAAAGTGGCGGAATTCGTAATGCCGCTGCCGGACCCGGAGACCGTGATGGTGTACGTTCCGGTTACGGTAGACGAAGCGACGTTCAAGGTCAGCGTCGAGCTTCCCGAGCCTGGTGCAGGTATGGTGATGGGATTAAAGGTCGCTGTCACGCCGGTGGGCATGCCCTTGGCAGATAACGTGATCGCCGCGTCGAACCCGCCCGTGAGAATTGGCGCGATCGTTGTGGTGCCGCTGCCGCCCTGTTGCACAGTGACGGGACTAGGGGAGATATTAATGGTGAAATTCTGAGCCGGCCCCGACGTCTTGGAAAGAACGTTGAGCAGGCCGACGCCATTGGGACTGCCCCAGCCCGTCACCAGGTCGTAGCCTGTTACGGCCGGATAGCCGTTGCTGCCGCCCGTGACGTTGTGAAAATAGGTGTTATAGTTAGGTCCAAGGCCCAGAGGATAAATCAGCGGATTAAGGAATCCCAGCACCGCATGGCCATTGGTCTTAGACTGTTGGTTGACCAGGGCCATGTAGCCCGCCCAGAGTGGTGCGGCAAAACTGGTTCCGCCATAGAGGTTCGCGGTGCATCCGCTTTGGTCGGCGCAGACATAATAGGAGTAGTCCGAGTTCGCCGAGACGTCAGGGCCGTTCCGGTAGCTCGTGGACCCCTCATTACTCGCGGTGATCACGCCGGTGGTTTGTTGCCAGGAGGGAATCGGGATCTGGAGAGGCGAAATCCCGCCGCCGCTCTCAGCCCAGGCGGTTTCAGAGGCCCAAGGGCCGGCCGCGAAAGAGGTGGTTAAGCTCGTGCCCCCAACGGAGACGACATAAGCATCCTGCGCGGGATAAGCGAAATTGCCGGAAGTCCACTGGCCGCTGTCGCCCGCCGCCACAAAGAAGTTCTGGCCCTGTGCTGCCATCCTCTGAAAGTACGGATCCGCTGTTGTCGGGTCCGGCGGGGTCCAACCCCATGAACAGCTCAACTGCGCACTCAGCGGAGCATGGGTAGTCATGGCACTGAGGATGGCAGTACTGGACTTGCCTACGAAAACGTAGAGCCCGCTCAACCCTGGGGCCATCGAGACCGCCTGGGTGATGTCAAGCGTCTGCTCAGCATCATCACAGGGCAGAATCCCCGTATACACGCAGCTCGTGCTGGTTCCACCCACGGAGATGAGCGTGATCGGGACCTTGTTCGTCTGCTTGACGTTGGTGAAGTACGTGTTTACGTCGGCGAGATCGATGCCGTCGAATTCCAGCAGCCCGATGGACTGGCCGGTGCCGGTCAGAGATCCGCCGTAATAGGCCGCCCGCATGTCGCTGCCTAGAAACGAGGCCTGGGGTCCTGAACCGGTGGTGGCCGCAGGTGTTGAACCCGCCCCCCTATGCGCCAGGGCAGGATGTGGGATTGAGAAGTTATCTAAACCCTCGATATGCCAGAGCGGGAATCCGAGAGGCACGGAGGGCTCTCGATCCGGAGCGTAGAAGGTGCGATTCTCAGTGGGGTGCTGATAGACGCCCAGGGCTATATTAAAAGCTGCCTCAATGACCGTCACTGAGCCCTCGACCTGCACTTCCATGCCGTCGCGGGAGCCGCCCACCAACTTGAAGCCGCTGCCTTTTGCGAAAGCCACCACCGCATCATAATCCTCTTGCGTGGGGCCAAACCGCTCGGTGAATTCCGGCACGGTAAGGAAGTGCCTGTAGATCGGGCTGGTAGGATCGTAGACCTGTTGCAAGAATTCTTGCAACCCAGCCTGATCGCGCAACGGTAGAACAATGTCGAGGCGCAAGGCCTGGGTGCCGGGCAGCCGGTACACAAACTTCGCCTGACCGCTGGTCACTTCACGCCGCGTATGCCGCGTCATCATGGATTGTGCCTGCGCGCAACCCACCATGACAAACAGAAGCGCAGCCGCGCTGGACACGACTCGCCACGGACCAATTAGACTCCTGGTTCGGAATCGCATAGTCATGAACTCCTTTACACTTTGTTAGCACGGATATTTGTTTACTACCATTCGAGAATGGGACTCTACACCCGCCGACCCAGTTAGTCAATAACCTTTAGAGGGATAAGAGGAGAGGTTAATTGTGAGGAAGTGAGAGGGACATTTTGGCCCTGGCGGGAAACAGTGGTCTTGGCGGAAGTGTGTCGGAATCGAACCGACCGTCCCGATATAATCGGGACCGCAGGATTTGAAGTCCCGGACGGACACCAGCCCGCATGCACTTCCGGATTGATTCTAGATAAATCCGATTGGCACGTCAAATTAGGGTCGCGTCTCAGTCTGAATTTGTAGCGGCGAGTTTACCTCGCCACGTGGCGGCGTAAAGCCGCCTCTACGTCAAACTGGGACAACATCTTCACTGATTGCGCCAGCGTAGCGACGCATCCAGCAACCCTCCCTGAAGGAGGTGTTGGAGGTGTTTGACCCGGATGTAGCGGCTGGACTCTACATGCTCGCGCGTGAGACCCTCAGCGCGATAGGCTTCGTAAAGTTCCCGGGCGCCCTCGCGTGCGGTCCACTGCGGCTTGAAACCGGGCACCAGCCGGTGGATCTTGTCGAAATTGATGCGGTAGCAACGCTTGTCCGGGCCTCCCCCAGGAGCGTATTCGACGCGGGAACCCGGCACGGCGTCTGTGACGACGGCCGCCAACTCGCGAACGCGGTAGTTCTCCTCGCTCCGGCCCACGTTGAAGGTCTGATTGCTGATGGCCTCGCGAGGCGCTTCCAGTACAGCGAGCGCGGCGCCCACGATGTCGCGGATATGGACGATGGGACGCCAGGGAGTTCCATCGCTTTTGACGTACACCCGGCCCGTGGTGTACGCGGAAGCCACGAGGTCATTCAGCACAATGTCCAGCCGCAGGCGCGGAGAGACGCCATACGCGGTGGCGTTACGCATGTAAGTAGGCGAGAAATTCTCATCCGCGAGCAGCGCGATGTCTCGCTCGGCCAAGACCTTCGACTTGCCATAAGGGGTTATCGGATTGAGTGCAGCCGTTTCGTCGTGGAGTTCGTCTCCGGCTGCGCCGTACGTGCTGCACGACGAGGAAAAGACAAAGCGCTTGACCCCCGCTGCTTTGGCCACTTGCGCAAGACGAACCGAGGCCAGATGGTTAATGTCATAAGTAAGACTGGGATCGAGGTCGCCCAGCGGATCGTTCGAGAGCGCGGCAAAGTGCGCCACCGCGTCGAAGCCTTCGAGATCTGACTTCGTCAGGTCGCGCAGATCCCTGCGGAGTTCCGGAATCGCGAGCGCCGCTTCGCCGAACTCGCAGCCCGCGAAGAGATCGCTGTCCAGCCCCACAACTTCGTGGCCGGCTAGCCGGAATAAGGGTGCGGCTATGGCTCCGATATAGCCTTTATGACCCGTCAGCAGTATTTTCATCGCCTCGTATCCTGCCTCAACGCAGATTGACCTCACTATCGAAATAACGTGAAGTCTATCACAGACGCGGGCAGTCCGGGCGCCCAGCGAACTGGACGGTAGGGGTGCACTTTGATATCGTAGCGGCGAGTTGACCTCGCCAGATGGCGGCGTAAAGCCGCCTCTACATCAAACTGCACCAGTTTCTTTGTGGCACGCGAAAAAAAGCAGATCCTTCGCCTTGCTCAGGAAGACATGTGATTCTGAGCGGAGCGAAGAATCTGTATTGGGTTGGGGAGTCGCCGCGCCGTGCGACTACCAACTGGACTGATCATGCTACCGACAACGGCAGAATTGCTGATGAAGCTAAGGCACGGATGCTGAAGCTTCCGTGGAGTCGGAGCTCTGGGCCGTACCCTTAGAGCCCAGGGCGGTCACCACATAGTAGTACGTCTGCCCGCTTGTAACATCCGAGTCTGCGTAGGAGGTCCCGGCAATTGGCGTGGAGTTCAGTGGCGTTGTACTTTCCTCGCCGGAAGCTGTGCCGCGGTAGACGTAGTAGCCCAGAACTCCCGGCGTCACGCTGTCGGTCCAGGTGACAACCACGTCGTGGCCGCCCCCTCCCGAAAGCGATACGCGCTGCGGGCTGTCTGGTGCATTGTCCGTCACGGTCAGCGAAGCTGTGTGGCTCCCGCTGGTCAAAGGCGTGTATAACACCACGACAGTGCAGCTATCTCCCGCAGCCAACCCAGTACCGCAAGTGGTGGCTTCGGAGAAGTCGGTGGGATCCGCACCCGTCAGGTCGATCCCCGAGATGTTCAAGTTCACGCTGCCCGCGTTGGTCACAGTGACGACCTGCGGCGTGCTGGTTTGGCCGATGGGTATGCTCCCAAATGTCAGGCTTGTGGTTGAAAGGCTGACTTCGGCGCTTGGGCTCGGTGGTGGAGGGCTTGGTGGTGGAGGGGTCGGTGGCGCACCAGAGCCCACGGGTACGCCGGTGGAGGTAAGCAAGTCTGATTGCAGGACCGCCATCGATATCACCCGGCCGAAGTGCGGAGTCTCCTTCATTGTCTGCTGGCCCGGGCTCCTGGCGGTCATGTCCTCGACGAGCTGGGAGTTCGAGGTGGGGCGAGGCGCGAAGTCAGAACCCGCCGTGCAGGCCCAGTCAGCGGCACATAAGCCGCCGATGATGTCGCCCGCCTCTGTGGTTGTGGCCTCGCCGCTCGAAACTGCGCCGGCGGTGCCTGGGGCGCCCGCTTGGGCATAGATGGGATTGATTGGCTTGCTGCCTGAGTATTCGCGAAGACGAGCATCCAGGTGGCTGGAAGCCGCCGACAAGGTAATTGTCACCTTATCCGGACCTCCCTTGATGTTCTTCGCAGAGTAGACGCTGCGGATGGCTCCCCCTGGAGCGCTGAATCGGGTCTTGACTGAGGTGAATGCGTTTCCCTGAGAGTCAGTGACGGCGGAAGGCGTGGCGCCCTTAGCGTACTCGAAGGCCACCAGGAGCAGATCGCCCGCCAGGGTATTGGCAGGGAAGGTGAGGGTCAAAGAACTGCGGTTCCCGTGAGCCGCGCCGGAAGCTTGCTGCACAAAGGGCGATGGGCTGGAGGCGCCGATCGCCGGAATCGAACTGACGCACTCGCTGAGGAGGACGGCTATGATGAAGGGAATTCCGGAAAGAGTGCGTCCCACACGGCGCCTGAGGCAGGAGCCGGTTTTGCTGGTATAAGATTGGTTTCGAGTAGGCATACTTCTCCCCCTGATTCGGCGGCAAGTCGGATCCGCCAATAGATTTATTCGACAGTCTTGGGCTTGGTTTACGAGGTTATCAGCGTATTTTCAGGGGACAACGAACCTTCCCAAGTACGGCTGTCATGTAGACGTATTTCAACTTTGGCGCCGCGAGCGAGTTGTTTGAGATGGGCTCGATGGAGGAGCGCCCGCAGGCCCTGGAGCGAAAGATCCCAGGCAAGCTGGTTACGTTGAGGTAGCCTCCTGGTTTAATCTGCGTCGGCGCCGGATTGTGCCGAAGCACACGACGGACTCCTGCGCCGTCGCGAATCGCAGTTTAATGAAATTATTCACTGAGCGAGGGGTCGGATCACGGTCGGCTTAATGACCGCTCCCAACGGTAAACAGTGAGTTTCCAGCAGTGCACACTACTTGCCAAACGCCGGTGCGACACTGACGGTTGAGTTCTAGGGGGTTGGAGCGCAACCGCCGTTCGATGCCATGAAGCAAAATGTAAGTGTTACATGGGCAACGTAGAATTTACTTTCCGGAGAGTGGAGAAACTAAATTTATAGCGATACGTTATAGATAGACTATTATCACATGTGTATACGCTCTGCGGAATTTCGCACACCGGCCCGATTGGCGAACCCCACGAGAGAGAATGTTCTTGGCTTTCTTTGCGAACCTTGCGTACTTTGCGGCTTTGCGTGATTCTGATGCGCTGCCCGCTTTCGAATCGGCGTCTTCAGACTCCAAAAGGCGGGAGTCTGCGCCATTCCGCGATGCCCCGTTAGTGCCGCGACGTTCGCTTCCTGCGCAATGATTGCCGTGGCGCCCCGGGTTTGCCGAGAAACCGCGCGGATGAGCGGCGACTCTCGCGCACCAGGTCCACGATCTCAGCGCGGGTGAGACCGGCATCTACTCCCGGCACATCCAGCGGAGAGCCACGACGCATTGTCGGGCGCGCGGTGAGATAAGACGATTTGTATCACGGAGACTTACGATGCGCGCTTCATCCGTCTTCGCTTCTTCACCTCTTTGCGGACAAAGGCAATGGCTTCTTCGGCGGTCGCAAAAGGTCCCTGGTAAGGACCCTTACGGGCTTCCTCTAAACGGGTATCGATGACCCGCCGCTGGGCCGGCGTGTACTCGTCATCGGCAACCGGCAGTTCGGGAACAATGCTGATCACGCCACCGGAGACCTTGAATTCCACTTTCTGCCCGCTCCTTAGGCCAGCACGCTGCCGAACGCTGCGGGGCACCACGGGTTCCGACTTGGTTGCCATGACAACGCCCATGATGAATCAAACACTCCCCTGCTGAGTTCAAATTCACTCTATACCGGGAATGTCGGTTCGTCAAACATCGCTGGAATAAATGTTGAATTCGGACGAAGCCGAAAAGGGTACCTGACACCCTTCTCCCGTTGCATAAATGGTAAGTTTTGCACCACTCACGCAAGGCCCGTAAACAAAGGACTTGGCGTGTTGTAAATGTCGAGTGCAAAATGGAGGGCACAGAAGCCGAGAAGTCTAATATGGTTACGCCCGCGTCCAGTTCTTTTCCGCCCTCGCGCTCTAGCGTCCGACCTGTTGTGCGGCCGCATCGATCCACGCGCCGATATTCTTATGCCCGACCTCAGTGATGTAGTCGTAGACGACTGTTCCGGTTGAAAGCGCTGTGACGTAGCCTACTGTGGGGTCGGCAAGGTAGCGCGGCAGGTTCACGGGCTTGGTGTAATCCTGATAACGAACCCACCCCTGTCCCTTCCACTCGAACAGATAATACTGCGCTGGTTCAGGTGCGAGAAGGCCCGCGAGCGCGTTGCGCTGGCCCAAGAATGCACTCGGTTGGTTCGCCTGCACTTTCCCAACACCCATGAACAACAGCGGATTAGGACCTAAGGGATCACGTTGGTGCCTCTGATGATGCTCAATGTTGTTCAAGTGCACGGCCAGCAAGCCGCGATCATCGATCACCGCTCGCGCGATCTCATAGCGCACCCAGCGACGATGCCAAGTGTCCGAACCTACCAACACGCAAACAGCCGAGGTGTACTCCACTCCATCACGAATGAGCTTCCTAAGGGATTCGGGACCCTCTAACTGGCGTTTTTCCCAAAGACTGCTGTCGTAAAAACTCCGCGTCAGCGGCGCGTCCGGGTGATCTATTTTCCATGCTTGGCGAACGTTGTTCACGCGCATAACGTCGCCAAAGTGAAACGCAAAGTACGCCTTTCGCTTTTGAACTGTTGCCATATTCCCGAGCAGCGAGCCGAGGGTGAAGGGGTAGGAAGGGAAAGGATTGGAGGGATCATTGATACCGGGCATAGAAACCTCTCCTTTGCAGTTCAACGCATCAGAAACATGACCAAAATTATTGTCCCCATAACTGTCCCGTGGAAAGCAAGCAGCGTTTTCGAGAAACAGGTCTCAACCCAAGGTTTAGTCACCCCGCAGACTGAAGATGTATCCATCGAGAAATCGATGTCCTCCTCCCGCTGCGCGCGTACCTTGTCGTAAAGTTGCCGGTACAACCTTTCTTGCCACAAGAAAAATCCATCCAAGCCCCAAAACGCAATAGCCGGGAAATAACACAAATATACAAACAACACCTTCGCATCTTTGGCCGCCAGAGCGAACAAAGCTGACACCAGAACCACGCTCCATCCCTTAAGAAGAAACGAGTTAGTGGAGAGGCGATCCACAATGCGAAGAATCATCTCTAGGTGTTTTTCTTTTTTCCCCATCGCTCGTTATTTCCCGTCGTGTATAGCTTCAAATCCCGATCCGCTCGACTTCCCCGAAGCTGATATCATCTTTGCGCCGGTCATAGAGGCTCGTGGTCTTGGGGTTCGAGTGTCCGGCCATACGCTGCGGCACCCGCGAGGCACGCGGTGTCGTGGCTACCTTTGCGGCAACGGTCGTTTCTTCATATCATTGATCGCCTCTAGCAGCTTAACAGTCTCCTCCATGTCAAGCATGTCCCCTTTGTACCGGAGTTCCAGCAAGCCTAGAATGTTCGAGGGGAGCTTCACCCCTTCGTGCACGACCAAGATGAAGCGCTCGCCGAACAGGGCCATCGCAGCACCGATCTCGATGAGCACGTTGTCATTAAGCACTATGTGCTCGTTCCCTTCCTTGTCTCCGAGGTGGCGCTCATCCTCCACGTGGATGATGGCAGCGCCGCAAGAACGCATGTCACCCATGACCTTTTCGGACACTGGCTGCGAGACTGTCTGCGTTTGGACCGCCACCACCGCCTCCATCTCGCCGAACGCAAGCAGCTTCTTGATGGGCTCGATAAAAGCCCTGTTCTTGCCGTGGGTGATGAACACCCGTCGTGCGCGGCCGTCCGGTGTCGTGGTCGAGGCGGCAGGCACCGCTGGCTGTGGCAGCGCGGAAGCCGGACGAGCGGGCTCTGCCTCCGCATCCCCATCTCCCGTTTTCCCCTTCTTGTCCTTGTCCTCCTCCTCATCCGTCGGGAGTTTCGTGCTGCCGAGATCCACGTACCTGCGGTCCTTAATGGTTTGCAGAAATCCAACCCCCTCCGCGCCCTCAAGAATTAGCGCCAGTACGTCTACCGTACGGTCGGCGGGCACCCCCATTTCCTCTAGGACGTTTTGGGCGATTGTGTCCTTCGGGATTGGCGCATTGTGGTACCTCTGTAGGAACTCGCGGACCACCCGCGGACGGAGAAGCGCCTCTCGCTTCGCGACGAGGTCGTCATCTTCAGAGGTCGGCCTCACGATCCGCATCCCGAGCGGTGTTATGGAGATGACGTCCGCGTTGTACGCCCCGAGGGTCAACCCGTACGCGACGGCAGCCCCAGTGAGCATCCTGAAGGGGCCGGTCGAAGGCTGAACATTCAGAGCCTTTGCAACTTGAAACGGTGTTGAGGGCTTGAAGCCGTAGTTGTCTCCGATTGCTGCAGGGATCCTAATTGCGTCATCGAGCGAAGTGCCGGGAACGTCCGTTTGGCGTACATACGCCCTGACTTTTCGCTCTGTTGTGGCCTTGTCGTTGCTCTTATTTTTGGCCATCTCGGCCTCCTGGGTAACCTCGTTACCGCCTTCTCAAGAATGTTACGAGATTGTACTTCGTTCGAATGTCTCTGTCAATCCCTCGTTTTTCCTAACATTCCGTCATGGAGAGAAAGTCTTGCAATTTAGAATCGCGGAGAATTCTCTAAGAAGCGAGTGAACCGGGGCTGGCGGAGGCCGTAGCTCTGCGGTCCCTGTTCATTCCCGCTCCACGCAACGCAGGGCTTCGCCCTGCGCCAGCCTCGTTCAGGTGCTCGCTGGTTGCGGAGAAACCTGCCAATATTCTGAGCCCTCCGGGGGCCGTTGATTTAGCCCCAAAGGGGCGATCTAACGAAGCCCAGGCTAACTGCCTGGGTTTACATTATCACCCATTTTGATTCAGGGAAAAGCACACCGCAGTGAAGAATCCCAAGCAACACGGGCTCGCGCAGAACGCAACTCTGCGGCCTCTGTTCATTCCGGCTCCACGCAACGCAGGGCTTCGCCCTGCGCGTGCCGCGCGCATCCGCGGTCCGGCGTAGGGGCGGTTCGCGAACCGCCCCTATCAAAGCCCAGCAACTTGCACGATCAGGGGGACGGCAGGCCGTCCCACTGGAGTTTCTACATTTCACCTGAGTCTCTTGCCGTGGCGCCTCACCGCGCAGACGGTTTTGTGCGCAGGTCGGCTGCTGAGCCCCAAAGGGGCGATCTAGCGAAGCCCAGGCCAACGGCCTGGGTCTAGATGATCCGCCAATTTTGCCGCCAGCCCTGAAGGGGCGAGATAGGTGTTCCCCATGCCGCAATCGCTTTCGCAACTCTACGTTCACCTGATCTTCAGCACCAAACATCGCGAGCCGATGTTATTGTCGCCCGTGCGAGAAGACCTCCACGCCTACCTGGCGGCGGTTCTCAATAACCAGGACTCCCCGGCGCTGAAAGTCGGAGGCACGAGCGACCACGTTCACGCGCTGTTTCGATTGTCGAAGAATCTGGCGCTGGCAAAAATCGTGGAGGAAGTGAAGACCAGCTCATCGAAATGGGTCAAGACGCAGGGGCGCGGCTTGGCGAATTTTCATTGGCAAAGCGGCTACGGCGGGTTTTCGGTGGGCGCGGCGGATGTGGAAGAAGTCGTGGAGTACATCGCGCAACAAGAAATCCACCACCGCGTGGCCAGTTTTCAAGAGGAATTCCGGAAGTTCCTGGACGCGCACGGCATTGCCTACGACGAGCGGTACGTGTGGGATTGAAGAGGATTGTTCCGCCCTTTCAGGGCTGAAGGGTCGATGGGTGCCCTGTTGACCCAGGCCTTCAGCCGATAAGCGTTAACCTAAGCGGAGGTTGTACGGATTGAATGCCCGAAGGGCATTAATATCATTAGCCGTAGGTGAAACCTACGGAGAAATGGCCGTTTCCTTGTGCTTGCCCCGACCCTGAAGGGGTCGAATTCAACCCCTGCGGGGTTGGCTGAATCTCGTACCCGGCAGTTTCCGTAGGTTTCACCTACGGCTAATGATCTTGGGTCCCTTCGGGACCCCTCAGAAATGCTTAGGTTAACGCCTATGGGCCTTCAGCCTGGGCTTCGTTAGGTCGCCCCTTTGGGGCTCAAGCCGGGACGTATGCGTCAGCCGTGAGGCGGGGTTCCGCCCGTAGGGGCGAGGCGGTGCCTCGCCCTGCGCCCGCGGTGCCCCGGGTAATTCGGATTCCAGGGCTGCGTTTCGCCGGTGAGGGCGAGGCGCCGCCTCGCCCCTACGACGCTGGCCTCGGTGGGCGGTTGGCGAACCGCCCCTAACAAAGCAGAGCAACGCCCACGATCAGGGGACAGCAAGCCGTCCCCCTACAGCTAGGGCTTGCCCGGGGGTAGCGACGGAGTTAAGTACTCCGTCTCTACTTGACAATGGCTAGCCTCTTCTGGTAGACTGTAAGATCTGTGGTCGTCTCTCTCATCTCTCGTGGGGACGGCTCCTCTGCCGCCCCTGCTCCTAATCTTCCAATTCATGGAGTTTCTATGTCTCTACGCAAATCTACCTGTCTTACTCCCCAGCGGCTCGACGCCGCACGGCGCAATTCGCAACGCTCCACCGGGCCTCGCAGCGAGGCCGGAAAAGAGCGCATGAAAATGAACGCCCTCCAGCACGGCTGTGATGCCGCGCCCGAAAACGAAGCCGCCGTCATGCGCGCCCTGGGCGAAGATCCCGAACGGTATGCCGCCTTGCAACAGGAACTTGCCACCACCTACGGCCCCGGCGACGCCCTCTGGGACCAGCAACTCGCCGACCTGGGCAAGCTCTACTGGCGGCGCAACCGCATCGAGCGCATGCAGACCGGCCTGATGCGCCGCGCTCTCCAGGCGGTCGAGGAGCGGCAACACGAGCGTCGCAGGGAGTTGGCCGCCTGCACTTTCGAGCCCTCCCAGGCGGGGGCCATGGACCTGCTTCTGGCGCAACCCGGCGACCCCGCGGTGTGGCTGCGCCTGCTGCTTTCCCTGCTCGGCGCGCTGCGCGAGCAGGCGCAGCGGCGGGTTTTCAAGCCCCAGCAGCGGCAGCGGATCGAACCGTATTACCAGGACCAAGTCGGCTGGCGGCCGGCGCGGTTTCTCCAACTGCTGCGGCTCTTCATCGGACGGGCGAACGCCGAGCAGCAGGGCGAGCAGGCGCTCCATGACTTCGTGAGCCAATACTTTGAGGGCGGCGAGGCGGCGGTTGAGACTCACTATCAGGAACTGTTGACCATGCTGGAGGAGGAGATCGCCGACCGAGAGGAGGAGTTCCAGGACGAGGTCGAGGCGCAGAAGGAGAGAGATGCGGCAGACCGGGACGCCTGCCTGGCTCCGGCGGGGGAGACTTGGGAGATACTGCTGCGGCAGGAGATGGCGCTGGACCGCTCGATTGACCGCAAGGTGAGGATCATCCTGACCATGCGCCAGGAACACGCACGGGGTAGGGGCGGTTCGCGAACCGCCCCTGCGCAACCGGAGGAGGTAGCGCCGACCTTTAGGTCGGCAGGTGCTGACCTGAAGGTCAGCGCTACGAATCATGAGACAGAAAGTCCGGCAGGGGAAAACGCCGCCGAAACACCAGAATTGGCGGAACAAAGCGAGAATGTTATAGAAAACAAAGGATCAGCAGCAGAGGGGGTCGCCGCATGAAGGGTATCGCAGGGTTGATGGGGATTATTGCTCGCACTTGAGCCTGAGGCGAGAGGATGAGCTGGGGGGAGGGATGAGGCTTTGGATGGCGGGAAGGGGGCTATCGAGACTAATGCGGCGCGGAGGTATCCAGTTTTGATTGGGGGGGAGACGCCGGTTGCATCGGCATTTCGCGCATCGGTGAGCGAAAGAGCTTTGCCCCGCCGGCGGTCCGCCAAAACGTGCGGGCGATAAGCACTGAGCGAGTCAAAACCAAACGCACAGGCCGAATGAGGTGGTAGAGGAATTCAAGCTTGCGGGGAAGGCGAATCAGGGTGCGATCCTTGGGGCCTATCTCAGCGATGATCTGCCGGAACAGGCTTTCGGGGTAGCGGGCAACGCGAGCGGCGCGGTAGTTCATGCGTGCTGCGGGGCGGCCCTCGAGAGCCAACAGCGTTGTGTGCTCGTCGCCACTCGAGTAGCCGCGTGAAAGGAGTTCTTGCTGTATCGCTAAGGCAAGGGCCCGGGTTCGATCCGTCGCTGGCAGGATCCGCCCGGCTTCGGCGGGCACGGGGACTTCCAGCAAGTCGTGCGCGAGGCTGACAGCCACGCTTGCCGCAGCGCCGGCTCCAGGCCGGATCCTCGTCATCTCTTCGATGCGAGACCAGTCCAGGGTATCGGTCTTGCGCAGAATCGCGGCCACGTCGACCAGCCACTTGAGGCACCACCAGCGATGCCGGGTCCCATGGGCACAGAGCGCAAGAAACAGGTCTTCCCGACACGGCGTGAAGACGCTTCCTTGCGGAAGGGGCTGCTTTACGGCTCGTTCCCAAAGCTTCGCGACGTCGGGAGAGAAGGGGCGCCAAAAACGATCGGCGAATTGCCAGTGGAGATCGACGTAGCAGGCGCCATCAGGCGAGAGGTACTGAATCTCCTTGCCCCAGTGGATGTGTCGAGGGTTCTCCGGACGGCACAAATAGGGACTGAGTTGAGGCCGCGCCGGCGTGGGCGTTGGTTCATAACCCCAATCCTTCATCAACTTCGCCCCCGTCACCACTTCCTCAGTGCGGACGATCAAATCGAGATCCAGGCACTGGCGAAGAGAGAGGCCGCCGTAAACCGCCATGGCCAGCGAAGGTCCCTTAAAGCTAAGAACGGATATGCCTTCGCTTTCAAGCCTTGAGGTCAAGCTGACGAGCCTCGACGCCAGGCGATAGTTGAAGGAGCAGGACTGCTGAAAACGAACTCGAAGATAATCCAGCAGCTCAGACGGAACGGCGGATGCGGGCAGTTGCTTCAGGCGGCAATAGACAAGCGGGATTAACTGGTGGGTGTTGCAGGTCTCTGCGAAGGATTCCCAGTCCGAAGCAGCAGCAGGGGGCCAACCGTCATCCCCTCCGTCTCGCTGCACAAGCAATTGGAGGAGACGCCGAGTCGCATCGCCCCTGCTGCTCTGCAGATCGGACATGGTTAATTCCTGTTGATTCCGAAGCCGGCGCTTCCCGCTTAGTGTTTCTTCTTGCCCCCGGTCGGCGGATTAAAGCCGCTCGGCGGCAGCGGATTCGACGGCGGATTGTGAGGAGTCGGCAGCGGCGTCGGAGCCTGAGCCTTCGGTGGATCTTGAGAGGCATGCGCCTTCGGAGCTGCAGCAACGATCGTAGCTACCAAGGCCGAGCCTGCCATGACCATCTTCCCTACCGCTTCGCGGCGGGAGGGCAGTCCTGCCTCTGCGACCACGACGCTGCCGGCTTCCATGAGGCCCGCCTCTTCCAATTCCTCAAGGGCCTGAAACACCAACTTGCGATCCACAGGCGCTCCGGACTTCGCTTCGACGGCCCGCATCAATTCGTCGACCGTCTTGCTGCCATCGGAGTTCTCCCAAACTGCGGCCGCTGTCTTGTTCAAGCAATGTACTTTGTCATTCGTCTTGTCGTAGAGAACTACCTCTTCCGGCAGATTCTCTGCGAATATTCCACTCTTCCTTGCCAGTGGCTTCATTGTCCCCTCCCCTTGGTTAATCCAAAATCCAATCACAAGGATGCTAAGACTTGCTCGGCGAAATCCGCCGCCTCCCCGCGCATCCCTTCAAAGCCCTGGGCGTTCTTGACTGCCCTGGCCAACACTTGCACTGACTGCTCCGGCCGGCAGCGCAGAGGAACCGTATTATCCAGCAATCCCAGCAGCGTACCTCCGCAACTTAGCCGCCGGGGATGCCACCGGCTGTCTGCTTCATACCGGCTGACAAGCACCCATCCCAGGTGGATGGGTTTGGGAGGCGCGCCGCTCAGCGTGCCGCCCAGAAGGCTAGCCGCCACTTTCTGGCCGGAGGCTACTCTTAACTTGGGCAGCCGCCAATACGGATGAACTCGCCCTTCTGTGTCGAAAATGGCGTACTCATCAGAATAGTAATCCGCACCGCTCTCCACGAGCGAGAGCACTAAAGTACTCTTACCAGTCAAGGAGCGGCCTGGTACCACAATCGCTCGATCTTTCCAGGCAACGACTCCAGCGTGGACGAAAACCAGCTCTTTGGCCAACGTCGCAACCGTGAGCTGAGCCCACGACTCAACCGCACACGCGGCCGCTTCAAGGCAACTCACTGCGCTTAAAACGGCGTTGTTTTCGATAATCTCGTAACGGGTCTCGCCTTCGTCGGATTGACACTCTTGGACTGTGAGGATTGCATCTGCCTGCCCCTCGACGGCAAACTCAGCGCCAGGCACGATCGGCCAAGCCAGTTGCGAGCGAAGGGCGTCGGGAACCCGGAGTTCGAATTTGACGCCATAGGCGACGAAAGACAACAGAGAGTTGCTCTCCAACTTGTAGGGGGAACTTAAGACTACTGGGTTTCGCGAAGCGACAAGCATTCAGCTATCCCGGTGGGAGGAACGTGATCTCTAATGTCGATCCACCGCCTAGTTAATAACGCGTGTACAGTAGACTTTCTCAATATCATTGTCAAGGGCTAGGGTGCGAGCGTTTTCTTGGCGAACGCGAGCTTGCCTTTGGTGACGACGGTCCCGTCGACGGTCACAACTCCCTCAATAAGAGCTGCTTCTCCGGTCATTTTCACGATCGTCACTTCCAGGATCATGGTATGACCCGGGTGGACAGGAACGAAGAACCTCATCTCTTGGATGCTGGCCAGGACCAGGTACTCACCCTGTTCTACGCCTTTTCCCGTAGTCTGGCTGAATAGGATGGAAGCGCATTGTCCGATCGCCTCCACAATGAAGGTACCAGGCATGATCGCATAGTCGGGGAAATGGCCGAGAAACTGGATTTCGTTCCCCGTGACATTTTTGACGGCCTTGATTCTTTTGCCGGGCTCGACCTCCAACACCCTGTCGACCATTATGAGAGGGAACCGTTGCCTGAGATAGGTCTTAATCTGCTCAAAGGTCATTGTCATAGAATCAGCTCGAATTAAACTCCGAAGTTGTAGAGCGCGGTAAAGCCGCGACAAAATGCAGATTCTTCGCTTCGCTCAGAATGACATATTATCCAGGGCCCGATTGCTGCGCTCGGAATGACATGTCATCCTGAGCGAAGCGAAGGATCTGCTTTCCTTCGCGCGCCGCCAAGGAACTCGCCCCTAGTACTACAGTCTCAGCGGTGGCGCAGGATCATGGCTGTCGCACGCGGAAGAAATCGAGTGCCGGGCAGCGGTGCGCTGGCATCGCTGACCAACCGTGTTGCGCGAAGGCCAACTTCTTCCGCCATTCCCATCGGCTGGCTTTCGTAGTTGTATTCGTAGATATGGTCTTTCTGGGCGGATTCGATGGACGTGCTGAAGAAAACCAGGCCGTCTTTGTCGAGCAGGCGCGAGATTGACCGAAACAGGTGCCGGGGATCCTCCAGATGTTCCGCCAGCATCGCCGCGATGATTCCTTGATACTTGCCACCTTTGTTGTCCCGTTCAAAGGCGACAATATCTTCCACCGCGAACTTGACCCGGCCCGCATGTCCTGAAGCCGCGAGAATGCGATTGGCCACAGCCACCGCGGGCGCGCTGATGTCAATTCCTTCGAGGTGAAGGTCCGGCCTTTCCTCCGCAGCGAGCAGGCTGAGCACGCCATGGCCTGACGCTAACTCCATAACCCTGGCTTGGGACGGCAATGACCTTAGAAAGTCATTCCGGTACAGGGCGATGTGATTGACCATCGAGGGCCAGAACGGATAGATGAGAATGGCTGCCCACATGTAGGGCACCATGTACCCTTCGTCTTCGTAAACCTCCGAAATCACTTCGCTCAGAGCTTGAGATGTATACCGGCCCGTCTGCTCGTAGGCTTGCTGGGCCTTTGCAACGCCCAGGCAATACCGGGCGTAGCCTCGTGCTGCATCCTCGAACGCCTTCTCGCCATAGGCGGCCTGCGCCCAGCGAGCCAGAGGGTGAAGCAGCCACGAACAAAGTTCATGGTTAGCTTGCACCGTCGCCCTGGCTGCGGGCGCGAACAATCTGGCCTTGCGGTCCAGCGCTTCCAGGAATGTGTTGGCATCTGCCATCGTTGTCACCAGTAGGTGGGTGTAAGACCCCGCCGGCTTGGGTTATACACTCGAGGGCACATGGCGGACCACGCGCACCATCGGCCGTATGAGATCAACCCCATCCCACGGCGGAGCAAAGACGTGCATGCGCCCAAGCTTTACAATTCTATCCACGCCTCTTCTTGCCGCCAGCGAAGCTAGCGTTTCCTCTCTCGCAGCATCGGCCACGGCCAGCCCCAGGGTTTGAACGTTTCCGTCGAGACCTTTCAAAGCGTCTCTTAAGTCATCGACCTCTAAAATGGTTAGCGTCTTCCCCTGGGTCGGCTTGGGGATTTCCGAGCCGCGGCCAACAAGGAGCGTCCAGTCGGGCTCCCTAGGGAAAATTGCCCGATGGGCAACATCGTCCAGCAACCACGAGGCTCGGGCCTGGCAGATGGCCGTTGTCAAGGCGGCTTGGATGGTTTGTCTCGGATGCAGGCGGTTTTCCGCCTCGAACGCTGCCCGGAGGGAGCAAACAAACTCGTCGCAGGAGCAGCCAGCTTTCTTCTCCAGAAAGAGCACCTGCGGCGACGAACAAGCTTGCTGGTCAAACTGCCATACGTCGCGTGCAATGCGGCGGCACCAAGCCTCGCGCTCCCGGGAGTTACACCAGGAATCCGCATCCATAGCAGCGATCGAGATGCGGGGCCCGAAGATGGCGATCCTGGCCCAGTGGGGGAAGGGAAGGGTGCGAACTTGCAATACGGCTTCCTCACCCCCCCATACCATGGCGCCATCGACAACGCTCGCCATCGCTTCCTGCAAGTCCCGCCTCGCATGAGGGAAGACCAGCATACGGATCCGATCCGTCAGGACACCCTTAGTGTCAGTCTGGACCAGCCTGTCGACAAGTTGCCGGGAGATATCTTCCAATCCGCTGGGCACGCGCACCAGACAGGCGTTGCCCCCTAGTAAAGCGCAGGTCATCGAGAGAAAGGGCTGAATTTCGATGTTTCCGGCCGGCCAGTGGCCGACCACACCCACGGGGAACGCCTTGAGCCTGGCTCGGCCATCCGCCATCCAGCGACCTTCCAGCGCTCCGCATCCCAATTCTCTTGCAAGGATGGGCTCCAGCGTTCCACGCCTCAGCCACATGCGGAGGAACTGAACGCCAGGGACATTGGCTGATTCCCCCTCGCCGAGAGCCGCGGACCAAGCCTCGAAAACCTCCAGCACCCCATTGGGAGTGATTTCAGCGGCCTCGAGGATCCCGCGCAACTCGAAGGCTGCCACGGAAATCTCTTCGGGCCGGTCGATGTCGAGGATGAGTTCACTCATCGGGGTCTCTAGGGTTGCGTTACCGAAGAAAGTGAAATAGCCGGTGGTCTGTCACCCTGAGCGAAGCGAAGGGTCTGCAGTTCCGGACCGGCGAACTAATGCAGATTCTTCGCTTCGCTCAGAATGACATGTCATCCTGAGCGAAGCGAAGGATCTGCTTTTGTTCGTGCGTCGCGAAGAAACTGCGGGGATGCTTCGCTCAGCATGACAGCATACGCCCGGCGTGTTTCACCCGTTGCGTAACACGGCACTAGTGCATCTGTTGGCGGCTGCGCTCGATGTTTCCGCAGCCACGCACCTCGGCCTTCGGCACTCGTCCCATAAACCGGAAACACACCCCGCGCCTGCCGCACCGGCACCCGTCGTAAGCGACAACCTGAGCAAGATCTTCCGTCAGAAGGAGGTGTCCAGGGTAGCTCGTGGGCAGCACGCTGCAGACCTGTACGATGCCCGTTTCTCCTTCTCGAACCGGTCTCAGCGTGAGCGGGTCCCGCGCGATGATATCTGCAAATACCGGAACATGCTTGTTGAGCTCGGGGCAATCGGGGTAGATGACGCCCACGTTCTCCACCATGCCGTAGAAGTCGATGACCCGGTCTGTAGCGCATCCGAAAACGGAGGCCACGCCTTCGTTGAAGGTCTTCTTTTCAACCGCCTCTTCTTGCAGCAACTTCCACCCGCCGCTGTGCAGGATGTGGACGTCGGGGATGTCGAGGCAGAGGTTCTGGTCACGCAAGGGCTTCACAAAGTGTTTCCAGAGAATGTAAGTAAAGCCGTATACCAACACCCGCGACTTACGCCGGGCCTCTGCAAATTGCAGGAGTTTTTGGCGGTCAAGCGCAAGGTCTTCGCTACCAGGTTTCAAGCAATAAGTGACCTCGCTCGCAAAAGGCTGAAGGCCTTGAATCGCAGCGCCTCGCGCCCCCAGCGCTGCCCCACCCGTCACGGCGCCCGGCACGTCGATCACCAGGTAGGGCCTTCGGGCCGAACCGATGAAGTCTTGCGCGATGGAGACCACTCCCTTCGTCATCCGCCTGGCGGTGGGCGAATCCAGGACAATCCTGCTGGGCATTTGACCGGTCGTGGAGCTCGAAGTCAGAGTGCGCTTGACCTCGCTTGGCTCTACCAGCGAAAAAGGAACGTCTCCTTTCAAGTAGGCCACTGGCAAGTAAGGGAGATCGGAGACTCCCTCCGCAGACCGAATATCCGTGGGCCAGTGCCGCAGGTAATTCCGGTAGGCAGCGTTCCTCTTGGCTGCGTACTCCAGTTCATCTTTCAGCAGCTCAACAAGTGCGGCCTGCCGCGCTTCCGGCGGTAGACTGTAGGGAGGAATCGCCAGCATCTGGTCGATTCTCTGTCCCAGTTCATCCATCGATTCAGGCCGCCTTTAGCAAAGCGCCGCGGGCCACTTTCCCGCGGGCTGTCTTGGGAATTTGGGACACGATATTGATCGATTCACAAGTCCAGTAGGTGGGCAAGCTGCGACGCACCTTGTCGACCAGCCCAGAGGCGTCTTGGTCGGGCACGATATAGAGGGCCAGAGCCTCGCCGGCTTCCGGATGTGGCACAGCATGCGCCGCACACTCGCTGACGCCAGGCAGGCTCGCGACTCTTGTTTCGACCTCGGCAATGCTCACCCGCACTCCGCGAATCTTAAGGAAGTTGGCCTTGCGACCGTCAATCCAAAGGTATCCGTCCGCGTCCAGATGGCCCAAGTCGCCGGTTCGCAGCCAGCCATCCTGGAAGACGCGCCCACTCTCTTCCGGTTCGTCGAGGTATCCCAAGGTGATCGAGGGTCCGCTAACCATGATTTCACCCGTCTGCCCCGTGGGCAAGTCTCGGCCCTCTTCATCGACGATGCGAACCGTGAGGTTGTCCAAGGGTTTGCCCGCGCTGCCTAGTTTTGCGTCGAGGTGCGCGGGATCAAGACAGGCGATACGAGCGGTCGCCTCCGTTTGGCCGTACATCACATAAAACTGCGCTGTCGGAACGGTGTCGCGCATCTCGGCGACCCGTTGAGGCGCCAGCGGCCCCCCCGCTTGCAAGAAGCGGCGCAGGCCGGGCATGGGAATCGAACGCAGGTTGGAACGGCGCAGCAGGATGTTATAGACGGTCGGGACTCCTGCAAAGGTGGTGCAATGGTACTTGTTGATGGCATGCAGCACCTTGTCGGGAAACATGAACCGGGAGTCGAACACCACTCCTCCCCCCTGGTAGAGATGGCTGTGGAAGACGCTGGCGCCAAAGCAATAGCTCAGGGGCAGGATAAGCATCGCTCGCTCATCTGTGAGAAGGTGCTGACTGCGCACGATCGTTTCGGTGTTGGCGGTGAGGTTAGCGTGGCTGACCATCACAAAACGCGGGGTCCCGGTGGTGCCGGATGTTGGGACGAGTATGGCAAGATCATCCTCCCCCCGAGCCACAGGTGGGATCGGGCTCGAACATGTCGCCGGAGGAAGGCCATGGAGCGAGAGAACTCCCGGCTCAGTCAAGCGTTCAAATTTAGAGTTCTCTTCCGTCCAGACTGCTCTTGCGCCGGTTCTTTTCAGAAGCTCGGAAACAGATGAATTGAGCACACCTTCTTCGATCGGTACCGAAACCAGCCCCGCATACATTGCTCCCAGGTAGGCGATGCCAGTGGAGGGCGACAAGTTACAGTTGATTAAGATGCGCTCATTTTCCTTCAATCCGACGCCGAGCAGGTTCGAGGCGAAATTGGAAATGGCGAGAGCAAAGTCTTGGGGGGAAACGGTTTCACCGGTAGCGGCGTCGATCAGGTAAGACTGCTCACCTAACCTGTTGACCAATTGTCCAGCAAAATTGAATTCAGGACTTGCTGGCATCTACTTTCGTTCCACCTATTTTCGAATTGATGATCCGGATAACCTCGCGGACATTTTCCATTTCCATAAGATCGTCCACGTCGAGGTTGATCCCAAAATCTTGTTCCAATCTGCTGGCAAGATCCAAGTGCCCCACCGAATCCCAGGCCGGTACTTCATTTGGAGTGGTCTCGACAGAGATGAGTTGTGGGTCCACCCCAAACGCCTCATAGAAGACTTTCTGGACCCGGGTCAAGATATCATCCATTTACGTGCTCCCAAGTTAAGGACATTGATGCAACCTCGGTTATTACCCGAAGATCGCTTATGCGGATAACCTCGTCGATTTGCGACCAGTGACAACCACTCTGCCGGAAAGGGCAAACAGTTGGTCCATGGTAATCTTGCCGGTCAGGAAGGTTTTCGTGTTCCATTGGGTGGTCTCAATGGC
Source organism: uncultured Acidobacteriota bacterium (assembly GCA_963768695.1). GTDB lineage: Bacteria > Acidobacteriota > Terriglobia > UBA7540 > UBA7540 > CAVROP01. The sequence goes on along the minus strand of CAVYJG010000003.1, from coordinate 668,570 downwards.
CGCAAGCTCCGCCTGAATTCCTCGTAATTGTCATTGAAACGAAGGGGTCTGGTCATCCTGCCGTAAGCCTTGAGCCGGGGCGCACCGCAAAGGGTATAAGGGGGAACACTGTGTGAGACAGTCGCGCCTGCTGAAATCAAGGCGCCTTCGCCGATCGTTAGCGTTTGCCCCGATGCGCATACGATCACGCAACCCGCACCAATGGCTGCACCCTTTTCGATAATTATCCTACCGCGACCTTTGGTATGGCCGATGATCGTACAACGCGTCGCGATCTGAACGCCATCATGAATCTCCACCGTTCCAGGGAAGTCTTCGTCGATGTAAACGTCGTCGCCGATCCACACCGAGCCATAGATTTTGACCCCGCGGAGCCGGTGAAGAAAGGGCCCTAAGCGGAGTGCCGCAGGCAAAGATCTAGCCAACAGATGCAGCACGCCCCGGTATAACAGTGCGAGCACCCCCAGATAAAAACTCAGTCTGAACCTCCGCCTAGTCGCGGGCTTGGGATTGTTCGCTTCGATAGTTTGCGAACCGGAAACCGAATCCATGGCGTCCTTTCCGGATCTCCCTGTTGAAACTCTGTCGCTACGCAGCTAACGTTCGCCGCCCTTGGGGATAGATCCTCAAAAAAGCCAATCGTCGTCCTCGGTGATTATCGGCAGATGTGCATCGCCAATGATGTTCTTGATCACAAAGAAGTTCGCGTTGGATGCTACCACGAGAGTTACTCAGACGGCAATGGAACTTTGGTCCTAGCCTGTCCGGAAGCGCTGCAGTCAAAAGCCGCGCTTTACGGCCAAATACGGAATCAGGGCGAGTTCCACCAGCCCAGGGAATGGATCCTCCCAACTGAAGACAGATTCGATGTCGAATCCAAGCAGCGATTGCAAATACAACCGCCAATTCTGCCGGCCGCCGAGAATCTCCAAGATCCCGGTGGGAAGATCGGTGACGAGGCGGATCCACTTCACTCCGGGGCGGCCCCGGCGGGGCTCCACGGGTTCACCGACCTGGTCGGCGTACAGCATGAGCGGGAAATCCACGCCGGCCCCAAAACCCAGTGTGTGATAGCCCCAGGTCCGTCCGTTGACGTCAAGAAGTTTGTACAGTTGGTCGCGCGGATCAAACTTATACTCCATTTCCACAAGTCCGTAATAATCGACTGCCCTTAAAAAACGCTCTGAAAGTTCCTCCAGAAGCGGGAGTTCAATGGTCTCGACGTAAGTGCTCGAGCGGCCGAATTCCGGGGGGTGTTGGCGTGCCCTTCGCACGACCATGCTCCCCAACGCGCGCCCCTCTTTGAAGAATGCCCCGTAGGCGAACTGCTGGCTGCCACCGCCCGGGATCATACTCTGGATCATGACTTCATCCGGTCCGACGAGTTGCGCCGCGCGCAGGAACAATTCCCGCAGTTCGGCGCGGCTGTCTGCGCGCCAGGCTTTGACCTTGGTGCTATAGATAAAGTGCTCTTTGATAGCGGGCTTGATGACGAAAGGAGGGTCGGCGTCGATCTTTTCTAAGTCCGAGACGTTCTCGGATATACCAGGTTGATGGGGTGGGAATGCCCAGCTCTTGGGCGCGGCGGTAGGTATTGCGTTTATCCCAGAACCACTGTGTTGTGTTCCAGGCTGGCGTCGGAACACGGAAGAAGCTTAGCAAAGATGATCGGTGGCGCGCGAAAGCAGCAACCGTTTCTTCTCGAGTCGGGTAAAGCACCCAGCCCTCGAGGCCCAAGCGGCGGCCTATTTCCAGTACACTTTCGATGGTCTGCTTCTCATCGCGAAGGCTGTCCACGCGCACAGAATAGGTTGCGTATTTGGAGAAAGGCGCGATGGAGCGCTCATCGTCAATGACGCAGACCGGCACTTTCCGCCGTCCGAGGCTGCGAACGATCCCGAGGCCCTGGTAATCCCCGCCCACCACGACCGCGCCAATCGGCTTCTTCGAGCGCCCGGACGGAACGTAGGCAGTCTCCGAGGGTTGTGTCGTAGCTTCGGGCATGCAGATCCCTCAGGGCAGTGTAGGATTGCCAGCTTTTCCCGTGATGCAGCGGAGCAACGAGCATGAAGCATAGCGGGTACCAGAAACAAATTGCATCAGGGGCCCAAAGCTCCAGGCGGCGGGCGCGCCTAGAAAATGCATTTTCGGTATTGACGATTCGAGTCCGTCTTTGAGCATGGGAAACCCGTTGGAGCGGCGCAGGGACCGCACCAACTCTGGTGCGAGAAAGCCATACTTGGAGATATCTATTTTGTAGCCGGTGCCCAGAAGAACATGGTCAACTGTCCTCGAGGTGCCGTCGTCAAGATCGACTTTCACCTGCTTACCGGCCACATCCACGCGAACGACTGAACGCCGGAGCTTAATAGGAACGTCTTTGAGCCGCTCCACCAACCAGCGCGCCCCTGCCGGCCGGGTGGCGCGCCTTCGAAGTTTGTCTTGCAGACCGCGAGGCAGGCGCCGAACGATGTCGGGGCGTGCCAGGAGTTGGCTGACGCCCGCCGGCCCAACATCGGTGGGCGCGTAAAGCAGTTTCTTGGTAAGGGCCCCCAACCTGTGATGGAGCGCCTTGGAGAGCCACCCTTGCAGCCAGTGGATGCACGAAGCCCGTGTGACGATTTCCACTTCCGCGCGCGCCTCATGAAGCAGCGCTCCCGATTCAAGCGCGCTTTGTCCGCTTCCCACCACCAGTACGGACCTCCCGCAGAAATCTCGGAAGTCTTGGTGATCGGAGGTATGAGTCGCGACCGATGGCGGGAGCCCGGAGAATTGCGGCGGCCGGTAAGCGAAAGCGCCAATCCCTGCCGCGACAATAACGCGGCGCGAAACGAGTGCTTCGCCATCTTCGAGGTGAAGGCGGAAACCCGTGGGGGAAGGCTCGACCTTTGTAACCGCTCTCTGGTCAACGTCGGGAACCGCCTGCTGTTGGTACCAGAGTCCGTACTGGATGAACTCGTCGAGGGGTACAGGAGTCGAAAACTGTTGGCGGCTTGCCGCTTGGTATGCTTCCAGGGTCAGCCCGCCAGCCGGATCCGCGATGTGCGTCGCCGTCCAATTGGAACGGAGAAACATACCCTCCGGCATGTTTCGGTTCCAGAAGGACATGGGAACGCCAAACACACGAAGCTCCAGCCCCTTGACCGTGCGCAGGTGGGCAGCCGCGGATAAGCCGTAGGGGCCGGCGCCGATGATCGCTACGTCGCAAGTCGTCATCGCGGTTTTACTCTCAAGATTCGCTCTGGCGTCGCCTGAGCTACCGCGACACAGTCCCGAAACCTGCAGGGAGGAACCGGACGGTCCTCATTTAGCGAGGACCAGCAGGCTGTAGCCACCCAGGATTCGAACTGCCATGTCCTGGTGAATTGCGAAACAGATCTGTCTGGGCAATATGGCGATCTTCTGGATAAGCTGCTTGGCGAGTTCGATGCATCGAGGCGTGTAGAAATAGTCCAGAATCTCGTAGCCCACGTCCTTCAGCGTTTCCAGCGCTGTTTCCTTGGTGAAGTACTGGATGTGTCCATAGAGCTCGCGGCGGATCAGGAGGCCACGTTTGCGAAGCACCGCCTGCACGCTCAAATCCAGAGGGAAGTGAAAAATCTTCAAATCACCCCTGGGCAAGATCCCTTTCAGAAATCCGTAGTAGTCTTCGACATGCTCGATCACATCGAGCACCAGAATCAAGTCGAAGAAGGCGCCTTCCTCCTGGCTGATATCGGAGAGCTTGAAATGAAGCCTCTCGTTCGCCTTGCTCTTGCATATTTCCAAGGCCTGGGGTGAGATTTCGTAACCCCAGAAACTGCAGGCCTTATCCATTTTCTCCTGCAACAGCTTGAGCACTTCCCCTACGCCACATCCGACTTCACAGACCGTCTTCGGATGCAGGCTGTTCTTCTGCAACATGCGGAGGATTTGAGTAACCTTGAAGGGGGATTCTTCTGCGTGCCAAAGAGGGTTCTTGTCCAGGTACCCCCCGTCCATGTACATGTTACGGTCGAGGACCTTACCGCTGATTTTTGTCATTGGGAATTCAGGCCCTGGCACGCCACGGCGTACGCCTTGAGGTTTTTTTTCACAACGACATTTATTGTGTGGACAAGCGCGAGTTTACTTCGCCCCACTGCGGCGTAAAGCCGTCCTTGGATCAGGCTGAATCACAACTCCGTGGCGAGTTTTCCCTCTCGCCAGCCATGCTGTAAGTCACCGTGTCTCCTGCCAGAGAAGCGTAGGCCACGCAGGCCCGCTCGCTGCCCGGACCTTCCACCTGCCATTCGCCGCCTCGGCGCACAAGCTTCATCTGGCTTCTCTGCCTACACCAATTCGCCACGTCCCTCGGCAGCGCGGCCCAAACTTCGTCCTTGTCCCGCAAGCAGGCCAAGAATTCAAGTAAGGCCTTGTAGCTGTCGCGCGCTCGTTCCTCGATGAGGTAATCCGGATGCACGATAAAGCTGATCAGACCGTAGTTCTTCCGGACCAGAGCAATTTGTCTTTTCCAGAGCTCGATCGAATAGTCTCCGAGAATTCGAAAAAGCGTATAGTCCTGCGTGCACGTCAGGGGAAGTTCGACGATCTTCCCAATAGAGAAGGGCATTACCGTGCAGCACCCGCCTCGCTGGGGGTCGAGATGCGCCACATTGGGGAGCGACATATCATAGGAGAATTCGAATACGCCGAACCAGTCCGCGTTGCGGTAGAGTATGCCGGAGCGAAACCCTTGAGCGCCATATTCCCGAATGTAGTTGTTGATGCGCGCCGCCCGTTGCAGAAACTCTTCACGGTCAGCGTAAAGACGACCATCATGCATGAGGTCGTGGACATTCACTTCGAAGCCCCGGCTGGTAATACTCTCCAGAAAACTCTTTGAAACCGTGTAGCGGCTCTCGGGTACGACTTGGAAGGCGCTGCGAACGCCGAACGACTCGTCCAAGTCCATCAATTGGGTACAAAAGTCCCTGCCGAGCTTTTCCTCCACGTCGTGCGTCATAATGACGCAACTTGAAAACCCCTCCGGCCAGAACCAGATAAAAGGGACTTTCTCCAGACCTTGGGCCTTGAGTGACAGGGCCAATAATTTCTGGTGAATGCGATCCACGGTGGCGTCAACAGGCCAGGCGGGGAAGGGGATTTTATCCCATCCCCGCAGGTACAATCTCTGCAGGAACCGGCGTGCCGAATCTCCTAGAAGCGGCCGGATGAAGTAGTACGACTTTCGCAAGATTTCGTTGAAAAACAGCCCTTCCTGGCGAAAGTGGGCGGTGTAACGTTCCCGTCGCAGATTCTCAATTACTTCCTCGACCTTGAATGGAAGGGTGATTCCGTCCGACTCCACTACAATATGTTCCAAGGCGTCCTTGAGGACTCCAATCGGACTTTTCGCCGTACTACCACTCGACAGGCGCCCGTAACAAATTGCATCCGGACCCAACCGAAAATAGCCCGGCGGCCCATCCGAATGATTTGGCGACTGAAAGCCTATGGGACTAGGTGGGCAGCGATAATACTCGTCTAGTACCCGGCTCTCAGAATCTGTCCCCGCCTGCACTGGCACCGCGCTTGTCTTCCTTGTTCGAGTCTATTTTGATTCTAGGCAGCGTTCCGTCAATCTTCAGACTACGGTTGGTCATCCCCTCTTCTGACATTGATCTGAAGCACAAGTACTGTACCACAAATCAATTGCAGCCACCCTGCATCTTGCCGGGGCGCCCCTCCCCAAATAACGCTTATCGGCCTAGAGGGAGGAGCCGCGCAAGAGCACTTTAGTACGGGGAGTAAAACAAGTTGAAATAACTAGTTAGTAAATCACTTATTGATGTATTTCAAATCTATAATATCCACGGGCATGTCTACTGAGGTTTGAAACAAATCGTCAGAGACTCGAACGGAAGCTTATCTCGACGTGCGGCGCGGTGATTTCGCTTCTAAATCCCCTCGCTCGGCCTTGGCTGCCTGGCGGCATGTTTCCTGGATTTGTCCAGCCACCCACCACACTTTGAGTTTGCAGGAGAACCGCCTGGCCGGATCGAAGGCGGCCAGCCATCGAAGTGTCCAAGCCGTCAGTCGACGAAACAGAATGAGCGGAATGCCTTTGACACGCCACGTGTTCGCAGCGAGTGGAATCCCAAACGCCCGAATGTCGGCTCGGGCCTTGTCAAACCACCAATCGAGGAAGTACTTTTTCCGTAGCCGGCTTTCCGGAACCTCGTGATACACGATCGCCGACCGTTCGTAGCGCAAATGCTCACCCGCCACCAGCAAACGGCAGGCGAACTCGCTGTCCTCGCTGCGGATTTCACTGCCTGGGCGAGGCCCCAAATCGGTTCGGAAACCACCATACTTCTCAAATACGCCTCTTCGAAAGGCCATGTTGGCGCCGAAAGGCGCCTCAGCGAGTTCCACCGCATCCGGGCCGGGATCGAAAAGAGCTAAAGGACCCACCGCGTGAGGCTCGGAGAGAGAAATCCAGGGAGGAGGCTTGAGGGTCTTTTGTGGGAGAATACGTCCCCCGGCGCCCGCCCAATGGCCGTCAACCAGAGATGCTGTCAGGTTCTGGAGCCACGCCGGATCAACGGTTACGTCATCATCCATAAATGCCAAAACATCCGCGTGGGTTTCACTGATCCCCGCGTTGAGGGCGTAAGATTTGCCCTGCTGGGGTTCAAACTGGTAACGGAAGCGTCCCGGGTATCGCCGGCAGAAGTTCTCGACCACCTCCCGCGTCTTGTCGGTGGAGTTGTTATCCACGACCAATATCTCCCACTCGTTTGCGTCGGGGAGCTTTAGGGAGGCTGCGCTTTCCAATGCTCGTGCCAAGCTCTGGCAACGGTTATACGTACACAAGATGACTGTGATTTTCATTTCCCTGCTACGACCGAGTCTATCATAAGCGACTGAATTACGAATGCCGTTGTAGCAGTCGCTTCAGGGGGCGAGCCAACAGCGCGGGCCGCGACGTGAACGCATGGGCGCCGGTAATCAAACTCCTGCCAAACCGCCTTTGTGTCCAATATAGTTGCGCGGCCCGCAGCCGCAAGTCGGCGACCAGCCAGCGCTCCACGTATTTCAAATCGGACTGTAACATTTCCACTGCCGCATCGAGCGCTAAGGCGGACTCGCCCGCCATGCACATGTCCCGGATCCATTGGTACCGGTCCCGAGCGATGGCGCGCTGCTGCGTTTCCTCAGTTACGCCCAATCCCGCCAACAAGGCGGGGGTGATCTCTCCCACCGAATTCAGGGGATCGGCATGGCCTTTTCTCCTCCACACCGCGGAAGCACGCGCCGCCAGCTTGCACAACGATTGGAGTTTTCCCTTTTGAATCGAAAGTTGTGTCGCATGGATCCTGTACCCGAGGACCACTTGCTCCAGGTTTGCGCACTTGCAGTGTTCCGACATGCGAAGTGCCAGGTCGTAATCCTCAGCTGGAGCAAAAGCTGCTCGGTAGCCGCCCGCCCGGACAAAGGCGTCCCTTCGCATAAGGAGGCTGGAGTGGCAGAAGGGATAGTGATCAAGAAGGACTTTCTTGATTTCTTCGTCATGCGTCGGGCGGGCGTCAACTCGCAATGCCTTGCCGGTTCCATCAATCCACTGAATTGCACCACCGACGACGCCGATCTCCGGATGCCCCTCCATGAACGTGGACTCCCATTGAAGGCGGTCCGGCATCGACACGTCGTCAGCGTCCATAACGGCGATGTATCGGCCTTGAGCGAGAAAACTGACAGTGTTTCGCGCCTCGGCCAAGCCACAATGGGGTGTCTCCCTGAGTTTGATCCGGCCGTCTTTGGCCGCATAGCTGGAAACGATGGCCTTTGAGTCATCGGTCGACCCATAGTCGAGAATGATGAATTCGAAGTCCCGAAAAGTCTGTCCCAGGATGCTCTCAATCGACTGGGCGAGGAAGCGCTCCACATTGCATACCACCATCACTACAGAAACCAAAGGTTGGTTCATTTCTGGTCAGCGGCCTCGCCGAATTTCGGTTCGTCCTTTTCTGCCTCACACGCCTTCTGAACGGTGAGGCCTAACCCTGCTCGCGCACAGTGGAGGAGTCTTGTCTCCTGCGGTCGCGGGCGAGCCGGTAAGTCTCCACAATCTCCCCGGCCATCAGCCAAGTCCAACATTTCCGGGAGAATCTCTCCATGGGATTTAAGGTCGACAGCCATTTCAGCGCCCTGGGCAGTACGCAGACGCCTATCATTTTCGGAATGCTGAAGTAGTGCCGCGGGATTCTCCAAAGCGGAGGGCTTTCCCCCTTTTCCCGGACGAGGGCCCGTCCATAGTCGAACCACCAAGCCAGAAAGAAGTCTTTTCGGACTCGCTCCCTAGGAACCGGATGGTAAACAATGGCAGACGGTTCGTAACGCAACCGTTCTCCCCCGGCGATCAACCGGCGGCCGAACTCGGTGTCCTCGTTGCAGCGCGGTACGTCAGGGCCGGGACTAGCGCCCAGATCGGTCCGAAAAGCCCCGTATTTTTCGAACATGCTCTTTCGAAAAGCCATGTTCGCCCCATAGGGGGGCCGCTTCAGCTCACAAGGCTCAAGGCCAATATCGAACAGGGCGGCGAGCGGTCCTCCCATCTCAAGCGACTCCTGAAGCCCCAGCCAAGTAGGAGGCGAAAAAGGCTCGGGCAGAAGCGTTCGGCCTCCCGCACCAGCCCATGCAGTATCATGAAGCGAGACCGTCAAGTTTTGCAGCCAAGCCGCGTCAACGGTTACATCATCATCCGTGAAAGCCAGGATATCGCCTTGCGCTTCCCGGATTCCGGCATTCCGGGCATGAGACAAGCCAGATTTCGGCTCAAACAAGTAACGGAAGCGCCCGGGATGCTGGCGACAGAGGTCCTCCACCACTTCTCGTGTGCGATCCGTCGAGTTGTTGTCCACCACCAAGATCTCCCACTCGACAGAGGTTGGCAACGTGGAAGCAGCCACACTTTGAAGCGACTTCGCCAAACTCTCGGAGCGGTTAAACGTGCATACGATCACGGTGATTTTGATCATCGCTTCAACGAACGGGCCGTTTGCCCGCTATGACTAGCTACGGCGCAAGCCAACAGGCGGTCGCAGAACAACCCGACCGGATCTCTCGGGACCTGGTTCTCAACGCGCTCCCGCGCCGCCTGGCCGAGGCGCGGCCATTCCTCGCGGCTTTCCCAAGCTCGTTGCAGAGCATGCGAAATGGACGCTACGGTTGCCGTCTCCGCGACGAACCCTGTGGCGCCGTCCACACAAAGCTCTGCATTGCCTCCCACATTCGTCACCAGCGCCGGCCGGGCGCACCACATCGCTTCAATTAAGGCGAGAGGAAGACCTTCGTATCGCGAGGGGAGAACCAGGAGATGATTCTGGGCCCAGATTTCCCGGATGTCCTTCACATAGCCGCGAAAGTGGACGTTGCTCGGGCGCAACGTCGCGCACATGCGGCGCAAGACCAATTCATCAGGGCCCGCCCCATATAGATTCACCTCCAGGGGACGGTCCCGCCATTCCGGACGCGCTAGCGTCTGAAGCAACACATCCTGCCCTTTGGCTGCCAATTCGATTCGGGAAACGCACGCCAGTCGCAAACTCCCGTGTTCATCCGGCCAAGCCGGAGGAGGCTCTGTGGAGACGTTGTAGGGACTCCACACCAGTTCTCCGTTCAGCAACGGTTCGCCCAACTGCAAACCGAGTATCTCGAGGTTGTTACGAGACACGCAGAAGACCTTACGAGCGCCCTTGTAACTTGCCACGGCTTCCTCGAATTGGTCCCCGAACCACCATTGCTCGCTATTGCAATGGACAATCATCACGTAGGGAATCGCCGCCCCCCGGCAGATCTTCGCCCATCCAAAGCCGCCCGAATTGCCTCCCTGGGAAATGACGACCAGATCCGGATGGAATCTTCTCAAACGGGCGTAGCTCCGGCGTGTGCCCAGAGAGAGACGGTCCCAGAAGTGGCGGGCGCGGCCCGAGATGCTGTCGGGAGAAGGATAGGTCGCGACCCTGACCCCGTGCTTCGCCAGCGCTGTCACCGTATCCGGCTGTTGGGGCCAATACATCGTCGAAGCTTGAACGTCGTGCCCGCTTCGCTTGAGCTGAGCCGCGGCCTGGCTCCAGAGCACCTCGCTCCCCCCCATGGAGAGGTGCACATCGTACTGACGAAAGCGAATCTCATTTGCCCAAATTATGGTGCGGTCGGTTCGGGCGCTGGCGACGCCATTTCGCTAGTGGGCGAGCTCTGCGGATAGCGTGCTCGACGCGAGAGGTACTTGCCATAACGCATTGCCGGCTTCTCGACGAAGAAATACGACAGCGGCACGATGAGGAAGAGCAGCGGCAGCAGATATGAAATGACCACAGCCGGCCCTACATAGTACTCGCTCGGCGCAGTGAAGAGTTGCTGCCATAAGTAAATGCCGTAGGAAGTAACACCGATAGCCTGGAAAGGCTTGCTGCACAACAAAGCCCTGAGCCGCGGTCCACACTCCAGGCTGGAGAACAACACCAGAGCAATTGCCGGCGGGACCATCAGACACTCATAGAGTACCCTGTGCCAGCTCTCAGAAAATACTGGATGAACCAGTAAGCCGATGGCGACCAGGGCCACAAGGGAAATCGGAACGCGCCTTACGACCTGGCGGGCGCGGTGTTCGTTAATCGCCATCAACACGCCCCACGCGATGCAGGAGAAACCCACTCGCCCGTTGGTGCCGACAAACATGTTCCAATGTGTAAAGAACGCCAAGAAGTTCCACCCTGCGAGCAAAAAGAAGACGGCAAGACAGAGCGAGCTTCGCCACCGCTTGGGCGCGAGAATCCAGGTTATCGGAAAAATCAGGTAAAACTGCTCTTCCGCCGCCAGGCTCCAAGTATGCCCAACAAACCAGCTATGCGAAGTTAGGCTGGTATCGAATAAAAAAAGACCGGCGCCCAGTATAGATTTCCAATTTTCGTGCACCAGTCGCAGCGTCAGCAGCAGACTGATGGCGGCCAGGTACAGGAAGAAGGGCGGAAGAATACGAAAGATGCGGCGATAATAGAATCCCTTGAGCGAGACTGATCCGTAGCGTTTTTCCTCTGAGATCAAGAGGCGGCAAATCACGAAACCGCTGATTACAAAAAACGTCCTTACGCCCAGCAGTCCGCAGAAGTGCAAAATAGTAGTTACAGCAGAGGGAAAGCGCAGCAACAACCCCGCATGGTAGAAGCCGAAATGATGCACGATCACTAGCAACACACTTATCGCCCGCCAGCCATCCAGTTCTTTTAGCCGACCCTCACGACTCTGATCGATGGCCAGATTCATGGTTCTCTCACCGTTGCTTGTGCGCAATTAGCCTCATGGGCCTGAGTCCTCGACCAAACTTCACTGAAGTGCCAGCGATCCCTGTCACCATGTCTCAATCGTTGCGACTCACCGGTCCATGCTCAAAGCCGCTGCTGCTTCCGCGGCAATCTTTGTTGATTAATCGATTCGATAGATTTTGAGGGCCCCGCAGTCTTTCTGCTCGACCAGCCAGGATGGCAGCGGGCGGCGCAAGGCGATGTCCGTGTCGGGACGAGCGACAAGCCATCGAACGTGATAGCTTTCGGCAATGCTGCGCAGCGTCTTCGGGTCAGTTGTGCTGAAGAGCAAGTCGTTGTCACGAAGCAGAGTCTTGAACCACGGAAGCAGATTTTCGCCTCGAGACAAGTATCCCTCGAGAAGAACGGGGCGCTCCGAGAGTGCAGAATAACCGTAGGAGCGCTCGTTGGGCGGCGCAAGGCTTTCCGGATCCAGGGCATGTTTGTTCGTCGCAAACCGCTCGTCCGGCGCCATGAGTTCGCTGAGACGCCGCAGCCCTAGAACTTCGCCAGGCGCGTAGGTTATGCCGGTCTTGACTACGCCAACGCCGTAGCGGATCCAGTTGGGCACCCAAGCCAGAAAACCGACCAGCAGCACACCCATGACGACTGCGGAGCTGACGATCGAAAAGCGGCGGCTGCGCTGAATCAGGGTCGATATGGCCGCCAGCAATGCAAGCAGCAAGCAGGTAAGAAGCAGCTTGGGTCCAAAATGCGATATCCCCGTGTGGTGATGAGTGGCAACAGCGATGCCGGCGATCAGAACGCCGGCGGCACACACGAAAATCATGCACTTCTTCGCTAACCTGAGCCACTCCGCGACTATCTCGGATCGCTCGCCGCCGTGCCACCATCGCGGCGTCACACGAGAAAAAGCAAATATGCTCAAGACCCCCTGCAAGAAATATATGCCGTAACGCTCGTTTTGATGTACGAGATTGAACGGGAGAGCATACGCTAGCCATCCCAAGACGCTGATCAGGACCAGAACCGAAAGAGGGTCTTTCAAAGGTCGTGAGATCCAGCGGAGGCCCACGATGCGGAATCCCAGACCGATGATTACCCACACAGCAAGCGTCCACCATTGCGAGGCCACATGCTCATTAATCGTCACATGCGCCACGTCCGGTGCATGGCCATAACCCGTAATATGCCAAGCTACGAGAAACAGGCCGAGCATCAGACTTATCGACAGCCATGACCGTATTGCCCTGAGACGCCCCCAAAACAAGAGAATACCCGTTGCACCGAGGCAGTACACGGCAGCTAGCAAGTTTACTGGGACCGCCAGTGCAGGCAGCACCAGCAGAACGCCGTCCCGCCATGTTAGTACCGACTCGTGCCCGCTTCTCGCCAGGCACAGGCCCATGATGGCTGTAATGGCGACAAGGCCGTGAAGCAATGAATGCCCGACGAGCAGCAGGTCAAAAGGGCCCCCATCGGCGAGCACTTGGACATCGGGAATGGTGAATACGATGGCTCGGGCCACATGGCCGGAACTGGCCCACTCGGATGAGAAAAGGGACAACAGCGAACCGTAGAAAAAGAGCCCGGCGACGGATATGATCCCCCCGACTGTTTTGCCATTGGCCTTGCGAGACAGGAGCACGCCAAGTCCAAAGCATGAGAGCACAAGCGCCCAGAGCCAAGCGCCGTGTGTCACGCGGGCCACGGCGTCCCCAAGGTTGAGTCCATCGGCCTTTGAGATGGCCGCGGCCGGCGCGTAGGGAGCGAAGTGATAGAAAAGCTCGGCAGTGAATGTTCCTGGGGTCACCGGCGGGCTCCCGCTGCACTTTATGCTCGCAGCAATGGCGTGGAAGTGCTGCGTGTCGACGAACCGCCAGTTGAAGCTTCCGTCGCGGCGCAGGACCATATCCGTACGAGCCGTGGGAAGGAAGTACGCCGCACAGATCAGGGCGGAGAGAAGAGTCAGCGTTAGGCCGTGAGCGACGGTGCTCTTTGCCCAACCGGCGCGGTCGCGCCAGAGGCACACCACTCCGGCCACGAGCAGTCCGAGCCATACAAACAGGGCCCAAATGAGAGGCAATCCCAGCCTCACCCAGAGCGCCGTGACACCCGAGATCGCTAGAATGCCGGTCGCGGGAGCAAGAAACATCGTTTGGGACCGGGTGGGGGCAGGCAGCGTCACACTGATGATGCTGTAACCGGCCGCGAAGACCACAATCGAGTACCCGAGAAAGTTGAGAGCAGCCCAGCCTCCCGCGGTAAAAAGCACAACCGTAATCCAAGGCACGAACACCAATGCCATGACAACTGACGTCGAGCGCTCAGAACGCGCGGGAACCGCGAGGCTCGGGTCCGCACTCAACGTCGTGTCGGCAATCGCACCTATCATAGGCCCTCCACTGCCCGCTCCGCCGGGTGAATCATGTTCATGAAATTACCGGACATAGAAGTTGAATGCTCGATCTCCTTTTTCGGCACTGATGGACATCTCATTTCAATGTGTGCTGAGGTCGATGGGTTACCGCCGCATCCCTTAGAAGCCGCTCGAAGAACGTGGAATCCAGATCCAAATTTGTCCCGTTGGCATAGTACTCGCGCGCATTGCGCAGTGCCCCCGCCCGCGCCTCCGCGTATGTATGCCGATCGGTGAGCAATCTTCGAATCTCGCAGAACGCAGCGTCAGGGAGCAGAGTTTGGCCGGGCGAAAAGCACGCCAGGTCGCCGGTTGAGTAGCCTTGTTCGGTCTGCATGAATATGGCCGGCAGACCGCAGGCGGACGCGGCAGTAAGTGCGCCGCTCAGTATTCCGACAACCACCGACGAGCGGCGCAGATCGTCTTCCAGAGACCACGCGGGATGGGACAGTTCACAGCGGGTGGGATATTCCCGGGCGAGTCGCTGGCAGGGTCCCAAATCCAAACTGCTCCAGAACGGATGCGGCCGGATCAGCAGACGGCGCAGGGGCACGTCACCGGCCAGCAGTCTTGCGGCCAGGTCGAACAGCGCCTGGGTCTGGTTTTCGAGGCCGTAAAAGTCGCCGGGCGCATTGGGCACATCGACCATCAGCACAGTCTGTTGCGCAAATTGATCGGGGAGTACGGTCACGTCATCCACGAAACTGCCGCCGTGAATATAATCTACCGGCCGCTCAGACTTATCTGCGGCCCGAAAAAACGCACTATTCAGCCGTGCCAGGAACGATGCAGAAGGACGACCAAATGCGACATATTTGGAAGCGGTAACCGGGACATCCAAGGTATGGCCTATCACTCCCTGTTGAAAAGTAATGACCGGTTTGCCGCGCTCGATCGCCGTCCGGCAAACCGGGCTGCAAAGGGCATGCCAGTGGCAACGGGCTACGACTGCGTCAAACTCTACGCTAGGGGCCAGACGCTCCCACCCCTCAATGAAGTAGGCTAGATGTTCGTAGCCGGCCTCGACTTGGAGACCAGGGGCAAGCCCGAGTGGTTCGAGAATTTGGACGGTCTGCCTGAATGCCGATCTGGCACGCATCCGGGCGACCTTCGGGCGCGTATATCCTTCCAGATGATTCAACGGAGTGTCCGGATCGATGAATATAACTTGGCCGGCGCGCCCCAGGGATGCCAATTGCGCATCGGCTTCACCTCGGCAGGGGGCGCCGGTCGGGAGTAAACAAAGAATCTTGGCATCTGTCTGCGCAAGTGCGAGGAGTACGCGGAGGAAGAATCGGGTTTCGGTTTTGCGGCTAAAATAAGGAGCGGGGCAGAAAAGCACATCGACTTTGATTTTTCGGCGCGGATAGAGCCTGCCGATTTTGTCAACTCCCCGGACGGCCCCCGTGAGGAGCTTACTGGGGGCGCGTTGACGGCGCGAATCAGCGCGGTCGGTCGAGAGCGTGTCCATCTGAAGCGCCATGAAGTAATCTTGAAGGGCGACGTCGTGGCAATAAAGGCGTACTTGCATCTCAGCAAACGATGCGACCCGGCCACTGGGCGAATGAAATAAACCGTCGAGATCCATGCGCATCGGAACTGAAGCCGCGGGCGCCATCTGAGTGTTCAACGACAACTCGCCCTCATTGCTGCCCGCTTGTCCTGCGCGCAGGCAAATGAGCGGGGATCCATAATGTGGATCTTGGGGCGGTGCGCTACCCGACCGGCGCGTCCTTCTTGCTGAGGAAGCTTGCAATACTCTCAACCACTCGGTGCTGGTCAGACGGAGTGAGTCCAACCGAGCACGGCAGGCTGACTGCTTGTGCGTAGAGCGATTCCGAGGTCAGGCATGTCGGGCTCCCGAAAGACTTGTGGGCCGGTGAGCGGTGCATGGGTTGCCACAGGGGGCGGGCCTGAATTTTCCTGGCGCCCAGTTGGCGGAGAAGTTCACGCGAGTCCATGCCGATTTCTTTCTCGGCAATCAACACCGTATACATCCAAAAAGTGCTGAACGCCCACTCTGCTTCTTGCGGCAGACGGATTCCAGGAAGAGAAGCGAGCGACTCTCGGTACCGTTTCGCAATCTGTCTCTTCGCTTCCACAAACGCGTCGAGCTGTTCCATCTGGGCGCAACCCATGGCCGCCAAGACATTTGTTAGGCGGTAATTGAAGCCGACGGCATTGTGCACATATTCGATGGGATCGTCTTTCGCCTGCGTAGTAAGGTATTTGGCGCGCGCGGCCCACTCGGCGTTATTGGTGACAAGCATGCCTCCGCCGCCCGTGGTGATGATCTTATTCCCGTTGAAGCTGAAGCAGCCCGCGTCCCCGACGCCGCCCAGGTTCTTACCTCGGTAGCGGGCGCCCAGGCATTCGGTGGCATCTTCGATCACCGGCAGCGAGTATTTCGCGGCCGCGGCCAGGATAGGATCCAGGTCGACGGGGTGGCCCAGGATGTGGACAGGCAGGATGGCGGTCACACGCCGCCCGGTCTGCCGGTTGCGCAACTCGTGGCCATCCCAACGGCACCGCGCATCGAGGAAGTCAACCACTCCCGCCGGGTCGATCTGCCAATATCTGGGCTCAGCGTCGATGAAAACCGGCCAGGCGCCTACGTAGCGGATGGCGTTGGCAGGGGCAATGAACGTGAGTGTCGAAACGACTACTTCGTCGTCCGGCCGCACACCCGCCAGCAGCAAGGCGATGTGCAAGGCAGCGGTGCCGTTGACTGTGGCGACAGCGTATTTCGTCCCCGCCCGTTCCGCTACGAGTCTCTCGAACCGGTCGACGAAGCTGCCCACCGACGAAACCCAGTTCGTATCGAGGCATTCTTTGACGTACTTCCATTCATTGCCCCGAATTTCAGGCACGACCACGGGAATAAAACCCTCGGCCGGCGGCGCCCCCGGAGCCAACTTTTCCGTCGAACTCAATTACGAAACCTCCGCTCGTCGTAGTCGGCGATCACGTTGCTCCGCACAAGATGCCCTACTTCCTCAATGCCTTGAGCCACCGTGCGGGTGATCGTAAAGCCGAGTTGCCCGGTAATGCGTGCGAATGAAACGCGGTAGTCCCGCGGATCTTCCGTCTTGTGTACGAACTCGATCACCGCATCGGGCGCCCAAGGGCGTATCATCTCGACGAGCTGCTTTTTTTGGAAGTTCTGATCCGTCGCGCCCACGTTGAATACACTGCCACAGACCTTCGAAGCCGGCGAATTGAGAACCAGTTGTATGGCCCGGGCAGCATCCCGCACGTGAACGTAGGGGCGCCAGAATTGCTCGCCAAACACCTGGAGGCGCTTCTTGGTCAGCATCTCCATAGTGAATTCGTTCACCGTAAGGTCAAATCGCATGCGAGGCGACACTCCAAAGATGGTCGCGAAACGCAGCGGCGTGGGGCACCATCTGCCCTCTCGACAACTCTCTAACAAGGCCTTCTCCACAGCCACCTTCGTCTCCGCGTAAAGCGATACGGGGCGCAACTCGGTTTCCTCGTCCACGTATCGATCAGCGTCCGTCATCTTTCCATAATTGCTGCACGTTGAGGCAAAGAGAAACCTGCTAACTCCGGCTCGCCGGCTCTCCTCGATGAGCGTCAGGGAGGCATGAAGATTGACTGCGCGCGCTACGTCCGGCTGGCGCGCGCAGGCAGGGTCGCCGACTATTGCCGCAAGATGGACTACCCCTTCTATTCCGGCGAGAGCAGATCTTAACTTCGCCTGGTCACAAATGTCGCCCTGGACAAATTCAAAGCAGGGGTGGGACCAGACGCCGAGCAGCGGTTCGCCGCCATGCAGAAGCTTGTCCAGCACCCGTACACGGTGCCCATCCGCCAGGAGCATGTGTACCAGAATCGATCCAATATAGCCTGCGCCGCCAGTGACTAAAATGTTCATTGAATTAAAGAACCCTATTATTCTCTCTTGGTCAAGAGTCAGGATGTCCGAAAACGCCGGATCGTTCTAACTTTCCCGCGCAGTCCTGACAAGGATCAGGCCAAGTCAATTAATCCCTTGGCCGCCCATCGCTGAAGGTACTCGAGTGCGGCCTCTTCCGGCACGCCGACGTGGGCGGCGACGGCACAGACGCTGACCGGGTGATCGAGGGCGGGCACAAAGTCCATCAGGCGCCGCATCCGCCGCTGCCGCTCGGACAAGGCGTCCCCCAGGGCGACCTGGCCGTAGTCAACGTAGAGGTCGTATTGCGGGTTGGACAGGCAGATATTACCCTCGAATTTCTTTACGACCATGGGCGAAGCTTCCAGTCGATCCACGGTTCCTACGAGCGCCTCGACGGCCTCCTTAAGAGACGCTTCCTTGATGATTTCAATACTGTCCCGGCTGCAATGATACTCCGGATAAGGAAATCGCGAAAAGGACAGCATCGGAATACCATAGTTTTCCCAGATATATTCGTCGTTGACGATAATGCTTTCAAAAGCGCCGGTGCGGTACGACAAGCCAAGTTGATCGAGACTGGCCGTCAGGGCATGCAGGGTGCTGACCATGCTGCGGCGGGATTCCTGGACCGCGAGCGGGGTAGCGGAGCCCAACATCTCGAGGAAGATGCCTTCCATTACCCGGCCGCGCTCGGATGGGCTCAAGCCGGCGAGGTAAAGCTCCGACCCAATGATCCCGGGTGAAAGGACAAGGGAATAGGTGAACTTGGTTTTTCGGTGTTGCAAACGGCGCATGACCTCGATGCCCACGACGCAACCGGCTAAGCCATCGTTGGCCACGCCCGCATGATCCAGATTGCCGCCCAAGACGATGGTGAAGTCGAGCGCTCCTGGGTGCTTATGTTCGAGCATCTTCACCACGCCGGGAGCCTCGGCCGTGCGTATCACCACCTCATAATCGCCCGGAACGAGCTGGTCGAAGAGCTGCTTCGGCACACAGAATCCCCAGTCCCGGCTCCAGCTCCGAAACTGCTGCCGATAGTGGAAGGGAATCGCGTCGTCATAGCGGTGATCGTAATAGAGGTGTTGCCGAAGCTCCTCAAGACTGACCGTTCCCCAGAAACTTTTCGAGAGCCCGATAACCCCCAGCGGATGCGCGGCGCCGTCATAAATTGTGCAGCCATCCTTGAGGATTCGGGCCTCCTCGACGTCCCAAGAGGGAGGAATCACCCAGCCATTGTGCCGGAGGGAACTCGGCACAGAAATCACACGAAACGGCAGCACTCCGCACAGGTACTCTACCGCCTGGTCGTAGCCGAGAGAGCACACAGCTCTATTGAGCGGCGTCAGATCCGTCAGGATTTGCATCATGGATTTCATGGCTAGCTGGGCAAGTCGTTAGTGTCCAAGCGCGGCAAAGTCAGGCGATCATCAACCTCCAGCTCCGCAATGCGGGGTTCCGCGGTGAATCCCAACGGGCATTGGCGGGTCCGCAGGATCTGAAGGAGCGAGTCATCGACGCCGCCATACGGGTAACACATGCTCCAGTCGGTCCTTCCTACCCCCAGCTTTTGCAGGAAATCAAGAGACCGGTCGATTTCCTCAGCCTGCGCCTGCGGAGAAAGTCGATTCAACCAGGCGTGAGCGTACCCGTGGCTGCCGATATGCATTCCGTGCCGGTGCAGGCAGGCAATCTGGTCGAGCGACATATACAATTCGCAGGCAAAAGCCGCTTCGTCGGCGGTCACGTGCGCGGCAAACAGCCGCCGGACGATTTCCGCCCGGATCGGCTCCGGCAACTCGCGTTGGAGGAGTCGCTTGAGCACGGTCACTTCGCCGGTATCGTAGCGATGCTGCCCGGTCATTTCCTGAAGATATTCCTCCCTGGTTTTGAGTTCATACTTGGAACGAAACTCAAATAGGGAGGAAAAAACCTGTTCCAGCAGAGCTCCGGCATCCGGAGCGGCTGCCAAGACAAAGTGGATCTTGTTGACGTCCAATACTTTGTGTTCGAGGATTGCCTGCGCAGGAGGGAAGAAGCAGCCTTGAATACGGCGCGCGTCCAGAAGCGGGTACACATTTGCAAAGTGGTCGCTATAGCCGTCGTCGAAAGTCAACAGGATGGAGTTCGCCGGTAGGTCCTTTTTGGGGGACGCCAATGCTTCCAGTAGATCCCCGACGGTGATGGGCGTGTAGTGCGCCTGGATGTAATCGAGTTGCCGGCGGAACCGCTCGATCGAGAGGCCCTTGATTGCAGGAAACCGGGAATGCTCCAAGTCGCGCACATAGTGGTACATCACTATGGTTAAGTATCGGTTCATACTCACGGCCCCTTAGGTATTGCCTGCTGTTCCGGACGCTTCACTGTCATTCCGATCCCTCACTGTCATTCCGAGCAGCCCTTCACGGTCATTCCGAGCGACGCGAGGAATCTCGCTCTGCCCGTTTTTCGGCCTCACGCCAGACCGTCTCCGCGGAAGGAACGTTCGATCGGCACATGATACTGTTCCGGCTTGTGCCGGGCAAAGTCGTTTTCGACAACCCTCCGGTGCAAGTCCTCGGCGATGCGTTCTGAGGATTTACCGTCCCCGAGGGTTTGCGTCCAGCGCTTCCCGTACAGGGACTCGAGCTTGCGGAAGACGACCTCCGCAGGGTACTTTTCCGGCTCGGCGGGATCGAACTTGACGCTGGAGCCTACATCATAGACCTGTGGACGCTCCGTCGACTTGCGCATCTGAAGCGATGGGACCTGGAGAACGCAAGTTTCCTCAACGACAGTTCCCGAATCGGTGATGGCGCCGCGGGAATTCACCAGCAGGCAAAGAATCTCCTCATAACCGATGGGGTCAACCACAGTGACGTTGTCGGGAACCTTCAGCCCTGTAGCGGTGAATTCCTTTTGGGTGCGGTAGCTGGCCGGAAAGTAGACCGGATAAGGCGCGCGGGCAACAAGATTAAGGATGGCTTGAAGGGAACTCGTGATGTGCACGTTCTCGCGCCGATGACAAGTCATCAGGTAGAACTTTCCTTTTTCAATGTGACGGCTGGAGAAGAATTCCTCGTTCGCCATCGCATCGTATTTGCTCTTCTGCGAGAAATAGTAGTGGTTCAGGATGTCGACTATGGGGTTCCCGACCAAAACGATGTTTTTCGGATTCAGGCCTTCGCGAATGCCTTGTTCCTTGTATTCGTCAAAATACGTGTAGATCACGTCGGCCAGGTGATCGATGGTCGTGCGGTATTTTTCCTCCGGCATCCGCCAATCATAAGACCGCATGCATCCTTCGATGTGCACCACAGGGATGTTCAGTTGGGCGGCGGCAATCGCACCCGTGGTGGTGTTGGTGTCGCCCAGGAACACCGCCGCGACGGGCTCCATGTCCCTCAGCACGGGATAGAGCCGGGAAATCACCGAGGCAACCACCCCGGCGTCGGTTTCCCCTCCGCATTGGAGGTCGATCTCCGCCGGTGCAATATTCAGCTCGCGAAAGAATACACTCTTCAGGTTGTCCGAATAGTGTTGGCCGGACCAGATGAAGACCATCTCCATGTCGTCGTAGTGCCGCAACTGATTGATAACGAGGGCAGCGCGAATTACGTCGGGCCTGATGCCGAGAATAAAGGCCAGCTTTTTCTTTTCCATCTATTCCTCTCTCTAGTAGCTGCGCGGTGCCGGCGATCTTGAGGTCGGTACAAACGTGCGGACCTGAAGGTCTGCGCTACAATTACGGTTCATTCTCCAGCTATCGCAGCTCGGATCACGAAATCCCAATCACCGGATGCGGGATAGGTATCCCGCAGACTCGAATAAACCGAGCCGAGAATGCGCGCGCCTGGGGCGCCAGATTGGCCTCGCCGCACAGTGATGTGGCGTCCTGCGGCCTCCCGGATCCGGCTTAGCAATTCGTACTTGGTGATCGCGGGATTTGGGCAGAAATGGTGCAGGCCTGATTCGCCCCGCAGCCGGTCGAAGGTTCCCGACTCAATGATTTGCCTGCAGAGCTCTGCGAACTGTAGCGTGGTCACTCCGTTCCAGATCTGGTCGTCAAAACCAGTTAGCTCTGTACCTTCCGGGCTGCGCAGGACCCACTCGAGCAGGCCCTTGCCGCCCAGCCGGTCCCGCCCGATGAGTGAGCAGCGGAAATTGACCACGTTTTGCGCCGGGCACTCGCCTAGCGCTTTGCTCTTTCCGTATGCGTCGTGGCAGTCGGTCTGGTCGGTTTCGACGTAGGGTCGCCGCAGACCTCCTGAAAACACGCCGTCTGTGGACATGTGGAGAATGCGCGAGTGGGGCGCCAACGCCGCCAGTTCATGAGGAAACAACGCATTCACGCGAATCGCGTGGGACAACGATCTAGCGTCTCGCTCGTCTACGGCCGCCTTGAGGACGCCGATGCAGTTGACGATGTAATCGTAGCCGTGCTGCTTGAGGACAGCAGCCCAGTCTTCGCCTGGCGTCGCGAGGACGTCAAAGTAATCGGGGGCGTGCCGGTCCTCCCTCTGTGTGCCATCGATACACCAGCCCGCACGCCCGGCGAGCGTGCGCCGTACGGCGCCTCCGAGCATGCCGGAAGCCCCCAAAACCAGGACATGTAGATTTGCGGCCACGACTCAGAAAAACCTCAGATCTGGTAGGGGCACTGACCAGGTCCCCGGGAACCAACTTTCCTTGGAACGAATCAAGTCGGCATAGTTCCAAGCTGTAATGAAGACGTAGTCGGGAGCCGCGGCCTTAAACTGTTCGGGAAAGACGATAGGCGTATGAGTCCCCGGCATGAACTTGCCGGCGCGCAGTGGCGATGCGTCGACCACTCCGCCGAGGTAATCCATGCGGCAGGCGTTTACCCACATCGTGGCCTTCCCCGCGGCGCCGTAAGCCCAAACGCTGTGCCGTTCCTGCAAGGATTGGAAAACGTCGCGCACGATGCCAATCCGGCGCAGCGATTGGCGCGCAAAACCGAACCAGGTGTCGAGTTCAGTGAGCTTCTTCTGCTTTTCGTAGTCCAGCAATTCACCGACGCGGGCTGCGGCCGGCTCCGGTCTTCGGGCGGCACACACGCGCAACGAGCCGCCATGCATGGGCAGCCTCTCGGCGTCCACGATGTGAAAACCATATCGCGCAAGCAGAACGCACAATGCGGACAACGTATAAAAGGTAAGGTGTTCGTGGTAGAGCGTGTCCCACTGAAGTTGTTCGAGCAGGTCACCTGCATACATGAATTCCAGGCAGAGGTGCCCCTCATCGGACAGCACCAGGTTGGCAGCTTCGAGGATCAGTTCCGGATGGTCATTATGAGCGAAGGCGTTGCTACCGGTTACTACATCCACCGGGCCCACGCGCTCCCGAATCGCGCGCGCGACGTTGGGATCGAAGAATCCGGTCACTACGTCAAGGCCCTTGCCGCGCGCCAGGTCCGTGATGTTTTTCGAGACGTTGACGCCGATGGCTTCAATGCCGGCTTTTTCGAGGGGAGCGAGCAAGACTCCGTCGTTGCAGCCGAACTCGACGACGGTCTTTGGTTTTAAGCGCGTCGAAAGCCACTGTGCGTAAGCGGCAAAGTGGTCGACCAAGGGTTTGATCGTGCTCGAAGAAAAGGAGTAGTCCTGGAAGAGAATCTCAGGCGCCACAGGATTCAGCACCTGCACCAAGCCACAAGACGCGCAAGCGTGAATCGCGAGGGGATAAAGTCTTTCCGACGAGAAGGCCTCGCGATTCGCGAGAAAGCCACCGGCGAGCGGAAGCGGCCCGAGGTCGAGCACCGGCCTCAGGTCGGTCCCTTCGCAGGCCCGGCAGTGCGTCCTCATGGATCAATTCTCCTGTTCGAGATGCGGTCTGATGCCCAAGAAGGCCTTTAATGCAAAGGCCAAGTACTTCGCGAGGGTTGCGGTGCTGTAGTTGAACGACGTCGGACGCTGATCTGCGCTGCGGCTGGTGAGCACGACGGGCACCTCCGAGAAAGTGCGCGCCAGTGATTTCGCCTGGTACAGCTCTTCGACGATAATCGGAAATCCGGACTCCTGCAAGCGCATGCGTGAGAGGATAGGGACTCGGACGGCGCGAAAGCCGTTGGTGCAGTCGCGCAGGCCGATACGAAAAAGGACTCTCGCCACACGGTTGCCGTTTCGGGAGAAAACCGCTCGCCGCCAAGGGACTCCCCTCATGCCGCCGCTACCCGTGAATCGCGAGGCCTTGATTACGTCCACACCCCGTTCCATCTGGGCGACGAATTTGGGGATGTCCGCCGCGTCGTTGGTGAGGTCGCTGTCCATGAAGAGCGCATAATCGAATCCACCCTCGGCTGCTTTGCGTGTACCCGTCCGAAGGGCCGCACCGTAACCCGCATTCTTGGCATGATGGACCACCGTCAAGCAGGGAAGATCAAGCGCCAGGTGATCGAGAATCTCACCCGTCCGGTCGCGGCTGCCGTCGTTTACGACGATGAGCCGGCTGGGGTATGAAAGGTCCGCCAAGCTTGCGCAAACGCGTCGTACGCACTGTTCGGCGCCGCGCTCCTCGTTGTACATCGGTATGAGGACACAGAAGGAGCGAAACTGTCGAGCGGTCTCAAGGTCCGACATAGGCTACCGCTCCGTCACCTGCCAGATGTCCCAATGGCGGCTGTCGTAGCGGAAATCGTCGCCCTTGCTTTCCTCCAGGCTGGTGGTTGAAAAAAAGATCAGCTTCAAATCCTGGGTCAGCGACATGAACCCGTTGGCGTACCCGGGCGGGATATAGAGGATCGAGGGCTTGCGCGCGGAAAGCACGAAGCGATGCGCCGGTAAATCACGCGAGGGACTCTCCCAGTTGTCGATTCGTACCGCTCCGACAATGGCCGCCCCCTCGACCGCGGTGACGTACTTGGCTTCGCGGCGGTGAGCATGCCAGGCGCGGACGAAAAAGGCCGCATGATTCTTGACCGTATAGAAGCGCTTCACGCCCGTGAAGTCGAATTCATTGACAAAGCCCACTTCGCCGCGGTCGTCCACGGCGAGCCCGCCGGTGTACAGAATCGGTTCGTTTGGATCAGGCATTTGACCTCGCAGTTTTGGGTTGGCGGTCGACGAGCGGACCGTAAAGCCGGGCCATCTCGTCGGGACTGTAAAAATCAGCCAGCGCCTTGCTGGTGGTCAGGACATTGCTGTAAGTTGGGTCGCGGTAGTCTCGGTATCTGCCGGCGCGCAAGTTGGCAACGATTTCCGTGAGCCCTTCCTCCATCAGTGTGGAAGCTTCGAAACCAAGCTCGAGGCGTATCTTCTCGAAGGAAACTGCATAGCTGCGAGGATCCCCAGGGTTGGCATTAATCGTAATCTCCGTAGTGCGATACGGTTGCACTACGCGCTGGACGGTCTGGGCCAGTTCCAGGATGCTCATATTCAGTCGGCGGTCTCCTACGTTGAAAATCTGGCTCTGCATGGTGTAAGGATCGGCGCGGAGCACGGCAACGATGGAGCGGGCGAGGTCTTTGACGTGGATGAAAGGCCGCCGCTGTTCGGGGCCAAGCACAGGGATAACGCCCTCCGCCAAGGCGCGCGCCGCAAAAAAGTTGGCGACCAGATCGAAGCGTGGGCGCCGCGAGTGGCCGAATACCGTCGCGAATCGAAGGATGGTGACGAAGAATCGGTCCGGAAGGTTCCAGAGCAGCTCTTCTTCGCTGTCGATCTTAGTTTGGGCATAGAGCGAGACAGGATTTAAGTGGTCGGTTTCACCGACTTCGCGATCGGAGACGCCGTAGACTGAGCAGCTGGAGGCGAAAATGAATCGTGGAACGCCAAGCGAGACCGCCACATCCTTGGCCATGCGGGTGGCAACGACATTGGCGTGGCGTGTGAACTGGGCGTCAAGCGCGCAAGCGGGATCACCCACCAAGCCTGCCAGGTGGACAACTGCCGAGGCGTTACGCGCCGCAAAGGTCAGCTTGGCGATATCCGTTACGTCGCCGTCGATGAGTTCGAAAAAGGGGTGGTTCGCAAATTCGGCCAACGATTCGCGACCGTACATCATACGGTCCAAAACCCTGACCCGGAAGCCTTGTTTTAACAGAAGTTCGACGGTTGATGAACCGATGTAGCCCGCCCCTCCAATGACCAGCACAGAGCCGCGCTGGTTGCTGGCGAGATAGGTAAGATTCTTGTGGCGGCTGTAGGGCAGGCCCAGGAAGATACGCGCCAGCATAGTCGGTGGAACAGTCAGTATCGCCCACAAGGAGATAATATCCCAGGGCGCCCCGCCCAGACGGGCCAGCGCCACAACGCAAAGCGTACTTCCCAGCAACGCGGCGAGCTTGGTTCGAATCGCCGCGCCAAGCAAGGACGTGTAGATGCCGAAAGCCGTGTTGGCTGCCAGAAAAGCGACGGGGAGGAAAGGCAAGCAGGCGCGGCCGGACACTCGGGAAGGAACGAATACGAGGTGGAACAAGACGGCTGCTGCCAGAGCCGCCCAGCCAGCCGCGAAGTCGAACACAACACGCGACTCCGTGGGCCCCAGCGCCTTCAGGGACAACCCGCGACTCAGTCGCGCACGGATATACCTCGTAGCGCGCCGGACGTTGGTTTCAGCTTGCCTGTCTTGGGCCATGGGCACCTAAGGCTCCCGGGGGACGGACGCTCGGGAGTAAATGGCTGGGTCGGAAATGCGCCTAGTTGATCCTGTAGATCTTCAGATCGCCGCAGTTCTGCTGCTTCACCAGCCAGGGAGGCAAAGGCCCAGGCAGAGCGATGTCGGTGCCAGGACGAGCGACTAGCCATCGGACATGCCAGATTTTGGCGAAGTCGCGCAGGACTTGCGGATCGGCGGTCGTAAACATGAGATCGTTGCCGCGAATCAGAGTTCTAAAGCTCGGGCTGTCTGTAGGCGTATGAAACAAATATCCCTCGAGCAGCACGGGATGCTCGGCCAAGGCAGCGTAGGCGTAGGAGCGCATGGGGCGGTCCGGTATGCTTTCGACGTTGTGCTTGTTCGTCGCAAACACGTCGCCCGGCGCTGCGAGTTCGTTGAGACGCCTCAGGCCCTCCACTTCGCCGGGCATGAGCGTTACGTCCATCTTCATTCGCCCCAGGCCGTAATTTGCCCAAGGAACAATCCACGTTAGCAAGCCCATCCCGAGCGCGCCCAAGAGAATGGCGGAAGCAGCCGTCGAGATGCCACCACTTCGTTTCATTACGGCAGACACACCGAAGAGGACCAAGACGGAGAAGAAGAACAAAAGCAGCTTGACGCGAAAGTGGGCAACGTCCGCATGGGTGTGAGTCACCAAGAGGCCAACGGCGATTAATGCACCGCAAATGGCCAGGACGAACATCCCCGTCTTCGCCACACTGAGCCACTCCGAAATCAGTTGGGAGCGTTCAGCGCCACGCCAAAATCCAGGCTTGAGCCGGGAAAAGGCAAAGATACTGAGCAGACTTTGCAAAAAGATTGTACCGTAAACCTCTTGGCCGTTGGAGAAATGCACCAAAAGGAAAAAACCCAGCAGGCCCACGACACTGGCCAGAACCAACGCGGAAACAGGATCTCGCAAGGGCTTCGAGATCCAGCGGAAGCCTATAATCCGGAGACCCAGGCCAATACTGAACCAGATGGCGAGTGTCCACCATTGGAGAGGCAAATTTACTCTGAACGCAGTTTCCGCTGAATCCGGTGCGTTCCCATAGCCCATGATTTTCCAAGCGACGAGAAACAGGAGGAAGCTCATTAAGATCAACAACCATGGACGCACCGACCGGAGCCGACCCCAGAACAAGAGAACGCTCACTGCACCAAAGCAGTATAACGACCCCACCGAATTCACCGGGACCGCGAGCGCGGGTAACGCCAGTAAAATGAAGTCCCGCCATTTTGGCGGCGCTTCCAGTTCCCGATAGAGCAGGCAAAGAGCCAGGATTGCTGTGATCGCGCCAAACGCATGAAGCAGCGAATGCCCCAGGATAAAATGACTGAATGGCCCCCCGTCGGATTTCACGTCCACCCCGGGTATCTTGAAAAGGAGCGCGCCGGTCACGCGGCTGGAGCTATTCCGCTCGTCGGTAAATAGGGCCAGCAGAGCACCATAGAAGAACAGTCCGACCACGCACGTGACTCCCCCAAATTTCCCGCCATTGGCCTTAATGGAAAGGAGCGTGCCCAATCCGAAGCATGAGAGCACCAGCGCCCAGAGCGCCGCGCCACGCGTCACGCGGGCATAGGCGTCGCCCAGGTTAAGCCCGGTTATTCGGGAGACCGCCGCGGAAGGGGCATAGGGTCCAAAATGGTAGAAAATCTCCTCGGTTACCGTTCCGGGCTCCCTTGGGGTACCGCTCGCGTTTCTGACCGCCGCAGCAAGTGCAAAGTTGAATTGACTATCCGGGTAAATCCAATTGTAGCTTCCGTCGCTCCGCAGGACGGCATCCTTGGGAGCCGTGGGGAGGAGGTACACAGCCGAGATCAAAACTGAAAGGAGTACGAGCGCACCGCCGAAGGAAACAGTGCATTTCGCCAAGCGAGTGTGGTCCTTCCAGAGGAAGGCCGCGCCAACGACAAAGAGTCCAAGCCAGACCGGCCACACCCTAATCACTGGAAGCCCCAGCCTCACCCAGAACGCGGTCAGAGCTGAGAGCGCCACGATACCGAGCGCGGGTGCAAGGAGGATGCTCCAGGCACGCCCGGAGCTCGGCAGCGCCACACTGGCAATAGCATAGCCGCACGCAAGTACGATGATTGCATACCCGATGAAGTTGAGGGCTGCCAGGGCGCCGGCGGTAACCAGCACCACCACTAGCCAGGGAAGGCAAGTGAGCGCGATAACGGAAGACATGCGGCGTTCCGAGGACAGCAAAACGTTGAGCCCCATAATCATACCCATCTACCAGGCGCTGAGACCGCCATCGACCACCAGGCAATGGCCCGTCACATAGCTCGAGGCGTCGGAAGCGAGATAGACCAGCGCGCCGACCATTTCGTCTGCTTGGGCCATGCGGCCCAGCGGAACGCGGGCGGAATAACGCGCCTTGAACGTTTCGTTTTGGCCGCTCTCCACGCCCGCAGGAACGAGGGCGTTGACCCGTATTCCGGCGTCAGCCCAGTTCGCCGCGAGGTAGCGCGTGAGCCCGACGACTGCGGCCTTGGACGTCGAATACACTGCCGGGTTGCTGATCTGGCGGCCGAGATAGAACGATCCCTCGTAGATTCGCTTGTCAGACGACACGAGGCCGTATATGGAAGCCGTCTGGATTATGCTACCGCCCGTCCCTTGCTTTTGCATCTGGCTGCCCACCGCTTGGGCCACCAGGAACATGCCGTCAACGTTGACGGACATGATTCTGCGCCATTCGGCTAGAGAATATTTCTCCGTGCTGGCAAAGAACGCGTCCAAGTCAGCCGACTTCGAGGCAGCATTGTTATGGAGGATTTGGATGGCCCCGAAGCGTTTGACGACTTGATCCGCCATCCCCGCCACGGAAACCGGATCAGACACGTCACAGGCAACCCCGAGGGCCGGCGAGCCATAATCGCGCTCGAGTTCCCCCGCGAAGGCGTTACATCGGTCCGAGTCCAAATCCACCACGGCCACCTGCGCTCCGAATTCGGCGAGTCCCCGGCAGAATCGCTGGCCGAGGATGCCTACGGCGCCGGTGACAACGGCGGTCCTCCCATTCAATTCAAAAAGGCTCTTATAGTGTGATTTCATTGAGTAGTACTTCCCGGTTTTCCCGGCCGGCAATGCGCCCGGCAATCAGTATACGCATAATCTCGAGTGTGCGCTCCGGCGGAATGGCCGGTTGGCCAGTACGAATGGACTCCGCGAACTGCCAGAGCATGCGGCGGAACATCGAGAAATTGTCGAAGATGTCAAACGACCCGGTTCGCTGCGTGCCAAAGAGCTCGAGATGAAACGTCCGCGGACTTTCCCCCAGGGCGTCGATCTCGATCAGGACCCCGTCATCCAGGCGCACCACAGCCGAGGCATGCTCGGCCGGCAGCATCTGCACAGAGATTGCGTGTGCCGGAGTGATGGCTAGAATCGCCTCCAGCAAGTGGACGGCGTATTTCTCCCAGGACAAGACAATCGCGCCCCGGATCAGCTTCAACCGGCCGTATGCGGCCAGGTCGGCGCGCGGTTCGTCGAGTTCGCGGGAGTAGCGCATGCCGGCACACGACATCAGTTGGGCCTTTTCCAGATATGGCTTGAAAGCGCGCAATTCGGAGACTTCCAGGCTTAGCGGCTTGTCCACAAACACGGGCAAGCCGGCTTGAAGAAACGGCCACGCCATCTCAAAATGGGTTTCGTAATCGTCACGGGCGATGATGACGGCATCCACCTTCCCAATAATGTCCCGGTAGTCGCCGACAGCATTGGGAATGCGGCAGGCGGCGCACAACCTCTTCGTGGTTTCAGGATCCTGCGTCCAGGCGTGCGTGATTGTCCAGCCATGCAGTCCGAATTCCGAGGCGTGGCGGCGCCGCACGTATTCATAGATGCCGGGCCAGCCGGAGGCCGCCAGCCCTGCTGGATCGTATCCGTTGATAATCGATCCGTACGAAAATGGGTGGCCGTTCCCCTCGCTCACTCCGATGATCCCAAACGATTTCACCATATGGCCCACCCGCCATCGACACAAATGTTCTGGCCGGTAATATAAGCCCCGGCGTCCGAGCAGAGCAACGCCACGGCGCCTTTCAGATCCTCCGGCTGGCCAATGCGGTTGAGCGGGTTTTTCGAGGCGAGCCGTTGCATGAATCCCTCATGCTTCTGAGTGGGCGGATGCGGATAGGCGCCAGGGCTGAGGGCGTTCACGCGAATGCCGTGGGGCGAGAGGAAGCTGGCGAGGTATTTGGTAAATTGAATGACCCCGGCTTTGGCGGCCCCGTAACTGGGGGGGTTGGCGAACTCCTTGCCGTCGTATATCCGGTAGTCAGGTCCGATGTGACCGTACATCGAGGCGATGTTGAGAATCACGCCCCGCGTGGACTTCAGGTCAGGGAAAGCCGCCTTGGTCATACGGAAGACGGAGCTCAGGCTCATGTTGATGTCGTGGTCCCAGTCTTCATCATTAATGGATTCCCAGGAGTTCTTGTTGCCCGACCAGGCGTTATTCACGAGGATGTCAACAGTTTTGAAGTGCTCGTGCACTTGGTCAAAGAACTTCGGGGCAGAACCCTTTCTTAACACGTCGAGCTCCAAGCCAACCGCGCGGATTGAACCTCCGGTCTGGCGGACGATTTCCTCGCACTTTTTCTCGCATTTCGCCTTGTCCCGGCTGGCGAGGACGAGGTTGGCGCCCAACTCGGCCAGCGTCTCGCTGATGGCGGTGCCGAGGTAACCGGCCCCGCCCGTAACGACTGCGGTTCTATCTTTCAGGGAAAGCAACTGTTGCAAGGATTTATTCATGGGTTGGATTTTTTCAGCATAGCCTCCACGATGGTGAAATCGATACTTTCGTCGATGTCCTGGGATCGCTCCCGGGGCATCAGGACGGCGCCGAGTTTCCCCACCAGCAGGGACTGAGCTTCCTCCGCAAGTAAATTGGCGCGAAACAGATAGACTGCGCCGTTTAATTGGTAGGCCTTGGGCTGTTTCTGCCGAGGCAGCCAGGGAATGGCGCCCGGAATGAACACTTCCGGGACTCCATTGACGAGCCGCCAGGCCCGGTGCGGATTCAATTCGGCATCCTTGAAGGTGGCCGCCGAGTCGTAGCCGCCTTGAGCGACGAGTTTCAGGCAGGCGCGCACATCATCGGCCGTGCGCAGTGGACAAGTCGCCTCAAGCAGAATCACCCATTCGGGTGTCTCGCCCTCGCATCGCAGGGTCCGGAGAAGATCCTTAAGGGCGTCGATGACCAGAGATTCGTCGGTGGCAAGATGAGCGGGGCGGGGGTACACTTCCGCTCCATAAGCCTTGCCCACAGAGGCAATCTGGGCATCGTCGGTCGAAACGATGATGCGGTCGATCTCGCTCACTTGCCGGGCCACTTCAATTGACCAGGCAAGCAGAGGCTTTCCTCCCAGCGGGCGAATGTTTTTGCCGGGGACCGATTTGCTCCCGCCCCTTGCGGGAATGACCGCCACGAGTCGTTTTCCCTGTACCATGATCTGAACTTGGGCCCTACGTTGCCACCTGGAAGAAGCGCAAGGGCCGCTCCTACAACGTTCCCGTCGCGCGCGCTCCCAGCCGCTCGAGGGCCTCGATCGCCTTGCGGTATTCGGTCCATTCCCCTGTGTCGATCCACGCTTTCTCGCTGATGGGGAACACGCCGACCCGTCCGCCGCTCTTCTTGATCTGTTCAATGAAGTCGGTCATGTCGCAGCGTGTTTGCTCAGGGATCAAGCAGAGTTGGTCGCGGCGCACAACATACATTCCGGTGTTCACAAGAAAGCTGTACTGCGGTTTTTCCGTAATGCGGGCGAGGCTGCCCCCCTTTTCTAATTCGCAGACTCCGTACGGAATGTGATAATCCTTGAGGGATGCAACCAATGTCAGGTCGTAATTATTGTCAGTGTGAAATGACACTAGTTCGGCGAAATCCGCCTGAATCACTACATCGCAATTGGTGACGATCAAATTTTCCGGGGACGGCAGATAAAGAGCCCTGAGACTGCCCGCAGTGCCGCGGGGCTCCGTCTCCTCCAGGTAGGTCACGGAGTACTTCGGGGTTAACTCTTCGAAGAACGATTTGAGGATCTTGGCCTTGTAGTTGACCGAAAGGCAAAACCGATCGAGGCCGTAAGGCAGGAATTGATCGATGATGATTTCGATGATTGTTCGGTCACCCACAGGGATCAGAGGTTTGGGGAGAACATTCGTGAACGGCGCGAGACGGGTTCCTTGACCGCCTGCCATGATGACCACCGGCAGGCTGAGCCGGTGCTTGGGCCTGGTTGCCACAGCACCCTGGAACAACTCCTCCCAAAACAACAGCCGCACAACTTCCCGCGATAGATTGACCACCGGAACGCAGCCAAGATTACCCCTCAGCATCTCGCTGCGGACATGTTCGGTCGCAAACCCTTCCTCTGCCACATAGGGGGTGCGATTACAAACGCTAGACACCTGAGCCCTCAGGTCGCCGTCGGACAATATCCAACGCCGAATATCGCCATCCGTGAGCGAGCCGATCAGCCGGGACTCGGAATCGACAACGAAAACGATCTTCTCCTCAGTCTTTTCGAGTTGTTCCATCGCTTGCCGGATGGTGTGCGTCTGGAGGATTAGAAAGGGCTTAACGTTGTCGTTCATGTTCGTCCCGCAGACAAGTCATGAAAGCTTTTCTTTAAGAAATCATCTGAAAGCTGCACATTCTTAATAACATCCTTGATTCGCTCACTGGCGAGCCCGTCCTGATAACGGTCATACGGATTATGCATGTCGCGCAAGGAGGCCCGAAAACGCGGGGAGAGTGCGCACTTGATTCCTCGCAGGATCGCCGACCGCGAGCAGGGAACGTCAATCACATTTGCCGCTCGGACTCGCCCACGCTGCCTGTCCCCGATATTGACCACGGGGAGTCGAAAGGAGGGCGCTTCCGTCAATCCGCTGGAGGAGTTGCCTAGCATGAGTGCGAAGTGATTCAGGCAGCTCAGGTAACGTGAATGGCCCAGGTGAGGTTCCCATCTGAACCTCCCGGGATATTGCTTGCACAGGGCGCGCAACTGCGCGTTGATGCGGGCCCCCTGGGCGTCCGCGTTGGCCATGGTGAACACAGCGTTGACCCGGCTTTCTTTAATGGCTCCCACAAGTTGACGCACCTGCGTGTCCAAGCTTCCCGGATCATGAGTGGCGGGATGATAGGTGACGAGCGCGGCCGGATCCTGGAGAGACAGACCGAGTTCCTGTTCCAGTTCGGTGCAGGTCAGCAGTGGTTGCTTGTAGATTTGATCCAGGCCCGGCGCGCCGAAATTGAACACGCGCTCCGGAGCTTCGCCCATCTGGATGATGCGTTGCCGATAGGATTCTGTGGCGGGGAAATGCAGGGACGCCAACTTGGTGATCGCGTGGCGCACGGACTCGTCGATGGCGCCTTCGCTGCGTTCGCCCCCGTGAATGTGTGCGATCGGAATGCGAAGCATAAGCGCGGCAATGGCAGGGGCGAAGAGTTCGAAACGGTCTCCCAAGAGAACGACGATGGCAGGTCTCAGTTCCGCCAGGGCGTTAGCGAAGCCCTCCACGCCCACACCGACGGATTGGGCATTGGCCAGACCGGACCTACCGGTGAGTCTCATGTCGACATTCTTGTCAGGCCTAAAGCCCTCGGCTTCGATTTCACGTATTGTGAGCCCGAACTCGGGCGACAAATGCATGCCCGAGGCGATAACCTGAAGCCGGAGCGCCGGGTCGGCATGGATGCATTTCAGGAGTTCACGAAGCAGCCCGAAGTCGGACCGGCTGGTCGTTACGACGCAGATTTTACGTCTTTTCACGCTTTTGAATTCTTGCACCTTGCGGAGGTTGTTCGGATCAAGGCAGTGCCGCAACTTCACGCCAAATCCGGTCCCGGCCCATCTGCGCCATGATTCGCCCAATTCCTGTAGTGGTGGTGCCGTAACGCCGGATCTGAGCCGCCATTTCCTCTTGCTTGGCTTGGGGAAAGGCAAACTGGTACATTACCGGACTCTTGAACTTGAACTCGGAAACCGGCGTGGAAACCGGGCTACGCATCCAGTTTGCGATATCGTACCGCAACAAGATGCAAGGGTTGTCCTCGTTGCGGTCATTACCCCAGATGTTATGCACACGTGCCGCGCAGAAGGCCTGGATATCGGCAAATATTTCCGATACCTCGGCGTCACTTTGAAGGCTGTCGCCGAGCATATTGAAGGCCGTCCGGAAAATGTACTTGACCCAGTCATCCATCACCGCCAAGCTCATGGCGGTGTGGGTTTGTATCAGATTGATGCCGATTTCGCCGTTGAGCAGCTTCTCGTAATTGTTGCCCGTGCGCACGTACTCCCGAAGTTCGTCCTCCGTCTCCCACAGTTCCTCTGTTGTCAGCCGGACAAACGAATTATAAACAGCTAGCACGGAGGGGGGAGCGGATTTGATATCCGCGACCAACCTCTGGAGCAGGCCCACGATCGAAACGTTATTTTGCCGCAGAAGCCTCAGCAATGGACTTAGGCCGCCACCGTTGTAAACGACCGCGACCATCAGATGGAGTTTTCTGGCCTCTTGGTAATCCTGGAAGGACATGGTGCTTGTGGAACTGATGACTTCTTCGATCTCGACTGCAACGCGTCCGTTCTGGAGTTTCGCGAAGTCACGCGGCAAGATCCGGAAATGCGAGCTAATCCCATACTTCGCCCGCGTGGCCGCGGACTTGAGCTCTGTGCCGTTCAACAACATGCAGGAATAGACTTCGATGACGTCGATTCCCGCCTGCACTACGTCCGAGATGGACTTAATGTGCCGTTCGTAGGAGTCACCGGGTAAGCCCAGGATGAGCTCCGAAAAGGTCGGCAGGCCTAGTTCCTGGTAGACGCTCGCGAGGGCCATCATCTGGGAAGTGCTGATGTTATCGCGCTGAATCTCTTTGAGCACGATCGGGTCCATCGACTGTACGGACATCCACATTGCCATCGAACCCTTGAGTTTACGAAGCGCTCGGGCAATGCGTTCTTTCTTGTTTTTGCCAGTGGAAGCGAAAATCGAGCGGGGCCAGTTCTGCCCTTGTTGAAGCCTTTCGATGTGTTCAACGATCTCGTAGTCCCGCTCGTACATGGCAAAATTCGGATCGGCGAAAATCAGGTTTGAAATGAGGAGGGGGGCTCTTTTCACCGCAGAGGCAATGTAGTCCAATTCGGCCTTCACACGCTCGGTGCTGAAGTAGTTGACCTTCGAAATGAGCTGGTTACCCTCATGACAAAAAGTGCACGAGAAGGGGCACCCGCGGTTGGTTTCCATCATGGGGGAAAGCTTACCGTCGAAGAACTTGTCCATCAACCCTGAGAGGTAGGGAGAAGGGATTTCGTCGAGGTTGCGCCGTCTCGGGAGCAAGATTCCCTTCATGACCTCCGTATCATCCAGGCGGTGAATGAAACCTTCGATCGGGGTGGACTTCATCTTCTCACGGTCGGCACCTGTCTCGAGGGCTCGAGTGACCAGCGCGCCAAACGCTCCCTCACCTTCCAGGTAGGCATAGAAGTCGATCAGGGGATTGCATTTGATGAAACTGCTGCGCGCCTCATCATCGAGAGGAATGTTGGGACCGCCCATTACGCAAATCGTCTGGGGCGAAAGCCCCCGAGTCATTCTGAAAAACTCCAGTCCCAGATTGAAGTTCCAAGGGTAATTGCTCAACCCCAGGATATCTGGCGGCTTTTCATTGATCGCCTGTTCCAAATCGTCGACGTATTTGAACAGTCTGAGCTCGATTTCCTCGCCAAAGGTCTGCTTTGCGTAGGCGGCGATGAACCCGATGTTAAGGGGAAACGCATCGGTGGCGAGGGAGAGTGTCGTATACGTCAGATCTCCCAGGTAAATGGAAAGCGGCCTAGGGGCTCGCGAACGGTTTGAATCAGTCATGAGCGTCACCACGGTGTGAGGGGATCAGAGCTCAGGCTAAATAGTGACGTTTTATACTCGAGGAAGAGTCAAAAGTCAACTTACCTGGAATAGCACTAAAGTGCGATCCAGGCTTTCTGTCGCTCCGTTTGTTGTCTAAGGTCACTGGTAGCTGTGGTTGAGGGTCCTCTTTTTCTTACGCCAAATGGGTCCACTTGATGATTTCGTCTTTTTCGACGGGGGAACAGAGAGTGCGCCCGATCAACGCCGGCAGGAACTTCGGGACCAATCCATTACCCGGGCGCTTGATGTCCAAGTCACCGGCCTTCAACTGGTGGCCCGCGGGTAGCGAACGGGTGGCCACCACGCTCTTGCGCGCAATCGGAAGGTTGGCCAGTTCACACGGGGCGGGTGCCTTGATGCCGGTACCCAGTGCCGCCTCTACATGGCGGATGGCTTCCACCATCTGCCGGAATTCGTCCGGTTCGAGGGAAGCCGAGTGGTCAGGGCCGGGCAGAGACCGATCCAGTGTCAAATGTTTTTCAATCACCTCGGCTCCCAAGGCCGCCGCAGCAATGGCGATATCGATGCCAGGAGTGTGGTCTGAATAACCCACCGGTAGGCCAAAGGCTGCCTTGAGCGTTAGCATGGCGCGGAGGTTGACTTCGGCATAAGGGGCGGGATACTCGGTTACGCAATGCAAAAGCGTCAACTCCCGGGCTCCCGCGGAGTGAAGCACGCCCACCGCCTCCTCCACTTCACCCAACGTGGACATGCCGGTGGACAGAATTAATGGCCGGCCTTTCCGGGCCAGGTGCTCGAGAAACGGCAGGTTGGTGATTTCGCCCGATGGCACTTTGAAAAGCGCCACGCCTAATGAGGCGAGCAAGTCAGCACTCGCCATATCGAAGGGGCTGGAGAGAAATTGGATTCCGTTCTGCCGGCAATGGTCAATCAAGCGCTGATGGGCTGCGGCGTCCAATTCCAACTTCCTGAGCATCTCGAATTGGGATTCAGCGCGGGACGTTGTACGCTGTTGATAGGACGCCTTCTGGGCAAACCGCGTAGCGAGCAGATCAGCGCGGAATGTCTGGAACTTGACGGCATCTGCGCCGCTGGCTCTTGCCGCCTCGACCAGCCGTAAGCCAAGATCCAACGATCCATTGTGGTTTACGCCGGCCTCGGCGATGATAAACACCTTAGGCATAAACACTCGCTCTCGACTCCTACCCGGAAACGAAAGCTTGAACTACTTTATACGCCGGGCCGGGCAGCCGACATAAACACCATGTTCCGTGAGATCATGGACGACGGTTGCCCCTGCTCCCACGACGCAGCGGTCCGCGATCTTGACGCCTTCAATGACCGTTGCTCCAGCGCCAATCATCGAGAAACGCCCCACTGAGGCGCCTCCGGAAATGGTGACACCCGGAGCGACGTGCACCCAGTCTGCCAGTTCGACGTCGTGCTCAATGGTGCTATTCGTGTTGACGATTACGCCTCGCCCCAGGGTCGCGCCATCGTTGACGACCACCCCGTCCATCACCACGGCGCCTTCTGCACTCGATACGCCCTCGTTGACTATCGCATCTGGAGAAATGATCGGGGGAAAGGAAAGGTGAATGGATTGCAATCGAACCCACAGTTCAAACCTCTTCTCGCCCAGACCAATCTGGCCTACGGCAAGGACGGCATTCAGTTTCTCAGGTCCGGCCGCGAGCGCGGCCAGTTCAGAGTCAGATCCAAGGTAGGGAACACACGCCACGGACCCGTTATCTCTTGGGTCGGAATAGCCAAGGATGTGGTAGCGTTTCAGCTTGCGAAGAATGCTGATCACCACTTTCGCGTGGCCGCCGCCGCCGATTACGATCATTCCGTCCATGTCTTGTTTGGGAACGAGACCTGTCAAGCTACCGTCCTTTCCCAATGGCGTACCTGCCCTCAAGCTGTTTAATTGCAGGCCGTCGTTGCAACTTTGGGCGGGAGCCCGCCTGGTTCGAGCGCGTTATTACTCATGTGGCGTTTCAGGAAGGCAGGCAGAGAAACCGCTTCATCGCAACGCAGTTTCGCCACTTGCCTGATGCTGGCTCGGAGAGCTTCGCCCCGCTCCAAGTACTTCTGTGCCGTCGTCACGATCTCCGCTATTTCGGAGTCGCTTGGGAAGGCGTCGAACTCCCGTTTAAAGTCATATTCAAGCAGCCGAGGCAGGCTGCCCATCTTGTGCGCGTGAGATGCCAGAAAAATGCAGGGCGTGCCGCCGAGCGAGGCAAAAATCGAAGGGTGATAGCGGCCGGAGATAAACAGCCTGGCATGGGCCAA
Organism: uncultured Acidobacteriota bacterium; assembly: GCA_963768695.1. GTDB lineage: Bacteria > Acidobacteriota > Terriglobia > UBA7540 > UBA7540 > CAVROP01. The sequence continues at coordinate 630,174 of CAVYJG010000003.1, read as the reverse complement.
GACGGCGCCGCACAACATGATGGGTGCATCCACCGGCACTATACCAAGATCCTTCTCTCGCGCAACGCGCTGCAGAAATGAATCAGGTGAGTCGCTTTCCGTAAGGTAAACGCGATAACCAAGCTGTCTTATCGCATCCACGAGGCGCGAATAGCGCTCCACCGACCTGTCCGGCTGGCTTCCAGCCAGCGCTCCTCCTCCAAGGCACACGTAAGGCAAGGAAAAATCGAGTTTGCCCCAGTACTCGTCCTTCTCAGGATGTGGCAGCAGGAAGTCTCCGTTCTGGGGTGGGCGTGAGTTCTCGCTCGCGAAGTGTGAATACCACGCAAAGAGTGAATCAGGAACAAGGCTCGAGTTGGTCTCTGGCATTTCCGTCCTGACGTACTCGAGGGATTGGGGGTCGCGCAGGGAGACGGCCCGGCATTGCGCGAACAACCGCTTGGCGGCTGCGAGGGTGGCGTTGTTTCTCCCTGTCAGTGGGCAATCGGAAATCATCGAGTTCACGAGAAAGACCGGCTTCTTCAAGCGAACCCCCAACTCGATCATCGCCAGCAGGAATAGGGTCGACCGGCGAGGCGGGGTCGAGAAGATGATGTCGCCGTCTCCATCGACGACGAGCAGGTCCGTTTCCATTACTTCATCGTAGATGCGGGCGAGTGCAGGATGTCGGTTCTTGTGAGCCAGCAGGTTGTCGATGCTCACTGCCGGATCTTCAGCAACAAAATCCTTGGCACCATAGATCTCTTCCAGCTTGATGTACCAGGAAAAAGGCCGCCGCCCGCGCCTGAGCAATGCGTGCCGAAACTGACGGTAGTATCGCGGTGGCAAGAGTGTCCCGACGTAGCCCGCGTCGGCCAATGACAGATCAAAGAAGTCGCCGGCGACGCGGCCGGTGATGTCGAATGAGCCGGATAACAACTGATGCAGCGCCAGGCTGGCGGCACGCCCCCAGTTTAGCGATGTTCGGTTGTCACCGGCGAGAAACACTTTCATGCGGGCAGAGTTACCAATTCAGGGCTGGCGCCCAAGCCCGGGCACAATACTCTCTGCGCTGATGGGGGCTGGCCGGCTCAAGGCCACGGCCACGGTCGTTCCATCAGGCAACCGCCATTCGTATGGCACTACGACGGGCGTCGAGTATTGCGCATAGGAGATAAACTGTCCCTTGTAACCGTATGCGGCAAGATCTCCGACCACGCTGAAAAAGGCAACGTCTTGATAGGGAACGATGAAGTCCTTGATGGTGGCCGCCCGTACGTTCATTTTGACCGTATAACTTTGCGGAAGCAGCGGGATGGACTTGAAGGTGCAAGTTATCTGGCCGCGGCCTTCCAGGCGATCCGGCCTGTGGCCGTCCAGCAACATATTAGAAGTGAAACAGGTGCCGTTAATTCCTAACACTCCGAGTGCTATGAAGGGCTTTTCGATCGGCTTTTGAGCGTCGTATGTTATCTCTACGATTAAATCCTCACCCGGGCGAAACTGGCTGCTTTCATCCCCGCGGCTGTTTCTCAACACGACTTTCTCGATGGTCAGTCCATAGGCAGGATTCTCGCAGGAGAACGAGTGTTCACTAGAGAGGCTGTTGAAGTAGGCCTCCACGATTTCAGAGGCCTCTCCGTCTCTGTGCAGCCGGCCATCTTTCAGCCAAACGCCTCTTTGACATAGCGTGCGGACGGCCTCCATATTGTGACTGACGAACAAGACCGTTCTTCCGCTTTCGGCGAAGCTCCCCATCTTTCCGAGGCATTTCTTTTGAAATGCGGCGTCGCCCACGGCCAACACCTCGTCAACGATCAGGATCTCGGGATCAAGGTGGGCGGCGACTGCAAAAGCCAACCGCACGAACATTCCCGTGGAATAACGTTTGACGGGCGTATCGAGGAATTCCTCAATCTCCGAGAAGGCCACGATTTCGTCAAATTTGCGCACAATCTCGGCGCGGCTCATGCCCAGAATGGCACCGTTCAGGAAGATGTTCTCCCGCCCGCTGAGTTCAGTGTGAAACCCCGTACCGACCTCGAGGAGGCAGGCGACACGACCGTCGATGACGATTCTTCCTTCGGTGGGAACGGTAATCCGGCTCAGGAGTTTCAGCAGGGTGCTCTTGCCCGCGCCGTTGCGGCCAATAATTCCGACCACCTCACCCTTTTTGATTTGAAACGAGATATTCCGAAGAGCCCAGAAATCCTCCTTCGATAGCTTGTTTCGACGATACGACCGCAGCCAGGCGAGCGGCGCACGGATCGCGCCCTCGATGACATGGCGCATACCGTCGTCCCTGGCTCGCTGATGGCCTATGGTGTACCGCTTACCGAGGTTTTCGATCGACACGGCGAGATCAGGCATGGCAACAGTTTGTTGAAGGGGCATCAAGCGTTACTTAAATCACATCCGCAAAGGTTTGCTCGGTCTTCCGGAAGTACCATATTCCTGAGGCCACGAGGATGGCCACCTCAAGGACCGCTATGGCGAGCCCGATCCCGTAGGTGCTGCTTTGCGCGCCCAGCAGGCACCAGCGGAAACCATCTATTATTCCCACCATCGGATTGAGCGCGTAAAGAAGGCGATATTGCGCTGGCACGACACTGCTCTGGAAACCTACAGGCGAGATATAAAGGCCAAATTGAGTTACGAATGGCACGATGAAACGGAAATCACGGTACTCGACCATGAGGGCGGAGACCCACAAACCGACCCCGAGCGAAGCGCCGAACACCAACGCGACGAACAACGGAAGAAACAGCACGGCCGCAGGAGGCACATAGCGGTACCATATCATAAGCACAGCAAGGAAGATCGAGGAGATCAGAAAATCCACAAAACTCGTGATGACGCTGCTGACCGTGACCACGACGCGCGGGAAGTACACCTTGGAAATCAGACTGGAGTTTGAGACAAGACTGTTGCCGCTTTCGGACAGGGCAGTCGAGAAGAACTGCCATGGCAACATGCCGCACAGCACCAGCAGCGGATACGGCCGCCCCCCGGAGGGCATCTTTCCAAGTTTCCCGAAAACCAGGGTCAGCACAAGCATCGTGAGGAGTGGCCGGATGAGCGACCAGCCCACGCCAACAACCGTTTGCTTGTAGCGCACGAGGAGGTCGCGCCAGGACAAAAAATAAAACAGTTCTCGGTAGCGCCAGAGGTCCCGCCAGTACTGTCCCTCCGTGCGGCCGGCTTCGATTAGCAATTGACTCACGCTGGGTTGCCTTCCAATATTGCATTGGCACCGGAGGCGGCAGCTTGGCTCGCGACTTCCTGCTCGACTGCGTCACAGAGTGCGTGGCCGATCAGGATATGGCACTCCTGAATGCGCGGAGTCTCTTCGCAAGGTACCGCAATCAGCGCATCGACGATGTCGCGCAGCTTGCCGCCCGAGGCACCCGTTAGCGCGATCGTGAATAACCCAAGCCGACGGGCGCATTTGACGGCCTCAATCACGCTGGGCGAGTTTCCAGAGGTACTAATCGCGACGGCCACATCGCCGGGTGCTGCAAGGGCCTGGAGTTGGCGGGCGAAGACAAGGTCATATCCATAATCGTTGCCAATCGCTGTCACCGCTGAGCTATTGGCATTCAGCGCCAGCGCCGGCATGGGGTCCCGCTCACGAAGGTATCGACCGACGAATTCAGCGGCGAGATGCTGCGCGTCCGCCGCACTGCCTCCGTTCCCAAAGAACAATGCTTTGTGCCCAGAGCGATAGGCCGACACGAGCGCGTCTGCCGCAGCGGTCATGGCCGGCAAACAAGCTGCTACGCGGCTGTGGACCTCGATGCTGCGCTCTATGTTGGCGCGAAGTATGTTAACAATCACGTCGGCCTCCCGCGACCCAGCCGATCAAGAATTCAGGCTGGTCTCAGCTCGCGACCAAAACTTGATCACACGTTTGCGTTTGTAAAGATCTGAACCGTTAAGAGAGAACATCTCCGAGTATTGAACTGAGATACCGCCGGGCGGCCCGGGGATGGCTAGGGTCACCCTGGAAATTTTACGGACGAACATGTGAGACCGAAGTCTGGGAGCCAGGCCCGGAGGCTAACCGGTTTCTCCACCAGTCCAGCATGTCTTGCAGTGTTCTAGTCAGCTCGATTTCAGCCGCCCAACCGCTGCAACGCCGGAACTTCGAAATATCACCGCAAATTACAGCTTCGTCGCATCGCCGCACCAGCTCCGGGTCCTGCTGTACGTCGAATTTTGCCTTTACGTGGATGCGAATCGCCTCGATGATGTCTTGAACGGAGTAATGCCGTTCTCCACCCACATTGTAAACTTCGCCGGCTTCGCAACGCTCGGCCGACAACCAGAGCCCGCGCACGAGATCACGTACGTCGACAAGGGCTCGACGCTTATCGAGGTTGCCCACTTTGAGGAACGGAGGTTGCATGCCGAGTTCGATTTCAATCGCCCGCTTACTAAGATCTGAACACACGTCCCCCAACTTGCCTGGGCCAGTGGTATTGAAGATCCGGATCCTGATTGCCGGTATTGCATAGTTTGCGAAATACTGTGCAGCGAGCAGGTCCTGTGCGACCTTACTGACACCGTAAGGGTGCAAGGGACGGAGGGCATGATCTTCTCGAACGGGCAGGTCTTGACTTGCCACCGGCCCGTACTCGCCACTTGAGCAGGCGACTACGACCGCGGCATTCAGCCCCGCTGCGCGCACAGACTCGAAGACATTTATTGTCCCCCCAACGTTGATGTCCATGGTCTCCCGAGGCTGAACGAGCGATACGGTCGGATAACTCTGAGCGGCCAAATGGAAAACACGTTGCGGCCGGTACGTCGCGAGAAGCTGCGATAAGCGCTCTGAATCTCGAACGTCGCAACACTCCAGGTCGGCGCCTGCGATTATCTCCTCTGGTTCGTGCTTGTCTATGCCAAGCACGGAACAACCAGCTTCCAAGCAGTGCCTGGTGAGAAACCGACCGATGAAGCCGTCGGCTCCCGTAATCATGACTCTCATATTTGCCCCTTGCGATTGCTTACACAGGATTCCATTTCTATGTTTGCCAATATGTCCTGCGCGCGGTGATAACGATCCGGGGTACCAATATCAACGCACATGCCGGAACAGGCAAACGCCTTGAGGCGATACCCTTCTGCAAGCCAGCGGGGAAAAAGGTCCCGCTCTAACGATACCGGAAGTCCGGCCGGTATGCCGTGAAGTAGTCTCCGAGGCATGATGTAGATGCCGGCATTGACGTAGCTCGCACCGGTCAAACTTTGTTTCTCTGCGAACCGTTCTACGTAACCTTTTCGATTTACATGGACTGAGCCGCAGTCGCCGCGCTCATCGGGGGAGGTCACGATCAGAGATATATCCGCCTTGGCCTCGCGGTGGTCCCCGACAAACTTGTAGAGGTCGGCATCCGTGTAGCTGTCTCCATTCATAATCAGGGCTATGTCCGACCCAACAAGATCAGCTGCGTTGCGCAACGCGCCGCCGGTCCCAAGCGGAGAGGATTCGGGAGAATAGGCCAGGTCCAAGCCGAACGCTCGCTCGCCGAAATGCGACTGGATTGCGCCTCTCCTGTACCCGACGGCGAGGATGGCGCGCTCGAACCCGTGGCGACAAAGCTGCCGAAGCAGCAGCTCCAGGAATGGCCGGCCGCCAATACTGGCCATGGGTTTGGGAGCTTTCTTGAGAATGCTCCTCAGACGAGTACCGGCGCCCCCACATAGGATGATGCCGTCAGGCAGGTGAGGCATAAACTGCCCGCCTCTCACCGGTAAGGGACTTATCGTACGCTTTTTCAGGCTCATAGACGACGATGTGGCTGCCTCGGTTTGAGAAAGTGAAGGGAACGCACAGGAGTCGTTTCAAACGGGTCCTAAGCTCCTGCCGCCGTTCGGGCGGAACGAAGAACAGCATAAACCCGCCTCCGCCGGCTCCCAGCAGTTTTCCTCCGAGTGCACCCGCACTCCGCCCGGCTTCGTAAATTTCATCAATGGCTGCGTTCGTGATCTTTTGCGTTAATGATCTCTTGATTCGCCAGCCCTCGTGCAGCAAGCGGCCAAATTCCTCTAAGGAGCGGCCGGGACTGGCAATAATCGTCTCAGCCTCGTCGACCAACTTGTGCAACGCGTCTAACTCGTGTTTCCGCTGAGAGGTCAACCTGATCTGCTCTTGGGCGATTTCCGACGCAGTGCGAGCAAAGCCGGTAAAGTAGAGCGCCAGGTGTTGCTCGAGTTCGGCCAGTCTGGTTGGCGAGGTCACCACTCGCTTTACCTCGTAAGTGCCGTCGGTGTAGAAGTTGATACGATTAAAACCCCCATAGGCCGCGCAAATCTGATCCTGCGCACCGACAGCCTCTTGAAGCAACTCCTGTTCGACGTGAATAGCATCGTCGGCAAGCGCCTTCTTGGCACGCATCTGGTCCTGGAGCCCATAAAGACCAAGGAGAAGTCCCACCGTGAACGCGGAACTGGTACCCAAACCAGTTCGAGCCGGCAAGTCAGCAACGTGGTGGATTTCGACGCCTTCTTCAATTCCCAAGTATTGAAGACACCCACGCACAGAGGGATGCTCAATGACATCGTTGCTCACTACGTTTTCAATTCGTGCGTAGGAGATTCTGCTATGGTATTCGAAAAAGGGCGGCAAGCGTCGGCACGTGATATAACAGCACTTGTCGATGGTGGTCGCCAATACGGACCCGCCGTTCTCGCGATACCACACGGGGTAGTCCGTACCGCCGCCAAAAAAAGATATGCGAAGGGGGGTACGAGTGATGATCATTCCTCAACCTTCCTTCCTGGGGTTAGGCATTCGAAAGGACACTAGGCAGTCCGGCTCGACAGGCGCAGCTCACTGAGTAGGCTCTTCAGAGACATCGCTTCCTCGCGCACAGGACGCACAATCGCCGAGAGCGAGTAGGCTGCTGCAAAACCGAGAAGGGGAATCAGAAGTTGCCCGGCGATGCCGTGGGGTGCCATCAACCGCAAAGCCAGCCAGGCCAGAGAAACGCCGCCGAGGGCTAGTACGATAGGCAAATAGATAGCCTTTGCAAGGCGCTGCAAAGTCAAGGGGGTGCCGCGGAAGGCGTATCGGAGTTGCCAGGGGATACTAGCCACCAGAACCACTGAGCCGGACAATGCCACTCCTTTGATACCGAAAGGCAGGCCAATTGCAAAGCTGCCGACAATGATCGGTGACATGACGAGCAGCAGTTTGAAGAGCCGTGCCGATTCCCCCCGGCTTATGAACAACCAAAGGCTCGAATCAAAGAGCAGTTGCCCCAAGGCTGAGATAACAAGAATCTGGAAAACCGGCGCCGCTTCTCCCCACTGGTGCCCAAGTACCAGGACAATTACCGGTTGCGCAGCAACAAAGAGAAAACCGAAGATGGGAGTGGTGATCCACATGATCAGGTTGGCAGCGCGCAGGTAGAACCGCGCTAAGCGCTCAGGATCGTTCTGGAGTCTGCTGAAAGCCGGTACAGTCACGCTCCGGGCCGGGCCGCTGAGTTGGCGCACGGGCAGCATCAGCAGATTGTAAGCCCGCGAATACAGCCCCAGGGGATGAGCCCCCCAATACCAACCGATCAGGACGCTATCGACACTGCGATTCACGCTGCTCATGAGATAGGAGGCCGCAACATTGCCGCCGAAAGCAATCATAGAGCGTACTTTAGTGCCACGCCGCGGCAGGCCCGGTATCCACCGCACCATGAGCCACGAAAGCGCCATGACTATGAAATTCAGAGTGAGCGGGAGGGATACGATCGCCCAGTAGCCGGCTCCTCGCCAAGCCAGAGTGATGGCGACCGGGACCGCGATAGCATAGGCGGTCACATCCCGAATAGCCATGGACACAAACCGCATCTGTCGCTTGAGAAGAGCATCGTGCTGAACCCTGAGTCCGCCAATGAGAAACGTGAAAGACGAGATGAGGGTGATGCTGATAAGCCGTGGTTGACCGTAGAACCACCCCAGCACCGGCGCCAAACCGATCGTGACCAACATGAGCCCCAGCCCGATCGCGACATTGATCCAGAACAGCACGCTGACTTGATCATGGCTGATCTCATGGCGCTGGATGGTCGCCTCAGAGAGGCCGAGATCGGCAAACGCCTGTCCCAAACCTGTGATGGCGGTCACCATGGCCACAAGTCCAAAGTCGGCGGGGGTCAGCAGCCGAGCCAGCACCACGGTTGCGACTGACTGGAGAATGAACTGTGTTCCCTGGGACGTGACAGTCAACATCCCCCCGCGAACCGACCGGCCCTTCAAGTCCGCGTGCAGGTGTTCGGTACTAAGCAGATCGAGCAACGGTTGTCGCGTGGACATGCTAGAGATTTCCATTCATGGGTCCGCCCTCCGGTGATATGAGATGTCGTAGCTTCAGTTGGCGTCTCGCCACTACCGAACCGACCGCGGCAATTCCGCCGCTGCAGTCTCGGGCGTTTCGGGCAGACCGCCGTACATGCGCGTAGTAATTTGACCCACTGCCTCCCAGGAGTGGTGTTGGACCGTGTAATTTCGAATGTCCTGCCTGCGGGCGTCCAGCCCCGCGTAGAGGTCACTGGCGAAATACTTTTCGATGGTCCTGGCCAAGTCTGCAGGGTCTTCAGGCTTGAATACAAATCCTGTTTTGCCCTCTTGGATGTCATCCTTCAACGAACCCACGTCGGCTGCCAACACCGGCAAACCAAACGTGTATCCTAAGAACAACACGCCGCTCTGGTAAATATACCTATAGGGCAGCACAACAACATCCGCCGCCTTGAAATAAATCTCCGTCTCGCTATCTGGAACAAACTCCGGTCTCAAGAGTATTCGCCCTCTCTGCACGTCCTCACGGATCGATTCCCGGATTGCCGCCCAGTATCTCTCGCATTTGTCAGGTCTGCCGGCAATGATCAACTGATAACTTTCCCGACGGGCCAGGAGCTCACGAAATGCCTCGACAAGGTATTCGAGCCCCTTGGCAGGTGCGATTCTGCCGAAAAAAAGAATCACCCTTTTTTCGGCGGAGATGCCAAGCCGTTGTTTCGCCACGGCGGGGATCAGGCCCATGTTCGGAACAGCATTGTTCATCCCGAACGGGATAATCGTGATTCGGGGCCCTTGAACGGCGAACTCCTCCATAAGCTCGAGCTTCATTTTTTCCGTATGCACAAAGATATGGTGGGTAAGCCGGTATTGAATGCGCAGCGTAAGACGATTGAGGCGCGTATCGTTACCGTCTCGCTTGCGGACATTCACATTATGCGCCGTGAGGAAGATTCTCTTCCCTAGGAGGCGGTAGTACAGCATCAGCAGTATTCGATCGAAGAACTCGAACTTGTTGTTCCACAGGATGTGAAAAATCCGCGGCTTGGCAGTCGCGGCATAGCGCATCAGCCGCGCGTAGTACAGCAACACCCTGGAAACCTTGACTGCAAAACCGGCATCCGCCCGCTGATCGCCTCGCAGATTCAGGAAGTTCACTCCGGGCTGACCGTGGAATTCTGGGCCATCGAGGTAGTCACTGCCGATGATGTCCACGGCGACCCCCCTCGCGATGAGCGCACGCACCAAGCCAACGATGTAGTGCCTCTCCCCACCTCCGGTCAGCAAAGTCACCGCGACCCGATCTTCAGAAGATGGTCGACGATTTATGGTTGACAATGAGATCCTATTCCTTTTTGCCCAGGTTCGCCACGCGGTCGATGTGCCGATCAGCCGCCTCCGCAGCCTTGTACTTATACATTGCCTTGTCCCACCGCCCGAGCAACGAAATCTTGACCTCTGGAAGCGCTTTCTGCACCCAATCCGCAGCTTTCCACCCAAGAATCGGCTTTATCCAAGCATATTTGGGGCGCAACCGCGGCGGACTCAGGCGGCCGCCCAGTTCTGTGGCCAGACGCTGTAACTCGGCCGCGAGATCCGGTCGTCCTGAGTAGAAATTGTGGTACCAATTCTGCATATATGTCAAACAAGCCGCACGGACACGCTCACTATCCTCCAGGGAGCGGAGGTATTGGATGTGCAGTTTCATGGAAAGAAGGAGCGCATCCTTCTTCCTGTCTGACTTGCCGATATTGCTGAGCCGATTGGACGGGCTGTACCTGTAGAACACTTTTGATTCCGAGACGAATCGGGTTCCTTCGGATGCCAGGAGGACACGACAAAAGTACTCACCGTCGTCGTCATAACGCAGGCGCGTGTCCCACGGACCTGCTGCCTCTGCCAATTCCCGACTGGTCAGCCAAGTTGCCGGTTGCATGTGCAGGTTCTCGCCCATTTTCTTCAAAAGAAACTCGATCGGAGAGAGGTCTTGCCACAGCGAGTTTGGGACAAACGACGCGTACTGTGTCCGCCAGAAAAAGAAGCCCCACGACGAGGAAAGAAGCACTCGCCTGCTGTCAGTTTCCCGGAGCGCCGAAAACTGTTTCTCGATTTTGTTCGGCGACAGAAGGTCATCCGCGTCCAGGTACTGGATATAATCGCCTTGGCTGAGGCCCAGGGCATGGTTTCGAGTGGCCGCCGCACCTTGATTGTCCTGCCTGACAACGCATACGGAAGCCGACTGAAAGCGGCGTGCAAGGGCCAGCGTTCGATCGGTCGAGCCGTCATCAATGACGATGATCTCTTTCCTCCTCCACGTCTGGGCCAGTGCCGATCCAATGGTGTCTGAAATCCATGGTTCGGCGTTATAGGCGGGAATGAGGATGGAGACCAGGGGAGTTGGCGTCGTCATACGGTACAGAGTTGGTTACCGAGCACTGAGGAGGAACCCCGCATCATGGACCTGAGCGCGCGGGGCTCTCTCTGGCCTCTGAGGCCCTTTCCGATAATGGCTTCCAGGGGTGGACGCCTCAGCGAAGAATTAGATGAATAGTCGGTACATAACGACTTTATAAAAAGTTTGTCGCGTAAGCGCGTGCTCCTTGTGATTACCGCACAAGACGAGTCGGGCGGAACGTCGTACCTAAGTACCATTGACTCCTCCAAGCATATATCAGATAGTGGTGCATTGGACTCCGCTGTGCGGCTGACGCTAGCGACCCAGCCATCGCAAGGCAGTGAAAGTTCCAGAATCACTCTCTTATACCAGGAGGATCATTCCTAATGGCACGAATCGTAAAATCGGTATCATTCGCAGTTCTCTCGAGCTTTTTCATTGGTGGGGTGGCGTTAGCTCAGACAATCAACGCGAACTCCTGCAGTGCAAGCGACGTGCAAACAGCTTTTAACGCTGTCACAGCTTCCACGACCACGGTGAACATTCCCGCGTGTTCCAGCGGGACAGGCTGGACGACCCAAGTTAAACTCACCGTGCCGAGCGGAAACACCTCTTTGACCGTCCAAGGCCAGACGAGTTGCACTGGCAGTGGCGCTCCGGGCCAAGCCAATATCGCCTGCACGGACAACACGGTCATCGTGGACGACTACGCGAGCAGCAATGCGCTCCTGAGCATTACAACAGGCTCCACTGCTTCGTACTTCCGAATCACCGGGCTGACCTTTAAAGGCGGAAGCGGCTCGATCAAGTACGGCGTCGTCATGTTGTATGGGTCTTCGCAGAGCGTAAGGATTGACCACAACGATTTCAACCCGTCCACCTATAGCCCCAGCATCGGGGTGGTCTTCATGCGGATTTATAATCCTCAATATGGAGTGTTGGACCATAACCTCTTTACCGGAACTGTCAACCCTTACCAAGAAGCTCTCAACGTCTATAACGGCGACAGCCCTAACGGTGACGCGGCGTGGGCGGCTCCCTCAAACCTCGGCGGGCCAAACTTCCTCTTCATCGAGAACAATACGTTTAATTCGTTTGGGGCCGTGGACGACTGCTTCGTTGGTGGCCGCATGGTGTTCAGGTACAATACGGTCAATCATAGCAACGTCCAGACGCATCCGACTGGTGGTGCAGGGGACTGGCGTGGCTGTCGCGCCCTTGAACTCTACGAAAACACCTTCAGCGAGTCGAACTCGACGCCTGAATACAATCTCTATTTTCTGTCCAGCGGCACTGGCGTGGTCTGGGGCAACTCCGCGCCGGCAGGCTATGAGGCGTTCATTAGCCTTCACTCGATGCGCAGAAATAGCACGACCTATGCCGAGACGGCAACGCCAAACGGATGGGGCTACTGTGGGACATCGTTCAACGGCACGGGATCGCCCTGGGACCTGAACAGCAACACCACCACCGGATACCGGTGCCTTGACCAGCCGGGTCAGGGCGCTGGACAGCTCCTGTCCGGCCAGTTTCCAAGTAAGCTCAACACCGTCACAAACAGCGTTGCTTGGCCTAACGAAGCCCACGAGCCTGTCTATGAGTGGATGGATACATGGACGGAGGCTCCCGGCTACGGTTCTGGGTTTTTGCTCAATACGGACTCCACCGCCTTCGTCGCTAATTCGGATTATTATCTTTGGTGCAACGCTTCGAGTCCCTCGGGATGCACGAGCTTTAACGGAACCGCGGGCGTGGGCAACGGAACCTACACCAGCGCTCCCTCTAGTTGCAAGCAAGGGGTCGGCTATTGGGCGACAGACCAGAGCGAGCTTTATGTGTGCGGCTCCTCGAATAACTGGACCGCTTACTACACGCCCTACGCCTACCCGCATCCGCTCACACAGGGAGCAAACGTTCTGGCCCCTCCCACGGGCGTTCAGGCAGTTGGTCATTGAATTGTGCTCCGGGACGCCAAAACCCCTATCTGCCCTTCACTGCCGCCTGTTCCTGGGTCGTCCAGGAACAGGCGCTGAAGGACTTCCAGGGTTAGTGCTTTGTGTATCTCGTTGGTGTAATTTCGATTACCCTTGAGATGCCCTAGGACCACGGCCTCGAGCCCTCTTGGTTGGATATAGGGCCTCGAAAGACTCCGTGGATCGAGCAACATCTCCTTCACGTAGTCAGCCAAAACCTCCCGGTACCAGAGTCGGAAGTGGAAAATCTTATGCCTGCCGAGAAAAAGTCGTTCGAGCCGGAGACGCGAGAGGGAGTGGTCAAGCTGCGCCAGCCATTGGGGCATCCCTGTGTCATACGCGTACTCCGCCTTGAATAGGAACCCGAACAGAGCCTGCGAAGCCGTATCTGAGAGGCCAGTCCCAACTCCCCCGCGGTCAGTCCGGATGCCCACGAGATCGCGGTTTCCATCGGCAATTAACTTCAGCGACGCCTCGCTTGTGGCGAGCGCGGACATAGGCGCTCGAAATGCTGTTCGGACTAAGTCGTTATCGAGAAAGGGAGTCCGGACAGATACCTGTGACTGCTCCACCGCCAGCGGTCCGTAGTGATACCACGGCGCTTGCTTGAATGCAGCGCAAGTGACGGGGTGTCCTTGAAGGAGCCTTGCGTACGTCTCGGCTGCCCGCCGTACATGGGATTGAAATTCAGGCTGGAACAATCCGGGCCGGGGCTCTTCCGGCTTAAAGGCGCGAACCCGGCGGAGGATCTCGCCCCCATAAAGTCCGGTCATTCTGACCGGCGCTATTTCGCGCGCCTGCTCATTCAGGTAGAGGTCAGGCGCGTGTCTAACATCCAAGCATCCATCGGTAAGATAGATCGCGCGATCCACATAGGAGTGAAATCGCTCCAGGACTTCACCCCGCAACCGGATCACCTCGTGCGACTGCCCGCAAACGGCGGCTACCTGACGTGCCACGATGACGTCCTGGGAGTCGCGACGCATTCCGCCGAAGGTGTAACAGGGAAGTGACCCAGGTTCGGGCTTCCGCCAGGCCATGATCATCCGGGTGTCGAGTCCGCCGGTCAGGGACATAGCAATACGCTGCGGGCCGCCAAAGTACCGCGGGAGGTTTCGAGTAAACACTTCGCGCAGTTCCTTGTAATAATCCCCGGGATTGAGTGCATCCTGCTCTTCCCACTCTCGCGGGTGGAAGTAGCAGGTCTCCCGTTGAAGCGCTCCGTTTCGGAAGACCCACGCCGATGCCGGAGGCAGGAGGTGAATGCCCTCAAAGAGCGTCCGGTTCTCCATCACGGCGCCGCAGGAGACGAACTCTCCTAAGCTCGTTGGATTCATTCTCCTGAGCTCAGGCCGCACGGCAAGAATCGCTTTGGCTTCGGCAGCGAAATAGAACGAGTCCTTGGACGGGTGGTAGTACAGCCGGTGCATGCCATACCGATCGTTGAAGAGGATTGCGGTTCCACGGCTCCGGTCCGCGAGGAGCCCCTGGAACCTGCCGTTCAATCCCGCAGGAAATGATGGATCTTTTTCGTACAATTGGACGAGGTAAGAAGGGCCGGGCGAATCGCACCCGTACCCTTGCTCCTTAAGGCGCTGGGCCATTCCAGGCTCGGGGAATTCCTCCCCTGAAAAAACCAGTACCGCCCCCAGTCTTTCGTTCCGAAGGGGCATCCCATCAGAAAAGGAACCTTGTTGCGCAACCCACCCGACGTACACTCCTAGTGACTCCTCGGACCACGTGCCTGTAACGTAGAAATCCTCATAGCTGAGGGCGTTAACCATCTGCGCAAGCTCCGCTTCGGCACACTCACGTGGACGGCGGGTGATGAGACCGACAATTCCCGGCATCAGCGTTCCTTAGTCATAATCAGCTCGAAATTGAATTTCCGAGTCGAGCACCGTTGAATCGTTTCGGAAACTATCCGGGGAAAGGCCGCCTGCTTGTTAGCGGCAGGAATAAACATCGAGTCTTGAATCCGGTTTCGCAGCGGGGACCTCTATTCCACCGAGGCGCTGATCTGACCTACGCTGGACTGCGTCTGTTCGACGACTGACAGTCCAGCCGCGGGCGCGGACCGGCGACGGGCTGCTGTCTTGGGACGCGCGAGCGGTAATCGGTGGAAGCCGCCTGCCAAGTAAACGATCCCGCCGCTGATCGTCGTGAATAGGTACTGCCCGGCGTGCTGGAGGAGAACCATGGCTAGAGCAATGTGTGGGGTTACGCCCGAACTAATGAGGAAGAGCGGTCCAACAGCATCGATCGTTCCGATGCCACCCATGGTAAGGGGAATGAGTGACGCGAAATTCACAACCACAAGGAACAGAAGGGCGGTGCGAACGCTCATGCCACCCCAGACGGCCAGTCCGAAGCAGTAGTAGGATGCTACCTCGATCGCCCAGATCACAAACGTCGCAGCCAACGCACCGACCATGCGCGGCAGCGTCCCCAAGGGAAGAAAGCCGTCGAAGAATTGCGCGGCCTTCTCCTGGGCGAACGCGTTCACCCGCCGCGGAAACCATCGACTCGCGGTCGATATGATGGACCGAACCGCGTGGTGATGGCGCGTTCCCAGGACAAGTCCGGATGTCAGGCCGGCAAAGGCGCACGAGACCAGGATCAGAACTCCCTCGAGCCGGCGATCGACGTGAACAAGGCTGATGGCGGCGAGGCCGAAAACGGAAAGGATCAGCCCGTCGAGGATACGTTCGGCGGCGATAGATGCTAAAAAGGCGGTTCGCCCGCGGTCGCCCTCCGTCTGCGCTGCCGCACAATGCGCGCGCAGAATCTCCCCCAATCGGCCGGGGAGAATGTTATTGCCCATGAAACCAATCAGGATTAATCGCAGCGAATCCCAGTAGCTAAGGCTGCGTTCCCAGATCTGCCATCGCGCTCCGCGCAAAAGATAGGCGGCCACCATGAGCGTGAGGCCGAGCATCAGCAGGCCGAGGTGCGCCTGCCGGACAGACGCCATTGTCTCGCCCGCGTTGAAATGCCTGAGAAGCACGAACAAGAGAAGGCCCGCCAAGACCAAAGACGCGGCGAACTTCGCTAAGCGTTTCATTATTTACCGTTTCCGTTGCGGTCCCAGACGGCGGTTCCTCCAGGACTTCGCCTATCGCTTCCCTTTATCACAGTTGGCATCGGTTCCCCGCTTGGACACTATGCGGTCGGTTCTGCGTCCGGCTTGGAGGTCCCATTTTTCAATCTGCGCGCGTACCACAGGCTCCTCAACCTTAGGAGTCGGTGAAGTAGCGGTTTCGGAACACGCTGCGCCAGCCCACGGTGGATTCCCAAGCGCAAGGCGATTTTTCCCCTTAGGGTCAGCGGGATGTAATATCGCGGCAGGAGCACTTTCTGAAAGCCGTTACGCCGCTTAAACTCGGTAAGAGAACTATCGGGGTCGTTATAGGTGTAATTACAATACATCAAATGTGCAATCTTGGATTGTTCGCAAACCTCAACTGCCTTTGCAACCAAGGCGTTAGCCGGCCTTTTGTCAAAATGCTTCATCTTGGTGAGCAGTTGGACAATATTGGCGGCCCTGTCCGTCCGGGTCAGCCTGATAAAGCCGATCAGTTCACCCTCATAGTAGGCGCCCAGAAAGGTATTCCTGTCCGCGTACGTCGAGTTTTCGTCCTTCACAGCGTTGAAACTCTTTTGAAAGTGCCAAAAGGGCTTGCCTTGCCTGATCGGCGTTTCGTTGTTGATGCTGACTATGCCTTCTACTAATGCATCGTCGAATGCCACCGGTGTTACAGTAACACCAGACTTGGATGCCTTCCGGACAGCCCTTCGAACGCTGGGCTCCACTTGTTTTTCCCACCAGTCTGAAGCCTTTGTTATTGGGATTACTGCAAAATTCTCCCAGTTCACGTGGTATGCATACTTCGGAACGGTATCTGGCAACTTCTGCGCAAAGGTGAAAATGTCGGCGTTGAGCCGTGTTTGTTTTAGCTGGGAGATAAACGACCCAGGGTCCTTTAGCGTCCCACCCTCTAACATATCTTCATCACGAAACGCTGCCATCTTGAGCCATTTTCCGGTTGAAATGACTGTCCTGCCCTCGATCTGAACAGACGGAACGTGGACCGGCCTACCTTTAACACGGATCTCGGTCTGATCGTTACTCACGGTTGCTGTTTGAGATTGCACAGATGCTCCCCGCCATGAGCTCAAAGTCTGGCCGGCAGCAGTTGTTCTCTTGTCTGCCAAGCCCTGCCTTAAGCCGAATAGGACAACCCGACTATTTCCTGGAGTCTACAACCCAAACCACGGCCTCGCCCGCGTACTTTCCTGCAACTTCGAATACGGGGCCTGAGTTGGCCAACGTTGGCCCGGCAAATGTGATAAGGGCGGTTTCTGTTTCCTGATTGGGAAGCTCAGACTTCCGGCACCGCAAGACAGTGTTCCAAAAAAGCTGAACATCTTCGAGGGCAGCAGGCGGGCGATGCCGCCTTAGATATGACACTCTCCACAGAATCAATCGGATTGCCGGCGTCTTCAAGGAATGCTACCTCGTAGCCGCAATACTTGGAATCGTGGAGCCATGCTAGAACCTTCTCCAGCTGGTAGGTTCTTTCACGCTCCACAAGGAGAGGGCGTGCAACCCTGGTTATTACCGGTACCTCAATGCCCGCACGGACTAGCAGGAGAACTGCCGCCGCCGCCACAATAATTCCCAAGGCGTATGGGGTCGTGAAAATCGACAGTGCTTTTTCAGCTTGAGAGAACCTCAAAGGCGTGACGTAGACTGCCAGAATTGTGGCGAAAAGTGCATAGATTGGCGTGCCGATCCCGCTGCCCAACGGGAGCAATGCCGCGGCAAGCGTTAAAAAGAGAAGGCTCCAGGAGCGCAGCCGAAAAAGCTTCACCAATACCAAGCACAGCCAGAGGAGCAATATCGGGAGGCCTTTGAGGAGAAACAAAACAGTGAGTGCCGACGTGAAGAGCATTGCAGCTATCGTCGACCTTTGGGAGAGTCCCATGCTCAGGACGACCATCTGAGCCAGCAAGAATGCCACGAGAGAGGCGATCCAACTGACCTCATTGGTTTGGTAGCTTACCAAAAAGCCAAATAGCCTGGCGTGCAGCGGCATCTTCATCGGGTGCAGGAGGAGTGCAGGCACAGCACTGCCAAAAAGCGGAAGAGCAACCAGCAGAGCGGCGATGACCGTGGCGCCTGCCAGCAAGATCACAACTGCCTGAACGTGTTGCGCTCTGCTCCGTTTCCGAAAGGTTTCAAGGTAGAATCCGAAGTAAAAGCCCAGGAAGAGAGCTGTGGTATCAGGGTGCCAAAAGGCAAGTACGGTCGCGACGGCTGCAAACCACGTTTCTCTCTTGGCGAACGTATCTTTGGCGTGGGCACGAAGCAAAGCTCCGAGCGTCAGCATAACCGGGACGTACATCAAGCCATAGATGTGAAACAGGTGATCGTAACCCGAAAAAAACACGCCGCCCGCGATGAATGCGACCAGTGCAAGGTAGCGCCGCTGAGTTGCCGCGTCATAGACCAGCCACCAGGCAAGAACGAACATTGCGTACACAAATCCCTGGAGCAGAGTCTGACGTAGAACACTAGTCGGAAAGACACCCGGATTCAGAAATTGGAAGGCTAGCCACGTTACGGCCTGAGCCAGCGGACGGTAAGTGACTGAAATAAACGAAAAGGCTTTGGAAAAACTCTGCGTAGAGACCATTGCAAGCCACCAGTAGCTTTCTCGATGACTTGCAAAGGGTAGGGCCAAAAAGAACCAAAAAGAAAACCCCAGCACTGTGAGAGTGAAATAAACGGGGGTCTGCGTCCGCTCATTTGAAGCGGAAAGGCAGCTACTATTCGGTTCCGAAATCCTTTCGGCGAGTGGCATCACAGTCACAGCGTTTTGAACAAGGCTTTTGTGTATCGTCTCCATACGTCACGAAAACCGCTGGGAGGTGGATGCAGTGTCGGCTGATTCCGTAACGGATCTCATATCGCCACGGTATCCTGTACCTTGGCAACGGACTCGTCCGGTGGGGATGGCTCCGCTGGGGCAAGGGCGCCTACGGGAGACGCAGTCGGGACTACCATCGCTCCGAGCAGGAAGATAACCCACATCAACTGGCCTCTAAAAGCCGACTCTGTGATGTTGTACAGCGGCAAAATCGACCACAGGGCGAAAGTAAACGAGCCGAGAATCGGGAACGCCTTAAGCGTGGCGCGGTTCTTCCGGTAGCTCGAAATCAAGAAGGCGGTAAGAAGGAAGATGCCGATGAAACCCAAGCTGAGGTAAATCTCGAGATAGCCGTCGTGCGCCTCATTCACTATAACACCCATGCCCCAAATCTTTTCGAGCCGTGGGCCTAGCCAGAAGGTTTCGTACCCGCATCCCACCAGCGGATTGGTCTGGAGGCTAAGAACGGCGTTCCAAATGACGGTTCTGCCGGTCAGCGTAGGGTCCCGGCCGACGGCCTTGGCTATCTCCGCATTGATGTCTATCCCAAGCCCGAAGGCGAGCGTAAGGTACAGGCAGATTACGAGGGGTACTGTGACTGTTAGCAGGGCCGGATGGCGCTTGACCGTTTTGGTTTGAGCCGCTGCAATCACCAGGAAGCCCAGGGCCAGGCACAGCTTCGAGGTGGCGCTCTGGGATCCGACCAGGAGCCAGAGTGTCATCGCCATGAGCGCGACGTTGACCAGCAGGATCCGTCTGGTCCGTCGCTCCCTGCGATCGGGCCAGCGCGTCAATGTGTCCCAGAAGAAAAAGAGCGCGCTGACGAGGCACAGGACGCCAAGCATGTTCTTGCTCGTGGTAGCTCCCGAATAGTAGGGGCCTTCCCCCGTTATCGAGTATTCCCGACCGATCAAAGGGTAGTACTTGACCAGTAAAATGGAAAGTGGGATCAGCAAATAGGTGAGCCGTCGAAGCAGCGCGCGGGTAGCTTCCAAAGGGCGAGGATCGGAAAGAACGACGAGGATCGCCAGGTAATTTCCCAGGTCTCGGAACCAGTGCTTGAAGGTGATGAAGGGGAAGTCTGACCACAGGACGCTCAAGAGAGAATAAGAAAGAAGTGCCGTTAGTGCAAAGTTCTGCGCAAAGAACTTGCCCCATCTGAAGGAACGCCATATCAAAATGGCGATTGAGAGCAGGATCAGGACGGAATAGATCGTGCTGTCTACGGGGTTTCCTTCCTCGAGCGCTTGTGCGAATCCCCCCACGCGTACGCCTAGCCACTGCGAGGGTAGACGAGATGCGACGATGAACAGCCAAGCCAAAGGGACCCACAAAGTCACCAACGTCTTCTGGTCCCTCGCGGGGTCGAAGACAAACAGGACCAGGAGCAGGATAAGCCAGAGAAATAGCGCTAAAGTGGGAGACATGACATTCTATGGATACGTTCCTGAAGCCGCCCGCAGTGGCAGCTAGCAAGCCGACTCTGGAAAAGTAATCCCGTCTAAATGGACAATTTCGTTTACAGGTGCGCCGACATATTCATCTGGACCGGGAGCGACGAACGCCTCCCGTTCGCGAGCCTTATGGATGCGCAACTGCAACCCCGGCAGGTTACTGCCATAGTCGTCCGGAAGCTTGGCGCGCACGGTGTTGGGCTCCATGCCTTCGGTCTCGAACACGGCTTTGCGGCGTTTTTGGAACCACGAAACCGCTTGTGCTGCGGTTGCGAACCATGCGCCCCGCCTTTTCAAATCCTGGAGCAGGCCGCTATAATTGGCGTCCCACAACCTCTCCGGAGCAAGGCTGCGATCATGCCAGTTGACCGTGAGGCAACCGCCGAAACGGGACACAGTGTCCACCATTCGTCGGAGGAGAGCCTCCGCCTGCGGGGTAGAGAGCCTGAGATAAGCCGCATAAAACATCGCGGTGTCCATCACGTGCAGCGGCAATTCGAGAAGGTGGCTGGCCTGGAGCGGCTTGTAGGCTTGGGTTGTACCGGCGCGGTACCCCACTGCCTCGTTATAACCCATGGTTGAGTCATAGGCTGCTCCGGCTTTCTCGATGGCGACGGGCGATTGCTGGTTCCAATAGAGCCAGTGCATGCGGACGCCGAGTTCGGAGTGGCCAGTAACGCGGCGAATCTCTTCCAGTTCCTCGCGCCCTGAAGAGCTGTCAAGCCACGCGTCGATTCCGTGCAGTCCGACCTCGCACCCCGCGTCAAGCAGCTTTTGCATGGTGTCTGCGAGATCCCGAGCGCCATAGGAGGCGCCGCGATGGCTGCGCGCGCGAGCATCGGCGTCCCTTCCGGGACGGTTCTTGAAGGGGATCACGAAGAACGTCGAGTGGCTCCCGGCCTCCAGTTTCAGGTAGCGGTCGTCGAAATCCCGCCAGAAGTCTTTTGCCAGCCCCAGGTGGACGAAGGGCAGCTTCAAGGCTGCCATCCAATTCGTGAGCAAACTTCGAACAGGCAACCGTCCTCGCAAGAAATTAAGGAATGAGCCAAGCACGGCGCGGTAAAGAAACCCAATTGTGGTGTAGTCCCATTTGTGCAGTCGGACCGAGGGATGATCAACGTCGTGGGTCAGGCAAGCTATGAATGGGTACCCTTCAGGGACAGGCGGAATTTCAGCCAGGGGAATCCCACTCCCCGTGATTAAATCTCTCAAAAACGCGATATGCAACTCCAGCGCCGGCATGTGGGCGTTGGCAGGCGGCTGGCCCAGTGATAGAAGGTGGCGGATTTCACTGAACAGGTCATAGCCGACCCGGACCAGTACACGGTCCTTCGAATGGTGCCGATACGCCACGCACTCTCCGGAATCGTCGTCCGCGAGGAGGCCCCGTCCCTTTTCAGGAAACGTGACGGATTCCCCGTAGACTGGGATCCTGCACCCTGGGCTCCAGAAGAGGGGAGCGCGACTTCGCGAAGGGCCAGTCAGGAGCTTCTGCTCGTCGTCAAAGCAGGTTCTTGTCCCGGCGTAAACGAGGACGAGCCTAGCGGTTGCGTTAGGCTGGCCTCCACCGGCGCAGAGGAGAACTTCGTATCGCCGATCTCTGCGGCAGAACTCCCACGGAGTCTTGAAAAGCTCGAAGAACTCGCGAACGACCTCCTGGTCCGTTGGATCAGCAATTACTCCTATCATTCCTGAGGGGACCTTCTGGACTGTCTTTGGCGGCTATTCTGCGCGGCCTGATTCGGGGGGATCCGTGCGTTTCAACTGAAGGAACAGGTGGGCAAGGCCCTTGAACATGGTGGCCTGCCCCCAATGGATCATCGGAGTCTTCGCCATTAGCAGCGGATATTGCCGATAATAGAAGTACCCCGTTGTGTCCTGCATATTTTGGGTCGACCAGGCGGCCACCTTTCCTGCAAGTTCGCGGCATTGCAGGTCCCGCCGCGAAAAATGTGCCAACGTGTCGATGGACTGCGCTGCGCACTGAATATCCACCGGAAAGGTCCGCGTATGGTAATACTTCGGCCGGCCGCTTTCTTCGAAAAAATGGGTCTTATAGAACTCCAGACCCTTGTTGAGGTTTGGGCGAAACTCCTCGTCACCCGTGGCCTCGATATAGGCATCAAGGCTGTCCAGGTTGTAGCCGGTATGGAAATTGTCGATCCAATGGAACTTGGGATCTTCTGCGTACCACCATGAGCCATCGGGAAGTTGCCGCGAGCAGCTATATTCCATCGCCGAACGGGCGACACGGAGGTATTCCTGATTTCCAGTGTGCTTGGCCGTCTGCGCAAGCAAGCTCGCGCCAAGCATGTTGGAATTATGGATGGAGCTCTGGACGTGGGCAAGATAGCTCAAGCAGTCGCCTCGACCTGTCTTTTCCCGCGGCAGCTCCAGGATCCAGTTGCACGCACTCTCCGCAATATCCAGGGACCAACTATCCTTGGTAATCTTGAAGGCTTCAATGTAGGCCTGCCCGATCAGGCTCGTCCACACGATGATGGGATCGTCCTTGGTATAAGAGCCGCCACGGGAGGCAAAATCGTAATGATTACTCCAGCTATGATGCTCGAAACGGCGCACCTTATGCCTGTCAAGCCACTGAAGGCAGAGCATCGCCTTGTCGAGAAAACTTTGATCCTCGGTGGCTCGAAAGAGCATCAAGTAGCCCCACGCCATGTAGCCACGGCCCTTGGTAGACTCCTGTGGCCGGACGCCAAACAATGGGCGGATATTGAAAGGGCATTGGCGGATTGTTTGCTGCAGGACGCGCTCGGCGAACAGGTTGCCAAAGGCTAAGGTACGCACCCAGGAGGACAACCCGTCAAAGGGCTCGTAGCCGCGGTAATCGCGAGCTTCGACCCAGCCCCGGACGCGTTCGAGGGCGCGCCAGACCTCCTGGGCACCGATCGGCGGAACACTCTCGCTTCTTTTGACTGCGCTCGTATTGGTCGTAACAGTTGCAGAAGTCAGTTTGAACTACCCCCTCCCGAAGTGTGCTGACGAGAGCGACCAAGAACTGCGTTCTCCATCAGCACTAGAGCTCTTTCTGTCTCAAAGGCTGTGTTTAGTCTCCGCACCGTCTCTTGACCGAAAAACAATCACCGTGGCCCCTGATTCGCCGAATTGACCTTTCTCGAGAACGTCAAAGGCGTCCTCGATGGCGCGTATCATCGCGCTGGGTCTATGCTTCTGCTTACCCTTCTCAATGGTGGCTATCCTCACCATCAACACGCCGCCCTCTTCCAAGTGCTTCGAGTATCGATCTAAGGTTGCCTTAATGCTGCCCAGCGGCACGAGGTAGAGGGACTCCCGAAACAGGATGACATGGAACCGCTGGCTGGGCTCGTATTTGAGAAAGTCCGCCTGCGCAAAACTGTTCTTCTGTGCCCGTCCATTCGCCTCGGACCACCTACGCGCCTTTTCGAGGGCCGCCACGGATATGTCCACGCCGAGGTAGCTGCCGTAAGCGTTAAAGGCCATTTCATTGGCCGTGTTGCCTGATCCACACCCAATGTCCAGGATGCTTCCGCTCCCGGCATATTTCTCGAGATACGGGTACACACAATCGTTGGACGTGTTATCGTTGAAGTTCCATTTACCGGAAGAGTACTCCTTATCCCAAAGGGCCTTCTTGATGAAGGAAGGTCCATAGGTCGCAATTGCGCCCCGCATGAACCTCAGGCTACGTTCTACAAAATACATTCTGGCCTCCATCAGTCGGTCTCCTCACATAAGGACGCTTGGAGGTTGGTTCCCTCCAGGATAGCCGCAACGTCCATGGCGGGTTAGTTCCGAGTCACGACGAAATTGTCAATCCGTTTGAGTCTTAGCAGGGACCTCAGGACAGCCTTGAGCTTAGCCATTTGCTCCCTGCGGTGGAAAGCCATCAGTTCCGGCGATACGGGGCGAGGTGTTCGGCGCAGACAAGCCGAACAATAACCCAGGCCCAAAGCCAGTCCGCCCGCGATGTAGGGTCGCTTAGCGGCTCGATAGGTAACTCGGAACAGTTCCCAGAGCGGATGCCCACCGAGGTAGTAGTCTTTCTCTCCATACGAAAACGCGGAGGATAGAACACTGCGTTCCGCGGTTCCGAGGCGCCGGTAGTGGAAGAACCATTTTTCCCGAAATGACTGCGTCTTCCAGCCCCTCATGCGGGCGGTGGTCACTGCCATCCAGTCGATTCCTCCGGCGCGGTGTGGGATATATCCGCCGATCTCCTCCCAGCATTGCCTCCGGAACAACTGGCACTGACCCGAGACGTGCCTCTCCCCCGCGAAGCTGTCCTTTTCTGAGCTGAAGGTTTCTTCCCTGAAGACTGTTCCGGCTACACCAAGCGAAGGATCCTCCGAGAACCTTCGGGTGAGAAACTCGAAATGGTCCTTGTCAAAGGAAATATCGGCATCCAAGTTGCCAATGATCTCGTAATCGAGGTCTTTCACCCTTTCATAGCCCGCGTTGAAGGCTTGCACTTTCGCTGCGAAGCTCCGATCGCGTCTCTGGGGCATGTGGATCAATTCGATCCATCGGTACTTGTCCAAGTACCGGCTAACGATCCCGGGTGTCCTGTCGGTCGAGCCATCATCAACGATCACCCATTTCAAAGGGGTACACGTCTGTTGAATCATCGACTCGAGCGTCTTTTCGATGAACGCCTCTTCGTTACGGGCTGGCGTGATCAAAACGTAGGGAATCGGGGCACAGCCTTCCTGCATGTTTTCCTCTTACTGTTATCTCGGGGCCGGACGGCAACCGGTGCGAACGAAGGTGCCCAGTGGCGCCTAGCAAGCCGCTGCCACAGGGGCCGCGTGCGCCCGCAGCCATTCCTCGAACACCACAAGGCTAAACAGAATCTTATGGTTGTCGTGGCGGCCCGAGGCGTGCTCCTCGAAAAGGACGCGCACCACGTTTGGACGGAGGTATTGATAAATCTTCGAGCCGCTATCGAGCAGGATCTCACTCATCTTGCTATCGACGGCGTCGTGAAACCACCCATCCACCACGTTGCTAGCAAATCGGCGTTTCGGCCGGCTTAGCATCGCCGCCGGAAGGTATGACCGGCACACCAGCCGGTGCAACCACTTTCGGGAACCTCCCCGCACTTTGAAGTCGGCCGGTAGTCGTTCGACGTATTCCACTATTTCTTTATCCACGAACGGGACGCGAAGTTCCAGGCTGTGAGCCATAGAAAGCTTGTCCGCGTACATGAGGAGTTCATCCGGGAGCGTCGATCGCAACTCGAGGAACTGAAGCCCGCCGAGTTCGTCCGTCTCGGACATGAGGTCTGTCATGCCCGCCCAGCAGTCCAGTATCGCATCACCGGCGTTTGGAGGCAGGACGCTTTCCTGAAATAGTTGGTCGACCTGGTCGCCCGGCAGAATCGACAAAACATACTGATACCTGCGCATCCGGTCGGGGATCGCCAAGGAGTAGACTCCGCGCTTCAGCGTCTCGTTTCGTGGCAGACGGGTGATGACGGAAGAGAGGCGGTTCCGCAGCCAATCCGGCAGCCGCGCCCAATGGGAGCCATAGCGCACGCCAAGGTGGCGAGCATAGCCACCAAACAGTTCATCCGGGCCTTGCCCGACGAGAGCGACTTTTACGTTCTGGTGGGCGCGTTGGCACACGAAATACATCGGCACAATCGAAGAAGTTGCGATAGGTTCTTCCAAGCAGGCGACAATCTTCGATAGAGTCTTTTCAAAGAGTGATCGGGAAATCAGGACGCTGGTGTGCTTCGAATTCAAGACGCGGGCGGTCGCAGCGGCGTCGGCCAGTTCATCGTCGGGAAATGCCGAGCCGTATCCCACCGTATAAGTCTGCCACGCGCTCCCGTTGAGATTCATCAAAGCGAGCAGTAATCCGGAGTCGATGCCGCCGCTCAAGAGCAAGCCCACAGGAACATCGCTGAGGAGTTGCCGCTTAATGGCTTGTTTGTAGAGGGTAGACAACTCCTCGAGAGCTTCTTCGGCCGATTTTGGGGGGGTGAATGGGGTGGGCTTGAATTTGTACCACCGATCCACTTGGCAAGTGCCGTTCTGTACAATCAGCTTGGTCCCGGGAGCGAGCTTGCAGATACCCTTCAGTATTGTGTGGGGCGAGGGTGTGTAGCGGTAGCGCAAGAATAGATTCAACGAGGTGGCATCAATTCCCGGCTTGACTCGCATCGTGGCGCAAATGGCGCGCATCTCCGAACCGAAATACAAGCGCTTGTCATCCAGCAGGTAATAAAGCAACTTGATTCCGAATGGATCTCGAGCCAGGACCAGGCGGCGCTTCTGCGCATCCCAAATGGCCAAGCCAAACATGCCGTTGAGGTGATTGAGGACGTCGTCGCCCCACTGCTTATATCCGTGAATGATGACTTCGGTGTCCGATTTCGTGCGGAAAACGTGGCCGTACCCTTCCAGCTCACGTCGCAGTTCGGGGAAGTTATAGATCTCGCCGTTGAAAACCACCCACACGGACTCTTCGAGATCCGACATGGGCTGATGGCCGCCCAAGAGATCGATGATCGAAAGCCTCCGAAAGCCGAATCCGAGCGGCCCGGCGAGGTAGTACCCCTCATCATCAGGCCCGCGGTGGCGGAGGGTCTCGTTCATTGCGACCAGCGTCCGGCGGTCGACAGGTTCCAAGTTACCGAAGTTGTATTGTCCGCAAATGCCGCACATAGGGGCTCAGCGAAGGCTCTCGAGTTGGCGAGAGTCACTCGCAGATTCGAAGAGATCAACAAGATCCACAAGGCTCTGAGTATGCTGGAGCCTCGATGGAATGGTTCTAAAGTCCAGATCGCTATTCCCGATCACAATCGTCTGGCCGTGATTCAGAGCCGACTCGATATCGTTCACCATCAATTTGGACAGATGGGGAACGTGATTCAGAATATAGTCACGATTGGCGCCCATCAATTTCGCCATTTGCACGTTCTTGTCGTAGATACGCAAATCATAGCCTTTTCCGCAAAGCCGCTCAATGATTTCTATCATGGGGCTCTCGCGGAGGTCGTCGGTTCCGGCTTTGAAACTGAACCCCAGTACTCCCACCCGCAGGTGCCCCTTGTCAACGATACGCTGCAAGCCTCTTGACACCTGGAGTTCATTGCTCCTGAGGATCGAGTTCAGGATCGGTAACTCCAGGTCATGCGCCTTGGCTGCATAGGCTAGCGCGCGCAGATCCTTGGGCAGACACGACCCTCCAAAGGCAAAGCCAGGGGAAAGGTAAGCGGAGGAAAGGTTGAGCTTCTTGTCTAAACAAAAAATCTCCATCGCCCTTCGTGCATCCACGCCGTATGACCCGCATAGATTCCCCATCTCGTTTGCGAACCCGATCTTCAGGGCGTGCCAGCTGTTGTCAACGTATTTGATCATCTCGGCAGTTTCCAGGTCGGTCCTGACCAACGGGGAATCCAATTGAGCGTAGAGTGCAGACAGCGTGTCACCAGCCGCTCGATCGAACTCCCCAACCACGGTCCTAGCCGGGAACCTGAAATCCATCACTGCCGAGCCTTCGCGGAGAAACTCCGGGTTGTAGCAAACGCTGAACTCAATGCCGGCCCGTTTTTCAGAGAACTGCTCGAGCAGGGGGATGATAATCCGGCGCGTGGTTCCAGGCAAGATCGTACTGCGAATTACGACGGCGTGATGGGTGGTCTTGCTTCCGAGAGCACGACCTATCTGCTCGCAAACCCGCCTGACATAGGTCAAATCAAGGTTGCCGTTGGCCTGGCTTGGGGTACCGACGCAAACGAAAGACAAGTCTGTGTCCCTGATGGCATCTTGAGCATCGTGGACGGCGCGCAACCGTCCAGTCTTGACTGTCTCGGCGAGAATCTCACCGATCTCAGCTTCTACAATTGGGGATTGGCCGGCGTTGATCAGATCGACTTTGGTCTGGGCTAGATCTACTCCAATGACTTCGTGTCCGTCGTGCGCCAGACAGCCAGCAGACACCGTCCCTACGTAACCCAATCCGAAGATGCTGACCTTCATATGCGCTTCCGCTGGGGTAGGGCTGTTTGACGGTCCGGCAAACGAGTCGCGACAACTCCCAGACCTGAAGGCCTTGGAAGGCAGGCCAGAACACTGCCTGCCGATCCGCATCGTCCTCTTCCGGTCATTTCAGCGGACAACCGCCGCTCCCGCCGCGATCACATTCCCCTTGCCGTCGCCTGCCCCGCTCTTGCGCGCATCCCGCTCGATCTTTAGGGCATTGGAGGACTTTATGGCCTGCAGCAGTTCCGAAGGAACCAGCCGGGTTAGGATTTCGATGTTGGGCATCACGCAATGTCCGCCGATGATTCCCGGGAAAAATTTAACCGGCGGGAGGTAGCTAATCTCCTCGTAAATCGACGCGACTTCGTTGTAATCCTCACCCCACATATCACAGTACCTCTCCACCTCTTGGGCCCAAGCAATGATAAGCCCGAAGTAGGTGGTTTCGGTGAGCTTCGCCAATTCGGTTGCTTCCGGGGAAGAAAGGATCTTGGTTTTCATTCCCATCGAGTTGAAATGCTGTGCCGCCTGCTCGCCGGAAGTCCGATCGATAGCGCCCACGAACTTCGTATATTTGAGCAGATCGTCGAGCATGCGTGCATGTTTTCCTCGTACAGGGCTATTGACGACAACAGTGCCCGTCTGCTCTGCGATCCTGCGCGTCGTCCCGACTGCGACAGTGCTGTTGATGATGGTCAGGGCCGGCTTGTAAAGCGCGATATAGCGAGCTGTTTCACCTGGGAAATCCCTGATTGCGAAGGGATAACAGACGTGCAGGACGTCCACCTGATCGATCTTCTCCGCCGGAGTCGAAATGTCTACTCCCACTGCTTGATGGTGTCTTGAAGCGAGTTCGAAAATGGGCTTGCCCACCTCACCGAGGCCCGCGACGACAACCCTTTGTGTTTTGACCACGAGCAGAACCTCCTATAAAGAGTGCCCGCCTGGGAGGCGGACAATTTTCTATCGTGCCGTTACTCTCCACCTTGCTGAGGCTTATTGAGCGTCTTCGCTGGAAGGCTCGGGCAAGGGGGCAAAGGCTTTTTTGAGAATGGCTGTTGTGCTGGCACCTGCGACGGTGGGAACGAGCGTAACTTTCCCACCCCAGCTCTTCATGTCTTTGGCCCCGACAACTTCCTCTTCGGTATAATCGCCGCCTTTCACGAGAACGTTGGGCTGCACCGCGCGGATCAGGTTGAGGGGCGTTTCTTCGTCGAAAAGTACTACGGCATCAACACACGGGAGCGCCGCCACGAGCTTGGCGCGGGCGTCTTCGGAAATCACAGGACGATTGGTTCCCTTGAGGGCACGCACGGAGCGGTCGGTGTTAAGAGCGACGATGAGATAATCGCCTTCGCGCTTGGCGTGTTCAAGGAGGGTCAAGTGCCCCACGTGAAGCAGATCAAAACAGCCGTTGGTAAATACAATGCGCTCGCCGGCGAGACGCCAATGCGCGACGCGCTTCAAAAGCGTTTCGAAGGAACAGACTTTCTCCCCTTGACTCGCCACGCCGTCCGACACAATGCCTGCGAGTAATTCGTCTTTGGAGACCGGGACTGTGCCTAATTTCCGGATCACAATGCCGGCTGCCATGTTGGCAAGACGGATGGCGTCGTGCAGGTGCAGGCCGGCTGCCGCGCCCGCACCAACGGTGGCAATCACGGTATCACCTGCGCCGGAGACGTCGAACACCTCACGGGCCAGGGCAGGGAAGCGATGAACGCCGGTGCTGTCCAGCATAGTTATTCCCAGTTCGCCCAGGGTGACCATGAGTCGGCCAATCTCGAGTTTCGAACGAAGTTGCTGGCCTTTTTGTAACAGCAGTTCCAGGTTGCCGTAATCCCCGGAGGTCGCCGCCGCGAGTTCCAGTCGGTTGGGAGAAATCACATCACAACGGGAGTATTTTTGGTAGTCTAGCCCTTTCGGATCGACCAAAGTGGGGATAGAGAGTTCGTGCCCGCGGCGGATGAGGGCCTGGCAAACGGCATCTGATAGCAGACCCTTGCCGTAATCAGACAGGATAATCGCTGCGCAGCCGGTGACCTGCAGATCGAGCCGGGAAAGTAATTGGGCCTCCAACTCCGCGCTGAGCTCGCTGGCCTTTTCGACATCAAGGCGCAGCATTTGCTGCCGGCCTCCCAGAATGCGGGTCTTGCAGGTAGTCGGCCGGTCGGGCGTCGAAAGGACGCCGCTCGTTTCAATGCCGGCGGAACGCAAGAGTTCGAGAAGTTGGCAGCCGTCTTCATCGTTACCTACGACGCCTGCCACCGATGCCTTGCAGCCGAGCGCGCTCAGATTGGCTGCGACGTTGGCTGCTCCTCCCGCCACGCAAGTCTTATGGTCAAGGCGGACGACCGGAACCGGCGCTTCGGGCGAGATTCGATCGACCGTGCCCCAGAGGTACCGGTCCAGCATCAGGTCGCCGATTACCAGCACTCGGCGGCCTTGGAATCCGGCCTCAACCGCCTCGACAACCGCATGGAAATCCCTAAACGTGCTCATTCCATCCTGGGGGTTGAAAGCGACGCGGTCGATTCCGAGTGATTCTGGTTCTCTGCAGCATCGACTTGATTGGCCTCCACCTTCAAGAGCTCTGCGACAAGCCCTAAGAGCCGCTGCTTCTCTATGCGCCAGCTATGTTCCCGGCAAACCTCCTGCCCTCGTCTTGTTATCTCAGCCACCTGGGCGGGATGAGAGAAAACATATTCAATTCTCTCGGCGAGGTCTCGCTCGTTTCCGAGCTCAAAGAAGATCATGGAGGCGTCGTCGAAGTAATCACAGATACCTGCGGCGCGGGGAGCAATCACAGGCTTACCCAGCGTCAGGTACTCAAATATGCGGGTGGGTGTGTTAAGCTCGGTGAAGATACTTCGACGGTTGGGTATGATCCCCACGTCACAGTCGCCGATCGCGTCGACGAGGCGCTCGAGCGACTTGGGCCCCAGGTATTCAACTGACGCTCCCACACCTTTATCTTGGGCCAAGTCCATCACCTGTTTCAGATACGGAGTTTGCCGCCCGTAAACCCTCAGCTTCGCATTGGGAACCGACCGTAGCGCCCAAGCCAGTGCCTCAATCCCAACATCGAGGCCATTACGTTCGACCAAGGACCCGTGGTACATGAGCACAAAATCACCACCCTGCGCGTCGTTCGGCGTAAGGCGAGCGTGCGGGGGGCGAGGACTGAATATCCGCTCGTCGGGTGAGTTCATTACCACGTGCATTTTTCGCGCAGGGCAACTGCGCGAGGTGAATAGTCTGGCGCAGGCCCGGTTGACAGTAACCACGGAATCCGCAAGTGCAATGCTCCACTTCTCCAGGCGCCGGATGAAGCGAACGGGGAGCGCATCGGGTCGCAATCCGAAAATAGTGGTCATGAGCTCAGGCATCGGATCATGCAGATCGAGTATCACCTTGGCGCCCAATAGCTTGGGGATCAATCCGCACAGAACCAGGAAGTCGGGCATATTATGGATATAGACCAAATCGTAGCGGCGGACCAGCGTCCGCTTCGCCAGGATCGCGGCTGCGGCCAAAAGGAATGCGACGTACTCGAAACCGTATCTGAGGAACGAGCCGCGGTTGCGAGTGACGGGAAGACGCCTGACGGCGACACCGTTGAGGACCTCGCGGCGCGGCGCGCCACCGTTTTCCGCCAGGCAGATCAGGTCAATTTCCATTCCTTGCCCGGCAAGAGCCTCCGCCGCGCGACGCGGTCGCGGATCCTCCGGGTAAAAAGCGAACACGACCATCGCGACCCGTTTCCCTTGAAGGCGCCAGGGCGTTGAGTTATTCATGTCAGGCTTTGTGGACGTGGGAGGTGGGGATGGGTTGCCTGGGGTACGAAGATCTGGTCGTTCGGCCGGAGAACCTGCACCCTTGGCTACGAGCGGTGCGCTGAATTCCGGCGGCTTAGACCGGGGCTTCATGCAGTGCGGGGGGAACCGGACAATACCGTCTGTTCGCAACTCTCAGAGACGAATCTCAAAATCGCACTGACCACTCGAGTCTGCTGCTCGGCGGACAGGTTGGGGAACATGGGCAACGATACGATTTCCGACGCCACCTTCTCAGTTACTGGAAAATCTCCTGGCTTATAGCCAAAGGAGTCGTACGCTTTCTGGAGATGAAGAGGCACAGGGTAGTGGATTCCGCTGCCGATGTTTTCTTCAGCCAGACGCCGGAGGAGGCTGTCGCGGTCCTGCACCCGAATCACGTAAAGATGGTAGACCGGTTTCGACCAATCCGGCTCATAGGGTGGAAACTCCGAGCCATTTCCCGCCCTGAACAATTCGCGATAACGCATGGCGGCCTGGCGGCGACTCTCATTCCATTCGCCAAGGTGCGCGAGTTTCACGTGGAGGATTCCGGCTTGAACGGCGTCCAATCTGCCGTTGTATCCCTCCATGTCGTGATAGTACTTTCGCGACTGCCCGTGGTCCCGGAGCATGCGCACATGGCGAGCGATTTCATCGTCGTTCGTCGTCACAGCTCCGCCTTCACCGCAGGCGCCCAGGTTCTTGCCGGGATAAAAGCTGAAAGCCGCTGCTCTGCCCATCGTCCCAGCCTTCTTCCAAACCTTCTCTTTCCGCGAATAGTACTCTGCCCCATGCGCTTGGCAGGCGTCTTCCACCACCCGCAAGCCGAAGCGATCGGCGATCTCCGCGATGGCATCCATATCCGCGGGTTGGCCGTAAAGGTGAACCGGGACCACCGCTGTGACCGGTTTCCCCAGCCTGCGGTTGTAAACGCGGCCCGTGGTTCCGTCGACGCTGCATTGGACCTGAAGGTACTTGAGAAGTTGTTGAGGGTCCATGTTGTACGTGCGCTCGTCGACGTCCACGAAGTCAGGTGTGGCTCCCGCCTGGCTAATGCCTTCGGTTGTAGCGATGAAGGTGTTCGGAACTGTCAAAACGACGTCGCCGGGCTTGACGCCCGCGGCGATGAGTGCGAATCGGACAGCGTCTGTGCCACTCCCGAGCCCAATGCAATGTCGAGTGCCGCAGAATCGTGCGAATTCCTTTTCAAAATCGGCTACCATTGGACCGCCGACGAAGCCCGCTGTCTCCAAGACCCGGTTGAAAACCTTCGCCAGTTCGTCTTTGAGCTCTCGATGCGGAGTAATGAGATCCAGAAAAGGGATGCTGGGGCTATTCACGAATTGATACCTCCATGATCGTTGGCTCCAAGAGACGCAGGACTCGGGCCGGCACGCCCGCCACAATTGTGTTCGCGGGGACATCTCGCGTAACGACGCTGCCCGCTCCCACGATGGCGTTCTCTCCGATCGTCACCCCAGAAAGGACCGTAGCTCCTGATCCAATCGAGGCGCCCTTCTTAACCCGCGTAGGTTCGACTTTCCAGTCTTTCTCGGTTTGTAACTCCCCGTCCTGCTTGGTGGCGCGCGGGTAGCTATCGTTGATGAATGTCACATTGTGTCCGATAAACACATTGTCTTCTATGGTCACACCTTCACAGATGAAGGTGTGACTTGAGATTTTGCACCTTTTCCCAATCGAGGCGCCCTTCTGGACTTCCACAAACGCCCCGATCTTTGTGTCGTCTCCGATTTCACAACCGTAGAGGTTGATGAACTTTGAGAGCTTGACGTTGTTCCCCAACTTCACGTCCGGCGCGATGCAAACGTGCTCGTTCATACCAGAACAGTCTCCCCTCTCAGCTTAAGTGATTCACCGGCCGCTTCCAACATCTTGACCACACGCAATCCAGCCACGCCGTCATTGAAGGGCGTTTCGTCTTTCTCGATGCAATCCAAAAAGTATCCCAACTCAACTCTCAGGGCCTCAGTCTGTTCGATTTTGGGCACCCACATGTCTCCCGAGCGGTAGCTAACCAGCAATTCGTAGACGCCCTCATTGCTGGCGATCTGGACTCCGCGATCATAAACTTTCAACTTCTCGTCGGCTTCCAGGTCATTCCACACCAGCATCTTCTTCTCGCCACCGATGAGCGTTGTCCGGACTTTCACCGGAGATAGCCAGTTCACATTGATGTGGGCGATGGTTCGGTGCGGGAAGTAGATCGTCAAGAAAGCCACGTCGGCGTGCCCGTTCAGGTGTGTCTCTCCGGTGGCCACGATGGCCTCAGGTTCCTGCCGGATGAGATAGTCCATAATGGACAGGTCATGAGGAGCGAGGTCCCAGATCACATCGATGTCGTGTTGGAAAAGGCCCAGATTGATCCTCATGGAATCGTAGTAGTAGAGATCCCCGAGCTCATCTTGATCGATGAGTTGGCGGATCTTTCTCACTGCGCCCGTAAACAGAAAGGTGTGGTCGACCATGATCTTGAGGTTCTTCCGATCCGCCAACTCGATCAGTTCCTCAGCCTGGGCCGATGTGGAAGTGAACGGCTTCTCGACGAACACGTGCTTCCCGTTTTCCAAGGCGGCCTTGGCGAGTTCGAAATGTGTCCATACGGGCGTGATGATGGCCACGGCATCGATATCCGGTGAACGCAAGACTTCGTTTGCGTCGGAAATGACCGTTAGACAAGGGTAGGCACGCTGGGCGCGTTTCTGTGCAGCTGCGCTCCGATCGCAGATGGCGACGACCACCGCTGAATCCTGGCCCTGTAGATTTCTGACGACGTTTGGACCCCAGTAACCGTATCCGAGAACGCCCACACGAATCATGTTCCCCTCCCTAGCTTATGGTTGTTGTAAGTGGCTTCGAACGAGTGAATGGAACAAAGCGAAGTAGTTTATGGTCAGTAAGCGCCGTCTCCCCGCAGCACGGCTGTTGGGGTTCGCAAGAGGATTTTGATGTCCAGCCATGGCGACCATGTCCTGGCGTATTTGAGATCCAAGCGAACCATGTCGTCGAATTTTGTCCTGCTCCGACCTGTTACTTGCCACAATCCGGTTATTCCCGGTTTGACTTCCAGGAAGCGACGGCGGTGCCAGAGTTCATAGGTCTCAATTTCATAAGGAATTGGGGGCCTTGGTCCAACCAGCGACATCTCGCCCTTGAGCACATTCAGGAATTGGGGGAGTTCGTCCAAGCTCGCTCTCCGCAGGAACCGCCCGACCGGCGTTATGCGTGGATCGTCTTGGATCTTGAAAACCACCTTGGGGCTACCTGCCGGCTGCGAGTCATGCTTCCCTGAAATGAACTCCTTGACGTAATTCTGGTGAATCTTGGGATCGTTTTGGTAGAACATCGATCTGAACTTCAAGAAAGTAAACCGAGTTCCGTATTGCCCCAGCCTTTGCTGCTTGAAAAGGATCGGTCCTTTCGAGGTCAGCTTGATTGCGATGGCAATCGCGACCAGGAAGGGAGAAAGGAGAGCCAGAGCGAGGACGCTTCCGGCGATATCGATGCTCCTCTTAATCGCGTGCGCAGACTTTGCAGAGACAGTCCCGGGATACAAGTCCGGATAGAGACGCTTGTCCGCCGGACGGCCCCCGTTTTCCAGGTCCAAGTCGTCCGGAAACGCATGGAATGAAAGGTGGATCGCGTTCCTCTGCTCCAGAGTAAGGTTGCTTCTTAAGGCATTCCCGATCCTCGCTTCCAAGGAACTGAGAATGGAGTTAATCCGCCCTAACCCAATCTCCGTACATATAACACCCACTTGCTTATCGTGCGTGTACCAGCCGAGCAAATCTGTCTCTCGGGTTGCAAGCACCAGCGCCTTGGTCAGAGAATCAAGAACTTCACCTCGTCCTTCACCCCAGAGGTCCTTGCCGAGATGCAGCAGGACGAGGACGAAGCGTTGGCCCGAGCGCACGCTTCTCTTTCTTTCCAAGGAGAGGACTCTCCTGAACATCTCCTCCGACACCAGCGTCGAACTGTTGACTTCCGGACTGCCGACGTGCACGCGGGTATGCTCCGAGCCCGGCCGGCGGTCTGGCGCCGCCTTTCGGTGTCTCGTTCGCGCAAAAATTGCCCTGATCATTGAGTTTGTCCTGTTCGCGGGTTTGATCGGGTTATGCACCGTGGAATGGAGATTTAAATCGAGTCGTAGGATTATCGCCCTAAGTTAAGGCTCTTAAGTTGATAGTCAAAGCCCGCCGCCACCTGGTTGCGATCAAAGTTCGCTACGAGCGGTATGGGGCCCTTGCTCAACTGATGCATGGTGTCATAAGAGATGTGGAAAACGAGACCCTGTGTCAGCAATTTCCGGTTGAGTGTAACCCCTGCGATCAGGCCGTCGATCTTTCCGTTGACGAACTGAAACAGCGAGGTATCTTCTCGTGCGGCGCCGACGTGTAAGTCCCCTTCCCAGCTTCCGATCAATCGACGGCGGGCGCTAAAAACCGCGCGGTCGTTTACAACCGATGTGTACAGCCCCCCACCGTCGGTCACGGATCGGGTAATCGAAAGATTCAAAGCGGTCTTTCGAACCTCCTTCGTAACACTTCCACCTCCGGAAAATTGAAAGTGGCCCGAGAGGGTAGCTTGCGGCGAGACCATGCCGAGAGTGCTGACGTATTGGGGCCCGCCGAACAACGAAACTGTGACGCTGGGAGAGAGCGCGGAGCCGAGGGAAAAGTAGACACTTTCGATTTGAGTACGTTGTCGGCTGCCGAGAACCAGGCCTCCCTGGTAAGTCGTGTCTTGATGAAGTGCGAGAATGCCAAGGCTTGTGTGCGCGGATATATAGTGTTGGAGCGTCAGGCCGCCGCTGAACCCTTGGCCGTTATACAAGAGCAGACCTATGTTTTGCTGCTTGCCGGGTCCATATTTGGATTGGCTGTAGCCGCCGGTCAGTGTCACCGAGGTGCGCCGGCTTTTCATGAACGTCAGATACAGTCCGGATACATCCGTAAGGGTTCTGATCGTGTAGGGGATGATAATCCCGTTCAGGCCGATCGGGGAAGGCAGTCCCGACAGTGTCGGCCCTGCGGCCAGAGCCGGATATATGCCGTTCTGATAACCGAAGGTCTCATTCAAACCTATGAGGGTGCGCTGGCTTGAACGATAAGAGAGGTTCAGATTCGCGGTCTGGTTAGTTCGGTCATACTCACTGATCTCGCGATACAGAGTGAAAAACGGGACGTACTCTAAATCGAACGTCAAGCGTTTCGTCCGCCTCTGGATCCCGAGACGCGCGTCAAAAGAAGCCGCTTCGTCGCTGAAACGATCGGTGTTTGTTCCGAGGACGTTATCGTCGTAAAAAGTTGAGACGCCCGCGCTGACAGATATCTGGTTAACCGGTGGGCGCTCCCCCTCGAACTCAAGTGGGAGCTGGTAACCACTGCCATAGACTGTAGGCAGAGGAGAGGTCGTTGTTGTCGTTGATGCAAGCTGCGCTGCGAGAGTTGCGGGCAGCAAAACGATGATCGCCAAGGAAGACAACAGGCCGCGGTCCAGCGCTATCCAAGCGTGGCTGCAGCCCTTTCCGTTTTCAGCTCCAGCTACAGAATCGAGACTTTTCTTCAACATTTTGGTTCGACTACTCTGGCGATTTTAAAATCGAGATCAGTTACCGAGAGGAGGGACAAACCGAATTGCCTTCTTCCGTACGAACTGCTCCGACGCAGGAACTTACTCTGCTCACTTCTTGAGGCCCAGGCCCATGCTGGTCTTGGCTTGGGCTGCCTTTGAGCGAGCCTCTGACTTCGTGTATCCATAGTACCGCGAGTAAACCTTATTGAGTCCCTCCACGCCGTTGAGAATGATGCCGAGGATCCGGTCGCGGCCCAGATTCCGTGTTGACTCCTCGATGGCTTCGCGGCTTGTCGCTCCCGCCCGGGCGACCAGCAATGTCGCGTCGGCGTGCGCATTAAGGGTGACCACGTCTGCAACCGGGGTGGTGGGAGGAGCATCAATCAGAACCCAAGCAAAGGAACTTGCCGAAAGGCTCTTGACCAGTTGCGAAGTGAACGCCGACTGGAGGATGTCGACGTCGCCTTCCTCTCTATGCCCCGCCGGCAATAAATAGAATCCCAAGGGTTTGATTCGCCGAATGGCCAGCATCGGGTCTTCGCCGCGCCGGGCACACTCGCTCAGTCCCGCCCACGGCTTCAACCCCAACCTCTCGAGCACGGTGGGTCTATACACATCCGCTTCCAGCAAGAGCACGGGGACTTTGCCATTCTCAGAAAGAACGGTAGCGAGATTCAACGACACAGTGGTCTTCCCGTCCCCTGGCATCGGGCTGGTAATCAGAATGCTCTTCAGTCCGCGCGATGCTTGAAGGCTCTTGAGCCGTATTTGCGCCAACTTGAAGCGGTCCGCCCCGGCACTCGTCGGGTCGTGGTGGACAATCACGCGGCTCTCCGGAGAAATGGTGCTTTCTTCTGTTCCAACCGGAAGGCAGAAATCAACCATCTCCCACTCCGGGAGTAAGTCTTCCGAAGAAATCGAGGTAAGCCCAGCATCTCTTCCAGGTTGCTTAAGAACTCGGTCAGGCATATTCGTAATCAACTCCCCTTAGTGTATTGGCACTCTGAAATCGTGGGAACGGGCCCCGCGTTCGCCTCTAGCTCCGCCAATAAACGTAGAATTCTGTCACTCCGACGAGTACGCACATGAGAATCCCACACAACCACTCGAACGCCGCCAGACGCGCTCGCCTCCGCTCTTCTCCCTGAGTCAGGAAGACCGGAACTCCCAGCATTATGGGGAAGGCAAAAGCCCGCCTGAGTTCCTGCTCATTGCGGAGCGAGGTGTCCCGGGCGTCCACGAAAAGTGCCAGCCCCAACCCGATTCCGAGCCCCACGACGAGGCCCGCCAGACTTATCTTAATACGAGCAGTGCTGGATGGCTTCGACGGCAAGCTGGGTTGGTCAATGATCCGGAACCGCTCGCCCTGTTGACTCCTGATCAAGCTGGTAGCCATCTCGGAGTCCGTCTTCTTGGCCAGCAGGTTATCGTAATTCTTTTTGGACAGGTCGTAATTCCGCTGCACATCCGCGAGTTCTTGCTCCCGCACCGGCGTCAGGTTGAGGCGGCGGTTGTACTCTTCGATGCGAGATTGAAGCTCCTTTTGGTCCGCCAAGGCGTTCTGGATTTCGATTCCGTTTGCCTTCAACTGGCTCTTGAGCTGCGCCAAGGCGGAATCTCTTTCCGTCGACTTGGCCGGATCGGGGGTGTCTGGAGTGGCGGCATCCTTGTGCGCCCCTGAGGTTTTGTTTGCCGCCGCCAGCAAGCCTTGTGTTTCTCTAATCTGCTCGTCGATCTTGACTACGTCCGGGTACTTCTCCGTGTACCGCGCCAGGAGTTCAGCCCTTTCATTTTGCAGCTTGGTCAACTCCAGTTTCATGGTATCGATCGGGTTGGCGATTGCCGAACCGGAAACCGAAAGCCCGGAAGCGGCTATGTCCTGGTACTGAGAGAGAAGAGACTGCAGGTAAGCTTGCTGTTCGCGCGCTCGTTCCAAGGCAGACATCGAGTTCTGGAGTTGGCTGTGCAATCCTGTCAAAATGGCGAGATTTCCTTCTCGCTGCTCCGGCAATTCGCCAAGATTCTTCATCTTGAAGTCGCGGACGCGAATATCCTGTTGCTTCAGGTCCGCATAAGCTTCGTCAAGTTTGTCGGCCAGGAACTTCGTGGTACCTGTCGACTGTTCTTCGCGCGATTCATTGTTCTCTTTAATGAAGAGGGTGGTAAGGCGCTCTGTCACCGCTTGCGCCGCGTGGGGGTCATCCGCGGAGAAGGAAATCGCGAAGGCGTTCAGACCTTTGGCATCCGGACCCTTTTGCGTCGGCTGAATGGTGATGTTGCTCCGCATCAAGTCGACCAACTGCTCGGCGGAGAGGCGATTCCGCTGGTTTGAATACAGACCAAATTGGTCGATAATCTGGAGCAGTGAAGTGCGCGATAGAATGGCGTCCGTCATGATCAGGAGCACTTCCCGGAGATCGGAGGTCGTGTTGGAGGTGACGTAACGCTCAGGAACCTGCTGGCCTTCTACGAGAATTGTAGCCTCGGACTCGTAGCGTTTGGGGAGCAGGAAAGTGACCAGGGCGGCCGCCAGAGCAAGGACGGTGGTCGGCACGAGAACCCACCAGCGCCGCCGGGTTACGACTTCGAACGCTCGTTCAAGCGTGATGTCATTAGTTTCGTCTTGTTGAGCCAACGATTTCTACCTCCTCTTACCGATTGCGGACCACTCCGCCTCAGGGAACCACGATGGTGTCGCCATTCTGGAGTTGCACGTTTTGATCTGTGTTCTTTCCTTTGACAACCTGTTTGTAGTCAAAGTTAAGCGTCTCCGTTTGCCCGCCCGGCTGGCGCCTTAAGATTTTGATCTTGTTGCCCTTGGCGAAGTCAAGAAGGCCTCCGGCGATGGCGATGGCTTCCAGAACCGTGGTGGGCTTTCCCAAATCGAATGAACCGGGCTTTCCAACTTTGCCGACGACTATGTAGGTCTGGCTTTTGACCTCTTGCACTATTACGGTGACCTGGGGGCTGGAGATGTACTCCGCAAGTCGCTGGCCTATCAAGCGTTGCACGCCGCTGGCCGTCAAACCGTTAACCTCTAACTCTCCTACCAGAGGCAGCGAAATCCTGCCGTCCGGGCGCACGGTGACAGTCCGCGTGAGCTCGGCATCCTTCCAGACGTTGATCGCCAGCACATCGGAGGGTCCAATACGGTAGTCATCAACCACCCGCTTGGGATTTTGGGCGGCCTGCTGACCCGTCGATTCTTTTCCCCCTTGGACCGGCCCAGCGGCCGTCGTGCCATCGGAGTTCCCGGCGGGACGGGCGGATGCTGCCCACGCCTGCCCGGTTGAGATTGCGAGGCCAGCCAACAGAAGGAACCATGAATACCGCAGCTTAATTTTCTGAGTGCCCATCTTTAGCAACGCCGCTTTCTTAAGGATACGCTTAACGAACCAATTGCACAATGCTGCACGCAAAGGAGGTTGCGCTTACAGGCTCACAACTCACGGCCATTCGATGGGGTTGATGTCGGGTCACAATAGATCTGCTGTCCAGCCAAGGAAACGCCAGCCGGTGTCGCGAACTCGCTTCTTGCTGCAATTCTTTCCATCGAATGCTACCTTCTGTGCTGGTCAAGAGGCCCGCGCGGGCGACGCAAATAATCACTCCCCGCGCCTCCATCCCCCGACATCGGGCAGTTACTGCTGGCGCCGCCGCGCTTTCGGCGCTGTTTCCGTGCTCTTGGCCAGCCCCATCGAGCCGCCCCCTAGCATGACTTGGCGGACGATTCGATAATCGCTGATCGACACGGCCAGAGCGACCGGAGTTTCCGGAGCATTTCTTTGCTCCACGCGGACCACGGCGCCTTTACAGCGAATCTCCGACGTGTTGTTCAGTTTGGGTCCCAGCGCGAGCTGCAACCTCAACTCGAGCGAAGTGTCAGGAACTAAGGGATGTGTTGAAAGCAATAACACCCCCGTGTAGCTGATATTCTCCGTAGTACCTTCCAACCATGTAGGGCTGTGCGGTATGCGAAAGTATACGGGCAGATGGAGCGCGAAACGCCTTGCGCGCTCGGCGTTCTGATGTAGGGTTTTAGTGCTCATTTTGACCGCAGGAATGAGAATGATAGGTAACAACCTTTGCGCTCTTCAGCGCAAAGAGCTTACTCCCTTAGGCGGGGAGTCGAGGAAGCCAATCGTCCTTCCTGGCCTTTGCCGCCGGGTAGGACGCAAGAAGAAGTCATGCTGGAAAACATTCGGCAACTCGGAACATTGGCTGCTTTTCGTCGCTCGGAGCATCTGATTGGGCTGGGGTCTAGTCATATAAAGCTCCGCCCTGTGACTTACATGCTTTCTCTTCTGTAAGCCGTAATTCACTGGTTCAAAGATGGAATCCGCCAGCCGTCCGAACCCGCGTCGCAACCAACTGGGTGACTGCCTTAACGCTCCCTGGCTCCAGTTGACGTTCCCTCGCCTAAACTCGACCACAGAGCAACGGACTCGGACGCAAAAACCGCTATTCCTAAATCGATGATGGCTCTAATCTTCCAACCGTCGCCCATCTTTAGGCCGAACGAGCCGATAATGCGAAATCTGGATCGCCATCAACGGGCCGCCCTCGTCGGTTCCGTGCCGTTCCGCCCGCGTGACCGTGCCTCGACACATCACCTCAGCAGCCCGGACTGTCCCCATCTGCCGCGGAAGAAGCAATGTGAATTCGATGCGCGTGCTTGGCCGGGCCCAATCCTCACCGTGGAGCAGCATGCCCGACCGGCTTATGTTTCTGGTGGTTCCACTGTGCCAGGCTTCTTCGCTCCCGGTCCGATAGCGCACCGGGATTCGTAATTCGAATCGCTGAGCACGTGTTTTACTACTGAGGCTTACGCCACCGCTTGCGTCGGACATCGTTCGTGCCATTCCTCAATGATTTCTTGCGAGTTCACCAGGGACCCATGACGGTCTCTTGGTGCTTTTCCAACTCTTACTGATCTATGATCTCAGTCTACGCTCCCCTGAAAACTTGACAATGGCCCTATGGTATCATCGGAATAGCACCATGCGTAGCTATAGTACTAGCACCCTCCAGTGCCATACCCTACGCCTAAAATGTGGGCTTAGTTGTCCGCGACCAGGCCATGGTCGACGGCATAGAGGACGAGTTCTAAACGGTTGGAAACACCCAACTTATCAAATATATTGGTCAGGTGGTGTTTTGCGGTGTTTTCGCTTATTCCGAGCTCCCGCGCCAGATCCTTGTTCGTATAGCCGGCCACAATCAGCGCTATGACTTCCATCTCCCGCGAGCTTAGGCCAAAGTTTCGCGGGGCCTCCGATACGCGGTGAGAAGGCTTCATTCGGCGAAGCGCGTGAATAAGATCCGAAACGCCCTCCTGGCCAAGCCAGTACTGACCTTCGTGGACGCAACGAATGCTCTTAAGAAGAAGCTGCAGTGCCGAATGCTTCAATACAATCCCGCGCACGCCTAACTGCAACGCCTCAACGACTTGCTCTCTCTCGATCGCTGCGGTCAACATAATCGTGCGCGTTGGGAGTTCCAGGTTGCTCAATTGCGCAAGCACTTCGAGGCCACTCAACCTGGGCAACGAGAGATCCAGCAGGAGCACATGCGGTTTGAGCTGGCGAACCACCTTTACGGTCTCTTCGCCATCCACGGCTTCGCCAACGATCTGTATCCCTGGCTCAGCCTCCAGCAGCTTCCGCAACCCTTCCCGAAAAAGTGCGTGGTCGTCCGAAATGACGATGTTAATCGTGGTAGGTGCAGACTCTTCCATGGGCAGCCGACGGGACCCGAGCCGTGTCACTTCCTATAGACCAGAAAAAACTGACTCAAAGCCTTATTCACGAAGTTGTTACAGATTTAGCGACTGGATCATCTTACCCATCCCGGAAACGTAGGGCAA
Source organism: uncultured Acidobacteriota bacterium (assembly GCA_963768695.1). GTDB lineage: Bacteria > Acidobacteriota > Terriglobia > UBA7540 > UBA7540 > CAVROP01. Next base: position 586,872 of record CAVYJG010000003.1, on the reverse strand, counting down.
CCTCCGCACGCTGGCTTGCGTGCCCAAGCCGCTCTGCCAAATCGGGATACTCTTTTTAGGACGCCTCCAGCTTACCCGACAGCCCACGGAATGTCAAGCAAACACAATATGTTCGCAGGCGTGACAAGTCGAGTGTTTGAGCCTCGAGTGCCCTCGGGACAGGCTCTCCATCCGTCGAATGAAGCACGAAAACGATCGAGCTACGTACGCATGTATAAGCGGCAGCGTTCTCAACGCCTTTCGGCCGCTGGCCGGTCCGGAATTCAGCATCGACGAGCTTCCTTCTCCTGCGGCGTGTCACGGTCGGTTCTTGCCGCCGGCGGGAACGCCACCTTGAGACTGGTTGGCCGTCGTTCGGCGCTGGCCGGTCTGCGACCAACCGTATTGCACGAAGGGCCCCTCCTGCCGCCGACGCGCAGAGCATGAGTGCCGGCTATTCGCCTGAGGTCGCGGCCCTTTGCCAGGGAAGGGAAGCGGCCGTCAGGAGATCGGAACATTGGCTTTTGTCTCGTTCGAGGCGGGGCTCTGCACGCCATTGGCGGCTACGGACCGAAGGACATAGTAGTAGGTCGCCCCTGCCTTTACGTTAGCGTCCACGTACGTGGTGGTGTTGACCGGCGCCAGGTTTATCGGCGTCCCGCTTTCCCCCCCTGAGGCGGTTCCCCGGTAAATATCGTAGCCTACGACACCGGTGGTGGGACTGGCGGCCCAGGATAAGATGACGTCCGGGCAGCCGGTACCCGTAAGGCTTACCGTTTGAGGGCTGTTGCCGGCATTGTCCGTGATGCTGAGTGTGGCTGTGCGCTGACCCGCGGCAGAAGGCGTGAACGACACCCCGATCAGACAGGTGCCGCCCGCACCCACCGATGCGCCGCAACTGTTTGCAATCTCAGCGAAGTCTCCAGCGCTGGCGCCCCCGATCGTCAGCCCGGCAACGCTCAGTGCGGCGCCGGTGTTGTTGGTTAAGGTGACCGTTTGCGCGGTGCTGGAAAGAGCAATAGGTTGATTTCCAAAAGAGAGGCTCGTAGAGGAAAGGCTGGGCCCCGCTGCCGCATTGCCCGAACCGGAAGGCGGTCCGGTGGCCAACCCGAGAAGGCTGACCGTCTGGGCGCCCCCGCTGGCATTGTCGAGAAGGGAGACTGCTGCCGCACGACTACCGCTGGCAGTCGGGGTGAAGCTCACGCCGATGGTGCAACTCCGCCTTGAGCCAACCGAGTTGCCGCAATTGTTGGTTTGGGCGAAGTCACTTGCATTCGCGCCAATGATTGCGAGGTTTGTAATCAGCAGAAGCCCAAGACCGCCATTACTGACGGTTATGTTTTGTACCGCACTGGTCGTGCCGGTCGGGCGGCTCCCGAAAGAAACACTGGGAGGAGACAGGCTGACCGCCGGAGCTATGCCTATTCCGTTGAGGTTTACTGTCTGACTGCCGCCGGGACCGCTGTCCACGATGGTGAGGCTCGCATGCCGGGAGCCGGCAGCAGCCGGCGTCATCGTCACTCTGAATGTGCAATTCGCTCCGACTGCAACCGAACGGGCGCAGTCGTTGCTCTGAGCGAAATCGGTGGCGTTGCCGCCGGTGATGACGATGCCTTGAATCGTTAACACCGCGTTGCTTGCGTTCTTCAACGAGACGGTGCGCGCGGCACTCGTCACGCTGACGGTTACGTAGCCGAATGATACGTTGGTGCTCGAGAGGCTGACGGTGAGTGTGGAGCCTTGGCCGGCAGAACCGCTCCTGCACAAAACCAGCATTAGGGCGAGCGCAGTGACCGCGGGAGCAAGTATTGCTCGCTTTAGTCGTTTAAGGCAGACCCTTGCGGCCTGAGCGCTAAACGTGTCAAGTTTAAGTGGGTATCTGTTTTGAGGAGAAGCCTGGTGGGCACAAGGAAATTGAGCCTGTCGGCAATTAAGCGGTATGTCAATTATAGATCTCATATGTATATAAGAATGAATATTGAGCTTTATAACCTGAACGGCCAACCTTAAGCGTTGCAACGCTTCGTGAGGAATAGACAGTCAGATTCATCTCCGGCATACTCACTTGCCGCCTAAACTGGTTCTTAAAATTGGGATCCTAATCCTGCAAACTCCAAGAAATACCTGCGGCCAGATCACTGCAAATGTGTTTCCACTCCCCACGTCTCCTCGATCCTTGTGGAGAACCCAATAATCTTGCGGGTCTGCTCGTTGCGGCCTGCCACGAGGCCGACACGTTGACCGCGAGCACGAACTGCTGGTGGGTTTTTTTGCTCACGAGTCGCCCTCGCCCTGAGCGAAGAAACACGTGGGCGTCTTGAAGGTCCCTAGTTCGCGTGTTTGGTTTTGGATTCTTTGGTTGGAAAGCGGGCCCTCCTCAAATTGCCTCGTGGGAGAGGCACGTCAGAGGGCCCGGGTGGTTTCTAGGGACGATTCGCCTTCTTAAGCGGAAAGCGAGATGGTTAATCGGTTGGAACTGCCGTCGATGATTCTCCTGAGGCCGGACTCTGCGTGTCATCTGAGCCGACGGCCGTCACGACATAGTAGTACGTCGTACCCGCCGTCACGCCCTGATCAGTGAAGGTCGCCCCAGTGACCGGTGTGGAGTTCAACGGGGTCGAACTCTCTCCTCCCGGAGTGGTTCCTCGGAAGACGTCATAACCCACGACCCCGGAGGTTGTGCTGGGAGTCCATGAGAGATCGACGTTGTGGATTCCCAATCCCGAGAGGCTCGCCGTTTGCGGGCTGCCCGTGGCGTTGTCGGCGATGGCGAGAGATGCAGTCTCGGATTTGGACGTTGACGGAGTGAAGGCGATACCGATTGAGCAATTGGCCCCCGCCGCAAGTGAACCGCCACAGGTGTCCGCAACCTCTGCGAAGTCCGCCGCATTCGTGCCGGTAATCGTGAGGCTGCCGATACTCAGCGCCGTGCTGCCGCTGTTGGTCAACGTGACGATTTGAGCGCTGCTGGTCAGGGAAATCGGCTGGTTCGTGAAAGAAAGGCTGCTCGGCGAAAGACTGGCTGTTGCCGAAGTGCCCGTCCCACTAAGGCTGAGAGACTGGGGACTGCCACCGGCGTTGTCAGTAAAACTGACCGAGGCCGACCTGCTGCCGCTGGCGGTCGGATCAAACGTGACAGTGATCGAGCAACTGGCGCCAGCCGCGACTGAGGTGCCGCAAGTGTTCGATTGAGCGAAGTCACCGGGGTTGGTGCCCGTAAGCGCGATGCTGGAGAAGCTCAAGGCCGCGTTGCCGCCATTGGTCAGGGTGGCGGTCAGAACCCCACTGGTGGTGTTGACGGATTGGTTGCCAAACGAGAGGCTGGTCGGCGAGAGGGTGGCGGAGACCGTAGTCCCTGTCCCTGACAGGGAGAGAGACTGAGGACTGCCGCCGGCGTTGTCAGTGAAACTGACCGAGGCCGACCGGTTGCCGCTGGCGGCCGGATCAAACGTGACAGTGATCGAGCAACTGGCGCCAGCCGCGACTGAGGTGCCGCAAGTGTTCGATTGAGCGAAGTCACCGGGGTTGGTGCCCGTAAGCGCGATGCTGGAGAGGCTCAAGGCCGCGTTGCCGCCATTGGTCAGGGTGGCGGTCAGAACCCCACTGGTGGTGTTGACGGATTGGTTGCCAAACGAGAGGCTGGTCGGCGAGAGGGTGGCGGAGACCGAAGTCCCTGTCCCTGACAGGGAGAGAGACTGAGGACTGCCGCCGGCGTTGTCAGTAAAACTGACCGATGCCGACCGGCTGGTGCTGGCGGTCGGATCGAACGTGACGGTGATCGAGCAACTGGCGCCAGCCGCCACCGAGCTCCCGCAAGTGTTGGTCTGAGCGAAGTCGCCGGCATTGGTGCCCGTAAGCGCGATGCTGGAGAGGCTCAAGGCCGCGTTGCCGCCATTGGTCAGGGTGGCTGACAGTGTCCCGCTCTTGGTATTGACGGATTGATTGCCAAACGAGAGGCTGGTCGGAGAAAGGGTAGCGGAGACCGTAGTCCCTGTCCCTGACAGGGAGAGAGACTGGGGACTGCCACTGGCGTTGTCAGTAAAACTGACCGAGGCCGATCGGCTGCCGCTGGCGGTCGGATCGAACGTGACGGTGATCGAGCAACTGGCGCCAGCCGCGACTGAGGTGCCGCAAGTGTTGGTCTGAGCGAAGTCGCCGGCATTGGCGCCCGTAAGCGCGATGCTGGAGAGACTTAAGGGTGCGCCGCCGCCATTGGTCAGGGTGGCTGACAGTGTCCCGCTCTTAGTATTGACGGATTGATTGCCAAACGAGAGGCTGGTCGGAGAAAGGCTCGCGGCTGGTACAGAGCCTGTCCCTGCGAGGCTCACCGTTTGGGGGCTGCCGGCGGAATTGTCAGCAACACTGAGCAACGCCGCACGGCTGCCGCTGGCTGACGGTGTGAAGGTGATGCTGAACGTGCAACTCGACCCTGCCGCAAGCGAACTGCCGCAATTGTTGGCCTGGGCAAAGTCACTGGGGTTAGCCCCTGTCATCGTCACGCTGGAAATGCTCAAAGCCCCAGTGCCTGCGTTATTCAAAGTGGCAGTCCCGGCCACACTGGTTGTGCCGACGGGCTGGCTGGCAAAGGAAAGGCTAGCAGGTGCAAGGCCGGCTGCCGGAACGGTACCCGCGACGCCAACGCCGTTAAGGCTCACGGTCTTACGACCGCCCCAACCGGTGGTCGCGATATTGAGCGTCGCAAGGCGCGTTCCGGTTGCATTCGGGCTGAAGGTGAGGCTGATTGTACAGCTTGCTCCCGGCGCCAGCGAATTGCCGCAGTTGTTGGACTGCGCAAACCTACCGGCATTCGTGCCGGAGATTGAGACGCTTGTAGTTAACAAGGATCCGCTGCCCGTATTCTGCAGAGTGACGGAGTGGGCGGAGCTGGTGGTATTGATGACCACCGATCCGAAGGCAACGCTGTTGACAGAAACGCCGCACACTCCTTGGTTGTGTGTCCCGGAAAAAGCGACGGTACTGGAAGCGGAGAGTACTGCAAGCGTGATCAAGGCCGCTAGAAGAATCCCCATTGTCGGGTGAGCTTGGCGCAACGCGCGGGCTGGAACGACTGATTGACCCAGCCTGTGGAACTTGCGGGTTCGAAGAGAAAGGAAGGTGTGAGAAGCTTTCTGACGTATTATTTCGATTAGACTCATTGTTTTTATAACCCTTTACAAAGATATTAAGCGAGTAAGATCGCCGGCCATCCGCGGCCAAGGCTCGCAAAGATTCAATCGGCCCGGAGGGCGGCCTGATAAATCGGGGGAAGCCGCAGAAAGCCGGATTGGGAGAGCTTGTCCAACAGGTACTTCGTCGAAACTTATGAGAGTTGTATAAGGATGCCCCTGTTTCCACGAGCCACTGCGGGGGAAACATTCGATGAACGGGCGGGCGTGAAAAACGGATGCGTCTTTCATTTTCCCATCTGCCGAACCGCCTGAGTCAACCGAGAGTGGCCGTTCAGCAGATGCTGAAGGTACCAGTACCCGAGGGGAGGGCCTATAGTACGAGGGTACTGTCAGGATGGTTATGTATGCTTTAGGTGCTAGGCAGTTGCAATACTCGCGCACGACGTCCATAGCACCAACGTACTGTCGGCTCAGTTGACCGCCTTGTTGGTTCAGAAGATTGCTGCTAGACTTGAATTCCAGCGGACGATTGCAAGGCTTGCGAGACACGGAGGGCAGGGAAGGGAGGCGCGCGATGGTCAAAGAGGATGACAGTTCATCGGGGTTCCGAGTGGTTGACCGCCGGCCATTTTCCGCCGACGGCTCAAGAAAGGACGATGTCGTTCCGGACGAAAAGAACGAGCCGGCTGCGCAGGCGACGGATCGGAGTGCGCCGCGCGAGACGCCCAGCGAGCCTGTCAGCCCATTTGAGGAGGATTCCTCCGGGTTTGAAACTCTGGTTTCTTATCTCAGCACCACGGCCATGTTTCAACTTGGGTTAATAGCTGGGCCGTCCGGAGAGCACATTCCTGCCGACATGCCCAATGCCAAGCGCACCCTCGATCTGCTGGATGTGTTGCAGGAAAAGACCCGGGGCAATCTCACCGCCAACGAATCTCGACTGCTCGAGGACGTCCTTTACGAACTGCGCATGAGCTTTGTCGAGATGCAGAAACGACAAACGCGAAAGAGCAAATGAGATTGACCTTCTTGGGGACCGGGACTTCCACCGGAGTTCCAACCCTCGCCTGCCATTGCAGGGTTTGCACTTCTCGTGATCCGCACGATCAGCGGACCCGGCCTTCGCTGCTGGTTCAGTTCGACGGCCGCGTCCTGGTGATCGATACGACGCCGGACTTCCGTGCGCAAGCTCTGCGTGAGAAGCTCGACCGCCTGGACGCTGTCCTCTTTACCCACTCCCATGCCGACCATATCCTGGGGCTTGATGACGTCCGTAGCTTTTACTTCCGGCAGCAGAAGCCGATTCCGATTTACGCTGATCCCTATTGCATGAAGGAAATCCACCGGACTTTCAAGTACATCTTTGACGCCGACTACCCCTACGGCGGGATCGCCCGGCTCGATCCCCACCTCATCGATGGGCCCTTCGAAGTGGATGGCCTCAAGGTGCTTCCGGTGCCCGTGCTGCATGGCAATTTGCCGATTCTCGGGTTTCGCATCGATGGCGTAGCCTATCTGACTGATGTGAGCGAAATCCCGGAGTCGAGCTACCCGCTGCTGGAGGGCCTCGAGGTGCTGATTCTCGATGCTCTGCGCCCGCGTCCCCATCCCACGCACTTGACGGTCGAGCAGGCCCTCCGCGTGATGGAGCGATTAAAGGTTCCGCGAGGTTACTGCACCCACATCGCCCACGAATTGGGCCACGAGGAAACCAACGCCCGTCTTCCCTCGCACGTGCGGCTGGCATACGACGGGCTGCAACTGGAGATTTAACCGGAGTCCAGAAGTCGAGCAGTCGAGAAGTCGAGAAGTTCTTGACTCCTGGACTGCTTGACTCCTCAACTCCTCAACTTTCTATGCGCGTCATCGACAATCTCGGCGAACTGCAACCCGCGCCTGCTTCCTGCGTGCTGACCATCGGCAACTTCGATGGAGTGCATCTGGCGCACTACAAGCTCCTGGACCGCGTGGTGGAAGTGGCTCGCCCTCGAGGCGCGATCGCCGCCGCGATCACTTTCGAACCTCATCCCATCAAGTTTCTTGCCCCCGCTCACGCCCCGAAGCTCCTCACGCCCTTCGCCCGAAAGGCCCGGCTGATCGCCCAGAGCGGCATTGACCTGCTGGTGGTGCTTCCTTTCAACCGCGAACTGGCTCACCTTTCGCCCTTGGAATTCGTGCGCAAGATTCTGGTTCAACCGTTGCACACCGTAGCCATTCATGTGGGACCAAATTTCCGCTTCGGGTATCGTCAAGCGGGAGATGTGGAAATACTGGAAGAGTTGGGCCGGCAGGAAGGTTTCAAGGTGGAAGTGCTGCCTCTGCTGGAAGTGCGCGGCCAGCGGGTTTCCAGCACACGCATCCGGCAATTGCTGGTCGAGGGCAAGGTGCAGACGGCCAACCGGCTGCTGGGCAGGCCCTTCTCGGTCTATGGACCGATTGTGGCCGGCATGGGGGTAGGCCGCAAGCACACCGTGCCGACCCTTAACCTCGCGCCCGTTGAGGAACAACTGCCCAAGACGGGAGTGTACGTCACTCGCACCCGGCTGGGCGAGCGGCTCTACGACTCCGTCACCAATGTTGGCCATAAACCCACCTTCGGCGACAACCAGAGCCTCACGGTTGAGACCTTCCTTCTGAGTTTCCCGGGCGGCGAGATCCAGCAGTCCGACATGGAAATCGAGTTCCTCTACCGCCTGCGGGATGAAATCAAGTTCCAGAACCCCGCCATACTGAAACTGCAAATTCAGGAAGACGCCCGGCGTTCGTTGAAGTTCTTCCGACTCTTCCGGGCCTTCGGGCCGCCTCAGAGCGGCAATTCCATCCCAAAACGCCTCGCGCCGGAGCAAGCCTGAGCCAGCCAGGGCGCCCACCACTTCTCATGCAGCGACCCCCTCTGCGGCCGGTCCTTTGTTTTCTATAACATTCTCGCTTTGTTCCGGCGATTTTGGTGTTTCGCCGACGTTTTCCTCTGCCGGACTTTCTGTCCCTTGATTCGTAGCGCTGACCTTCAGGTCAGCACTTGCCGAACTAAAGTTCGGCGCTACCTCCGGGTCGCTCGACTCATTGTCAGGAGGTCCGGCGTCCAGTTCCGTAGGGGCGGTTCGCGAACCGCCCCTACCCCGTGCGTGTTCCTGGCGCATGGTCAGGATAATCCTCACCTTGCGGTCAATCGAGCGGTCGAGCGCCATCTCCTGCCGCAGCAGCATCTCCCAAGTCTCCCCCGCCGGAGCCAGGCAGGCGTCCCGGTCTGCCGCGTCTCTCTCCTTCTGCGCCTCGACCTCGTCCTGGAACTCCTCCTCTCGGTCGGCGATCTCCTCCTCCAGCATGGTCAACAGTTCCTGATAGTGAGTCTCAACCGCCGCCTCGCCGCCCTCAAAGTATTGGCTCACGAAGTCATGGAGCGCCTGCTCGCCCTGCTGCTCGGCGTTCGCCCGTCCGATGAAGAGCCGCAGCAGTTGGAGAAACCGCGCCGGCCGCCAGCCGACTTGGTCCTGGTAATAGGGTTCGATCCGCTGCCGCTGCTGGGGCTTGAAAACCCGCCGCTGCGCCTGCTCGCGCAGCGCGCCGAGCAGGGAAAGCAGCAGGCGCAGCCACACCGCGGGGTCGCCGGGTTGCGCCAGAAGCAGGTCCATGGCCCCCGCCTGGGAGGGCTCGAAAGTGCAGGCGGCCAACTCCCTGCGACGCTCGTGTTGCCGCTCCTCGACCGCCTGGAGAGCGCGGCGCATCAGGCCGGTCTGCATGCGCTCGATGCGGTTGCGCCGCCAGTAGAGCCTGGCCAGGTCGGCGAGTTGCTGGTCCCAGAGGGCGTCGCCGGGGCCGTAGGTGGTGGCAAGTTCCTGTTGCAAGGCAGCATACCGTTCGGGATCTTCGCCCAGGGCGCGCATGACGGCGGCTTCGTTTTCGGGCGCCGCATCGCAGCCGTGCTTCACTGCGTTCATTTTCATGCGCTGTTTTCCGGCCTCGCTGCGGGGCCCGGTGGAGCGCTCGGAATTGCGCCGTGCGGCGTCGAGCCGCTGGGGAGTAAGACAAGTAGATTTGCGTAAGGACATAGTATTCTCCATGCAATTGGAAATTGGGAGCAGGGGCGGCAGGCGAGCCGTCCCCACGAGAAATGAGACGGACTTTCACGACTCTTACAGCCTACCACGCGGGTTAATTGTTGTCAATAGCGCCGTAGTCACTGTATACCACTTTGCCATCCGTGGGTAGGGCAAGCCCTACCCCTACAAGCTGTAGGGGGACGGCTTGCCGTCCCCTGATCGTGCAAGTTGGTGGGCCTTGATAGGGGAGGTTCGCGAACCGCCCCCGCCGAGGCTGGCGTTGTAGGGGCGAGGCGGTGCCTCGCCCTTACTGGCGAAACGCTGCCTGGATTCCTAATCACTCCGTGGCAACGGGCGCAAGGGCGAAACGCCGCCGCGCCAGTTGCCGCAGCGCGAAGGCCTGGGTTGTGCGGAGCCGGAATGAACGGAGGCCGCAGAACTGCGCAGCCCGACCCCGCAATTAGCCCACCGGCAGCTTGCCGGACGGTAGTGGGTCAGTTTGATTTTTGTAGCGGCGGTCTCCGACCGCCGGTCTTGAATCCTCAAGGAGTTCCGGCGCTCGGAGAGCGCCGCTACAGCAAACTGACCCACCACTTGCCGAACAGAAGCCTTGCCCCCCCTGTGATTCCCGGCGTACAATGCTGGCGAGGGGCTCCTCGCGAGAAACTGATTGAATCGCAAGATCCGCCGGCCGCCGATTCTGCCGATGGCAAGACAGACAGGGGGCAAGCCATGAAATCGATTCGAGTTTGCGGACTATACCGATTGTTGGGGATTGCGGCGCCGATCATCTGCGCCGGCGTTCTATCCGCGCAAGTTCGCCAGACGCCCCTTCCGCCGGGAGAGACGCCCGCGGCGCTTTGCAGCATGTTGCGAGAGGATTACACGAGTTTTGCCCAGTGCCACTCCGCAACGCAAGCCGAAATGTGCGCCATGGCGCAGCTCGCCAGGGAGGACCAGACACAAGCCCATCGATTCGACGCCCTCATGGGTGAGTCGGACCCGGACAAGGCCATCCGGCTTGTGCATGATTTTGCCGGAAAGTATCCGAAAAGCAGTTTGCTCAGCTTCGCTTACTTTTTCGCGGCAAGTGCTTATCAAAAAAAGGGCGACATCGAGCAAACCGCCGAGTATGCCGGTAAAAGCTTGAAGTTGGAACCGGATAATCTCATGAGCTTGATTTTGAGCGTTGAGGAACTGCCTCAGCCACAGTACATCAAGAAGCACCCGTCTGACCGCGCCAATATTCTGCGGCAAGCACAGAACGAGGCCGGCCGCGCGCTCCAGCTAATCCCGCAGATTCTGAAGGAATCCCAGGAGTCCGATGCGGATTATCGGAAGCGTCTGGCAGCGGTGGCTAGTGAAGTTCACGGAGCTCTGGGCACGGTCCACATGGAACTCGCGTCCAGCGGGCCAGGCGGCCTCGACAAAGCTGAGTTGGCGAAAGCTGAGCAGGAGTTTCAGATCGCCGTGTCCACGACGCGCCGTCCCGATCCTCGCGATTACTATCGACTGGGTGAGGCGTATGGCGTGGAGGGCAAGCTGGACGACGCCATTCAAGCTTTCACGAAGGCCGGCAAGCTTGGGCAGGACACAGCGATTAAGGCTTACGCGAGCGACCAGATCGCCCAATTGAAAAAGAGGAAGGCCCAGGAATTGGCCGCCTCAAACCGACGTGCAGCGTCCGGACATTGAGTTGACGATGCTTTCGGCCAGTTTCACGCGAAGCCGCAAAGCACGCAAAGTTCGCAAAGAAAACCCAGGACTTCTGCTTTGCGCCAGCCGCGTTCTGAGGGTGTGAAAGGATTGTAGCGGCGGGTTTAACCCGCCATCGCGGTTCTGAGAACACTAAAGATATGGCGGGATAAACCCGCCGCTACCTCTTGGGCCGGCGATCTTTTCACAGTTTCTCTTTGTCGTGACCTATGTGCCTGTCGCGCCGGCTCAGGCCGCCCCTTCACACGGTACTCTTTCCATTGCCAGCAGTGAAGCGTCCCTCAGGAAATAAAACCGCCAAGGCGGCAGGCCTGCGTCGTTTCCATCGCCTGCAGAAAAGAGGGAATGTGCGAACGCGAGTTCTGGGTCTATTGATTTTTCTACTAACGCCGTGGCCGGCCCAATTGACAGCCCAGCAAGCGGTTCCCGGCGCTTCCACGGTCTACATCGTTCCATTTTCTCACCTGGACCTTTTCTGGCTGGGCACACAGGAAGAGTGCTTAAGCCGAGGCAACCGCGTTATTACAAAGGCCATTCAACTGGCGGAGAGGTATCCCGACTTCCGTTTTCTACTGGAAGACGACGATTTCGTCGCCAACTTCGTGGACAGCAGCCACGGCTCCTCGGAACTCGAGTCATTCAAGCGGCTGGTGAAGGAAGGCCGCATTGAGATCGCGCCGAAATGGGCGGCGATTTATCAGAATCTGCCCCGCGGCGAGGCCTTGGTGCGAAACGTCATTCTGGGGAAAAAGTATGCGCGCGAAGTTTTCGGCGTGGATCCGAAGGTGGCGCATCTGGGGGATATCCCGGGCTTCACGCGCCAGTACCCGCAGATCCTGAGCAAGGCGGACATACCTTACGCGATGCTCACGCGGATGTTTCCGCCTGAGCGCTCCTTGTTCCGCTGGAAGGCGCCGGATGGCTCAACCACGCTCGCCTGGCATGCCATTAAGGGATACGGTTGGGGGGCAGACCTTGGCTTGCACGAAGACCTGAGCGAGCAACGGCTCGCCGCTGTGGGCCGCGAAGTGAAGGAGGTACAAGCAACCACTTCCGGCCCGTTGTATATGGGCTGGGGCACTGACCTTTGGGCGCCGACCCAAGAACTGATTGAAAATGTCGCGGTGCTGAACCAACATCTCCCGCCTAACCGCTTTCGCCTGGCGACTGCGGACGAGTATTTCCACGCCGCGTCAGCCACTCGGGACGTTCCTGAGTTGTCCGGCGAGATCACAGGATCGTGGGGCAATCTCACGGTTTCGATGGCAGACCTGTGGCCGCCGGCGATTGCCGCGACGGATATCCTCGTCAACGCGGAAAAGTTCGCGGCCATCAATGATGCCTTGGGTTACGCCCCTTACCCCGGCGCGCAGTTCGAATCGCTGTGGAGAAGTACGTTGAAATCGATGGACCACAACAACGACGGCCAAGGGGGAGAGATTGGAGATGAGCGCAAGGTGGGCTATGCGCAGGAGACCCTGTTGAGCGCCGGCCAGATTCTGCGCGACTCGCTTCGCAACCTGGCGGAACGCGTCGAGCACCCCTTTCCGGTGAGTACCCCGATCGTGGTGTTTAATCCGCTCGGTTGGAAGAGGGACGATCTGGTTAAAACGCACGTGACGTTGTACGGCGATGTCGAGCCGGGGGCGATCGACGATTACAAGAAAGCCATACGCCTGGTGGACGAGAAAGGAGCCAGCATCCCCTTTCAGGTTGAAGAGTACAGCGAATGGAGCTCGCGCGCCCTCGACCTCGTATTCATCGCGCAGGGCGTACCGTCGCTGGGTTACAAGACGTATTATCTCGTGCCCGCCGGGCAGCCGGAGGTGTTCCCGAATGCGTGTGAAGTGAAACTTGAATCAGACGCCGAGGTGAACCGGACGAGCCATGCCATGGGATCCGACGTGCTGGAAAACGGGTTTTACCGGGTGGCGATCGACCGCGCCACCGGCCGCCTTGAGATCTTCGATAAGGAATTGAACCGCACCGTGGAAAAGAACGTCGAAATCGCAGCTCGCGAAGAGCGCGGTGGAGACGATCTCAGTGTTGTGGCTCCCACGGGCCGCACCCTCGTCGACCTGATCCATAGCGTGGAACTCGAAGAGAACGGTCCGGTTCGCACGGTTATGAGAGTTACGGGAGAACTGGCCGGCATGCGCCTGATCCAGCGAGTCGCACTGTATCGCGGCCTGAAGAAGATCGACCTGGAGAATTCATTGGATTGGACGCCCGGCAGATCGATGAATGTGGAGCAGGTCTTTCCATTGCAGCAGCCGGGCGGGGAAGTGCGTTGGGGGATCCCCTTTGGGACCGCGACAGCGGCAGATATGATGCCCAATGCGGGGCCGCAGGCAAGCGACGAGATGCCCCGCGAGGTTTGGAGCCAATGGCGCCAGATTCAGGACTGGGTGTTCGCCGGCAACAAAGAATGGGGGTACACGGTTGCCGCCGATCATCAGTTTCTGACCGTCGATGACGCCTCGATTCGCGCCGGCATGCTGCGAGGAACGCTTTACAGTCCGTTGCGCGTGGTGCGGGAAGGGCAGTCGGCCCTGAGCGTCTGGCCGCAGCCCGGCAAATATGTGTTCCGTTATTCCTTTACGTCCGGCACGGGCGACTGGGCTCGAGCGAAGTCCTGGCGGACGGGAATGAACTTCAATACGCCATTGATTCCGGTGACTGCCGTCAACGAACTCTCAAAGAAGCCGCTTCCGCCAGAGGAATCGTTCTTTTCGGTCGACGCCGATAACCTCGTCCTTAGCGCGCTGAAAAAAGCGGATCGGGATGGGGCGGTTGTTCTGCGGGTTTTCGAAATCCGCGGCGAGGCCGCAGAAAGCCCGGTGCGATTTCTCGGCCGGGAGCGTAGTTATCAAGCCGTGAACCTGCTGGAAGAAAACCTGCCCCAAGGGCAACAGAACGTACTTCACGTGCGACCCTACGAGATCAACACCATCGAGATCCCGGCTCGGTAGAGCGGCCAGATGAAAAGCGCAAGACGGCAGCCTTGTGGGTGCGCCTACGGGGTGGCGCATACGTTCCGACGCTCGGAAGGTGTGAGTGAATCAAAACATCTCATCCGTCAGCTGACGGACTAAGTCGCAAAGAAACGCAAAGTGGAAGTCCTGGTTTTTCTTTGCGGCCTTTGCGTACTTTGCGCCTTTGCGTGAAACCGACTTGTCCGTCGATAGATTAATTCACAGCTTCTCGTTGTCGGGATGTCTGCGCCTGTTGAGCATGATCGAGGCGCAGGCATGCCCGAGAGCGGCACATCTGCGCCATCCCCGCGAGGGCGAGGCGCCGTCTCGCCCCTACTCCGCCTGAGGGAGCAAAATGATGAGTTCGAGTTGGGGATTGGGGATGTCGCCGGGGACGTAGGCGGCGATGTTGCGAGCCCGCTGCACGGCTTCCCAGGCGGCGCCGCCTTGATTGAGGCTGAAATACTGAAAGTTGAGCTTGATGGGGATCGACCCCGGGGGAGAAGGGACATGGGTTAACTGCATGGCCGGCAGCGCCTGGCGGATGAGCGTTTCGATGTGCGTGGCCGAGCACATTTTGACGAGTTGAGGTACCCGCTTGAGCAAGTCGCCTTCGCTCAGATCCGCGCTGATCGCCAGATACATCCGCGTGTTGAGCAGGTACTTGTCGTTCGCCAGGGCGGCGGAATAAATCGAAGGCCGGCTGAGTTTCAGAGGCAGAGAGACGAAGTTGCTGGGCACCACGGTTTCGAGCAGAAGGCGCAGCTTTTCGTCAAGGTCGGTGAAGCAGGCGCCCAGATTATCGTGGTTGTAATTGGGAAGGTCGCGGGGCTGTAAGGTGGTCGAGAAGGTGGTGAGCGACGCGGCCAGGGCCAGCATGGTGGTGTAGAGACCTTCCGGATGGCCTTTCTTGGATTCGAAAATATGGCGCATGACCGGCAAATGGCTGTTGGCCGTGTAAAGCAGCCAGAAGTTGGCAATATCCGCGGCGGTGAATTCCGCCAGGCTCTGATTCTTCTGCCGGCGCGTTCCCGAAAGCGTGCTGCTCTTGGCGGAGAGGATCTCGACCAGGCGGCGCAGAATGGCCACTAAGTATTCGCTGGCGGAAATATCGAGCAGAGGCGGAATAAACTGGGGATCCAACTGGTAAAGACCGGTCTCGGTCTTCTTCACCCGGCCCAGGCGAAGAATCGTGTTGCCCTGAAGCGGTTCTCCTTCCAGAAGCAGGCGCAGATTCTTCCTGGCAACCTGCACCGGTTTTTCAGCCAGCCCGGTATTCTCGTCGCGGGAGAGAGCGATTTCGGCCTGGTAGCGGGCATCGCCCGTCTTCTGCCCTACGGAAACGTTGAGCCCGCGATCGCGATGCTGTGGCACGGCAAGGAAGATTTCGAGCGCGGTTTGATCCGGACCAAACGACTGCTCGATGCGCCTTTCGCCCGGAGCGGCGTCGGAGTCGGGAATATCGAACGCCAGCCCGTCAGGAAACAATCCCACGGCGCGCGTAAGCGCCAGGTTACCCGCGGAAAGCGCCTCGTGGTCGATGACTAGGTCTGCGAAGCCCCAGGGACAGTACTTCAGCGCTCCCAGCTTGAACTCCAAAACGCTTTCGAAGAACCTGTCCTGGAGTTGCAGATGCTGCGGTGTAAGGAAAGTGCCCTTGGCCCAAATTACCGGTTGGAGTTGACGCATAGAATATCAAACCTAGTCTAGAGCGCTTCGAATGCACGCGCGATTCCGGCATGTCCAAGGGGCTTGTGAGCGCCTCCCGGGAGCTCGAGTTCGGACTTGGATGAGTAGAACAAAAGGCGCGCAATTAAGCGGCCCTCAAAGGTCAGATCGGCCGTCATCTCGACGACCGGCTTGGTGTCCGCGGGCGCGCCGTGCCTGCCCGTCTTGCGAGTATTCAGCATCAGCTTGCCGGACGGAAGCCGGGCCGTACCAAGCCAGGACAAATCGTCTTTCTTATCAATCTCCAACATGCCGCCCCGCTCTTCAACCGCCTCGCGAATCAATCGAATTGCCTGGTCCAGCCTCTCCTGTAGCTCGCTGTCCGTCATTAGCACACCTCAACGCTTTATATGATCCCGCGCCCACCGCCAGTGGACGGCTCTCGCCCGGCAACCGGCCGCACCGCCACCTCGAGCAACTGTCAAATCACGAAGATCCTGATGGAAGTCCGTCCCTAATAGCATTGAGCAAAAGGAGTAACGAAATCAATAACAATTTTGCGCAGGCGCTGGACCAACGGCCCGGTTTCACGCAAAGCCGCAAAGTCCGCAAAGAAGGGCTGCGGGGGACGACGACGCTTATTCTCCTAGAATTTGACCAGGATATCCAGATCGATCAGGTTCTCGCTCCTGCGCAGGTCGGGATACCAAGCGCCGCCGTTTCCGTTGCAGCCACCGAGGGTTAGCGACGGGCTGCCGTTCATGCAGGCGTATTCGGAGGGAAATCCGTTGTTGCCGCCCGGAGGCGTGATTCCCCCTTGCCCAGACCAGTACGGCACATTCGCGTGGCGGTGCGTGAACTCCCAGCGGAAGGTGATGTACTGCTGGGGCATCCAGTCAAAGGTGATCGAGCTGTCCCAGGCTTTGAACGGGTTGCCCGGGTTCTCAGTGAAGTAAGGCGAATTGGTCGCCGCGGAGATGGCCGTCTCTCCGTTGATCGGAGGCAACAGCACCAGGTAGCGCCCTGGATTATTGATCTCGCCGCCGCCTACCGTCAGGCCGTAAAGGTCCTTCTTGAACCAGAAGCGGTTGTAAAGCATGTAGCCCAAAAAGCTCTGCTTGGGGCCGCCTTTGGTGTCGCCGTGGCAACTGACGCCGCCGCCGAATTCACAACCCATGTCACCGGTAAAGGTGAACGCCATCTTGTCCATTGTTTTCAGCGGTTGGTCATAGTATTTGACTTCGACGCTGTCGTCGGTGTGGATGCGGCCGCGGTTGGGGACAAACAGGTCATCGTGCCCCAAGCCGTAATTGTTGGAGATGATGTTCACCCACGGTTTGGGAGTCCACTTGATTTGCCCTCCAACGCCCGGGCGGTGGTTGGCGGAGGCATAAGACTGCCATCCGTTGATGAACCACGGCTCAATCTTCAGATGGGCCGTGGGAAAAATCTGGACTCGCACGCCGTTGAAAAACCAGGGTGTGTTCGAGGAAACGTAGGACGGCTGATAGGCCCAGTTGTCGAAATTGTAGTAGCTGAAAAGGCCAATGTACGACATGAAGATTCCGGCGTCGACATTGATTCCATGCAGCACGTTGAAATGATATCCGCCGTACGCTTCCGAGACGTAGCGGTAAGCGGTATCGAGATCCCATTGGCCGTTGCCGGGACTGCCGTCGTTGCGCGGCGTGGTTGCTGAATACATGCCAAACTGCGTCATGATCCGGGCGCGCACGTTGTCGTAATGAAAATCGCCGCCCACGCCGAGCTGTTCCACCTGCACTTCCTGTGAGCGGAAGATCTCACTCGACCCACCCATGGAATGATCGGCCGGATGATTAAAGTCGTAGGTATAGGTTATGTCCGCCCTGACTTCCGGCGTAAAGAACTTCGAATCCCAGTAAATGTTCTTGGTGCGCGGGTTGCCGTTCAGCCAAGTCCAGTCCGCGTCGGAGAAGGGCTCGACCTTGGCTGGCGCTGCGGTGGTAGCCGCCTGCGTCGCGGCGGGCCCGGCTGGGAGAATCTCGAGCTTTGCCGCCGGCTTCAAGCCTGCCGTCCCCTCCAGCGAAGCTACCATGACGGGCTGCGTGGCGGCAGTTGGAGCGATACTCGCCGGTGCCGGAGCGGCGGGAAGCTGGTTCACCGCAACCGCCGGCAGGTCTTGCTTCGCGGACGCTGCGACGCCGGGCTGATCAGCCGCAACCGCCTGAGTGGAAGCCGGCGGGCTGGGAAGTGGCTCTGAGCTTCTTGCTTTGCCCGCCTCCAAGGCAGCAAGGCGCTCCTCGAGCCGGTCAATGCGCTCGAGCAACTGCTTCTCCCGTTGGGTGAGAGGCGGCCCGTCCGCAGTCGAACTTGCCGACGGTTTGGGCAAGTCAGGCACACGGGTGGAGGCGATCGTTTCCCTCGAAGCGGCGGGCGCGGCGAGGGTCATATCAACTTGCAGGCTCTGCTGCGGCCCGAGTTCAACCGTGGCCGTTAACAAGCTGGCCAGACCCGACTTGTTCGCCGTCAGTTCGTATCGACCCGGTTTAAGGTTCTCGACGAGAAAGGCGCCCCGTTGATCGCTAAGTGTGGTGCGGTCGGCGTCCTCGTCCAGGCTGTGGATAACCACCTTCACGCCTCCGAGCGGTGCTCCCTCGGCGTTTCGCGTGATCCCGCGAACGGTGCCGAAACTTCCTCCCCCATAGCTTAAAGGCGTCAAAAGCAGCACGGCGCCCAATAAAGACACAATACGGGTTCGCAACATTTGAACGGACCTCCCCCAGGGCTGTATCAAACTCGCGGCGGTGTTTTATCCTGCCCCGCTTTGTGAGTGAGAGTGAACTTAGCCTCTCCAAGCGTATAAGAACCGGCATAAAGAAGGCATGAAAAAGGCATAAGGAATGTCTAAACGGAACACGGCAGGTGGTACGTGGCAGGTCGTATAGGGGAATGCTCTGAAAATCGCGGTTGTAGGGGCGGCCCTTGTGGCCGCCCTGGGGCAACCACAAGGGTTGCCCCTACGCGCGAGGAATGCGGTCAGCTATGCCGGTTTCAGCACAGTGCAGACGGAGGCGCAGATGGGACCACCGATGTTAAAAGTGGCGGCGACCCTGGCATTCTTGACCTGGAGTTCGGGCGGAACTTTGCCCAGCAACTGCCAGGCTGACCAGCCCAGCATCGCAATGCCTGTTGCGCCCACGGGGTGGCCCTTGGCGATGAGTCCCCCGGAAGTATTGATGCCGCACTCGCCATCGACGCGCGCCTTGCCCTCGACCCAGTACTGCGCACCTTTCGAGTAGGGGGCCTTGCCGAGGACCTCCGTGCCGATGGCGCCCATGACGGTGAAGCAGTCATGGACCTCAGCCACGTTCACGTCCGCCGGCTTGACCCCAGCCATGTCGTAGGCTCGCTTCATGGCTTTATAAGCGCCGGCCGGCCGCAGCACGTCCCGGCCCTCTTTCTTCAATGCGTCCGTTGCCTGGGCGTAGCCCGCCACCTCGACGCAGTCCGCCTTCGCCACCCCCAGCTTGCTTAAGCCTTCTTCCGTGGCCAGAATGAGGGCTGCATAGCCGTCTGAAATCTGGGAGCAGTCGTAGGTCTTGAGAGGCAGGCCGTCCACGATGTAGCGGTTGATGCCTTCAATCTTCACCGCCTGATCCAGTGTCAGGTTGACATTGCGCATTTGCGCGTAGGGATTATGATGAGCGTTCTCGTACTCGGTGACGGCAATCTGCGCCAGGTCGCGTTCGCTCGCCTGATGGACCTTCAGGTAGCACTCCATAACCTCGGCGAACAGGTGCGGGAAGATGTATACCTTGCCGGCGCGTTCGTCGGGATGGGAGAAGTAGCCGAGCGCTTTGCCGATTAACTTGCCGTCCATCTTGCCTTCGGCGTCACGCATCTTCTCGTAGCCGACGGCGATGCCGACATCGCCCCACCCGGTCTGGAGTTTCTGAATCACCGAAAGCACCGCCTGGCCGCCGGAGGCGCAAGCGTTCTCGACCGATTCGAGCGGCTTGCCCTCGAGACCTGGCACCATCGCCATCAGGCCGGCGAGCAGGCCCTGCTCGTTCAGCGAGAAATTGCAGGTCGCTCCCATGGACCCCACGTCCAATACCGAGGGCTCCACATGAATCTCCTGACATGCCCCCAGGATCGCGTTCTTCACGATCTCGGGCACCGGCATGGCCAGGAGCTTTCCGAACTTCGACTGATGATAGGCGGCGATGTAGATGGGTTTCATAAAGGGTTCGCTCCTGTTAGGGGCTCCAAGCCTCCAGATGCTATCCTAGCACGGCGGGCGTTCGATCAGCGGAAAGGTGACCCGGCTTGCTGTCCGCGCCAACTTTCGCTGTATTCGTTCCCTGCGCCGGGCAAATCGCGCTCGGTGAGGTGGGGAAGGGAACTGACCGTCCAGGTGGGCGAGCGCGGCAAGAGTGAATTCGAGCGCCTGCTCGAGATTGCGAAGGCGATGCTCGTAATGCATGGCCAACTCCTCGAGCGCTTCCACAGCCAGCGGAGGCTCCCGACGCGAAAGCTCCAGCCAGAACTCGACCGCGGACTCGTGCTGGCGCTGGCGTTTGAACTCCGCAGCGAGGTGTTTCAAGGCCAGGCTTTCTATTTGCTGAGGAAGGCCTACCGCCAGCGCTTGCCGGCAGGTCGTGATGGATTTCTCCTTTGAGCCGGCGCTTCCCAGAATGCGGCTGAGGCTGAAGAGGTCGAGGGGGGAGTCGAGTGATTCCGCTCCGCCCTCGCCCAGCGTGCGTGCCAACTCCACTGTCAGCGCAGCCAGCGACACCACATCCAGAGCGTTGTGGTAAAAAACCGGCTGCAGGCCTCGCGCGTCGCCGCTGCGCAGGTAGTCGAAGTAAATAGCCGGTATCTCCGATCCGGGCACATCGCCTTCCCGCGCGATTCCCAAGATGGCCTCTTCCAGAACGGTGAGCTTGCAACTCTCCAGGCGCAATTTCCAGAGGCGGCGCGAGGGATGCAGGGCGTCAAAGTGGACCAAACGCTCCAGGGGGGATTTCATGCGGGCCAGCGCATAGCGTGTTTCCAGGAGCGGCACATCGAACGTCTTTCCGTTGAAGGTGACGAGGCCATCGCAAGCTGCCAACGCCTCGGCGAGCGACTCGAGCAGCGCTTTCTCCTCCGGATAGTCACGCAGGAAGAACTGGCGGACTACAAACTTCATCCCTTCCACATTTCCAATGCCGATGAGGAATGCGCAGGTGCCTGTCCCCCCGGCGAGGCCCGTGGTTTCCGTGTCGAGAAAAATCAGCCGCGAGGGATCGGGCATCGCCGCGTCCTTCAGCAGCAGGTTTAGCGGACTAAGGTCCGCCGAAGGAATATCGCCGATGCGCAACTTTCCGTAAGGCCGCCCGAAGGGAAACGCCTCCCGCGCCAGGAAGAACTCGCCGCTCGAGTTCTTCACCACCTCGCCGTCGACGTACTCTTCGATCCCTTTGGGAAATCTCTGGGCGGGCAGCTTGCGGGCAGGCTCCGGTTTCTCCAGGCGGCGCAGGTACTCGAGCGTGCGCTCGAGTTCCTTATTGCGGTCCCGAGTTCCGGACTCACTCTTAAGCTGGCGGAGTTTGTCGTCCAGATTCATGTTTGAAAAACGTCAGTGGTCCGTGGTCCGTTGTCCTTTGTCGCCAGTCAGTGTGCAGGGGCAGGGCAGAGGGCTGATTACTCACTAGAGACCACGGACAATCTCCTCAAAATCTCCAACGCCACTTCCTTGCCCTTTTCCCCGATCTCACCGATCGGCCCCACGCAGGAGGGGCAGCCATTCTGGCAGGGACAGCTTGCAATGAGTCTCTGAGTTTTCTCAAGCAGTGACTCGCTCATGCGAAAGAGCGGTTCGCTGAGCCCAACCCCGCCAGGATACTTATCATACAGGTAAATGTTGGGCTCAAAGATTTTGGATTTTAGATTTTGGATTTTGGATTCGTCCTCTGGCGGTTCATTCCGTTCTTCCTGAATCCCGAATCCTGAATCCTGAATCCTGTCTTCCGCCTCCTGCCTTCTGCTTTCTGCTTTCTGCCTTCTGCTTTCTTCGTTCTCCCCCACGGCGCGTCCCAAATCTCGCGCGTCGCACATCACCAGCAGCGTGCCAATGGCTTCCAGAGCGTTGGCCAAGCCGTTCACTCCGTCCAGTTTCTCCGTCGAATTATACGGCAGGCTTGCCATGAAGGCGTGCGGAAGGGTCAGCCAGAAGGCCGTGGTATGCATCTCCTGCTCCGGCAATTCCAACTCTCCCGCGCCGACATTTTCCATGGTATGGAATTTGACCTTCTTGAAGCCTACCACCTGGGTATTCACCTGCACCTCGCCGTGATTCTTGCTGGTTGACCCGACGGGCGCCGACTCGAAGCACTCGAGCACTTTGATTTTCGTGTAGGAAATCGCGTTGGTGAAATATTCGCTCTCCACCTCGTGCACGTAAGCCTTCCGGTCGTCGTAGTCAAGACGCTCGACGTGATACTGTTGGCCGTCCTGAATGTAGATGGCCTTCTCGTGCAGAGTGGTGAGGGCGCTGGAGAAATCCACTTCGCCGATCACTTTGGGTTCCCCGGTATTGTCTACGATGACGAAGTTGTCGGAAGAAACGGAGCGCAGGCTGATGGCGTCGGCCGGGTAACTTTCTGAAACCCAGTGCCAGCCGTCGCTGGTATGGTGCAGGAAGCCTGTTTCCTCCAGGTGGCGGCAGAGCCGCTGCAAATCGAGCGAGCCGAACTTTTCGTCGTCGCGCAACGGCAGTTCGAAGGCGGCGCATTTCAGGTGATTGAGCAGAATAAAGAGGTTGTCAGGATTGACGTAGCCGTGTTCCGGCGAGCGGCCAAAAAAGTAATCGGGGTTCTGTACCATGAACTGATCGAGCGGCGCGCTCGAGGCCACGAGCACGGCGGCGGAAGTGCCTTCGCGGCGGCCCGCCCTGCCCACCCGCTGCCAAGTGGAGGCGATCGTCCCCGGGTATGCAGCGAGCACTGCCACGTCCAGGCTTCCGATATCGATGCCCAGTTCGAGCGCATTGGTTGCCACCACTCCCAGCAGTCGGCCGTTGCGCAGATCGCGCTCAATCTCCCGGCGCTCCAGCGGCAGATAACCGCCGCGGTAGCCGCGCACCGGGTCAGGCGCGAGCGGGGCGCGTGAGAAGTCTTCTTTCAAGTAGGTTACCAGAATCTCCGTGGCCAGACGGCTGTTGGCGAAGACGATGGTTTGCAGGCCGCGCGCCAAAAAGGTGTGTGCGATGCGCCGGGTTACGTTCAGATACGACTGCCGGATGCCGAGTTGCGGATTCACCACCGGCGGATTGTAAAAGGCCAGGTACTTCTCCGCCGCGGGCGCGCCGTTTTCCTCCACCAGAAAAACGTCTTCCTCAAGAATTCGCGTGGCTAACTCCGCCGGATTGCCGATGGTGGCCGAGGTGCAGATAAATTGCGGTTCACTGCCGTAGAAGCGCGCAATGCGTTTCAATCGGCGGAGAACATTAGCCAGGTGGCTGCCGAAAACTCCCCGGTAATAGTGAAGTTCGTCGATCACCACGTAGCGCAAGTTCTCGAACAGCCGCTGCCATTTGGTGTGGTGAGGGAGAATCCCGGCGTGCAGCATGTCGGGATTGCTGATCACCAGATTTCCCCGCGCCCGGATGGCCTTGCGAGCATCCTGGGGCGTGTCTCCATCGTAGGTGAAGGTGCGAATTTCTTCCCCGAGCTTTTCCGTCCAGCGATTCAGTTCCACCAATTGATCTTGCGATAGCGCCTTGGTGGGGAACAGGTACAGCGCCCTCGACTCCGGCCTCTCGGTAAGCTCTCCCAGGATGGGGAGGTTGTAACAGAGAGTTTTTCCGGAGGCGGTGGGCGTGACGACCACGACATTCTTGCCCTCGCGGGCCAATTCGCAGGCGCGCGCTTGATGGGTGTAAAGGGAATCAATGCCACGAGCCTTCAGGGCCTCGATCAGCCGTGCGGGCAAAAGCTGCGGAATCGGCGCGGTCTTGGCCTCACGCGCAGGGAAGTGCTTGAGCACGGTCAACCCGCCTCGGGCGGCCGGGCCCTTGAACTTTTCACGAATTTCCCGGAGGGCGCTCGGGATCGGCGCCAGGCCGTCCGCCGCTCCGCCTTTCAGGTTCGCTAGTGCTTGGGTTTCCTCGCTCACGTTGCCTCTTCGCCTTTTATTCGCTGAATATAACACAACTGCCAGCCAAAGCTAAAGATTTCGTTCCCGGCAGCCGATGAACTGACAGGAGGATGGTATGCCTACTACGACGGCCGCGCTGTTTCCTTGGAGCGACACCTATAGCGTCAAGATTGCCATTGTCGATTCGCAGCATAAAGTCCTGGTTGACCTGATCAACGAGTTACACCAGGCCATGATGGCGCGAAGGGGTAAAGAGAGTCTGGGTGGAGTGCTTGCCAGCCTTATCAAATACACAAAGAGCCACTTCGCTGCGGAAGAAGGTCTGATGCGAACGAACCAGTATCCGGACCTCGTCAATCACAAGGCTGAACACGAGCGATTCACGCAGACAATTGAGGATTTCCAGGGCAGGTTCCAAAGAAATGAGGTGGCGATGACTGTCGATGTGATGGATTTCTTGAAGGACTGGCTCGCCAAGCACATTATGGGGGTCGACAAGCAATACGTTCCGCACCTTGCCGCCCGGGGCGTGCACTAGTTCTTAGCTGAATTAGTAAGCGAAATATTCGTCGGAAGCGGAAGGGCGGGGCTTCAGCCCCGCCGCTAATCTCGCGCGCTGAATACGGGGCTTTAGCCCCTGAAACGGCTTAGCTTCAGGGCCTAAAGGCCCCTCCAACCCCGCACCCGTAGACGGCGGGGCTAAAGCCCCCGCCCTTCCGAAAGCCACTTGAAATCTCGCTCACTAAACCAACCAATCCCTAACACCTGACCTGCCGCAGGACTGCCATGACCGACTCAAATCCCGCCGGCGGCGCCGCCCACAACTCCCCCCGCGACGCCGCCTGGAACGCCATGGACCGTGCCATCAATTACACCTCGAGCAACCCCACCGGTAGTGCTGCCCACGATGCCGCCCAGTGGTCCAGGCCCGCTGATCGCGTGGTGGTCATGGGATTCCCTCACAAGCTTCCACCAACCGGCTACGGGCGTACCGGGAGGGGGACCGGGCACCAGGATGCACTTCAATTCTGCGGCATCCCCGCCCGCCAGTTTCATCTGGAACAAGACATCCGAGCCGCCGTCGGGGGTCTTGGCTGAGAAGGAGAGCAAGTCGCCCTCCAACTTCGCATTCGAAATGGGCACGGCATCACGCGGATCTGCCTCCTCTTTCACCCGCACCACTTGGCCACTATCGTTAATGCCGAAACCGCCGACGCTCACACCGCCGGCCAGCAAGCCATCCATCTCTTTCAGGTTCACGAGGAGGTAAGTCTTGCCGTTGAACTCGCCGCGCCACGTCCCGAGGAATGCGCGACGGTCTTGCTCTCCCCCAGCGTTTGCGCCCTGGTTCTTCGCAGGCTCACGGGTGAGAATCAGCGGCTTGGGCGTGGCGCTGCCGGGCGTTACCGGCACGTCCACAATGGAAAGCTCCGCCTTGGCATTTTCCACGAGCTTCAACTCGAGTTCGAGGGTGTCTCCTGTATCTCGATCTTTGACTTTGATATGCAGGACGCCATTGTAGAGCCTGGCCGCAACGACGTCCGAGCCAGGGCCGCTCCCTGGTTCCGCCTCGGACAGGTTCCCGCTCGTATCGAAGTTGAGATCGAAGGAGCTCAATGTGCCGGTAACCCGCTCTGCGTCTCTTCGGATGACCAGAGTGAGGAACTGCTTACCCTGAAACACAGCCCCCCAGGTTCCTAGAAATGCCCTCGGGTCTTCGTCGCGTCGCACGAACAGAGCTTTGGCCTGGCCGTCCAGGTTGTGAACGGGGTCGTGAGCGGAAATCTCGATGGTTTGCGTGTTGCCGTCAGGGGACAAGTTCCTGAGCGATCGACCGGTGACGGCAATCGTGAGGTGCTGCTTGCCCTGAAACTCGCTGTTACGTTCGAGCGTCCAGTCGGTGACCAGGTTGTTACCTTCCCAGTGGGTCTTTGATCTTACCTGACCGGGGCCGAAGGGTTGAACGGTTTCCTTGTTATCCGTCGTCGTCGAGAACTCGGGCAACATCAGGGCAAAGAGCGAGACAGCAATGGGCTTGTTGGTGTTCCAGTCTTTCGACGTGGTGGTCACCTTGAATTCCGAGTTGTGCTGGTTGATGATCTCCACCAGGTTATCCGGGAAGGGAGAGGGCAAATCACTCTGCGACTTGGCGAGCTCCCACCGCCCCGAGAAGTCAGTTGGAGGCTCGGGTGTGCTCGCGGCCTTGGCGGTTCCGACCGCCGTAAGCGAGAACATGCCGGCCGCCAATGCGGCGACGGCCAGCGCGAGTGTGGCCCCGCCCAGCAGCAGTCTGGCGCGACGAGGGCTCGCCTGAGGCCGAGTATCTAATAGTCTCATGATCCTTTCCTCCAGGATGTTGGCGTCGAAGACTCCCAGGGTATAGCGGGGACTGAAAGCCGAGGCTCGGGGCGCAATGGACTGCGCGAGGTTGACCAGAGAACGGGCGTACTCCGGCGCGCTGACGAGCAACCCAGCGGCAGACTCGTCGCAAGCGAGTTCGCGGGTCTCCTCGATGCGCCGCTTGAGCAGCCAGGCAGCGGGGTGAAAAACCAGCGGCAGGAGGACGAATTCGCAGAACAGGTTCACCAGGCAGTCTCGCCGGCGGACGTGGGCCATTTCGTGGCATAACGCGGTGGTCAGTTCTTCCGAGGGACTGGATTCGAGGATTCTCTCCGGCAGGACGATCACCGGCCTGAAAAACCCCACCGTCGCCGGCCCTGCCAAATTCAACGAACTGTTCACGGAAACAGTTCGCAGTCCCAGCGCCGCCTGGCATCGCGTAACCAACCCTGCGAGGCCCGCTGGAAGTTGGCGCGACCGAGCCTCGCGACGGAGCCGTGTGGCACTCGCTAACGCCCATGCGAGGCGCGTGAGCTGGCCGCAAATCAAGAGAACGTAGATGCCCAGCGCTGCGTAGGCGAAAAAGGGCGGCAACGCGATCAGCCGGCTGTGACGGCGAAGCGAGTCCAGGAGCAGGAAGCGGCTCGTGCCTCCCGGGCTCCTTCCGCCCGGTATTTCGCCAGCAGGGTTCTGATCCGGCGCTGCCTGAAGTCCAGCCCCTGGCGCAGGCTGCTGACCAAGGAGCACGGGGTAGTCCGGCAACGCCTTTCCAACCCGGCCGGCCTGGCAGGCGAGCCTCCATGTCTCCGGCAATGTCGTGAGGGGCAGGAGAATGGCGAGCCCCAGGCCTATGAGCCACAGTGCGTGCCGGTACCGGGCCGAAGCATTCCGAAGCAGGTGCACCGCGAGAGCCGTCAGGGCCGTCACAAGGCTCACCTGCCAGAAGGCATTCAGCAGGAAGGTGGACACCAAGCGGCTAAGTGTTTCCATGTTTCTCCTTTCCCGGGCTGTTGGCTTGCTCGACCAGGCGCTTCAGCTTGGCGAGTTTCTCAGGCTTCAGGTCGCGGCTGGCCACCAGGCTCATTACCAGGCTCTCCGCCGAGCCGCCGAAGAAGCGAGTCATGACATCGCGCAAGGTCGTCCGCGCGGCCATTTCGCGGCTGACCAGGGGCGCGTACTCGTACGCCCGGCCCTTCAGCGTGCGCGCCACCTTGTTTTTTCGGTGCAGCACATTGAGCATGGTCTGAACCGTGGTGTAGGCGAGCCGGGGCTCGCCGGGCAGCTTGGCTTGCACGGCCTGCACGGTGGCGGGCCCGGTGTCCCAGAGTACTTTCATAATTTCGAGTTCCAGCGGGGTGAGCGGACGGGAGCGAGGCTTGGAGCCCATAAGCAATCTCCTAAACTCTTAGGAGATTACACGACAAGAAGTCCCTTTGTCAACTAAAATCTTAGGAGTTCCTGCCGCCCTCCCTGTCTGGCAATACTGGTTAAGTGTAGTAGAATCGTCGCGCGCTCCATTTCGTGTAGCTCGCGCCGTTCATTTTTCTAGATCGAAAGTGAGCTGGAGGAGGTTCAAGATGAGCAAGGGACTCATGATCACAGCACTCGTAGTTTGCACGGCGCCCTTTGCCGGCGCCAAGAGCATTGCCGGCGACTGGCAGGGCACGCTCACCACTCCCAACGGAGACTTGCGCCTGGTACTGCACATCACGGAGGGCGGGGATGGCAGCTTGACAGCCACGTTGGACAGCGTCGACCAGAATGCCAACGGCATCCCCGTGACCACGGCCACGCTCAAGGATTCGAAACTTAGTCTTGACGTGGAGGCTGTGCACGGCACGTACGAAGGCACGGTGAACTCGGACGCGACGGAGATCACGGGAACCTGGACGCAGGGACAACCACTTCCCCTCGATTTCAAGCGCGGCCTTGCTCCGGCGAAGGCCGCGCACAAGCCCGCCAAGCCCTCGGATATCGATGGCGCCTGGGCGGGCACGCTTGACGCGGGCGGGACGAAACTCCGCGTGGTCTTCCACATCACCAACACCGCCGACGGCCTCACGGCAACTATGGATAGCCCTGACCAAGGCGCCTTTGGCATTCCCGTGACCTCCGTGAGCAGGAGCGGCTCATCGTTCAAGCTGGAGCTGAAGAAGATTGGCGGCGCGTTCGACGGAAAAATCAGTGGCGACCTAGCCACCATCGAAGGCACATGGACGCAGGGAGGCGGCAGTCTTCCACTGACCCTGAAGCGGGAAAAATGACAGCCTGGGGACTACGAACATGAGACCAGAAGCTCAATTTCGAAAGGCGGCCTTGCTAGTTTTGCTCTCCCTGTTTGCAACCGGTGCCGCAGGCCAGACCGTGGGCCAATGGGATGTCTTCGAATTCGGTATGACCGCCCGTGGTGCCTACTCTAATGCGTATGTCGAAGGCTTGCCTGCGAGCGGTGAGCCACTGGTGCAGGCCACGTTTTCCGGCGTGAGCGGCGAGGCGCGCGGTCTGCGCTACACGGTCGCGGGCTTCTGGGACGGCGGCCAAAGCTGGAAGGTGCGATTTGCGCCGCCGGCCGCGGGCGAGTGGTCCTATATCAGTTCCTCAGCCGATGCCGGGCTGAACGGCGCGAAGGGCACATTCCGAGCGACCGCCTGGACGGCTGCCGACCTTCAGGCCAACCCGGCACTCCATGGGTTCGTGCACGTGGCCCAGCACGGCCCGCGGGCCGGGCGATATTTTGAGTACGCGGATGGCACGCCGTTCTTGTGGATCGGCGATACGTGGTGGGCCTGGGCAAAGAAAGGCATTCAGTTCTCCAGTTTCAAGAAGCTGGCCGATGACCGCGCTACGAAAGGTTTTTCCGTTGGGCAGATGTACTTTTCCGGCCAGGGATGGCTGCTGGATACGACGGACGAGGTCCCCGACCTCGAGCAGATTCGAAAAGTGGAGCAATTCATTGCTTATGCCAACAGTAAAGGCATTACGGTCTGGATTCACCCCTGGTGGAGCCGCGAACGGCTGAACGACAACGTTGGCACGGAAAAGATTCGCCGCTGGTGGCGCTACGTCATCCACCGGTTGGGCGCATACAACGTGATCTGGGTGCTCGCGGGCGAGTACAACATGTACAACTACGGCGGTCTGGGCTTGCCGTTCTGGAAAGACCTGGGCGCCATGGTCCGCGGCGAAGACCCCTACAAGCGAATTATCAGTGCGCATCCCACTCCGCCCGGCTGGGATGGCGGCGCCGCCGCCCCGCAGTGGTCCACGGGCGAGGTCCTTCACGGCGAACCGTGGCTGGATTACAACCAGAGCCAGGTGGGACACGGCAAATGGCGCAATGAGATGATTCCTGGGGTCGTCACTGCGGACTATGACCGCACTCCCGCTAAGCCCATCGTGATAACTGAGCCGTGGTACGAGTTCATCCGCGGGAATGCGCCTGCGGAGGATATCCGCTTCGGCGCGTGGTCCGCGATTCTTTCCGGCGCGGCGGGCCACACCTACGGAGGCGGGCACGTCTGGTGGGCGGACGTGCCGGAAGCGCCCTCTGATCAGCGCCCCTGGCCGCTCGAGCCCGGCTTCCAGTCCGATACGCTTGACTACCCGGGCGCGGTTTCCATCAGCTTCCTAGCGCATTTCATGCGGAGCATCCGCTGGTGGACACTCGAACCGCATCCGGAACTGCTGTCAGACTACACACCTAAGTTCTGTTCCGCTGTCCCCGGACAGGAGTATGTGATTTACCTGAGGTGGGGCGGCACGGTGAAAGTGGATCTGCGGCCCTCTGCGGAAAGCGACACATTTCGTTATACCTGGATCGATCTCGCGGAGGGGAAGGAACGAAGCAGCGGAACGGTTCAGGGCGGGGCCATTCGGGAGTTAAGCACAGCCGAAGATTTTCCAAAAGATCCTCATTACAAAGACTGGCTGTTGCACATCTATCGGGCGAATCCCGTGGCGCAGGCTAGGGAATGACTCGCCCATGCCGCGATAGGGTTACTTCCCACACTGCGCTAACCAACTCCTGCCCAAATCGTCAATAGAGACAGCACAAGTGTGTGATACCTGACCGTCAGACGGTGGTCAGGACGTGTCGTATTTTCGGGAACCCGCGGCGCTGCCTTGCCGTAATAAGCTCATGGAGAACCCGGAGTGCCGCTCTGCGGCCCGGAAGCTCGTACTTGCTAGGGAATGTCCGCGACATGTTGCGGAGTTTCGGGAAGGGCGGGGCTTCAGCCCCGCCGTGGACAACGGCTTACCAATCGGGCTTTAGCCCCTGAGGCAACGCGGCTTCAGGGCCTAAAGGCCCAATCTGCTGGGCTTCCGGAGGCGGCGGGGCTGAAGCCCCGCCCTTCCCAGTTGGCACGAGCGCTGCCGCAGAGCGAAGCTCTGCGTTTTGGCTGGTACCCCATTCCCTATAACCGCAGGGCTTCGCTCTGCGCCAGCCGAAAACGGGTGAAATCAGGAGGTCCGTAATGCAAAAGCTGCTCGCCAATCTTCGCTACGCCCTGCGACAGTTCCGGCAATCGCCTGTATTCACCACCGCGGCTGTCGTCACGCTGGCGCTCGGAATCGGTGGAACCACGGCGATCTTCACGTTGGTTCATGCGGTGATGCTGCGGTCGCTCCCGGTGAAAGATCCTGGTAGCCTGTATCGTATCGGGGAGGGCGACGATTGCTGCGTGGAGGGCGGGCCGCAGGATCGTTGGGGATTCTATTCGTACTCGCTGTTTGAACGGCTGAAGGCGAATACGCCGGAATTTGAAGACGTTGCGGCATTCCAGGCCGGGAATTGGCTCTTGAGCATGCGGCGTCAAAGCGAAGTCGCGGGCCGGCCGGTGCGCGGGGAATACGTAACAGGGAACTACTTCACCATGCTGGGCGTACGGCCCTTCGGCGGCCGGCTGTTCAGTCCTGACGATGACCGGGCCGGCGCGGCGCCCGTGGCGGTGCTCAGCTACCGGATCTGGCAGGCCAACTATGGCGGCGATCCGAAGGTGGTGGGTTCGACCTTCGTGGTGGAGGATCACGCGTTTACAGTGATCGGAATTTCTCCGCCGGGATTCTTCGGCGAAACGCTGCGGAGCGACCCGCCCGATCTGTGGCTGCCGTTGCAGCAGGAGCCCATGGTTGACGGTGCAGGCTCACTCCTGCGCCAGCCGGTGGCGGCGTGGCTGCGCGTCATTGGACGCCTGCGGCCGGGCGCGTCGATCGCAGGAATGGGCCCGCGCCTCACCGGAGTGCTGCGCCAATGGATGCAACATGACTCCGGCTATCCATCCAACTGGATGCCGGAAGTAATCCGGGATCTTCCCAAGCAAGTCATCAACGTGATCCCCGCCGGCGCCGGAGTGGCGGAGATGAAGGAAGACTACGGGCGAAGTCTTCAGATCCTGCTCTCGGTTTGCGGATTAGTGTTGCTGATTGCAAGCGCCAACGTGGCGAACCTGCTGCTGGCTCGCGCCGTAACGCGCCGGGGACAAACCGCAGTGCGGCTGGCGCTAGGCGCCAACGCGCGGCAGATTGTGATGCAGGCGCTCACGGAGAGCGTGCTGCTGGCGATTGGCGGCGGCCTGGTCGGGCTGCTAGTGGCCGTGGGCGGTGCGCGCCTGCTGCTCACGCTTGCCTTCCACGGTGCGCACTTCCTGCCCATCAGCCCCATGCCTTCGCTCATGGTCCTGGCGTTCGCCTTCGTCTTGGCGCTCGTAACCGGAGTTGTATTT
The DNA here is from genome assembly GCA_963768695.1 of uncultured Acidobacteriota bacterium. Classification (GTDB taxonomy): domain Bacteria; phylum Acidobacteriota; class Terriglobia; order UBA7540; family UBA7540; genus CAVROP01. The sequence goes on along the minus strand of CAVYJG010000003.1, from coordinate 555,178 downwards.
GGCGCCGTTCCGGCGTGGATTGCCACCCGCACCGATCCCGCGGAGGCTTTGCATGGAGCGAGCCGCAGAACCAGCGATCGTTCCACTTTCACCCGGCAAGGGCTGCTGATCGTGCAAGCCACCCTGTCCGTGGTGCTGGTGGCCGGCGCGATGCTGCTGGCACGGAGCCTCAATAAGCTCGAAAATCAGAATTTCGGGTATCAGGTTCACGGGCGCGTGGAGGTGGAGTTGCACAATCCCCCGGCCACCTACACCCAGCCTCAGTTGGCCGCGCTTTATCGCGAGCTTGAGACTCGTCTCAATCGTCTGCCCGGCGTCCAGGGAAGCGGCCTGGCGATGTACAACCCGCTCACCAATAACTGGGGTGAGATGATCTATGTGGCCGGCCATCCGGCCCCCAAGATCGATGAAGAATCCGGCTCCTCGTGGGATCGCGTGAGCGCCAACTATCTTCAGAACTGGGGCATACCGGTTTTGCGAGGCCGCGGGTTTAACGCTGCGGACAACGAGACTTCGGAATTGGTAGCGGTGGTGAATCAGGCTTTTGTGAAGCGCTTCTTCAAGGCGGGCGAGAACCCGCTGGACCAGCACTTCGGCCTGGACATGCCCGAAAACGCGAGTACCTTCCGCATCGTCGGCGTGGTGGGTGACGCGAAGTTTGCGGGCTTTGCGTTATACCAGCCGGCGCGGCCCATGTTCTACGCGCCCCTTGCGCAGCATGTGGACTACAAACAGGACCTGTTGAAAAACGTCGAGCTGCGCTCCCACTTTATCGGCGGCATCATGCTGGTGACCAACACGCCGGCTGGCGCGCTGGAGCCGGTGCTGCGCAGGACATTGGCGGAACTTGATCCGAACCTCACCGTCGTCAGCGTCAGGACAATGGAGGAGCAGATCGATCTTTCCTTCGATCAGGAGCGCGCCGTGGCGAGCCTGGCGGGCCTGTTCGGCATTGTCGCTCTGCTGCTGGCGGCCGTGGGAGTGTACGGCGTCACAGCTTACTCGGTGGCGCAACGCACGAATGAGATCGGGATTCGCATGGCGCTGGGCGCCAATCGCGCCCGAGTAATCCAATTGGTGCTTCAGGGAGCTTTCAAGCGTGTGGTGATTGGACTCGTCCTCGGGCTGCCGCTGGCCGTCGGCGCCGGGCGGCTGATTTCCGCCCAGCTTTATGGCGTTTCCAGTTGGGATCCCTTGGCGTTGAGCGTGGCGGCAAGCGCGCTCGCCGCCTGCGCTTTGGTGGCCACCATCATTCCGGCCACGCATGCGGCGGCGATATCGCCCATGGACGCCCTGAGGCTAGATTAGATCAAGTGTAGGCTTTTTGAGTCGAACCGTCTCCCCGCTCCCGGTTTCACCAGCACCGTGTCCGGGTCGGGGCGACTCGGCCGGGTGCGACAAGCGTCCGGAAGTGGCGCGGATGGGTTCGCGGATCCCTCAAATCTCAGTTGTCCGATTCGGGTCGTTCGCCTCCGAGGAGCCGTTGGCAGGCAGCTCGAGAACGCTCTTGCCGGGCGTGATTAGTGACGAGCCGTCCGCGGCCCGGCTCTCTGCACCGCTGGAGGCGGGCCCCCCCGTGCGGTCGCTCAGCAGTTTGTTCAGCAGCGGGATCTTCTCGCGATTCGACTCCACGACGTTGACGCCCAGCGCGGTTATGGTGAAATCCGAGTTGTCGGCTATGGTGATGTATCCCTTGCTCTTCAGGTACCACATCGTAAAGTCCAGATAATCGCGCGGGAACCCCATGCGGCGCTCAACCTCGGCAAGTGCGACCTCGGGTGTGAAGGGTTTGATGCGGCGCTGGATGTACAGCAGCGCCAGCACCGCCACGCGCCGGTTGAACTCTCCGTCGTTGGTATTCATGAAGTCAACCGAATTGGACAAGGGGACCGGCTCCGGCCCCTGCTTTTTGTAAGTCGAATCGTATTGGGCGCGACGCTCCGGATCGGACAACACATCGTAGGCTTCCTTCAACAGGACGAACTTATCGGCATCACCGGTCCCTGGAATGTCAGGGTGAAAGCGGCTGGCTAGGAACCTATAGACACGGTGGATTGTCGCAGGTTCTGCGTTGGGGCTGATTTGGAGAAACTCGTAATAATCCGGAATTGCCTTGTTGGCCTCGCCGCTGAGGTACAAGCTGATCGCAAACTTTCCACGTCCCACCGGCGTGATCCGGCGCACGTAAGATTGCCGGTCGAGCGCCTGGCGGCCGCCGGGGCGCTCGATCTCGCCGACGACCTCGACAAAGGTTCCCTCCGCCAATCGGTTTCCGGTCTCGACGCACAAGCACTCGTCATTGGAGTCGAGGAGCTTGGCTGTCATCATGCTCCGGACGGCTCCTTCCTGGCAGATGAGTGTGAGGTCTCGTTGAGCCGCGAGAGGCTTGGATCGCGGCAGGCGACGGCGTTCCGTCTGTGTATTCATTCTGGCACTCCACGTCAAGGGGGGTATTCTGCTGCGCCCTAGGACTAAGAGGTCGCACGCGGGCCGATAGTAAATCGTTTCCGGCGAGAGGTCAATAGCTGGTTTGACAATTACCCTCCTGCTCAATAGGATTCGTTTGGGCCCGGTCCGTCTGGTTCGGTGTCCCTACCCCGTCTCGGCGTGAACTGGTTTGCTTCGGCGCCAGTCTTATCCCTTAGGAGCGCTTCCGGGAGTAGGCTCGGACGTAGTCCGGGACCGGGATCTCTTTCGGAAGCCGTTCGTCGGGCACAGGAGCCGCGGGGGTGAGTTCGAGCGGCAGGACCCCGGCCCAGACCGGGACGGTGTAATCCTCCTCATCGTCGAGGGGCGGGCCCATGCGTACCTTGGCGGAAACTTCGTCGAGCGGTATGGCTAAGACTATGGTGCTGCGAAGTTCCTTCTCCGAGGGTTGGCGGATCTCCTCCCAGCGTCCCGGTGCAACGTGCTCCGTGAATGCCTGAAGCGCTTCTCTCTTGGCGTCCGGATCTGTTACCAAGGAAGCCGTTCCAAAGATGACCACCGAGCGGTAATTCATGGAGTGATGGAAAGCCGAGCGCGCCATCACCACACCATCCACCAGCGTCACGGTGATGCACACGTCCACGCCCTTCCCCAAGCTTTGAAACATGCGGCTGGCGGGCGAGCCGTGGAAGTAGAGCGTCTCGCCTTTGCGGCCATAGCCGGTGGGAATCACCACCGGTTTTCCGTCCACCACGAATCCCACGTGGCAGACCATGCCTTCGTCGAGAATGCTATAGACTTTCTCGCGGTCGTAAACACCGCGCTTTGGCAGGCGGTGCACTTGCGTGCGTTCGGTCGGGATGAATTCAGTCATCGATGCTCCTGTTGGTTGATGTTTCATTATGCCTTAGAAGAGGGAACAGGGAATAGGGAATAGGGAACGGCGGACAGGGAATAGGGAATAGGGAGCAGCCGAGCAGTACGATCCAAGGGTGGCTTTTCGCCGCCGCTTTGCGAGGTAAACTCGCCGCTACAACATCAAAACTGCATCGGTACCCGATTTTGTGTTCCCTGTTCCCTAACTTACTTACATCCTGCCTGTAATCTTTACCCTGATGCCACGCTTTTTCCCCCGCTAACTCATTGAATCATAAGGCCTCGGAATGTTCGGAAGCGTGATTGCATCTAATCAAGTGGGCGTAGGTTGCCTCAATCAGAATAGGGAGGGTTAGTTATCAGCGCAGAGATGGCTGCGGGTGTATTCCGGTTGCTGGAGGAGTCCCCCGAGGAACAGAAGCGGCGGAGAAGATCGTTCGTTGCAGCGTGCGTGGCCGAGGTCGCGGCCGTCGGGCTACTCACCGTGGTGTGTGCTTATTATGCGACGACCGCAGCCGCCCACGTCCGCCGCTACATGCTGCTGACCTTCTCCTCTTCGGTCGAACAGAAACTTCTCGCCAAGCCTCCCGAATTGCGGAAGGCCCGTCCAAAGATTGTCGCCCCATATGTTTTGCCCCACCCCCGAGTTGAATTGCCACGTGTGAGCGAACCTCAAATCCGCGCGGACGTTCGAGTCCCGATGGTCACCGACCGGCCGGTTACACCGCCTACGGCCGTGCCTGAACCGCCCCGGTTCACGCCGCCACCCCCCGCGATTCATACAGGGCTTTTTGAGCAGACGCCGGAAAAGCAGGTGATTAAGACTACCCCGGCGATCCTGGTACAGACCGGCGGTTTTGGCGCTCCCCACGGATTGGCAAGACAGGCACAAGGCGGGAACCAAGGGAACGTGCCGAAACTCGGGAGCTTCGATCTGGCAGCGGGGCCGGGCAATGGAAATGGAAGTGGGGGCGCCGAAGGAAGGACACTAACGGTTTCCGATGCGGGCTTTGGTTCGCGCCGTGAGGTGACTTCAATCAATGAGGTTGATGAGTCCGACAAGTCGCGTCGGGTAGCGGCTTCAGGGTTTGGCGACGGCGGCGTGGGCTCAGGAGGGGATGCAGGGTCCGCACGCGGCGCAACCGCCGCGGTGAGGACCGGCGCCTTCGCGGCGGCTCAACCAGCTCAAAAACCCGCGAGCGCGCAGACGGCCGCAGCTCCGGAAATCCGCCCTGTCGAGATACTGTCCAAGCCTTCGCCACAGTACACTGAGGAGGCACGGCATCTGGGAGTACAGGGTGAGGTTGTGCTTTCGGTGGTCTTTCAGGCCGATGGCACACTCAAGGTGGTTGGCGTCATCAGATCACTCGGACATGGCTTGGACCAGATGGCGGAGCAAGCTGCCACACAGATCAGGTTCAAGCCGGCAGAACAGGCGGGCAAGCCGACGAGCTTTGCGGCCATCCTGCACATCGAGTTCCGGTTGGCGTAGCAAGGATGCGGAGAGATGCCCACGGCTGTCATCCTGAGCGGAGCGAAGGATCTGCATTTGCTTGTTTTCAAGGAGATAATGCAGATGCTTCGCTCCGCTCAGCATGACAGCGTCATTACGAGGAGGGAAAAGATGGTGGTTACCCGGAGATATGCCCGCTTGCCGCTGATGCAAGTTGTCATTCAGAGCGGAGCGAAGAACCTCGGGAGTTTGCTCGCGTTACTGGCGCTGACGGTTTTGCTGCTGATTGTTCCGTCGTCCAGCTATTGCCAGGCTGCTGCGGGCAGCCAGGTGCAGCCGCCGGCGCAGGCGAGCGGCATCATCGACCGGATCATCGCGGGTGAGCACCGCTACGTGGAGAATTTGAAGAAGTACTCGCCTCGCGTCGAGACCTATCTCCAGTATGACGACGCGGACGCCGAACTAGGCGACAAGGTGAAGAAAGATGGCTATTTTCTGGGACGCATGAGCTTTGCGGGCAAACCGCAGGAAATCTCCTTCACCCCAGTTGCGCTCAGCGAATTCCACTGGCTGCACAGTGGACTGCGGCGATTCAAGGCGCCTTTTGTGACCCGGCTTATGGTGGATCAATTCATGACGGCCACCCTGGTGGATGCGCAGACCTTCGATACGCAGCACTATTCTTTCGAACCGGTGGGGTGGGAGTACTTGGGCGATGTGCGCTGTCTTGCTCTGGACGTTCATCCGCAGGGCAGGAAGATCGAAGGGGCATTCGAAGGCCGCATCTGGGTTGAAGATCGCAATTACGAGATAGTCCGCTTGAACGGCGTGCGCGTCAACCCTCGGCGTCTCAAGTTCTACACCCACTTTGATTCCTGGCGTGAGAACCTCCAGCCGCACGAATGGTTGCCGGTGTATATCTACAGTGAGGAGAGTGATCCCGACAGCCCGGTCCGTTTCAAGGCCACCACCCGGCTTTGGGGCTACGATCTTACGGCGCCGCGTCAGCAGGAGGCGTGGACGAAGATTCTCGTGGATGCTCCGGCCCCGGTTCGCGACTCGAGCGATGCGGCCTCGGACCTGTCTCCCGTGGAAGGCAAGCGTCAAATGGAACTGGAGGCAGAACAGAACGTGCTGTGGCGGCTCGAGAAGGCGGGTTTGGTTGCACCCCCGGGCCCTGTTGACAAGATTGCGGAGACCGTGCTCAACAACCTGGTGGTCACCAATAGCCTCACCAGCCTGCCGACGCTGCATTGCCGTGTGCTGCTGACCTCTACTTTGGAGTCTTTCCCACTGCGCTACACCATTGTCCTCAGCCGGGGACTTCTCGATGTCCTGCCTGACGAGCCCAGTTTGGCCATGATCTTGGCCCACGAACTGGCTCACGTGGTGCTGGGGCACAAGGTCGACACGATGTACGCGTTCAATGATCGTCTCATCCTCCGGGATGAAGATCTCCTGGAGCGGCTGGATTTTGCCCGCGAGCCCAAGGAGGAAGCGGCGGCCGATGCGAAAGCCGTGGAGTTCCTCAAGAACTCACCCTACAAAGACAAGTTGGGAAATGCCGGCCTCTTTCTGAGGGCGGCCGCGGCGGCAGCGCCGCACACTCCGGAACTTTTCGGCGCCCACCTGGGTGACCGGCTGGTGACTGTTCAAGGGGGCGTGCGCTTAGGAGCGCTCATGGGAAGCGCGCCTGAACTCCAACCCTCGAAAACCGACCAGATGGCGGCCTTGCCGCTCGGTTCCAGAGTGCAAGTGAATGCTTGGGACGGGAGCGTCACATTTCCCAATCGCAAGTCCGTGGCGCTTGTCGACCCCAGCGAGAAAATGCCGTTCCAACTCGCTCCGCAGTTTCCACACCTGACTCGCTACGAGCAGGTTAACGGCACGAATGTGGCGACGCAGCAGACTAAGCAACAGTAGGGTGAAGCGCGAGGGAGAAGGCCTTCGTTTTTCTTTGCGGGCTTTGCGTCCTCCGTGGATTTGCGTGAAACTGGTTTATCAATCAGTGACGTTATTCCCCGTTTCTGGGCGGCGGGACTTACGTAGGCTAGTAACGGCCCTCGGCGCCTCTCCAACAGGACAATAAACTTATGAGCCGAACTGCTTGTTCGCTCTGGGCGGGATTGTTGGGAGCGGCGCTGGCGACAGCGTTTCCGATGCAGGGTCGGGGCGCTGTAGCGCCTCAGGTTTCTACGGACACGGCGCAGCCTGCTGCCGGGAATTTCACGGTCGAGGAGAACGTTCCGTACGCCACGATCAGCGGCTCGCGACTGCACCTTGATGTTTATGAGCCCGCGCCCAAGGGCAGCGCGATCGTCCACGGCACCCAGGATGGAAATGTTCCGATTGCGCAAGCGCAGGAACTCTTTGAGAGGTTACAGGCCGCCGGCGTGCCTGTAGCGTTCATCAAAGTCGAGGACACACACACCTTCCGCACTCCCGAAGCCCGCCGCCAGCTTGCCCTTGAGACACTGGCTTTCTTCCACTGTAACCTGTCCCCCGCGTCAAAATAGATTTGGAGCCCTGCATGTAGGGGGTGGCTTGCCGTCTCCTAAGGAACGGGGTAGGGAAAGCCCTACCCCTACGGACTTTCAAACTGCGCGTCGCGTGTTGGAGCGCGGTAGCGCCAGCTACCGCCGTTTTGCCCGGATTCCACGGCGGCAGCTTCGCTGCCGCACTCCAAGGCGCTACCTGTTTCCTTCTTTCGATGGTATCTTGGTGTTCAATGGAAACCACATCCAGGGATGTTCTAGAAAGGCTTTTTGAGCGGCACTTCCGCTCCCCGGTGGCGCGTGTGCAGCCGCTGCAGGGCCAGCTTGGCGGTTCGGGGCGGAATATCATCCGGCTGGCGAACGTCAACCATAGCGCGGTGGGCATCCTGTATCACGTGCACGAGGAGAATGTGGCCTTCCTGGAGTTTTCCAGGCATTTTCGCCGGCACGGCCTGCCCGTCCCGGAAATCTATGCCGAGGACTTGAGCCGCGGCGCCTATCTCGAAGAAGACCTGGGGGACACCACTCTTTTTGAATTTCTCTTGAAGAACCGCAGCGGCGAGGACATTGCTCCCGAAGTAGTTGATGCCTACCGCCAGGTGGCGGCCATGCTGCCGCGTTTTCAGATCGAAGCCGGCCGCGATTTGAATTACAAAGTGTGTTACCCTCGCGGCAGCTTCGATCGTCAGTCGATCGCCTGGGATTTAAACTACTTCAAGTATTACTTTCTGCGGCTTGCCGGTATACCCTTCAACGAACAGGCGCTCGAAAATGATTTTACTCACCTAACGAAGTTTCTCTTGAGCGCTCCACGCGATTACTTTCTCTATCGGGACTATCAGTCGCGTAACGTGATGTGGCGCGAAGGGAGTCCTTACTTTCTTGATTACCAAGGGGGGCGCAAGGGCGCGCTGCAATACGACATCGCATCGCTCTTATTCGATGCGAAGGCCGACCTTCCGCCGGAGTTACGACAGCAACTGCTCGACCATTATCTCGATGTGCTTGGCGATTTCATCAGCTTCGAGCGCGCCGAGTTCATGCACTACTATTATGCCTACGTTTACGTCCGCATTATGCAGGCCTTGGGCGCGTATGGATTTCGCGGCTTTTACGAGCGCAAGGCTCATTTTCTCGAGAGCGTGCCCTATGCCATGAAGAACCTGCGCTGGCTGCTTCATCGCATCAAGCTGCCCATCGCGCTGCCGGCGCTGACGGACGCGTTTAAGGGCATGTTGGGCTCGGAAAAGCTCCAGAGCCTCTCTTCCCGAGGAAAGGACATGGCGGTCCGCATTTTCAGCTTTTCGTTTCATCATGGCCAGCCGAAAGATGAGAGCGGGAATGGCGGCGGATACGTCTTCGACGCCCGCAGCTTGCCCAATCCCGGACGCGAAGAGGCCCTTCAGGCTTTGACGGGAAAGGACGCGCCGGTAATCGATTATCTCAATAGCCATGATAGTGTGCGCCAGTATCTTGACGCCGCCACCCTGCTGGTGGATTCCAGCGTGAACAACTATCTAAGGCGCCGCTTCAAGAGTTTGATGGTGTCGTTCGGTTGCACGGGCGGGCAGCATCGGTCGGTTTACCTGGCGGAACAGCTGGCGCAACGTCTCCGCAGCAAGCCCGGGATCGAGGTCGCGGTGCGCCACCTGGAGTTAGAGGAAATGGACAAATGAAAGCCATGATTCTGGCGGCCGGCATCGGCGCCCGCCTGCGGCCGCTTACCGACCATCGTCCCAAAGCGCTGGTGGAGATTGCCGGGCACACGCTGCTGGAGATCACCCTGTGGCGCTTGCGGATGTTTGGAGTTCGTGAAGTGATCATTAACGTGCATCACTTCGCCGACATGATTATCGAATACCTGCAAGAGCACGATAATTTCGGGATTCGAATCGAAGTTTCTCGCGAGGAAACCCTGCTGGAAACAGGAGGTGGCTTGAAAAAGGCCTCCTGGTTCTTCCTGGAAAGTCCCGGCGACCTCGATCAACCTTTCTTCGTGCACAACGTCGACATCGTCAGCACGTTTGATTTGGCGCGCATGGCGGAATTTCATGCTGAGCGTGGCGCGTTGGCCACCATCGCGGTGCAGGATCGGGAGACTTTCCGGTACCTGCTCGTCGATGAGCACCTCCAGCTTTGCGGACGGAGGTACGGACGCGACGGCAAGAACCAATTGATTCGGCCTTCGAAGCACCCGCAGGCACTGGCCTTTTCCTGCATGCATGTCATCTCTCCCCGCCTCTTTTCCATGATGACGGAAGAAGGCGCCTTCCCGATCTTCGCCACCTATTTGCGTCTCGCAGCGCAGGGGGAGAAGATCCTTGCCTTTCGCGGGGATGAGTATTATTGGCGGGATCTCGGCACGCCTGAGCATGTGCGGCAGGCTGAAGCCGAAATCAGCTTGGAGCGGGGCGCCATCATGCTGCGCAACCCCGACTCCCATCTCCGTCAAGGCTGGGCTGGCGCCAGCCGCCGAATTGCCAAAGCGGGCGATGACAAGCTAATTTGGCCAGAATTTGAAAACCAGGAAGACGGAGACCTTCAGTGGTGAGGCGCGAAGAACGGATAACTTTCATAGATACCGTTCCTCGATGATTCTGACGTGGTGCGCGTAGTGTCCGGCGGCAATGTACGCGAGGGCGCGCACCGTAAAGAGGTTATCACTCGCCACACCGGTCCTCATCCAGCCTTCGGACGGCATATTCGCAAAAAGCGAGATCGTCGCAAGGCGGACCCTGCGGAACTCCTCGATATGGGCAGCCCAGGAGACTCGATCGGCCTCTGCCGCGTATGCAGCGATGTCCTGATCGTAGCCCGGCAATGGCGCTCGGAAGTTCCGGCCAAACCAGAGGGCCCGAAAGGCAAATGCCCGTTCCGAGTCGCTGATGTGGTTCAGTACTTGCCGGATGCTCCATTTTTCGGGCGAGTAGCGGTGCTCCGATTTATCCTCGGAGATCCCGGTGAAGAATGCCGTGCTTTCTTCCAATTGGGTTGCGAGGACGACTTGAATGTCGTCGCCTTTGACCTGATCGACATAGGTGAAATAATATTCTGCGGCCTCTGATTTCGTCGGGCGTCCTCTCATCGGATCAATTCACCTAGGCTCTCAACTCTGCGGCCGGTACCACTCCGGGGATGGGCCCGCAGCTTTTTCGATTTCCGGAACGAAGCTCCGTTCCAACTCAGCGACCAGCGCCGCCAGGTTTTCTACGATCTTCTGCCATTGGTCCGAATCGCCGATGGGGTACTGCCCGCCGATCACGTCACTCGCGGACACCGGTAGAATAAGGCCTGCTTTGAATCCCAATCCCCACACGCGGAACGCTGAGATAACCTTGTGGCCCCACGTCCCAACATCCAGGTGCAGCTCCAGAGTGAGGTTGGCCGCGTTTCGTCGCTGCAAAGTGAACGTTCCAGACTCGCCGCGGCAGGAATATCCCATGGGCTTGAACACGCGCTCGAGTGCCGGCTTCCTCGGTCCGGAAGTAGCGCCTAGCGGTGTGGCCCGCAACGCCTCGATCGTGGGCAGCAGTTGGTGCGGGAGCGCCGCCCGTTCGACGACTTCTTTCATGCGGGCACGATAGTCGACCACGATGCCTTGCACCGCGCGCAAGGCCTCCGGGTTGGCGCTCGGGACCGCCATCCCCGTGGGTAGGCGAACTGCCGTGAGCTGAGTTGCGTTCTTATCAGCCAGCGGCGCCTGAACGGTGCGCCTGATCTTCCCGCACGCCGCCAAAACCGCCGCCACAGCCGCAGCCGGCGGCGGCATCTTCTTACTTGCCGGGTCTGCTTCCACCACGGTGCATGCTGTGAGAGATCGGTTGCGCCCATTCACCCACCAGCTATCGCTGAGCAGCACACCCGCCATCATTTCAGCGAAGTGCGACGGAGTTGGAGTCACATCTCCGAATTCCTGCGCATGTAAATGGAAAACTACGCTATGGAAGGGAAAGGACCGGGGCACGCCGGAGGCGATCGCTTGTAAAGTCGAGTACGCGACAGCCTGGCCTGCGCCCTCCGAGAGGGGTCCATTCGAAATCCGCCGCGCTCCGGGGATGCCGGGCATTGGCTCTTTAGCCGTAACAAAACGCTTCAACTCCGGAAAACGCTTCAGCACCCGGTCGACGCTGGAAACGCCGCCAATCTGCGGGTCCCCGAAGTTGAATCGGATTGCTGGCTCTCCCAGCCCGGAATCAAGGAAGGCCTGGTGGACCCTGTCCAGCATGGCGGCCAGGGGTTCTTTCTTACTGGCTACAAAGGTGTGCAGGAGCGCAACGCGCATAATGGCCTGAGTATACCCTAATCTGAGGATTGTAGGGTGGCTGGCGGCAGGCGGTCACACGCGCTGTGTTCCGGGGCGACATACCAGAATCCAAAGCGCCAGCGCCGCCTGCACGCATAAAGCGGTTCCAATCACCAGAACGAAGCCCTCGAAATGGTCCGCGCGCGCGTTACGCACAATGGCCGAGACGCCGACTCCCCCCGCGCCCAGCGCTGCCGCCAGCGCCAGCCAACGCCAGCTTGTGGCGGCTAGAAACACCACGACCATCCCGATCATCAGGCTCCCTGCGCCGAGCAGCGCATCCAGAATCATCCGGGACGGGTATCCCGGGTGGCGGAGGACGTTTTCCATGGCGGTAAGCCATCCACAGGCCAGCAGCGTAAACGCGCAAACGGTAAGCAGTAGGGTTCGCATTTTGCCTCCCGAGTAGAGTTGACGACCGACGAGCCCCGCCAACTGGCGGAGATACCAGAAGTTTGCCGAAGCGCCTTGCTCCGAACGCGCCTGGAATTCCTCGCGGAGATCGCCTGGGATGTCGTCCCGCCGTGAGACGGGCAGGGCACAGACCAGCAGCTTTTCCAGCCAGCGGGGGGGCGTCGGATTCAGCGGTCGGTTCATGCCCGTCCTCCCACCGGCCAGGACACGGTTTGCCAAAGTGTTTCCAGGGCCGTCTTGGCCTCGTTCAAGGCGCGAACACCTGCGGCGGTGACCCGGAAGTAGCGTCTCGCTCGCCCGCCGCGTTCCGCCGTGCCTTCGCCCAGCCTCGAGGTTACGTAAGATTTGGCTGCCAATCGGTCCAAAGTGGCGTAGACCGCGCCCGCCGCCACATCCCGCCCTAGCGCGTCGCCCAACTCGTGCAGAATGGCGCGGCCGTATGCGCCCTTGCCCAGCCGCAGAGTAACCACCAGCACCGCCTGCTCGAAAGTTCCCAGAGTATCCGCCATGACTACAATGTAGACACTCCGGCCGCGGTTGTCAAGCTTTTCTAAACGCCTTGCCGCGCTCTTCAAATCTTAAATTGTTGGTTTGGATTCCCGCGTTCGCGGGAATGACGCGATCTTCCTGGGAGCGGAGGATTGCCGGCGGGGACGGGTCTTTGACCCATCCCGAGAGAGTGAAAATCCCCTTGTCATTCTCACGTAGGGGCACGCCATGGCGCGCCCCTACGATCGCCGGCAAGGCATCATCGGTTACAGGCTATCACCCAAATCCGCGCGGAACTTAGCCGCGAGCTTTGTCTGCCAGTCCGACACCGGGTCGAGCCTCCCGAAGAAGAAGCGCAATACGGGCGGTTCTTCGACGAATTTAAGGCCGCCGATCAAAGCACGGTTTTCATAAAGCCAGGTGATCCGGTCGATGGCGTATTTCACCTGCGAGAGCGTGAAAACGCGCCGCGGCAAAGCCAGACGCAGGAGTTCAAACTCCGACAGACGTTCGCTTCCGTCGGGGTTTCTCTGTTCCGACAACGTACCGCGCTCCATGCCGCGCACCGCGCCGGCAATATACATGGCCGCGGCCAGCGCTCCGGCAGGGTACTCGACCTGGGGCACGTGGGGGATGAACCCCGAGGCATCCAGATGGCAGCCCAGACCGCCGGCCGGCGTGATCACGGGAATGCCCTTACGGTCGAGTTCGTTGACCATATACTCGATGAACTGCGGCCCTTGATTAATAACATCTTCGTCCATGGTCTCCTCGAGGCCGACCGTCATTGCCTCCATTTCGCGGACGGACATGCCCCCGTAGGTGAGGAATCCCTCGAACATCGGAATCAGAGGGCGCATGGTTTTGTAAGCCTTCTCGCTGCTCGTAATGATGCCGCCCCCGCGGGCCGCACCGAGTTTGCGCGCGGAAAAGTAGATGATGTCAGAGAGGTCCGCGATCTCACGGGTAATCTCGCGGATGGTCTTGTGCTTGCAGTCCTCCTCGCGGGTCTTGATGAAGTAAAGATTATCCTGAAGCAGGCTCGCGTCCAAAACCAGCATCAGACCGTACTCGTCGCAGACCTTGCGGACAGCTTTCATATTCTCAAGAGAAAACGGCTGCCCGCCTACGAGGTTCGTTCCGGCCTCAAGACGCACGAACGGAATCTTCTCGGGCCCGTTCTTCTCGATCACCGCCCGCAGCTTGGCAATATCGCTGTTGCCTTTGAACGGAAAGGTGCTTTTGGATTTGAGGCCCTCCTCGATGATCACCTCATCCACTGAACCTCCGCACGCGGTGATATGCGCCTTGGTGGTGGTGAAATGAAAATTCGTGGGAACGACGCTGCCCGCAGTAACATAGGCTTTCGCGAGGATGTGTTCGCAGGCCCTCCCCTGATGCGCAGGAAGGAAATACTTCGTCCCGAAAATCTCGCTGAGTTTATCCGCCAGCCTGGTGAAGGTTGCCGACCCGGCATAGGCATCGTCCGCCGTAATCATCGAAGCCAGTTGATTATCGCTCATCGCGTTGACGCCGCTGTCCGTCAGCATATCCAGGAATACGTCACGGTTTTGCAGCAGGAACGTATTGTTCCCGGCCTCCGTAATGGCCTTCAGACGATCTTCAATGGGGATCAACCTGAGTTTCTGCACAATACGGACCTTGTGCATCTCGAGCGGAATTCCCTCTCCGGTAAACATCTTGATACTGGGCATTATGATGAACTCCTGTATTTATAATTAGAAAGCAAAAAACTCCTGTCCTGTTATTGGGGAGATATACCCCTCACCACTTTAGATTTCACTTTTTCAGTGATTTCTTCGGAATAAGAAGTCTTCCTCCCCACATTTAAAACCCGACATCATACCATAGCAGGACCAATCTTGGAGTTTCGTAGGGCGGAGGTATCCGTCAACCGACGGATTCCTCCGCGGTTCTTCTCAAGAGCCGCACAGGAACGCAAACTACGCGTACCTGTGCGCTACCTGCTTGCGTCGCCTGAGACACCCGAAAAAGGGTATAATCACTTCAGGAGGGGTCAACCATGAAAAGTGCGAAAGTGCTCATTGCGGTATTAGTGTGTGCCGGCGCGGTTCTTGCCCAGGCGACGAATCCTGCGAAGCAACCCACCGCGGCCGGCGCGAGTTTTGACAAGTTGAAATCCCTGGTGGGCGCGTGGGAAGGCACCATGCATGAAGGCGGAAAGGATCTTCCCGCCACCACCTCATTCCGTCTCGTCTCAGACGGCTCGGCGCTGATGAACATGCTCGGCGAGGGCACGCCCTACGAGATGGTCACCATGTTTCACATGGACAACAGCGATCTGCTGGCCACCCACTATTGCGGCGCCCATAACCAGCCGCGCTTCCAGCTTGTGGCCTCGTCCGAACCGAATGTCGTGACCTTTGTGTTTAAAGACGCCACCAACCTCTCCAGCCCCTCGGCGCCCCACATGGTTGGCCTCAAGATCACTTTCGTGGATGCCAATCACCACTATCAAGACTGGACGTTCCTCATGAAGGGCCAGGAGAGCACTTCCCGATTCGAATTCCATCGCAAGGCGTGAGAGCGAGGTAGATCGACGCGTTCAGGCATTGACGTGAAAGGAACGAAGATGAACCGCGCTAAGCGTCGTGCAAAATATGCTGAACTCATTAAGCTGGGGGAATTGACCCCATCACTGCCTAGCAACAACAACTACAAGGACTTTCTTGTGGAGGCATATAAGAAACATAGTACTGAATTGGCGTCCATCGAAGACCGGCTGAACAGATTCTTGCTTGTCATTCTCGGTGTCTTCGGGGCAGGGGCTGCCGCGATCCCAAAGGTGACATTGACGCACAGGCCCGCAGGGATTCTTATTTTCGTGGTGGTCGTGTTCGCCGCCTTCGGCCTGCACTACAACTCCGAAATTCGGGGCGTCAGAGCTGAAGTGCGCTATCTCCTGGTGCGGTGCGAGATCGATATGGGTTTCTATATCCCCAACGAGCGCAGCAAAGACACCCCCCAGGCCAACAAACAACTGTATACAATCGACGAACTCCGTTATCCCACCAAGGGTGGATTTCTTGAAGGCACATATGCGGCGGTCATCAGCGCAGCGGCCATCGGTCTTATCCTCCTAATTTATGCGCACGCGTATCTGCCGGTCCAGGTGACTAATTCAGTCGTCAAATAGGCCAAGCTTCGGGTCCGCTTGCCCCGGCCAAGAGTCATCCAAGGATACGCGCATGTCACCGGGCAGAGGTTTTTGGTCTCCGTGCGTAGCCGTATTTCACGCCCTTCATTTTGCACTAGACTTTGGCAACACGCCAAGCCCTCTGTTTACGGGCCTTCCGTCAATGATGCAATACTTGCCCTTTGTGAGACGGCCCGCCGTTCAGAAGATCGGCTTCAGGACCATCCGGCCGTATACGATGAACGCCATGAGGAGACCCAGCACGCCGCTTAAGATGATGGGCGTGATCTCGTGGTACTTGGCGTGCACCCAGACGAACACGAGGCTCTCGATCGTTAGGAACGCGGCGGCCACCACCGTGAGCACCGGCTGCCAGTGGAGGGCGGCGGGGACTATCAGCCCGACCGTGCAGGCGAGTTCGAGGATGCCAAGGGCCTTCCAGGCTTCCCGCGGCAACGCACCGAAGGAGGGGACCCCCTCGCTTACCTTGTCGAACATGAAGACCTTCATGACGCCCGACGCTCCGTACACGAGCGCGGCGAGGACCTGCAGGACCCACAACAGGATGTTCATCGTGTGCCTCCGGAGCCAAAATTGTCATCGCGGGCACGGCCGATATAGGGGAAGCCCGCCAGCACGAAAAAGCGGTCGGTGAGGGTGTCGATCAAACGCGGGCTGGCGCAGAGCGGAGCTCTGCGGTCTCTGTTCACTCCGGCTCCGCAGAACGCAGGGCTTCGCCCTGCGCCAGCCCGCGATCTCCTTGTATACGGCCTCGGCTTCCACGCTCCACTGCCAGGTGTCCTCGAAGGCCGTGATCTGCGCGGCGGATTCCTCCCCGCTCTTTTCCTTAAAGAGGACGTTGTAAGTGGCGCTAGAGTTGAAGGGCGGGTCGAGGTAGATAAGGTCAACGCTCGAGTCCGGCACCTGGCGGCGCAGGATGTCAAGATTGTCGCCAAAGTAGAGTCGGTTTTTCCATTCCATTGCCGGAGAGCATACCACAAATCGCCGCTAGCGATGCGGCGAGCAGATTGGCAGGAATCGCCACAGCCGCCCCGACCCGCCAGTTCATGGTATTCTTAGAGGGTACGGGCTGCCAAGGCGCGGAATGGGGTGGAGCAATGACAACGCATAGAATCCAAATCGATCCGGCCGTGATGATGGGGAAACCCGTGATCCAAGGGACGCGAATCACGGTGGAGATGATCCTGCGCAAGCTTGCCGAGGGAGCAAGCGAAGGCGATCTGCTCGAAGATTATCCCCACCTGACGCCCGATGACATCCGGGCGGCGATTGCCTATGGCGCCGCGAGCGTGGCCCACGAGGAAGTGGTGTTGCTGTCCGATGCTCCTGCCGCGCAATAATCCCTCTAAACTCGCCGCTACCACATCAAATTGCACCACTCAGCATTTTCCGCTTGACAGCCCCATGGATATATGGTAGCCTATAATTGTGGTCATTTTGTGGACACCTTGTCGTGGGCAGGGTTCGGAGCGTGAGGAAAAGCTCAATAGTCCCGGCACTCGGGAAAACCGGGGTCCGAAAAAAACAAGAAATAGTACGAACGAAGCCAGTATGTCATTGAAAAAACACGAGGCAATTCGAAAACGAACTCAAAACGAACCCAAATTCAGTGCTTAATGCGCGCGATGAACGCACAATTCGAGCTTTTTGACGCCGCACATGTTCCGGCTGGGTCTCGAGCGGGGGAATGCCGCATGGTTCGGAGCTGCCTGGATGGAAGAATGACGAGGCGCGCGAGAAAATACAAAAACAGTGGGAACGAAGCTAAGAAGTACTTGAAAACAAAGGATGTCACTCTTTTGAAGGGTGCAAATTACGCGCGTTTTGCGCGCGGATTGGCACCAATCAGACCCTGAAAGGAGCAAGAGTCGCCGCATTTTGCGAAAACGAAGTCAAGGCCCGGGAGTCGCAAGGCCAGGACTCGACAGTGACAAGCAGCCGGCTAGGCAGGCGCGTGGTATTCATCGGCGCTGTCATTCCGAGTGTGGCACGGGCGTCCGGCCCGTGGCGGCGGGAGCGTTCCGCTCTCGCGCGCGGGCAGGATGCCCGCACTACATCACGGGTTGACATTGGCTTTTCTCAATCTGATAATTCTCCTGCGGCTCATAGAATGGTCAACTCTGGGGAAACAAGGCGGCGAGGGAATGCAGTGCAATTCCCCGCCACAAGCTCACGCGGGTCAGGCCGGGGCCAGTACTTCGGTAATCCTACTTTTGTAACTTGGCGCCCGGTCCTTGACGTTGGCACAATACCCTGTTACCTCCTTCCAGCGAGGGCACATGTCCACTGTCGCCAACCATGAGGTGAAAGCTACGAACCTTACGAAGGAACTTCTCGTCGAAGCCTATCGGATGGTGTACATGTCGCGGCGTGTTGACGACAAGGAGATTCAGCTCAAGCGCCAGAACCGCGCCTTTTTTCAGATCAGCGGGGTCGGCCACGAGACCTTGGGAGTTGCGTCAGCCCTGCATCTGAAACCCGGCTACGACTGGTTTTATCCCTATTATCGCGATCGGGCGCTTTGCCTCCAACTGGGCGTAACGCCCTACGAGATGTTCCTAGGTTCGGTCGGGGCGGGAGACGATCCGGCATCCGGCGGACGCCAGATGCCCTCGCATTGGAGCAGCAAAAAGCTCCACATCGTTTCGCAATCCAGTCCCACTGGAACGCAAATTCTGCAAGCCGTGGGCGCCGCCGAAGGCAGTGAGTACTTCGAGCTGATGAAAGAAGCCGCCGATCTTGCCAAGGGCTTTCATTCGGATGAAGTGGTCTACGTTTCGCTTGGCGACGGGGCCTCGAGCGAGGGCGAATTCTGGGAATCGCTGAACTGGGCTTGTAGCCGCAAGCTGCCGGTGTTTTACGTGGTAGAGGACAACGGTTACGCCATTTCCGTGCCGGTGGATGTGCAAACCGCCGGGGGCAGCATTTCGCGCCTGGTAAGGAGCTTCCCGAACCTCCTGGTGTTCGAATGCGACGGCACGGAATTTCCGGAAACCTATGAAGTGGCCGGGAAAGCGGTGGAATACGTCCGGCAGCGAAAAGGGCCGGCGCTGGTTCACGCGCACGTCATCAGGCCTTACTCCCATTCTCTCTCGGACGATGAACGGCTTTACAAGTCGGACGAGGTGCGCCAACAGGAAGCTCGGCGGGATCCTCTGACTCGATTTGCCAACCTGTTGCGGCAGGAACAGTGGGTCAGCGAGAAGGAATTGAAGGAAATTGAAGCCCGGGTGGACCGTGAAATCCGAGAAGCGGTGGATCAGGCTCTGGCGGCTGAGCCCGCTGCGCCGAGTACCGTCATGCGTTTCCTATGCTCGCCCACCGTGGACCCCACTTCCTCACAATTCGACCAGCCGCCGAAATTCCATGGCGAGCCGAAGACCATGGTCGATCTCATCAATGCCGCCTTGCGCGACGAAATGGCGCGCGACCCGCGCGTGGTGGTTTTCGGACAAGACGTGGCGGACTGTAGCCACGAGAACGAGCTTCCCAAGGTGAAGGGCAAGGGCGGAGTGTTCAAGGTGACGCACGGCCTGCAGCGGCACTTCGGCAGCACCCGCTGCTACAATGTCCCCATCGCAGAGGCTAGTATAGTGGGTCGTGCCATGGGCATGGCCACGCGCGGCTTGAAACCCGTGGTCGAAATCCAGTTCTTCGACTATATCTGGCCGGCCATGATGCAGATTCGCGACGAGGTGCTCACGCTGCGCTGGCGCTCCAACAACGACTTCTCCTGCCCGTTCGTCATCCGCGCGCCCATCGGCGGGTATCTGGCGGGAGGCGCGATTTATCACAGCCAGTCCGGCGAATCCATCTTCACCCACTTGCCCGGCTTGCGCGTGGTCATGCCGGCGACGGCCCTGGATGCCAACGGCCTGCTGCGCACCGCGATCCGCTGCGACGATCCCGTCCTGTTCCTCGAACCGAAGCACCTTTACCGGCAGACCCATAACCGCGCTCCTTATCCCGGACGCGATTACATGATTCCATTCGGAAAAGCGAGACTGGTCCAGGAGGGAACGACGCTGACCATTGTGACTTACGGGTCGCTCGTGCACCGCGCCGTCCAGTCGCTAAAGCCGCTCGAGCAGGACGGGATTCAGCCGGAGATCCTCGATCTGCGCTCGCTCAATCCTTACGACTGGGAACTGATCGCCGCCTCGGTGAGAAAAACCAACCGGGTCTTGGTCCTGCACGAGGACAACATTTCCTGGGGCTATGGAGCGGAGATCGCCGCCCGGATCGCCGACGAGCTTTTCGAGTTTCTCGACGCTCCCGTGCGGCGGCTGGCGGCCAAGGACGTGTACGTTCCCTATCACCCTGTGCTCGAGGACGAGGTGCTTCCCCAGCCTGCGGATATCGTGCGCGCGGCGAGAGCCCTGGCGGAATACTAGGGGAAAAGCCCGCGAGAACTGTCATTCTGAGCGAAGCGAAGAATCTGCAGTTTCGGTCCGAGGGGAACTAATACAGATTCTTCGCTTCGCTCAGAATGACAGGCTTTCGGGGTGCCGCAGGCATTGAAGTGGAGGTCTGCGCCACACTTCGAGTTAGCTAGATAGTTAGCCTATTCCTAACTCATCCACCCGTTCGAGCGCCGTCCCGCATTGGCGGCAAATTACAGCGCCGCAGTCGCCGCACACCAGCGGCTCGACCACCGCGCCGCATCGGGGGCAATAGAGCGGCTGGCTATCCTGACGATCGTCTTTGTCCATGGGTTCACCTCTCCGCCGCGGGCAGTTGCTCGCGATCCCTCGATCTCATTCCCCTAGCCTTGTCATACCGAGCGCAGCGAGGAATCTCGAGCTGAGAACTTGCGCCTCGGACCGGAGCGAGATTCTTCGCTTCGCTCAGAATGACGGGAAGCGCAGGGTCCGGCACCATAAAGCGGCCTACTCTGCGGCGGGCAGATTCTGCAACGATTTCAAGAAATCGCTGAGAACTCGCTGGACCTCCTCGAGCTTGCCGGTGAAGAAGTGCTCCGCATTCTGAATCCAACGGATTTGCTTGGGCTCAGCCAGCGAGTTATAAAAACGCTCCACTTCTTCGCGCGGCCCGTACTGGTCAAGCGTCCCCTGAATGATGAGCTTGGGTTTCAACACTCCAAGCAGGAAGTCGAGATTCATGACCCCAACCGGAACTCCCAGCCCTACCAACACTGCGACGCGCGGATCGGCAGCGCCAATCCGAAGTCCGACGCTCGCGCCGAAAGAAAACCCGATGAGGCAGACCGGAACAGCAGGGAAGCGCGCGGCGAGGAAATCGAGCGCCGCCCTGACGTCATCGCCTTCGCCCACGCCGTCGCTGTAGCTTCCCGTACTCTTCCCGACTCCTCGGAAATTGAAGCGCAGAGCCGGCAGTCCTGCTCCGACGGCAGCCTTCGCGGCTCGGAAAGCCACCTTGTTGTGCATCGTCCCGCCATAGAGCGGGTGAGGATGGCACACGAGCGCCGCGTAGCGTGGCTCGATCCCGGGATCCCAGTCGAGAAGGGCTTCGAGCGTTCCTGCCGGGCCTGGGATTAGAAGTCGTTCGAGTTTCGTAATTCACCTCTATAATAGTGTAGAATAACCCTCAAGATTTTGAGTAGTTCTTGGAGTGCAGGCGCGAAGCTGCCGTAACCCGCGGCGCGTCGAGCCTGGCGTGAGGACAGAATCCTGAACCTGGGGAGGCTGCATATCCGATTCAAACTTCTTGCCTTCCTTTTGATGATCGCTGCCGGAATCATTGGCTTCTATTATTATGCATCGCGGCGCAAAGCGAGTTCCCCCTCGGATGTGGCTTATGTGCTGCCGAGTTCGCTGGAAGTGGTGGATGCCCCGGGCGAGATCCGCCTCGCCGTCGAATCCGTAAAGGCTGGTGACCGGTTGCGCGTTCTTCTTCGCTCGCGCAACTGGGCAAAAGTCAAACTCGAAGATGGCCGCACGGGATGGGTCGAGAGCAAGGACATCGTGGATGCGCCGGCATACGAAGGCTCTCAAAAACTGCGAGTGGACTTAGAGAATATTCCGGTGCAGGCGGAAGGCCACGCGCCGCAATCGGTCAATTTAAGATTTGAACCCTCGCGCGACTCAGTTTCTCTCGCTCAGCTTCCCAATAACCAGAAACTCCAGGTGTTTGGCCGGAAGATTGTGGCGCGGCCCTCTCCCTCTGCCGATGCATCTTCGCAGACGGTCAAGGAGGCGTGGTATCTCGTCAAGGCGGACACCCGCGCAGGCTGGGTTCTGGGCCGCTCCGTTACGCTTGATATTCCGGCGCCGATCAGCGCCAATGCCCAGGGCTATAACTTGGTGGCCTGGACGGTGCTCAATACGGTGGCCGACAATGGCCGCGAAGTTCCACAATACCTCGCCGCCGATCGCGCCGCCAACCAGGACGCGGACTTCACTCACATTCGCGTTTTCACTTGGTGGGTGAAAAACCAGCAATACGTCACCTCCTACGCTGAAAGCGGCCTGCACGGGTACTTTCCCCTTCGCGTGACGCAGAATGGGAAAGTCCCGCAATTCCGCCTTAATCTGCTGAACGAACAGGGGAACAAAGTTCAGAAGGTGTACGCTTTGTTTGATACCATTACGCGCCCGCAAGGGTTCGTCGAGGGATGGGACGGGAACTCGCCGCCCGTGCGCGACCCTTCGCGACGACGGCAGAGCCGCCGTTGATCGAGGGTCAGTTGAAACCGGAGAGGGCTTCGGATGGAAAGTACGACGGCAACTATTGAGTTTGCTCCCAACTCGGCGCCGGCCATAACCTTTACCTACAGGTTTTGGCGAGGTGTGATCCGGCTGTGGTTTGCCCTCACGTTTCGAAAGATCCGTGTCCTGCACGAGGATCGATTGACGGAGGCCGACTCGGCCCTTCTGTTGGTCAGCCACCCGGAGAGCTTTTATGACGCCCTGATTCTGGTGGCAGGGTTCGAACGGCAGGTGCGCTGCCTTATCCCCGCGAGATTGCTCAAAGGACTGCTTCCGACAATTCTGGCGCGAGGCTTGGGCATGATCGGCTTCACTCCCGAGAACCGCCCGGCGGCGCTTGAAACCTGTCGTGCGCTGTTGGCGGAGAAGGCTGCGGTGGTGACCTTCGTCGCGCCGGGCCCAGCGAATTCTCCAGTGGTAGGCGCCCTCGCCACGCATGCGGCCTCGATCGCTCTGTCCGCCGAGGGCCCGAATTCCGTGCTTGGGGGACTCGAGTTGTTTCCCATTCACCTTTTTGTGCCCGTGGGTCACACACGCACAAAAGAGGTGTTGGTCGATATTGACCGGCCGGAGATTGCGAGAGACCTTATTTCAAGTGCTGTAGCCAGTGAGCAAGATCGAGTGCAGGAAGTCGCGTGGCAGCTCGAAAAGAGATGTCAGGAAAACTCTTTCCGCCTGCAACCCTCGGCGCTCTCGGATTTCCTGGCGGACCTCGAACATGCATTGCGCGATGGCCTGAAGGAAGGATTTGAGTCGCAGCCGGGAGGGAAGCAGAAACTCGAGGGGTTTGAACTCAGCGGTTTTGTGGTTCAGTGGGCAGAGCAGATGAACTACTTGCATCCCGGCTTGCTGGTCTCGCTGCGGGAGATGCTTGCAGCTTGGCGCGAGGCCAGCCGTAAGGGCGCGCTTCATCGCCATGAAACCGAAGGGGCGGGCGCATGGCTGAATACACTTCTGGGCCGCGCCGTCGTTTTGCTGGAAACGGTTTTAGGGTTTCCCCTCGCCATCTACGGACTGGTCAATCACCTTATCGGCTTTGCCGTCCTCTATTGGACGGGTTTGCTCAAAAAGGCAACGGGCGGGGACAAATTCACGACATGGCTATGGCGCGGCCTGGTAATCTTGGGGACTTATATCCTCCAGGTCATCTTAGTTGCGCACTTCTGGGGCCGGCGCGGAGCGGGATACTACCTGCCTTCCCTTCCTGTCTCAGGCTTGTACCTGTGGCGATACACCTGGCTGTTGCCTCACCAATCTCGTATCGCATTTCTGTCAACGAATCGCTCCGTTGAGACCGCGGGCAGCACACGCCTGCGGAAGGACTTTCTGCATGAAATCTACCAAGCCCTGGACCTCCACGCCGAAATGCTTGGCCTCCCTCACTGAGTTCAGAGACCCTCAGAGTTAGGTCGCGCTCTCTGGCAGAGTGGCAAGTCTAACTGCCGCCGGACGAGCAGAGATTCCTCTTACTCCGCCGAAACAAGCAAGGATTGAATGAGGCCTTGACAAGGGATGCTGCCAGAGTGATACTTTTCAGGTAGGCGAATAAAAAGCGAATATTCGGAGTAAGACCATGGCTCCGGATTTTAAATCATTGCGCGCCCAAATTGCATCGGCTCTGGCTTTCCGCATTCCAGATCCCTCTTCTTGGCGGACCCCCAAAAGGGGTGAAAGAATCCCCACGGGAGACTATGAGACCGATTCCATGACCGGGGGATTGCCCCGTGGCGCCATCACGGAGATTTGCGGGCCCAGCGGTTCCGGCCGGACCAGTTTGATGCTGTCGGCTCTGGCTTCGCGCACGGCGGAAGGCGAAGCCTGCGCTTTCATTGATGCGCACAACGCTTTCGACCCCTATTCCGCGGAAGCGGCAGGTGTGAGATTAAGCCAGTTACTGTGGGTGCGCTGCGCCAGCATCGATCAGGCATTTCGGGCTACCGATTTAGTCTTGCATGCCGGGGGCTTCGGGCTGGTCGCTTTGGACCTAGGCGACTTCTCTCCGGAAACGGTTCGCTCCCTTCCTCTCTACGTGTGGTTCCGGTTTCGCCGAGCCGTAGAGCACACGCCTACCATCTTCGCTGTGCTAGAGGAAGAACCGCACGCCAAATCCTGTGCGTCGCTTGTGGTGCAAATGGAGAAGGGAACCGCGCAATGGTTGGAGGCAACACAAAATCGCGAGGAGATCCCAGGGGATTTGGGAGTGCGCCTGTTCCGCGGGTCGCGGTTGAAGGCCAAAGTGGTCCGGTCAAGAACTCGCTGAGCTGCGGCGGGAAGAGATGAGTGCCAAGTTTGTCGCTCGCTGGTGCTGCTATGTCTTTTGCTTCCATTTTCGTTCCAGATTTTATGCTGCAAGCGGTGGTCCGCTCAGCGCCGGGAATCGGGATTGGGCCCATGGTTCTTATAGATGCGGCTTCGCCGCTCCGCCCGGTTATATGCTTAAACCAGGAGGCCTCGACGAGAGGAATCAAGCCCGGAATGACCAAATCTGAAGTGGAGCAATTCGGCGGAATTGGCATTCTCCAACGGTCGCGCCTCCAGGAGCGAATCGCACACGCCGCGTTGCTCGATCTTGCCTGGTCTATTTCGCCCCGAGTTGAAGATACTGCGCCGGATAACATCGTCCTCGATCTTGCCGGTCTTGCTTCCTTATTCGGGTCAGACGAGAACATCATCCACCGTCTCGCTGAAGGTGCGGAGCGTCTTGGCCTGGAAACGCAAATTGCCACCGCCTGCAATATTGAGGCCGCTATTCTTGCTTCCCGTGCTTTCCCCGGGATCACAGTTATTCCTGAAGGGGAAGAAGCGGCCATTATTGGAAAGGCGCCAGTTGCCGCCCTTATGTTCTCCGCTGCTGGCGTGACTATTGCCCAACAGAAGGACGAAACTGCGAGCGCCTCAAACGATGTGACGGACCTTTTAGAAACGCTGAACCGTTGGGGCGTTCACACCTGCGCATCGTTTGCGGCCTTACCAGTCCTGGATCTTTCCGAGCGTCTTGGGCAAGAAGGGGTTCGTCTGCACGAACTGGCGCGCGGTGGGGCAGTGCGAGCGCTGGTCCCGTCGCAGCCGGCCGGTTATTTTGAAGAGGAGATGGAGGTGGAAGATGCGGTAGCTGAGATGGAGCCTTTATCGATTCTCTTGGGGCAGTTAATGGAGCGATTGTGCTCAAGAATAGCTGCGCGTTCCCTGGCTGCGGGGGACATTGATCTGCGGCTTCAGGTCCAGCCATGGGTCGAAGAGGGTTACACCCGAAATGCGGCCGGGCATGCGTGCGCCCAGACGACTGATCCGGGGGAAGGGGAGGCGTCGGACATTTTCCAATTGGCTTTGCGGCTTCCGGTGCCGATGAGCGATCCAAGGACTCTCTTGAAGTTGCTAGTCTTACGTCTGCAATCTTCTCTTCCTCCCGCGCCGGTAGTGAAAATTATGCTGGCCGTGGACGCAGTGCGTCCACGCACATCGCAAGGAGACCTGTTCTCCGCGATTTGTCCCGACCCTGAAAAAGTTGAATTGACGATTGCGCGCCTGGCGAGTTTAGTCGGAGATGCGAATATTGGCTCCCCAGAGCTCCTGGATACGCATCGGCCGGAGGGGTTCCGGATGCGCCGGTTTGTCCCTAATCCCGCTTCGAGGGATAGTTGCCCGCCGGCGAGGGGCTCACTTGAGGGCAGAATCCAAAGAGAAGAAAGCGCTCATGCCCGCGCGCCTCGATCTCCGAGTCAAGGACTTGAAAAAGAGGTTCAGACTGCGTTGCGAGTGTATCGCCCCGCGCCGGCCGCTCGAGTCGAAACTCGCAACGGATGTCCTGTGCAGATTGCTTTTTCAGGCTTTCGCGGGCGAGTGATCGCTGCTTCGGGGCCCTGGCGCTCTTCGGGAGATTGGTGGACGGAGGACTCTTACGCCAAGGATGAATGGGATGTCGAGATCCAATCCAATTCGAAGACAAAAAGCGGCAAGCAGCAAGCGGTTTACCGCGTGTGCTATGACTGCGCCAAAGAGGGGTGGTACGTGTGGGGGACCTTCGATTGAGCTACGTTGAGCTGCACGCTCGCTCTGCGTTCAGTTTTCTTGAAGGGGCATGCACCCCGGAAGAATTAGCGAGCCTCTGCGCGCGCTATCAAATGCCCGCTATGGCTGTTCTTGACCGCAATGGGGTTTATGGATCGCCCCGGTTTCATCTCGCTGCACAGAAATTATCCTTCACCCCCCACATCGGCGCCGAGGTAGCTTCGCAACAAGGTTGGCGGTATTCCCTCCTCGTCAAATCGCGCACCGGGTATCAAAACCTTTGCCGCCTGATAACCCAGATGAAATTGAGGGGGAAGAAAGGGGAGGGTTATGTCTTGAATGAAGAGGTGGCGCAGAAAGCGTCTGGGCTGGTCTGCCTGACCGGGGGAGACGAAGGACCGCTGGCGTACGCTCTGGGAACCAGTGAAACCCACGCGGGAATTGAGCAAGTGGAACTGCTTTGCCAGGTGTTTGGCCGGGAAAACGTTTATGTCGAACTCCAGAGGCATTTCAACCGTGAAGAGGAAAAACGAAACCAGGCGGGCGT
This sequence comes from uncultured Acidobacteriota bacterium, assembly GCA_963768695.1. Classification (GTDB taxonomy): domain Bacteria; phylum Acidobacteriota; class Terriglobia; order UBA7540; family UBA7540; genus CAVROP01. The sequence continues at coordinate 528,278 of CAVYJG010000003.1, read as the reverse complement.
AGAAATTGCGGGGAAACTGCGCCTGCCCCTGGTGGCGACCAATGGGGTGTGTTATGCGCGCCCGGAGCAGCGTCAACTGCTCGATGTATTTACTTGCATCCGGAACCACCGAACACTGGCCACCGCTGGGCGATTCCTATCCCAGAACTCCGAGCGCTATCTCAAGCCCCCCGCCGAGATGACGCGGCTTTTTTCTGACCTTCCTGAAGCAGTGGAGAATACAGGGATTCTTTCCTCTCGTTTGGAGTTTACGCTTAACGATTTGGGGTATCAATTTCCGAAATATCCTGTTCCCTCGGGCGAGACTCAAATGAGTTTCCTGCGGCGGCGTGTCGAGGAGGGAATGATCGCTCGCTACGGATTGCATAACGAGAAGGCTCGAAAACAGGTTGAGCGTGAACTTGCCTTAATTGAAAAGCTTGATTTGCCGGGATACTTCCTGATTGTCTGGGACATTGTCCGCTTCTGCCGGGAAAAGCAGATTTTGGTCCAGGGACGCGGCTCGGCGGCCAACAGTGCGGTGTGCTATTCACTGGGTATTACGGCTGTCGACCCGGTTGCAATGGACCTGCTTTTCGAGCGCTTTCTTTCTGAGCAACGCGGAGAATGGCCCGACATCGATCTCGACCTTCCCAGCGGCGCCCAGCGTGAACGGGCGATTCAATACGTCTATGAGCGCTACGGGAAATTGGGCGCGGCCATGACGGCGAATGTCATTACGTATCGCGGTCGCTCTGCCGCTCGCGAGATTGGTAAGGTACTTTCCTTCCAGCCGGAAGTTCTCGATCGTATTTCAAGCCTGGTGGGAGCTTGGCAATACCCCGACCCGGGCCAGACGCTGGAGGGCCACGTGCGCGAGGCAGGCCTGGACTACCAGAACCTGCAAATCCGGAAATTCGTCGAACTGTGCCTGATGGCTCAGGATATGCCCCGTCATCTTGGGCAGCATTCCGGAGGGATGGTAGTGTGTCAGGGAGAACTCGATTCTGTTGTTCCGCTCGAGCCGGCCACGATGCCTGGACGTGTTGTGGTGCAATGGGATAAGGAAGATTGCGCCGACATGGGAATCGTGAAAGTCGATCTGCTCGGCCTGGGCATGATGGCTGTTCTGGAGGACTGCATCGAGATTGTCCGGGAAGATTATGCAGAGAATATCGACCTGGCGCATTTGCCGCCCAATGATCCTGTGGTCTATGCAGCGCTGCAAAAGGCGGATACGGTGGGGATGTTCCAGATTGAGAGCCGGGCGCAAATGGCGTTTTTGCCCCGGCTTCAACCGAGGTGTTTTTATGACCTCGTGGTTCAGGTGGGCATCATCCGCCCTGGGCCGATTGTCGGGAAAATGGTTCACCCCTATCTGAAACGTCGGCAGGGTCGTGAATTGCCGCAGTGCTTGCATCCTTCGCTCGAGCCCGTACTGGCACGCACACTCGGAGTGCCGCTTTTCCAGGAACAGTTGCTGCGCATGGCAATGATTGCCGCGGGATTCTCGGGAGGCGAGGCGGAGGAATTACGCCGGGCATTTGGATTCAAACGGTCCGAGTTGCGCATGAAAGACATTGAGATAAAGCTCCGCGCCGGAATGGCGAAAAAAGGGATAGAGGCGGAAACGCAAGACAAGATTGTAAAAGCGATTACTTCCTTCGCTCTGTATGGATTTCCGGAATCGCACGCGGCGAGTTTTGCTTTGCTGGCGTATGCCAGCGCCTTCTTGAAGTGCCATTACCTCGCGGCTTTTGCGGCGGCGCTTCTGAACAACCAGCCCATGGGATTCTACCAACCGGCAACCCTTGTGAAAGATGCGCAAAGGCATGGTTTGAAGATCAATCCGATTGATGTGACTTGTTCTGGTTGGCTCTGCACGCTCGAAAATTACAAACAGGGTTTTGCTTTGCGCATGGGGCTTCGTTATGCAAAGGGCGTGCGGCAAGAGATTGGGTTGCAGATCGTGCGAGAACGCCGCATTCGACCGTTCTCCTCGGTCGAGGACCTGAAGCTTCGGATTCCGGCAATCCAGAAATCCGAATTGGCAGTTTTAGCGGACATCGGAGCTTTGAATTTCATCGCCGGCCGAGAGGCCGGAATCCATCGAAGGGATGCGTCTTGGCAGATCGAGCGGGCGGCTAGACGCGCGGGTCCGCTTCTTGAGCGATTGCCCGAACAAAATTCGGCGAGCGAGAATTCTCCCTTAGCTCCCATGAGACCCGAGGAGAGGCTCCTCGCAGATTTCCGGGGCACGGGAATGACCATTGGGCTTCATCCTATGGCCTATAAAAGGCCGCAACTAAGAAAAGAAGGTGTGCGATCGGCCGCTGACCTTCACCGTTTGCGCGATGGATCGACTGTTCGGATCGCCGGGGCTGTTATCGCCCGGCAACGGCCGGGAACTGCGAAAGGTTTTGTGTTCCTCAGCCTCGAAGACGAAACGGGCATCACCAATGCCATCATCACGCCTCAATTGTTTGAGGAAGACTATGCCATTGTGGTCCAGCAACAATTCTTACTGATCGATGGCAAGCTACAAAATCTGGAGGGTGTAGTTTCCGTAAAAGCGGAACACGTCCGTCCGCTGCCGTTGGGATTCGTCGGAATAGCTTCACATGACTTCCATTGAGGCTCTATTTCGGGGACGGTGCTTTTAGCAGCGTAATCCTCTGCGCTGCTATCTCGCCGCTTTCGGCAAGGTCGCCCTCCACCCTGATCTGCAGGCCCACGCGAAGGTCCGCGCTGTGGGCGGGCTTGCCGTCCTCATCTTTGAACCCGGTTTTGTCGTCGTAGCTCACGTGGAAAAGGATGTTTTCCTCAGTGTGTACCGTGAGCTTGTTGTGGTCCAGCGTGTTGATCTTGCCCTCAAGGGTGAAGTTCATCGCCTGGCCGAAGCGGAACATTGATGGGACTTGCGTTTCAGAGGCAGAAATCCACGCGCAGTTCGCCAGAAATATCAGCATGGGTAGGCAAAGGGAAGCAGCGCGAAAACGAACCATGGTTGAGTCCTCGCCCCTGAGTATACCCTAGGCTGCAGGGCCACGCTGGTTTTTCCGCCCGGTCAAGTCCTGCGACAGCGCGCCTCAACAGGTGCCAGGCTCCCCGGTGCCCACGCCCTATAAACACCCTTCATGCCTGCTGGCATTTGGCGCCCCTCAGCTGACACCTGGACCCCGCACTTTCCTACCACACGATCACCCGGCCGGTAACTCCCGCATCGGAGGCCACAAAGTAAATCTTCGTCCCGTCGTAGCTGCTCGGTGTTTGAAACCAGATCGCGCCAGCGCTGGTCATTTGAATGATGGCGCACAGCGGGGCTCGGCCGAGTAGATGCGCGACCGAACCATTTCCGGCGGCCGCCGAGGTGATGTTTATCGAGCCATAGATGGGAGTGGCTTGCTGGACGGCAACAACGGTTGTGGCGTTTGTAGTTACCGCGCCCACCAGGGCGTCGCCGGCCTGCGCACCTACGGCCCCAGTCTGGTAGTAAAACCCAGTGCTCGAGTTACAAAACAGGTAGCTGGTTTGATTTGCCGGCGCCGGCCCGAGCGTTGGCGCGACCGTGGGCGCGCAGTCTACGCCTTGCGCGAAAAGTACCCCTGACGTGATGCCGGGGACCAACGTGCTGGAAGTGGAGAGAACGAATCCCGACACCAGTCCGTTGCACCCGAGGGGCTGAAAAAGGGAAACTGGAAGGTCGCACATGAACGCCACATTCGCATCGAGGAGCGTCCAGTTTTGGTCCTGGTCAGCCTCATAGCTGGTCAGGCCGTGTTGGGATTGGATCAACCCCTTGCGCGGGAGAACTGTTCTTGTTACCGCCATGATTTAAACCTCACTGACGAGTGATAAGTGACGAGTGACATATCCGATGACCAGTAAAGAGCGAGTGATCAGTCAGGAGTCCAAGAGGGTTCGCTCGGACGTTGATCGTTTGCTCGTCGCTCGTCATCTGTCACTCGCCTCTGCCTTTTAATTTGTGCTGTTCAAGCTCAAACGTAAGCAGGCTGCATAAACCTTGATGATTCCGTCGTTGGTCACGACTTCCGTGCCGTTTTGCCAATAAGTTGTGCGGAGACTCACTGCCCCTGTCGCATCGTTGATGTCCCAGGAGCCGGGGTAGTTGTAGAGTTGGCCGGACTGTGAATTGGCTTGGGCTGGTGGGGGCGCCTGGCCGGGAACGAATCCCGGGGCGGGTGCGCGATTGCTGTAGATCGTCCAGACGAACTGGCACTCGCCGCGCGAGTAGGCGTAGCCATCGTCAGGGTCGATCGGGGTTGGCACGGTGTTGCCGTTGGCATAGAAGCCCATGAAGATCAACTTGCTGCGCACCGTACCAAACTTGGCGTTATGCGAGATCTTCAGCATGCTATCGTCTGTCAGGGGCTGGCCGGCCGCGATGGCGCTGTCCGCAAGATCGAAGAATCCCGGGATCGAACCTAGTGTTAGTTGAGACATGCATCACCATTTCTGAATCGGAAACGGGAAAACGGACACTGGAAAATCAAGGCTGGAATTTGGACGATGTGATCGCGTGAATTCCGCGGGTTTCCAGTCTCCATTTTCCGATTTCCAGTTTCCAATACCCATTTTTCCGCTCTCAAAAGATTGTGTTCCCCGCTGTCCCATCGCTGTTCTCGCCACCCGCGCTTGCGGAAGAAATGAACATGTACTGAGCTCGCTGCTGCGCCGAAGCTTGACTCCAGGGTGGAATATTGCCTGCGGCCACCGCGATCTGGTAAGGCGGCGAAATACTGATGAAGCGCGTGTCAAGCAGGGTGAAATCGACGGTGCCCTGGCTGTAATTGGGTTGCCGGTCGAGTACTTCGCAGACCACATTGTTCAGCCCAATCTTCCCGGAATTGAGATCCAGGACTTTCGGGTGGCTCAGCCAAACGTAATCGCCCAACTCCACGGGCAAAGTAGCAAGCTGCGCTGTGAACTTATAGGTGGGCGGGCCGAAGGCGTGACGGCGAAAAATGCGATCGGAGAGTAGGCGCGAGAGCATCATGCCACCGCGCGCCACGCGAAGGCCGGTAGACTGAATTTGCTGTTCGAAGACCTGCCGATAGGTCTGAAGTGAGGTCTGCTGTTCGTAGTTCACCTGATAACCGTAACTGCGCGCCGACGTAGTGACGCCGCCCTGCTGGACGTCCAACTGAAACGTAACTAAGTTGATTATGTTTTGCCGCTGGGTCTTGGGGATTCCCATGATGTTCTTGGCGCTGAGAGAGAAGACAGGCGTTTGCTCAATCGGCGGCTTCATGGTCTTGAGCGAGAGGTGGCCATCCGCGCGAACGATCCAGTAGAGTCCGAGGGGTTTCAAGACCTGCTCTTCGAGGAATTGCTTTCCGTCGATCGGCCGAGTGATGACAAAATCAAACCAGAGGCCGGAAAACTGACCGTCTCGCAACGCCAGCAAGCCCGGCACGTCGATATATGGATTAGGATTAATCAAGGTTGAATCTTGTCCAGGCGTATAGACAGCCCACCCTACAGGTGGCGGCAAGGGCTCGTAATTCTGCTGCGACTCGTACACGGGTGCGAGGCCTTGCATCACGTAATTCGAGGTGAGGAGCGCCGGGTCCTGGCCCACGCCCAATTCGTTCTGGAGCACCGCGAGGATAATGTCGATCGGGTTGCCGGCCACGTAGCGCGGATTCTTGTCGCTCACCGAGAAGCCGTTTTCGAGCCAGGATGCACCCACCGGTTGCTCCGCGGTCGGCTCTCCGGGAGCCCACCAGAGGGGCCCGCCTCTCAACCATATTTGCATCCCTTGAATAAAGCGCTGCACGTCCGCGCATTGAATGGTGATACGTCCATCCGGGTCCTGGCCAACCTGGGTGATCTGCATGGTTTGCAGGGTTGTGAAGTCGCCCACTGCCATGCCCGGAAATCCTTGCTTGAGCTGTACCACCCTGCCAATCAGCACGTTCTGAGCCGCCAGACCCTTGAGCGTGCCATTGGGGTCGATGCAGGTCACCGTCATGCTGCCTAGCGAAGAAGTGCCTTCGAGCTCATTGACAGACTGGCTTGCCCCCTGCGGAATTTGAAGGTAAGGAATGATCGTCGGGATATTACCAAGCGTGAGCAGCAAGCCGGGATGTGTTGAAACAAGGTAGAACCACGCCGTTGGGGTGAAGCCCGGCCAGACCTCGAACTCATAAGGCAGATCGCGAGAGGCCAGGGAATACATCAGGAGCGAGCCGTCGCCGGTGGTCGACCGCACGGTGCGTTGGCTGGTGATCAACGTGGTGAGGTAATTATCGAGGCTGCCGTAGACGCCCGCGAAATAGTTGGCGACTCCCGGGACATTGTACAGATCCAGCAACGCCAGAATCATGCTCCAGCTCTGCTCTTGTGAAACGCTCAGGGGCGAACCTGAATAGCCTCCCGGAGAGTCGTTAAAGAACTTAGATCCACTGAAGGACGTTAGCTGCTGGTAGGTTTCGTTATAGGAATTAGTGGCAGAGGACAACAGAATCTGCCGATTCTGAACCAGGAAATTCTGGTCGACAAACTCGACGCATTGCAGTGCCAGGTCGTCGCGCCCTACGGCGTGGCAGAAAAGCGCCGCCCAGGTACCTGCAGCGTCGCAAGCCTGGCTGGTATCAAGACCGGTTGGCGGGGTAGCGGCAGTTCCGGCGCCCTGAGCGAAGTGCCCGGGGACTCCGTTGCTTGGGGGAACATAGAGGGTGCCAACGACGTTGGTGGCGATGGTATCCGACGCGAGGGCGACCTGCGCAGCCGTGGCATTCATTGCCGCCGCGTGAGTTGCAGTGATCGTGCTGGTTTTCTGGAGCTGGATCGCTGCCGTGGGCAGCGTTGCGGCGCTGCGCTGGAAAGCAAAATAGAGATCGATCTGGTGTTCGGTGGACACTCGATATTGAATTCCCGGTACGAACTGATATCCGGGGTTGATGTAAGAGCCATAGCCAAGGTAGAAGAGACCCGAGGTGATGTCGCCAGCTCCGTAGGGAGCAATTCCGTATAACCCCACGCCGTAATCTGCCTCGCTGGGGGATTGAAGTGTCAAAAGGAAGTCGAGCATGCGCTGCAGGTAAAGCGCAGGACTATAATCCTGGGTGAGCTGCATGTAGATGCAATAGGCATAGCACACCCAAGCCATGGCTCCAGCACGAACATAAGCTTGATCCACCAAGCCGTTGTAAGTGTCGTAACTGAAGGCCAGGGAATTTGCAGGCTGAACGTTCCCGGCGGAGAAGTTATCAAAGTACAGGTCACCGGCGGCTGGCAGTGTAACCACAAAACTATCGATTGAGCTGAGCGTGTCACTGGCGAGCGTCGAGACCAGTCCGCCCACGTCCACCAATTCGAAGCGGTAGAGGCCATTCCCAGGACCCACGGCGATAGTGATCACGGTTCCGTTGAGAACGGGATCCGCCGGAGTGCCTGAGGTCACCTGGAGGCTCGTTACCTTCTGAGCCGTCGTGGTGATGCCAAGGCGGAAATTAAAGGTGACTGCTTCTACTTCTTTGTGCTGGAACTGGACCTGTGTGTCCTTGGAGTCGGGCAGCCCGGCGCCACTATAAGTGAAGGTGTCATTGGCAGCACGGGCATGGAAATCGATCACTAAACCTTCACCATAGGGCGGCTGCGTCGGATCAGTTATGTCGGTCGCGGTATCTGCCGGATTGCTCTTGGTCCAGCGACTTGCGGATTGCCCATCTTCACCGTTCTCGAATATGATCGAGGCCAGGTACCCAGGGTTGTCCAGGATCTCGTCAAGCTGCTTGATGATTTTCGCCGCTGCCACAAAGTTCCCAGAGGCCGTGAAAGCGATAATCGCCAGCGCGCAATCGTAGATATAGCTGCGATTCTGGAGAGCCGCCCCGTTCGTCATAGTCGGGTCGGGGAAGTAGAGAGGGTCGGAAGTAGGAATGATAAAGCTTAAGGGCAGAGAGGGGAAAGCCCAATCCGCGGCCAGCGAGGTGCAAACCTGGGTGGGGCCCTTCACCGGATCGTTGTACATCACATGCACCGTCGGCGTGCCCGGATAAAGCGGATGACTCGACCCACACCGAGCGTGGTAGTCGTCCTGGACAATGATCGGGATGTTGTCTTCTTGCAGGTACTCAACGTCCGTCTTGGCGTAGATGCGCGCAAAATAATCCGTCAGCTTGTAGCCAATTCCGGAATTCGAGTGGCACAGCCAGCCGGCGGGCAGATACTCGCCGGACCAGCTCGCCGCGGGCTGTGGCACCGTGGTCGGGTAAAGCACGGCAATTACCAGCCCCGGATTGGGCACTTGCGCACCCCAGTATCCGTAAAGTCCCTGTTGAACCAGCAGCGACTGGAATTGCGAGGGCGTCGGATATTGCCCTGACATCGGCCCGGACGTGTAAGGGCCTGTGCCCACTGCCGAACCTTGGTAATAGAAGAGATCTGTCTTGACGAACAGGTCGACTCGATATTTCGTCATCACCTGTTGAGGGTTGAAGAGGTACCCATAGATCGTAAGTCCCGGCAGCACTGGGCAAGTGACGCCATTAATTACAGAGCCATTCGGGTTGTCGGCGACCATTTGCTCGTAATAGGCGCTGATCTCGGTAGCCGTAACCGGCAACACGGGCGGAAAGAGCGGACCGTAGGGAAGAGGGATCGGCGAGAGGTCGACGGGGCAGCCGTCCGGACCAAGCTGGTCATCCGCTCCGAGCATCAAAATGCCGGGTGGAACCACGGCGAGGCTTTCACAGTCGGTTTGGGCAAACTGGCTCAGATCGTTCTGCGAAACAATTCCGCACTCGATAAAAGGCGGCGTGGTTGGGACGCAGGGCGCCCCCGGCCACGAGGTTGCAGGAAAGCCCGTTTCCATCGCATTGGCTTCCCAGCCTTGGACCAGCTTTTCCTGTTGCGCGTAGAGCCAAGCGAGCGACTGGGCAGCGTCGCCGTAGAAGTCACCGGGATAGTATTGCGAAACAGTAGGCATGTTCAAAAAGGTTAAGGTGTATAGTGCAAAGACCGGCAGGGTCTTCGCCTTTATCCTTTAGCCTTCATCCTTTACCCTTTTTCAGGTTCCGTACCCCCCAACACCATACAGCGCGATGCCATACCCCCCGAGGGTGGTCACCACGTTAGCCGTTGAGGAGAAGCTCGCGATGGCGATGGCGAAGTCCGGGATCTCGACTAAGTAGTAGGGCTGCTTTTGCGCTTGCGCCAACGCTTGCGTCCAAGTTTGGTTTCCTTGAATCAATTTAGAAACTAGAAATCAGAAATCAGAAAGCAAACGAACATACTGATTGCTGATTCCTTCCTCCTTTCTGATTTCTAATTTCTGCTTTCTGACTTTCATGTGACTACCTGCCTGAACTTCAAGTTAAAAGCATACTGTCCGGGCGCTTTATAGCCTGCCGTCCAACTTGTGTCTTCGAGCCAGTAATTCGTGAATGCCGGTTGGGAGGCGTCCGGGTAGTAGCCGAACTGCCCACCCCCGAGGGCAAATTGCATGAACTGATTCCAGGCCTGCACATCGGCACCGACTCCCACCCACTCCATCTCCAACTCCAGGAAGGTTTCGATGCGTTCCAGCACTGCCTCACGCACGCCGGCGCTCGAAATGTTGTCGTGCCGGACGGCGTTGTAATCGTAGGCCGGAACTTTGCGCGGGGGACGAGTGAACGCCAGCGCCACGGGGCCGGTTCCGGGATCGTAAACAATCTGTGGGTTACTCATGTTTAGTCTTCAGTTCTCAGTTTTCAGTCGTCAGTTCTTAACCTTGAATCTTCTAACTGACAACTGAAAACTGATGACTATCCTGCTGCATACGGTGACTTCTGCACCGTTGTGGCGTTCAGCGACACGCCACGCTGCACCGCCGTGTTCAGTGTTGAGGCGAGCCATTGGCCGGCTTGCGCCTCGCCGACCACCATGACGGTCAGGTTCCCGCTGGGGGGATTCAATGCCCCCGCCGCACCTGGAGCAAGGCCGTAGCTGCCGGTTTGCGGAGTGCTGCCATAGCTGCCTCCCGCGGATCGGTTGGCTGCTTCGCGACTGGAGCTTGAGCCTTTGCTGCCCGGCATTGCGGCTGCCGCTGCGCCTGCCACTCCGGCAATGGCGCCCCATTCCGCCGCCGCTTCAAAATCTGTAGCCGCAGCGGCCGCCGCATCGGGGTCTTCGAAAAAGATCGATTGTGCGAGAAACCAGAGTCCCTGCGCCAGAGCATTGAGTGCATTGACGCCCGCCTGCTCGGAGATGGAGGCCAAGGCGGCTTTGGCGGCCTGCTCCATCGCTTTTCCGACATTCTCGCCATAGACCGACGCCGCGATCCCCGCCGCCGTCATGGCATCGGCGGTTGCCATGAATGCCCCGCCGGCTACCATCTGGAAATTCTGCATGGCGTTCTGAGCGGCGTTGATCGACTGTGTCGCTTCGCTCGCCCAAGTTTGCATGCTCGGAGTCAGGTCGTTCGTCATGTCCTCGGAGACCTGCCGCGCCAGGCTGTCAAACTGCTGAAGTGGCGCGACGATCTCGCGATTTAGATCGGGCATGGAGTCTTGCCGCCGTCTCCGTCATGCCCGGCGCCCTGCCCCTGCGTTTGGATCTGTCTGTGGCCATTTTGTTTCAGCTCTCAGCTTTCAGCATTCAGCAACGAGCCTTCAGCGCCGGCGCTCTTCTCATTGCGCCGCCTGGGCACCGATCGTGCACCGGGCTGCCTGACGGCTGATAGCTACCAAAAGACTTGTTTTGCCTTCTTTTCATCTCCGCGATCCACGTCATCTGCGGCCATCAGCGCCTGGGTAGCGGCTTCGTCAATCCGCCAATGCGCCACGGCACGGAAGAGCATCTCACTCGGAGTTTTTCCGTACATCCGGCCCATCGCCGCCGCTTCCCTCAATATGCTCCGGCTTGCCGCGACGAAAGGACTCCAGGTCCTGGCCGTTTGCCAGAACCTGGCCTCGCAGGTACTTCAGAATGAAATCCCCGTCCTCTTTAGGGAGCCAGTTGGGATCGAACTGACCTGCACCTGGCTCCAAGGACGGCTTTGGGTTAACGAAAGCCTCAAAGAGCATCTGCCTGTCTTCGCGAACGAGTAAGAGTGTTTCCTCGGCTGTTAATTCCGTCCGCACGCCGACGCCGACCAGGTCCAGCTTTTCGCGTAACTCCGCTGGCCACCCGCTGCGGCGCAACGCCCAATAGAATTTCGTAGGCCGTCGCAGCTTCACTGCATAACCACTCACGGGCAGCACCACGCGCCTCGCTTCCTCGAAGGCACTCTCTAGGGCCAGCTTGCGAAAGTCAGCGGCCGTCGCGATTTCGTTTCCAGTTGTCATAGCAACCTACCGTCGACAAACCCTTGATCCGGGAAACTCCTGCCACGCCAAGCCGAGCGAGGAATCTCGCTCTGGTTCTCGGGCGCCCGTTCAGGCAATCAATCAGGCAGCCGGTGCAACTTCAGCTCTCTCTCCCACCGCTGCGCCTCGAGCGCACGCAAGATGGCTTCCGCCGTCCCCACCGTCACAAGTTCTTCCACTACGTCGGCCCGTTCGTGCTGCACCATCGCCAGCCCATCGAGGCCAACGAAAATACTCAGTTCGTCTACTGGGACTTTCATTGTCTTCATCCTTCTAGTCCCTTCGCCGGGACTGCCAGGACCTCAGGTGACTATCTCGCCTGCTCAAACCGGATGAGGAAAGCCGGATCACCTGATCACCAAGTCAACCGATCTCCGGTCAGACTTGTCTCCAAACCATACCCACCTGGTCCCCTGCTGGACGGCTGGAATCTGCGATACCCTTGAACTTCACCCCAAAAGTAGTTTCCTTCCCGCGCTGGAACGGGAGTTTGACCGCCTCAGCCTGGTAGGCCTGGTAGAGATGCGAGACTACGAACTTCCCCGTCGCGTCCCGGCGCGGGGAGATAACCGCGACTCCCAGCTTAACGACAGGAATAATGCCTCCGAATGTGATCTGTTCGTATGCCTGCGCGCCAGGAGGTTGGTTGGCGTCCGTGCCGGTCGAGAAGGTACCCGGAGGAAAGAAGCTAATCAAGTTGGCCAAGTTCGACTGCTTGATAGTGACGTTGATCTCATAGGCATCGGCCGTCATCACCACGTCGATGGGAGAGGCCACTTGGTCAGCGCCAATCTCTTGATACTTGGGTGTCAAGGTAGAGGTGATCGCTCCCTCCGTCGCTCCTGCAAAGTAAGCCCCGTAGGGTCCGACGAACAGCCATGCAGCCCCGCCATCGCTGATGGCTGGGCCAACAGAAGTCGGCCAGGGCGGTGCGGAGGAGCCCGAGGCGCCCGCCGCCAGGCAAATCTCCGTGTTGTTGTTTGCGTCTTTGATCATCTGGCCGACCATGTAGGCAGTTGTCGCCGCCCAGGAGCCCAGCCCGCTCAGTTGCGTCGGCGAACCGTCCGTCCCGACAACCGTCCGGTTGCCGTGTGCAGGCGCGGGCACGTAAAGCCAAAGCCGGCCCGGGCCTTGATGAATTGCGGTCGGCGTTAAACTTGGGGCCATATTTCCTCCAAAACTAGGAACTTGAAATCAGAAAATGCCTTTTCTGCTTTCTGATTTTCTACGTCTCTTCGATCTCCGCAACAATCGACATCGTTGCCGACATCACAAACCCGCTCTGGGGAGCGCGGCGAATCTCCTCAAACGTGTGGCGCTCCGCAAAGAGTCCCGTAAGTTTTCCGTTTGCCAGGCCGGGCGAAAGTGCGCCCTGTGGAAACGGGGGCGAAGGCATGGGAAGACTGGTGAGCAGAAAGTCGCCCGGCGTCAGTTCCCAAAGCGAATCGAGCACTGCACGCACGGCGCGCACATAATCCTGGATGATTTCCGCTAAGGCGTTGCGGTCCTGATGCGTGACTGTAACCACGCACGTGAGCCGCATGCTCTGGTGTAAGGTAAAGTTCGCTTGTTCATCGACGGCCACCGCATCGGGAGTCAGCAAAAGCGCCGGGAACTGCTGCACCGGAAGCAGCGCCAGATCGTATTCGGCGAAGGGTGCGTAAGTCCCAGGGGCGGCCGAAACAAAATCCAGAGCTGCCTGAATGTCTCGTTTGATCACCGCAAGGAGTTGCCTTACCACTTGCTTCGATAAGCCCGCGTTGTAGTATGAGATCCACATTTCAGCTCTTATTCTCGAATCCGGTGATCTCCCGATCACCGGATCTTTAGATTCTCAATACACTTGATCCTTGCTGAAGGCTCTATTCTCACTACGGTCCCGGGCCGTGGAGCGGTCCGTCTCGCCGCCTGCCGTACCGCCGAATGTCGGCTCGATTTCAACCGTTCGGGCAAGCTGGCTAAAGAACTTGTCGTAGAGACCTTGCTTGATCTCCGCGACTTGTCGCTCGAAAGACTGCCGCCGTTGCGCGGCGTGGGCGTCCTCGCCTGCTTGCAGCGAAACGTTCCCTTGCAGCGCGTCGGCCAAGTCCGCAATAGCTCCATCGCGGTTAAGAGCCCGAAGGAAGTTCGCCTGGTCGGGTGTCAGTGCCATCGCGTCGGGATCGATGCCCCGTGCGTAAAGCGCGGAGCGGATACGCGCCTTTCGGTCATCGATCCAGTCCTGGATCTGGGTATCCTGAATCGAGTTGGCGGCATTTCGCACGAAGCGTGGAAACGCTGTACAGACATCGTCAACGGTGCAGTAGCTCATAGTAATCTGGCAGGTGGTGAGATGGGCAGTTAGTGAGGTGGCGACTTGCCAACCTGCCTATCTGCCCACCTGCCTACCCGCTGACCTGCCTTTCAGTATTCAACATAGATGTTGCACGTCGTACCCGACCCCGCCCCGACGCCGACATAGATGTTCGTGCTGTCGGCAGCCTGATACTCATAAAAGTTGTTGTTCGAACTGGGCTCGATCGATACGCTGATCGGTGTGGAGGCGTTGCCTTTGCCATCGTTCAGGCCGTGGGCCACGCTGTTGTTTCCACCGGTCGTGAGTCCGGTCACGGTGAGTTTGGCATTCTTAATGTACGGTCCGGCCAAAGTCTCTTCGATGAACTGCTCTGTCAGTGAAACGCTGACTGCCATAGAACCTCCGGTCGCGCGGAGCTCCCTTGGGGGTTTCCGCGGGTCTTTGAACTGGTGCAGGAGCTGTGCTAAGCGCCCCTACATTCGGAACGGTTGTCTGCCTGCTACTTCGGTTTACCTCGGCGTCGGTCGCCGGCGCGGGCGGGTCTCCACCGCGCTAAGGACCGCCCGCGCGGCATGCTTGAACTTCAGAAAGATCTTTGCGAGCTCGTCCGCCAGCTCCACAACGCCGCGTTCAAATCGCTTTCCGTCGTGCTCGATGGGATTCAATATCTCGATTTTCATTTTCCCTCTGGTAGCGCGGACCGCCGGTTTTGCGGTCCGCGGTTTTTCACAGGATCCGGGACAAGCCGCAGACTGCAAAACCGGCAGTCTGCGCTACCCCTACCTAGCTGCCCGCGCTAAATGCAGCTCAGCCACATGTACGCCGCTGCGGGCGCCACGAGCTGTTGTGCGTAGTACTTCTTCACCCGCAGGAAATCCGATTCCAGCGAGAGCTCGCGCCACCTCAGAACTCCGCTGCGCTTCGCCCAGAAGAAGGTATAGCCCAGGCTGGGCACGCGCAGGCCGGGCCGGGGCGGGCGATAGAACAGCAGGGCGTTGTTGGCCATGAGGTAGCCCAAGTTATCCGCCTCGCCTTCGTTCGAGGTCTGGTAGATCGCGGCCGAAACCAGCACTTTATCAACCTTGAAGACCCGCGCCAGATCCTGCTCGTCGAGCTGGTTGCGAGCGCCGTTGGCCGTATACTTCACGCGGTCCAGAATGCGGGGGTGATTGGCGAGCGCGTCGAGCACCGGCTGTGAGAGCAGTAAGTGGTTCGGAAAGTCGCCGATCTGCTGCTGCACGGTGCGCCGCGCCGCCAGGACCACACTGACCGGGTCCGAATTGACGTAATCCGACCACTTCGAAGTTCCGGAAAGCGTGACGTTCTGAGTGATGTTGGCAGTGGTAAGAATGTTGTTGAAGAGATTGATTTCCTGGTTGAGCGCGATGATGTTGGTGAGCTTTTCGGTCTTTTCGATCTCGATCTGGGCGCTCGGGTCCGCTTGTTCACGTTCGTCGTCGGTGATGGAGTCTTCGAGGGCGTGTCCGTCGGCCATGTAGAATCCACGCGCGTCGAGATCGACTTCGATCTGCTGCGCCCGCTGGCCGGCCGCGTAGGCGTCTTTATACGCGCGGAAGTGCTGCTTGGAAAACTTGAAGAACACATCGTTCTTCTTCATGACGGGCACGACCGGCAGCACCTCTTCCGCAACAAACGCCTGGTTGCGATAAGCGATACTGATCTGGGTTAGCGCCTCGTCGACATGTATCTGGTTAAGACTTGGCATGTAATTGTCCTCCAAAGGATTCAGGATTCAGGATTCGGAATTCAGGCAACGGCCCGATTCCCGCCATGAATCCACGCTCGCCTCGGAGTTATGCGCGGCAACACCACGAGGCTCTATGTCGGGCGAACGCCGCGCCGGACGCCCGAAGGAAGGGAAGCGGGAATAGGGTGTAGGGAAGAGCGAACAAAACGTGTTCCCTGTAACCTGTTCCCTGTTCCCTACATTTTGTAAGTAAAGGGCATCACCAGCACGCGGATCACGTCGCCGCCATTAACAGCGGCGTCGATGGCGATGCCCACCACGTTGATGTATGTGCCGACGGCTTCGCTGACCGTTTTTACCTGGCCTTGCGTGTTGGCGATGTTCACATAGGCGCCGCGCGAAATCGCGCCCGACGCCACCACCCGCGAGATCCCGAAGATGCGGGTGCGCAGGTTGCGCCCCAGCCCGCTCGACGGAACGGCGTTGGCGGGCCAGGCGGTGCCGCTGGTGAGCGTGTACACGCCCCCGGAATAGTCGGCCATGGCGTCCGGCAGGACGGATTCCTGCGCCACGCCCAGGAACGCCCCGTTGGCCCCGCTCGGCACGTTGCACCCGTCGGCAGACACCGTGGAATCCGGCGCCATGCAGGTGAACTTGCCGATTTCGATGTTGTAATTCAAATGGTAGCTTTGGTCGATCGCAGTGATGTCACTCATTCGGTTTTCCTCCGTAGCGCCGACCTTGAGGTCGGCATCCTGATTGTTGCTGACCCTTCGCTCTGCTCAGGGCAGGCTCTGAAGGTCAGCGCTACATCTTCGGCTCGGGTAATCAGGCGATCGGAGGCTCTCGGCAAGCCGCTCGCGGAAAGCTCGCGGCTGATCGCTGAGAGTTGGCTGCCCGATCTCCCAATCCACCGATCTGCTTATTCTTCTTCCTCTTCTGCTGCCTCGACGGCGGTAACGATTTCTTCCGAGTACTGCCGCCAGAGATCCGGGTGGCGCTTGGTGATATCCGAGAGCGCGACGCTCAGCGGACACTTGTTCTCCTTGGCGTAGGCGTTCACTTCCGCCATCAGCGCCTGTTGTGCGGTGGGTTGTTCGCCGCCGCCCGCATGTCCGTGGCTGCGCAGGTCGACTACCGGACGGGCCTGCTCCACCAGCGCGTTGAACACAGCGGCATCGGAGAGCGCCAGCTTCAGCGCCTGAGCGCGGTTTTTGGGCAGCACCTTGCCTGCCTTCACGGCCGCGTCCACTCTGCGTTCCGCTTCCTGAGCCCGCAGGACGGTGGAAAAACTGACGCGCCCCGCATCCGCCAGCTTGCCGGCTTCCAGCAAGTTGATCCGGCCGTCGTGGATGCTTTCGGAGAGGGCGGCGAATTGATCCAGCGGGGCTTCGATCCCGCGCTTCACCAGGGCCGCGATATCCACGAACGACATCCCGGGCATCCCGATTTCTGACGCGAATACCTCCGCCAACTTCTTGGCGTCTTCGCCGTCGCCGTGCTGGGCTTCCCAACCCTCGGCGCCATCCGCAACGCCGATCAATTCCTCGCCGTCGAAGACTCCGATCTTGCCCTTCATTTCCGGCTCCAGGCCGTGCTTTTCGATGTGTTCTTCGGTGAGGCACTTCAATTTCAGAGTTTTTGCCATTTCCTTCTCCTTTTCTAACAATGACGAATCCTGATTCACGGGCGAGGGAACGTGGAACTGACCCAGACTCACAAAGGCCCGCGTGCCGTCGACCTCGCACAAGTGGATCTCGGGCATCTCCTCCAGGAAAGGCTTATTGACCAGCGCCACGCTGGTGAGAACGGTTCCGGCGGTCTTGCCCGTCACCTTGTCTTTGGCGCCCCAACGAATGGCCGGCGATATGTACCGGTATTCCCTGGCTGCGATAAGCTGCCGCGCCCTGTCCGTAGGCTCGTACCAGCCCCACAGGATAAAGCGGGCAGATGGTGAGGTCGGCAGATGGGCAGATGGGGCCGCCGCGCCGGCAGATGGTGATCTGGGCAGTTGGGCATGTGGTACGGTTTTCCCACTGCCGATCTGCCAATCTGCCGATCTGCCCACCTGCCCACTGCCGTCCTTGAATTCTTCCGGCTCATCCAACTTGACGATTCTTCCCGCCGACAGCACCGGGCCGCCGGTTCCGAAGGGCACTTCCGAGGCGTGTTCGTAATCGACGTTGATTTCGCGCGTCGGCTTGTTCGCAAAGTTCTCCCGAATGTCCTTCAGATCGTCGAGCCCAATCGAGAATTCCTTCTCCGCGCCTTTCCATTGGCCAGTCACGGCAATCGGAATCCGAATCAAGCCCGTGCCTGGCGGCTCAGAGAGCATCATCACAAATCGCGGCCCTTCGGAATTGCCGCTGGCCGCTGGCCGATGGTCGCCGGCCGTTCGAGAGCCGTTCTCATCAACGATCAAGTACTGCTTCACGTTGGCACGTCCTGTCATAGACCGTCTCCATTTGCGACTTCTGCTTGCCGCTGAGCTGCTAATCTCAAATTTCAAATTTGAAATCTGAGATTTTCGCTACCTGTAAATCACGCTGATATTCACTGGCGCGGCCGTTCCATAACTCGAGCACGAGAAGCTAAACGCCGTCGCTTGTCCAAACCCCAGAGCCGCCGTCGAACTCGCGGTGGAAGTCGTTACGGAGTTTGTTCCCAGTTGTTCAATAAGAGTCCAGGCGTTGACGGCGCCGGTCGTTGCCGTCACCGTAACGGGAGAACCCAACGTGAGGTAGTTCGTGCCGTCGTAGCTGGTTTTGGCCTGCACTGTGCAGGTTGAATAAGTGCCGCTCACCGTGCCAAAGGTCCACTGAACCTGGGCCTCGTGCGCACTCGTGGTGGGCGTAGCGCTGGTGGTTGCCGTTGCATTCGTGATCGCAATCGCCGGCGTATCCGTCACGGCGCCCACTGGCCGTGACTGCACGTTCGCCGCAGGCGCCGCTTTCACAAAATAGGCGTTCGGCAGTATGCAGTATGCCGCCAGAAGCAAAATCGGCGTTCCCATGAGCGGAAATGCAATTCTCGACCACTGCCGAGCGCTGAATCCCGAATCCTGAATCGTGTTGTTCATTTCATCCATCTCCTTCAATCGCAAATCAGCAATCACAAATCACCAATCCTGGACTTGCTTCCCTACTCCACCACCCGCAGCGTCGCATCTCCCTGGTACTTCTCTCCCACCGAGGTAACAATCTGCACGGAGATCAGGTGCGATTCCCCAACCACTCCTCCGGTCACCTCGAACGCCACCGCCGTGCCGGAAGAAGAGATCACTGGCACGGGCGCGGCGGCAATGACCTCCGCAGTCGAATCCGCCTGCGTCAGGTTGTTTACCGCAGTCACCGCGCTGATGCTGGTGACGGTGTTCCCCGCGCCGATATCCGCGCTGAAATCCAGCGAAACCCCGAATTGTTCGTACGGAGATTTATAAATCGTCATAGTGCACACCTGAAAAGCGAAATTCGAACATCGCAAGTCACCAATCAGAAATTCAGAGTCCACACCACCTGCAGCGTGTCACCGCTGTTCATGGCCACAGGGCTGAAAGCGTTTTCGAAGCAAAGAGTCCCGGTGCTTGAAGCGTTAAAAAGGCCCGCCTTCTGCGCGGACTGCGTCCCTGTTGCCGTGAACGTGTAGGTCAGCGTATAGCTCGAGGTATTGCCTGAATGCGCAGGCGTGGCGCCGGCTCTGGCCAGGCCGTTGATCGTGATCTCGGCGGCGAGGGCCGTATCCGTGGCGGAAGGTGCAGCGGCGTCGTTCGAAAGCCCGATGTAAGTGCAAACCCCCGCCGTCGCTCCCGCCATCTGGTTGAACTGCCAATTGACCCCGGCGTTGGTGCGCAGGTTGTGGACCGTCTGGTCGTAGAAGACCGTCCCATCGGCATGCCGGGCGATGACGTGCACCAGGTTGGGCACACGCGCCATCACGTTGTCCCGCACGCCTTGGTCGAACGTCATTCCGAGCGGAGCGACCTGTCGCCCGAAGGCTTTGGGCCGCAGGACGAGGAATCTCGCCCTGCCTTCCAGCCGGAGCACTCTGCGCATAGACCGCGCCATCTGGCGCCATGATCTGCGAGAGCTCATGGCTGGCGACAACGGACTCAACCGCTATGGCAAGGCTGAGGACTAACAGAACGTAATGCAGGACGGTAATTTGTTTTTCCACGGTATCAGTCCCTTCCGCGACTTCTTCCGAAGAGTTCCCCGGGTTGTCATCCTTCGCTCCGCTCAGCATGACAAATCACCTTTTTCCGCGGCCGGCCAGGGGTTCTGCCGGGATGTCCGCATCGCTTTGCGTCATTTCTTCAATCCGCTCCTGCACCGGGGCGTAGCGGGCCCGCGGCGCCTTGGACTTGAGCGGCAGGCCGCACTTCTTACGAATCCAGTTCTCCGTGTCGTCATCCGGTTGCAGCAGGTCCACGTCGAACTTCCCCACATCCTTGGCCACTTCGAGCAGTTCGAGCGGGTTAACCACCAGGATGTTCGAGGTGATCAGGCGGGGGTAGGGAAGCTGCCGCCCCGGCTGCGGCGTGTAGTTGTAATTCACCAGGCGCCGGATGCTGGTGTTGGAAATGGTCTCGTCGATCTTGCGCGAAATCGCTTCCAGCGAGAGATAGAAGAAGTCGCGCATTGACCCGCCCAGGGCGCGCGAGCCGGTCTGAGTGGTCCCCAGGGTCAGGAAGTTTGCCAGCACGGAGCGCATAATCATTTCGCTGTGGTGCTGGATGGAGGCCTGCGGGTCGCGCACCCGCCCGGAGACCCCCGTCAGAGCGAACTCCCACCCGTTCGGCAAGGAGAGCCCGGTGCTCTCGTGCGCGGCCAGCATCTGAACCCAGCTCTGCGCCGCCTTACGATCTTCAGCGGAAACGTTGGCGCCTTGCTTGATGGTGGGCACGCCCAGGCCGTTGCGCTCGATCGAGATCGCGTCGATGCGGTAGATCTGGCTTTTCATGTACCAGTGCTGATAAGCCGCGCGCAGCACGGAGCGCCCGTAGAAGTACGCCCCTTCCATGTCGTTCACGAAGTAGGCAAGCTTCTCGGCCGGCACGAGCACATTGACGAAGTTGTTGCCGCGGTAGCCGTACTGTTCGAGGAACAGCAGCGACTCCCCGTCCTCATCGACGTGGTAGCGATAGAAAGTGTAGGGCAGGCGCGGCGCAAGCTTTCGTAACCGGACCTTCTCACCGTCGATATGCCATAAGTCCTCGTGCGCGGCGCAGCCGAAATCCAAACAGAGAAGCGCATTTTCTTTCACCGTTTCGAAGTTTTGGGTTACCCAGCACCCGGTGCTGGTGGGCGATTCGAGCCCCACGAAGAGGTTTTCCCGGACCTCATCGGCAATCTGTTTTGCCAGGGCGAAGCCCGGCTCGTTGTCCTTGAGGCCCGGCACGATCTGATAGTCTGCGGCCCGGATGGGCAGCTTGCAGGCCAGCAACGCCGCCTTTACATCCGCGTCGGAGCGCCGCATCTTTTCGTAAACCAGGAAAGCATTGCGGCCTTCCAAAGTGGCGTTGTACTCGCCCAGGTCTTTGATGAAGCCCGCGAAGTTCGCAGTTCCGACGGCGCCGCGAAGCGCGGTATCGGCAGATGGTGAGGTGGGCAGATGGGCAGATGGGGAAACAGGCGGACGGCCGGACGGGTTTTCACCCACCTGCCGACCTGCCGATCTGCCGACCTGCCGATCTGCCTGTACTTGCGGTTCCGGAACAGCAGCGCCGCCAGGCTGCGCGCTGGGGTTCAATCCAACGTCATTGCCGATCGGCCCCCCGGGGAACAAAGTCACCATCGGATAGCTGATGGGCGGCGTCAATACTTGGCGAATTGTTTCAAAGAGTGGCATAGTCGGTAACCTCGGCGGTCCTTCCGATCTGCGCTGCCTTACGATGCCGCCATTGCGGCCAGCATCGCATCGTACTGGGCGGCCACGCCGGGCTGTTGGCGCATCTGCTGCATGATTGTCCAGACCTGCACGTAGCCTTTATAGGCGGTCTGAGAGGTTTCCGCAGCCAACTCGGCCAGGGACGTACCGGGATAAGACTGGATCGTGGCGACGGCCCAGGATACGTAGTCAAGCTTCACAGGGTTGATCGGCGAAGCCGCTGCTTGCGCAGCTCCCGCCCTTGGATAAGGACCGGTAAGCGCAGGCGGCGCTACAGGCGCCGGTGGGTTGACCACCGGATTCAGACTCGCCAAGGTCTGCGCGGTTGTATCGGTGGTAACTGCGCCAAATTGCGGCGGTACTAGTGTTGCCATAATGGATAACCTCCGATCATTGGCAATTGGCGATTCCCGATGGACTCATCAGAAATCACAAATCGCGAATTCAAAATTCCACCGGCAAAGGCGCCGGCATCCACACCGCCGCTCGGGGCGTTCCCACGATCGCGCCGTCGCTCAAAGTGGCGGCGACGGGCTGTTCGGCCGCGAGGTCGGCGAGGGCCTTGGCCCAGAACTCATCGGCGTGTCCGAGGTCCGTGCGCTGGGCATCGAAGCGGGTGTTTCCCGCCAGCGTTACCAGCTTTTTCACTGCCCCGAAGGCGCGAGCGATGGGCGGCGCATCGGGAATAAGATCCAGGCGCTGTTCCATGCGCCGACGCACGCGATACGCCATATCTTCTTTTACCGCCGCCGTAAACATCACCGGCTCGACGCGCGGCCCGAATTCCTGCTGCAACGATTCAGCCAGCGGTGCACCCATGCCCGTCGCGTCGATGCAGGCGCGCCGGATCAGCGAACGGCCGTCCGGGCTCTGCAAGGGAGAGCAATTCCCGGGCGTACGCAAGTTGCTCGGCAAACGGTGTATTCGCAAACGTCCGAACCAGGCGCGCCACGGCGAAGCTGCGGTTTGTAGGGGCGGTTCGCGAACCGCCCCTACTTCGGCGGTCACACAATCCACCCAAAACACCGTCCGGTCGTGCCGCCGCCCGATGTCAATGCCCAGGTAGAAATCCGCAGGAAGGGGCGGGTGACCTTGCGCTTCACCTAACGCATGGTCACTGCCTGTGGTTGGAGTCACCGGACCACTCGCCCCTTCCTGCGAACTTCCTGCCTCCCGATTCGGGTGGGGCGCCGAGGCCAGGAACTGAGGAGGGCAGTCCGTGGTGGCCTCGGCGCTGGCGCACTGGGCGACGAGTGCGGGCGGGATAAAATTCTCCGCGGTGGAGATGAACTGGCAGCAGAATTCCTGTTGCCACGAGGTTTCGTCGTCGCAACCCGAACGGAGGAGTTGCAAGTCAATGTTCAGCCCCTGACGGACGGCTTCGTAGATGTCCACACGATGACCGGACCAGGATAGTGACGAGTGACGAGTGACGAGTGACGAGCCGGTTCCTTCTGACTCCTGGCTCCTGACTCCTGACTCCTGCTCTATCAGCCCCGCCGCTTTCGCCAGCTCATAAAACTTCCCTTGCTGTCCGTTGGGCGTCGAGATTACTTCCAGGGAATACCCGCGGGTGATGGTCGGGAAGAGGGCGCTATAAATCTTGTCTGCGTCGGCATGGAAAGCGAATTCATCCAGGGTGACATTGCCTGAGTAGCCACGCGCCGTGTCCGGATTGGCGGGAAGGCCGTAGATGACCGATCCGTTGGCGAACCGTACTTCCAACTGCTTGATCATCGTGCCTTCGAAAAAGCTCGACTCGCAGGCGCGCGCCAGGATTCCGCAAGACTTAATGTGTTCCTGTACTTTTTCCATCAGCAGCCGGGATTGCCGCTCGCCTTTGGAAAGGAATATCCAGGTTGTCTTTGTCTTCAGGCATTGCAGCAGAGCGCGAATGGAGGCCGCAAAGGAGTACCCGATCTGGCGGGCCTTCACCACGATCTTGAGGTGTGAATCGTCTTCAACCCAGCGCCGCTGATAAGGCAGCAATTGCAGAACCGGAGCTAAGCACTCAATGCGCGAAGCGCCCTGGAGTGCGGCAGCGGAGCTGCCGCCTTGGATTCCGGTCATGACGGCGGCAGCTTCGCTGCCGCACTCCAAGGCGCCCGTCAACTGTTGACCGTCAACTGTCGACTGTCGACTGCTCTCCGGTTTGTTACGCTTTCGCGGCATCACCACGTCCCCCCTCAGACATCTGGCACGTCAATCCGTAGATCTGCTGAATTCTCTGCAGCATCGCCGGCCCCAGCGGTTCGCCGGCCTGGTGTCTCTCGGCGTCCTTCTGCAGCGTGGCGATCTCTTCCTTCACTTTCTGCTGCGACACTCTGAGCACTCGTATTTTCTCTTCCGTATATCTCAGGGCTTGCCGGGCCTTGTCTCTCTGCACGACGAAAAGTTGCCGCTTGAGGTTCAGATTGACGCGCTCCATGCGGTCGTGCTCGGCATCTTTGGGCGTGACCGGCGCGACACGTTCGTGAAGGTTCATCAATCCGGTCAGCATCGTGGCTTTCGCCAAGCGCGCTTCCGCGGTGTCGGCGTCATCCCCCAGGCCTTTCATCAAGGATTCCGAGGTTTCAGCCATGTAGCGCACGCGCAACGCCTGGATTTTTCCGCTTCCCAGAAAGTAGCTCCTGACGGCGTTGATGGTGAGCTCTTTGGCGCCGCATTCGCGGGCCGACTCCACGACGTCTTCAAAGGTCGAGCCCTCGGTCAGGAGCTTGTCAACGAGCTTCTGCAGGTCCGCATTCGCCGCCTGCCCCCTGATCAGCAGCTTGCCGGCGGTGGCCGCCTCGATGGCGGCCTTGAAGTCCGGCATCTTTTCTTTTTGCTCCGACTCCGCCGAAACCGCCGGGTTCGTGTACTCCGGCGTTTCGGGCGGCGTTGCCGCCTGGCTGACCAGGTTCGGATCTTCATTTTTCACGGGCTGTCCGACTTTGGCGTGTTTGTTCATTGCCGGGGCTCCACATAGATTCCTTCGTCGGCCGGAAGCCGGCCGTCGAAATAGTCGATGCCTTGCGCGGTAATCTTCACCAGGGGGATTTCGCGCCGCAAACGCGGTCCGCGCACATGCTCGACAGCGAGCAGGCCTTTTTCGACGAGGTAGGCGATGTGAAAATTCAGGTCTTCCAAGGGTACGGGATACCCGATAATGTCCAGCTCACCTTGCAAGAGCGGCAAGGTAGCTGCTTGCGGGTAGATGAGTCCCAGGTAATAAAGGATCTTTCCCCGGATCATTTCCTTCTGACGAACAGTAGCAGCCATGTCTGATTAGCTCCTTCCTTCCTGTTTCATTTCTGTTGCATCCGGCGCCGGCTCCTCGGACGGGCCACACAACGAGTTGAATGCCGGCGAATGAAAATCCCGCCTTAACTCGGGCGACAAACTGCATCGTCCCGGCAGGCCCGCCTTGGGACGCAAGGCGCACAATTCATCGGTGCCGCGGCAGCGTAAGCTGTTCATGTCGTGGTGCAGGGCCTTCAGGGCAATCAGGATTTCCTGGTGCTCGAAGCTCTCCTGTGACTCGTGATGCTCGAGGCAACTGGCGAGCCTCGCCAGCGCGTCGGCTTGTCCGTTCTGCGCGCCCAGGAACTTCTCAATGTACTGCCGCACCAGGCCGTAAGCTCCGTCCATCTGCTGCCGCTTCATGTCCATTGACTTCTCGATCCAGTACTGCGCCAGGCGGAAGAACCCCCAGCCGAAGCTGATCAGAACCAGGACGCCAGGGCCCCACCAGAGCGCTACATGCTGAACATCTAAAGGGTTCATCGAACCAGCACCCCCGCTATGAATCCGCCGGCGAAGACTTCCACGGCGTGGTAGAAGCGCGTCCGCCAGGTGCCGCGAACCGCCTTAAGCTCCGCGCGATGCGCAGCTTCGCTGCGGGCCAGAATCTGGTCTTTGTCGGCCAGCGCGGCGTTCAACTTCGAGATCGTCCCTGCCTGTTGTTCCTCGAGGGCCGAGTCGAGCTTTGCCCGCTGGTCGCAATTTGATACTTGCTGCGCCATCACCTGGCTCTGCTGACGGCAGGAATCGAGCTCCACGAAGGCGCTTTCCACTTTCCGCACGCCCTGGTCTGAGAGCACCAGCGCGGCAGATGGCGAGGTCGGCAGATGGGCAGATGGGTCTTGTCCTGTCCCCTCGCCTCCGGATCGACTGTTGCCGTCGCCCCCGGACCGACTGTTGCCCTCGCCCCCTTGGGGGAGAGGGTGGCCCGCGGCGGCGCTTTCATCAGCCGTCGCGGGACGGGTGAGGGGGTTGAGGTTCTGCTGCCCTGTTCCCCGTTCCCTAAACCCTGTTCCCTGCTCTTGCAGCCGAGCCGCCACCTGTTTCACCACTTCCTCGGTAGTCAGGTTGGCCAGCTCGTTTTCGTGCGTGAGCTGCTGGCTGCGGAGCGAGTCGAGACTTTGACGCAGCCCATCGGCGTCGCGCGCAAGCTGTTGTCGCTGGCCCTCAAGCTCCTTGGCGGCCTGGGTGCTCAGTTGGGCGTCCCGAATCGCGCTTGCCGCCTGCTTCTGAAGTTCTGAAATCTGCTCGGCGGCCTGCTTCTTAGCCTGCTGGGCCTCGGCCGTCTCGCGCTGTCGCGCCCGGTGCTCGCACGACCAGGCAAAAAACAGGATGGCCACACCGCCCAGCGCAGCCGCGGGCAAGCCCGGCGCGATCCGCAAAAGTCCCTGCGCCAGGCGGAAGAGCCCCAGTTTGCTGGCTGCGGTGCGAATCGCGTTCAAGCCGGTTGTCGGCGATGGCGGCTGGGTGGTTCCCATTACTTGCTGCTCCCAAACAGGCGTTGCAGTGTCTCGTTGGCCTTCCCCAACCCGTAGAGGGCCGCGATGAAGAACGTCAGGCCCTCCAGGCTGGGAAGCAGGTGAGTGTGAAGGACAAGATAAGTAATCCAGCCGCAGGCAAAGGCCAGGGCGATGAACGCTCCTAAGCGGCTGAAACTCGCTTCACCGGATTCGGAAAAAAGCTGCTGAATGAATTTCGTCATATCGCGTTTCTGTTACCTTCCTTCCCTTCGCCCTCCCTTTTCACGCGGGAAGGGGCGGGGTAGCCGAACGGGTCCACGTCGTTCGCCAGTCGTTGGCCACCCCGGCCTCTCTCCGTCCTGGAGGGGGAAACACCTTGAACCTGCCTTCGGCGTCGACACGGGTAACGTCGGCGGAGTGAAGGCGCCGGGCAGGGGAGACCGGCTGGAGCGAAGGCCACGGCAACGCCTTCGGCGTCGTCAATGGGTAGGCTCCCCTGGTGTTCGCGGCCCGCCCCGGCGTGGATTGCATTTCTTGCTCCATGACAGTAGCCTACCATTTGGAAATGGGAGAATGGGAAACAGTGCAAAAATTGATAAGGATTTTCTTATCTTGTTGTATTAAAAGGCAATAAAGTTATAAAAGACTTTCACAATGTGAAAAAACGGCCTTCAACTGTCCCTATTTGACCCATATATGCACAACTCTGCATATTTGCGCGCATCTCAGGCTGGGCTCTAAAGCTGGCTCCTTATGCCCGGTTTCCGCCCTTTTGTCGCAGCAAGGCCGGCGAAAACGAGAGAATTGCAACACTCCACGCCCAAAGAAGTAGCGGCGGCTTTACGCCGCCACCTGGCGAGGTAAACTCGCCGCTACGAATGCAAACTGGGGCTAGAATAACTACTGCGCTAACGGCGATGTCAGGCCGGCTTTAGAGCGGGGAGGTTACTGCCATGAGGGCTGTCGTCCAAAGAGTGAAAAAGGCGGAGGTGCGCGTCGATGGCCGCTCCGTGGGGGCGGTCGGCGGCGGGATGCTCGTGCTGCTGGGGGTGGGAAAGAACGACACTCCGGAAGATGCGCAATCGCTGGCCGAGAAGATCCTCAACCTGCGCATCTTTGACGACGCTGCGGGGCGTATGAACCTGTCCCTTTTGGAAACGAAGGGCCAACTGCTCTGCGTTTCCCAGTTCACGCTTTACGGCGATTGCCGCAAGGGCCGCCGGCCGAGCTACGACCAGGCAGCCCGGCCGGAAACGGCTGGCGGGCTGTACGACGCGTTCGTGGCCGCAGCGCGAGCCGGCGGCGTAACCGTCCAGACGGGACAGTTCCAGGCCATGATGGAGGTGGAACTGGTGAACGACGGGCCGGTTACGCTGTTGCTGGACTCGGAACGGCTCTTCTGATCGAACCGCAGAGACGGGGAGAAACAGAGAGTCAAAGAAGTGCTCTACCTCTGCGTCTCAGCGCCTCCGCGGTGAGGGAGACTGCAGTCCCTTCGAAAACCGGTCAGAGTAACTTTCCCAGCCGGCCGGAGACTTCCTTGGCAAAGCGATCGATGTAGCCCAGGGTGTATGCCTTCACATCGACCTTGGGATCCATCACCGGAGTAAGGTCGATGGCAAAGATCAGCGAGGTCGACTCGTCAACGCCGTGCGAGGCCAGATAAGTTGCATTGGCCCGCCGGCGGCCCATGGTGGCAAGATCGTAGCGCTTTCCGCCGGCTACCTGCGAATCGAACAAACCCACCAGCGCGGTGGCGAGGTTTTCGTGGCCGTCCACGTTGAAGATAACCTTGTCGTTATCGTTCAGCCAGTCGAGATTGCGCCACACTTCACAGCCGTAGAGGTGCTGGGGCCGCGCCTCGGCCGGCAGTTCCCGCAAGGCCTGAATCACTCGCAGCGCAACGCCGACGTGGGTGTCGTGCTTATCGGCCAGGTTGTGGGTATAAATCACCTGGGGCTTCGTCGCGGCGATAATGCGCTTGAGGTCGCCCACCAAGTCGCCGTTCTTTGGGTCCTTGACGGCGCTGCTGGAGTAGTCCAGGAAAACATGGGCGCTGTACTCGCCCACGTAAGCCGCCTTCTTCTGCTCCCTGCGCCGCACAACCTGCATGACTTCGTCGGTATAATCCGCGTAGATCCCGTCGCGCGGGCTCCCGGCGCCGTTCGTGACGGTTACACCGGCGAATCCTTTGCCCGGCTTGCCGAAACATTCCAAGATGCCGTGATAGGCCATGATTTCCAGGTCGTCCTGATGGGCCGCCACGCCCAGATGCGTGGTCCGCGCGAGCGCTGCGTCCACGGGGGAACCGTCCGCGACGTAGATTTCCGCTGAAGAATTATGTAACTCCATCCGCTTGCCTCCTTAATTCAGGGAACAGGGAACAGACGCCCACGGTGGCTCGTTGTTCTGTATTCCTGATTCTCTGCTCCCTGTTTCTCCTTGTCTATCCTAAGTTATGTATATCTTAAAATGTATTTCATTATTACGTAATACTCCCTCACAGATTTCTTCCCACCTGCCGACCTGCCCATCTGCCGACCTGCCGACCTGCCCACTGCCTACTTCCCCGCCGCCGGCAAACTGGCCGCCGCCACGGCCTGGCCGACCCTGCGCGTGGCTTCATCCGGCAGCCGCACTTGGACGGTCTCGGCCAGTTCGGGGAATTCCGTCCGCAGCACGTCCTGCGCGCGGTTCAGGATGATGTTTCCGCCTTCGCCGGAGGTCACGCGGCCCAGGATGAGGACATTGCGCAGCACGTAGAAATCCGCATAGTGCGCCACCCCGTACCCGACGTAGCAGCCGATGGTCTCGAAGATCTTCCGGGCTTGCTCGTCGCCGGAGTCCGCCATTTCCTGCACCACCTTGAGTTGCTGCGCGGGGCCAAGCCGCGGGTCCAACTTGATGCCGGCCTCGGGCGCCAGGCGAAAGACCGCTTGCTGGGAAAAGTACTGCGCGCCGCAGCCGGGATCGCCTGACCACTCGTCGACGGGAGCCTCGGGGTCATAGTCCACGGGACAGAACGCCAGTTCGTTCAACCAGGTTGTCAGCTCGCCCGTCTCTCCGACGTACCCACCCGCTTCGCTCGAACCCAGAGCGATCCCCAGCACGGCGTTATCCTGAAGCGACATGGCGCCGGCCAGCGCCGTCACCTCGCCGTCGTTGACCACTTCGAACGGGATATCGCCCCAGGCAGTCTTCATGTCTAGAAAGAGGTTTCCTACGCGAGTCTCGAAAAGGTCTTTGGGCACGCCGCGAAAGAGCGACGCCACGCGAGGCCGGTTATTAATGTAGATTCCGGCAGAGCTGCCCCCGATGGCGTCCACCCGGGGCAGGTGCCCTGCGGCCGACTTCAAACCCGCCATGATCTCGTTGTAATGGTAGCTGGGATCGACAGCGTTGCGGGGATCCCAAACCACTTCCTCGGTAAAAACCGCTTCGCCGTCGATGACGGCCGCCGCCTTACGGTCGGTCGCGCCCAGGTCGAATCCGATGCGGCAGCCCTCCAGATGCCGTCCCAGGGCCATGGCGCCCTCCGAGGGTTCGGGGGTTTTATCAGCGCTGGTCACTTCCACGGTGAACGGGTGCTGATACACTCCTCCAAAGAACTCGGCGTCGAAGGCGCGCAGGCCTTCGGGCGAGTAGGCCTCGCGAATGTGCTCGCCCACGCTGCGCGGCCCGCCTACGACGATTCGCCATCCGCCATGTTTCCAGAGGAGGAACTTCACCAGCCGCTCGGCAAAGCGCAGGTTGAAATGCGACGACTCGTGACTTTCATCGAAACAGATCGTCTTGTAAACCGAAACGAATCCTGCGTGGCGTTCCAGCGCAATGTTCAGCGGAACTGCCGCGCCGCTCGCCCGGACCGCCTTCAGGTAAGCATGATTAGCGAGTACTGCTGGAGCAAACCGCGCATGCAGCGGCGGCATAACTCGAGGTTTTACAAGGTAAGCGAACTCCGTCATTTTTCCCCCAGGGCTGTCGCGACGGTCAACCACATACTCTCCGCCGTTCGACATCACGAAAGAGTATAGGTGTCCAGCGGCCATCGGTCAAGAAAGCTGTCAGGTGGGGGCGCCAGATTGTCAGCCTGTCAGAATCCCAGGGTCATGCTGTACATACTATTACTACAATATATATGAGCATTATGTGAATTACTAAAAGATGTGCACCCGCAGCGTCAGGTACTTCTTGGGAGTCTTCCGGAACTCCGTGAAGAAGTCTTTCATCGATTTCGATGTGTCGCTCAGATTGTTGTAGAGCGTGGGATCCGTCGAAAACTTCCCCAGCGTGCCTTGGCCATCCGCCATGCGGGCGGAGATCTTATCGACCTTGTCGAAGACGTTGTTGGCACGGTCGTAGAGTTGAGAGTCGGTGGCGAGTTTGCCCAGCGTGCCGCGGCCTTGATTGACGCCGTCAAACAGCGAGTTGGCCTGAGCCACCAGATGATTGACGTTGTTGTAAACGGTGGGGTCGGAGATGAATTTGGCAATACTTCCCTGTCCGTGTTGCAGATCGTCGAGGAATTTATTCATGCGGTCGAAGGTGGAGGTGGCGTTATTGTAGAAGGTCTCATCGACCATAAGTTTGCCGAGCGAACCCTTGCCCCCGTCGAGATTGGTTACCATCACGTCGAGTTTAGCGGCCGTCGCATTCAGGTGGTTGTAGAGGGTTTGGTCGTAGATGAGCTTTCCGATCGACCCTTTCCCCGCTTGCATCTGGCCGGTGATGTTGTTGAGTTGAGCGCTCAGGACGCGCAAGTTGACGATGACGTCATCCGCGTTTTGCACGACCTGTTTGATATCCGCTCCTTCGGCGCTTTTCAGCACGCCGCCCTCGGGAAGCATTTCCTGGCTGCGGCTTCCGCGCGTGATGTTTACGTAGCTTTCACCCAGCAGGCCGACCGTTTCGATACTTGCCAGCGAGTCGGTCCGGATCTCCGGCTGGTAGGTGCGGGAGAGGGCCAACACGATCTCGACGGCGCGACTGCGGTCGGTGTACGGCGAGATCCGCACGGTCTTGACGTTGCCGATTGCCACTCCCGCCAGCCGGACCTCCGCGCCATCGCGCAGCCCTGAGGCTTCCGAGAGGTAGGTCTTCAACGTGTATCGCTTGGTGAAGAATCCCACCTGACCGCTGATGAAGAATATCCCTACGGCCAATATGGTCAGGCCGACGATCACCATGACGCCGACACGAAGCTGAGCCCAAGCTACTCGTTCCTGTTGAGGCATGATTTGTCTCCTTCTCGAGTCAACGAAGCGCTACCGAGCCACTGTTTTCACTGACCAGCCCACAACCGCTTGCCACCTCTTCAGTCACCTCCCATTGTAGACCAATCGGGGCGCAGAATCGCGCCCTGTACTACTAAGGGTGAGTTTCTTCGCGGCGCTCGAAAAAAGCAGATCCTTCGCTTCGCGCAGGAGGACATGTCATTCTGAGCGAAGCGGAGAATCTGCATTTCGTTGTTGTGGTGCGGGCATCCTCACCGGCAGTCTGAGGGCATGAATCCGCCGCCTCAAGCCAGAAACTTGAGCAGGTAATCGTCGTGGGTGGCAGCCAGTTCTTGGGGAGTCCCCTGGAAATATGCATTGGCGTCGCGCAACAACAGAAAGCGAGTGATAGGCTCGGCGCCTGGGCGAGTCAAGCTTCGCCAGGGCACAAGCGCGTCTTTCTGGTCCAGGTAAAAATAGTCTGCCAGTACGACCGCGTCCTGGATGTGGTGCGTAACCACCAGCGACGTGACGTGTTGCACGTCCCGCAGTTTGGCAATCTGCATGGTTATGGTGTGGCTGGTGACCGGATCAAGACCGGCGGTAGGGGAATCGTAGAGCATGATCTCGGGCTGGCTGATAATGGAGCGGGCGATGGCGACGCGGCGGCGCATCCCGCCGGAGAGTTCGGAGGGCATTTTGTCGATGGCCTCCTCCAAGTCCACGAACCGCAGCACCTCCCGGATTCTCCGCTCGACTTCGGCTTCCGGCCCCAGCGCCTCTTCCCTCAGACGATAGGCGACATTCTCATAGACAGAGAGTGAATCGAACAGTGCGCCTTCCTGGAAGACAATGCCCATTCGCCGGCGAATCTGATCGAGTTCGTCGTCGCTCATCGGGGTAATGTCGCGTCCGTGGATCAGCACCTGGCCGGAGTTCGGTTTAATAAGGCCCAAGATCAACTTGAGCAGCACAGATTTGCCCGAGCCCGTCACGCCGAGGACAAACAGCGTCTCGCCCGGGTCCACGCGGAAGGAAATTCGGGAAAGGACCGGCCTGTCTTCATGGGTCAGCGAAACGTCGCGCAGCTCGATGACCGGCGGTTTGTCCATGGGTCCAGAAGAGGATCGCCCTCAAAAGAAGTGGATGGCGATCAGGAACTTGGTGATAAAGAAGTCGAGCACAAGAATCAACACAGAGGCTACCACCATGGCCTGCGTCGTAGACCGGCCCACGCCCTCCGTGCCCCCTTTTGTGCTCAAGCCGTAGTAGCAACCCACCAGGGCGATGACCAAGGCAAAGGCGAAGGGTTTCAGCAGGCCCTGGGTGACGTCCTGCAACGTCAGCGTTTGATAGACCGAAGTCCAATATTCTTCGGTGGTCAGGCGCACCGTGTAATAGCTGATGAAGAACCCTCCCAGGATTCCGCAAAAGTCGGAGAGAATGGTCAGGACAGGCAGAGTCGAGACGGTGGCAACCAGCCGCGGCAGGACCAGTTTTCGAATGGGGTCGGTGCCGAAAGCGCGCATGGCGTCGATCTGTTCGCTGACGAGCATCGATCCGATCTCGGAAGCAATTCCGGAGCTGATGCGCCCGGCGACCATCAGTGCGGTCAGGACTGGACCGAGTTCGCGGACGACCGAGAGCGACACCACTTGTCCCATCAGGCTTACCTCGCCGAAAGTGCTCAGGGTTCTGTAGGTCTGAAGCGCCAGCACGCCGCCCGTGAAAAACCCGGTCAGCACCACAATGGGCAAGGACCCTACGCCGATGGTGTCCATCTGGAGCAAGGTGTCAACGATGTAGCGGGGGGGCGTGAGGGCGCGGCGGAAGGAGCCTACCAGGAGCAGGGTGAAATCCTGGACGGCCAGCACCCTGCGCTTCACAAAACCCACCGTCGCGGTGCTGAGCGTCATAGCGAGTAACCGTCTGAACCGTGAACTCTTCGTCGGGCTAAAGTCACTGTAGCCAGCCGAGGTGAGGAAGTCAAGAGGCATGGCTGGTGCAGCTCTGCTTCGGGTGTGGCGGCTATGTTAGGGTGGGTAGATTATGACTCGGGAAAAGCGGGTAGAAAAAAAGTGAGGGGGAAGTCCCCTCCCCCCTCCAAGCGTCGGGTCTTGGGTCTATTACCCGGACTCTTAATCTACAAACTTTTTTAAGTCCGGTATACGTCCGCTAAGGTGGTGAGCACGTTGCCTTCCAATGCCCGGAGCAACTCAGAGTTCCTCCTTTAGCTTATAACTACCTTGTTTTCAATATGTTAATAAATTGCCGAGGGAGCACCTCTTCACAACACGCGCGCTTGCCCATACAATTTCTTATATTCTCTATTTGAAATTCATATTTCTGCGATTCCGCCCCCGCCACATCCCATGCTAAACTTTACTGACATGATTGATATTCACAGCCACCCCTTGTGGGAGGTCGATGACGGCGCAGGGACGTTAGAGGATTCGATTGAGATGTGCAAGATCGCGGCGCAGGACGGCATTACGCACATGGTGGCCACGCCGCACTGCAACTACACTTACGTTTTCAGTCCCGAAGTCAATCGCCAGAAGCTTACGGAGCTGCAATCCGCGGTGGGCGAATCGCCCAAACTCCTCCTGGGCTGCGATTTTCATCTTTCCTACGAGAATATTCAGAAGCTGGCTGAGACTCCCAAGGATTTCACGATCAACCAGACTTCTTATCTGCTGGTTGAATTCCCGGACCAGTTCGTTCCAGAGCAGTTCGATCGCATCTTTTACGACATCCAGGTGGCTGGGCTAGTACCGATCATCACGCATCCTGAGCGCAACCCGGTTTTCGCGCGAAGGACCAATCTGCTCTACCACTGGGTTTCGAGCGGATGCCTCGCTCAGGTAACGGCCCAATCGTACACGGGGGGATTCGGGGAGCACCCCCAGAAGCTGGCCGAAACGTGGCTGGACTTAAACCTCGTCCATTTCTTCGCCACCGACGCCCACAGCCCCAAGTTCCGGCGCCCGGTGCTCTCGGAATGCTATCGCAAAGCGGCTGAGTCGAAGGGGGAGGAAACGGCGGAGCGGCTATTGAAGAAGAACCCCGGGGCGGTCATCAACGACACGCGCATGCCCTATCAGCCGCCACCGTTGCGGCCCGAGAAGCCGGAACGAAAGCGCAATTGGTTTTCTTTCTTAGCTCGTCGATAGGGACGGACAACTTCCGTGTTCGCGCGCAGAATCCAAGTTCAAATCGCCGGCTCGCAGGGGCCTGAACCCTGCCCACTAGCCTGGCTGGACAGCTTCTTCATGCGGAGCTTTACGGGACGCTCGGCCTTCGATGAGACGCTTCCGGTGGCCGACGGACTGGTGGAAGCCGGATTCGCAGTCGATCTGGAGGTGTTGAAAGCGGACCTGGAAGATTGGCTGACGCGGAAGTTCGGGGCAGGGAAGCAGATCAACGTTACTCTCACCGAGGTCGGTATTTAATTCTGAATGGTGAATAGTGAATTGTGAACCACGGCCGGAGGTGCGGAATTCACTATTCACCATTCGCTATTCGCAATTGAGCGCGAAAGCTGACACCTATTCAACCTTGATGGCGATGAGGACCTTGTCGTCGAGGTGAGTTCCCTCGCGGGAATACACGCTGACGTCGGCAGCCACGGCGCTGACGACCTCCGCCGCACTTTGGGAGATGCTGGCTTGAACACGCTGCACGAGCCGCTGGGTTCCGTATTCCTCCTGCTCACGATCCATTGACTCCGTGATGCCGTCGGTGCAAAGAATCAGCACATCCCCCGCCTGAAATTTGACGCGCCCTCTTTCGTAGCGGAGATTATCGATGAGGCCCACCACCATACCGCCTTCCGTCAGTTCGATAGGCTCGCCTTCGGTTCGGACGACGACCGGTATAACGTGGCCGCAGTTGACGTAGCTGATGGATTTGCCCGGAATGTCGATGACTCCCAGGAACATGGTGAGGTATTTCCCTCCCCGGGTTCCCGCCAGGATCATGTGGTTCAAGGATTCGGCCAGACGCTCGAGGGAGTGCAGGCTCGGCGCCAGTGCGCGCAGCATCGCCTGAAGGTTCGACATCACCATGGCGGAGCTGATTCCTTTGCCCTCCACGTCTGCGATGACCACCATCAGCGTGTTGGGGTCAAGCTGCAGGAAATCGTAGTAGTCCCCGCCCACTTCGTAGCAAGGCTCATTCATCACGGCGATGTCATAACCCGGCAGTTCCGGAGGAGCCTCTGGAAGTAGGCTCATTTGAATGTCGCGGGCCAGCGCCATTTCGCGTTCGAGGCGCTCCTTCTCGAGCAGCGCGCGATGCAGTTGAGCGTTCTCGAGCGCCAGCGCCATGTGATCGGAGAGGGCCAGAAGGAAGTCGACGTCGCCGGAGGTGAAGGGTCCGGTTTGCTTGTTCAAGAGTTGCAGGGCGGCGATGATCTTGCCGCGCTTGTTCCGAATCGGCAGGCAGAGGAGGCTGCGCGTGCGGTAGCCGGTTCGCGCGTCCACGTCGCGGTCGAAGCGAGGATCGGAGTACGCGTCCGGGATGTTGAGGATCTCGCCGCTCCTGGCCACGTGGCCGGCGATGCCGCGGCCGAGCGGCAAACGGATTTCGCGTTGTTCGATCCCGTGCGCGATCAGCGACCAGATTTCGTCGGTCTTCTCATCCACGAGAAAGAGCGTGCCGCGCTCGGCGCCGGCCTGGGATTTCGCCACCTCCAGAATTCGGCCCAGCAATTCGCCAAGGTCCAGGGTGGAGGCGAGAGCCTTCGTGGCCTCCATCAGGAAGTGCAGTTTGCTTTCTAAGTCCTCGACGCGGCGCTTCAAGGCGGCGGGGCTGTCATCGGTTCTCGCGGTTTGGTTGGCGCCGGCTGTAGAGCCTGTGTCGGTCACGCTGTTCCCTCGGAGGTTGAGTTCGATTGGAAGAAGGAGTATATCCGGGCCTGAGGCAGGAATCAATTGCGACTGACCGTGCCGAAGGCACCTTGGAGTGCGGCGGCTTGACGCCGCCTTGGTTTCGAGCCTAACGCCAGTCTGCCAACGGAGGGGAGCTTTGGTTCTCAGGGTGGTCGGTATGAATATCGAGGCTGCAAGGCTGCGTCAAGCCGCCGCACTCCAAGGCGCTTCGCGCTTCAGGCCCACGGCGCACTCATTCGCCTCGCGCCAGCCGATCTGTAGTAAACTGAGGCGTCTAACCTTAGGAATTTCCGGAAGCCGGCCTTCGCGGCCGCAGCTTGCGGGTGAAAGGACCGACACGTACGATGCCGATCCCCGCCGCCGTCATCGCGATCCTGCAAAGCGTAGCGGGCACGCTGATCTCAAAGGCCCCGCTCGCCGTTCAAGAAAAACTCTCCGCGAAGAAAAGTCTCGAAAACGATCTCGAAAGCGCCTGGAGCGATGCCCGCCAAGCGATCCTCGACGAGAAGATCCCCTTCGATGCTTTCATCAGGCAGGAGGAGCTTTCCGAAGTCGTTTTCAAGCACGCGCTCGATCCGTATTGGCTCATCAGCCCGGACGAAAACGAAATACAGCTAGCCGTGCGCACCCATTGGCTGGAGGATACCCGCGCCGGGCAGGCCGCCGGGCGCTTCGTCGAGCATTTCGTGACGGCCTGGAAGCACACAGGCTCTTTTGCGACATGCGCGCAATCGTTCGAGCAGATCAAGGCAAACGATCTGCTCCGGGAGATTCACGTTGCCATTGAGAATCTTTCCGCGAAGGACTTTTCTTTCAAGGCCGCTTCCATTCCTCCGCCTGAGGAATCCTTGCTCATCGAATATTGCCGCCGCCTGGCGATCCGCCCGGCGGCTCAGCCCGTTGCAACGCGCAGCGTGACTGAAAAACCGCTCTCGAAGGCGACGGGAGCGCCGCCAAAACCGTTTCCCTTGGAGCAGGCGTTTGCCGATCATCGCCGGATGGTCCTGCTCGGCGAAGGCGGACTGGGAAAAACCATGGCGCTGCGGCAACGCGAGCTGACTCTGGCCGCTAAGTACGCCGCCGGCGGCGGCTCGCCGGCGCCGGTCTACGTGAGGCTAGCGGACTACGACGGCGGCGACATCGAAGCTCTGCTCGCCGTGCAGGTCAACCGCGCGCTCACCGGTTCCGGCCTGCGCCTCTCCCAAACCGACGAAGAGTCGGTGCGCGCCCTGCGGGCGTGGCTCGACGCGCAGCCGGACAGCGTCGAGATTCTGCTGGACGGCCTCAACGAAGTTCCCGAAACTTACGCGGCGAAATTCCGTCCCAGCCTCGATGCCTTCCTGGGCCACCCGCAGCGCGTGATCTTCACCTCGCGCGACCAGCATGCCGATCCGTTGCCCGGCCAGCCGATCCCGGAATTCTTCCTGCAACCGTTGCAGCCTGCCGAAGTCAACGATCTGCTTTCGAAAAAGCTCGGCGCCCAAAGCGCCCCGGTGCTCGCGCGTTTGTCTTCCGATGAAAAGCTGGCCGCGCTTTGCAGAAACCCCTTCATGTTGGAACTGGTCACCGGACTGGTGCAGTCCGGCAGCGGCACGCTGCCCGAGAATCGCGCCCTGCTCATCCGGGCATCCGTCTCCGAGGCGGTGCGAGCCCTGAGCGCCCAAGCAAAGCTAACGGGCGCCGCCGCGCGTTCGGGTGTGGTGGAAGACTTCCTGGCTGCGCTCGGCTGGCGGATGTTGCGCGCCGGCAGGGTGAGCGCCCGGTACAGCGCCGTGGAGTCCTGGAACCTGCGGCCGCCCGGTTCCCGCTTCGACCTCGACGCTGTCCTGAGCGCAGCGAGCGCCTTGCGTCACCTCGCATCCGCCGGCGACCATGGCGCTCCCATCGAATTCCGGCACCCGCTCCTGCGCGACTATTTCGGCGCGGAGCGCATCGCCGCGCTGCTTGAAGAGGGCAACGATCTCGATGCTGCCACCGACAAGCAATACAACGGCCCGGACTGGAGCGAAGCCGTGAAAATGGCCGCCGGGCTTCGCGGGCCCAAGTCTGCCGGCCTCGTGCAATGGCTGTCCGCGCAGGGGAGCCTCGATCTCGCCTTCGATTGCTGGGCGGAGTCGGAGGCGCGAAACGACGTGGCCGCCAGCGCTAATCTCGCGGCGGCCCTGCGCGCCTGGGTGAATCCGTCGAACATCGAGTTCGCGGACGGCATCGTGATCAAGTTGGGTGAGCTGCGCGACCCGCTGGCGGTGCCGCTGATCGTGGAGTTTCTTGAGCGGCGCGGGAGTGGGGCGCACTATGAAGCGATCCCGGCGCTCGAACAGATTCGCACGGATGACGCGCTGGCGGCGCTCGTAGCGGCCCTCGAAAAGGACGAGGAAACCAAGCGCGAAGCCGCCGACGCGCTTCGGCGCATTGGCGCGGATTCCGTGCCCGCGCTGCTGCGCGCTTCGAGCGGGGCCGCGGAAACAGTGCTCTACGAGCTGGCTCGCACTGCCGTTGCGCCGCTCACCCGTGCACTGAACGACTCCGATGCCGGAGTCCGCGCCCGGGCGGTACGCACCCTCGGAAAGAGCGGCGATCAGAAGTCGGCACTGCGGATCGGCGAATTGCTCGATACGGATGAGCCTCGCGTCCGCGTGGAAGCCGCACGCGCGCTGAACCAGCTCGGCGATCCGCTCGCGATCCCGGCCCTGCTCCGCGCCTTGAATCCCGGAAGCGCAGCGAACAACGCGGTTCGCTTTGAGGCTGCCCTAGCTCTTTGGGAGCGCAACTGGGAGCCGGCGGCCGCCCGTGCGGTGCTCCTGGAACTGTTCCAATCGATGGGGAAGCATGCCTGGTGGAAGAGCAGCATTCTGGAGGCTCTGATGCGCCAGCCGGATCAACAAACTTTCGATCTGGTTCTCCAGGCCTGCGAGGACGCCGACGAGAGAGTTCGCCTCACCGCCTTTCGACTGCTGGAGCGCGTGCCCGGCAGCATCGACCACGTGCTGGCGAAGGGACTCCTGGATTCGGTGGCGAGCGTCCGAACCACTGCGGCTGAGCGCCTTCTTGAGCGCCACGGCGAAGGAGCGCTGCGCTGGATCCGGCAGGCTTTCGAGGAGAGTCCGTCCGGGCAGGAACATATTCTCGACCTGATTGACCACAGATACGGCGAGGGCGGCCGCAAATTTCTGGTTCAGGTCCTCGAGTCGGGAAGCAGCGAAGCCATTCGAGCCACCGCCGCAAAATCGCTTTCCCAATTCCAGCACCCGGATGTTGCTACGGCGCTGCGTAAAGTGCTTCTGAACACCGATCCCGCGCGCGAGCCGTGGCTCACGTCGGAAGTCATCTGGAGCCTTCAGGATTCTACCGATCCCGCCGTGTCGGGCCGCGTGCGGCGTCTGGCGGAAGATTCCACGATCGATGAAAAACTCCGCGAGCGCGCCCGCTATATCCTCCACCGCCAGAGGAAACGTGCAGACGCCTGATCGCTTGGCCGGCAGGGAACCAGGCCAGGCAGCCGGTCGAAAAGCGGGATGAGCAGCGGGCCCCCGACACCCTTCCTCCCCATTGTGCCGTAGGCACCTTGGAGTGCGGCGGCTTGACGCCGCCTTGGTTTCGAGGTTAATGCCGGAATGCCAACCAAGGGAACAGCGTTGGTTCGCAGGGTGGTCGGTATGAATCTCGAGCGGGTAGCGCAGACTCGCTGCTGTTGCGAGTCTGCGGCTTTCGGCGTTGAATAATTCAATTGTTGCTAATATGCCCACACAAACATGGCCCGCCGCAAAACCGCAGAGTCCCCACACCAGGGACTCTGCGCTACCAGCTTCATCTTCTGGGTTCGGTTTTCTGTGGCTTTCGGACGATTGACGCCCGCAGAGGGCCAGAGCTTAATTGGTGCGGCAGACAGCATCATCGCTGCGCTTCGTGGTTAGAGGCGGCGACCCAACGGCGGGACGTACGCACCATCCGGGTATAACTCGCGAGAACTCCGCGGCGTGTGTCTTTGTCTATTGACGTGCGATGCGCTTCCTCTTGATCATTCTCGTCTACGGATAGTTCGTTCTGGCTTAGGAGCAGGGGCGAGGCACCGCCTCGCCCCTACAGTCAGCACCCTACGGCCAACAGACGCTCGGCGAATCCGGATCCAAGGGAAGTGCGGCCACGATGATCACGATTGGCCGGAGCCGCTTCGCTACAAGGTACGTTCCATGACGGGCAGGCACAGACCGCCTCGATGCATGTCGGAGATGTTCCTACAGCCCGCGCCCGCCGTCAACCTCAACGGATCGTTACTGATGCCGCGTGGTGCTCAGCTTGCCGCCAACGGGAAGTGTCGCAGGCTTTGTCGTAAGCGGACCAGCCTCGAGGACCTCAAGGGTCCCCCAATTGATGAGCTGGAGGCCGGTTGTGCCGTCCGTCTCGTAAACCGCCCAAATATTCGACTGAAAACTAAAGTAGTAATTGAGGGTGACGTCCCCGAACCCGAGTATTGAGTCTGAGTTGTCTGTCGTCAAGAGGCCCCGGGCTCCTACCACACCGAGGGGGCCCTGGGGAGTACTGATCACGACAATGCCGCCAGCCAGATACGTATAGTTGCCGCCCGTTGGCGCATTAGACGCTTCTGAGCAGCCGTTCACAAGATTGTGGACCCCACCGACCAGGTCGCCGCTCTCCGTCAGTTGGAAAAAGTCGCAATACGGGGCGGTATGAGCAGAGTCCCAGAGCACGAGATCGTACGTTCCCACGGGATAACCGGAAATGTTGAAGACGGGCTCAGCCACCAAATTCGAGTGCTTCTGCCAGGCAGCGCCCTTCCCACCGGAGCTTACGGCCGCCTCTACAACCGTGAAGGTGCCCGCGTTATCGAATTGCTCGGGCAGCACGCCATCGCCTTCGAAATAGAAGCTCCAGACGTTCGTCTTGAAATTCAGATAAAGTGTCACGGCGGCGCCACCAACTTCAACCGCCCCAAGGTTATCGGCCAAGGACACGGGTCCGATGCCTTCTATGGCATCAAATTTGCCGACCGGTACACTGGTGATGCCGTCAAGCCAGGTCTGACTGCCCATGCAGTCATAATTATTGTGTGTCCCAGTGACTAATCCATTCGCCCCGACGGTCACGGTTGCACCGTCGCAATACCCGTCGAAAGCAATCGTGTATGTCAGGCCACTCTTCTGTGCATAGAGTGACTGCGCCAACATGAACATTCCCACCAGACTGACCAGAATCAGCTTATTTCTACTCACCTTGCACCTCCCTTTGTGAAATGGGTTACCCTGTTTGAAGCCTAACCGCGACGCCTTAAACATCACAGGCTCGTTTCTGTGGACCTTGCCGGAAGGCACTCGAAGTGACACACTCTGCCACCTCGAGGGAGCCAGACTTTTCCAGCCCTTCAGCCTTTTCTAGAGTTTTTCAGGGACGAGTTAGAAGCACCTTCCGCTGCAAGCTCCCTGTGCCACGCGCAGGGAAGCAGGTAGCATGGTAATTCCATCATGGACCTCCAGGAATGTCAAGCATCTGACTTAACGATACCGTAGTTATACACTTATACAACATCATATCATATCCACTTAGTAATCTACCGGGGTTGGTTACGGTTTTTCCCGCCTTCTCCCCGTAGGATTCACCTACGGCTACTCACGGGGTGACCCCTCGCGGGGCCGTAGTCACCGGACCTTCGGCGATTCGCAACTCTTATGTCGCGCACTACTTTCCGCCCCCAACTTGTCCGGGCTGGAACCGCGGTGATAAACTCCCCGCGTGGAGTTTGGGATTTTCGATTTTCGCCACCGGAGGAAAACGTGCCACAAGATGAGATGATCGCCATCGACACTACCGCCATGCCTTGGGAAGAACGGTATATGGCCGCCGCAGGCAAAAGCAACTTTCGCAAGTTGCTGCTTCAGGATCCCGATACCGGCATGGCGATCAGGCTGGTTCGATACCCAGCCGGCTTCAAGACTCCGTGGCACACTCACCCCTGCGGCCACGGTATCTACGTGCTGGAAGGCACCCTGGTCACTCACCGGGGCAGCCATGGGCCGGGCGCATTCGTCTGGTTCCCGGAGGGCATGTTGATGGAGCACGGCGCGACGGCGGAAAGCGATGTGGTCGTGCTATTTATTACCAACAAGAAATTCGAAATTCATTTTGTTGATCAAGGCGTGGTATGATGCTCAGCGCCCGAGAAATCAGGCAGTGGCGTAGAGGTGGCTTTACGCCGCCACGTGGCGAGGTAAACTCGCCGCTACGATCAAAAATCAAAAAAGGTTGTTGAAAAGAAGGTTAGATCAAGTATAATAGGACATTTGTGGTTGGCAACGTACAATGGAGTGTGGAGTGGGAACCTATTTTGCGAAGGCAGGCAGGGGAAGAATTCACTGGCGGTTAGTTGATGCTGAGGGGTGGGTGTTGGGGCGCTTGGCCGCGCGCGCGGCCCTAGTGCTGACGGGGAAGGACTCCCCGGACTACACGCCCCACGAAGATCATCGCAGCGGGTTGATTATCATTAATGCCGAGAAGATTCGTCTGACAGGCAAGAAGCTGGACGAGAAAATCTATCGGCACACGACGGGATATCCGGGCGGTTTGAAAGAGATCAGAGCGCGAGACCTCTTTGAAAAGAAGCCGGAGGGCTTGCTTCGGGAAGCGATTCTGGGCATGCTGCCCAAGACTCGGATGCATTCCCGGCTGGCTCGGCGGCTGAAAGTCTACGTAGGCAGCACGCATCCGCACACCGCACAATCCCCTTTACCGATTTCCCTGGCGCGGTAGTTCGTCGCGCTCGGAATCCAAACACGGATAGGAGTATTTGTGACAGAGCTTGCTGAGTACAGGGCGACGGGACGTTGCAAGAGGTCTGTAGCCCGAGTGATTCTTAGGCCCGGTGACGGGAAGCTGAAGATCAACCAGCGTGGTTTCGACAGTTACTTCCCGTCGGAGGCTCTCCGCGCGGAGATCCAGCAGCCGCTGGTCAGCACCGAACTGGCGGGGAAGTTCGACATCCTCGTCAATGCCCGGGGCGGCGGAATCCACGGCCAGGCGGGTGCAACCAAGCTGGGCATCGCCAGGGCGCTGATCATTTTCAATCCCGAACTCCGGCCGCGTCTTCGACAGGGCGGGTTCCTGACTCGTGATCCGCGCGCCAAGGAACGGAAGAAGTACGGCCAGAAGGGCGCACGCAAGCGGTTCCAGTTCTCGAAACGGTAGCAGGGGCACGCCGTGGCACGGTGTAGGGGTAGGGCTTGCCCTACCCTCGTAGCGGCCAGCGGAATTGCGGGGACGGCAAGCCGTCCCCCTACAACCGGAAGGTCTTAA
Source organism: uncultured Acidobacteriota bacterium (assembly GCA_963768695.1). Lineage (GTDB taxonomy): Bacteria > Acidobacteriota > Terriglobia > UBA7540 > UBA7540 > CAVROP01. The sequence continues at coordinate 484,939 of CAVYJG010000003.1, read as the reverse complement.
GAGGAGGAGTTTTTGGCGAACATAACGATGAAGGAATTCCTGGAAGCCGGAGTTCACTTCGGCCACCAGACGCGCCGCTGGAACCCCAAGATGAAGGAATACATCTACGGGGAACGCAACGGGATTTACATCATTGACCTGCAAAAGACACTCAAACTGTTCAAAGAGGCGGCCAAATTCCTTACCGACCTTGCGCGCGAGGGCAAGACCGTGCTGTTTGTGGGCACCAAGCGTCAGGCGCAAGAAGCCATTGCCGAGGAGGCCGTCCGGTGCAGCATGTTCTATGTTAATCACCGCTGGCTGGGGGGCTTGCTGACCAACCACTCGACGATTCAAAAATCCATTACGCGGCTCAAAGAACTCGAGGAGATGAGCAAGGATGGCCGCTACGAGCTGTTGACCAAGAAAGAGGTTCAGCGGTTGGAGCGTGAGCGCCACCACTTGGAACAGAATCTTTCCGGCATCAAGGAAATGCCGGAGCTCCCCGGGGCGCTCTTCGTGGTGGATTCCCACAAAGAGGAGATCGCCGTTCAGGAAGCGCGGAAACTCGGCATCCCGGTGGTAGCGATCGTCGATACGAACTGCGACCCGGACTTGGTCGATTATGTGATTGCCGGCAACGATGATGCCTTGCGCGCCATCCGGCTCTTTACCTCGAGAGTCGCCGATTCCATTATGGAAGGGCACCAGGCCGCCTTGGACAAGCAGTTGGAGGAAGAGAAGATTGCGGCAGAGAAAGCGGCCGAGGAGTTGGAAGCTCAGCGCCTGGCCGCAGCGGAGGCGCTGCAAGGGGCGGGCCAGCCTGGCGGAGAGATGCCTGCCGGGAAAGAAGTGATTGACCTTTCTCCCGCCGTTCTGGCGGCGGAGGAGAGCCTCGACGGCCGGGTGCGTGTCCCCAAGATCCGGCGCAAGGGCCAAGGCCCGGAGCCGAAGGGGCGTCCCCGCAAGGGCGAGGAAGGCGAAGGCACCCCTGAGGCCTGACATGCCTGGGTAGAACAGGCCTGCGGTTCGAGGTCTGCGGCCCTTCATTGCCGGTGAATTCAAACCCAGAATCTGAAATAGGCGGGCCTGTAGGCTGCGCCGAATTTTGTGCTGTGCGGAGGAAGCAAAAGGATGAGTGTATCCGCCGAGCAAGTAAAGAAACTGCGTGAAATCAGCGGCGCTCCCATGCTGGAGTGCAAAAAAGCCCTAGAAGAAGCGGGCGGCGACGAAGAAAAGGCCTTCACCGTCCTCAGGAAACGCGGCCAGGCGGTCGCGGCCAAGAAGGCGGGCCGTGCAACTTCCGAAGGCGTCGTGGGGAGCTATATCCACGCGGGCGGGAAGATGGGTGTGCTGATCGAAGTGAATTGCGAGTCTGACTTCGTGGCGCGCAATGAGGAGTTCCAGCAGTTGGTCCACGATCTGGCCATGCAGATCTGCGCCACCGATCCTCGCTTCATTCGCAAGGATGACGTGACGGAAGAGGTTATGAAGAAAGAAAAGGAAATCCTCAAGGAGCAGGCGGCCACGTCGGGCAAGCCCGAGGCGGTGCTGGATAAGATCGTGGAGGGCAGGCTGGGAAAATTCTATGAGGAAGCCTGCCTGTACGAACAACACTTCATCAAGGATGCTACCGGCGCCATGACCATCGGAGAGTTGATCACCTCCAAGATCGCCAAGTTCGGCGAGAATATCACGGTCCGCCGGTTCGCCCGTTTCAAAGTGGGTGAAGGGACGCCAAGCGCATGAGTGCTCCCGCATTTCGCCGCATTCTGCTGAAATTGAGCGGAGAAGCGCTGATCGGAACGCAAGGCTTCGGGATCGACCCTGCAATGGCGGCGCGCATTGCCGCAGAAGTTGACGAAGTCCGGAAGTTGGGAGTCCAGATCGGCATCGTGGTGGGCGGCGGGAACTTCATCCGGGGAGTGGCGGCTTCCGAGTCCGGGATCGACCGGGTGGTCGCGGACCAAATGGGAATGCTGGCCACGGTGATTAACGCCTTGGCGCTGCAAGACGCCCTGGAAAAACTCGGCTGCCACACGCGGGTGACCACGGCGATCGAGATTCGGGAGGTCGCGGAGCCCTTTATCCGCCGCCGCTCCGTGCGCCACTTGGAAAAAGGCCGGGTGGTGATTTTTGCCGCCGGAACCGGCAGCCCCTATTTTTCCACGGATACGGCTGCGGCCCTGCGGGCCGTTGAGGTCAAGGCGGACGTGATTTTGAAGGCCACCAAGGTCGACGGCGTCTACGACGCGGACCCGCAAAAGTTTTCGGAAGCCAAGATGTTTTCGCGCATTAATTATCTGGATGTGCTCTCGCGCGGGCTGAAGGTGATGGATACGACCGCTATTTCCATGTGCATGGATAATAGCGTACCAATTATCATTTTCAATCTTAACGTTCCAGGCAATCTCAAACGTGTTATTCTCGGCGAAAAGATCGGTTCACTCGTATCCCGTTGAGTGCACGCCGGGAAAGGCGGCCAGAAGATGATTAAGGAAACTGTCGCAGCAACGCGCACGCGCATGGTGAAAGCAGCAGAAGACTTGCGCGTGGAACTTGCCACTTTGCGCACGGGCCGCGCCTCAACCGGCCTGCTGGAGCATCTGAAGGTGGAATATTACGGCACGCCCACACCCCTGAACCAGGTGGCGACTTTGGGGATTCCCGATCCTACCTTGCTGACGGTGCAGCCCTGGGATCCCAGTTTGTTGCCGGCGATCGAGAAGATCATTCGATCCTCGGGCTTGGGATTGAATCCGGTCAACGATGGAAAGATCCTGAAAGTCCCCATTCCGGCGCTGACGGAAGAGCGGCGCAAGGAACTGGTGAAGCACCTCCACAAGGTTTTGGAAAACCACCGGACAGCGGCCCGCAATATTCGCCGGGATGCGAACGAAGAAGTGAAGAGACTGCTCAAGGAAAAGAAAATATCCGAGGACGATGAGCGGCGCGGCCTGGAAGAGATTCAGAAGCTGACCGACGACACGATGGAAAGGCTGGAAAGCGTGGGCAAGGCGAAGGAGAAGGAAATCCTTGAAATGCGCTAACGCCTTGGTTGCGAACCGGCAAATGCAGATTACCCGCTGTGCTCTCTCGAAAGTCTGTCATTCTGAGCGAAGCGAAGAATCTGCATTAGTTCGCCTCGAACCGGAACTGCAGATCCTTCGCTTCGCTCAGGATGACAGCGACTTTCATCTCCATGGGCGGACCGCAGGCCCATCATGAACCCTCGGAATGAAATGTGTTGTCGGTTTGTTGGAAGTTGCTTGACAACTTTTTTATCAGTCTGCTACATTTGTAAGGCTTGACTGTAGGCCCTGTTCGGTCCGTACAGACGCAGTCGCAGAGGATACCCGTTGCGGGGGTGGGAGAGAGGCCCCGGGAATGCCAACTTTTAGTCAGATGGTTCGACTCGGCAGGAAGCAGCCGAGGTACAAGACATCCAGCCCGGCGCTGGAAGGCTGTCCGCAAAAGCGTGGAGTATGCGTTCGCGTATATACTCAGACGCCCAAGAAGCCGAACTCGGCATTGCGGAAAGTGGCGCGCGTCAGGCTGACGAATTCGATGGAAGTGACGACGTATATTCCGGGCGTCGGGCATAATTTGCAGGAACACTCGATCGTCCTGATCCGCGGCGGCCGCGTCAAGGATCTGCCCGGAGTTCGCTATCACGTCATACGCGGGACGCTGGATTCCGCGGGCGTGACGGATCGCCGGCAAGCGCGGTCGAAGTACGGGGCCAAGCGGCCCAAGGCAAGTTAGGCAGTAGGCAGAAAGCAGTCGGCAGTCCCGAAATACGACAGGATCGGGCGACCTAACTGAGAGCTGAAAGCTGAGAGCTGACAGCTTTAACTGAAAACTTAGAACTGAGTACTGAAAACTACTTATGCCCCGTAAAGGTACAACTGAGCATCGAGAGGTAAGCGCCGATCCGGTTCACGGCAGCCCACTGGTTCAGAAGTTGGTGAACTGCGTCATGATGATGGGCGAGAAGAGTGTCGCCCAGAAGGTCGTGTACGACGCCTTCGGCTTGATTCAACAGCGAGCCAATGATGATCCGCTGAAGATCTTCAAGAAGGCGGTGGAGAACGTCAAGCCGACCCTGGAAGTGAAGACCCGCCGCGTGGGCGGGGCGAACTATCAGGTGCCGGTGGAAGTCAATCGGAATCGTCAAACCTCGTTAAGTCTCCGCTGGCTTATCAACTACGCGCGGGAACGGGGCGAGAAGTCCATGGTGGAGAAGCTGGCCGCGGAGTTGTTGGACGCAGCGAACAACCGCGGCGGCGCCGTCAAGAAACGGGACGACACGCACCGTATGGCCGAAGCCAACCGGGCTTTCGCCCATTACCGCTGGTAACCTTGGTCATGGCGGGAGGTGGGACCACCCTGGCCCACGATCCGCCCTGAGGCCGCCGCAAGCGGCTTAAACGATCAATAGGCTGCTGGGGGCAGCATCCTGGTCCTGGGATCAGGTGGTCGCTCGTTGCTGTTCATTGAAGGATCTATGCCGCGTCAGACGCCGCTCGAAAAAACCCGGAACATCGGCATCATGGCTCACATCGATGCTGGGAAGACGACGACGACTGAGCGCATCCTGTATTACACCGGCCGGACGTACAAGATGGGTGAAGTGCACGAAGGCACGGCGGTCATGGACTGGATGGAACAGGAGCAGGAGCGAGGCATCACCATTACCTCCGCTGCTACCACCTGTTTTTGGAACGATATCCGAATTAATATTATCGACACGCCGGGCCACGTGGACTTTACGGCGGAAGTTGAACGGTCGCTCCGGGTGCTTGACGGAGCGATTGCTATTTTAGGGGCGGTCGAGGGCGTTGAGCCCCAAACGGAAGCGGTTTGGAGGCAGGCGGACAAGTACCGCGTGCCACGCATCGTTTTTGTGAATAAGATGGACCGCGTCGGCTCTGACTTTGAAACGTGCGTCAGCCAGCTCCGCTCCAAGCTCCATGCCAATCCTGTAATCGTCCAACTGCCTCTGGGCGGGCAAGACGTTTTCGACGGGATCATCGACCTGGTCAGGCAACGCGCCATCGTGTGGAAAGAAGAGACGCTGGGAGCGGGCTTTGACGATGTCGAGATTCCGGCCGAACACCAGGAGAAGGCGCACCGGTTTCGCGAGCAGATGATCGAATCTCTGGGCGAAGTGGACGAACCGATTATGGAGAAGTACGTCCACGGGGAAGCCATCGGGGAGGACGACCTTCGAGCTGCACTGCGGCGAGCAACCATCGCCATGAAGGCCTTTCCCGTGCTTTGCGGCGCCGCTTTCAAGAATAAAGGCGTTCAACCGCTTCTCGATGCGGTGGTTGATTACCTGCCCTCGCCGCTTGACGTTCCCCCGATCGAGGGCACGTCGCCCGACGACGAAGAGAAGGTCTTGACTCGAAAGGCTTCGGACGAAGAACCGTTCGCCGCCTTGGTGTTCAAGATCATGACCGACCCCTACGTGGGCCAGCTTGCGTTCATGCGGGTTTATTCCGGGGGAGTGCAGAAGGGGGACACGGTCTACAATCCCCGCCGCGAGCGCCGGGAGCGCATTTCACGGCTCTTGCAGATGCACGCCAACAAGCGCGAGGAGATCTCGGAAGTGTTTGCGGGAGATATTGCGGCGGCCGTGGGTCTGAAGAGCGTCTCAACTGGCGACACGATTTGCGATGAGACCCATCCCATCGTTCTCGAGTCCATGGATTTTCCGGCGCCCGTGATCTCGGTGGCCATCGAACCCAAGACCAAGGCGGACCAGGAGAAGTTAGGGAACGCCCTGTCGAAGCTGACGCAGGAAGACCCCACCTTCAAAGTTCACACCGACCCCGACACCGGACAAACACTGATTTCAGGCATGGGCGAATTGCACCTGGAGATCCTGGTGGATCGCATGGTGCGGGAGTTCGGCGTGGCGGCCAACGTGGGGCGCCCACAGGTCGCCTACCGCGAGACCATCACGGCTTCCGGCGAGGGAGAAGGGAAGTACGTGCGGCAGACGGGCGGCCATGGCCAGTACGGCCACGTTGTTCTGCAGGTCGATCCGCTCCCGCATCCCGACCTTAACGCCATCGCAGAACTTACCAAGAAGAAATCCACGAACAAGTTTGATGCGGAATTGAAGCTGCTGTTCCGCGACGAGATCGTGAGCGGCGTGGTTCCGAAGGAATACATCGGGCCGACTTATGAAGGCGTGCGCGAGGCGATGGAATCCGGCGCCCTGGCCGGCTACGAGATGAACGGCGTCGCGGTGACCCTCACCGACGGCTCGTATCACGAGGTCGATTCTTCTGAGATCGCCTTCAAGATTGCCGGCTCTCTGGGCTTCAAGGAAGCCGTCCGCAGGGCCAGGCCGGTGCTGCTGGAGCCGGTGATGAAGGTGGAAACGGTGGTCCCCGAGGAATACATGGGCGATGTTCTGGGGGACCTGAGCGCGCGCCGCGGCCACATCGAAGGCATGGAAAAGCGCGGATCCACGCAGATCATTCGCACCAAGGTTCCCCTGGCGGAGATGTTTGGCTACGCCACGGATTTGCGGTCCAGGACGCAGGGCCGCGCTTCCTACACGATGCACTTCCTGCGCTACGAAGAGACGCCGGCGTCGGTTTCCGAGGAGGTCATCGCTCGCGTGCAGGGGCGAGTTGTGGGGCGGTAGGTAACACGATTTTTTCTAATTCGAGGACATAGGACCATGGCCAAGGAAAAATTCGACAGATCAAAGCCGCACATGAACATCGGGACGATTGGGCACATCGATCACGGGAAGACGACGCTGACGGCGGCGATCACCAAGGTACTGGCGCGGAATAACCCGAAGGTAAAGTTTCGGCCCTTTGATTCGATCGACAACGCGCCGGAAGAGAAGGCTCGCGGGATCACGATCGCGATCGCGCACGTGGAGTACGAGACGAAGAACCGGCACTATGCGCACGTGGACTGTCCGGGGCACGCGGACTACATCAAGAACATGATCACGGGCGCGGCGCAGATGGACGGGGCGGTGCTGGTGGTGGCGGCGACGGACGGGCCGATGCCGCAGACGCGGGAGCACGTGCTGCTGGCGCGGCAGGTGAACGTACCGTACATTGTGGTGTACATGAACAAGTGCGATGCGGTGGACGATCCGGAGTTGCTGGACCTGGTGGAGATGGAAGTGCGGGAATTACTGACCAAGTATCAGTTTCCCGGGGACAAGATTCCGGTGGTGCGGGGCAGTGCGCTGAAGGCCCTGGAAGGGGACGCGAACTGGGAGAAGTCGATTTTCGAGTTGATGGAGGCGGTGGACAGTTACATTCCGATGCCGCCGCGGGAATTGGACAAGCCTTTCCTGATGCCGGTGGAGGACATCTTCTCGATCTCGGGACGCGGGACGGTGGTGACGGGACGGGTGGAGCGGGGGAAGGTGAAGATCCAGGAGGAAGTGGCGATCGTGGGCTTGCGTCCGGAGCCGTTCAAGCGGGTGGTGACGGGCGTGGAGATGTTCAAGAAGTTGCTGGACGAAGGGCAGGCCGGGGACAACATCGGGGTGTTGCTGCGGGGGACGGAAAAGGAAGATGTGGAGCGTGGGATGGTGCTGGCGAAGCCGGGGTCGATCACGCCGCACACGAAGTTCAAGTCCGCGGTGTACATCTTGACGAAGGAAGAGGGAGGGCGGCACACGCCTTTCTTCAACGGATACCGGCCGCAGTTTTACTTCCGCACCACGGACGTGACGGGAGTGGCGACGCTGCCTTCAGGGACGGAGATGGTGATGCCGGGAGATAACGTGGCGCTGGAGATCGAGTTGATCACGCCCATCGCCATGGAGAAAGGTCTGCGCTTCGCCATCCGGGAAGGCGGCCACACGGTGGGCGCCGGAAGCGTGACGGAGATTATCCTGTAGCTGAGAACTGAAAGCTGAGGGCTGAGAGCTAAAACGAGGTATGATGCTGCATCAGAAAATTAGAATTCGGTTGAAGGCATACGATCACAAGATTCTCGACCAATCGGCGGCTGAGATCGTATCGACTGCGAAGCGCACGGGGGCGCAGGTGGCGGGGCCAATTCCGCTACCCACCATTAAGAACAAGTATTGCGTGCTGCGCTCGCCGCATACCGACAAGAAATCGCGGGAGCAGTTCGAAATCCGCACGCACAAACGGCTGGTGGATATCCTCGAGCCCACTTCGAACACGATCGAAGCTCTTACGAAACTGGATCTGCCTTCGGGCGTGGACATCGAAATCAAGGCGTTTGGCAAGGAGCATACGAAGTAACGATGTCAGTTGTCCGCTGTCCGTGGTCCGTTGCAGTGGATGATCGGCGCGCGACGGCCGGTGACTGATAACTGAGAACTGAGAACTGAATATGGTGAAAGCAATTCTCGGCAAGAAGCTCGGTATGACGCAGGTCTTCGGCAAGAATGGAGACGTGACGCCCGTGACGGTGTTGAAAGCGGGACCGTGCATCGTCATCCAGAGGAAGACCGCAGGGCGCGAAGGTTATGACGCGGCCCAACTCGGCTTGGTGGAGTTGCCGCCTCCGAAGCGCGTGAACCGGCCTCGGGAAGGGCACTTCAAGAAGGCGGGCGCGAACCCGGTCCGTTTTCTGCGGGAAGTGCGCCTGGGCGCAGACGCCGGCGAAGTCAACGTCGGGGACAAGGTTCTGGCTGACGTCTTTGCCGCCGACGACTTTGTGGATGTGACGGGCGTGTCCAAAGGACGGGGTTTTGCCGGAGTCCACAAGCGGCATCACTTCGGCGGCGGCGGCGGGTCGCACGGGTCGATGTTTCATCGCGCGCCGGGCTCGATTGGGGCATCGGCGTGGCCTTCCCGGGTGCTCAAAGGGATGAAGGCGGCCGGCCACATGGGCAATGCGCGGACCACGGTGCGAAACCTCCGAGTGGTGCAGGTCGATACGGAGGAGAACACTTTGTTGGTTGCCGGCGCCGTACCGGGTCCTGACGGCGGCTATGTGGTCGTCCACCAGGCCAAAGCGGCGCATAGGTAGGCAGATGGGCAGTGGGCAGGCCGGCAGATGGCCGGCTGCTCGAAACTGATAACTGTTCACTGAGAACTGAAAACTAACATGGCGACAGTCGAAGTCAAAAACATGGATGGGGCGACCGTTAAGCAGCTTGAGGTCGCGGACGAGGTCTTCGCGGTAAAACCGAATCAGAGCCTGCTTTGGGAAGCCGTGAAGCAGTACCGGGCGGGCCTGCGGCGGGGGACACACTCCACGAAGAGCCGGGCCGACGTGAGGGGCGGCGGTAAGAAGCCCTGGAGGCAGAAGGGCACGGGGCGGGCGCGCGTGGGGAGCATTCGCAGCTCATTGTGGCGACACGGTTCAATCGCTCACGGTCCCAAGCCGCGTGATTACTCCTATGCATTCCCGGCGAAGATGCTGCGTGGGGCGCTGCGTTCCGCTCTGGCGTCGAAGTTTCTGGAACACAAACTGACGGTGGTGGACCAATTCGGCTTGGGCGAGTCGAAGACCAAGTTGTTTGCCGGGGCACTCAAAAAGCTGGGAGTGGACAGGACCGTCCTGGTGGTGAACGATGCGGTGAACCACAATCTGGAGCTCTCCTCGCGCAATGTCGAGGGATGCGAGCTGGTTCGCCACCACAAACTGCATCCCTACCACGTGTTGAGCCATGATCAGATGCTGATTTCGGAAGGAGCTCTCACCCGGCTCCAGGAGTCGTTGCTATGAAGAGCCCCTACGATACCTTGCGCAAGCCGATCGTGACCGAGAAGAGTGTGGACGTCAAAGAGCGCCATCGAACGCTCTGCTTCCAGGTTGCCCCCGAGGCTACCAAGATCGACGTCAAGGAAGCCGTGCAGACTTTGTTTAAAGTCAAGGTGGCGTCCGTCCACACCTCCGCCTACGTAGGTAAGATGCGGCGCCGGGGAAAGACGTTCGGCTACCGGCCGGACTGGAAGAAGGCGTATGTGAAGTTGAAGGCCGGGGAGAAAGTTCCGGAGTACGTTGAGAGTGAGTAGAGGAGTGGCACAGGCACTCATGCCTGTGTCGAACGTCGGACAGGCAAGCGTGCCTGTCCCACAGCAAAGATAACGCTATGGGAATAAAAACCTACAGACCCTACACCGAGACGAGAAGGTTCCAGACCGGCTTGACCTTTGAGGAACTCTCCAAAGTGCCTCCTCACCGGCCGCTGTTGGAGCCCAAATCGCGCATCTCGGGGCGCAACAACCAGGGTGAATTGACGATTTGGCACCGCGGCGGCGGGCACAAGCGGCACTATCGGATTGTCGATTTCAAACGCGACAAGATGGGGATTCCGGCTCGTGTGGCCAGCATCGAATACGACCCGAACCGCTCCGCTTTCATTGCCCTTCTGCATTATGCGGACGGAGAGAAGCGGTATATTCTCGCTCCCTCGGGATTGAAAGTGGGCGACAAGGTCGTTTCCGGTCCGGAAGCGGATATTGTCACCGGCAACGCGCTGCCGCTGAGGAGTATCCCGGCCGGAACTTTGATCCACAACATCGAGCTGCGCCCGGGAAAGGGCGGCCAGATGGTGCGCAGTGCCGGAAGTTCCGCCCAGTTGCTTGCCAAAGAGGGCGATTACGCGCAGATTCGTCTGCCGTCCGGAGAAGTCCGGAAAGTTCTCATGGAGTGCGTGGCGACCATCGGGCAGGTGGGCAATCTCGAGCACGAGAATATCTCGATCGGCAAAGCGGGACGCAAGCGCTGGATGGGCATTCGGCCCACCGTACGGGGCGTGGCAATGAACCCCGTCGATCATCCTCTGGGAGGCGGGGAAGGGAAGACCTCCGGAGGGCGCAACCCGGTAACACCTTGGGGCCAGCCCACCCGCGGTTACAAGACGCGCAACAACAAGTTAACGGAACGGTTCATTGTGAAGCACCGTGAGAAGAAGTAAAGGGAGGAAGCCTTGGGAAGGTCGTTGAAGAAGGGTCCCTTCGTGGATGACCACTTAATGCGGAAGGTCGAACTGCTCAACCGGCGGTTCGAGAAGAAAGTGGTGAAAACCTGGTCGCGACGTTCGACTATTGTTCCCGAGATGGTGGGGCATACGATTGCCGTTCACAACGGTAAGAAATTCATACCCGTGTACATCACGGAGAACATGGTTGGCCATAAGTTGGGCGAGTTCTCACCGACTCGCACCTTCAAGGGGCATAGCGTGAAGGTGGCGATGGAGAGGGCCGCCGCTGCCGCTCCGCCCCCCGTGGGAGGCGCGAGGCCGGCCGCGACGCCGGCGCCGGCGGCGGGTGGAACCTCCAGCTAATTTGCGGGGGCACGCGAAGGCGTAGCCGCACATCGGCCACCAGTTAGGATTCCCGCCCAGGCGGGAATGACCAGTTGGACTGAGAGAAACTATGGAAGCACGAGCCACACAAAAATTCATCCGCTGTTCGCCGCAGAAGGCGCGCTTGGTCATAGACCTGATTCGCGGCAAGAACGTGGGCGACGCGCTGAGCACCCTGACCTTTACGAAGAAGCGCGTGACCGAGGCGGTGGAGAAGATTTTGCGCGCCGCCATCTCCAACGCCGAGCAGAAAGCCGAGCATGTGGATGTGGACCAGTTAATCGTCTCGAAGGCCTACGTCAACGACGGACCACGTCAGAAGCGGGTTCGTCCCGCACCCATGGGCCGCGCGTACCGCTACCAGCGGCGCACCAGCCATGTCACCATCGTGGTGGAGTCGCCCGAGCCGAGGGAATAGGGAAGAGGGAACTTAGGAGGATTGATGGGCCAGAAAGTACATCCTTACGGATTCCGTCTTGGATATAACAAGACCTGGAGGTCGCGCTGGTTCGCGAAGAAGGATTACGCCGACTTTCTCCACGAGGACCTGAAGCTCAAGAAGCGGCTGAAGGATCAATTGCAGGCGGCGGGAGTGGCGTTCATCGAAGTCGAGCGGCCGGGCAACAAGCTGAAGATCACGATCCACACCGCGCGGCCGGGCATCATCATCGGCCGCAAGGGCGCGGAGATCGACCGGCTTCGGCAGGAGATTCAGAAGCGAACCGGGCGCGAAGTACTGCCCATCAACATCCAGGAGGTCCACCGCCCGGAGTTGAACGCCCAGTTGGTGGCGGAAGCAATTTGCCTGCAACTCGAGAAGCGCGTGGCCTTCCGGCGCGCCATGCGAAAAGCGGTTGATTCCGCGCTGCGCTTCGGCTGCAAGGGGATCAAGATTCGCTGCGGCGGGCGCCTGAATGGGGCTGAGATTGCGCGCTCGGAATGGTACCTCCAGGGCCGTCTGCCTTTGCACACCCTGCGCGCGGACATTGATTACGGACTCGCCGAGGCGCGGACCACGTACGGCGTGATTGGCGTGAAATGCTGGATCTATAACGGAGAGATTCTGGAACAGAAGAAGCGGCGGGAGAAACCCAAGGTTGAAGCGCCCGTGGTTGCGGTTGCGCCTCCGGTTCCCCCCGCGCCGCCGGCCCCGGCTCCGGCAGCCGCCTAAAGTTTGGGGCGTTGCGAATCGCTGGAGTAGGGGCGGTTCGCGAACCGCCCTACAGAGTGGATCGAAACTATGTTAATGCCGAGTAAAGTAAAGTACCGAAAGCAGCAGCGCGGCCGCATGCGCGGCAAGGCGTGGCGAGGGTCGAGCCTGTCGTTCGGGGACTTTGGGTTGAAGGTGCTCGAGCCGGGCTGGATCACCGACCGCCAGATTGAAGCCAGCCGCGTGGCCATCATGCGCTTCATCAAGCGCGGCGGAAAGCTTTGGATTCGCATTTTCCCGGACAAGCCGGTGACGAAGAAGCCGGCGGAAACCCGCATGGGAAAAGGCAAGGGCGCTCCGGAGTTTTGGGTGGCGGTGGTGAAGCCGGGACGAATCCTGTTTGAGATGGAAGGCGTGCCGGAGGCGGAAGCCCGCGAAGCGATGCGCCTGGCCGGCCATAAGCTGGCGTTGCCAACGCAATTTGTTACCCGCAGGATCGGCGGCGCGTAGGGCCTCGCCGTAGCATGCCCCTACAACGAGAGAGATGGTCATGAAACTGGAAAAAGACAAGAAGTGGAAGTGGCCGGCTGAGAAGATGCGCGAATGGACTGACGACGAGGTGAAGGCGCGCACGACCGAGTTTACCGGTCAACTGGGCCGGTTGAGGTTCCGCATGGCGAGTGGGCAGGCGGAGAGTCTGGACACCCTGCGAGCGTTGCGAAAAGGCATCGCCAGGGTGAAGACCGTGGCGCGGGAGCGGCAATTGAAGGCGAAAGGGGCGGCTTGAATTGAGGGGTTTGTCATCCTGAGCGAAGCGAAGGATCGCCGCAGTTGGCCGGCTTGGAACTGCCTGGATTCTTCGTTTCGCTCAGAATGACAAGCTGCTTTTTCGGAGCGTTGGGGAATTATGCAAAAAGAGCGACAGGAAAAGGTCGGGGTTGTGAGCAGCAACAAAATGCAGAAGACCGTAGCGGTTACGGTGGAGCGGCAGATTATTGACCGCTTTTACAAGAGGGTAGTGCGGCGCTCCAAAACTTTCCTGGCCCACGACGAGAAGAACGAGTGCAAGCCGGGCGACAGGGTGCGAATTCAGGAGACGCGGCCCCTCAGCCGCCAGAAGCGCTGGCGGGTGGTGGAGATTTTGCATAAGGCCGTGGAAGCGGCTCCGCTTCCGGAGGCGACCGTATGATCGGGATGAGGACGATTCTGCATGTGGCGGACAATTCCGGAGCGCGCCGGCTGGCCTGCATACTCCCTGTGGGAGGCGATGTGGGCTTGCAGGCAGGACTGGGCGATGTGGTTACCGCCTCAGTGAAGGAAGCGGCTCCGGACAGCGCCATTCCAAAAGGCAAAGTGGTCAAGTGTGTGATCGTCAGGATGCGCAAAGAGCAGAGGCGGCGGGACGGCAGCTACATTCGATTCGATGAGAATGCCGCCGTGCTCATCACCGATGCGAACGAGCCGGTGGGGACGCGCGTCTTCGGGCCGGTGGCCAGAGAGCTTCGCGAGAAGAAATTTCTGAAAATCGTTTCACTCGCGCCAGAGGTTCTGTAAATGGGAACTGCATTGGATATTCGCAAGAACGATCAGGTCAAGGTCATTGCCGGGCGGGATAAGGGCAAAGTGGGGCGGGTTCTGGAAGTCGAACCGCGGAAGCAGCGGCTGTACGTTGAGCATGTGAACATGATCAAGCGCCACACGCGGCCCAATCCGAACAAGCAGATCCGAGGCGGGATCCTGGAGAAGGAAGGGCCGATCAGCGTTTCCAATGTGGCCCTGGTGTGCAGCGAATGCGGACCCACTCGCATCCAGCATCGGGAAATGGCGGGCAGCAAGAAGGTGCGCATCTGCGCTAAGTGCGAGAAGTCTTTGGATAAGTAGGAGCGGCCCTCGTGGCCGCCCAGGGCAACCATCCGCCGGTTGGCGGATTGCCCCTACGTCCCCGCTGGGGAGGGTGGAAAGGGAAAATGGCGCCGCGGTTAAAAGAGAGATATAAGAACGAGATTGTGCCGGCCTTGTTGAAGGAATTCAATTACCCGAATACCATGGCCGCCCCGCGTCTCAGGAAGATTGTGCTGAACATGGGGTTGGGTGAGGCCATTCAGAATGCCAAACTGCTGGATTCAGGGTCGGCGGAGTTGGGGCTGATTACGGGGCAGAAGCCGATCATTACCCGGGCGCGCAAGTCGATCGCGAATTTCAAGCTGCGCAAGAACATGCCGATCGGTGCGATGGTAACTCTGCGGGGCGACCGGATGTACGAATTCTTCGATCGCCTCATGAGTGTGGCGCTGCCGCGCGTGCGCGACTTCAGGGGACTTTCGACTCGGGCTTTTGACGGCCGCGGGAATTACACGATGGGTCTTCGCGACCAGATGGTCTTCCCGGAAATCGACTACGCGAAGGTCGAAAAAGTGAAGGGACTTAACATTTCTATCGTCACGAACGCTCGCAGCGACGCGGAAGCATTGGCCCTGCTCCGGCACTTGGGGATGCCTTTCCGGACAGAGGCGCAGCGGCGGAAGGCCGCGGTGACTGACGCCAAAGCGCCGGTGGTTTCAGAAAAAGCAGTGACGAGTGACAAGTGACAAGCGGCGAGCTGGAAACGGCAATAGAGAGAGATGAGCGACGAGCGATGAGAAAGAGAAGCAAGAATTACAGATGGGATGGCACGGGCGCGGGCTCGTCATTCGTCACTCATCACTCGTCACTGCACTCAGGAGGTTTTTCGTGGCTCGATCTTCAATGATGGCCAAGTTGCGCAAGAAGCCGAAGTTCGCAATCCGGCACAGGAATCGCTGCCTGATTTGTGGCCGGCCTCGCGGTTACCTGGGAAAGTTCATGATGTGCCGATTGTGTTTCCGGCAATTGGCTCTCAAGGGCGAGATCCCGGGAGTGGTGAAGTCGAGCTGGTGATTGGCGTCCGGCGGATGTCACTCTGAGCGGACAGGGGCCTTTGGCCACCGAGGGAAATGAAAGTCCCTGTCATCCTGAGCGAAGCGAAGGATCCGTAGTATGGTTTTGAAGCGAACTGATGCAGCTTCTTCGCTGCGCTCAGAATGACAGTGGTGGAGTGGAGAAGCAAATTCAGCTGGCAGGAGTTTTATGGCAGCGGTATCAGATTCTATAGCGGACATGTTTACGCGAATTCGGAACGGGATTCAGGCCCGGCACCAGCGGGTGGATATGCCCTCCTCGAAATTGAAGGCTGAAGTGGCGCGCATCCTGAAAGACGAGGGCTACATCAGCAGCTACAAAGTGAATGAGGAGGGCAAGAAGAAGGTGTTGCGAATTGTTCTCCGCTACGGGCCCGACGGGGTGAACGTCATCAGCACGATCGACCGAGTTTCGAGGCCGGGACGCCGCGTTTACTCTGCGGCGAAGGAGATCCCCAAGGTGCAGGGGGGACTGGGAGTGAACATCGTCACCACCCCGCGCGGAGTAATGACCGGGAAGCAAGCTCGCCGCGCCGGCATCGGCGGTGAGATTATGGGCGTTATATCCTGATTACGGCAGCGGCGGTTTGCGAACCACTCCTAACATGGAATTGATGGAATAAACGTTATGTCGAGAATAGGAACCAAGCCAGTTCAAGTACCCTCCGGAGTGACGGTGGAGACGGAGGGGGAAGCGATGGTGGTCAAAGGGCCGAAAGGGACTCTGCGCGTGCCCGTGCCCCGGGGATTTCAGGTCGAGAAACAGGACAGCCAATGCGTTGTGAAACAGGAAGGCAAGGATGAGGGGGCGTTGCACGGCTTGACCCGCAGCCTCCTGGCCAACGCGGTGCGCGGTGTTGCCCAAGGCTTTGAGAAGCACCTGGACATCGTGGGGATCGGATATCGGGCGGAGGTGAAAGGTCCTTCCGTAACTTTTACCCTCGGCTATTCACACCCCATTGAAGTGCCGATTCCCGAAGGGATGGCGATCACCGTTGAGAAGATGACCCACATCGTAGTCAAAGGCGCAGACCGACAGCGCGTGGGGCAGTTGGCGGCGGAGATACGTGGCCTGCGGCCTCCCGACCCGTATAAGAACAAGGGCGTCCGTTACACGGGCGAGCGGCTGAAGAAGAAGGTGGGCAAGGCCGCCGCGGCGGCTGGAGGCGGTGGAGCCGCCAAGGCCGGCTAGCCTGCCGTAAATGCGGTTGCTGTTATTCCTCGCACCGCTCGGAATGACGCGGCGATGTGAAGTTTCTGGAGAGAACGCAACATGTTGCAAACGGTTTCCAAGGACACGGCCCGGCGACGGATTCACGTGCGAATGCGAACGCGCTTGGCTGGGCGAGCGCACATGCCCCGGCTGAGCGTTTTCCGCTCCCTTAATCATATCTATGCGCAGATCGTTGACGACGCACGGGGCCAGACGTTGGCGTCCGCGTCGACGCGAGACAAAGAAGTTCGGACGACGCTGAAGTCGGGCGGGAATGTTGCGGCAGCGAAAGTGGTCGGCCAAACGCTGGCGAAACGGGCGGTCGCGGCCGGACTTTCGCGCGTGGTGTTTGATCGCGGAGGCTACGCCTACCACGGTCGGGTCAAGGCCCTGGCAGATGCAGCGCGCGAAGCGGGATTGAAGTTTTAGGATGTGGCGCGGGCGTCGAATGCCCCCTCACCCACCCTCCTACGCCGGGCGCCCTCTCCCTAAGGGAGAGGGTGGCGAGCGTAGCGAGCCAGGTGAGGGGTACTGATGCCACCCGCTACAAAGCAACGGTGGGGAGGAAGCGTTGGGTAATCGGATTGATCCAAATTCGTTGCAGCTCAAGGATCAAGTGGTGGCGATCAATCGTGTCACCAAGGTGGTCAAGGGCGGCAAGAACCTGAGCTTTTCGGCGTTGGTGGTGGTGGGCGACGGAATGGGCACTGTCGGATATGGGTCCGGCAAGGCTCGCGAAGTACCCATGGCCATTCGCAAGGGCATCGAAGCCGCTAAGAAGGCGCTGGTGAAGATTCACACCACGGCCCTCTCGATACCCCATACGGTGATTGGACATTACGGGGCCGGCAAGGTGCTGCTCAAGCCGGCGGCGGCTGGAACCGGCGTTATTGCCGGAGGAGCCGTGCGCGCCGTGATCGAGGCCGCTGGGATTCAGAACGTACTGACGAAATCGCTGGGCACGACGAATCCCTATAATGTTGTGAAGGCAACTATGGATGGCCTCCTGCAGTTGCGCAGCGCCGAGGAAGTGGCAGCGATGCGGGGCAAGACCGCTGAAGAACTTTAGCAGGCTGCGAACGGGAGAAGCAAACTGTGTCTGACAAGGCTCAAAAGACCGTCCGAATCAAATGGATTCGCAGCACGATAGGCTTCACGCATTACCAGAAGCGGATCGTGCGAAGTCTGGGATTGACGAAATTGAATCAGGAAGTTGAAAGGCCGGACACTCCGCAGATTCGCGGCATAGTGGCGAAAGTCCCGCATTTCGTCACGATTGTGGAAGCGCTCAAGCAGCCCGCCTGGAAGCTGGTGCCGGAATATACGATTCACGCACCGGCGAAGTCCGCGGACACCGCTCAGGAAACTCCTGCGGTCGAAAGCGAGAAGATCGAGCCGCCCCTTGAAGCCGGCACCGCAACCCCGGCCGAACCCGGCCCAACGCCCAGTGAGCCGGCAAACACTGGTGAAGAGGGAACCGGTTCAACGAGCGCAGGGCCTTCGCCGAGCGAAGGTCAGTCTTAAGTTTGAACGAAGCAGGCAACAACTTTATGGCAACGCACATCGGAACACTTCGCCCGCCTCGCGGCGCCAGTCACCGCCGAAAGCGGATTGGCCAGGGGATGGGCTCAGGGCACGGCAAGACCGCAACTCGTGGCTCCAAGGGACAACGCTCGAGGGCCGGCGCGAGGTTCCGCCCCGGTTTTGAGGGCGGGCAGATGCCGCTGCAAAGGCGCCTGCCGAAGCGCGGCTTCACGAACATCTTCAAGAAGCACTTCGCGATTGTGAATCTGAAGGACCTGAGCGACTTCGGCCCGGCGGAGACGATCACTCCTGAACTGCTCATCGAACGCGGGTACATCAAAGAGCTGGGCAGCGGTCTGAAGATCCTGGGCGACGGCGAGTTGAAAGTCGCCTTGAAGATTACGGCCCACCACTTTTCCAAGTCGGCACTGGAGAAGATCCAAAAGGCAGGGGGCGCGGCGGAGGTTATTTCCGCATGATGGAGTCCCTCAAAAGTATCACTGAGATTCCGGATCTGCGCCGGCGAATGCTGTTTACTCTCGCCATGCTGGCGGTGTATCGCCTGGGCGCCGTCATCCCTACTCCCGGGATCAACGCCGAAGCCTTCGAACAAATGTTCAATCAGTCATTGGGCGGCGGGCTTTTCGGATTGTTGGCCATGTTTTCCGGGGGCAGCCTGAAGCGCATGACGGTTTTCGCCCTGGGGATCATGCCCTATATTACGGCGTCGATTATCCTTCAGTTGTTGGGCGTGGTCTCACCAACCTTGGAAAAGCTGAAGAAGGAAGGCGAACTGGGCAGGAAGAAGATCACGGAATACACGCGCTGGCTCACCGTGGCGCTGAGCGCGTTTCAGGGTTTCGGCATTGCGGTGGCTTTGCAGCGCCAGGGTTCGCAGTTGGTTTCCAACCCCGGACCTGGCTTTGTTATTGCTACGGTTTTGACTCTCACCACAGGCGCGGTTTTCATCATGTGGCTGGGCGAGCAGATCACTTCACGGGGAATCGGCAATGGCATGTCGCTGCTGATCTTCGCCGGGATCGTGGCGGGTCTGCCGCGAGGGGTCGCCGACCTCTACGAGAAAGTGTTCGTCACGCGCGTTTGGAGTCCGCTGGCGCTCCTGCTCCTACTGGTGTTCATGGTGGCGATTGTCGCCTTTATTGTGCTTGTGGAACGCGGGGAGCGGCGCGTGCCGATCCAATACGCGAAACGCATCGTGGGGCGAAAAGTGATGGGGGGCGTATCAACCCACCTTCCGCTGAAAGTGAACAGCGGGGGCGTGATGCCGATCATCTTTGCCGTCTCGATTCTGACCTTCCCACAAACCATCGGGTTATTCATGGCGAAGAGCAGCGTCGTGGGGAAGCTGATCCAGAAGTTCATCACTTTGTTCGCCTGGGGAGAGCCCCTCTATACGGTCAGCTACGTGCTGTTGATCATGTTTTTTGCTCACTTCTACCTTTCGATTGTTTATAACCCTGACGAGGTCGCCGACAACGTCCGCAAGCAAGGCGGTTTCATTCCCGGGATTCGACCCGGCAAACGCACTGCCGACCACTTGGACGATGTGCTAACGAAGATTACCTGGGTGGGTGGACTCTACTTAGCGCTGGTCGCACTGATTCCGGAAGTCATGCTGGCGGGCTTGAGGGTTAACCACTTGCCGGTTTGGTTGGGGGGGGCGTGGTTTGACGCCAACTTTCCCGCCTGGCTGTTGCACGGCTTGAATGTGAATTTCTATTTCGGCGGAACATCGTTGTTGATTGTAGTTGGCGTGGCTATGGACACCGTCCAGCAGGTCGAAGCGCAATTGATCATGCGCCACTACGAAGGCTTCCTCAAGAAGGGCCGGGTGCGAGGACGGAGAGCGTACTGAAGATTTCGCTCCTCCTCAGCCGAGGACGGGAGCCAGAAGTAGAGGACGTGGATGAGGTCGCAGGCTCTGATTTTTCTAGGTGCTCCTGGAGCAGGGAAGGGAACCCAAGCGCGGGAGGTTTCGAAGCACTTCTCGATTCCCCACATTTCCACGGGAGACATGTTGCGCGAAGCGGTGCGCAATGGGACTCCCTTGGGACTCGCCGCTAAGATTGAAATGGAAGCGGGGGGCCTGGTCCCGGACGAAATGGTGTGCGGAATCGTCGAGGAACGGATCGATCAGCCCGATTGCCGGAAGGGTTTTATTCTGGACGGGTTTCCCCGCACGATCGCGCAGGCGGAATGCGTGGGTTGCACGCTGGTGACCAAGGGGAAAGGCAGCCCCTTGGTGATTGACATCAAGGTCGATCACGATCTGCTCCTCAAACGGCTGACCGGACGGCGAACTTGCTCGCTGTGCGGCGAGATTTACAACATCTACTTCAACCCGCCGCGCGTCGATGGCGTTTGTGACAACGACGGTGGAAAGCTTTTGCAGCGGGCCGATGATAGCGAAGCGACGATTCGCCAGCGGCTGGTGGCGTATCAAAATCAGACCAGTCCCCTGATCGAATATTACCGTGAGAAAGATCTTCTGCACGAGGTGGATGGCGACCGCAAGCCGGAAGTAATTGCGGAGGAACTGATCGAGTTTTTGGGGAAGGCATGATTATTTGCAAGTCACCGGCGGAGGTTGAAAGACTCCGGCGCAGCGGCAGGATGGTGAGAGGACTGCTGGAAGAGTTGCGGCAGCGCGTGCAGCCGGGAGTCAGTACGCTGGACCTGGAGAAATACATCGACAAGCGCATCACCCAATCAGGCGCTCGGGCGGCATTCAAGGGCCACAGAGGTTTTCCGTGTTGTTTGTGCGCCTCTGTGAACAGCGAGGTGATCCACGGGATCCCCTCCGAGCGCCCGCTCAAAACGGGCGATATACTAAGCCTAGACCTGGGTGTGATCATCGACGGCTTCTACGGGGACTCGGCAATCACTGTGCCCGTGGGCGAAATTCCGGAATCAACGCAGAAGCTGCTGCGAGTCACTCAGGAAGCATTGCAGCTTGCCATTGAGCAGGTTCGGTTGGGAAACCACCTGGGCGATGTTTCCGCAACCGTGCAGCGGCACGTGGAAAAGAACGGCTACTCAGTGGTGAGGGAGTTTGTCGGGCATGGGATCGGGCGGGAGCTTCACGAGGAGCCGCAGGTCCCCAATTTCGGGCAGCCCGGACACGGACCCGTTCTCAAGCAAGGAATGGTTCTGGCCATCGAGCCCATGGTGAACGAAGGTGGACCTGGGGTTCGGGTGCTGGGCGATAACTGGACTGCGGTGACTGCGGACGGGACACTGTCCGCCCACTTTGAGCACATGGTGGCGGTCACGCGTAACGGCCCCGATATATTGACGCTGCAATAGCGTCCGGGTAGGGCACGCCCTGGGGTGCCCCTACGGAGCGAGTATGGCGAAGGAAGACGCAATCGAAGTTGTGGCGACAGTGCTGGAAGCGCTGCCCAATGCGATGTTCCGCGTGGAGTTGGATAACAAGCACCAGGTGCTGGCGCACATCTCGGGCAAGATGCGGAAGAACTTCATCCGAATTCTTCCCGGGGACAAGGTCGCTGTCGAGCTTTCTCCGTACGACCTGGGGCGCGGCCGGATCGTGTTCCGGTACAAGTAAAGAACGAAATTCGAGAAGTTGCGAGGAAGCAATGAAAGTTCGTTCGTCGGTGAAAAAGATCTGTTCGAAGTGCAAGATCGTACGCCGTGCCGGCGTGGTGCGGGTGATCTGCGAGAACCCGAAGCACAAGCAGCGGCAGGGATGAGGCCCGACGATCGAAACTCGAAAATCGAGCATCCCGCTGTGTGATGTCACCCCCGCGTAAGCGGCGGTGCATTTTCGAATTTCGATTTTCGAATTCCGGCCCTTGGATGAGGTGATGGATGGCTAGAATTTCCGGTATTGACTTGCCGCCTAAGAAGCGTGCGGAAATCGGGTTGACCTATATCTACGGAATCGGCCGGGCGCGCTCTATGTCCATTCTGGTGCGCGCCGGAGTGGATCCCAACAAAAAGGTCAAGGATTTGACGGAAGACGAGGTTACGCGCATCCGCCAGATTATTGAAGAAGAAGGCGGCGTGGAAGGCGACCTCCGGAAAGAGCTGGCGATGAATGTCCGCCGGTTGATCGAAATCGGATCCTACCGCGGGATGCGCCACCGGCGCAGTCTGCCGGTGCGTGGACAACGCACCCACACCAACGCGAGAACTCGCAAGGGACCGCGGAAAGGCACAGTCGCGAACAAGAAACGGTCGATGGCGAAGACGTAGCGGCGACTTCACGCCGCCATTCAGGTTGGATCGGGGTAGGGGCGGTTCGCGAACCGTCCCTACATCAAACGCAAGCGAGGATACATGGCGAAAGCGGCAGCGAAGCCTGGCAAGAAGAAGGTCTTCAAAAAGAAGGAAAAGAGAATTGTCCCCACGGGAATCGTTCACGTTCAGGCGTCGTTCAACAACACCCTGGTGAGCATCACCGACCCCGACGGGAAGCTGATTTGCTGGTCGAGCGCGGGTTCGCTGGGTTTCAAGGGCTCGCGCAAAGGGACGCCTTTTGCCGCCCAGCAGGCGGCGATGCGCGTGGCCAACGCCGCGCGCGATCACGGCATGCGAAGTGTAGAAGTGCGGGTCAAGGGGCCTGGATCCGGCCGGGAATCGGCCATTCGCGCTCTGGCGACCGCCGGGCTGGAAGTCCGCAACATTAAGGACGTGACACCCATACCGCACAACGGGTGCCGGCCACCCAAGCGGCGGCGAGTTTGACCGAAGCGAGAGCTTCAAGAAAGAGGCATGCACGGGCGAGTCGCCGGTTTCCGATTTTCGACCCGCTCCGTAATAGGGGGGTGTGATTGGCTAGATATAGAGAAGCAGTTTGCAGGCTTTGTCGGCGCGAGGGGACCAAGCTGTTCCTTAAAGGGCGGCGTTGCCTCACTGACAAGTGCGCCATCGAGAAGCGCAACTTTGCGCCGGGCCAGCACGGCAAATCGCGCCGGCCTAAACTGATCGGTTACGGACTTCAGCTCCGCGAGAAGCAGAAGGTCCGCCGCCTTTATGGCATTCTCGAGGACCAGTTCCGGTCCTATTTTGAGAAAGCGGCTGCCATGAGGGGCGTGACAGGCGAGACCTTGTTGCTCATGCTGGAGCGGCGCCTGGATAACGTCGCCTATCGCCTGGGCCTTGCCACCTCGCGCGCCCAGGCCCGGCAACTGGTGCGACATGGCCACATTGAAGTGGGAGGGCGCAAAGTCGACATTCCGGCCTTTGAGGTCGCGCCCGGCCAGGAGATCGCGGTCCGCGAAAAGAGCCGTAAGCTGCCGGCCATCCTGGCGGCGCTGGAATTGACCGGTACCAAGGCAGTTCCCCCTTGGCTGGAGTTCAACCGGGAAGCGCTGCGGGGAAGGGTGATTTCTATGCCCAAACGGGAAGACGTGAACTTCCCCATCCAGGAACAGATGATTGTGGAACTCTATTCGAAGTGAAGACGGTTTTCGATCGGGGCAGCCCTTGTGGCCCCCCGGGCGGCCGGAAGAGCCGCTGTTACGAAGGTCAGGGCATTCAGCAGCGCGAGGCGCCGACGAATTCGGGCCTCCGGGAGGTACGAACGCTATGCTTTGGAAAGGTTTTCAGAAACCCAAGCGGTTGGTTTGCAACACGGATACGCTGACCGACAAGTACGGTCAGTTTTCGGCCCAGCCCTTTGAGCGTGGGTTTGGCACCACGATTGGAAACGCCCTGCGGCGCGTGCTGCTTTCCTCCATCGAGGGAGGCGCGATTACCGCCGTGAAGATCGAGGGCGTCATGCACGAGTTTTCTTCCATCCCGGGCGTGGTGGAAGACGCGACGGACATCATCCTGAATCTGAAACAAATCCCGCTGAAGATGCACACGGGAGGCCCCAAGACGCTGTATCTGAATGTGGACAAGCAAGGGGAAATCACCTCGCGGATGATTCAGGAAGACGCGGACGTAGAGATTCTCGATAAGGACGTCTATATCGCCACCGTCAGCGAAGGCGGCAGCCTGCACATCGAGATGCGGGTGAAGGTCGGCCGAGGGTATGTCTCCGCGGAGAAGAACTTCGACGAAGACCTTCCCATCGGCTTCATCCCCGTGGACTCGGTACACTCTCCCATCCGCAAGGTGAACTACACCGTGGAGGCCGCGCGGCTGGGGCAGATGACCGACTACGATAAGCTGACCCTGGACGTCTGGACCAACGGCGCGGTCACGCCGCAAGACGCGATCGGGTTGGCTGCCAAGCTGATCAAAGACCACATGGCCACCTTCATCAACATCGAGGAAGAGCCTGAACTGGAACAAGCTCCGGTTGAGAAGCCGTCTGCTATCTACAACGAGAATCTGGATCGCTCGGTGGAGGAGTTGGAGCTTTCGGTCCGCTCTTACAACTGCCTCAAGAACGCCAACATTACGACCATCCGGGAACTGGTCCAGAAGTCTGAGCAAGAGATGCTGAAGACGAAGAATTTCGGGCGCAAATCCTTGAATGAGATCAAGGAGATCCTTAGCGCCATGGGTCTAAGCCTGGGCATGAAGACGGACGAGAAAGGCAACCCGCTGATGCCGCCTGCTCAGCCTGCAGTGCAACCCCCGCAGCCAGAAAAGGGACAGGATTGGGAAGATGCGACATCGTAACTACGGAAGAAAACTAAGTCGGAAGACTGAACACCGCAGGGCGCTGGTGCGCAATCTGGTTACCTCAATGATTCTCACCGAGCGGATCGAGACGACGGTGGCGAAGGCCAAGGCGGCGCGCCCCGTCGTCGAGCACATGATCACTTTGGGTAAACAGGGTGATCTGCACTCCAGGCGCCTGGCGGCGAGCTACCTGCTCAGCCCTGAGGCGCTCAAGCTGCTCTTCGGCGGTCTCGCCCAGCGTTACGCGGACCGCAAGGGCGGTTTCACCCGCATTGTGCGTACGGGTTGGCGAAAAGGCGACGGCGCTGACTTGGCTGTGCTCGAATTGGTCGGTTCCGAGGTTCTCCAGAAATTGGCCGAGAAGCGTGCCAAGCGGGCGGAAGCTAAACAGAAAGCCGCCGAGAAGGCCAAGGCCGAGGAAGAAAAGCAAGCCCCACCCCCTGAAGGTGACGAGGGCGAGAAGAAGTAGCATTGCGAGCGGGAAAGGCAAGCCCTGCCCCTACGCCTGTAGGGGGACGGCTTGCCGTCCCCTTTCAGTACCTGCTGCCTGCCCATTTTTGACACAAAGAGAAGCAGCATAGGGAGGGTTCGTGAACCGCCCTTTCATCCCCATACCCTGAACTTCTTGACAAATCCCCCCGTTTCCATCCGAAGATACAAATCGAGATGAGGACTACCAAAGGTCATGACCTGCCCAAGCACGCCGGCCGTTTGCCCCGTAACGTGTGGGCGCTTTCCTGGGTGTCTTTCTTTAACGACACAGCCACGGAGATGAGCTACTGGCTTCTGCCCCAATTCCTGGTTGGAGTCCTTGGCGCGGGGCCGATGGTCTTCGGGCTGATCGAGGGCGCCGCCGAGACCGTGTCCAGTTTTGCGCGTCTTCTGGCGGGGTGGCTCTCAGACCGCTTTCGCACGCGGAAACCGCTTGTTGGGGCCGGATATACGGCCGCAAATATCGTCAAGCCTTTCCTGGCGGTGGCGACCTCCTGGGGGCAGGTATTCTGGATTCGCTTCACGGACCGTGCGGCCAAAGGGTTCCGTGGAGCGCCGCGCGACGCCTTGCTTGCCGACTCGGTTTCGCCATCGCAGCTTGGTTCTGCCTTCGGTCTGCAGCAAGCTATGGACACGGCAGGGGCATTGCTGGGCCCGGTGGCGGCGCTGGCGTTGTTGCGGGTGTTTTCCGGCAAAGTGCGCGCGGTGTTCTGGCTGGCAGCGATTCCCGGCGCGGTAGCGATCCTGCTGGCGTGGCTCGCGGTTTCGGAAGTTAGCCCGGCAGGGGCGGTTCGCGAACCGCCCCGACCTCTTGACCGGACAGTTCGCGAATCACCTCCATCTACCGTCTGGAACCAGCGCCTTACCTTAATGATGGTCGCCGTGGGCTTGTTTTCGCTGGGGAACTCGTCGGATCTATTCCTGATACTTCGAGCCCAAAACCTGGGAGTCCGCGCAGCGCTCGCGCCCGGCCTCGGTTTAGTGTTCAACCTGGTGTACACGTCGCTGAGTTGGCCGGCGGGCAAACTCTCCGATCGAGTGCCCCGACGCATCCTGGTGGTGCTTGGGTACTTCATTTACGGTGCGGTGTATTTGGGATTCTCACTGTCCAGAGGACCGCAGTTGGTATGGGCCTTATTTGCGGTGTACGGGTCGTACTACGCGCTGACGGAAGGCGTGCTGCGCGCCTGGATCGCCGACCTGGTGCCCAGTGCCTCGCGTGGCTCGGTCTATGGAGTTTTTAACTGGTTGGCCGGCGTGGCGGCATTCCCTGCCAGTGTGCTGGCTGGATGGCTGTGGCGGCACCACTCTCCCTCCACGCCTTTCTTCGTATCGGCCCTGCTCTCGTTTATTGCGGCTTTGCTACTGTGGCTGGCCTGAACGCTACGATCAAAACAGCTCACGCCAAGTCGCAAAGGGGGCGCAAAATTGAGGTCCTGGTTTTTCTCTGCGACCATTGCGTGCTTTCCGCCTTTGCGTGAAACCGGCCCGTCATTTCATGAATCAATTCGCCGCCGCGGTTCGCTTCGAAAGAAGTTCTTGGAAGCGCCTGCCCACGTAAAGCAGCAGCATGGCCGCTAGCGCTCCGAACGTGTCGATGCCGCAGTCCTTAATGGAGGCAGTCCTGCCGGGCACGAAGCTCTGGTGGTATTCATCGGTCAAAGAAAAGAGGCCGGCAACGATTACCGCGCTGACAGCGCTTCGTGTGTTCCAGCGTTCGGGCTGCCGGAAAGTGAAGGAGTGGTAGAGAAGCAGCGCAAACATGCCATATTCGGTGCAATGGGCGAGCTTGCGGATCAGAAAGTGAACGATCTCGAAAGCTGGCTCGGGAAGGTGAATGTGGACCAGCGACAGAAGTTCCTTCAGGAGCCAACCCGTCACGGAGCCCCCGAAGGACCCCGTGGAGAGGAAACTGATATTGCCCGCCCAGGCAAGAGTGATAGCCCAGGTGATGATCACGCGTGGCTGCCAATAGACGGGACGCTGCCGCTGCCGAACCTCAGTCGAGCCAGTAATTGGGGGCTTCCTTGGTGATGATGACATCGTGAACGTGGCTCTCCCTCAGGCCGGCGGCAGTGATGCGGATGAACCGCCCCCGGTTTTGGAGTTCTTCGATGGTGGCGCACCCGCAGTAACCCATGCCGGAGCGAAGCCCTCCCACAAGCTGGCCGACGAGGTCTGCCAGGAGGCCTTTGTAAGGCACGCGGCCTTCGATTCCTTCCGGCACCAGCTTCGTCACTTCGCCGCGGGCGACGGTCACTTCCTGGGCGTAGCGGTCTCCGGAGCCGGCCGCCATGGCCGCGATGGAACCCATTCCGCGGTACGACTTGAAGCTGCGCCCCTGGTAAAGGATCGATTCTCCCGGGCTCTCTTCCGTTCCGGCAAACAGGCTGCCGATCATCACGCAACTGGCGCCGGCGGCGATGGCCTTGGTGACATCGCCCGAATACTTGATGCCGCCGTCCGCGATGATAGGCACCCCGGATTCCCGCGCGGCGCGTGCGCACTCTGAGATGGCTGTTATCTGCGGCACTCCCGCTCCGGTCACCACTCGCGTGGTGCAGATGGAGCCAGGGCCGATGCCAACTTTCACCCCATCCACTCCCAGGTGGATCAGATCGGCCGCCCCTTGGAATGTCGCGACGTTGCCCGCGATCAGGTCGATATCCGGGAAACTCTGCTTGACCCGCCGCACAGCCTCCATCACGCGGGCGGTGTGACCGTGAGCGGTGTCGATCGCCAAAACATCAACCTTGGCCCTCACCAGTTCCGCCGCGCGCTCCAGAAAATCGCCGGTCGCCCCAAGCCCCGCGCCGACTCGCAGGCGGCCCTTTGAGTCCTTGCAGGCGTTCGGGTATTTCAATCGCTTCTGGATGTCTTTAACAGTGATCAGGCCCTTGAGATTGAATTTGTCATCGACCACCAGCAGTTTCTCCACCCGATGCCTGTGGAGGATCGCCTCCGCAGCCTCGAGCGTCGTGCCTTCCGGGACGGTGATGAGATTCTCTTTGGTCATCACCTGTTCGACGGGCAGGTCGAACCGGCTTTCAAATCGCAGATCGCGGTTGGTCAGGATTCCCATCAACTTGCCGTTGCGAGTCACGGGAACGCCTGAAATCTTGTACTTCTGCATGATTTCCTGGGCCTCGAAGATCTTGCTCTCCGGACTCACGGTCACCGGATCGACAATCATGCCGCTCTCAGAACGCTTTACTTTGTCGACTTCCATCGCTTGCGCATCCACCGGCATGCTGCGGTGAATAATGCCGAGGCCTCCCTGCTGCGCCAGGGCAATGGCGAGCCGCGACTCCGTCACGGTGTCCATCGCGGCGCTCACCACGGGCAGGTTCAAAGCAATGTTCCGTGTCAGTTTGGTTTGCGTGTCCACTTCGGTGGGCAGTACCGATGAAAGGGCGGGCAGGAGTAGAACATCGTCGAAAGTAAGCCCGTCCGGGATAGGTCCGTCAAGCATAAGGCCCCCTTCTCGCTTCCGCGCTTAAGGATTAAATGATCCATTCTAACGGCCACGGCGTCAGGCGGTCAAGCCGGGCGGTTCGAAGGTGCTGTCCTAATTTGATCGTAGCGCCGCCATCTTGGCGGCTCCGTTGCCGGCTGGAAGCCGGCGTTACGGGCCAAATTAGGACAGCACCGGTTCGAATCGTAGGCCCGCGTCAGGCGGCAGAGCCGTCTTTGCCCGAGCCTGACGCGCTCCGGGTGCGGCGATCGCCTCATTTTGCGCGCCAAAATAAGTTCGTTTTGAGGCCGCTATTTCGGTAATCCCCTGTCTCTCCAATAAATCTTTGAGTTCGTTCCCACGATTTTTGAAGTTCTCATAGGCGGCGGCAAGGACCGAGCCGATCCAGACCAGCAGCGCTGCCGTTGCGGCGTTAACCGAAGTTATTGTCCGTCTTTCCTCCGGCACGCCGCCCTGTTCTTCGGTCACTGGCTGATTCGAACTCTCCGTTCCAACCTGTCGCTGCGGGACATCCGAGACCTCACAAGACGAGGTCTGCGCCATCCCGGTCGCGGAAGGTGGTGCACCCCCCGGTTCCCCTCCTTGATAAGGAGGGGTTAGGGGTGGTTGACCGCCGTCCTGCGGGTCGCCCGCATCCGGCGGCGATGACGCTGCGAGGCTCTCGAGAAGTTGCTCTTCGTCCTTCCGCTCCCGCTGCAACTCCATCAGCAAGCGTATTTTATGTTCCAATTGCCGGTTCAGCGAGTTCTGCTGGCGGATGATGGCCGCCCACTGCGCGTGCGAGGGCGCCGTGGCCGCCACCCGCGCCGACCGCGTGTTCGTCACGTGCTCTTGCAGGAAGATCTCGTACTCCCGCTCCACCGCCCCGCCCTCTGCCGCCACCAAGCGCAGGAGGGCCTTCTTCAGCGGCTGGAAGCTCTCGTCCTCGGGCTTGGTCCGGCAGAGTTGGGCGCGCAGCGTGTCCATCTCCGCGCCCCGCAGAGTGTGTTCCGTGCCGTAGAGGGTGCGCATCGCTTCCTTCATGCGGTCGAATTCGTTGAAGTCGACCATGCCCAGCAGGCCCCCCAGCAGGGTGAGCACCTGCTCGTACTGGCCGGGGCTGCCGATGGCGCGGCGCAGGCCGTGTTCGCGCGCGTCCCACTCGCTCGCCTCGCTATTGTTGTGCCCTACCTGGATCATCTGTTTGCGGCGCTCGAGATCGTGCTGGTGCAGGTTCGAGACCTGCACGGCCAACTCCGCCTTGTCCACGCGACCCTTCTTCAGAAGCAGCAACGCGATGTCCTCCAGGACGGCTAGTTCGAGAGCCCCCACGGGCCGGCGCGCCTCGATCAAGCCCTTCAGGAGGCGCTGGAATTGGCGCGGGTCCTCGCCCAGCTCGAGGGCGGCGCCTTCGAGAAAGCTCTCGTCCGTGTAAAGCCCGTGCTTGCGGGCGTTCTGGCACGAGCGCCGCTTGCCCTCTGCCGTGCGCGGTCCGCCGGAGCGCCTGCCGGTTGGCGATGGGTTGCTGATGATGGGCGATGAGTTCGTCGCCGGGTTAGTGTTTGAATCTTCCATGTCTCGTTTCCTTTCCTTTCTCATCGAGCGGAGTGTGTCATCCTGAGACGTCCCCCACCTGTCATCCTGAGCGAAGCGAAGGATCTCTGTAGTTGTTCGTAAACCATCGAACCATGGGAAACTGCGGAGATCCTTCGCTTCGCTCAGGATGACAGGTGGTTGGTTTATCCACAGCTTCATTCTGTCAGGGTGTGCGCGCCCCGAAACCACAAAGCGCAGACACAATCCCCCATCTTCCAGCCTATCAAATGAAAATGAGAAAATGGGAAACGCTGAAAATGGGGCCCAAATAAAACCGCTATAGCAATGGAATCAATGATGTGGCGAGAAGAAAATCTTTCACAATGTGAAAAACAGGGACCAAAGTGTGGCATTTTGACACAAATATGCAGAATTCTGCATATTTAGGTAATGTCCTAATTTGGGCCGTAACGCCTGGCTTCCAGTCGGCGACGATGCTGCCAAGATGGCGGCGCCCGCCACGAAACACCTATCGTGACCAGTTGTCTGTGAGTGCATTGGTGATTTGGCACTCGTCCAGACGCATCCCCGCCGAGAAGTGCGTTAGATTTGCTTGCCAAGAATCAGGGGCACATAGCTTCGGGCGTCTTGCAGCAATTGCTCGCGCGCAATACCGGTCTTGGCGCGAAGTTGCAAACCCTGCAACAAGTCAACGAGCGCACGGCCTCGCACCTTGGCAGAGGGTGTGCGAGTCAGGCGCCCCGCCTTCATCTCCTTCTCGAAACGTTTCGCGAAAATATCAGCGGTTGCGGTGAGGCGCTTCGCGGTCCACGAACGGATCTCCGTTACCCGCTCCGACTGTCCCAGCGCAGCGGCGGCCATCATGCAGCCGCCGCGAGCGTCGCCAGTAGCGGTGTTGACGGTAGCCTCGCAAAAGGCGGTCACGGCCTTGTGGATGTCCGGCTCCGCTTGAAATGCTGCCATTTTGGGAGCTCCATACGTCAGCGCATAGCGCTCGACCGCCTTGAGCAGCAGGGTGGACTTGTCTCCGAAGGCTCGGTATAGCGCGGGTTTGGTGACGTTCACGGCGCGCGCGATCCGATCCACGTCGACTCCTTCATACCCATGCTCCCAAAACATCTCAACGGCACGGTCGAGTGCTTCGTCGGGGATAAAGCCTTTTGGACGTCCTCGGGGGCGCTTCGAAATATTAGTTACCATAGCGTACGAAACTCCTTGCATTGCCGCTGTGATTATCGTACTCTAGCGTATGTAAGACTTCAAGACAAATAAACACAGGAGACAACATGGAGAGGTCCCAAGGAAAAACAGCACGACCTTCACCCTTCACCACGGAGACGCCCATGGAACATTCGATCGCTCTCGTCACCGGCACCACCTCCGGGCTCGGTTATGCGGCAGCCAGCATGCTCGCCGCCGAGGGCTGGCGCGAGATCATCGTCACCGGCCGCAGCCTGGCCCGGGTCCAGGAAACGGCCGCTCAGCTCGCGGCTGAGACCAAGACACAGGTCTTCACGCCGCTGGAGCTGGATCTGGACGCGCCGACCAGCGTTCAATCCGCCCTCGCCGAGCTGGTCAAGCGAGGTCGGCCGATCGATTTCCTACTGCTCAATGCAGGGATGGTCCCAGGTAAGAAGCGCGTGCTCACTGCGGCGGGCGTCGAGGCGGCTCAGGCCCCGCTGATCGGCCATCATCAACTGACTGTCGGGTTGCTCCGCGCCAACCTGCTGAGCCCCAACGCGCGGATTGTTATCGCCGGCGCAGAACCTGCCCGAGGGGACGTACCCCATGTTCAGCTACACCGACGTAGCGGCCTTCGCGGCCAAACACCACCAGGGTGACCGGAGCGCCGCGGTGGAAGCCCTGGTGCGCAACGGGCCGAACGTGAAGTACGAGCCCAACCGGACGTATGCCGACGCGAAGCTCATTGTTGCTTGGTGGGCCGCGGCGCTGGCCCGCCGGCTGCCCGCCGGCATGGCCGTGTACGCCGTCTCGCCCGGCAGCGCGCCCGACACCAAGGCGGTGCGAAACGCTTGGGCCGGTCATGAAGTGGGTGATGATCCCACTCGTGAAGCTCATTCCCGGCATGTCCCAGACTCCTGAGACCGCAGCTCGTCGGTATCTCCAGGCATCGGAGTTCGGAACTGACGTCTCGGGGCAATTCTTCGCCTCGGCGCCCAAGAAGCTCACCGGCCCAATTGAGGCGATGCGCCACCCGCACTTTCACGATCGCGCCAACCAGGAAGCCGCGTGGCAGGCCGTCGTCAAGGTCTCGGGCGTCGACTTGTCTTACCCAGCATCCTTGACCGCGGTGTCCTGAAGGAGCGCCGGTCGGGGCACCACAATAAGAACAAGTTCAACTGAGGAGTCCACCTATGACTAAGCACACGGTTCGTCGCGCCCACCCAGCTCTGCCTCGCGGAGAAGGGATGATTCCGCTTGAATTCGGCGATGGGCGGGCGTGTGTTATCGGTCAGTCCGGAAGTCGATTATAGAAATTCCAGTTACTACACAGGAGGTCGAAAATGGTAAGCATTCCTAAGCATGTGCAGGACTTTTTCCCAGGCAAGATGGGTTGGGTAGCCACCGCCACAAAAGAGGGACTGCCCAACGTCACTCCCAAAGGATCAGTCCGAGTATTGGACGATCAGCACGTTATTTTCGCCGATCTCTTTTCTCTAAAGACCCGGCAGAACCTGGAGCAGAATCCTCGCGTGGCGGTGACAGTAATCGACGCGGCAACTCACAAGGGTTACCAGATCAAGGGGACGGCAGAACTGGTCTCGTCGGGTCCGCTTTACGACCAGATGGCAGAGCAAATGAAGCAATTAGCCCCGACCTTGCCCCCGCCGATGTATGTCGTCAAGATCGCGGTGGATTCTGTTTACGACCAATCCGTAGGACCCGACGCCGGCAAACAAATTGTTTAGGCGAAGAACATTTTCAGCAGGGTAGCTGAGACGCACGCGAGTTCTGCGTTCGTCTGCGGCCCTTTCCTCATCTCGCAGTTATAGAATGTGAAGGCGCGATGGATCAACAACCGTGGAGGAGGGAGGACCTCTGCGCCCGCGCGTGACGCTGCTGCGCTGCACTGCAAGACGCTTCGCGCCCTGCCGGTGATTCTCGGCAACTGCGTGATCATCGGCGGGATTGTGCTGGCCATTCTGACTGCCCGGGACAACATCTTCAGTCCTGTTTTAGGCCAAACGCCACCCGCCCACGGATGGAAGGGCGGGACTGAAGCCCTGACCCTCCCTGCTGTCTGGTGAGAAATCCAGGCGGAAGCTCCGCGCTTCCAGCGGCATGAACTACCAAACGGCTTTCCAGAGCCTGCCGGCAGCGGTCTTGGTTTCCTTCACAGCAGCGCCCGGCGCTGAGACCAGGTCGGTTCGCAACACGGCCGATTCGTTCTTCAGGGCCGCGCGCGTCGCCTTGCTTGCATCTTCGACGTTGGCCACGGCCGTCCCCTTGGCATCGGAGGTCTTTTGAACTGCGGTTATAGATCCTTTGTGCAGTTGTTTCGCGGCGAATCGTATGGCCCCTGCGTGCGCGCTCTGAACAGACCACGCCAAAGCGATACTGGCTCCCAGAATTGCGACGACCTTAAGACGCATTGTGAACCTCCAAACTCAATTCTCCACGCGCTGCGACAAGGATGGCCTCCGGCCCCAGCCCATGCTGCTCTCAATCAACTCTTCGATTGTTTGGCGCGGAAACTTAAATGGGGTTCGGTAAGTTGCGCTAGTACTTAATGACGGAATACGCCGTGATAAAGTCGCCCCCTGGAAGGGCGGGGCTTCAGCCCCGCCGCCTCCGCGAACGCGACGAGCCCGTAGCGCAGACCGCCGGGTTTGCGGTCTGCGGCCCTTCTCGACGGCACGGGATGTCCCGTTGTAAGGAAGAGACGCGGACCGCAAAATCGGCGGTCCGCGCTACCTGCTCCGGCTATGGAGGCAGGCATTACAAATCATGTTTGGAATCTCGGAGAATTAGTGATATGATAATAATGTTCGTAGCGAATAAAAGGCGAAAAGCACATGATGCAGGCGTTCAACGAAAGGAAGGCAACCCAAGCGGCAGCCAGATTCCTAAAGCTGTCTGGCGGGACCATGAATTACATGATCCTGATTAAGGATTTGTACCTCTTGGACCGAGCGGCGCTTCTCGCTTGGGGACGTCTTGTGACTTGCGACACTCTTTATGAAATGAAACTTGGACCAGTTCTCAGCGAAGTTCATGATCTTATCACAGAACAACAAGAGGAACCTGGCATTTGGCAGCGTTCCATTTCGAGACTTGAATTCGACGTTACGCTCAAGCTGGACCCCGGCAATGATTCACTTTCCGTAGGTGAAGAAGAAATGATCGACAGCATTTTCTGCAGCTATGGCCATTACAAGAACCAATTTCAGTTTGCCAGACTTCTGCACAAAGTCCTGCCAGAACTCAAGGGAATTGAGAAAGGACGTTTGCCATTGACGGTTGAGGACATCCTTCGCGCAGAAAGAAGACCAGCAGAAGACATCGAGTCAATCACGCGGGAAATTGAAGCGATCGGCTACGTCGAGGCCGTATTGGGTGCGAAGGAATAACTGTGCTGCGCTGTGGAGATACCTTTTTACTTCCTAAGACGTCTAGACTGAAAGAGCACCTTTGGGTTATCATCACCGAACCTGAAATAGGAACCAAACTGGCCGCTTGCGTCAATATTACGACTCGCGAACACCATTCAGAAACAACGGTAGTCTTACAAGTTGGGGATCATCCCTTTATAACGCATGAGTCCGTAGTTTATTACGTAGACTCTCGCATTTTAGACCTCAGGTTAGTTGAACAAATGCTCAGCACCGGAACTACACAATTCGCGTGCGTTAAACATGCCACTTGTTCAGAAACTTTACTTAAACGCATCCAATACGGACTTCTGCATTCAAAGTTGGTTCCTAACGGGATCAAGGAATATTGCTTATCGCGTTGGGGATACTCTCAGACGAAATCCTGATACCAACACACATTTAGGACACTACCAAACCCCCCAGAAAATTGACACCCCTGAGTGCGTATGCTAGGTTGAAATTCGGGTCGAGCCTTCGGCCATCAGACTGTGCGATCGGGGCGGCGGTTCAGGGAGAAGGGTGCTGCGACATCAGCGCAGCAGGAAAGCATGGCGAATATCGAGCGTTTCTTTTTCGAGTACTATGGGCTGACGGAAGCCGGCCTCTCGCGCTATCTTGAGGCGGCTCTTTCGGAGGGTGGAGACTACGCCGACCTCTATTTTGAGCACACTACGACATCTTCGATCCTTCTCGACGAATCCCTGGTGAAGACTGCCACGGAAGGCATCACGATGGGCTGCGGCATCCGCGTCCTGTCCGGCGAGCAGACAGGCTACGGCTACACCGATGACCTGGCGCCGGAGCGGATTCTCAAGGCGGCAAAAATCGCGGCGCGCATTGCCAGCGGCCCCGCGCAACTCTCGAGCGTGGGGCTGAGCACCATTGCGAACACCCACGATTTCTATCCGGTGGCGTCGCCGGCCACCGAGCGCGATCTCACCGAAAAGCTGGAACTGGTTGTCCGAGCGGACCGCGCCGCGCGCGCTTACGACCCGCGCGTCAAGCAAGTCCGCGTCAGCTTTGGCGACCAGGTTCGCCACGTGCTGATCGCCGGCTCGGATGGCCGCGTGGTGAGCGATTTCCAGCCTCTGGCGCGGCTGGGCGTTTTCACTATTGCCAAGGATGACAGCAAGCTGCAATCCGGCACGAGTGGCGGCGGTGGCCGGGTGGGCCTGGAGTTCTTTCAGAATGACCATTCACCGGAACACTTCGCCGGCGAGGCGGCGCGGCAGGCCATCGTTCAGCTCGAGGCCCGCGAAGCGCCTGCGGGTGAAATGGAGGTGGTGCTGGGACCCGGCTGGCCAGGCATCCTGTTGCACGAAGCGATCGGACACGGTCTCGAAGCGGACTTCAATCGCAAAGGGATTTCCGCCTTCAGCGGCCGATTAGGCCAGCGCGTAGCCTCCGAACTTTGCACCGTCGTCGATGATGGAACTATTCCCGGGCGGCGCGGCTCGCTGAATGTGGACGATGAGGGCGAGCCGACGCAGAAGACCGTGCTGATTGAAAATGGGATTCTGCGTTGCTATCTGGAAGATAAGCTGAGCGCCGGAATTCTGAAGACCACGCGGACGGGCAACGGCAGGCGCCAAAGCTACGAGCACATTCCCATGCCGCGCATGACGAACACCTACATGCTGGCCGGAAACGACGACCCTGAGGAAATCCTCCGCTCCGTGAAGCGCGGGCTCTACGCGGTGTCTTTCGGCGGAGGGCAAGTTGACATTACCAATGGGAAATTCGTCTTCACCGCTTCGGAAGCGTACCTGATTGAAGATGGCAAGGTGTCCGCCCCGGTCAAGGGTGCAACGCTGATTGGCGACGGGCCGACCGTCCTCACTCGAGTGACCGCCGTTGGGAATGACCTTAAGCTCGATCCCGGCATCGGCACCTGCGGAAAAGACGGCCAAAGCGTTCCGGTGGGCGTTGGCATTCCTACCATCAAAGTGAGCCGGCTGACCGTGGGCGGAACATCCGTTGGGCGGACTGCAGTCATTTCAATGATGAGGAAGTTTTAAATAGTGAATAGTGAATTATGAATTGTAAATTATGAATTATAAACGCTGAGTTCTTGCTGGAGCGTACCCTTAGCACGCGAAGCAATTTATAATTTATAATTTACAATTTAACATTTACCTTTTTTATGAACTCTCTCGAACAAATTGCGAGCGATCTGGTCGAACGGGCCAAGCGCGCGGGCGCGAGTGCTGCCGATGTGGTGGTGAGGGAGGCCGACGAGTTCTCCGCCAACCTCCGAACGGGAAAGATCGAGAGCCTGAAGGAGGCTGCGTCCAAGGCTTTGGGATTGCGGGTACTCCTGGGAATCCGGACCGCGACTTCTTTTTCGAGCGATTTCTCGGAGCAGTCGCTGGCTCGGCTCGTGGCAAGAACGGTGGCCATGGCCAAGGTGACCTCTGAGGATCCGGCCAGCGGTCTGCCTGAACCAGGGCAACTGGGACGCTACGAGGGAGATCTGGATCTCTATTCGAGCGATGTTGAATTGCTGTCGACCGGCGACCGGATCCAATTGGCGCGCCGCGCGGAAGAGGCGGCGCTGGGGGCCGACCCGAGGATTCAAAACTCCGAGGGCGCGGGGTTTGAGGCGAGTCAGGGGACGAGAGCTTACGCCAACTCGCTGGGTTTCGCGGGCAGCTATCGCTCCTCGTATTGCGCGCTCTCCGTCTCGCCGATTGCCCAACAGAACGGCAGCATGCAGCGAGACTACTGGTACACGGTGGCGCGGAGTGCAGCCGCTCTGGAGGCCCCGGAGGTAGTAGGGCGGAAAGCGGCGCAGCGCGCCTTGCGCAAGCTCGGGGCGCGCAAGGTCTCAACCTGCCAAGTGCCGATTGTCTTTGACCCGGAGACTGCGCGCTCCCTGCTCGGCCACATCTTCGAGGCGGTCCGCGGGGACGCGATCTATCGCAGCGCGTCTTTCCTGGCGGGTAAGTTGCATCGGAAAATCGCCAACGATAACGTCACGATTCTGGACGATGGGCTGCGCCCGGGTGGCTTCGGTTCACGCCCGTTTGACGGCGAGGGAATACCTTCTTCGATGACCCCGGTTATCGAGAAAGGGGTGCTTCAGAACTACCTGCTGAACTGCTACACCGCCCGAAAACTGGGGAGGCAGACCACCGGCAACGCGGCGCGCGGGATCACCGGCCCACCCGGTGTGGGGTTCAAAAATTTCTACATGCCGCCCGGCCCGTATTCCCCGGAAGAAATACTGCGGTCTGTGCAGAATGGGTTTTATGTCACCGAGTTGATCGGCTTTGGCGTGAATACCGTGACGGGCGATTATTCGCGCGGCGCCGGCGGGCTGTGGATCGAAAAAGGGGAACTCACCTACCCGGTGGAAGAGATTACGATTGCCGGCAACCTGGCCGAGATGCTGCGGCACGTTGAGATGGTGGGTTCCGACCTGGAGTTCCGCGGTTCGCTGGCCTCACCCACCTTGTTGATTTCCGGGATGACCGTGGCGGGGACCTAAGGCGGTTGAGAGTCGAGAGTCAAGAAGTTCAAAGTACGTGTCGGACGCTTAAGTAAGCGTACCCATTCGCAGGGCGATGGAAGGGCGGGGCTTCAGCCCCGCCGAAGAGAGTGGCCCCATCGCGGGGGCTTTAGCCCCTGAAGCGGCCTTGTTTCAGGGCCTGAAGGCCCATTGATCCGTGTCCTCCCCAGCGGCGGGGCTGAAGCCCCGCCCTTCCAGCTCCGAGGAAATAAGATTGCTAACTTACGCAACTAAGCAATTGTGGCAGGTTGTGACCTTGACTTCTCGCCCTTTCCTACGCACAATTCCGCCATGCATTCCAATGACAAAGGCATCTCAACCCTCCAAATCATTCTGATTGTTGCGACGGCCATGGCGGTAGTTCTTGGCATTCTGCTGTTCTTCTGGCACTCCCACCGGGGCGCCGGGCAGTCCGCCGGCGCCGGCACGATCCTTACCGAAGAGCAGAAGGCCTACTTGCCTCAGGTTGAATTCACGGATGCGCGCATGAGCGCCGCGGAGAATTTCCTCGGCGACAGCGTGACCTACCTGGACGCCCGTGTGACCAACAAGGGGACGAAGACGGTGAGCAGGCTGGACGTGGATCTGACCTTCGTTGACACGCTCAATCAGGTGGTGCTGCGCGAGCGGGCGCATCCCGTGAGCCCGCACATGCAACCCTTGAAGGCAGGCGAAGCCAAGGACTTTCGGATGAGCTTCGAGCATATGCCGGCGGACTGGAACCAGGCGGTGCCCAGCATGGTGCCGGTCTATGTGGAATTCTAGTGAAGCAGTCGAGAAGTTGAGAAGTCAAGGAGTCGAGAAGTACAGAATTACGGGTTAAGTTCCCTGGCCCTGAGCTTCTCAACTCCTTGACTTCTCGACTCCTCGACTGTTCTTCTCACCGGCCATGTTCCAGTCGCTCGATGAGCAAATCCGGCAAGCCTGCCTTGCGCATTTTCCCCTGTGTTCGCTGAAGGTCGTAGGACGCGCGGAAATACTGAACCGTTCGTTGGGTGGTGTCAATGACGGCGAAGGCTGCGCGGGAATCGCCGTCCCGCGGCTGTCCGACGGAACCAGGGTTGATCAGGTAGCGTCCCTGATCCTCCAAGGGGAGGGTAAGGATCAGTCCATTGTTCTTCATGGGTGGGTGAAGCGATTGGTAGCGACCCTGGGGCGAAAGCATGAACCCGCCTTGGTGGTGCGTGTGGCCAAAGCAGATGATCTGTGTTTGCGGGCTGCGAAGCAGGGGTAATGCCTGGCCGGGCCCAAGGATGTAGTCGTCCTCGTCGAGGGGCGAGCCATGAACGACCTGGAAGCCATCCAGTTGCACCGGGCCGGCGGGTAAAGAGCTGAGGAAACCGAAATGCTCGGGAGTGAGCTGATCTCGAGTCCAGTCTGTCGCCTGGCGCGCCAGGTGATTGAATTCCTCGGCCACGGGATCGCCGGTACAAGCCTTATCGTGATTGCCCCGAATAATGACTGAGGCCAGAGGCTCGATCGTCTCAATGACGGCGTTGGGGTCGGGGCCGTAACCGACAAGGTCCCCAAGACATACAACCTGGTCATACTTCCCCTGCGCCAGTTCGAGGCACGACTCCAGCGCTTCCAGGTTCGAGTGTATGTCGCTGAGGAGAAGATAACGCAAGCTGGTTCCCAAGTAATCTCCATTATAATCCGGCTGAGCACTGGACACAATTTTTGAGGCGTACTAGTAATGAACAAACGAATTCGAAACCGGGAAGAGAAGATGCACCACAGAACCCCTTTTTTCAAGACGCTCGAGGTTCAGGAAGGGTATAATAAAAGTCTGTAAGACGATCAGGGGTTCAATCAAATCTAAAGTGGTGAGCGAGGCAGAGGGGTCACCCTTGCCATCGCGACAGGCGGCCAGACGGGCCGACCCCGTAACAGACCCGCGTGTGCGTTCGGCGCATTGCCGGAGAGGAGCGAATATGAGCAAAGTCAGAGTACTGGTTGGAACGCGAAAGGGAGCTTTCGTTTTGGAGTCGGACGGCAGGCGCAAAGACTGGGACGTTGCCGGACCATATTTCGCGGGATGGGAGGTCTACCACATGAAGGGTTCACCCGCGGACCCGAACCGGCTTTACGCATCGCAGAACAGTTCGTGGTCTGGCCAAGTCCTGCAGCGCTCGGATGACGGCGGAAAAACATGGGAAGCGCCCGGGGGCGGGGTAACAAAGTCGCCGCAGGGCTGGCCGGTTGGCGAGAGCAATCGATTCGTCTACGACACGTCGCCCGAAACCGGCAAGCCGCTCACCACGCACCAGTTCTACGATGGTACGCAGCACCCCTGGGAATTCAAGCGCGTCTGGCATCTCGAGCCGTCGCTGACCGACCCTGACACGGTCTACGCCGGGATCGAGGACGCAGCCATCTTTCGTTCCACGGACGGCGCGCGGAGTTGGCACGAACTGCCCGGATTGCGCGGCCACGGTACAGGTCCCAAATGGCAACCCGGGGCCGGAGGGATGTGCCTGCACACGATCATTCTGGACACGAAAGACCCGGGCCGTATCTATATCGCCATTTCGGCGGCGGGTGCCTTCCGCTCCGACGACGGCGGCCAGACCTGGAAACCCATCAACCGCGGGCTCAGGTCGCAATTTCTTCCCGACCAGGATGCCGAGGTGGGCCACTGCGTTCACCACATCGCCATGAATGCGTCCCGCCCGGGTGTACTCTTTATGCAGAAGCACTGGGATGTTATGCGCAGCGACGACGCTGGAGACTCCTGGCATGAGGTCAGCGGGAATCTGCCGACCGATTTCGGATTCGCCATCGACGTTCATGCGCACGAGCCTGAGACTGTTTACGTGGTGCCCATTAAGAGCGATTCGGAGCACTATCCGCTGAATGGGAAGTTGCGCGTCTATCGCAGCCGTACGGGGGGTAACGAGTGGGAGGAACTCGCGAACGGTCTGCCGGAACGCGATTGCTACGTTAACGTCTTGCGGGATGCGATGGCCGTCGACTCGCTCGACGATTGCGGAGTCTATTTCGGCACCACCGGCGGGCAAGTATACAATTCGCCGGACGCCGGAGATCATTGGTCGCCCATCGTCCGCGACCTTCCACCCGTGCTCTCCGTCGAAGTGCAGACGCTGGCGTGAGACGGCAGGTGGGCGACGCCTGCGCACCCTCGAGCCATCTGAAGATGATTACCTCATCGGTATGAAGGGTGGGGCAGCGGAAAGAGGCATTTTATGGTTCGCGTGGTTCTTCCCTTTCATTTGCGGACTCTGGCACACGTCGATAGCGAGGTGGAGTTGGAAGTCCAAGGCGCGGCCACCCAGCGCTCGGTCCTCGACGCGCTTGAGGCTCGCTATCCCGTGTTGTGCGGAACGATCCGCGACCACGTCACGCGCCAGCGCCGGCCCTTCATCCGCTTCTTCGCCTGCGAGCAGGACCTCTCGCACGATTCGCCGGACTCGCCACTTCCGGAGCGAGTTGCGGACGGAACCGAGCCGTTTCTTGTGATTGGGGCGATCGCCGGCGGGTAAGTGGGATTGGTCAGCCGAGTGGTGATGGGCCCCCAGAAGAGCCGCCATTCACCTACATTTTTGCCTTAAAACCCTCCGGTGATCGCGGCGGCGCGCGTGGACGGGGCTGAAGTTACTCGTAGTACCTGGGTTTCTTGACAGTTTCGGGCATAGCGGTTAGAATAGATAGTGGAGGACCGTAGGCTCTAGAAAGTTGAGGCCTCGTGACTCAGGTTGGCAATGAGAAACCGTGAGGAGCTTCCAAGACGTGAGCGGGAAATCCTGGTTGCCCTGGTGCGCCAGTTCATTGAGACCGGCGCAGCAGTGGGCTCAAAGACGTTAGCGGAGAGGATGGCGGAAGCCCCCAGTTCGGCAACAATCCGCAACGTAATGGTCAACCTGGAATCCTT
Source organism: uncultured Acidobacteriota bacterium (assembly GCA_963768695.1). Lineage (GTDB taxonomy): Bacteria > Acidobacteriota > Terriglobia > UBA7540 > UBA7540 > CAVROP01. The sequence goes on along the minus strand of CAVYJG010000003.1, from coordinate 442,707 downwards.
GGGGTATCTATCGCAGCCGCACATATCCGCTGGGCGTGTCCCGACTGAGCGAGCCTATCGCTATTATGTGGACCGTATGGCGACCAGTTCCCGGCTGGCTCCCGCCACCCAGGAATATATCCACAAGAGATTGCAGCCGGAGAGCGGCGCCATGGAACACATGATGTCCAGCGCTTCGCGGGTACTTTCTGAGGTGTCGCATAACGTCGGACTGGCACTGGCTACGCCGTTTGAGGAGAAGGTGCTCGAGTACATTAAGTTCGTCCTCCTCCCGGACCGCCGCATCCTGGTGGTGATTAACTCGAAGCCGGATTTGGTCGAAAGCAATGTGGTCCGCCTGGAGGAAAGCCTGTCGCAAGAGGAACTCGAGCGGACGGCTGAGTTCCTTAACGCCGAATTCCGCGGCTGGTCATTGGGAGCCATTCGGCTGGAAGTATTCAAGCGGATGGAACAAGAAAAAATCCTTGCCGACCGTCTGCTGAATAACGTCGCAACGCTCTTTATGTGGGGCTCTTCCGCCGCCGAATCGGCCGGGTCTCTATTTGTTGATGGGACGGCGAAGATTCTTGACCATGAGGAGTTCGACGATATCCGCAACATTCAGGCGCTGCTGGAGACCTTGGAAGAAAAGGCCAAGCTGGTAAGGATTCTGAACGCGTGCCTGAAGACGCGGGAGGCGGGGGTACGCATCCTGATCGGCCGCGAGAATTTGGAAGGCGGCATGCACAATTGTACTTTGGTGTTGGCGCCTTTGCATTACCGGGACCGTACTGTAGGAGCGTTAGGGGTTGTCGGTCCGATGCGCATGGAGTACGACCGTGCCATCAGCACCGTGGACTATATCGCCCACCTCTGTAGCCGGCTCCTAAGTTCGAACTGACCGGCGTCAGGGTTGGCATTTCAGAAGGCTAGAGTTTGAATCCGTAATTGAATTGAGTGGTCGCATCAATGCACCCACCAACCAAAGGTATAAAATCGAAGGGCTATGAAGAAGGAAAAAGAAGAGCAGCTCGCTGCACCCCTGCCGGAAGATCGAGGGAAATCCAGCACAAGTGATTTGAGGGAGAATGCTGCACCTGTAAGCGAAGGCACAGGAGCAGACTCTGCCGGCTCGACGGGCGCTGAAGCCCCGGGCGCGATCGAGAAGCTGAGAGGGGAGATTGCGGCCCTCTACGATCGTTTGCTGCGCAAGCAGGCGGAGTTGGACAATTTCCGCAAACGCACTCAACGGGAAAGAGATGAGTTTCGGCAGATCGCCAATGAGAGTTTAATCCGCGAGTTGCTCCCGGTTCTTGACGGCTTCGAACGGGCCTTGAAACAGCGCTCCCCGGCGGTTCCCGAGACTTTCTACCAGGGAATGGAATTGATCCATCGGCAGTTGCTGGAAGTTCTGGGACGGGGCGGAATGGAGCCGATGGAGACTTCCGGCCAGTTGTTCGACCCCCACTACCATCAAGCGGTGGAAACCGTTGAGGACCCGGACCGGCGGGACCAGGAGATCGTGGAAGAGTTGCAGCGCGGCTATATGCTCAATCGCCGACTGCTGCGTCCCGCCATCGTGAGAGTGGCGGTAAACCCCGATGACGCGCGGTCGTCGGCGAAAGACGAGATCGAGGATTGAGGAAGGGGATTGTCAGGCAGGCCTGGACTCAGTATAACATATGTGGGCTAGTGTTGAATGGGGTCGGACGCTAAGTGAGGTTGATCGTTGAATAACAATAAGCGGGATTATTACGAGGTCCTGGGTGTCGAGCGCCAGGCGTCCGAGCAAACTCTCAAGAGCGCTTACCGCAAGCTCGCCATGCAGCACCACCCTGACCGCAACCCCGACAACAAGGAAGAGTCAGAAGAGAAATTCAAGGAAATCACGGAAGCTTATAGCGTACTCGCGGACACGCAGAAACGGGCTGCGTACGATCAGTTCGGCCACGCGGGAGTTGGCTCCTCAGGCGGCTGGTCGCCCGACTTCAATTCCACGATTTTCTCGGACTTCGAGGATCTGTTCGGCGACTTCTTCGGCTTCGGAGGATTTGGGCGGGGGCCTCGCCAGCGCCGTCGTGCTGCTCGCGGCGCAGACCTCCGGTACGATCTGGAGATTACTCTGGAAGAAGCAGCACAGGGGCTGGAGACCAAAATCAAGATTCCCCGCTCGGAAACCTGCACCGAATGCCGTGGCAGCGGCGCAAAGAAAGGCAGTGAACCGACCGCTTGCCCGGCCTGCGGCGGGCGAGGGCAACTCCGGCACCAGCAGGGTTTCTTCTCGGTTTCGCGCACTTGCCCGCACTGCCAGGGAATGGGGCAAGTAATCCGCGAGGCGTGTCCGGTCTGTATAGGCAAGGGACGCGTTCAAGAGGAGAAGGTCCTGGGCCTCAAAATCCCGGCGGGGGTTGAAGAGGGAACGCGCCTGCGCGTTAGCGGCGAGGGTGAAGCGGGCGAGTTGGGGGGCGTGCACGGCGATCTCTATGTTGTGTTGCGGGTCCGGGAGCACTCCTATTTCGACCGCCAGGGCAACGACCTTTACTACACTATCCCCGTCTCCATCACCCAGGCGACTCTGGGAACGGAAATTAAGGTTCCCACGCTGAAGGGTCAGGAAAGGCTGCGAATCCCGGAAGGAACTCAGAACGGCACGGTATTCCGTTTGCGCGGCCATGGAATGCCCAGTGTCGACGGGCGCAGGCAGGGAGATTTGTACGTCTCGGTCTACGTCGTCACCCCCACACGCCTGTCGCGCGAGCAGCGGCGCGTGTTCGAAATGCTGAACTCGGCGGTGAGGGTGGACAATCAACCCTTGGAACGCCGCTCGTCCGAGAGAGCCAGGGACACGTTCCGATAGAATAGCTGGCGCTTGGCGATGTGCAACCGTTAAAAACAGAATCCCGAACTCACATTCAAAATCCCAATTCCACAAGGCAAAATTGCCCGCCGTCGCTCATGTGGTAGAATCGAAGGGAAGACAATGCAGCGACAAGAGACATCTCCAGAGGGAGTGAACGACGAACGGGGGAATCAGCGAGGCCCGCGACGCCGGTTTTTTGAGACTCGTTACTGGTTGCGGGACCTCATCCTTTCCATCCTGCTGGCCTTTATCGTTATTGTTTTTCTTTACCAGCCCGTGCAGGTCGAGGGAACCAGCATGATGCCGCGACTGGAGAACCACGAGCGGATTTTCATTAACAAATTTGTTTACCGGTTCGAGCCTATCCATAGGGGTGATATCGTGGTTTTCTGGTATCCCCTCGATCCGTCGAAATCTTACATCAAACGCGTCATCGGGTTGCCGGATGAGTGGGTAAGCATCGAAGAAGGCCGGGCGCTGGTGAATGGGAGCGCTCTGGCGGAGCCCTACCTCCCATCGTATTACCTGGACCACCAGAGTTACCCGCCCGTACACGTCGAGCCGAACCACTACTACGTGCTCGGGGACCATCGAGATTCATCCAACGACAGCCGAGTCTGGGGAACCGTCGATCGCAAATACATTTACGGAAAAGCCGTCTTCGTGTATTGGCCGTTCAGCGAATTTGGACCGTTGGAGTGAAAAGAAGTCAATAGTCAACAGTTGACAGTTAGTAAGAGTCGACAGTTTACGTCTCCTGGGATTCGAAGTAAGCCATTTCCCAGGGCGACCGACTCATAGCTGTGTGCTCTGGACTGTGAACTGTTGACTGTCGACTGTGGACTCTTATGGATGCGATTCTTGCTCTAGAAGATGGGAGAGTGTTCCGAGGGCGCGGCTACGGCGCCTCGGGCGAACGTTTTGGCGAAGTGGTTTTTAACACCTCGCTTTCCGGCTACCAGGAAATCCTGACCGACCCGTCCTACGCCGGTCAGATTGTTATCCTGACTTACCCTCACATCGGGAATTACGGAGTGAACCCCCTGGACTCGGAATCCGCGCGACCCTATGCGGAAGGCCTGGTGGTGCGCGAACTGTGCGAACTGGCGAGCAACTGGAGATCAGTTGAGGAGGCGTCGGATTTCCTGGCGGAATACAATCTCCCGGTGATTTCCGACATCGACACGCGCGCCCTGGTGCGCCACTTGCGCACACAGGGCTCAAAGCGCGGAGTGCTGTCCACGGTTGATTTCGATGAAGCCGCATTGATAGCCAAAGCCAAAGCTGTGCCGAGCATGGTGGGGCTCGACCTGGCCAGTCGCGTCACCACGCTTTGGCGTTACCAGTGGACGGAACCGACACGGGACATCTTCGCGGCCGGTAAACAAACACCCGGGCCAGCCCGATATCACGTGGTGGCCTACGACTACGGAATCAAGCAGAACATCCTGCGCAGGCTTGTGGATGTGGGCTGCCGCGTAACGGTGGTGCCTGCAACGATGACGGCGGAAGACGTTCTGACCCTCAAACCCGATGGAGTGTTCCTTTCCAACGGCCCGGGCGACCCTGAACCTGTTGAGTACGCGGCGCGGGCCGTGCGAGGTTTCATGGGTAAGGTGCCGGTCTTCGGAATCTGCCTTGGCCACCAGATTATCGGGCTGGCGCTGGGAGGGAAAACCTACAAGCTCAAGTTTGGCCACCACGGCGGCAATCAACCGGTTATGAATCTGGAAACCCGGAAGGTGGAAATCACCGCGCAGAATCACGGCTTCGCGGTTGACCCCGATTCGCTCAATGCCAATGAAGTTGCCTTAACTCACATAAATCTGAACGACCAGACTCTTGAGGGCCTGCGGCATAAGTCGCTGCCGCTTTTCAGCGTACAGTATCACCCCGAAGCTTCGCCCGGCCCGCACGACTCGGCGTACCTTTTCAACCGGTTCGCGGAGATGATGGAAGAGTTTAAGAAATAGTGAATGGTGAATAGTGAATGGAAATCCGCGAAGAGGAGTTGCAACTCGAGTCCATCCGCCGCGGGTTCGCGGAAATGGAAGCGGGGCACTACATACCTCATGAGGCGATGAAAGCCTGGCTGCTGTCCCTTGGCTCGGAGCACGAATTGTCGGTTCCGAAGTGCGTTTGTGGCAAATCTCACGACGAGCCAAGCGAGCGTGAAGGGCGGAAGGGAAGGGCGGGCCTTTAGGCCCGCCGTAACGGAGCGATCAAAAGGAGGGGCTTTAGCCCCTGAAACCTTATGGCTCGACCGAAACACCGAACAAAACCGGGTGAGACATACTTCGTTACGACTGACACGTGGGAAAGGCGAAAGGTATTCCACAAGGCGACGGCAGCCGCACTTGTTGAGGCGAAGCTATTTGAATATCGGGACAAGGGGCACTACTTCGTTCACAGTTACGTTGTGATGCCCGAGCACTTCCACGTTTTGCTCACCCCCGGAGAAGACTACAACTTTGGAGAAGGCAATTGGACTAATCAAAGGCGGGTCGTCCTTTGAAATCGGAAAGGCCCTTCGCATGAGTTTCCCTGTCTGGCATGAGGGATTTACGGAGCACGGGGTTCGCGATGATGGAGGATTACGAAACTCATGTACGCTATATTCAATCCAACCCTGTGAGGGCGGGGCTTGGTGAGAGAGCCCAGAGATTATCCATATTGCTCGATGAACGGTAAGTATCGCCTCGATCCATGGCCAGTGGCTTCAGGGGCTAAAGCCCCGTAGTTGGGCGGTAGGTTAGCGGCGGGGCTAAAGCCCCGCCCTTCCAAGGCACGAGGGAATGAAGGGAGCAAGAAGGGCGGGCCTTTAGGCCCGCCGTAACGGGGCGATCAAAATGAGGGGCTTTAGCCCCTGAAGGCGCGCCCGGTAGGGTAAATGCCAAAACGCACTGATTTACACAAAATCCTAATCATCGGCTCCGGCCCGATCATTATTGGCCAGGCGTGCGAGTTTGACTACTCGGGGACGCAAGCGTGCAAAGCGCTGAAGGCGGAGGGTTATGAAGTTGTGTTGGTGAATTCGAACCCTGCCACCATCATGACAGATCCTGAATTTGCCGACCGGACCTACGTCGAGCCGCTCACCTGCGAATACCTGAAGGCGATCATCGCGCGTGAACGTCCGGACGCGCTTTTGCCGACCGTGGGCGGTCAAACGGCTTTGAATTTGTCCGTCGAGCTGGCGGAGAGTGGCGTACTCGACGAATTCAATGTGCAACTCATCGGCGCCTCGCTGAACGCCATCAAGATGGCCGAGGACCGGCTGTGGTTTAAGGACGCCATGCAGCGCGTGGGGCTCGACCTGCCCAAGAGCGTCCTGGTCAACAACGTGGACGCCGCGCTCAGCTTCTCGCAGCAAATTGGATTCCCGCTGATAATTCGACCCTCTTTCACGCTGGGCGGGACGGGGGCCGGCATGGCCTACAACCGAGAAGAGCTTCTGGAGACGGTGAGGAACGGACTGGAGCTCAGTCCGGTGCACGAGGCTCTGGTTGAGGAATCGGTGGTGGGGTGGAAGGAGTTCGAGCTCGAGGTGATGCGCGACCACATGGACAATGCCGTGGTGGTCTGCTCGATCGAGAACGTCGACCCGATGGGCATCCACACGGGGGATTCAATCACCGTGGCGCCCGCGCAAACGCTTACCGACAAGGAATACCAGATCATGCGCGACGCCGCGTTCAAGGTCATCCGCACCGTCGGCGTCGAGACCGGCGGTTCAAACATCCAGTTTGCGGTGGACCCGCATTCGGGGCGCATGGTCGTCATTGAGATGAATCCTCGCGTCTCGCGCAGTTCGGCGCTGGCCTCGAAGGCCACCGGCTTTCCCATCGCCAAAATCGCCGCACGCCTCGCCGTCGGCTACAGCCTGGACGAGATTCCCAACGACATCACGCAGAAGACACCCTCTTGCTTCGAGCCGACGATCGATTACGTGGTGGCGAAGATTCCGAAATGGGCGGCGGAAAAGTTTCCCGACTCCGACCACACCCTGGGCCCGCAGATGAAGTCGGTCGGCGAGGTGATGGCGATCGGCCGCACCTTCAAAGAAGCGCTGATGAAAGGTATGCGGTCGCTCGAAACGGGCAGGAAAACACCGCGGCCTCCGGACGATCCGGCCGAACTCGAGCGCGGCTTAGCCGTTCCCCATCCCGAGCGCTTGTGGTACCTGCTTTTCGCCTTGCAAGGTGGTTACAGCGTCGAGGGCCTGGCGGAAATTACCCGCATCGATCCGTGGTTTTTAACTCAGCTCGAACAAATCGTGAGTCTGCTGGAAGAGCTGAAGCGCTTCGAGGTGGGGACTGCGCCGGCTTCGGTACTGCGAGAGGCCAAGCGCAACGGCGTGTCGGACTCCCACCTGGGCGAAGTGTGGGGCTGCACGGCGGAGGCGGTGCGCGCGCGGCGCCAGGCGCTGGACGTTCATCCGGTCTTTAAGCGGGTCGATACGTGCGCCGCGGAGTTCGAGTCCTTCACGCCTTACCTCTACTCCACTTATGAAGATGAGGACGAGGCCGAACCGACGGATCGCCGGAAGATCATGATCCTGGGCAGCGGCCCCAACCGCATAGGGCAGGGAATTGAATTCGATTATTGTTGCGTCCACGCCGCCTATGCGCTCAAAGAAGAAGGCTTCGAGACGATCATGGTGAATTGTAATCCCGAGACTGTCTCGACCGACTACGATACGTCGGACCGCCTTTACTTCGAGCCGCTTACTTTTGAAGACGTGATGGCGATTGTGGACGAGGAAAAACCCTCGGGTATGATCGTGCAGTTCGGCGGACAGACACCGCTCAACCTGGCGCGCCAACTCAAGGCTGCGGGCGTGCCGATTATCGGCACCTCACCCGAGTCTATCGATCTGGCCGAAGACCGCAAACGCTTCGGGAAACTGCTTGCCGACCTGAACATCCTCCAGCCGCCGAATGGCGCCGCCATGAACGCCGAAGAAGCGGTCGAGATCGCCCGCCAAATCGGATATCCGGTTTTGCTGCGACCCTCGTACGTGCTCGGCGGACGGGCCATGATGATTGTGTACGACGAGGCGATGCTGCGCGATTACGTGCGCCGTGCGGAAGAACTGCAACGCGCATTCCCCATCCTGGTGGACCACTTCCTGGAAAACGCCACGGAAGTGGACGTGGACGCGCTGGCGGACGGGACCGACGTGGTCATCGCGGGCGTTATGCAGCACATCGAAGAGGCGGGAATTCACTCCGGTGACAGTTCCTGCGTGCTGCCGGCCGTGAGTATCGGCGAGGCGCAGCACGGCGCGCTCTGTGAGTACACGGTGAAACTGGCCAAGGAACTGAACGTCGTCGGCCTGATGAACGTCCAGTATGCTATCCAGAACGGCCAGGTTTATGTGCTGGAAGTTAATCCGCGCGCCTCCAGGACCGTGCCGTACGTGAGCAAAGCCACCGGCGTACCGCTGGCGAAGATTGCCGCGCGGCTCATGGTGGGGGTTAAACTCGCGGGATTCGGCCTCGAGCCGGAACTGCCGGTGCACCATGCCTTCGTCAAGTCTCCTGTTTTCCCCTTCCAGAAGCTTCCCGGCGCGGACACGATCCTTGGCCCGGAGATGAAGTCCACGGGCGAGGTGATGGGTGTGGCAGACTCCTTCGGCCTGGCCTTTGCCAAAGCGCAGCTTGCAGCGCGCAACCGTATCCCGATTTCCGGGCGCATTTTCATTTCCGTGAACGATCATGACAAGCCCTTGGTGATTCCCATCGCGCGTGATCTGGCGGAGCTTGGTTTCAGCCTGGTGGCGACTCAGGGCACGTCTCAGGCATTGCGAGCGAGCGGTATTCCGGTGGAACGGGTTTTCAAGGTAACGGAACGGCGCCCGAGCATTGTGGACATGGTGAAGAGCGCCGAGATTGATTTGATCATTAACACTCCGCTGGGCCGGTCCTCGCGCCAGGACGATCGTTTGATCCGACGGGCGGCAGTTCAGCACGGCGTGACGTGCATTACCACTCTGTCCGCAGCCGGAGCGGTGATCGCAGGGATTCGAGAGTTGAGAAAAGGGCAGGTGTGGGTGGCAAGCTTGCAGGAATTGCATCAGAACGTGACCGTAGGGGCAGCCCTCGTGGCTGCCCAAAAGCGGCCCCAGGCCGCCCGCTAAGGGCTGTGCCCGCTGTTGTTCCTAGGACGGCCCCAAGGGCCGCCCTTACAAGGAAGCGATCATGACACGCAAAGAGATCATCCAAGGTCTGAAAGGGATATTTCCTCCCGTTGTTACACCGTTTAATCAGCGCGGCGAGATTGAAGAAGGACTGTTCCGCGAGAATTTGCAGAAGCTCAGCGGAATAGGGCTTGCCGGAGTGCTGGTCGCGGGGTCTTCCGGGGAAGCTCCGTATCTGACGGAAGTGGAGCGGATGCGGCTGGTGCAAGTGGCGCGAGGCGTGGTGCAGCCGCCTGAAATCCTGATTGCCGGTGTGGGTCTCGAGAGTACCGGCGCCACGATACGGCTCGGTAAGGAAGCGATAGCGCGCGGCGCTGACGCCCTTTTGGTCCTCACGCCGAACTATTACAAATCCAAAATGGACGCGGACACCTTGGAGGCCCATTATCGGGCCGTCGCGAAGAATGTAGATCGGCCCGTCATTGTTTACTCGATCCCACAGTTCACGGGGCTTCACCTTGAGCCTTCCACCGTCGGCAGGCTGTCGCGAATCCCCAACGTGGTGGCATTGAAAGAGAGCTCAGGGGACCTGCAATTTGTGCGTTCGGTCCTGCGGCGAGTGCGGCCGGGCTTTCGAGTGCTGGTTGGATCGGTATCGATTCTGTATGATTCTCTGCGGGCCGGAGCGGTGGGCGCGGTGCTGAGCCAGGCGGATTATGCCCCGGAGTTGTGCGTGGGCCTCTACCAGGCATTCCGGCAAAAGAAGAAAAAGGAGGCGCTGAAATTCCAAGAGTGCCTGCTTCCGCTTGCCCGTAAAATCGCCGTGCCTTATGGCGTTCCCGGCATAAAGGCGGCGCTCGACTTGAGCGGCTACGCCGGAGGCTTTCCACGCGCTCCGCTGGTGCCGCTGGGTCCCCAAGCGCGTAAAGCGGTGGCGGAGGCGCTCCACGAGTCCCGGGCGGGGCTGGAGTACTGAGGACAGAAAGCAGAAGGCAGAAAGACTCCTATCGTCGGTGGGTTTGTTGCCGCGCGGCGCGGGATAATTGACGGTTTGCAGTTCACTATTCACTATTCAGAATTCACTACTACGATGACAAGCGCATCCGTTTCCTACGAACAGGTTCCGCACTCCAGCCCGCTCTTCCTAGACTACCTCTACCATTTTGACCGGGTGTCGCGCTTCTATAACGCGCCCCCATTCTCGCCTTCCAGTTACCAAAGTGTGGCTTCCCAGCTGCGGGACTTCGAGTGGAAGCGCGCGGAACTCTGCGCAGTACTGACTCGCCAGAACCAGGCGTTCGGTTGCGGCGGCGCCACCCTTGAGAACCTGGAGAGATTGGCCAAGAGTGGCACCTTTGCCGTGGTCACGGGCCAGCAGGTTGGCTTGTTCAGTGGGCCGGCGTTTACGCTCTTCAAAGCTCTGACCACCGTCCGTCTGGCAAACTACCTTACCGAGCAGGGAATCCCAGTGGTGCCTGTCTTTTGGCTTGCATCTCAGGACCACGACCTGGCAGAAGTGGCGCAAGTTGGAATCCTGGATGACGAATACAACCTCATTTCGCTTGCCGATCACGGAGATTCGCCGAGCGCGCGCTCGCCGGTAGGGAATGTGCGGCTCACCGAGGAGTCCGCGCGAGCCCTTGCCCGGCTTGAAAGCTGTCTTCCCGCCGGGGCCTCCAGTCAGGCATTACTGCAAGACCTGCGCGAAACCTACCAGCCCGGGACGACGTGGGTGGAGGCCTTCGGGAGATTCTTGGCGCGCCTGCTCAGCCGCTGGGGAGTGATCTTTCTCGATCCCCTCGATCCGTCTCTTCACCAGCTCAGCGCAGAGGTTTACAAGCAAGCCCTCGAGCGCGCGCCCGAATTGCGGGAGAAACTGCTCGAGCGCTCTCGGGCGTTGACCGGGAGCGGCTATCATGCCCAGGTGAAGGTGGCGGAAGATTCGACGCTGGTCTTCGTCACCAGGAAAGGCAACCGGCTGCCTGTTCACGAACGCGACAGCGAATTTTCGGTGGAAGGCGAAGGGCCCGCCCGCATTGAAGATCTGAGGCGGGAACTTTCCGATGGCCCCGTGATTTTTTCGCCCAACGCGCTGCTGCGGCCTCTGGTGCAGGATAGTTTGCTGCCCACCCTCGCTTACGTTGCGGGTCCTTCGGAGCTAGCCTATCTTGCACAGGCACAAGTTCTATACGAGGCTTTCGGCCGGCCCCAACCCGTAGTTTTCCCTCGAGCCTCTTTTACGCTTGTGGACCATCGCACCCAAAGATTGCTGGAGAAATACCACTTGGGCGTTGAGGACGCGTGGCTGGGAGAGCAGCACCTGGGCCAGAAAATTGCCGCAACCGGGCTTGCGGAGGGTTGGTCAGAACGCTTTACGCAGGCGCAAGACGACATGGCCGGACTTCTGAATCGCCTCCGAGGTGACATCGAGCGGCTTGATCCTACGTTGCTTGAGGCTTTGCAACATTCCCAGGAGAAAATCCTCTTCCAGATGGACCGGCTGCGCGGGAAGGTGAGCCGCGCCGGCCTGGCGCGCTCCGAGTTGCTCGCCCGCCATGTCCAGGCTCTGGCCCGGTTTCTCATGCCACAAAAGGACCTTCAGGAACGCCAAGTGGGCGGCGCATACTTCTTAGGACGCGCCGGCTACGAATTGCTTCCCGCGTTGCTGTCGCAAATCCGGATCGACTCTCCCGAACATGTGGTAGCGAGCCTCTGATCCCCCTGCCAAGCTGAGCGGGGCGAAGCATCTCTGCAATCGTTGGGCGTGTAAAGATGCCGATCAACTACTTGGATTCTTCGCCCCGACAAATCGGGGCTCAGAATGACAAAGTTGGTCGATGACATCTTCTTCTCCGCGCAAAAGTCTGGCAATTTGCTTGTCATCTTCCTTTGCTATAATATGCGATTGCGCCTAGGGCTGGCGCTTTGCGGAGGCTTGCTATGAGTGCACGTTCCATACCAGATTTGCTAACCCGGCATAAGTCGGTTTTCGAGCTTTCCAACGGCGGTAGTATTACTCTCAGGAATCCCCAGAAATTTGTGAGCCAGACGCTTGACCAGTTGGTCACGAGCGCGGTGTTCGGAGAGACTGAAGAGGTACGCAGCGGGGCGCGCTGGATCATTCGCCGCGCCGGATTGGAGCTTGGCGTCGTGCCTTCCTCCATCCAGGGCCTTTATGAGGCCCGCGCCCGCAAGGAATGCAAGGGCTTCACAGTTCCCGCCATTAATGTACGCGGCCTGAGCTACGATGTGGCACGCGCGGTTTTTCGTGCCGCTCTGCGCTTGAAGGCCGGCGCCTTCATCTTTGAGCTTTCCCGTACCGAGAGTCATTACACCGACCAACGCCCAGCCGAGTATGCCGCAGTGATTATCGCGGCGGCGATCCGCGAAGGGTTTGAGGGCCCGGTGTTCATTCAGGGCGACCACTACAAGGTGAACGCCCTCAAATTCGCGAAAGACCCGGAGTCGGAGTTGCAAGGCGTCCGCGACTTCTGTCAGGAGTCGGTTGCGGCAGGGTTTTACAACATTGATATCGATGCGTCCACTCTGGTGGTCCTCGACAAGCCCGGCGTCCGTGAACAGCAGAGGGCTAACTTCGAGGCGACAGCAGGTTTGGCCGCGTACCTGCGCTCGATCGAACCGCTGGGCATAACTCTGACGCTGGGCGGGGAGATCGGCAGGATCGGGGAGCGGAATTCCACTGCTGACGAGTTGACCTCCTTCATGGAAGGGTTTATGGAGACCTTAACCCGGCGCAGTCATTACAAGAAGGGTTTGGCGAAAATCAGCGTGCAGACCGGGACGAGGGACGGCGGCGTGGTGCTGCCGGACGGCACCACGACTCAAGTGGCCATCGACTTTGAGACGCTGCGGGCCCTCTCGGCTTTAGCTCGGGATCGGTACGGAATGGCAGGCACCGTCCAACACGGAGCATCCACCCTCCCTGCCGATGCGTTCCACAAGTTTGTGGAATGCGAGGCCGCCGAGGTTCACTTGGCGACAGAGTTCCAGAACATGATTTATGAGAATGCTTCGTTTCCTCGGGATCTGAAGGAAGAGATCTACAAGACATTGCGGAAGCTCTGTGCCGATGAGAAAAAGCCCTTCGATACGGACCCCCAGTTCTTATACAAGACGCGCAAGAAGGCCTTTGGGCCTTTCAAACGCAAATTCTGGGACCTGCCGGCAGACCTGCGTGAGCGATTAGGTCAGGACTTGGAACAGAAGTTCGCGTTTCTGTTTGAACAGTTGAACGTGGGGCGGACCGCGGAACTGGCTAAGAAGACCGTCGCCCAGGTGCTTATCACCCCGCCCGCCCCTGCGGCGTTGAGTGAGGCGATGGAGAAAGTGGTGAGCACGCACTGAACACGCAGGACGCGGAGGAGAGCCCATGAAGGCTTCAGCAATCTTGGCAAGACAACAGCATGGTGGCCAGACGCCGCACGAGTTTTCGGCGCGCGGATTACCTGTCCTCGTTTCAGTGCTTTTGGTGCTGCTGGCAGCTCATCCGCTTTCTGCGGCCGAGGCAAAGGTTCGCAGCACGTCGAATCGACCGCCGCGCAAGGTAATCGTAGGCACGGCCATGCAGGCTTTCTGGGTGGAATACCCGGGCCTTGAAAAGCGCCTGGCAGAATTGGGAAACATCGTTGATCGAATGTCTGAGGAGTCAAAGAAGAAGTATGGGCGGGATCTCGATCTCGCCGTACTTCCGGAGACGGCCGTGACGGGAGAGGTTGCAGGCGACGCAGTAGACTCCGCCGTGGCACTGGAAGGTCCCCTGAAGGATGCATTTGCACGGAAGGCGAGGGAACACCATTGTTACATCGTGGTGCCGACCTATCTGCTGGAGAGTCAGGGCAAGAAGATCTGCTCGAACGTGGGAATTCTCATCGGCCGCCAAGGTGAGGTCGTGGGCATTTACCGCAAGCTCCACTTGGCGGTTCCGGCAGGCAGTGACTCCCTGGAAGGCGGTTCGACTCCCGGCAAAGAGGTACCCGTCTTCGACTGTGATTTCGGCAAGCTGGGAATCCAGATCTGTTTTGACATGGAGTATGACTACGGCTGGGAGCAACTGGCTCGCAAGGGCGCTGAACTGGTGGCGTGGCCTACGCAGTCGCCGCAGACGGCGCAGCCTGCGTTCCGCGCCCTGCGGCACCGGTATTACATCGTGTCCAGCACCTGGCGAAACAACGCCTCGATCTTCGAGCCTACGGGCAGGATAGCTGCTCAGATAAAGTCGCCTGAGCAGGTCCTGGTGGAGCAGATCGATTTGAGCTACGCCATAGTGCCCTGGAGCAGGGAACTGAAGAACGGTGAAGGGCTTCGCGAGAAGTATGGCGATAAGGTAGGCTTCCGCTACTACGAGGATGAGGACCGAGGCATCTTCTGGTCCAACGACCCCAGCGTCACTATCGGCCAGATGGTTCGATCGATCGGCGTTACCGAAGAGGAGGAGGAGTTTCTCCGGATCGATAAGCTGTTTCAAAAGGCCGGAGTGCCCGGCTCGTGAGCCGGAACCAAATCCAGATTCTTCGCTTCGCTCAGAATGACATTTCATCCTGAGCAAAACCTGTCATCCTGAGCAAAACCTGTCATCCTGAGCGAAGCGAAGGATCTGCTTTTCCTCAATCGGCCACCGGCAATCGCCCATCGACAATCCGCAGGATGTTCACTTCCGCTCCACGCCGCTCCGCCGAGAGGTAAGCGCTGTATAACACCGCCACCGTGTCGCACGCGAGATCGATTCCTGACAGAGGCTCGCGCTCGGCTGCGATGCTTTCCACGAAGTCCTGAAACTCTTGTGGGTATCCCTGCTGCCAGGCTTCATCGGGCGCGGGATGGCTCCAACCCTGTTTGGTGCCGAGTTTCTCCGCCACATACACATCCCTCAGGAGGTCTTCCCGCGGATTGTACGTGTCGAGCATGCTCACGGGATTCAAACGGCAGCGCGTGCGGTGGTTGTTCGCAAAAACCTCCAGCCAACTGTAGACGCCGCCCAGAACCAGGTTGGAGGAGAATATATCCGCCACTGTGCCATCGTCGAACGTCACGTGGAGCTGGCAATAATCCTCTACATCCCGGTATCTTGTGCCCAGAAACCCGGCGTCGCGAAAGGTCTTGAGCCTTGTAATCTCATGGACTCGAGCCGAAACCGTCGACGGCCTTATGGCCTTCCCATCGCGTGCCTCGCCCTCAGCTCGTTTCAAATATAGGGCTGCCGAGAGCGGGTGGCAGCCTTTGCTGATCAAAGTCCCGCCGCCCGTGTGTCTCCACATTCCCCCGTACGCAGAGTGGGAGCCGCCGTGCGATTCGTCGCCCATAATGCGCAGCAGTTGTCCGCAGGTTTTCACCAGGATCTCACGCTCTTTTTGAATGGCGGGTGCATAAACCCAATTCTCAGCGTAACAGACTCGACGCTGCGCCTGGCGGGCCGCATCCTGAATGCGCTGGGCGCTTGCCAGGGCTTCGCGCAGCATCACCTCCTTGCTGAAGGCGTTGCCTTGAAAGTCATCCGTTCCCGGCCCGAAATAGCCGGTCAAGGGCTTTTCGATCACGACGTGTTTGCCGCCCTGCAAAGCCTCAATCGCGATAGGCTCATGGGCGGCGGTGGGCGTACAGACGTTCGATCACGTCTGCCGCTTCGCAGATTTCCTCGAGGGTTCCAAATGCTTCGATTCCATGTTCGCGCGCGAACGCTTCCCGCGACTCCGGGCTCTTCGACGTGACGCCCACCACCTGCACTGGAATCCCGTAGACGCGCCGATACCCGTCCCAGTGAAATCGCGCCGCGAATCGCGCGCCAATAAGTCCAACTCGAATGGTTTCGGCCATAGTCAATTCACCCAGTGGTACCTCGTTGATCGATTCCATTCTATGATTTTTCCAGGCGTTTGTGTTGCTCAGTTCGCTTTGCGGCGATTCGATGTATACTGGCGCGGCGGGAGGGCATAATGCGGAATCATCTTTTGAGTGGGATTGCGTTGGCAGGTATTCTGATGTGGGCAGGCGCTCCGGGGTGGGCGCAATTGCCGGACTTCTATAAGACCATGGGCGGGGCGCTCTGGGTCGTGAAAGACGCGTCGAGGCCCGTCGCCGCGTGGCGGAACGTCGGCTTGGAAGACATCCGCGATCACGGCCGGGTTGCTCTGGATAGTTCTGGGCGGCGCGAGGCGCGGTTCATCACCGGCCGGCTGGGGAGCTTCACAGTAGAGATCCTTCAGCCCGTTACAGGCGATCCGGTCTTCGACGGATTTCTCGCATTCCACGGTGGTGGCATTTTTGCGGTGCTGTACGCAGTGCCTGACCCTCAGCAAGTGGAACTGGAAACCGCCCGGCTCCGTGGCCTGGGCGTCCGGGTGCTACACACGTTCGATGCCGCCGGTGGGCGCTATGTGTTCTTCGATACCGAACCGTCAGGCAAGTATGTCCTGGGCCTGGTAACGCGACCGCCGGCCGAGGCCGGAGCGGGTCCGGCGAAGGTGACTCACCTCGGACTGGTGATCCGGAAAGCTGCGCCAGTCTCGGCATACTGGCACAGTCTAGGGTTTCCCGAAATGTCGCTGGCCAATGCCTCTCCTCGTGAGGATGGGCGATACCACGGCAAGCCGCTGTTGCTGCCGTTTGTGGTGGGCTGGCAGAACTACTCGCACCCGACTTATGAGTGGATCATACCGCCGCAAGAGCCGCCCAATTGTTACGACGACTTTCTGGGCGCGCACGGCGAGGGTGTTCAGCATATGGGAGTGCCGGTGGACAACCTGCAGATCGCGCTCGAGCGCTACGCGAAACTCGGCTGGTCGCCCGTGCAGAGCGGCGCCTGGGGTGACGTCGGGAAGCCGAACTCCGGCCAGTACGCTTACATGGACACGGATGTGCTCGGCGTCAGCCTGGAGTTGATCCAGGCGTATCACTAGGCGGCTTTTTGGAGTGCGGCAGCTTGCTGCCGCTCTGGCTCAGGCCAGCTTGCTGGCCGGGATTTGCAGCCCCAAGGAAGCAACGCGAGCAAGCTCGCGCCCGGGAAAAGCGGCAGCAAGCTGCCGCTCTGGCTCAGGCCAGCTTGCTGGCCGGGATTTGCAGCCCCAAGGAAGCAACGCGAGCAAGCTCGCGCCCGGGAAAAGCGGCAGCAAGCTGCCGCACTCCAAAGCGGGGCTGAAGCCCCGCCCTTCCGCGCATACTGCAATGTGTCGCAGAGTTTCGCGGGCGCGCACTCGTCGACAGCCAGGAGCCGAAACCATGAACTCGATGCGAATCCACACCCTCGCCGGGCCGGCAATCTGGGCTCTGGCGGCGGCTGGCCTTTTTGCCGCCCAGGGCGATACGACGATCGCCATCTACGACGTGATCGTCGCGAAGAACATCATGGTCCCCATGCGAGACGGGGTGAAGTTGGCAACGGACGTGTATATACCGGCCCGCGATGGCATGCCGGCGCAGGGCAAATTCCCGGTGCTGGTCTCGCGGACCCCTTACGGCAAGGACCCTGGCCCTGGTTCCGTGAATGGGCCGCGCCTTTTCGCCCAGCATGGCTACGTTGTCGTGGTGCAGGATTGCCGAGGCCGTTACGGATCCGAAGGCACATTCTACATCGACGTGAATGAGGGCAAAGACGGCTACGACACGGTGGAATGGGCCGCGGCCCAGCCCTGGTCCAACGGCAAGGTGGGAACTTACGGCGGGTCCTACCTCGCGCAGGTCCAGAACGCCCTGGCGGTTCTGCGTCCGCCCCACCTGGCCGCAATGTTTGTGATGGTCGGCACTTCCAATTATTTCGACGACGGAGCCTACCGCGGCGGCGCTTTTACGTTGTTGCACAATCTCGTCTACCCTTTGGTCCTCTCTTCCACCAGCCAGGAAGCCGAGCAAGATCCGGCCCTGAAGGCCGCCATGCTCGAGATCCTGCACAACCAGATGGGTGGCTGGCTGCGCGCGTACCCCTTCCGCCCGAACGCCTCGCCCCTGCTGCTCGACCCGGTGAATCAGCGCTGGTTTCAGGACTTCGTCGACCACCCCTTCTATGACGACTACTGGAAGCAGAATGGCTTCGACTTTGAGGGTGCTTATGACCAATATCCGGATATACCCGTCTATTTCCTGAGCGGTTGGTACGACCTGTTCGAACGCGGCACGCTTCACAACTACATAGGTTTGGCTTCCCGCCACAAGTCTCCCACCAAGCTCCTGATGGGCCCCTGGGTGCACGGAATCGGCCCGCGCGCTTCGGGCGATGTCGACTTCGGGGCTGCCGCCGCAGTCGACATGATCGCGGAGCAGCAACGCTGGTTCGATCAGGTTCTCATGGGCAAGACCACCGGCGTCCTCGATGAACCTCGTGTGCGCGTCTTCGTGATGGGCGGCGGCAGCGGCGTGCGTAACGATCATGGGTTCATGGAGGATGGCGGCCGCTGGATCACCACCACCGCCTGGCCCCCTCCGGAGGCAACTACCAGAGCCTACTACCTGCACGGCGATGGCAGTTTGAGCGAACAGCAGCCCGGCAGCGAGGCGGCAAGCGCTTACTCGTTCGACCCCCGGAACCCTGTTCCCACTATCGGCGGCCAGATCGATTCCGGCAAAGATCTCTCGCCCGCAGGTCCTCGCGACCAGCGATGCGGTGTCAAGGATCTTTGGCTGCGAGAACGATCTCCCCTTGGCTTCCCGGCGCGACGTGCTGGTGTTCCAAACGCCTCCCCTCACCTCTGACCTCGAGATCGCCGGACCGGTGAGCGTGGATCTCTGGATTTCCTCCTCTGCGCCGGACACGGATTTCACGGCCAAGCTCGTTGATGTCGCTCCTCCCAATCGCGACTATCCTTGGGGATACGCCATGAACCTTGCCGACCGCATTGCCCGCGTCGGTTCGGGAGATTACGCTTCCGCGCGGACGCTGCTGAAACCCGGCGAAATCCGCAAGGTCACGATTGATCTCGTGGGCGTAGCCAACCGTTTCCGGGCCGCCCATCGTATCCGGGTGGACATCTCGAGCAGCAACTTTCCCTTTTTCGATGTCAATCCCAATACCGGCGAACGCTCCGGCTACGAGACACACGCGATCACGGCGCTGAATACCGTCTACCACGACAGGGAGCGTCCGTCGCATATCAACCTGCCTGCAATGACCGGGCGCTGACGGTGCGCGGGTGTGGTGCGGGCGGGACGCCCGCAGCACTTCTCATGCAGCGACCCCGTCTGCGGCCAGTCCTTTGTTTTCTATAACATTCTCGCTTTGTTCCGGCGATTTTGAGGTTTCGCCGCCGTTTTCCTCTGCCCGACTTTCTGTCGCATGATCCGTAGCGCTGACCTTCAGGTCAGCACCTGCCGAACTAAAGTTCGGCGCTACCTCGGCGCTGTCGTCGACCTCTGGCGTAGGGGCGGTTCGCGAACCGCCCCTACCTCGAGCATGTTCCTGGCGCATGGTCAGGAGAATCCTCACCTTCCGGTCGATCGCCCGGTCGAGCGCCATTTCCAGGCGCAGCACCATTTCCCAGTCTTCCTCTTCCGGAGCCAGGCAGGATCCCGCGCAATCGCGTCTTTCCGCTCCTGCGCCTTCATCTCCTCCGCGAACGCCGCCTCCACCGCCGCGATCTGATCGTCCAGCAGGCCCTCCAGTTCCTTGAACCGCGCCTCCAGCCCCGCTCCGTTCCCGAAGGCGTCCTTCACGAACTTGTCGAGCCTAGGCTTGTCGTCCTCTCGGCCGAGGCGCGCCCACACCTGGAAGACCTCCAGCAGCCGGCCAATCTGCCGCGGCCGCCACCCCAACTGTCCTTCGTAGTAGCTTTCCACCGCCTTCGCCTGGGAGGTCGCGAAGTGTCGCCCCCGCACCTGCTCGCGAATCACCCCCCACAAGGAGATCAGCATGCGCAGCCGCACCAGGGGGTGGGTGGGCTTGGGCAGGTCGAGCGCCACCGCCTCGCACTGGGAGGGTTCGAAGGTCACGTCCGCAAGGTCCCGGGCGAGCGAGCGCCGTCGCTCCTCGACCTCCTCGAGAGCGTCCCGCATCAGGCCCGTCTCCATGCGCTCGAGCCGGTTGCGCCGCCAGTAAAGCCGCGCCAGGTCTTCGGTTTGCCGGTCCCAGAGCGCGTCGCCGGGGCCGTAAGCGGTCGCCAACTCGCGCTTCAGGGCCGCGTAGCGCTCGGGGTCTTCCCCCAGCGCGCGCATGACGGCAGCTTCGTTTTCGGGCGCGGCATCACAGCCGTGCTTCACGGCATTCATTTTCACGCGCTCTTTTCCGGCCTCGCTGCGAGGGCCGGTGGAGCGCTGCGAATTGCGCCGAGCGGCGTCAAGCCGCTGGGGAGTAAGACAAGTAGATTTGCGTAAAGACATAGTATTCTCCATGCACTGGAAATTGGGGGCAGGGGCGGCGGGCAAGCCGTCCCCACGCGAGGTGGGACGAGACATCACAAGACCGTACATGCTACTATACGTTCCCATTATTGTCAAGAGCAAGGTAGTAGACATGTACCACTTTGCCATCCACGGTTAGGGCATGCTGGCGCTGTAGGGGCGAGGCGGTGCCTCGCCCTCACGGGCGAACCGCCGTCTGGATTGCTAACTATTCGGGGCACCGCGGGCGCGAGGGCGAGGCACCGCCTCGCCCCTACGGCCGTGATTTCAATGATTCCGGGCTGGCGCAGAGCGAGGCCCTGCGTTGCGTGGAGGGGGAATGAACAGAGACCGCAGAACTGCGCTCTGCGCCAACCGCGCTAATGGATGTGACTCGGGTGGCGCCTACGTCCCGACGTTTGTTGTCGGGATGTAGGCGCCTCTTGAGCATGTGACGGACGCAGCCATGCCAAAGAACGGCACGTCTGCGCCAGCCGGCCTAGCGCCGGGATGATCCCGACGCATCCAGCACGAGCACCCAGTCGTCGGCTCCCTCGTGGTTCTTGCCGGGGGGCGTGAATTGGCGGGTTCCGGTGTTGGCAATTGGCGCTCCGGGAATCTTTGTATACGCCCCATTCGTCGGGTCGAACCACGCGGCATGGGCAGGCGCCTTCAATCTTGCCATATTCACCGTGATGGTTCGCGCTGTGGGCATGTAGGCGACCACGTGGAGACCGTCAGAAGTCTTAGCGGCGGTGCAATAGTCGCTCTGGCTGACGCGCGTGTCGAAAGTGCCGTATGTTCCCAGACCGCTGGTCACCACGGTGTGGTCCTGGTCCGGGACCAGGTCCTGGAAGGGCAGGGAAGAGAAGAACTTCTTCCAGATTGCAAGCTGCGTCACCCCCACCGTATCGATGTGCGACTCCCAGCCCTTCGCGAAGCTCCACGTATACTTGTTGCCGTAAAACTGCCCTATTCCGCCGGTCAGCATGGTCCAATAATCTTCGCGCCGAAGCACCGAGGGCGTGCCAAAATCCGGCGGCCTGCCCACGTCCTCCCAATCGTAGTGCGCCTCAACCAGGAAATTCGGCACCACCGGCGATTGGTTGTAGCTGTGGAGCATTTGCATATAAGTGGGCGAGTAGGTATACGTGGCGTTCAGGGAAATAAGCGGCGCCCATGTGGGGTCGTCCAAGGTAGAGCTTGTGACCACGTTGAGCTCGGTGGTTTGAAGGTGTGCCGGGTCTTCGGACTTGATTCCTTTGGCCACCGCCTGAACCAGGGCGTCATCCTTGGGATCCTTCCAGCTATTGAAGTCATTGCCGTTCAACCAGGCGACGTTGGCAAATCGCTTGTAGCGCCGGCCGAGGTACTGCCCGTAGGAGTAGGCGGAGGCGAGCCCATTGTTGCGCAGCGTGGGAAGCCAGCCGATCGTCTCGATGGGATCGATGAAAACCAGCAGGCCGTGCTTCGCCGCCAGCGTGACCATGTGGTCAAGCCGGGCGAAGTAGGCCTCGTTGGGCTTGGTCAAATCGTAATGCTCGAAATCCTTCCCGCCAGAAACGAATCCGGTGTAAGGACGAATGCCGTCCGGGGTGGTGGCTTCTTTGTTGTCGCGATAATCCGGGCCCGCGCAGGCCACGTCAATCCACCCCAGCGTATTAAATCCGTGCGCCTGCCGGTCGGCAAAGTAGAATTCGGCCTGGGCTTCGGTTAAGCGTCCCATTAATCCTTGCGGCGTATCACCAACGATCAGGAAGGGAACATCCTTCTGGTCGACCAGGTAGCGGCCGTTCGAGCTGACCTTTACAGGGTACACCGCCGCGCTACCGGCGGCAGTTTGCGGAGGCGCCGCCGGCAGTTGGGTAATCGCAACGAGCATTGCCGACAACGCAAACACGGTGGCTCGTATTTTCGCCGTGAGGCGCTTCGCAGAATTGGTTTTCATAGGCTGACTCCGGACTGGTTTGTTGGGAGACTCCGGGTGGAGTATACATCGTTCTTCAGGCAGCCTCCTACTCTTTCTTCAGCTCCACCAGATCGGCCGACAAGCCCGGAACCTCCGGCGTCTTGTAGACTCCTCCCTCGACGATGGCTGGATTGACAAAGTGCTGGCGCAAATGCGGAATGTATTCCAGGAAAATAACCGGCTGCCCCAACGCGATGTGATTAAAAAGCACGAGATGCTGATGAATCTGGCCCATATCGCCGACGTGAGGAACGACCGGCAGCCCGAATTTCTGCGCGAGCAGCGCGACGGCCAGGAATTCGCTCACACCCGCCAGGCGCGTACAATCCGCCTGGACGAAGTGCACTGCGCCGGCTTCCATGAAATTCTTGAACATCACGCGATTCGGCACGTGCTCACCCAGCGCGATTCGCATGGGGGAGATCACCTGCGCAAGTGTGCGATGCGCGGCAATATCGTCGGGATGGGTGGGCTCCTCGACCCAGTAAGGAGAAATGTCAGCGAGCGCGCGGCACATCTCGAGCGCGCGGGGAAGAGTCCATTGCTGATTCACATCGAGCATCACCAGGCATTCGTCGCCCACCAATTCTCGCAGCATATTTGCGCGGCGGATGTCCCGCGCGGGATCCGGTGATCCCACTTTCAACTTGAACGCGCGAAATCCCTTGTCCAGAGCCCGGCGAGCATTTTCCCGAACCTTCTCGTCGTCGTATCCAAACCAGCCCACGGAAGTGTCGTAGCCCGGATAACCCGACTTCAGCACAGGCTCCCGCTCCGCTCTGGTTGGCGCCGCCTTCTCTAACAACTCGAGGGCATCCGCAGGAGTTAAAGCATCTTCCAGGTAGCTGAGATCAAGCAGGCTGACCACCTGCTGGGGCGGGAGGTTCAGCAGCAATCGCCAAAGCGGAACTCCTCGCGCTTTTGCCCAGAGATCGAAACACGCATTCGTAAGAGACGCTAACGCCAGATGGATGGCGCCTTTGTGCGGGCCCAGCCAGCGCAATTGCGGGTGATCGGCCAAGGAGCGCGAAAGAGCTCCGAAATCCGCCATGAGCGATTCAATTTCTTTTCCCACCAGGGCGGGCGCGAGAAGGTCGATGAGCTCGCAGACAATGCGGTTCCCTTCGCCGAGCGTCAGCACCATGCCGGTCGCGGTGAGGGCGCCGTGCGTTTTCAAACGTGTTACGGCCAGGCAGTATTCCGACTCGGAATGAACGGCGTCCGTACCCGCTCCTGCCGCCAAGGGATAGCGGGCGTCGTAGGACTGCACGGATTGAATCACGGTTCCTGTCACTTCTTTTGAGACTAACTCCCCTCCTCAGTTGAGGAGGGGGTGGGGGTGGTGGGTCGCGCAATCAACCACCCCTGACCCCTCCTTATCAAGGAGGGGAATCCATCAGACTCTTTTTTTCACCATCAGCAAGTGCTCACACGCCAGCACCACTTCATTCCGCTGGTTGAAAGCTTCGAGACTCTCCACCACAATGCCGTAGCCGGGCCGCTTGGGCGAGTCGCGTTTCTCCTTGAGGGTCACCCTGACGTGAAGGGTGTCGCCAATAAAGACGGGCTTGACGAAGCGCAGCCGGTCGTAGCCGTAGGTGAATGCTTCCGGGTTGATCTCACCCGCGGTCAGCCCCACCGCCATGGTAAACACCAGCGTGCCGTGGGCGATGCGCTGGCGGAATTCCTGCAGCTTGCACCATTCGGCGTCCATGTGATGCGGGTAGAAATCGCCGCTCTGGCCGGCGTGCAGAACGATGTCGGTTTCCGTCATGGTCCGGCCCTGGGTTTGGCGTGTGGAGCCCACTTGATAATCTTCAAAGTATTGCGAACCCATCTTAGGCGACAACCTCCTTGGGACTGGCCGCCCGCCGCTCCTCCATGGAGCGGTACTCGGCGAAGACCACTTGCAGAGTCTTGAGATTATCAGCTCCGCTGGTCAGCGCCTCTCCATCCTCCTCGATCGCGCGCATCAAGGAGCCCATGGGTCCCATAAAGGCATCGGGAATCCACAGGTAATCGTTGCGAGCGGAGAACCAATAGCCCATGCTCTTCTTGGACATGAACTCGAGCGTGTCCGGCCGCCCCGCAGGGTAGTTATACATGAGCCCGATGGTGCCCTTGATGACGCCGTCCGTGCCTTCGAAGCGGAAAGTTGCATAACGATCGTCCTGCCACACGCCATGATTCACGTCGATCAGCACTTGCAATCCGGAATCGTATTCCCAGATGGTGAGGGTGCGCGTCTCCGCCTCCGTCGGCTCACCAGGCATGCGGCTGCCGCTCGAGAAAACACGGTCAGGCTCTCCAAAGAGGTACCGCAAAGAGTCAATGTAATGGATGCTGTGGTTCAGCACCTCGAGTCGCTTGCGCTGGTACATCCACGGCCACATCGACCAGTCCGTCTGGCAGTGAACTTGAATCGTGCCGTAAGTGGGCGTGCCGAGCCATCCCTGGGTCAAAAGTTGCCGGGTGCCGCGAATGGCCACCGTCCAGCGCATTTGCTGGTTCACCGCCATCTTCAACTTGGCCTCCCGAGCCATGTCCACCAGGCGCAGGGCCTTGCCGTATTCGTCGGAGAGGGGCTTCTGGCAGAGAATGTTCTTCCCGGCGCGAATCGCGTGCTCGCCGATGTTCAGCGTCTCCCAGGGGTATACGGCAATGTCCACAATCTCCACTTCCGGGTCGGCCACCAATTCCTCGAGCGACGTGTAGACTTTGGGGATCTTGTGGTCGGCGGCGGTCTTCGCGGCGCGCGCGCGGTCCTTGTCGGTGATTCCCACAACCTTAAAGCCCGCCTGCGCATAAGCCGGCAAGTGAGCGTAGTTAACAACACCGCCGGCCCCTACAATGCCGATGCCGTGATCCATTCGCCGCGGCATTTCCGGTTTGAAGTCGAGTTCCGGGTGAGCGCTGGACATGCTTCCTCCCATCGTGCCTGCTCGCATGGGCAGGCGAAAGCTTAGTTTTGGACAGGCCAAGCCCCTGTTTGGGCGCAATGTCGGTGAACGAATCGATTATACCGCATTCATGCCTGCCTTATCGTGACCGCGTCAACACCCTACCCCGCCAGGATGCAACGTAGGTCCGAACAGCGTTCGGGCCTGGGGTGCGCGCCGCTCGCCCCTACTGTATGTACGCGCCACCAGGATTAAAGCAGGTGGGCGAAGGCGCCGACATGCCAAAAAACGGCAGGTCTGATGTACCACCCGCGAGAGTGAAAACCCCCTTGGAGCCCAAGAGCTTGCTCAACCGTACTTTATAAGGTACACTGATCCGCGTGAGGTAAATAATGGCTGACGATCCGCACCCACAGAAGATCCCTCTGCTCTTCTACCGCAGCGAGGCAGGCAGCGAGCCGGTGAGGATCTGGCACTCGCCCGAAAGCGCCAAAAGGAGTTAAAGGCATGAGCAAGAAACATATGGGTTCAAGCATCGATGAATTCCTGCGGGAGGAAGGCATCTTTGAAGAGGCGCAAGCCCAAGCCGTTAAGGAGGTCGTGGCGTGGCAGCTCGCCCAGGCCATGAAGAAAAAGAAAATATCCAAGTCGCGGATGGCAGCGCTGCTCAAGACGAGCCGGACCCAGGTTGACCGTCTGCTCGATCCCACAAACGATATCACGCTTTCCAGCCTTCAGCGGGCGGCAGCCATGGTGGGGCGCCGGGTATCGATCGAGCTGGTGTAGACGAAATCGCCCTCTCCACGGTCCCAGTTTCCTCACCTTCGGGTCATCCCTGCTCACGGCAGCTTACGCTACTCCGCAGCCATAATCGTGTCAATCGAAAAGGCCCCTCTACCCAAGGGTAGAGCTTCAAGCTAAAAGGCACCACCGCCGAAACCTGCCGCCCGTTGCAATTCTGCCGCAACAAAGTGTATAAAACCTACAGGGCGCATTGGTAATGACACCATCAACCGAGCCGGTTCGCTTGCGCGGCATGACCTGGAATCATAGCCGCGGGTACACCCCCATGGTGGCCACCGCGCAACGCTATTCCGAAGTGCACTCCGGCGTCGAGATCACGTGGGAAAAACGGTCGCTGCAAGAGTTCGCCGACCAGCCGCTTGATCAACTGGCGGAACGCTACGACTTGCTGGTGATCGACCACCCCTGGGTCGGATTCGCCGCGCGAGCCGGCTGGCTTCTTCCTCTGGATGAGCATCTGCCGGCGCCGTTTCTGGATGACCAGCTTGCACACTCCGTGGGACCTTCGGCCCGTAGCTACAGTATCGACGGACATCAATGGGCGCTCGCCATTGACACGGCGACTCCCGTGGCCTCCTGGCGTCCTGACCTGATTGCGGTAGCCGACCGGCCGCGCTCCTGGGCCGACCTGCTGAAACTCGCGCGCGAGGGCAAGGTGCTGATTCCGGGCATCCCCGTAGACACGCTGATGAACTTCTATATGGTTTGCTCGACTCTGGGAGAGGACGTTGCCCAGAGTGCGG
Organism: uncultured Acidobacteriota bacterium; assembly: GCA_963768695.1. Taxonomy (GTDB): domain Bacteria; phylum Acidobacteriota; class Terriglobia; order UBA7540; family UBA7540; genus CAVROP01. Next base: position 415,991 of record CAVYJG010000003.1, on the reverse strand, counting down.
AGCGCGTCGTATCAGCCGAGGTTGGCGTGCAGGCGCTGCGTATGTCGCGGGAGTTGGCGCAGTCTCTGGACCCGCTCTTCTTTGAGCTTAATCCGATTCGCGTTTATGAAGCGATGACGGCCACCGACCGCTTCGCCTATTGTCCCTTCGCTTACGGCTACAACAACTTCTCGCGGGACGGCTACGCGCGAAGGCCGCTCGAGTTTGGGGACCTGGTCGAAATCGACGGTCGCAAGTGCCGCACGACGCTGGGAGGGGCGGGACTGGCGATTTCCTCCCGGCGCGCGGGTCGAGAGGCCGCTCTCGATTACGCGGCCTTCGTAAGTGATCCGGTTTGCCAGCGCACGCTTTACTTCGAGAGCGGAGGGCAGCCGGGACATCGCGCCGCCTGGATCGACGCACGCGTCAACGCGGCGTGCCGCAACTTTTTCATCGCTACTCTGCCCGCGCTCGATCGCGCTTTTCTGCGGCCTCGCTATCCCGGATATCTTCGTTTTCAGGATTGCGCCGGCGCCCCCATTCGCGATTACCTGCGCCATGGAGGTGACGAACGGGCGCTGCTCGAGCGGCTGGATTCGCTCTATCGCGAGTCGCAGAAGGAGCGGCAGCCATGAGACCACTCGAAGGCCTGACGGTTCTCGAGTTCGCCCAATATATGGCCGCTCCGTCGGCGGGACTGCGACTTGCGGATTTGGGAGCGCGCGTCATCAAGATCGAGCGGCCCAAGAGCGGAGAAGGCGGCAGGCAAATCGCCATCAAGAACCTGTTCGTCGAAGGCGATAGCCTGGTGTTTCACACCATCAACCGCAACAAAGAAAGCTACGCCGCTGATTTGAAAAACCCGCAGGACTTGGCCGCCGTCAAACAGCTTATTGCCCGCGCCGACGTCCTGACCCATAATTTCCGTCCCGGGGTCATGAAAAAGATCGGACTGGATTGGGAATCTGTTCGTCAGATAAATCCCCGAATCGTGTACGGCGAAGTGACGGGCTATGGATGCGAAGGGCCTTGGAAAGACAAACCGGGGCAGGACCTGCTTCTACAGTCGCTATCAGGTTTGACCTGGCTGAGCGGCAACGCCGATCAAGGGCCGGTGCCGATGGGCTTGGCGGTTGTGGATATCCTTTGCGGCTCGCACCTTGTGCAGGGCATCCTGGCAGCGCTCGTCCGGCGCGCCAAGAGCCAGAGGGGTGCACTCGTCGAGGTGAGTCTGCTGGAGTCGATCCTTGACTTCCAGTTTGAAGTCATCACAACGCATTTGGCCGATGGCGGCCGGTTACCGCAGCGCAGCAAGAGGTTCAACGCGCACGCCTATCTTGCAGCGCCCTATGGAATTTACCCGACAACGGACGGTTATCTGGCTCTGGCGATGGGCGACTTGATGAAGATCGCCCGGCTGATCGGATGCACCTCGGTCGAGGCGTTTCGAGACCCGGCGACGTGGTTCACCTGCCGTGACGAAATCCAGCAGAGGCTTGCGGAAGAGTTGGCCACACGTCCGAGTCGACAATGGCTCGCGGTCTTACAGGGCGCAGGCGTGTGGTGCTCGGATGTGTTTGACTATGCCAGGCTGATGGCGCATGAGACGTGGAAGGTTCTGAAAATGGACCAGACCGTCCGGCGCGAGGGAGTGGAAATTCACACCACGCGCTGCCCGATCCGTATCGATAACGAGATTCTCTTCAGCCCCAAAGCCGCCCCGCGGGTGGGCGAGGACAATCAATCAATTCAAGAGGCACTACGCCATGCCGGAGAACACGCCGCTCGAAATACACCAGCAGATTAAAGTGTGGAATGCCGAGGACTGGCTCTACGAGGAATTTGAGGTCGGCCGGAAGGACCGCTCGATACGCCGAACCATCTCCGAGGGCGAGGCGATGCTCTTCAATAGCCTTGTGTTGGATATGCACCCGTACGTTGGCGACGAAATCTTCGCCAAAGAGAAAGGCATCTTCGGCCGGCGCCTCGTGGCGGGCTCGATGGTGTTCAGTTACGGGCTGGGGTTGATGGCGCACAACAATGTCAACACCTTCAGCTACGGATACGACAAGCTCCGGTTTATCAAGCCCGTGTTTATTGGTGACACGATTTACACGATTCGTACCAACTTGTCGAAAGAACCAAAATACAAGGACATGGGCTTGGTGCGTGTGAGCTACGAGATATTCAAGAACGAAGGTGTACTGGTTCTCTATTGCGAGCACTTGCAGACCGTGAAGTACCGGCATCCGGAGAACTTTCAAGATCAGGTGCTGAAGAAGTGATGTAGCGATAAGGTGACGGACCGACTCCCCTCACCTGTCCGTTGGCCGCCGGGTCCCGAAGGGACCCAAGATGATTAGCCGTAGGTGAAACCTACGGAAAATGCGGGCTGGGAGATTTAGCCAACCCCGCAGGGGTTGAATTCGACCCCTTCAGGGTCGGGGCAAGCACAAGGGAATGGTCATTTCTCCGTAGGTTTCACCTACGGCTAATGATGTTAATGCCCTTCGGGCATTGATGCTGCAGAGCCTCCTATGGCAGACACGATAGCGCCTCTCGAGGGTTTCCTGGTCATCGACCTGAGCCAGTTCCTCTCCGGTCCTTGCGCCAGCCTTCGACTGGCAGACCTCGGCGCGCGTGTGATTAAAGTCGAGAAGCCGGTCGAGGGCGACCTGTGCCGGCAACTCTACGTTTCGGACGCGGTTCTGGATGGCGAGTCCACGGTTTTCCACGCGATCAACCGCAACAAAGAGAGCTTTGTTGCCGACCTCAAGACACCCGAGGGTCTCGCGCAAGTGAGAACGCTGATCCGCCCGGCAGATGTCGTCATGCACAACTTTCGGCCCGGCGTGGCGGAGAGGCTGGGATTAGGCTACGAGAGCGTCCAGCAATTGAACCCGCAAGTGGTGTACGGGCGGATCAGCGGCTACGGGCAAGAAGGTCCGTGGCGCGGCCTGCCGGGGCAGGACCTGCTGCTGCAATCCTTGTCAGGTCTTACCTGGCTGAGCGGCGATGCCGGGCAGGGGCCGGTGCCGATGGGACTTGCCATCGCTGATATACTCTGCGGCATGCATCTGGCACAGGGTATTCTGGCCTGCCTGGTTCGCCGTTCGATTACCGGCCGCGGCGGACTGGTGGACGTTAGCATGCTCGAATCGCTGCTTGATTTCCAGTTCGAGACGATTACTACCTACTTTCACGACGGCGGCCAGCCCACCCAGCGGACCGCTTCGAACAATGCCCACGCCTATCTTGGCGCGCCGTACGGCATCTATCGCACGCGCGACGGATACCTCGCGCTGGCGATGGGAAGCGTCACGCAACTCGGCGACTTGCTCGGCTGTCCGCCGCTGCGCGATTTTCAGGATGCCGCCACTTGGTTCACTGAACGCGACCGCATCAAAGCCATCCTCGCACAGCACCTCGAGACCGGCACAACCGCCCAGTGGCTCGCCACGCTCGAACCCGCCGATATCTGGTGCGCCGACGTATTGGATTGGAAGCGCCTGTTCCAGCACGACGGCTTCAAAGCACTCGGGATGTTGCAGACGGTTCGCCGCGCTAACGGAACGACTTACCAGACCACTCGCTGCCCGATTCGCATCGACGGCCAGCGGCTATATTCGGAGAAGGGCTCGCCCGACCTCGGCGAAGATACGGAACGGATCAGCAGGGAGTTCGCGGATGAAAACGATTCCCATCATTGACACGCATCAGCACCTGATCTACCCGGAAAGATACTCTTACTCCTGGACTGCCGGCATTCCCCAATTGGCCGGGAAGGCGTTTCGGTATGACGATTACCTGACGGCGATCGAGGGGACTGGAGTAGGGCGGATCATCTTCATGGAGTCGGGCGCCGACGACCCGCACTGGCAGGAGGAAACTCGCTTCGTCCACACGCTGGCGGGCACGCCAGGGTCGCTGATTGCGGGGATCATCGCCAATTGCCGGCCGGAACAAGAGCGAGGCTTCGAGGCCTACGTCGAGTCGGTCCTCTCGCCCAAACTCGTGGGCTTCAGGAGGATCCTTCATACCGAGCCGGATGAGCTGTCGGAGCGGACCTGTTTTAGCTCGAACGTTCGCTTGCTCGAAAAATTTGAACTGACCTTCGACCTCTGCGTTCTGGCAAGGCAACTCCCCCTGGCAACAAAATTGGCCGCGAAGTGTCCAAACGTGCAGTTCGTCCTGGACCACTGCGGCGTGCCCGACATAGCTTCGGGCGAGATCGACTCCTGGCGCCGGAGCATCACCGAAATCGCAAAGCTCCCCAATGTTGCCTGCAAGATATCGGGTGTGCTCGCTTATTGTGCGCCGGGTCAGGCTACGCTCGAAGCCGTGCGGCCTTACGTGGAGCACTGCCTGGAGCAGTTTGGCCTACACCGCACCGTGTGGGGAAGCGACTGGCCGGTTTGCACCATCTCGAGCGACTTGCACACCTGGGTGAACGTAACCCGCGAGCTTATCGCCTCGGCCGGCGAAAGCAACCAGCGCAGGCTTCTGCACGACAACGCGATGGCGATCTACGGTCTGGATGAATGAGAATGTGTGAAAGGTGAATGAACATGCAAAGGACCACAAACTGCCTGGCGAAAGTCGAGCGCATGAAGAGGACACTGCGCCATCAGGAGCCGGATCGCGTGCCGATCAGCGACTTCTTCTGGGGAAGCTTCCTCGCCCGGTGGCGAGAAGAACTCGGCCTCGAGCCAGACATCGATATTTACCGGTACTACGACCTGGATTGGATGCAGTTCAATCCCAACCTGGATCCCCACATCAAGCCCTTTGAAATCGTTCTGGAAAACGATGAAGAAGTCGTCGTTCGCACCGGCTTTGAAGCGCTCATCCGGAAAAAGTTGGCGTACCCCATGCCGGATTTCCTGAGTTTTGACACCGACACAGTCGAAAAGATGGAGGCTTTCGAGTTCGACGACCCGTGGGACGAGCGCCGCTACTTGCGCGGAGGTGACGACCAGATCAACGGAGTGGGCGACGGGTTTGCGCGCAATCTGGATTCCTTCGTCGATCGCTTGAAGCCCGCCTGGCCGGACTTCGCGATCTTTGGCGGAGTCTGCGAGGCGCACGAAATGCTCTGGCGGATCATCGGTTCGGAAAACGTCATGCTTTGGATCGGCCTGTACCCTGAAGAGATTGGGAAGTTCGTGGAGCGGATCAACACGTTCAACCTGGAGATCGCCAAGGCGGAGATCAAAGCGGCCGGCGGCCTGCTCGACGGCATGGTGGTCTGGGGCGACGTGGCGTACAAGAATGGCATGTTCTTCTCGCCTGCTTATTGGCGGAAATACTTCAAGCCGGGCGTTAAAGCACTGGTTGAGGAGTGCCACGCGCACGACTTGCCGGTGATCTATCACGGATGCGGCAATGCCTCCAGCATCTACGAGGACTTCATCGAAATCGGCATCGAGGCTTACAATCCGCTCGAGGCCAAGGCGGGCTTGGATGTGGTCGAATTGCGGCGCCGCTTCGGCCATCGTTTGGGTTTTTGCGGCAACATGGACGTCATCGTCTGGGCGGCCGGGGACGCCGATGAGTTGAAGCGAGCGGTGCTGACGAAGCTCAATGCGGCGAAAGGCGGCGGATTCATCTTTCAGTCCGATCATTCCGTCCCCAGCAGCGTTCCGGGCAAGAACTATGACTACGTGGTCAAGCTGGTTCGAGAATATGGAAAATACCCGCTGCAATTGGGCGAATATGACATTGCCGGCCTTGCCTAGTGAGCCTCGCATAACAGGGTGACGCGTGGAGGACCCCCTCACCCGGCTTGCTACGCTCGCCACCCTCTCCCCCAAGGGGGCGAGGGCTGGGATTTCCTTCATCAACCCTCGCCCCCTTGGGGGAGAGGGTGCCCGAGGAACGAGGGCGGGTGACGGGATTCATTCGTCACTCTATTTTGCGAGGCTTACACTGCCGCAACGGAGACTCCCACCGTGTTGATCCAAACTCGACGTGAGTGCTTGAAGAGCATGGCCACCGCTGCCTGGGTGGCGGGTAGTAGCGCCTTGCTGTCCTCGGTGGTGGACACGGGATGTTCCAATCGGCGTCCTATGCCGAGGACGGCGGTAATTGTGGACGATCCCCGAACGCGCTGGTACCGGGATGCCAAGTTTGGGATGTTCATGCACTGGGGCGCCTATTCAGTCGCGGGTGTGGAAGCTTCGTGGCCGATCATGAAGCCGGAGTTGTTCCCCCGCTCGAGATTGATCAGTGAGAGGGACTACGTGGAGCTTCCCCGGCGCTTCAATCCCACCCAGTACGACCCCCGCGCGTGGGTGCAAATGGCCAAACAAGCGGGCATGCGATACATGGTCATCACCACCAAGCACCACGACGGTTTCTGCATGTTCGACGCCCCCGGGACCGACTACAAGATTACCAACACGCCGTATGGCAAGGATGTGGTGGCGCTTCTGGCCGCGGCCTGCCGCGAGCAGCAGATGCCGTTGGGGTTCTACTACTCTCCGCCCGACATGCATCACCCCGGTTATCGCGACACCAGCAAGCCGGCGCGTGAAAACTGGTACGGCGAACCCTCTCGGCCGCAATGGCCTTCCTACCTGGACTACATGGAATCGCATCTACGCACGCTGCTCACGAATTACGGACCCGTCGCCGTCATCTGGTTCGATGGTCTTCTCGAAGTCGGCAAATACAATCCCCCGCGCTTTCATAAGCTGATCCACGATTTGAGCCCCAATACCCTGGTCAACGACCGCCTGGGGCCGGGGGGGGACTTCGTCACGCCCGAGCAGTTCTTCCCAGAAGGCGTCCCCATCAGGGCCTCCAAGGAGCCGCCGGACATTACTCCCGGCACGTTTAATGCGATCCTCGGGCTGGCGAAGATCCTGCCGCAGAAATGGTTTCTCAGCCTCCTCGGTTGGCTTGCCAAGAGCAGGTATCCGACGTCACCTCACCCGCTGCCTCAGGATTTCCAGTTGTGGGAAACCTGCATGACCATGAACGATAGTTGGGGCTACAACCCCAGCGACAAGAACTTCAAGTCGCCGGAGAAATTGATTCGAACGCTCGTGGAAGTGGCAAGCCGCGGCGGGAACTTTCTCCTCAACGTGGGTCCGACTCCAGAAGGGAACTTCCCCATCGAGGCACAACAACGCCTCCAGCGCTGCGGTGAATGGATGTCGGCAATGGGAGAATCGATTTACAAGACCACTTACGGTCCCGTGCAGAATCTAGCCATGGCCCGTACGACGGCGAAAGAAGGAACCGTCTACTTGCACCTCATCGATCGCGTCGGGTCGAGCCTGGACCTTCCTGGTATTGGCGCCAAAGTTGCATCGGTCACTGCGCTTCCCGGCGGGGAAACTTGCGCGTTTGAGCAGTCCGGCGACCGTTTGCGGATTGACACGTCCGCAGTTCCGCCCAATGCATATATTCCGGTGCTGGCCATCCGGACCGCAGGAAAAACTCACTCATAAGTTCCGAATTCGCGGATGGCGTCGAACATGGCGAAAACGTTCTCGACGGGCGTCTCCTCGAGGATGTAATCGTGGCTGGCCCCGGCGACATACCCGCCGCCGGTTTTCATGATGTCGAGTACTCTGCGTGTTTCCTGCCGCACGAGTTCGGGCGTTCCCCGAATCAGAACATGGTGAGAATCAATGGCGCCGTTCAACAGGATTTTGTCGCCATAGGAACGCTTCAACGTCTGCAAGTCCATTCCATCGCATGAGGGTTGGACAGCGTGCAAGCCGTCCAGCCCCGCCTCGATCATGAGGGGAATCAGCGGGGCGTATCCGCCGCAACAGTGCATCATCACCTTCAAGCCGTAGGCGTGCCCTAATTCGGCGAAGCGCCGGAGGTGGGGAAACATGAAGCGCCGGAAAAGGCTGGGGCTCATCGCCGGGCCGCGCTGGGTGCCGAAATCGTTCCCGATAAAAAAAATGTCCAGGGCGGAGGCTGCGGCGTCGAAGATTCGCTGGCTGACGCCGGCGTAGAAATCTACAAGGTGCTGCAATACGGCATCGACCAGTTCGGGCTCATCGTACATCTTCAGAAAAAGCACATCCATGCCCAGCAAGTCCACCGCGTCGTGGAAGAAGGGCGACCAATCCCCGCCCAGAATGGCGTACTGCTGTTCGTACTTTTCCGCTTCGGCACGGAGTTGGGAGACATCCATGCAGGCCGGATCAGGCCAGGGATAGGCGTGGACTTGCGCAATCGTCGCCTTCGCGAGCGGATGGCACATGGGTTGGCCGTACCCCAAGCCCTCTCGCTCGATGCCAAAAATTGTGCGCGAGGTCGCACCGGATGAAAGAGAAAACTCCGGCCCCGCATAGACTGCGTAGACACGGCGAAAGTCATCACCCATGCGCACCCGCAGCCCTTCGTCATCGAGTCCCGCGATCCGTTTCGCCTTTTCCCAAAACTCCGGCGACGCCCCGCACCAGGCCGGGACACGATCCGGTTGGCGATGTTCAAAGGCGTCCAAAACTCTCTCTCGGGATGTCATTGTGCGCAAGCCCCTCTGTAAGATGCCGGGTTCACGGATTGAATTGTATCCCAAGTCTGTCGACTTGCAGCGCCCGGAGTTAATCGTGGAGGCAGCCGGATGCCCGAATGGTTTCAGGAAGGCGGCAATCAGAGTATACTCACTCCAGGGCTGAGGGCTTGCATTTCCACAAAAGGGGTCAATCTATGCCTGAGACAAGTTTGCCTAGCGGCGTTAAGGTTGCGCATCCGGATTTCCTCGAGGTGGCCGGCCCGTCCCCTGAATCAGGTGTTCGTGGAGACCTGCGCAGACCTCTGCCCACGGGACCGATCTCAATCGGGCCGGCGGTTGCGGACCAGACCAGCGCGGATCTGCTGGCCGCTCTTTCGGATCAGGGCCTGCGAGTGCTCGACCAGTTTGATCTGCGGCCGAGAACCGAGGCGGCGGCGCAGGCGCGGCGCATTCCGATTCCAACCGAAGCATTGGGTCCACAAGTTGCGGTGGAAGCGAGCGTCGGCGCAGACGAAAGTGCGGTGGTGCTGACGGAGCACGATGGTGTCTACCGGTGGCATTTGGCGCGCGCCGCGACCGGAGTGGGAGCACCGGCGACGCGCGCCGCTGCGCCAGGGCAGCGGGTGATGCGCTTCGACATCGAACTCCTCGAGCCCGCTCCCCAGGCGGCCGCGACCCGCAATTGGATCGTTGACCTGGCGGTGGATGGGATTCGCGGGTGGGTCCTGAAATTTGCTGCGCACGCTACGGTTGGGGAGGCGGTCGAGCATCTGGACGGGAATTCGCGCACAGGGTTTGTGTTTGTGAACGGGACCGATCCGGAAGAGTGGGGATTCCAGGCGGAGCCCGGTCCGCTCAACCTTCCGACGGACCGGCCGGGGCGCGTGCTGCTTTTGATCCACGGAACCTTCAGCAGCACCGTCGGGGGCTTTGGAGCGCTGACCGCAACCCCTTGGGGGCGACAGTTCCTCACGGCAGCAGGACAGGCCTACGATTCCATCCTCGGCTACGATCATCCGACCTTGCGGCAAACACCACTGGAGAACGCCACGGCCCTGCTGGAGCTGCTGAAGCGCGCTCTGCCGGCCGGCACGCAGATGGACGTTATCACGCATAGCCGGGGCGGACTGGTTTTCCGCAGCTTGTCGGAGATCCTGCTGCCCACCTCCGAATGGAAGCCCAACATCGGTAGGGTGGTCATGGTGGCCGTGCCCAACGCGGGGACTTTCCTGGCCGAACCCGAAAACTGGAGCACCCTGGTAAATCTCTATACCAACATCGCTGTGGGCGCCTGCCGGCTTTTGAAGCTTATGCCGCACGCGGCCGTTGCCGCCACGATCTTGAATCAACTCATCAAGAGCGCGGGCGAATTCGTGAAGTATCTGGCCGAATACGCGGCGGGCGAAGGCGGCGTTCCGGGACTGGATGCGATGCGCCCGTCGGGCGAGTTCGTGAAGGAACTTAACCAGACGCAGGCGGGGCAACCCGGGCCAGGAGCGCTCTCACTCTATGCCGTCACCTCAGAGTTCAGCCCGAGCCTGACAGGGCCCGATGTCGAAGGCAGCGGGCTGCCCAGGCGGGTGGTGCTGATGTGCGCGGGCGCCAGCCTGAATCAACTGATGCGAGAAGCGAATGACTTGGTGGTGCAGACCAGCTCGATGACCGCCGTGGATGAGGCTGCGGGGCGGTTTGTCACCGACGAATTTAGTTTCGGCGCGACGGGCAAGGTCTACCATACGACGTATTTCATCCGGCCGGAAACGGTGAATGCGCTGGTGAGATGGCTGCGTCTGGAGGAGCCCCACGCCAAAGCCGTGGCGGACGTGCAGGGGCGAACCATCCGCGTGGCGCACGCGGACATCCCGGCACTTGTGGACACCGACGTATCGCTATTCGATGCCACCGATCGAAGCGGTCGTGTGTTAACGGCGATTCAGACTTTTGCGCCAAGCTATTGTGTGATCCGGCGGCAGGAGTCCGGTCGCGTTGCACACTATGCCTTCCTGGAGGAAGAGCTGATTTCCCAGCTCCAGGATGGCGATCCCGAGAGGCCTTTGGGGGATGCGCTCAACCTCAAGGAAGCGGCGGAGTCGCCCGTACAGACCGTCGGCACGGCGGCGCGGGTGGGCGGACACCCGGAAGCCACGACGGCGCGACGCGCGGTGGTGATGGTGGGCGATTTGCCCGTTGGCGTAGTGCCGGCGCCGTCTGACTTCGTCCCGCACGCAGAGTTGCCCAAACTTGCGAAGGCAATCAGCATTGAGAGAAACGTTTCTACATTCGGAGGAGCGTTCCGGCGGATCATGCCGACATTTGGAATCGGGCGCAGCCTGCGTGGTCCGCAACGGACCACGTTGATGTACTCAGGTACGTCGCGGGACGGCAACGGCACGATCGTCCTCGAACCGGCCCGGACGGTAATCGTCGATCTACCCGCGAGTGCTCCCGCACCGGCTGCGCCGACCCCGGAGACGAAGGTGGGGCTGCATTTCCTGGCCGAGATGCCGGGTGAGGTGAAGGCGACGACGGCTTGCACGGTGATGGTGACGGTGTCGCGGGAAGCGCTCCAGGCGGCCGCGGAGGCGGCTTCGGCCATGGGTACGGGCGATGCCGTTGCGGCTCGTAAGCTGGTAGTTCAGGTCATCCCGCGGGCCCAGTTTTCGATCGACGAGGACCGATGCACGGTGGACATTCCGGAAACAGGAAAGCCGAAATCCCTTTTCTTCGACCTGACGGCTACGCACGAGGGCGTCGGCGAAATCTGGGTGGTGATCCGTCAGGACCAGGCGCCAATCTGCACTCTGGTGCTCCAGCCGAAGGTGGTGGCTGCGACGAGCGGAACGCAGCGGCGGCTGCACGCGGAGAGCGAAGCAGACGATGCACCGTTCCTGAGCGCCCCTTTGCATGAACTTCGCATCATGGACGTGCGTAACGGGCCCGAGGTTCGATACCGCTTCGAACTGTACTCCCCTTCGCTGAAGCTGCTCAAGGAGTTCAAATCGGAGGACATGAAAGAGGACGTGCAGTCGTTCGTGAATCGTCTGTACAAAGACATCGAAGGACGCTGGCTAAGCACAAAGGGCGACCAGGCCGATTTCGCAGCGGAGATGCGGGCCATCGGGTCGGAGCTGTTTTCGAAGCTGTTCCCGCCCGAACTGCAGCAGATCCTCTGGGAGCATCGCGATGAAATTACCAGCATTCTGGCGATTTCCACCGAGCCCTTCATTCCCTGGGAAGTGGTGCTGGTGAAAAATCCCGCCGCGAAGGGCATGGGCGATTCGCGTTTTCTCGCGGAGATGGGGCTGGTGCGCTGGCTCTACGAAGCCGGCTGGCCGCCGAACGGTTTGCGGATTCGCGAGGGACGGGCACGCTACGTCATTCCCAAATATCCATTGAAAGAGTACGTCTTAGTCGGCGCGCAACAGGAAGCCACTGACTTGCAACAGCTCTTCGGCGCGGTCAGCGTGACGCCACAGCCCTCGCCGGTGCGGGACCTGTTGAGTGAGAAATCATTCGACCTGCTGCATTTCGCGTGTCACGCGGGAGCGGAAGGGGACGACGTGAGCAAGGGCAGGATTCTGCTGGAAGGCCGGATCGAGCAAGTTGGCAATGAGATGAAATATATCCCCGCGACGATTGATGCCACCGTCGTGGGAGAGTACGCCAATATGCAGGAGGCCGACGGCACCCGGCCGGTCGTGGTGTTGAATGCGTGCCAGGCGGGGCGAGGCGGCTACCGGCTTTCTTCCACCGGGGGCTTCGCGCAGAGTTTTCTGAAGGGCGGCGCGGGGGCTTTCATCGGCGCGCTGTGGTCAGTGGGAGACCAACCGGCCAGGACCTTTACGGTGGAGTTCTATCGGCAATTGCTGAACAAGGAGACGGTGGCCAAGGCTGCTACTCTGGCACGCGCCAAGGCGAAGTCCGCGGGGGACGCCACTTGGCTTGCCTATGTGGTCTACGCCCACCCAAACGCAGTTTTATCCACCAGCTGAGGAGGGAGCATGCCGGAAACAAGTGATCCCGCGAAGCAGGCGACGGAAGATCTGACCGCGATTCTGCGCGCCGCGGCGAACAACGAGATCCAGGTGGAAGAAGCGATTGCGCGCGCCACTCGGCCTGCCATCGTGGATGCGCTTCCGGATAAAGCGCTGGCATCGTTTGCCGGCGGGGCGGCGATTGCGGCGGCTGCCAACTGGCGAGCAGCGGTGAAGGGCATCCGCGTCTTGAGGGCGGTGCTGGATGCCAAGCCGGCCGCCAGCCGTCCCCTGGGTCTGCGCGGGGCAATCATTACGGCGCAAATCGAGATCACCGGCCGGGCGTGCGAGCAGGTACCGGATGGGAGGTTGTTTCAGCCGACCACAGCGGACGCAGAGTTGCTGGCAAAAGACGCCGAGGCGGCGGGTCAAACCGAATTGGCCGGCCAGGTGTTGAATAAGCTGGGGGTGCTTCATCTCGATACTTACCGGATGGGCGGCCAGTTGGATAACTATCCGGCGCGCGAGGCCCAGTGGAGGGCGCGGCTGCATCAGGAATATGGGATGAAGCTGGCCGGAGTACCGGCCGAGCAACTGGCAGTGCCGCCGGTCCTCGACGCCCTTGCCAAAGCCGGTGATTATTTCCGCCGTGCGCTCGCATACCGCCGCGGGCCCAATCGTGCGCGCACGTTGAAGGCGCTGGCGCAATCGTTGCTCATGGCCGGGGAGCTGGGGGCCAAGATCGACCGGAAACAGGTCGGAGAGTATGTCGACGAGGCGCTCGGGTTGCTTCAGCAAGCCGACGATCCGGCCGTGTACGCGGATTTGCAGACCTTTCTGCGCTTTCTTGGCAAGGCCGGGGGGAGCAGCGACTCCGAGGCGCAGTCCCAAAAGCTGTTGGATGAACCGCTGCAGGCCACGGTCGAGCGCTTGGGCATCGCATCCGCGGTGAATCTATACTCGGCGCAGATCGTGTTTGAGTCCGACAACCGCGTCGAGGTTGCGCTCGCGCTTTGGCACAAAGTCAGCCCGCTGGTGAGGGTGAGTCAAACGGATGGCGCACGCGCCGATCACCTCTTCCTGGGGATAAAGCTCGTCGCGTCCGTATACGCCGGGAAACGCCTCTCGCCGGAGCGGGACCCGATGATCGCAGCCGCCAACGATATCATTGCTGAGACCAATGCGGGCAAGCTGGATGGCGACCAGGCCGCGGCAACGCTAGTAGGCCTCGCGTTGTTCGCTCTCAATTCGAATTCGGAGAAGGAGGGATTGCAGATTGTAGGGGTGGCGCGCCAATTGGGGCCGGCGTGGGTCGAACAGTTCGAGGAGTTGGTGCGGTTTCTGGAGGCGCGGCTGCACGAAGGCGCAGGGGTGAACGCCTACAAGGCAAAAAACTTTGCGGAAGCTACCTCCGAGTACATCGAGGCCGCGAAGCGCTTCAGCGACCTGCATCTGTCTTCGGCCGCCTTGATCGATCTCGGCTACGCCCGCGACGCCATAGCGGATGGGGATGACTCGGCCCTGAACTACGCGATTGCCGGGCTGGGCACCTACATTACGGCGATTCAGGCCGGTATAGGAAGGGCAGGGGTCGAGACGCTGCGGCTCCTTTTCAACGATTTGCTCGTCAAGGCGGTCCGGGGCGGACATCCGAATGCGGTCGTAATCACGTTCCTGTGGAGTATTTTGAAAGGCGCGGCATTTTCGGCTGCGCTGCAAAAGCCTCCTGCCTGGCGATGGGACAAGGACCGGGAAGCGACGGCCCTGCTGGCGCGCGTGGCCGCCGCCGAGAAGGCAGCGAGCGCAGAACCGCGCGGGGGGCGGCGGCGGGAAGTACTCGATGAGAACGAAGTGCTTTCGGCGTATACGGCGCCCGACGAATTGGCCGCGGGAGCAAATGCGCTCGAGGTTCTGGAGAACACGCAGCACGCCTTCGACAGCCTGGTGGTCGCGCGCATCCTGGGGGAGACCTCCGCGGGAAGACCCGTGCTCATCAAATCCGATGTGCTGAAAGAGTCGCTCGACGAGCGGACAGTGGTGGTGAATCAGTTGCTTGGGCCGGCGCCGGACGGCAGGGCGGCGGTCTATACGATGCTCGTGACCCGGGAAGAGATCGGCATAACATACGGCGCGATGTCGCTCCAGTCCGGAACGGTTATCATGACGGACAAGGACGGGAAGAGGTTGGAAGGCGACTATCTCACATTGCCGGTGGGCGAATTGCGCAAGAAGGTCATCGATGACGACCCGGGGTTGAAGGGGGAGTTGGAATCGGAGGCGAAGCATTACCTGGGTGGGAACTTGCTTGACCAATTGGCGAAGTTCCAGGCAGCGGGCAAAGATCACCTGTGCATTTCGCCGCATGGCCCTCTGCACTACTATCCGTTCCACCTGCTGTCTCCGGGCGGAGTTCCTCTCGCCGGAGAGTGGAAGGTGACCTACATCCCTTCGATGGCCATGCTGTCAAGTGCCGGAGCGGCGGCGGACGGCGGCGCGCGCAAGGCGGAACTGCGGGCGTTCGGCGTGAATTGGGAAGAAGGAAATGCCGCCGGCCTCGCGCCGCTCGACAACGCGGCGGAGGAAGCCGCGGCGGTGGCGGAACAGTTTGGCATTATCGCCGAGCTGAACGAGAAAGCCACCAGGGCGGCCCTGCTGGACGCGCTCCAGTCCGCGCGGATGGTCCATGTGGCGACGCACGGCTACCTCAACGTTGCGGCGCCGGCCTTCCAGGCAATCTGCATGAGTCCCGCCGGGGAGGACGACGGGGTGCTTCGGGCGTACGAACTGGTGGGACTGGATTTTAGCGGATGCGACCTGATTACGCTCAGCGCCTGCGAGACGGCGCTGGGCCGCTTCGACCGGCTGGGTAATATTCGCGGGCTACCCGCCGCGCTGTTTATGGCCGGCGCCAGGACCATCATCGGTACGCTCTGGTCGGTAGAAAGCCACTGCGCGCAGTATTTCTTTTCGATTTTGTACGAGCGGCTGCGGGCAGGGGACACGAAACTGGACGCATTCGCGGCCGCACAGGCGGCAGCCCGCGAGTTCTACCCGCGTTATGGGGACTGGGGTGCCTTCTATTACGCCGGCCAGTGGTAGGCCGGTGCTTGCTGATTCCCGCGGGCCATGACCACGCGGACGAAGCCCAGGTGTTTGAGCCCCGAAGGGGCGATCTAACTAAGCCCAGGTGTTTGAGCCCCGAAGGGGCGATCTAACGAAGCCCAGGGCAACGCCCTGGGTCAGCGGGACCCAAACCAAAACCCGAGCCCTGAAGGGGCGGAACAATCTTCTTCAATCCCACACGCGGATGGCGCAGAGTGAAGTTCTGCGGTCTGCATGTCCTGTGAATCCACCGATCGCAGGGCATCGCCCTGCGCCAGCCAGCGAGTTGGCGTTGACTGACGGGGACGGCCTGTTATACAGTGTGTATGACGATGCGCTTCGAATGGGATGCGGCGAAAAGTCGAATCAACCAGAGGAAGCACAAAGGTTTGGATTTCGAAACAGCTGCTCGCGTGTTCAACGATGCGAGCTTAGTTCTGATCGAGGATCGTATCGTCGAGGGTGAACGGCGATGGCATGCGATCGGAGCCGTCTCTGCGGCTCTCCTTTTGGTTGTGCATGTTATCCGTGAGGACAAAGTCGATGGCGAAGAGATCATCCGCATCATCTCGGCGCGGGAAGCTAATCAGCGTGAGCGCCGAATCTATCTTCAGCAGGCCGCTGAATAAACGGCAAAAGGCGGTCCTGGCACGGATCGCGAAGCGTCAGGCCGCCGGAGAGGATTCCGATATCGACTACTCGGACATCCCTGCGCTGACCGATGAACAACTGGCGAAATTCCGCCGCACCCCCAAGGTGCTGATTGCCGCCCGCCTGGACCGCGACATCTACGACTGGCTCAGGCGGTATGGAGTTGGCTATTCCACGCGCATCAACAACATCCTGCGCGCGGTGATGTCCAGAGCACGATAGCGCGCACGGCTGCGCTTCTCTCGCGGCGGTCGATCCGATCTGCTGACGCCATTCGCCGCGAAGATTCGCTGCGCGAGATCGGGAGACCCCAAACTGCGGGGCTCTGCGCCAGCCCGCATTCCATTGGGGCAGCTAGTGGTAGGCCGCTAGAGTCTGCGCCGGCCACCCGCATCAATGGATGCCGCGGGAGAGGGCGGGCAGGAGCGCGCTGTGGGCCAGCGCGCGCTGATAGCTCCAGTAGGTGTCACTACTCTCCAGGCGGTCGAACTCGCTCGTGATGAAGCGGGCCGAGGCGGCAGCGCCGCCGTCCAAATAGAAAGCGCCCCATTCTCCAACTAACATTGGCCAATCCAGCTCACGCGATTTATCGCTGTGGTTTGAGAGGATGATTCTGAGGCGCGAGTTGCCGGAAGGATCTGCCGGGCCATTGTCGGTGGTTATATCGTAACAGTGCGGTGAGAACGCCAGTTGGGGCTCGGGTTTTCCCTGCATGCCCGTGACGGGCGCCAGAGCACTGCGCACGCCCACGCCGGACAGAATCACGGGCTCCAGGAACAGAACATGGTCGTGATCGACTTGCCGAATCGCCCGTGCCACCCGGGTGTAGAACGGCATCAGTTGTGTGCGCTCGAAGTTTTGTGAGACAGGCGCCATACCCTCCAGCATGGCGGAAAACATCAGGGGATCAGCCAACCACGATTGCAGCCGCTTCAGGCCATCGGACCGCGACATACTGGCCACGATCTCGTCAACGCCCGGAGCCTTAGCGCCATCTCGCTTCTCGATCGCCTGCGCCAAGGCCGTGATTCCGGCCTGCTGAGCGCGGGCGTAGTCAACGCCGGGCGCAGGCTCGTTCATCAAATCGTATCCGACGACGGCCGGTTCCCTGGCGAAACGAGTCGCGACGGCCTGCCAGACGCGCGCGTAATGATCCTGCAATCCCTCGCCGTCCGAAGCGGGGGCATTGGCCCAGAAATGGTCGAAGGCAGTTTGCACGGCCTCACTGGTGACGTAGGCGTCGCTCCACACCCGGCTTGCCGTGAACGGCTTGCCTTCATCGAGCGTCGCCCACGCGGGCGCGCCGTCGCTGAATTTTACACTATAGAGGTCCTGATGCATGTCGAGCAGAACGTAGATTCCGCGACGCTTTGCCAGATCAACGAGGTTCGCAATCCGTTTAATATACGATCTGTCGATTTTGCCGGGTTCAGGCTCCAGGCCATCCCAGAAGATCGTCAGCCGGATGCAGTTCATGCCCCAGGAACGAATCAGGTCCAGGTCTGATGTTCCGAAATCGCCCAAGTATCCCTGCTTCGGGTCCTTGTTCTCAACGTTGATGCCGTGAAGAATCAGCGCCTTGCCATTCGCGTCTACGAACCCCATGCCGGTCGTACGGATGAGCCCCGGCGGCTCGGCGCCTTGAATAAGCGCGGAACACACGACTAAACCTGCGAGTACTAGAAGTGCTTTCACCATCTTCATAGCTCGACTCCCCGCGCTAGTTAGGCAGCGACCAGATCTGATTCGGCCGATTGTGTCCGCACGCCTGCATATCCAGGGCCACCGGCTTGCCATTGGGACCGGCGGCGCTGAGGCATTTGTGATCCTCGTTGTTCACGAGATCGCCCGTCAGAGTGTACGTCCAGGACTGGGCGCCCGTGGAGGTACAGGCTTGCATCAACGGCTTGCCGTCAACTACGGCAAGGCAGTGTCCATCCGAGGACTTCAGAGCGCCGTGGGCAGTGACCGTCCAGATTTCTTCAGGGGTTCCGGCGCAGGTCTCCACGCGTCCCGGCGCCGCCAGGCAAAGGCAGTAGCTCGCGATGGCGTGGTGCCGCCCGGGGGCGATCATCGTGATCGTTCCAGTGCGCGTCGGCTTGCCGCAAGACTGGGCAGGATGGAAGCGCCAGATGGCCGTATCGTGACTGGCGACATTGGCCTTTAGCGTGATAGCCCCGGATTGCTTCGTGCCGCTCCAGAGGTCTTGCGTATCCATACGGCATTCCCGGTCCGTCGCAAAGCCGAAGTCGGCTGGCTTCACTTCGACCGGGACGGGCTCCGCGCTGTGGTTCAGCACGGCGACCACATAATCGCCGCCCTCGAGCGGCTTGAAGAGGATGTCTGTGGACAGACTCCGCCGCAGCAGGTTAGCCATGCGGCCCAGCGCATCCTGGTCGACCGCAATGATTGCTTTGTTCCCGAGAATCCCAACCGCCTCCGGGCTAAGCTTGGCGACATTGGAACTGAGGATCAACGGCGCGGACATCATCGACCACAAGGCGAGGTTGCTGCGAGTTTCCGCCACGCTCAGGCCGTCGTCCCCGCCAATGACGAAATCGGGGTCGTTCCAGTTGCCGGGTTTCTGAAAACGTCCCAGCGGAAGGTTGTAGGCGTAATTCCACAGCACGCTGCGGAAGCGAGGCGCCTTGGGCCGTTTCGCATTGAGCGTGTCCATGTCGTCCCCTTCGCGCCAGAGTTGGCCGTAGTCCCGGACCCAGCTCAGCACGTCGTACCATTCCGGGGTATCCTCGAAATAGGCCGGAGCCGACTCCGAGAAAACAATCGTCCGGCCCACGGTCTTCAACGCTGCATTCTCGGCCGCGTAGGCTTTGCGGTAAACGTCGTTCTGGCTGCTGCCTTTGGGCACGTAGAGGTTACAGCCGTCCAGCTTCAGGTAATCCACGCCCCAGGAGGCGAATAACCTGGCGTCCTGAAGGAAGTGATCCTGTCCGCCGCCCTTCGGCTCGCCGCTGCCGGCGAACCCGCCGCAGGTGGCATACCCCGCGTCCTCGTAGATGCCGAATTTCAAGCCCAGGGCATGGACGGCGCGGGCGATCGGCTCGATTCCATCGGGAAAATGCCGCGGATCGGCTTTGAGGTCGCCGCGAGCATCGCGACCCTTCTGCATCCAGCAATCGTCGATCGTCACCGTGTCGTACCCGCGTGCGGCGAGTCCCGTCTTCACCATTGCTTGCGCGTTGGCGAGAATATCCTTCGCTGTGTAATTACATTCATAGTGGTCCCAGTCGTTCCAACCCATGGGCGGTGTGGCGGCGAGCGGCCGCGCGTCGTCAGGAGTCGCGCCAAAGATGCGACCCGTCAGGCCGGCAATGAAAGCCAGCAGGAGGAGCGAAGCGACGACGAAAAAGAAGCGTGGCCGACTTGAGGCAGGGGTGGACATGCGTAATCTCCCACAAATGAGATTCCTGACAATGACGGCAGGATCAACTGCGACCGTTCTGCTTTCGAACTCAAACCGCCGCCATAATAGGCCGCAGACAGGGCAAAGTCAACGCACCAGAGCTGGGTAGCGCGGAGGTGGGTGCATTTCGGGCCTTAACACGATGGGCGTTTACACGTTTATTAATGCGAAACAATAAAAGCCCACGACAGAACGCAAAGAACACCTTACTCTGATGTGCTGCCCTGCCAGGTTTTTGAGCCCCAAAGGGGCGATCTAACGAAGCCCATGGCAACGAAGGTGTGAAAGAATTGAAGATAAG
Source organism: uncultured Acidobacteriota bacterium (assembly GCA_963768695.1). Classification (GTDB taxonomy): domain Bacteria; phylum Acidobacteriota; class Terriglobia; order UBA7540; family UBA7540; genus CAVROP01. Next base: position 396,078 of record CAVYJG010000003.1, on the reverse strand, counting down.
GGCTGTAGCGGCGCTCTCTGAGCGCCGACGTACTTGAAACGCGAGGGCGGCGTCAGAGACCGCCGCTACAGCGCGATTATTTCACACCTTCAGCGCCCTGGGTCAGCGGGACCCAAACCGATACCCGAGCCCTGAAGGGGCGGAACAATCTTCTTCAAGCCCACACGTGGCTGGAATCAGAGCGAAGCTCTGCGGTCTGCACGATTGGACTCCACCGATCACAGGGCTTCGCCCTGCGCCAGCCAGCGTTACATCCTAGCTCGCCACCGGTCGTGCCTGGCATTCACATAGCCATTGATTCCATTTCCCGCGAACAGAACTAGTGCTAGACTGTGCTACTCGAAACGCGGGTCAACCCGATGAAGGAAGCCACCGCACGAATCAAGATCAACAAGCTGCTCGAAGCCGCCGGATGGCGTTTCTTCCCGGACGGCAACGGTCCCGCCAACGTCTGCCTGGAGCTCAACGTGAAGCTGAAGGAAAAAGAACTCAATGCGTTGGGCGAAAATTTCGAGAAGGCCAAAAATGGCATTGTCGATTTCCTCCTATTGAACGAGAGAGGCTTCCCTCTACTCGTCCTGGAGGCGAAGGCTGAGGACAAAAACCCGCTGGTCGGGAAGGAGCAGGCACGCAAGTACGCTCGGTCTCAGAATTGCCGTTTTGTGATGCTTTCCAACGGCAACCTTCACTACTTCTGGGACCTGGACCGCGGGAACCCCTACGTCATCACGACGTTTCCCCGGCCGCAATCGGTCGAGGGATACCAAAAGGTAGTACCCGATCCTCAACGGCTCATCGAGGAACGCGTTGACATTGACTATATTGTCCTTACTCAGCGCCCAGGCTATCAATGGGAGGCCGCATGGAAAAACCAGGCTGAGCGCCCCGGATTCATTGAGTCCAACAAGCTGCGCTTCCTGCGTCCATATCAGAAGCGGGCAATTTACGCCCTGCAAGCCGCCGTGAAAGAGGGTAAGGACCGCTTTCTTTTTGAGATGGCCACCGGTACGGGAAAGACCTTGGTGGCCGCCGCCATCATCAAGCTTTTCCTGCGCTCCAGTAACGCCAGCCGCGTTCTCTTTCTGGTCGACCGGTTGGAATTGGAGGACCAGGCGAAGAAGGCGTTTGTCGCCACCCTCGCCAGTGATTACAAGACAGTTATTTACAAAGAGAACCGGGACGATTGGCGCTATGCCGAGATCGTGGTGAGCACGGTTCAATCTTTCCTGTTCAACAACAAGTACCAGACGCTCTTCTCGCCCACGGATTTCGATCTGGTGATCTCTGACGAGGCGCACCGCTCGATTGGTGGCAACGCCCGCGCGGTCTTTGACTATTTTGTAGGCTATAAGCTCGGACTCACGGCGACCCCGAAGGACTATCTGAAACACTACGACCCGAAGAACCCCGGAAGCAAGGACCCGCGCGATTTCGAGCGCCGTGTTCTCCTCGACACCTATCGCACTTTCGGCTGTGAGGGCAGCCAGCCCACTTTCCGGTACACTCTGCTCGAAGGCGTGAAGGACCGCTACCTGATCAACCCCACCGTGGTGGACGCGCGGACCAACGTCACCACGCAATTGCTCTCCGACCAGGGCTTCATTGTGGAATTCAAGGACGAGAAGGACGAAGACCAGAAGGAAGCCTACAAGCAGACCGAGTTCGAAAAGCGCTTCTTCTCCAAGGCGACGAACGAACTCTTCTGCAAGACTTTTCTGGAAAACGCCCTGCGCGACCCGATTAGCGGAGAGATTGGCAAGTCCATCATCTATGCCGTCAGCCAGAATCACGCCGCCAACCTGGCGCAGATTCTGAACCTCATGGCCGACAAAATGTTTCCCGGCAAGTACCAGTCCGATTTCGCCGTTCAGGTGACGTCCAGGGTGCCGGAAGCGCAGCAGTTTGCGATCAACTTCAGTAATAACAACTTGCTCGGGTCGTCGAATTTCATCGCTACCTATAAGACCAGCAAGGCGCGCGTCTGCGTCACCGTGGGCATGATGACCACAGGCTACGATTGCCCGGACGTGCTGAACCTCGGCCTCTTCCGCCCCATCTTTTCCCCAACCGACTTCATTCAGATCAAAGGCCGGGGGACGCGCAAGCACAACTTTCTGGAGCAGCTCTTCGACGAATCGCTCAAGGAGAGTGTTAAGCAACCCAACAAGACGGCCTACAAGATGTTTGACTTCTTTGCCAACTGTGAATACTTCGAAGAAGAATACAATTACGACCAGGTCATCATGCTTCCCAAACCGAAGGGCAAAGATGACGGGCCCTCCGAGGAAGGCGGGGGAGGGCCGATTGTCAAAGGGGGCGTGTACGATCACCTCGGCGCCGACATCCTTTCCACCCTTAAGGAGCAGGCGATTGGCTTCGAGGGCATGAAGATTGACCGCATGTTCTTCGCCAGGTTTGAAGACAAGGTCCGCGACGACAAATTCGTTGCCGAGGCCGTCGAACAGGGTCAATGGGACAAGGTTATTGATTACGTCAACCGCGAGGTCTTCGACAAGCCGGAGGAATACTACAACCTCGAAAAACTGCGCAAAGCGGCTGCCGTGGATCGCCGCATTACGCTGCGGGAGATTTTGGCAAAGATCTTCGGCCTGATCCCGCGCTTCAAATCCAAGGACGAATTACTCGAAGAAGAATTTGCCAAGTTTGTTGCCGACCATGCGCCCGAGAAAGAGGAGGATGTCCTGGCCATCCCGGCCATCAAAAACTACTTCAAGGCCTACGTTGGCGACGGCCTGGTGCGGCACATCATCGATACCAAGCAATTCACGGACCTGGCCACCAATCCGGTATTTTCCTCCCGCGACCTCAAGGCCGTCCCCAGTGACTACCGATGGCTAGTTCCTGAGTATGTAAAGGACTACGTCTCCCCGAATCAGTTCGCTCCTTGAAAGACCAAATATGGATATACGGGATACACAGGATAAAGAACTAAAGCATGAACAAATCACCAAGAGCGTGATTGGCTGCGCGTTTGAGGTCATCAACGAATTGGGTGCGGGCTTTCTGGAATCCGTTTACCAGAACGCTCTGCTGATGGCGCTGCGGCAGAAGGGACTCTCCGTGACGCCCCAACGTCCCATCAGCGTCATATTCCGCGGGGAGTCGGTGGGCGATTTTTATGCGGATTTGTTGGTCGAAGACAAGGTCATCGTGGAACTGAAGGCCGTAAAAGCTCTCGCCCCCGAACACCAGGCGCAGATTATTAATTACCTGAACGCTACCGGAATCGAAGTGGGCTTGCTCATCAACTTCGGAAACCCCAGGCTGGAATACAAAAGGTTTACGCGAAGCAAGGACTACAAAAGAGCGCAAGACATGGATAGGCAGGATGGACAGGATATTTCTTAACAACTCAAAGGAATATCGAAAGTGGCCATATTGGCAACCGCTAGGCCCAAGAATATTTAGCCGCAATGTAGCTGTCTTTGTTCTTTGAACCTATTATCCTGTGTATCCTGTCCATCCATGTTAAGAAAGGAACCGAATGTTAGATACTGAAACCAAGCGGCGGATTGATACCGCCCGTGACATCTTGGTTGGCAAAGTTCCCGACCCTAAATCTCAGGTCGAGCAGATCACCATCGCCCTCATCTACAAGTTCATGGATGACATGGACGCCGAAGCGGAGGAACTGGGCGGCAAGCGGAAGTTCTTCGCCGGTGAGTTCGCCCGTTACGGCTGGGCCAAGCTCATGCGCTCCGGCATGGGCGGCCACGAGGTACTGAACCTTTATGCCGAGGGCATCGGCAAGATGCCGGAAAATCCCGGCATCCCGCTTCTGTTTCGCAACATTTTCAAGAATGCCTACCTTCCTTATCGCGACCCCGAGACGCTCAAGATGTTCCTCAAGGTCATCGACGAGTTTACCTACGACCACAGCGAACGCCTCGGCGACGCCTTCGAGTACCTGCTTTCCGTGCTGGGTTCCCAGGGTGACGCCGGGCAGTTCCGCACCCCACGCCACATCATCGACTTCATCGTCAAAGTCGTTGACCCGAAGAAAACGGAGACCGTACTCGACCCCGCTTGCGGCACCGCCGGCTTCCTGATCTCGTCGTACAAGCACATCCTGGCCGCCAACAGAAAGAACATGGATAGGCAGGATGGACAGGAAGACACGGAGAAGGAAGGCAAGAAAGAACGAGCCAGCACGGGAAAGCCCGACGGAGGGGGTAAGGCCTTTATATCCTGTGAATCCAGTGCATCCATGTTAACCAACATGGATAGGCAGGATGGACAGGATAAGGCAGAGAAGGAAGGCAAGAAAAAAGGAGCCGGCACGGGAAAACCCGATGGAGGGGGTAATGCCTTTATATCCTGTGAATCCAGTCCATCCATGTTCACTTCCCTGACGCCCGATGAGAAAGGGCGGCTGGCAAGGAACTTCAAGGGCTACGACATCTCGCCGGACATGGTGCGGCTTTCCCTGGTGAATCTTTACCTGCACGGTTTCACCGACCCGCACATCTTCGAGTACGACACGCTGACCAGCCAGGACCGCTGGAACGAGTACGCGGACGTGATCCTCGCCAATCCGCCCTTTATGTCCCCGAAAGGCGGGATCAAGCCTCACAACCGCTTTTCCGTGCAGTCCAAGCGCAGTGAGGTGCTGTTTGTGGACTATATGGCGGAGCACCTCACCCCCACCGGCCGCGCCGGCATCATTGTCCCCGAAGGCATCATCTTCCAAAGCCAGAACGCCTATACGCAGCTCCGCAAAATGCTGGTGGATGAGTATCTCGTCGCCGTCGTATCGTTGCCCGCGGGCGTGTTCAATCCCTATTCCGGCGTCAAGACTTCCATCCTCATCCTCGATAAATCCCTGGCGAAACGAAGCAATACGATTGGGTTCTTCAAGGTGGAAAACGACGGCTTCGGCCTCGGCGCCCAGCGGCGCGAGATTGATAAGAACGATTTGCCGCAGGTTCAGGCGGAGATTGCCGAATATCTGCGACGCGTGCGTGCCGGGAAATCCATGGAGGACCTCCAGTCCACGCTCGGTCTAATCGTGCCTAAAGAGAAGATTGGCGCGAACGGGGACTATAACCTCAGCGGGGAGCGGTATCGCGAGATCGGGTCTACGTCGGCATTCTTCCCAAGAGTTCGACTCGGTCAAGCATGTGAGCGAATCATGGACGGCACACACTTCTCTCCAAAGAGTTCGGAGAAGGGCGAATGCCGCTACATCACGGCGAAGAACGTCAAGGAATGGGGCCTCGATTTGCGAGACGTGACATACCTTTCCAAGATGGATCACGATGAAATCTTCCGTCGCTGCCCGGTTAGAAAGGGCGACGTCCTTTACATCAAGGATGGTGCGACAACCGGGATCGCGACAATCAATCCGCTAGAGGAGGAGTTCTCTCTGTTATCGAGTGTCGCCGTCCTTCGAGGCAAAGAAGGCCTTTTGGAGAACCGGTTTTTGGCGGCTCTCCTTAATTCGCCTCGTGGAAAGAAATACATGTTGGGCATGGTCTCTGGTGTTGCAATCACCCGATTAACTTTGACGAAAATCAACGACGCTGAGATCCCCTTGCCGCCGCTGGAGGTACAGAAAAGGAGATCGTGGCGGAGATCGAGGGCTACCGGAAAGTCATCGACGGCGCCCGCGCCGTCCTCGACAACTACCGCCCCCACATCCCCATCCACCCCGACTGGCCGATTGTGGAACTGGAGAAGGTAATTCAGGACAAACCGAAGAACGGTTACTCAGGTAAACCAGTTGACCGGATCACAGCTGTTAAAGTGCTTTCTCTGAGCGCTACGACGACTGGCAAGCTCGACCTCAGCAAATATAAGTACTTGGACGAGCAAATCCCGCCGGGCGCTGAATGTCGCTGTCGAAAAGGTGACATCTACCTACAGCGTGGAAACACAGCGGAACTCGTCGGCACTGCCGCTATATTTGACGTGAACGAGCATGGGTTCGTGTATCCCGACTTGATGATTAGGGTGCGAGCAGATGAATCGAAGATCCTGAGCAAATATCTGCTTTATGTTCTTCAGGGTGACACAGCCAGGGATTATCTAACCCGAAATGCGGTCGGGGCAGCGGGAAGCATGCCAAAGATCAATCAGGGAATTGTCGAGCGCATTCCGATTCCCCTCCCGCCCCCCGCCACGCAGCAAGCCATCGTCGCCGAGATCGAAGCCGAGCAAGCGCTGGTTGATGCCAACCGCGAACTTATTGTCCGTTTCGAAAAGAAGATCCAGGCCACCCTCGCCCGCGTTTGGGGGGAAGAGCTTTCCTCTGATGACCAGCCCGCGGACTCGGAGAATACAGCTTGATGTAGCGGCGGCTTTACGCCGCCATTTGGCGAGCTAAACTCGCCGCTACATCCTCAAACCGTACCACTCGCCGTTTTTCAATTGACAAACCCAGGGGCATTTGGTAGCCTATAGGAGTGGTCAGATTGTGGACACATTGTCATGGACAGGCTCCGCACCGCGAGGAAAAGCGCAACAGTCCCGGCAGTGGGGAAAACCGGGTCCGAATAAAACAAGAAAAAAGTACGATCGAAGCCAGTATGTTATTGAAAACAAATAATGGCATGTCAGAAACGAAGCTGAAACGAACCCAAATCGAGTGCCCAAATGCGTGAAGTAGACGCAAAATTCGACCTTTTTGAGATCGTCCACGTCGGGGCGGGGGGCTGGGCGACGGGGGGACGGGGCAGGGACCGAAAATCTCCGACTGGGGCAAACCCGGAAGACTGCGCGAGAATTCAAAAACGCCGGGAACAAAGCGAGAATGTTGATGAAAACAAAGCACATCACTTTTTGAACGTTGCATTAGGGGCCTTTGACGCGCCGATGGGCACAAATCAGGTCCTGACGGGAGCAAAAAACAACACAATTTGGAAAACGAGGGAAGGTTCCGGCATTGCAAGGCGAGGCAGAACAGGGACAAAGTGTCGGCTAGACGAGATTGAGGTTTTCCAGCGGCGACTCGGGGTTGCCCGATTTTCCGATGCCCAGACCCCACCTAAATCAGAACGACCTCAAATCAGCCACCATCCATGCGGCCCCCGTTATAAGGAAAGTCAGGGCGAGTTCGGACCAGTTCAGGTGCGACTCCGGGTGAGCGATCAGGCGGGGAATCCAAACCAGAACACCAAAGAGTGCCAGCATGACGGTCATCAGGCGTAACGCCAGCCGTGCCTGGCGATTGATGAGAATGGCAATCGCCGCGAGTGCAAACGCGACCGTCGTCAGCACGGCCCAAAACATCTGATTGGGCGGAATCCACCTGGGAACCAGGCCAGCGGTCACACGAAGGTAGATCATCTGGCTCAGCGTGAATGAAATGGCGCAGAGTCCGAGTCCAAGGCGCGCCAATCGGCCGAAAGCACCGGCGCGTGGTTCATTCGCTTCGGTCGCAGCGTACAGGGCAATCGCGCCCGAGAGGCAGGAAAACTGCTCGAAGAAGCTCCCGTAATGCTCATAGGTGGCGGGTGCGGCGATGATGCCAGGGATGCAGGCCAGCGAGAAAAGCAAATAGACGACGCCGAGAACGATCGCCGCCACGCGCGCGGTGCGTGGGAGCTGCATTCCCAGGCCACCGGCGATTTGAGCGGCCATCAGACACCCGCCGATGATGGTGCCGGAAGGCAGGCTCCAGATCTGACTGAGGGTTTGCCAGGTGTCAGAGTCGTGCCACATCAGTGCGATGACGCCGAACAGCACCGCCGACGCGCCGAAGACGATCCGCCCATACAACGCTGTTTTCATGCTGATAAGGCAACTCCCTCGCTGAAAAGTCAATCAACCAAGGTGAACTTTCCGACCTGGCGAATATCGCGCGACGAGGAGCCGACGTAGACGGTGAACGTACCCGGTTCTGCTTTCCAGTCGTGGCTGACGACATCGTAGAACTCCAGATCGCTGCGACGGATTGCGAACTGAACAGTGGCGCTTTCGCCTGCGCCAAGAAACACCTTTCTGAATCCCTTGAGTTCCTTCACCGGTCTCGCCACGCTGGAATGATCCGCGCCGATGTATAACTGGACGACCTCCGCCCCGGCTCGTCCGCCGGAGTTGCGCAGTTGCACGGTAGCCGATATTTGACCGGTCTCTGTCGTGCGAGAAGAAATGGAAAGGTTGCTGTAGGTGAATGTTGTGTACGACAGGCCATGCCCAAAAGGAAATGCCGCCTGGGGAGCATCCGGCCTGTCAAAATACCGGTAGCCCACGTAAATGCCCTCGACATAGGGAAGGACCTCATCCGCCCCTTCGGGATAATGGCCGTAGACGGGTGAATCTTCCCACCTCTTCATACAGGTAAAGGGAAGCTTGCCGGACGGGTTGACGTCTCCAAACAGAATGTCTGCAATGGCCGTCCCCTCCTCTTGGCCGGGATAATACGCTTCCACAATCGCCGGCACGTCATGTGACCACGGGTCCATCGATAGGCCCGACCCGGTATTGAGAATTACGACGACATTGCGGTTGACAGCCAAAATCGAGCGGAGCAGTGCAAGCTGGTCTTCCGGTAGATCGGGAGTTCGATCATGGCCTTCGGCCTCGAGCGTCTCTGAGAATCCGAGGAAAACCAGAGCAACATCCGAACGCCTGGCAGCCTCAACAGCGTTTTCCTGGGCATGGTCTTCACGGTACTGATAGCGTATTTCAAAATCGTTCCATTCATATCGCTTGAAGATGGCGTTCAGAGCGTAAGTCGTACCCTTGCGATAGAAGCAGAATCGGTTGCCGCCGAACTGCTTGCTTTCAGCGCACATGGCTTTGGCATCGAGGCCGGCGTTTTGACTTCCGGCATTCCCGACGGTAAGCTCGCCACCGGTTGCAAACAGGCGATAGTATCCTGACTCCAAGGGAGTCCAGAGACCTCGCACTCGAATGGAGTAGTCGCCCGTTATCACTTCGGGGTGGATTGGATTGGTCAGCCACATGTAGCCGAGGGAAGGCTCGATCTTCGTCATCGCAGGCTTGCCCTTGGGCTCCAGGCCGTCGAAGAACTCCGCCAAAAAACCCTTGCGGCCGTCCGGGGTGGTTACCGTCTGATCTGTCAGCAGCGAGCCTTCATCGTCGATATCGCAACCCTGCGAATAATGGAGCGCGATTTCGTTGCCCACCTTGCTTGCGATCCCTTCGAGAGGAGTCACCGTAACATAGGGCAATACTCTGGAGGCACTGAGTATGCTGTGACGGCATACATTGGCATTAGGGCCAATGACGGCAAGCGACTTTATCTTCTTCCGGTCAAGCGGCAGAAGTCCTCCCTCGTTCTTCAGCAGCGTAATACTCGCTCGCGCGACGTCCGCCGACAGTTTGCGATGAGCGGCGACGTTGAAGGGCGGGGAAGACGGAGTCCCGTCGAATAGTCCATTCGCGAACATCACGCGCAAGATGCGGCGCACCGATTCGTCCAGCCTGCTGCTCAGGAGCTTGTTTTCCAGCGCTTCGTCCGTGTCGACATGCTCTCCTTTCGCCTTTCGATACACCTCGCTCAGTTTTTCCACTGTGTATTCGTGGCCTGCGGGCATATCGAGGTCGAGGCCGGCAAAAATCGACTCCTGAAAGTTCTGAACGCCGGCCCAGTCTGTCATCACCAACCCGGGAAAATGCCACTTGCCCCTCAGCGTATCCCACAAAAGAGAGGCGTCATTGGCCGCGCGAACCCCGTTAATGTGGTTGTAGGGCGTCATGATATCCCACACCTTCGCGTCCTCCACCGCCATACGGAACGCCGGGAGGTAGATCTCGTTGAGAGTGCGCTCATCCACCCGAACGTCATAAGCAGTTACATGGTATTCCTGCGTCTTCGCAGCCAGGAAACACGCCGTTGCCGCGATCTTCTGACTTTGGATCGCCTTGATATACGAACTGACCATCGTGCCGGCCAGATAAGGGTCTTCGCTGTAACTCTCTGCGTTTCGGCCTCCCTGTGGTATTCGGTGCATGTAGATCACGGGGCCCAGCAGCAGGTTGCGTCCCTTGCTCTTGATCTCTTCCGCCAGCGCCACGCCAACGTGGGAGATGAGGTCTGGATCCCAGGTCGCTGCATGGTTAACCAACGCGCAGAACGACGTAGACTCCCCGCAGCGGACCCCATAGGATCCGTCGATGAATTTCAGCGCCGGAATCCCCAAGCGCGGATTCGGTCTGGTGCCGAAAAAGAGCGGGTGAAGCAGTTGGGCTTTATCGTCAATGGACATGCGTCCCAACAAATCGGCGATGCGTGCCTCGATATCGGCATGAGAATCCTTATAGATCGGCAACTCGCTTGCGCGTGAAGAGTCGAGCGGGCCAGTCTGGGCAATTACTGCTCCATTCAAGCCGCACAGCACAACGAGAATCATAGATAAGTGCTTCATCACAATTTCTCCTGTTCGCCATTTTGGCGTATGGCGAGAAGACGCTTAAACCGGCATCCTCATCTAGAGAATCAGCTTTAATGAGAACTGGAGTTGGCGGGATGTCCCTGCCGTCCTGGAGATCACCCCGAAGCCGGTGCCCCGCACCACGTTCGCCGGCAGGCCGAAGTTGGCGAGATTGAAGGCGTTGAAGAACTCGGCTCGGAACTGGAGGGTTCGAGCCTCGCCCGAGCTCCTGCGGCCGAAGGCGGTGTCCTTAATGAGTGCGAAGTCAAAGTCCCTATAGGCCGGGCCTCGGAAAGTGTCGCGCCCCAAAGTACCGAGGCGCCCCCGGTTGGGGCCCGTCCCTCCCGGCAAGCCAATCGGTATATTGAAGAACGATACATTCTGACCCCCGAGACCGAAGTAATCCTCACGCACCGCCCGCCCCGTAGAAAGCACGGGTTTTCCAACCTGGTCAGGACGATCCGCGCCACCTACGCCATAGCCGCTTTGCTGGATTCCCGAATAAACGGTGAAAGGGGATCCCGAGGTCAGGGTCGTGATGTTCAGGAGTTGCCATCCCGAGGTGAGATGGCTGCCCAGCGGCCGCAGAAGGCCGACACGATCGAATGGCAGCACCTGGATGGCACTTAACGCCAGGATTTGCCTGATATCGAACGTCGATGGTCCCTTGTCGGCCGCTGGATTCCAGGGATTTTGTGGAAGGGCAAGCTGAACGTTGCCCGCACCGCCGACGCTCGGTCCCAGGACGCTGCTCGTATCATCGAGAGATTTTGAAAGGGTGTAGTTGGCCATGAAACCCAGACCGTACCGTGCGGAGGTCTTGGAGGCAGATGACTGGAGCGAGTGAAAGGTTGAGTGCGACCGGCTGGTGAGCAACGTTTCTTGGGCGATTCCGCCCACCACCTGGCCGGCGGCGTCGAACTGAGTGAAGGGAGCGAAGGCCGGATCAGCGCCGCCGTAGCCATTAGGCAGGTTCACGGCGGGTAAATGCACGCCCATGGTGGCCACGTAATCCGCGCTCACGTTCAGGTTGCCAAGACTGTGCTCGAATCCGGCCGAGTAGGTGGCTACATAGCCGTTGCGAAGATTGGGGGCGATACCGAAAAGGGAAAGGGGATGAAACTGATGGCCGGGGCTCCTGGCCGCCAGATCTTCTTCGAAGCGTTGAAGGTCAATCTGTGTGTTGGCGGGCACGTCTTTGGAGTTGCCGGTGGTGAAGATCAGGTTCCCCTGCGGTGTGTAAACCGGAGGCACGTTGAAGGGAGTGGCGGCGTTCTGAAACGGCAGCGGGGCTCCAGGCATAGCCGAGAAGTAGGGCGTGAAAGCCATGGGAACGCTGCCCGTGAGAAAGTTCTCCTGCCAGATGTTAGGCAACAAGGTCGATATGGAGCCGCCCCCGTGAAGATTCGTGTGACCGGTTGCCTGCCAGTCCAGAGAGAGCCGCGGTCCCCAGCCGCGCCGGTCGGTGTCGTAGGGCGGCTGTGGGTCGAAGAGGAAGATCTGGTATGCGCCAGGGTCCCAATAGCGGGCTGGTTTGCCATCCGGTCCGAGAAGACGGGGCCCGGAGGTCAGATGGTTCGGTTCGTGGATTGGCGTATCCAACTCATAACGCAGGCCGTAGGTCAGGGCGAGACGAGGCGTCGCTTTCCAGGTGTCTTGAGCGTAGAAGTTATAAGCCCCACGCCGAGTCTGCTCCTCATCGATGTGGTCTCCCTGGGGGAAACCCGGCGAGGGTACCCAGTTCGTATAGGAGAACGGCGTGGCCGTCAGGAGCCCGGTCAGCGAATCGGGCAAAGCATCGCCGGGCTCGATGTCGTGCCGGCCGCTGGCCGAAGCGATGTGCACGGGTGAGAACGCCGTACCGCCCCCGAAGGTGTAGCTGCCGTTGGGTGTAATGCCGAAAACCGCGGAATCACGATTGACTCGAGTCTCAAACCCTGCCGCAAAGTGATGCTTTCCGTGCGCGTACGAGAGGGTCTGGCGGAACTGAAAGATATTGCCGAGTTCTTCAGTCCTGGTGCCACCCGGGCCATTAAACGGCTCGAATAGACCGTCGCCGAAATTCAGGGCCGGCTGGACCACGTTGTGGGGCACGAATGACGGGGTGCTGCGAAGGTACCCCAGCGTAGTCTCCAGCACCAGGTTAGAGGTCGGCGTGCGCGTGTAGTGAAGCCCCAGGTTGCGCTGGTTGTCCAAAAAGGTGGTGACGAAGGTGGGATCGATCACCGTCTGGTCAGGATCGGTCAGCGGGCCATAGGTGTTATCCAGATTGAAGCGGGCAAAAAACTGCGCTTTGCTGGAGATCTTGTGGTCGATGCGGAGGGAAAACTGGTCGCTCGAAGTCCCGACCTTGGACGACGTGGCATACGTGCGTGGCCCGAACGGACCTTCCGGGTCGTTCGGCAGCGGATACCGTCCGAGCACTGGCTGGATCGCCGGATTAACCGGTACGGTCAGGGTATCGCCGGGGAAGGTCAGTGTATCAATGCCCTGCCGTTCCCCCGCGGTGGGCACGGCCAGAACCTGCGTCGTTCCCAGTTCTTGGCGGAAACCCTGGTACTGCCCGAAGAAGTAGGTGCGTCCGCGGCCATTCGAGACGCCCGGCAGCGTTAACGGGCCACCGAGCGTGAATCCGAACTCGTTGCGCTGAAAGGGAGGGATGCGCCCGGGGCTCACAAAGCTCCGGCGGTCGAAGAAATTGCGCGCATCGAGCGAAGCGTTGCGCAGGAATTCAAACGCGTCGCCGTGCAACTGGTCGGAGCCCCGCTTGGTCACCACGTTCGTGTAACCCGCAGCGCCCGCACCAATTTCCGGTGACATTACGCCAGACTGCCCCTGGATCTCCTGGATCGCGTCCACGTTGAAATTGGAAAAGGTGGCGCCGCCCTGCTCGGGATCCGTGGTGTAAATGCCGTCCATCGCGAAGACTGCCGTGGTGCCGCGCTGCCCGTTGATGGCGAACTGCAGGGTGAAATTGTTGGCGCCATTGGTGTCCGTGGTGGTGCCGCCGGCCAACGAGAGGAGCTTAGTAAAGTCACGCCCGTTGAGCGGCAGGTTATTCACCTGCTGGCTTGAGAGTTCCGTCTTGCCCTCGGTGACATTTGCCTGCGGAGCGGCGGTTTGCTGGCCCTCGGAGGCCTTCGCGTCACCGGAGGCTTGAGTGGACTGCGGACTGTCCTGCCCTCTCAGTCTTGGCGCTAGAGCCATTGCGAGAATCAGGAACAAGAGGGTAGGCACGCGCCGCGTTTGTCGAAGTTTCATGACCAAACTGAGGGTCTTCGGGGGGCTCTGCGTCTTCATTGTCAGTTACCGAATCTCGGGATTGCGCCTTGCTGGCTAAGCAGACGGTAACACCCCGGCAGGGAACTCGGGATTGCCTCTCCTCTCCTCCGATTCGCAACTCAGTGTCTCCGAGATAGGAGGCAACAGAGCTTAGTACAGGACCGCTCGCAGCACAACCGAATTTGAGTGTTATCCTGACTTGTTTAGTGCCGCGGCAAGCTATAATTTGCGGCCTACTCGGAGGCTGCTGGAGGCGGGATATAATTGCGTGCTCAAAGGACCAGTTGCCGATATTCCATGCTCCGGCTGCGGCGGTGCCATCCGGGTGAAAACGGCACCTAGTACCTTCTCGCGTTCCCCCAGCCCCAAAGGGGCGCAATAGCGAAGCCCAGGCTGAAGGCCTGGGTTTAGATCACCCCCCAATTTTGCCGCCAGCCCTGAAAGGGCGAAATACGCCTTCCCCCCTTGCGGAGTTGCCTACGACGAGAAGTAGGTGTGGAATTGAGAGGATTGTTCCGCCCCTTCAGGGCTCGGGTATCGATTGGGCTGCCGTTGACCCAGGGCGTTGCCCCGGGCTTCGTTAGATCGCCCCTTTGGGGCTCACCTGCCTACCCCTCGAGACTCATCCTTGCCGGCTTTGGAGTGCGGCCGGGGAGGCAGGTGCCGCCGCTTCATCCGGGCGCACTAATTCCGCGGCACATTACGGTTCGCCGATTGTGCGTTCAAGTGGGTTTCGAGTTTCCTGCGGCTCTTTAGAATTCAGGTCTTGAGGGGGATGACCGGGTCGAGCACTCGCAGCAGGAGCAGACTTTGGTCATCCTGCTGCCGACCATATTGTTTCACGTCGCGCATGATGAAATCCCAAATCTCCGGCAAGGCTCTGGTGGCATGCTGCGTCAGCAGCTCTTGCAGGCGTATCAGGCCAAATTCTTCATCTCTGGCATTGGCCACTTCCGTTATGCCGTCGGTAACCATCAGGAAAAGATCAAGCGGTGAATAGGTAACGCGTTCACTGGTATAAGAGCCGCCAGGGATCAGCCCCAGCGGAAGCTGCTCCATGGAGAGGCGGGCCGTGTCCCTGGTGGCATGCCGATAGTGGAGGATCGGGGGATGGCCCGCCAACGCGTACTCAGCTTCACGAGAGCCATCGAAGTGGAGCAGGGCTAGGGTGGCAAACATTTCACGTTCCTTAACGTCGGGCAGCACGCGGTCCACACTTTCGAGCGCAGCTACTGGCCGTTGGCGGAATTGTACCGCGAGCCGCATCGCAGTCTTCAACATCCCCATGAGCTGGCCGGCGGGCAGGCCGTGTCCGGAGATATCGGCGGCGTAGGCGACCAGACCCCCGCCGCTCTCGATGACATCGATCAGATCGCCGCCCATTTCTGTACTCGGGACCGATTTGCCGTATAGCTCGAACGTGGCGTTGCGGAAAGAGATTGTTGGGACCAGGGTCGCCTGAATCCCGTGGGCCAAAGAAAGCTCGGTCTGCATGCGCACACTGGCCAGGCCCTCCGTACCAGCGAAGAACAGCAGAAATCGGGCCCCGAAACCGATACCCACCAAGATCCCGATCGCGTCGAACAGCACGCGCCGATGCACCGCGTCGGGGACCGGGAAAGGCGTCGAAACGCGCGAGGCCCAGTAGCCCAGCCAGGCGGTCACGACAATCAGCAGAAGCAGAGGAGGGATAAGACGAACTCTTTTGATTGCGGCAGCCCTAGCCGCTGTCGCTCCCGTGCCCAATAAGAGGGGCCAAAAGAACCCTCCACCGACACTGGAAGAATTGATCAGCAATAGATCGATGGCGAAACCGCCGGCGGAGGCGAAGAAGAAGTACCCTGCCAGAAGCATCTTCATCCGCCCTAGCGGCACCGCGCGCCAGTAGGGACTGAAGGCGCTGGGAAAGGCCGAGCGCACACCAGCCAACCACGTTTGGAGCTTCTTTTTCATAGGTACTCCCCCTGGCGTCCTGGATCGCAGGGCGACCGAACACTAAGCCAGGGCTTCGACCTTTGGTGGGTGGAAGCGATAGAGCGCCAGGAATCCGAGCAAGAGGACGGTGACGATCGTGGATACATTCATCGATTGAACTTTTACCAGAAACGCATAAAGATCACAAGCCGGCGCCGAACTTGAATGGCCGGTCTTTGATTTTGAGCGGGTAACGCAGAGGTATGCGTCTTTGGCGTTCCTCTGCGGTTCTTAAAATGGAAATCTCGACCGGTTCATGGCGGTGCGATGAGAAAGGGCCGCAGAGGAATTCGCCTTGGCGGCGAATACCTCTGCGCTACCCGCTCCAGCCGGTCAGTCCGCGTATAGACAAGAAGGCACGCACCACCAGAGAGTCCCGGCAGGAAAGCCGCACTCTTTGGAAGGCAGGTGTACTCGCTTCATCCGGGTGCACCCCCACACAACGCAGCTTGGATCGAGTAGGCGGTAAGGCCGGTTACCGTCAACTTGACCGCGGCCGTCCAACTTCCAAGGGGCTTGTCATCAGTCCAGAGTTGCGTGTATCGCTGCGCGCTGGGAACCGGGCGAGGTCGATCCGCTAAAGAGTAAATTACGCTGCGTGCGCACACTGTCCGGCAAGGAAACCCAGTTCTCTGCCAAGCAACTGCGGGTTATGGCAAACATGGAACATCCACGTGCCGAGTTGTCCCCAGTTATTCACGGCAGAAACCCATCGCTTCGCCGCGGCGTGCTTGGCTTTTACGACATCGTCCTCGAATCCCTTGATTTCGAGAACAAGGGTAACGTTAGGAGCTAGGCGCACGAGATAATCCGGCTCGTAGTTATGATCAACACCTTGATACTCGTAAGGGATGAAGAGGCCCAGGTGGTCATTTTTCGCGTAGACCTCATTCGCCTGTTCCAGTCGGAATGCGGCGGTCGTTTCCCATGTTGCGGTATCGGCCACAACCTGATTGATATGACTTCTCTGCGTCATGAAGCATGGTCGAACCGTCTTGAAATTCACTTCGGCGGTCGTCCCGATGGGCTTATAGCGATTGAGCACCGGCATTAAGGGCGGTTCGCCCTCAGACTCATCCGGCATGATCTGGTCGCGAAGGCGCTCGACCATCCTCATCACGTATTTTTCCAGTCCCAGTTCGCACTCGTGGCACCCTTGCCGGTCAACCTTGCGCGTTGCGTATTCATTAACGTAACGGTACACCTGGGGAAAGAGCTGATGGCGCGATTGTAATCGAAGGACTCTAGTCTTCGCGTCTCCTCCATTTGTGTATCCGCTAAGCAGTTGGTCTAAAACCAATTTGGCGATTTGGAATTTTATCGCCTGGATGTGAGTCTGCTTGTAGTAGGTTTCGCGGTTCTGTTCGACAAACTCGAACGTGGCGGCTGGCTGCGAGGGATACCCCTCCTTGTAACCGACGGTGGGCATCAAGAAGGTTGCCGTGGGCTCCCGGTTCGGCTCCAGAATCAAAGTCTCC
Organism: uncultured Acidobacteriota bacterium; assembly: GCA_963768695.1. Lineage (GTDB taxonomy): Bacteria > Acidobacteriota > Terriglobia > UBA7540 > UBA7540 > CAVROP01. Next base: position 378,983 of record CAVYJG010000003.1, on the reverse strand, counting down.
ATGCTGTCGATATCGCACCGGATCAGGTTCTTTTTCAGCGCAAAGGCGTAGCCCTCCACCACGGGGAAGCGGATCGCCATGGCGGCTCTTCCCGGCAGAGCGTGCACGTGGTTCTTGGGCTTGTCATCGGGTTCGGGCTTCTTTACCGGCCGCCCTTTGAAGGGGATTACGGAAAAGGGAATGCCGTAAACGTCCGCGTATTCTTCAGTCAGGAGGCCCGTCTGGGGATCGGGCGTGTAGTCGGTTCGCCGGAGTCCACGCCCTACCACTTGCTCGCAGAGTAGTTGGCTCCCGAAGGCCCGAATGCCCAGGATGTGAGTTACATTGTTGGCGTCCCATCCCTCGTTCAGCATGGCCACGCTCACGACGCAGCGGACATGCTCGCCCGGCTGTCCGGCCTTCCCGACGGTCGCCACAATTTGGCGAATTTCTTCCGCCGCGCCCCGCTTTCTCTTCTTTGGATCTTCGCTCTCGGCATCCTTGAGCACTTTGGTATCGATGCGGATTGTCCGCTTCTGTTCTGGCGTGTTGGAGAAGTACTGCGCATACACGGCCCCTGTGCCATAGACCGTACGAGTCTTCGGTTTTTTCGTTTTGCCGGGTTTCTCCCCATTCTCCTCTTCGTTTTCCTCCTCCCCTGCCAGAACTTCCTCCACTTCCTCTTTGGTTACGATTTCTTCCTCAGCCTCTCCGCTGATCTTCTGGTAAAAGACTTCGGCAATGTCTGTGTTATCGCAAACCACGATGAGCGCCGGGGGGATGTGATCCTGTCCGGGAGTCGCCTGGTTAATGTAGTTAAATCGCTCCACCCATTGCCCGGCTATTTGTTGCAATGCGCCTTCGGCTTCACGGTAGACCACGGCAGGTTTAGGCCTTCCACCCGGAAGAAACTCCGCTGGTTCCAAGCCTTCCTTGATCTTTTCCCAGAGCTTGAAGTACTTCGGGTCGGGCCGTCCGGTGTTGTCGAGAACCGGCAGCCGGGGAATCTTCACAATTCCGCTCTCGATGGCGTCAACCAACCCGAAGTCGCTAATGAGCCACGGCAGGGGCCTTCCCTCCGGGTAGCCGCTGCCCTTGATGTAGAAAGGTGTGGCCGAAAGGTCAACGCAGAAAAGAATTCCGGGCTTCCCGTCCCCTGCGGGGTTGGCGTTATTTATTCGGTCAAGCCCGTCCACCCAGACCGTTGCTTCCGAAACCTCCTCTTCCAGATTCTTTCGCTCCTCCGCCGTCAGACCCTCAACCGCCCGGCGGTGCCCTGCGTGGCTCGCCTCACCCGTTTCCTTGTCATAAAGCCAATGGTCCGTCGGCTCTTCATAGGGATTGCAGACGATGGGCTTTTCTACCGGCTGAATTGGGAGTTGTTCGGGCATTCGCTTCCTTCTTGTAGCGGCGGTCTATGACCGCCGTTTCGATATTCGATCTTTTCGCCGTGCGATTCTTTTCCGCGGTCTATGACCGCCGTTTCGATATTCGATCTTTTCGCCGTGCGATTCTTTTCCGCGGTCTATGACCGCCGTCTTGATATTCAATCTTTTCGGCGGTCATAGACCGCCGCTACAATACTGTTAAATGATGTATCTCGCCTTGATAGGGCCAATCCTCCCAACGCTTAACCAAACCCGCTCGGACGGGATTCTCCCGCACATAGAGCCATTTTTGCTCATAAGATTCTTCGGACCTCATGACGTGATCGAAAAAATCTTTTTCCCAGTGCGGGGATGAAATGTTCATCCGTCTCAGGGTTTTCGATAAGGCATTTTTCCAAGATTTCATCCACTTGGAAAGCGTTGGCGATTCCGGCGTAAAAGCTACGAAGAAATGTGTATGGTCCGGCATGAGTACATAGCGGCCCACAAAGACTTTGTACCCTTCAGCGCGATCGGCAAATGCCTTGAATGAATCGTGAATTTCCTTGTTGGCTAGTATCGAACGCCGAGGCTCGGTGCATACGGTGAGATAGTAGAGCGGGCGATCAGTGAACAACCATTTCAGTCGCTGCAGCCGAGGCTTAAATTCCCTTTTCATCTTCTTGTAGCGGCGGTCTATGACCGCTGTATTCGTTTTGTGTCGGCATCTATAGCGCCGCTCTATAACGGCCGCTTTTGATCTTCCATCCTTTCGGCGGTCATAGACCGCCGCTACAACTTGTGTACCTGCATCACTTCGTTTCCGCGAGGGTCAATCACTTTCACCGCGACGCATTTGTGCTTGCCAGCCGGGAAGGGCAACGACACCGTTCCACTCAGCGCCGAGAACCGTTCAGGATCGACAACATTTTCAAGGGCTTTGCTAAGTTTGCCCCAGGCTGTCTTATCCGGGAAAAACGCCTGGGTGATGCAGAAAGTTCGACCATCGTAGTCGCCGTCCAGAAACCAGGCTGCAACCTTGTCCGCTCCGGTCGAAGTAATACTGTTGTCCACCGGGTTGTAAATGTCGACACCTTCCATCGCGACCGTGTACTGGCCGTCACGGTCGGGTCCACGCACCCGTGTGCGCGGTTGGCCGAAGACGGTGAACAACTGGCTGCCCGGCTGTTCTTTCAAGAGTCCATTCATGCCGGGGTTCACGTCCGGGCGAATGTGTGCAGCGTGAATTCGTAGCTTGGGCCTCTGGGCCTCTTCGATTACGGCCTGCGCCGGGCCATCAAAGCTGAACCCCGCAATCACCAGGTCGTCGTATCCCATGCGATTGGCGGAACGAATCACGTCCTCGACCATCTTTGCGGTGACCGGGCCATACTGCGGACCAAACGCAACGCAAACGGTCGCCTTCCCCTCCGGGTCCGCGTCCTCTTGTAGCGGCGGTCTATGACCGCCGTCAGGCTCGAGTCTATGACCGCCGTCAGGCTCGAGTCTATGACCGCCGTCAGGCTCGAGTCTATGACCGCCGTCAGGCTCGAGTCTATGACCGCCGTTTTTGTCTTTCGCCCCGTTCTTTTCCAGCACCCACCGCCCCTCCGCCTGCAATCCAGGTTCAGCCACCCGCAATTGCTCAAGCCGGGTGAACCGCATTTGCTTGTTGTCGGGGAACCGCACGCCATCCATCCGGAGCAACCGAATCATCTGCTCCAGGTAAGCCTCGACGTTCTTGGCTTCCAAGTCGATTCTCGATTCCACCACACGAACCGCAAACGTGCCCTCTAATTCTTCCGGCTCTCCCCCAAACTTCCCTTCACCCACATCGATCAACTCCACATCCCCCAGCATCATTTCCGGGGGCTGCACGGCCTCGACGGTAAACGGTCCACTGACGCGCAGCATGCCCTTGGCAACTTCCGGTTGATCGACCAATTCTTCCTGCTCGGCATTCGCGGCAATGCAGGCGTTTACCTCATCCATCTTAGCTCGCCATGCCTTGCGATATTCCGTCACGGCATCTGCCAAATCCTTCGGGTAGTCAGGGTCGGTATCGAAGGGAACTTGCCAATGTTCCCACCCCCCCTGTAGCGGCGGTCTGTGACCGCCGTGTCCCTCACCGCCGTGTCCCTCACCGCCGTGTCCCTCACCGCCGTGTCCCTCACCGCCGTGTCCCTCACCGCCGTGTCCCTGACCGCCGTGTCCCCGACGGCCGTCTTGGTCTTGTTCCGGCGCCTGTATGGCCGTGCCAAGACCGCCGGAATCCGTTCGGCGGTCATAGACCGCCGCTACAACGGGCAATTCCCAGCGTCGGCGGTCGGCGTCCGTGATAGCCTTGCGGCCTTCGGCCTTCTGCTTCTGCATCAACTTCATGCGCGAGCGTTCGCCGTGTCGTCTCAGGGACTCGCGCCAGGGCGGCGTTACAGGCAGCCAGCTTTTCTTCAAGGATGGGTTCGTGCTTGGCGAAGATAGGAGTCGAGGTTCGTGTTCTGCGCAATGCTCTTGAGTGTGACATGCGGTACGGTCTTGCACTTGAACGTGACAGGCCCCTGAATTTGTCCAGTCGGATCGGTAAGCCAAGTTCCATTTTGGTTTCGTGCCTGGTCTTCAGCGGTTAATGCCCTTGTTTGATAGTAATCATACTTGGCGGTGAGAAGCCTTTGGCGGGCGATGGCGATTGATACTCGACTGGTGTCAATCGTGATCCACCGACGGCCCCATTGCTCGGCCACGTAGGCCGTTGTGCCGCTGCCACAGGTTGGGTCGAACACGAGGTCTCCAGGGTCGGTCGTCATTAGCAGGCATCGTTCGATTGTTTTTCGACTCGTTTGAACCACGTAGACCTTTTCTTCCGCGAAGCTTCCCAAAAAAGTATCTGTCCAAAGTCTCGTAATTTCGGAAACTGGAAAGTCGTCGAGATACTGAACATAACTGAGGCTGTTTGTTGCCACATGAAGCCGGTCGGCAATTGCCAATTTCCCCAAACCTGCAGGAGTTGTCTTCCATGCCCGAGCATATTCCTCGTTCCGGTATTGAAACGCGAAAACGGGATTCCCCTGAGTTGTGATATTCGCGGCTCGGTACAGCCGAGCATCGGGTGGGACGAGTAGCGGATCGTGTTTTTCTGCTGCCCTCAATCCCCGCCGACAGCCGTCAGGCAGTTCAAACCAGGTGAAGGTAGTTGCCGTCTCCGTCGTTTTTTCCTGATATAGCTGCCGATACTTGACATGCTCCAAGTCGCGCGCATACCAGAGCAAGAAATCACAGCGTTCTGCCAATAGGTTCTGTTTTACGCCACCCGTTTTCACAAACGGAATTACTGCACAAAAATTCGTTTCGCCTAATATGTCATCCATTACGCATCGGACCCGGTGAAGATTTTCCTCGCCGATTTGCACGAAGACGCTTCCTGTGTCTGACAACAGTTCCTTCGCAACTGCAAGGCGATCACGAAGGTACGCCAAGTAAGAGTGGATGCCGAGGTGCCACGTATCCCGATAGGCCTTGACCATTTCCGGCTCGCGCGTGAGGTCTTGCTCTCTGTCTTTTACATCGCGTTCGCCAATCTTGGGTTGAAAATTGCTGGCGAACTTGATGCCATAGGGCGGGTCGATGTAGATCATCTGAACTTTGCCCGCCAAATCCTCGCGCCGGGCAAGTGACGACATCACTTGCAGGCTGTCGCCCAGAATCAGCCGGTTCGTCCAATCAATGTCGTGCCGGTAGAATTGCACGGCCTCGTGGTAAGCCTGCTGGGGGTCGGCAAAGAGCGAGCGTTCCACGTCCTGCCGCGCCGCGACTTTCAAAATGGCCTTGGCGCTGATGCGCTCGTGAATGTGCAGGACAACCGGATCAACCTCGAACTTCTTCGCCTCGCGCTTTCCGGCCCACTCCAGCCACGGTTCCTGATCCCGCAATGCCTCGGCCAGCGTGTTGGCCTCATCCGCGTTCAGCGCCCTCTGCCGGGCTGTCGCCAGCAACTCAGGCAACTGGTCTGGTTTGCCCGTGGGATCGAATTGAAGTTTAGGGGGGCGTCGGGCACTGTAAAAGTATTCGGCCTTCGGCAAAAGCGGAACCACTCCCTCCGCCGCAATCTTTGCCGGAGGAATGTTCTTCCGCTTCGTGGCCTCGTACCTGAAATCCTTCACCCCCGCCAGCGGACCGTTTCCGTTTTTGGTTTTGCCGTTACTCGCCTTTTTGCTGTTCTCGGAGTCTTTTCGCCTTGCCATGTTCTTACTCCCCATTCCACCGTCCTGTTTCGGCGGCTATCGCTGCCGCCACGGGGGTTGCCAACACGCGAACCGCACGGATTATACAATATTGGACTGAAGAGATGTCGTTCCGTCGCCTTCCCGACGACATCTTGTCACAGTCACTCTTCCTGGCGTGGTCTGGCCAGGGAGGGCGAGGAGATTCGGGAAAAGTCCGCTCGCTTGTCTCGCACTGCGATTCAGACATTGGGCAAGTCCGAGCATTGGATTCCCGCTTGCGCGGGAATCCACTTCTCGAGTTTCCATCGCAGTTCTTTGCATTTTCCGCTTGACAAATCCCGGGACATATGCTAGCCTATAATCGTGGTCATGTTGCGGACACATTGTCGTAGGCAGGCTCCGGACTGCGAGGAAAAACGCAATAGCCCCGGCAATCGGGAAAGCCGAGGTCGGAAAAAAACAAAAAAGTACGATCGAAGCCAGTATGTTATTGAAAACAACTGTAACTTTTGAAGAATTGGGGAAACGAAGCTAAGAAGTATTTGGAAACAAAGGAGTTATACGAGAATTACCGGGAACGAAGCTAAGAAGTTGCTGAAAACAAAGTACATCACTCGTTTATGTGGTGCGAATCATGCTCGTTTTGCGCACACATTAGCGCAAATTGCAGGCTAAACGGAGCGAAAACAGCACAATTTGCTCAAGGAACCAAAGCTCCCGAGCCATAAGGCGAGGCCGGAGAAGTGACACGAAGTCGGCTACACGCGATTTGATTTTTCGGAGGTTCGATGAAGATCACTAAAGTCGAGACTGTGCGTAGCGGGATGCAGCCGAACATTCTCTGGGTTCGCATCCACACTGATGACGGCTTGATCGGCCTGGGCGAGACCTATTATTTGCCGGGGGCGGTGGAAGCTGTAGTACACGATCTGGTGGCGGATTTCCTCTTGGGCTCGAGCCCCTTGGACGTGGAACGCCTCTGGGACGCCGTCTTTAGCTGGGCGAATTTCTTCGGCTACGCGGGCGCGGAAATGCGTGCTCTCTCCGCAGTGGATATTGCGCTTTGGGATATCCGGGGCCAGTACCTGAGGCAGCCCATCTATAATCTTCTCGGAGGGATGTGCCGGGATCGCCTGCGTGTGTACAACACCTGCGTGAACGGAGGACCTTACACGGATTACACGGACTTTCTCGAGCGGCCCGCGGAACTGGCGCGGAGTCTTTACGATCGAGGAATTACGGCCATGAAGATCTGGCCCTGGGATCAGTTCGCTCCCCGACTTCACGCCGGCGGTCCAACACGGCCGACGCCCTGGTCTGAACTGGGCCCGTCAGGGACCTATCTTTCCGCGGAGGACGTGGAATCCGGACTGGAGTGCGTGAAGAAGATTCGAGAAGCTCTTGGGAACAAGATGGAGATCATGATTGAAGGGCACTGCCGTTGGGACCTGAACTGCGCGTTGCGCATCGCCCGGGCGCTCGAACCCTACGACGTGCTCTGGATGGAAGACATGATCAAGCCGGACAGCGCCGACGACCTGGCCCGGCTGGCTACGGAAAGCCGCGTGCCGCATTGTGTCAGCGAGCGGCTGTTCACGCGTTACGCCTTTCGCGCGATACTGGAGGCGCACGCCTCGCGAATCGTCATGCCTGACCTGATTTGGACGGGAGGCATCACCGAAGGCCGCAAAATCGCGGTTCTGGCGGATACGTTTCACCTGCCCATTGCGCCCCACGATTGCAGCGGACTGGTCACGATCTTCGCCAATCTCCACGTTTGCGCGTCAGCCATGAACGCGATGATCCTTGAAACGGTGCGGGGGTTTTACGAGGGGTGGTACCCGGAAGCGTACACGGACAACGTTGTGATCCAGGAAGGCTTCGCCCAAGTTCCTACCCAGCCAGGCCTGGGGACATCCTTGCGGAAGGAATTCCTTGCTCGAGGTGACGTGACCACACGTGTTTCGGAATAGTGCGGGCAATCCTTGGGGAGCTGAGAAAAAGCCTGCACCTGTGCGTCCACGAATTCGCAATCTGGCGTACAATGCGGCCATGCGGTGGCAATTCTGTGCAGTCGCGCTGGCTGTCGGGCTCTCCTGCTGTGCGCTCGGGGGCGAAGACTTGCCAAAACTCCCGTCGCTCAATCTGAGCGATTTCCCCGCGGAAGTTCGCGGCCAGGTTCAGCGAGCCTACGAAGCTGCCCGTCAGCGGCCACGGGATTCAGACGCGGCCGGCAAGTTGGGAATGCTGATGGATCTTTACGACCGGCCCGAACAGGCCCTGGCGTGTTATCAGCGTGCGACTCAACTCAGCGCCGAATCGTTCCAGTGGCTTTATTACCTCGGCTCGCTCCTCGCCAAACAGGGGAAGCACGCGGAGGCTGCGGAAGTTTTTAAGCAGGCGCTGCAGCCGGATCCGTCGTATCTGCCGGCACGCCTGAAATTGGCGGAGAATCTTCTCGCCTCGGGCGAGATCGACGAGAGCAAGGAAGCGTACTCTGAAATTGTGGATGACATGCCGGGGGCCGCGGAGGCGTACTACGGTTTGGGACGGGTCGCCGTTCTGCGTGGCGATCCTGCCGCTGCCCAGAAGCTGTTCCGTAAGGCTTGCGACCTGTTCCCCACTTACGGGCCGGCACACTATGCCTTGGCGCAAGTGGACCGAAAACTGGGCAGTACCCAAGAGGCCGAGCAGGAGCTTGCCTTGTACGCGCACCACGAGGCGGTGGTGCCTCCCGTCGACGACCCCCTCCGCGATCAGCTTAGAAAACTCGACATGCGAGCCGCGGCCCACCTGGAACGAGGTGTCCAACTCGAGCAGGTCGGGCGCTTGAAGGATGCGGCGGCGGAGACCGAGGAGGCGTTGCGGCTCAACCCGGAACTGGTAAAAGCCCACATCAATCTTCTGATCCTCTACGGGCGTATGGGGAATCGGGAAAAAGCGGAGGAACACTTCCGGGCGGCAGTAAAGCTAAACCCCACGCAGTTCCCCGATGCCTACTACAATTACGGCGTGCTCCTGATCATGCAAGGCAAGCTTGACGAGGCGGAGCAGGCATTCCGGAAAGCGCTGGCCATTTCTCCATCTTACGCTGCCGCCCACAATGATCTCGGCAATCTCCTCGAACGCCAGGGAAAGTTGCCGGAGGCGGCTGCCGAGTACCGGAAAGCAACTGAATCCGACCCGGGCTTCCGGCGGGCGCATTTCAATTTGGGGCGGCTTCTTGTTCACCAGCGCCTGTACGCGGACGGAATCGAGCAACTCCTTCAGACACGAACGCCCACCGACGAAGAGACGCCGGCGTATCTCTATGCTCTCGGAGCGGCCTACGGGCGCGCCGGCGACAACGCGAACGCCCTGCGCTACCTGGCGCAAGCCAAGGAATTGGCCGTCGAGCGCGGCCAGACCGCCCTTGCTGAGGAAATTGAGAAGGACCTGGAAAAGGTGAAGGCGGGGATGGCATCCTCGCTTCCGCAATAACGGGTGCAGGGGCGGCTCTTGTGGCCGCCCTGGGGCGACCACGAGGATTGCCCCTAACGCGGAGACCGCGCGCCTACAATTGCGGACGGCGTCCATTCGAGGTCAGGCACAAACGGATAAGAAGGCACGCGCCACTTGCTCTTGGGCAGATGCTCGATATCCTGATTGACCGCACCATCGGTGAGCGCCATAAGATTCGGGTTAGCGATCTTCGCGATCTCCGGAACCAGGTAGCCCGCCTTCACAACGACGATTTTGAAGCGAGTCGGATCCAGACTGAGCCCAGTGAAATCGGGAATCTCGTGAAACGGCCGGCGCCGTGCGGTCAGGACGACTGTCACGCCGCGGATTTCAACCACAGCTTGCCTTTCACGTGGGTTACCCGTCGGCAGCAGGAAGACCACTTTCGCCGAGACTTCCACGGGCTTGCTGGCGCGCGGGTCGAGAGCACCTCCGATCTTGAGAGGAAGCGAATGGCCCACGCCGGCGCGGTAGCATGCCTCGGTTGCAGGCGGATCTGCGATGCCTGCGATAACGGCGTTGCGAACGTTTTGCCTCAGCAGTTCGCCCAGCACGTCTGCCCGGTCGCCGTCGCCCCCTCCGGTCGGGTTGTCGCCCGAGTCGGAGATCACCACCGGTTTTGTTACCAATCGCTGCGCCCGTTCAATGCATTCGGCGAGAGTGCCCGTGGGCACCTTAAACTTGAATTCTTTGCGGGCGTCCCAATATTGCTGAGCGAGTGAAAGCGCGTCCTTCTTAAGCAAATCGCGATTGGTGCCTGTCAGCACGGCGCTTGCGGTGGCCCGAGGTTCGTCGGCCCAGACGTAACCGACCAGTAAAGAAGCATCGAGTACTCCAGCCTCCGCGTTCATTCCCGGCAGTTGCGCCCACAAATGCTTCGCCGGTTCGTAAACAGTGCTCGTGCGCTCGCCGGGCATCAACACGGGAATGGGAGACCAGACCAGGGTGGGTCGAATTCGTTGATCCAGGCAGTGGACCAGCATGTCGCAGGCTCGTTTGGCAGTCTCCTCCCGATCGATATGAGGAGCGGTCCGGAAGGCAGAGAGCATATCGAGGTTGTCGATTGCGCGCCGGCTTAAGCTGCCATGCAGGTCGAAACTCGCGGTGATCAGGCACCCTTTGCCCACGGCCTTGCGAGCTGAGGCAATCCAGTCTCCATCTGCGTCCTGCATGCCCTCCACGTACATGGCGCCGTGCATGGCCAGGTAGAGTCCGTCCAGTGGGAGCAAGTCCGCCAACCGGCGGAGGAATTCCGTCTTTAGCTGGTTGTAGGCTTCCGGCTCGACAGGCGGTCCGGGAACGGCCGTTGCCAGAAGCGTAGGGTGAAACGCGTACGGGTACTCTTTCATCTGCCTGAAGAACGGATCGTCGGCCAACTCCTGGCCTCTTTTGATGGTGAAGTCTTCCAACCGGGTGCGGATATGGCTGTAAGTGCTGCACTCGATTTGAATCCCACCAAAGGCGATTCGCTTGTTTTCTACAGCCCGCAGCATTTTGGGGGTCAACGCAGCAGTTGCCGCGCCCTTCAGAAAGGCTCGTCGGTCCAAGTGGGTAGTCCCCTTTCACACAGCTGTAACACGCCTGGCGCTGGCTTTCTCAATGAAGAGGCAAGATCCCGGCCCCACCTCGCATGGCTACGGCCCGCGTCAAACCCGTCACTCAGCCTCGTATTCTGCAGGATGTTCTCGTTCAATTGCAACAGGCATCCTGACCCAGCTCGTGCAGGGTAGGGCATTGGGGCGGTCAAAAAGAGGGCGGTCGGTAGTACCCTGATTTCAAAGTAACGCCGGCCTTTAAACCAGCATTTGTCGACCTAATAGTCGATGCTACCAGTTAAATTAATACACTAGCGTGCGGTCAAAAAGCTTGACAGTACGTAGCATGATGGTATATAACCTACCCGGTCATTTGATTCTTTGCAAAATTGCGAGGAAGTGACAGTTTGTCGCTTGAGGTTTGGGGCCTAAGCAAGATTTTTTGAACGAAGATGCCCTCTCCGTGGGTCGTTTTGCGCATATCTAAGGAGAAACCCTGCGTGAACGAGATTAGAGGGTGATCACGCGAGGGGGCCAGACTGCTATTGTCATTTCTGTCCCGTCGGGTCGCAGCGTACTGGGCAAGGCAATGAGTGCCCAGAGTTCTATCGATTATTTCAAAATGTAAGGAGGAAACGTTATGAATGAGTGTAAGGCCAAAAGAACAGGCGCTTCGACTGCCCTTTTCTTTCTGTTAACGGTCGTTGGGGCTGGCTTGCTAGCGGCGGCACTCTCGCAGCCGTTACACGCCCAAGTCCTTTATGGCTCGGTGTCGGGCACGGTAAGCGATCCCAGCGGCGCTGTAGTCCCCGCGGTGCAGGTAACCATTGTCAATGACACGACAGGGTTTGCGCGAACCGGGACCACCGATACCGCCGGTTATTACCGCTTGCTCGATCTCCCCGAGGGGACCTATACCCTAAACGCGACGGCATCGGGATTTCAAGGGTTCAAGAAGACCGGTATTAGCGTGACCATCGGCCAGGTGAACCTGCAGGATTTGCAACTGACGGTGGGTTCCACGACGCAGGAAGTTACCGTGCAAGCTTCTGCGGTAGTGCTGCAAACACAAAAGGCGGATGTTCACACGGAAATCAGCAGTTACGCCGTGCAGAACCTTCCACTGAGCACCTACCGGAATTTCCAAGCCACGGAATTGCTTGCCCCGGGCGTGTTCTCGACCTCGGGACTCTCCAACAGTTACCCGAACTCCATCGCCGACACGCCGGAGCGGTCGTTCGAGATTTATTCGAACGGTTTGCCGGCTCATGACAACACAACGAGAGTGGACGGCGCTACCAACCTCTTCGTCTGGCTGCCCGACCACATGCTGGTAGTTCCGCCGCAAGAGTCGGTAGAAGAAGTGAACGTTCAGACAGCCAACTACGACGTGGAAAAGGGTCTGACCGCCGGAGCCGCTGTAGACGTTGTAACAAAGTCCGGCAGCAACCAGCTCCACGGATCACTCTACGGCTTCCATACTGACGACAGTCTAAACGCTTCGAACTGGTATAACCATGGCAGCAATACAGGTATCCTGAACAATGACGGGGTCGCCATCGGTGGGCCGATTAAGAAAGACAAACTTTTCTTCTTCGGCAACTGGGACGGAAGCTGGCAGCACCAGGCTGAAGGCTTCACCGACCTTATCCCGACCGATGATATGAAGGCCGGAGACTTCAGCTCTTATCTGGGAGCCCCCGTTCCTAACGTTAACGTTTGCACCACCGAAGGCGGTTCGGTTCAATTGCAGCAGGGCATGGTGTTCGATCCCGCAACCGGGAATCCAGATGGCACGGGACGTTGCGTGTTCTCCTCGGGCGGGAAGCCCAACGTCATACCTGGGGATCGCTTGAACCAGGGCGCCCTTGCTTTCAATAAGCTGATCCCGGAGCCCAACATCAACACGGGTGTCATCACCACCGGCACCCCCTATAACATTATTGCGACCAAAGCCGCACGGCCATTGAGCCGCAACATCTATACCGGCCGCATCGACTGGAACCAGAGCCAGAATCACACCATCTGGGCAAAGTGGTCAGGCCAGGTCGGCAATTTCTATGAGCCTTTTGATCTTGGCGCGGCGGGCGGTAATGGCAGCGGCACGGCCCACCAATTCGCTCAAATCGCTACGGTTGGGCATACCTGGACGCTCTCTCCCAGCGTAATTCTGACGGGCCATCTCGGTTTTGACCGGATGAGCGAATTTGCTCACCCACCGGGATACGGCTCCGCTCTCGGGGAAACTCTGCTCGGCATCGAGGGAAGTAACACTCCCGCCGGAGATCCCCGCTATACTGGTCTTCCCGGGGTCAGCATCCAAGGATTCAGCGGCATGGGCAGTCTGAACTCCTGGGAACCGGACACCCGAAACGACTGGACTCTCACCACTTCGCATAACCTCACCTGGATCAAGAAAGCGCACGAGTTGCGCATGGGCGTCGACATCTCCCATAACCACCTCAATGCATTTCAGCCGGAGATCTTCTGCTGTCCGCGCGGCAATGTCATCGACGATTACGGCATCACCGCTCTTAACACCACAGGGCTGACGAGCGGAGGAAGTCCCGTAACCTTGACCCCCTTCCTACAGAACTCCTGGGCGGGGTGGGATCTGGGCTTGATCTCGGAAGCTCAAAACGATGCCCAGTTTATAAAGTCCACCGGTAAGGATACCCAGTTTGCCGTCTATTTCGGCGATCGTTGGAAGGTCACTCCGAAGCTGACCGCTGACTTGGGTGTGCGCTGGGAATATTTCCCCTTGATCACTCGGGATGGCGAAGACAAGGGTGAATTGTTTGACACGGCCACAGGCGAACTGCATTTCGGTGGGCTGGGCGGCAACTCGACCCACAATGGAATCACCACGAGCAAGGCGCTCTTCATGCCTCGCATCGGGTTGGCCTATCAGCTTAACCTGAAGACGGTAGCCCGGGCTGGATTCGGAATGTCAGACGACACAACTCCTTTGGAAAGGCCTTTGAGAGGCTTTTTCCCCCTAGCTATCGGAGCGGATGACTTTGACACTTCTACCTCCGCCGAAGCGTCCGCCTGCGCCGGCCAAGCGTCGGGATCCACCTGCTATCGACCCTACTCCACGTTTGGTACGGTCCCCGGCAGCCCCTACGCGGTTGGCCTGCCGATCATCCAGGTACCCAGCCTGTCCAGCGGCGCCCTGACGCCACCTACCGACGTTGACGTCGGGACACTGGGCCCGGGGAAGTACCACCGTGGGTACGTTGAATCGTGGAACGTATTTATCGAGCACCAACTGCCGTCGGACTTCCTGCTGAGCGTCGGCTACGTCGGCAATCACTACGTTCACGAATTCAACGGCCGGGACCTCAACGCGGCTCCGTTGTTCGGCGTCGAGCAATCCTTCGCCGGGGTTCAGAGATCAGGAGGGACGTACCAATTCCAGGGATATCTGGATTCACACTACAATTCCCTTCAGGTCAGCTTGAATCACCGGTCCTCTCATGGCCTCTTTGTTCAGTTGGGTTACACCTACTCGAAGGCCATGGGATATGTGAACGACAACACGTGGGAAAACGGGTTGGAGTTTAACTGCCCGCCATCCTCGTCCATGCCTCAGGGGTGCCAGCAGCTCAACTACGGTCCGCTGAGCTTCGATCACACGCAGAACTTCAAGATGGCGTTCGTTTACGATCTACCCTTCGGCGAGGGCAAGAAGTTCGGGAGCAGCTCCAAAGCCGCGAACGCGATCCTGGGCGGATGGAAACTGAACGGCATCATCTCCGCGTTTACGGGCGCGCCGTTGCAGTTGAGTCAGGATATAAGCAACATCAGTACCTACGATACGAATGCGGTTCCGAACCACGTTGCGGCGGTCCAGTACCTGAAGGGGTCCAATAACTCGCTGGGCTTCCCGCAGTGGTTTAACTCTTCCGCCTTTGTGCCGAACGAATCTTCGACCGTCATCGGCAACATCGGCCGCACGGAATCGTGGCTCACCGGGCCCGGACTGTGGCAGTTTGACCCCAGCCTGGCTCGAATCTTCAAGCTCACGGAGCGGTTCAACCTGGAGGTGCGGGCTGAAGCGGAGAACTTCTTCAACAATCCTCACTTCAGCGGTATCAACACCGGTTGTACGACAACGGCGTCCACATCCGGTGGAGGGCCCACTTGTGGTGACACCTTCGGTGAGGTCGGCTCCTCTTACGGTTCACGCGTTGTGCAATTCGGCGCGTTCCTGCGGTTCTAGCTACTTGGCTTGATTCCTTGGGATCGGGTTGTTCACCCGATCCCAACCAGGCCACTTCAGGCATTGACCTTCTCATGGCGGGCGCTGCGCAAGTGGCGCCCGCTTTTTTTTCGTGTACAATGTGCTTCGATTTTCGGTAGTGTTGTGGTCCCAGCGTAGCGCTGGCCTTGAGGCCAGCACGCGCCGACCTGAAGGTTGGCGCTACGCTCGAACTACGAAACCGCAGGACCTTCGTGCCCTGGAAGGGCGCAAGATAGTAGCCGGGGGCAACGCCTCCGGAATGGTGACCGCGAACCCCCAGCGACCCTGAAGGGGTCGCACCGTGAATAGAGACGCGATGCACGGCTGTGAGAAGGCGTTAATTCGACCCGTTCAGGGTCGGTCTGGCTGGATCTCCCGGAACCGGAAGCGTTGCCCCCGGCAACTCATTCAATCCCCTTCAGGGATTCTCGGCAGCCTCCTGTGGCTGCTTCTGGCGCTCTGTTTTTTCTTTCCCCAGCTTGCCCTGTCTGGGTCCGGTCCCTTGGGGAAAGAAACAACGCTGTATATTCCTCGTGTCTCAACCCCACCCACACTCGAGGATTTCCTCGATATGAAGCCCAGCCGCAAGTGGCAAGGCGAAGGCCGGCTGGCGAAGGTTTCTGGCTTCACTGAACGCCTGCCCAGCGACGGCAAGCCTTCCACTCAAAAGACGGATGTTTACCTTGGCTACGACGATACGAATTTGTACTGTGTCTTCGTGGCGTTTGACTCTGATGTGAAGAAAGTGCGCGGGCACAGCACGCCGCGCGACAACGTTACTGGCGACGACAAGCTCGATTTTTTTCTCGACACGTTTCACGACCGGCGACGCGCCTATGTCTTTACCGTAAACGCTTACGGCCATCAGATGGACGGCCTGTGGACGGAGGGGCCGACCAACCAGTACGACAATACCTGGGATAGCGTGTGGCAATCGCGCGGCCAGTACACGGACCAGGGCTTCGTGGTATGGATTTGTGTGCCATTCAAGAGCTTGCGTTTTCCGGCCACCGAAGAGCAGACCTGGGGAGTCGTTTTCGTCCGCTGGATCGTGCGCAACAACGAATCGGCCACCTGGCCGCGGGTCTCCACACGTATCGAAGGGCGAATGACTCAGGAAGCCACCCTGAAGGGCTTGCGGGGAATTTCCCCGGGGCGCGGCGACATGCTGATTCCCTATGCTTACACGCGCTCCTACCGCACCCTCGATCAAAGCATTCCCAATCTCCCCCAAGTCCAAAGCAAAGCGTTCGATCCTCGCGTTGGCGTGGACGGAAAGCTCGTCCTCGAGCGCTCTTTTACGCTGGATACAACAGTAAATCCCGACTTCTCGCAAGTAGAGTCCGACCAGCCCCAGATCACCGTCAACCGCCGGTTTGAAGTCTACTATCCGGAGAAGCGCCCTTTCTTTCTCGAAAACCCCAACTACTTTTTCACGCCCATGGGCCTGGTGTTTACGCGCAACATCGCCGATCCCCAGTTTGGCGCGCGTCTGACGGGCAAGGAGGGACCGTACGCGATTGGCGCGCTTTTCTCCGACGACCGTTCGCCGGGAGAGTCTGTGGCGCCGGGAGACCCCCTGGAAGGCAAGCGGGCCCTGTTTACGGTGGTCCGCGCCACGCGCGATCTCTTCCGGCAATCATCCGTGGGCATGATCTATACGGACCGGGAATTTGCCGGCACCCACAATCGCGTTGGTGGGGTGGACACCCGCTTCAGACTCTGGAATAACTGGTGGTTGAGTGGGGAGGCGGTGACCAGTTCGACGACCTTGCCGGGTGGCCTCACCAGCGCCGGGCCTGCCTACAAGGCCCAGGCGCGCTTTGACGGCCGGACGTTTTACAGCAACGCCGAGTATGACGATTTCAGCCCGGGATTCTCCACCCTGAGCGGTTTCATTGGCGTCGACACTGTTGAGCGGCCCATTAATGTCGGCCGTACCATCGCGCGTCCGCCGCTACGCACCGATATGCGGGGCCTCAGCGAAATCGCCATGTACCGGTTCCGCCCCGAGGGAAAATATCTGATTTCCTGGGGGCCGACGGTCTTCCTGAATCCGCTCTGGGACCATCGCGGAAACCGGCTCGATGCCTACCAGGATTACACCATGAGCTGGGAATTTACCGGCCAGACCGCTTTCGAGCTCTACTATCAGGCGGATCAAGAAACGCTCCGGCCTCAGGATTTTTCGGGTTTGCCGTTTATTCAAACCTATTCCCATCACCGGCAGGGGATCTATAGCGAGGGCGCCTGGGCCCAACAACTGGCATTCAAGATCGATTATTCGCAAGGAGCGCAAATCAATATCGTTCCTCCCACCGGTCAACTGCCGTCGCTGGCGAACGTTGAGACCGCCAGCCTGGATATTGTCGTGCGGCCGGAGCATCGTCTGCGTATGGAAAATACGTACCTCTTTGACCGGCTCACGGACCGCTTCACCGGTTCCAGCATTTTCAATAATCACATTTTCCGCTCCGCCTGCATTTACCAGGTTAACCAGAAACTCTCCTTGCGTGTGATTCCGCAGTACACGACTGTGCTCGCCAATGCCGCCGCAACGTCTTTGAGCACCACGAAGACCTTTAATGCGGATTTTCTCTTCACCTATCTTGTGAACCCCTTTACGGCCCTTTACGTCGGTTATAACCACAACCTTGATAACCTGGAATTGTTGCCGGCTTACCAACTTCTGCACACGCGAAACCTAGCTACGGACGGAAAGCAGTTCTTCGTAAAGTTGTCCTATTCGTTCCGGCGTTAGCAGTGGGCAGGTCGGCAGATAGGCAGATGGGCAGGTCGGCAGGTGGTCCTTCGCGATTTCACTCTTGACTCTCAACTCTCGACTATCGACACTTGAATGCTATGAAGTTGTTCGCATCTGCATTTGCAATATTCCTCCTTGCCAGTCCCGTTTGCGCGCAGCAGACTCCGGCCGAGAGAGCTCAACTCGCCAAGACATTGATGGCGGCAGGGCACGCCAGTGAAGCCATCCCCATCTATCGCGAACTTGTCCGCACGATGCCGGACAACCCCGGCTTGGCGCTCAATCTGGGCCTGGCGCTCGACATGTCGGGCGACAAGCGAGGTGCGATTCGAGAATATCTGGCAGTACTGAAGCTCGATCCGCGATCCTTCCCGGCGCGGTTGCTGATGGGAACGGCATATCTGGATCTCGGCCAACCCTCCGAGGCGATTGCTCCGCTCGAGGAATCCCTGAAGCTCCAGCCCGAAAACGAGGAGGCGCAGGCCACCCTGGCGGACGCGGAGTTAGCTTTGGAGCGATTCGGGGCGGCGGCCGCAAGGTTTGAAAAACTCGCCCAGCAGAACCCTTCCAGCCCAAAGGTGTGGTACGGGCTGGGAGCGTGTTACGAAGGCTTGGCGCAAAGGAGCTTTGACGACCTCGCCGCCGCGGCGCCCAACTCGGCTTACTGGCTGTACCTGGTGGCCGAATCGCGGTTTGCTAACAAACAGTCCTACAGCGCGTTCTACTTTTATAGACAGGCGCTGGCCGCCATGCCGTTCTTACGCGGAGTTCACTCGGCCATCGCTGAGGTTTACAAGCAGACCGATCATGCGGACTGGGCGGCCGTTGAAGAACAAAGGGAAAAGGAGTTGCCCCAGCCGGACTGCGCGTCGGAAAAGCTGGAATGCGAATTTGAGGCGGGGAACCTCATGGCGGTTGTCGAGCACCCGGGAAAAGACGCCAAGACGCTTTTTTGGCGAACCCGCGCGTATAACCAGCTTGCCCTCTCTGCCTACGAGCGATTAGGGAGGCTGCCAGCTTCGGCGGAAACTTACGAACTGCGAGCCCGCATTGAATCCAAAGGCCGCCAGTATGCACAGGCGGCTAAAGACTGGCGAGAGGCGCTTCAGCTTGTTCCCGGAAATCCCGCCTTCAAGCGGGGATTAGCGATGGCGCTTGCCCAATCCGGCGACCTTCCGGAAGCGGAGAAGCTTTTTCGTGAACTGCTTCAGCAATACCCCTCTTCGGCGTCGTTGAATTATCTTCTGGGCAACGTCTTGAGAAATGCGCAAAAGCCGCAGGAAGCCATCACGTACCTCGAGAAGGCTGTAGGCGCCGATCCCAAGCTGCTCACCGCACAGAGCGCTTTGGGGATCGCCTACCTGCAAGTGGGACGGGCAGCGGACGCCATTCCGCACCTGCGGGCCGCGTTGCCCATCGACGAGGATGGAACCTTGCACTACCAGTTGGGTCGCGCTTACCAGGCACACGGAGACCGGGACTTGGCACGCGAGATGTTAAGGGTCTACCAGGAGATGCAAACCAAGGATCAGGAAAGTAAAAAGGAAGTGGAAAAGAACGTCGCCATCACGCCGCCTTCGCCGTAGTGCTGGCGCGCCACCTGCCATTTCGCGGAGGGGAAGGGCGGGGCTTTAGCCCCGCCGCTGGAGATGAGCAGAGTGTGGGGGCTTCAGCCCCTGAAGTTATTCGGCTTCAGGGCCTAAAGGCCCTTCAACCGTCCGCCTGGAGCCGGCGGGGCTGAAGCCCCGCCCTTCCCACACCAACGAACAAGTCAGCTTCCTTCTACAATTTGGCGTCACGCGGAGTGTTCCGGCTCACGGACTTCCAATCGCTGATCAGCCTTAACGTCGCGGAGCGTTTGCACGATTCCGCTCGGCCAGCGAATCTCAATCTTGTCAATCGTTGCGGTCTTGCCCAGTCCGAAATGCACTCCATCGTGGCTGGAGGATGCGTAGGCAAGGGCGGTCGTCATGTGGTTCACCTGCTTGCCGATGCGCACGCGCGCCCCGATGCCGTCGCGGTTGCTCTTGCTCCCCACCAGTTTGAGATTGATCCAGTGATTGTCGTCCGCCCCGACATTCTGCCAAAGCTCCACCGGGTCTTGAAGCGATGATACGACCATGTCGATTTTGCCGTCGTGATTGAAATCAGCAAATGCGCACCCCCGGTGCGCGCGCGGAACCTGAAAATCGCTTCCCACTTCAGGCGACACATCCCAGAAAGTCCCGTCGCCGAGATTGGCGAAGATGCTGTTCGGCTGGCGGTAGTGATACGCGGCAAACTCCTCGACGTTGTCGTCTGCGTGGGAATTTGTGCTGACGAGGTCTTTCCACCCATCGTTGTTCAAATCGACGATTCCCGCGCTCCAACCCCCTCGCGCGGAAGACAACACGGACAGGCGGCTGGTGTACGATGCATCCTCGAACATGCCGCCGCCCAAATTGTGAAAGAGGGGAAACGTTTCGTTGTTCAAGTCGGTAACGAAGATGTCTGGAAGCCCGTCGTTATCGTAGTCGCGAAAGTCCACACCCATATTTGAAACGGTCTGCCCGGAGTTCATGAGCGCGACGCCGGCTTGAAGCCCGACTTCTTCGAAGGTTCCGTCGCCGCGGTTGTGGAAGAGGAAGTTCGCCTGGTTGTCGTTAGTAACGTAGACGTCCATGAAACCGTCGTCGTCATAGTCGGCGAAGGCGATCCCCATGCCGCGTCCCTGGTGTTTACCGATCCCTGATTTCTCGGTGACGTCCTCGAAGGTGCCGTCACCGCGATTGCGATAGAGAGTATTGGTGAGGCCCTGGAAGTATTCGGGATGGCAATAGACGCGCAGGTTGCGCGACGGGTCGCCGCAAAAGCGGTTGTTGTCAATCGACCATTGAGCGTAGTTCACGACCAGCAAGTCGAGGAGGCCGTCGTTGTTGTAGTCGAACCACCCCCCCGCCACCGCCCACTTGCCGCTCTTGATTCCCGCCTTCTCGGTAACGTCCTCGAAGCGGCCATTGCCCAGGTTGTGGTAAAGGATATTGCGATTGACGCCCGCGACAAACAAGTCGACATGCCCGTCGTTATCATAATCCGCAGCGGCTGCACCCATGGAGTATCCTTCACCCGCCACCCCGGCTTCTTCTGTGACATCTTTGAACCGCATGCCGCCTTCATTGCGAAACAGCCGGTTCCAGTGCTTCGGCGATTCCTTTTGGAGCGAGGGCAGTGCTGCGCCGTTGGCAAAGAACAGGTCGGCCAGGCCGTCTCCGTTGTAGTCGAAGGCCGCCACACCGCCCGTCATGGTTTCGATGAGATGCTTGAGAGGAGTGGGACTGTTCTCCACTTGGAAATTCAAGCCTGCCGAACCGGCAACGTTACGGAAACGGATCGGAGTAATGGAGGCCGCTCTCTTCGCGCCTGCGCTCTGCGCCCAACCCAATACAGACGGGCTCGCCGCGACTCTTGCCAGAGACAGTCCCTGCAGTAATCGGCCCAACACAGCTCGACGGCTTATGCGCATGGAAGCCATTCATAAGGCACCGCCAACATGAATGTCAAGACCTGATATCGCAAAAAGCCCTAATGCACCGCTTGCGCGTTGCCGCCACCGCCATCAATCCGCCGGCGTTTCTGCCGCTGCAAAGCGGATTCCATTGCAAATGACACCACTCTCGAAATCATCTGGGCATTGAATTTCAGAGGCGCTCGGGTTTACACTTCCAGTGGGGCGAAAACCAAAAGCGAAAAATTCTGGCTTGGGAGGTCTCACACCATGAACCCATTGCACATTGTTCGTATTTTCAGTTTGACCGTAGGGTGCGTCGGACTTGCCTTTTCGCTGGCCGCGGCCGGAGATCTTCCGCAAGTTGGCCAGCAGGCGCCCGAGGTGACTCTGCCCTCGCAGGACGGGAGTAAGGTAAGCTTGAAAGACTTTCGCGGCAAGTGGGTGGTGCTCTACTTCTATCCCAAAGACAACACGCCGGGCTGCACAATCGAGGCGCACAACTTTCAGCGAGACCTTTCGAAGTACGCCGAAAAGAACGCCGTGATTGTCGGCGTGAGCGTGGACACAACGGAGAGCCACGTGGATTTTTGTGCCAAACAGAGCCTGACTTTCAAGCTTCTGTCGGATACCGACAAGAAAGCAGTGGCCGACTACGGATCGCTGAGCGATCGGGGGGTTGCCTCCCGCAACACTTTCCTCATTGATCCAAACGGCAAAGTCGCCAAGGTCTGGACCGGTGTTAAACCGCCTGGCCACAGTGAAGAAGTACTGGCGGCACTCAACGAGTTGCAAAAGCGATAAGCGCATCGTCATCACCCGAAAATGCCATCGGGTCGAAGCAGAGCCCAAAACTATAGACCATCAGGAGAGAAGTATGCGACTGATCATGGCGTGGTTCCTTCTTTTGTTGACTGCATCGCCGGTTCTGGCCCAGGACTGGGCGCGCGCACGGGTGGAAAGGTCGCCTCGACATCGTGAATGGGTGACCGTAAAGCACGAGGGGCGCGCGGTGGAGACCTTCGTCGTCTACCCCGAGGTAAAGGACAAGGTACCCGTGGTACTGGTGATCCATGAGATTTTCGGGATGACGGATTGGGTGCAGGATTTGGCCGATCAGGTGGCGGAGGCCGGTTACATCGCCGTTGCCCCCGACCTTCTTTCCGGGATGGGGCCGAACGGTGGCAAGAGCAGCGACTTTCCTCAGGGAAGCGCGGGCGGAGGTATGAGTAGTCCTGCGGTTGAGGCGGTGAGTCATCTTAATCCTGACCAGGTCACTGCGGACCTCAACGCCGTCGCCGATTATGCCCTGAAGATTCCCGCCTCGAGCGGCAAGCTGTTCGTATCGGGCTTCTGCTGGGGCGGCGCCCAGAGCTTCCGCTTTGCTACGCATCGCACGGACCTTGCCGGCGCGTTTGTCTTCTACGGGATGCCGCCGGGGAAGGAAGCCATGGCGGCGATCACGGCGCCCGTGTACGGTTTCTACGCGGAAAACGACTCGCGCATTGGAGCGACGATTAGCGATACTCGCGAGCAGATGAAAGCGGCCGGGAAAACCTTCGAGCCGGTCACCTACCAGGGCGCCGGCCACGGTTTCATGCGTGCCGGAGAGGCTCCGGACGCGAGCGATGCCAATCGGCAGGCGCGCATCGATGCTTGGGCGCGCTGGAAGAAGCTTCTGGGGGGCAGTCAATAGGGGCACGAACCGGCCTCATAGGGATTCATAGCTCAATTGGGGCGGATTCCACCAGACGGGCAACCCCAAGTCAGAGGCTAGTACCCTGGCAGCATTGTAACCGCAAAGTCCGGTGATGTTGCCGCCCGGGTGGGTTGAGCCTCCACACAGGTACAAGCCTTCGACGGGTGTTCTATATCCGCCTGCACCGGGAAACGGCCGGTTGAACCCCATTTGATTGTTCGCGAATGAACCAACCAGCAGATCGCCAAACTTCATGTTGGGGAAGCTCCGCTCGGTATCCACCGGCGACCGGGCAAAAGAATCGATGACGGCCTGCGGCCTCAAGTTGGGCGCAAAGCCTGCCAGCACATTGAACAAGGTCCTGCCGTGACTCTCTTTTTCAGCTTCCCAATTCGAGGCCGACCCTCGAAGTGCGTACGGCACCTTTTCCCACATGAATGCGGTGTGCCTGCCGGGAGGAGCCTGACTGGCATCAAACAAGGTCGGGCACGCTCCCCACATCACCGTTCCTGGAATCTGACCTCGCTCGTGTGCGGCGACGATATCATGGAATTGAGCGAAACGTTCGAGGCCCAGGATTACCATGAAGGCTTTGTTGATCTCGGGCCGCCGCTCGGCGGCGCTGAAAAGCGGAGGTTCGTGGAGGGCAAGGTTCAAAGCGAACAGGGGCGCGAGCGTGTTGTATTGAAACCCCGCAGCCTTGTCCCGAATTTCTACATCGACGGCGTCAGCGTCAAGCATCTGCAAAAACGTCTGCTGGGGGTTCAGTCCGGAGGCGACAAAAGCCTTGGCGCCGATGGTTTCTCCACCCGCCAGTCGAATACCCGCAACCCTTCCGCCGCGGACGAGAATTCGTTCGATCTCGACGCCCGTCAGGACCTCGCTTCCGTGCTCGCGGATATCTTTGACAAGGGCCTCGGCCAGATTGGCGGAACCGCCTTGGCACATTTGGGCCAGATGCCGTCCCGCCAGCAGAGCCGGAATGGAATGGCCGAATCCCGCCAGCCGCAGGTCGATCTCCCGCAGTCCGTTAAAGAATAGGAGGCCGGCGCGAATGACGTCGTGCTCGAATTCTCGCACGACAAACTCCAAAGGAGACAGCGCCGCCACCTCCAGCAACCTGCGCCCCAAGGGAGAGCGCCCCAGCAGTTCTCGCCTCTCGTCGGGAGGTAAGGGAGGCGACTGGGCCTCGGGGATGAGTATACGTTCTACAATGGGTCTGAACTCCTCAACCCACCGCCGCAGACTGGCCGCGTCCTTTTTCGAAAACTCCCCGAAGGACTCAACCGTCTTTTCAAAATTGGTCCACCACTCCAGGGCGCGGCCATCGGGGAGAATGAGGGCGATGTTCAGTTCGGGTTCGATGTAGTGGGCGCCGTGGCGTTCCAATTCCAGGTCACGGTACCAGGGCGCGGCGGTTAGGGCTCGATGAAAGAACGAGTGGGTGTTGTGCCGGAAGCCGGGCGCCCGAGGGTTCTCCATAGTGGAGAGGCCGCCCCCTGGAACCGGGGCTCGATCCACGGCAAGAACCCGCAGCCCGCTACGCGCCATGTAGGCCTGCAAGACCAGCGCGTTGTGCCCAGTTCCGAGAATGACGCCGTCATATTCATGGGACATAGGAGTAGACTCAGTGCTCCTCGAAGCCATCGGCCGCGTTCCTTCTATGCCAGCCGCGGGGAGGAGAAGCCCTACTTCGCAGCGCCAGGCAAGGCGAAGGCGACATAGGCTCCGCGGATGGGCCCTTGGGAAGCTGGATCGCTCATCTCGGGTGCTGCCGCGCAGACCACCAGGAACTCCCGCCCACCCGCCTGGTACACGCTCGGAATGCCCTGCATCCCGGTGTCGAGCCGCTTTTCCCAAAGCACCTTTCCGGTTTCCACGTCGTAGGCCCGGACCTTGTGGTCTCGCGTCGCGGTGAAAACCAATCCGCCCGCGGTAACGACCGGGCCGGTTTTGGGGAAGGGAAAGCCGGTGTCGCGAATTCCTTTCGCCGCCATTTCCGGCACTTCACCCAGTGGGATTTTCCACTTGATGACGCCCTTGTTCAAGTCATAGGCGGTGAGCGACGACCAGGGTGGAGCTATGGGCGGAACTCCGGTGCTGGTCATCATGAAGCCAAACCCGCTGAGGTAGCGGACGGTCCCAGAGTCAGGCGCAACCGGGGATTTCATTTCGGCGGCCGCAGGCGCGGCAGGACGCGGCGGCAGGGCTGTGGCGCCGGACGGGTTAAGAAGGAATGCAATGAGTGATTGCACGTCCGTCTCTCCCAGGCGCGCGAACCCAGGCATGGGGCCGCGTCCCTGCCTCACAATGATTTCGATCTCGCCCCGACTCTGCCTTGTGCCGACATTGACGAGCGAGGGAATGGCGGGAGGCAAGCCCTTGCGGTCGGCGCCATGGCAGGAGCGGCAATTCGACTCATAGATGAAGTGGCCTTGCTGTTCGATGGTCTCGCCCGCGGAAGCTCGGCCTGTCTGTTCGCGCTCCAATTTGAGCAGGCAGGGAAGATCCATGGAAACGACATACAGCGAGCCATCGGCCGGGTCCACTGCCGCCGAACCCCAATTCGCTCCACCGCTGTTGCCCGGCATTTGCATGGTGCCGCGCATGCTGGGCGGCGTGTAGAGTCCTTCATTGCTGGCCGCCTCGATCTCTTTGCGGAAACGCGCCGATTCCTGCGGATCGCCGATCAAAGGGCTCAGCTCGCTCGAGGTGAACGCTTGCCGGGCGAAGGGCGGGGGCTTCAACGGGAACGGCTGAGTGGGCCACGTCTCTTCTCCGGGCATGTCGGAACGCGGCTCGGGCCGCTCCTCCACCGGCCAAAGCGGCTTGCCCGTGACGCGGTCGAACACCCAAACGAATCCCGTCTTGGCCACCTGCGCCACGGCGTCCACCTTTCGGCCATCGTGCCACACGGTGAGAAGCTTGGGGGCGGTAGCGTTGTCGTAATCCCAAATGTCGTGATGAACCATTTGGAAATACCAGAGGAGTCTGCCGGTGCGGGCATCGAGCGCCAGCAGGCAATCGCCGAACAGGTCGGAGCCCAGGCGGTCAGCGCCGTAAAAGTTGTACTTGGGGCTTGCCGTGGGCACATAGACGATTCCGCGATCTTCGTCCAGGGAGAGTTCGCCCCAGCAATTGGCCCCTCCCACCCTCTTCCACGCGTCCGGCGGCCACGTTTCGTAGCCAACTTCGCCGGGATGCGGTATGGTGTGAAAAATCCATGCCAGCTTGCCGGTGCGCACATCGAATGCCCGGATATCTCCTGGAGCGGAGCCGTATCCCTCATTGGTGGCCGAGCCCAAGATCAACAGATCCTCGAAGACTCGCCCGGGAGTTGTGGATTGCACCAGCGAAAAGCTCTGGGGATCGCGGCCCAGGCCCTGTTTCAGGTCAACCCGGCCATTCGTGCCGAAGGACAGAATCTGCTTCCCCGTTCGCGCGTCGATCTCCTGAAGGCAGTGGTTGCTGGCAAAAAGCAGCCGGCGGTCTCGCCCATCTTTGCTTTCCCAATAGTTGATCCCGCGGTTGGTAATGATCTCGGTGTCCGGATCGGGCTTGTGAGCCCAGACCTCTTTGCCAGTCCCGGCATCGAGCGCCACAATGGAGCTGTTCTCCGCCATCACATAGGTCAGCCCGTGCGCTTCGATCGGGTTGAAGAAATACCTGTTCGAATCGCCGGTGGGAAAGACCCAGGCAATCTGAAGCATGCTGACGTTGGTCCGGTTGATCTCATGAAGGGCCGAGTATTGCGCGGAGTCCGGCCCGCCTCCGTAGTCACTCCAGGTTGTGTGGCTTTGGCCAAGCGCGCGGACATGCACGCCAAGGAGGAGGTAGGCGAAAAGCAACAGTTCGGCTCTCCGGGGTGAGAAGAGTCGCAGAGGAATCCGTCGGCTGACGGAAACCTCTGCGCTACTCGCTGCGGTGGGGATTCCCGGCTCCGATCGATGTCTGAGGGCGTCGGCAGACGTCACCTGATTCTCCTTCCAACCTGAATGGGGTAACCCACTTGCGAGTATAGCATCACCTCATCCGGTCCTCGATTGCTTCATACGAGGACTGCCCCACATCCATCGGCAATTCTTTTCCAGACGTACCGAGCGCCTCATGCGGCGACCTCTTCTGCCGCCGGTCCTTTGTTTTCTATAACATTCTCGCTTTGTTCCGGCGATTCTGAGGTTTCGTTGGTGTTTTCCTCTGCCGGACTTTCTGTCTGAGTAGCGCTGACCTTCAGGTCAGCACTTGCCGAACTAAAGTTCGGCGCTACCTCGGTGCTGTCGTCGACCTCTGGCGTAGGGGCGGTTCGCGAACCGCCCCTACCTCGAGCATGTTCCTGGCGCATGGTCAGGAGAATCCTCACCTTCCGGTCGATCGCCCGGTCGAGCGACATTTCCAGGCGCAGCACCATGTTCGCCGTCTCGTCCGTCGGAGCGAGGCACGAATCCCGAGCAATCGCGTCCTTCCGCTCCTGCGCCTGCATCTCTTCCGCGAACGCCGCTTCCGTCGCCGCGATCTGATCGTCCAGCAGGCCCTCCAGTTCCTTGCACCGCGCCTCCAGCCCCGCTCCGTCCCCGAAGGCGTCCTTCACGAACTTGTCGAGCCTCGGCTTGTCGTCCTCTCGCCCCAGGCGCGCCCACACCTGGAAGACCTCCAGCAGCCGGCCAATCTGCCGCGGCCGCCACCCCAACTGTCCTTCGTAGTAGCTTTCCACCGCCTTCGCCTGGGAGGTCGCGAAGTGTCGCCCCCGCACCTGCTCGCGAATCACCCCCCAAAGCGAGATCAGCATGCGCATCCGCACCAGGGGGTGGGTGGGCTTGGGCAGGTCGAGCGCCACCGCCTCGCACTGGGAGGGTTCGAAGGTCACGTCCGCAAGGTCCCGGGCGAGCGAGCGCCGTCGCTCCTCGACCTCCTCGAGAGCGTCCCGCATCAGGCCCGTCTCCATGCGCTCGAGCCGGTTGCGCCGCCAGTAAAGCCGCGCCAGGTCTTCGGTCTGCCGGTCCCAGAGCGCGTCGCCCGGCCCGTAGGCGGTCGCCAACTCGCGCTTCAGGGCTGCATAGTGCTCGGGGTCTTCCCCCAGCGCCCGCATCACGGCGGCGTCGTTTTCGGGTGCCGCATCACAGCCGTGCTTCACTGCATTCATTTTCATGCGCTCTTTTCCGGCCTCGCTGCGAGGACCGGTGGAGCGCTGCGAATTGCGCCGAGCGGCGTCGAGCCGCTGGGGAGTAAGACAAGTAGATTTGCGTAGAGACATAGTAACTCCATGAATTGGAAGATTGGGAGCAGGGGCGGCAGGGGAGCCGTCCCCACGAGAGATGGGACGAACGGTCACAGACCTTAGATGCTACTATACGTTCCCATTATTGTCAAGATCAAGGTAGTAAACATGTACCACTTTGCCATCCGCGGGTAGGGCAATCCCTAGCTGTAGGGGGACGGCTTGCCGTCCCCTGATCGTGCGACTTCCTGGACTTTGACAGGGGCGGTTCGCGAACCGCCCCTACCGGCGAATCGCTGGCTGGCGAAGCCCGGCGTTGCAGGGAGCCGCGATGAACAGAAACCGCAGATCTTCGCTCTGCGCCGGCCCCGTACATGGGCAGGGAGAGCCAAACCTCGCCAACGCTGAAATGTCGAAGGATTGCTACGTGGAGGGAGTTGGCCAGCGGGAGCCTTGCGGCCCCCGCCAGCCGCCTTACGTGGTCTGTGCCTTAACTTGCACCTCTTTGCGTCGCATTGAAGTGCCTTGTACCGACGTGCCTTGCACTAACTTGCCTTACGCTGACGTGCCTTGCGCTGACTTGCCTTATGCTGACTTGCCTTGCGCTGACTTGCCCTATACTGACTTGCCTTACACCGAATTGCCTTGCACTGACTTACATTCTCAATCTAATAACGCGGCCGACACTTTGTCTGTACAATTTTGCTCACTCTTCCATTTTCCTCGGCAACTATATGTCGCGGGGTGGCACGTCTTCGCCGCCCGTGGAAAATGTTTCAGGGCGGTCTCGGCTTGCATCAAAAGACAAAGGAGGAATGATATGACAACAAGCAAAGCGAGCGACAAGGAGCAACCGAAAGGGCATCTGGCGATGAGCACACCCCCGATCGTGTCGAAGCAGGAGTGGGAGGCGGCGCGCCAGCAGCTTCTCGTCAAAGAGAAGGAATTAACTCGAGCCCGTGACGCCATGGCCGCCCAGCGGCGCCGGATGCCGTGGACGGCCATCGAGAAGGAGTACAGTTTCGAGGGGCCTAAGGGTAAGGCGAGCCTCCTCGACTTGTTCGAGGGGCGCCGTCAACTGATCGTCTACCGTGCCTTCTTTGAACCGGGGGTGTTCGGCTGGCCCGAGCATGCCTGCCGCGGCTGCTCTCTGGGCGCCGATCAGGTCGCCCACCTCGCTCACCTGAACGCGCGCGACACGACTCTAGTGTGGGCCTCGCGGGCGCCGCAGGCCGACATCGCACGCCTGAAGGCGCGGATGGGCTGGGAATTCCCCTGGTACACTATCACCGACATCTTCGACGCTGACTTCGGTGTGGATCAATGGCACGGCCACAACGTATTCATCCACGACGGCGGCAAGGTGTACCGCACCTACTTCGTCAACAGCCGCGGCGATGAGGCGATGGGCACAACCTGGAGCTTCCTCGACATTACGCCGCTCGGGCGTCAGGAGACGTGGGAGGACTCGCCAGAGGGTTACCCCCAGAATCCGCCGTACAAGTGGTGGAACTGGCACGACAATTACGACGCCGCGACCGCGCCTGACCCGAGGTGGCTCGATATACTCACCGATCCTCAAGGAGCCGCCCTCCGAAGGCGCGAGGAGGAGGCGAAAGCGTGCAAATGCTCCTGAGCGGGGTTGCTCAGCCCTGCTTTTGTTCGAGTTCGGCCCATCGAGCATAAAGCCTATCCACTTTCTTCTGGATCTCATCAAGCTGCGCACAAGCGGCCTGAAGCCGGGGGGCGTCGCTCACGATGGCGGGGTCTTCGAGTGTCGCACGTAAGAGCCTCAGCTCCTGTTCTGCCTCGACGATGCTCGTTTCTATGGCGGCAAACTCGCGCGCCTCCAGATAGGAGAGCTTCTTTTTTACCGCTGTTGGCGGGGAGACGTCGGGTGAGGCAGGTGATCGCGAGGCTTCAACCGGCAGGCTTGGCGAACCTTTGGCGTGCTGCCTGCGCTGCCAAACGTCCCATTGTGAGTAATCACCAAACCGTTCCGCTCCGCCCAGACCATCCAGGCCGAGAACGACGGTAGAGATCCGGTCCAGCATGAAGCGATCGTGGGTGACCAGCACCAAAGCTCCGCGATATTCCAGCAGGCTCTCTTCCAGGATTTCCAGAGTCGGGATATCCAAATCGTTGGTGGGTTCATCCAGCAACAAGACGTCTGCCGGTTGGAGCATAAGCTGCGCGATTAACACCCGGGCCCGTTCGCCTCCCGAGAGCCGGCTTACGGGCTGATTCAGGTCGTCCGGGGCAAAGAGGAATCTTGCCGCCCAGGAGGCGACGTGAATGACTCGCTCTTGATAAACCACTGAATCGCTATCTGGCGCGAGGGCGCGGCGTAAAGTGAGTTCAGGGTCAAGCTCCCGGTTTTGGTCGAAGTATACAATCCGCAACGCGTCGGCCCGGTTAATCTCCCCGCTAACCGGTAGGATTTCGCCTCGCAGCAGACGGAGCAGTGTGGTTTTGCCGCTTCCATTTTGTCCAACCAGTCCCACTCGCATTCCCGGCCTCACTGTGAAATTCAGGCCTTCGAACAGAATGCGATCACCGATGGCGTAGGTGACGCCATCAAGCGCGATAAGCCGTTTGGTTTGCCGGCCCGTCGCGAAAAAGTCAATCTTGGCGGCGGAGGTGCGGCTCCGGGCGTTCAGGTCTGCCAACTCGCCGATCAGTTCGTGAGCCTTATCGATCCGCGCCTTGGCCTTGGTGCGGCGGGCCCTGGGACCCCGGCGCAGCCATTCCAGTTCCGTGTGCACCCGATTGGTGAGGGCATCCTGCCGCTTTCCCTGCGCCTCGAGATATTCCTCTTTCTTCTCGAGAAACCTGCTGTAGTTTCCCTTGACGCGAAACACGCCTTCCGCATAGATGCGATTAAGCTCCACCACCTCGCTCGCAATGGTTTCGAGGAAGTAACGATCGTGGCTGACCACCACGCACGCAAATGCCGCGTTCTGGAGCAGGGATTCGAGCCACTCGATTCCGGCAAAATCCAAATGGTTAGTCGGCTCGTCGAGAAGCAGAATGTCTGCCCGCTGCACCAGTCCTTCGGTAATCATGAGGCGTTTGCGCCATCCGCCCGACAAGGCTGTGGTGGGCGTTTCAAAATCAACAAAACCGGCGCGGCCAAGCGCCTCGGCTGTCCGGGACGCCCGCTCCGCCTCGGGAACTGCTGCCCGCTCGAGTGCCTTCTCGACTACCGATCTGACCGTCTCCCCCGGTGCAAACTCGGACACCTGTGCGACGTAGCTGAGCCTGGAGCGCTTTCGCGTCGCAACTTCTCCGCTGTCCGGCTTTACGCGACCGTAGAGAATTTCCAAAAGCGTAGACTTGCCGGAGCCGTTCGGCCCAATCAGGCCGATCCGGTCGCCTTCCGACACCGTGAAGGAGACATTTTGGAATAGCGGGGTGATTCCGTATTGCTTCGATAGTCCCTGGGCATTAATGATGGGGGCCAAGTTGCTCGACGTTCTCCTGGATTAAATTGGGAGGACTCGAGAACGTGTCCTCATTCGGGGTTCATTTCCATTGTATCCCGGGCTGCCTTTTGTAGCTTGTTATTCCTTCGTTTCACTTGCCATCAAAACGAGCTTCTCCGTGCCCTCAGCGCCTCAAACCGCCGACACAGAATCCGGGAAGTCTCGGTGACCTCCGTGTTCAGTCTTATCTTGTTGGCGAAGAATGCGGATCAAGCCAAGAGCTTATCCACCACATTGCCGGAGACGTCCGTCAGCCGGAAATAGCGCCCCTGGAATTTATAGGTCAACTTGGTGTGCTCAACGCCCAAGCAGTGCAGGATGGTGGCTTGCAAGTCGTGAATGTGGACCGGGTCTTCGAGGATGTTGTAACAGTAGTCGTCGGTTTTGCCAAGTGTCATACCGGGTTTGATGCCGCCGCCTGCCATCCACATGGTGAAGCAGCGCGGGTGGTGGTCACGGCCGTAGTTGGTGTCGGTGAGCTTGCCCTGGCAATAAACAGTGCGGCCGAACTCACCGCCCCAGATCACCAGCGTATCGTCGAGCATGCCGCGTTGTTTGAGGTCCATGACCAGCGCCGCGGAAGCCTGGTCCACACCCTTACACTGGAGGGCGATGTCGCGCGGCAGGTCGTTGTGCTGGTCCCAACCGCGATGGTAAAGCTGGACGAAGCGCACGCCGCGCTCGGCCAGGCGTCGGGCCAGCAGGCAGTTGGCAGCATAGGTTCCGGGCTTGCGCGAATCCGCCCCATACAATTCAAAAATGGAAGCCGGTTCCTTCGACAGGTCCATCAAGTCCGGGACCGAGGTTTGCATGCGATATGCCATTTCGTATTGAGAAACGCGGGTCTCAATTTCGGGGTCGCCGTACTTTTCCCCCAGCAAGCGGTTCAATTTGGCCACGCCATCCAACATGCGCCGCCGCGTAGTGGGTGAGATCCCCGGCGGGTTGGAGAGGTAGAGTACGGGGTCGCCCCCTGCATGAAACTTAACTCCCTGGTACTTGGAAGGCAGAAAGCCATTGCCCCATAAGCGCGAAAACAGCGGCTGGTCAGGATTCAGGGCGTTGGCCTGCGAAATCAGGACGACGAAGGCCGGCAGGTTTTGGTTCTCGCTCCCCAAACCGTAGCTGACCCAAGCTCCCATGCTCGGGCGGCCCGGCTGTTGGAAGCCCGTTTGTATAAATGTAATCGCAGGATCGTGATTAATCGCGTCAGTATAGACCGTCCTGACGAGCGCCACATCGTCCACAATCTTCGCGTGGTGCGGCAGCAGGTCGCTCAGCAACACGCCGGATTGCCCCGCTGGGGTGAAGTTGAAGATGGAAGGCGCCACCGGCAGGGTCGACTGGCCAGAAGTCATGCCCGTGATGCGCTGGCCCATGCGAATCGAGTCAGGCAGGTCGGTTCCCTTGAATTTGGCCAAGGTCGGCTTGTGGTCAAACAGATCGATTTGCGAGGGGGCGCCCGACTGATGCAGGAAGATAATCCGCTTGGCTTTGGCCGGGAAATTGGGGAAGCCGACGAGCCCACCTGTCTTGGGATCGAAGCCCTCGGCCGCTCCAAAACCGTCCTTCGCCAGCAGCGATGCGAGCGCTGGGATGCCAAGGGCAATGCCCGCGGTACTGCGCCGGAAGAAATGGCGCCGCGTCATGGAGACCACCAGTTCACGTCCCCTTTTCGTTTCCTGGTCCATCATAAATCTTCTCTCTTTAGCGGCCGTGCTGGTTGCCGCGGTTCAACCGCACCTGAGCTGCACCCTGGCGCGGAAGTACCCGGTCTGTCATCCTGAGCGAAGCGAAAAATACCCCGGTCTGTCATCCTGAGCGAAGCGAAGGATCTAGGCAGTTGCTCGTAAATCGCAGAACCGCAAGTGAACTACGGAGATCCTTCGCTTCGCTCAGGATGACAACGGAGCGCGGTCAAGAGTGCCGCTGCCAGTGCTCCTACTCCTTGGTGATCGTTTCATCCAGATTCAGAATAATGCCGGCCACGGTGGTCCAGGCCGCGAGTTCTTTCGGATCCAGCCGGGGATCGCTCTTGGACGCGCCAACTGCGAGCAATGCCGTTGCATCGCTGCCGTGCTGGCGGTAATCGGCAAGCGCTTCCTGCGCCTCCTCAACCAGCACGGCGCGTTCCTGGGGATCCGGAGTGCGCCCGGTTGCCCACCGGAAAGCATAGTCGATTCGCTCCGTTGCAGTTTTCCCGCCCTGGGTCAGCATTCGGGCTGCGAGAAAGCGCGAGGCCTCCACGTAGGTCGGATCGTTCAAAAGCACCAGCGCCTGGAGCGGCGTGTTGGTCACGGAACGGCGCGCCGTGCACTTTTCCCGGTCAGGCGCGTCAAAGGTGACGAGCGCCGCGGGCGGCACGGTACGTTTCCAAACGGTGTACATGCTGCGCCGATAGAGATCCCTGCCGGTGGACTCCGTGTAAATCTGCCCGGTGAAGCCGGAGCCGAAAGCCATCTCTTCCCACAGCCCTTTGGGCTGATAGGGGAACACGCTGGGGCCGCCGATGCGTCCGTCGAGCAGGCCGCTGACCGCGAGGGCATTGTCGCGGATCAACTCCGCCGGCAGGCGGAATCGCGGGCCTCGCGCCAGCAGGCGGTTCTCCGGGTCGCGCTCTGCCAGTTCCGGCGTCAAGCGCGACGACTGCCGGTAGGCGGCCGAGGTCACAATGAGCCGCTGCATGGCCTTGACGTTCCACTCCGTGCGCACGAATTCGGTGGCCAGCCAGTCCAGCAGAAGAGGGTTGCTGGGCTGCTCGCCCTGCGATCCGAAGTCTTCCGACGTTTTGACAATTCCGTTACCAAAATATTCTTGCCAGTAATGATTTACCGCCACGCGCGCCGTAAGCGGATTGCCGGGACTCACAATCCACTTCGCGAGTCCGAGCCGGTTCACCGGCAAGCCCGGCGCCATGGGGGGGAGAAAAGACGGCACGCCCGCCGTGACTTTGTCCTTGGGGTTGTCGTACTGGCCACGGCCCAGCACAAAGGTTTGGCGCGGCTTCTTCATCTCGGCCATGATCATGACCGTAGGGATGGCTTCTTCCAGCTTGGCCTCTTCCGTCCGCAGATCTCTCAGTTGTGCGTAAGCCTGGCGTTCCTTCTCCGGCGTCCCATACTTGAGGAAATACCCGGTCAGACGGGTCTGGCGGTCTTTTTCGAGATCCCTTTTCTTTCTCTTCCTTGCTTGTCGCTTTGTCCTCTTCCCCAATCTGAACTTCCTCCGGCGGCTTTTCAGGCTGAAGTGTGGCAATCTCCTGCGCCGGCCGACCTTCCAACGCCATCAGCAGCGAACGCGCCGGCAGGCGAATTGCCAGGTCTTCCACTTCAGAATCGCTCAACCTGCGGTTGTAGATTCGCAAGTCGTCCAAGCGGCCCTCGAAAGGCGCTCCGAGATTCTTGTCTCCGACTTCGAGTGGCAACGTGTTGCCAAAGTCACCGCTCAGATGATCTTTGAGGATCGCGGTCTCGACGCGCTTGCCATCCAGGTGGATTTCGATGCCAGAGGCTTTTCCCGAGCCGTCGTATTCAACCAGCAAGTGGCGCAGCGAGTCGATCGATTGGAGGTCTTTGGTTTGGACTTCGATAGCCTCGTCTGGCCAGCGGTTGGCCAAGCGCACGACGATGTGCGCGGCGCGCATCTGGCGCCCATCGAATGCCGGAGTGTCGTCAGCAAGCTCCAATCCCTGCCAATGCTCTCCGGCGGTGTGTTTTTGCAGGAACTGGGTGGCCACAACGCCCGCAGGGCTTGCCCACAACCCAATCGCGAACGGTTCGGCGCGCTCAAAATCGCCGCAGTTACCGAAAGCCACCTGCGTTTCAGGGCTGAAATCCGCCCCCTTAGCGACCGCGGCCTCCTCGTAAACGACCTCGCCTCGCACCGCCTTGCCATCATGATGGAACCCCGAGGCATCGGCCAAGTCCCCGTCGAGTGGATAGTAGGCAATCAATCCCTGGCGGGAGGGATCGGGAAGGGAAGCGAGAGCCGACTTCTGCCAATCGTTCCGTTGCGCCAGGATTTCCTTTTCCGGAAGTGCGGCCAGGATGCCGGCGATCTGCGTTTTGAGCCCATCAAGTTGCTGTTGCTGCTCATGCGAAGGCATGGGCAGAAGCGGCACGGCGTTGCCCGTGAATCCATCCAGGCCGCGCTCCGGAACCGTATTGAAAAAAGCAAAGAAGCGATAGAAATCCTTCTGCGTGATGGGGTCGAATTTGTGATCGTGGCAGCGCGCACACCCCATGGTGAGGCCAAGAAAGGCGGTGGACGTGGTGCTGACGCGATCAACCACGTATTCGACGTGGTACTCCTCAGGAATGGCGCCCCCTTCAAGGGTGATCATGTGGTTGCGGTTGAAACCCGACGCGATCTTCTGGTCCTCGGTCGAATTGGGCAGCAGATCACCGGCGATTTGCTCGATGGTAAACTCATCGTACGGCATGTTCTGGTTGAAAGCCTTAATCAACCAGTCGCGCCATGCCCACATGTAGCGCAGAGAATCAATGTGGTAGCCGTGCGTATCCGAGTACCGCGCCATATCGAGCCAGGGCATCGCCATGCGTTCGCCGTAATGGGGGGAAGCCAAGAGTTGGTCCACACGCTTTTCGTAGGCGTCGGGCGAACGGTCGGCCACAAACGCATCAATTTCCGCAGGTGTCGGTGGCAATCCCGTGAGGTCGAAATAGACCCGGCGCAGCAACGTGGCCCGGTCAGCCTCGGGAGAGGGTTTCAGCCCTTCCGACTCGAGTCGAGCCAGAATGAAGTTATCAATGGGATTGCGCGGCCAAGCCTTGTCCTTTACTTCCGGCGCCGCGGGGCGCTTGGGAGGAACAAACGACCAGAGCATTTCCCATTTTGCCCCCTGGTCGATCCACGTCTTGAAGGTCTCGATCTGCTTGGGTGTCAGGGTGCGTCCGGAGTAAACCGGAGGCATGCGGATGGAATCGTCTTTGGAGCTAATCTTCTGATAGAGCTTGCTCTGGTCTGAATTGCCGGGAACAATAATGCGATAGCCCCCGCGATCCACGAATAAGCCTTCCGTCTCGTCCAGGCGCAGGTTCGCCATGCGCGCCTGCCCATCCGGGCCGTGACACTTGAAACAAGTGTCCGAGAGGATAGGTCGAATGTCCCGGTTGAAGTCCACCGGCTTCGTAGCCGTCTGAGCAACTGGCGCTGAAGCGGTCTTTATGGCGGTTAAGAGCCAAAAGAAGGAAGACGTAATGACAAAGGCAAGCAATACTCGGCTTCTCAAGATGAACCCACCAAGCTTTAATAATGACGAGCGCCCTCGGATACGTAAAATATAACCAAAAGCCGCCGTCAAATCAACCTATACATCTTGTCCTCCAGCCGGATTTGACAAGCTGATATAACTTCAGCCTTCCTCCCGAAGGGTTTCGACAGGGTCCAGGCTCGCAGCGCGCCTGGCCGGAAGGAACCCTGCCAGGAGCCCAATCAGCGCTATGGAAGCGCACGCAATGGTGAGCGCCACGGGGTCGAGCGGCGACACCTCGAATAACAGGTTCTTCAACACTCTTGTCAGCGCAAGAGTCCCGAGCAATCCGAGCACGAGCCCCACGGTCACCATGCTCAGCGCGTTCCGCAATACCTGCGAGAAAACATCGGTCGCCCCTGCGCCCAGCGCCATTCGGATGCCGATCTCCCGCCGCTGCAGCGTTACCGTGTGTGAGAGGACGCCATAGAGGCCGATCGCGGCCAGCAGCAACGCGATGGCTGCGAACGCCCCGATGAGCCCGGCCGGCCGGCTGGCGCCCGAAAGGGTTCCATCCCGCACCTCCTCCATCGTTGCGACATCTCCCAGCGGCAGGTTGGGGTCGACCTCGCGAACGGCTTCGCGAATGGCGGGCATCACAGCGGCCATCTCCGCGCCAGCGCGAATGACGAGTTTCACCTGCGGCGACGGCGCCTGCGCCAGCGGCACGTAAACCACCGGCGGATCGGGATCGCCGGGCCCTGAGACCCGCTCGCTGCGGATAACGCCCACAATCTCGACCTCCGGAATAAACTCTCTCTTCTCCAGATAGCCCGGAGTCGACACGCGCACCACCATGCCGACAGGATCCTTCATATGGGCAACTTCCGCCAGACGCGCCGCCAGAGCCTGGTTGATGACCGTCACGCGCGGGGTTCCGTCGCGGTCCTGGCCGGAGATGCCTCGGCCGGCTAGCACGGGAATGCCGAGCGCTTGGAAGTAACCCGGATCAACCCGCTTGAAGCGTACATGCACTATTTCCGGAATTCCCGGGACGAACATCCCCTCGCCATTGCTAATCCACTGGAGGGGCAAAACCGTTGCAAAACCCACCTCGGAGACGCCCGGAGCAGCTTGCAGCCGCTGAGCCGCCGCGCGGTAGAAAAGCGCAGCCTTCTGCGGCGTCGGATACGCGCCTGCAGGCAGGTCCGCGGACATCGTGATTACCTTTTCTATGCGGACTCCGGTCTCGATTTGCTGAAGTTTGAGCAGGCTCCTGAACAACAGGAGCGCGCCGCACACCAACACCAGCGAGAGCGCGACCTCACCGATGACAATGGCGCGCCGCAAGCGGGTGTGCGCGCCCGACGATCCGCGGGCCGACCGGTTCAGAGACTCCGACACATCGCTGATGCTGGCCCGCAGAGCCGGGAAGGTGCCGGCCACGAGAGCTACTCCCAGCGCGACAAGTCCGGCGAAGGCAAGCACGCTCAGATCCAGGGTGACGTCGGCGGTGAAAGGAAGAGAGTCCGCCAACATCGGCCTCGCGGCACGGATCAGGAGGCCGGCGAGCGCGGTCCCCGCCCCGCCTCCCAACAGGCACAGGACCACGCTCTCCGTCAGCAATTGGGCAATCAGGCGTCCACGGCTTGCGCCCAGGGCGGCGCGAACGGCAAGTTCGCGCCCCCGCGACGCGGCCTTGGCAAGGAGCAGATTCACTGTGTTGGCGCAGGCGATCAGCAGCACCAGGGCGACCGCGCCAAAGGCAACGTAAATTGACCGCTGCAGACCGGCCCCGACCAGCAGACGCGCGAGGGGTTCAACGACGATGCTCCCGTTGCGATCCTCGATGGTGTGGCTCCCCATCAGCGCGGCGTTAATGGCCTGCATGCGTTCGCCGGCCCGAGCCGCGGTAATGCCAGTCCGAAGGCGGCCGTATACCGTGAGCCAACGAATGTCGCGCACCTGTTGGTCAGGGGTGAAGACGAGGGGTTTCCAGAATCTGGTCTCATCGCGATCGAAGGCGCCGGGCGGCAGAACGCCGATGACCTGGTGCGGCACGCCATCCAGGACCGGATGGCGATGCAGAATGTCAGGGTCACTTCCAAAGTCGCTCTGCCAGGCGGCGTGACTGAGGACAATCAAGGGGGCGGTCCCCGGCTGGTCCTCCTCCGGTGTGAAGGTGCGGCCCAACTGGGCCTTGGTGGCGAACACCTGGAAATAATCCGCCGTCACCGCCTTGCCGGAGAGCCGTGTCGCTCCATCTTTATCGGTGAGCGCCGCCGAAATCTGCTGCTCCGCCGACAGCGCATCGAACACATTGTTCGCAAGGCGCTTCCAATCGAGAAAGTCCGGAGCGCTCGTGGCATTGACCACCCCGGGCTGCGGCGCTTCCCAGACGCGAACAATGCGGTTCGGCTGGGGGAAGGGAAGAGGCCTGAGGAGCACTGCGTCCACCACGCTGAACATGGCCACGTTGGCGCCCATCCCGAGTGCCAGCACGCTGACCACGACAGCGGTGAAGCCGGGTGCGCGCAGTAGCGACGCCAGCCCGTATCGCAGATCTCTCAGGAATGTCTCAATCCATCGGAAACTGCGCTCGTCGCGGTGTTCTTCCTTCATTCGTTCAATCCCTCCAAAGCGAAGGCGAGCGGCCCGGCGGGCCTCCTCAGGGGACAGGCCGCGCGCCACAGCATCCCTTTCGGCTAACTCCAGGTGGGCGAGAATCTCGTTCTCCAGTTCCCGGTCCAGGCGCTGTTTGCTGACCAGGGCCAGCAGGCGCTCCCATGCACGGCGGACGGTCATCATAACGACTCCAGAAAGCGAGCCACCAGGGCCGTCGCCTTCTCCCAGTTCTGCACCTCGACTCGCAGTTGTTTCTTTCCGGCCCTGGTCAGTGAGTAGAATTTCACTTTTCGATTGGTTTCCGAAATGCCCCAATCCGTGCGGATCCAGCCTTGCTGCTCCAGGCGGATTAGGGCGGGGTGAACCGAGCCCTGGCTCAGTTGCAGAGAATCACCGGAGACCTGCTCGATGCGCCGGGCGATGGCGTAACCGTGCAAGGGCCCCATCGCCTCCAGGGTCGTGAGGATGAGAAGATCCAGTGTCCCGTAGGGTACTTCCGATTGTTGTTTCGACATGTCGATAGTCGACATCTAGACGATCATAGAATAGCGGCCGGCCCCATGTCAACAGGCAGGTTTGATTCGGGTGCGCGACATAGAAGTTGTGAACCGCCGAAGGTCAGGTGAATTCGGCCCCGCGAGAAGCCGCCCCGTGAGTAGCCGTAGGTGAAACCTACGGGCAGCGGAAGGCGGAAAACCCGCAACCAAGCCCGAAGGGGTTTCCCATTCCACGAGTGATATGCGGCA
Source organism: uncultured Acidobacteriota bacterium (assembly GCA_963768695.1). Lineage (GTDB taxonomy): Bacteria > Acidobacteriota > Terriglobia > UBA7540 > UBA7540 > CAVROP01. The sequence continues at coordinate 338,905 of CAVYJG010000003.1, read as the reverse complement.
GACTGGGATCGAGCAGGTCGGCAGGGTTGAAACGGAAGATGCCTGAGGTTCATCCGATAGATTGTTGTAGGGACGACGGGGGTCTTACGAGCGAAGCTCACCGCTTCAAGTCCCTTGAGCCTGCTCCAGAGGCGAATGAATGGTAAAGCCCATACTGCTGACGGTGGACGACGATGCGGAAGTTCTACGCGCGGTGGAGCGTGACCTGCGGCGCCGGTATGGCGAGCGCTACCGGGTGCTGCGCGCTGACTCCGGCGCGTCCGCCCTGGAGGCGCTGAAAGGGCTCAAGAGGCGAAACGATTCGGTGGGGCTGCTTCTGGCCGACCAGCGGATGCCGCAGATGACAGGAGTGGAATTTCTTGGACGGGCGATGGAATTTTTCCCCAACGCCAAGCGCGTTCTGCTCACGGCCTACGCCGACACGGAGGCGGCGATTCAAGCCATCAACAGCGCCAAAATCCAGCACTACCTGCTGAAGCCCTGGGACCCGCCGGAGGAACACCTCTACCCCGTGCTCGACGACCTTTTGGAGGATTGGATGGCGTCGTTCCGGCCGCCCTTCGAAGGGGTTCGAGTTCTCGGCACGCGCTGGTCTCCTCATTCTTACGCGATCAGAGATTTTCTAACGCGCAATCAGTCGCCTTATGAATGGGTCGATGTTGAGACGGCGGATCAAAATGCGGAGGTGCGCCGGCTGATGAAGGCGGCCGGAGCGGAAGCCTCCAGCTTGCCCATGGTGCTCTTCCCGGATGGCTCGTCTTTGACTGACCCGAGCACGGCGCAACTGGCCGAAAAACTCGGGCTGCGCGTGCGGCCCGAGATGGCGTTTTACGATCTGTTGATCGTGGGCGGCGGTCCGGCAGGCTTGGCGGCGGCCGTTTACGGGGCATCGGAAGGCCTGCGTACGGTGCTCGTCGAAATGGAAGCGCCAGGAGGGCAGGCGGGGATGAGCTCCCGCATTGAGAACTACCTCGGCTTCCCTTCGGGATTGAGCGGGGGTGACCTGACACGCCGCGCTGTGGCCCAGGCCAGGCGCTTTGGAGTCGAGATTCTCGCCCCGCAGCAAGTCGCCTCCGTCCGCGTCGAAGACCCCTCGCGGATCGTCAAGTTCGCGGAGGGAAGCGAGGTCGGTTGCAAAGTGCTGCTGATCGCAACGGGCGTTTCTTACCGCAAGCTTGATATTCCCGGCGCGGAGCGACTGCAGGGGTCCGGCGTCTACTATGGCTCGGCCCTGACGGAGGCTATGGCGTGCAAGGACGAGGACGTTTACATCATCGGCGGTGCGAACTCCGCCGGGCAGGCGGCGATGTATTTCTCTAAGTATGCGCGACGAGTGGTGATGCTGGTCCGTGGCGAGTCCCTTTCCACTTCGATGTCGCAGTACCTGATCGACCAGATCAAGAATACTCCGAATATCCAGGTGGAAACGCGCGCCCGGGTGGTGGAAGTTTTCGGCGATCAGCACCTCGAGGCTCTCTCTATTCAAGGTGGGGCCACCGGCCAGACTGAGAGGGTACCCGCGAACTCGCTCTTTGTCTTCATTGGCGCCGAGCCCAATACGAATTGGCTGTCGGGCGTTGTGGAGCGCGACGAACGCGGCTTTATCCTCACCGGAACTGATCTCCTGCGCGACGGAAAGCGACCCCAGGGATGGCCGCTGGCTCGCGACCCGTATTGGACGGAAACGAGCGTCCCCGGCATCTTTGCTGCGGGAGACGTCCGCCACGGCTCGGTGAAGAGAGTTGCCTCGGGCGTGGGCGAAGGCTCGATTGCAGTGCAGTTCATTCATCAGTACATCAGTGCGGTGTGACATGGCGGAGAGCGTTATGAGCGAAACGGGCAAGGGTTTGATCGACGATCTGCGCAATATCGAGGTCTTCTCAGATCTGCCTCAGGAACACCTCGCCTGGCTGGCAGAGAAGTTTGAGGAAATTCGAGTACAGCAGGGAGGGATCTTTGCTCGGGAGGGTGAACCAACGAACCATCTCACTGTGGTCCTGGAGGGGGAGATTCGCGTACAGCGGGAGAACGGCTCAGATGCGCCGATTTACATCGGGCATGCCGGCCAGGTTACCGGCTTGCTCCCGTACTCGCGCTTGACGCACTACCCCGGCACCGTTCGAGCCATGCTCCCCACCCGCATTGCGAGTCTCAACAAAGACCTCTTTCCTGAAATGCTGCAGCGAATTCCCCAACTCGGCCAGCGATTGGTTGCCCTCATGTCGGACCGCATTCGCGAGACCACCAGGATTGAGACGCAGCGCGATAAGCTGATGGCGCTCGGCAAGCTGTCCGCGGGCTTAGCCCATGAATTGAACAACCCAGCCGCCGCGGCCCAACGGGCTACGGCAAGCCTCCGCGAAACGCTTGAGGCCGTGCGCGATGCCAGCATCCGGCTGGCCCGTCACGCCCTCTCCCAGGAACAGCGCGAAATCATCACCCGCTTCGAGCGGGAGGCCGGGCAATATACCGCCTCGATTCCTGCCGATCCCCTGGCCCAGAGCTGACCGCGAAGAGCGTGTCACGGTGTGGCTGGAAGCACGCCACGTGCCCGATGCCTGGAAGATTTCGCCGGCCCTCGCCGATGCGGGGGTAGACATTCCCAGGTTGGAAGGTTTGGCTGCCGAGGTTGGCGACAAGGTGCTGAGCGATGCACTCATTCGCATCGCTTCCATACTCACGATCTCGAAACTGATCGGCGAGATTGAGATCAGCACGAAACGCATCTCGGAACTGGTCCGCGCCATCAAGGAATACTCCTACATGGACCATGCTGCCATGCAGGAGATCGACCTGCATCAAGGGCTTGAGAATACGTTAACCATTCTCCACCACCGCCTCAAGGGCGGAATAAACGTAGTCCGAGAATACGACGAGAACCTTCCGAAGAATTTGCGCCTATGGCGGTGAGCTCAATCAGATTTGGACGAACCTGATTTCCAACGCCATCGAGGCCATGCAAGGAAAGGGCGAGTTGCGGGTGCGGACCGCGCGCGACCTCGACCGCGTGCTCGTCGAAATTGGCGACAACGGACCCGGAATCCCGCCCGAGGTTCTGCCGCGTATTTTTGACCCCTTTTTCACCACCAAGGGAGTCGGCGAGGGGACGGGACTAGGACTGGATACGGTTTGCCGCATCATCAGGAATCATCATGGTGAGATCCGTGTTTCTTCGCACCCGGGTGACACTCGATTCCAGGTTTATCTGCCCATCACTCAGCCGAAGGGTCAATCGTCCACAGAATAGAGGAGGGAGACTCTGCGGGAAGATTGCCCGCACCTTGACCAGGTACAAAACCTGTCCGCAACAGCCACTGCGCCAAACAGCCTGCGGAAAAAGTCTATCTGTCATGCTGAGCGAAGCGAAGCATCTGCAGTACCGCGTTGAAAACATGCAAATGCAGATCCTTCGCTGCGCTCAGGATGACAGCCTGGGGGCTTTTTCCGCAGCCTATAAAGCCCCGCCCTTCCCGGCATTCCGCAATATGGCGCGGACGTTCGTCAGCAAGTTCTACTGCGCTCTGCGCAATCGTTCGCGTGCGGCGGCTAGCGTCTCAGGCTTCTTAGCGAAGGCAAAACGCACAGACCGCTTGCCTAAACCGGGGGTTCCATAGAAACTCGATCCCGGTACTACGGCGACAGCGTGTTGCATTGCGAGATAGCGGGCAAACGCCATATCGTCGCCGTCGAATTTCCAAGCGCCGAAATCCGCCATCACGTAATAAGCTCCCTCGGGCGGGTGCGCCTCGAAGCCCGTCTCATCAAGGATCGACATCATGGTGTCGCGGCGCTCCCGGTAATCGCGCTTCAGCTTCTCGTAATAGGCTGGCGGCAATTCGAGTGCGGCAGCGCAGGCTGCCTGGAGAGGACTGGGTGCGCAAATCGTCGTAAAATCATGGACCGTGCGCAGGGCCGTGCTCAAAGGGTCCAGCGCGCAGACGTAGCCAATGCGCCAGCCGGTCACGGCAAAGGTCTTGCCGAATCCCCCCACGGTTATAGTGCGTTCGCGCATTCCGGGCAGTGAAGCCATCGGGATGTGGGGGAGATCGGTATAAATGATGTGTTCGTAAATCTCGTCGGTGATCGCAACGCAATCGAACTCCTGGCAGAGGCGCGCTATTCCCGAAAGCTCCGAACGCGTCAACACCCGCCCCGTGGGGTTATGGGGGGTATTGACCAGTATGGCACGCGTGCGTGAATTGAACGAAGCGCGCAAACGGTCGAGATCCAAACGGTAGTTTGGAGGTTCGAGCGCCACGAAACGCGGCGTTGCTCCTGCGAAGGAAGCCGCCGGCAGATAGCTTTCGTGGAACGGTTCGAGGATGATGACTTCATCTCCGGGATTGGCGATGGCCATGAGCGCCCCTGCAATCGCTTCGGTCACACCGCAGGTCACAGTGATGTGTTCATCGGGATTGAAATCGAGATTGTACCAGCGCTTCATCTTGGCCGCGATGGCCTGGCGCAGCGCCGGCGTGCCCCAGGTGATCGTGTATTGATTGGTCCCTGAATCGAGGGCACGATGAGCTGCTTCAATGATTTCGCGCGGAGGGTCAAAATCGGGAAAACCTTGAGCGAGATTGATCGCCTGGCACGATAATGCCAGACGCGTCATCTCCCGGATGAACGATTCGCGCATGCCATCGAGTCGCCGAGCTGGAACAAGCATGAAAATACCCTGGTAGAGGAAGGGACTAATGAGAAATAGTTCCAAATCAAAATATATCGCTTAGCCATCCGGCCGCGCAAACTCAATCTTAGCCCGGTTAGGCATCAGCGCGGCGCGGGCGCTGATCTTATTTGAGCTTCTCGAAGATCACGATGTGTTGCGATGGCAGCGACTCCACGGTCCGGACGTGCGTAAGTCCAACCACTTTCATTTCTTTCGCAAGCTGCTCCACGCTCATCTTATGCACTTCTTTGATCGGGACGCGGGGATCTTCCTTCCGATACTCGACGAAGACCACACGCCCGCCTGGCTTCAGCGCTTCGCGGACTTTCGTCATGACCTCAAAGGGGTATGCGAGTTCGTGGTAGACATCTACCATCAGCACCCTATCGACGCCGCTTGCCGGTAGTTTGGGATCGGTCTCACTCCCTTTCACCTCCTCCACGTTGGTGACTCCCAGCGCTTTGGCGCGCCGTCGGAGGGTCTCGATCATCTCGTCCTGGATCTCAACAGCCAGGACTTTGCCCGTCTTGCCAACCTTTGCCGCAAGCCGGAACGTGAAGTAGCCCGATCCAGCGCCCAGGTCCGCAACGACCTCTCCGCCACGAAGGTCCATGGCGTCAATCACCGCCTCAGGACGCTCTTCGTCTCCCCGCTCCGGACGATCGAGCCAAGTAATGCCACCTGCCCCCATAACTTGAGCGATCTCTCGACCCAGGTAGAATCTTCCCGTCCCATTCGGGTCATGGATCGCACGGACTTCATATTGGGGTTGGGGTATCGAGCTCGAAACCTGAAGCACGACGAGCAATGCCCGAGCGTCGCGCGCCGCCGCAAGTTGGTCCTCCAAGGCAAGCGCGCCAGTTGTGACCAATGCAATTGTGAGCGCTACTCTAACCCGGTGGCGTTTGAGATCAAGCATATGAACCTACGCGTTGCGGCCGCCATAAATCGTGTGCCGCCCTCGCCCTGCATGGCCGGCTTCACTTATGAACCCGAAACCCGGAACTCCCGCCTGCAGCATATCACGAAGACATTCCTCCTTAATAAGGGCGTAGGCGTGTTGTCGACTCTGGTTCTGCCCAGGTGCGGAGCCGAATGCCGCGCCGGTTCTCCTCATCACTGCCGCCTCTCTCCAGAACCTACTGCGCCCGGCACGGCATCAATAACCTATATGAGAATGCCTTGCGATGAAGCCGTGATGCGATCAAGAGATGCCGAAGCCCCTTGCAGGGCAGAGGCGAGAATCTGGGTACTTGTCGCGACTATTCTTGGCTCTAGCATGGCTTTCATCGATGGCACGGCCGTAAACGTCGCTCTACCCGCGGTCCAAGCCAACTTTCACGCGAGCGTAGTCGAGGTGCAATGGGTGGTCGAGTCTTACGGCCTGTTTCTAGGCGCGCTGATTCTTGTCGGAGGTTCGCTCGGGGACTTGTTCGGGCGCCGTCTGATATTCGTAGTCGGTATAGCGATATTCACCCTGGCTTCAGCAGTTTGCGGCAGCGCATTGAACATTCATCAGTTAATTATCGCGAGGAGTATTCAAGGTGTTGGCGCTGCGCTCCTGGTGCCCGGCAGTCTGGCGATTATGAGTGTGTCTTTTGACGAGAAGAGTCGTGGCCGCGCCATTGGCACATGGTCGGGCTTTACCGCGATCACTACCGCCATTGGGCCGGTTCTCGGCGGTTGGCTGGTTGAGCATGTTTCGTGGCGTTGGGTATTCTTCATCAATCTCCCGCTCGCGACTGCGGTAACAGCCATTTCGCTTTGGCATATTCCAGAAAGCCGCAGCGCAAGAGCAGGTCGCGTAGATTGGTCAGGGGCTCTGCTTGCCACCGTCGGATTAGGTGGCTTGGTTGCCGGGTTCATGGAATCGGTCAACCTGGGTTGGCGAAATCCTCTGGTCTTCGGGAGTTTGATCCTGGGCGTGGTTTGTCTTATCGCTTTGGTGGTTGTCGAAGGTGACGTCACTTCACCGATGCTCCCCCTGGCGCTGTTCGAATCTCGCAGCTTCAGCGGCGCAAACCTGCTTACGCTCTTCCTATACGCCGCGACTGGAATTTTCTTTTTCCTGTTCCCACTGAACCTGATCCAAGTCCAGGGATATCCCGCCACAGCCGCTGGTGCCGCTCTCCTTCCGTTGATTTTGCTCATGTTCTTTTTCTCTCGGTGGTCCGGTGGACTGGTCGCCCGCTATGGTCCGAGAACTCCGTTGATCACTGGTCCACTCATTGTCTCTCTTGGATTTGCTCTGTTCGCAGTGCCGTCCGTTGCAGAGAGCTACTGGAAATCGTTCTTCCCAGGGGTGGTAGTTCTGGGTTTTGGGACAGCGGTCACTGTAGCTCCTCTCACCACCGTCGTTATGAATTCGGTAAATCAGGACCGAGCCGGCTCAGCTTCCGGAATCAACAACGCCGTGGCGCGCGTAGCCGGGGTACTTGCGGTCGCAATATTTGGGATCGTGATGGTGAAGGTCTTTGGTTCTGAGCTAAACCACCGCCTGGCTCATCTTTCGCTATCGCCTGCCATCTTGAGGGAGCTCCATGCGGACGAGATCAAACTCGCGGGCTTGCAGGTTCCCCTCGGTCTCAATACCAAAACCAGCACCGCAATAAGCGAATCCGTCAAGGAAGCATTTGTATTCGGATTTCGAATCGTAATGTTGGCTTGCGCAGGGCTATCTTTGGCAAGCTCCGCTGTAGCCTGGCTGACGATTGAGAACGATCCTGACCGCTCCGGGCGCACTCAATCAGGAGGATGGACGTGACGGGAAAAACAGGTCGATCATTTGCCGCCAAGGTAGCTCTTGTCACAGGCGGCTCACGAGGAATTGGCGAAGGAATCGTGACGCGGCTCGCTTCAGACGGCGCAGCGGATGACTCGCCCGCCGGATGCGATCATCTGCCGGGGTGACCGGGCTTGCTTGTCAATCCGGCGACCAACGCGGCCCCCCGCGAGGAATGCGGCTCTGCTGCGATCAGCGGTGCCCGCATGACTGCCGGATTGAGGTAGCCGGGCGACACTCCTACGCCTCCATCCCAGCCTTGCGGTTAGACGCCGTCTCATGAGACGATTGGTAGAAGCAAGCCGCCCTTGAGTTTCACGGAGGTCCGGCAATCGAACATCGCCCTTCCTGCATATGAGCTTTCAGCCCATCGAGAATTACGGGGTTATCGGTAACATGCGCTCGATCGCGCTGGTGGGCATGCATGGCTCGATCGATTTTCTCTGCTACCCCGATTTCGATTCTCCCACCGTGTTCGCTGCGCTGCTCGACGACAAAGGGGGTGGTCGCTTCGAGATCGAGCCCCAGCTAGCAAACGTGAGAAGACGCCAACTCTACCTGCCCGACACGAACATCCTCCTGACGCGATTCCTTGCCGAGGAAGGCGTAGCCGAGCTGACTGATTTCATGCCCATCGAGGACGACGCAGAACAGCCGAACGAGATTGTTCGCGTGGTGTCGGTGATCAGAGGCAACGTGCGTTTCAAAATGCATTGCCAGCCGAGATTTAACTATGCCGCATCAGGGCACAGGATTGAAATCTCGGATCGGTGCGCGATGTTTTTTCCCGTCGAAGGTATTTCTCAGCCGATGGCGTTGTACTCCAGTGTTGCCTTGGAACAACGCGCTCAAGACGCAATCGCAGATTTCAGTTTGAAAGCCGGTGGAACAGCGACCTTCGTGTTCGGTGGACTGCGTCCGCAAGGAGCACCGCCTGAGATGGAGCTCGTTGAAAAGCGCTTCCAGCAAACAGGCCGCTTCTGGAAGGCATGGATTGCAAAGTCCAAGTACCGGGGCCGCTGGCGGGAAATAGTGCAACGCTCGGCTTTGATGTTGAAGTTGCTTGTCAGCCGCAAGCACGGCTCGCTGATTGCGGCGCCTACTTTTTCTCTGCCGGAGAATATTGGGGGGACGCGTAATTGGGACTATCGCTACACGTGGTTGCGGGACGCATCCTTCACGCTGTATGCGCTGATTCGACTGGGTTTTGTGGAGGAAGCAGAAGCATTCATCGACTGGCTGCAAGGACGCTTGAGTGACAACGCGGAGCGTGGGCCATTGCAAGTCATGTATGGGATCGATGGCAGGCAAAAGCTCGACGAGCTTACGCTCGACCATCTGTCCGGCTACGAGAACTCGCGGCCGGTGCGCATTGGCAACGCCGCATATCAGCAACTGCAACTCGACATCTACGGCGAAATGATGGACTCGATTTACCTGGCGAATAAGTACGCCGATCCCATTTCATACGCCGGATGGCAGGACGTTCAGCGCATCCTGGAGTGGCTAGGAAAGAACTGGCAGCGCCCTGACGAGGGGATCTGGGAGGTCCGCGGCGGCGCCAAGGAGTTTCTGCACTCTCGTGTAATGTGCTGGGTGGCTTTCGATCGTGCTTTGCGCCTGGCACAGAAGCGTTCGCTTTCCGGTCCTCTCGATGCCTGGAGGCGCGCGCGCGACGCGATTCGGGATGATGTCTTCTCGAACTTCTGGGATGACCGGCTGAAATCGTTCGTACAAGCTAAGGGAACGGAAGAATTGGATGCTTCGAGTATGCTGATGCCTATGGTAAGGTTCATCAGCCCGGTGGACCCCATGTGGCTCTCCACGATGAAAGCCCTAGAAACAAGACTGATCGAGGGCCCACTAGTCCGTCGCTACGAGGCGGAACGCACGCATGTTGACGGCCTGCCGGGTGGAGAGGGGAGCTTCACCGCATGCTCGTTCTGGTATGTCGAGTGCTTGGCCCGCTCCGGGGACCTGCAAAAGGCGCTGTTGTTGTTTGAGAAGCTCTTGGGATATGCCAACCATCTTGGACTCTATTCCGAGGAGCTTGGTCCCAATGGACGACATCTTGGAAACTTTCCTCAGGCCTTCACGCACCTCGCACTGATTAGCGCGGCAAGCTATCTGGACAGGGCCCTTTCAGGAACGTGGGAGGCAACCTGGCGCTAAACTATTATTGATAGTTTCTATGCCTCCACCATCTGACCCCAACGTATCGGCCTTTGCGATTGACTCCGATCCGCCGGTAGGCGGATTCCTTCACAGGCCGGCCGCGTCGGCGGATAATGCGAAAGCGGGTGAAGCGCTGGTGCTGACTCACGGCGCCGGCTCGAACTGTCAAGCTCCACTACTGGTGGCGGTGGCACGCGCGTTCGCCGCAACGGGAGTCACGGTGCTGCGATGTGACCTTCCGTATCGCCAGAAGCGTCCGCACGGCCCACCCTTTTCTGGCTCCGGCACTGAGGATCGCGAAGGTTTGAAGAGTGCGGTTGCGGCTTTAAGAATGCTGGTGCCCGCCCGCCCATTTCACAGGGTTTATCTTGGCGGGCACTCGTACGGCGGGAGGCAAGCCACCATGGTCGCGGCCAACGATCCTGCGATTGTCGATGGCCTGCTCCTCCTTTCTTACCCTCTGCACCCTCCTCGCAAGCCCGGCCAGCTTCGCATCGCCCATTTTCCCAGTCTGCGGACGCCCGCTCTCTTCGTGCACGGTTCGAGGGACCCGTTCGGTTCCGTAGAGGAGATGGAATCAGCGCTGAAGTTGATCCCTGCCCCGACAGCCTTAATACCAGTGGAAGGAGCAGGCCATGATCTTTCGATTGGGAGAGGAGAACGTAATCCTGCACTGCATCTCCCACGCAAGATTCTAGACGCATTCGAACGGCTCCTCGGGACGAGCCTGCGGAATAGATGACGAATTCGTTCATCAGCGTCCGTGACGGGATTCCGTTGAAGAGGGTCCCCTGCGATGCGCAACCCGGGGGCGACTAGAAACGAGTCGTAAGCGAGGGTGGGGGGATACTAACTCGTTGGTGCGGTAAATACCAAGTCGGGGTGACGGCTTTGGCCGCGTTCTTGGCGTCTAAATTAATGGGCCATCAATCGGACGGCTAAGCTGCCGGGATGGCGAGAAGTGAGCATGTAAAAGGGACGGATTCCGAAACCTGCAGATCTCACGTGAAAGGTGCACCCGCAACGCGTCATGCAGTGTAGATCGCGGCACCGCCGGCGAAAGCTGGATATCTTTGCTGGTCCCGAATAGCTCGCGATTACACAAGTGCAAGGAATTCTCAGCGAAGAGCCAACAACAAAGCATCCCGCACTTTCTTAGAGGGAGGAGGAATCTTGCTGCGCACTTGATATCGGCGGCACGCCTCCACCGTGTTTCTCAGGCTTTCGAGGTAGGCGATGCAGGGTTCGCAGCCTTTCAGGTGGCGCTCCAGGTCACGGCAATTCTTCACCGGAAGCTCGGCGTTCAGGTAGTCTGAGAGCATGGCGAACATGTGTCTGCAACGCCGGTCAGGCATGGCTTTTCCTCTTCCTCTCTCTTAGCTGTCGGGCATAATCAGCCAGGGCATTGCGGACAAAGACACGCGCCCGGTGAAGCCGCATCTTCGTGGTCTCCTCGGATATGCCCATCACCTCTGCCACTTCGCGGGTATCGAGTTGTTCCATATCGCGAAGGATCAAAACCAGGCGGTAATGCTTCGGAAGAGCTAAGACGGCGTCTTCCAGCCTTCCGCGCAATTCCTGGTTTAGGACAATCTCTTCCGGTGTTATCTGCCATAGTTTTGTCCCTGCAGGTGATAGGACAGAATCCTTAGGCATCAAGGCATCCAGGGAAAGCATTTGTGCAGGCGCGAACTTACTTTTCCGGCGGCTCATCAAGCACTGGGTTTTGGCCACCTTGTAAAGCCATACGGACAATGCCCGCGCGTCAGGAAACTCTCCGAGCTGTCGCGCCAGGCGGATCAGCGTTTCCTGGGCTGTATCTTGGGCGTCTTCGTGGCTTCCACAAACCTTCATTCCAAATCCGTAAACAACCCCTTGCAGAGTTTCGAGCGCACGCTCGGCATCCTGGCGATTCCCGGATTGCAAAGTCTTGAGGGCTTGTTCGATTTGAGTATTCACCCGTGGTCCCATCCAACGAAGCGGCCTGGAATCGTTCTTCATTTGTAGTATCGCACTTCCCCCGTAGGAATGCGATTCGGCGCTACGACCCTACCTATCATCACTATAACCCTAATGATTTCAATACTGGCTTGGCCATTTCGATTTTACGCTGCTGGACCAGATTTCCTCCAAAGTCGGATTGGCAGGTCCCGCCGTCACGCTCTCCAAAATTGTTTTGTTACCTCTTCCAGCCGATTGCATTTATCCGTATGAGGTAAGGGGAATGCACTTGAGACCCTGTTCGCCGCGCCGCAAAAGGATTGGCTCCCACCCGTCGCAACGGTTTGCCGCGAGCAGAGCATTCTGAATCTTGAGGTGACCCATGATTGAGGGAAAATTACGACTAACTACCATCGAAGGCACCGGCCGCCAATTTGTGGCGCAATCGGGCACGGGGCATGCGCTCGTCGTGGACGACGCGGACGGCCACAGTGGCCCAAAACCGATCGAACTTGCACTGCTGGCTCTGGGAGGCTGCACGGCCTTCGACGTGATTGGTATTCTCAGGAAGAAACGCCAGACGGTAACCGGTTACGAAATCGAGTTACGCGCGGACCAGAATGCCGAACCGCCCGCCTATTTCACCCACGTCGAAATCAAGCACAGGCTCCGCGGTCACATCGATCCCGCGGCGGCGAAAGCGGCCATCCACTTGTCCGAAACGAAATATTGCGCGGTCGGCGCCATGATTGCCAAGACCGCCAAACTCGTAACCACTTTTGAGATCCTCCCGGAAGAAAGCTCGGGAAACCTCATTGAGGCAGCGTGATGGTACGCACGAATTTGACCCGAACGTTCGTGGCAATCATTTGCTTTTCCCTGCTGGCTAGCGCCCAGTCACTTGCACCAACGCCACAGAATTTAACGCTCCCAGAGGCTGTGCGCATGGCACTCGAGAAGAACCCCACGGTGCAAGCCGCGGTTGCCTATGCGCAAGCTGTACATGAGGGAATTGCCGAGGCCCGAGCAGCGCGAATGCCACGGGTGGACTTCTCTGAGGGATTCACGCGTGGCAACAACCCCGTTTACGTTTTCGGCGGATTGCTGACGGAGCGGCAATTCTCGGCGAGCGATTTTGGGCTGAATTTCCTCAACACTCCTCCCCCGCTGGATATTTTCCGCACGCAGTTCGGCGCGGCACTGTCTTTGTACGATGCCGGCCAGACCGGCCGCCGAATCAAGGATGCAAAACTGAGCGCACAAGGGGCGGGCGAAAATGGCCAGCGCACGCGGCAGGAGGTTATTTTCAATGTTGTGAAAGCATACACCGATGAGCTCCTGGGACGAGAGAAGGTACGCCTGGCAGAAGCGGGGGTGAAGTCAGCGCAGTCGGATCTTCATCTCGCTCAGTCAAGGCAGGAGGAGGGCCAGGGGGTGCCTTCCGACCTTCTGAGTGCGCAGGTGCAACTGGCCGAGGCCCAGGAAGGCTTGTTGCAAGCGCAGAATGCCGTGGACCTTGCTCACGCCGCACTCAACGTGGCCATGGGCTTATCCGAGGACGCCGCTACCACCATCGAGTCAGGGCTCAAGCAATCCAATTTTGAGGCTGGTGCGCTGGCCGAGCGCCAAGAACATGCACTCAAGAGCCGGCCCGATCTTCTCGAAGCCGGGCTGGGAGTCGAACGTGCAGCTAACGGATCACGGATGGCCCACGCGGAGTTCCTGCCGAAGGTGAACGCTTTCGGCTCGTGGGAAGAGGATAACCACACGTTCCTCACGCGGGGTGGCAACAACTGGACGGCCGGAGTCAGTTTGAACTTCAACGTTTTCGATGGCGGAGCGAACCGGGCTCGCCTGGCGGCCGCCCACTATCGACAGAGCCAGGCGAAGGCCCAAGCGGAGCAAATGGCTGCCGCCGTCAAACTTCAGGTGCGCGAGGCCTACCTGAACCTGACCAGCGCGCAGCAACGCGTGGAGGTTTTACGCCAGGCGCAATCGGAAGCCGAGGAAAGTCTGCGCATCATCCAGAATCGCTATGAAGCAGGATTGGCAACCATCACCGACCTGTTGCAGGTCGAAACCGCGCACGAAAGCGCCCAAAAGAACTACTTGAATGCATTGTTTGATTATCGCCTCAGCTACGCGGCGTTGGAATTGGCTACCGGCGAGCTTGCACCTGACTCACCGGCGGTCACGCGTTAGCGGGACAGGGCCGGGCGAGGGGGGCCATTCACAGGAGGATTGTGGATAGTCCGCCGATGGCCAACATAGGGCAGTGTCGATTGACGACATCTTCCCCGTCCCAAAGGACAACATGACCATGTTTGGAAAGAGAATCTGTTCCTTGCTCCTCCTTGCCGCCGCGGCGGACATATTTACCGCTTGCAGTTCTAATGAAAAGCGGCCCGCACAGCCCGGACCGCTGATCACCGGAGTCCAAACCGAAACCGTGCAGCTGGTATCCACTCCCCAGCTTTACCAAGCCGTCGGCTCGATCCGCTCCGCCTCGACCGCCATTTTGGCGGCGCAGGTGGCAGGCACCGTCATCGAGATTCGCGTGCAGCCCGGCGACCACGTTAAGCGCGGCCAATTGCTTGCAGCGCTCGACGATCGCAGCGCCCAAGCCCAGGTGCAGGGGGCCGAGGCGGGCGTGAATGAAGCGGTACAGGGAGAGGCGGAAGTCGACCAGGCGCTCAAGGCCGCAACCGCCGACCGGCAGTTTGCGGAGGCAACATTTAACCGCTATAAGGGGTTGCTTGCCAAGAACTCCCTGAGCCGCCAGGAGTTCGATGGAGCAGAGGCGCGCTATCAGGCGGCACTCGCGAACGAACGCGCCATCGGGGCCAAGAAGCAGCAGATCCTGGCTCGCCAGCAGCAGGCCCGCTCGCAGCAGGACTCGGCGCGAACCTACCTCAGCTTCTCGCGCGTTGTTTCGCCCGTTGACGGCATTGTGACAGCAAAATCCGTCGATGTGGGAACTGTTGTCATGCCAGGTACGCCGGTGCTAACAGTGGAAGACACCGCACGCTATCGTCTGGAAGCGAGCCTGCCGGAGGAGTATCTCCCCAACGCTAAAGTCGGCGCCAGCGTCTCCGTCTCGACGGGGCAAGGCCAATTCGAGGGACGTGTCGCCGAGGTCGTCCCGGCGGCGGACGTGGCGAGCCACACGTTCCTGGTGAAGATTGACCTTCCCAGTGGTTGCCATTGCCGCTCCGGAGAATACGGCCAGGCAAGCTTTCCCATCGGCGAAGCCAAAGGCCTGGCGGTGCCCAGCGCAGCGGTGGTTGACCACGGCGAGCTACAGGGTGTTTTCGTCGTGGGCTCGGATGGCAATGTGGATTACCGGCTGGTGAAAACGGGAAAGACGTTCGGGAATCGAGTGGAGATTCTCACCGGCCTCGCCGCGGGGGAGAAGATCGCCATCTCCCAAATCGATCGCTTGCGTGACGGCGCGCGCGTGGAGGGCCTATGAGCACGCGCCAGCTCGGCTTTGCCGGGCGCATTGCCCACTACTTCATCAACTCCAAGCTCACTCCGCTCATCATGGTGTTTTCGATATTGCTCGGCGCGTTTGCCGTGCTCAAAACGCCCCGCGAGGAAGAACCGCAAATCGTCGTGCCCATGATGGACGTTTTCGTCGAGATGCCCGGTTCGACCGCACAGGAAGTGGAGCAGCGCGTCACGACCCCGATGGAAAAGCTCATCTGGGAAATCCCCGGCGTCGAGTACATCTACTCCACCACGCGGCCGGGCCTGGGCATGGCCATCGTCCGCTTCAAGGTCGGTGAAAAAGAAGAAGACTCCATCATCAAGCTCTACAACAAACTCTATTCGCATTTCGACCTGATTCCCCCGGGCGCCTCGAAGCCGATCATCAAGCCCCGCTCGATCGACGACGTTCCCATCCTGGCGCTCACTTTCTGGAGCAATCGTTACGACAGCTACACGCTGCGCCGAGTGGCCAGTGAAGTCGATCGTGATATCAAGAGCATTGATAATGTTTCCGAGACGAAGGTGATCGGCGGCGAGCGCCGGCAAATTCGGGTCCTGCTCGACTCCGGCCGCATGGCGGGATACGGGGTTGCGCCAGCCATGATCATGGGCACCATCGACCGGGCCAACCAGCGCCTGCAAGCCGGACAGTTCGCCGCGGCCAATCAAGAGTACAACGTTGAAACAGGCGATTTTCTTCGCAATGCTGACGATGTAGGGCGCGTGGTGGTGGGGGTTTCGTCCGGCCGTCCGGTCTATTTGCGTGACGTGGCCGAGATTCGCGACGGTCCCGAGGAGCCCGCCAACTACGTTCTCTTCGGCTACGGTCCCGGCGCCAAGGCGAAATCAGCCAGCGCCATGGGAGAATCGCCGGCGGTTACGCTCACCGTTTCCAAGCGTAAAGGCCAGAACGCGGTGGCGGTTGCCCAACGCGTTATGGAAAAAGTGGAAAGTCTGAAAGGGACCTTGATCCCGGCCGGAGTTGAGGTCGCGGTCACGCGTAATTACGGCGCGACGGCCCAGGAAAAATCGAACGAATTGTTGAAGCATCTGCTGCTTGCAACTCTCTCCGTAACCCTGCTCATCGCTCTGGCGCTCGGTTGGCGGTCGTCGATGGTGGTGCTCGCTGCCGTGCCCGTCACCCTGGCCCTGACCCTATTCATTTACTTCATCTATGGCTACACGCTCAATCGTGTCACCCTGTTCGCCCTGATCTTTTCCATCGGCATCCTGGTGGACGACGCCATTGTGGTGGTGGAGAACATTACACGGCACTTTCACCTCCCTGAAAACAAGGGCCGCCCGCTGGCGGACGTGGCTGTGGAGGCGGTGGATGAAGTTGGCAACCCCACGACCCTCGCCACCTGGACGGTCATTGCCGCCATCCTTCCCATGGCGTTTGTAGGCGGACTGATGGGTCCTTACATGCGGCCCATTCCCATTGGCGCGTCACTTGCCATGGTGTTCTCGCTCTTCATTGCCTTCGTGATTTCTCCCTGGGCGGCGTTGCGAATGCTCGCGAACGCCAAAGCCGGTCACGGGAATGGCGAAGAGGGGCAGGAAGGCTGGACAACCCGTGTTTACCGGCGGCTGATGATGCCCCTGCTCCTCGATGCTCGCAAGCGCACCCTGTTCCTGGTGGGCGTCGTGCTTCTCTTGCTGCTGGTTTTCACGCTTCCGCTGCTGAAGATTGTGCGCGTCAAAATGCTTCCCTTCGACAACAAGAGTGAATTCCAAGTGATTATCGACATGCCGGAAGGGACGACGCTGGAGCAGACCACGCGGGTAGCGCGCGAGGTGGCTCGCCGCGTGGCCGAGGAACCGGAGGTGGTCAATTACCAGGTGTACGCGGGCACGGCCAGTCCTTATAACTTCAATGGATTGGTGCGTCACTACTTCTTGCGGCAAGGCGCGAACGAGGCCGACATTCAGGTGAACCTGCTTCCCAAAGACGACCGCTCCGCGCAAAGCCACGATATCTCCAAGCGCGTACGCGACGCCATTGTGCCCATCGGGGAGAAGTACGGCGCCAAACTGAAAGTGGCGGAAATTCCCCCCGGCCCGCCGGTGTATCAGACGCTTGTGGCGGAAGTCTATGGGCCTGATTACAGCCAGCAGATTGACGTCGCCAGGCAGATTCGCGACGAATTCAAGAAGACTCCCGGCGTGGTGGACGTCGATTGGACTGTGGAAGCCCCCGAGCCGCAATATCGTTTGGTGGTGGATAAAGAAAAAGCGGCGCTGGCGGGCGTTGCCGCCGACCAGATTGCGCAAACCTTACGCCTGGCCGTGAGCGGCGCGATTGTCGGCCTGGCGCATCAACCGAAAGAGAAAGAAGACGTCGACATCGTGCTGGAAGTCCCTCGGGCCGACCGCAGCAGCCTCGCCGGACTAGGCGCAATTCGTGTGGCATCAGCCTCGGGAGCGCTCGTGCCAATCAGCGAATTGACCCATGTTGAGACCGGGGTCATCGAGACCTCGATTTATCACAAGAATCTTAAGCGCGTCGTATACGTCTCGGGCGACGTGGCGGGACGCGAGGAGAGCCCCGCGTATGCGATCATCAGCCTTTCGAAATCGCTGGAAAAGATCCACGGCCCGGGTGGCTACTCCATTGAGCGCTACGCCACGCACCTGCCGTTCCTCACCGATCAGGTCAGCATGAAGTGGGACGGTGAGTGGCAGATCACTTACGAAGTCTTCCGTGACCTGGGATTCGCCTTCGCCGTCGTTCTCGTATTGATCTACGTCATCGTGGTCGCGTGGTTCCAATCCTTCCGCATACCACTGGTGATCATGGCGCCGATCCCGCTCACACTTATTGGAATCATCCCTGCGCACGCCATGATGGGCGCGTTCCTGACGGCGACCACGATCATCGGCTTCATCGCTGGTGCGGGAATCATCGTGCGCAATTCCATCATCCTGGTGGACTTCATCGAGCTGCGCCGCAAACAGGGGATGCCGTTGGCGGAAGCCGTGGTGGACGCCGGCGCCATCCGCTTCCGGCCCATGCTGTTGACGGCGGCAGCGGTGGTGGCCGGAGCCTTCGTCATCCTTTTTGATCCCATCTTTCAGGGCCTCGCGATTTCGCTGATGGCCGGTGAAGTGGCATCGACATTTCTTTCGCGCCTGGCGGTGCCGGTGCTCTTTTACCTGAACGCTCGGAACGAAGAGAAGAATTCTGCCCGCGCAAGTGCGGCACTGTGATGACCAAAATTGACGATTGCCTGATTTTACGAACACTGAGGAGGGAATATTATGGATATAAATCGATGGTTACGCATGGTTGCCGGAACCTTCGTTCTAGGGTCTCTGGCCTTGGGCTACTGGGTGAGCCCGAAGTGGTATCTCTTCACTGCCTTCGTCGGACTTAATCTGCTCCAGTCGGCCTTTACGAACTGGTGCCCGATGATGACCTTCCTGCGTAAAATCGGCGTGAAGCCTTAACGATGTCCATTTTCCACTTGGATTGGGGGGAAACATTCGATGAGTAACTTTGAAATCAAGTGTTTTCTGTGCTCTGTGGATTTTAGCGGGCAGTGGACCGCGGCCCTACGCGTGGAGGAAGGTAAGTTTCGCGTTTAGAGACCACGATAATCGCGCTTCGAACAACTCAAACAGAATTGTGCCTGATATAAACCCATCCCGCCCGCAAGCCTGCAAACTCCCGAGATACTGGGTTCTGGGAATTCGGCGGGGCGGCGGACGCCGAATGGGGCAAACGCGTAACGGCCTCCCCTGAAGGCCGTGAAACGTGAAACGATGGATTCGGAAACGCCCTTCTCGGAAAGTGGGACGACTGCACCTTGAAATCGGTCCAGACCCCCATCGGTCCTGGTATCACTAACGGGTAGTCGCCATGTCTCGCCCGCCGGGACGGCTTAGGGAACCGCCGCGGCTGGAGACGCTATTCCATGAGCACGTCAGCATGCATCGGGCGGACTGATCCCAGTCTTTTTGGCGCATTCTGGCGCTGGTCCAAAAGGTCAAAATCCGCGGCCTTGGGCGGTCGCCGGAACTTGCTGATTTTGCGGGCATAAGAAAATTCAGAAATACGGCGAAAGCGGAATTTTGGCTAGTCCCCAGACTACAGTCTGTGAACCAACGGCGGGTAAGAGAAGCGGGCAGGCCAAAGGTGCAGTGCGTTGTGAGCGGCGGCTTGGGTTTCAGAACGCACGAGGGCCAGCAACGCTTGACAGATGCTTCCATATCATCAAAGACGAAGGTCCGAGGCGAGGAGCCCGGATCGGCTTTCTTCGCACACTCGGGGGCTACGGCTTGGTCGGCGGTATCAACGTCACCCTGAATCACGATTTCTATTTGGGGGAGAGGACTCCCTTTCGTGTCAGTTCACGATTGAACTGCCGCGTCCTTCGTCCACAATACACGCACGGAAAGACCGAGAACACATGTGTGCTAGCCTGTCGTCAGTAGCTCCGCCACGTGCCCTTCAGGGGGCCCTGTCCGATACCCGGACGCCTGTAATCGCACACGCCCATTGGGAAGACCGCGTGCAATCGCTGTAGCTGGTCCTGGGACAACGGATGGACGTAATCAACGGGCTGAATAGGTTTAAGGGCACATTTCAGAATGTCCTCCGTCAGCGGCTCGCCCGCGGCGGTGCGCGGGTCTCCGTGCGGCGGAAATAACTGATTACAACGGCTGAGTCCCTCGAAGGACCTCTTCTCAACAATCTTGTCGCCGCCTTCCGACCAGCATGCGTCGGCCAGATCCGAAGGCCGAGCTCCAGCGATTTTCTCAATGGGGCTGTGTTGCGAAGAGTCCCTGGCCAGATTATCGAGCCACTCGTCCATCTTCGGTACGAACGTCTTCACCACTTCTCCCCTCTCGGCGCCGGGCTTCCGGGCAGCCCGCGGATAGGTCAACATCACCTGGTTATCGACGCTGCCGTTGGCAGCCATCAGCCGAGCGCGGGTTACGAACGACCGATATTCATCATGGATGTCAGGCATGGTATCGAGGTAGGTACGTATGTCCATAATCGGAATTGAACCGAGGGCACCGCCTCCCTCGTTTACGCGGCCGGTTTCATAGGCAATGCGTAGCGCTTCGGCATCGCCGTTCATGCGCGTACCCACGATGTTACCGTCCCGGTCATATCCCCCCACGTTCGCATTTAATTCCAGAAACTGCTCGGCGTTGATTATGCCGCGATTGTATGCCACCAGCCCGTACTGAACCCCGACATTATCCAACGGACGGCGCGCTAGGCCGGTCTTCGAATCTGCGCCGTAGATATCGATTTCGTTGTCGTAAAGATCGCAGCGCGCGCCACCCGGGTTAGTCATCGGATCATAAATCAGTGAATGGGGAATAATCTCGTCGCACGCCTGCGGACGCACCATATCCGGGGAGAACTTTAGCTTCGTCCACGAACTGCCTTTGGAATCCTCCGCGCACGTGCCCCAACTGGAGAATCCGCTCACAGCCGTCTGCTGTTCTTCTGTCCAGGACAGCTTCGATACGCCAAATGCATGGGCGAGCAGCGAGCAATCGACGATTCCCGGAATGACAGTGACGGTATCCGGATAGCTCAGGCTGGTGATGATGCCGTCCAACAGGCCGGGGTAGTTCTGAGCGATCAGGTGCTGTTGCATTGACCCTCCCGAGCCGCCCCATCCGATCGTGTGCACCGGAACGCCGAAGCGCTTAACGAAATGCTCTTTCACCCGAGCCGCGGTCTCCGCGGAGATGACGTCGTTACATGAGTTTCCAAATACGTTCAGGGATGACGTCGCGTGCGCGTAACCGAACGACAGAAACTGATCATCGACAGCATTGGGCGCGCGGCCTTGGTGGTAACCAGCGTTGCATCCTCCGCCAAAGGAATATACCAGCCGGCCGTTCCAACCGGGGGTGCCTCTCCAGGGATCGGGCAAGGGCGTTTCAGGTTCGTGCAGGAAGGCGATTTCATAGATGGCCCGGTTGATGGTGCCTCTTTCCCAACGCACGATATAGGGTACCTTGTTTCCCTGAGTGGTGGTCACCTCAGCCAGGTCAAGAGGACGCGGTCCAGCCGGGTCGTACGGCCTGAATCCCGGTGGGGGCGCGCCCGGTTTGGGTGTCGCATCGCGCTCAGCCGCCGTGACAGGCTGGGTAGATTTGTAAACATAAGCGACCTGGGTGTGGACGTTGCAATTCGAATCCAGCGCAGGCCCCAGACCGGCCGACTCGGTTTGGCAAACGAACGGAGTCTGGAATGTCCCCGAAAACAGTGGGCCGGTGACTTCATGATTGATGATGTAGAGTCGCGCCAAAACGTTGGTTCCGGACTTTGCCTCCAACCGATTCCTTCCTGGGCTCAGCGCGGTCACCAATCCGATCAGTGAATGGGTGATCGGGCTTTCGTGAAATGCATCTGTTATGTCCTGGGCGTTTGTCCAAATAGTAAGGTCTTTTGTGTGGCTATCCCACGGCTTGGTCACTTGGACTAGAGCGTCACCACCGTTCACAAGATCGGCCCGCGAAGACAGTACGGTGATCTCCGGGGATCGAGAATCGTGAGCCAGGGCGCGAACAACGAAGCTCAGCAGCAACAGCACCACATACAGCACGGCCCGCGGATGTCTATTCCGCAAAGCTTTCAAGGTCACCGGGCAACGCGTTCTGAATCGAGAATTGGTGTTCACGTTTTTCCCCCCCATGCGGCACCGGATTGTACCATAATGTTCCGAAATGCCAGCTCCTTCGCCGTTTCCGCCATAATTTCTCAGTCGGGACGTTACAGGTTCTTCGTTAAGTGAGGCACGGTTAGCGGGCGATGACCTCCGGTGGTTGCCTTCATGCAGAACGAAAGTGTGGTAAAGCGCACCATCGATCTTGTGCCATGAAGACCGAGCAGGATCTGCCGTCACGCAGCGCCACGGCTTTTATCAGCCATGAATGTTCTGGGGAGACAACTGGACGTGAAACGTCGTAGTAACTGAAGCTGCCTGATGCGGCTGTGGAGCACTCTGGGTATCGAGTCTGCGACCCTAACGGGCCGAGGTCCGGACCGGGCGGAGAGTTACCATGGAGGTATCTATGGGCATGCCATCTTGCACGACAACTTTCAAGACGACTTCCCATTCGGAGGGAAAGGGTTGCCCATGGGCAGTGGCGGCGATACTGTCGGCCACGGGTTTCATCTTGGCGGGAGTGGTAAAGAAGTCCGCTACTCCAGCGGTCCCACCACCAGTCAACCCCGCCACTACGAGTGTTCGAAAGCCTTGGCGGGAAGTGTGCATCTTCAAGAAGCCGTACTCGGCCATTGCCCCATTCGGGGCGGGAGCACTATCCGGTAAATACTCGGCGGGCTCGCCGGGCAAGGGATGCAGGTTCTTTACGGTCGGTCCCGAAAAGACAAAGGCCGAACCGGCCTCCTGCTGATACGTCCAAGTATTGCTGGAAGGCCCCCCCAGCAGAATCAAGTCCTGTTCTTGAACATTATCCCAGTTCAGGAACCTGGATTGAGTGATATGAACAGGGCACTGCAGCAAATCCAAGAGGTGCCCGAAAGAAAATGCGGCCGAAGCTTCCCCAGCTCCGGTGTAATCTGTACGCGTGACACGGAGAAAGTGGTAAGGCATCTCCCGGTCCCGGCCATTGAAGGCAGGACTTAAAGCCCGCTCAAGCCCCTTCGGAACGGGGATGGGAGTGTCTTCCTGTTCCCCCGACGGAATCGCTGAAGGCGAGCCATACAACGAGACTACCTTCGGACTGCAAAGAACCAATTGCAATTTGTGGTTGGGAGTAGTGCCCATGCTTCCCAGCAGGTCATGGTAGAACGAATACTGCTTTATTATAGCACCTTCCCCGGCGCTGGACACATTTGACACTTCACGGAGGCGCTGGTTTTCCATCAATGACCAACCCGTGATGCCCGCCCAGACTATCAGGCCCGTGGCTACCACCCAGATCCGCCAGGATTTGACGCGCGCCGGGCCGGGTGCCGGCCCGACTGGCGCTTTTGCTTGCCCCTCGAATTCGGGTCCTTGAGGCGGAGAGGTCGTGTGTTCGCGCGGTCGGAAAATCGGTACGTAGGCGCCTTTGGGAATTTCAATGACCAGCGACTCGGATTGCCCTTCATTAGCGAAGTAAGCTTCCAGCCGTTTGCGCAGTTCGCGCGCCTCAACGCGCACAATGTTATCGTCGCTGAGGTCGTAATCCACGGCGCGGCCAAAAACCTTGGCTCCAATTAATTGCTCGCGGACGTTTTCAAGGCGGCCGAGGATGCTGTTTTCACACACGTAAAGCAAAAAGGCGCGAAGTTTGGGACCCTTGCAAAAATAAACACTGTCCGCAACGCGCAACACGAGTTCCCATCGTGAGTCAGTGGGTGAAGTCTCGGTAAGAGGAATCGGTCCTTTAGTGTTCATTTCAATAGACCGTAGGGTGAGCTTCCAGTAAAGACTCGGCGTGCTTCCTGTAAGCAGGTGGTATGCACGTCCGAGGGGCACATTATACATGCGAATTGGCGAAAGATCGCAAATGGTTGAAAAGAATGTTTTAGGGGTGCACGGCAAGCATGAACTTTTTGTCCTATCACAGTGATCTCACTGGTAATTCACTTGCACTACCCCTCTCCCTGCTTGAAGATGCTACCGCCGTGGGCAAAGTCGAGCCAGCGCTCAGAGGATTCGCGAGTCTCACGTGCAGAGAATGGAGGTTGGAATAATGAAAAGGCATTTATTGTGTATGGCGCTTCTGGCATCGTGCTTCGGCGTAGCATTCGGGCAGGACTATCGCGGCAAGGTACAAGGCATGGTGACGGACTCAAGCGGGGCCGTGGTGATTGGAGCCAAGCTCGCACTCGTCAACGTTAACACCGGAATCGTCACGACGAGAGAATCCAGCGACTTGGGAACGTACCGCTTCGACTTGGTGGAGCCCGGCACCTATCGAATCGAAGCCGTGTCCAAAGGCTTCGCCAAATCGATTCAGGAAAACGTGGCAGTGCAGACGGGGGGCGACGTTACCATCAACATCACGCTGCAACCCGGCCGCGTCGCACAGTCGGTGACCGTGACGGCCAACCCCGTCGAACTCCAACTGAACACCAGCACGAAGGATCTGACGGTCACCAACACCCAGCTTGCGCAGTTGCCATTCCAGGAGCGAAATCCGTTTACCGCTGCACTGCTCGACCCTGCCGTGGTGAATGTTTACCCCTACGCACCTAAGCCATATTACATGTGGCAGGCCACGGAAATGGATTTCGGCGGGCAGACCTCCCGGCAGAACGATGTGTTAATTGACGGCAGCTCCGCTGTCATTGGCCCTAAAGGAACTTACACGCCCACGGTCGAGGGTGTGCAGGAAGAAGTGGTGGAGCAAGTCGCCGTGGATGCTGAGTTTGGCCATAGCGCTGGCGGTGTCATCAGTATGTCGACCCCCCAGGGCACCAACGCCTTTCACGGGTCGGTGTTCTATTACGGTATTAACCCTTCCCTAAACGCCGTATCCAATGCTTTCACCCGAACGCCGAGCGTTTCACGCAACAATATCTGGGGCGGCTCCATCGGCGGCCCCATCAAGAAGAACCGCCTTTTTAATTTCTTCGATTACGAAGGGCGCCGGTCATCGGCCCCCAATAGCGTTACCATGACGCTACCCACTGCCGATGAGCGGCAAGGAGACTACTCCCAATCGTTAAACGCCGCAGGCGATCCCAGGGTCATCTACAATCCCTTCACGACGGTTGTTGACCCTACGACGGGCGCTCAAACCCGTACCCCGTTCGCAAATAATACTATTCCTCAAAGTATGCTGGACCCGTCTGCAGTTAAGATGATGTCGTACATCTGGCAACCTAACTCCACCCCGACGAACCAGGCCAATGCGAATAATTTCCGGTCGACCGTGGGCCTGATGACGAAGTACTACAACTTCTCTGATCGCGCCGACTGGAACGAGAGTGACAAGTTGCGTATCTTCGGGCGTTGGAGCCAGTTCCATGCCTTTAATTCGCTGCCCGATTACACCGGCATCAATTCCCCTGCTGAGAATAACGGCTCGGGCGGCGTCATGCTTTCCAAGGACTTCACCGCCGACGGGGTTTACACACTGAACCCAACGACGGTCGTCGATGTGCGTATCGGCTACGCCTCCATGAATGACGACATTGCCGTAGCCAGCATGCCTTCGAGCAGCTTTGCCGGCCTCTGGCCTGGCAATACGTGGTACCAGCCTTACAACGATCAGTGGGGTGGCAAGATCCTGTTCCCCTACCTCAGCATCGGGGGGAACACCTTCAGCGAGCAATACCTGTGGTTCGGGCACCCCCACAGTTACACGATCACAGGTAAGGTAGTGAAAACACAGGGCCGCAACACGCTGAAGGCCGGCTTGGAAACTCGCCGGCAGGCGGTCTTCTCCTCTTTGCCCGTGAACACAACCTTCAACTTCGGGGCCGCCGCCACCTCCAGCACGTCCATCAATGCGCCCACTGCGGTCAGCGGCGATGGCTACGCGACGTTCCTGCTGGGAGCGCCGGATGACGGATCGCAGTCGTACTACTCGACGCCGTCGCGGGTATCCATCTTCTACTACGGCGCCTACGCTCAGGACGATTTCAAAGTGAACCGCCGCCTGACGCTGAACCTGGGATTGCGGTACGAATATGAGAGCGCGCCCGTGGATGCACAGAACCGGTTCACGCGCTTCCTGGATCTGAACACCGCCAATGCCACGTTACAGTCGAATCCACCTCAGTACACGCCCGCCGAACTCGGCTTCCGATCCCAGTACCTAGGCACGGGGGCCGAAACGCCGGCTCCGAACGGCAACTGGATCTTTGCCAACAGCAGCAACCGGACGCAGTTCAATCCCCCAGGCCTGAACTTGGCACCGCGCCTCGGGCTGGCGTTCCGGATAAACAACAAGACTGCTTTGAATGCGGGGTACGGGCGGTTCTTGGTCCTGAACTCCCAAATCCAGAACGGACTCCTGGAGAATACGCGCTATTCTTATGTGGGTTATAGTGCAACGAGCACTATCCTGCCCTCGCAGCAAGGTGTGCCGGTGACCAAGCTCTCTGATCCCTTTCCCGCCAGCAACCCTCTCCAGCCCATCACGGGCAACACCTTGGGAGCGAACACCAACCTCGGTAACGCGTTTGGCGACGACTGGGGAGACGGCTTCCGCGACCAGAACTACAAGGACGGGAGGGTCGATCGCTTTAACCTGACCATCGAGCGGGAATTGCCCGGAAAGCTCCGGGCGGATGTCAGTTTCATCGCCAGTAACGGGCACCACCTGGATTCCTACGGGTGGTGGGATTCATTCCCTGTTAACGAAGCAAATCCCAATGTGTACTACAACCCCACCACAGGCCCAGCCATGACCGTTCAGTATCCGAATCCGTTTTACCAGTATCTGACGCCATCGCAATTCCCGGGCAGCCTGCGCAACCAGCAAACAGTAGCGCTTTGGCAACTTCTCCGCCCTTACCCCCAGTATGGGGAGATTTACCAAAGCCACGTGCCCGCGGAGGGCGACTTGACGCGCAACATCGAGTTCCGCGTGCAGCGCAACTATTCGAACGGCATAAACTTGCTGGCCTCCTACGTCTACAATCACGAGCAGGAGACCGTTTGGCCTGATGCCGGAGATGCTCTTACCACAGATGGGCCCTTCTATTACAGCCAAAAACCGTCATGGACTGAGGGCTTTTATCCTCGCCACCGTGTCATCATTTCCGGCATTTATGACCTGCCGTTCGGTCACGGCCGTCAGTACATGAAGTCCGCCAACCGCTGGGTGGATGGTGTTTTGGGCGGTTGGTCAGTCAGTTCCATCGCTCATATCACGTCCGGATCCCCCTTGCGCTTCGGCGGCAATTATGCTGTGACTGGCAATCCCGCGCAGAATGTGCCGGCGGGGTACGCCTTCAACCCCACCGCCTTTAGTAACCTACCCGCCTTCACTCCTTGGGTCGGCCCCGTCTCCTTCACGGGCGTGGACGGCCCCATGCAGTGGAACGTTGACGGGAGGCTTTCCAAGAGCTTCCGGATTCGTGAGAACATGAGCCTCCAACTCCGCATGGAAGCCTACAATTTGACCAACAGCGTCACGTTTACGAACCCGGACGCCGGCTATGGTGATTCCTCCTTTGGGCAAACCAACACGGGTCAGAGCAACATTGGCCGCACCCTCCAATACTCACTGCGGCTCGTCTTCTGACGATGTAGTGGCCTGAGGCCGGCGTTCTGCCGGCCTCAGGTTGTTTTCTTTACACCATGCGCGTCCTAGAGGATACGTGTGCTCTGAGGGAGGGCTGGAATGTTCGCCGACAGAACCAACACCGAATTGAGTCAGAAAGAAGACGAGCGGGGCGTCGCGACCGGTTATCTGCTTTCGGCCGTTAGCCGCCGCGACGCATTGAAACTGGGGGCGGGACTCGTGGCCGCCGCCAGATTTGCCAGATCCCAGCAGGAAATTGTAGGTTCAAGCCTGCCTCGGCCGAACAGCGCGGAACGGCAAATCGAGACAGCGGCCTGCATCGAGAACCTCCCGCCCGTCTTTCCTAAACCAAAACAATTGGAGCGTTCTGGTACCCCGTTACTGATCGATGAAGAAACTGCTGTTTTACTCCCCACCGATCCCTCGGCGGATGATCGCGCCTTGTCAAGGTTTCTCGTAAAGTACTTGAGCGACGACTTTGGTTTCAACCTCAGGACTCAATACTGCGACCGCCTGCCGGAGACCGGGAGATTCATTTTGCTCGGGGCGATTCAGAATCGGCTGGTTCACCAGTATAGCACCCAACAGCATTTGAACCTGACGCAGGTAGCCCCAGGACCGGAAGGTTACGTCCTTCGAGTGGACGAGCATGTCGCCATCGTGGGTGGCAGCGACGCCCGTGGGGCGTTCTACGGGCTACAATCTCTCCGGCAACTTATCGGCAGCCAGGATCATCGCCTCACCATTCCTGCTGCGCGGATTCGCGACTGGCCGGACAAGCCATTTCGCGGCATCAAGCTTTATCTCCCTGGCCGCGACAGCATCCCCTTCTTCAAGCGGTTTGTCTCGAACTTCATGGCGCTCTACAAGTTCAACACACTTATCGTGGAGTTGAACGCGTGCATGCGCTTTGACCGCCACCCGGAGCTGAATGCCGGTTGGGTGGAGTTTTCCCGCGACGTGAATTACAGCCGGCGCAACTATCCCCGCGGGCCCCTCCACGGGAGGGAACAGAACTCCTCCCATCAGGACTGTTGTGAGGGGGGCTTCCTGGAAAAGACGGAGGTAGCAGATCTGGTGCTTTGGGCCCGGCAAAACTACATCGAGTTCGTTCCCGAGATTCCTTCCCTCACCCACTCTTTCTACCTGCTCGCCAAGCATCCGGAACTTTCGGAAGTACCCGGAGACACCTGGCCGGATACCTATTGCCCATCCCACCCCGAAACCTACAAGCTGCTTTTTGATGTCATGGACGAATACATCGAGGTCACCAAGCCTGGGATGATCCACGCCGCCCACGATGAGTGGTTTGCCCCCTTCGGTCTCTGCTCCTGTTGCCGCAGCAGGGACCCGGGCGAACTCTTCGGCAGCGATCTCCGCAAGATCCACGAATACTTGTCGGGCCGGAGCATCAAAATGGCCATTTGGGGTGACTACCTGCTTGAAAGCGTGCGGGGCGCCGGATTGCAACCGCGCGTCGCCCCGGATGGGTGGGCCTATCACGCACCGGGCGCCATGACGGCCACGCAAGTCGCTAAGTTGATCCCCAAAGACATATTGCTCTTTAACTGGTTCTGGCACGGCGCGAAAGAAGGACTGCAGAACGAGGTCCAATTGCACGACCTCGGCTTTCGGCAGGTATATGGCAACATGGAACCCTATGTGGAGAACTACTCGCAACGCAGCGCACGGCCCACAATTCTGGGAGGCGCTCCGTCCTTGTGGGCGGCCACCACGGAATACAATTTGAGCAAAGACTTCCTCTTCAGCGTGCTGGGTTGCAGCGCGCTCCTCTGGTCGAATGAGAGTTTTAGCAATAATGACCTCTATCAAACTACGCAGAAGATGATGCCAGCCGCTCGATCGCGCCTCGTAGGTTCTGCCGCACCCAGTCAGACCGATGCCAAGGTCACCCCTGTGGACTTGTCTTTCTCTCTGAACGCTCCCGCGCATCTGCCCGCCTTCGATGTGGATCTGCGGGAAGTGGCTCAGAGAAGAATCACGTCGGGAACGCTAGTGTTTGACCTCCCTGGGCCGAACCCGGCGACTGGCCATGCGTGCGTGATAGTCGGCACGCAAGGGACGGAGATCAACCCCCTGCCTCGGGAAGCCCAGGGAATCAAGATCCAGCAGGATGTGACAAGCCTGATCTTCCTGCACGCTTGCGCCCGTGCGGCTACCAATAAAGAAACCTTTCGCGTTATCTGGGACGAAAGCGACTCAGCCGATCTTCTCGGATGGTACGAGGTTGTGTACGAGGACGCCCTGCCAGAGATTATACCCATTCGCTACGGCGTGAATATTCTGGAGTGGAATTGGAGCAAGGGACAGCCTCCTACGACGTATTGTCACGCCGTTGATGAACTCGTATGCGGACACACGTCTAACGGTCCCATCACATTCTTCGCTTTTGAATGGATCAACCTTCGACTAGGGAAGGTCGTCGAGGAAGTCCGTCTGCGAGGCTCGCGTCGGTTCCGTGGCGCGGTCGCAGGATTCGAGAACAACTTTGGGAGCGTTATTCCCAGCAATGCTGTCATACTGAAGGCCGTCAGCTTCGTTCCGCGTCGGGTCTGACAGTGCGGGCAGCAAAGGGCCGAGAGGCGCTAGGACTTTGACGAACGCCACTCGGCCCTACAGCCTGCAACCATCACTGGAATCCCGAAATGGCCAACCCGCCCCTCCTCCGCGCAGTCCAACTCAGCCATCGGCAATATAACGGCGGGGTCATCCGTCCCCGGCGGAGGGTGCATGTGTGTTTGACGTGGAGGCGAAAAACATCTGGTCCGTATCGTCTCGGAATAATCGCGCCCGTGATGTTAGCTGCTGTAGTGTGGGTCCTGACACCTTTTCACTCCATTCCTCGAATTCGTGCCCAAGGGCGCCCGTCCGATCCCGCCGCGCATCTCAATGATGCCGGGGCCGCCTTGCTGTGCCAAGGGGATGCGCGGGGAGCGGCCGCGAAATTCCGCGCCGCTTTGCAGCTTGATCCAGCCGACGCCGATGCGCATCTCAACCTGGGGAGGGCTCTGTTTGAGAGCGATTCCCTCGACGCCGCTATCAAGGAGTTTCAGGCGGCAATAACACTCCGTCCCCATGACGTTCGAACCCCACCTCATGTCAGGACGGGCCTTCCAGCGCCAAGGGGCGGCACTCAGCGCTCTACATGAATATCAGGCAGTGCTGAGCCTTCAGCCCGACAATGCGGAAGCCCACAATGGGGTGGGGATGGTACTTGTGCAAAGGCACAATCCGGAGGCGGCAATCCGTGAACTGCGCAAAGCGGTGGAACTTTCCCCTCGATCGGCCGGGTATCACAACAACCTGGGGGTGATGCTGGGAAACGCGGGACGCGGGGAGGACGCCATCCGCGAATTCCGCCGGGCGTTGGCTCTGGACAAAGGACTCTGTGATGCCTACAACAACCTGGGAGTTGCCCTCCAACAGAGAGGAAATCTGGAGGAAGCGGTTCGGACGTTGGAAGCAGGCAAACAATGCCAACCCAACGATTCCCAAAC
Source organism: uncultured Acidobacteriota bacterium (assembly GCA_963768695.1). Classification (GTDB taxonomy): domain Bacteria; phylum Acidobacteriota; class Terriglobia; order UBA7540; family UBA7540; genus CAVROP01. The sequence continues at coordinate 308,139 of CAVYJG010000003.1, read as the reverse complement.
CCACTACAACCTGGGGTTGGCGGAGCAGCGGAGCGGGAATATTGGAGCCGCCATCAGCGAATACCGCGAAACCATCCGACTGAACCCGGAAAACGCCCAGGTCCATTTCAATCTGGGCCGTGCCCTCTCGAAGAAGGGCGACTCCGCCGAAGCCGACGAGGAGTTCCGCCGCTTCCATGCTTTGCAGCTTGCGGCGCAAGAGGGGAAGGCGACGGCCCTGGTGAACCGTGGACTCGGCTCCGCGCGCAACGGCCAATGGGAGGAGGCGATCAAGGAGTATGAAGCAGCCTTGGCTGTCAATCCCGATCTGCCCGAAGCGCACCTGGGTTTGGGGCAGGCTAGACAGGTCCAGGGCGATTTGCATGCCGCCATCGCGCAGTTCCGCTTGGCGTTGCAAGCAAATCCCAACTACGCCGACGCCTACTATGCTCTGGGGATGGCTCTGGAGCGGAACGGCGAAAAGGAGGCTTCCCAGGAGGCCCTGGAATCGGCGTATCGACTCAGCCCCGAACTAAAACCCACAGCGAAATGATACATGGGTGGCGTGGGTGACATTTCCCGACGCACGCGAAAGCCCATGCCGGGTGACAGGATGCAAATTCCCCGCCGCTTCCAATGCTCCCGGCACTGCGGCATGGCCGGTTCCGGGCACTCGATGGGGACCGACACGGACGGTCGCGAGAGCTCCCAATCCGTCCAGGCCCATAACCCGAACTTGCAACTCTCGACCGGAAGGAAGCCGTTGAATCTTACTTCGGCTGGCCCACTGTCGAGGTCCACGATATACCAGGTCCAACTGCTGGTGTAGGGCAACAGATCTCTCCAGGGACTTTCCGGGGTGAACTCGTCGTCGCCAACGTGGCCGGCAGAAGATCTCTCCTGGAGTGGTACGGCGCGACCGTTAACCTGACAGGCACAAGTGCTCGGCAGGTGCTCGCTCCGGGGAAACTCCAGAAGCAGGAGGGCTTGGCCTTTAGCCGCTCCTTCCGGAATCACAACCTCGCATTCCAGCTCGAAGGCGGCAGTGGGAAGGTGCTTGTCGCCCAAGTGCCCCCAGGTGACCAGAGGCGGCTTTTCCATCGTCGCGGGGACGGGCCGCGGACCGCAAACACGGCGGTCCGCGCTGCTGCATAACCGGGGGAACAAAGCCAGAATGTTTATGAAAACAAAGGAAGAGGTCAATAAGTCCAGTAGCCAAGTGCCCCCACACCCGGCTCGCTGCTCGCGCCAGCCTCTCCCCAAAGGAGAGGGGCGTTGATGACGTTTAATTTCAGATTACAAAAATCGTGGGAACGAAGCTAAGAAGTCATTGAAAACAAAGGAAGAGCGCTGAAGAACGAACTCGAAACGAACTCAAATTGAATGTGAAATGAGCACGTTAAGTACACAATTCGACCTATTTGATACTGCACACACGATTAGCCGCGTTGGATGGGAGTTACGCTTGCGGCATGGCGGGACCAAGGACATAATGTCATCATGGCGTGAGTTCCTGTCGAGCCTATGGGCGGACCGCATACGGATCCGCCCACTGCCCCCTTGCACACTCGCGCCACTCCACGATTGTGATGCACCGCGGCATCGTCAACCAGGCCCTGCGAGACTGCGCGCGAGTGATGCCACAGCAGCTTGCCGGTCATCGCGTCCAGAGAGTAGGCACCGTTCGCACTCCGGAAACGAATGCCGGACCGACGGCCCGTAACTACCACACAACGCAGAGCGCTATCACACTCTCCGCACAGCAAGGTCTCCTGCCTCACCTCTGACGAGAGTGGGATACTGTGAACGCACTGGATTGACAAGAGTTCAGTCGCTTTGCCGCGATTTGCCGGATTCCAGGCCGCATGGATTTAACCATGCGCCCTCAGTAGGGGGCTCGAGTTTTAACCTATTGAAATGAAAGCAGATTGGTGGACCTGGGGAGGCTCGAACTCCCGACCCCATGGTTGCAAACCATGTGCTCTCCCAACTGAGCTACAGGCCCGTAGTGCTACTTTAACGATAGTGCCCGCGAAACGATCATCCGTCAAGCAAAACGACGATCATGCCGAGTCCCGATTTGAAGGTTGCCCTGACCTTCAGAGCTTCCCTTGAGCGAAGCGAAGGTTCGTCGCTACCGTGCTTTGATTCACGCAAGGGCACTTGGCGTCAATGCTTTCGAGCAGATGGACTGGACCACAGCAGATTGTCCCAGCAATGTTGCCGGAGTACTTCGCACGATCCCCGCTCTTCAACTAAAGATGTGGGACGCGCTCACCCATGAGGCGCTATACTCTGGCCTTTAGATGCTTTTCAAATCTGTAGAGGGGGAAGAACTCTCCATGAAGCTAAAGTGCGCACGCGTGTCTGTTCTCGTTTTAATGCTGGGCTTGCTTCTCTTTGCGCAAGGCGCGCAGGCCCAGGTGTCTGAAGCCGGCACTCCGGCAACGGCGGAGATTGGGAACACCCAGTGGTTTCCTAATCTCTGGCGGCCCTATGTGTCGCCCTATATCCCGGCGCCCAAGATGAGCAACTCGGAGCGTTTGCATTCCCTCCTCAGCGACAATAAGCTGCGGCTCTCGATCGAGGACGTTCTTGCTCTGGCACTCGAAAACAACCTCGATATCTCCATCGCGCGCTACAACTTGGGTTTCGCTCAGGCCGACCTCTTACGGTCGAGAAGCGGTGGCGCGACCCGCGGCGTGCCAGGCGCCTTTCAGTCGTCGGCTTTGTTCTCGGGCGCCATCGGAAGCGGCGTTAGTGCGGTCAGCAGCGGCAGCACGACCAGCGCCAGCGGAGTCACCGGCACCGGCGGGGCTACGAATGTCGGAGTGATCGGCTGTTGCGACCCCGTGGCAGGAGCTCAATTCGGCTGGGATCGAAGAACCTCGCCACTCAACTACGTCCTGGTCAGCGGCGTTCCCGTGGTCACGACCCAAACCACCAATGGAGTGGCGTACTTCGGCCAGGGTTTCTTAACGGGAACCAGCTATGCCGTCGCCATTCAGGGTTATCGGCAGTCCACCACCTCGCTCAATACGCTCTTCAACCCCGTGGTGCCTACCGGGCTCACGCTGGGATTTGACCAGCAGCTACTGAACGGATTCGGCTATCGCGCCAACGCCAAGTTCATTCGCATTGCGCAAAACGACCTGAGGATATCAAACAGTATATTCCGCCAACAGGTTATCACCACGGTCGCCCAGGTGCTGAATCTCTATTGGGATTACCTGTCTTTTGAAGAGAATGTCGGTGTAGCGGAACAAGCGCTGGCCTACTCGCAAAGACTGCTTTCCGACAACAAGCGTCAGGTGGCAGTTGGCACCCTGGCGCCCATCGAAGTGGTGAGGGCGGAATCCGAAGTGGCCACCGATGAGCAAAACTTGATCGTGGCACAAACCAGTTTGCAACAACAGGCGGAGTTGATCAAGACGGCGCTTTCCCGGCACGTAGACGCAGAACTGCGAGGCGCGCAAGTGGACGCGGCCGACAAGCTTCCGGAGCCGAGCCCGGATGATATTCCGCCCCTGGAAAAAGCCCTGGATTTGGCCGTGCGCAACCGCCCCGAGGTTGAACAGGCAGACCTCAACGCACGCTACTCGGATATCGTGGTTAAAGCCAATCGCAACGCCTTGCTGCCCACGCTTGATCTGTTCGCCAGTTACAATCCCAGTGGACTTTCAGGGCTCAGCTATGGATGCCCTCTGGGGTACGCCGAAAGTGGGAGCCAATGCCTGGCCGGCAGCGGGGGAGGAATCTCGCGGCCATTGGTCGCTTCTTACCAGGGGATCTCTCAATCGCTGTCTCAATTATTTCACGGTAATTATCCGGACTATTCTTTCGGCTTCACGCTGCAATTTCCCATTCGCAATCGCGCCGCGCAAGCGGACGTTGCGCGTGCCATGCTGGAGCAACGGCAACTCAGGGAACAAGTCCTGAAGCAGAAGAACCAGGTTGAGCAGGATGTGCGCAGCGCCGAAATCGGGGTAATTCAGGCCAAGGCGCAAATTGCGGCGGCGGTGAAGGCCGTGGTGTTGGCCCAGAAGACGCTTGACGCGGAGCAACGAAAGTTCAAGTTGGGAGAATCCACGGTCTTCCTGGTGATCCAGGCGCAACGCGACTTATCTACGGCGGAAGGCAACGAAGTGAAAGCGCGCTCGACTTACGCCAAGGCCTTGACGCAATTTCGCCAGGCTACCGGAACCATTCTGGCGGAATATCATATCGAGTTGAGCGACGCGCTTCAGGGCAAGGTGACGCGTGCGCCGAATATCCCCGGAGCCACCGAAGAGCCTGCGCAGCAGACTCCGCCTCCCAACCCACAGAGCTAGAGTCATTGGCGATTTGCGATTTGTGATTGGTGATTGAAGCGTTCCCAAGTTTGACTTTGCTTTTCGCGCTGAACTAACATGACTTCCAGACCGCTTCGACGGACGCATGGAGAGCGGGGAAGCGTTTCATGGGCGAAACCAAGAAGACCAGTATTGAGCACGAGGCGGATTCGGGGCGAAAAAGCTCCCCGGCTGAAGCACGCTGGGAAACGTCCGTTCTTGCGCCGTCCCTGGCCCGCTCAGCCGAACGCAAGGACGTGTTCACCACGCTTTCGGGCGTTCCTGTGGAGAGGCTGTACACGCCCTCGGACCTTGCGGATTTTGATTACGCGCGAGACCTCGGTGACCCGGGTGAGTATCCTTTCACGCGCGGCATCCATCGCACCATGTACCGGGGCAGGGTATGGACCATGCGCCAGTTCTCGGGCTTCGGCAGCCCCCAGGACACCAATCAACGCCTCCATTACCTGCTGAAGCAGGGGCAAACGGGGCTCTCCATCGCCTTTGACTTGCCGACACTAATGGGCTATGACAGCGACCATATTCTGGCCGAAGGGGAAGTCGGCAAATGCGGCGTAGCCGTCTCTTCCCTCGCCGACATGGAGACCCTGCTTGCCGGGTTGCCGCTCGAGCGGGTAACCACTTCCATGACCATTAATTCCCCCGCCGCGATTATCTGGGCGATGTACCTCGTGGTGGCAGAAAAGGGGGGCGCAGATCTTAAGAAAATCTCGGGGACAACTCAGAACGACATCCTGAAGGAGTACATCGCCCAAAAGGAGTACATCTTCCCCCCTAAGCCCTCGATGCGCCTGGTGGTGGACACCATCGTGTATGGTGCGAAGGAAGTGCCGCGCTGGAATCCGATCTCGATCAGCGGCTATCACATTCGCGAAGCGGGCTCGACCGCGGTGCAGGAACTTGCCTTCACCTTGCGCGACGGCCTCGAGTACGTCGAGTGGGTAATGCGCAGCGGCATGAGCGTGGACGACTTTGCACCGCGGCTAAGCTTCTTCTTCAACGCCCACAACGACCTGTTCGAGGAGGTGGCCAAATATCGCGCTGCGAGGCGAGTCTGGGCCCGCGTAATGCGCGAGCGCTTGGGCGCGCAGGACCCGCGCTCCTGGCTCTGCCGTTTTCATACGCAGACGGCAGGCTGCTCGCTAACCGCACAGCAGCCTTACAACAACGTCGTGCGCACCACTATTCAGGCTCTCGCCGCGGTATTGGGTGGAACCCAGTCGCTGCACACCAATTCCCTGGACGAAGCGTGGGCTCTTCCCACCGAGGAAGCCGTTACGATTGCGCTCCGAACGCAGCAGGTGATTGCGCACGAGAGCGGCATAACCAACACCGTGGATCCGTTGGCCGGCTCCTATTTTGTGGAGAAACTGACGACTGAGACAGAGCGCGCCTGCTACCGCTATTTCGACAGGATTGACGCGCTGGGAGGCATGGTGGCGGCGATTGAAACGGGGTATCCACAAAAGGAGATTCACGAGGCCGCCTACGCCTATCAGCAGGCCGTGGAACGCAAAGAAGAGGTAATAGTCGGAGTGAACGAGTTCATCGCCGCGGAGGAGCGGCCGATTACCCTCCTGGTTATCGATGAAAACGTGGCGCGTCGTCAGCGGCAGCAACTGGACGAATTGCGGAAACGGCGAGATAGTCGCCGCGTACAGGCCGCCCTCGAGGCCCTGGGCAGCGCCGCGTCAACTGAGGCCAACTTGATGCCCTACATTCTCGAGGCGGTGCGCGCTTATGCCACTTTGGGTGAAATGTGCGATGTGCTGCGCCGTGTCTTCGGCACGTACGAAGAACCGGCATTTCGATAGTTGCTAAGGGCGATCCTTGTGCCTACGCGGGGACAACCACACGGGTCGAACCTACAGCGCGCCGAAACGCAAATTGGAAAGGGTGATATGGCAACCGAAACCCTGCTTACCATCCAACAGTTCGACGAACTTCCGATTACGGAAGGCGCTCAGTATGAAATGAATGAAGGGGAACTCGTCACCATGACCGAACCGATGCCAAGGCATAATCGGGTGCGCGACAGAATCGCCCGTCGGCTAGGGAACTTTGTCGAAGAGAAAAAGCTTGGCGAAGTGTTCTTGGAGACTGGTTATCAGCTCACACCTGAGACCGTGCGGATTTCTGACGTCTCCTTTGTATCGGTCGACCGGGTGCGCGAGATAGACCCGGACAGGCGCATTCAAGGTGCGCCGGCGCTCGCCATCGAGGTTGTCTCGCCAACTGACCTGGCGGAAGATTTGACTCAAAAGGTGAAGCAGTACCTTGCTGCGGGGGCCAAGGCCGTTTGGGTTTTCTATCCCAAACCTCGCGAGGTTCAGGTTTTTCGTGCCGATGGGGCGATCTTCGTGCGTCGCGAATCCGAGGCGTTAGAAGAGCCTGAGGTGTTGCCGGGATTCGCCCTTGATTTGAAAAGCTTGTTCTGAGGCCTGGAATGCTATGACCGACAAACGAATCCGCGTTCTAGTTGCGAAGCCCGGCCTGGACGGCCACGACCGGGGGGCGAAAATTGTGGCGCGTGCGCTGCGCGACGCGGGGATGGAAGTCATCTACACCGGCCTCCGGCAAACCCCGGAGATGATTGTTAACGCCGCGCTCCAGGAAGATGTGGATGCGATCGGGATCTCGATTCTATCCGGGGCGCACCGCACCATTGTGCCGCGCATCTGCGAACTGCTGCGCGGCGAAGGGCTTGAGGATGTTCTGCTGGTCGTGGGCGGCATCGTTCCGGACGAAGATATCTCGGAACTCAAGAAGGCCGGTGTCGCCGAGGTCTTTCAGCCGGGAGCCACGACAGTCCAGATCGTGGATTTCATCCGAGGGCACGTCAGATAGGATTTCCTTTACAAGATCTGCTGGAGGCTTCGGCACGGCGAGCCGGAGGCAAATAGGATTCAAGATTCAGGGTGGGCAGAGGTAACGTGTTGCCGGAATGGAGTGCGAAGGCGATGCATTTGTGCGGGGTGATGGCTTGGGAATCGCTACCGAAGCTCCTTCTCACCTCATTCGCCGTGCTGTTTCTTTCCTCCGTCGCACCGGCTGAAGTGCGTGTCGCCGTTTGCCAGATACTGGTCATCGACGGAGATCGGGAAGGGAACTTCCGGCGCATTGAATATGCGCTTGAGACCGCGCACGCCCAACACGCTCAGATCGCGACATTCCCGGAATCGTCGATCCTGGGTTGGGAGAACCCCGACGCGCACTCGATGGCGACGCCCATACCGGGCGCCGACAGCGACCGCCTTGCCGCGCTGGCGCGCAAATACAGCTTGATGATCGCGATCGGGCTCGACGAAACGGATGGCGGCCGGCTTTACGACTCAGCGATTCTGATGGACAAGACTGGGAAGCTTTTGTGGAAGCACCGTAAATTGAATGTCCTGCCGGAGTTGATGGAGCCGCCGTACTCGACCGGCACCCGTGATGACATCGGGGTCGTGGAGACGGAGTTCGGCCGCCTTGGCGTTATAATCTGCGCGGACACTTTCGTGGATGAATACGCGCAAAAAGTGGCCAGCTTGAAACCTGACTTGATGCTCGTCCCGTACGGATGGGCCGCTAAATTTGAAGAGTGGCCGGCCCACGAAAAGGACCTCGAGCGCCTGGTTTCCAGCCGGGCCAAATTGTGGCAATGCCCGACGATTGGCACGGATTTGGTGGGCCAGATGACGCGCGGCCCATGGAAGGGACGGACGTACGGCGGAGCCAGCGTTGTGGCCGACGCAAGCGGAAAGGTGCTGGAGGTTCTGCGCGACCGTGATACGGAAGTGCGCGTGGTGGAATTGCCGGCAAGGCAGAAATAGACACTGGAAAATGGAAAATAGAAACTGGAAAATAGAAACTGGAGAAGCGAACGGAGTCTCCTGAAGGAGAAACATCTAACTACTGTTTTCCATTTTCCAGTTTCGATTTTCCAGTTTCCAAACCCGTGAGCATGACAGACCAGAGCAACGAATCCCTCATTCCTCCTTCCAAGCGCGCCGCGCGCCGTATAATTCAGCGCGCCTTTGTTCTTACCGGGCGTGACAAGCACCTTCGCCAGCAAATCCGCTCGGCTCGTCTTGCGACGCTGTGGATTCTGGAAGACTGGGATATGATTTGGACCGTATTCATCGATCGCGGTAAGCTGGAGTTCGAACGCCGGCCCACCAAGCATCCGGACCTCATCTTCAACTGGCAAAATGCATCGGACTTCTTCCTTGCCGCCAGCAATGATCTCACGCGGGCGGCCCTTACGGCCGCCCTGGGGCAATCGCCCGCGTCGGCCATTCACGGCGACGCGCAGACCGCTCTGACCCTGACCGGAAATGTCGAATTACGGAGGCTGGCCGGCACCCTGCTTCATTGCTTTTTGGGCCAGCTCGGCCACGTGTTACGGAACCCTGTGGATGGGGTTGGAGAAAGCTTGCTGTGAGCACTCTAACTCGTCCCTGTCGGCTGACGGGCAAGCGGAAACCATGAAAACGGTTCCCCTCCTTCTCCTGTTTGTAGGGGGACGGCTTGCCGTCCCCGGATCGAGAGGGTAGGGCAAGCCCTACCCCTACACGTTTTCAACCCGGAAGCCTGTTTGGAATTCCCAATTTGGAGTAGACTGTTTCCCCTGACTTCTTCACTTTAGCGAACTCTATGACCGAAGAAATCCTCCCGACCGAATGGACTACATCGACGCTCCGGGTGCGCTACGCGGAGACGGACCAGATGGGTGTCGTTTACTACGCGAATTACCTGGTATGGTTTGAGATCGGGCGCACCGACTTTTGCCAGCAGCACGGCTTTGCTTATCGCGATATGGAGCAACAGGACGGCCTCTACATTATGGTGGCCGAGGTGCGCTGCCGGTATAAGGCTCCGGCGCGCTACGACGACGAAATCCTGATCCGCACGCGCGTGACGGGCATGAGGAAGCGCGTGTTGATCTTCGGTTACGAGATCTACAACGAGCACGCAGATGAACTGCTCGCCGAAGGCGAGACCGTGCACGTGATCACGGACCGCGATGGCCGCCCGCGCACTCTGCCCGACAAGCACCGGGGATTGCTCTTGGGGAAAGCAGAAAGCAGAAGTTAGAAAGCAGAAATGCAAAACCCGAAACTCGATTTTCTAATTTCAATTTTCCAGTTTCCAGCCTCCAATTTCGATTTTCGGCCGTTGTGAGGATTTGATGCCCGGCGCATTGCAGCTTACGGGACACAGCTTGACTCGCCGCGACTTTTACCAGGTGGTGCTGGAGAACCGGCGGGTCCGGTTGGCGCCCGAGGCGCGCGGGGCGATGATGCAGTCCCGCCGGTTCATCGAGAAGATCATTCGCGCGCGCGAGGTTGTGTATGGGGTTACGACCGGTGTGGGAAGCCTCTCCACGGAGCATATTGAGCCGGCGCAGGCGCGGGAACTGCAGTTGAACGTGGTACGCAGCCACGCCTGCGGCGTGGGTGAGCCCCTGGACGCTTACGAAACGCGCGGCCTGCTTCTGCTGCGGGCCAACACGCTGGCCATGGGTCTCTCGGGCGTGCGCCCGGCGGTGGCGGAGCAACTCGCCGAGTTTCTTAACCACGAAGTGCATCCTGTTGTGCCGGCGCGCGGCTCGGTGGGAGCGAGCGGCGACCTTGCTCCCTTGGCGCATGTGGCGCTGACTCTGGTAGGAGAAGGCGAGGTGATTTACCAAGGCCGTCGCCAGGCGTCTCGGCGGGCTTTGAAGGCTGCCGGGATCGAGCCGCTAGTGCTGGAAGCCAAGGAAGGCCTCTCGCTCGTGAACGGCACCCAGGCGATGCTTTCGGTCGGACTTCTCGCCCTGCGCCTCGCTGAGATTCTGGTGGACACTGCGGATGTGGCGGGCTCCCTCTCGCTGGATGCCTTGCGGGGCTCGCGCAGGGCCTTCGACGAGCGGCTGCACCAGGCGCGCCCGCATCCCGGCCAGATGGTAACGGCCGGAAACATCTGTCGGCTTACGCAAGGAAGCGAGATCAACAAGTCGCACCAGGGGTGCTCGCGGGTGCAGGATGCCTACAGTTTGCGCTGCATGCCGCAGGTGCATGGCGCAGTGCGGGACGCGCTCAATTACGCGAGCCAGGTTTTTACCAGGGAAATGAACAGCGCCACGGATAATCCGCTGGTGTTCGCCGAGGCAGGAGAGGTTATTTCAGGGGGCAACTTTCACGGCCAACCCCTGGCCACCGCGCTTGACCTGATGGCTTTGGCGCTCACACAGCTTGGCGGCATTTCCGAAAGGCGAATCGATCGCATGGTGAATCCGCTGACGTCCGAGTTGCCCCCTTTCCTGACGAGGTCAGCGGGACTGGAATCGGGATTTATGCTCGCGCAGGTGACAGCGGCGGCTCTCGCCTCAGAGAACAAGATTCTGGCCCATCCCGCCTCGGCAGACTCTATTCCCACATCCGGCAACAAAGAGGATTACGTGAGCATGGGCATGGCGGCAGCGCTGAAGTTGCGCCCGCTGCTGTCTAACCTGGCTGCGATTCTCGCCATCGAATTGCTGGCGGCTTGCCAGGCCATTGACCTGCTCGCTCCGCTGCGATCCGGTCGCCTGGCGGAAGAAGCCAAGGCGGCGCTTCGTGCCGTCTCACCCCCGGTGACCAAAGACAGACCCTTGCATAAGGATATTGCCCGAGTCGCGAAGCTGGTTTCCGAAGGCGCCTTCGCCGCTTTCCTGAGCGCGCGCTAACGCTGTCATTCTGAGCGGTCATGGGTCTTCGGCCCATCCACGGAGTTGAAACAGGCCGTCATCCTGAGCGAAGCGAAGGATCTGTAGTTCCGCTCCACGGCGGACGAATGCAGATTCTTCGCTTCGCTCCGAATGACAACGCCGCGTGGAGATTCCGGCGAGCAAACCACTGGGGATGGCTTTACCGGGATTGATTCTCCAATGCCCTTTATTTCCGCAACCATCGTTGCTTGCAACGAGGCCGATAAAATCGTGCGCGCCATCCGCTCGCTGGCCTGTGCAGATGAAATCGTGCTCGTCGACTCCGGTTCGACTGATGAGACAGCCACGATCGCGGCGGGGTTGGGAGCGCGGGTCATTAAGGAACCCTGGCACGGCTATGCTGCACAGAAGAACTTTGCCACTCGCCAGGCCCAGCACGATTGGATTCTGAGCCTGGATGCGGACGAGGAATTGAACTCGCTGGCCCAGGCCGAGATCGGCGCCTGGAAACGCTTGCAGCCCGCGGCAGTCGCATACAGCTTTGCCCGCCGCGCCCGCTATCTCGGCCGCTGGATCCTGCATGGCGGCTGGTACCCGGACTACAAGGTCCGCCTTTTCGACCGCCGCAAGGCCGAGTGGGAAGGGAAGTACGTTCATGAATCCGTCACGGTGAATGGGCGCGTCGCGACGATGCCCGGTGAAATCCTGCATTACACCTGCGACACGCTGGAAGAGCATCGGCAGAGGATCGAGTTGTACACCGACTTGGCGGCGCGGGAAATGCGGGAGCGAGGTCAGAGGATCAATTTCCTGCGGCGCACATTTGATCCTCTCTGGGTTTTCCTGCACACCTACTTCCTTCGCTTGGGAGTGTTGGACGGGCACCAGGGGTTCCTGATTGCGGCCATGGCGGCGCGCTACGTTCGGCGGAAATACGAGAAGCTGGGGCGCGGGCGCTGAGGTGGTGCGGTGATTTCGCTGCATGTCCTTTATGTGTCATCCTGAGCGCAGCGAAGGATCTCTGGAGTGCGTTCGCTGCTTCCAGCTTGCGGCCAACTACAGCGATCCTTCGCTGCGCTCAGGATGACAGCCCGAACTCAGGATGACAGCCCGAGCCCTCAACGGGTATCACGTATGACTTCCTCGAGACCATTGAAAATCGCTCATGTCGATATCGGCCAGGGTCTGCGAGGCGGTCAACGGCAGTTGTTGAACCTTGCGCGGGGACTTCGGGAGCGGGGCTACTGCCAGATCGTAGTTTGCCGGGAGGAGAGTGGTCTCGAGACGCGCGCCCGAGAGGAAGGGTTTCCCACCTTCCCGCTTCCCGGGCAGGACCTCTTCCATCTGTATGGAGTTCTGCAACTGCGTCAAATGCTGCGCGCCGCGCCGTGCCAGGTTCTTCATGCTCATGACGGGCACGGGCAGACGGTGTCCTGGATGGCGTCCGCCGGGTTGCGGGTTCGCCGCGTCGCCAGCCGTCGTGTGGCCTTTCTCCCCAGGGAAGGGCAGCGCTGGACGTATTCCCTCAAGTACGCGCACACCTGCGACGCGGTGATCGCAGTTTCAGATTTCATCCGCCAAGGGGCCATACGTTGCGGCCTGCCCGAGTCGATGATTGAGGTGATTCCGGACGGAATCGAAGTGCCCCCGGAGTTGCCATCGCAGGCGACCCGAGCCCAGGCACGCGCCCGTTGGGGCGCCACTGAAGGCGATTTCCTGATTGGTCACTTGGGGGCCTTCACGCACGAAAAAGGGCAGGACGTGGCCCTTCAAGCGCTGCAAGTCTTGAAGGAAAGCTTGCCGCAAGCGCGGCTTCTGCTGGCCGGAGATGGGCCAACTCTGAGCGATCCTGAGAATGCCCGGAGATACGCCGCGCTCGGAGAACGCGTGCGTCTTTGCGGCACGCTCGAGGACCCTGCCGAGTTCTTCGCCGCCTTGGACCTGTTCGTCATGCCGTCGAAGTCCGAGGGACTAGGATCCTCGGCTCTCATGGCGATGTCGTATGGACTGCCCGTCGTGGCCAGCCGGGTGGGCGGACTTCCGGAGGTGGTCGAAGACGGGCGCACCGGGTGGCTGATTGAGCCAGGCTCGCCTGCGGCGCTGGCGGAAGCAATATTGGCCGCGGCGTCCGATCGCGTGCGCCTTCAGCAACGGGGATCGAACGGCCGGGAGCGTGCACGCCTGTTCACTGTTGATATAATGGTCCGGCGCACAGAAGCGCTTTATCGGCGCCTGCTGGCCGAATGATCCGGCGCGGCGCACCACCACCCCTGGCCCCTCCTCAGAGAGGAGGGGAATTCGCAAATCCCCTCCTTTGTAAGGAGGGGATAAGGGGTGGTAGCTGTAGTTCGAGGTGTTGGAGGAGAACAGCCGGTTAATCATGGTCTACTTTGTAATCACACTCTTTGGATTGCTCTTTGGCAGCTTCTTGAACGTGTGCATTCTTCGCCTTCCGCGCAAGCAATCGATCCTGCTGCCGCGCTCGCATTGCCCGCTCTGCAAACACACCATTCGCTGGTACGACAACATCCCGCTGGTCAGCTACGTCCTGCTGAGGGGCCGGTGCAGGGACTGCCGTGCCCGAATCTCCCCGCAGTATGCCATGATTGAAGCGCTCACCGCGATTCTGCTGGTTGCCACGTTTCTCCGCTTTGGCCTTAGCCCCGAATTCGTGAAGTACTCCGCCTTCGTGATGCTCCTCATCGTCGTCATTTTCACGGATCTGCGAGAGCGGCTCATCCCCCACGCTGTGACCTTCTTCGGAATCGGCATGGGCGTGGTGTTGAGCCTGTTCATCGAGGTCGACAGCAGGCCGCTGGGATGGCTGGCGGAGCGAATGGGAGTGCTTCTTCCCGGAACCGTGTTGTCGGTTCTGGGCGCTCTCACCGGAGCACTTATAGGAGGCGGGTTGTTCTACGCTGTCGGGAAGGCCTTTTTCATCTTAGGCGGACGGACGAAGGAATACCTGGGGTTTGGCGACGTGATGCTGATGCTCATGGTGGGGGTCTTTCTGGGCGCCCCGCTGACACTGCTCACCATCCTGTTGGGCTCGTTTGCCGGGTCGATCGTCGCCTTGACCATCACTCTGGCGGCGCCGCGGTTCCGTAATTATCCCTGGCCTTACGGGACTTTTCTTGGGATCGCCGCTGTTTACGCGGCCCTGGATGGCCAACGCCTTCTCGATGCCTATTTCCGCTTTTCGGGGATGGCAGGATGAGTGTCCTGGGCTAGCAACACCCGCAGAAGGGCGGTCACCGGGACCGCCCCTACAACCACGCTACTCCGTAATCTTGCCGTACATATACTCTCGAATGATCTCGCGGCTGGCTTCTGTGGGGTCGATGAACTCGATGGAGGTCCGGCCGGAGGCATCTTTACCTCGAATTTTGCCGGTGACTTTCAGGGAATGCTTTGCCTCGGCCATACTGAATTCCAGAGTCAGCACATCGCCGACCGCCGCCGAGCCTGAGCCTTCCACCGCCATACCCCCTTCGCTGATGTTTATGCTCGTGGAATTGAAGCGCTGAGCTTCCCAGGAAACGCTCACGGCAGTGCGATACGGAAGGCGCCCAGTCCTCCGCCGTTCCGCCAGCATCGCGCCGCGCGCGGTGCGGAAGATGGCATAGATCTTTTCGCGGGAGACAGGCTTCCCCAGGAAGAAGGTCACTCCGGCTTCAAACGCCCGGCGCATAGTCTCAACGTCATCCATGCCAGTCAGCATGATGATGGGGGCCTGCTGGTTGGGCGGCGTGGAGCGAATTCGCCGGGCAAGTTGGAAGCCGTCCAATCCAGGCATGGCGACGTCCAACATGATCCCGTCGAACTTGTCGCGCTCCAGGATCAATGCGGCCTCCCGGCTGTCCGACATCGTGCGCACCTCCACTCCCAAGGGTTCGACCAGGGTTTTGATCAGTTTGCAGATGTCCGGTTCGTCATCGACGAGAAGAATTTTCATTTTCCCAATTTACCTTCGCCACCTGCCACTTATCACCTACCACTTACCCGTTGAGCCACTTCACCAAGTTCGTGAATAATTTCAGCCCGTCCTGTGAGTAATGGGCGGGCAACGAAACGCGTTCCGGATGCGGCATCAGTCCCAAGACCAAGCCGGTTTCGTCGGTAACGCCGGCGACTGATTCCGGAGCCCCATTGGGGTTACTCGGATACTCCATTGTAGGCCGTCCCTGCGCGTCGGTATAGCGGAAGACCACCCGTGTGGCTACCCCGGAGCCGTCGCAAACCAGTGGGCGGCCTTCGCCGTGGGCCGTGGGCATCTCCAGAATCTCGCCCGCCAGGCCCCTAGTCCAGGCGCAACCCTCTCCCGAAACTAGAAGCCGGATCTTCCGGTCTTCGAAATGTGCAGATTGGTTCTCGAGCAGCGCCATGCTACGGTTCCCCGGTGTGCGTCCGGGGAGAATTCCCGACTCAGTCAAAACCTGGAAGCCATTGCAGATTCCCAGCAAGGGCTTGCGGGCCGCCAGGAACTCCTCCAACTGTTGCCGCAAACAGGCCACCAGCATGGTGGCGAATATACGGCCGGCTCCCAGGTGGTCGCCGTAAGAGAAACCGCCGGGGATGACCGCCGCCTGGTAGTCACTGAGCCGCGCGCGACCGTCCAGCAGATCCCGCAGCAGGACAAGCTGAGTCCGTCCGCCTGCGAATTCAATAGCCGCCGCGGTCTCCTCGTGGCAATTGGTGCCCGGGCTGTAAAGAATGGCGGTGACGCCCCGACTCATTCGATGACCTCCCGAAACGCGCTGCTCCAGACCTCGCCAAGGGCCTCGGTTGTATCCTGCCACAGCACGTTCGCCCTGTCCTGAAGAATCAATCGTGGCTCCTGCAGGACCTCGCCGATAACCTGGTAAGGCACGTCCGCCAGCTGTCCATCCAAGTCAAACTTCGAGGACACCTCGAGGACGACCGAGCCGACAAACTCCCCAAATATCGCCCCGTCTTTTCTGGCGAACGATTGCGGGGGCCGGCCACGGCGTGCCCCGGCGGCAGAAAATGCGTCGACGAAAACTCGAGCTCCATATCCCGATCCCCAGGCGGCCTCAAAGAGTCGTACCAGAATGCCCCCCTCTGCAATCGCTGATGCTGACACGTACCCATCCTGATTGTGCAATTTCAGAAGCGTGTCCCAGACCTTCCGAATTGAACTTGCATCGTACGCATCGAAGAGCCGGCCTCCGCGCTGCCCGCAGCTATCTGCGTAGACACTGCCACCGAGCGCAGAAGTATCCCAGAGCCCAACGAGGACAAGGCGATTCCCCGGCCGCTTGAATTCCTTGCTTACCGCTTTCCTGACGTCAGGTAAACGCCCCATGGCCGCGACCACGAGCGTCGGCGGCACATCGATGCGGCGACCGGCAGTGGCGAAGGTCCCCGAGCTCGAATCTTTACCTGAGATGAAAGGTACTCCGAGCGCGACCGACAAGTCGGCGATGGTCTCGACCATGGCGCGCAAATCCCAGGCTGTTTCCGGCCGCACCCTTGGCGTGTAGAAGTTGTCGCACAGGACCATCTCCCGATAGTCCGCGCCTGCGGCCACGGCCTTGGTGATGGCCTCGATGGTCATCAGGCGTGCCATCGCCGCCGGGTCGATTTCACCGTAAAACGGATTGAAGGCCAGAGTGGTGATCGCACCGTAAGGCTTGCCTCGCAAGGGCGCCGAGATGTAAACATTGGTCGGCATCGTATGGTTCTTGCCACCATACGGCCCCACGGCAGTTCGCCCCTGCACGGTCGAGTCAAAGCGGCACCCGGCGGCGGTCTGGTCCGCACAGTGGTAGTGTCCAAGCACGCCGCGAACGGCGCGAGACCACGCTATTTCCGTATGCGGCTCGGGGATGCCCAAGGGCTGGACGCCTCGCTGTGGCCGCGCCACCTCGAGAGGGTCGATGGGGCAGCCTTCCCAAAGGAAGGCCATCTCCAGATCCACAACCTTCTGGCCCTGCCAAATTGCCTCCAGGCGCCCCGTCGCGGTAAAGTGGCCGAGGATCGAATACCCCACCTCGTACCTCTCGAGAATCGCGCGCGCCTCCTCGAGTTTTTCGGGCGGCACAGCCACCAGCATGCGCTCCTGCGATTCGGAAAGCAGGATTTCCCAGGCGGTCAAGCTCTTGTCCTTCAAAGGAGCCGCACCGAGGTCGATGCGTACTCCCGTCTCGGATCCCATCTCACCCACCGCGCACGAGATGCCGCCGGCTCCAAGGTCCGTGATGCTGCGGATGCACTCCTGATCGCGCAGCACTGGAATGGCCGAAGTGAACCTGCGCTCCGTAATCGGATGCCCAATTTGGACAGCGGCGGATTCCTTTTGCAGAGTCTCGCCGGTCATCCCCGTCGAACTGGCCGTGGCCCCGTGAATGCCGTCGCGGCCCGTCTCTCCGCCGATCAGCAGGGCCACATCCCCAGGCTGCGGGGCGTCCTTCACTGCGTATTTCCTGGGGATCAGTCCCACCGAATGCCCCAGTGCGAAGCACTTGGCGTAGCCCGGATGGATGCGGTAAACCGGGTGCATCATGGGAATGCCCATGGGGTTCGTGTAATAGGAAGTGGCCCGGATCGATTCCGACACGATCAACTGCGGATGCAGCGCACCGGGGGGAACCGCCGAAATCCGAGGGTCCATAGTTCCCATCACGGTTGTGCCGCCGATCGGGTAGGCGCCCTTGCCGAATCCCAGCGTATCGCGAATCACGCCGCCGTGCTTCGTAGCAATGCCTCCGAACGGAGCTATCGAGCTGGGGAAGTTGTGCGTTTCACCCTTGATGGTTATTACCCAGCCGTCATAGAACTCCATGCCCCCGGCGTTGTCCTTGAAAGAAGAAACAACCAGCGGATGATTGATGTGCGCCGTCGCCTCGCTCAGTCTTTTCAGCAATCCGAGACTCTTCCAGGTGGTGTGATAGCAGTGATCGCTCCACGACTGCACCAGGATTTCGATTTCGGCATCCGTGTGCGGCCTGCCCTGGGTGAGTTCGTGCGCCTGGAGGACTTTCATTTGGGCGAGAGGCGCGTACCAGGAACGGGCCTCGGAAAGAGCGGTCAATTCCTCATCACCCAAGCCGCGGAGAGAAATTGTGGATACCGCGTCGGGCTCACCTGTGGGTCGAAGCGTGGTGACGATTTCATTCGGCTCGCGGATGCGCTCCACGACGTGGTTGTACAGGTACCGGGCGGCGATCCCACGCGCTTCGGTTTCATCCACGCCCCAGAACTGGTAGCGCCTGCTAAGGCGCGCAAATTCCAAGCCGGCTTCGCCGAGCGCCCTCGCCCCCGCTAAGATGGAGGGCGTCTCCGGGTCGGTCACAGCAGGCCGATAGCCGATTTCAATGATCGGCCCAAGCCCCGGATCGAGTTGTGAGTGGTCTCCCGGCGACTGATAAAGCGGATTCACTAAGAGAGGCATTAAGCGGTCGAGCTGCACCGATCCTTCCAGCCAAAAAACTCGTTCGATCACCAGGTTCTTCAGTTGGGGGTAGCCGCGCCGGTGCAGGAAGCCAAGCCAATTACGCGCTTCAGGGTCGTCCTTTGCGAGTGTGTAAACGCTGTGAATTGGCATTATCGCCTCAGGCCAGATTTGCTTCAGACTACCTGCCTGCTGTCCGGCGCCCGGCTGCGTCAACTTCGGCGGCACACGGACAGCAGCAAACCGCGGGATCCATGAAGAAACAAACTGGTCATTATAGCCGGGAAGCTGCGCGTTGTCTCTCCCCATTGACGGACCGGGCAGTCCGCCACCACTTGAAGTTCGCGCTACTCCGGCACCGCGACCTCAATCGACGTGCTGAGCGCCAGGTTGCCCCAGCCGACCAGCATGGTCACATGCTTGATATCGTTCTTCGGATAGGAAAGCGTGATGGTCAGCTTATCCGCTGGGCTTTCGGTCTTGGAGACGTTGGACATGTGCGCTTCGAACTCCACCGGAGCGCGATCAATCTGGAAGGCGTCGAGGTGCATCTTGCGAGCCTTGGCCGGATCGATGAAGGCTAAGCTCCACTCTGAGCCCTCCTCCGAGCGATGGAGGCCGAGGTAATAAACGCCAATCGGAACCTTTTTGCCGCCAATGGACAAGGGAAGGTTGGTGTCCAAGATCGTCCAGTAGTTGCTGCCCATGCGCCAGACCTTGCCACGGGTCATGGCATCGAACTTGGCGGCGTCGTTGTATTGCTTCTTCCAGACCGGCCGGCCGTAATCGATCGCCACTTGTCCGGCGGCGGAATTGGTTTGAGAGTTCCAGTAAAGCACCCGCGCCGAGGCGCGGTCGTCCGGCGTGCCGCCCTCCGCCTCGATCTTGGGCTTCTGCTGTGACTCCGCGATCAACGTGAACAGGAGCATCACGCCCACCAGCATGGCATAGCGTTTCATCATGTTCCTCCTTTTGGTATGCGGTTGTTTCCGAAGCGTGATTCTAACACGGGTCTCGCCGGATTGTCGCAGCGCGCCTCGGAACTCTCCGTGCGGAATACATTGCCATTCCGAGAAGCCATGACATTTTGTACTTGTTATTTGTTTTCATAGACATTCCCGGTTCGTTCGTTGATTTCCCGAGTCGAAGAGTCGAGAAGTTGATCTGTCCAGAAGCCAACCGCTATTATCTGGAGTAGGGTTACGTCTGTGAGTCAGCTCTTGCCTTCTGTCGCTCAACTCTTCAACTCTTCGACTCCTTAACTTCTCGACTTTCTTGACCTCTTCCTTTGTTTTCATATACATTCTCGCTTTGTTCCGGCAGTTTTGAGGGTCATCGGTCGAGATTGTCCGGCAGGCCAAGCCATTCCGCCGCGCCCCGAGGCCTCTTCGACGGACTCGTTGTCCGAGCACCAGGCAGGCTGCAAAAGGCCACCGAAGCGTTCCGTTGGTAAGACAAGCCCGCCAGTCCGGTTCCATTCTCCCATTGTAGCCTATAGTCATTGCCCTGTCAAGAGACAGGATGTCCGAGTTGACTGATTTTACACTCCCACCCCGGTCGCTAGGAAGCAGATCGCACACTAGCGCCAATCCCTATAGGTTTCGAACCTAATAATGAAACGTCAGGTGGATTTCAGAAGAAGAGCTCCGGAGAGACCCTGAAGCGTTCGCTTAGGCGCTCGATGTGGCCTTTATTCAGCTCTCGTTTTCCATTCAGTATTTCCGACGCAACGCTGGGAGTCCCGAACACGTCCACGAGGTCTTTCTGCTTCAGGCCGTGCTGGTCCATCAGGAAATGCAACACATCCAGCGGCTTGGCACGTGGCAGAGGGTAGTGCCTCTCCTCAAAATCCTCAATGAGCAAGGTCAGAAGCTCCGCCAGTTCTTTCTCAGCGGGTGTAAGGTCGTGGCTACGGCGATCCAGGTTGTGGAGAACTTCAGTGTAGGCGTCGTTCTCCTTCTCGGTGCGAATGACCTTCGGGGACACTTTCCTGAGGAGATCACCATACTCCGCGCTCACCGTGAGAGTGCTCATTTTTTCCAACCTCCCTTGTCGTACTCGGCACGGGTCAGCACTATGGCGCAAAGAGATTGTTCCTGTTCGATAAGTGCCGCAGACCGGAAGCGGGCAGGTCGCGCTACCCGCTCCGAGTTGGATAGATTGCAGCCTTGAAGCGCGCAGTCGAACGCAGGATGGCGGGTAAGCGGATCGCGGTCCACGTAAGTGCTGGAATGATAGATGCTCCCAGTGAAACGCCTAGAATCAATACCCCCGTAACCCAGGTGACCTGGTCTCGAGGGGCAAAAAATAGCACAATCACGCCGCATAGCAGGATACCACCGGATAGGCCGAGAATGCCGGGCGGAAGCAAGAGGCGCAGCTTTTGCACACCTCGTAATTCAGGCCACTCTCTCGATTCGTCGTCGAAGGCCATCTCGCATTCGGAGCATATCCTTCTGCCCCCACCAATAATCACAGCAGCGGGAAAGTACGTCCGCCGGTACACACCCTGGCAATGCGGGCAACAATGGTCAGTCCAGCGAATGAACTGGAGCAAGTTAAGCCATGAAAATGGATTATGGTCTTTGCGAATTGCCTGAGCGTTAGGCATTCCAGATTCCTCTGCGTGACGTAGTGCAATTCCCCTGCTCACCAATCATAACATTGGGAAAGCAAACATTGATGACGCGGAATCTCGCAAATTGCGAATTCGTTTGTCTATTGACTCTGTGTCTGGGCGGGTGCAGAATCTGAGCTTGGGGTACGGAACGGTCGAAAGGTCTCAGCATCGGCCAGGGCGCGCAAGTCGCACACAGAACTATGATAAATCGCAAACTTAAATTTGGCATTGGTGTAGGTATTATTCTCGCCGTGGTCGGCTGGGAAGCCGTCTCGGGCTTCCAGGAAAGCAAGACTTACTACGTAACCGTAAACGAACTGATGACGGGGCGCGCGGCGCGCCAGCGGGTGCGCGTGGGTGGGACGGTCCAACCCGGCTCCGTCGAACGCAGGGCAGGGAAGGTCACTTTCCGGCTCGCGCAGGATGCGAACTCCATTCCTGTGGTCTACGTGGGGAATGACACTCTGCCGGATACGTTCAAAGACGGCGCACAGGCGATTGTTGACGGAAATTATCTTTCCGGCGGCGAGTTCCAAGCGGAGAAGATCCAGGCGAAGTGCGCCTCAAAATATCAGGCGGCGCCGCCGGCAGGCAACGCCAAGGTTGCGGGTATGTAACGTAATGCGGATTCTTCGCTTCGCTCAGAATGAGATGTCATCCTGAGTGTGACCTGTCAACGTGAGTGTGGCATGTCATCCTGAGCGAAGCGAAGGATCTGCTTTTCTTCGCGCGTCGCGAAGAAACCCATTTTTCGTTTAGGGTGTTTATGAACCAACTCGGAACCGTTGGCCTCATCGCTGCGTTGGCGTTCGCCGCCTACGCGGTCGTCGCCGGAGCCGTGGGCGGCAAGTTGCGGAGTTCTCGACTGACGGTGAGCGCGGAGAGGGCGGCCCTTGCATTCTTCGTCATGCTGACGCTGGCGGTTGCCGCACTCGAGTATCTGATCCTCACTAACGATTTTCACAACGCCTACGTTGCTGAACACTCCAACCGCGACCTGTTCACCTTCTACAAAGTGGCAGCGCTCTGGGCGGGGCAGGAAGGCTCGCTGCTCTTTTGGACGTGGCTGCTTTCTATTTACAGCACATTGGCCATCCTGCTGAACCGCCACAAGAATCGCCAACTGATGCCTTACGTCGTTGCGGTGCTGATGGGGACGGGCGTCTTCTTTTCGTCGCTGGTGCTCTTCATTGCTAATCCTTTTCAAGAGCTTTCACTATCTACGGCCGCAGGAACGCAGCCCTTTACGCCGCCCGACGGGAACGGGCTGAATCCCGTTCTGCAATACCACTCCATGGTGATTCATCCTCCCATGCTCTACCTGGGATATGTGGGCATGGTGGTTCCCTTCGCCTTCGCCATGGCAGCCCTGCTCACACGGCAACTGGGCGACAACTGGATTCGCACCACCCGGCGCTGGACCATGGTCCCCTGGGCGCTTCTGGGCCTCGGCATTCTCTTGGGCGGCAACTGGGCCTACGCCGTGCTCGGCTGGGGCGGCTACTGGGCTTGGGATCCGGTCGAGAACGCTTCCCTCCTGCCCTGGCTTTCGGGAACCGCGTTCCTGCACTCGGTGATGATCCAGGAAAAGCGCGGGATGATGAAGGTGTGGAATGTGGTACTGGTCATCACAACTTTCTTCCTGAGCATCTTCGGGACTTTCCTTACCCGCAGCGGAATTGTCTCCTCGGTCCATGCTTTCGCGCAGTCCAGCATTGGCCCCTTCTTCGCGGTTTTCCTCAGCATCATCCTTTTCTTCTCGCTCACCTTGCTTTTCCTGCGCCTCGATCATCTCAAGAGCGAGAACAAGCTCGACTCCCTGGTTTCCAGGGAAAGCGGCTTCCTCTTCAACAACTGGATATTGTTGGCGCTCGTCTTCACCGTCCTTTGGGGTACCCTGTTCCCGCTGATATCGAAAGCAGTTCAAGGCGTGACGGTTACCGTGAGCGCTCCGTTCTTCAACAAGACGGCGATCCCCATCGGCCTGCTGCTCTTATTCCTGACCGGTGCAGGTCCGCTGCTGGCCTGGAGAAAGACTTCCTTCCAGAGCCTCAAGCGGAACTTCCTCGCGCCCTCGATCGCGGCGGGAGTGGCCGGCGCGATTCTGCTCGTCGCGGGAATGCGGCATTTCTACGCCTTGATGACCTTGTGCCTCTCGGTTTTCGTGGCGGTTTGCGTGTTGGGCGAATTCTGGAAAGGCGCCCGGACGCGCATGAAGACCGGGGGCGAGAACTTTGCGCAAGCGATCTATAACCTCACCATGCGCAACACGCGTCGGTATGGTGGATACGTGGTGCATCTCGGCATTGTGCTGCTTTTTATCGGGTTTGCCGGCTTGGCTTTCAAGACCAAGGCGAAGGCGTTGATGCAAGAGGGAGACCTGCTCCGCGTTAAAGACTACCTGCTGCGTTGCGACGGGCTCGTTAACGGCGACACTCCCAACTACGCATACTCGCGCGCCCTTATTACCGTTACCAAGGACGGCCACGCGTTCGCTTCCCTGCATCCCGAGAAGCGATTTTACAAAGCCAGCCAGGAGACGACGAGCTATGTCTCCATTCACCCCACGCTCTCCGAGGACCTCTACGTGGTTCTTTCGGGACTCGACGAGGATACCGGCAAGGCGGTCGTCGAAGTTTTTGTGAACCCTTTGGTGGTGTGGGTATGGATCGGTGGAATCGTGGTGTTCCTTGGCACTCTCCTGGCGCTTTATCCAAGCCGTGTCGAGCGCGAGATGGCGGAAATTCGCCGCACTCAGGATATCGCCGTGTCAGCAGGCGATGCGGGCTGAAAGAGGGCAGTCGGCAGTGGGGCAGGGGGTTACTTGGACGGAATTAAGCACGCGGCATGCACATCGACGTTGGCAGTTCTGGTTATCGGCCTCAGCGTGGCCTCCATGACCCGCGCCGACAGCCCGAGGAAACCAACCCTCGAATCGATTGGCGACCAGGTGATGTGTCTGTGCGGATGTGTTGCGACCTTAAACCACTGCCCTCATCACGATTGCGCGACGGTGGCGGAAATGCGTCCTGTCATCACCCAGGAAATCGCTGCGGGTAAGGACGAGACCACCATTCTCCAGGACTTGGCTATACGGTATGGCGTGCAAGTGCTGGCGGCCCCCCCGGCGCGGGGATTCAGCCTGACGGCCTGGATTCTGCCCAGCGTGGGTTTGCTGGCGGGGTTCTCTCTCGTGGTTGTCGTGGCGCGCCGTTGGCGGAAACCGCGTCCTGCGCTCGCCGGCGCCGATGCCAAACCGCTGGACCCGAAGTTAATGGCGGCGGTAGAAGAGGAAATGAAATCCGCAGGGATGGGAGTTAAAGATTAACGGCGCGGCAAAGCTGCAACCGAATGCAGATTCTTCGCTTCGCTCAGAATGACATGTCATCCTTGGCCCGTTCGCTTCGCTCAAAATGACACGTCATCCTGAGCCAAGCGCACGTCATCCTGAGCCAAGCGCCTGTCGTCCTGAGCGAAGCGAAGGATCTGCTTTTCTTCGCGCGCGCCGATTGAGTGATCGCTATGTTTCCCCTTTTTGGATTACTGGCTGCAGTTGGCATGGCGGCGTTCGTGGCGATGCCTTTGCTCGCTCGTGAAAGCGCGTCGGCGTCCACCCTGCCGGTGGATGTCACGCCGCTCTCCGACTTGAAGCGGCGCCGGTTGGTGGTCTATGAGAACCTTAAGGACCTCGAGTTCGAGTACCAGTCCGGAAAACTCGCCGCCCCGGACTACCAGAGCCTGAGGCAAAACTACCTTGGCGAAGCCGCTACCCTCATGGCTGCCTCCCAAGAGGCTGAACAACTCAAAGAGATCGATGCTGTGCTCGAACACGAAATCGCCGCGCGCCGTGCCTCGCGGAGAGACCGCCTTCCCCAGGATTATGTTTGCCCCAAATGCGGCTTCGAGAATCCCCTTCCTGTTAAGTTTTGCGGAGAGTGTGGAGCGAAGATTGGGTCATTGAGCCATTGAGCGATTGAGTCATTGCATCGGATCGTTAGGTCAGTCTCGTTTGTCTCGCTTTCGTTCGACCGCTCCTCCGCGGTCCGTGAGAACATCACACCAATCGGATCACATTATCGCTATAATGAACTGACTTGGAATAGTTCAGAGCGGGTATCCCTGTTATTTTATTGAGCCAATGAATCAATGACTCAATGACCCGATGACTCAATCTCACAATGGCTCAATGACTCAATCGCCCGATGGCTCAATTGCGCAACCTCCGTTTGATAATTTCCTACGATGGCACGGATTTCCATGGCTGGCAGCGACAGCCGGACGCGCCGACGGTGCAGGAGTGCCTGGAGTCGGCGATCGAGCGGATCCTGGGCGAGAAGGTCCAACTCTATGCGTCGGGGAGAACCGACGCCGGTGTGCACGCTCTGAATCAGGTCGCCAACTTCACAAACCGCCTGCAAAATCCCCTGTGAGAACCTCCTGAAAGCGTTGAATAATACTCTGCAAGCTACTGTGCGCATTAAAGATGTCAGAGAGGCGAAGCTTCGCTTCCATGCTCGATATGATGCACGTTCCAAAACCTATCGGTATCGAATTCTCCAGGCGCCG
Source organism: uncultured Acidobacteriota bacterium (assembly GCA_963768695.1). Lineage (GTDB taxonomy): Bacteria > Acidobacteriota > Terriglobia > UBA7540 > UBA7540 > CAVROP01. The sequence goes on along the minus strand of CAVYJG010000003.1, from coordinate 282,535 downwards.
GTCGCCTCACCTTTTGTGAACCGGTTCGTTTGGCATTATGCGTTCCCTTTGGATGTGGTCCGCATGGCCCGGGCTGCGAAGCTCTTTGAAGGCGAGCACGATTTCTCGAGCTTCGCAGCCGCAGAGCCCCCTGTGGCACAGGCAGGAGTACCTGTGCCACGGAACATTGCGCAGCCGAATATGGTGCGAACGATCCTAACTTCCCGCACTCTCCGCCGCACCCGAACTTGTATGCTGATCTACGAAGTCACTGGCAGTGGTTTTCTTCACCACATGGTGCGCAATATCGTGGGCACGCTGGTCGAGGTTGGGCGAGGGAAATTGGAGCCAGCGGACGTCACACGAATTCTTCAGGCTCGCGACAGGACGCTGGCTGGCCCGACCGCTCCTGCACAGGGGCTTTGCCTGGTAAGCGTAGACTACTAGTGCTTACTTGCGGATGTAAGTGTGCTTATTCGTTTGGCGTCGGAAGGGCGGGGCTTCAGCCCCGCCGCTGAGAACGGGCCATTCTTCGGGGCTTCAGCCCCTGAAGCCTTCAGGGCCTAAAGGCCCCTTCAACCGTGCTCTGCATAGCGGCGGGGCTAAAGCCCCGCCCTTCCAGGACGCTTTCAGGTATGTTTTAACTCCACAACCGTGGTTTTCCCCGTGGGCAATTGATAGCGTGCCAGACCTCGCGGGGCGCGGGCGCCCGCAACTGGCGCGAGCGTTAAAGCTTCCCGTTGATCCACCACCAACTCGCCCTCGCAGTCCGGCGGCAATGACAAGCGCAACTCTCGCCGGCCCGCCTTCCCGTGGCTGCTGAACTCGATGGGTCCCCGAACCGAGTGGACCGTCAGTTCAAGCAATTCCAGATCGGCGGGCTGCGGGCGGATCTCGCAGCGCTTGAATCCCGGCAGCAAAGGCCGAATTCCGGCTAAGCTCATCGTCGTGACATAAAGCGGAGCCACGGGGCAGTGACTCCATTCGTCGCCGGAATCCGGCGCGGCGTGCCAGCTTTCCTGCAAGGTATTATTCAGGTCTACCGATTCCATCTTTGTCCAGCGCTCGCGGAATTCTTTGATGATGATGTCGGCGCGTCGACCTTCTCCCAAAGCCCACAGCCGCCAGCCTGCGTTTGCCGGATAGGAAAACCCCATTTCCCTGGGACACTCCACGAGCGTGCGCAAGACTGCGTCTGTCTTCCCCTCCGGGCACTGATCGAACAGAATCGCAGTCGCCAGCGAACGATCGCACATGCGGGGCGCGCCTTCTTCCGCGAGCCAAGGCAGGTTGTTAATGAACAGGCCTTGACTCGGACTCCAGAAACGGCGTACGGCGGCGGCTTGGAGCCGTCGGCCGAAATCGCGCGCGGCCTCGGCTCTGGCGTGATCCCCGAATGCCTCGCAAAGGACTGCCAGCGCAGTTTGCAGCATGGCGGCGGCATATAGGTTGAACGCGCATTGTTTGTGGCGTTGGCGTTGGTAAGCGTTGTGATCCATCCATACGGCAGGCACGCCCAGATTCTCGACCGGCAGCAGGCCTTCGTTGTTCACAGTTCTTTGAAGATATTGCGCGAACCGCAGCAGGCGCGGGTAAGGCTCCCGCAGGTCATCGAGGTTGCCCGAATAAAGATAGTGGTAATAGCAATCGAAATTAAAGCCGACGCCGTGATCGAGAAGCGGTCCCCAACTCGTAAGCTGGAGTTGCCGTTCCATCACCCGGGCCAGGCGATCGAAGGCCGGCCACGTGTCCAGGAAGTAGCCGTCGAGCGTCATCCCCTGACTGTAAGTCGAAACAAACCGAGCGGGCAGCCGCGTCTCGCCCAGGTTGAGGTGGACGACATGGAGTTGGTGGCCACCGTCTCCGCTGTACTGTTGCCGCTCCCGTCCCGCACCATCCATCAGAGTTTCTTGAGCGCAGTTGTTCATGGTGTTGGTGGTGGCATCGATCAATCGCTGCATGGCCGGATCGGAGACGCGGACGCCGGGCTCGTGTGGCCAGGGGAAAACCCTCCGCCGTATGCCTACGTTCGAGACCTTCACATTCCCGGCGGTTCCGTGAATGTGGATCTGCACCCAGCGAAAACTTTCGAAATCGAATGTTTCAAAGTGGTTAACACCCTCCCGGCAGGTGAAGCGAGACCAACTGTGGAAGTGCGTGTTCAACAGCGCGGGGCCTCCGGCTTGATGCGCCTCCTGCACCATCAGTTCGACCACGGTCCCCGCCGGCGCTTCGATGGTGAAATAGGGCCAGCCCACCGCTTGTTCGCTGAATTCAAAGGTCAGTGCCGCACCCAGCCGTCCGTCGAGTGCAATTCCCATAAACCCGGCGCGGACTCGTGGGCCGCAGGGCGGCGATCCGCTCGAAAACTCTGGGGCGGCAGGAATTCGAAGTACTCCTCGACAGGCCGGAGCCACTCGATCCAGCACGACTCCGCCAGGCGGGCGGCGGAAACAAGCGTCTCGCGCATGAACGGAATTCGCCGGGCTCGCAAATCACAAATGTCAGAGCCGGGCTGCGTATCCAGCATGTAGTCAGGATATTCAGCCGCGATTGGCGGCTTATCTGAAGCGCACACCAGGGGCATCGCTGGCAGCCAATCGGTGTTCGGTGTGAAGCCGGTCGTTGACCAGCCGTCGGGGAAAAGGCGCGCGTCAAACTCTTCTTGCAGGCTGCGCAGATACCAACGTTTGTAGTGGCCGGGCTTCCAGGCGCGAGCGAGGAAAGCGTGCCACGCCTCGTCAGACACAATCGTTTGCTTCCGGCCGTCGGCCGTTTCAACCTCCAGCCAAAACAGCAGTCCGCACTTACCGGCCGGCCACGTGCCGTCGCCCTGACCGTAATACAACACTTGAACTCCCAGTGTGTTAGGCCCTGATTGCAAAAGAGATGTCAGGTCCATCGGATCTGCTTCCAGCCAGCGCGGGTCGCACGGCGCCGGTCCCCATTGCACACGTTGGCCATTCACCTCGAGCCGGTAACGGCTGTCGGCGGCAATCCATCCCTGAGCGCGACGCGGCCGATCCGCCAAGTCGAGTTGGCGGCGGAAGAGCACAAAGGTGTTTTGCAGAGTTCGCTCGGAGGGATACCAGATCCAGCGTGCCGGCCTTAAGTCAGGCAGCAGGTTCTTTCTGGTCGTGATGGTTGGGATCGGAGCCTGAAGACCCGAGGCTTCCTGCGGCGCCGCCGCCCGCTGCGGGGGAGGGGAAAGTGCCGCAGTTCCGGCCAAGGCTGTGTTCTTGATAAAGTCACGGCGCTTCATGGGCCCTCCGCAAGCGGTAATTATCGGGGCGACAGTATGGCATGCAAGTCGGGACCACCGCAACGCACATCGACCCGGACCTTCACGAACGCTTGAACTGTGAACTGTTGGCTGTCGACTGTTGACTGCCTTGTTGACTCTCGACCGTCGACTCTGTAATCATCTAGGAGAATCGCAAACGAGCAGCGAGGAGGTGGCAGTGGCGCTCACAGTCAAAGAAAAGAAACCAGGGCAGCGGGCCTGTGATCAGAAAGACGCCAAGGGCGAGTTCTGTATGGGCCACCTGAAGCGCTGGAATTACGACGATCGCCGCCGTCTCTCCTCCACGGCGGACGAAGCGGAAGCTGTCAAGGAATTTGGCCCAGGCGCCGAGATTTACCGTTGCGAGCGCTGCCACACGATCTACCGGCCGGTCGTCGCTGACCATTCTACAGCCGGGCAGAAATTCGAGCCGCGTCCGGTGAATTTGCTGGGAGCTTTTGGGAAGCCTAAAGTCGAAAGTCGAGAGTCGAAAGTCTAAGAACCGAGCCGCAATCTTCGAGTTCCACTCTTGAAAATCCAAACAAAAGCTGAATTTTCTTTGGCGGCGATAACCGCCATCTGGGGGTTCACCTTTGTCATCGTCAAAGGCGCTCTCGCCGACGCTTCTCCGCTGCCTTATCTAGCCGTGCGGTTCATACTGGCAGGGCTTCTCCTGCTGGTGGTTCTGGGGCGAGGCCGCGTGGGCCGGGAAACGATTCTGCCAGGGTCGATCATGGGGTTGTTTCTCTTCGGGGGCTACCTGTTTCAAACCTGGGGTCTTGTGTATACCACCCCTTCGAAAAGCGCCTTCCTGACGGGCTTCAGTGTGATCCTGGTTCCTCTGATCATGATGCTATTGGGTCAGAAGTTAGGTCCGGCGACCGTTCTGGGCGCAGGTCTGGGACTCGCCGGGATCTACCTGCTGGTGGCGCCTTCAGGCATGGGCGGCGTGAATCTGGGAGACATTTTCACATTGGTCGGGGCAACCTCATTCGCGGTTCATATCGTACTCGTAGGGCGCTATACGAAGAGATTCTCCTTTCTGCACCTCGTCCCTGTCCAGATTTTAGTGGTTGGCGTGCTCGCCTCCGCCGCAATGGTTGTTTTTCCGGCGCAAAGGTGGCATTTCAGCGCGCGCCTGGCAGTGGCGATCCTGGTGACTGCGCTGCTGGCCACAGGCGTGGCTTTTTCCGTTCAGAATTGGGCACAGCAATACACTCCTCCGGCGCACACGGCCTTGATTTTCGCACTCGAGCCGGTCTTTGCCGCCATCTCCTCCTGGCTGGTTGTAGGGGAACACTTCCGAGGCAGGACGCTGGCAGGCGCCGGACTGATCCTGGCGGGCATGGTGGTTTCGGAGATTTGGGGAGCGCGAGTGGCGACGCCGGTGGAAGGCTAGTTGGAAAAGCGAAACTGGAAACTGGAAAATGGAAACTGGAAAATAGAAACCGCACGATTTTCCTAGTAATGCACTCTCCTCAACCTAAATGACCAGCCCCCTCGCCCAGAGAGAGGGAACCCTGCATTTCTGTTTCTGTATTTTTCCACTTTCTATTTTCCATTTTCCAGTTTCGATTTCTCCAGTTTCCATTTTCTACCCGCGCCGAAGGGCGCGTTCGAAACCGGGCAGGGCGCGCTCGATGGCGCCGGGGGGGGTGGTGAGTGATAAGCGAATGTGCCCGCTGCGTCCGAATCCCGCGCCCGGAACGGCGAGGATGCCTTCGTCCATGAGGGTATGCACGAAGGCCAAGTCATCCGCGATCGGCGTTTTTGGGAACATGTAAAAGGCACCCTGCGGTTTTGTGACCTCATAGCCCATGCGGGTCAAGCCTGTCCAAAGCAGGTCGCGTTTCTCCTGATACGAGCCAGGGTCGATCTTGAAGTCGGCCACTTCCATCATGACCTGCTGCCAGATGGCGGGCGCATTGATGAACCCCAGCGTGCGATTGGCGAACGTGCAGGCGTTGCGCAGCGCGTCCACTTCCGGCAGCCTGGGCGAGAGAGCCAGATAGCCAATCCGCTCCCCAGGTATCGCCAGGGCCTTGGACCATGAGTACGTGACGACCGTGCGGCGGACCACGGCCGGAATTTCAGGCAACGTCAGGCCGTCGAAGGCGAGGGATCGATACGTGTCGTCCGCGATCACGGTTACCGGGTGATCGAGGCCGGAAATCAGCGTTTCCAGGTCGCGCACGAATTCGCTGGAGTAAACGGCGCCCGTGGGATTGTTGGGCGAGTTGAGAATAATCGCTTTGGTGCGCGCGGTGATGGCGGCTTCGATGCGGGCAAGGTCGGGGCGAAACTGGTCGTCGGTTTCCACCAAGACCATCCGCCCGGAATGGTTCTCAATGTAGAACTGGTACTCAGGAAAGAAGGGCACCAGTATGATCACCTCGTCGCCGGGGTCGAGCAGCGATTTCAGCACCACGTTAATGGCGCCGGATGATCCCACCGTCATGAGGATGTGATCGGCCGTGTAAGCCAGTCCTGTGCGCCTCGAAAGTTGCTGCGCAATCACGCTGCGCACGGCAGGATAACCTGCATTGGGCATGTAGGCGTGGCTGCGCGGGCGATTCGCCTCAACCACGCGTCGCAATGCGGAAATCACTTCTTGCGGAGGCTCACCGGCGGGATTTCCCAAGGTAAAATCAAAAACGTTTTCTTCGCCGCGCTCCCGCTTCATACGGTCGCCGATCTCGAACATGCGCCGGATCCAGGAAGAATGCTGCATCTGTTGCGAAATGGTTTTGCCGATGCTCATCGGACTCCGTTGTAGGGGCGGCCCTTGTGGCCGCCCTGGGCAACCATCCCCCAGTTGGCGGATTGCCCCTATGTCCTTATCCGTTCATAAACTTCCGTGCTGCCCACGATAATATTGCCGGCAAGCAGCAGTCGTTCGATTGCCGCATCGGGTTTATCGAAGCGGAAGATCATCACCGCGGTATCTCTGCGGCCGAATGTGAACGCATACATGTACTCGATGTTGACGTCGGTGTTGTCGAAGACAGCCAGCAATTCAGCCAGGCCCCCGGGCCGGTCGGGTACCTCGACGGCAACCACCTCAGTGACGTTCACCACGTACCCGGCCTCTTCGAGAAGCCTATCGCCTTTCTGCCAGTCGGAAACGACGAGGCGCAGTATGCCGAATTGCTCGGTGTCGGCCAATGTCAGGGTGAGAATGTTGATCCCGGCTTGCGCCAGGAGACGACATGGTTCCGTCAACTGGCCTGGCTTGTTTTCGAGGAAGAGCGAGAGTTGATGAAGCTTCATATATTCCGCCGATCGACCACCCGTTGCGCTTTTCCCTCGCTGCGCTTGAGAGTCTGAGGCGCGACGAGCCGGACCTTAACCCGCAGTCCCAACGTCTGGCTCAAAGCATGAGCAAGCTTGTTGTGCAGGTTTTCGAGCGCGGCCACCCGGTCACTTGCCACCGGGGGCGTAACCTCCACTTGAACCTCTAGCTGATCCAGCCCCACCTCGCGCGTCAGAATAATCTGGTAATGCGGCAGCATGCCTTCCACCGCCAGCAGCGCCGTTTCCACCTGCGAGGGGAACACGTTGACGCCACGAATGATGAACATGTCGTCGCTGCGCCGGCTGATGCGGCGAATGCGGCGCAGAGTCCGGCCGCAAGGACATGAGCCGGGCACGAACGCGGTGATATCGCGAGTGCGATAGCGAATCATCGGCATCGCCTGCTTGCTGAGGGTGGTCAGCACCAATTCTCCTTCGTCACCCTCTGCTACCAGCCGGCCGGTTTCGGGATCGATGATTTCCGGATAGAAGTGGTCTTCGAAGATGTGCAGACCCGCCTGGCAAGCGCATTCGATGCCCACGCCCGGACCCGTGATTTCAGTAAGTCCGTAAATATCGAAGGCCTTGATTTCGGCGGCGGCTTCGATATGCCGGCGCAAGGAGTCCGTCCAGGGCTCCGCGCCGAATACTCCCACGCGCAGCGGCAGGTCGGCTACGTTCACTTCCATCTGGACGGCGCGGTCGAGCAAATGGAGGAAGTAAGACGGCGTGCAGCAGATGGCCGTTACCTTGAAGTCTTTCATCACCATGATCTGGCGATCAGTATTGCCGCCCGAAATAGGAATCACCGTTGCCCCAAGCGCTTCGGCGCCGTAATGCGCCCCCAGCCCGCCGGTGAACAGACCATAACCGTAGGCGTTCTGAATGATGTCGCCGCGACCCAGACCGCACGCCAGAAACGTCCGCGTCATGGCGTCGGTCCAGACGCCCACATCGTGCCGGGTGTAGCCGACGACGATCGGCTTGCCCGTGGTCCCGCTGGAAGCGTGCAGCCGGACGATCTCTTCCAGCGGACTGGCAAACAGGCCGAACGGGTAGGTGTCGCGAAGATCCGCTTTCACCGTGAAGGGAAGATTGGCCAGGTCTTCCAGGGTTCGCAGATCTTCCGGGCGCAGATTTCGCTCGCTGATCCGGCGGCGATAGAGTTCGACGCGTTCGTAAGCTCGGGCGACGGTAGCTTGGAGGCGGCCCAATTGCAGGTCGCGCATCTGCGCCGAGGGCATGAAATCCGGCGCGCTGGTTGGGTGAGATTGCGAAGAGTTCTCGATCATAAATGGCATGGAACGTGATTCTATGGCTGACGATTTATTGCTGCGGCGCGCCCCACGGCCAGTGCGTGCAGATTCGCAGCATGCAGTTTCTCCGCCAGGTTGCGCCGGAGCGCCTCTGTCCAGGCTTCCTCCGGGAAAGGCAGCCACACGCTCAAGCAGCCGATGAGGGCAACGTTGAGGCTGCGCTTGTCGCGCAAGTTGCTTACCGCAACCGCGCTGGGCGTGATCAGCCTGCCGCCTTCCCGCAATCTCCAGCGGTTGGGATCGACTTGGTCGGGCGATAGGACCAGAAGATAGTCGGCTTCTCCCGGAGGCACCATGGGACTGTAGACTTTCTCACCAAAGCGGACATCGCTGGTTACGGAACCGCCGCGCTGGCTCATGCCGTGGATTTCGCTCTTCTTCACGTCCAGTCCGGCCTGGAACGCCACCTCGGCGACGATGTCGGAGGCTTTCAGAACGCCTTCACCCCCCAAGCCGGCAATCACGATGTTGGTTACCATGGTCTTAAATGACACCATACCGAGTCCGTAAAGTTCCTAATCGCCCGCGGAGGCTTCACACTCCGCCGCCGCTGCTCGCTCATATTCCTTGATTTTGCCCGCCGCCAGCAAACAATTCCGGCGCGCCACGATTACCGCAAGCTTTCCGCCGGCGAGGCTGGCAGCCACCAACTCTTGAAAGGCGGCAGGATTGGCCGTCGGGTCGGTCACGTGCACGCTCGAAATTCCGAGCGAACGCACGACATCCTCAATGACGACTTTGCCGGTGGCATGGTGTTCAAGAGTTCGGCCGGTTCCCGGATGCTCCTGCATCCCCGTCATCGCCGTGGTGCCGTTGTCGAGGATAATGACGACGTGGCCCGTGGGCGGGGGATTGTAGACCATTTCCACCAAGCCGGTAATGCCGCTGTGGATGAAGGTGCTGTCGCCGATGGTGCTGACCACCCGGCGTGCCTGCTCGGGCGGCAGCGCGTGCCTCAGGCCGAGGCCCACGCCAATGCTCGCGCCCATGCAGACGCACGAGTCCGTGGCCTCGAAGGGCGGCATCACGGCCAGCGTGTAGCACCCAATATCGCTCGAGACAATGCAGTCGAGGTCGTGGAGCGCACTGAAGACGGACCGGTGCGGGCAGCCCTGGCACAATTGCGGCGGTTTCCCGGGTGGAGGAATCGACTCCGGAGAGTTGTCCCCAGCCAGAATGCGCCGGACGCGATCCACGTTCAGTTCGCCAAAACGATACGCCTCCGGCTTGCCTTCGACCGCCATACCCGCCGCGCGAATAGCTTCGACGAGGTACGGATCACTTTCCTCGATCACGACCGAGCGCGATACGCTGGTGACAAAACGGCGGATGGTTTCCAGGGGCAACGGGTAAGTCATCCCCAGCTTCAGCACGGCGGCCTCCGGCGCCGCTTCCCGAGCATGCATGAACGAGATCCCGGAGGTAATGATCCCGAGCGAGCGGTCCCCAGCGGTTTCCCGGTTTGGCCCCTCGCCTTCGTTCCATTCCAGGATGCGGGCCAGCTTTTCCCGAAGGCGACGATGCGCCGGACGCGCATTGGAGGGAACCATTACCCGGCCTTTCATATCACGGACGAACCTCGCCGGAACGTCGGGCGGCGGAGAGCTTCCCGCCGGACGAACCACGGCCTTGGAGTGGCATACGCGGGTCGTGAGCCGGAGAAGCACGGGAATTCCCCATCGTTCGGAGACTTCGAGGGCCAGCAAGGTGAAGTCGTAAGCTTCCTGGGAGTCCGCCGGCTCGAGCATTGGCAGTCCCGCCGCTACGGCGTAGCGGCGGTTATCCTGTTCGTTCTGGCTCGATGCCATACCGGGATCGTCAGCCGAAACCACCAGCAATGCGCCGCTCACGCCGGTGTAGGCTGCCGTGAACAGCGGATCGGCCGCCACGTTCAGGCCCACGTGCTTCATGGTGACCAGGGCTCTCGAATTGGTAAAGGCGACCCCGAGCCCCACTTCCAGGGCGACTTTCTCATTAGGCGCCCATTGTGCACGGCCTCCCAACTGGGAAAAGGTCTCCAGAATCTCCGTGGAGGGCGTACCAGGATACCCCGTGCCCAGGGTGACGTGCCCGTCATTCGCCGCCAGGGCCATGGCCTCGTTCCCGCTCAATAACAATCTTTCCGGTTCGCTCATCCGTTACCTCGCGACCGGCAATTCTAACCTCGCCGGCGAGTGTAATCAATTGATATATCCGATCACCAATCCGTCGGTAACGGCGGTCGATGTAGGGGGACGGCTTGCCGTCCCCTTTCGCCGGGCCGACGGCCAGCGGGTAGGGCAAGCCCTACCCCTACACCGTTCTCGCGTATTCAGGGAAACCGGTACCGCCTGAAATTGAGTTAATAGCATCCAATGAAACAGGAGTTACGCCGTTACCTGAGACCAATGAGTTGCGTCAAATGCAAGAAGGGCACTTTGCAGGTAATGCTATAATCATTCGCTACGGCCGTTGAGGGCCTGGGAAGCAAACGAGAGGAGAGTACGGAATGAGTACAAAGGGACGCAAGGTCCTCCCGGCTTTCGTGATTTTGGTGACACTGGGAATCGGAATCTTGATCGGCACGGTGGTTTCTCACGGCGTGCGTGCCGCCAAGACTTCGCCAGCGGCTATGGACGCTAAACCGCTGCCCACTCCCTCACCGGCAGAGCTCTCGAATTCCTTTGCCCAGGTTGCGGAGCAAATTTCCCCTACAGTCGTAAATATCAATACCGAAAGCACGGTTCGCGCCTCTCGCCGCCGCTTTCATGCGCCCGATGATTCTCCCTTCGGCGATTTCTTCGATAAGTTCTTCGACTCTCCGGGCGCGCCGCAAGGAGATTTTCGGCAGCAGAGCCTGGGCTCCGGCGTTATTTTGAGTCCCAATGGCTACATCCTGACAAACTATCACGTGGTCAGTCAGAGCGGCGAAGATAAGCTGGTCGACAAGATCATCGTCTACCTGCGCGGAGACGATTCCACCAAGCATCCAGCCAAGATCGTGGGTTTCGACCGGGAGACCGACCTCGCGATTGTCAAGATCGGCGCCGACCAGACGCTCCCCGTTGCCTCTTTGGGTGATTCGGATTCTATGCGGGTGGGGGATTGGGTGCTGGCCATCGGAAGTCCTTTTGGCCTGGATTCAACCGTTACGGCCGGCATCGTGAGCGCCAAAGGGCGCGACATCGAGGGCGGAGTGGAGGGCCAGTTCAAGCGTTTTATTCAAACCGACGCGGCGATCAATCCCGGCAACAGCGGCGGACCCCTCGTCAGTCTGGCAGGGCAGGTGATTGGGATCAACACGGCAATCGCCACCCAGCGCGGTACTTACGATGGCGTAGGCTTTGCCATCCCCTCCAATACGGCGCGAAAAGTGTATAACGCCCTGGTCACTTCCGGCAGCGTAAAGCGCGGGGCCATTGGTGTTTCGTTCTACCCCGGCAACAATCCCTCCCTGCTGCGGAGCTTTGGAACAGATCACGGCATCGTCATTAATGGCGTCGAACCTGCCAGCCCTGCCGAGCACGCCGGCTTGAAGTTCGGAGATGTCATCCTCAGCGTTGATGGGAAACCCATTCGGACCGCGGACGAATTGGTGGGCATCGTCTCGGACGCCGGAATCGGCAAGAAGCTCCGCATGGAATATCTTCGCGAAGGAAAACGGCTGAGCGCCGACGTTGAGGTGGGTGACCGCAATAAGATCGTGGCCGAATATGAGGGTGCTCCAGCCTCAGTCCAGTCCGCGGGAGCCCGGGAGGAGCAAGCTCCCGGTACGCTCGGGCTCTCCGTAAAGAGTCTAACTCACGCGCAGGAGCAGGATCTGGTGGACAAACTCCATCTGGAAGGTCAGCAGGGCGTCCTGGTTATGGAGGTCCAGCCAAGCGGATTCGCTTTGGATCTGGGCGTTCACCATGGGGATATCATCCTCAGCATTAACCATCATCCGGTCACTTCGGCGGAGGAGTTTAACCGCCTGCAATCCTCCCTCAAGTCCGGGAGCGATGTGCTGTTACTGATTGCGCGGGGCAGCGGGCCGCACGCGTACACTACGCTGTTCCTGGCCGACCGCCTGCCGTAACCGCGAGCCGGCGTCGATGCGGTGTCTCCGGGACTGTCCTGGCGGGGGCGACATAACATCGTATCGGCCTCGAATCTGAGTTTCGGAAGCTGAGATTTGAGATGCCTCTAACTCGCGCTATTCCAGAAGTGAGGAAACAAAGCTTGAATTATTGGATGAAGAAATCATTCGCAGGGTGGGCGCTCCTCGCGGCCCTTGTTTGCCTGTCCGTAGCTCCGCTTCGCGCCGATACCACCGCCCAACAGAAAAGCTCCACGACGAGCCGGCCGAAGTCCCAGGCAGTCTCCAAGAATCCCGCCCGTAAGACCTCAGCCTCTTCCAGTCAACACACTTCCGCCCGCCGCCCGACCAGCCATCGCCCGCCTTCCAAGGCTGCCCTCGCAGCCGCGGCGCGGCATCGGCGCTCTATGATGCGTCCGGAGTCAGATCGGATTGGAGAGATCCAACAAGCCCTGGTTAAGTCAGGCTACTTGAGTGCGGAACCTAGCGGCCGCTGGGACGATCAGACACGCGAGGCCATGCGCCGCTATCAGGCCGACAACGGTTTCCCGGTGACTGGCCTTCCCGAGGCGAAGTCTCTTATGAAACTCGGCCTCGGCCCACATCCGCTGCCGCCGGAGCTTGATACCAGTAACGTCGCAAAAGCCGGCGCCAACGGGACCGCCGCTGCGGCGCCGAACCCCCCAGCCGAATCCCCCACGCCGACTCCCCAGCCCAGTTCGCCCTCGCCGGCCTCACCGCAGCCATGACAAGTAGCACAGGCACTCTTGCCTGTGCCACCTACCGACCTGCCCATCTGCCTACCTGCCTCTAGCTGTCGATCTGCGCCCGCTGCAGCCGGTCGCTGTAATCCACGTAGACCGATTTCCACTCGGAGTAGAAATCCAGCGCCGCAGTGGCTGCTTCACGATGGCCGTTGCCGGTTTGCTTGGTGCCGCCGAACGGTAAGTGAGTTTCGGCGCCGATGGTAGGAGCATTGACGTAGAAAATACCGGTCTCCATGTCGCGCATGGCCTGGAACGCCCTGTTTACGTTCCGGGTGTAGATGGAAGAGGAGAGCCCGTAGACGACTCCATTGCCGATTTCAATGGCCTCCTCAAGGCTCCCGCAGGGCATGATCGAGACCACCGGGCCGAAGATTTCCTCACGGCAGATTCGCATTTCTGGTTTGCAATCGCCGAATAGGGTGGGCGCGTAGAAACATCCAGAATCGTAGTCGCCGCCCGTCAGGCGCTCGCCGCCGCAAAGCAGCTTGGCCCCTTCATCCTTGCCGATTCCCACGTATTCCCCGACCGTTTTCAGTTGGTTTTCGTTAATAAGAGGGCCCATCTGCACTGAGGGATCAAGCCCGTTGCCCACCTTCAGCGCGCGGGCCCGAGCCACGTACTTCTCGACGAATTCCCGGTACACGTCCTTGTGTACAGCAATGCGGCTGGAAGCGGTGCATCGCTGCCCAGTGGTGCCGAAACCGCCCCAGATTGCCCCATCCACCGCCAAATCCAGGTTCGCGTCCTCCATAACCATGATGATGTTCTTGCCGCCCATCTCCAGGCACACGTGCTTGAAAGTGCCCGCACAAGCCACCGCCACCTTTCTGCCCACTTCGGTCGAACCCGTGAACGAAACCACTCGCACGTCGTTGTGGGAAAGCAGGGCAGTGCCGACCTCCGGGCCGCTCCCTGTAACCAGGTTCACGACGCCGCGGGGTACGCCCGCCTCCGCCAGCGTCTGAACGAGGTTGTAAGTCGAAAGCGGAGTGTCGGTGGCGGGCTTGATCACTACCGTGTTGCCGCAAATGAGGGCCGGCATGATCTTCCAGGAGGGTATGGCCATGGGGAAATTCCAGGGCGTCACCAGTGAGCACACCCCGATCGGACTGCGTACCCACATGCAGAACTTGTTGGCCAGTTCGGAGGTGGTGGTTTGCCCGAAAAGGCGCCGGCCCTCCCCGGCCATGTAATACGTCATGTCGATAGCTTCCTGAACGTCGCCTCGGGTCTCCTCCAGGACCTTCCCCATCTCGCGAGTCATCTGCGCGGCATACTCTTCCTTCCTCTCGCTCAGCAGACGCGCGGCGCGGTAGAGAATTTCGCCTCGTTTGGGAGGCGGAGTCAGCCGCCAGACCTTGTAGGCGTCCTTGGCCGCTTGAATGGCATCTTCCACGTCCTGGCGGCCCGATTTCTGAAACATCCCCACCAGTTCGCGGCGGTCGGCTGGATTGCTGTTATCAAATGTGAGCCCGCTGGCCGACGGTACCCATTCACCATTAATGTAGTTCTTGAAGATTTTCGGCGGTGCCATGGTGTTGTCCCCCTTAAAACGAAAACTATAACAGAGGCCTCTCAGCGCTTCAACCCCGCAGGGAAGGGCAGTCGCTTACGCCTGGAGTGCGGCAGCGAAGCTGCCGCCGTGGAATCGCGCCCCCAATATGGCGGCAGCTTCGCTGCCGCACTCCAGGGCGCCTTCGCGAGGAGATGTGCCCGCTAGGTCGCGCGGTTCCGGGCCATCGCGGATCTGGGGCAGGGAGAAGCCTGAAAGTTATCCACAGGCGTGTCTGATAATATTTAGCGGTCTGGCTGCGAGTTAACATAACATCTTTCCCACAGAATCCTCTGGTATTTCCACAGAACCGGCGGAAACGGGACGGAAAATGGAAACTAGAAACTGGAAAATGGAAACTGGGGTTCGAAGCCGCATTGCGCCACAGGCATCGCGTATCCCATTTTCCAGTTTCTATTTTCCAGTTTCGAATGCGCGGTTTCCGCTTTCTCCGGTTGCTCGCGCTGCGCCGGATATGCTAGCTTTAAAGCTCATGTCGGCGCGTCGACATACCCATGCCTCTTCGTGAGACGGAAGCGATCGTTCTAAGGACCTACCGGCTGGCGGAAGCGGACAAGATTGCTTCGCTCTTCACACGCCAGATGGGACGCGTACGGGCGACGGCCGCAGGGGCTCGCCGCACCAAGAGCCGTTTCGGCGCCGCGCTGGAACCCTTGAGCCACGTTCGGGCCTTTATTTACGAGCGCGAAAACCGCGACTTGCTGCGCATGAATTCCGCGGAATTGATCGAATCTTTCTTCGATATGCAAAAGGACTACAGGGTTCAGTTGGCGGCCCAATTTCTCGCGGAAGTGGGCGAACGCATGATTCCGGAGAGAGAACCCAACGACCGGCTGTTTCGCCTATTCCTGGCCGTGCTTCGGAGCTTGAAGCATTCCGGCGAAGTCACGCGGCCGCTGCTTTACTTTGACTACTGGCTTGTTCGTCTGGCGGGCTTTTTGCCTGACTTCGATCTCTGCCAGAACTGCGGGAGGACCCTTGGCGAAACCGGTGGGTTCTTCCTTCCCGGGTCGGAGGGTCTCGTCTGCGACAACTGCCGAACCGGTGCGGCGGGCCAGCGAGTCTCCGTCGCGCCTGCGGTGCGAGCGGGCTGCCAGAAACCGCTCGAGCGTTGGATCGCGGAAGAGAAGGCCCCGGCCGGTTGCCGCGAGGCTCGCCGCTTCCTTGAGGATCTCATCGAGACGCACGCCGAGCGAAAACTCGTGACGCGTGCGATGATGGAAGAGGCGGTCTAGAACAGGGGGCGGGTGCCGGAGTTGTTGTCATCCTGAGCGAAGCGAAGGATCCGCAGTCGGTTGTTTTCGAAAGATCAAATGCAGATGCTTCGCTTCGCTCAGCATGACAGTTAACATTATTACTTTCAATATAAAATGGCTATTAAACAAAGTACAACTTCAGATGTAGATCGAGCTCCTCTCAGCTTTCAGGAGATGATCTTCCGGCTCAGCCAATTCTGGGCCGGGCAGGGATGCGTGGTGGCTTTGCCCTACGACCTCGAGGTCGGAGCGGGAACTATGTGCCCCGAGACGTTCTTTCGCGTCCTCGGGCCGCAGCCCTGGCGAGTGGCTTATGTGCAGCCTTCGCGCCGGCCCGCCGACGGCCGCTACGGTGAAAATCCCAATCGCCTGCTCAAACACACCCAGATGCAGGTCATCCTGAAACCCCCGCCCGCGGACGTCCAGGATATGTATGTCGCGAGCCTGGAGGCGATCGGAGTCGAAGTCCGCCACCATGATATTCGCTTCGAGGAGGACAACTGGGAGGCGCCCACCCTGGGCGCCTGGGGCACCGGATGGCAGGTCGTGTTGGATGGCCTCGAGGTTTCCCAGTTCACCTACTTCCAACAGTCCGGCGGATTGGACCTCGAACCGATCAGCGCCGAGTTAACGTATGGTCTGGAGCGCATCACCGCCTTCCTCCAAAACGTCGAGGACGTTTACCACATACGCTGGAACGAATCCGTGACCTACGGCGACATGCGCCGCGCCGAGGAACTGGAAATGTCGGTTTATGATTTCGAGGCCGCAGATCCGGAAACCTGCCGGAAGATCCTGGACCTTTACGAGGGCGAGGCCGTGCGGCTGCTGGAGGAATACCGAAAGGCGAAAAGCGAAAAGCGAGACTTGAGAGACCCTGAAGCTACAGCAGCTAGCCAATTGCAGCAGTCTGTTACAACGAGTCCATCAAGTAGTAGTTTAAGTAATTCTGAACGGCTCAACTCGTGTTTCGGCTCTCCCGATCGCTTTCCCCTCCGCAAGGTGTACGACCTCACTTTGAAGTGCTCGCACCTGTTTAACATTCTTGACGCGCGCGGAGCCATCAGCGTCACCGAGCGCGTGGCGTTGATCGCCCGCGTCCGAAAGCTAGCCTGTTCAGTCGCCGCCATCTACGTCGAGCGCCAGACGGCGCAGGAGGTGACGGCATGAGCGAACCCGGAAAACAGAACACGTTGCCGTTGCTGCTCGAGATCGGTTGTGAGGAGATCCCGGCGCGTTTTCTGCGCGATGCCGAAAGGGGCATGGGCGAACTGGTCGTGGCAGCCATCCGCGATGCGCGTTTGCTGCCTGAGTTGGACGCAGGGGCAGTTCGCGAACCGCCTCTACGAACCTACTCGACGCCGCGCCGCCTCGTCGTGCATTTTCCTGCCGTATTAGCTCGGCAGCCGGACCGGGTGGAAGAGATTCTGGGGCCCCCGGTTAAAGTGGCAGTGAACGCGGAGGGTAAGTACACGCGGGCGGCGGAGAGCTTTGCGCAGAAGAACTCGGCTCGCCTTGAGGATTTGGTTCGTGCGACCACCCCGAAGGGTGAATACCTGGCGCTTCGGAAGACGACTCCGGGGCGGCCGGCCTCTGCGGTACTGCCGGAAATCTTGCCCGCCGCCATCCTGCGCCTGGCGTTCCCGAAGAGCATGTACTGGCTGGAGAAGTCCGACCCGCGATTCGTGCGGCCCATTCGTTGGGTGCTGGCAGTCCTGGGAGAAGGGAATCGGGCAGAAGCGGTAAGTTTTAAAATCCTGGGGGTTGACTCCGGCGATTCCACTTTCGGCCACCGCGTTTACAGCAAGGGCCGAATCACCGTAAAGGGCTTCCGCGATTACGGCGACAGGCTGCGGCGCGCCTTTGTGGAGTTCGACCCTGAGAACCGCCGCCAGACGATTAGGGCAAGAACTAAAGTATTACTTGAAGAATCCCTGGTTTTGATTGAAGACTCGGACCTTGAAGAGTGGCTGGTGAACTCCACGGAATGGCCTTCGGCGATCCGCGGCGGCTTTGACGACCGGTTCCTCCACTTGCCTCGCGAGATTCTGACCACCGTGATGCGCGACCATCAGAAGTACTTCGCGGTGGAGAACCGTGAAGGAAAACTTGAACCTTACTTCGTTGCTATTCTCAACGTCGATTCCGATGAGCGCGGGCTGATCCGGCAGGGGCACGAGAGGGTTCTGCAGGCGCGCTTCAGCGACGCGGAGTTCTTCTGGGACGCGGACCAGCGGCTGCCCCTGCGCGACCGGCCGGCCCGTCTCGAGAAGGTCACCTATCAAGCGAAATTGGGCAGCTACGCCGACAAGGTCCGGCGCATGCACGCCATCGCCTCGCGCCTGGCCGGCAAATTCGAAGCTCAGGGAATTCTGGAAGCTGGGCAGCGCGGGCAGGTGTTGAGGGCTGTCGAACTCTCGAAGTGCGACCTGACTACCCAGATGGTGCAGGAGTTTGCCGAACTTCAGGGCGTGGTGGGCGGACTCTACGCAAAAGCTCAAGGAGAACTTGAAGCCGTGGCGACAGCGATCTACGACCACTACCTGCCGCAGGGAGCGGAAGACAAGTGCCCGCGAACTGCCGTCGGCGCCTTGGTGTCTCTTACCGACAAACTCGATGCGGTCGTGGCCGGATTCGCAGTCGGTAAAGGACCCACCGGATCGAGCGACCCATTTGCGATCCGGCGTCAGGCCAACGGAGTTATTAAAGTATTACTTGAATTATCAGCTTCTATTGACTTGGATTCAGAAATAGAATTTGAATTGAGTTCTCTCGGTGAAAGGCTGACTTTTGAGCCCGTCGAAGTCGCCGACGCGATCCGGAAATTCATGCGCGAACGTCTGACCTTCCATCTCGAGTCGGTCGCCGGTTTGCGGTACGATACGGTGCGTGCCACGATGGGCGCTCGCCAGGCTGTGTTCGAGCCCGCCCAGGTCCTGGCGCGAGCGCAGGCAGTTGAGCGCATCCGATCGAGCGAAGACTTCCTCAGCCTTTCGCAATCCGCTAAACGCATTCGCAATATTCTGAGCAAGTCCGCCCAGGCTTCCGACTTTGAGGGCAGGGAGTTTGACTCGGCCCGTCTTGAGGAAGGGCCGGAGCGGGACCTGTATACGGCTTACGAGCGGGTCCGGAGTGAGTCGGCGCAGAAGCGGGCGGCCGGTGACATCCACGCTGCACTTGAGTCCATCGCTTCGCTGCGCTCTCCCGTGGACCTCTTTTTCGATAAGGTTCTGGTGATGGCCGAGGACCCGGAAGTGCGCAGGAACCGCTTGCAATTGCTGACTTCCCTTGATGGGCTTTTCACCGAAGACGCGGACTTGTCCCTGATTGAGAAGGCCAATGTCGACGCGTCGACATGAGAGAAATGCTCCGGCGGCCAGTGAGCGATTCGCTTGTAGCCAGGGGCGAGTTGTGGCATGGTGTTCAGAGAAGGATGAGCTATGAAACTGCGATTGCTAGTCGAATTCGACCCTGCGACTAAACGGTGGTCAGCGGTATTTCCCGAACTGCCTGGTTGCGCTTCTGCGGGCGATACGGAGGAGGAAGCGGTGCGCAACGCCAAGGAAGCGTTGGAACTGTGGTTTGAACCTTCCGAAATTAGACCTGCCGCGGGCGCGAAACTGCTCGAAGTGTCGCTGCCGTGAGCCCACACTTTCCCGTCCTGAAGTAGCGGCGGCTTCACGCCGCCACTTGGCGAAGTAAACTCTCCCCTACGAATTGAAACCAACACACTGCGGTGGTTCTTCTCCATTGCAAAATCCCAGCAAATGCGCCAGAATCTTGGGTCGCTCAGCCGCCACGTGAACACTAGGGGCTCTCGGTCGAGTTTCAGTGAGCTGAACCCTGAAAGCTGACGACTGAGAGTTGAAGGCTGAGGACTGAAAACTGACAATTGAAAACTTAAAGGAGTGCTCATGGAAAAATATGTTTATTTCTTCGGGGACGGGAAGGCGGACGGCAACGGCGCCATGAAAGACGTGCTGGGCGGCAAGGGAGCCGGCCTGGCGGAAATGACGAACGCGGGGCTGCCTGTTCCTCCCGGCTTCACGATTGCCACTTCGGGCTGTCGCCTTTACTTCCAGAACGATAATAAAACGCCCGATTTCATTCTCGCCCAAAAGGGTGAGGCGCTGGCAAAACTGGAAAGCCTTCTCGGGCAGAAGCTCGGGGAGCGGAAGAATCCCCTACTGGTGTCGGTGCGTTCCGGAGCCAAGTTCTCCATGCCCGGCATGATGGACACCATTCTGAACCTCGGCATGAACGACGAGGTGTCGGAAGTGATCGCTGAAAAGACTGGCAACCCTCGCTTCGCCTACGACAGTTACCGGCGGTTCATCCAGATGTTCGGCAACGTGGTAATGGAAATCCCCAAGGAGAAGTTCGAACACGTGTTCGACGGGCAGAAGAAAAAGAAGAAGGTGAAGCTCGACACGGAACTCACCGCCGACGACCTTAAGCAGGTCATCGCGGACTACAAGAAAGTGGTGCGCAAGGAAACCGGCAAAGACTTCCCCCAGGATCCGCAGGTACAGCTCGATATGTCCATCGAGGCCGTATTCCGTTCCTGGTACAATCCGCGCGCCAAGACCTACCGGCGCTTGAACAAGATTTCCGATGACTTGGGGACGGCGGTCAACGTTCAGACCATGGTGTTCGGGAATATGGGCGACACCTCGGGGACGGGGGTTGGCTTCACGCGCAACCCGGCCACGGGCGCCAAGGAGTTCTACGGCGAGTTCTTGATGAATGCCCAAGGCGAGGACGTGGTCTCCGGAGTTCGCACCCCGGTGCCGATCAAGGAACTCGAGAAGATCATGCCCGACGTTTACCACCAACTTCACGAGATCACGACCCGGCTCGAGCAGCACTACAAGGACGTGCAAGACTTCGAGTTCACCATCCAGGATGGAAAGCTTTACATGCTTCAGACCCGCAGCGGCAAGCGCACGGGCCCCGCGGCGGTGCGGATTGCTGTCGAGATGGTGCACGAAGGCCTGCTTACCAAGAGAGAGGCGCTGATGCGGGTGGAACCCGATCAGCTCAACCAGTTGCTGCACCATGTGCTGGACGAATCCAAGCCCCTGAAAGTGCTTGCCACAGGCTTGCCGGCATCGCCTGGCGCCGCGGTAGGGCACGTCGTGTTCACTGCCGACGAGGCGGTGGTGGCAGGGAAGACCCAGCCGGTAATCCTGGTGCGCGGCGAGACCGTCCCGGACGATATCCATGGGATGGAGGTGGCAGTAGGGATTTTGACTTCGCGCGGTGGCATGACCTCCCACGCGGCGGTGGTCACTCGCGGCATGGGCAAGCCGTGCGTGGCGGGCTGTGCAGCCGCGGAAGTGGACGAGAAGACCAAGAAGCTCAAGATCGGCAGCACTCTGCTCAAGGAAGGCGACTGGATTTCGCTGGACGGATCAACGGGGCGGGTGATTGAAGGCAAGTGCGATCTGGTGCCGCCGGATCCGAAGAGCGGTGTCTTCGCCGAGTTCATGAAGTGGGCCGACGAGGCAAGGGAACTCGGCGTGCGCGCCAATGCCGACATACCGCGCGACGCGCTGGCCGCCGTCAATTTCGGCGCCGAGGGCATCGGGCTTTGCCGTACCGAACACATGTTCTTCGCCCAGGAGCGCCTGCCTCATGTGCAGCGGATGATTATGGCGTGCAAGGAGACGGAGGATCCTAAAGAGGCCGCGGCCTATGCCAAGGAACGCCGCGCCGCTTTGGCCAAACTGCTACCCATGCAACGCAAGGATTTCTTCGGGTTGTTCAAAGCCATGGCCGGGCTACCCGTGACCATCCGCACTTTGGATCCTCCCCTCCACGAGTTCCTTCCCAAGCGGGAAGAGCTGATGGTGGAAATCGCCACGCTTGAGGCGCTGAACAAGAAAGGTCCTAAACTCAGTAAGGCCAAGAAGTTACTGGAAGTAGTTGAATCTCTACATGAATTTAATCCGATGCTCGGCCTGCGCGGATGCCGGCTGGGGATCATGTACCCCGAGATCACCGAAATGCAAGCGCGTGCGATCTTTGAGGCGGCATGCGATTGCAAGAAGAAGGGAATTGAAGCAAAACCTGAAGTTATGATTCCGTTGGTTGGCGACGTGAAGGAACTCGAGCTTCAGAAGGAGATCGTGAACCGCGCGGCTGGCGAAGTCTTTGCCAAGAAAGGAGTCAAGGTTGACTACCTCGTCGGCACCATGATCGAGTTACCCGCCGCGGCTCTTTCCGCCGGTGAGATCGCTCAGCAGGCTGAGTTCTTCAGCTTCGGGACGAACGATCTGACCCAAACGACTTTCGGGCTCTCCCGCGACGATTGCGGCAAGATCATCAATGCCTACGTCAAGCAGAAGATTTGGCCTGCGGATCCGTTTGCGGTGCTGGATCCGAAACGCGTGGGCAGGTTGTTGAAGCTCGCCACCGCGGAAGGGCGGGCAACTCGCAGCAACCTCAAAGTCGGTATCTGCGGCGAGCACGGAGGCGACCCGGCCTCGATCGAGGTGTGCGCTGAGGCGGGGTTGAACTATGTTAGCTGCTCGCCTTACCGCGTGCCCATCGCGCGCTTGGCGGCAGCACAGGCGGCTGTGAAGAAGCAGGAGAAGGCCGCCTACTCAACAGCATAAGAGTAGGTGTCAGGTTTTCCGGGTGTCAGGTCTCAAACCGTCGCTGTAAGGGCGGCCACCGGTGGCCGCCCCTCAGCGAAACCTGACGGCATACTGGTTTTCGGCACAGGTATGCGCTACGAACTGGTGATAGGCGATGAAGCAAGAGAGCAGTTACGAGCCTTGCCCAAGGCATTGCGCCGGAGCATCGGGCATCGGCTTGAGTTGCTTGAGGACGACCTGACTGGAAATGTGAAGAAACTGTCAGCTCAGGAAAAGAAGTATCGCTTGAGGGTGGGAACTTATCGTATCTTGTTTCAATTGGAAGGTTCGACGATTTTTGTGTATGCTGTCAAACATAGGCGGGATGCATATGGGTAAAATCGCGCCAGCAACAAAGCCTCGGAAGGTCACGCTGCGCCGACTGAGCGCAGAAGTCATTCGCTTACGCAAGCGGGTGGAAGACCTTGAAGACCTGCGCGATCTTAATGAAGCGATCACACGCAACAACGATAAGCCTGGCACGCCTTGGGAGCAGGTCAGGAGAGAACTTGGTTTGTGACCGAGAAATGCTCTGACTCAACCCTGCTTTAACTGCGCTTCTAGGCTTATTGTCAAATGGTTAACCGATATAGCTGATGTATTTCTTGAGTTACTGAAAGTCCTGCAAAGATCGCAGGTCTCCCGCAAGAGATGAAGGTGTCGACGCGTCGACATTGCTGCATACGCAAGTCTCCCAATTTTGCCTTCCACCCCTGTGTTTCAGTCTCAGTACAGCAGCATGCCGCTTTCAGGAGATAATCCCATGTCCGAGAAAAACCAACTGGCGAAGTCAGTTGACCGCCGGCAGTTCATCGGCGCCTCAGGCGCCGCAGCTTTATGGAGTCTCGCACGGAGCGTGGCGAAGGCTGATGCGCATGACCTTACCGCTGGTGGCAGCCGCACTGGCCCCGCCAGCGCACACAGTTTCGGTTTTCAGGGCGATCGCTTCCTGCTGGACGGCAAGCCGTTCCTGATCATGTCCGGCTCCATGCATTACCCGCGTGTGCCACGCCCGTACTGGCGGGACCGTATGCGCAAAATGCGAGCCTTGGGTCTCAACACGCTCTGCACCTACGTATTCTGGGACTTGCACGAGCCGCAGCCGGGCAAATTCGATTTTACGGACAATCTCGATGTCGCCGCATACGTTCGAACAGCGCAGGAGGAGGGGCTATGGGTAATTGTGCGGCCCGGCCCTTATATTTGCTCGGAGTGGGATTTTGGTGGCCTTCCGCCCTGGCTCTTGGCAACTCCGGGTCTCAAGGTCCGCACCACTGATGCGCGTTTCATCGATGCCGCGTCAAAGTATTTGCGCCAGGTGGGGGAGCAACTGGCGCCTCTCCAAATCACCCGCGGCGGGCCCATCATCATGGCGCAGGTGGAGAACGAGTACGGATCGTTCGGCCACGATCACGATTACATGAACGCTATTCGGAAAGCCATTCACGATGCCGGATTCGAAGTCACCCTTTACACCTCTGATGGGTCCGCACGACCAGAGTTGCAGGGGGGAACTTTTCCGGACCTACCGGTCGCAATCAATTTTGGGCAGGGTGATCCAGCGCCGGAGTTCGCGAGCTTTGCCAAGTTCAGGCAGGGCGCCACACGCATGTGCGGTGAATACTGGGACGGCTGGTTCGACCACTGGGGAGAAGAGCATCACGTGACCTCCCCCGAGGAAGCCGCGCGGGGAGTTGAATGGATGCTCTCGCGAGGAATTTCCGTCAACCTCTACATGGTGCACGGCGGCACAAGTTGGGGTTTCATGAGCGGAGCGAATTATGACGGAAGCTACCAGCCGGACATTTCGAGTTATGATTACGACGCGCCAATCGACGAGGCGGGCCGGCCCACCACGAAGTTCTTCCTGATCCGTGAGGTTGCCGCAAAATATCTGCCCACAGGTTCGCGCCTACCCGAGTTGCCCGCTCCGCTGCCTGTGATTGAGATTCCGCGCTTCGAGCTGAGAGAGGTAGCGGCGTTGGACGGCCTGCTGGGAAAGCCTACTCACTCTGACCAGCCGCTTTCCATGGAGGCGCTGGGGCAGAATTACGGGTTCATTCTCTACCGCACCCGGGTAGCTAGAAAACTTAAAGGAGTACTTGAAGTAAGGGAGATAAGAGACTATGCGTTCGTGTCTCAGGGTGGCCGACCTCTCGGAGTTCTGGATCGCCGCCTGAAAATGCATACGCTCGAAGTGGAACTGGAAGGCGATGCTCCGCTGGATATTCTGGTGGAGAACATGGGCCGCGTCAATTTTGGGCCGCACCTGGTAGATGACCGGAAGGGAATCGTGGGCCCAGTCACCATCGCTGGCTCAACCTTGTCGGGTTGGGAGAATTATTCGCTGCCGATGACAGACCTTTCGCACTTGCACTTCTCGTCTTCAGGTCCGAAGGGCCCGACCTTCTTTCGAGGACAGTTTGAGTTGACGTCATTGGGCGACACATTCCTGGACATGCGCGCGTGGGGAAAAGGTTACGTGTGGGTCAACGGGCATAACCTGGGCCGCTACTGGAAGATCGGGCCGCAGCAAAGCCTGTTTCTACCGGCCACATGGCTAAACCAGGGAACGAACTCCGTGGTGGTGCTCGACCTCGAACCGGGAGAGGGCCGACCGCTTCAAGGGCTTAAAGACCCGATTTGGTCAACGCCGAAGTCTTAGTTCGGGTTTTGGCCTGCGTCAGATTACCGCGATACATAAAGTATTAGTTTAAGTATCGATTTAGCGGACCTCGCCACCGCGCCATCCTTCGGCCCGTGGCGCGAAGAAATGAAAGGATGCAATGCGGGAGTCAATGTCTCCCTTCGCGAGCTTTGCGCCCTTTGCGGCTTCGCGTGAAACAGGTGCTCCATCCTTAAGGTTAAACCTCCTGTTTCATCGGGCAGGCTCGAGGCTGATTCGAATTCAGGGTCAGCACTGCGTCGCCGCCCGTGGGCCGCGTCCCGTGCAGTTTTCGCGGGAGATCGAATATCTTTCTGCCCCCATGCAACTTTCGGTCCTAATGTGCATCCTAATGCGTGAGTGGCGGAAAGGGTGTTGTGTCTCAGCCACATTTCGTGACGTTAGTTGTGCCGTCCCGCCGCGATCCCGCAGATGCGGAAAGCCGCCGCGACAGGACCGTTGACCAGCGAGCAAAAGCAGTGATCCGGCGAAACCAGGGTGATACAATGGGGGAGAATCAGTTTGAGAGGTGAATCCATGGGCACACGGCGAATGCAAGTGGTGGCGCTTCTGGCAATATTCTGTCTCGCGGCTCTTCCAGTGCGCGGCGACGACAAGAAAGACGACGTTGACGAAATCGGCAACCGGAAAGTTGCGCACAAGAGCATCATTTCGGAGGAAAAGGAGATTTCCATCGGCAAGCAGTACAGCGTGGAAATCGAGCGTTCCGCCAAGCTGCTCACGGACCCTGTCATCAACGAATACGTCAATCGAGTGGCTCAGAACGTAGCGCGCAATTCGGACCTGAAGATTCCGCTCACGGTGAAGGTAATTGACGATCCCACGATCAACGCCTTCGCACTTCCGGGCGGTTTTCTCTATGTCAATACGGGCCTGCTGCAAGCTGCGGAAGAGGAAGATCAGGTGGCGGGAGTGGTGGCCCACGAAATCGCGCACGTCGCCGCGCGTCACTGGGCAAGCCAGATGACCAAAGCGACTTTTCTGCAATTCGCCATGCTGCCGCTCATGTTGGTGCCCATGTCGTACCCGGTATACATGGGTGTGATGGAAGCCTACATGAACGGTGTGCCACTGGCCTTCTTAAAGTTCAACCGGGGCGCCGAGGCGGAAGCGGACTACCTTGGAATTCAATATATGTACAAGGCCGGGTATGACCCGAACTCTTACGTCGCCTTCTTCGGCAAGGTGATGGATGAGGAGCGGCGAATGCCGGGAAGCATGCCGCAGGTCTTCATGGACCACCCGCCGACCGGCGACCGAATCATCAAGAGTGAAGAGGAGATCAAACAGATTCTGCCCAAGAAGGAGCAGTACCTGGTTTCGACGTCGGAGTTTGACGACGTCAAAGCCCGCTTGCAACAGGTGATCAGCAACCGGAAGAAGTTGAAGCCCGGCGAGACCGGCGGGCCCACACTGCGCAAGCGGCAACCCAGCGACCAGACCTCAGCCCCGACTCAGACCGCGGGGCAGAGTTCAGGCAGCAGCAGCGGCGCCGGCGATGAGCAGCCACCGGTGCTCAAGCGACGGAGCGACTCCTCTTCCGACTCGGGTTCAAGTACTACTTCAAGTCCAAGTTCGACCGCGAGTTCGACCCCAGGTTCGACGACGGGCGCCAGTCCAAGCTCGACCCCTAATTCGAGTCCAAGCTCAACGCCGAATTCCGGTCCGAGCTCGACTCCGAATTCGAATACAAGCGCGAATTCGCCGTCCGCACCGACTCAGACGGCGGGGCAGAGTTCAGGCAACAGCACTGGGAATGATCAGGCGCCGGTGCTCAAGCGCCGCAGCGACTCCTCTTCGGACTCTGGTTCAAGTACCACTTCGAGTCCAAGTACGGCCCCTGGTTCGAGTCCAACCTCTACTCCGAGTCCGAATTCGCCACCAAGCTCGAATCCGAACCCCAACTAGAGTTTTTCTCTCTCCGCATCAAGGATGGCCGCTCGCAAGCGTGGGCGGCCATTCTTGTTTCTGGCTGAGCAGAAAAGATCCCGTTGCTTGTAGCGTTCGAAGAACCGGGACCACTCGGAATGACGGGGTAGTTCGCAGCCGAAGGTCGCCGGGAGCGGGGAAGAGTGACTTCTCAGTAATGGGGCGGTGGGGCCGGGGCAGCTATTCCGAGCTTTCGCAGTTCGTCGGAATAGTACTTGCGGTAGAGGATTTCCCATTCTCCGCCGCCTTCCACGATGGTTCGTTTCTGTGAGGCGATGCGGTCTTTCACAATTTGGTCGATCTTTTCTTCTTCCTGCATCAGCTCCGTGAGGATCTTGACGATTTGCACGCGAATGCTATTGGGCTCGTCGTAGATTTCGATTTCGTCCAGAGCCTCAATGGCGGCCATGACCTGGTGTGAAATCTGAATGATCTTTTCGTGAGACATTTTCATGGTCGCTGGACTTCCCTTAGAGAATGGCCTTCCGCTGGCGCACCAGTTCCTTTTTGATCGCTTTGAAAGCGTCTTCGTAACCGGCGCCAAGCTCTTTCATCTGGTTACCGTGTTCTTCCAGGATTCTTCGAACTTCGTCGTTGATGCGATCCTCGAGGCTCAACTCTTCCAGCATCACCTGGTTGATGACCTCGGTGACATAATCAGGCTGTTCATAGGTAATCAGCTTCTCATCGGCCAAACGCTTCAATACCTGCTTGGCCATATAGACGATATACTCGCGCTGAAACTGCATGGATGATGGGCCTCTCCTTGACGCATGTGATACGCTAGTGTATATTTCATAGGTTGCAGGTGTCAAGGTTATGCAGCAGGTAGTGCCCTGAATTGGGTGGTGGGGCGGGGCTTCAGGCCGGCAACTGCCGACCTCTCGTCCGTCGCTGCGCAGCAACCAGGACAGTACCACGCTGCGGGCCCTGCGCCGTCTTGAACTGGGCGGGGCGGTTAGCTCAGTTGGTTAGAGCGTCTGCCTTACAAGCAGAAGGTCGCCCGTTCGAGCCGGGCACCGCCCACCAGAGAAATTGAACCATTGGTTCATTGAGTCATTGAGCCATTGAAGCACAGCCACGGTTCGGCCTGACAATGAATGAATGGCACAATGGCTCAATGACTCAATCTTAAGGGGACGTAGTTCAGCTGGTTAGAACGCATGCCTGTCACGCATGAGGTCGCGGGTTCGAGTCCCGTCGTCCCCGCCAGCTAATTCAATAACTTACAGGCAGCATCCTTTTCGGGCATTCCAATTTGGTTACCAATTTGGTGCACATCACCCGCAAAAACGGGATCAGGTAAGGGCGTCGCAATCGAATCCAGGGCGGCGCGCTTCGCGGCCATGCGAATGTGGGAGTAGTGTTCCAACATTGCCCGGCTAACGTGTCCGGCAATGCTCATGATCGTTTGGTCGGAAGCCTGAGACTCGGCCAGCTTGGTGATGGCAGTATGGCGAAGGTCATGGAAGCGAACCTTGAGCCCGGCGCGCTTGCAGGCATTCCGCCCAGCGGTGCGCCAACCCTTAGTAGGACGTGTTGGGTCAACATGCCGCGACTCGCACCAGGGGAACACGTAATGCTCTGCGCGGTTCGGGAGCCCGTTTCCCCAATCGGCCAAGGCTCGCACGGCGGAAGCATTCAAGGGAATCGCGCGGCCCGTCCTGGCATCCGTCTTTCCTTTTCCGACAATCAGCACGCCCTGGAACAAGTCCACTTGGCTCCAGCGGAGTTTCTGAATTTCATCCTTGCACATGGTGGTGTTGAGGGCCAGGACGGTAGCGGTGTAGCACGCGGAGTCATCAACCTTGGCGCATTCCGCGAGCAAGCGGCTTTCCTCTTCCGGCGCCAAGGCGCGCCCGACATTCTTCCGTTCCTTGAGCAAGCGAATCTCGTCTTCGAGGTGCTTCCAGCATTTGTTGGCCTTGAAGACTTGCCGCAGCGTTTGCGTTTCGATATTGATGGTACGGCCTTGCGCGCCTTCCCGCAAACGGGCTTGCTGATAGGCGGCGATGTCCCCCGGGGTGACGTCGCATAGCAGCTTTGAGCCGAACACGGGAAGCACATGCTTGAGGGCGACGCGGGCGATGCTCAGAGTGTTTGGGGCCACCTGCCCCTCGCGCGTCTTGAGCCATTCCGTCGTGGCCTTTTCAAACGCGGGCGGCAAGGTGCGCCGGGTGATTTGATTCCAAGACTCTTCACACTGGCGCCGGCGTTGTTTCTCGGCTTCTCGGGCGACGGTTTTGCTCTGTGTTCTTGCAGACTCGTGCACGATTCGCCCGCCGAATCGGAAGCGATACCACCACGTCTTTTCTTTTCCTCGCTGGTAGAGCATGTTATTTCCTCCCTTTGCTCAGAGCGGCATCCTCGGCCGCGTGCTTCCTTTTCAGGTTTTCGCGGTGTTTCCGCTGATTCTTGGCTTTGCGTTCATGGTAATCGGGCTGGCTTTCGTAGAACTGCTCTCGGCATCTTTTCGAGCAAAAGCGGTAATTGCTATGCGCTGCAACCCGCCAACGCTTACGGCAGGTTTCGCAGGGGCGCACTTTGCTTAGGTCGCCAGTGGCGTGCAGGCGCACTAGGGCGAGTGCGGCATCCGCTTCGGTAATGGGAAAGCTCCCTGTTCGGATCACAGCGACGTTACGTCTGGGGAGGGCCACGACGCCAGATCGACATTCGCCGCCAACTGCGGTATAGGCGATACCTGGCCGAAAGACGTATCGGGCGAGACGCTCGCTAATTTCAAGGTGGCGCTTGTCCAGGGAGCCCATGAGACGGATGTCGTGAGCGGCAAGCTCATTGCGTCTCTCGACTCCGGCGCCGGCGGGAGTTTGAATTTCTTTATCCAAGGCGGCGCGGACCTGGCGCCGCTCTACAGTTTCCGCCCGGAACTGCTCCAGATCACGATGCAGCGCGGTCAGGCGTTCGTAAGCAGGCGTCCCCATACAGGCGTTGAGGCAGAAAGCGGCGAGCGTCGCATCGTCCTTGAATGATTCTTGTCGCTCTCCCTTCCGGGGGTCGCGGTAGAACAATCGTCCCCGTACCGGCTGGCTTTGTTTCGCTGGCGTTACCGTACTTGGAGTTTCCATAGCACAGAAACTATAACACTGGCAAAATCGCAGAGTCAAGCGGAAAATGCGACTGTTGGGTACGAAACATATCTACGGAGGCGAAATGGCGATTCCTGAAAAACTTCTTACGGTTTCCGAGGTGGCCGAACGAACCGGTTATAAGCAAGCCATAGTCCGCGCAAAGATTCTGAGGCGCGAGTGGCCCTATTGCAAGGTCGGCAGATCGGTGCGCGTGAAAGAGTCATTCCTTATTCGGCTAATCGAGGACAGCGAAGTGCCGGCGCGTGTTGACCACCCGGCCACGAATAGAACAGACGTGCAGCAAGGCGGCGATGCGCGGTGAGCAAGCCCGGCCCACAACCCGAGACAAAGATAATGGCCCCAAGGTGGGATGACATCGGCAAGAAGAAAGTCTCGCCCCCCGGCCCCTTGGCGGAAGTGGCAACTGCACTAGCCGACAGGGAAGTAGCAAGGCTTCTGGTGGATGTCATAATCCCCAAGGACACCCCATCCAAACCCCAGCGGGCGGCGCCTACCGCTGCGTCTGCGCGCGACTTCCACCTGACGGACACCGGCAACGCTCAGAGACTGGTTGCGCGGCATGGTGGGGACCTGGTATTCGTTCCCGCCTGGAATGCGTGGTGCGTCTTCGATGGGCGGCGCTGGCGGCGCGATGATTTAATGGAGGCGCAGAACCGAGTGAAGGAGACCGTACAGAACCTCTACGCGGAAGCGGCAAGACTCGCAGGATGACACCGAGCGTAAAAGGTTGGCATCTTTCGCCCTTGCCAGCGAGTCGGCGCAAAGGATCGCCGCAATGCTCCAAGTCGCCCGGAGCGAAGTGGCGGCGCGGCCCGAAGAGTTCGATAAAAACCCCGACTTGCTGAATTGCCTCAACGGTACGGTCCACCTACCCACGGGAGAATTGTGGCCACACGAGCGCGGAGACCGCATCACTAAACTAGTTAATTTCCCCTACGACCCGGAAGCGCAGTGTCCGCAGTGGCTAACCTTCCTCCGCGAAATCATGGGCGGGGGGAAGGATCCGGGCACGCGCGCCGACCGCATGGTTGGTTATCTTCAACGCGCCATCGGCTACAGCTTGACCGGACGAACCAGCGAAAAGGCGGTCTTCATCTGCCACGGCTCGGGATCGAACGGCAAAACCACCCTACTGAGCGTGCTGTGTCACGTGCTGGAAGAGTACTCGGTTACCATCCAAATTGAGAGCCTCATGTTGTCGAGGCTCGACAAGTCGAACAATGCACAAGCGGACCTGGCCGACCTTTGCGGCGCGCGGTTCGCCATGACCAGCGAGACCGCACAAGGCTCGCGGCTGAGCGAAGCTCGCTTGAAGAGAATAACTCAAGGCATGGGCAAAATCCGTGCAGTCCGCAAATACGAAAATCCTATTTCCTTCGATGAAACCCACCACCTTTGGCTTGATGCGAACCACAGACCAACGGTGAAGGATGACGGCATGGCGATATGGAACCGGCTACACCTGATTCCCTTCGAGGTGGTGATTCCCCCGCCAAAGCAGGACCATGATCTAGCCGAAAAATTGAGGGGTGAAGGTGAGGGCATCCTTGCGTGGTCCATCGAAGGCGCGCGGCAGTGGTACGAGAGCGGGCTCGAAAAGCCGGAGGAAGTTAAGACCGCAACCGACTGCTGGAAGCGCGAAAGTGATGCACTTGAAACCTTCCTGTCGGAGCGATGTGTTCTGGAGGACGATGCGACGGTCCCCAAGGACCTGCTTTACCGAGCATACCATGACTGGGCTACATTGGGCGGGGAGTTTGTCGAGTCCAAAAGGACCTTGGGAAGCAAGTTGCAGGACCGGGGGTTCGATGAAATACGGCTTGGTGAAGGAAGACAAAGGAACTGGCTTGGAATCAAGCTCTTGGAGGATACACGGACGTAACGGACACAAGAATGTCAAACTTTTCCTCGAATACGCGGAAAGCTAAAAGTTTGACATCTCCATGTCCGTTGTGGTCGGATTTTAAGTAACTGGCTGAATTTTCAGTGAGTTACGCAAAAATAGACTCATTTTGGAAAAGGAGAAACACCATGACGACGCAAAAGAGTAGGAAGGAAATCATTGATGCTCACAATAGCCCGACCGCGATTGGATCCCTTGACGGGCGTTTTGATTATCCCAGTTCGCGCGGCCTGGGGGTCGATGTGGTTTCCTACCTCCGCCGCAACCCGCATCCGACAGAGCACGCTCCCCTACCCGTAACAATCAAAATGCGCGACCTACCACATTTGATCGCAGACGATTTGACGGATGCGGCGAACAAGGGCGAGCTCCGCGAAGAGTTGGGGCGACATGTCGATTTGCTCGAAAAAAATGGGCTCGCGGACTCAGGCACCATCAGCCTGCTGCGCGATTACCAGCGCGAATTGACGGGGCACGCGGCCTGCGACCGCGATCAATTGGATGTCATCGTAGCCGTAGTCAATGGGCTCGGGCCGAAGGCGGCGCTATGACTGAGCGCGAGCGCATCGAAAAAACGATCTTCTACCTGAGACGCGCGGAGGGGTTGTTTCTCACCGCCAACGACACGGGAAGTTTTCACGAAATACGCGAACTGATAGCAGGTCTCGAAAAGGAAAGGCAGAACCTAAAACCAGACCCGAAAGGAATAATTTATGCAAACCAAAGATAGCACCGCAAAGATGTCGGAGTACGTCGGGCAGGTCATTGATGAAACCTTCGCCGCGCTGATCGAGCGCAGAGACTCCCAGTATGCCGCTGCCATCGCGCCGCTGGACGCGGAGAGAGAATCGCTCAGCCAAGAGCACGCCGACATCGGAGAGGCCGCGCAGAATCTCGCGGAGTTGCTTCCGGCAAGGGCGAGAGTGGCGCAAGCTGAGCATGACCGGTTGTTACTTGCGGGGGACCGTGAAGGGGCGGCCGTAAAGCTGTCGGAGCAAAAAGAGGCAGAGCACGCGCCGGAAGCGATGCGCGCAAGACAACGCGAGATTTCCAACCGCCTCGAAAAGATCACAGAAATGAAGCGCGCCACAGCAAGGCGCATCTTCGAGGAATGGTATCCGGACTGCCAGAAAGTCGTCCGGGTTCTCGAGCGCGGCCTTTTCATAGTGGCTCTCGAGGCCCTTCGCAAATCGTTCTTCGATTTTCAGAGCTTGACCGATACCGGAGGGGATGGAGTGCGCAATACCCTCTTCCACCAGGACCACATCGCCCGGCTTGACCGCGGGGGAGCGTTCCGAGGAATGGCAGACCGCAGTTCGTTGGTACGGGCGAAGATGAGGCTGTCCCTTTTTATCGCGGGCTTTCGTGTGTAGAATTGATCCGTGAGGCCTTATGAGACTCAAAGGTTCGCTCAGCTTGACGGTCGAAGAAGTCGCCAAAGCCAAGAGTTTTGCTGCGCTCGGGTACAGTTGCCGCCACATTGCGCGCGAGCTTCAGCGCAGCCCGCACACGGTAGCCCGATTGTTAAAGACGCCCGAAGTTATCGCTGAAGTCGCTACCCAGAAGATGGAGCTTGCGGACCTGTACGAAAAACTGTGCCGTGATACGCTGGAATCCATTACGACGAAAACCATCCAAGACGCGAGTCTCCAACAGCGGGCCGTCTCCGCGGGAATCTTCACAGATAAGAGCCGCCTCTTGCGCGGTGAGTCCACTTCGAACCTAGACGTGCACCTACTTCTTGAAATTGCGGCCCTGGTCCGTGGCGATCGAGACGACAAGCCTCAATTCGAGAAGGGGCAACGCCAGCCCGCCCTGCCAGCGCCTTTGCCCAAGTAAGCGCATTCCGCGAATCAGCCATACCAAACCCTTGCCTGCTGCCTTGCGGCGCGTCCTGGGGCATCCTGGCGCGTCCCTGGGGCATTCCAGCGAACTCAGCCCTTTTGCTGAAAAACTTCGGAGACACAGAAGGTAGTGGCGCGGGCGGCGGGTGCGCTGCGGGGGGCATGGGGTCCGCCAGAAAAGCATTCCTTGGTTGGTGCACAATTTGGTGCACACCTAGATCAATAACCGCCGCAATTGACAGCACTCAGCGAGAGCGGGAAACCGCCTCCAAGGGCGCATGGATACTGCTTAATCTCAGTCCGCCGCAATCCGTCGTAATCGCCCAGTTTACGCCTGTCACGCATGAGGTCGCGGGTTCGAGTCCCGTCGTCCCCGCCAGCTAACTTCTTCAGGTTCATCCTGCTCTGATTTCTTATAGCCGTCGAGAACGTCACGACGGTTTCAAAACTGATCCAAAAATCGCCTAATTGGGCCTGAGTAGCTGGGAAGGCTTTTTCACAAACCAAAACATCCGCAAGGCAGCGCAAGCCGCAGCCCCGGCTAGAAACGCCAGCACCAATGCGAGGCGGCCGCAGAGTCGTGTTCCGCGAGCGCCGGCATGCGGGCCCGCTTCGCTGCATCCAGCCTGGTTTGGCGCAAGCGGGCCGCAAGGCGATCTCGGCGGACTTGTGCCATTCTGGCCGGCCTTCAGTCGATAGGCCTGTTCTCGCTGCCGGAGATAACCTTGCTTCCTGGCTTCTTCTTCCTGTACCCGAGGATCGCTTTGCAAGCCCTTCACATGCCGTGCCAGCTCATCGTTCTCCCGCTGCAGTTGCCGTAGTTCGGTCTGTAGTTCCAGGCGTTCGACCTTTTTCTGCTGGTAGGCGACCCATCCGTTCGCCCCGCACACGACGCATGACCATGTCCAGACGGAAAGCAGGCCCGACAGAACCGCGGCGAGGTACCAGTAGCGGCGGAACCACTCTCGTCCCCAAGAACCCGCGGAAGCGCTACGCTCTGCGCCGCCGCCGCGCTGGACCTGCTCCTGCCAAATTCCCTGGTTAGATTCTTTCGCCACAGGCAATCACTCGCTTGTGGAAAGTATACACCAATCATGCGTGCCGGGATTGAATCGCAGCGCTTAACGGCGTAAGGGCCGCAGGAGTTCAATACCGTCCGCACCGATCTCAAGGCGAGACGGACAAGTCGAAAGTATAGTTGTTGGCAAGACGAGCCAGGTAAGCAGCAGGGAGGGGTTAGCCTGAAATGAAAAGGCCCACCGGCAGGAATGGTGTTATTTCAGGCGAGCCATTGCGCGGCCTCGGCCCAACGCGAGGGCAGGTGCGGTCTGATCGTGGCGATAACCCTGCGGGTCGTACGCCACAAAAACGTTGGTTTATCAAATCGTATTACGATCGTCGGAACATAGGTTACGTAGCGTGACAATGGCGGACCCGAACCGCCCCAGATGACCAGTTCTTTCAATTTCTGCGCGATCAGATGTTCGATGAGGTAGGTCCGCAGCACTAGGGAGAGAGAATACTGACCGAACTCCTGGTCGTTATTGTATTGGAAGCAGAACACTGCCCCGCGAGGCTTGTACCACCCCCCCAGTACACTCAACCACTCGCCCGTGTGATGCTTCAACCCCATGGCGAGTGGACGATCTATAGCGGCCACCATGTTTAGCTGCGTTTCCACACGAGTCAGGCTAGCCGCATCGTAGTATTTGGTTTTGGGCGCAAGGTGGGACACCGCCGAATGCAACTCGTCACTCGAGAGACGCTCTACCCAACTATAACCCGCCGCTTCGAAACGTCGCCGATAGCGTCGAAAATTATGCCGGGTAGTGCAACCCAGACCCTCGAGAAACTCTTCATAGGTGCCGGACAGAGCCAGGTGAGCATGAGATTTCCAAAGAGTGGAATCGTCAAATTCAAGGTCTGAATATCGTGAGTCGAGGCCTGTGGAGCTCGCGAACTGCTTCACAGCCTCAAATTCATCGCTAGCGTGTGGGACTCTAAGTAACGCACCCCTTATCCCCGGATGCGCGAGCAAGCTCTCCACAGCAACGCGGAAGAAGACCAGTTGATGCCGAGGATCCCCCAGGAGGGGAGAGGACAGACTTCCGTCGGCATAAACAATGCCGCTTGGAATGCCGGCCAACACTCTCTCCTTCGCATACAGTACTCCGACGACTTCGCACCCGCAGTAAATGGCCACAACCCTGGGCCGCCACCCAATGGATGCCGAGGCCAGGAAAAACTCCGGGCTCAGTGAGGGGTCAGCTTGCTGTATGAGCCGTTTTGCTGCCACCCCTAGCTCGCGAATCTTGGTGTCGGATGATAAGACGACCCCTGAGTAAGTGCTAGTGCAGCAGTCACTGACCAGGTCCGCGGGAGTCGTCTTCGTGACAAAGTCGTCCAACCGCATTCTCCGCTTTCAGTCCTTCACGGTCCGTTAGCATACGCCTAACCGCCCCTTAGCGCAAAGGGCAATAGGCTCTTCGACACTTGGCGCACCCAGTGACGGGTCACACTGGCCACCCATCTGCGACACGCTCCGGACGTGGCGCCTACCCCCCAACCGTAATTCCCAAGGACTTCATTTTTCGATAGAGGTGGCTGCGCTCGAGTCCCAAAGCTTCGGCCGCGCGCGTAACATTGCCCTGATTTTCCTCGAGTTTGCGGAGGATGTAGTCGCGCTCGTAGGCGGCTCGTGCCTCCTGCAAGGAGGAGAAGCCCGTTGTAGGTGTCCTGGTAGATCCGGAAGCTGTGTGGTCGTGGGAGAGAGAAGGCGGAAGATGCCGTCGCTCGATTTTCTCGCCTGGCACCATGATGACCAGCCGTTCGACCAGGTTGCGCAATTCACGCACGTTGCCTGGCCAGCGGTAACTGAGGATTGCTTCCTGGGCCGCATCGGAGAAGTGTTTCGGGCGGCGGCCATAGGCGCGCGCGAACTCCGACAAGAAGTAGTTGGCGAGAGCGGGAATATCCTCCGCATGGTCGCGCAGCGGGGGAACGAAGAAGGGAATGACGTTAAGCCGGTAGAAAAGGTCCTCGCGGAAATTGCCTTTCTGGATCTCTTCCTCCAGATTCTTGTTGGTGGCGGCGATGACGCGCACATCCACGGTGAGATTATTCCCCGAGCCCACAGGCGTGAACCGCTGCTCCTCGATGACGCGCAGGACCTTGGATTGCGTGCGCAGGCTCATGTCACCGACTTCGTCCAGGAACAGGGTCCCGCCATGGGCCTGCTCGAACTTGCCCACTTTGTCCTCGACGGCCCCGGTGAAAGAGCCTTTGATGTGTCCGAATAATTCGCTTTCGATCAGTTCCTCGGGGATGGCGGCACAATTAACTTCCACAAAGGGTTCCCGGGCGCGCAGGCTAAGGAGGTGCAAGGCGTGGGCGACCAATTCTTTTCCGGTCCCGCTTTCGCCGAAAACCAGCACTCGGCCGTTAGTGGGTGCGGCCAGTGCGAGTTGCTGACGGAGGGCCTTCATGGGGACGCTTTCGCCGATGATGCGATACTTGCCCTGTAGTTCCTCGCGCAACTGGCGATTCTGCGCGGCGAGCGTTAATTGCTCGA
The DNA here is from genome assembly GCA_963768695.1 of uncultured Acidobacteriota bacterium. Classification (GTDB taxonomy): domain Bacteria; phylum Acidobacteriota; class Terriglobia; order UBA7540; family UBA7540; genus CAVROP01. The sequence continues at coordinate 245,326 of CAVYJG010000003.1, read as the reverse complement.
CCGCGTGCTTCAGCGTCAACAGAGTCTTATCAATGGAGAGAGGCTTTTCGATGAAATCGAAGGCTCCCAATTTTGTGGAGCGCACCGCCGTTTCAATCGTTCCGTGGCCGGAAATCATGACCACGATGGGCGGACTCTCGAGAGCCTCGATCTTTTCGAGCGCCTGGATGCCGTCCATGCCGGGCAGCCAGATGTCCAGAAGAACCAAATCGCAATTGTGATGCGCAAGGAAGTCGAGGCAAGCTTCGCCGCTCTCCACCGCGTCTACAAGGTACCCTTCGTCCTCCAGCACGCCTGCGAGCGACTCGCGAATCCCGGGTTCGTCATCGACAATGAGAACGGAGTAGTGCGTCATGACCTACTCTGGATTATAAATTATGAATTATGAATTGTCCTCGCGATTTTAGATTATTTAAAAGGGGCAGGGGCTGGGTCAATCTCGGAAATTGATTTCTGTCATTCCGAGGAGCCGCAGGCGACGAGGAATCTCGCACTGCCTTGAACACATTCAGAGCGAGATTCCTCGCGGAGTTTACCCTGAGCACTCAGAGCGAGATCCTTCGCTTCGCTCAGGATGACAGCGAAGAGCTCAGGATGACAGCGAAGAGCTCAGGATGACAGCGAAGGGCTCGGAATGACAGTGAGGTGTGCAAAAAGTCCGACTGCCTACTGCCTACTGCCTTCCTGCCCCTGGATGGCGGGAGTGCGCTCGACGGGAAGTTCGATAATGAATCGAGTTCCGGTCGGTTGGTTTTCCTCCACCCGAATGATCCCCTTCTGTTCGCTGACGATTCGGTTGACGATGGCCAATCCCAGTCCTGTGCCACGGTGCTTGGTGGAGAAATAGGGTAGGAACAGTTTTTCTTTGTCCTCCGGCGCGATGCCCGGGCCGCTGTCTGCCACTGTGATTTCCGCCACGTCATGCTCCGGATCAAGCGTGGTGCGAACCCAGATTTCCTTTTGCAGGGCGTGTTCGAGAGCCTCGGCGGCATTGTCAATCAAGTTGGCCACAGCGCGTTTCAACTGTTCAGGATCGACGAAAGCCAGGGGCAAATCCGGCGACAAATCCCGATGGATCTCGATGCCGCGCAAGCGGCCGTCGAAGATCCTCAACGCATTTTCGACAATTTCGTTCAAGCTGGAGGGAAGAGGATTGGAGGCGGGGAAGCGCGCAAAGGCCGAGAATTCGTCCACGAGCGATTTCAGCGAGGCCACTTCGCGCCCAACCAGGGCGGCGCTTTCCGAAACCACGCGCAGCAAATCGGGAGGCAGGGCCCCCGCGCGTTCGATGAGCCGCGTTATACGCTCCGTGGAAAGCTGAATAGGAGTGAGCGGGTTCTTGATTTCGTGGGCGACGCGCTGTGCGACTTCCTGCCAGGCCGCAGCCTTTTGAGCCTGCACCAGTTCCGACAAATCCTCGAGAACGAGTACCGAGCCGATCTTGCCGTGGCTAGCACGGACTGAGGACACCGTCAGGGAAGTGACTGCCCGCCGCCCGCCCAAAACCAGTTCCATCTGGCGCGAGGCCACGCCTTGGCGGGTCGCGCGCCGGAAGAGCCGAGCCACGTCGCGGGCATCCTCCGGCGTGAAGAGGTCCGTCAGGGTGTGCAGCCCTCCCATTTCTTCGCGGCCAAACAGGCGTTTAGCCATCGTATTCACGCTGGTTATTTGGCCTTGCGGGTCGAAGGAAATAACTCCGGTAGGAATATTCTCGAGGATAGCCTCAATCGTGTTGCCGCGCTCCTCCAGTTGGCGATTGACAGCCTGGAGTTCTCTGGCTGCCTGGTCGATGGCCAGCCGATTCTCCTGCAATTGACGCGTCATGGAATTAAAGTATTGGATGAGGATTCCAAGCTCATCGTCCGCTCGGGCCGAAACTTGATACCCCAGATTGCCTTTGGCAACCTCCTGCGTGGCCTCGGCAAGCGCCTGGATGGGAACGGTCACCTGTTTGGCGAGGAACAACGCGAACCAGGTGGCGATAAAAAGGATCACCAAAGTGATCAGGCAAAGAAAGGAGAGGTAAGTCCGCTTCAGAGCCCGCCGCTCGCCGGTGAGCTGGGCGTACTTTTGTGCCTCGCGTTGAATCTCCTGCGAGAGGGCCATCAATTTCAGCGGAAGGCGAGTGATGGCGACTGCGGTTCCGACGAGCGCTCCCGCAGAATCACGGAGCGGCTGCGCGCTGACGAACATTTCGAAGCCGCCGGATCGCCAGTTGTCCGAAACTCCTCCCGGCGGAGCCAGGCCCTGGGCCAGTTGCGGGTACATCCGGAGCACTTCGGACGGATCGGGATACGGGTCGCCGGCTTCGGCGAGCAGCCGGCCTTGGCGGTCAAAGCACATGGCGGACTCGAGGTTGAGGTCCACCACTTCGCGTTCCAGCACGCCCAGAACGCCGTCCCGGTCGGAAGCAGCCACAGCATGCAGGAGGACACCGCTACCGGCCAGACGCTGGGCGATCTGCGAGGAGCGACTTTGCGTATGGGATTGCAGTTGCCGGACGATCTCCCCGGAGTCGGCCCGGATCAGATCGAGAGGAATGCTGAACCAGCGATCGATCGTCCGGTTAAGCAGTCCGTAGGCGAAGGCAAAAAGGAAACAGACCGGCACCAGCGAGAGAACCAGGAACGCCACCACCATGGTTGTCTTGAAGCGCGCACCAAGCCGTTGCTGCCTGTGCTCGACGTACAGTTTGAGCAGAATGCGCAGCAAAATCAGCGCAAAGATGACAAAGGCAAGAAAGATGACCGCGGATAGCGAGAGGAGGAGCAGTGTCTGTTCAGGGCTCTGAGGACGGATGAAGGAAAGGTTTAAGGACGCTTGGCTCCACCCCAGAAAAAAAAGCGCGGGCACCAGCACCAGCAGAAATACCAGGAGCACCTTGCGGCGATCGGATGGGTTCTCAGGCAAGGAATTCCTCCAGCGGGCACCCCGGACAGCTCGGGGAGTGCGGGGTGCAGTGCTTCTTTCCCACCTCGACCAGAAGTGCATGAAACTCGTTGAAGAAAGCCGCCTCGCGCGGCAGGTGCGTGTGCAGGAACTCCTGGGTCTTGTGGTAACCCCAATCAGCGGCGATGACACCGTGCCTCGACAGAACCCGCCGCGTATAAGCATCCGCCACAAAGTGGGGGCGCTTGGCCGCATAGAGGAGGATCGCATCGGCCGTTTCCGGGCCCACCCCCCGAAGCTCCAGCAGCCGCTGGCGGAGGTCCTCCGTGGGCAGGGAAAAGAGCCTGGATAAGGAGCCTTCGTGCTCCCGCTCCAGCCAGTCAACGAAATTTCGTATGGCCCGCGCCTTCTGCCGATAGAAACCTGCGGGCCGGACACACGCCTCCAGCGTGTCAAGCCCCGCGGCCCGCAATCCCGGCCAGCTTAACAGGCCTGCCTGCCGAAGTTTGCGCAGCGCCAGAGTAGCATTGTGCCAGGCGGTGTTTTGTGTGAGGATGGCCCCCAAAATCACTTCCAGACGGGTCCGCGCCGGCCACCATTCTTGTTGCCCGAATCGCCGCAGAAGAGCAGCATAATAGCCGGTGAGCAATTGCCTGGCAGGAGTCTTCGCCGGATTGGGGGCCGCCGCCATACCCAAAAAGTATACCGGGCTTGCCGTAAAGTCAACGAAGCCTGGGATCGGGAGATCGGGTGAACAATTTGCGATTTGTAATTTCTGATTTGTGATGGGGTGCGCCGCTGATCAAACGCAAATATTCCAGTCCATCCCACGATTTTTCTTTTTCCACTGACGGTGAGTTTATTCGCGGCGCGCGAAGAAGAGCAGATCCTTCGCCCCGCTCAGGATGACATGTCATCCTGAGCGAAGCGAAGAATCTGCATTTGATTGCGGCTTGGCCGCGCCGTTCCCCTCGTGCACCGGATCTCCCGATGGGTCGGATAGTACTAACGTACCTTTGCTGGGTAGTCCTTTTAGTCATAGACTGAAGAGGCTCTGGGGAGTTCCTGGGGGGGTGCAACTTCCCACCGGTAGGCGGGCGACGACGTGTGGCCACACTCGGCTAGAACACACTACTCGTGGAGGGCCTTTCATTACAGGATTAGCAGGCTGCGGAAAAAGTGCCCCGGGATGTCATCCTGAGCGAAGCGAAGGATCTGCATTTGTACGTTTTCAAGGACGAACTGCGGATGCTTCGCTCCGCCCAGCATGACAGATAGCCTTTTTCCGCAGCCTGTCAGGAAAGGGTTGGAGGAATGGCAGGGAAGCTCGGCGACATTCTCCTAAAAGAGAATCTCATCAGTCCTGAGCAGCTCAAGCAAGCCCTTGAACACCAGAAGACGAACGGAGGGCGGCTGGGCGGTGCGCTGGTGAAGCTCGGCTTTTTGAGCGACGACGAAGTCACGGTCGTCCTCTCTCACCAGTACGGCGTTCCCTCGATCAATCTGACTCACTTTGAAGTCGATCCGGGTGTCACCAAGCTGATTCCCATGGAGACGGCGCTGAAGTTCCAGGTGCTGCCGCTGAGCCGTGTGGGAACATCCTTGACGTTGGCCATGGTAGATCCGACCAATGTCTTCGCCATGGACGACATCAAGTTCATGACCGGCTTCAATATCGAGCCGGTAGTTGCATCGGAAACCGCCATCGCCGAGGCCATCAAGAAGAATTACGGGAGCATTGAGGAGCAGGAACGGAAGCGGGAACTGGAAGAGATCGTTAGTTTCATCGACGAGTCCCAGAATGAGGCGCTCGAGCTGGAAGCCGAAGATGAAACCACCCTGAATCTGGAGCAACTCGAGAAGGCCGCCGAGGAAGCCCCGGTCATCAAGCTTGTGAACTATTTCCTTACCGATGCCGTGAAGCGCGGAGCCAGCGATATTCACATGGAACCTTACGAGAAGGAGTATCGCGTCCGGTACCGTATCGATGGCGTTCTGCAAACGATCATGACTCCGCCCAACAGGCTACGTGACGCCGTTATCAGTCGCGTCAAGATCATGTCCAAGCTGGATATTTCCGAAAAGCGGCTCCCGCAAGATGGGCGCATCATGGTCAAGATGATGAAGGACGGAAGGAAGAAAGCGCTCGATCTTCGCGTTTCGATCCTTCCCACTATGTACGGCGAGAAGATCGTGATGCGGCTGCTCGACAAAGAGAACCTACGGTTGGACATGACCAAACTGGGGTTCGAAGCGGAGTCTTTGGCGAAGTTCCAGAAAGCGATCTTCAAGCCCTACGGCATGGTCCTGGTCACCGGCCCGACAGGCAGCGGCAAGACCAACACCCTCTATTCCTCCATTGTCCAGTTAAACAGTCCGGAAACGAATATTCTCACGGCGGAAGATCCGGTGGAATATCAGGTGCAGGGCATCAACCAAGTTCAAGTGAAAGAGCAGATCGGGCTGAACTTCGCCACGGCTTTGAGGGCGTTTTTGCGTCAAGATCCCAATATTATTCTGGTGGGAGAGATCCGTGATTTCGAGACGGCGGAGATCGCCATCAAGGCGGCACTGACCGGCCACTTGGTTCTCTCCACACTTCACACCAATGACGCTCCCTCCACCATTTCTCGCCTGATGAACATGGGAATCGAGCCATTTCTGGTTGCGACCTCCGTGAACTTGATCTGCGCACAACGGTTGGTGCGCCGTCTTTGTCCGGATTGCAAGGTGCAGGATAAGGTTCCGCCGCAAGTTCTCATCGAAGCCGGCTATACGCTGGAGGAGTCCAAGACCGTCAAAGTCTACAGACGGCAGGGTTGCGGGAACTGCGGCGGCAAGGGCTACAAGGGCCGGATCGGCCTCTATGAAGTGCTGGAGATCACGGAGGAGCTTCGCGACCTGATCCTGGTCGGAGCTTCGGCACTCGAACTCAAGAAGCGAGGCGTCGAGCAAGGCATGATGACCCTTCGCCGCAGCGGCTTGGCCAAGGTGGCGCTGGGAATGACAACCCTCGAGGAAGTGATGCGGGAGAGCGTGCTGTAGAGAAGTCGAGAGTCGAAAGTCGAGAGTCAAAAGTTGAAGATCAAAAGTCTAAAGTCGAGGGTTCCCCAGGGTTACCTTCGGATCATATCGGGCGCAGCGACTTTGGGGGAAGTCGAAGAAGAGACGTTTGCATTGTCCACTCTCGACTCTCGACTTTCGACTTTCGACTCTCAACTTTAGGCGGAGAGCATTTCATGCCAGTTCCAAGTCTCAGCGAGCTTTTGAAGCGCATGGTGGATATGGGAGGTTCAGACCTGCAGATCACCGTCGACTCACCGCCCAGAATTCGCGTGCATGGGGAACTGAAACCGCTGGAGGACTTGGCGGCGCTGGGGCCGGTGGACACGAAGCAGCTGGCTTACAGTGTCCTGACGGACGCGCAAAAGCACCGCTTCGAGGAGAATCTTGAGCTCGATTTCTCATTCGGAATCAAGAATATGGCGAGGTTTAGGGCCAATCTGTTTAACCAGCGTGGGGCGGTCGCCGGCGCGTTTCGTTTGATTCCATTTGAAATCAAAAGCTTTGAGGATTTGAAGCTCCCGCCCATCTTGCGGACGCTTTGCGAGAAGCCTCGCGGGCTGGTTTTGGTGACGGGTCCAACGGGTAGCGGAAAATCCACCACCCTGGCGACGATGATCGATCTCATCAACCAGTCCCGCCACGAGCACATCATTACCATCGAGGACCCCATCGAGTTCATCCACTCGCACAAAAAGTGCCTGGTGAACCAGCGCGAGGTCCACTCGGACACCTTCTCTTTTTCCAACGCGCTGCGTGCCGCTCTGCGCGAGGACCCGGACGTTGTGCTGATCGGCGAAATGCGTGATCTGGAAACTATCGAGGCGGCGCTGAGGATCGCCGAGACAGGGCATCTTACCTTCGCGACCTTGCATACCAACTCGGCGGCCTCCACCATTACTCGCATTATTAACGTCTTCCCGTCGTACCAACAATCCCAAATTCGCGCCCAGCTCTCGATGGTATTGGAAGGAATCGTGTGCCAGTCGCTATTGCCCCGGGCGGATGGGCGGGGCCGCACTGTGGCACTGGAGATTCTGATTCCGAACCCGGCTATTCGAAACCTCATCCGGGAAGATAAGATTCATCAGGTTTATTCCGCCATGCAATTGGGCCAGGAGAAGTTCGGCATGCAGACTTTGAATCAGTCGCTTTACTCTCTCTATGCGCAACGGCTGATTAGCTTGGATACTGCCTTGACGCGTACCAGCCACCTCGACGAACTTCAGGACATTATCAACCGAGGTGACGCCGCAGGCGGGGGTGGGCAGCCAACGAGTGTTCTCCATGGTTCTGTGCGAAGGTAGCGGCGGCAGTATGTAGTCGGGGCGCATGACTATGCGGCCCCGCGATTGATATTGAGGTGGACCGATGCCACAGTTTGAATCACCAGGTACTTCACGGGTCGTCTCGGCGGCGGGCGGTGTGCGGGCGGCAGTTGCCCGAGGGCCGCTGGGTGCGGTTGCCCGGCGCGTGCCGGCCGCACCTGGCCGCGTGGCGCTGAAACGCGCAGCCGCGCTCCCCAAGCCTAAAGTCAGAGGGAGAGTAAACCCCCGCGAGCTTTCGATTTTCACCCGGCAGTTCTCGGTGATGATCGATGCGGGTCTTCCCTTGGTTCAGTGCCTTGACATCCTCGCCGGCCAGCAGGCAAACAAGGCCCTCGCCGAGATCTTGCGGGGCGTGCGCAAAACGGTTGAGGGTGGCTCCACGCTCGCCAATGCACTTCGCGAATATCCCAAGGTATTCGATGATCTCTTTACGAACATGGTCGAAGCGGGCGAGACGGGGGGAATTCTGGACGGAGTGCTTCAGCGGCTTTCCACACACATTGAAAAGGCTGTCAAGCTGCGCCGGGCAGTGAAGTCCGCCCTGATTTATCCTACCGTCGTAGTGTTCATCGCGGGCGCGGTGATTACTCTTCTCTTGTGGAAGGTCGTACCTATTTTCGCCACGCTCTTTGCAGGTTTGGAAGTGGCTCTGCCTCTGCCGACTCGCATCGTCATTGGATTGAGCAATGCGGTCGGCACCTTCGCCTTGCCGGCGATCATTTTCCTTGGGCTGGGAGGATACGGCGTGAAGATGTTTTATCGCACGCCCCAAGGGCGCTTGTTTATTGATCGCATCATCCTCAACCTGCCCCTGGTGGGCCCCCTGATGCGCAAGATCTCAGTGGGAATGGTCACGCGCACTCTGGGCACCCTCATCTTCAGCGGCGTTCCCATGCTGGAAGCGATGGAGATTACCGCCCGAACCTCAGGCAATGCGGTGGTCGAGAATGCCATTCTGAAAGTTCGCCTGGCTATCGAAGCAGGACGGACCATCGTTGATCCGCTGCGCGAAACCGGCGTGTTCCCGAACCTCGTGGTGCAGATGATCGGCGTAGGAGAACAGACCGGATCGTTGGACTCCATGCTCCAGAAAATCGCAGATTTTTACGAAGACGAAGTCGATGTCGCGGTCGGGGATCTCTTAACTGCCATGGAACCGTTGATCATCCTGTTCCTGGGCGTAGTCGTCGGAGGTGTCGTAATCTCAATGTACCTTCCCTTATTCAGTTTGATCGGGAAACTCGCCGGCTAGTTCCGGCCTGTCATCACCAGGCCGCGCACTTCCGGCAAAAGAAAGGTTGACGACGGCGTCAGAGTGCGTAGAATTGTCGGTTGACCGACTAGATTATGACAAACTACTCTTCTCCCAATGCGGCTAGCCTATTTGCGGGGTTGCCCGATCAGCTGAAGGAATGGCTGCCCTGGGTAACCAAGATCCGGTTTGTCATTATCAGCTTTGTTTTTGCGATCGATTTCGCCATTCGAACTCTGGTTGCCAATCCTAACCCCGCATCTTTCAAATACTTTGCCATCGCCATCATTCTCTGGTATATCCTCGGCCTTTATTACCTGATCTACAATCAGCTCAGCCAGGATTACCTGTTACAGGCCTACCTTCAGATCTTTTCCGATATTGCCATCATTACCGCCATACTCCACCTTACAGGAGATCTGGATAGCAATTACATCTCGCTTTACCTGCTTGTCATCATCCTTTCCAGCACGCTGCTTCCACGCGGCCGGGTCTTTCTGGTGGCGGCGGTCAGTTTTGTTTGCATGGGCGGGATGCTGGAATTGGCGTATCTTCCGGTTATACTTCCGGACTTTGCGGTTCATTATCCGGCCTTTCGATATCTCGTGACCTCCTCCACCTTGCCGGTCGATTTGCGGACTCTACAGGTCAAGATCGGGGCCAGCTTCTTTGGTTTCTTCGCCATTGCCTACCTGTCCGCGCAACTGGCGGAAAACCTGCGAAAAGTCGGAGCCGAACTGCGCGACAAGAGCGGTCAAGTTGCTAACCTGCAAGCCAAAACCGAAAACATCCTGGAAAGTATGCGGGATGGACTTCTGACGACCAATCTGGAAGGTGTGGTGAGCGAATTGAACGGTTCCGGAGCCGCCATACTGGGTCTCAAGCCGGAGCAGTTGCGGGGAAAACTGATCCAGTCATTCTTCCCCGGCTTACAGACCGGCGCCGTCGCCTTTCCGTTCGCGAACGGCTTCTCCGCCCGTCAGGAAGTAGCTTATGTGACTCCTCGCGCCGAAAGGCGCGTCCTGGGTGTCTCGGTATCTCCGCTGATGGTGCCCGCGATTGGCGTGGCTGGTTTGGTGTACAACTTTCAGGATTTGACCGAGGAAAAACGCCGGGACGCCGAGTATCGGACCAAGGACCGCATGGCGACGATGGGGCGCCTGGCGGCGGGAATCGCACATGAAATCCGGAATCCGTTGGCCTCAATCACCGGTTCCGTCAAGCTCTTGCAGTCGATTTCGCGTTTGGACGACGACCAAACCAAGCTCATTGAAATTGTGAGTCATGAGTCGGAACGGCTTAATAAACTGGTCTCGGATTTTCTGCTTTACTGCCGTGACCAGCGGCATGAACCCCAGAAAGTGGACTTGGTGAAAGTAATCGAAGAGACGCTGGTGTTGCTTTCACACCATCCGCTATTTGGCCGAAATGTGAGGGTGGAGAAGCATTTTCCATCGAGGCTATCGACAGTTTGGGCCGACGCCGACAAGCTGCGGCAGGTCTTTTGGAATATCTCGGATAATGCACTCAAGGCCATGCCGGATGGGGGCGTTTTGACAGTGCTGGCTGAGGAAACCGGCGAAAAGGCGGTCCGCGTTACCTTGAGCGACACAGGAATAGGGTTTTCGGAGCAGCAACTCGAAAAGGTCTTCGAGCCCTTCCAGCCGGGATTCAGCGGTGGTACCGGCCTCGGACTGGCGATCGTTTACCAGATCATGCAGGGTGTCGGCGGCGCGGTCCGGGTGGAGTCGAAGGCCGGGCACGGCACTCGCTTCATACTTGAGTTACCCAAGCATGCTGCTCCTGCGGTGGCCCCAAAGGCGCCCTTCACGTCGGCGGCCGCTATTTAGCGATGCGAAGTAGGGCGGTTCGCGATACGTCCCTAGCCCTCGGACGTCGACTCTTAGCTTCGCAGGGAGATGGAGATGGCTCGGCTGCTGGTCGTGGATGATGAAAAGTCGTTGTGCCAGATGTTGGAGATTGGCTTCCGCAAGGACGGCCACTCCGTCGAAACGGTCTTCAGCGGTCAGGCCGCAAAGAAGAAGCTCGAATCCCAGGTCTACGACCTGATCATCTCCGATATTCGCATGCCGGACATCTCAGGCATCGAATTGCTCAAGTTTTTCTGCGAAACCCGGAATCCCGCCCCGTTCATCTTGATCACGGCCTATGCCAGTATGGAAACGGCCATCGACGCGCTCAATCTGGGCGCCTACCAATATGTGATCAAGACGGACAAACTCGTCGAGCAACTGAAACTCACCGTTAACCGGGCGCTGCAACACTCGGCGTTGAAGGAAGAGAATGTACGCCTGCGCCGCGAATTGTTGCACGTCTTTGCGCACAACAACATTGTTGGCCAGAGCCGGCAGATGCAGGGAATCCTGGAATTAGTCCGCACTGTGGCGCCGACCGCCAGCACAGTCTTGATTACGGGCGAGAGTGGAACGGGCAAAGAGTTGGTGGCGCAAGCCATTCATGAGGCCAGCTTGCGGCGAGAAAAACCCTACGTCTCGATCAACTGTGGGGCGTTTCCGGAAACTCTGCTGGAAAGCGAGCTGTTTGGATATTTCAAAGGGGCTTTCACCGGCGCCGAGACCAACCGCAAGGGAATTATCGAATCTGCCAACGGGGGCACCTTGTTCCTGGACGAAATTGGGGAGACCAGCCCCACCATGCAAGTCAAGCTTCTGCGCGTTCTCCAGGAGCGGCGGGTGCGTCCATTGGGGGGCAGCTCCGATGTTTCCGTGGACGTGAGGCTGATTGCGTCCACCAACCGCGATCTCAAGCGCATGGTCGCGGCAGGGCAATTTCGTGAGGACTTTTACTATCGTATCAGCGTCATCCCGATCCACGTCCCGCCCCTGCGTGAGCGCCCTGACGACATTGCCTCTTTGGCGCGCCATTTTCTGCACAAGTTCGGTTTGCAGATGGGGAAAGGAGAGTTGGAGTTCGAGCGGGACGTTTTGGAACTTCTCACACGCTATTCCTGGCCCGGAAATGTCCGCGAACTCGAGAATGCTATCGAATATGCGGTCGCGATGTGCGGAGAGCGCGATGGCCGAATCCGCCTGGAACACCTGCCCCAATCCCTGACGGGTATGACCCCGAGCGGCGATGCCGTAGTAGAGATTCCCGCCGAAGGGCTGGATTTCGAAGCCCGCGTCGCCCAGATCGAGAAGCAATACCTGCTTGCGGCCTTGCATGCCTCCGACGGCGTCCGAACTCACGCGGCGGAACTTCTTCGCATGTCCTACCGTTCGTTTCGTCATTATGCCAAGAAATATGACATCTGAGGCTACCACCCCCAGCCCCTCCTCAGCCGAGGAGGGGAGTCCGACCCTCGACCACTTGGCAATCCCCCTTCTCATTCTCTTTTCAATCGCGTTATATATCGTCACCATCCGCTACGAACTGGTTGGGGATGATGCCATCCTGATCGGCGCCAACCCTTATGTGCGAAGTTTCCACTTTCTACGCGAGATCTTCACGCAGAATTTCTGGGCCTTTCGCGGCGCGCGCGGCGACAGCATCTATTACCGGCCCTTGGTGATGTTCACTTTTCTCGTGCAGACGATGTTGTTTGGTCCTCGACCGGCTCCTTTTCACCTCTGTAACGTCCTCCTGAATTCCTGGGTGGTCGTGATGGTCTATCAACTCGGGAAACGGCTCTGGCCCATAGGGCAGGGAGCCTTGTGGGGCGCCCTGCTTTTCGCTGCCTTGCCCGTTCATTCCGAGGATGTCGCAACGGTTTCCGGTCTCTCCGATCTCGAATGCGCCGCATTCTTCCTGGCGGCAATTCTTATTTACACTCACCCGCCCGGCGCCAGAGGCTTCTCACGACGGCGCGCCTGGATGAGTGCTCTCATGTTTCTTCTGGCGGCGCTCTGCAAAGAAGTGGCCCTGGCCGTGCCCCTGCTCTTGGTTTTCTACGAGCACTTCCTGCGTGGCGACGCGGAGACGCGATTCTTCCAACGCCTGAGCCGCTATCTTCCGAGTTTCCTGCTGGCGGCGTTCTACGTGGTGGTTCATCTGGTTGTCATCGGCGGCGTTTCCAGCGTCGGACCGCCTAACCGGATGCACTTGAGAGAGACGGTGATTTTCGGATCGACGCAGCTCGGTGAATATGTTGCCAAGCTGATCTGGCCTCAGCATCTTTCGTATTCCTGGAAGTTTTACCCCCCTTTGAGTTGGCGGGATCCAGCCGTGCTGATGGGGATGCTGTTTGCCCTTTGGTCGGTGGGAATGGTGGCTGCCTGGTGGCGCCGGGATCGCTCAGTCAGCTTCGCCATCGTTTGGTTCGTCTTGACTCTCGCCCCGGTGCTCAACATCGCCGGTGTCGGAGTGCCGGCTTATGGAGAGAGATACCTCTATATTCCCTCGGTGGGAATCTGCTGGCTTGTAGGGGCGGCCCTTGCGGCCGCCCGAGCGCAACCACAAGGATCGCCCCTGCAGCGCGTGCGCAGCGTCGCCGCGGTCGCGTTGGGGACGGTACTCCTCGTGGCGGGTGCATTACGAATCCTGGTGAGACTGCCGGCTTGGCGCGACAACTTCACTTTGGGCCTGGCTACCGTGCGCGATGATCCCACCGCCGCGATGTTCCACGTGTTTCTGGGGAACGGCTATAGGGAGGCGGGCGACCGGAACCGGGCGCGCACTGAATTGCTGACGGCTATCGCTCTGGATCCCTCAGCCGGCGAGGCTTTTGTTAACCTGGCGGGCGTCCTCTTGGATGACGGCAACGTCGCCGCCGGAGAGGACACTCTGCGTCGCGGAGCGCAGTTCAACCCCTCATTTTCGAAGCCCATGTTCGCCCTGGGCAAAATCGCCCTTTACCGGGGCGACAAGGAAGAGGCGCAGGACTTCTTCCGGAGAGCTCTGGCTCTCGATCCGAATGATTCTGAGGCCCTGTTTCAGCTAGGAATTCTGGCCTTGCAGGATGACCGGCTTGCCCAGGCGGAGGATCTCTTTCGTCGTGATGCAATCGTTCAACCTGCTTCAGCCTTGATTTCCCTGAATTTGGGGGCGGTTTTCGGGCGTGAGAAGAAGTTCGCCCTCGCGGAAGCCGAGTTCCAGCGCGCCATCCAACTGGCTCCGCAAGATGAGAGGCCTTATCTGGGACTTGCCGGTGTTTACGAAGACCAGGGCAAACAAGCGGAAGCGTTTGAGCTTTATGAGAAAATCGTGACCTCTGCCCCGGGCTCAGGCAACGGCCAGTTCAGGTTGGGCGTCCTTGCGCTGAAAATGGGAAGGAAAGACCAGGCCGCCGCGGCCCTGGAGAAAGCGATTGCGGTTGAGCCGAAGTCGGCACTGGCCCATGCTCAACTCGGCCTGGCATACCTCCAATCGGGAAAACTCAGTGACGCCCGGCGCCAAATCGAGCAAGCTAAAGCGTTAGCCCCCAAAGACGAAACAGTGCAGATGGCGGTGAGAAAGCTGGCGAACGATCAATAGGGCGGACCCTGGGGGCGAATCGGACACTCTTGCTGATTCCGACCGGACTCCGTGTCAGTACGTTCGTACTGGGAGTGACAAAATCCGTCGCGCCGTTTGGACAAAAAGCGGCGAAAAATGGCTTGCGGGCAGCCAGAGAATGCCGAAGTCTCTATGGGGGATTGTCTAAGCAATTGAATAAGCGCAGGTTAGATGAGATTCAAAAAAACATCAGGCCGTTGCCTTGGCACGCAAAATGCCTCATAATGGGCGGCCAGTGTTCATGCGCTTTGAATGTTGATAGGAGGAAGAATGAAGAAGGGTTCACGAGGTTTTTCACTGATTGAGCTGCTGATCGTCGTTGCGATCATCTTAATCATCGCGGCAATCGCCATCCCAAATCTGCTGCGCTCGCGGATTGCCGCCAATCAAGCTTCGGCGGTGGGGTCTCTACGTACCCTTAACACGGCGGAGATTACCTATGCCACTACGTACAATACCGGCTACACCGCGACGCTGGGTAACCTGGGCCCGCCGGCGGCAGGTGCGAACCCCGTCGCCACCGCTGCCGGATTGATTGACAGCGTCCTTTCCGGGGGAACCGCCACAGCCACTCTCAGCGTTAAGAGCGGTTACTCGTTCATTTACACGCCCGCCGCAACCGATGCGAGCGGCAGGATCAATACCTACGGCATCACGGCGACGCCTATAACTGTAGGTACAACCGGCACGAATTATTACTACACTGACATGTCAGGCGTGATCCGTCAAAACAGCACGGCAACGGCCGGTTCGACCGATTCGCCGCTGGCTGGGTAGGCATTGGAGGTCGCAACAGGGAAGGCGGCGAGGCCTTCCCTGCGTTTGTTCCCTTTTCATGAGATTTCTTCCTGGTGAGCAGGGCGCAATGCCCCTGCCGGGGAGGCACTTTCCAGGACGTTGCCGCGTGCGTCCCTTGGATGGGATGGACCGACTGCGCCGGCTCCCCGGCGACGCCCTGGCATCCTACAGAAGTCGATAGGGTTTGTCAGTTCCTTACACTTCCACCAACGCTTCCAGCCTCCCTTCCTGGAAGGGAATTGCCGTTGTACTCGTCCTGACCTTTTCCGCCTATATTCCCACCCTCCGTTACCAATTCGTGCACGACGACCGCGGGCAAATTGTAGAGAATCCGGCCGTTCATTCCTGGCATTTTGTTCCTTCCTACTTTACCTCGCAGGTTTGGGCAGGAGTTATGCCGGGCGAGTTGGGGAACTACTACCGGCCGCTATTCCTGTTATGGCTTCGAATCAACGACGCGGCATTTGGAAACCACGCTTGGGGTTGGCATCTCACCACCGTGCTTGCACACGTCCTCGCGACCCTGCTCGCCTATTTGCTTGTTTTGAGTTTGGGAGTCAGCGGCGACGCGGCCCTGGTGGCGGCGCTGGTGTTCGGCCTGCATCCCGCACACATCGAAGCCGTGGCTTGGATTTCGGGCGCCACCGAACCCCTTCTGGGCGTCCTTCTGATTGCTTCAGTCCTTTCCTACATACGATGGCGGCAGACGAACCGGCTCAACTGGCGCCTGGCTTCGGTGGCTCTATTCGCTCTTGCCCTCGGCGAAAAAGAGACCGCCATGATCGTTCCCGGCCTCCTGCTGGCCTACGATTGGATCTTCGGGAGCAGTCTCACAGGGCCGCCAGATGACGCGCGCCCGCAAAGCGCGAATACGACTGGTCAGAACGACGACCTGTTTCAATGGTGCGTCTCCGCCCTGCGCAGAATCTGGCCTTACCTCCTGGTTATTTTGCTTTATCTTCCTGCGCGCGTGTACGCGCTCAAAGCACTGAGCCACCCGATGACCCCGATCAGCATGGCGCAGTTGGCTATGACTTGGCCGTCACTGATCTATTTCTGGATTCGCCACCTGATCTGGCCCGTGGGCCTCAGCACTTTTTATGACCTGCCGGCGGTGCTCCACCCGACGCTCAGGAATTTCACTTTTCCACTCATTCTCGACGTTGGTGCCGCAGCCTTGCTGGTGGCCGTAGCTCGCCGAGGCCGTTGCGCCGCTTTTGCCGCGGTGTGGCTGGTCCTGCCCTTGATTCCAATCCTCGATCTGCGTGTCTTTGCAGCCGATGATTTCGCTCATGACCGTTATTTGTACTTGCCCTCGGTCGGCCTTGCTATTCTGGCAGGTCTTGGCTTGCAGAAGGCGTGTGCGGGAGGGGTCCAATCCTTGAGTGCCGACCTGAAGGTCAGCTCTACGCTGTGGGGGCGCGCAGCGCACCGGCTGGGCATGCCGGCCGCGCTTCTGGCTGCGTCTTTGTGTCTTGCCGCCGTGCTCGGCTACGGAACGGTCTCCCAGAGCTTCTACTTCCGCGATAACTTAACTTTTTATGCCTACAACAATTCCATGGCGCCCCATAACCTTGCGGCAGAAACCAACTATGGGACGATTCTGGCGGAAAGGGGTTTGTACGCGCCGGCTCTCGAAAAGTTTAACGACGTTGTCGATCGTAATCCCACCTACTGGCCCGCAGTCTACAACCTGGGCCTGACTCATTACAAAATGGGACATCTGCCGGAGGCGGAAAAGTATTTTTTGGAGGCAATCCGTATCAATCCCCAGAAAGCCGATGAGTACTTCTTCCTCGGGATGGCGTTGTTCAAATCCGGACGCACGGACCAGGCCATCGCGGCCGCTCGCCGCGCCATCGCCGTAAACCCCAGCGGTTTTGCTTACCATTTTGCACTAGGTGTAATGCTGAAGGCGCAAGGCGATTTCGGCGGCGCACTTCGGGAATTCAAAGCGGAGTTGGCCGTGAATCCTGAACAACAGGCGGCAGCCACACAGATCAAGGAGATCGAGAAGCAGCCGGGGCAGGCTGAACGATGAAGCCTGTGATTCTGAGTGCCAGTGGGGATTACAGTCCCTGTCATCCTGAGCGAAGCGAAGGATCTGCAGTTCAGCGTTGAGGCCAGCGAATGCAGATTCTTCGCTTCGCTCAGAATGACAGGGCCTGGTGATTTTTTCACACCTTCAGAACGACTGGGCCGGAAAAGAGCGGGAGTCCGCTCTTTCGTGAGGTCTCGCCATCGGTTATATTATTCTTCCTCCGAGGTAATAGCAGGCCCTGCGCTGCTGAGGAGTTTGGCGAGGAGACGGTTCCTTCATCATGCTTGCCCTTGAAACGATCGAGCTGACGAAAGATTACCGGCTGGGGTTTTGGCGCAATCGAGTTAAGCGAGCTCTCGATGCGCTTAATCTCAGCGTCGAGGCAGGGGAAGTCTTCGGCTTGCTCGGACCGAACGGAGCGGGCAAGACCACGACACTCAAGCTGATCTTTCGCCTGATCTTTCCGACGTCCGGCACGGTGCGCGTCTTCGGCAAACAACTCGACGACTTTTCGGTCAGCTCCCGGGTCTCCTATTTGCCCGAAAATCCCGCCTTCTATGATCATCTGACGGCGCAGGAGTTTTTGAACTACGCGGCATCGCTGTTTGGTCTATCGGTTTCTGAACGGCGCCGCCGTTGCGGCGAACTGATCGAGCAATTAGGTCTCTCCGCATCCCGCAATGTTCAGTTGCGAAAGTATTCAAAGGGCATGATTCAACGATTGGGAATCGCTCAGGCCTTGATTAATGACCCGGACCTGGTTTTCCTGGACGAGCCGATGTCCGGCCTCGATCCGCTGGGGCGAAGGGAAGTCCGCGAGGTGATCTTGAGGCTGAAGGAGCAAAAGAAGACGGTCTTCTTCTCCACGCACATACTTTCCGACGCGGAGACGTTGTGCGACCGGGTGGCGGTGCTCAACCACGGCCGCCTGCAAGGGTGTGGCGAGCTGACCACGATCCTCCGCCTGGGAGTTACCACCACCGAGTGGGTGCTTGAGGCCCCCTCAGCACAGGTCATGGCCGAGTTGATGCCCTGCGCCTCATCGGTGACTCGCACCGGGGAGCGGGTGCGCCTGGAGATTCCGGACGAAAGCAAAGTGCAAAGGTCATTGGAGATTATCATGCGAGGCAAAACGAAGGTGATCTCCATGAATCCGGTCAAGAGGTCGCTGGAAGATTATTTTCTTCAGAAGGTAGGGGGAGAGGATACGTAAGGGCGGCCCTTGTGGCCACCCTGGGGCAATCCGTCAATTGACGGATCGCCCCTACGACAGGAAAACCATGCGCGTGGTGACGATCGCCGTCCACACATTCAAGGAGTCTGTCCGCCAGAAGGTTCTGTATAACCTGGTGGTCTTTGCCCTCTTGCTGATCGGGGCCTCCATTCTCTTCGGGAGCATCTCGGTCGGGGTCGAGCAGATAATCCTGATCACTCTGGGACTTACTTCGATCTCGGTTTTCGGCCTGTTGATCGCCATTTTCATCGGGATCGACCTCGTCTCGAAAGAGATCGAGCGCCGCACGGTTTACAACATCCTCTCGAAACCCGTGACCCGCGTGGAATTCGTGGTTGGAAAATACCTGGGCCTTCTGCTTACCTTGCTTGTGAACACCGCCATCATGACGCTGGGCTTCTATGCGACGTTGTACTATCAGAAGGGAACGCTGGGGCGTGGCGACCTGGTGTTTCTGGGCGCGGCTTATTTCATTCTGCTCCAGTTGGCCATGGTGGTGGGAATCGCCTTAGTCTTTTCGTGTATATCCACTCCAGTGTTATCCGCGGTATATACATTTTGCCTTTTCGTCATAGGTAATTTTTCGGCCGATCTGCGCGCCTTGGGCCAGCAAACGCAGAGCCCCTTGCTTGCCACGGCCTGCGGCGCGCTCTATTATGCGCTTCCCAATTTTGCGGATTTCAATGTCATCAGCCTGGTGGCTCACGCGCAGAAGCTGCCCGGTTACCTGTGGCTGGGAAACTCTCTTTACGCGCTTCTTTACGTAACGATCCTGTTGGGCCTGGCAATTATCATCTTCGAGGAACGGGAATTCCGGTGACTTCTATTCGTGGCCTCGTCTCCCAGCCTCGTTCCCGCCGCCGCGCTTGCTGGCTGCTGGTGTTGCTATGCCTTTTGGGGCTGATTCCCCTGCAACGAAGCCTTGACCTCCGAGGCGGAAATGATAGGGCACTGGGTGAGGTCCTCTTTCTGCCGTCGGGAAGGGTCCTCCGGCAGCTCAGCTTGGGTTACGAAGGATTGCTTGCTGACATATACTGGACGCGCGTGGTGCAGTATTTCGGCGGGAAGCGGCTGGCGCACTCCACGGAGTTCAAGCTGCTAGGGCCTCTGCTTCGGATCACTACCGACCTGGACCCTCACCTGCTCATTGCCTATCGCTTCGGTTCGATCTTCCTCGCGGACAAGCCGCCGCGCGGAGCCGGCGAGCCCTTGCAGGCCATTGTGCTCCTGCAGCGTGGTATTGTTGCTAACCCCGAGTACTGGCGGTTCTGGGAAGATCTGGGCTTCGTCTACTATTGGGACTTGAAGGATTACGCCGCCGCCGCACGAGCGTTTCAGGCCGGAAGCGAGAGGCCCGGCGCCATGACCTGGATGCGGGCCCTGGCGGCGAAAGTGACGGCGCAGGGCGGGGAACTGGCGACCTCGAAGTTCCTCTGGTCAGAGATTGCCCGCCAGGCTGGCAACGAACAGATTCGCAAGAACGCCGAGGATCACCTGATGGCCATTCAGGCTAGCGAAGAGATCGCCAAACTGAATGAGCTGGTGGCCCTCTGTAATCGGCGGCTGGGACAGCCCGCGCGCTCGTTCCAGGCGCTGGTTGCGGCTGGTTACCTCCGAGCTTTGCCGCGCGATCCTTCGGGCAGGCCCTACACCCTTGATACGGAGGGGAAGGTGATGCTGAATCCGCGGAGTTCGGTGGATTTAGGCTTGCTGCAGTAGAGGGTAGATTTCATCTTGGGGAACCCGCGCTCCCCGAAGGGGAGCAAATTGAGTAGCCGGGGGTGAAACCCCCGGACAAAGCCCCACAACCCGCCTTCGGCACCCCTCTCCCCGGCCGCGGGGAGAGGGGAAGGGGCGAGGGGAGCGACAATTTCCGGGGGCGTTGCCCCCGGCTACTCACTTCCAGCCCCTCCGGGGCTGAGGAATACGGGATGGCGTCCCACCCCATGGCTGACACCATGGACTACTTTCTGTCGGCCGTCCGGGCCTCACACGCAGGAGTAGTGATTTGGAGCAGATTCGTTTTATTTTCTGGGAATTATTGAAGGTTTTGGGCGTGTCCTTCGTCAGCCTGCTGGCTGTCAAGGGTGTGGCGAGCTTGCAGGTGACAGGCGCCGGCGCGCCGGCGACCCGGCTGGCTCGCGCCAAATTATTGCTGTACGCCATCATTCTGGCGATGGCGGTGTTCGGCGCCTGGAACTTCGGCTACGACATCGCGGCGGAGGTATATTACCGGTCCAGTGTGAGCGATGCTCAGCGCGGACACCCGGAGAAGAACTACATGAATGCACTTCAGGCGGTCCAGTTGAGGCCGGGAATATTGGATTATTGGCAAGGCCTCGAGTCTGCCAAATTCAATCTTGGCCAGTGGGCCTCGGTCGTGGGGGATCTGCCTGCCATGCAGCGCGTGGCCGGCCGGGATTTGGACGAGGTGGATTCGTATCGTGTCGCGGTCTGCCTCTACCATCTGGGGCGATACGAGGAGGGCTTGGCCATCACCGACCGCCTAAGCCGTCAGAATCGCCTTTATCTGCCGCCTCTAATCCTCCGGGGATACATCCTGATTGCCCAAAAAAAGTATGGTGAGGCGGAACGCGTCCTCACCTCTGCTCTCAACATTCTTCCTACTGACCAGCTTGCCGTGGAAGGTCTGGCGCACGCTTACTTTCTGGAAGGGAACCGCCGGCAGGCCCTCGAGATTCTTGAGGATACATCCAAGTTCCCGTTTCCCACGCAGGCGCAGAAGAGGTTTGAAGCGCTGAAAGGCCTCTATGGCCAATGACCGCCGGTTAATTCTTAATCCCCGCCTGGAAGACCTGGTAGCGCTGGCTTTCTTTGCGCTCAATTTGGGCATACGCCTGGTTTTCCGGCGGGACGCGCACGCCAACTTGAGCCCTGCCGACGTCCTGATTATCGTTCCCGCCATGAGTTTGCTTCTGGCGAAAGAACTAATTCACTATTTCGTGGCTGGGAAGCAGGAGTCGTCCGCTTCTTCAGTCGATCCGCGCGTCTTCATACGGCCTTACTGGGAGATCGTCAGAGACTGGTTCCCGTTTCTGGCGATATTGTTGATGTACTACTCGCTCTGGGGTGACACCACGCACCTCCTCGTCCGGCATGACTGTGATGGAACATTGATTGCGCTTGACCAGCGTCTGTTTGGCTTCCAGGCCAGTGTGGCCATGCAGCGCTTCATAACGCCCGGCCGCACGGCGTGGATGGAGTTTGCTTACTTTTACCACATCCTGAACATTCCCCTGGTCGCCTGCTTTGTGTATCTCCGCCGCCCCCGAGGGCGTTTTCGGGAAATGATGAACGGCCTGATGGTGGTCACGTTTCTGGGGCTTCTTGGCTACATTCTGGTCCCGGCCATCGGTCCCATTTATAGCCTACGCGACGATTACACCGTTTCCCTGAGCCAGCCGATTGCCATATTCAATCAGCAACTTGCGTTCATGGATCTGGCCCGCATTCATCGCGACGTTTTTCCGAGCATGCATGTGGCGATTTCCTTCCTGGTGTGGCTCTATGCCTGGCGCAACTCGCGGGCCCTGTTTTGGGCGGTGTCGCCTCTGATCTTGAGCCTTTTTGTTTCGACGGTCTACCTCCGCTACCACTACCTCGTCGACGTAGCCGCAGGCTTGTTGCTGGCTCCGGCGAGTTTCTTTCTGGCGAACTGGTTATTCCGACGATACGGGAATCTGGCGATTTCGATTCCGGTACCGGCGAAGTGGGCTGACAGGCTGGGTCAAATTGGAGTTGTGGACGCCGGCAAGGTCGCTGAACCGCAGAGGCGCTGAGGCGCAGAGCCAGAGTTTCTGGGATTTAATCCTCCGCGTCTCCGCGCCTCTGCGTTGTGCTGTAAACACGCGAAATAGGCCAAACTAAGCCATGGTTGCGCACCCAAGTTCGGGATCCCCTGAAAACAGCCCCGACACGGCTCCCCGGCGCGGCCTGGCCCGATTGGCCACGCAGGAACTGCTGGCGCTGCTCATTGTGATCGCAGGTCTGCCCTATCTGAATTCTCTTTGGAACAGCTTTGTCCAGGACGATAACCGGCAGATCCTGGCCAACCCTTACCTGCGCAACTTCTCGCACTTGCGGGAGATCTTCGCAACGAATGTATGGTCGTATGTGGGCGCCCAGGGCATGACCAATTACTACCGCCCGTTGATGACGCTCGGTTACCTGGTTTGTTACCAATTATTCGGACCGATGGCCTATGGTTTTCATCTGGCCAACCTGGTTTTGAACGCTGCCGTAGTCTGCCTGGTTTTTCTGGTTACCGAACGCGCCTTCCATAACCGAACTTTAGGCTTCGTGGCGGCGGTCCTCTTCGCCCTGCATCCGGTGCACAGCGAGTCTGTGGACTGGATTGCCGCCGTGACCGATCTTCAGCTCACGTTTTTCTACCTGCTAACGTTCTGGCTGTTCCTGCGGGATCGTGGCCCGGATTCGCACCACCCCTCAGTCCCCTCCTCACTGAGGAGGGGATTAAGGGGTGGTGCAGCAGAGCTTGGCATGGTTTTGTGCTTCGCCCTGGCGCTGCTGGCCAAAGAGCCCGCGGCGACTCTGCCTTTTCTGGCGACCTTTTATGAACACTTTCTTCGTGACGACCGGGAGCGAACGACTCTGACGCAGAAGTTCTCGCGGTATCTGAGCTTGTGGCTGGTTGACGCTGCCTACCTTTTGTTTAGAATCCACATCTTTGGCGGGTTGGCGCCGGTGTTACAGTTGCCGCAGATCAGCCGTCGGGAGGCCTTTTATTCATCTTTCGCGCTGATCGCGCAATACGCTTGGAAGATCGTCTGGCCGGTGAATCTCTGCGGGTTTTACACTTTTCACAAGAGTCTTTCCCTCGCCGATCCTCGATCCGTTGCGGGACTCGTGATCCTGGGAGCGTGCCTTTGCGCGTTCGTTTACTCCTGGAAAAGGGAGCGTCTTGTCTCGTTCGGTCTATTATGGTTGTTCCTGAACCTCGTGCCGGTTCTCAATGGGCGCTGGCTGGGCGCAAACGTATTCACCGAGCGCTACCTTTATCTACCTTCACTGGGGTTCTGCTGGATTGCTGCGTGGGGAGGGCAGGCGATCTGGACGCGCCTCGGGGAACGACGCGCCGCTCGCAAGGTCTATGCTGTGGCGTTGATCCTCATCGCTGCCCTTTGCGTGGTCAGGATTGTCACCCGCAACCGCGTTTGGCGCGATGACGCAACGTTCTACCAGCACACCCTGGCCCAACAGCCCGACGCGGTCGCTCTGCGAATCAACTTGGGCGCGGTATACTGGAATTCGGGCTCTCCGGATCAGGCCGAGACGGAGTGGCGCGCCGCGCTGCGCCGCGCTCCCGATCACTGGCTGATCCTGAACAACCTGGGTCTCGTCGCGGCGCGGAAAAAGCGCTACGACGAAGCCATCGAGGATTTCGAGCGCTCCATACGATTTCGACCAAACTATGCCGACTCCCATATGAACCTGGGGCGAACCTATTCCGTAACCGGCGCCAGTGATAAGGCGGAAGCGCAATTGAAAGCTGCGGTGGCCCTTGCCCCTCTCTACATTCAGGCCCGGAATGCGCTGGCGGAGTTCTATTTCGATGCTGGCCACTTCTCCGAGGCGGAAACGCAGTATCGTGGTTCCGTCGAGAGCGGCGGCAACGTTCAGGCGTGGAATTCGTTGGGTGACATTTATAGCCGCTGGCATCGCTGGCAAGACGCCGAGCGCGCCTTTCGGCAGGCGCTGGCGTTGGATGCTTTTGAAAGCCGGGCGCACTTTGGGCTGGGCGCGGTTCTGGAGGCCGACGGCCGAAACATCGAAGCGCTTCAGGAGTATACGGCAGGCCTTCAGACGGATCCCAGGAACCCCACGGCCCTCGAGGCGGTGGAGCGGTTAAAGAAACCTTCAAAATGATCGGGAGATCGAGAAATAGGGTGATCGGGCGAACCGGAGGCGCGGTGGCGTTCGTGTTGCTCGCGTATGCGGTCGCAAGCCCCGCTCCCAACAATTCGAAACCCTCTTCCCTTTGGGGGAGAGGGTGGGCCGCAACCGCCGCTTTCATCAGTGGAGGCGGGCTGGGTGAGGGGGTTGTCGGCCTGAGCCCAGCGGCAGATAACGGAGACGCGTCCCTTCAGGACTTCGTGCGCCAATTTGAGTCAAGCTACCACGCGGTCAGGACAATTCGCGCAGACTTCACGCAGACCTACTCCACCGAGGGTAGAACCCAAACGGAGTCCGGAGTAGTCTACTTTGCGCGCGGTGGTTTGATGCGGTGGGACTACCAGCGGCCTCAGCCGAAGCTGTTCCTCTCCGATGGGAAGACGCTGCAGCTTTACGTACCGGAAGAGAAACAACTAACCCGTACTGCGGTCAAGGCGAGCGACGACATTCGAGTGCCATTTCGCCTGCTGCTCTCGAGGCTCGAATTGCGCCGTGTCTTTTCCCGGATCGAGTTTGCGCCGGATGCCCTCCAGCACCAGCCCACTGACCGGGTCCTGCGTGGCTATCCCAAGAAGGCATTGCAGGAGGATTATCGACAGGTGCTCATGGAAATAGGCCCCCAATTCGACATCCGCAGGTTGCTCGTGACCCTCGCCGACCAGAGCACTATGGAATTTGACTTCGATCACATCCAGCGGGATGTGCCCCTGAGCCGTTCCTGGTTCCAGTTTGTAGCGCCGCCCGGGACGGAGGTGATTGACCAACGCTGAGCTGGATCGACAGTGGTTGGCCACCGAGTAGATTTTTCCTGATCGTATAAGAAAGTTAGCTCCAGGGGTCTCAAAGCGCACTCTAACCCGTTACAAATAAACTTGTTAGGGAAGCCTCACATTCTGGCCACCAATTTGCAGTAAGCTTCTGCGTCGACACTTCTCCAAAGGGGGGTTAAAACGGAGGCAAATCCCATGAACCCACAAAATTACAGGCAGGCTGCAACTGCGGCAGTGGTTTTTTGCTTGGTCTTATTCAGCGCGGGGTGCGCAACCAAGAAATACGTGCAGACCTACACTCAGGACAACATCAAGCCACTCGAAGTAAAGCTCGACAATACCAACAAGCAGGTGGCCGAAAACGGGGAAAAGATTACTGACCTTGACCGCAAGACAGAGAAGGGTATTTCCCAGGCTCAGACCTCCGCGGACGAGGCCAATCAAGCCGCCAGCAAGGCCCAGCAGTCTGCCGTGGACGCCCGGGGACTTGCTCAACAGGGAATCTCCGATGCGGCCGCGGCGAAGCAGGAAGTCGAAAACGCGGACAATTTTCAGTCCGTCAAGAAGGCTTCGATCTTGTTTGGAATTAACAAGACCAAGTTAACACAGGAAGACACCGAGACGCTGGACACTCTCGCACAAACCGTGAGCGGCATGAAACACTTTGTCGTCGAGATTCGCGGATTCACGGACAACCGCGGCCCGAAACAGTACAACTTAGAGCTGAGCCGCAAGCGAGCGGACGCCGTCGTACGTTACCTCACACTGGACAAACAGATCCCGCTGGTGCGTGTTTACCAGGCCGGCTACGGCGAGGACGATCCCGCCGCCCCTAACAAGACGCGCAGTGGACGAGAGCAGAATCGCCGTGTCGATGTCAGCATACTCGTTCCGCAGTCCGCCGCTACGGCAGAGCTCCAACAAGGGCAAACGACAAGTTCCGCATCACAAACGCAGCAGCCAACATCAGCCCCATCCACCCCTCAACAATAAGCGTCGGATCACAGCAAGCGCCGCAGAGTCTCGGAAGAGCCGAGACTCTGCGCGCCTGCGGCGCCCTGCCTCGGAGCGGCCGAGTTCTCACACGGATTCGAAGAAGATTAATCGCGTTTCTACTGCCCGCCTGAAAGGTGGAGAAACAGCGTAAGGTAGCGTTTCGCACTGCTGGTAATGAGAAAATGCTCGCGCACGTAGGCGCGTCCCTGCTCTCCCAGTCTTTCGGCGATGGACGGATTGGATAACAGGAAACGAATCTGGTAGGCCGTCCCCTCCACCGAATGGGCAAGCAACCCCGTGTGTTTGTGGATGATCTGGAGAGGAATTCCGCCCACTGCAGAGGCCACAACCGGCTTGCCTTTCCAGAGTCCCTCCGTAACCGTCAACCCGAAGCCTTCGCGCAGACTCTTTTGAATGATGATGGTCGAGCCCCGTTGCAGGGCGTTGATCTCCGTGGCGCTCCAAGGCGGCAAGTTAAGGATATGGACGTCCGGGTCGTCGCCCACTGCCTCGCGAACCTCGGCGAGCACAGCCTCGCCCTCAGGATCGTCACTTGCTCCCCCACCTGCCAAGACGAGTTGACAATCGAAATAGCGCTTTACGATCTGAAAGGCGCGCACGACGCCCAACGGGTCTTTCAGCCTGTCGAAGCGTGAGATTTGCGTAAGGATGGTGCGCTGCGGGTCAATGCCGAAGCGCTCGAGCGTGCTTCTTACCAGCTCGGGTTCAAGTTCGCGGTTCTTCTCCGAAAGCGGGTCAATGCTGGGGTAGAAGAGGTACTGAGGCTTGGGCAAGTGACGGGCAAATTCGGCCGAGGAGAATATCGCGCCATCGTATCGGTTGACCCAGGGTTCCAGAAATCCCCAGACTGTGGGATTGGGGTGCGAGAGGTCAATGTGGCACCTCCAGATCCAGTGGCCGGAATGATCGCGGCGTGTGCGGATCAGGGCTACCGGCTGAGGATCATGGATGACGATGAACTCGGCCTCCATCTGTAGCCGCAGCAGGTTCTGCTCGTTGTAAGCAAGAAAGGTATCAAAGCTTTCCGGCGGCATGGTATAGGGCCCTCCATGCAGGGCGTTATGGAAGGCCTTGGTGATTTCATAGAAGTCGTTGCCGCCGGTGATGACTTCCCAGCGGATGGCGAGCCCCAGCTCCTGAAGAATGGGGATCAGCCGGTTGAGCATTTCGGCCACGCCTCCTCCCATGGCCGTGGAGTTCACCATTTGCACCGTGCGCATCTGAAGCCGAGCAGCCAAGGTCCGCAGTTCGGCGACTTCCGGTTCTCCAAGCACAGGAGTGTAGTCATCCAGACTGATTAACTGCGGGATGGGCATCGTCTCGCTCATGAGTGCAATTCCTTTTCAACCAGGCTGATAGTCCGCTGCAGGGCGCTTCCGAGCGTGTTGGTGTAGATGTCGATGCGATTGACGTTCCGGGCGAGCGTGCCTAAATCGAGGGCGCTCTCCAGCCAATACGAGAAGTCGTTGGTGCGCAAATGCAATCGCAGGCGAGAAGCAATGAAATGGAAGTGAAATGCCGCATGGCTCAGTTTCTCCAAGCCGTCTCGAAACTCCTGGAGCGTCCAGGCCTCCATCTGAAGGGGCACCTCGACCCCGATAGCTTCGTAAAAGTAGAAAGGTTCAAAAGCAGACTGCTCGGCCTGCTGGGGGTACTGCTGGCAGTACTCGGATACGACCCGTTGGAGGTCAGCGCGCAATTCCGCCAGCGAAAGGTAGTCCCGAATATCCAGGGAGGCAAGATGCTCCGCCAGTTCAGGACGATTGCACCCTGCCAATACCCACTGGGCAAAATCGTTGGAGAATCCCTGGGTAAGAAAGTGATGGTGGCTCAAGGTTTGGAAGGTGTGGTTGAAGATGGAAGTGTCGCTGCAAGTCTCCAAACCCTGCTTCAGTTGTGCCAGGGTGGTTGCCATCTCGTTGGCGATCCGCGTCAGATAGGACACGGTCATGAAGTGAAAAGGCTGGTCAGCTTTCTTCAAGTGATTTCGGCCTCCAGTCTCCGCAAGAATGCGAGAACCTCCCCGGGATTGTGCAGGTAAAAGAGGGCCTCGGTTCGTCCTGTGTTCCCGACCTGGACGGTAATTCCATAGGGTAAAGCGGCGAACGCCGATTCGTCGGCCAAGTCATCGCCCGCAAACATGACGAGCCTCTGTTTACGCCGCTTTCCCAGTAATTTGCGGACCGCGGACCCCTTGCCGCCGATCGCGCAAGGGACCACCTGCCAGGCTTTCTTCTCGTGGATGAGGCGAAGATCCGGCTGGAAGCGCTCCAGCACTTCGCGCACGACCCGCCGCGCCGCTTGCACCTCGGGGGGCAGAGCCTCGCGATAATGAACGGCGATCGCCAGTTTCTTATCCTCAATCCAAATCCCCGGCAGTTCGGAGAGCCGGTCTCGGAGCAGCCGTTTTACCCCTTGAATCAGTTTCCGCTCCTTGCGCAGAGGCGGGGTGCCTCGCCCTTCCCAACCATACAATCCCAGCAGGTGCACACCCGGGGCGTGAATCCGTGACCTCAAATCGACAAGCCGGCGCCCGCTGATCACGAAGACCTTAAGCCTGTGATGGCCAGCCAGACGACGCAATAAGCCTCGGGTCGCGAGATCCAACGGCGGCACGTCTTCCGGCCGGCGCCGAATCGGCGTCAGGGTACCGTCAAAATCAAGAAACAATACAATGCGGCCTGCGGCCCTGATGCGCCGCGCCACTCGAGGCCAGGACTCAAACAAGTCAACCGCAACTCGGGATCTTCTTTGCGGAATCTGTCTCGCGTCTACCATACAGGCGGTTTAGTGCTCCCCCGAACGACGCAGCAGAGGGAGGTACTGTAGGGGCGGCCCTTGTCGCCGCCCAAGGGGAACGAAGCTTTGAAAAAATGGCCGGCGCGAGAGGTAGCGGCGGGTTCACCCCGCCATATCTCCAGCGTTTTCAGAATCGCGATGGCGGGATAAACCCGCCGCCATGATCTTTTCACAGCTTCAACCGCAAGGGTCGCCCCTGCGATGTTGTCAGGCCCTCCTCTTCACAAATGATGCATTGTGTCCTTGGCATCGACGGGAGCCTTCGGCCGGAACTGAGAAAGCAGCAAATCTCGGGCAAGATCGCGAGCTCCCAGGCCAAAGGCGATAGCCGCAGCAGTCACGAGGCCCCCGAAGGTAATTGCGAAGGTGACAATAATCGTGGTGCGGCTGATTCCCAGCTCATCGAGAGCCGCCACAACGGTCACCACCATCACAAAAAAACGCGTCACGCCTGCCAGCAGACGGGCCGAGGGTAGATTCTCATTTACGGCAGCGATCAGCACACTGCGTCCCAAGAATCGGCTCACCAGCACACCTACAATCAAGATCAGCACCGCGGCTAGAAGGTGCGGCAAAAAGAGGAAAGTCCGCTCCACGAGGTTGCGGGTTAGCGGCGTGCCCAAAGCGTTCAAGCCTGCGAGCAGGGCTGTAAGAACGATCAGCCCCCGCACAATCTCACCCGCCAAGTTGGAGCACGACCGGGCCAAGCCAGTCCGTTCCACCACCATTCCCACTCCGATCCGGTCGCAGAGGCGATCGAATCGCAAGACGCGCAGCACGCCGTAGACGATTTCCTTGGCCAGCCATCCCACAACCAGTCCCAGCAGAACTAGAATCAACATGCCGAGGAGGCTGGAAAAACTCGCAACGGCTTGCTCGCCGAGCTGGCGGAGCGGGTCCCAAACAACTCTTGCCCAGATTCCCTCCATGATCTCTCACCTCTTTTCCCGGCTCGCGAACGGCCACTGGCTAATCAGGTACGGTTTTAATTGCTCGTAGACCAAGCACAATCTCTCAATCCGGCGTTCCGCCAGCGCGTCGGGACCACTGTCGGTTTGGCGCACAAACGAGGCGACCCAACCCAGGTAGAGCGGAGCGAGTGACTTCAGCAGGTGTTCGCGATCCATTACGCGCCGGTGGTAGGCAAGCGCCAGATCGTAGATGAGACTCACCCACAGTTCGTCATCAAGCGAGAACTGGTCCGGCGCCTGTGCGGCGCAGGTTTGAAGAACTTTAAGTTGCTTAGCCGAAAACACCTGCTCGTAGACCGGCAGAAGATCACGCACGCCTTGCTGAAAGGAGGCTAAGGCCCGTTGCATGTTGATCGAGGCCGGTTCGGGCTTGATGGCAAACGGCGACCCCAGCAGCGGCACCGGCAGAGATCCCAGCACGTTGCGCCACGCCGTATCGTGAGTCTCCATCAGGCTGAAGACGGACCCGACGACCTGAACCAGTACGTCGCTCAGGTCCAGCCCTTGTTCCTCGGCCTCATGGACTTTGGCGCCCAGGTGCGATTGGCAGACCTTGAAGTTGTCCGCGATGGCCGTAGTGGTCATCCAGATATCGATGCCAAAGCGAGCCACATCCGAGTTCCACATCTGGTCTTTGAGAAAATGGCTTGCCAAGCGCCCGGAGACACCGAACTCACCACCGATCGGCTGGCGGACTCGACGGCCGTACAGCCCACGCAAAAGCGGGTAGACGATGCTGTTGGTCATCGTTCCGTCGTATTTGTGGCGCTGGTAAAAAGGCGCCACGTAATCGAAGTCGAGTCTTAGGATTGGATCGAGCAGGGACTTGAACCATTCCGGGGTGACGCTGCTCAGGTCCGCCTCCACCACTGCCAGGGCTCGGGCCTGAGTTGCCTGCACGATTTGGAAGAGAGTGCGGAAGGCGCTGCCTTTGCCCGGCAACCCATGGTAGGGCGTCGTCAGCCTGTGCACCGGCTCCAGAAGATATTTCACCCGAAGCAGGGAGTTGCCCTCCGTGCGGGCGTCTTCCACAGCCTCCGCGGTGCCGTCATTCGAATCAGCGTCGGGGTTAACGATCAATGCCTTGAGATTGCCGAAGTAGCTCGCCAAGCCCGCCTGTGCTGCCCTGACGACCTGGCCGATCGTCGAGACATTGTTGTAACTGGGGATGCCCACCACCAGTTCCTGTGGCCCCAATCCTTCCACCGTTTGTTCGATCTGATCAGTCAGAATAGCCTCTGCCAACGTTCCCATCCTTAGTACCCGGCCAGTTCTCGGCGGGCGGAGATTTCCCCTTCATTCGGGGAGGTGTCTGGAATCAGCTTGGCGGGAGCCCGCGTCTCGTGCCGGCCCGGCTCTGCGTCTGTGCCCGGCTCCAGGCGGATCTCAGAGAGTCCCGAAATCAAGTCTGCTGCCCAACGATAGATATTGAACTCCCTCACCACCTGCCGCAGCCGATGCATACGGGCGCTTCTTTCCAATGCGTCCATCTCCAGGGCAAAATGCATGGCGTCTGCCAATTGTTCGGTATCGTACGGGTTGACAATCAGAGCGTCGCGCAATTGGTGGCTGGCGCCGGCGAACTGGCTCAGGATGAGAGCTCCTTGGTCGTCGTCGCGCGCAGCAATGAACTCCTTCGAGACAAGGTTCATGCCGTCGTGAAGGGAGGTGACCAGACACAGGT
The DNA here is from genome assembly GCA_963768695.1 of uncultured Acidobacteriota bacterium. GTDB lineage: Bacteria > Acidobacteriota > Terriglobia > UBA7540 > UBA7540 > CAVROP01. The sequence continues at coordinate 214,071 of CAVYJG010000003.1, read as the reverse complement.
CCGCAGCCTTGAAGTATTTCTGGATTTCCTCGTGCGTATGATGCCAGGGCAAGTAAACGATCGGCCGCCAGTGGTTCGTTTGGAAACGCCAATTAATGCGTCCGGCTTCCGCCTCAACTTCTCCTAAGAGGTCATGGTAGCGTTTGATGTGCGTCCGGCTGGGCTCTCCGATCTGCACGAGGCAGAAGCGGCCGCAGTAACCCGGATACTTTTCCAGGAAGCGTTCCAGGCCGCGGAAGCGTTCGATGATCCCCTTTGTGTAATCGACGCGTTCCACGCCGATGCCCATGAATGTGGCCTCGACGCCATGCTCGCGCAGCAAGGCGCCCCGGGCCAGATACGGTGAGCCGCCCTGCGGCTCGGCAGATTCGCTAGTCCCTGCGAAAGCCACGCTGATGGGAAAAGGGCGCACTTGCGTGACGTGGCCGCCGCGTTCAACCGAAAATCGTTCCCAGTTCACCCGCGACTCGAGAGCGCGGTCGACGGTTTGCAAAAAATTGTTGCAATGAGACTGGGTGTGAAATCCCACCAAGTCCGCGCCCAGCAAGCCATCCAGTAATTCGCGCTGCCAGGGACAAATGCCGAAGGCTTCAGGGTTTGGCCAAGGGATGTGCCAAAAAATAGCGATGCGGGCGTCCGGGCGTTGCTTTTTCACCAAGCGAGGCAGCAGGGCGAAATGGTAGTCCTGAAGCAGCACGCAGGGCTCTTCAGCTCCTTTCATTTCCTCGATCAGCGCCTGCCCGAACTTCCGATTCACAGCCTGGTATTGCTCCCAGTCTTTGGCGCGAAAGGTGGGGCGGGTGTGGGCAATGTGACAGAGCGGCCAGAGGCCTTCGTTGGAGAAGCCGAAATAGTAGCCTTCTTCCTCTTCTTTGCTGAGCCAAACACGCTTGAGCGTGTATTGGGGATTGTCGGGCGGAACTTGCAGGCAATCGCGCTCGTCCACGGTCTCGCGGTCGGCGTCTCCCGAACCGTGCGCCAGCCAGGTTCCTTTGCAAGTCCGCAAGATGGGCTCGATCGCCGTGACCACGCCACTGGCCGGAACCACGACCTCCACTGTTTTGCCCCGGTAATTGTGCATGTAAGGCTCGCGGTTGGAAACGACGAAGAGCGGCCTATCGCCCATTTTGCTCCGCACGTGGATCCGCAGGCGCTCCGGCGTCCAGAGTGACTCGGCGCTTTCGCGCAGACGCGCTTCTTCTTGGCTGCCGCTCGCGCGGCTTCGAGGCTATCAGCGAGATGCCTGACCTCCTGAGCCAGCGGCTTAAAGAGGTCTCCCTCGGCCAGGTTAGGTCGCGGCCCTCTCTTCCCGTCGCGAAGGTCACGAATCCACTTGGCGGTCCGGGCGATGGGACGCAAAAGGCTCCAGCGGATGATCAGCAGGGTGGTGAGCGCGATGAACAGTGTCTGGGCCAGGATGCGCAAGTAGGTTTCCCGGCGCAGTCGAGCGGTTTCCCGATCGATAAAGCTGGCATCATGAAAGGTCGCCAGGGCCCCAGCCACTCCCGATTCACGGTGGAGGGGCAACACATACAGGTAGGTGGGGTTCTGGTTGAGCGTGATGAACCCGCCGTAGCTTGCGTCCTGCGCAATCAGGCGCGAGATTGTGCCCATTTCGCTGTAAAGGTAACTTTGAAGCCCCGGAGTGACAGCAAGGGTGTTGGCTGATTTATCAAAGACTGCAATTCCCGTTACGCGTTCACGGTTTCCGAACTGGGTGACGATCTTCTGAAGGTTGCTGCGCGAGCTCTTGGCGAGAAGAGGCTCAACATTCGCAGCCAAACTTTCGGCCAGAATCTCGGCGCGTTTCCCCAGATCATTGCGCAGCCCGCGCTTCTCAGCCTTTTGCTGGAAGATGGCGAACACAGCCGAAAGCAGGGTGACGCCCACGATAAGTGAAACGATCAGGCGCAAACTTAAACGCATAGGTTCACCTGGCCCCTCTTATCAGGCAAATGTGGCTTCAAGACGCGTGGCACCGAGGTCCTGGTGATGATCGCGCAACACATACTCCTCTATCGACAGGAGTTCAAGTCAAGTTTCGTACGGTTTTTCCGCCTGCTGATGCCCGTTCACTTCAGTATTCGAACTGGGTGCAGTGCTCGGATTGAATCTCCGGGGAAACCCAGCTTTCACAGCGGGGCTCAACCCCACCTACTCGTTTCGATGCTTTGCAGGTGCAAGAATGTTGCAAATATTCCTGCTCAAGCACAAGTTCCGTGGATTCAACTCGTTAACTTATCGGGGCAAGCCAGGCGCGCGTGAAAAAATAACCCGAAGGGGGAATATTTTTCACTACAGCACGTAGTTTTGGATCGCGGCCGCGACACCGTCGTCGTCGTTGGCGAGAGTCTTGGCCCAATCAGGTTGATGCAGTTCGGGACAGTGATTTCCCATCAGCACGGGCAATCCTGCATATTGAAGCATCTCGAGGTCGTTGAAATTGTCCCCCAGGGCCATTATCTCAGAGGGCTGGATTCCACATCGCTCGGCCCAGATCTTCAGCGCCCGACCCTTTGAGCAGCCGCGGTTGAGGACGTTGAGGATGGAGATATTCGTGGTCAGGTATTTCGTCCAGGTTACGTGAATCTTTGACCGGACGGGGGAGCCTTCCAGGATCGTCTCCGCCGGTTCGATGCGTGCCGGCGGTCCTCCAATCATCACCTGGATCGGGTCGGTCTCCACCGCTGCTGGAAGGTCCGGAACGAGCCGCAGGCAATGAGGGCTGTTCTGCGTATACCAATTGAGCGGCCCGTCCATGCCGGCGTTGTCCTGCATCGTGACTTGACCGTAGCCTGCCGTGTGGAAGATGGCCACCGAGTAGGGACGGAACCCGCGTACGGCTTCAAGAACTTCCCGGGCCACCTGGCGGGGAAGAAAATCCTGGTGCAGGACTTCGCCGGAGGAACTCGCGATGAGCGCGCCATTGGAGGTAATCAGATTGACGACGCAGGGTATCTGACTGAGCAGCGGCAGGGCGGAATGAAACCTGCGCCCCGTGACGATGACGACCTGGACGCCGCGTTCGACAGCCTGGAGAAGCGCCCGGCGGTTACCCTCCGAGATTTCTCGACGGCTGTTCAGCAGGGTGCCGTCAAGATCAATGGCTACGAGACGAATCGGCATGCAGATAGCATTCTAACTCAGCATACGCCAATTACCAAGAATCAGACATTGATCCCACCCGTCGGTAATGCGCGGTGAACCGCCAGGACGTAGGGGCGAGGCGGCGCCTCGCCCCTACAGGACAGCAGCCTCCGGGCGAAACCGGAAGCTGCGTTTCGACGAATCGCCAAGAATTGACCTGGTCCAAAGCGCTTGCTAGACTTTACCCTCTAGACTTTAAACTTATGTCCCATGTCACCCACCTCGAGTGCGCGCTCTGTGGAAGGCAGTATGAGCCCGGACGCGTTTACAACCTGTGTGTTTGTGGCGCGCCTCTCCTGGTCCGCTACGACCTCCGCCGGGCGGCGGAGACGATGGTCCGCGAGCGAATGTCCTCGCGGCCGCCCACGCTCTGGCGATATCGGGAAGTTCTTCCGGTAGCCAACGATGCTTCGATTCTCTGCTTGGGAGAGGGATTCACTCCCCTGATCCACGCCCAGCGGCTCGGCAGGCGGCTGGGGCTTCCCAATCTGTATTTGAAAGACGAAGGCCTGAATCCCACCGGCTCCTTTAAGGCGCGGGGGCTGGCTGTGGCCGTCAGTATGGCCAACGAACTGGGCGTTCGAAAACTGGCGATCCCTTCCGCAGGCAATGCCGGCGGGGCCTTGGCCGCCTACGCCGCACATGGCGGGTTGGAGGCGGCGGTTTTTATGCCAGCGGAGACTCCCATAATGAATCGGCGGGAGTGTGCCCTGTTGGGCGCGAGGGTCGTGCTCGTGTCCGGAAGCATTAAGGACTGTGGTCGAGCGATGCGCGAAGAACTGAAAGACGGGGACTGGTTTGACGTGTCAACTCTCCGCGAGCCCTACCGCCTGGAAGGGAAGAAGACCATGGCCTATGAGGTGGTGGAGCAGCTTGAGCGGCGACTGCCGCACGCCATGATCTACCCCACCGGCGGCGGTACAGGGCTGATCGGGATGTGGAAGGCTTTCGACGAGATGGAGGAGCTTGGCTGGATCGGCCGTGCGCGGCCCCGCATGTTTTCAGTGCAGGCGCAAGGCTGCGCCCCCATCGTCCGGGCTTTCGCCCAGGGCCGCGACCACGCCGCAGAGTGGGAAGGGCCGCAAACGCTTGCTTCGGGCCTGCGGGTTCCGTCGGCGATCGGCGATTTCATGATGCTGAGGGCGATTCGCGAAAGCCGAGGGTCGGCTCTCGCCGTGCCCGACTCAGAGATGCTTGCGGCCATGCGAGAATTGGCTGAATCCGAGGGGATACTCACTTCGCCGGAGGGCGGGGCAACCCTGGCGGCGCTCAAGAAACTGCTAGCGGATGGGTTCCTGGCCGGTCACGAGAGCATCGTTTTGTTCCTGACAGCAAGTGCGTACAAATACCAGGAAGTCCTTGAAAAGATGACGGCGTAGGGGCGGCCGGAAGTGCTGCCTTACAACTAGTACTTGCTGACGAAATTCCGCGTCATATTCGAGAGCGGCGGGAAGGGCGGGGCTTCAGCCCCGCCACGGAAAAACGGCTCGTCATTGGGGGCTTTAGCCCCTGAAGGAACGTACTTCAGGGCCTAAAGGCCCAACTCGTTGGGCTCCCGGAAGCGGCGGGGGTGAACCCCCGCCCTTCCAAAGCGCCACGTTATCACGGCGACTTCCGGCGTTAGATACTGGACCATATGCCGAAAACCGAGAGGCTCTATTACACGGACTGCTACCTGCACGAGTTCCAGGCGAAAGTACTTCGCCGGGAGGCCGCACCCGACGGCTTGAAAGTGTACCTCGATCGGACAGCCTTTTACCCTGCTTCCGGCGGGCAGCCGGCAGACGCGGGAACGCTAGCCGGTGTCGAAATCGTCGACGTGATCGATGAGGGCGACGAAATCGCGCACCTCCTCCGCCAGGCTCCAGCGAGTGAAGAGGTGACAGGCAAGATCGCTTGGGAGAAGCGATTTGACCACATGCAGCAGCATTCGGGACAACACGTTTTGTCTGCAGCGTTCGAGAAAGTTGGCCACTACAAGACCATTTCGTTTCACATGGGGACGGAGAGTTCGAGCATCGACTTGGATTCCGACCGGCTTGGCTCGAAACAGCTCGAGCAGGCTGAGAGCGCGGCCAATCAGGTGGTATTCGAGGATCGGACCGTGCGGATTTTTTTTCAGTCGGCGGTTGATGCCAGTCGAATGGACCTGCGCAAGCCGACTTCACGTGAAGGAGACGTTCGACTTGTCGAGGTTGAGGGTTTTGACCTGTCGGCGTGCGGGGGGACGCACGTTCACCACACGGGCGCCATCGGATTGATCCTGGTGCGCAAGGTCGAGCGCTTGAAGGGATCGACGCGCATCGAGTTCGTGTGCGGCGGCCGCGCCCTCAACTTTGCCCGGCGGGATTTCAGACTTTTGAGCGAAGCCTCATTACTATTTTCGGCCGCTCCGGAGACGCTTCCTGGACTCATCGCCAAGCAAAGCCAGGAACTGCGCGAAGAGATGCGGGGAAGGGAAAAGCTGCTGGAGCGCCTCGCCGAATACCAAGCGGGCGAAATATGGCGCGAAGCAACAATCGTAGAAGGGCGGCGCATCGTGCGCCGGGTCTTTGGTGTGGATGAATCGGCTCAAGTCAAAATGCTGGCGCACGCTTTAACGAAGCTGCCCGGTGCAGTGGCGTTGCTGGGAATCAAGGGTCAGCCCACCAAGTTGTTTTTTGCACAGACCCCGGGCGGCGCCTCGGAGATGGGCAGCGTCCTCAAACAAACGGTCGCGAAGTTTGGCGGCAAAGGAGGCGGCGGCCGGGATTTTGCCCAGGGCGGGGGAGTGGAGGAAAGCCGCCTGGAAGAAGCCCTGGCTTATGGAGAGGCGCTGGTGACGGACGCCCCCCCGGCTTGATCCCTACACCTTCTCCGTGTCATCCTGAGCGCAGCGAAGGATCTCCGCAGTTCCTTGAAAGAATAACTGCATGGATTCTTCGCTTCGCTCAGAATGACATCGTCCAAGGGTTTTTCGCCGTCAGTTCGGCTCCAGTCAACCCGAGCCGTCCGCCTGTCGACACGCTGACATACGCGTGTTATATTGGGATGTTGTATTGAGAAACGAGGGCGCGTAGCTCAGTTGGGAGAGCGCGGCGTTCGCAACGCTGAGGTCGAGGGTTCGAATCCCTTCGCGTCCACCATCACTTCCTATGCAATGCCCCAAGTGCCTCCACGAGAATCGGCAGGGCGTACAATTCTGCACCCGCTGTCACATACCTCTCCGTTTCACTTGTCCTTCCTGCGGGCATGTTCAGGAACAGGGGGGCAAATGTGAGCGATGCGGCGTCGATTTCGCTAAATACGCGGCGATGCTGGTGATGCAGGCAACTGCAAACGTGCAGGACAGGCGAAGACGCTCCGAAGAGCGCGCTTCGCTCGCTAAGCAGATCCTGCTCGTTCCTTTGACGGGGGGACTCTCTCTCCTGAGGTATGTTTTCGGGCGATTCCGGCGATAGACGGGCGTCGCACAGGCAGGAGTGCCTGTGGCATGAGTTTCGTCGCGGCGTGCGGAGGAAAGCAGATCCTTCGCTTCGCTCAGGATGACGTGTCATTCTGAGCGAAGCGAAGAATCTGCATTTGGTTGCGGCCTTGACGTGCTGTCGTACCTGTGCTTATCTCTGGGTTTTGCTGGCGATATACCGCTTGGCCTTGGCCAGCAGTTCGCTGGCTTGAGGCATGTCCTCCACCGCTTTCTCAACCAACGGATCGTTCTCTAAAGCGATCTGGCTGGCTTCCGTCTGGCCGTAAATGAACTCGACCAAGGGCGGCCGGATGCGGGTTCGGATAAAGTCCAAATTGCCTTTGAAGTCCTGTTCAGAGAGTTGGACTTTCTGGTCGGCAAGATAATGTTGAAATTCCTGGAGCACTGCGTCTGTCACCTGAAAGTCGTTGGGAATGGTCTTATGAACCCCCAGATACGACTTGGCGAACCCAAAGAAAACGTTGTGCGTTACCAGCAACTCCTGAGGAGGAGTAAGTTTGGGTTCCTCGTACCTTACGTCCGGCGTGATGCCGCCGCCGCCATACACCTCACGTCCGCCGTCTGTCAGGCGGACATCGCTATGAGGGGTGGGGGCGTTCTCGGGGCGATAGTAATAATCCCACAGGGAAACGTTGTTATAGTCGCGCTGGATTAACCTGCCGCTAGGAGTGTAATAGCGAGCCGTAGTCAGCGCCAGGCCAGTATGCTCGTCCAGCGGGAAGACTGTTTGAACCAAACCCTTGCCGAAGCTCGGCTCGCCCATCACCAGGGCGCGGTCGTGATCCTGCAAGGCTCCGGAAACGATTTCCGCCGCACTGGCCGTCATGCGGTTGATGAGCACGACAATGGGATACTCTTTTCCCCCGTCTCCCTTCGTCGTGTAGTAGCGCTTCTCCTGTGAGTGGCGACCGTAATGGTAAACAATCAACTGGCTCTTTTCGAGGAAGTGGTCCGATACCTCAACCGCTTCCTGGAGCAGGCCGCCCGGGTTGTTGCGGAGGTCCAGGACCAAACCTTGGAGATTCTTATTACCCAGTTTCTTCAGCGCGTCGGAGAGTTCGTCGTTCGTGTTCTCGTTGAACCGGTTGATGTGAACGTAACCGATTCCCGGCTTGATCATAAACGAATCGTCCACACTATTCTGTGCAATCTCGTCGCGTGTGATGTCCACTTCGATGGCCTGGTCGTAACCTTCGCGAGTAACCGTGATGTGTACCTGCGTGCCCTTCGGCCCCTTTAGCTTCTCTGCAACCTCGCGCGTGTCCATCCCCTCCGTGGACTTGCCGTTCACCTTGATGATCACGTCATCCGGCCGAAGGCCGGCGCGAAATGCCGGCGAGCCCGGGATGGGAGCCACCACAAAAACCATGAGCTTGCCCAGCTTCCCGGCTCGTTGCCCGATCTGCATGCCTACACCGTAGTACTTGCCCTCCTGGTCTTCGCGGAGCAGCGAAAAAGCCCGAGGGTCGTAAAAATTGGAGTGAGGGTCCAGGCTGCGCAGCGCACCAGGGATGGCGCCGACATTGGTGTCGCTCGGACCATAGATGGCCTTGTCCGGGTCCACTGCATCGGCGTAGTTCTGCTCCACCACATTGTAAACACGGGTGAACTCAGTAAGGCTGTTCTTCACTTGCGAGTCGTCGCCGCCGGTTGTTGCGTCGACTTCCCGCCCGTACAGCCCTCCCAGCAGTGTACAAAGCAGAACCGTGCCCAGTATAAACCACAGCACCCGTGGCGTCTGTTTCATGTTAAAGCAGCTCCTCACCCTGCGCTCGTCAGTATAACACAGGGAACATCGGCCTCAAAGACGCAACGGTGCAATATGTCGCATCCGCCGATTGCTCTATGGTTGTTAGACGCATTGAGTTGGCGCCGGGTTGCGGGAAATCTCTTCAGAACGCCTGCGAGATGTCGCGGCGGGCGGTTTCTGCTAGAATAGTTCCGGCATGCCATCCCAAAACTTCGTTCATCTTCACCTTCACACCGATTACAGCCTGCTCGACGGCGCCTGTGAAATCGACCGGTTAATGACCCGCGCGGCAGAGCTTAAGATGCCGGCCGTCGCTATTACCGACCACGGCAACCTCTTCGGGGCGGTGAAGTTCTATGAGGCTGCGTTAAAACGAGGACTAAAGCCGATCCTGGGGTGCGAGGTCTACGTGGCGCCCGCGAGTCGCTTTGACCGCTTGCCGGACTCCGATAGGCCCAATCACCTGATTCTTCTCTGCGAAAACGAAAGAGGCTATCGCAACCTCCTCAAGCTGGCATCATCAGCTTTCCTGGAGGGCTTCTACTATAAGCCCAGGATTGACAAGGGGTTACTGGCAAAACACGCCGACGGATTGATTGGTTTGTCGGGTTGTTTGCGCGGCGAAGTCTCCGTGGCCCTGAGCGCCGACAGATTCGACGCGGCGCGCCAGGCCGCGTATGACCTTCGCGATATGTTCGGCAAGGGCAATTTCTATCTCGAGATTCAGGACCAAGGCCTTCCGGAAGAGAAGCGGATTAACCCGCAGATGGTCCGGCTGTCGCGTGAGACCGGCATCCCCCTGGTGGCCACCAACGATTGCCACTACCTCACACAGGAGGACGCGCGCGCCCAGGACGTGCTGGTTTGCATTCAGACCGGGAAGACCGTCAGTGACACGAACCGTCTGAAGTTTGCCACTGACCAGTTCTATTTCAAGACCCCTGAGGAGATGTACGCGGTTTTCGGCGAGGTTCCGGATGCACTTTCTCGCACCCTGGAAGTGGCTGAGCGCTGCAACGTCCACCTGGAAGCAAAACAGCACGTTTTCCCCCATTTCGAGGTGCCTTCCGGCGAGACGCTTGACAGCTATTTTGAGAAAGTTACCCGCGAGGGGTTTCTCCTTCGGCGGCAAAGGCTGGAGCAGTTGGCCTCGGCAGGGAAACTGCAGTACCCGCTCGAGGCCTACGAGGAACGGCTGGAGCGTGAAATCGAGCTTATCAAGCAGATGCGCTTTGCCGGCTACTTCCTGATCGTCTGGGATTTCATCCGGCACGCGCGCGACAAATGCATTCCCGTCGGTCCGGGGCGTGGTTCGGCAGCCGGCAGCCTGGCTGCATACTCTTTGCACATCACCGATATTGATCCCCTCCAGCACGGACTGCTCTTCGAGCGCTTTCTTAACCCCGAACGGATCAGCTTCCCGGATATTGATATCGATTTCTGTATGCGCCGGCGTGGGGAAGTGATCGAATACGTTACCGGTCGGTATGGCCGCGAGAATGTTAGCCAGATTATTACCTTCGGAACCATGGGTGCAAAAGCGGTCATTCGCGACGCCGGCCGGGCGCTGGACATCCCGTTTGCCGAAGTTGACAAAATCGCCAAGCTCATCCCCAGTACGCTAAACATCAGTCTCTCTGACGCCATTAAACAGACTGCCGAACTCCGCCAACTTAGGGATACCGACACTCGCATCGCGGACCTGCTCCAGGTGGCGGCACACCTTGAAGGATTCGTACGCCACGCCTCGACTCACGCTGCGGGGGTGGTAATCTCCCCTCAGCCGTTGCAAGAAATTGTCCCGCTCTATAAGAGCAACAAGGAAGAAATTACCACGCAGTACGCGATGGACGACCTGGAAAAGATCGGCCTCCTCAAAATGGATTTTCTGGGTTTGACCACGCTGACCGTAATCGACGATTGCGTGAAGCTGATTGAAAGCACGCGCGGCGAAAGGCTGGATCTGGACAATTTGCCGAGCAACGACGAAACGAGTTATGCCTTGTTGGGCAAAGGTCTGACGGCGGGGATCTTCCAGTTTGAGAGCCGGGGCATGACCGAGATTTTGCAGCGCGTCAAGCCGAGCCGCCTGGCGGACTTGACCGCTTTGAACGCCCTTTACCGGCCGGGTCCGCTTCAGGGTGGCATGATCGACGATTACATTGCTCGCAAGAGTGGCAAGAAGCGAGTGACGTACGACCTCCCCCAACTCAAAGAAATACTCGAGGAGACGTACGGTGTAATTGTGTATCAGGAGCAGGTCATTCAGATCTTCAACCGAGTTGCGGGTTTCACCTTGGGCGAAGCGGATGTGGTCCGCCGTGCCATGGGGAAGAAGAAACACGAAGAAATGGTGGCGAACCGCGAGAAGTTCCTGGCCGGGGCAAAGCGAAACAATGTCCCTACGGCCAAGGCCGAAAGACTGTGGGAACTGGTCGAACAGTTCGCCGGTTACGGTTTCAACAAGTCGCACTCGGCTGCCTATGCGGTCGTGGCGTATCAGACCGCTTTCCTGAAGACGCATTACCCTGTGGAGTTCATGTCGGCGCTTCTCTCCTCGGAAATCGGGAACCAGGACAAAATGACGAAGTACCTGAATGAGTGCCGGGACATGAACATCCCAATTCTCCCGCCGGACGTCAATTCGAGCGGTCTCCGCTTTACCCCGGCAGGGAACAGCATCCGGTTTGGGCTGACGGCAATTAAGAACGTTGGGGAGGCCGCCATCGAATCGGTGCTAGCCGCGCGAGGCAAGCTCGGGCGCTTTGATACCCTGGTGCAATTCTGTGAGAATGTGGACCTGCGCTTGTTGAACAAGCGGGTGATCGAGAGCCTCATCAAGGCGGGAGCGTTTGATTCGCTGGGCGCTCGCCGCGCGCAGCACACCACCGTGCTTGATCGCGCTATGGAGTTGGGCCAGAAGCGGCAGCGCGAAACATCGAGCGGCCAGCACGGTTTGTTCATGGGCGATGCCGGAATGGCGCCGCCGCCACCTTTGGAATTGCCCGACGCGCCGGACTGGACGGAAGCAGAGCGGCTAGCGGCCGAAAAAGAGGTGTTGGGCTTCTACGTCACTGGCCACCCACTCGAGAAGTACATGGATCGACTTGCGAAGATAACCCGCCACGATAGCGCTTCGCTTGAGGAACTCGAGCACGAGTCGCCAGTGACTTTGGCCGGAATCCTCACCAGTTTGCGTGTCCGGCCGAGCAAGAAGGGCGATCTTTGGGCCAGCGGCGTTTTTGAGGACAACCGGGGATCGGTGGAGCTACTGGTTTTCCCACAGTCGTACCAGCAACTTCAGGGCGTCCTGAAACCGGACAAAGCGCTACTTATTAAAGGCCGCGTGCGCCACGAAGAAAACCAGCGCACCAAGGTGGTGGTGAGCGAAGCGCGGCCGCTCGAGGCAGCGGTAAACGGTCCCAAGCCGCGTCTGCGCATTCGAGTGGATCTTGACCTAGCCGGCGAGGGACTTGCCGCGGAGTTGTTGGACGTGCTTTCCGCGCATCCCGGGAGCAATCCACTCATCTTGGAGCTTACTCGGGCCGGCGAATTCTCCGCCATTCTGCGCCTTGGCCGCCCAAGGAGCGTGGCGGCAGATGAAGATGTAATCAACCAGTTGCGAGGCTTGGCCGGAGTCTCCGCGGTTGAACTGGAGAGGCAGTCGAGAGTTGAGAGTCAAGAGTAGGGAGCGAATGTGCATACTTTCGACTTTCGACTCTCGACTCTTATAAGGACGATCCATGGCAAACCCTACTGACCAACACGCCGTAGTCCGCGAGATTGAGAAGCAGATTGCCGAATTGGAGCAGTCTCCCGACTCAGAAGTGACGCGCGACGAAATCGAGCGCCTTCGCCAGCAGTTGGACGCGCTGCGCGACAAGGTCGCCGGTGCCGCCAGCGACCCCTGGGATCGAGTCCTGGTCGCTCGTCACCCCCAGCGTCCTTACACACTGGACTACATTCAGATGCTCTTTACAGAGTTCACGGAATTGCACGGGGACAGGCGGTTCGGAGATGATCAAGCTTTGGTGGGCGGGCTCGCCAAATTCGAGGACACGCCTGTAATGGTCATGGGGCACCAGAAGGGGCGCGATACCAAGCAGAAGCTGCTGCGCACGTTCGGCATGCCTAACCCAGAGGGCTACCGCAAGGCGCTGCGCCTGATGCGAACTGCGGCCAAATTTGGTTTGCCCATTATAACGCTAGTGGACACGCCCGGGGCCTATCCCGGCATCGGCGCCGAGGAACGGGGGCAGGCCGAGGCCATTGCATACAATCTAAAGGAGATACCTAAGCAGCGAGTCCCCATTATCGTAATCATCCACGGCGAGGGCGGCAGCGGCGGGGCACTCGCGATCGCCGTCGGCGATGAGGTCCTGATGCTCGAAAACGCCGTCTATTCGGTTATAGCTCCGGAGAGTTGCTCATCGATTCTGTGGCGGGACTGGAACCACAAACAAGACGCCGCCCGGGTACTCAAGCTGACGGCCGAAGACATGCTTCGGCTGGAGATCGTGGATCAAATCGTGCCGGAACCTCCCGGTGGCGCGCATAACAGTCATCAGCTTGCCGCCGACATTCTGCGGCCCGTCCTGAGGTCGCGCCTTCAGGATTTGCAAAAGCTCTCCCCAGAAGCACTTCTGCGACGCCGTCATGAGAAGCTGCGAAAACTCGCCACGTGTGTCAGTGGCGGGTGACCTTACCTGGCAGGCCGGCAGTCCGCTCACTGCCGTGCGGCCCCTCTCTGTTGCTATCCCCACAATGGCGGCGTAAAGCCGCCTCTACATCAAACTGCCTCACTACCGCCTTTAGATTCCGCTTGACACTCAGCCTCTAGTCGTGCACAATCCGCTCGCGATTATCAGGAAATCGGGAAGTGTAGTAGTTCTGTTAACTTAATAGATACTAAGGAGAAAACTCCATGCCTAGGACCTTTCGGGGCAGTTTGCGCAGAACTGCGTTGTTATTCTCTATTTTGGCGGCCTCCTTCGGGCTGTTCGCTACAACCCCTGACGCAGGGCAGACTGGACCACTCGCCAGTGCCGCTGCGGCGTCGCAAGTTACACCAATCGCCGTACATAGTGCGACCGTGAATCTCATCAGCACCCGATTCCGCACCGATGGAGTGGCTCTTGTTACTCGAGGCAAAGGCCCAGTTCAGGGGAGCGGCGCCCCTTGGCGCGTGCAGCATGCCGGCCGGACTCTCAACAGCAAGAGTTCTCATTACCCCTGGGTGTGCTTTATGTGTCACCTCCCTTCTTTTCCCAACGGATAGGGATACGGCCAATTAAGGTGCTTAACGCTGGCTGAAAAGTGTCAAAGCCAGTTCCCCCGGCTAAGCCCGGTCAGAGGGATGCCGAACTGCTTAGTTTCCGGACCGGGAAGGACTTCTCTTCGGCCCCCCCTTCATTGCGCATCCTGCCGTTGAATTCCTCATCAGACCCACCTGCTTTGCGGCCAAAAAGTCCCCACTCAACTCGATTCAGGTTCTATTGAGGTGTGAAAAATCACCATTTGACGGAAGTCAGTTTACAGGGCCTCACCCATGAAATTAAAGTGACTAACGTCAAGTGGTGGAGTGCGTTCCGTTTGCGCAGGGCTGATTTGATTTAAATTTCGTCGTAACTGGGTCTTGTGGCTTCGTGTAGCTGTATCCGGCTCAATCACTCCGCCATAATCAGTTGCTCCTGAAAGACGCCCAGGGTGACGACAATTGAGTTTCCACCGCACGACCTTGCGCATGCAATTTCCTGCTTTGGGATTCTTGAAACGAGGTGACGAATGAGCATCAGTCCTATCAATGAAGTACCTGCAATTGGCGGCGGATTAGTCCAGATCTCCTCGAGAGAGGAATTGATCCGTCAGCGCCTGGACGAGGAGCGACGGCGCCTCGAGAAGGAAGCCGGGATCGCGAAGCGCGCCCCCCAGCAATTTCACAAGCCCATTGAGAACCCCTTTACGAAATCCCAACGTGACCGGACCACCATTCTTTTCGGCGGCCTCACTTGGAAGCACGAAAGTCTGATTCACGGGGCTTTGGAAAGTCTAGGGTATAAGTGCGAGGCGCTCCCGGTGCCGAACAAGAAAGCTTTCCAACTTGGCAAGGAGTACGGGAACAACGGCCAGTGCAATCCCACCTACTTTACCGTGGGTAACCTTGTCGAGTTTGTGCAGGGATTGGAAGAGAAGGGCATGAGCAAGCAGGACATCATCGACCGGTATGTCTTCATTACGGCCGGCGCCTGCGGGCCTTGCCGTTTCGGGATGTACGAGGCTGAGTACCGGTTGGCGCTGCGCAATTCGGGTTTCGACGGATTCCGGGTGCTGCTCTTCCAGCAAGGCGGAGGCCTGAATCAGGCCGAAGCTGAAGCGGGCCTCGAGATGAATCTCGATTTCTTCCTGGGCATTCTGAATGCCATGAACATCGGCGACGTCATTAATGATGTCGCCTACCAAATTCGACCCTACGAAGTGAATGCCGGAGAAACCGACCGCGTCCTTGAGGAATGCATGAATCTGCTCCACGAGGCCATGCGCAAAAAGCAGCCGTGGACGCTCGAAGGTAAGCTCAACTCACTGCTGGGCAAGACCGGCTTCGCAGGTACCGCGGAATATCTTGGCAAATTCCTAAACCAGCTCTACGGCGACGACTACACGGCGGCGCTCAACGAGGTGTGCCGGCGCTTTAACAGCATCGCGGTGGATCGCACCCGCGTTAAGCCCCTGGTTAAAGTCACGGGTGAATTCTGGGCCCAGACCACCGAGGGCGACGGGAACTTCAACATGTTCAAGTTCCTGGAAAAGGAAGGGGCGCAGGTCCTCGTCGAACCCATCGGCACTTGGATCATGTACATGATCCACCAGGCCAAGCAGCAGACGAAGGACGAGCGCGGGCTGGATTTGATCCAGCAAGGCGTTTCGAAGTGGAATTTGACGAAGGTGTTTGGCAGCCATCTGAATAGCAAACAGAAACTTGCCAAACTTAGCGCCGCGGAAGTCATTTTCAAACGCGAGTATCACCGGCTGGTCGATTCTCTGGGCGGAATTGCCCACCACTTAGCCGACCAATACGAACTCCAGCGGCTCGGCCACCCGTTCTACAACTCTCGAGCCGGCGGAGGTGAAGGCCACCTCGAGGTCGCCAAGAACATTTACTATTCCAACAAAGACCTCTGCCACATGGTCCTCAGCCTGAAGCCGTTTGGCTGCATGCCCTCCACTCAGTCGGACGGCGCGCAATCAGCGGTCGTATCCCACTTCAAAGATATGATCTTCATCCCCATCGAAACCTCCGGGGAAGGCGACGTGAACGCGCACAGCCGCGTCCAGATGGCGCTTGGCGAAGCCAAGGTGCGGGCGAAGAATGAAATGAAACGAGTGCTCGAGGAAGCCGGCGTGACCATCGAGCAGATCAAGGAATTCGTGGCTGAACATCCCGAAATGCAACAGCCCATGTACAAGTACGGGCACCGGAAAGGTGTAGTGGGGGTGTCGGCGAACTTCGCGCTCCACGCGGCCGATCGGATCAAAGCCGAGCGCCGGGAGCGAGTAACGGTGGAGCGAACGAAGGAACTGGCCGCGGTATAGTGGTGGTGGGGCAAACCCTGAGCCGAGATTGCAAAGGACAGCAGGGGCGGTTCGCGAACCGCCCCTGCTTCTTACCGGAGAAAGGTGTGAAATGGACCAAGTCAATCCCAAGAACATGATCGTCGGTTTCGACGTCGGCTCCACCACGGTGAAGTCCGTGGTGGTCGATAGCTCAAACGACCAGATCATCTGGAGTGACTACCAGCGCCACGACACGAAGCAGCCGGAAAAGTGCCTTGAGTTCCTGAATCGTATGGAAGCCGAGGCCGGCATCAAGGCGGGCGAAACCCGGATTTTTGTTACGGGGAGTGGAGGCGGCCCCATCGGCCAGCACATCGGGGCGAAATTCGTACAGGAAGTGAACGCGGTTTCGCTCGCTGTAGAAAAACTTTACCCGGAATGCGGCTCGGTCGTCGAATTAGGCGGCCAGGACGCCAAGATCATCATCTTCAAGGAAGATCCCGAGACGGGCCGGAAGAAGAAAATCCCGTCCATGAACGACAAGTGCGCGGGGGGAACGGGCGCGGTCATCGACAAGATTAACGCCAAGCTGAGAATCCCCGCCGCAGAGCTTTGCAATATGGGCTATATGGGCCTGAAGCTGCACCCGGTGGCCGGCAAATGCGGAGTTTTCGCGGAGACGGACGTCAACGGCCTGCAAAAAAGCGGCGTGCCGCCCGACGAGCTCATGGCGTCGCTTTTCGAAGCCATCATCCAGCAAAACCTATCCGTGCTCACGCGCGGCAACACGCTGCGCCCGGTGGTTCTCTTGCTGGGCGGTCCGAACACCTATATCAAAGGAATGAAGGACTGCTGGAAGTTCAATATCCCCAAAGTCTGGGAAGAGCGCAATTTCCCCCTGCCGCCGGACAAGGATCCGCAGGAACTGATCATGGTTCCGAATAACGCCCAGTACTTTGCCGCCCTCGGGTGCGTCCGCTTTGCTATGGACGAAGATCCCAGCCTCGGCATTTACGCAGGCCGCGAAAAGCTCGAATGGTACATCAACGTCGGACGCACGGAGGAGAAGGCGAAAAAAGGCGGCTCCGGCCTCTACAAGACTGAAGACGAACTCGCCGCATTTAAAGATCGCTACAAGCCCAAGAAATTCGTTCCACACCAGTTCCATCCAGGAGATCAGGTTCGCGCATTCATGGGGATCGACGGCGGCTCTACTTCCACCAAGGCCGTCCTCGTCAACGAAAAGGGCGAAGTGATGGTGAAGTGCTACCAGCTTTCCAAGGGCAATCCGCTGGAAGACACCATGGAGATGTTCTCGAACTTGCGGACGCAGGTTGAGTCGCAGGGCGCTTCGCTCGAGTTGCTGGGCGTGGGCAGCACGGGATACGCCAAGGACATTCTCAAGGACGTTCTGAACGCCGACGTGGCCCTGGTCGAAACCGTAGCTCATACCCAGGCAGCTTTGCATTTCTATGCGGATGCCGATGTGATCTGCGATGTGGGCGGGCAGGACATCAAGCTCATCATCCTTCAGGATGGCCGCGTGAAGGACTTCAAGCTGAACACACAGTGTTCAGCGGGCAACGGCTACTTCCTCCAGTCCACTTGCGTGGGGTTCGGGCACGATGTGATGCAATATGCCGACCTCGCCTTCAGCGCCAAAGCCATGCCCATGTTCGGGTACGGCTGTGCGGTCTTTATGCAGTCGGACATCGTGGACTTCCAGCGCCAGGGGTGGAAACCCGAAGAAATCATGGCCGGCCTGGCCAACGTGCTGCCCAAAAATATCTGGCTCTACGTGTCGCAGATTCCGAATTTAGCCTCTCTGGGCAAGACCTTCATCTTGCAAGGAGGGACGCAGCACAACCTGGCTGCCGTCAAGTCGCAAGTGGACTTCATCGAATCGCGATTCAAAGACAAGGGCCAAAAACCCAACGTCATTGTCCACGAACATTGCGGGGAAGCGGGCGCCATCGGCGCCGCTATCGAATCGCGCCGGCTCTACCAAAACGGACATCGGACGAGTTTCATTGGCTTCGAAGCGGTCGACAAGATCGCTTACACCACGCATCGCAGCGAGAATACGCGCTGCTATTTCTGCAAGAACAAGTGCATGCGAACGTTTATTGATGTGCAGATCGCCAGCGCGGACGAATCGTGGAAGAAGTCGAAAATCCCCATCCTGCCTGGCATCAAGCGCCTGATCGTTGGGAACAGTTGCGAGAAGGGCCTGGTGGAAGACGTTGCCGACATGCGCGAGATCAAGAAGGGCCTGGACGCCGCCAAAAAGGACAACCCCAACATGGCGGAACTCGGCGCCAAAGCTCCCTTCAAGTCCTACGCGCCCGAGCCGGTGGTCGATCCGTTGCCCAAATTCGCGTTTACGGCGAAGCAGAAGAAGCGCGTCGAGTTGATGAAGAAGCGCAAGGATCTGCGCATCGGCATTCCGCGCATCCTCAACATGTACTCCGTGAATCCCATATTCAGCGCCTACTTCGAGGCGCTGGGCATTCCCGCCGAAAACATCGTCTATTCCGATTTCACGAACGAGACTCTCTATAAAGAGGGAGCCAAACGAGGCGCCATCGACCCCTGTTTCCCCTCCAAGGTCGGCATCCCGCACGTTCATAATCTGCTCTATGTCGTCCACAAAAAGAAGCCGCTCGACATCATCTTCTGCCCCATGATTGATGACCTTCCGAGCGACCTCCCGTACGCACAGTCGCACCGCTCCTGCCCCACCGTGGCGACCACGCCGGAGTCGATTAAAGCTGCGTTCATCAAGGAAGGCGATATTTTCAAGGAGAACAATATCCGCTTCCTCGACACGTTTGTAAATCCGGGGAAGCCGGCGCTATTGGCCAAGCAGCTCTATGATGAGTTCGTCGACATCCTCGGGCTTTCGTGGGAAGAGAATTACCGCGCCGTTGAGGCCGGCATGAAGGCGCAGGAGGAATTCATGAACAAGATCCTGCGCGCCCAGGGCAGGGAAGTGCTGAAACGGCTGGAGGCCGAGGACCGCATCGGCATCGTGCTGCTGGGCCGCCCCTACCACAACGATCCGGGCATCAACCACGAAATCTTGGAGGAATTTCAGAAAATCGGCTACCCCGTGCTGACGCTGCAATCGCTGCCCATCGACGAGGACATCATCAACTCGCTCTTTGGGGAAGACGTTAAGGCAGGGATCATCAAGCATCCCATGGACATCAGCGATGCCTGGAAGAACAGCTACAGCGAAAACACCTCGCAAAAAATGTGGGCCGCCAAGTACACGGCACGGCATCCCAATCTCGTGGCCCTCGAGCTCTCGAGTTTCAAGTGCGGCCACGATGCTCCCATCTATACCGCCGTCGAAGAAACCGTAACCAAATCCGGCACGCCCTACTTCTCCTTCAAGGATATCGACGAAAATAAGCCCACCGGCTCGATTAAGATTCGCGTCGAGACCATCGGCTATTTCCTCAAGCGCTACCGCGAAGATATCCTCCGCCGCAAGCTCAAGCAGTCCGAAGTCGATGCCAAGCTTAAAGAGTTCGAAGCGCAACTGCGCGCCCAAATCGATGGCATGCCCGTCGTGGGCCCGCCTCCCGAGCCTTATCAGGTCGAGACGCCAGTGGGGATTAACGCCATCCGGCGCAGGAAGGATTGAAGTTCGACTCTCGTTTGATCGGACCCCTGCTGATGCTAGACTCCACCGCGAACAGGATCAGCGCCATTCGTGGGGATGACGTTGGAGCTATGCGCCACGCTCACGACGCGCCGCTGAAATGAGCTATTCGAGGAGAGCGGGGATTCCTCACCGCCAGCAGACGTCATTCCCGCGAAAGCGGGAATCCACTACAATAGACCAAGACCATGACCTGCCAGTGCCATGTCTACATTCTTGCCAGCAAGCCGAATGAACGGTATACATCGGGGTAACCAGCAATATTCAGACGGGTATGGCAACACAAGCAAGGCTTGATCAGAAGGCTTACCAAAAGTACGGGTGGACCGCCACGTCTATGGCGAAGTGTTTGCACGACCCAAGAGGACCATTCAAAGCGAAAAGCGCCTCAAGAAGTGGAACCGGGCCTCGAAGATCCAGCTTATCGAATCGACGAACCCTGAGTGGAGGGATTTGTATGAGACGGTGATGGACATGCCCTAGTGCAACGTCCGGATGTGACCTGCCATGTGCCCGAGAATGACCATGGATCCCCGCTTTCTCGGGGATGACGACGGTGGGGCGTTTGCCTTGTCTTCGAAGACCCCGTAACACGTCATTCCCGCGAAAGCGGGAATCCAGGTTGTGTCTGTGACCACCCAGCGTGTCGTTCCCGCGAAAGCGGGAACCCAGTTCTAGCATACCGATTGCCGACAGAACCAGCCGTGGATTCCCGCCTTCGCGGGGATGACGGCAGGGCGCTGGTGAGCGGCGTCGCCTTGACTGCTCGTAACTGCAGTGACATGAGGACCTGGCCCGGATGGCCTAGCCGGAGGTGAATGGCCGTCCATGGTCCGCACAAGACATAGTCCTAGAGAATTTACGAAGCCTTGCAATACTCATTGCAGTAGCATCGGGAAGGAAACTCTCACTAAAAAGGAGATAGTCGAACGTGCCACATCCACTCGATCCGCACATCAGGTCGATTCGGGCGAGCGTCAAGATCCCTGACCCTGAAGATGCGCATCCGGAGTGACTTATTTCGAGGAGGCCGCATCGTTGACTATCTTTACGGATTCAATGCTGCGTGTGCGGTAATGTAGGCCGTGCGCCCACTCTCTACGAATACAGCTCTCAAAGGAAACTATTCGTATAGACCCTATGGCGAGAGATTCGGCAAGTGGGAAGTTGTATAGATCAAACTCGCTCACAGAGCAATCGAAGACCGAACATCACTGCGGGCTGTTTGGTGCAGGTGGATGAACCGGTCAAGGTTAGAGAAGACGCTCTGAAGGATGGCGTCAGAGCACGAAATAAGAGCACGAGCGGAGATCCACCGTCGCAATGAGTCCGACAAACGGCCTACACAAGATTATCAAAAGCCCATCGAATATCAAAGCCTTCGTCAAGGGTTGAGTAGAACAGGGTCTCGCTGTGACTCTTCGGGATGGTGAGTCTTGAACTAGATCTCTCCCTCAACGCGATTCGGAGCGCCTTTCCGAGACTGCAGTAGGGCAAGCCCCTCTCGGACCTGAAGACGAAATCATGGGTGCCGGCGAGGATCGACTTCGAGTTCTTGGCGTCCAACTTACGTGAGCATGGGCATGACGCGTCGCAGTGCGGCTCGTAAGTGTGCTGGGAGAACGTTGGCCGGATTGTCCCGTGTCTGTAATCGAACTTTGGCGAGAGATAAAACGACGGCCTGCTAAGTAGGTTTGCGCATAATTGTTCTTCTAGCGGGCCACGTTGCGATTACGGGTACGAGGCGGGCGAAGCGACATGAAGCTGGCCGCCACATCGGCAACTTCACTCTCTGGAAAGAGCACGACGCTTACGAGCAGGCGGTCGATATTCAGTGGCAATTGCCCGACCTGGAAGAAAGCATGAAAACGCCGGGTGAGAATGGTAGAGACGAGCTTGCCCTAGTCGGCCACGAGCCCCCTCACCCGTCCCGCTCCGGCTGATGAAAGCGCCGGTAGCGCGACACCCTCTCCCCAGGGAGAGGGCTATGGAAACCTTTCCACGACTGTCAGCCGTCAAAAACCTTCTGATGCGCGTGCTGATTGTCCGCGCCAGGCAGAGCATGTTAGGATTGTGAGTTGAACGCTAGGGCGGAACATGGAACTCACCGCCGTTTTCAAGAAAGTGCCGGAAGGTTATATCGGCTGGGTTGAAGAGCTACCGGGTGCCAATACGCAAGGCGAGACGCTGGAAGAGGCGCGCGAAAATCTTCAGGAAGCCATTAGGCTTGTTTCGAGGCGAATCGCGAACTTGAGAAGCAGATCATCTTGACAGACGCCGGCTTCTGTCTTACCCTGTAAGACGTGGGCGACACAATTACATTTCGGTTGGACGCTGACACCTCGCGCATACTACGCGAGTTGACTCGCGAAAGCAAAGGAACAAAATCACGAGTCATCCGTGAGGCGCTTCGGGCCCGCTGGGAAGCACGTCAAGCTGAGGCGGGGCCGACCTCGTGGCAGATCTTTTCACAGCTTTATTCGAAGTTGAAACCCCTGCCTCCCGGACTCCCAAAGCATGATCGCGCCCGACACGCCAAGAGGTTGGTACGGGAGATTCTGGTTGCCAAGCATCGAGCTCGTAATTGTTTCGCATTGACCGATGGCCCCTCTCTGCTATCAAAGATAGAGGGCCTTATGGAACAAATCAGCGGCTGATTGTTCTTTAGCTAGCCCCAGTCCCTAGCCCCAGCCGAGGAGTACGATGCCATTCGAATTAGACAAGATCATGTTTGAGGTTTATAAAGAGTCCACCTACTCCGGGAAATACCGCGTGGTCTATTTCACGGAGTTGCAGGACCACAACAAGGAAGCGGAGATCAACCGCGCCATGGCGGGAGAGCATTTCCTTGACGGCTTCATCCGCGCCTACCGTAAGGACCAGGCCAAACAAGTCATCGACAAGCTGGTCGGCCGCCTGAACGATGGCGAGGCGATCAGCAAGGCAGATTTCGAGCAGGAACTGAAGCCATACACACCAAATTGAGTCATTGAGCGATTGAGCCATTGGGTCATTGGACTAATGCATTCCCGCGGACATAGAACAGATTTTTCAATGGCCCAATCACCCAATGACTCAATGAATCAATGGATCAATTGGTCCAGCGCCTCCGCAGGCCCTGAGGCGCTCAACTCGAGGCGTGCTCCATCCTGGCGAGCATCCAGGTTCTGGACGATCGGGCTCGGTGCGGAACCACCCGTCGCAGCCGCAAACACCGGCGCCGACTTGAGAAGATTCAAGAGCTGAAACAGCCCTGCGGCGGTGTCGGGCGACTTGCAGACGACGCTGATGTGAGCCGTGAAGCCGCCGTCCCAATCGATGCGATACAGAACGGCCTGCACCGGCAGCATCAATACCGTTAAATCTACGCTAGTACTCTTGCCTCCCAGCAGCCAGGGCGTCGCCACATTGGCCGCCGCCCGACCGGTCAGGATTCCCCATTGAGGAGACCTTCCGTCCAGTTCGGCTTCGTAGCCTTGGAGGGTCTGGTTCGCTCCCAGGGGCGGCGCGCTGCCCTCTCGCACATCCAGGAGGGCTTTCAGGTCGTGCAGCCGTCCGAAAGCTGCCAGGGTGGAATCGAGAAAAGTAAAAAAGGTATCGTCCTGGTCGGCGCCCGAACCAAAAGCGTAGAGGTCGCAGCCGTCGTAGGACCGCACCGGCAACTGAGTCTTCGCGAAATACTCGCTTACTTTATCGGGTTCGAAGCGTCCTGCCGCTACGCCGAAACTCCCAGGACCGGTCGGGGAGTCGCCGCGCCAGCCCAGCATCACCTCATCAACGTCCTTCTCGGGGTTGATGCCCAAGGAGTGGAGGAACTCCTGAAATCCGTGCATCTGTCGATAAAGAACATGCCGGCGGATCTGCGGATAATCCGCCGAAGAACGCAGTTGTGCAAAGCTCGAGTACGCAATCTGCTGCGTGTCGGCGGGAAAATAGGCCAGCCCCGTGCGCACGGCTTCCTGGGCGCGAAGCGCCCCGGAACAGGCAAGAATCAGACTAGCGGCCCATATGGCGCAGGCCAGCGTCGTCTTGGCGTGGTCACGATGCGACATGTTCTGAGCTATTATTCGTACTCCCTCGTGCTCCCTTCTAGGATGCGGAAAAATGCTGTCACGATAATCTTAAGGCAACTGGTGGACCTCCGTCGCCTCCTGAACTTCGGTCGGCACAGTCCAACTCTCCACCCCGTACGTGGTAGCGCTTTGCTCGTAGAAAAGCAACCCCTTGGCCAGGAGGAAATGGGCGCCAGGGTTATTGAGGCTGGACAGATTCGCGAGGCCGGAATAAACGGTTTGCTGGTTAACGAGGGCCGTAATCGGCGCGCCCTGAAACAGAGGTGAGCAGGGAACGAGCGTGAAGCCTCCGTCTACGCCGTCGTTGGCGACGGTGACGGGCGTAAGCGGGTTCGTGGAGAGGTTTCCCAGAAAGGACTGCAGGCCCAGGAACACGGCGCGCGCCGTGGCATTCGAGACCACGGCCGACCCGCTGGGGAGCGTGCCATGGACGACCACCCGCTGCCCTACCGCGAGGCTCGCCGGGCCATACGAGAAGCCGCCAAAATCCGCTCCCGGCGCGCTGATTCCGAAAGTCGTCGATGTGGAAGGGACACTAACCGTCAACAGCGAGAAGACCGGCACCCGGCTGCTCACGTCAGGGTTCTCCTGTTGCACCAGCATAGTGAATTGCGCAGCGTTTCCCGTCGGCGGCGTCACTGTGGTGATTAAGCCGACAAAAGCCGCTTGGCCACTTGCCGCGTCCTCTTGAACTTCGGTGACAACAGCATTCGCAACAATGTTTGCATTGGCGTCGAGGACGGCGTCCATTTCAACAAAAGTCCCGGGAGTCAGCCCAGCCAGGCCGGAGACGCCTACGAAGCTCGTGGAACTGTCGACGTTGACCGTGAAGGTTGGAGTGTTTGGGCTGGAAATCGTGAAGCTTCCAAGGAAGGACGGATTGGTCGAACTTGTACTGACACTCTGAACGACCCCGTTTAAGTCGTCAAACCGGGCATAACCCGCGTTTCCCGATGTCGAGGCTACGGTAGCGCTGAAAGCCGGGGCCGCTGTGAACTGACCGTCGGCGCCGGCGGTAACCGAGTCAAGGAGGTTGAAGTCGAGTTGCAAGGCGAGGCTGCCGGCGCTGGCAACGGTGATTGCCGGGTTGAAAGGCAGACTGACTACCAGGGTCGGCATGGCCGGGACGGCAGTTTTGATCGAGGGCGGGGTGGTGGACGTATCCGCGTACGTCAGTTGCGGGTTGGAGAGGGTCATACCCAAGGCGGTGTAAGTTCCCGGAGGAACGTTTGAAAGACTAAACGGGGTGGCGAAGTCCATCAGGGAGGCAAAATCCACCGTCAGCGCCGTGCCACCGGAAAGGACCGATACCGGGGTCGAACCCGATTGCGGCGTCAACGTCAGGCCGGTGATAGTGACCGTGAAGGAAAGCGCGCCACAGAAAGGAGTGTCGCCGCCGAATATCGCCAGCGTTCCCGGGGTAGTAACGACGTGCGGCGGGGTCCCCTGGCCACCCGGACCGCTACAGCCGCTCTCCAGAAAAAGGCCTGCAGCGGCTACTAACGCCATTGCCAGCATGTACTTTTTCACCGGAGCTTAACTCCCGGCAGCGCACCGTCGCGAGGAGTGGCGGCAGGCTTGTGTAGCCGGGTGCCCGCCACTGTCCCGGCCTCTCCTTGCGACTTGCAGGTTTCAGTTCGTTTGCGCAAAATGTGGCGTTTTTGCTCGTTGCAGGCGTTAATTCGTGCCGACTTGCACGCAAAAAGCGCGAAATGTGCAGCATTCAAAAAAGTGATATCATTTATTCTAAAGCACTTATTTAGTTCGTTCCCACTGTTTTTTGTTATTTGCGTCACCCGGCTTTCCACTCCCCGGGGCAGGCGAGGGACGGGGATCACCGGTTGGTTGAGGCGCCATGCTTGCAAACTCGTGCCGGGCTTCGTCTGCGACATAATGTCTCCAACAAGACAACAATTATAGGCTATCATGACTCTCGAGGGTTGTCAAGCGAAAAGTGCAAAAAAAGGAGAAATGCTGCCGCGCAAACGCGAGGTGAGACTAATTGGCCGCCTAGTGCCTCGCTGCTCGTGGCATCACGTCCACTCGGAGGGCGCTGCCTGCAAGGGCGAGGCGCCGCCTCGCCCCTGCGCCCTCGCGGCTTACCCGCATGTTATCGACGGATCAGTGCCCTAGGGGGTTGATTTCCTTGTATCTCTCTGGTATGTTGGGTCATCAGATATTATAGGTGTGAGGTAAATCACAAAGGAGTATCCGATGAATATTGAGCTTACCCCCAAGGCCGTCTCCAAGGTGAAGGAAATCATGTCCCAACAGAACCCTGCCCCTGAGGGATTGCGTGTCGCCGTAGTGGGCGGCGGATGTTCTGGATTCTCTTATCAGATGAACTTTGAGAACCAGACCAATGGGGTGGACAAAGTGTACGAATTCGACGGCCTCAAGGTGTTTATTGACCAAGCCTCCCTGATGTACATCACCGGCACCAAGATCGACTACGTCGAATCCTTGGAAGGCGCGGGCTTTAAGTTCGAGAACCCCAATGTAAAGACCACCTGCGGCTGTGGAAGTTCTTTCAGCGCCTAGCCGGGAAGGCCGAAACGCGAAAATCGAAATTCGAAACTCGGGTGCGCACTTTTGAAACAGTGCTGCTTGAGAGTTTCGGGGCGCCTTCAGTGAAAGCGGCGGCGGGATTCCCACCCGGGGGAAATACGCACGACGCGGACACCAATCGCAGATCACCCATCACAAATCACAAATGCCATGAAGATCGCCCTCGCCCAGATTAACACGACGGTGGGGGATTTTGCCGGCAATATCGACCGCATCCTGAAGTATGCGCAATGCGCGCGGGAACGGGGTGCAGACCTCGTCGTGTTTCCGGAGTTGGCGATTTGCGGATATCCGCCTCGCGATCTGGTGGAAAGGCCGGGTTTCATCCTCAAGTCGGAGACTGAACTCGCCCGACTGGTTCGCCTGCTTCCGCCCATTCCAACGCTGGTGGGCTACGTGCGGCGCTCCCATGCGGCTCCTGGCAAAGCCGTGGTGGACGCGGCGGCCTTGATTGAGGGCGGCAGGGTAGTGGTGGATTATACGAAAATCCTGCTCCCCTTCTACGACGTATTCGACGAATCGCGTTACTTCGAGCCCGGCAAGTCGATCGAAGTCCGGGAGTTCAACGGCTTCAAGCTCGGGATTACCATCTGCGAGGACGTTTGGAACGACAAGCACTTCTGGAGGCAGCAGCGCTACGAACGAAATCCTGTCGAGGAATGTGTCCGCGCCGGAGCCGACCTGCTGCTCAATATCGCCTCTTCGCCTTACAGTAAAGAGAAAGTTCAACTGCGCCACGACATGCTCAAGTCCATTGCGGATACACGGCATATTAATGTAGTCTACGTTAACCAGGTCGGCGGAAACGATCAACTGGTGTTCGATGGCGGCAGCATGGCATTCAACGCTCGCGGCGAGATCTGCGCGCGCGCCCGCTCGTTTGAGGAAGACCTGGTGATTTTCGACACTTCCTGCGGCTCACAACCCCTTACTCCCCTCCTCAGCGAGGAGGGGAACAAGGGGCGCTCCGGGTCGCTCGAGATCCACTCGGCTCCCGCTTCCGAAACCCAAGGAGTCTATGAGGCGCTCAAACTGGGTGTGCATGACTACGTGATGAAGTGCGGGTTCCGGAAAGTGATCGTGGGCCTGAGCGGCGGCATCGACTCATCACTGGTGGCCACGCTGGCGGCGGACGCCCTGGGCCCTGAGAACGTCACCGGGGTGGGCATGCCGGGCCCTTATTCTTCGCCGGGTAGCGTAAGCGACGCCGAAGCGCTGGCTCGCAATTTGCACATCAACTTCCAGATTATTCCCATCACTCCCATCTATGAGGCCTATCTTCAGGGGCTCGAGCCCACCTTCGCAGGAAAACCTCGCGACGTGGCGGAGGAAAATATTCAAGCCCGCGTACGCGGCAATATTCTGATGGCTTTGTCCAATAAATTTGGCTCCCTGCTCCTCAGCACCGGAAACAAGTCGGAGTTGGGCGCCGGTTACTGCACCCTTTACGGCGACATGGCCGGAGGTCTTGCCGTGATCGCCGACGTGCCCAAGATGATGGTTTACGAACTGGCTCGCTACGTGAATCGCGCCGGCGAGCGCATCCCGCAGGCTTGTCTGGAAAAGCCGCCTTCGGCCGAATTACGTCCCAATCAGACCGACCAGGATAGCCTTCCCCCGTATGAGATTTTGGACGCCATCCTTAAGGATTACATCGAAGAGGCGCTCTCCGCGCAGGAGATTGCCGAGAAGCACCGTTTCGATCTCAAGTTAGTGAAGAACACCGTACGCATGATTGCCGGCGCCGAATACAAGCGCCAGCAGGCCCCTCCCACTCTCAAAGTCACCGCCAAGGCCTTCGGCATGGGGCGGCGATATCCCATCGCGCAGAAATACACCGAGTAAAGCAAAGAATTGAATCATTGAGCCATTGAGTCATTGAACCATTTGCAGGAAGGAGGGATTCGTCCTTCGGAGCCCGTACGTCAGAAGCAAAACTCGCATCGAAGCGAACGTTTAATGGGCAGCCTCAAGCAGAGAGATGACGTCGCCGCGATCAACTTCCCCGGTGCGTTGGCCCGCGTCGATCGCGCGTGCGAGAGCAATATCCTCTAAGGACTCCTCTATAACGTCACGCAGAAGGTCCTTTCGCTCCTCCAGCACCTCGAGGAGGGCTGTCTTGAAAAGCTCTTTCAACCTCTCATCTTCCGATGGGAAGCTAGCCATGCTTTTGTCCTTCCTTGTCCCAAGCTTTCCGAGAACCACCGTTATTATACCCCACTCGACACTGCCAGGGTGCAGGACAGACCGGCGTTTCGTGCCCAGTCCCTCGTTGGCGGGACTCTCGGCGTTAAAGTGATTGGTCGCCGCGTAATGCCTCTCAATGATAAAATGCGAAGTTTAAACGTGGCGGCAGCCTTTCGGTCCATGCACGTATACGCCGACCCAAAGGTCGGCGCCAGGCAGGAAAGCCTATTCAGGGTTAGGAGCAGTTTGTCCAGCATTTTCCACACAGCCCACACAGCTCGCGCGGCTGCTTTTGCGGCTGTTCTTGTTATTCTCGCGGGGACCGCGGCGGACAGTGGAGCCGTCACTCTCCCTCACACCACGATTCGCACGCTAATGCTCCCCAACGGTCTGAACGCCTGTCTTATTGAAGACCACCAATCGCCGGTGGTGGATGTGCAAGTCTGGTACCACGTGGGCTCGAAGAATGAAGTCCCGGGGAGGACGGGTTTTGCTCACCTGTTCGAGCACCTGATGTTTGACGGGACGACGAACATCGGCGCAGAGGACTTCTCGGACTACATCATTCGCTCCGGGGGCATCGACAACGCCTACACTACCGAGGACACCACCGTCTTCTGGGAGACAACTCCCAGCTCTGAGCTCCCTGTGGTTCTGTGGCTGGAAGCGGATCGGATGCGCAACCTGGATATTACGCAATCGGTTTTCAACAACGAAAGGGAAGTGGTGGAAGAAGAGAGACGCCTGAAGTTCGATAACCCGCCGTACGGCACGGTAGTGGAGACCCTCTATCAACACGCCTATAGCGTGCATCCCTACCAGCACATGACGATTGGCAGCATGCATGACCTCGACAACGCTCGGATCGAGGATATCAAAGATTTCTACGACACGTACTACGTGCCCAACAACGCCACTCTGGTGATTGTCGGCGATCTGGATCCGACCGAGACGGCATCCATGATCCAGAAGTATTTCGGCCCCCTTGCACGGGGGGCGCGCCTGCCTGCAAATAACATCCCACAGGAACCGCCTCAAACCGCCAAGCGAGCGGTGAAACTCGATTTGAACGTGGCGCTTCCCGCCTTCATCGAAGGTTACCATATGCCGGCGGACGGAACCCCGGATGCGTATCCCTTGCGGCTGGCATCCAACATCCTCTCGGAGGGCGAGAGTTCGCGGATCTACCGCCGACTGGTCTATGACAAGCAAATTGCCCTGGAGGCGGAGAGCACCGGCAACTTCACCGAAGATCCCAATCTCTTTTTTGTTTTTGCCGTCTTGAACCAGGGCCACGCGCCGGCCGAGGGCGAGGCTGAGGTCGAGGCGGAGCTGACGCGGCTGAAGAGCCAGTTGGTCACTGACGCCGAGCTGGAGAAGGCCAAAAACGAAACCCTGCGCGATTTCATTCTGAGCCGGCAGACGGTGCAAACGCGGGGCGAGGAACTGGGCTATGCCGCGGTGGTTCTGAAAGATGCGAACCTGGTCAACACGGAACTGGCCCGGTTTCTGGCGGTGACGCCGGCGGATATTCAGCGTGTGGCCCGGAAGTATTTTGTGCCGGAGAATATGACGCTGGTGGAAGTGTATCCGAAGAATGCGCAAGGCGGCAGCCAATCGACGGGAGGGCGATGAGGGAACGAAGTGATTTCGAGTACGTGTCATTCTGAGCGAAGCGAAGAATCTGCATTAGTTCGACTCCGCCCGGAACTGCAGATCCTCCGCGTCGCTCAGGATGACAGTGACTCTGATCTCCATGCGTAGGCCATAGTTCTATGTGCACCCGGAATGACACCCAAGCAGCAGTGAATTGCCCCGCTCGAAGGCGTAGCAAACTTCGCGGATTTCAGAGGACAGCCATGCTATTCCTGGGGGCACTGCTGTGCGCCATTGCCGGGCCGGCTCGTGATTTTCCCCCTGCGGCCTTGCCTCCCAAGCCGCTGGTTCTTCCCTCGCCGGAGTTGCGCGTCCTTCCCAATGGCCTGAAGCTGGTCGCCGTCGAAAGACATGCGCTTCCTCTCGTGACGCTGCGCCTGATGGTAAAATCGGGCGCGGAATCAGACCCGGCCACGCTGCCGGGAACGGCTCAACTGGTGAGCCGCGCTGCTGACCGAGGGGACTCCGACGCGCACGGCGGGCCAAATCTCCGAGGCGATTGATTCCATCGGTGGGTTGGTGGATACAGGGGCCGGGTGGGACGAATCGTACATAAGTCTGAGCGTCCTGAACGACCATGAGGAGTTGGCTTTCGATCTTCTCTCCGACATGGTGATGCATTCCACCTTCGCGCCCGCGGAGGTCGATCGCAAGCGCCGGCAGACGCTTTCGGGCCTCGAGGTGGTTCGCGACGACCCGGACTACGTCGCCGATACGGCCGCGAGGCGCCTTGCCTTTTCCGGGACTCCCTACGGCCACCCCGAAGACGGAACCGTCGCCGCGGTGCACCGCATTTCGCCAGAAGACCTTCGAGCCTTCCACGCAGCCCATTATCAGCCCTCCAACGCCGTCCTCGCGATTGTCGGAGATATGCATGCCGCGGAGGCCTTCGAGCGAGCCGAAAAGTGGTTGGGCGCCTGGGCCAACCAGGCCCCGCCTTCCGTGCCCGCTGCCTCGCCGGAGGCGGGCGGGCACCGGATTCTTGCCATCGACAAACCGGATGCGGTTCAAACCGAGATTCGCATCGCCAATCTCGGAGCGCCGCGGGCGGACCCGGATTACCTGGCGCTGAGCATTGCGGACCAGATTCTGGGTGGACCTTCTGAGAACCGGCTGTTTAAGGCCTTGCGCAGCCACCAGGGTCTGACCTACGGCGCTTCGAGTGAACTTCTCTCCTATCGGACGGCGGGCGTCTGGCAGTGCAAGACCTTTACACGCACTCCGGAAACCTTGAAGAGCCTTCGGCTGGCCCTCGAACAGATCAAGCAGATGCATGACCACCCGATCACGCCCCAGGAACTCGAAACGGCGCAGGGTTACTTGATTGGACATCTGGCACTGGATTTTGAGTCTTCGGATAATGTCGCCAGTCACACACTGGAACTTTTGGTTTACAATCTGCCCCTGGACTATTGGAATCGCTTTCCGGAGAAGATCCGGGCCCTGACCACCGAGGAGGTATGGAACGCCGCCGGCCGTCGCCTGGCGCCCGAGAACAATATCATCGTCCTGGTGGGTAATCTTTCGGGGTTCGAAAAAGACTTAAAGAAACTGGGGCCGGTGGAATTCGTTCCCCTGGCCAAGGTGGACTTGGGGGGGCAGTAATCGGAATCATGCGATGAAAAACCTGGGCCTGTTTGCAATCGGAGTCCTTGCTCTATGCGGCGTGGCGGAGGCCGTGATTCTGCTTCAGGTTCATCCTGACCCGGTCCGGCTGGGAGCCATCTTATTGAGTCTTGGCCTGATTCTCTGCGCCTTTGTGGGATTGGCGCAGCAGAGCCTGGTGCGCCACCTGCGGCAGCGTGTGGTGGAGTCGGTATGGGCAGCCGCAACCTTGCCATTGCTCCTGCTGATCCCGTACCTCGTGTACGCCTTTGGAACGCGCTCTTTCACGTTTCTGGGGGCGGGGAAGTTGCTGGCGTATATTCTCGCGCCTGGCTTGTTGCTGCTTCCTGATCGCCTGCACCGCCCGCCGCTCATCGGATGGCGGGACGTGGCGGCTATGCTGGCGCTGGCGTTGCCCGTCGCCGCCAATTGGTTAACGGGAATATGGACCTGGCCGTTCGACCTCTACTTTTTCCGTCCTCTGTTTTGCGTTTGCGTGGGCGTATACGCGTTTGCGGTGGTCCGCAATCTGGAAGGCGTGGGTTACCGGCTGATATGGCATAAACAGGACGTGACGGACGGGACCGCCAATTTTCTGGGGTTTTGTGTCATCGGCATCCCGCTGGGGTTGTTGCTGCATTTCATCCACCCCCACTTCTCAAACGCCTCGCTCGGGCAGTTCCCGCTTCAGTTCTTTGCCATCTACTTCACGATTGCCATTCCGGAGGAACTGCTGTTCCGGGGGATCCTGCAAAATCTCTTGTGCCAAAGCATACGGCGAGGACCGCGCGGCGTCTACGGCTTGCTGATTGCTTCCGTGATATTCGGGGCATCGCATCTCCATCACGCTCCGGTCCCCAACTGGCGATACGCGATCATGGCTACGCTCGCGGGAGTCTTCTACGGATACACATTTAGAAACCGGCAGAGGATTTCGGCTTCCGCTTTGACCCACGCGCTCGTTGACACGGCTTGGCATTTTTGGTTCTGAAGGGCAGTCAAGAGTCGAGAGTCAAAAGTCGAGAGCCGAAAGTCAAAGGGGTTGCTCTCGACTCTCGACTTTCAACTCTCGACTTCTTCTGGACGGAAGTCCCGCTGCCGCTGTAAAATGCCTCGATAGTTTATTTCATGAGATCGAACAAGGAGCAAATACATGAAGATGAGGAAGATGATTCCTTTCGTTCTTAGCCTGGGTATCTTGTGCGTGGCGGGTTTCGCGCTGGCGCAAGATCAGTCGCAAGCGAAGAAACCCAAGCCCGGCCCTTTGACGGGAACGTGGGAGTGCACGGCGCACGGGGGCTCGCAAGGTGACATGCCGTTCACTCTGTATCTCGAGCAGACTAAGGATTCGTTGACGGGATCGGTATCTTCGCCCATGGGCGGGACTCAGATCAGTGCCGGGACGGTTAAGAAAGACGACGTTGAAATCCACATCGACACGCCGCAAGGGAACTACCAGCTAACCGCTAAACTCAAGAAGGGTGAGCTTTCCGGCAAGTGGACAAGCGACACCGAAAACGGCGCCTGGGAGGGCAAGAAACAGGCCGAAAGCAAGTAGCGTTTTGGAGTGCGGTGGCGCCAGCCACCGCCTTCCCTAGTTAGGTCCAGATGTAACTCGTGGCGCCGGCCTTAAGGCCCGCGCTATGCTCACACTTGGACGCCGCACGCTCCCGCGTGCAATCCAACGCGGCAGCTTTGCTGCGGCACTTCAAATTTTGAGGCCAGGGCGGCAGCTTCGCTGCCGCACTCCATATGCGTGTAGTCATCAAAATCGGGACCAGCTTGATCGCCCCTGGCGGGCAGATCAACTTCACTTGGATGCGGTCGTTGATCGATCAACTGGATCTGGGGCACCATGAGTATGTGATCGTCAGTTCGGGCGCGATCGCCTGCGGAATGTTCTCGCTGGATATCAAGCGGCGGCCCAAGAAGTTGGGGCTGATGCAGGCCACCGCGGCAGTGGGCCAGAGCAGGTTGATGCACACCTACGAGCGGCTGCTATTTGGGAAGAAAGTGGTGGCGCAACTGCTCCTTTCCAGTGATGACTTTTCCTCTCCCCTCCGCTATCAAAACCTCTGCAAGACGCTCCAGCAGTTGCTGCGCATGAAAGTGCTGCCCATCGTGAACGAAAACGATAGCGTCTCCGTGCGTGAACTGGAAGGCGCGTTCGGTGATAACGACGAGTTGAGCGCCCTCGTAGCCACGGCTTTAGGAGCGGACTGGTTGATCTTGCTGACCGACGTGGACGGTTTCTTGCGGTCCAAAGGCGTCTCGGGCAAACCACGCCTGGTGCGGGCCGTTCGTCGTGTGACACCCGCGATGGAAGCCGCCTGCAGCGGCAAGAGCCAGTTGGGGCGAGGCGGCATGCGCTCCAAGTTGCGAGCGGCACTGAGGGCCACGGCGGCGGGAATTCAGGTGGTGATTGCCAACGGAAACCATCCGGAGGTCATTCCACTCGCCCTGCAGCGCCGCGTGGGGACCTATTTCGCGCCCTTGCGCACCAAGAACGAGGAGCCCGCGTGATTGTTAGAATTCCCCTCCTCTGCTGAGGAGGGGTTAGGGGTGGTGGGCCGTGGATCTACCGCCCCCTGGCCCCCTCCTTACCAAGGAGGGGAGTTATCGAGAACCATCATGTCTAGTACTCTCGACAAACTGCGCAGAGCCCAGACGGCTGCGCCCCACCTTGCCTTGCTGACTTCGCAACAGAAGAATGCCATCCTCGAGGCGATGGCGGAGCTTTTGGCGGCGAATCACGAAGCCATTCTGGCGGCGAACCGCGCCGACCTCGAATCGAGCGAGCTTCGTCCCTCCAGCCGCGACCGTCTTCTGCTGAACCCCGCGCGGTTAGCGGATATGCTGGCGGGAATTCAGGCGGTCATCTCGTTGCCTGACCCGGTGGGTGAAGTCTTGGCCGAATGGGTTCGCCCCAACGGTCTGCGCATACGGAAAGTGCGAGTGCCGCTGGGCGTTGTGGGCGTCATTTATGAGTCGCGCCCCAACGTGACGGTGGATGCGGCCGTGCTGGCGCTGAAGGCCGGGAATGCGGCGGTCCTGCGTGGAGGACGCGAGGCGGTTCACACCAACGAGCAGTTAGTGGAACTTCTCAACCAGGCGCCGGGGTTGCCGGCGGGAGCGATCGAGTTGCTGGATTCCCGATCCCGTGAGTCGGCGGCGGAACTCATGCGGGCGCGCGGCTATGTGGACGTCCTGGTACCGCGCGGCGGGGCGGAGTTAATCAACCGTGTGGTGGAGCAGGCCACGGTTCCGGTGATCGAAACCGGGGCAGGGAATTGCCACGTTTATGTGGACAAGGAAGCGGACTTCGAGCTTGCGGACCGCATCGTGATCAATGCCAAGACGCAGCGGCCTTCGGTGTGCAACGCGGCGGAAAAGCTGCTCGTGCACCGCGACATCGCGGAGGAATACGTCCCCCGAATTGTCGAGCGATTGCGCGCCGCCGGGGTTGAGGTGCGGGGTGATGAGCAGACGCGCCTCCTGGCGGGAGAAGAGAAGGTTTGCGCGGCTTCTGCGGAGGACTGGTTCACCGAATACTCCGACTTGAAAATGGCCGTAGCGGTGGTGGCGAGCCTGGACGACGCCATCGCCCACATCAATCGTTACTCCACCCGCCATTCTGATGCTATCATCACCCGCGATGCCGGGCGTGCGCAGAGGTTTTTGGACCAGGTGGACTCAGCGGCGGTTTATTGGAACGCTTCCACTCGCTTCACGGATGGGGGAGAGTTCGGCTTAGGCGCCGAGATGGGGATCAGCACCCAAAAGCTCCATTGCCGCGGTCCGTTTGCCTTGCCGGAGCTCACGTCAGTGAAGTACCAGGTTGTGGGAACCGGTCAGATACGAACAGTGACAAGTAACGCTAGTAAGGCGTAGGGGTCGGGCTTGCCCCACCCCATTCGTTAGGGGACGTCAAGCCGTCCCCCTACTTCTATTTTCTGATTTCTAGTTTCCAATTTCTGCTTTTACGAGGGTTTTCATATGGCAAATGTGCCTCTAGCCGTGCTGCTGGCGTTGCTTGCCGGAGTTCTCAACGGCAGTTTCGCAACTCCCACCAAATATGTGAAAACCTGGAAGTGGGAAAACATCTGGTCCGTTTGGGCGGTCATGGGCATGGTCGTATTCCCTTGGCTGGCGGTGTGGTTGACCATTCCGAATGCCTGGAGCGTTTTCCAGGCGGCAGGGTCGCGGGTCCTGATGCTGATGGTCCTTTTCGGCGTGGGTTTTGGGATGGCGCAAATCTTCTTCGGACTGGGAATTGCCGCAATTGGTATTGCTCTCAATTTTGCCATCGCCATTGGCCTCTCCACGGCCCTCGGCTCGCTGGTACCCATGCTGGTGTTGCAGAGGCAGAAAATCTACACCCCTCAGGGGCATATGATCTTCGTCGGCGTGGCGCTGGCCATCGCCGGAATCGTAGGTTGCGCAGTGGCCGGAGGGATGAAGGAGAAACAACTCGCCGCCACCGGCGCGCGCCCCAAGGAATCCACTGCGGTCAAGATAAGTTTTAAGCTGGGACTGTTCCTTTGTGTTCTGGCCGGCATCGGTTCTCCGTTTACCAACTTCGGGCTGGCTTTTGGCAAGCCGCTCATTGATGCCGCGGTCGCACAAGGCGCCGGCCCAGGCAGCCAGGCGAATGTGATTTGGGCGCCCGTGAATACGGCTGCTCTGATCCCTTATCTCATCTATTGCGCTTACCTATGGAAGAAGAATGGGTCCGCGCACCTGTTCCGGGCTCCAGGGACCGGCCTGAATTGGGTCTTTGGCGCCGTTATGGGCTTGTTCTGGTTTGGAAGCACGGTTATTTATGGCGGCGTCTCGGCGCGCCTTTCCGAGATGGGACCGATTCTGGGTTGGCCTCTTTTTATGTCGTCCATTATCATCACCTCGAACGTCTGGGGATTTGTGACCGGAGAATGGAAGGCTGCCGGTACGAAAGCGCTGACAACCATGCTGGGGGGAATTCTCTTTCTCATCTTGGGGTTCGTTGCTTTGGCGATCAGCGGCACGCTGCGGGGCTAGGAGGAATCATGTTCGGAAGCATACTCTTTGCCGTATGTGTCATCCTACAATTTCATTGTCATGATCGACTTCCGTGGTACATCTGGGTTGCATCGGCGATTGCGCTCTGCGTCTCATTTGGCGAGCCTGCCATGAAGATGAAGAAGGAATGATTGCTTAACGCCTCCGCTTCACTGGTAGCGCCGGCCTTTAGAGCCTGCCCTGAGCGACGCGAAGGGTCGGCATCCGTAGTGCTGACCTGAAGGTCAGCACTATAATCGCATGGCGCCGCGAGGCTTGGTGAAAGGCCGGTTAAGGGGCCGACTTGGCAAAACTCGCCAATGCGTCCGCTTCGGTGGCATAGATGTCGAAGGCTTGCAGCAAGCGGTGAGTGGAGAGGATATTATGAATTAGCCGAGGAAGGCGTATAAGTTTCAGTTGTCCCCCCTCCTTGACCGTTAAGATCACCGACTCGACGAGCATGCCGATGCCTGTGCTATCGATTCGCGTCACCTCAGCGAGGTCGAGCACAATATAATTCCAATGATTACCCAGAAACTCCTTGATGAAACTGCGCACGCTGTCGACTTCAGCGCCCGCCACGATTCTACCGTTAAGGCTCAAGACGCGAATCCCTTCGACTTCCTTGGCGTCGATGGTCAGTTGCATGATGACTACCTCCTTTGAGCGGTATATTAGGGGTTGCAGGGGGGTATGTCAACGCCGCTTTCGAAGGAGGTCTAAATCGAATGCTGGTTATTTCAGACGCGAAGAAAAGCAGATCCTTCGCTTCGCTCAGGATGACATGGTTCGCTCAGGATGACAGTACCGGCCCCTTGGCCTGTCATTCTGAGCGAAGCGAAGAATCTGCATTTGGATGCGGCTGTGCTGCGCTGTAACACTCCCGTAACAATTCATATAACATGCCTTGAGCGGGATGTTACTTATTGACAAAACCCCGGAGGCACCCTACATTACTTAGATATGTGGGAAGAAAAGCTAACCATCGTCAATGCACCGGGCGCGAACGAAGAGCAGCGAATTCTGCGGCTCAATGGTCCGCTAACTATTGCCACTTTGTTCGATTTCCGGGATACGGTGCGGGCTGAGAAGACCGCGAAGACGCTCATTCTCGATTTCACCCAGGTCCCTTACGTTGATTCGGCAGGCGTGGGGGTTCTCGTCAACGCGCATGTCTCTTGCGTCAATTCGGGTCGCCGGCTGATATTGGTGGCCGTGCAAGACCGGATCAGGACGCTGATGAAGGTGACCAAAGTCGAGCAGATCCTGACGTTTGTCCCAACCCTGGAAGAAGCTCAAGCCACCACACACTGAAGGGCTTATAATCTCCTTTTCTAGTGATTCGCAATGTCAGGCGCATCCGCCCCGACCGCAGCGGAAGATCGCACCGCAGAGGCGCGGAGGAAGGGCGGGGCTTTAGCCCCGCTGCATCGTGGCAAGTTTTGATAGGCCTTTAGGCCCTGAAGCCATGTCGCTTCAGGGGCTAAAGCCCCCAAAATCTTGTTCATTTCCTGCGGCGGGGCTGAAGCCCCGCCCTTCCTCAGCGCCTCTGCGGTGAGTTGTCCTGACTTCGTTATCGCATCCCGGAGGGTCCAATGAAAAGACTCAAGAGTTCACCCGAACACGGCGTGACCCGGCGCGATTTTCTGAGGAACGCTGGGGCGGGACTGGTGGCCGGAGAGCTCGCGGGCGCCTCGTCAGGAATTGCCAAGCCGGCGGGGGAGGCTGCGACAGTGCGCTTCACTCCTCAAGGCGGGCTTACTCAAGTCTCTCCTAACCTTTATCTGCTCCGCGACACCTGTAATGTCTACGTGTTCAAAGACGGCAATCGCGCCTTGCTGATCGACTTCGGTTCAGGCCACGTCCTGACCCTGCTTGGCGAGATCGGCGTCACGCGAATCGACGCCATCCTGCACACCCACCACCATCGCGACCAGTGTCAGGGGGACGCGCGGGCAGCGGCGGAGCGTATTCCGATCCTTGTCCCCCAGCATGAACGGCACCTCTTTGCGGACGCGGAGAATTTCTGGCGAAATCGCCGCATCTTCGAGCTGTACAACGTCAAGAACGACTTCTTCACCGTGACCGAGAACCTCCCCGTGGCGGACGTCCTGCGCGACTACGATACCTACACTTGGGGCGCCCACGAGCTGCTCATCTATCCCACACCCGGGCATACGCTGGGATCGGTCGGTCTGCTCGGCAGAATCGACGGCAAGAAAGTGGCGTTCACGGGAGACTTGATCCAGGCGCCGGGCAAGGTCGTGAATCTTTACGAGCTTCAGTATAGCTACGGAAACAGCGACGGGGTTGACTACGCCATTTACTCACTCACTCGCCTCCGCGAACAGGGGCCGGAACTGGTTTGCCCTTCGCACGGCGAGCCGTTTAATTCACCTGCGGATGGGATCGATGATCTCATTCGCAAGTTGAAGGGCTGGTTCACCGCTTACAACCCGGGGGACACGCTCACGGTCGAGAACCGCCCCTACGCGGTCACGCCTCACTTGGTTGCGTCTTACCAAACCACCTCGAGTTCCTACGCGCTGATTAGCGACAGCGGGAAAGCGCTATTTGTCGACTACGGATCGGCCAGCGGCAATTTCTTCAACTCTTACATGAATGCCACGCCCGTTCATGACCGCATGGGTTTTGTCGAACACACCGTCGCCGAACTCAAGGCCG
Source organism: uncultured Acidobacteriota bacterium (assembly GCA_963768695.1). Taxonomy (GTDB): domain Bacteria; phylum Acidobacteriota; class Terriglobia; order UBA7540; family UBA7540; genus CAVROP01. The sequence continues at coordinate 174,676 of CAVYJG010000003.1, read as the reverse complement.
GTTACGGGCTCAAGTCCGTGGACGTGGCGATGCCCAGCCACATGCACGACGACCACCTGAACGGTTTCCCGCACCTCGTGCGGCATCACGGCGCCAAAGTGTGGTGTTATGAGAACATGGTCGACATTCTCCAGAATCCGCGCGGATACAACCTGGGCTGTATCCTGGGCGAACCGATCCAGATTGACCGGGCTTTCCGTAACCGCGAAACCTTCAAATGGGAAGAGTTTGAGTTCCAGGTCTTTCATTCGCCCGGCCATACGGAATACCAGATGGTTTTGTTTTCAACCATCGATGGCGCGCGAGTGGCATTCACGGGTGATGCGTTCTTCCCACGAGGCGATGGCACGCTTCGTCACAACCTGATCTTTCGCAACTGGGTGGAGAATGACAGCCACGTCAAGTCCATCCGCACGATTCTCGAGCATGAGCCCAATATCGTAGCACCTGGCCATGGCAAGCCGTTCCTGAGCAACCGGGCGGACCTCGAAAGCCTGAAGGCGCGCCTGGAAGATCAGCAGAAGTACTTCTTTGATGTGATCGCAGATCCCGATTGCGACTTCGGGCTCAATCCCAGTTGGGCCAGGCTCTATCCCTATCAGCTTCAGGCGAAAGCCGGTTCGACGGCCGCCGTCGAGTTGCGGGTTCGCAATTATCGGTCGAGCCCCATGCATGTGGAGGCGGCTCTCGTGGTGCCGGCGGGATGGAAAGCCTCGCCGGAGATGCAGGAGTTAACCGTCGCTCCGAAAGGAGACGGCTCGGCAGGGTTTACGGTCTCCGTTCCCGAGAATTGGGACCGGGAAAAGCCACGAGTGGCAGTTGCCGCAGATATTCGGGCCAACGGCCAATACCTGGGCCAGATCGCCGAAGGTGTGGCGGATATCCAGTTTGCTTAGCAAGCTTTTTTCAACCCGTGCGCGGCGCGTGAAGAAAAGCAGATCCTTCGCTTCGCTCAGGATGACATACTTCGCTCGGGAGGACATGTCATTCTGAGCGAAGCGAAGAATCTGCTTTTGGATGTGGCCTTCGCGCGCTGTGCTACCGACTCTGCGCCTAGATGATCGGAGAACGCCGGGATTTCTTTTCTTCCAGGTATCGTTTGAGCCTCTCTAGAATCTCGCCATTCGAGCATTGGCTCAGCTCTTGTTTGAGTTCGTTGAGAGCAAAATGCACGATATCGTGGTGGTGGAGTTCCTCAGGCGCCACTTCATCACTGAATCTCAGCCACAAGGTATGCAGGATATCGATCTCCTCAGAGGTGAGATGAGGGGCATGAGGACCGAGGAAGAAAACCTCTTCCTGGCCTGTCGGGGTGAAAATGTCGAGGGTCACGCGGGGTTTGGGCTCCGGCAATCTTTCCCAAGCGATTCCGGCGTTGCGAGCCTCCTCGATAATTGACATCTTCGCTGATAGTCCGACAGAAACTGTCGACGATTCCAGGGATTGAGCGGCGCGCAGCGTTGCGTCCCAGAATTCGTTTGCCGCGACCATGCAAAGGTGGATGGTCTTGCCTTCGTGCTCAGCGACGGAGAGTGCGCGAGTGAAGAGAAGCTGCTCGTTCCGGCCAAAGAACTGATCCGGCATCAGGCCCCCTTCTCCAGATCCAGCGCGCGTCAGCAACATGATATGAAGGACCACGACGTCCTGCTTTGCCAGATTGACGCGCTTCAAGACCCTTTCAAGGGGATAAAGCGTGTAGTAGTCACGGATCAGGACCAGCATATTTCCGGAGCGGCATCCCAGCTTCTCCGGCGTCACATCCTCACCGGAGGCCAGATGAAACTGGTCCAGCTCAGCATGCGCATTTCCCCGCCGTTTTGCGAGTCGCTCCGAAACTGTGAAGACGATGAAAAGGACAATGGTGAATACCACACCGGATACGGTGGCGACTTGTTTGGTAAAGAGGTTAGTGACCGCAATTGCCAATAGGGTGAGCGTGATCAGTCCCAGGCCGACAGGGATCTCGGTCTTGCCCAAATGAAAGTTCAGCGGCACGCGGAATTCCCGGGGACCTGCTTGCTTGTAGCGGAGAACAAGCACAGCAAGCCCCTTCATCACGAAGCTCCAAACGACCCCGAAAGCATAGGCCTCGCCGAGAATGTAGATATTTCCCCGGCTCAGAATGATGGTCAGGATTTGCAGGCCGGCAACGAGATTGATGATGCGGGAGGAAGTTCCGTATTTCGGGTGGGGATGGCGAAACCAATCCGCCAGCACCCCATCCTCGGACACGCGGTTAAGAACGCCGTTCGAGCCGACAATGGCTGTGTTGACCGCCCCGGCAAGAATCAGAGTCCCAACCACCACCACAAAGCCGTGAAACACCAGTCTGAGTGTGAGCGGTCCCACGACGTTCATCGCCAGGCCGCCGATAAGGTTTTCGTAGAAACTCTTGCGCGTGCTGTCGGGGATGATCATCACCGCAAAGAAGGAGACGAGCGAGGTGAAGACCATGCTGTAAATGAAAATAACCAAACCCGCCTTCTTCAAATTCGGGAGCTTGGGGTGTTCAATTTCCCGGTAGACTTGAGCCAGGGACTCCTCTCCGCTCATGGCCAGAATAGAGTGCCCCAAGCCTACGAAGATCCCGATCAGGGCGATGGTTTCTGCCAAGCGGCTTTCGCGCAGCCAGCCCAAAGCGTTCGGCGAGAACCGGAAACTTGTGAGACTGGGTAGCGGCGGCAAATGCCAGCCGCGTACCCAAAGCGTATATCCGCACCAGCCGATCATGATCACTACCATGACCGTCGTGAACTGCATAATCCGCAGCGCCTTCTCGCTCGAGGTCGGGATGCCCTTGATGTTTTGCCACCAGAAATAAAGCGTACACAGAACCGCGAAAAGGCCAGCTACGAAGTTCGTCGAAAGAACCACGTGAATGTGCAAGTATTGAAGGATTTCGTTGAGGAAACCCGCGAGGTACTGTCCGGCTGAAACACCGCTGATGGGTCCGGTCAGCACATAATCGAACATCAACGCCGACACGGAGATTTTGGCAAGCGTTCCCCCCATCGCTTCTTTGACGACGCGGTAAACGCCACCGCGCACAAACATGCTGCAGCTTTCCACATAGAGAGCCCGCACCGCGTATGAAAACAGCATGATCCCGAGGATGAACCAGGGGGCGGATTTCCCAACCGCTGCTTCGGCAATGCCGCCGGCGTAAAAGGCGGACGAGGCAAGATCATTCAAGACGATTGCGGCGGCGCGCCAGAAGGAGATGAAGGTGAGCATGGCGGTGGTGGCCACCACGACTCGGGGCAAGGTGATCAGCTTGCCTTGTGTTTTGTCACTTCCGTTCTTCATACCTATTGGCACACCTGTTGGCGGCGCGTTCAGCTTCTCTCACGAGATTGTGTGGAGGGTGCATGAGGGAACTGAAGTGACATATTCTCGCACAAAACTTGCTGACGCGGAAGCGGGTATTGTCCCCGCAGGCCTCTTCGAGAGGCCGGAGGGCTCGTCGGTCTCGAAAAGTCAACAACTTGCGGGGTGCAGGTGCTGATCCATTTGTAGGGGCATCCCTTGTGGATACTCTCGGGCAGCCACGAGGGCCGCCCCGACCGTTCAAAACCGCAAGGTCGCTCGCAATCGTGTAGGCTCGAGCAGCAGGTCGAGAGCGTTGACGGCGCCGGCCACAAAAATGTTGGCATGCCGGAGAGACTCGTGCGCGCAACCTTCGCCGTTATCCACGCCAATCGTCAAACCTCCCGCCTCTTTCACCAGCTTCATGTGGAGGCGGTCGTTGACGCCATTTCCGAACGAGGCCAGGCAGCGGGGATTCAACTCCATCGCGTAGCGCTGTTTCTGCGCGTCTTCGCCGGGGCCCTCGACTTTGCGCAGAATCAGCGGCAGGCCTTGCAATTCCTCTTCCGCCGTGCCGAAGGAGTCGGCAGTGACCACGTGGATATCCACAAGTTGCGCCAAGCGCAGCAGCCGCTCTTTCACGCCTGGTGACAGCTTGCCGCCGAATGACAAGGTTCCCGTGTAATCACTGAGCACTGCGTTGATTTGGAGTTTCCCGAATCCGGGAATGTCAATCGTGATGCCGGGCTTAGTCATTTACCATTCCTCGTCGCGCCCACTACCTGTCATCCTGAGCGCAGCGAAGGATCTCTGCAATGGTTTGCCTTCGATTCTTCACGACCAACTGCAGGGATGCTTCGCTCCGCTCAGCATGACAAGCGCGGCGTCTTGCTGACATAACAGCTAATCCAAAATCTAAAATCCAAAATCGAAGCTTTTCCAGATGCCATCGACCTTCTTCTTCACCTCCGGATCCATCTTGATCTCATCAGGCCAGGGCCGTGCGAAGCCTTCGGAGGGCCATTTGGTGGTCGCGTCAACACCCATCTTGGAACCGAAGCTCGGAAGGCGGGAAGCGTGTTCGAGTTGGTCCACCGGACCGAGAGTGAACTGAATATCGCGTTCCGGGTCGATGTGGTTGAACGCCTTCCAAGCCACCTCGCGAAGGTTGTGGACATCGACATCGTGGTCCACGACCACAATGCACTTGCTGAACATGGCTCCCGGCAAGCCCCAGATGGCGTTCATCACTTTGCGAGCGTGTCCCGGATAGCTTTTGCGGATCGACACAATCAGGAGGTTATGAAAGATTCCTTCCGCGGGCAGGTGCATATCAACAACTTCGGGCATCTGCTTGCGAAAAAGGGGAAGAAAGATGCGTTCGACGGCATAGCCCATCCAGTAGTCCTCCATGGGCGGAGGGCCGACAATCGTGGAAACGTATATGGGATCGCGGCGCCGCGTCAGGCAGGTGAGATGAAAAGCCGGGAACATATCTTCCAGGGAATAATAACCGGTGTGGTCGCCGAACGGCCCTTCGACCCGGATGTCGTCGAGATCCACGTAGCCTTCCAGTACGATTTCCGATTCGGCGGGCACCTCCAGATCGACGCTTTGGCACTTGACCAGTTCGACGGGCTCCTTGGCGCAGGAAACCTGCAAACAGGAACTCGTCCAGATCCTCGGGCAGCGGCAGAACGCCGGAAAGCATCGTCACCGGGTCGGCCCCGAGTGCCACGGCGACTTCCATGCGGCGGCCTTTGCCCTGCCGCTCCAGCCAGCGGAAATGCTCCGCCCCGCCCTTATGGATTTGCCAGTGCATGCCGGTGGTCTCGGAATCATAGACTTGCATGCGGTAGCAGCCCACGTTGCGGCGGCCGTTCTTAGGACTCCTCGTAATCACCAAGCGGGAAAGTGATGAAGTTCCCGCCATCCTGCGGCCAGCATTTCATGATCGGCAGGCTCGCCAGCGAGGCATTGCTCGTCTCGATCGACCTCCTGGGCCGCACCCGAGCTGCACGCTTTTCGGGAAGAACGAGCCCAAGCTCGGAAAGCTTGGGAAGCAGTCGCACCTTATCCAGAAAGCCCTCCGGCGGCTTCATCTCCAACAGGTCTTCGATGCGCCGCGCTACGTCCTCGAGCGAGTCGACCTCGAGCGCCAGTTCCATTCGCCTTTTGGATCCCAGCATGTTGATGAGGAGTGGCATCGAGTATTCCACGCCTGTTCTTTGCCGAGCGCGGCTTCTCGAACAACAGGGCAGGTCCGCCGGCTTTGGAGACCCGGTCAGTGATTTCGGTAATCTCCAGATCCACATCCGCCGGATGGGAGATGCGCTTCAACTCTCCTTCGCGTTCCAGGCGTTTCACGAACTCGTGCAAGTCTTTGTAGGCCACTGCGACCTCTCCGATGACGATGAAGAACCTTTCGTTGTGGAAGCATTACAGATTGCACGAACCAAATCAAGCTGGAACAGGCTGCCACAGGCCTTGTTGCGCCGTGCCTTGACTTTGCACCCCCACCGCCGGATACTTAGCATGGTTAGCGCGTGTATCAAGGGCAAAATGAACTGCGGCCTCGAGCCACACTACCGTGCTTGCGGGCTAATTCCACGCGGGTCGGTCCTCGTGCCTCACGAGGGGTCGCTCGCGTGGATACGGCACGCGGGAGCGCGGCTGCTCCTGCTGGCGTTATCAGTAGCATGGATGCTCACGCCAAAGTCCGCCATCGGCGGTCAAGGCTCGACTGACAAAGAGCTCGCCACCCAGGAAGTCCCATCCACGTTCAAGGTACAGGTGCAGCGGAACATGGTGTTGGTGCGCACCATCGTCCGCGACGCGAATGGCCGTCCGGTATCCGGCCTGAAGAAAGAGGACTTCCGCCTTTTCGACAACGGCAAGCCACAGGAGATCGACCAATTCGCAGTGGAATCTTCTGCTAGCGCCGCCGCCGTCTCCGCCCGAGCATCCGAGAAGGAACCGGAGGGGGAAGCGGGTTCGGAACGCCCTGCGACAGATTCAATCCCCAGGAAATACCAAGCGCTCTATTTCGATGACGTCCAAATGAGCTTTCAAGACATCGCGTACGCCCGCGATGCGGCGGACCGTTATCTGGCGGCCTCGCTGACTCCGGCGGGCAGGGTTGGCGTTTTCACCTCCTCAGGCCAGGGTGTTCTGGACTTCACTGACGACCGCAGCAAGCTCCACGAGGCCCTTTTCAACCTTCGGCCAAGGCCGGTCTATTTTCAAGAATCCAACGCCTGCCCCGATATCAGTGAATACCAGGCGTACTTAATTGCGGACCAACACGATACTGATGCGATTGCGATTGCTTCGGATGAGTATTTTCAGTGCAACTGCGCCGATTTACCAGCCCAAGCGCAGCAAAGCTGCCTCAGCCAAGCCTCCAACATTGTAGAGGGGGACGCGACGAGGATAATGGAGACGGGGGAGACGCAGAACGTCCAGGTTCTGCGGGGCCTCGAGCAAGTCGTTCGCCGCACCGCTTTGCTGCCTGGGCAGCGCAGCGTTATTTTCCTGTCGCCGGGGTTTCTCTTCTACCACCTGGAAGCGCAGATTAGTGAGATCTCGGATCGCGCCCTTCGCTCCAACGTGATCGTGAACGCCTTGGACCCGCGGGGGCTGTATGTAATCATTCCTGGCGGGGATGCGACCAGGCAAACCCCCGTGATTCCCTCCAATGCCGGCTTGAGTGGAAGGAAGTCCCAACTCATTCAGACCTCCTACTCGATTGCGGAAGAGGTTCTGGCCGGCCTGGCCTCGGACACGGGCGGCCAGTTTTATCACAACAGCAACGACCTGGACAAAGGCTTTCGGCAGGTAGGGACGCTGGCGGAGGTTTCTTACGTTCTGGCGTTTTCTCCGCGCAACCTCAAGCCCGATGGCCGATTTCACAAACTCAAGGTGAGCTTGGTTGCCCCCAAGGGTTTCACGCTTCAGGCGCGACGCGGCTATTTTGCGCCCAAAGCCTCAGAGGATGCTGCTGCCAGGGCCAAGGAAGAAATTCAAGACGCAGTCTACTCTCAAGACGAACTCAGGGAACTCCCGATCGATGTGCATACGCAGTTCTTTAAACTCAATGAGACTGATGTGCGCCTCTCCGTTCTTACCCATCTGGATATGAGTTCGCTGCGTTTCCAGAAGGAACAGGATCGCAATTCAGACGATCTGACTTTTATAACCGTCCTCTTCGATCGCGACGGAAAATACCTCACAGGGAAAGAGAAGAAGGTAATTTGCCACCTTCGCGACGACACGCTGGCGAGGCTGACGCGAACCGGCATAACGCTGAAAATGGAGTTTGATGTGAAGCCCGGGACATACATGGTTCGGCAGATCGTCCGCGACTCCCAGGCCGGACAATTATCCGGACTGAGCCGAACCGTTGAAATACCTTATTAGGAGGTTGTCTATGCGTCGAAGAACCAAATTCGGTCTGTATATTTTCCTACCTGCGGCGATCGGAATTCTGGGACTGGGCCTGGCCGTCACTCTTGCCCAGAGCGGAGGAGCGCAAGGCGGCTCGCCGCAGGCGCCCCCCACTTCACCTCAAGTTTTGAGGACCGAAGCCAATCTTGTTCTGGTGGACGTGGTCGCCACCAACAAGAAGGGTGAATACATCAACGACCTGGACGTCAAGGAATTCCAGGTCTTGGAAGATAATCAACCGCAAACCATCACCGCCTTCCAGCGTCCGGAAGGGATCCAGGGCCCCAGACGGCCGGGACAGCCTCACTATATCGTGGTGTACTTCGATGATTCGACCATGGCTGCCCAGGATCAGATGCTGGCAAGGCGGGCCGCAAACCAGTTTGTGGTGAAGACAGCATCGCCGGATCGCTTGATGGCGGTCGTTGATTTCACGGGGACAACGCAAATTGTTCAGAACTTTACCTCAGACGGAGAGAAGCTGAAGGCGGCGACGACAAATGTGCGGTACTCCGCGGTTGCTCCGAACCCCGAAATACCGATGAGCCAGACGGCGGGGCTTTCCGGAGGAATGGGGCCGCAAGTGGCGTCAGTGGGGCAGATTTCCATGGCCCTGAACGAGGCCGACTTCGGAGCCCGATCATTGCTTCTATCGATCCGCGACTTGGCCAGGACTTTGCGCGCTGTCCCCGGGCGCAAGACGTTGATCCTTTTCTCCGGGGGGTTCCCATATACGGCAGACCGCCAGGCCGAACTCGATGCTACGATCGATGCTGCGAATCGAGCCAATGTGGCGATCTACACGATCGATGCGCGAGGCTTGGCGACAATGCCAGGATTTTCGGCCACAACGTCTCTCGATTTGCCCTTTCCACACGCGCCGGCAGCGCTTGCCTGCCTGGCCGAACCGCCAGATCCCTGGCCGCAGCACGGCGGTGGAGGTGGCGGCGGAGGGACAGGAGGAGGCGGCACCGGTGGCGGTGGGTCCACCGGTGGAGGCGGCAGTCGCGGTGGTAGTGGCGGCACCGGCGGTACCGGTGGGACGGGTGGCGGCGGTGGGAAAGGTGGCACCGGCGGCACCGGCGGGGCGGGTGGCAGTGGTGGGAAGGGCGGCACCGGCGGGACGGGTGGCAGCGGCGGGAAAGGTGGCACCGGCGGCACTGGCGGGACGGGTGGCGGCACCAGGGGTGGCGGGATGGGTAATCCTAACGGCTACGGTGGTAATTACTCTAACCTGCCGGGCAACGCTTATATGTGCAATGACCCGATGAGTGCCATGCAAAACCCCATGTGCCCTCAGAATCGCTTGCAGCAATTGATTAACCAGAGCGTTTCTTCCAACCAGCAAGTACTCGACGCGTTGGCACGAGGTACGGGCGGATTCACGATTCTCAACACCAATGATTTCCTCGCAGGGTTGAACAAGATCGCCAACGAGCTAGACCAGTACTACATTCTGGGGTATGTTCCTCCCAGTCAGGTGCACGACGGAACGTACCGCAAGATCTCAGTAAAGGTGACTCGCGCAGGACTTCAGATTCGCAACAGGAATGGCTACTACGACCTGAAGTCTCCTGACCTGTTGGCCGGAAAGCCGGAAGGCAAGAACCTGGAAGCCCTGGTGGCGGGTTCCCAACCTGGACAAGTTCCCGTACTGCTCAGCGCTCCTTACTTCTACACTTCGCCCGGTGTAGCGCGCGTCTACGTGTCGCTCCAGATTCCCGGGTCGGCCGTGGACTTCGGAAAAGAGAAGAAGGATTTTCACTCCGACGTGCAAGTGCTCGGGATCGCCGCCAAAGCGGACGGCTCAGTCGCCGCCCGGTTCAGCGACACCGTGAAGCTCAACCTGGATAAGAAAGATCTGAAGGAATTTGCCAAAGGGCCCTTCAAATATCAGAACACCTTTAACATCGCGCCGGGAGAGTACACGCTGAAACTGGTTCTAAGCTCGGGCGGGGAGAAGTTCGCGAAATACGAAAAGCCCTTGGTGATCGCTCCTTTCGATGCCAAGCAACTGGAGATCAGCGGACCCGCGCTCAGTGATGATCTACGTCCGGTGAATCAGCTCGTAGCGAGCCTGGACTCAGAACTCCTTGAGGATCAGACCCCACTGGTCTTCCAGGGACACGAAGTGTTCCCCCAGGCCGGCAACCACTTCCAACACGGCGATAAAGTGATGTTCTACGTGGAGGTGTTTGAGCCCAAGATGCAAACGGCCATGGCGCCGCGCGTGGGTGTGCTATTCAATATCGTGAATTCCAAAACCAACCAGCAAGTGTATTCTTCGAACACCATACTCGTGGATAGTTACGCGAAAACCGGAGATCCTCTGATCCCCGTCGTACAGCAGATTCCCACAGACGACTTGCAAGCGGGCGAATACCGCTTGGAGGTCAGGGCGCGGAATTCAGTGGGTGGGGTAACCCCCTTACGTACCGCGGATTTCGTCGTCGAGTAAGCCGACCTGTAGGGGCGGCTCGCGAGCCGCCCCTACGTGTTCCCAGCTACGGGATTGATTTCCCGCCGTCCACCACAAAAACTTGTCCGGTAATGAAGTCGCTGCGTGTGGCCAGAAAGAGGACGGTCTCCGCAATGTCTTCAGGGCGGCCAGCCTTCTTCAGCGGAATGGCTTCGATTATCTTCTCGGTTTTGGCGTCGCGCGGATCGCCGGGGAAGAGAATCGTCCCGGGAGCTACGCTGTTGACCTGGATGTGCGGCGCGAGCGCTTTCGCCAGGGAGCGCGTAAGTGATATCGCGCCCGCCTTCGAGGCGCAGTAGTGAATGTACTCCGGCCAGGCCTGAAGCCCTCCCAGGGAAGAGATGATAACAATCCGGCCGTGCCCTTGGCGTTGCATAATGCGCGCGGCTGCCTGAGCACAGAAAAACGCTGCCTTCAGGTTGATGCCGAGAATCCTGTCCCAATCCTTTTCGCGGAGCTGGTCCCACGAGGCGGGGAAGAAGATACCCGCGTTATTGACCAGTAAGTCGAGCCGGCCAAAACGTTTTTCGACCGACCGGAACAGCGCCGCAACCTGCTTCGGCCGCGATACGTCCGCGCGCGCCACCATGGCTCGGCTCCCCAGGCTCTCAATCTCGCGCGCCGTGGCAAGTGCGCCCTGCTTAGACTCGTTGTAATGCACCACAACGTCGGCGCCGGCACGCGCCAAGGTCAACGCGATGACGCGTCCGATTCGCCTGCCGGCGCCAGTGACCAACGCGACTTGATTCTGAAGTGAACGATTGTTCATCTCGGATCGACGGATCATGAACCCAGCTCCTCACCACGCGCGACGAAAAGCAGATCCTTCGCTTCGCTCAGGATGACATGTCATTCTGAGCGAAGCGAAGAATCTGCATTTGGTTGCGACGTTACCGCTCTCTGTGCCTCAGTGTCTCTGTGGTTAAAGAAGTTCCCTATACCGGTTCCAGCCGGGCAGTGAAGTGCCGTAAGAACGGGGCTTCGTAGGTCAGCCTCAACCCACGAATCAGCTCACGCCTCTTCCACACCGCCAGAATAATCTCAATGACGTAATCGATATGACTCTGCGTATAGACGCGTCGTGGAATCGCCAACCGCACCAAATCCATTTTTGCCGTACCGCCGAACATGAGAGTGCCGATTTCCACCGACCTGATGCCACCCTCGAGGTAAAGCTCAGAGGCGAGCGCGACGCCGGGAAACTGTTCGAGTGGGATATGAGGCAGAAAGGCCCGCGCGTCCAGGTAGACGGCGTGTCCGCCCGGCGGCTGCACGATGGGCACTCCTTCCTCGGAGATGTGTCTGCCCAGGTAGCCGGTGGAGACGATCCGGTAGCGAAGATAGTCCTCCTCTAACACTTCCTCGACTCCCACTGCAATCGCCTCCAGGTCCCGTCCCGCCAGGCCTCCATACGTGGGGTAGCCTTCCGTAAGAATCAGCAGGTTCTTCTCCTGCTGAGCCAGCGCGTCGTCGTTGGTGCAGAGGAAGCCTCCGATGTTGGCCAGCCCGTCCTTCTTGGCCGACATGGTGCAGCCGTCACCCAGGCGGAAGATCTCCTGCGCAATCTGCTTCGGCGTCTTCGACTCATAACCCGCCTCGCGCAGCTTGATGAAATAGGAGTTCTCGGCAAAACGGCAGGCGTCAAAATAGAGCGGGATTGCATGCTTCAGGCACACTTCGCGGACGGCGCGAATGTTCTCCAGTGAAGCAGGTTGCCCGCCTCCGGAGTTGTTGGTGATCGTTAACATCACCAGCGGCACGCGCTCCCTGCCCACACGCTCAATCAACTGTTCCAGCGCCGTCACATCCATGTTCCCTTTGAACGGATAGGGGATCGACGGCTCCCTGCCTTCCTGTGCGGGCAGATCAACCGCCTCCGCCCCCAGGAACTCAACATTCGCGCGCGTGGTGTCAAAATGCGTATTGTTGGGCACCACGTCTCCCTTCTTGCACATCACGCCGAAGAGAATGCGCTCTGCCGCCCGCCCCTGGTGGGCCGGGATAACGTGGCGGTAGCCGAAGATTCCCTGTACAGAACGCCGGAAGCGGTCAAAGCTTTTACTGCCCGCGTAACTCTCGTCGCCCTCCATGATCGCCGCCCACTGGTGGGTCGACATTGCCCCTGTGCCGGAGTCCGTTAGCAGGTCGATCAGAACATCTTCCGCAGGAAGCAGGAAGAGATTGTAATGGGCCGCTCGGAGCCGTTGCTCGCGCTCCTCGCGGGTCGTCCATCGTATCGGCTCGACGGTCTTGATCCTGAATGGCTCGAAAATCGTGCGGATCGGCATGAGAGTCCCCAAGGAAGAATTCGCACATCGCTTAACGCACGCAGGATAGCACAGACAGCGTGACGTAGGGGGACGGCTTGCCGTCCCCTCGAGGTTATGCCGCTAACCAACCACGGGTAGGGCAAAGCCCTACCCCTACAGGTCGGTTGACGCTCTTCGCACCATAAACTAAAATCTAGCTCGTGACCGAAGTTGTGATTTATTCCAAGCCGGGCTGTTGCCTGTGCGATGATGTTAAAGTGAAGCTTGAAGTTTTACAGGCGAGCCACGCCTTTACCCTGCGAATCGTCAATATCCTCGACGACCCGGAAGCCTACGAGAAGTTTAAGGAAGAGATTCCGGTGATTTTCATCAATGGGAAGAAGGCCTTCAAGTACTACTTGAATGAAGAGCAATTCCTGAAGAAACTCGCGTAGCACCGACTCTTGTTTGGAGGTCAAATGCCGCGTCCTAAGAAACTCGACCTGCTGGCCATCGCCGCGCATCCCGATGATATCGAACTGACCTGTGGCGGCGCTGTCATCAAGATGGTCGATGCCGGCTACAAGGTGGGGATTCTCGACCTGACGGCGGGTGAAACCGGTACGCGCGGAAGCATCGCACTGCGGCAGGAGGAATCGGCGCGCGCCTCGAAGGTGATGGGCATCGTTCACCGCGAAAATCTGGGCCTTCCCGATGCCGGGCTCGAGCATCGCCGCGATTTTAAGCTGAAGCTTGCGCAGTGTATTCGAGCCCTCCAGCCACGCACGGTGATTCTGCCGTATTGGGAAGGGCGTCATCCGGACCACTATACGGCCGGCCAAATCGGCTACGAAGCGTGCTTCCTTGCCGGCCTGGCCAAACTGCCGCTGGAAGGAGCGCCGCATCGTCCGCACAAGATCGTCTATTCGTCGCTGTATGTGCCCACCGTGCTTCCCACCTTCGTGGTTGACATCACCGGCCAATTCGAACGAAAGGTCAAAGCAGTTCTTTGCTATGGTTCGCAGTTTTCGCCTCGCCAGGATTGGCAAAATCTGTTCCCCTCGCGCGCCGATTGCCGCGAACGCCTGGCGACCCAAGCCCGTCATTTCGGGGAGATGATCGGCGTGCGCTACGGTGAGCCGTTCCTCACCCGCGAGATCGCCGCCGTGGACGACCTCGTGAACATGCCGGTGCGGTCGATTTAACTCACAATCAGCCGTCTCTCTCTGAATGAGAAGCCCTCTCCCGTGGGGAGAGGGCTCTTAATCTGACTTAGCCCCTAATCAGACTTGGCAGATGTCTACGCCGCACGAATGCGGTTCTTCCACCTGTTATGCACGAACCAGACAGCGGCAATAACAATCAGGACGGCGAGGACGGTGTCGAAGCGGTGGAAGTAAGCCCGCAGAGTTTCCCAGCGCTGGCCAAGCTTCATGCCGGCGTAAGCTAAGGCTAAGCACCAGGGAAGGGAACCGAGGAAAGTAAACAGGTTAAAGCGCAGAAAGTTCATGCGCGACACCCCTGCCGGAAAGGCAATGAAGGTCCGAATCACGGGCAGCAGGCGCGCCAGGAATACCGCCCAATCGCCGTAGCGGCCAAAGAACCGGTCCGCCATCTCCAAGTCATGGTGGGTGACAAGAACATATCGGCCGTATTTCTCTACCAGTGGCCGTCCTCCCCATGAGCCCACGTAGTACGCCACCAGCGAGCCGAGGTTGCATCCCACGGCGCCGGCAATCGCTACCCACACCAGTTTGAATCGACCCGCGGAGACGAGATACCCGGAGAAGGGCATTATGACTTCCGAAGGCAGGGGTATGCAGGCGGACTCAATGCCCATCAGCAGCACGATGCCCACGTAGCCCGAGTGTGAGATCACCGAAATGATAAAGCTTGCAAGATACTCGAAGAAGGTTGTAACCATGACGCGCAATAATCTAACCTCTCCCGGCGCGGGAGTCAATTGCCGCCGGGTGGGCAAGACCTACCCCTACACGACGTAGGGGGACGGCTTGCCGTCCCCTGTTTACCCGAACGCCGAGCTTTTTACGCATAGCTAAGTGAAAGGTCTCGAGCCGAGGTGCGAATTGGATCAGGGGTTGGGACTCCCCTCCTTGGCTAAGGAGGGGTAGGGGGTGGTTGGTCCAGCCGCGGCGTCGGGCACCCACCACCCCTGCCGCTCCTCCCGCTGTGGAGGGAAGCCATTTTCAAAGCAGCAGGGAAGCGGGCTCGAACGGAATTTTCTCGATCCGCAATGCTACTCCGACCGTAATTAAACAGTGAGGGCGGAGGAGGCGCAATGGAGAATCTGCTTCGCGACATTAAGCACGGCCTGGGATCCTTGCAGCGCGACAAAGGATTCAGCGCCACGGTGATGCTAACTCTCGCCATCGGCATTGCCGCTTACACTGCCACCTTCGCCATCGTCAATTCGGTCTTATTGCGGCCGCTCCCGGGCCCGAACGCGGACGCCATCGTGCTGATGTCCAACGAGTATCCGAAAGCCGGGGCAGCCGATCAGAGCGTCAGCGCTGCTCCCGATTACTACGATCGTCTTCGCGCCGTGACGGCTTTGCAGGAACAAGCCTTGTTCGGGGAGAACAATACGACGCTGGACATCAACGGCGCACCGGAGAGAATTGAGGCCATGAACGTGACCCCATCGTTTTTCAAGGTGGTGGGGATTTCTCCGGCCCGCGGGCGGGCATTCACTGAACAGGAAGGCGAAGTCGGAAATGAAAACAAGGTGATCCTCAGCGACGCGCTTTGGCATCAGCTCTATGGCGGCGACCCCTGGGCCATTGGACGCGAGCTGCGTCTGGGCGGCACACCGTTCACCATCGTGGGCGTCATGCCGAAGGACTTCGTCTTCGTAGACCCTCAGGTTCGTCTCTGGGTTCCCGTGGCGTTCACCCCCGCGCAGAAAACCCAGTATCACAACAACCAGTGGGGCAACATCGGAAGGCTGAAGCGGGGCGCCACCATCGCCCAAGTCCAGGCGCAGGTTAACGCTCTTAACGCTGCCAACCTGGAACGGTTTCCCGCGATGAAAGACTTCCTCATTAATGCGGGGTACTACACCAGGGTGGAACCGCTTCAGCATGTGCTTGTCAAAAGCGTAGAGAGTGCGCTTTATCTGCTGTGGGGCGGAGCGGTGTTCGTGCTGCTCATCGGCGGATTAAACGTCACCAACCTGGCGCTGGCCCGTTCGAGCGCCCGCAGCAAGGAGATCGCCACGCGCCTGGCGCTGGGCGCGGGCCGTGCCCAGATCGCGCGCCAGACGATCGTTGAGAACGTCCTGCTGGCGGGAGCAGGAGGCATTGCCGGCGTGCTGCGCGGCGTGACCCTCGTGCTGGGAGCAGTCGCGCTGGCCGCCTGTGCCGCCCCCGCGGGACGCGCCACACGCGTCGACCCCATCGAAGTCTTACGCCAGGAATAACCGTGGCAGATGTCATCCTGAGCGCCAGCGAAGGATCTGTATTGGCTTGAAAGTATTGATCCCGAAGACAATGCAGATCCATCGCTGGCGCTCAGGATGACAGGGTCAAGAAGTTCCCCTCCTGTGTAAGGAGGGGCCAGGGGTGGTTGAGGCTCTCAGGGAGTCAATTCCAGCACCTGGTCGATTTCCGCCTCCGTGTTGTAAAAGTGAGGGGAGACCCTGACCATTCCACAGCGGGCCGCCACTTGCACCCGATGAGCGAGGAACGATTCCAGGAGGCCCTGGGCGGTGCCTTGGCGGGGCACAAAAGAGACAATCCCGGAGGCTCCTTCCCGTGACTGGGGGCCGGATACCGAATGGCCGCGCTCCAGCAGTCCTCGACGCAGTCGATCGGTCAAATCCAGAACACGCTCGGCGATATTCGGTATTCCTACCTCCAGCAGGAAATCAACTGCGGCCCCCAAGCCATAGATTCCAACCGTGTTAAGCGTCCCGCATTCGTACCGGCGGGCGTCGTCTCGCCAGGACAGTTCGCGCTTGGTGAAATCGGCCCAATAGCGCACTCCCCACCATCCGACCTCTGTCGGCGTGATCCTGTCCATCACCTGCCGATTGACATAAAGTACTCCGGCGCCTTCCGGACCCAGCAGCCATTTGTGCCCGTCGGCGGCCAGACCGGCGATTTGAGCTGCCTTCACATCCACCGGGAACGCTCCCAGCCCCTGGATCGCGTCAACAAACAGCAGACAGCCTTGTGCGGCGCAAGCTTGACCCAGTTTCTCAAGGTCCAGCCGAAATCCGCTGAGGTAATCCACGAAGCTGACCGCCACCACGCGTGTGCACGCCTTCATCGCGTTCGCAATCGAGTCGAGGCTGACGCGGCCTTGTTCCGGCCGGACCAGCCGCAGGACCACGCCGCGCTTTTCCAGGGCCTTCCAAGCATAGTAGTTAGAAGGGAACTCGCCTTCGATTGAAACGATCTCGTCTCCCGGACCGCCACTCGAGGCCGTTTGCGAAGGTAGAGACCCCTTCGGAAGTGTTCTTGGTGAGGGCGATTTCGCCTTGGTCCGCATTGAGCAACTGCGCCAGGGAGCGCCGTGTCGGCATCGTAAGCGCGGACCCACTGCTGCCAGTTTTCGGCGCCGCGCTGGTGGACTTCGTCAAGCAGCCCGACCATGGCGTCGCGCACCCTCCGCGAAAGAGGCGACACCGCGGCGTGGTTCATGTAAACCAAAGATTTCGTGACTGGGAATTGCGAACGATAATGATCGACGTCAATAGGCATAACGGCATCTCGGAGAACTTGTGGTCAGCCAATCCAGTATACATGCTGCGAGCAGAAGCGGCCAAGTCAAGAGGCGTGAGACGAATGTCTGCGCGTCGACATCTCCACGCGTGAGCGATTACAAGTTTTCAACATTAGCTTGAAATTACAACCCTATCTACCTGCCTAATAAGTTGTTCCTGGGTCCGTGCGCGAGCCGTCGTTCGTCGGTCACCTTCGCGAAGGATCTTCGCCTTCCGCTCGCGCTTTCGGATGTTCTGGCTTCTATACAGGCTGCGGAAAAACGCCTCGGTCCGTCATCCTGAGTAGCCACAGGCGACGAAGGATCTCCGTAGGTCGGTGAAATTACAACTCCCGGGATTCTTCGCTTCGCTCAGAATGACAGCGTCGAGGCGTTTTCCTCAGCCTGTAGAGCCCCAGGGAAGAGGCGCAGAAGAGCTGCTTAGGGGAGGTTTGGGGGCAACTGGCGCATAATCACTATGTCTGATAAGGTATGTTATGTTAACTAATGGATGGATCGACTTTCGACTTTCCCGCAAGTGCCCTTACGGGCTCGGCTTGCGGAACAGGGTGCAATAGCTGTGGTTGGGCCAATCGTCGACGGTTTGGACGACCTGAAAGCCGGCGGAAGTAAGCGTTTCGACCAGGAGTTTCTGCGGCATGCTGTGACCGCCACGGCTCCGCGCAACGCCGTCGGAATGCTTGGAGTTGGCGCGTGGCTCTTCGTCGATGACGGCCAGCAGTCCTCCCCGGGCTTCACAGCGCGAAAAAGGCTCGCGGCGATTTAGGCTGGCTTAGTGAGGTGATGATATACGAGCGGCACGAAGATCGAATCGCAGCGTGTCTCCCGAAGGTTTGCATGCGTTTCTGCGGCATTAACGGGCCGAACGTGCTTCTCCGTGTTCGAATCTTCATGTATTACTTGAGGTTAAGGGCCTGTAGCGCCGAACTTCAGGTCGGCATCTCCGGTGCTGAGAAAGTGTGAAAAAACCACCTGTCATTCTGAGCGAAGCGAAGAATCTGCATTGAACCCTTGGAGAACAAGCAAATGCAGATTCTTCGCTTCGCTCAGAATGACACGGCCTGGTGATGGCTTCACACTTTCGACCTAAAGGTCAGCGCTACTGCGGGAGCGGCCGACATGCAGACCAGGTCCTGCCGCGGCGGGACGCCCCCGGCGACGGCGGGCGGGATGCCCGCGCCCCATCCGGCGCTACTTCAGGACTGACTTGCCCCCTGGAAAACCTCGCGCAGGCGCCGGGCGACGATCACGTCCTCGTCCGGCTTCAGCATCCAAACACCCACCGTCACGAAATTAGGACCTACGGCGGGATGCAACTCAATTCGAGGACTTCCCTTCCGCATTTTGTCCATAATTTGCTGACCCGTCAGGCCGATGCGGTTCTGGTCAAAATTGATCTGCAAATGCGCAATGTGGTTGGCAACCGGTGGAACGAAGATCTTGGTTTCCACGGTAGGAATACTCTTCACCTGGGCGGCGATTCTCTCCGCGCGGCGCTGGAATTCCGCCTCCATCGCTGTTTCGTCCTGACTCATGAACCAATCCACGGCGGCGACCATGCCCACGATCTCTTCCTTGCCGACCTTCATGCCGCGACCCACCGTATTGCCGTAGGGGTTGTTGTTCTTTACGGCATATCCGATCAGGTCCTTCCTCCCCAGCAGCAAGCCGGTGCACTGCGGGCCGCGAATTCCCTTTCCACCCGAGAACGTCACGAGATCAAATCCCATCTGGGTGTAATTCCAGAGATTGGAGATGGGGGGCACATCGGCGGCGGCATCGTTGAAGCACGGTACATTATGCTTGTGGGCCACCCGCACCCAGTCTTCGCGGCTGATCTGGCCGCCTTCCGCGGCGTTAAAGAAGTGGGCCATCACGGTGTTCTCATTGAACGCCGACTCGTAGTCCGCCAAGGTCTCGACGTTCACGAACTTGATGCCGCAGTTACGCAGGGCATGGTCGTAGCCGTAGCGATGGGTCTTCTGAACGATCACCTCGTTCTTCAACCCTGTCATTTCGGTCGGCAGATTGAGGATCGACTGGTCGTTGCCCATGCTGACGCAGGCGGCCGTTCCCAGCGTCAAGGCGGAGGCGGCGCCGGCCGTCACCATGGCGGCTTCGCACTTTAGTTGCTTCGCCAGGTACTCGCCGGCTGCCTTATGAAGCTCCTCGATATTCACGGGCTGTTGGGCCGCCAGGTTCATCGCGGCCTGCACCTCGTCCGGCAGAAGCGAGGCGGAGAGAACCGTGAAAGTTCCCGCCGCGTTGATGAAGGGGATAACTCCTAGTTTAGAATAGTAGTCCACTCCCTTGACGGGAGCGGCGCGCTTCTTGGCGCGGGCCTCTCCCACCCCGCTGCCATAGGCCATGGCTCCGCCCGCTACCAGCGTACCGCCGGCCCTGCGAAAGAATTTCCTGCGATTAATGGAGTTTGACATGGGTTCTCCTTTAGAACTGCGTTGTAGGGGCGGCCCTTGTGGTCGCCCAGGGCGGCCACGAGGGCCGCCCCTACAGAAGACTCACTTCGATTTTACCGCAATGGCCGAAATCTCTATCCGTGCATTAGCAACCAACGCCGCCACCTGCACCGTGGCGCGGGCGGGGCGCGGCTCAGGGAAGAACGTCTTGTAGACCTTGTTCATATCCCCGAATTCGGACAAGTCTGCCATATAGACGGTCACGGCAACAACATCGGACATTTGAAAACCGGCCTGCTCCACGATCTTCTTGATGGCCCCCAGAGCAGCTTCGGTCTGGGGTCCAATGCCCTCAGCCAGCTTGCCGGATCCCTCCTGGCCGGCGACGTACAGGGTGTTGCCCACCACGATGCCGTTGCTGAACGGCAATCCTTCCGCGGTGCCGGGCGGATTAACCGCCCGCTTTGCCGAGGAACTCGCGGGCTTGCCTGCGGCCATCAGGGACGCTGCCGCCAGGTAAGCCATCAGCAGAACTGCCAACTTCAGTAGTAGTTTGTTCATGGTGATAAGTTCTCCTTTGTCTGGAGTGCGGTAGCGTCAGCTACCGCCGTTTCCCGTGCATTCCAAGGTGGCAGCTTCGCTGCCGCACTCCATGGGGTTTAATTCCTTGGGTAATTGTCGGCCCGCGCCGGTTGAGGCGCGCCTATCCCGGGTACGTTGAAATACTGCTTGGGTGCCTTCTCCCACTCGACCATGCTCAGGCCCGAGGGGTCGTACGAGATTCGTCCCGCCCGGATGGTCATGCGGGCTATCAGTTTCACGTTCCCATTCATCCTGGCAACCCCATTATCGCTGTACCCGAAGTGGCCGTGAAGCACTTCCAGAACCGCTACGTCCGCTTCCCTTCCCGCGGATAAAGTTCCCAATTCCGTACGATGGATCTCTCGCGCCGGATTCACGGTAGACCTTCGAATCAGGTCTTCGATGGGAACACCCATGGCGAGGAACTTGGACATCACCTCGGTCATGCTGAGCACGGTGAAGTCTCCCAGGTGCAAATCGGTCGACATGGAATCCGGAATGAACCCCTGTTTTACGGCGGGTACGGCGTTCCGGAACCAGAAGCTTCCGGCTCCATGTCCAACGTCAAAGATTACACCTCGCGCCCGCGCTTCCGTCAGGATGGGATTCAGCTTGCCGTCTGCAAGCAGGATGGGAAACTGCTGCGCGAACACGTGGGTGTGAATATCCCCCGGCCGCACCTTCTTCAAGATCAGATCGGCGTAGGTGCGATCCGGGCGGGGCCAGAAATCGAACATCACGGGCACATTGGCCAGATTGCCGCATTCCACGGCACGGTCCACGGCGGCCCAGGGCTCGTGCAGCGCATCCGCGGGCTTCTCGGTCCAGTAGTGCGCCGTCTTCACTCCCACTAGGATGTCGGGAAACTTCTTGATCGTGGCCGCGCAAAGCTGCGGGTCCATCTGGTCCACGGTCTGCTCGAGGCCGCCGTTCATACCATTGGCGACAATGTTAAGAAAAGCCAGCACTCGCACCCTGGCGTGGTCGATGACTTCCATCTTTTCTTGGAGGAAAGTCTCGGCGCCCGAGGTTCCTGCGTCCACAACCGTTGTCACGCCAGCGTCCAGCGCGATGTCCGCGGGAACGCCCAACGGGGCGGCAGTCGAACGCGCCTCCGGTGCAAACCAATTGAGCGGCACCCCTCCGTGGCCCACGTGAAAATGAATATCGATCAGGCCCGGGGTCACATAGAGGCCGGTAACATCGACCACCTTTCCCGCCTCGCCGGCCGGAATGCTGTCCGCAACGGCTGCAATTTTCCCGGCCGTGATCGCCACATCCGCCACGCGATCAACATCATTGGCCGGGTCGATGACATGGCCGTTTTTCAAGAGAAGATCATAATGAGGTGCTTGCCCCTGCGCGAAGATGGTCGACGCCAATCCCATGGTGACGGCAACGCTAAGCCAGAATAATACCGATTTTGCCCAACTCGACATATTACATCCCCTTCCCTGCTTGGGGGTCACAATTTGTGACTGAGAGTGGAGCGCTCCAACGGCCGCCGACTCTTGCCGATTTCAAGCGGCAATCAGCAATCGAAAATCGGCAACCCACCTAGGTTTGGGAGCGGAGTTTCAGGCGGCTCTTGTTCGATTCCAGGAAGGCCTTGAGGTCTTCGGCGGTATCAAGCAGCTTCAACCATTGTTCGTAATAGAGGGTCACGGGAAAGCGTCCTAGCCCGTAAACGCTTACGCCACCCTTCTCACCGACTCTAAACTCCAGCTTGCCGGTGCGCTTTGATCCCACTTGCTTCTCGAGCTCAGCAATTTTGGCCAGCAACTCTTCCTGTGTTGGTTCCGCCATCGGCTGCATCCTCCTTGGGGTAACAGGCTGCCGTCAGTTCTGCTTCGACCGCCGACTGAGTGTACGACAGGATCTGTCCAAGCCTGTACCCTGGCACTTCAAGTCTGGAGCCTATCATAGCCGATTTCCGGTTGTAGGGGTACGGCTTGCCGCACCCTCTTCATCTTTATCGCACGACCGACCCAAGAGGGTACGGCAAGCCGTACCCCTACAAGCAGCCAGCCCCACGTGACTATTGCCAGGAATTAGAGGCTACAGCACACAGGCGCCCAGGATGCCAGACATTAAGCACTGCCTTCCAAGTGGGCCGAAAGTACTCTTGACCGAATTGTGTTCATGTTGGCAAGATGGTAACCTGGGGAAGCGGGAGAACATCCCGAAGCGGGGATTAGAGCGATGAAGTGTCCAATCGCAAGGATTGCCGCCCTGGCCATGCTTGTTGCCTGGGGAATTGGTGTTGCCCTGGCGCAGGACTCACCGGGTTCGGAGTCACTGGCAGACTTGGCGCGCCAAGCCAAAGCGCAGCGGGCAAAGTCCCGTGAAAAACCCAAGGTTTACACCAACGAAGACATCGCGGCGCTCCCTCCTCTGCCCATGAGCACTACTGACATCCCGCAGGGGCAGCCAACTGCCCAGTCCACAACCGGAAACAAAGCCGGGAACGATGCCCGGAAAACACGCCCCGCCGAGGCCGGCAGCGAAAAGAACGGAGAAGAATATTTTCGCGCCCGAATGGGCAAACTCGAGGAGCGCCTGGAGTTGGACCAGCGGGAAGTCACGATTTTCCAGCAGACATTGGGCCAGAGCCGGATCATGTATTACTCCGATCCCCTCCAGGGCCTGTTACAGTCGAGCGGGCCCATGGCGGGGTCCGACATCCGCAGCGAGCAAGATCAGATCGCCAAGAAGCAAGCGGACGTTGCTGCGGATCAGGCGGCCATCGATAACCTGCAAGACGAACTGCGCCGCGAGGGTGGCGATCCTGGCTGGCTTCGTAATGTTCCTCCCGGAGAGCCGAGGGCAAGCACGGCAGGGTATACCGGCGCCCAGAGCGAGAAAAACTGGGATGCGCGATTCAAGGCGGCGCGCGCCCGGCTAGCGGAAGCCGAGGAGCAGCTACAGGTCACCCAAGACGAACTGAAACTTCTGCGGATCCAGGATGTGCACGCCATTAACTCCAGCGCGAAAGCAGAGTTGGACGGCAAGGCCAAAGACAAAGAAGACGAGGTCGCGCAGAAACAACAGGAGAAGGACGAGGCCCAGAAAGCGCTGGAAGAACTGCAACAAGAATTTGACGCCCAGGGCGCGCAGGAAGACGTTGGGAAACAGTAGACACGCCGAGTGTGGCGGTTCCGCGCAAGTGCCCGGTTGGCTTAATCAGCACAATTGCAGACGAATGAACCTTGGAAGGGCGGCTTCAGCCCCGCCGCTCAGGCGTGCTTGGCTGAATGGGCCTTTAGGCCCTGAAACAACATTGCTTCAGGGGCTGAAGCCCCATGGTTCCTGCAGAGATCAACAGCGGGGCTAAAGCCCTGCCCTTCCGCTTCTGACAAACGTGTTGGCTCACCGATTCGGCTAAACACTAGGCCGCTTTCTCCGCCAGATGGAGGGCCGCGATCCCGCCTGTAAAATTCACGTAACGGACGTTCTGGAAACCCTGCGCACTCAGCAAGTCTGCCAGCGCCTGCTGGTTGGGAAACCTGGTCACAGAATCGTGAAGATACTGGTAAGGTCCGGCAACGCCGGAAATCCAGGTTCCAACCCGCGGCAACAGATTACGGAAATAGAAGCGAAATAGCGGCCCCAAGATTACCCCTTGGACCTCAGAGAACTCGAGAATGGCCAGCAGCCCGCCAGGCCTCAGCACCCGGCGGATCTCCTCGAGGCCAAGCGTGTAGTTGGCCAAGTTGCGAAAACCGAAGGCTAGTGTGACCAGGTCCAGAAACGCATCCGGAAACGGCAAAGCGAGCGAATCAGCTTCGAGGAACAGCGTCGAATGCCTCCGGGACTTTGTTCTTGCGAGCGAGAAGCATGGGGCGGCAGAAGTCCGTTCCGAATACCCTGCCGGCTGAATAATGTTCCAGTTCGAAGGTCAGATCGCCCGTACCGCAACACAGGTCAGCGGCGCTCGAACCGGGGCGCTCCAGAACGTGCCGCAGAGCCTCGGCCGTAGCTTTCCGCCACGCCACGTCCCGGCCCAGCGAAAGGAAATGGTTCAGGAAATCATAACGCGGCGCCACCGATGCGAACATTTTGCGTATGGCGCGGGCAGTGAATTCAGTGGTCGTGGGAGGACCACGATGGGCGGAGAGCGGTTGAAGGTAGGAAGGGTCATTCATGTCAGGCGCCCCGCTGCACTTCCCGGAACGCCATTTCGACGAGGCTCGTGGGGACCTGGTCTGAAATCCTGACCTTGCCGATTCGTTCAGGAATGACCCAGTGAATACGCCCGCCGACCGCCTTCTTATCCTGCGGCAACAGATCCAGAATTCGCTGTACCGCAAGGCCTTGAAGGCTGGGCAAGGGGCCGATGTCGCGCACCAAGCGGGCGATCCGGTCGCTTTCGGCGGGCTCGACCTCTCCCAGCAACTCTGCCAGGCGCAGCACAATCAGAATCCCCCAACCCACCGCCTCCCCATGCAAGAACCGCCTGTAGCCGCTTGCTTCCTCGAGGGCATGAGCGAAGGTGTGGCCCAGGTTGAGGACCCGGCGCAGGCCGGCTTCGCGCTCATCGCGGCTCACCACGTCGACTTTCACTTTTGCCGCTCGCGCTAGCGTGTCCGCCAGGCTGCGCGCGTGCTTCGGGAAGAGGTACGATGAGGTGGCTTCAAGCTGTTTGAAAAAGGCGGGCCCCGAAAGAATGGCGTGCTTGGCAACTTCAAAGAAGCCGGAACGAAACGAGCGCTCGTCGAGCGAAGTCAGAACCTCAGGCTCCGCCAGCACCAGTCGCGGCGGGTAGAACGTCCCGAGCAGATTTTTCATGGCCCCTACGTTGACCGCGGTTTTGCCGCCGATGGCGCTGTCCACCTGGGCCAAAACTGTAGTAGGAATCTGGACGTAATCGATTCCGCGCATGTAAATGGAGGCTACAAAGCCGCCCAGATCGCCAATGACTCCTCCCCCGAAGGCCAGCAGCAGCGAACGCCGGTCGGCCCGTTGCCGGAGCAAATCAGCTCCCACCCGTTCCGCCATCTTCATACTCTTCGAGTTCTCTCCGGACGGAACGAATACAACCCGCGCGCTCTTCAGCTTGCTTTCGCGGAGAAATCTCTTTCCCCAACGCTCCCACAACGGCTTCTCCGTAAGGATGAAATTCGCGGAGTATCCGTCGTGAGGAAAATCGTCGAAAGCGCGCCACGCCCCGTGCCCTGCGTTGACGCTGTATTTGAAGCCCTTGGAAGTCACCCAGAAACGTTGCATAATTAACTACCAGCCCTCAGCCGCCAGCGATCAGCTCTCATGATTTGCCCGAAATGTTACTGATACCACGACAGCACGCCAGGCCGCAAGCGCGGCGCGGTTACACATCGGAGCACAGCCGCAACCAAAAGCAGATTCTTCGCTGCGCTCAGAATGACACGTCATCCTGAGCGCAGCGAAGGATCTGCATGTCTTCGCGCGCCGCGAAGAAGCTCACTCACCAAGCGCTAAGCAGTAAGTGCTTTTCTTCTACCTGTTGCAGCCTTGTGATGCGAAGGCTATCATTGAAGGGATATGTCCGGAAAGAAAGAACTGCAAGTTGATTTTCTGATTGTGGGTGGCGGGATTGCCGGCACGCGGGCGGCACTTGAACTCGCGCCAGTCGGCGAAGTGCTCGCTCTCACCAAAGGCGAACTCTACGAATCCAGCACGGAGTACGCGCAAGGAGGCATCGCCGCGGCGCTAGGTGAGGATGATGAAGTGGGACTGCACCTCGAGGACACGCTGCGCGCCGGCGACGGCTTGTGCAGCGAAAAAGCGGTGCAAATCCTGGTGAGCGAAGGTCCGCAGCAGATCGAGCGGTTGATCGCTTGGGGAATGCGCTTCGATCGTGAAGGAAACAAGCTGGCCTTCACGCGCGAGGGCGCTCACAGCCGTTCGCGCGTCCTGCATGCTCAAGGTGATTCCACCGGCAGCGAAATCCTCCGCGCCTTGATGGCCAGGGCTCGCTCCCGGCGCAGCATCCGGTTCCTGCCGCATTCCTTTGCGGTAGACCTTCTGGTGGAGGATCGACCGGGTCTGCGGAGTGACCTTCCTCGAGGAGAAGAGTTCCACGCTCAAGACCGTGCGCGCCAAAGCGGTGCTGCTGGCGACGGGAGGATTGGGACAGGTTTACAAGGAAACTACGAATCCCGAAGTTGCCACGGGCGACGGCGTGGCGATGGCTTATCGCGCCGGCGCGCTGTGCAGCGACATGGAGTTTGTGCAGTTTCATCCCACGGCCTTGTACGCGAAGGGAGCTCCGCGTTTCCTGCTCTCCGAAGCCTTGCGTGGCGAAGGCGCGTGTTTGCGCAACGTGCTCCTGGAACGGTTCATGCCCCGATATCACGAGGCCGCGGAACTGGCGCCGCGGGACATCGTCTCACGCGCCATCGTCATGGAGATGCAAAAGACGGAAAGCGAGTGCGTCTACCTCGACATGACGGAGCTTGACGCGGGGCATGTGAAGAAGCGCTTCCCGCGGATCTATTCGACGTGCCTGAGCTACAACATCGACATCACCACCGACCTGGTGCCCATTCGCCCCGCTGCACACTATGCCATGGGCGGAGTTGCCACCGACTTGCACGGCGCCGCGACATTGCGCGGCCTGTACGCTGCCGGTGAGGTCGCCTCAACGGGTGTCCACGGCGCCAACCGGCTGGCCAGTAATTCCCTGCTGGAAGGCTTGGTGTTTGGCGCCCGGGCTGCCGCCGCAATGATCGAGCAGAGGCGGGAATTCAAGCCGCCCTCGCCCGGCAAAGTTCCCAATATTCACGCCGGCCATGCTGCTGCCACGACGTGAGCCGAAGGCCTCCGTGAGCGAACCGGTTCGCGTTTCTGCGCAAAAATGCGTGGACGAAGTCCGTTCTCTTCTGTGGACTAACGTGGGCATCATTCGTAACGGCAAGGAGACTTGCGGGGCCCTGCTGCGGCTCAACTCACTTCACCTGGATTGCCAGCCCGCTCCCTCCAGTCAATTTCACGAGGCGTCGCAATATTCTGGAAGTCGGCAGGATCATCACGCAATGCGCGCTGGCGCGGCAGGAGAGCCGCGGCGCCCACTATCGCTCAGATTTCCCCTTGAAAGACGAAGCCGCACCCGCCAAGCATTCGTTTGCCGCTAAGGACGCAGCGGTTTTCTTCGCGTAGACAGTTTTCAGTGGTCAGTGCTTCGGTGGGGATTTATCCAATTCCTCGAGTGAAGCGGCGACGACTCGGCCCACGATGGTCAAGCTCAAGGGGCTGCAATGATCGAGTGTGTCCTGGGCTGTGTGCCAGTAGCTCCCGTTGGGTCCGTAATCAGGAGCGATGAGGTCGAGAGCTGAGACGCCAGCGTTAACGAACGGGATGTGGTCATCCTCTTCGGCGCCCTGGCTAGCCACGAAGTATCTGGAGTAACCGAGGCGCTGTGCGGTCTTGAAAACGAGGTCCAAGAGCCAGGGAGTCGAGTACGAATCGCGGGGTATGCGGAGTTGCGCATCTCCGATCATATCCACCAGGATCAGGGCTTTGATGCGGCTGAGTTCCCCGCTCTCAGAAAGTTTCTCGACCAGGTGGCGGCTTCCGTAGGTGTTATCGCTGCCTTCCCACTGAGTGCGGACAGCCTCTTCCCCGTCAAAGAAGACCAGCCAATAATTCAATGCGTGCTTTTGGCCGTTCAGGACGCGAGCGAGTTCCAAGCAGCAGTGCGGCGCTCGACCCGCCGTCGTTGGCTCCCACGAAACGGAAATCGTCGAATCGTTTGGTATCGTAGTGGCCGGCCACGATCACCGTCTCGCGACCCGTACCCGGAAACTTGGCGATGAGGTTGGCCATGGGAATTGGCCCGATGGGGGTTGAAGCTGTAAAGGAATCTTCTTCCACCTCGGGCCCTGCGTTTCGAAGCTCATGAATGAGCCACTCACGCGCGTTGAGCAGAGCCGGAGAGCCGGAAGGCCTGGGACCGAACGCAACAAGGTGCTTAAGATCCTCGAAGGCGCGCCCACCATTGAAGCCCGCCGGTTCAGCAGGTCTCAAAGGCGAGACAATACCGAGGCACACACATGCTGCGATCAGGACCAGGAAAGACCGCCGCGCCCTACGATTAAGCCTCAGCACTTTGTTTCTTCCGTTTCCTGCGCCAATAGACGAGCCAGGAAAGCCCGATGCTGATGATATAGAGCCCCACCATGGGAATCCAAAGCATGAAGAGTGTGGCGAAGTCCGGAGTGGGTGCGATAGCAGCGGCGGCGACGGCCGTCAGGAGCACCGCGTATCGAAGTTGCTTAATGAGAAACTTGGGAGTGACAATTCCGAAGATGGAGAGGATCAGGATGATGACAGGGAGTTCGAAGACCACACCGACGCCAACGATGATGGTCATCGCGATACTCCAATATTCGTTGATGGTCACCATCGGTTGAAAGTCGTGGCCGAAGTTCAGCAGGAAGTGTAGACACGGGGGAAATGCCAGCTTGTAAGCAAAGAACCCGCCGGCGATGAACAATCCGCTCGTCAGCCCGACGAACGGCCATATATAGCGCTTTTCATGCCGGTACAGGCCCGGAGAAATGAACAGCCATAGCTGGTAGAGAACGTAAGGCGAGGCCACAAAAAGGCCCGCCATGGCGGAGATTTTGAGGTAGAGATTAAAGGGGTCGATCGGATTCGTGTAGACCAACTTGTCCGGCATGTGCAGGGCGCGCAGAGTGTCGGTGAGGGGTTTGGCCAAGTAGGCGTAGATTTTCTCGTGAAAATAAAAGCTGATGCAGAACCCCACAGCAATTGAAAGCACGGACCGAACCAGCCGCACGCGAAGTTCCTCGAGGTGCTCGAGGAACGACATCTGCTTGCCGCTTAGTGATTCGTCCTCAGGGTCACTGTCCGGGTTCTTTGGGGGTGGGTTCTGGATCGTTGTGGCCATACTTTGGGCTTAAGTCGGTTGGGCTCTCCTGGGGTCGGTCCAGGTTCTTGATTTCCTCTTCCAGCGAGAACTTCAGCTCGTTGGACGCGCGCCGTAACTCGCCCAAACCCTTTCCCAGGGTACGCGCAATCTCCGGGAGTTTCTTGGGCCCAAAAAGTAGGAAAGCAATGAACAAAATGAACGCGATTTCGGGAAATGCACCACCAAACAAGGTCAACCTCTCACGCCCATGATAGGTGAGGGGCGGGGGGATGTCAAGCAGGATTCGGGCGCGCAGGGTTCGGCCGCGCAGGATTCGGGCGCGTAACCTGCACGACTTCTTTGGCTTTTCGCTGGCGACGCACTGGGGGCGGCGGCGCAGGCGGCACTTCTTTGATGCCTGCCCTGTCAAGCAATGCTTTGGTAAGTTGCTGGGGGGTTTTGATTTTGCCGTCCAACTCGTCCATGAATACGCTCTCAATGATCTGGTCGAACTTGGGTCCAGGCTTGAATCCCAGGGATTGCAATTCCGCTTGCGGCAGGTTGGCACGCATTGGCAGGTACTTGGTAAGGTAATTCTTCACCCGGGACTGAACCTTGGCTTGGGGGCAGTAAACCAGTAGATAGAGCAGGAGGTTGCGAGACTCCTTCGACAGCAGGTTATAAACCTGGTGCGGCACAGCAGCTTTCGGGCCCGCAAGCACGCGGCTCAGTTTCTTAGCTTCGTGCTCCAGGCTGAGGGCTTCCTTGATCACGTTTCCAACGCGCAACACTTTCTTCGCCATTCTCTGTTTTTCGCTGCTGCCCAGCTTCTCGACCAGGGAAAGGAAATTGACCAGATAGGGATCGATTCCCTGTGCAAGCCCTGCCGCCGAACGGCTCTTCGAGAAGTGATCGTAGGTGATGCGTACCGACGCCAGTTTCTTGTCCAGCCCTCCCAGGAGTTTCCGCTCGGCGAGCATCTTCAGAATACGTGAGGGGTCGGCTTCTTGCAGAATGGCGCGCAACTCGCGTCCTTGTTGCTCCGGCGTCAGACGCTCCCAGGCATGATTCTCGAGGGCTGCCTCGAGATAGTTCTTGGTTCGATCCTCGATCGTAAAATCCAGCCGCAGGCCGAAGCGCAGAATACGGTAGATGCGCACTGGGTCCTCAGAGAAGCTGCGCGGATGCAAGACCCGGAGCTCATGACGTTCGATATCCCCGGCGCCGTTCGTGGGGTCAAGAAGCAATCCCCGGGAGTTGGGGTGCAGCGAAATGGCCATGGCATTGATCGAGAAGTCACGTCGCCGTAGGTCTTCAAAAATGGTGGCCGGCCGGGACTCCGCGCGCTGGCCCGTCCTCGAGACGACGTCCTCCCTGCACTGGCCCAACTCCACCCGCACTCCATTCGTAAACCAAAGTTCGAGCGCTCCGGCATGCGAATCGAGCTCCTGGTACTCAAGCGCCAAAGGCCTGGTTCTCGCTGCTCCGACGCGGGTTGTAGGGCCGGTCGCGGCTGAGGAGTCCTTCGACTCCAGGCGGCGAACAAGCTTGAGGGGATCGCCTTCGACGGCGAAATCCAAATCACGTACTACCTGCTGGCCGTAGGTCAGATCTCGGACCGCGCCTCCCACCAGGTACAAGTTGAATCCTTGGTCAACGGCCGCACGGCTGATCAGGCTTAGCACGCCGTCTTGCTCTGGCGAGAGCTTGCTTTCCATCAGAAAGTTATAGTCGCTCATGGGTATGCGGCGTCCGTTTCGTTGAAAACCCAGGAGCCTGAAGCTCAGGCTCGGGGATGGTGGTTCTGATAAACTTGCTTCAACCTTTGCTTCAAAACGTGCGTATAGACTTGCGTGGTCGAAATATCACTATGCCCGAGCATAAGCTGGATCGAGCGCAAATCAGCTCCCCGTTCGAGAAGATGCGTGGCAAAAGAGTGCCGGACCTGATGCGGGGTCAAGGGAGTCGAAAAGCCCGCCTGACGCCCGTAGCCGGCCAGGATCTTCCAAAACCCCACGCGAGTCAGGGGCTTTCCCTGGCGGTTGAGAAACAGGAAGGGCTCGTTTCCGGTCTTGCACAAGCTCGAACGGCCGCCTTGCCGATAGGCTTCCACGGCTCGCAGAGCCGACTTGCCTACTGGAATCAGCCTCTCCTTGTTGCCCTTTCCCAGGCAGCGAATCACGCCCAAGCTCGATTCAAGATCCGCACAGCGCACCTGCACCAACTCGGAGACCCTCATGCCGGTGGCGTACAAAACCTCCAGCATCGCTTTGTCTCGGAGGCCCAAAGGTTTGGAAATATCGGGTCTTGCCAGAAGCGATTCAACCTCGTCGGCGCTGAGATACCGCGGCAACCTTTGTTCCAGTCTGGGCGAATCGATATCCAACGTCGGATCAACTTTGATCCTTCCTTCTTCCACCAGGAATCCGAATAAATTTCGAATGGAAATCAAATGACGAGCCACACTTTGCGCGCTCATGTCCCGCTCATAAAGGGCGGCCAGAAAGGCGCGGACATCATCACGGACGGTATCCGTAACAGTCTTCCCGCGGCCAGCCAGGAAGGTGCAAAGCTGCAGCAGGTCCCGCTGGTAGTTCGAAATACTGTTGGCGGCAAGGCCCTTCTCGACACGGGCATAGTCGAGATAGTCAGTAATTTCAGATAAACCGGGCGCAGTGCCAGCTAAGCGGTTATTTTTCAATAGATTATGAGCTTTCTTCAAGCGTCTGTACCCCGACTACGCGCCGGGTAGTGCCCAAATCTGACTTGTAGCGCCCCGACCTTTCGGGGCAATTGCCGACCTGATGGTCGGCGCTGTTTAGAGTTCTGACACAACCCTGCGCCGAAAGACCTTGACAGGCTTAGCTCCGACCCTATACTAGCACAAGCGGTTAGCCGTGGCCAAGATGCATTTCAGCGCAGTAGACTCCTCACGGACCGCCCCTGACGTGACCGACAAGCACAATTCGACCTACAAGAAAGTGGTAGTCCGTAGACTCGATCATGAACTAATCAAAGGCTTTGTTGACAGCGCGAGCTATCTGAAACCCAACGCCATCGAGATGCTGGACCGCGAAGGCCGGACCCTGACCGTTTCTCTGAAGGAAATTAAGGGCGTTTTTTTCGTGCGCGAATTCGACGGCAATTCCCAGCGGTCAGAACGTAAGCTCTTCCAGAGCCGTCCCCGCATGGCAGGCCTTTGGGTTCAAATGACCTTCAAAGATCAAGAAATACTTGAAGGACTTCTTTCAGCCAACTTGATCGAATCTAACCCGGAAGGATTCCTGCTTACTCCCGCAGATCTTTACTCCAATAACCTCAAGATTTTCGTTCCTCGCAGTGCATTAAGCGAGATCACTGTCCTCGGAGTGATACCCGATCGGCGCGTCCGAGAACTTTCCCAAAGAAGGGGTCTGCGGCCGCGCGAGACGGCCGCTTCTGATCGCCAAATCGGTCTCTTTCCTGCCCAAGAGGAGAAGAAGCTGTAGCTGCCCATTACCGCGTTCTTGTGACTTGAGTGAGGTTACTCGGCAGGCTTTGAGTTGGCCGCGGACTCGGCAGGCCCCACCGGGGGAAGCAGCAGTTTCTGATGGATGGCGTAAAGCACCAGTTCCAGCCGGTCCGAAACTCCGACTTTGTCGTAAATGGATCTCAGGTGGTTTTTGACCGTCTGTTCGGTGATGTTCAGATGCTCGGCAATTTCGCGGTTTCGCCATCCTTGCATCAGGTAGCTGATGATCGTCTTCTCACGTTGCGTCAAGGTGTCGACAGGCCGCGAGGGCTGGGCCGCTGCAGCCTCCACGAACTTCGCCATAGTGGCCACCTGCTTGTGCGGCAGCCAAACCTCGTCGTCCCACACAACTCTGCGCGCGCAACGGACGAACAACGACGGTTCAACCGACTTCAGGATGATTCCCGCGGCGCCGAGCTGGACGTACCGAATGCCCTGCTCTTCGGTGGGTACCGTGGAAAAGGTGACCACAATCTTGCACTTGGGAACCTGACTGCGAAGCTCTGAAAACAGATTGCCGCCTGCTTCCGTTACGATTTCCGATTGAACGAAGAGCAAATGCGGGCGTAAGGATTTGGTTAGTTCGAGGACCTGCGACGGGTTGTGGGCTTGCGCGACGACGCGCACGTCGTCCTCGACCGCGAAAAGCTCTTTCAACCCAAACCTGAAGATACCTTCACGGTCTGCTATGAGGACTCGGATCTTCTTCTTCGCGCTCTTGCGCAAGCTCATCCGGAATCACGTCCCAGCGCCACTGGTTCGTTCGTCCCCCCAGCCTCTCCCCACGGGCCGGCGCCAAGGTCATCGATTGATTTTTGGAAATTAGCTTCCATTGAACTGCGCCGTGCCTGAAGGACGACCAGGCTGGAATCCGGCGCCCTCGGTTCAGACAGCGTCCAACGGCTTAAGTGCGAGCGGGCCGGAATTCGTACTCGTCAATCGTCGCTCCCATTCCCCTTGCTTCGCCGGAACGATTCCATCGGATGACCCGGCCGTTGCAGAGCAGTTCGACGGGGACAGGGGTGATGTTCTCAGGCAGGGTTACTCTCACCGTCACCGTGGTGTTGCAAGGAGGGCGGATGGGAATACACGTAAACAATCCATTCCCACTGATGTTTTCGGTCTTACCCGCCACGCGGCGAGTGCGTCCCCCGCGACTCTTCCAGTGCACTTCGACCGGCAACACAACCGGAATTCGTATCCCGGAGCGCTGATTTTCACTCATAGAATCTCCTGGAACAGAACCAGATTCCCACAAAAGGGTATCTCGTTTCTGTCACCGTGGCAAGAGGAAAGTCCCGAAAATTCTGCAAAATGGGCGGAATAATTAGAATCACAAGACTAAGTGACATATTGCCTAATCTGCCGACCGCTGTTAACCTTCCTGCGTCACCTGAAACCATCGGCGGGACTGGCGATGAGAAGGAGAAAATGATGAAACTCGGTGAGGTTGCTGCCCGGCTTCAATGCGGGCTGGAGGGTCCTGAAGAACTCGAAATTTCGGGCGTGGCGGGTATGGACGAAGCGGGACCCGGCGAACTGACTTTCCTTGCTAATCCCAAGTATCTTCGCAAGCTCGCGACCACCCGCGCGGCCGCCATCATTGCCAATCCGGGGGAGGACCTGGGGGGCCGGCCGGCGCTGCGCTCGGGGAATCCCTACCTTACCTTTGCCAAAGCCTTGGAGCTTTTCCATGCTCCCTACAGGCCTCCCGCTGGCATTCACCCCACCGCCGTCGTCTCGCCGGACGTCAAACTTGGGCGGAATCCCTCGGTCGGGCCCTACGTGGTGATCGAAGAAGGCGTCGAAATCGGCGATGATTGCGCGCTGAAGAGCCACGTGGTGGTTTATCGCGGGGCTAAAATCGGGCATCGCTTCTTCGCGCATTCCCACGCCGTGGTGCGCGAATTCGTTCGCATCGGCGACGACGTCATCTTGCAGAATGGCGCGGCCATCGGAACGGATGGCTACGGCTTCGCGCGCCAGGACGATGGCTCCTATTACAAGATCATGCAGACGGGAACCACAGTGATCGAGGATGGCGTCGAGATTCAAGCCTACGCATGTATCGACCGCGCCGCGGTGGGGGAAACGCGCGTGCACCGCGGCGTCAAGATCGACAATCTCGCGCAAGTCGGTCACGGCTGCGAGATTGGCGACAATTCCCTTCTCTGCGGCCAGGTGGGCCTTGCCGGCACATCCAAAGTGGGCCGGAACGTTATCCTCACCGGCCAGGTTGGAGTCGCGGGCCACGTGACGATCGGCGATGGTGTTATTGTCTCCGCCCAGTCCGGGATTCACAGCGACGTCGAACCGGGCCGCATCATGTCCGGTTCTCCCGCCCTTGACCACGCCCAGTGGATGAAATGCGTCGCGGCCTACGCGCGCCTTCCACAGATGTACGCGACTTATCGCAAGGTTCGAGAGATGCAGGAAGCGAAAGCGCCTCAGTCGTAGACGAGAAAGCACAAGTTCTGTAACGTCTACGCAGGGATTAGCCTGCCTTTTAAGACATGCAAATGAGACTTCGGCGCCAAAGCATCCATAACTGCGCGGGTCGCGCTTTCCTGGCTGATGGACGCTCGGTCGATTTCGACCAGGGCTACGGCGTTGATGTCGGCGAAATCTTCATTTCTCATGGACATACCTATCAACGCTGCTTCTAGCGGCGAAAGGCTGGGATTGAAGGCTGCATTCTCGAGATAGGCGCCTGAATAGACTCGCCCGCTCAGCGACCGGACGGCCACGCCCGACGGCGACTTGGAATAGGGTGCATAAGACTTCCGCGCCATCTCCAGTGCGGCCATTGCAAGATCGTCTCCCCGGCTCGCGTCGAGGCTGATCGATAACGGCTTCCGGGAGAATGGCGCTTCCATGATGCCCAAATCTCTGGGTCCGAAAGGGTAAGGCAACAAAGCAGAGAGTCCGCTCCGGAGCCCTGAGGCCAATAGAATTCTGATGTCATGGCCATCTGAAAGTTCATAGAGAAACTGACGGCAGTGTCCGCAGGGAGCGGCGGTGACGGCTAGTGCCGCGATCCCGCTGTCGCCTCCCAAATAGGCATTGCACGAGGCCGATTGTTCAGCGTGGACACTAAACACCAGGGCCGCCGGCACTTCAAGATTGGCGCCCAAATAGAGATCGCCGGATGTGCTTTGCACGATCGCGCCCACGCGGTAGTTGCTGACGGGCGGTCGCGAAAAGCCCTGCGCCAGGGGCAACAGATCGATCATCAGTTGGTCAATGCTCCGGCCTTCTTGCGCGGCAATCTGCTGCGCAGCGCCGGCGGGCAAACGTCCTTGGAAGCGGAGATCATCCAGGAGGCCGGCCAGACGTTCACGAGACTGCTCGCTGAAACGCGGCAGAGTCTTACTGACAGTTTCGAGCGCTTTCAGTTTCGGCGGCTTCTGCGCTGCCCCCGCTCGCGCAAGCGCTAAGGCGGCCAGCAACTCGCGCCGAGTGAGGGAGGAAGTGAATGCCGATTTGATCATTGACTGCCACCCTCCTCTGTCATAAGCCGGGTTACTCGAAGGTAGGCGTATTTTGGCACATCGCGTTCACTCCAATACTGCTCGTAGGCCCGGAAACCGGCGTCATCAGTGCGCATCTCGATGAGTTTGGTCAGCCTCAGGTTTGTTGCGGTTATGACGTCGACGTATTCTTCGAAGGTGTGCTGATAAAAGCGTGCCGAAACATTCGCGAGAGTGAACCTGTACTCAAACGGTTCACGGCTCTTGTAATCTATCAATCCCGAGAGTTTTCCTAGCGGCAGTCCTTTGTACTTCTGATGCAGAATCGCCTGTGCTACCAAGAAGGGATGCGTCACGATGAAATGCGCGGCGCCAGAAGGCTTGAGAATCCTGGAGCACTCCCTGAATAACTGATCGAGCTGACGGATTTCATTGAGTACGAACACCGAAAGGATACAATCGACCTCGGAATTTTCCACGGGAAGACGCTTGGTGATATCGGCCTGGACAAACGAAACTCGGGCATCCGAAACGAGTTGTTGTGCCTTGGCGAGAAAATCTGTGCTGATATCGAACCCGATAGCTCTCGCGAAAGACCGGTCGAGAATCCGATGCAGAAGGCCTCCGTTGCCGCAGCCAAGATCGACCACGAAGGCGTCGGAAAGATCGGGTATCTGGGCGAAAATAAGCGGATACACCAACACTTCCCGGACTGGGTCGCGATCGTCTCCGTACACTTTGGTCCACTCGGCTTCGTAACTAATGCTTGTCCTCCTTGGCTTTTTCGGTCCCGCTGGCTTGCCCTAGAGCAATAGCATTTTGATGGTACCGCCTGATGAATTCCCCCCGATCCGCTACGGCGAGCTTCTTACGGTGGATTAATTCCTTGATCATGCGAACTGGAATTCTCTCGAGCTCAATGTTCATCCGCAAGGGCGGATTAGAACAGTCGACGATGAATCCCTGACCCCGCTCCACCGGTTTCGTGCTGATGAACTTCAGCCAGGCATAGCCCTGTACGGGCGGGTGACCCTCCACGTGAATGTGGCCGACATAGGTGTAAGTAAGCTGGGTACTCGAACGCTCAAATTTGACCATGTCGCTATCCCAATCGGCGTAGATCTTCCCATCCACAGAATGAGCCGTTCCAGAGACGCGGTAGCTATCAGTTCGGCTGTCGTATTGGATGTCGAAAATGCTGTGGTAGGAGACCCCATCCTTTTGAATGTTGTTTTCGATCCAATAACCTTCCAGCACTGCTTCGTCCGCGATCTCCAGCCAGGTACGAATCCAACGCAGTCGTTTGGGAAGGCTGATTACGACAGTCAAGAGAGCGTAGAGTGCAATTGCTCCCAGCGTCGGTAGGACGTACGCGGTGATGCTCTTATCATTCGCGGAGAGGGTTGCCTTTAGATAAAGCGCAAGGGCGCTGCACAGCGCGGGGGTTAAATAATCGAAAATCTTCTTGGCCATTTGGTCAAGCGCTCATGTGGTGTGTTGTACCGAGACAGATATTATATCTATTTTCCGAGAGATACGCAGCGGTCATTCGATCATTCTGGACAGGTCGATGCCACGGCGCGGCACCAGATCCGGCCGGGCGCGCGCAGTGTCTATGACAAGAGTTGGCCTATGATGAGCTTCGAACCAGAAGAGTGCCCCAGCATCGCGCTGCGCCGATCCGTACGCGAGCGCGCCCGATCTTCTGACTCCCAACCTAAATCTTGATTGACAAATCATCTTTGGCTATTCACCATTCATATCTGAGCCTTGGGTCTTCTTTCGACGATCGTCGAGGAGGTTACTTGATCAAGCTTACGGCAATTATCGAAGCGGAAGGAGATGGTTACGTGTCGCTTTGTCCCGAGTTGGATATCGCGAGCCAAGGCGACAGCGTTAAGCAGGCCCGGGACAATCTTCGCGAAGCCCTCGAGCTGTTTTTCGAGAGCGCGTCTCCCGAGGAGGTCAAGCAACGAATGCGCGGCGAGGTCTACGTAACCCAGGTGGAGGTGGCTGCTGGGTAAGCTGCGTGTCCTTTCAGGGCAGGAAGTTTGTGCCATTGTGGAGAGGCACGGCTTCGTCCAGGTTCGAAGACGCGGCAGCCACATCGTCATGCAGAAGATTGTGCCGGGAAGCACGATAACTGTTCCCGTCCCGGACCACAAGGAACTCCGGATTGGCACGCTGCAAGCCATTATCCGACAATGCGGTGTTCCTCGAAGCGAATTCGAGTCTTGATTCAGCCGCCCGCCACGCCCCTTCCCCCCACGCTTGCGACTTATCGCATGATCGAGAGTTGCTGGAGAAAGAACTTCTGGGCCGTAGACCACAAAACGAGCAGCGCAGACCTTGAAAAGCAGGTCTCCGCTACTCGCCGCGCAGGCGTCCCGGAGAAATTGGAATGCGAGGGATGAAATGCCCTGTCTGTGGCGGCGAAGTGCCCAGGACGGTTCTACGATCCAAGACCTTCCCGTGTCCGATTTGCAAGGAGCCGCTCCTGGTTAGGGACTGGAGCCCGCTGCTGACCGTCGCCGTAACAGCCTGCGGTTATTGGCTGACTTTCGTAATAGCAGAACGACTGGGGCCGAAAGGCAACGGGCTATTCGTGGCTACGCTTTTCCTAGGCACCGCCGGGGGCCTTGTTGCGGCCAGCGTGCTCGGGCTCCTTTGGGGTTGGCTATTTCCTGTGCCGTTGGAGAGGGCCCCCGGCCCCGGCTCTCACGACGGCGGCATTCTGCACATCGATTCAGCGCCGGGACCACGAAATCGACCCTCATGATCGGGAGTTGGCGCAAATCAGCACATCTGCGACCACCGCGTAAACCCAGCTCAAATGAAGGCGATTCGTTAGGGATTGCCCGTCAATTGACCATGCAACATGCTGGCAGGACACCTAACGCAGGCGTTGCCCGCGAAGCATCAACGCTGCGAGGTTGTGTTGGCGGGTGGAGCCACGCCCGTGCCTGTCAGCGCGATCGTCTGCGGGCTGTTACTTGTGTAATCAGTGAGAGTCAGAGCGCCGTTAACCCATCCGAAAGATGCGGGTCGGAAGTTGACCTTTATTGTGCAACTCCCCTTCGGGGGAACGGAAGGGAGGCAGTCGTTGCTTTGCGTCCATCCGCCTGAGATCGTCAGGCCAGTAAAGGTCAGGGCGAGGGTGCCGGTATTGGTAAAGGTCACCGTCTGCGAGGCGCTCGCGGTCCCAACCGATTGTTCGCCAAAGCTCAGCTTCGACGGAGATATATCGGGCGCGGTGAGAACCCCAATTCCGTCCACTTTGAACACATGAGGTGGGCCGGCGGCATTGCTGCTGACGGTGATCGTGCCTATGAGAGGTCCGGTGGCCGTCGGGCTGAAAATTACCTGGACCGTGCAGTGTTTCCCCACGGCCACCGAGGGCCGGCAGTCGTCCGTCTCCGCGAAGCTTGCCGAGGCTTGAATGTCTTTGATGACAAGCTCGACCTTGCCGGTATTCTGAAGGTGAATGGGTTGCGCGTCGCTGCGAGTTCCTACCTGCTGATCACCAAAAGTTAAAGTGGTGGCGTTGTCCGCATCGGCCGGAGCTTGCGCAAGAGCCTTGCCGGCGCCGCTACCGAGCAGGGCGAACATAAGAAGAACCGCCCAGGCACGCCGTCCTGACAGGACAAGGCACACGCCGCTACCGTTGCCGTTACAACCCATAATCACCTCGTGCCCTGATGTGAGGAATGTCTTAGTGAGCATTGCTCACGATTGAGGGCATTGTCAAGGTGAAGGCCATTCGTCCTTTGTCAAGCCCGTGAGGATGGCCTGACGAACGCGCTCGATAATGACATCCCGATCTTCAGTGGTAAGACCTTCGGTAGGGATACTTTCGTGGAAAGTGATGCGGACGCGTCCCGGCCGCATCACGAACTTGCCCTTGGGCATGATCTTGTTGCTTCCGGAGACTGAGATGGGAACGATGGGCGCGCCGGCTTTGACAGCCATGACGAAGACGCCCTTCTTAAATTTCTGCAGCCGGCCGTCGAGACTGCGCGTGCCCTCCGGGTAAACCAGGAACGACCTTCCCGCCTCTAGTGCGAGCACCCCCCTTTCAACCGCGTCGAGCGCCTGCTCCCGGTTCTTCCTGTCCACCCGAATGAAGCCCACCAACCTCATGGCGCTGCCCATAATCGGGACACGGAAAAACTCCTTCTTTACCAGCACCAGCACGCTGGGCAAGACAACCAGCAGGGCGGGGGGATCGCAGTTGCTTTGATGATTGGCCATGAAGACGACTGGCCGGCCGCGCGGAATCCGTTCGCGCCCCTGTACTTCCAGTTTCACGCCCGCCAGCCAGAGGGCCAGCCGCGCGCCCAGCACGCCGGTTCTGTAAACCGGATCGCCGTTGCCGCTGAGCAGGGCATAAATCAGCACCGGTGGCCCGAAGACCAAAATGTAAGCGAAGGTAATAAAAGTAACGAGGAAAGCGCGAATCATTTGAATGAGAACTAGAGAATTGTGAATGGTGAATAGTGAATTATCTAACGTGTAACATATAATTCACTACTCACCATTCACTATTCGCCGTTCGTCTTTCCACGCAGCCACCCTTCCCGGATTCGGACCTGTTCAGCCGAAGCGTTCGAGACCTCCTGCACGCGAAAAGTGGTTCCGGCAGTGGCTTCCGGCCGGGCCGAGCCGGGACCTTGACTCTCCAGTTCCAGCCCGGCGTAGCCCAGGTAAACCGGGTAGTCCAGTTCGCGAGTGCCCCTGACGTAGTCAGCAAAAAACGCCTCCAATCCTGAATGCCCAGGGGCGGCCTGGGCCATCACGCGCTGCAAGTCGGAATCGGTGTAGAAGCGGCCACGGCGGGCGAATTCTTCGTTGAGCCCGCGCATCACATCATCCAGCCCCGCGGCGTTTGCGGTGGCGTGGCGGATCTCCAGGTCGAGCAGAAAACCCAGCAATTCACCCTTGTTGTAGTAGGAGATGCTCCGCTCGGGACGGGAGTAGTCGCTATATCTCTCGAACCAGGCCTCCAGGCCCGCCTCCTCGGCGCTTTGGAAGAAACGAGCGGGCCGGGATTGGAGCTCGGAAATCTGACTAGCGAGGTGTGCGAAAAAACTCTTGCGTGAGATCAACCCCGCCCGCAACAACGCAAGTTCGCCGTAGGTGCTGGTCAGTCCTTCGCAAAACCACAGGTCGCGCGTGTCGTTGCCGTGCACGTAGTCGATGGGCTCGAGCAGTTGCGGCCGGATGCGCTTCACGTTCCACAAGTGAAAAAACTCGTGCGCCGAGACGCTTTCCACGCTCTCCCAGCGCTCGCGGACTTCCCTCGCCCGCACCGTAATCGCCGTTCCGTTACGATGCTCCATGCCGCCCCCGCCAGGCGCATCTTCCGGAAAGTGGAAGATAAAAGTGTAGCGGGAAAAGGGCACGTCGCGCA
Organism: uncultured Acidobacteriota bacterium; assembly: GCA_963768695.1. GTDB lineage: Bacteria > Acidobacteriota > Terriglobia > UBA7540 > UBA7540 > CAVROP01. Next base: position 133,209 of record CAVYJG010000003.1, on the reverse strand, counting down.
TCAGTGCGGTTTCAGCGGCCGTGATCTTGGCCAGTGACGCCAGCAGGCGGTCGGAAGAATAGTCCTTGGGGTTCGCGTGCACGATGACGCGGTAAGTGGCTCCGCCTTGGGTGTAGCTGTATTCCTGGAACTGTCCGGCCTCCGCCGGGCTGTCGGTCAGCAGATCATAATTTGGTGCGGAAAATCCGTTGGCGTCCTCGTCCAGCAGGCTCGCGGCCTTCCACCCCTCGGGCAGAAGCAGCTTGACGTGCACAGCCCGTTCGCGCTCTCTGGGCAGGTAGAAAAGCATAGTGGCGAAGTTGAGAAAAGCGTGCGAGCCATCGACATCGCTGGAAAACGGCGTCGGCCCCGACACAAACGCGCTGTAGTGCACCGTGAGTGTGGCGCAGGCTTTGGACTCCGACCGCCAGGTGTTGAGATCGACTCGCGCCAGCGTCGCCGCGTGCCCGTCGCATTCCGCAGTCACGTTACTGACGGTTCGCGCGAAGTCGCGGATCTGGTAGAGATTGTTCCAGGCAGGAATCTGAAACTCCGTGGCAGACGAGGCCCCGGAAATCGTCATCTCAATTTCCACCTGGTGCGAGGCGGGGTTGCGCAAATCGAGTTGGTACTGGATCGGCTCCGACACGCCGAGCGCGGAGGCCGCGAGCCAGAGAAGCACAACAAGGCTGGCGACGACGTGTGAATTGACGATTGACGATGGTCGATTGCCGATGGCTGGCGGCACCGCTAAGATTCTCATCCTTCTCGCACTTCCGCAGTGTGTCTTGTACTTGTGGCTTCTGCTGCACCCGGATTAATGTTCAGTATGGCGTAGCGGCGGCTTAACGCCGCCATATGGCGAGATAAACTCGCCGCTACAAATTCAAGCTGAGACACCGCTCAGAAAAGGCTTGCCGTGCGCTTCCGGGCTTTCTAATATAACATCTTGTGGGTCAGGGACAAGCAAACAAGCTACTGAAGGCGGACATGCACTGTCACAGCCTTCACTCGGGGCGGGTCAAGCACCTCCGCTTCCTGCGCGCCAGGGATTGCTATTCCCGGCCCCTGGATGTCTATGCCACGGCCAAGCGGCGCGGCATGGACTTCGTCACCATCACCGACCACGATTCGATGGACGGCTGCCTGGAATTGCTCGACCGCCTGGGCGAGCGCGAGGATTTCATCACCGGGGAAGAAGTCAGCGCCGCTTTTCCGGAATTCAACCACACCGTTCATATCGGAGTTTACGGGTTGAACGAGGGGCAGCATGGTGAAATTCAGCGTCTGCGCTCGAACGCCGAAGAGCTCGTTCCGTATCTGCGCCAACAGAATCTTTTGTTCGACCTGAACCACTTTTTCCACGACTTTGCGGACCTCGAGCGCGTGCAGGGTTTCACCGAACGCATGTCCGAACTGTTTGACGTGTTCGAGGTCCGAAACGGCACCCAGGAGCGCGACCACAACACTTTAATCTCCCGCCTGGTCGAAAGCCTGCGGCAGGGTGGTCGCACCGTGGGGATTATCGGCGGCAGCGACTCGCATACGCTGCGCCGCCTGGGGCGGACTTACACGGCTTGCCCCGCTGCCAATCGCGAGGAATTCCTGCAGGCCATCCGCAGCGGGCGCAGCCAGGTCTGCGGCGCGCATTCCAACCACCTTTCACTGGCGGCCGACATTTACGGCGTGGTGCTGCGCTACTACCCCGCCGTCTTTGGCATCGGTAACGGAGAACTTCCCGCGGGCATCCGGGTGAGGAATATCTTCTTCAGCATTCTGGCCGCGCCTTTTCTGTTTATTCCCTACGTTTCCGCCGCGCGCCATAGCACCATGGAGCACGCCCGCGTCAACCGCTACGCGCGCGTGCTGAGCAATCACGACCTGCCGAGCCCGGAACCGCAGGGGTGAGCAAACCCGCCGACTGCCGAGATTCTTCGCTTCGCTCAGAATGACAGAGCTCGCATTTTAGATCGTTTCAAACCGCCACTACCCACCCGATTCCGATCCCCGCGACAGTCCTGAGCCGATCGATCAATTGTCCGGCGTGATGGTGGACGTGCCGGATGTTGTAGAGTTGCAGTTCCAGCTTCGTAAATGGAAGCCAGTAGAAACCGGAGGGCGCGTTCAAGTCCAGGCCCGGCACTTTGGCGTCAATCTCCTGCCGGCAAACCTCGAAGTACTCGAGGACTTCCTCTTTGCTGTAAGGCTCGCCAATCTTGGGCTCGTTGTGGGGCGGCCAGGGAAGGCGGCCCAGCCACTGGTAGGTCTCGCGATGTTTTTTCCACGGGGTGAATGCTTCGAAGGAATTCTGCAGATACATGTGGGTGCAATAGAGCACGTGGTAAGCGATGTGCCAGGATTTGTTCGGATATTCGGGAGCAAACCAGAGTGATTCCGGACACTGGGTGATGGCTTCCTTCAGCATCGCCATCGAAGCGCGATATTGTTTACGAGAGTATTTCGTGTACGTTCGGTTCAGCCATGATGATTCTCCTCCAAATGCAGACACTGTAGGGACGGCTTGCCGTCTCAGAATGATCATGTCATGCCTGAGCGAGCGAAGGATCATGCTCTTCTTCCCGAGCCGCCCCTAGCCGTCAATGGTAAATCTCACTCCGTGCGACGCGGCCGGAAGAACCACCGATAGGCGAGCATTCCGGCCACCAGCGTCAGCAATCCCAAGCCGGACTCCTTCGGACGCAGCGCCATCGTGTAGCAGAGCATCCAGGCGCTGGCGCCCACAAAGACCGCGGGAACCAGCGGATATCCCCAGCTTGCCGCTCGAAGCCGTCTCCAACCTGGCCGCTGGCGCAGGCGCACCATGCCCACCACCGCCAAGGCAGCAAACAGAACCAGTGCGAAGCCGATGTAGTAGAGCAGGCTCTCGAAGCTTCCCGTGAGGATCATCAGGCAAGTGGCCAGAGACTGCCAGAGAACGGCCTGGATCGGCGTCCCCCAGCGCGCATGGACGCGCGCGGCCCCGCGAAAGAAACAGCCGTCCTTCGCCATGGCGTAATAAACGCGCGGCCCCACGATCATCATGGCGCTTACCGTGGAGAGCAACCCCACCGACATCACGGCGCTGAAGAAGTCTCCGCCCTTCCCTCCGAACAGCGCCGCCGCTGCCGCCGCGCCGATGCGCTCGACGCCCTTCATGGCTTCCAGAGGCAGGGCATAGATGAACGCGACATTCAAGGCAAAATAGAGCGCCGCCACAATCAAAGTTCCGGCCACCAGAGCAGCGGGCAGCGTACGCTCCGGCGACTTCATCTCCTCTGCCACATAGACTGCGGCGTTCCAGCCGCTGTAGGCGAACATCACAAAGATGAGTGAAACTGCGAATTGCGCGCCCAGGCCGTGGTGGGAGGTGCGGACTGCCTGCGCCGAGAAATGGGATGCGCTTCCCTTCCCCAGCAGGAAGGCAAGGGCCACGAAAGCGCCCAGGATTCCGATCTTCAACCCGGTAAGAAGGTTCTGAACTTTGCCCGCGAAACGCACCCCAACGATATTAACAACCGCGAATACCGCAACCACACCGATTGCCAGCAGGTTCCCGGCGCCGGTGTGAATCCATTTCGAGGAAAGTGTCGATCCCGTTGCCGAGCCTGGCGAGAGCGCGGGGTAAAAGTGCGCCAGATACTCGGAAAAGAGCAGGGCCGCGGCGGCGATGGGCGCTGCAAAACCCGCGAAGAACGAAATCCAGCCGCTCAGGAATCCCCACGCCGGTCCCCAAGCCTCGCGGAGATAAACGTACTCGCCTCCCGATCGGGGAAGATTGACGGCCAACTCGGAATAACAGAGACACCCCGCCAAGGCGACCACTGCGCCCGCCAGCCAGATGCCAAGCACCAGGTATGGCTTGCCGAGATCGCCGGCCAGAAAGCCGGTGATGCCGAAGATCCCCGCCCCGATCATGTTCGCCACCACGATGGCCGTGCCGTTGGTGAGCGTCAATTCGCGGCGGAGAGAGCAGTTGACAGTCGAAAGTCGAGAGTCGATAGTTCGCTGGGTGTTGGTGGGCGGTTTCATGAGAACAAGCCAGCCGTCTCCCTCTCTAAGTCCCGAAGGGACCCAACATCATTAGCCGTGGGTGCAACCCACGGAACAAGCGTCCACTGGGAGTTGACCAACCCCGAAGGGGTTGAACGAAACCTCATTCGACCCCTTCGGGGTCGGCAAAAACTGGAGGATGATGGCTAATAGCCCGTAGGCTTCACCTACGGCTAATGAAATTAATGCCCTTCGGGCATTCGCTGAATCCTTGGCTACCCCTCGACAAGCCTTCTCGCTCTTCGTAGAATTGTCCTATGAAACAAGTTTCTTACGCCATCGACCTGATCCGTCGCTGCGGCTGGTTCGCGATCTTGGTTCCTGCCTTGCTGTTCTTCTGCCGGCCGGCTTCAGCCCAAACCGTACCTATTGAGCCTTCTCCGACCGAGGCCGGCAAGTATCTGGAGCACATTGTTCCCTACGTCCCTACTCCGATGCTGGTGGCCCAGAAGATGCTGGAAGTCGCCAAGGTCGCGCCTGACGACGTGGTCTACGACCTGGGATCGGGTGACGGCCGCATCGTCGTCATGGCGGCGCAGAAATTCGGCGCGCGCGCCGTAGGGGTGGAACTCGATTCCGACCTCTTCGAGAAATCCTCGGAGCGCATCCGAAAACTCGGCTTACAGGACCGCGCCCAGATCATCCACGAAAACATGTTCGAGGTCAACGTCCGCCACGCCACCGTAGTGACGCTTTACCTCCTAACCGCCGTGAATGAACGCCTGCGCCCGAAGCTCGAGCGTGAGCTTCGATCCGGGGCTCGTATTGTCTCGCACGACTTTCAGGTTCCCGGCTGGCAACCGGTCGATACCGTTGAGGTGAACTCAGAGAACCAGGTGGTGAGCAAGGTTTACCTCTACGTTCGGCCGTAGCAGTCGGTAGTCGAGAGTCGAGAGTCGAGAGTCAAAAGCGCCGGCCGCCGGCGTCCTCCTCCGCGGCACCACGAAGGATGAGTTTCTTCGCGGAGCACGAAGAAAAGCAGATCCTGAGCGAAGCGAAGAATCTGCATTGGGTTGCGGCTTCGGCGAGCTCTAAACTCTCGACTTTCAACTCTCGACTCTCGACTTTTTCGACTACGTCCTGATCGCCTCGAACATGGCCACCACGTTCCGTGGCGGGACGTAGGCGAGGATATTGTGGACTTGCTGGAAGACAAAGCCGCCGCCAGGGCTTAGGATTCGCACCTGTTCTTTGACGTGACGGCGCACTTCCTCCGGCGTCGCGTTGGGCAGCAGAGTCTGGGTATCGCAACCGCCGCCCCAGAACACCATCTCCTTTCCGAATTCAGCCTTGAGTTCCGCGGCGTCCATCCCGGCGCAGGATATCTGCACCGGGTTAATGGCGTCGAGCCCGGCGTCGATCAGATCGGGCAGCAGTTCCCTCACCCCGCCGCAACAGTGCAGCATGACGACGACGTTGGCCAATTGTTTGGCGCGAGTCCACATCAGTTTGTGGCGGGGCTTGAAAAACTCGCGATACATCTTAGGGGAAACCTGCGGGCCGCTCTGCATTCCCAAATCGTCGCCAAACTTGATGATGTCGATCGAATCTCCGACCGCGCCCAAGTACTTCTCCAGGTTGGCGAGGTGAATCTCGACAAGATCGTCGAGGAACTTGTGCGCCTTCGCGGGTTCGCCCGCAAGGAGCATAAAGAAATTGTCGTTGCGATACAGGAACTGCCCGGTCTCGAGAAGATTGCCGCCGAAGCCGCCCAGGATGGCGCGGTCCGTCTTTTGTCGCAGCCGCTTTGCGCCCTCGCGCAACTGTTCCTGATTCACCCAGGGGCCGGGAGGACCTCCGACGGCGTTCCACATCGACTCCTGCATTGCCTCGCGGATGGTGGTTGGCCCTTTTTCGTCTGTGAAGGGGAAATAGGTTTGTTCGAAATAGAGCGCGCCCTCCGGCATGTGAGCAATCACCCGGCCGCTTTTTGAGCGGAACACCCAGCGTCCGTCGGCCTTCTCAGGCAGCGCCCACGCCGGCATTTTGCAAGGCGTCCCGTCGGGCAGAATCCAGTCCGCCCAGGATGATTCGTCAAGCGCGAAGCCTCGCCCGAGATCCACGACGTCAATTCCGAATTTCTCCAGAATGTCTTCGTCCACGATGGCCAGTTGCTGGATCGGATCGTAAACTCGGATGGTTTTCTTGGGAAGTCCGAGGTAATCGCGCAGTCTGGCGTAGGCGATCGCAGCGATGCCTGAGGACGGGTGGCCGGAAAAATCAATCGGCACTTGATCGGGCTGGCGATGCCGGCAAGCGGTGAGAACTCTTTCACGGGATGTCATAGCTTATCTCCATAGTCGTAGGTGCCTCGGCCGACTCTCTCAACCGGTCCGGTCAGGGTGACTTCTCCATCCTCCGGCCAAGCCACGTCAAGCGCCCCGGCTTCGGTGCGCACGCGAACGCGCCTTTCGGTCAGGCCATTCAAGATGCTCGCCACCGCCGCGGCGCAGGAGCCGGTGCCCGAGGACAGGGTATGGCCCACGCCGCGTTCCCAGAAACGCACGGCGATTTCTCTTCGCGAGATCACCTTCACAAACTCCACGTTGGTCCGGTTGGGAAAGAGCGAATTCGTCTCAATTTCGCGCCCCAGCGCCTCCCAGCCGTCCGGCGGGTCATCCCCGAAAATCGAACAGTGCGGATTGCCCATCGACGTCACCGTCACCGCCAGCAGGCCTCGCTCGGTGCGCAGTTCATAGTTTGTGACGGGTGCTCTCGCGGCTTCGCCTTTGAACGGAATTTTCCCGGGCTCGAGGACCGGCGCGCCCATTCCGGCGCGAAACAGCCACCTGCCCTCCCCTCCTTTGACCTTCTCGAGGGATTTTAAGCCTGCCGCCGTTTCGATCAGAAAAGTGCCTTGGTCCGGCAGGAGTTCCGCCAGAAACGCGCCCGCGCAGCGAATGCCGTTTCCGGACATCTCGGCTTCGCTGCCATCGGCGTTGAAGAAGCGCAGGCGCGCAGTGTGGCCGGAATGCTGCGCGGGCATCAGCACCAGCAACCCATCCGCGCCGATGCCCGTGTGCCGGTCCAGAATCGCCTTCGAGAACTTCCTGAAGGAGCGTGGGAGGCCTTCCGCCCCGGCGACTAGCCAGTCGTTCCCTAGTCCGTGAAACTTGGCAAATGGGACGCTACTTCTCAATTGTGATTTGCGATTTGTGATTTGCGATTTGTGAATCGTAGTCGCCATGCTTCATTCCGCTTTCTTCTGTCTTTTGGGTGCTGCCCTTTTGCTCGTCACTTGTCACTCGTCACTCGTCACTTCTTTTGCGGTAGATTTCCACGCTCCCCTCCTTCGAAAACGAGTCCTTTTCGAGAAGCTCGAATTTTGCAAAGGCCTGCGGGTAGGCTCGCATCAATTCATCCACCGGGTCGCCGTCGCCGCGAATGATCCACTCCACTGAATTGCCGGCATCGGTGCGAAGCCGGCGCCAGTATTCGCGGTTAGCGTCCGAGATCGTGTTGCGGAAGTGAATCCCGACTTCCGGAAACACGCACGGCCACTTTCCGCCCGCCACCAGGACCCGTCCGCCGTCGTAGTGCTGGCGGAGGAAGCGAATGATAGCCTGTTGCCGCTCGGATCGGCAAGGCGTATTCAGTATCCCCTCCCTGGCGACTGCCAGCCGCTCCGCGCCTCCCGAAAGAAGCGCACCGCCCTGCAAGAGCAATCCGGCCACAAAAAACGCCAGCAGGCGGTAACGCCAGGTGCGAGGGAGAGTTCGCGGGAGAACAAATCCCGCGAATATTGCCAGCGCAGGGACCATCTCGGCGCCGTACCGCAGATTGTAATAAGTGAAGGGGAAGCGCGTGGGCACATACAGAGGAATCGCCGCGTAAGCCAGCGCGTTCACATAAAACGGCAGAGGGACCAGGAACAGAAATGCCGCACTACCCCTGGCCCAGGACGGCCGATGGAGTATATAGGCCATCAGCCCAAGGATACCCAACTCCAGCGGCCACGCTCCGAAGACGAGCTTGAGGTCCTCAACATAGTACTGTGCGGAGAGCAGAAGCTTCCCGTCCGTGGGATAGGGAAATGCCGTGGTCGCTAGTTGATGCGCGTAGATTGCCTTTGCCGAGAATGCTCCGTTGTAGAACTCCAGGGGATTTGAGAAGCGGTAGGCATTGTGAAGCAACCAGAGCGTGGGGCCGGCCCCCGCGATCAGCGAGAAAATCAACGCGTGCCGGATGCGCATTTGCCAGGATTGGCGCCTGGCCAGCAATACAAACAAAGCCGCAAAGGGCAGAACGTACCACTCTTCGTAGCGGGTCAGCGTCCCAAGAAACGCCGCGCCCGCGGCCACCACTAAATTCCCAACTCCGCCGCTTTGCTGGTAGCGGAAAAGTTCGTACACCACCAGAACTGACCAGAAAATTGCCAGCGACTCGGTCAGCGGCGTACTGGCAAGATAAAGCAGGTTGGGGCTGAGCAGAAAAACGGCTAGCGACAGCAAGCCCGCGGCTCGACCCGCGTTGACTGCCGTCCCGAAGCGGTACAGGATCCAGGCGGTGCCCGCAAAAGCTGTGCAGGACACGACGCCCCCTGCCAATCCTGTCCGCCACAGAAAGTCATTGGTTGCTAAGGGTGCGGCGAGCAGGTGAAACAGGGGAAGCCAGACGGTGCCAATCTCGCTGTAGCCGGGAGTCAGGGAGTCGAAGATCCGCCGCGCCCCCTCCATGTGCGCGATGGCGTCGCCGTAAACGTTCGTCAGGCCGCGCCAGTAGAAAAAATATAGGGCCGCCAGGGTGACCGCGGCGATGCAGATGGCTACCGCGCCATCGACTCTCAAGGATAAGGGGGGTGGGGAGTCCGATTCCGGGCTATCCCTGGAAGTACCGCCGGGTGTGTCATTCCGAGTGCGCATAGACCTACGGCCCACCCCTGGAGATGAAAGTCGCTGTCATCCTGAGCGAAGCGAAGGAGTTGCAGTTTCGATCCGAGCCGAACGAATGCAGATTCTTCGCTTCGCTCAGAATGACAGACTTTTGAGAGAGTGGAGTGAGGAATCCACAGCACGCTCGATCACACATCAAAATCGGTCAGCTTCTTGAACTCGCGGTAGCGCGTCTCAATATCCTTCGGCGTCAGCCGGAGCAAGCGCGAAAGTCCGAACTCTTCGACCGCGTAGCTGGCCATCACCGAGCCGTAAATCACAGCGCGACGAAGCTCGAGATCGGAGAATTCGCCGGCCTTCGCCAAGTACCCCATGAAGCCGCCTGCAAAGCTGTCTCCGGCGCCGGTGGGATCCTGGACCTCGTCGAGGGGAAAAGCCGGTGCGGAGAAGATCCCTCCCTCAGAGAATAGCAAGACCCCGTGCTCTCCGCGCTTGATCACCAGAGTGCGGGGCCCCATCTTACGGATCGCCTCCGCTGCCCTTTTCAGGTTGGTGATTCCGGAAAGCATTCGCGCTTCGGTCTCATTGATCACCAGGATGTGAATCTCAGCCAGCGCCTTCTTCAATTCCTCCGGCGTTCCCTTGATCCAATAATTCATGGAATCCAGGCCTACCAGGCGGGCCTGAGGCAACTGCCGGCGGACGTGGATTTGCAATGTTGGATCGATGTTGCCCAGGAATAAGAACTTCGTATCGAGGTAAGAAGCGGGCAGCGTGGGCGAGAATTGCTCGAAGACGTTGAGTTGCGTTTCCAGCGTCCGTGCCTCATTCATGTCGCCGGTGTATTCACCCGACCAGCGAAACGTCTTGCCGCGGGCGCGCACCAGGCCGGTGATGTCGATGCCGCGTTCGCGAAAAACGCACAACTGCTGCTCCTCGAGATCGTCGCCGATCACGGCGACAATCCGCACAGGTGCAAACCAACTGGCAGTGACTGCCAGATAGGTGGCGGCCCCGCCGAGAATGCCATCGGCCACCCCGTAGGGGGTTCGGACGGAATCGAACGCCACGGCGCCGACCACCAGCAAAGGGGCTGGGGAGATTTTGGATTTTCGATTTTGGATTTTGGATTTGGGCTTTTTCATTAGTGTCTCTTTCACGCGACGGCCCCTTCAGGACATGCCATTGCCACGGGCCTGCATCCTTCTGCTTTTCCCTAGTCCCTAGCCCCTAGTACCCAGTCCCTAACTCAAGTACTTTCCCACCAGCAGCGCGAGTTTCTTCTTGGCTTTCGGTGAAATGCTCTTGCGGTCTGTCAGGATGGCGTGGGCCAACGCCGAGGCGCAAGGGCAATTTCGTTCTCGGGGCAGAGCGCGAATGGCTTTCAGCAGGATGTTCTGGGAGTTCGCAACGTTCTTCGTAAGATACCCTAGCACCACGTTTATGGTTACGCTGTCGTGCTCGGGATGCCAGCAATCGTAGTCCGTCACCATCGCCAGCGTGGCGTAACAGATCTCCGCTTCACGCGCCAGCTTGGCCTCCGGCAGGCTCGTCATGCCGATCAGGTCCATGCCCCACGACCGGTAGACGTTGGACTCGGCTCGGGTGGAAAACGCCGGTCCCTCCATGCACACGTAAGTGCCGCCCTGGTGGCAAGGCACGCCCACCTCTTTGCATGCTGCGGCCAGCGTCTCAACAAGGGTGGAACAAACCGGCTTGTCAAAGCTGACGTGCGCCACGAGCCCTTCGCCGAAAAACGTGGAAGGGCGCTGTCGGGTGCGATCGAAGAACTGCGCCGGCAGCGCCATGTCCGTGGGCCGGTATTCCTGTTTCAAAGAGCCTACGGCGCTCACCGAAATAATCCGCTGCACGCCAAGTTTCTTGAACCCGAAAATATTGGCGCGCGAATTCACTTCCGTGGGCAGAAGGACGTGGCCGCGCCCATGCCGCGACAGAAATGCAATCTTTCGTCCCTCCAGTTCTCCCAGCACATAGGCGTCGGAGGGCCTGCCAAAGGGTGTCGCGAGGTGGACTTCCCGCACGCGCGCGATCCCCGGCAGATTATACAGGCCGCTTCCTCCGATGATTCCGATCTCCGCTTGTGGCAAACGTCCCTCCCGAGTTCCCGTCTCACTGCTTCATCCGCTTGTCATTCCGAGTGTACAGTGACCTGCGGCTTATCCAAAGTCGCTGTCATCCTGAGCGGAGCGAAGGATCTGCAGTTCCGGTCCGAGGCGAACTAATGCAGATTCTTCGCTTCGCTCAGAATGACAATGCTACGGCATGCGTGGCTCCGTTAGTCACGTAACCGGCACCCCGGTAATCTTGCCCTCTCTTTCCACCAAACGCAACCATGGCGCGCTCGTCTCGTGAGGAAAAATCACGATGGCTTGCTGACGCGCCAATTCCGGCAGCAGTCGTTTCTTGCTGGCGAGGGTCTCCATTGGGTAGAGGTCGAAGCTCATGATCCACGGATAAGCGAGATGCGCCGCCATGGGAACGGTGTCGGAGATGAAGTAGGCGCACTCTCCCTCCGATTCGATGCGCACACACTGCAAATGGCGAGTGTGGCCGGGCACAACCTCCAACCGAACGCCCGGGGCTACCTCCGTATCTCCATCCAGAAAATCCGTCTGCGCTTCGGCGGGCCGGAAGAACTCCTCGATATAACTCGCCCGTTCCCGTTCGCTGGGACCGAGCGCGCTCTCCCACTCGCCGCGCTGGATCAAGTAACGAGCGCGGGGAAACGTGGGAACCGTCTTTCCCCCCAGGCGCCGGGTGTTCCAGCCACAGTGGTCGAAGTGCAGGTGGGTGTTGATTACAATGTGAACATCCTCCGGCTTGACCCCCACGTTTTCCAGTGACGCCAGCAGAGTCGGGGAATGCCGCACGTCATAGATGTCCCTGAACCTCGCGTCGAACTTGTCGCCTATACCGGTTTCCACCAGAATATTCAGCCGCCCGGCGCGAATCAGCAGGCACGTCAAGGAAAGCTGAATCCGGTTGCGTTCGTCCGCAGGCGCCTTTCGCTGCCACAAGGGCTTCGGCACCACGCCGAACATCTGTCCGCCGTCGAGGGCAAAAGTTCCGTCGCTGATAATCTGCAAATCGAAATTCCCTAGCTTCATTTTTCCTCGACCAATTCGATCAGCACACCCGATGTACTGGCGGGATGCAGGAAAGCCACGAGCTCGTTCCCCGCCCCGCGACGAGGCTCGCGATCGATCAGCTTGACTCCCGCGTTTTCCAATTCCCGCAGCGTGCCTGCCAACTCCTCGACCTCGAGCGCGATATGGTGCAGGCCCTGCCCGCGCTTGGCGATGGAACGAGCCAGCGGCGAATCCTCACTCGTGGCCTCGAGCAACTCCAGGCGGCTATCGCCGACCTGGAACATCGCCACGCGAACCTTCTGCTCTTCCACCACTTCTTCCGAGTCCGGCGGCTTTCCAAGCAGCTTCTCGAAGACAGGCCGCGCCGCCTGAAGCGAGCCAACCGCGATGCCGATGTGATGAAGTTTCATGAGCGTGAATGCCCGAAGGGCATTAATATCATTAGCCGTAGGTGCAACCTACGGGTAAATCGACATTTCCCTTGGATGCCTGCCGACCCCGAAGGGGTCGAACGTGCCTTCGTTCAACCCCTTCGGGGTTGGTTGACTCTGGGCGCGTGCGCTTTCCGTAGGTTTCACCTACGGCTAATGATCTTGGGTCCCTTTGGGACCCACTTGCCGCCTAAGTTCGTGCCTGTGGGCTTCACCGCCCAGTGACTCCGCCACGATTTTCTCAACCAGTGAGTACGGGTCCGCGCGATGCTCGAGCAGGTCTTCAACGCATTGGTCGAGGGCATCGTCGCCCAGGCGCTCGCGGACAACTTTCTCGAAGAGATTCTGCCGCAGCATTTCCAGCAGGCGTGCGCGCCAGTAATTCCTCCGCCGATTCGCGCGGCCGGCGCTCTTCTCCTGGAAGTGCCGAAACTCATCCAGCGCCTGCCGCACTTCGCTTACGCCTGAACCCGTGGTGGCGATCGCCCTGACGATGGGCGGCCGCCATCCATCCGCGCGCGTAGCCAGGGAAAGCAGCGCCCCGATTTCCTGTTCCAGTCGCTCTGCGCCGGGGAGGTCGGCCTTGTTGAGCACGTAGACGTCGGCGATTTCCATGACGCCGGCCTTGAATGCTTGCACGTCATCGCCCATGCCCGGCACCAGGAGCAAGGCGGTCGAATCGGCCAGGCGAGCGATTTCGACTTCGTCCTGTCCAACGCCGACGGTTTCGATCAACACCACGTCGCAGCCCGCCGCATCCAACACGGTGACCACGTCGTGGGTTGTGGGCGCCAGGCCTCCCAACTGCCCGCGCGTTGCCATACTCCGGATGTAGATGTCCTTATCGCCCGCCAGGTTCTGCATGCGAATGCGGTCGCCCAGCAAGGCGCCGCCCGAGAACGGGCTCGTCGGGTCAACGGCGATGATGCCCACCCGCGCGCCGGCGTTCCGATACGCGCCCGCCAACTTCTCCACCAGGGTGCTCTTCCCAGCTCCGGGGGAACCCGTCACCCCGATGACCTGCGCTTTTCCAGAGGCCGGGAAAAGACGCTTCAGCAGAGCCGTGCCCTGCGCATTGCCCGACTCGACCGAAGAGATGGCGCGAGCGATGGCGCGCCGGTCTCGCGCGAGCACTTTGGCTACCCAGGTCTCGATTGAATCCGCCATCTGGAGGCAGGGCCCGCCCTGATTCCTCGAAGGCATCTCGCGGGCGATCAAGGTGCGTGGGAGAACGTTCCTCGTCTTGCTGCATCTCCCAATGTTAAGGCTATACCACCTGCCCCACAGCGTCAAGGAAGGTGCACCTGAGAGATTTTGGAGTGCGGCAGCGAAGCTGCCGCCGTGGAATTCCGGCAGAAAAACGGCGGCAGCTTCGCTGCCGCACTCCATGCTGCGTCCTTGCCGAATCCCGATCACTTGGTTTAAGTTACAAGTGAAGCAGGAAGTTAATGTCGAGAATGATGTTTCGCGCTTTCTTCGTCTTCGCGCTCTTGCTGCTCGCCGGGGGTTTTCGCCCGGCCTGGGCTGCTGACAAGCCGCGCCCGCCCGCGTTGCCTCAGGTCACGGTGCGCGCGCCTGGACCGGGCTGCCAGGTTGACATCGACGGCCGCGCCGCCGGCAAAACGGATGGCCACGGCACGCTCGTGGTCCCGGAGGTCGAACCCGGTGACCACTACCTTCATCTCCGCTGCCCCAATGCGCCGGAAAAGACCTTCTTCATTTCGCCCCTGGCCGGCAAGGACCTGGCCCTCGACGGGAGAAAGCCCTCGGAGTCTTCGACTTCGCAAGCCGATGTCGGCGAGAGGTCCGCAGAGACGGAAATTCAGCTTCGCCAGTTGGTTCAACAAGCCCAGCAAATGCGGGCGCAAGGCAGGCTGGACGATGCGGTCGAACGGCTACGGGCTGCGGTGAAGCTCGATACCGCCAACTCGGACCTTCACCGCGAGCTGGGAATCTCCTTCCTGCTCAGCAGAGACTGGAAACGCGCCCGCGTGGAGATGCTGGAAGCCATCCGCAACGATCCCACGGATGCCGACGCCTATAACGGCCTAGGCTACGCGCTCGAGAAGCTGGGCGAATTGAGCGAGGCGCTGAAGCAATATCGCATGGCCACCCACCTCGATCCCGCAGACCCCACCTACCGCACCCACTATTTTGATATGCTCTCCAAACTGTCCCAGGAAAATGCTAAGAAGAAATAAGAAGAAGTCAGAAAGCAGAAATCAGAAAGCAGAAGAACGACCCGCATAACCATCTGCCGACGGGCAGCTAGACACCGTTAAATGTCATTCTGAGCGAAGCGAAGAATCTGCATTAGTTTGCCCCGGACAGGAACTGCAGATCCTTCGCTTCGCTCAGGATGACAGCGACTTCCCTAATGCCGACCTGCCTATCTGCCGACCGCCCTCTCGCCGGCCACCACTTCCCGCAGATCACGGAGGGCGCGTTCGCACCCCGCCCGGTCCACATCGAGGTGAGTCACCATGCGAATCAGTTTCGCGTCGTAGGAATTCGCCAGGACGTTCTTGGCCTTCAGCCGCTGCGACACCTCAGGTGCGGTCAGGCCAGTGCCGGAAACGTCGAAGAACAGAATGTTGGTGACCACCTTCTCCGCTTCGACCTTGATCCCCGGAATCTCCGCCAGGCCTCGCGCCAGAAACTTGGCGTTCTCGTGGTCGATATGAAGGCGCTTGGGGCCTTCCTCGAGAGCGAGCAGGCCCGCCGCGGCAAGGATGCCCGCCTGCCGCATCCCGCCGCCCAGCATTTTTCGCGCGATGCGAGCTTCTTCGATGAACTCCTTGCTGCCCACGAGCATTGAGCCCACGGGCGCACCCAGTCCCTTCGACAAGCAGAACATGACGGAATCAGCCTTCCTGGTCAACTCCGTCACAGGCCGCCCCAGCGCCACGCTGGCATTGAAAATCCGCGCGCCATCCAGATGCACCGGCAAACCCGCCGCGTGGGCATGGTCGGCAATCTCGTCGAACACATCCGGAGGGTAGACCGAGCCCCCGGCAATATTCGAGGTATTCTCCATTTCGATGAGCGCCGTCCGGGCCCGATGATCGCCGCGGCCGCGGACGAAGGGAGCGATCAGTTCCCAGGTCAGGATTCCGTCCTCTGCCCAGATGCTCCGCGGCACGAGGCCGGCAAAGGCCGCCACGGTCCCCATCTCGAAATTGTAGATGTGCGCACGGGCTTCGCAAATCACGTCCTGGCCGGGCTTGCCGTGGACCTTCAGCGCCGCCTGGTTGCCCATGGTTCCGGAAGCAACGAAAAGCCCCGCCTCGCGAGCAAAGACCTCCGCCGCGCGGTCCTGAAGGCGATTCAGCGTGGGGTCCTCGCGGTAGACATCGTCTCCCACTTCCGCCTCGTACATGGCGCGCCGCATGGCGGCGGAGGGCTTGGTGACGGTATCGCTGCGTAAATCAACGAGTGCTGTGTTCATAAGTCTTGTTACTCCGTTCGGTTTTGTCCGTGGTCAGTTGTCGAGCGATCAGCCCCGCAGGGGCGAGACTTGAGTAGCCGGGGGCAACGCCCCCGGAATTGGCCTCCCCACACCCCTTCCCCTCTCCCCGCCGGCGGGGAGAGGGGTGCCGAAGGCGGGGTGAGGGATTTTGTCCGGGGGTTTCACCCCCGGCTACTCATCTTGCTCCCCTTCGGGGAGCGCTCGGCAGCTTCTAAACAAACTCCTGAAATACTTCATTTGAGATCAAGTACGCCGTTTCTGCCAGCCGGAGGTTATCCCCGCGGGCTGTCAGCAAGCCGTCGCGGGCCAGCGTTTCAATTCTTCCTTGCCACTGGCTGAGCGCGTCCTCCCCCCACTGTTTCCGGGCGGCTTCCAGGCTGACGCCTTCCGCCTGCCGCAGCCCGAGGAAGAAGAACTCTTCCACCTGCTCCTGCAGCGAAAGCCTGCGGACGTCCGCAATCGGCGTGCGCTCGCTTGCCAACTCATTCATGTAAGACTCGGCGGATTCCAGGTTGGCCCAGCGGCTGAGGCCGTCGAACGAATGGGCGCCCGCGCCGAATCCGACATAAGGAGCTCGTTGCCAGTACTTCAAGTTGTGCCGGGATTCATAGCCAGGCAATGCAAAGTTGGATATTTCGTACTGTATGTATCCTTCGCGGCCGAGGGCTTCGCGCCCGCTCTCATAAGCGTCGGCCATGAACTCCTCGCCGGGAACGGTTGACGCATGATAGCGGGAGCCGCCGTGCATCACTTCCCTGCCCAGGCGGCTCTTCTCGTCGATTTCGAAAAGGTAAAGCGAGATGTGCTGGGGCGCAAGCCGCAGCGCGGCTTCCAGACTGCGCCGCCACGACTCCGAGGTCTGGTGAGGCAAACCGGCCACCAAGTCGATGCTCAGGTTGGTGAAGCCCTTGCCGCGGGCGGTTTCGACAAGCTCCCGCGTGTCCGAGGCGGAATGCAGCCGGCCCACGGCACGCAATTCCTCGTCTTCGAAAGTCTGTGCCCCAATGCTCAAGCGATTGACGCCCATGCCAAGAGCGCGCTCGAGGAACTGCCGATCCGCCGAGCCCGGCGTCGCCTCGACCGTGAATTCGACCACGCCGGACATTTCAAAGCGCCCGCCCAGAGCGCCCACGATCTTCTCCAGTTTCTCCGCCCCCAACATCGGCGGGGTTCCGCCCCCGAAGTAGACCGTATCCACGGGAAGCGTGCAAATGCTCTCGCCCAGACCCAGAGCCTCATAATGAACACGCAGCCGGTCGATCTCCTGCACGAGCGCGCCGGTGTATCGGTCGAAGACGCTGGAGGCCTCAACCCGCGAGCTGAAATTGCAGAAACTGCACTTCGAGGCGCAGAAGGGAACCTGAACGTAGATGCCGAGAGAATGCATCGAGAGCCATCATAACCCAACTTTGCCCGGAAGTGGCCAACTCGGGGGGGAAGGGCGGGGCTTTAGCCCCTGGAGCAACTTGGCTTCAGGGCCTGAAGGCCCATTCGATTCTGGGCCCACGGGCGGCGGGGCTAAAGCCCCGCCCTTCCGAGAGTCATTTGAAATCGACCCCCTTAATCCAATTAGGCGCTAGAATTGAGAATTGGACAGGTTAACGACTCCAGCAGGAACTATGCCCATGCCTAACCCATTAGCGCGCGCCAAGCACAATGCTTCCATTAATCCCCAATTCAACTCTTCCATCAATCCCAAGCTCAAGGCTGCGATTAACCCCAACTTCAACCCCTGGATCAATCCCACCCGGAATTCGCGCATCAATCCAAACTTCAACCAATCCTTGAACCCCCTGGTTGCGGCCTCGCTGAATCCCACGCGCAACTCGCGCCTTGACCTTAAACTGACCCACAAGTATTCCGGCCTTCGCCGGCTGAATCCCGAGGCGGAGTTGGCAGGCTACGTCGTGCAGACCAGCCACAAGGCGGTGCTGCTGTTTTTCGACCAAGACCTGAACTGGACGTTCTACATCGTGGATAACAGCCAGCAAGGGTACAACGTGTTCGACCTGGAAGGAACCTGGAAAGGCTACGTGCTCAAAAACCAGGCCCGCGGGTGGAACGAGTTTAACCTCCAAGGCGACTGGCTGGGCTTCATCACGCGCTAGTACTCAATGACGGAAACCGCCGTCATAACTGGGCACTTTGGAAGGGCGGGGCTTCAGCCCCGCCGCCGCCGGGAGCCTAACGAGTTGGGCCTTTAGGCCCTGAAGCCAATTTGCTTCAGGGGCTAAAGCCCCCAATGGTAAGCGGCTCTCCATGGCGGGGCTGAAGCCCCGCCCTTCCGGGCACTCTGCACTGTGACGCGGACTTTCGTCTGCGCGCGCTAGTCCGGGCAAGCTTCCGAAAAAACGAAACCTTTCACGGCAGCATTGCATCCATAGTTTGGAGGAATTCGGTGGCAGCTCTCACATCCAACACCCAAGGAGGAATGACCTATGCGCAAGTTGCTTGGACTCGCAACCATCGTGCTCTTGACCACGGCGCTCGCGCTGGCTGATTCGAAAAATCAGCACAATGACGCCTTTACGGCGGGGCCGCAAGACGAATCCGACCTGGCCCGCAAGATACGCCACGAGCTGGTGACCCTGCCGTATTACTCGATCTTCACCGACCTCGCCTTCAAGGTAGACGGCGGCGTGGTCACGCTGGAGGGTGCGTGCCCTCCTGAGCCGCCTTATGACATCAAGAAAGACGCGGAGAATGTGGTGAAGCGTATTCCGGGTGTAACCCAGGTCGTCAACAATATCAAGGAATTGCCCCTTTCAGACATGGATTGGCAGATCCGCCGGGCCACGGCCAAAGCCATTTACGGCGATGCGCAGATTGGAACGCGTTACGGGTATCAGGCTTTACCTTCGATCCATATCATCGTGGACAACGGCCACGTGACGCTGGAGGGAGTGGTCGACAACCAGATGGATGATACCATCATCCGCATGCGCGCCAACGGGGTGCCCAACGTCTTTTCCGTGACCGATAATCTGGTGGTTTTGAACCAGTCCAAGAAGAAGAAATAAAAATAGACCCGCGTGGTCTCGAAGGGGGACGGCTCGCCGTCCCCGCATTTCTGCTGGCCCCGACGGGGGTAGGGCAAGCCCTACCTCTACACAGGGCTAGCGCTGCCGCTTATCAATTGAGCATTCGGGTTACTTCAGAGGGAGGTATTCGACCCGGCTGATCCACTCTTCAGGTTTGGAGGCGTAAGCAATCAGTTCCAAGTCGCTTACAGCCTGACGAATGGTGACGTGAAGCTGGGGCACATAGATAATTCCAAGGAAGTATTGGGAGCGTTCTTGACGGTATGCTGCCTCCTTCAAGAAGTCGATATCTTGAGTGACCAGCACGCGCCCCATCGCTGAAGCGCGATCCAGAAGCTCTGAATCGTCCAGTTCACTCGCGCCGTCCTCTTGGGCTGTCATTACATCGACGGCCCGGACGCGCAGTTCCCTTGTCATCACGTGCGGGACATGGACATCCATGTAAAGGCGGAGGCTCACCTTGATTTTCTTACGTCGCGGAGTAGTTTTCCCCTGAGGGCGGGATTGATCAATCGCGGCTTTAGGGCCTCAGCAAACTGGTTCTGGCGCTCAATTTCGGCGTCCAGTTCATTCTTGTTCTCGTAGTAAAAGGACAACGCGGAGTGAATCTGGGCCAGCGACAAGTGGGAGTGCTGAGAGTGGATTTCTTCGGGGCTCCAGCCGTAAGCGAGCTTATCCAACACCACCTCGATGACTTTGGTGTTTGCGCCGGAAATCCAAGCCACGCCATTCTCGTCAATCACGACGTGGTTCTTGACACAGATTGCCACAGCTTCCCGCCTCCAAGCCTAATGTATCATACTGCGCTAACGATGCGGTAGGACAACGCACGGGCTGGCACGACGCAGCGGAGCCGCATCCCAACGTGGCACGGCCAACCTGGCCGTGTGCACCGGCGGGACGCCCGTGCCACGAAATCTTCGCGACCCGCCGCCTATCCGTTGTCGCCCTCGCCTCCTGGGCATATAATCTGCTCTGGCGGCTCAGCCGTCGCGCAGTCCTATCCAAATGTATCTGATTTACAGCTTGCTGTTCACGCTCGGGGCGCTCGTCACCGCCCCTTATTACCTTTGGAAACGGCGCGACGAGCTCTCCGGAGCACGCTGGCGGGAACGATTCGGGAAGTTGCCGGAATCATTCCAGCAAGCGGAGCCGGGCGCAATCTGGATTCACGCCGTTTCGGTGGGCGAGACCCTGGCGGTCGAAAGGTTGACGCGCGAGATGCAAGCGGTTTTTCCCGGCCGGAAGATTTTTATGAGCAGCGTTACTCCGGCGGGACGCGCGGCCGGAGAAGGCCGCATCCCCGCGGTGGCCGGCAGGTTCTACCTGCCCCTGGATTGGCGGCGAGCGGTGCAGCCGGCGCTGGACAGAATTCAGCCGTCCCTACTGGTGATTGTAGAGACGGAGTTGTGGCCAAACCTTCTGCGTGCCGCGCACGATTCCGGAACGCGCATTGTTCTTATCAACGCGCGCCTCTCCACGCGCTCCTTCGGGCGCTACCGCCTGCTGCGCCCGTTCATGCGCCGCGTGCTCAAAGATGTGGATATGATCTGCGCGCAATCGGAGGCCGATGCCGAACGCTTCCGGCAGTTGGGTGCGCTGCCGGAGCGCGTGGCTCTGTCGGGAAATTTGAAATTCGATTCGGAGCCGCCCCGCTCGGCGTCGTTTCCCCGCATCCTCTCGAAAGCCATCTCCGCAACGGGACGCGCGCCCATACTAATTGCAGCCAGCACGATGGCCGGCGAGGAGGCGATTGTTCTGGAAGCCTGGAGAAAGGTGCGTGCGCGCCACCCGAAAGCCCTGCTGATCCTTGCTCCGCGGCACCCGGCGCGTTTCGACGAGGTTGCCCGGATCCTCACGGCCAGCGGCCACAGCTTCTTCCGCCGCACTCATCGGGCGTGGCAAGACACGGAGAATCTCAGCCAGGTGGACACGTCGGAAGTCCTCTTACTCGACAGCATCGGAGAACTGGCAGGCGTGCTGGAATTGGCAGATGTGGTGTTTATGGGCGGGAGCCTGGTTCCGACCGGCGGGCACAATATTCTCGAAGCCGCATACTGGGCGAAGCCCGTGCTGTTCGGCCCGCACATGGAGAATTTCCGCGACATCGCCCGGCTTTTCCTCGACGCGCAGGCTTGCCTCCAGGTTCGGGACGGGAACGAACTGGCCACCTCGGTGCTGAGGTTGTTTGCGGATCCCACGGCCGCGCGGGAACTGGGCGAGCGCGGCAAGCAGATCCTGGCACAGCACGCGGGGGCCACGGGTCGAGTGCTGGAGCAGATTCAACGACTGGTGCAGATTGAATGCCCGAAGGGCATTAACATCATTAGCCGTAGGTGAAACCTACGGAGACAGGTACCTTTCCTTGTGCTTGCCCCGACCCCGGAGGGGTCGAATTCAACCCCTGCGGGGTTGGCTGTTTCTTGTAGCTGGCGCTTTCCGTAGGTTCCACCTACGGCTAATGATCTTGGGTCCCTTCGGGACCCGCCAGGAACGCATAGGTCAACGCTTATGGACCGGCTGCCTGGGGAGAAAGACGGTGAATGTTTTACTTAAATTCCTGTCGGGAATCTTTTTGATTGGCATAGGTGTTGCGCCGCGCCGCCTATCGCAACGGTTGGCTCAAAACGCGGCGACTGAACCGCCCGGTGATCAGCGTCGGCAATCTGAGTGTGGGAGGAACGGGCAAGACTCCCATGGTGATTCTGATGGCCGGGATTCTACGCGCGGCCGGCCTGCGCCCGTGCATTCTTACGCGTGGTTATCGGAGGCGAGGCAAAGGCCCAATCCTCCTGGACCCTGAGGAGCGGCTTGTCTACGATCCGCGAAAAGTAGGCGACGAACCCGCCGCGCTGGCCAAGGCGCTGCCGGATGTCCCCATGGTCGTTTCCGCCGACCGTTTCCGCGGTGGCACGATGGCCGAGCGAACTTTTCGGCCCGGCGTGTTCCTTCTGGACGATGGATTTCAGCACCTGGCGCTTTATCGCGATCTCGATGTGGTCTTGCTCGACGTCACTACACCGGCGGCGGAACTCGCGCTGCTTCCCGCCGGCCGCCTGCGCGAGACATTCCAGGCTCTCGAGCGGGCGCAGTGGGTAATTCTCACTCGAACCGAACTGGGCGATGCCGCCGCGATGCAGGCACGGGTTCAAGCCGCGAATCCCCAAGCCCGCATTTTTCGCTGCGCGACGAAACTGGCCGGATGGGTGGAGGCGCGCAGCGGCCTGCCGCAACCGCCCCAGAGCCTGCTCGGCAAGAAGGTCGCGGCCTTTTGCGGGATTGGAAACTCCGGCGCATTTTTCGCGGACTTGCGGAGTTGGGGCTTTGACGTGGCGGCGGAGCGCGCGTTTCCGGACCACCACGCATACCGGCATCGCGACCTGGAGAGCGTTTTCGCGCTGGCGCGAGTCGCAGGGGCAGTAGCCGTTCTCACCACCGAGAAGGACCTCATGAATCTGCCGCCGCGTTGGGACGCTGCACTGCCGCTGTTTGCCTCTTGCATTCGGCTGGAGATCGAGAACAAGATGGAATTCGAGCGAGCGTTGCTGGCGGAAGTAGAGGCGGCTTTACGCCGCCATCCGGCGAGGTAAACTCGCCGCTACGATTTTAAACTGCGAAGCTGCCCGCGGAGGGCCCCTTGAAAACTCACGAACTTCCCTCCTGGAATCCTAAGAAAATCATGGTCCGGGCTACCAACTGGATTGGCGATGCGGTGATGTCTCTCCCGGCCATCGAGGCGCTTAAAGCGCGCTTCCCGGAGGCGGAAATCGTTGTGGTGGCCAAACCCTGGGTGAGCGAACTCTACCAGCATCATCCCGCCGTCAGCCGGCAGATCGTTTACGATGCGGAGGGCGAGCACCGGGGAACGGGAGGCTTCTTAAAGCTGGTCCAAGTACTGCGCGAGGAAGGCTTCGACGCCGCGATTCTCTTTCAAAACGCCTTTCAGGCGGCCTTGATGGCCTGGTGCGCCCGCATCGCCGTGCGCATCGGCTACGCGCGGGACGGGCGGAGTTCCCTGCTGAACGACGCCGTGGAGGTTATCTCACCGGCCGCCTGTGGGCATCAAGTTTACTATTACCTGCAATTGCTATTTCGATCGGGGTTAATCGACAAGCCTGAACCGGTCGAGGAAGTTCGCCTCCACCTGGCGGACTCCGAACGAAGATGGTCGGCCCGGCAGTTGCAAACTTTGGGACTGGGCGGCAAGCGCTTTCTGGTGGGGATCTGCCCGGGTGCGTCCTTCGGCCCGGCCAAGCGCTGGCTGCCGGAGCGGTTTGCCAACCTGGCGGACCGCTTGATTGATGCCTTGGGCGCCGATGTGCTACTCTTTGGCTCCCCCGCCGAGAGCGCCCTCGCCGAAGAAGTGGCGCAGGTCATGGAGCACACACCGGTGCTGGTGGCGGGAAAAACCACCTTGCGGGAATTCATGGCCTTGCTCGCGAGGTGCCAACTGGTCATCACGAACGACTCCGGCCCCATGCACCTGGCAGCAGCCTTGCACTTGCCGCTTCTGGCCATCTTTGGCTCCACGAACGAGCGCGAGACGGGACCCATAGGCCAACGATTGCGCATTATCAAGCATCCTGTCGAGTGCAGTCCATGCGGCCTGCGCGAGTGCCCGATTGATTTCCGGTGCATGACGGGAGTCTCCGTCGACACGGTTTACAAGACGGCTCTCGAGGCGGTTAAGGAATGGGAGATCGGCCCGTAGGTCGGCAGATGGGCAGGTCGGCAGATGGGCAGATCGGGTGAAGGCTCATCAAGAGCTGTCATTCTGAGCGAAGCGAAGAATCCCGGCAGTCCCCTAGCCCAGAAACTGCGGGGATCCTTCGTCGCCCGTCGGCTGACGGACTCCTCAGGATGACGGCGGGAGAGGGTATTTACCGATATGGCAATGTTTAGTACTTATTCAATCGAATGAAGATTAACTCCAAAGATAGAACAACTCTGCTGGCGATTATCGAGAAATTTCCTCGTCAGCGCATCATCATGTTGGGTGACCTGGTGGCGGACGAATATGTTTATGGGGAAATCGCCCGGGTCTCTCGCGAAGCCCCGGTACTGATTCTGAAACAGCGCGAGAAGCAGGTAACACCCGGCGGGGGAGCGAACGCTGCGAACAACCTTGCCGAGCTCGGCGCCCGGGTCAGCGTATCGGGCGTGGTGGGCGAGGACGAAGCCGGGGATGCATTGCTCAGCTACTTTCAGCAGAAGGGTGTATCCACGCGCCACGTGGTGCGCCTTGCCGGCTGCCCTACCCCCACGAAGTCGCGCATCCTGGGCGCGCTCAGCCACTGGCAGCCCCAGCAGATCGTTCGCATCGACCGTGAACCTGCCGAACGCTGGTCGAGGGAGATCCGAAGGCGGCTGACTCGCAGGGTTCTAGCCCAGGCGCGGCACGCTTCGGCGCTTCTGGTCTCCGACTACGGCTACGGCGCCACGGACGCCCGCGAGGTGGAATTTATCATCCGCCACAGGGGAAGCGGCCCATGGCCGGTGGCGGTGGACTCGCGATACGACTTGCTGACCTACAAGCATGTGACCACGGCAACGCCCAATGAGCCGGAAGTGGAAGCCGCTTTCGGCAGTACCATCGGCCACGACCTGGGCCGCCTTCATGAGCTGGGGAAAAAGCTCCTGCGCCGGCAAGGACTCGAGGCTCTGCTGGTGACGCGAGGACGCGACGGCATGGTGCTTTTTGAGCCGCGCCGTCCGCCCCGCCATCTGCCGATCTTCGGCTCCGACCAGGCGCTGGATGTGACCGGCGCCGGGGATACGGTGATTGCCGCGTATACGCTGGCGTTAGGCGCGGGAGCGAGTTTCCTGCAGGCCGCCATGATCGCGAACTGCGCCGGCGGCCTGGTGGTGATGAAGCGAGGCACCGCGACGGTTACGGCGGCGGAGATTAAGGAAGCCATCCGAAACGCATGAGTGCGCCAATCATTCCGCGCGAGGGAGTAAGCAAACTCGGCCTCGAGTTGCGTCGTGCGGGGCGCCGCGTGGCGTTTGCCAACGGCTGTTTCGACGTGCTGCACGCGGGCCACGTACGCTATCTTCAGGCGGCTCGGCAGCAGGGCGATGTCCTGGTCGTGGGAGTCAACAGCGACCGATCGGTTTCGACGCTGAAGGGGCCCGGAAGGCCGCTGCTCCCGGCTGACGCGCGCGCAGAATTGGTCGCCGCTCTCGAGCCCGTCGATTTCGTTGTCATCTTCGAGGAATTGAACGTGGAGGCCATTTTAAGCGAGCTCCGTCCCGACGTGCATTGCAAGGGGCCGGACTACACCGTCGAAACCGTACCTGAAGCCGCGCTGGCCAGAGAGCTCGGGATTGCCGTGGCTATCGTGGGAGATCCGAAAGACCACTCGACACGGGGCATGCTGGAGGAGATCGCGCGGCGCTACGGCAAGTAGAGAAAAGCAGATCCTTCGCTTCGCTCAGGATGACATGCGCTTCGCTGGGGATGACATGCGCTTCGCTGAGGATGACATGCGCTTCGCTCAGGATGACATGCGCTTCGCTGAGGATGACATGTCATTCTGAGCGAAGCGAAGAATCTGCATTGGGTCACGGCTTTGCGCTCCGTCGTCGATGACATGTCATTCTGAGCGAAGCGAAGAATCTGCTTGGTTGCGACTTTGCCGCGCTGTCCTACTCGTTATGGAACGTCTCCTGGTCATTCGCTTGAGTTCAATCGGCGATATCGTGCATGCGCTGCCGGCCGTGTCGGCGCTCGGGGAGTCTTTCCCGGAGATTGAAATCCACTGGCTTATTGAAACGCGCTATGCTTCGCTCCTGGCGGGGAACCCGTTCGTGCGGCGCATTCTGCCGCTCGATACGCTCAGTTGGCGCGGCGGCCTTCCCCCGCTCGCGGTGCTTAAGGACATGGCGGGCACTTTGAGGGAGCTGCGGGGAAGCGCTTACCAGGCCGCGGTGGATTTCCAAGGCCTGTGGAAGTCCGCGCTACTTGCCTTCTTAGCAGGCGCCCAGGAGAGAGTGGGATTGGCGGGGCCCTGGATGCGCGAGCCGAGCGCCGGGGTGCTCTACACCGAGCGAGTTGCCGCAACGGGGCGGAAGCATGTGGTGGAAGAGAGCCTCGCCCTGGTGGAACATCTCGGGGCGCGCGTCGGGCGCTGGCAATTCCCTCTGCCGCGCACTGCCGCCGACGACCAATACGTGGACGATCAGTTAGCTAGCCTCGATGCGCGGGACTTCATCATCATCAACCCCGGCGGGGGCTGGAAAGCGAAGCGCTGGGCGCCGGAGAATTACGCTCTCCTGCTTCGTCATCTGGAGGGCCGGCTGGCTTCGAAGTTTCTGCTCACCGGGTCGCCTGGCGAGGCCGCGTCGATCGCCGAAATCATCAGGCGCGCGGAAGCAAAACGCGCCTTTTACTTCCCCTCGAGCGTGGTGCAGTTCATCGCCCTGGCGAGGCGCGCTCGATTGTTCCTGGGCGGCGACACGGGGCCCATGCACCTGGCGGCGGCCGTGGGAACGCCGCTGGTGGCCATCCACGGCCCCACCGACCCGGCGCGGAACGGGCCGTTCAATCCTGCCGACATCGCCCTTTACAATCATGCGCCCGTAAACCACACACGCCGGAATCCCAACGCCGCCTACATCGAGGGGATCCCGGTCGAGCGCGTGGCGGCGGCGATCGAGGAACGCCTGGCGAGGGCCCATGCCTAAAGACTACGCCGCGTGGGCCAGCCGCTGGCGCGTGCCGCTGGGTTTCGGACTGGGCGTTACGTATTTGCTGCTTGCGCGGCCCGCGCCCAAACTGCTACTCTGCGGTGCCGCCCTGGGGTTGGCCGGCCTGTTGTTGCGGGCCTGGGCCGCAGGCCACCTCTCGAAGAACCAGCGCCTTGCCACCGGCGGCCCGTATGCCTACACGCGTAACCCGCTTTATCTGGGGAGTGCGGTCATGGGACTGGGCGGCGCGTTGGCCGGGCGCTCCTGGCTGATCGGCGGAGCCTTCGTGGTCCTCTTCGTTCTGGTCTATTTGCCGGTCATGCAGCGCGAATCCCACTTTCTCGAAAAGGAATTTCCGGAGACCTTCGGATCGTATGCCGGCCACGTGCCGTTGTTTTTCCCCAGGCTGTCTCCCTGGCGGGACGAGGGCGAGAGATTCCAGTGGCGGCTGTATCTTCGCAACCACGAATATGAAGCTGCGGCGGGTTACGCGGGCGTGATGCTTTTTCTGGCTTTGAGGATGTGGTTGAGTTAAATTCGAAGAGGCTACCTTTATCCAACCATGAGCGTCCAACTCGATGGAGTGTGCGGTTCTCTACTTAAACTCGGCGGCTTGGTGTTGTCGGTTGCGGCGCTGGCGAATCCCTTTCTCTGCGGGCAAACCAAACCCGCGCCTTTCCAGCCCGGCGAGCGCTTGACCTACGATGTGACTTGGTCGGTCTTCCAGGCGGGGACGGTCGCCTCTACTTTGCAGCGCACGCTGGACGGGACCAAGGAAAAATACACCGTCGTCACCACCGCGCACTCGCAGGGCTTCACCTCTCTGCTCTTTAACGTCGATAACGAATTCCGCTCCGTCCTCAATCCCCAGACCTTGTGCTCCGAGAAGATTTCCAAGAAGATCATCGAAGGGCGGCGCCGCAAGGAGACGCAGATTGTCTTTGACGCCCAGCGGAAGTTGGCGATTCTCGACGAGCACGACTTGACCCGGCCCCAGGACCCGCCCAAGCACGCCGAGAACGAAATCCCCAGTTGCGTCGAGGATGTGGTGGCAGCCTTCTACTACCTGCGCAACCAGGATATCCAGGTCGGCAAACCCCTTCACGTGGCGGTGAACGACGGCTCGAGGACTTACGATGTGACGCTCGACGTTCAGGCTCAGGAGACGATTCAAACTCCCCTGGGCCAGCGCGCCGCCATCCGCGTCGAACCCACGGTTTTCGGCGGCCTCTTCAAGAGAAAAGGACGGATGCTGATCTGGTTCAGCAATGATGAGCAGCATCTTCCGCTGCGCCTCAGGTTCATCATCGCCGTAGGACAGATCACCGCCACGCTGAAGTCGGTGACCCAGGTCAAGCAGTAGGGACTAGGGAATAGGGGTTAGGGGTTGAGTCCCCAGTCCCTAATCCCTAGCCCCTAATCCCTAGCCCCTAAACGATTCGGTATTTTTCCGCCATTAAGCGCTTGAACTTGGGCTGGTAAATCAGGTCGTAAGCCAATTCCTTGTCGGGGAAAAGGTCCAGGGCGAACTTGCGCGTGTTGGCAACCAGCGCGGAGGCTTCCTCGATGGGAAGGTCCGATTGAGCTACCACGTTGAGGACCAGGTTCACCACGAATTGCAGACGCCTCACCTTGCGGTTTTCCTCGAGGATTTCCTGTTGGCTGGCCATGGCGGCGTCCTCCCTTTCTGGCGGCAGGTTCATCCCTCACTTGACGGAGCAAATGGCGAGATCCGCGTCGAATAGGAACGGATACCGCAGGAAATTGACCCCCACAACTCGCCCACCTTCAGCAATTCTAGTATAAGCTAGTAGTCCTGGCCAGTCGTAGCGCAGCGCTACGTGAATCCGGTCGTGAGCAACCATGTCAAACGCAATAACGCTGCAAAGAAAACTGCTCCTCGCCTGGCGCTGGGGGCGAATACGGGTGGTGCTTCGCGAAGCCGTTGCCAACTTTTTTCGTGAGAACTCCTTCGCGGTTTCCGCTTCCATCGCCTATTACAGCCTTCTCGCACTCTTTCCCATGATGCTGCTCCTTCTGGGGGTGAGCGGCGCATTCATCCGCCGCTACGAACTCTCCGGCCGCCTGGCTCTGGTCCTGGGACACTACCTGCCCGTGCGGCGAGACTTCATCATGACCAACCTCGTGAGCATCTCGCGGGCCTACGGAAGGGTCAGCATATTGTCGTTCCTGCTGCTGCTCTGGGCGTCGTCGGGCGTTTTCCTTCCCCTCGAACGCGCCCTCAACCAAGCCTGGGAAGTCGAGAAGCGCCGGGCTTGGTGGCGCCGTCGGCTTCTGGCCCTTGAGATGGCCGGAATTTTCGGCATCCTTGCCTTGCTCTCGACGCTGCTGGTGGGAACCCGCCAGTACGCTGACGCCTGGCTCAAGACCTGGGTTGCAGGCCCGGTCCTCCCTTTGGCCCAACTCCTCTATCGCGGCGTGTTTATGGCCGCGACCTTTGCCATCACGCTGCTGATGTTCCTGGTCATCTTCGAGCGCCTGCCCAACCGCCGCCTGAGCCTTGGCCAGGTTTTCCCCGGCGCGTTGCTGACCGCCCTGTTCTGGCAAGTAGTGCGCGGGCTGTTTTTCCGGCTGCTTCCCCTGTTCAATTACCGCCAGGTCTACGGCTCCATTGGGGTGGTCGTGGCCCTCATGACCT
This sequence comes from uncultured Acidobacteriota bacterium, assembly GCA_963768695.1. Lineage (GTDB taxonomy): Bacteria > Acidobacteriota > Terriglobia > UBA7540 > UBA7540 > CAVROP01. The sequence continues at coordinate 103,949 of CAVYJG010000003.1, read as the reverse complement.
GGGTCTATATTTCTTCCGCCATCATGCTCTTCGGAGCCCAGGTATCCCGCTCACTCTACAGGACTTGGTACGCGTGGGAGTCTGGTGTCGGCGCGGCGACGCCGGCTGCCGGGACAGCGGTTCAAACGCCTTGGCATGATCCCGAACCCCAGGTTCGCCGCCCTGTGCCCCATTCGGGACCGGACGAGCTCATAGAGTAAGGCTTTTTCGGGGTTAGGAGCCGAAATTTGGCCTCCTGGACGGGTAGGTGGGGCGTAGCAGGCTCTATTTTGCGAAAAGGCCGGTTTTGGCGGGTTTCGTGAAGGACCTTGCGAAATTTGCCCTTTATTCGCGCGCAAAGGCGCCTAGCCGAGTTTTCTGACATTCCGTCCCCCTGATTGACAGGGCGAATCTGGTGTACATTGTGTCATGGCGCCGGCGGACGGTATGTCCTCACCCGTAAGCCACCGCCCATCTCGACCGTGGTGGCGCCGTCAACATCGGAACGGAACACGCGAACCCCCTGATCCCTCAGACGCGCCGCCGGGGTATCGGCGCCGGGCGGGTTTCCCGAGGCGAACGAGCTACCACTAATTAACGCCACTCGTGGATTAACCTGGGCCAGGAATTCCCTGCCGCTGGAAGAATTCGAACCGTGGTGGGCCACTTTCAGCACCAGGCTACTAAGCCCTTGACGGGAGGCTAGCAGTTCGCGTTCGGCCTTGGCGGTGATGTCCCCTGTTAAGAGCACGCTGCCTCCGGCGTAAGAGACGCGCAGAACCAGGGAATCGTCGTTGGAAACCGAAGCAGCGGGCTGGCTTGAGCGCTCAGGCCACAACACTTGCACGGTCGCCGCGCCGCGCTCCAGTTCGTCACCCGCCGCCAGCGTACGTTCCGGCACGCGGCTGGCGCGCAACGTTTCCAGCAATTCCCAATAGGCCTGGGATGAACCGTTTCTGGCGTGCCAGAACTCGCCGATGCGGAAGTTTCTCGCAACCGCAGGCAGTCCGCCCAGATGGTCCTCGCGGGGAACAGAAAGCACCACGATGTCGAGCTTCTTGATCCCTCGCGACCACAAGTAGGGCGAAACGATGTCTCCGCCGGGGTCCCAAAGCCGGCCCTGGAGCGCGCCCTCGCTCGAGCCGCGTTGCCTGCTGCCGGAGCCATCCACCAGCATCGTGGTCCTGTCGGGCAGCACCACAAAGAGTGACTCGCCCTGGCCGCAGTCAAGCGCCGTGACCTCCAGCATTCCCCCGGGAAGGCGGGGAGGAAACGGGTGAGTGGCGACCAGCACGGTCATCACTCCCAGACCCGCCAGGGAAAGCCGTAAGGTCCAGGCATGTAGACTGCTCTCTGTCGCTTGTTGTAGCTTACCATTCTTGTCTATGTCGCTTCGCCGCCTGCCGAGCGCCAGCGCCGCCGCGAGGATGAACAGCACAAAGCTGCAGCTTACCCAAAGCGGCGGGTTGGGCACTCGAAACGAGAGCCAGGGCGGAAGATGCGGAAGCTGCGTCAGAGCAAACAGTCCCGCCATGACCACTGCCAGCGCCTTGGCGGGCCAAACCGCGAGCGCCGGAATTACAGCGCCCAATAGCACGGTTGGAACGGCGAAAGCCAAGAGCAGGGTCATCAGAGGGATCGCCAGGGCGTTGAGGCCGATGCCCGCCAATGCCACCCGGTGGAACATCGTCGCCATGGGCAACACCAGGCCGACTTGCAGGATTGCCGAAAAAAGCAGGAGGTTCGCAGTCCAGATCAACAGACGAGCCGGGCCGGTAATCAAACCTGCTGCCAGCGCGTCGTGCCTCTCCAGAAAACGGAACCGCGATTTCACCCAGCCGATGAGCGCCCGCAGGTCTAGGCGGAATTGCGCCAGGCGTGGCGCGAGATGCTCGTCCAGATGGATCTCACCCAGCCCGTGCAAGGCGCGCCGATAGGGTTCCGTGGTCCGCTCCAGGATGGGCACCACCAGCCCGGCAATCAGCAAGGCGGCCGCAAAGGAAAGCTGAAACCCCGATTCGAAGAGCCACGACGGACGCCAGACGAGCAGGATCAGCCCTGCCAGGCCGATGGCGTTCAGAGTGGAATTGCTGCGGTAAAGCAGCCTGGCCAACAAATAAAGCGCGATCATCAGCGTCGCGCGCAGGGTGGGCGCGCGCTGCTCAACCAGGAAGGCGTAGAAGATGAGGAACGCGAGAACTGCCAAGTACCTCCACCGTTTCCCGAGGCCCAGAAAGCGCAGCAGCCAATCCGCCAGCAAGGCGAGCAATCCAACGTGAAGGCCCGCGATGACCAGCAGATGATACAGGCCCGTCTTGCGAAAACTCTCGATCGTCTGGGAGTCCAGCGAGGACCGGTCGCCGAGCAGGATTGCCTTGAGCACCGAGCCACACCGCCCCTGCGCGGACCAGCGTGGGTAAAGCTCGTCAATGGATCGGAGCAGCCTGCTCCGAATCCGTTCGGGCAGCGCCGAAATCCCGCGCTGGTCCAATCCTGGAAGCCTTTCAACCAAACCGGGATCTCGGAGCGTCCCGACCCAGTAAATATCCTCGGTGGATTCCATCCAACGGCGAAAGTCGAAGCTGCCGGGATTTTGATAGGCGCGTGGCTTGCGCAGGCGCGCCGTCACTCGGACCGCCTCCCCGTAACGAAGGTTCAGCCCGTCCAGGAGCGCCCACGACTCTGCGCGCTCTGATCCCTCCAGGCGCAATCTTACCTTCCCGGTCACGTCGTGAGGGACTGCACGGATTTGGGCGCGCTCCGTTTCAAGGTCGAATTGAAGCCCGTAGTCAGTGCGGAGGGGCGCAGAGACGATGTGGCCCTCGAGGCGAATCGGCTCTTCGAGGTCGAAACCCCGCGCGGCGAGTTCGCGGACATGATTGGGCGGGAAGCGGTATGCGAACAAGCAACCCGCGGACGCGCCAGCGCCCAGGAACCCGAGCAGTGCGAAAAGCAAGGCGGCCCGTTCCCAGCCGCCCCGCAAGAAGAGTAGGCCACCCAGCAGACAAACTGCCACACCGGCAGGAAACGTAGCCGCCGCCGGGCCGCTCCAGTGCGCGCCGCCAACCAGAAAGATCCCCAGCGCGAAACTGGCGACTATTAGAAGTAAGGGACTTTTCATCCGCGGTATCGCTTTCCAGGTACTCCGCGATAGGCCCACGGACCATAGCACGACATGCTAGGGAGGAGGTGTTAGCAATCGGAGTAACGTAACCAAGTAGTGAATTGCGCTTGCTGGATTACTAGTGCTAGCCTTGCCGACTTATTTATCGCCGCGAATTATATCCCAGCGAAGGGAACCGGCGACGCTTTCCTCGCAACGGACTTGCCTATGCCGCCGAAAACGGTTGGGCACTACCAGATCGAGCGCGAACTGGGCCACGGGCAGAACGGCACTGTCTATCTTGCCTGCGACATGCGTCTGGACCGGCGCGTGGCCCTGAAGGTTTTCGACCGATCCGGCGAGGGCGCCTGGGGCGAGGCCCTGGAGGAGGCGCGCCTCTCGAGCGTGCTCGACCACCCGCACATTTCGACCATCTACGACGTGGGCGAGGCTGAGGCGGACGATTGCAGCCTGCCCTACATCGCCATGGAATACGTCGAGGGCCGCTCCCTGGCCGAGGCGCTCGAGGACGGCCCGCTCGACCGCCTGATGGTTCACCGCTACGCTACTCAACTATGTGAAGCGCTTGCCTATGCGCACGAGCGCGGCGTGGTGCACGGAGACGTGAAGGCCTCGAACGTTCTGATCACGCCCGATGCCGAGGCCAAGTGGGTGGACTTCGGTTCGGCGGTCCGCTCCCGGCGCCCGGAAGCTGTTTCCGCCCAGGCCGACATTTGGAAAATGGGAATCCTGCTCTACCAGATGGCAACCGGGGAAGACCCGCCGCCCGCCGCTGCCGGCAGTCCTTCTGCCGCGATGGCGATGCCCCGCTCGGTACCCCGCGATCTCGCGGCCATCATCGATCGATGCCTGGATCACGGCACGGACCGGCCCTACAGTTCGGCGCGGGACATTCTGGAAGACCTGCGCGCGGAAGCGGACCCGGCGCCCGGCCCCGCCACGCGCAAGGACCCGCCGTTCCTCTCTCGGCCCTTCGTCCTCGTGTGGCTGGCGCTCGCGGCGCTGCTTTCGCTTGGTTCAGTAGTTCTGCTCAGCGCCTACCTCCTACGGCATCCGCCCGTCGCTTCGCCTTCCGGTTCGGTATGGCGAGGGCCGCACCCCGCGGTTGCCTCCGGCGGCAGCAGGCAAATCCCCCAGGCAGGCAACCCCGGCGTCAAGGTGTGGGCAAACGCACGCAGCATGAAATACCACTGCCCCGACTCGCCCTGGTACGGGCGCACCTTGGCAGGACAATACTTGAAGCAAGGGGACGCGCAGAAAGCCGGCTTCGCCCCGGCGTACGGCACGCCCTGCCCTTAGGTTCCCCGGCCATGGAGTGCGGCAGCGAAGCTGCCGCCGTGGAATTCGAACGGAAGGCGGTAGCTGGCGCTACCGCACTCCAAGGCGCCGCTACAACGCGCGATTGTACTGTCAAATTGCGGGTTCCCCTATCTCTCGATAACCACCGGCGTTGTAGGGGGACGGCTTGCCGTCCCCGGCGGGTTACTAGGCCGACGAGGGTAGGGCAAGCCCTACCCCTACAAAATTAGTTTGGCCAGGGCCTCGATGTGGAAGGTCTGCGGGAAAACATCGAATAATCCCACGGACTCTAAACGATAGCCGTGCGCGGCCAGGGTCTTGACATCGCGCGCCAAGGTCGGTGGGCTACAGGAGAGGTAGTGAATGCGGCGCGGGAGGAGCGCGGCCAGGAGCTGGAGCGAGCCGGGATCGACCCCGGCGCGCGGCGGGTCCAGCACCACCAGGTCCGGTCCCACCTGGGCGAAGCGGCGCAGAAAATCGTAGGTGGTCTCGCGGGCGGCAACAAGGTTCGAGAGACCGTGCGCTTCCGCATTGGCCTCGAGGTCCGAGACAGCGATGGGATTCGCCTCCGCCGCCACCACGCGCTCAAAGCTCCGCGCCAGCGGTAGCGAGAACAGCCCCACTCCCGCATAGAGGTCCAGAGCGAGATTACCCTTCTGATCACCCGTCACCGACTCGACGAGTGCGGGCGTGAGGAAGCGCGAGACCTGGAAGAATGAGCCCGGGCTGAGGCGATATCGAATGCCGCCCACAGTGTAGTGCAGCGCGGGCTTGCCCAGCACAAGGGAGCGTCCCGCTCCCGCCCTGCCCGCCTCGAGCGCCACCGTGACGGCTCCGGGGATTCTCTCCAGCAAGTTTTGCGCAAACAATTCGGCCACGGTTGCGCCACCCTCAATTTGCAGGGTGATCATCACTTCCTCATCGCGATCGTCAGCCACGACGTCGATCTCACGCAGGCCCGCAAGCCCTGCATCCCACTCCGGCCGGCGCAGTTCTTCCAGCACCGCATTCAAGCGCGGCGAGACGATCAGGCAAGCGTCCACCGGAAAGACTCGATGCGACTGCGGCTCGAAGAAACCCAATTCGACCCGGCCGCCGGGAATCTGCGCCACCTTGAACTGCGCCTGGTTGCGATAGTTCCAGGGCGGGCCGGTGTGCAGCGGGATGGCTTCCTTCCAGTCGATGCCTCCTAACCGCCGCAGCGTTTCGCGCAGGATTTCCCGCTTGGCTGCGGACTGAAGTTCCGGCTCGAGGTGCTGGTAGTGGCAGCCGCCGCAGCGGCCGAAATAAGGGCAGGGCGGATCGACGCGCTGCGGAGAGGCCTGCAAAATCCGTAGAGGCCGGGCATGGGTGACTCCCTTGGCGGTTCGGACCACCTCCACTTCGGCGCGTTCACCCGGCAGGAGGCGCGGAACCAGAACCGTACGGCCCGCGTGGTGGCCCAGGGCATCGCCGCCGTAGACCAGCTTGGTGGGAGTGAGTTCGAAGGACGGCATAAAATCGAAAATGGAAAATAGAAACTGGAAAATAGAAACTGGAAACTGGAAAATAGAAACTGGAAAATGGAAACTCGTGACGAGATTCACATCTCAGTTACTTGTGCCCAATTTCCATTTTCGATTTTCCAGTTTCCAATTTCCAGTTTTCATTTTCCCACTTACATGTAGAACAGACTCAGCCTGGGTATCTCGTAATACTCCATCAGGCATCGCTTGCGGAACTGCCGCTCTAGCGATTCGATTTGCGGTCCGGTCATTTTCCGGCGATAAGGGCCCAGGCCGCGTTCAACCTGTTCCTGGATTCCCGCCATGCGCTCGACGGAGGCTGCGCGGGTGAGAGAAGCGGTCAGCTTTGCCTCCACTGCCGTCAAGCGTATTTCCAATCCTTCCAGATTGGCCAGCAGCTTGGTGGGGTCCTCGGCGGACATGGCGTGAAGTTCCGGCGCTATGGCGGCAAGGTCGTCCGCGAGCACCTCTTGCCCCTCGGCTCGAGCCTTCCTCGAGGCCGCCTCCAGCCTCTGTGCGTTGCCACTCAGGTAACGGACGATTTCTGGCGCGGTAAAAGGAGGAGGCGAATCTTTGCGTCCGACGCTCTGGACTTCGCCCGCCTGCGCCTCCTCCGCGGCGCGCAGAACCTCCTGGGTGCAGTACGCCAGGGCGTTGACCGTTCGGTATTTTCGCTGGCGTGCCTGGTACTTTTCGAAAGCGCGCGCGATTCCCGTCAGCACGGCCTGGAGCGGAAGGCCGGCATCTTTCCAGGACTCAATCAAGGCCCAATCGAGCGGCGAGAGGAGCGTCCTCGTGCCACGGCATCTCTGGTAGCACTCTTCGATTTCAGTGAAGTAGTTAAAGTAATTTTCCAAGTTCCCGGTTCTCAGTCGTCAGTTTTCAGTTGAAGCTATCAGCTTTCAGCCGTCAGCTATCAGCTCTTACAGACGCCACCTAAGAAGGGCTGTCATTCTGAGCGAAGCGAAGAATCTGCATTTCGTTCAGGGCAGAACCGAACTGCAGATCCTTCGCTTCGCTCAGGATGACGGCGACTTTCATCCCCGCGCGTAGGTTGCAGGACCTTGGAGTGTAGCTGAAAGCTGACGGCTGACAGCTTCCACTGAGGACTGACGACTGGTAACTGACTACTTCTTTCTATTCCTCTCGTAAATGATCCGCAAGCCTTCGAGCGTCAGCGAGGGCTCGACGGGCGGATTGTACTTTGAGGCGCCGGCCACCAGCGACGCCTGGCCGCCAGTAGCGACGACCGTGGTCTTTTTCCCGAGCACCTGGCAGAGGCGGTCGAGGATTCCATCCACCAAGCCCACCGCGCCATAAAAGAGTCCGGACTGCATGCTCGCCACGGTATTGGTTCCAATCACACGCTGCGGCTCGCGGAATTCCACTCGGGGCAGTTTGGCGGCATGCTCAAAGAGCGCGTCCGCTGAAATACCCAGGCCGGGCGCGATGGCGCCACCTAAATACTCCCCTTTCTCGGAGACCACGTCGAAGGTGATGGCGGTACCGAAGTCCAGCACGATGCAAGGGCCGCCGTATTTTTCGAAGGCGGCGACGGCGTCGGCAATGCGGTCCGCGCCCACCTCCTGCGGGTTGTCATAGTGGATGGCCATTCCTGTGCGCGTGCCGGGAGTCAGGAAGAGGGGCTTGAGGTGGAAGTACTTCGATGCCATTTCCTCCAGAACGCTGTTCAACGTCGGAACAACGCTGGCTGCCATGATGCCCTTGATCTGTTCCACCTGGATGGCGTCCAGCATGAAAAGGTTCCGGGTCAGAATGCCGTATTCATCCGCGGTCTGCGACTTGTCGGTCTTCAGCCGCCACTGGGCGCGCAGGTCCTTTCCCTCGAACACGCCCAGGACCGTGTTGGTGTTTCCTACGTCGATGACGAGGAGCATAGGGTAGCTCTCAGCTTTCAGCTATCAGCCGTCAGCTTTCAGTTCTCAGTTGCGAGTTCATGGTTGCCGGATTTTGGTCTTTGGACTGATAGCTGAAAGCTGATAGCTGACAGCTATCGTTACTTTACTTCCGCCACTTCTCCCGCCACGAGCGCCTCTTCTCGCCCGTCGTCATGACGCACCCGAAGCGCACCGCCGGGGTCGACGCCGAGGGTGGTGGCAAAGGATTCGCCCTCGCCGCTCACAATGCGGATGCGCTTCCCGCGGGCGTAGGAGGAGGCGGAGGCCCAGCGTTCGGCGATGGCCGCGCTTCCCTTCTCCAGCAACAAGTGGTAGTGCCTCTCCAGTTCTTTCAGTAGAGCCACACAGATCTGAACGCGGGACCAGGGGCGCTGGCTTTCGATGCGCAGCGAAGTAGCGACGGCCCTCAATTCCGCGGGCATCTCGCTGTGATTGACGTTGATCCCAATCCCCAGCACGACGGCGTGCAACCGCCCCAGTTCGGCATTCATCTCTGTCAGGATGCCGGCAACTTTTTTCCCATTCACCAGCAAATCGTTGGGCCAGCGGATGTCGATACTCAGTCCCGTCACGGCGCTCGCGGCCTGTTGAGCCGCCACGCCGGCCATCAGGGTAAGAATGGGAGCCGCCGCCGGCGAGAAGGGCGGACGAAGTATCACGGAGAGATATATGCCGCTGGATTTCTCCGAGTACCACTCGCGGCCAAAGCGGCCGCGGCCGGCCGTCTGCTCTTCCGCCACGACCACTGTTCCGTGCACCGCGCCTGCCTGCGCCATGACCATGGCCGCGGTGTTCGTCGAGTCAATCCGCAAGTGGTGTTGAATGGCGTGGCCGATCTCACTGCCGCCCAATTCGCCTTGGATCAAGGTGGGCACGAGGATGTCCGGCATCTTCATAAGCTGATATCCGGTGCCCATGTGGCCCTTGATCTCCACGCCCAGCCCGCGCAGCGTCTTCACCCACTTGCTGACCACAAAACGCGTCACGCCGACCTGCGCCGCGATCTTCGGGCCCGGAACGACCACCGTGGCATTCTTCACCAGCAACTCAATCATCCTGTCGATTTTGTGGTCGGTACTGGCCACAGACATGAGTGGAACTCTCTAGCTAACCAGGTCGCCGATGTCATCCTGAGCGAAGCGAAGGATCTGCATTTGCTCATGTTCAAGGGAAAACTGCAGATGCTTCGCTCCGCTCAGCATGACAGATAGCCTTTCCCCGAGGCTGGCGAGCTACACCGGCTCGATGCGAAAGTTGATGTCCACGGCAGGAGCGGAGTGCGTCAGCGCTCCCACCGAAATATAGTCGACGCCCGTCTCGGCGTAGGCGCGGATGTTCGTGGCGTCGATTCCGCCCGAGACTTCCAGGCGGATGCGCCCCTTCGCTCGGTCCACGCACTGGCGGACTTCGTCGGGGGTCATATTATCAAGCAGCACGCCGTCGGCGCCGCACTCGAGCGCTTCTTCCAGTTGAGCGAGGCTGGTTACTTCCACTTCGATATGGTAGCCCGCGGGGCGTTGCCGCTTGGCGTTCGTGACCGCAGCGCGGATTCCGCCGGTCAGTTTGAGGTGATTATTCTTAATCAGGATTCCGTCATCCAGACGCAGGCGATGGTTCTGGCCGCCTCCCAGGCGCACGGCGTATTTCTGCAGGGTGCGAAGTCCCGGAGTGGTTTTGCGCGTATCCAGGAACTCGGCACGCGTTCCCGCCAGTTCTTCTTTGAGCCGCCGCGCGTAGGTGGCCACACCGCTCAAATGCTGGAGGAAATTGAGCGCCACACGCTCCCCGGCCAGCAATGTGGCGGCGGGCCCGCAGGCGCGCGACAACTCGGTTCCCGGGGGCAACTTCCCTGCCGTCCTCGAGCGTGGGAATCCACTCCGCGGGCGGCCGGAGGACTTGAAACACCATGGCGGCGACGGGAAGCCCAGCCACAACCAGGCTCTGCTTGCTGCGGAAAGTCCCGCAAGCCAGCGTCTCAGGCGGCACGGTAACCGACGTTGTCAGATCGCCTTGGCCAAGGTCCTCCGCCAGCGACCGCTCAACCAGATCGCGCAACTCCGCGGAAGAAAGGTCCTGGGACCCGGGAAGACTGCTCGCGCTCAGAGGATTGAGATATCCCATCTTCTTTATCTCTTCGTGTCAACGTCACCAGCTTGCAGCCGGCCTTTTCGCCACGCCGACGGCACTGCGCCGGCTGCCTCAACCCTTAAGCACGTCGTCGACAGTCAACTCGGCATCCTTCATGATTTGACGGAGCAGTCCTCTGCCCAAATCGCGCTTTCCGTGGATCGGGACGGTCGTCCTGCGACCGTCAGGATGGATGAACACTGCATGGCTTCCTGACTGCCGATCCAATGTAAATCCGTGCCTCGCCAGGATCGAAATCATCTTGCGGGCACTGAGCGAAGGAAGCTTCGAGGTCACAGTGCGACCCGTACTCGGTGGGAGCCAACTTCCTTATATATCGGTTCACTCCTCGCGATGCGGCTTTCCACATGCAGCCGGATTGCGTCTTCAATGAGGAGGCGCGCTTCGGCCTCGGTTTCCCCCTCGGTATAACAGCCTTGCAGAGCGGGACAGATGGCCACGAATCGGCCGTCCTCATCTTTCTCAATCACCACGGTGAATTCGTAATCCTGCATGATTCCACTCTCCGTGCAACCATTGTACATCGGCTGCCGTGATCTGAACTAACGTCGTGGCCACGCTCGTTAAAGCCGAGTTTGCGGCTATACCGGACGGATCCTGGAAGAGGTGCCGATCGATTCACGAATTCTGCGTAGCTGTTCCGTCAGTTCGTCGCGCCGGCGGGTGACCGAGCGCACGACCTCTTGCGGAGCGCGCGCCACAAAGTGCTCATTGTCGAGCTGCTTCTGCACCTGCGCCAATGCCTGTTCGGTCTTCTGCTTCTCCTTTTCAAGACGCGCCAACTCCGCCTCGTGATCCACAGGCTGCTCGTAGAAAACCCGCAAGGTAAAGAGCGGCCCGCTGCGCACGCCTGGCGTTGTCGCCTCCAAACGCTCGCGAGTGAGAGCGAGAGCCTGGAAGCTGGAAAGGCGCAGAATTGTCTCGAGGTGCGAGCGGAAAAGTTCCAGCCAGCGCAAGTCTTCACACCCCACCTGGGCGCTGGGCTTCACCTTTTGCAGGCCCATTTCCGCCTTGGCGTTGCGCAAGGAGACCACCAATTCCTGGATCAATTCGAATTGCTTTTCCGAGACCGGGTCCGCCGCGCGTTGGTTGACCAGGCTGAAAGGCGTCAAAGAAATTGAATCCCCTTGTCCCGCATGCGGGAGCCGTTGCCAAAGTTCCTCGGTGATGAAAGGCATAAAGGGATGGAGCAGGTGGAGCGCGGATTCAAAGACGCGCGCCAGGTTGATCCAGGCGGGAGGAACTTTCGCTCCTTCCGCGGGGCGTGTGATTTCCGGCTTGACCCACTCCAGGTACCAGTCGCAAATCTCGTGCCAGAAAAAGTGATAGACCTCGTACGCCGCCTCGTGGAAGCGGTAATCGGCAAGGGCTTCCTCTATTTTCCGGGTCACCGCCTGCGAGGCGCGAGAAGATCCAACGGTCGGCCAGCGCCAAAGACTCGCAGCGAATTGACCGCGCTGAAACCCAGTTCCGGAACCGGCCGCAACGCCTCCGCCAAGCTGGTCGCGCCAGGCCTCCGGCAGCTTCTCGAGGTTCATCAGGATGAAGCGCCCGGCGTTCCAAATCTTGTTGGCGAAGGCGCGGTAAGACTCGAATCTTCTCCACGCTGAACGCAATGTCGGTGCCGGGGGCGGCGCTGATGGCCAGGGCGAAGCGCACCGCATCGGTGCCGTACTCTTCCGTGACCTCGAGCGGGTCAATCACGTTGCCCTTGGTCTTGGACATCTTCTGCTTTTCCGCGTCGCGCACCAGGGCGTGAATGTAAAGCTCGCGGAAAGGCACGTCGTTCATGAATTTCATGCCCATCATGATCATGCGCGCACCCCAGAAAAACAGGATGTCGAAGCCCATGATCATCAGGTCGTTGGGGTAGAAGCGGGCGAGGTCCGGCGTCTGGTCGGGCCAGCCGAGTGTGGCGAAGGGCCAGAGGGCGGAGCTGAACCAGGTGTCCAGGACATCCATCTCGGGCCGCAGTTTCTCGCCGCGGCATTTCGGGCAGGCGGGCGGCGCTTCGTGCCCTACGATCACTTCGCCGCAGGCGTCGCAATACCAGACGGGAATGCGATGCCCCCACCAAAGCTGCCGCGAAATGCACCAATCGTGGATATTACCCATCCAGTCGAGGTAAATCTTCTTGTAATTATCCGGAGTAATACGGATGCGGCCTTCTTCCACCACGCGGATGGCGGGCTCGGCCAGTTCCTGCATCTTCATGAACCACTGCGTGGAGAGCAGCGGCTCCAGCACCGTCTTGCAGCGCTGGCAGGTGCCCACGCTGAGCGGGTAATCTTCAATCTTCTCGAGCAAACCCTGCTCGCGCAGATCGTGCACCACCCTCTCCCGCGCCGCGAAGCGGTCCAGGCCTTTGTAGGGGCCGGCTTCGTCCGTCATGCGAGCCGCGGTGTCGATCACCTCGAGGCGCGGCAGGTTGTGGCGCAGCGACATGTCGTAGTCGTTGGGATCGTGAGCCGGAGTCACTTTTACGGCGCCGGTGCCGAACTGCGGGTCCACGAAACTCATCCGCGATGACGGGAATCACGCGCTTCAAAAGCGGCAGGACCAGTTTGCGGCCGATCGCGGACTGGTAGCGCGGGTCGGCGGGATTCACAGCCACCGCCGTATCCCCCAGCATGGTCTCAGGCCGCGTGGTCGCCACGCTGATCGAGCCCGAACCGTCTTCGAACGGATAGCGGATATACCACAGATGCCCCGGGCGGTCTTCATGCACGACTTCCAGGTCAGAGACGGCGGTGCCGCAGCGCGGGCACCAGTTCACGATGTACTTGCCGCGATAAATCAGCCCTTCACGGTAAAGCCTGACGAAAACCTCCAGGACGGCGCGCGAGTAATCCGCGTCCATCGTGAAGCGGTCGCGAGTCCAATCGCAGGACGCGCCCAGCCGCTCCATCTGGCGGCGGATGGTCCCGCCGTTCTGCTCCTTCCATTTCCAGCAGAGTTCAAGGAACTTCTCCCGGCCCATCTCCAGGCGCCGGCGCTGCCCTTCCCGGCGCCAGGCGGCGCGCGCCGGCGGTACCGGGTTCGAGATCGGGCAATGCCTGGCGGCCGATTTCCTGCTCGACGATCAGTTGCGTGGCAATGGAGGCGTGGTCCGTGCCCGGCAGCCAGAGCACGTCCTTGCCGCTCATGCGATGCCAGCGCATCAGGGTGTCGATCTCCGTATGCTCCAGCATGTGGCCCATGTGGAGCGATGCCGGTGATGTTGGGCGGAGGAATCGCCAGGCAGAAGCGCGGGCGGGTAGGGTCGTCGGATGGACGGTAGAGCTTCTGGGCAACCCAGGTCCGCGCCCAGTGCGGCTCGATGGTTTCGGGGGAATAAACCTTGGGGATCTCGTGGTCCAATTCTGACCTCTTCCGCTAAACGCCACAGACCTGAAGAGCAGGCCGGCGCTACGAGTGCTGCACAAGTCTTGTAGTCAAACTACTATAGTCGGCTTGGCGGAAGTGAGTCAAACCCGGTCCGATTCCATAACGTGCGCGTGAACCACGAGGCCGTAGGGGCGAGGCGCCGCCTCGCCCCTACAGACTCACGCGACCTTGCCCAGCAACATAAACCCGCACACTCTTAAACCGGCTCTGGCCAACGTGGCGCGTGAGGCTACGTTGCGGATGCTGGTTCGGGCGGCGGGGAACCTGCCGGCGAGATAGCACTCTCGCTTAACCTCTTGCAGCAGGAAGCTTCCGATTCCGCGCCGGCGGCAGTCCTCGCGAACTTCCATGTACAAATCAGCAAACGGCAGGTTGTAGTGGCGCAGGAAACCGCCGCTGGCGACGACCTCCCCTCTCAACTCCACCACGTAGTCCCCCACCGGCTCAGCGGTGTGTTCAAAGATGAGGTCGCCGGCCCGCGAGCGGCGGACGATTGCGCCCGGCACACTTAACTTAGTCAGCGAGTGATCCTCGAACAACACCACATCTGCGCTCACGGAACTCGAGAATTCGTAGAGCATGGCAGAGAGTTGCAGATCGTTGCTTTGGCACTCGATCAGCCCCGCACTCGAGGCCAGAAGTAGCTGCCGGAACAGTTCGCTGGCCTTTCTTCTGAACGGCGGAACGACAAAGAACTCGAATACCGTGTCCCGGCCGTCGCGTTCCTGGCCTTTGATGGAGCCGTAGCCGACCGTCAGATCATCCATGGCCAAAAGATAGGAGTCGGTCCAGCCGCGTTCGTGGCAGGCGTTGTATCGAATCTGGAAATTTGTTTCCTGGAGATACAGGGCACGAAGCGGCTGGATGTTCTCGAGTTCGGTCTTGCAAGCGGTTGCTCGCATTTGGATTCTGCCGTGCTGCGCGGCGTCAGAAGCTCAGAAAGAATTGAGTCGTAGGGGCGGCCCTTGTGGCCGCCCAGGGGCAACCACAAGGGTTGCCCCTACAGCGCCCTTCGCTTTACGCCGGTGCGCCTGCGGGCTCGAAGGCGCTGAACACTGCGCCTTGCGGATCGGCCAGGATGGACATGCGGCCCACTTTCTCGATATTCATGGGCGCCAGCAGCGTCTTGCCGCCCAACTGGTTGCACTTGGCAGTCGTCTCATCACAGTTGGCGATATAAATGTAGGCCATCCAGTGCGGCGGAGTGTTAGGAGGGGCGAACTGCGAAGGGGGTATCCCGCCAATGAACTCCTCGCCGTTCTTGATGTGCAGGTAGCCGGAGGGATCGTTTTCGCTCTTGCTGATCTTCCATCCCAGGAGGCCTTCGTAGAACGACTTGGCGCGCTCGGTATCGGGCGTCATCAGATCCGCCCAGCACAGGGTCCCAGGCACTCCGGAGATTCCCAGGCCGCTGTGGGTCTTTTTCTGCCAGAGGTTGAAGAAAGCGCCCGTGGGATCTTGCACCACGGCCATCCGCCCCGCGTCGAAGACGTCAAACGGCGGCGCGACGACCTTGCCGCCGAGTTCCGGTACGCGCTTGGCGGACTCATCGACGTTGGCGACAGCAATATAGAGTATCCAGTGCGGCGGCACGCCGTGAGCCTTCTGTTCAGGTCTCAGCGTGCACGCGGCGCCGGTCTCGCGTCCCTCAAGTTGAAACATCGTGTAGATATCGTCTGGACCCATTGGCATGTCATTGGCGGTCCAGCCAAATAGTGAGTTGTAAAAGCTCTTAGCGGCGTTCTGATCGCTGGTATAAAGCTCGAGCCAGCAAAAAGCTCCGGGCGGATGGCTGTCGATGATGCGTCGCATGCGTGGAGGTGCCTCCTGGTTGATTTGTGTTCTTTAAGTGCCCAATATACCTATCCTAACCTCTTTCGGGGCTTGCCGTCTCGCCAAATCGCACGAACGGAGTGGTGCAGTTTGATGTTGTAGCGGCGAGTTTACCTCGCCATATGGCGGCGTAAAGCCGCCTCTACTTCAAACCCGCGGGGCGTAAATGTTCAAGAATGCCAGCACCAGTGCCCACGCCTGCCGGGCGGCGTTGGGGTTGTAACTCGAGCGCGCGTCGCAGAAGAATCCGTGATCGGCGTCCGAGAATTCGACATTCACGAAGGGCTTACCCGCCGCGCGAATTGCTTCCGTCACCGCGCGAGTCACTTCGGGGCCAAGGTGCTTATCCAAGCCGCCCCACAAAAGCATCTGCGGACCGTGCAGGTCGCCGGCACGATCGAGCAGGCCGGGGCTGAAGGGGTTGGGGGCGATCCCCCCGCCGTAAAAGGAGATGGACGCGCTCACGGGAAGAACCACATTGGTGAGAACCGCCACGCGCCCGCCCATGCAAAAGCCGACGCAGGCGATCTTCTGGTCCTGACTCGCAGCCTGCGCGCGCAGCCATTCGTAAGCAGAACGGACGTCAGCTTCGAGGTTTTGATGAGTCAACGCGATCACGTGAGGCTTAGCTAGATCGAACTTATCGTAGGTTCCTTCGAAGCCGGGGGCGGTACGATGAAACAGGTCGGGGGCAAGCGCGAGGTAACCTTCGCGCGCAAAGCGTTCCGTAATATCCCGGATGTGAGCGTTGACCCCGAAGGCTTCGTGATACACCAGCAAGCCAGGGCAGGGGTTCGCATCTTCAGGGCGGGCCACGTAGACTCGCATCGCTGTCCCGTCCGCAACCTTCAGGGTGATCCAATCAGTTTTGATTGCCGCCATTCAATTCTCCTTCCTGGTTAGGGTTCACTGAAACTGCCTGTCCGGTCATTTCTTCGGGCGGATCGCCTCCTGCCATCGACTGGGCCAGGATAAGCCGGCGAGCTTCGCCGCGCATGCCCGGCCACGCCATCGCGAACGCCACACCTCCCGCCAGGCTGACGATTCCGCCCAGCCGGATGGTCAGCGGCGCGCCCACGTGCTGCGCGATCGCTCCCGAAAGCAACGCACCAAATGGCGCCATGCCCATGAACATCATCGAGTAGACGGCCATGACGCGGCCGCGCAATTCATCCGGGACCATGGTTTGGATCAAAGTATTCGAGGAGGCCATTTGCAGAATCATGCAAAACCCGGCGGGCACGACCAGCAGCACGGAAAGCCAGAACCGGTGCGAAAAGGAAAAGAAAAAAAGCGAGGCGCCAAATCCCATGGCGGCCAACATCACCCATCTTCCCAGGCCGCGCACGCCGTGGCGCGTGGCCAGCGCCATAGTTCCGGCCAGGGCCCCGATTCCCGCAGCGCCCATCAGCAGTCCCCAGTCCGCGCGCTCCGCTGTGCAGGATTCGGTCCGCGAAGATCGGCATCAGCACCATGTAAGGCATGCCGGTCAGGCTGACCAGGCCCAGCAGAAGCAGCAGGGCGCGGATGGGCGCGTTGCGGGCCACCCAGTGGAATCCCTCCACAACACTGCGCAGTCCGGAGTGCTGGTTGTCCCGCGGGCGGGGCGTTACGACCATCAGCAACAGCCCGACGATCACCGCAATGTAGCTGACCCCGTTGGCAAAGAAGCACCAGCCTTCCCCGATCGCCGCCACCGTTATTCCCGCCACGGCCGGCCCCAGGATGCGCGCCCCGTTCACCATGGCGGAATTCAGAGCGATGGCGTTGACAAGATCCTTCGGGTTTACCATCTCGACCACGAAGGCCTGGCGGGTGGGAATGTCGAGCGCGTTCACCAGGCCACCGCACGAGGCCAGCACCATGATCTCCCACACCTTGATGTGGCCCAATAGCGTCAGCGCGGCGAGGACAAACGCCAGCAACATGGCGCTGGTCTGAGTGCCGATGACAATCCGATGGCGGCTTCTGCGGTCTGCCACCATGCCGCCAATCGAAGCCAGGAGGAAAACCGGGATCTGCCCCGCAAAGCCTACCAGGCCCAGCAGCAACGAGGAGCCCGTAAGGCGGTAAACCAGCCACGATTGCGCCACGGACTGCATCCAGGTGCCGACCAGGGAGATGATTTGGCCGCTGAAGAACAGCCGGAAATTGCGGTAGCGCAGGGCGCGGAACATCGCCGGGACGCGGCTCTCGGCCTCGCCCGGCGCCGCGTCCTTCGCTTGCAGCGCGGCGGTGGCGGGACGCCCCTGCCCATCTTCACTTGCCGTGGCCATGATTTCATGATACTGAAATTGTTCGCCTGAAGGCGAGCTTTGGAATAAAATGCTGGGTTTTCGAACACGCATTTCCAACGCAGTCGGAGTAGATTGGAAGGGCGGGCCTCTTACGGACCGCAGAAAAAGGTCATCTGTCATGCTGAGCGGAGCGAAGCATCTGCAGTATCTCTTTCAAAACAAGGAAATGCAGATCCTTCGCTCCGCTCAGGATGACAGCTCGGGCGACTTGTGCCTCGACCTGTAAAGCCCCGCCCTTCCCGACGCGTGGACGCATTTTAATGGGAGGATAACCGTGTATCACACAACACTCAAAGGCAGATTAACCGCCGCCCTTTGCTTCAGCGTGTTATTTCTTGGTGCGCTCAGTCTGCGAGCTGACGTGAAGCTGCCCAGCCTCGTCTCGGACGGCATGGTGCTTCAGCAAGGAATGAAAGTGAACATTTGGGGTACCGCCGACCCGGGTGAGCAGGTCACGGTCACTTTAGGAGATCAGCGCCTGACCGGCACGGCTGACAATGAGGGCCAGTGGCAGGTGAAACTGGGGCCGCTTAATCCCGGCGGGCCTTTTACCATGACCGTTGCCGGCAAGAATACCATTACCCTGCACGACGTGCTGGTGGGCGAAGTCTGGGTTTGCTCCGGCCAATCCAATATGGAAATGCCTGTGCAGGGCTGGGGAAGCGGCGTGGTCAACTACCAGGATGAAGTGGCTCATGGCGACCACCCCATGCTCCACTTGTTTACGGTCCAGAAGGCCGTGGCCGGGAAGCCGCAGCGGGACGTCCAAGGCTATTGGGTGGCGGCGCGCCCGCAGACGGTGGCCGACTTCTCAGCCGTCGGGTATTTCTTTGGACGCGAGCTGCTCGGAGTGTTGAACGTGCCGGTAGGCCTGATTCACAGTTCCTGGGGCGGAACCCCGGCGGAAGCTTGGACGAGCCGCGCCACGCTCGAATCCGACCCCTCCTACCAATCCATTCTGGAGGCGGGAACAGGGCTGCTTTCGCCTTACCCCAAAGGCTTCCAGGACTACGCGGCACAGCTTGAGCAGTGGAGGAAGGACTCCGACCAGGCCGAATCCACTGGGGCCCCAGTCGCTGCCCCGCCCGTAGTTCCTGAGGATCCCCGGCGCAATCCCTGGCGTCCCGCTGGCCTCTTTAACGCCATGCTCATGCCACTGACCTCGTATGCCATTCGCGGCGCCATCTGGTACCAGGGAGAATCGAATGCCGACCGGGCGGCGCAATATCGCAAGCTCTTTCCGGCGATGATCACCGACTGGCGGCACGCCTGGGGAGAGGGCGACTTCCCGTTCCTCTTCGTGCAGCTTGCCAACTGGGGAATTTATAGCCCTCACTCGAATTGGCCGGAACTGCGGGAGGCCCAACTCAAGACGCTTTCGCTGCCCAAGACTGGGATGGCGGTCACCATCGACATCGGCGACGGGAGCGACATTCACCCCAAGGATAAGCAGGACGTCGGCTACCGCCTTGCCTTAGCCGCGCAGGCTATCGCTTACGGGCGGGACGTGATCTACTCAGGCCCGATCTATGACTCCATGGTTGTGGAGGGTGACAAAATCCGTTTGCGGTTTAAGGACGTCTACGGCGCGCTGGTGACCAGGAACTCGTCGCCTAATCTGAGCGGCTTCGAGATCGCCGGTGACGATCATAAATTCACCGGCGGGCAAGCCCGAATTGACGGCGACACGATTGTCGTGCGCAACGATAAGACACCGCACCCCGTCGCCGTGCGCTATGCCTGGGGGATGAACCCCTCCTGCAACCTCTACAACCGCGCCGGCCTGCCAGCCTCGCCCTTCAGGACGGATGACTGGGAAGACTAGGCGCCAGGGATTAGGGGTTGGGGATTAGGGACTAGGGAAAAGCGGGGCATCGTGGAACACCTCTGATTTGTCGTTAGGGGCTTACGACCCCTAATCCCTAGTCCCTAATCCCTGACCCCTAGCCCCTATTCCCCTTTGCCTGCCGTCACGGTCTCGACTTCCTTGCCCGGTGAGGACAGTAAGGCAGACGTAGTGCGGGTGGCAAGGGTGGTCGCGACCACTGCCGCGGGCGGTTCGTCCGGGCCTTTGACCAGCGCGCCCTGCTCCTCTTTAACGAACGACAGTTTGGAACCATCCGGCGAACGGTCGACCGTGATCAGGTCGCCCAACTTGATCTGGCGTGTCGCCAGCAGATTGGAAATGGGAAACACCAGGTAGCGCTCAATGGCGCGCTTCAGGTGCCGGGCGCCGAAGTTCTGGTCCGTTCCCTCCTGCAAGAGAAAGTCGCGAGCGGCCGGCGTGCAGACAAACACGAAGGGGTTCCCTTCCGTTGCCGCCATGATTCGGTCTTGTACCCGCCCCAGCTCGATATCCAGGATCTTTTCCAGGCTGTCGCGGCCTAGCACGCGGAAGACAATCACCTTGTCGATGCGGTTCATGAACTCCGGCGAAAATTTCCGCCGCGAAGCTTCCATGGCGGTCTGGTAAATCTTCTGGTCTAATTCCTCTTCGTGATTGTCCGGCCCGGGGGAAAAGCCCATTCCTCCCCTCATCAATTTCATCAATTCCTGTGAGCCCAGGTTAGAGGTGAGGAAGATCATGGAGCGGGAAAAGTCCACTCGGCGGTTGTCGCCGAGGGTGAGGGTGGCCTTATCCAGGATGCCGAGCAAAAGTTGCCATAAGGCGTCAGAGGCTTTCTCGATTTCGTCGAACAAGACAAGCGCAAGCTTGACCCGATCGGAGTACTGGCGCTCCAGAACCTCTTGCGTAATCATCGGCTGCGTCTCACGGTGTCCAACGTAGCCCGGGGGCGAGCCGATCAGCTTGGCAACCTCATGACTGTGCTGAAACTCCGCACAATCCACCTTGACGACGGCTTTGGCATCCCCCATCAGCACTTCCGCCGCAGCCTCCACCAGGCGCGTCTTCCCGGACCCGGTGGGACCCAGGAACAGCAGGTTTACCAGGGGCCGCCCGGGCGTCGAGAGCCCTGCCATGTAGACCTGGTAGACGCGCGCCAGCCTGCGCACGGCACGCTCTTGGCCTACCACCCGCTCGAGAAGCGCGTTTTCAAAATCCCGCACCTCCGGACTGTTCTGTGTTGGATCGAGCAATACTTGGCGTCCGCCCATATTCATCCTCCGGCCCTATGGTCGATAGGGCGCTCCCTTGACTCGGCGCAGTTCGTTCAACTTCACATCCAGCGTTCCACGAAGCAGCTTGAGACCCGATATGAATTCGGACGAGAGCTCCGGTTCCTTGGTGAAATCAAGAACCGGCAATGGCAAGTCGGCCAAGTCGAAATGAAGGTTTCGCACCGCCGCGACCAGGTCGCGGAGATACTCGGAGTTGTTCTTTAGGGGTTGCTCCACATCGCTCGATGATTTCTCGGTCAGTCGCTTCCAATCAAGCTGCAGGAAGGGGTGTTTGGCATTAACCCCCTTGATAATCGCGTCGGTAATACGCGGCCGGCGGCCAAGGCTGGCAAGGTGGAGCTGCTCCACCTGCTCGCCCTTGCGGACGTTGTGAACCAGGTAGTAAGTCTGGCCGCGTTTGCGCACAAAAGCCATCGCGCTTTTCCGCCTCTGCAATATCATTCGGCTCGAATCCCTCCTGAGTCCATCAGCTTCCTCCCAGGATCAGGACATGAGCTCGTAGTGGACAATATTCCACTACACAGGCTTAGATGCAAAGTCGAAATTTTTGTTGCTGGAATAAAAACTGTATATCGGCAGGAAATTGGCTGTATATTCGTAGATGTCAACACCTGAGAAAATCCAGGACCCCCCGGCGCTGCGACGCCAAGCGGAGAAGCGGCACCGGAGACTACACAACCAAGGAGCTTTCGACTCCCATGGTGAGTCGGAGCTGAGGAGGAATGCCCATGTTTAAAGAGTTCAAAGAGTTTGCGATGCGTGGAAACGTGCTGGATATGGCGGTCGGCATTGTGATCGGCGCGGCCTTCGGCAGTATCGTGACCTCGTTTGTCAACGACATGCTGATGCCGCCCATCGGATTGCTTTTGGGTAGGGTCGATTTCTCGAACCTGTTCATCAACCTCAAGGGCAGCTACCCCAGTGTGGCGGCCGCCAAGGCCGCAGGAGCGGCAACGCTCAACTACGGCATGTTCATGAACACGGTGATTAACTTTCTCATCGTGGCGCTTGCCATTTTCCTTCTGCTGCGCTACGTCAACAAGCTGTTCCCCAAGCCCGTTCCGGCCCCCGCACCTGCCGTGAAAAGTTGCAAGTTCTGCTTCTCGTCGATTCCGGCGCAGGCGACGCGCTGCCCCCATTGCACCTCGGACCTTAAGACGGCGTAGGTGCAGGTTTCAGGCGCCTCCCGCATTCCTCTGCAGGGGCAACCCTTGTGGTTGTCCCTGGGCGGCCACAAGGGCCGCCACTACATCCGGAAATTGAGTCACCGCCAAGCTGAGGCTGGGTGCTGATCGCTCAGCCCTTCATGCTATAATTCCGACTGCTGCGCGACTAAGGGGAGGAAAAACAAGTGCGCGGCGTCCGCCCACGCGCTGGCGTGGCGGCCAGGAGGAAGGAATGGCAATCAAGTCTTTTGACAAGGTCTGGCACAACGGCGAGTTTATCCACTGGAACGACGCCACCATCCACGTCGCATCGCACGTCGTCAGCTATGGTTCCTGCCTTTTCGAAGGCATTCGCTGCTACGACACTCCGGCAGGACCCGGCATCTTTCGTCTTAAAGAGCACACGGACCGGCTGGTGAATTCCTGCAAGATTTATCGCATGGAGCTCGACTTTACGCGCGATCAGCTTTCCCAGGCGATGGTCGAGCTGGTGCAAGTGAACGGCATCAAGCACTGTTATATTCGCCCGGTAATTTTTCGCGGTCTCGGCGAGGTCGGCGTGAATCCGATGAAGAACCCCATTGAGATTTACCTGCTCGCCTGGGAGTGGGGAAAATACCTGGGCGACGAAGCGCTGCGGAAGGGAGTTGACGTTTGCGTCTCCTCCTGGAACCGTATGGCGCCCAACACGCTGCCGGCCATCGCCAAGGCTGCCGCGAATTACATGAACTCCCAACTGATCAAGATGGAGGCGGTCACCAACGGCTACGTGGAAGGCATCTCGCTGGATGCCTCCGGCCACGTCAGCGAAGGAAGCGGTGAAAACCTCTTTGTGGTGCGGGGCGGGAAAATCGTTACGCCGCCGCTCTCTTCTTCGATTCTTCCCGGCATTACGCGCGATTCCGTCCTGACGCTTGCCCAAGAGCTAGGTTACCCGGTCGTCGAGCAGGTCATCGCCCGCGAAATGCTCTACATCGCTGACGAAGTGTTCTTCACCGGCACCGCGGCGGAGATCACTCCGATTCGCTCCGTGGACCGCATCGTGGTGGGCAAAGGTGAGCCGGGCCCGATTACTCGCAGCCTTCAGGCTCGCTTCCTCTCGATTGTGCAGGGCCAGGCGGAGGACAAGTACGGCTGGCTCACGCTCTGTCACCAGCCCGTTGGCGCGGCGCGCTAGTGCTTGGCGAGATTGGTAAGCGAGATCGCTTGTCGGAAACGGAAGGGCGGGGCTTCAGCCCCGCCGCTGGTCCCGGTAGGTAGATAGGGGGCTTTAGCCCCTGAAGCGAGGTGGTTTCAGGGCCTAAAGGCCCATTCAACTCTGCGTCCCCAGGCGGCAGGGCTGAAGCCCTGCCCTTCCGATCGTCAACGGAGGAGGGCCTGGCGACGAGGACCCATCATGGGCAGTGATCGAGTGACCGTTGACACCTTACTGCGGGTCGCCTGTGAGGAAGCGGCTTCCGACCTGCACTTGAAGGTGGGCAACTATCCTTACATCCGCGTGGACGGCGATCTCCGCGCCCTTGACCAATACCCGCACATCACTCCTGAAGACATGCTGGACTATGCGTTCAGCATCATGAACAGCCGCCAGAAGGCCAAGTTCAAGGAAAACACTGAAATCGATATGCCGTATGGCATCGCGGGTCTGGCGCGATTCCGGGTGAACATTTTTCAGCAACGCGGCAACGTCGGCTTGATCTTCCGCGTGATTCCCACGGATATTCGCACCTTCGGCGAACTCTCCCTGCCCAAGGTCATGGAGAAGATTTGCCAGGAAACCCGCGGCCTGGTGCTGGTGACCGGAACGACCAGTGCCGGCAAGTCAACCACTCTGGCGGCCATGGTCGATTACATCAATTCCACGCGCACCGAGCACATCATCACCATCGAAGACCCCATCGAGTTTCTGCATCGCGATAAGAAAGGACTGGTGAGCCAGCGGGAAGTGGAAGTGGACAGCGCCACGTTCGCCACCGCCCTGCGCGCCGCTCTTCGCCAGGATCCCGACGTGATCCTGGTGGGTGAAATGCGCGATCTGGAGACCATTCAGACGGCTCTGCTGGCTGCCGAGACCGGCCACTTGGTTTTCTCCACTCTGCACACCACCGATGCCACCGAGACCATACAGCGCATCATCGCCGTCTTTCAGCCGGCTGAGCAGAAGCGAGTGCGCCTGCAATTGGCCAGCACGCTCAAGGCCGTCGTTTGTCAAAGGCTGGTCAGGAAGAGCGACGGCATCGGGCGCGTGCCGGCGGTGGAAGTCCTGCTCTCGACCGAGTACATCCGGGATTGCATCGTCACCCCGGAAAAGACTCGCCTGATCCGGGAAGCCCTGGCTTCCGGTACTTCCCAATACGGGATGCAGACCTTTGACCAGTCACTTTATGACCTCCACTCTCATGGGCTGATCACTCTTGAGGAAGCCCTGGCAAACTCCTCTAATCCCGACGAGTTTAAGCTGCGCATCGCCGGCGTCCGCAGCACCTCGGATGCCACGCGCGACGCCATGGAAAGGGCCATTGAGGTGGAAAGGTTTGCGCAGAGATAAGGAAGCCCCTCAAGACCCGCTCAACACAGCCCTGCGCATGCTGGCCCGCCGCCCGTACTCCCTGGCCGAAATGCGCCGCGCGCTGGAGCGCAAGTTTCCAGATTCAGACCAAGTCGGCACCGCCATCGCCCGCCTGCGTGAACTCCACTACCTGGACGATCAGAAGTTCGCCGAACAATACGCTTCTTCGCTTGCCCGTAACCGCGCCTTTGGCAGTTGGCGCATCCGCCGCGAACTGAAAGCCAAGCTGGTTGACTACCGCCAGATTGAACCCGCCCTTTCACAGGCCTTCCAAGAGACCAGCGAGCACGATCTGCTGGAACAGTCCCTCGACAAGAAGCTCCGCACCCTGCGCCTGCCCCTGACGCGCGCCAAGCTGGCTGCCCTATGCAATAGCCTCGTGCGCCGAGGCTTCCGTGGCGACCAGATCATGAAGGCGGTTCGCGCGCGGCCGGAACTTGCACCGGTGGCGGACGAAAGCGTTGAATTAGAGGAGGGTGGGGATATTGAGGAGCGAGGCTAATAGTGAATGGTGAATAGTGAATGGTGAATTACCTATTTGATCCGAGACTCATAATTCGCGAAGATGAGAGGTCAAGCTGAATGAGCGACCGTGAGCCGCGCGACATCCGCAAGCGGTCGTACCAGTACGCACTCCGAGCCATCAGGCTTTACCAATATCTTCAAAAGCAGAGGGATTCCGCAGGATGGATCATCGGAAAGCAGTATTTGCGAGCCGCGACTTCGATCGGGGCGAATCTCGAGGAGGCTCAGGCAAGTGAAAGTCGAGCCGATTTCGCTCACAAACTCGGCATCGCCTAGAAGGAGGCCCGCGAGTGTCTATTCTGGCTTCGGCTCCTTACGGACTCGCGGATTTTACCCAACGCCCGGCTAAAACTACTCACGAAGGAAACCGACGAGCTGATTGCGGTGATCACCGCTATCGTCGTCAGCACAAAATCGAAACAACGTGCGTAAACGCGGCGTGCTGGAATTCACCATTCACTATTCACTATTTACTATTCATCATTCATAATCCTCGATATGAAATCTAACGAGATTAGAACCCTATTCTTGAAATTCTTCGAAGCGCGCGCCCACCGCGTTCTTCCTTCCTCGTCGCTCGTCCCCGCGAATGATCCTACGCTGCTTTTCGCGAACGCGGGCATGAACCAGTTCAAGGA
Organism: uncultured Acidobacteriota bacterium; assembly: GCA_963768695.1. Lineage (GTDB taxonomy): Bacteria > Acidobacteriota > Terriglobia > UBA7540 > UBA7540 > CAVROP01. Next base: position 78,419 of record CAVYJG010000003.1, on the reverse strand, counting down.
CGTCTTCCTGGGGCGTGAAAAGCGCGATTATTCGCGCGCCACCACTTCCCAGAAGTGCGTGCGCGCGGGCGGCAAGCACAACGACCTCGAGCAGGTCGGCCGCACCACGCGGCATCACACCTTCTTCGAGATGCTGGGGAATTTTTCCTTCGGAGACTACTTTAAGAAAGAAGCTATCCCCTGGTCCTGGGAACTCGTCACCAAGGGCTATGCCATTCCCATCGACAAGCTCTACGTCACGGTCTTTCGCGAGGACGACGAAGCCGAAGAAATCTGGGCTAACGACGTGGGTGTGGCGCGCAGCCGCATCTTCCGCATGGACGAGCACGACAATTTCTGGGCCATGGGCGATACCGGCCCCTGCGGGCCGTGCTCCGAGATTCACTACGATCTGGGGCCCGCCGCCAGCAGCCTGGGACACACGGACTGCTCCTTCCCCTGCCCTCAGGACTGCGGCCGCTACGTCGAACTCTGGAACCTCGTGTTCATGCAGTTCAACCGCGACGAACAGGGCGTCATGACTCCCCTGCCCCGCCCCAGCATCGATACGGGCATGGGACTCGAACGCCTTGCTTCCGTGTTGCAAGGAAAACTTTCGAACTTCGATACCGATCTGTTCCGGCCGCTGATCGACGAGGCCGCGGCGCTCGCTAACGTCGAGTACGGCGCGAATCACGATGCGGATGTTTCTCTGCGCATCATCGCTGACCACGCCCGCGCCACCACCTTCCTGATTTCCGACGGTGTGCTTCCCTCCAACGAAGGCCGCGGCTATGTGCTGCGCCTCATCATGCGCCGCGCCCTGTACCACGGCCAGACGCTCGGACTGAATGAACCGTTTCTTTACAAGATGTCCGGCCACGTCGTGCAGATGATGAAAGACGCTTACCCGGAACTGGTCGAGACGGAAAGGCACGTGGCCAAAGCCGTCAAGCTGGAAGAAGAGCGGTACGCGCACACGACGCGGCTCGGACTCGAAAGGGTGAATGCCTTGTTGGAGGGGAGCGACTCGGGCGGAGGCGTTCTATCGGGTGAGGAACTTTTCAAGCTTCACGACACATTTGGCTTGCGCCCCGAGTTCGTTGAGGACATCGTTCGAAGCCGGGGCGGGTCAGTGGACCGGGCCGGCTACGAAGCCGAAATGCAGAAGCAGCGCGAGCGGGCGCGGGCCAGTTGGAAGGCGGTCGAGAAGAAGATCGCCTCGCCGGTGTTTTTGAAGCTGGCGGAAACGGGCAAGACAGTTTTTGATGGCTACGCCCAGACAACGTCCACGAATTGTCGCGTTTTGGCGCTGATCACGAGTAGGGGCGGTTCGCGAACCGCCCCTACGGAACCCGCGGCCAGCGTTGAGTCCGTGGGACCGGGCGAACAGGTCGAAATCGTTCTCGACCACACGCCTTTCTACGCCGAAGCGGGCGGGCAGGTGGGTGACGTTGGCAAGTTCCTGGAGCCGGATAGCGATCGCGAGGTGGCGCACGTCACGGACACTTTCCATCCCGTAAGTGGCTTGATTGTTCACAAGGCTGAAGCGCGCGGCGCGCTGCGGGTGGGCGATATTGTGACAGCAAGAGTAGACGTTGAGCGGCGCAACGCCACCCGGCGCAACCATACAGCCACGCACTTGCTGCATGCGGCTTTGCGGCGGACGCTGGGCACGCACGTCAAGCAGGCCGGGTCGCTGGTGGCGCCGGACCGCTTGCGGTTCGACTTCACCCATTATGCGGCGCTGGATGAGCAGGACCTGCTCGACATCGAAGACCTGGTGAACGCGGAGATCCTCAAGAACGAAGAGGTCGTGACGAAGGTCATGGACCTGGACGAGGCCGTGAACACCGGCGCCATGGCATTGTTTGGCGAAAAGTATGCCGACCAGGTGCGCGTGCTGACCATCGACGACTTCTCGAAAGAGTTGTGCGGCGGCACGCACGTGCGTCGGACGGGCGACATTGGCCTGTTCAAGATCGTTTCGGAAGGCAGCGTAGCGGCGGGAACACGGCGCATTGAAGCGGTGACGGGCGAAGGCGTGCTGAAGCAACTGAGGCAAGCGAGCGAAACACTGGCGCTCGTGGCCGGCGCGTTGCGTGCCAAGCCCGATGAACTGCTGCCCGCGGTCGAGAAGCTCGCCGAGTCAGAAAAGAAGCTCCGCAAGGAGCTCGAGGCGCAGCAGATGAAGCGCGCGGCTTCACAGGCCGGCGACCTGGCGAAAGAAGCGCAGGAAGTAAAGGGCGTGCGCGTGGTCGCGGCGCGCGTCGAGGTGACGGACCGCTCCGCCATGCGGCAGATGGTTGACGACCTGCGGGGAAAACTGCAATCCGGAGTGATTGTGCTGGGCAGCGTGGCCGACGGCAAGGTGACCCTCATCGCAGCCGTGACGAAAGACCTCACCAACAAGCTCGACGCGGGCAAGATTGTGAAGCAGGCTGCGGCTTTCGTCGAGGGCAGCGGCGGCGGGCGCAAAGACCTCGCCGAGGCCGGCGGCAAGAACCCCGCGAAGCTCGATGAATCGATTCGGGCCGTTCCCTCCATTATCGAAGGCATGCTCAGTTAATTGCGGTTCCTGTGTGCCGAAGGCACCTTGGAGTGCGGCGGCTTGACGCCGCCTTGGGACTTTGGAGGTGTAACAGCGCGTCTAAGGACGGCCTTGGGGATGAGGCGGGCAAAGGCGGCGTCAAGCCGCCGCACTCCAAGGCGCTTCGCGCAAAAGCGATGCGATCTGTCAGGAAACTCCGATGGGTTCAGCTAAGGACGAAGTTCGCAGGATACTCGAACACATTCCCGACAGCGCATCCTTCGAGGATATCCAGTACCACATCTACGTGCGGGAGAAGATTGACCGCGGTCTCGAAGATGTGAAGCAAGGCCGCGTCATCGAACAAGCAGAGGTGGAACGCAGGATGCGGAAATGGACCGGAGAGTAACCACTCGATTCCCCCGGAATGATCTCAAGCAGCGAGTCACCCACATCGCATAATCTTGTTCAATCCCGCTATAATGATCCGCTCGTTATGTTATGGCCAAGTGGCCGGATAAGGGAGGAAACGCATTCATGTACAAGGTCGTATTATTAAGGCACGGGGAGAGTATTTGGAACAAAGAAAACCTGTTCACGGGCTGGACCGATGTTGGGTTGAGTGAGAAGGGGACGCAAGAGGCCATCGACGGTGGCCGGGAAATGAAGAAGCAAGGCTATGTGTTCGACATCGCTTTCACCTCGGTGTTGAAGCGCGCCATCAAGACTCTCTGGCTGGCCCTCGAGGAGTTGGACCAGATGTGGATTCCGGTCCATAATTCGTGGCGGCTCAACGAGCGCCATTATGGCGCGCTGCAAGGGCTGAACAAGGCCCAGACGGCAGAGAAGTATGGCGAGGCCCAGGTGAAGATCTGGCGGCGAAGCTACGACATTCGACCGCCCGCTCTGGCCGCGGACGACGAACGCTTTCCTGGCAAGGATCCGCGTTACGCAGATTTGAAGCCGGAAGATCTTCCCCTCGCCGAGTGCCTCAAAGATACCGTGGCACGTACCCTGCCCTACTGGCACGAAACCATCGCCCCGACGGTGAGGTCCGGCAAGCGGGTGATCGTCGCCGCGCACGGCAACAGCCTGCGGGGACTGGTGAAATACCTCGACAACGTTTCCGACCACGAGATTGTGGGATTGAACATCCCCACCGGCATCCCGTTAGTTTACGAGCTCGACGACCAACTCAAGCCGCTCCGGCATTATTACCTGGGAGACCCGGAAGCGATTGCCAAGGCCGCCCAGGCAGTGGCCGACCAGGCGAAGCGGAAGGGGTAGCACAGCCACTCATGGCTGTGCTACTTTTTTACCACTTGACGGAAGTGTTATAATCTCCGTAACCCTCGGAAGAGGTAGTGTGCCGAGGATGACAAGATCTGGAGGGGATGAGTTCTCAAGGGCCGCGGCGGGCGACTCTGGGGTGATATGCCTAACTGGACCCAGTCCTGCGTGAAGGTTTCGGCTTGCGTGTTTTTGTGGGGTCTGGCGTTTTCTCTGCCGCTCTGGGCGGACGGGATTGTTACGATCACGGATCAAAGCGGCCGCATAATCTTCATTAACGCGGGCGAAACCCACGCCAAAGGCGACTGGAAGACAAGTAACTCGCATGCCAACAGGACCGGCACGGCGACTGCTACCCCTGCCCCTACGCCTGAAATCAGCAGCCTGGTCGAGCAGACCGCCGACCGCCACCAAGTTGACCCTCAGCTCGTTGACGCCATCATCAAAGTCGAATCCCAGTACGACCCCATGGCCCTCTCGTACAAGGGCGCGATGGGGCTGATGCAACTCATTCCGGAGACGGCTCAGCGATTCGGGGTTGCGAACCCCTTCGATCCAAAGGACAACATTGAAGGTGGCGTAACCTATTTACGGCACCTTTTGGACACGTTTGGGGGCGATCTGCCTCGATCGTTGGCGGCCTACAACGCCGGAGAAGGGGCTGTGCAGCGGTCCGGCGGAGTGCCTCCGTATGCCGAAACTAAGGATTACGTACGAAAAGTCACCCACATTTATCAGTCAGCATCAGGTCAGACGGGGGCGCAAGCTGCCGGGTACAAGGCTCCGATAGCGCCCATCGTTCGGTTTGTCGATGAACAAGGCGTAGTACACTACTCCAATGTGGAATGATTCGGGTTAATCGAAGTTAGCTGTCCATCTTTCGCGCAAATGCATCTTACCGAAGGGGACAGCGATTTGAATGCCACGGAACGGTCTACATTGATCGAACGGCTTACACGAATCTGCATCGCACTCCTTTTTGCTGGGCTTCTAGCCTTTCCCGAATTTCTTTTCTCTACCGTCCCGACTTCACGCCAGGAAAAAGCCGTCACCACGTTTGGGCGAGCGCTTCGGATGAGGACGACGCTCGACTCTCTCCCCGAGAGCAAGAGGACCAAAACCGATTATCAAAAAGTAATCGCCATATTCCAGGAAGTCGCGAGGCTGGACCCGGCGTACTCGAAGGCTCCCGTTTCGCTGGCTTATGTTGCGGAACTCCAGGATGAGATGGGACGGCTTTTCGGCGTCGACCGCTACTACCTTGATTCCGTTAAAACCTACAACTTCCTCGCAAGGCAGTACCCCGGCAGCCAATTTGCCCGGGAAGCTCTGCTGACCATGGCGGAGATCTACAGAACCGACCTTGAGAACCCCGAGTTGGCCCGCCAGGCCTTTCAGGAGTATGTCAGGCAGTATCCCAACTCCTCCAAGGCGGAGGTAGCTCGAGCCAAGATTAGCGAGATCGACCAGTCGCTCACAAAACGCTCCGCTACGTCCACAACTGCCAAGCGCGAAACCGTCGAAAACCACCGCGGCTCAAAACTGCCGGAGGTCAACGACGTGCGGCGATGGGTGGGACCGAACTACTCCCGCATCGTCATCGGAGTGGACGGAGATGTGAAATTCGACACCACGCGGCTTTCCAAACCGGACCGCATCGTGCTTGACATTCAAGACGCCCATCTGAGCCCCACGCTGGTCGGTAAAACATTCCCCATCGAGGATGGGTACCTGCGTCAAATCCGCCTGGGACAATTCACCCCCACGGTCACCCGGGTGGTCCTGGACGTGGAAAAGATCGAAGAATATTCGGTCTTGCCGCTTCCCAATCCGTTTCGCTTAGTGGTTGATATCCGTGGCGTCAGCCAGTCCGAGCAGGAGGCTGGCCTCGGCGCGCAACCGCCGATTGGCGATTTAGCTGCAACCCACACTCCCCGGACCGGTAAACCCCACGCCGCGATCGAACCGCCCTCGACCGGTGTCGAGTCTCCTCCTCCGCCCGCAACCGCCGCGATTCGAACCAAGATCAAGCCTGCCGTCAACACACCTGGTAATTCAAAGGTGTTGGAGAAGACGGCGGAAGTGGAGACGACCTCGGTTCAGCCCCTGCCAGCGCCACCGGCTTCGGACGATTCCGAGTCGCCGTCGATTGAAGCCCCCAAGATGGATCCTGGTCCGCCCAGAGTTGCCGCCCCCACTGAATCCGGATCACGAACCCTGACACGAGTGCTGGGTCTTAAAATCGGCCGCATTGTCATCGATCCCGGACATGGCGGTCACGATACGGGCACGATCGGACCGACGGGCCTCAGGGAAAAGGACGTGGTGCTGGATGTCGGATTGCGATTGAAAGAGCTTCTGGAGCGCAAAGCTGGATGCGACGTGGTGATGACTCGCAGCGACGATACCTTCATCCCCCTGGAGGAGCGGACTGCCATCGCCAACGCCAAGGCGGCCGACTTGTTTGTCTCCATTCACGCCAATGCCAGCGGCGACCGTAGCGCGCGGGGAATCGAAACCTATTATCTGAATTTCACCTCCAGCTCCGAATCTCTGGCGGTCGCTGCGAGAGAAAACGCAACTTCCCAGGAATCGGTGCATCAACTTCAGGACCTGATCAAGAAGATCGCGCTGACGGAGAAAATAGTGGAGTCCGAGGAGTTTGCGCGGCAGGTGCAGAAGGAAGTCCACCGGTACACTGCACAGTTATCCGGCAATCAACCCGACCGGGGAGTTAAGAAGGCTCCCTTTGTGGTGTTGATTGGCGCCAACATGCCCTCGGTCCTGGCGGAAATCTCGTTCCTCACCAATCCCCGCGATGAGAAGTCGTTGAGGCACGGAGATTACCGGGAGAAGATCGCAGAGGCGCTGTACAACGGGATCCTGGATTATGTGAACCATCTGGGCGGGGTCAAGGTGGTGCAGCGGGCAGAGTCCGACCGAACGGCATCGAAAATCAGGGCAGAATTCTGATATTCTAGGTAACAATGAAACGCCTCGCTTTAGCCGTCGTGTCAATGACGCTCAGCGCGCTTCTGCCGCTGTTCTGTGCCCAAAAAGTTTCCGTTATTCCTCTGGTGCCCGCAGCGAACTGGCAGCTCACCGCGAAGCAGGCGCTGGGGGTTGATGAGATCAAGAACTATGGCGGAGATCCGGCGGTGGAGAGCGAGTACGGCGTCAAGTCGCTCGAGGTGCGAACCTACCAGCTTGAAAGGGCCAGCGCGCAGGTGGTGGTGGAAACTGCCGCTGACGTGAGCGCCGCTTACGGTCTGCTTACCTATTATCAGAACGAGTCCATGCATTCCGACAAGACCACTGAGCTTGCAATGACCGGCGTGCAAGGCAGCTTGATGTCGCGTGGACGAAGCTTCATCCGTTTCCTTCGCCCCAAAGCCCCCGAGGTTTCCGAGAACGATTTCCGCGCCTTGTTGATCCTGGTTGGTGGAACGCGCCCGACACCCGATTCCGTAGCGAACTTGCCTTCCCTGCTTCCGGCCGGAGGGTTGATACCGGGCAGCACAAAGTACGTCATCGGTCCGATAGCAGCGCAGCGCGTTCTACCCAGCCTTGCCGCGGACTTGATCGGGTTCGATCAGGGTGCGGAACTCCAGCTCGGGGAATACCAAGTTGGGAATTCTCGATCCACTATCGTGGAATTGAGCTACCCCACGCCGCAGATCGCCCGCCCCCGATTCACAAAACTGAGTGACGCACTAGGGCTGAACCAGGATCGCGGAGCGAACTCTGCTTACGGACGGCGGGATGGTTCGTTCGTTTTCCTGGCTCTCAAAGCGAGCAACAAGGCCGCCGCGTCTGAATTGCTCGACCACTTCAGCGTCAATCGGCAATTAAGCTGGGACCAGAAATACCCCGGGAACCAGACGATTGGTCAGCAGTTGTTCGCGCTGTTTTTGGGGAATGTCTTTCTGACCCTGGTTCTGGCGGGAAGTGGGCTGGCTGGAGGTTTGCTAATCGTTCTTTCCAGAAGGGTTACGGCCAGAGTGTTCCCTGGTTGGGAGTGGGGACACCCGGAATCGGACCACCTCATCCGACTGGACCTGGAATAGCCTTAAGGACTTTAGTTTCAGCCTGCTACAGCTATAAAGCAACCTGTAAGAGTTTGCCAGCAGATTCTTCCCGGTTTCTCTCCTCTGCGAGCCCGACAGCCTAGCAAGTTGTTTATAATCAATAGCTTGAGAGGATAAAAATTTCCTGAGAATTATCTTGACATCACTTCCAGGTTTTTCTTAGACTCGTTTTCGAGTTTAGATGGCGGGGCGCGTCCGCCATTCTATTCTCCTCAAAGAATGCTCACCCGCAAGCTTGACGGGACTTTTCGCGGCGGCGGGTGAGCATTTTTCTATCAGGCGGTCGCCGACGTAGCTCAGTTGGTAGAGCATCGGTTTCGTAAACCGAGGGTCACCAGTTCAAGTCTGGTCGTCGGCTCCAGACCTAGCGAATCTTTCCGCGTGCCGCAACGCGCCATGAACCCACAACTTCCCCATCGCGCAAGGTGAATGCTTCATCGTGCATGTTCACGCAAGTGCAAACGTGATTGGGAATCACGGTAAGTACTTCACCGACATGAAACTGATGAGTCGATCGAGTGATGTCCAGATGTCCATGCTCCTCGTTCAACTTGAGCAAGGGCGCGTCGGGAGCTTCAACCACATATCCATAGCCCGTCTTCGCACCTGAGCCCAGGAGGTCGGAGGAAAGCGTCTTCGACCCGGAATCGATAATGGCGCGCCCTGGCACGGCCGTCGAGACCACCGTAGTTACCACGCGGGCGGCGCAGTCCTCGATTCGACAGGCGCCCTGGTATAAGGTGTTCAAATCGTTGTAAACGTAGGTTCCCGGCCGGATTTCGGTGAGACCGGGGACAAGATAGGAGAACTCCGCGGAGGGAGTTGAACCGCCGGAGACGATTTCAATCTTCAAACCTGAGTCACGAAAGGCCTCCAGGGTTCGTCCGACTTCCTTCGCCACCGCCTCAGCCTCGGCCCGGCGTTGTTCTTTGCTTCCCCAGACGTGCCCGAAATATGTCATGAGCCCGCGGAAGGCAAGCCCGGGCATCCTCGCAATCTTGTGTGCCATTTCCACGCTGGCCGGTCCAGCCTCCAGGCCGCAACGGTGAAACCCCGCGTCAAACTCGACCAGAACGCCCACCGTGGATCCTTGCTGGGTAGCGGCGGTGGAAAGTTCCTGCGCGGCTTCCAGTGAATCCAGTGCCACGATCATGCGCCGCGTACGCGCCAATTCAACCAGGCGCCGGAGTTTGTCGGAGCCCAGTATGGGATAGGCAATGAGGATGTCGTCCAGACCTGCTGCCGCCATTACTTCGGCTTCTCCAACCTTGGCCACAGTTAACCCCACCGCGCCGTGGTCAAGCTGCCGGCGCGCCACTTCCGGCGTCTTGTGGGTCTTGGTGTGAGGCCGCAAACCCACTCCCTGCTGGCGGCAGGAGTCAGCCATCTGTGCAAGATTGCGCTCCATGACATCCAGGTCGATCGTCAACGCGGGCGTTGAAAGTTCGTGGTAATGCATTTGAACCTCGTGGTGCTGACCTTGAGGTCAGCAGATTAAGTGCCGAACTGAAGGTCGGCGAAACCAAACGTTGGCTGTCATTCTGAGCGAAGCGAAGAATCCCCGCATTTCGCGTCGCCCGGTTGAACCAGAAGGTCAACTACGGAGATCCTTCGCCCCGAAGGACCGGGGCTCAGGATGACACTGTAACCTATGCTTGCCTCAGGAAAAACAGATCTGCAAGAGCATTGCTATGCTTTGCTGACCCGTGCGATGCAGTCGATCTCCACCTTGATCTTGGGCAATTGCGCACCCACGGTTGTGCGAGCGGGTGGGTCCTGAGTGAAGAACTCGCGATAGACGGCATTCATGGCATCAAAGTCTTTGATGTCCGCCAGGAAGACCCCCACTCGCACCACGTCGGCAAGCGAGCTACCGGCGCCTTCAAGGATTGCCTTGACATTCTGAAGCGTGCGCCGGGTTTCGGACGCGATATCGCCCAATTCCAACTGATTTGTGCCGGGATTTGTCGGGCCCTGTCCGGCCACGAATACAAATCCGTCCGCGACGATTGCCTGCGAATAAGGCCCACGTGGTTGAGGGCCTTCAGATGTTCTAACGACTTGACGCATGGTGTCTCCTTCCGCAGTTCCTTCACTGGGTCTGATTTAAGGTCATGGGTAACGCCGACCGCTGCCCTTGGGGTCTGCAAAGCTTCTTTTCAAGGGCGGTGCAGGATCGCAACCACTGGATCTCGCCACCCCGAAAAAGATTGCTGTGTTTCAGAATAGTCTCTCAGTATAATGTCCGTTACACTTCGGGTAAAGCTAATCTGAGTCGAAAGTCGAAAGTTTAGAGTCGAGAGGGTCGAAGAAGTTGCCGCTTTTTGCCTACTGAGGCCGTCGACCGGCGAGCGGTGCATCTCCTTTCTGATTTCTGCTTTCTGATTTCTGGTTTGATTCCGGGACTCATCCTATGCCCATCCAACATGGCCCCGAGGAGCCCGCACACGAACTTCCCCGCGCCCTTGGCTACACCGGCTCGACGGCAATAGTTATCGGCACGATCATCGGTTCCGGCATCTTCCTTGTGCCTCACGATATTGCTTTGCAAGTGGGGTCAGTCAAAACGCTGATGCTGGTCTGGTTGATTGGAGGCGTGCTTTCACTCGCCGGGGCGCTCTCCCTGGCGGAGTTGGGGGCGGCCAACCCCTCTGCGGGCGGGATCTATGTTTATTTGCGTGATGCTTACGGCAGGCTCTTTGCATTCCTCTACGGTTGGGCACTGCTCCTCGTCATTAACTCCGGTTCCCTCGCCACGCTGGCCGTAGCTTTCGGAATTTACAGCACCAGTTTTGTACCGCTTTCCGCGCTCGAGCAGAAGCTCGTGGCCAGCGCAGTGATTGCGTTGCTGACGTTGGTCAATATTCTGGGAGTGCGGAAGGCGTCGGCCGTCCAGACGTTTTTTAGCGTGGCCAAGTTGGCGGGCTTGGCTACGATCATGGTCGCCGCCTTTTTCTTCTTCCACGGAACTCGCGCGCAAACTGGCTCTGCGGTGCCCCTGCCCCACGCTACGGCGAGTTCCCTGGGCGTCGCCATGATTGCGGTTCTCTGGGCGTATGAAGGCTGGCACATGCTCTCGTTCGCGGCTGGGGAAGTCAAGAACCCCTCCCGAGTGCTTCCGCGCAGCTACCTGGTGGGAACTGTCGTCGTGGTAGCGGTTTACTTAGGCGCCAATCTCGCCTACCTGCGAGTGCTGCCGATTCCCGAGATGGCTTTGCACCAGCGCGTCGCGGCGACCACCATGGAACTTCTCGCAGGCCCGCGCGGCGCCACTTTTGTTTCCGCCCTGATCCTCTGCTCCATTTTCGGCGCCATCAATGGGACTGTGCTGGGGGGCCCGCGCGCTTACTTTGCGATGGCGCGCGACGGCGTCTTCTTTCCTTCAGTGGGAAAAGTTCACCCGCGCTATCGAACCCCGGCTGCCGCCTTGTTAATCCAGGGTGTGTGGGCGATCCTGCTGGCCTCCAGCGGCACCTACAAGCAGCTTTATACTTACGTGATTATCACCGGCTGGCTGTTCTACGCGACGGCCGCTTTCGCCGTGGTCGTATTGCGCTACCGGCGCCCCGAGTTGCCACGGCCGTACCGTGTTTGGGGCTTTCCGGTGGTACCCTTGGCGTTCAGCGCCGCGGCGCTCCTGATCGTGGGAAACACCTTGCTTCGCAGCCCACTCGAGTCGGGAATCGGGTTAGCCTTGGTCCTTGCCGGAGTGCCGATTTTTCTGATCTGGCAGAGAAAGGCAAATCAGAAATCAGAAGCTAGAAAGTAGAAGGGTGAAGGCTAAAGGGTAAAGGATAAAGACCAGAAGCGACTCTTGGTTTTCGAATTTCCAGTCTCGAAACTCCGTTTTCTGATTTCTAATTTCTGATTTCTGCTTTCTGATTTAGCCAGCCGCCTACTTCAAGTTGGTGGGAAACAGGCACTCAACCACCACCACATCGTGCCACTGGCCGCCGACCTTAGTGTGGTTGACGTGCACTCCCACCTCGCGCCATCCGGTCATGCGGCAGAGTCTCCGCCCGGCATCGTTGTGGGCCAGGAACCGCCCCACAATCTTGAAGTGGCCGGCAGACTCAGCAAGTGTCAGGACCGCGCGCATCAGTTCCCGTCCCACCCCGTGCCGCCGGTAGTCGCGGTCAATATAGATCAGGAGTTCGGCGATCCCGTCCATGGCCGGGCGCACGCGGTAGGGACTGAGCGACGCCCAGCCGAGAATCCAGTTGTTCAGTTCCGCGACAACGAGAGGATATTTGCCGGCATGTTCCTTAACCCAAGTCGCTCGCTCCTCCGGTGTAACGAGGAAGTTCTCAAACGTGGCAAGATTGTCTTGCGTCGCTTGCAGATAGATGCGAGCAATGTCCGATGCGTCGCGGAGCTCGGCAGGGCGCACGTTGAGCCGGAAATGGGGTCGGGCGGCAGTGGCTGCGCTTGATGTGTCCATAGAAAAGTAGAAAGCAGAATGCAGAAAGCAGAAGGCAGAAACCTATAGTTAACAGTCAAAAGTCTAAAGTGTAAAGGCTAAAGTCTGAGTGCTCTCTTTTTCGGCTCTCGTTTTCCAATTTCCAGTTTCCAATTTCTATTTTCCAGTTTCCGTCTTCTAAAATCGTTTACTGTCCGCCCGGACGCGGTCCACGTACTTGCCCGCGGCCGCTTCCACGCGGATCGTCTCACCGGGCTTGATGAACTGAGGAACCATGAGTTCGAGGCCGTTCTCCAGCGTCGCGGCCTTGAAGGTGTTGTCCTGCTGCTGGTGGACGGGCTGCGCTGTGGTCTTGACTTTCACCTCCACGATTTCAGGGAAAACAATGCTGACCGGCTGGCCTTCATAAAACTCCACCGGCACCTTCATTTCCGGCTGTAGATACCTGGTTGCGGCCCCGATGGCCTCGAGCGGAATAGAGACCTGGTCATAAGTTCGTGGATTCATAAAGGTGGCTGAATCCGCGTCCGAGTACAGGAACTCCATATCCTGCTTTTCGAGTTGGGTTTCTTCCAGCCGCTCTTCCGGCCGAAAGCGTAACTCCTTGAGTGTGCCCTTGAAAACGTTGCGCAATCTCGCGTGCACGCTGCCAGGCATCTTGCCTTGCCCGATGTGGTATTGCGATTCAATGGTTTTGAAGAGGTCGTTATTAATCTTCAGAACCGTGCCTGGACGGAGTTGGGAGGCGATCACCATGGGAACCTCCAGGGCAAGCGGTTGGCGGCCGCGCCGGGGCAGCCAGGAAAAGCAAAAGTCCGTCGCCGCCAAGTTCGTTCAGTTAATCTATGCCACCTCTTGCGCATAGAGTCAAGCCTGTAGGGGCGAGGCGCCGCCTCGCCCCTACGTCCCGACGGTCTACCCACCTGTTTAAGATCGGGTCGCGGCCCGCCGATAACATGCATGAGAAGGTGAAACCATATGACGACCGAAAAACCAGAGTGCCCACAATCTCAGGATCAGCCGCCTCAATCTTATCCGGTGCTGCAGTGGGTAATGTGCCATCCGGGAGTTCTGATGTTCAGTACTATTGCCGTTGGAACCATGCTGGCAGCGCGGCGCGAAGCCAAGCATCAGACCGTCGCCGAGCGGCGGGTGGAGACGGAAGCGGATATTATTGATGGTGACGTGCCGTTGTTTGTGTGAGTTGGAATGTCGTGAACCCGCGGGGTATCTATTTTACCTGCAACGTCGGGCGGCAGACCTCTGCCGTGGTGACTAACAGTGCTCCTGCTGCGACCATTTCCTCCATCGCCGTTTGTCCCTCCTCTACGCCGATGGCTTTGATGGCATCCCGCACGACAGATACGGGGAGGTTGCGTTTGCGCAACGCCAGCACACTCGAGCGCACACAATATTCCGTCGCCACGCCAAACACCACAAATCGAGGTTGAGCAAGGGAAGCCAGGATGGCTTCGATATTCACGTTTGTCGAGAAGTCATAGACTCGCTTTTCCACGATGATCTGTCCAACCCAGGCCCGTGGCAAGCGGAAAGCGTCTGGAGAGTTCTCAATCACCACGGCATCAGGGAAGAGCGTCTCGGGAATGTGTTGTTGGCCCGGGCTTCCCGCCACGCAGTGGGGCGGCCATTGGGCAAACTCCGGATCGTCCGGCGCGTGCGCGTCGGAAGTTGAGACGATGGGAACTTTGTGAGCGCGAGCCCACAGCATCAATTCCCTGAGGTTCGGGATGATCTCCTCCGCATGCGGCACGTAAAGCCTTCCGCCCGGAAGCATGAAGTCTACCTGGGTATCCACATCGACGAATACCAGGCCGTCGGGTTGGGTCGGTTCAATCATTTCAAATCAGAAAGCAGAAATTAGAAAGCAGAAACGGGATAATGGAAACCGGAAAATGGAAATTGGAAAATGGGAACTTCCACCGGTTAGCGAGTTTCCATCTTCCATTTTCCAGTTTCCAGTTTCTGCTTTGCAAAGGTCTGCTCGTGGACCTGCTCAAGAAGGCGCTGGAGCGCCGCGCTTTTCGCCACGGGGTATGCGGGGGCGTTCTCGAAGGCGTGATACGGCTCCGGCAGCAGAGCAAGGTTGCCTAGGACGCCGGCTCTTGAGTCCACAAGCCGGGCACGGGGCCTAACTCGACGTCCTTGGCGCATTACGGGATTTAGCAGGGGCGCGGCCTCCGGCGACTTTTCGTGAGCACAGGCGATCAGGTCGTGATGGAACTGGGCGCCCTCGAAAAACCGGAACACCTGCTTGCGGCCCGGCAAGTAGACCTTCTCTTCGCTGAACTTGCTCTTGTACTCGACATTCCCATCGCGTTCGGTCTCTACCAACTTGTAAACCACGCTGAGCGCGGGCACGTCGCGCGACGTGACGAGATCCGTCCCCACGCCGAAGAGGTCAATGGGCGCGCCTTGCGAAAGCAAGGATGCGATTTTGTATTCGTTCAAGTCGCCGCTGGCCACGATCTTCGCCTCCGGGAGGCCGTGACGATCCAGGATACTTCGCACCTCGCAGCTCTTCTCGAGCAGGTTCCCGCTGTCGATGCGCACGCCCGGGATCTTCCGTCCCAGCGTGGCAGCCGTTTCAGCTCCGGCGAGTGGATCATAGGTATCGATCAGCAGGATAGCGTCTTCCGGAAAAGTGTCCAGAAGCGCCTGGAAGCTTTGGCGTTCCGTAGGAAAGGCCTGAGTCCAGGAGTGGGCCGCGGTGCCTGCCAGCGGAATTCCGTACCGGAATCCCGCCAGAACGTTCGAGGTGGCGGCACACCCGCCAAGGTAGGCGGCGCGCGCGGCGCGAACCCCGGCTTCCGGCCCCTGGGCACGCCGCGTGCCGAACTCGAGGACTCCACGGCCACGCGCCGCGTGCACGACGCGAGCCGCTTTCGAGGCCACGAGGGTTTCGTAGTTGATCACGGAGAGCAGATAGGTCTCTACGATCTGGGCCTGAATAATCGGCGCAGTCACCTGAAGGAGCGCCTCTTCCGCAAAAACCAGCGTGCCTTCTTCGACCGCGTCAACCTCGCCTGCAAAGCGGAACTGGCGAAGATAATCGAAGAAGCCGGAAGAGATATTGCGAAACACCGGCAGGGTGCGGAGAAAACGCAGATCTTCCTCGCGGAATCTCAGGTCTGCGAGGTAATCGAGCGCCTCCTCAATGCCTCCAGCTACGAGGTAAGCGCGCTCCGGGGGCATCTGTCGCACGAAGAGTTCAAACGTCGCGCGGCAGTCCACCTTCCGCTCGAAGTACGCCGCCGCCATCGTCAATTCGTAGAGGTCCACCAGCAAGGCGCGCTGGGACTCGACTTCAAGCATCTTCGCTCCTGCGTTATGTCTCACGGAGATTCGGGAAACCACGCGGCTTCCCTGCCCCAAAATTCAGTATGTCTTGCGGCTGCGGGAGAGTCAAGGCGCTAAGGCGCAAAGAAGCGCGAAGGCGAAGTTCTTGCTTTTCTTTGCGAGCTTTGCGTACTTTGCGGCTTTGCGTGAAACCGGGCCGTCAGTCCGCGGATTAATTCACACCTTCTCTCGCCCGCGCCACGATTCGCCGGTTGAGGCGCCTTGCAATTTTCCAGGAACCTTTCCTGGCTCTCGCGCCAATACTTCATGAAGGTCTGGCGGACGGGTTGGGGTTTCGTCGTCCCTGGCACTAGTCGGAAAGACGAACCTGCTATTCTGCATGCGGCCACTATCCGAAGGCATCATTGACGAACATCTCAGCATCAGAACTAGTAATGGCACAGGAACGGCCATACTCGTGTGCCGCAAGGCCGCGAGAGGCGTGATAGTATTAGTATAGGGCATGGTGACACGCACACATTGTCGAATTGCACGACGGCGAGTCGAGAAATAGCTGAGGCGCAGCCGCGCTGCATAGCCATGTTCCTAAAGGGCACGAGATCCGGATCACGAACACTTGTTAACACGAGAGGAGACCACTAACGTGAAGCGAATTTACACGTACCTTCCCTTGGTATTACTGCTTGCCTGTGCGCCTTTGGCCCGCGCGCAGGGGTCCTTCGATTTAGCTTTGGGCTTCGGAACTCAGCACGCCAAGGCCACCGGGGATGGAATCGATGTCAACACATTCGAGCCCTGCCCGCAGGCGAGTGCCACCTGCGAGCTGACGCCATCTTTGGGCGGTTTGTTCATGGGTTTCGAGGGTGACGCCATGCTGAACAAGCACATGGGTTTCGGCGGCGAACTCAACTTTCAACCTTCCAAGGGCAACTACGGCCCGATTCAATCTCGGGAACTATTCTACGATTTCAACGCACTCTACGCGCCCATTAACCGCAAGAACGTCCAGTTCCGGATCGAAGGCGGAGTCGGCGGCGCCCATTTCGGCACTTCTTACACAGCGACTTCGTGCGTCGGGTCTGCGGTCTGCCAGTCCCAAACGGAGTCCGTGGGGAGTTCGAGCCATTTCCAGGTGCATGTGGGAGCCGGAGTGCAATTCTACGTGAAGGACCATTTCTTCATTCGCCCCCAGTTTGACTTCCGCGAGGTTCCGGGTCTTTCGGCGGCTTACGGCTCGAATTCGGTGTATCAATACGGGAGCAATCAAGTGCTCGGCTTTACCGTTTGGTTCGGCTATAACTTCGGCGAGATGTAAGCGCGGCAACCACCCGAGACGTTGGAGAAGAGTTTCACCATCGAGGTCACGGCGCGGCGAAGCCGCAACCAAATGCAGATTCTTCGCTTCGCTCAGAATGACAGGCCATCCTGAGCGAAGCGCCTCACGTCTCAATCCCCTATTCCTAACCTGCCAGTTACCTACGAGTTGCAGCGCGGAAGGCTCGTTACAACCCGGTTGCATCTAACTAAATGGAAGAAGGAGGTGCGCTATGAAAGGTAGATGGGCGCAGGTTTGGCATCTGGCGTTAGCCCTTCTGACCACGGCGGCATTGGGATTAGCGGATACTAACTCGACTCCGCCGGGAACGTTGAATTACGTTGAAGGTCAGGTGTCAGTGCAGGGCCAAGTGCAGACACAGAAGTCTGTTGGCTCCACGTATCTGGAGCCCAATCAGGATTTGCAAACCGGCAATGGCCATGCCGAGATGCTGCTCACGCCCGGCGTCTACGTGCGGCTAGGCGACAACAGCGACGTGAAGATGCTCTCGCCGGGGCTGGCCGATACCCAGGTGGAATTGATGAAGGGTTCGGCCACGCTGGAGGTGGATGAGTTGTTCAAAGAGAACAACATGAGTGTGGTGCTGGACGGTACGCGAACGCGGCTGGAAAAGAAAGGACTCTACGACTTCACTGCCAGCCCGGCTTCCGTAAAGGTGCTGGACGGGCAAGCGGTAACTTACGAAGGAGATCAGCACGTCAACCTCAAGAAAGGCCGGGAGGTGCTGCTGGCGGAGAATCAACCACTCAAGGCTCAGAAGTTCGATAAGACTCAGGTTGAGAACGATCCACTCTATCGCTGGAGCGATTTGCGGAGCGAGTATGCCGCGAACTCCAACGTTCAAGAGGGCAACGCGCTGATGGCGGGCGGCGGTTGGTGGGGTCCTGGCTGGTATTGGGATCCGTTCTGGATGGACTTCGCGTTCATGCCGGGATGGGGCATGGGTTGGGGTCCGTTCGGTTGGCCGTTCTTCTCGCCGTGGGCTGTGGGATGGGCTCCCTACTACGGCTTCGGCGTGGGCGGTCGGCATTACCTCTACCCCGTCAACACGCACGCTGACCCTCGGGCGGTTGCGTCGATGCCCCGACTGGCACATCCCGTCACCAGGGGTGCGCCCGGATTCCATGCTTTCCCAAGAAGCATGGCAATGAACCGGGGTGCAATGCGCGGAATGCCGATGGGCAGGATGGGCGGCATGAGAGGTGAAGGCGGTTTCCACGGCGGCATGATGGGGCCGCGGCGATAAGCCGTCCGGGCTTTTCTTAGATTGCTGGCTCTGGGCAGCGCGGGCAGGATCCCCGCACCCGATCGGCGGGGACCGCCCGCGCTGCCAAGCTCCTCAAGTACCCGCCGATTGATTCCCTCCCGTGTTATAGTTGAACCATCGCAACTGGGGAGGGCTTCCCATGCCAAACGATGGTTTCACACGACGCGTGTTTTTCCGTAACGTTTCCCTGGCTTCAACCGGAGCAGCGCTGGCTTCCCTGCCTGCCACCGCGCGCGCCGAAGCGGGCGATCCGGCCCCTGCGCCGCCGTGGCCGATGACTGTTGAATCCTATCCGCTGGTCGAACCGGGCAAGTCCAGCGGCGTGGGACGCTTCAAGCTGGCGACTCTTGATCAGATGCCGGACGCCTATCAGGAGAAGCTGCGCGCCTATGCTCCGGACATGGATTTCACTCTCTGCCGGGGCGAGGAGCAGTTCCAGAAAGAGGTTGCCGACGCCAACGTGATTTACGGCTGGTTCTCCCGGGAGCACCTCCGGGCAGCCCGCCAATTGCGCTGGATTCAATGGCCTGCGGCGGGCGTCGAAAGCATCCTGCATCCGGAACTGGTGGACAGTCCCATCGTCCTCACCAACATGCAGCGCATGTACTCGCCGACTATCTCGGAGACGGCGATCGGGCTGATCCTGACCCTGACACGCGGCCTGAATCGGTACACCAATCAGACTCGCGAGCACGTTTGGAGAGAGCTCGACGGACTCACGGAAATCAGCGGACTCACCCTGGGTCTGGTGGGCCTGGGCGGCATCGGCACGGACACCGCCTATCGCGCCCACTACGGATTCCACATGAAGGTCCTGGCCGTCGACCCCAAGCCGTTGCCCAAGCCTGCTTTCGTGGCCGAGTTGCACTCTCTCGAGTGGCTTCCCAAAATGGCGCCGCAGGTTGACGTGCTGATGAGCGCGGCGCCGCACACGCCGGTTTCCGAGGGCATGTTCAACGAGGCGATTTTCCGCGCCATGAAGCCCAGCGCCTACTTCATCAATGTCTCGCGCGGAAAGCTTGTGAACACGCCCGACTTGATTCGCGCCCTCAAAGAGGGTTGGATCGCCGGGGCCGGGCTGGACGTAGCCTACCGGGAGCCGTTGCCGCCCGATGACCCGTTGTGGACGGCGGGTAACCTGATCATCACGTCGCATTCCTCCGCAGCCTCCAAGGGCTCGCAGCAGCGCTGCTACGATCTGTTTTGTGAAAACGTCCGCCGGTATGTGAGCGGCCTGCCGCTGCTCAATGTGGTGGACAAGAAGCGGGGATACTAATTGTAGGGGGACGGTTTGCCGCCCCCTCATTTCTACTGGCCCCGGCGAGGGTAGGGCAAGCCCTACCCCTACGCCTGCGCGGGCTCGTCGGGAGCGATTTGGCCCATGGGAATAGGGGCTCGGTATTCCCAATCCGCGGTTGGCCCTGCCTTGTATCGAAACAACTTACAGAGTTCACAGAGCTCGGCGAAGACATAGGGAGTTTTCTGGCTCTGCCACTTGTGCTGGCAGGAGCCCGCCAGCGGCTTAGTTAAAGGCGATTCTGTCATTTCTCAAAGCTCAATGCGCGATGAGGGCATCCGCGGCCGCACCTACAAAAGCGCTTTCAGCACTTTCTCGAAGGCGTGAATAATCTCGTCTTCGTCTTTGGGGGTCAAGCATGAGGGGATGGCAATAAGTATGCTCCGCTCGAAAAGGCTGTCCGCCTTGGGGCATGTCCCTTTGCTGTAACTCCGGAGCAAGGGCTGGTTCTGTTCCAGGTTCCAGGGAAAGCCGTGACCGTCCACGGAGGTCGTGTTCACAAGGCTGACGTTATTGTAATAGAGATGCAGGCCCCAATCTGTCATTACCACATTGGAAACGCCTTGCGGAGAAGTGACAATGCCCTCCGCCCGTAGCGCCCGGTTCACGCGTTGCGCCGTGTCGGCGTCGGCGTACGTGGTGATCAGGAAGCAACCGGTGTCGCCGGCCGGGTCAACCATTCTACGCAACTGCACGCCGGGGAATTTTGCCAATGCTTCCCGGATGCGGTACTTGCTGGCGTGCATGGCGCCGACGATGCGGGGCAGTTTCCTGAGTTGTACCCGCAACACCGCGGCGCGAATTTCGTCGAGCCGATAGCCCATACCCCAGAGCGTGAGGTCGGGGTTGTTGAAGATCAGCCTTCCTGACTCGTCGCGAGCGTAACCAAGGTCGTGGCAAGCAAACGCCCGCTGCCAGAGCCGCGTGTTGTTAGTGGCTATGCAGCCGCCTTCTCCGGCGCTCATGTTCTTGTTCATCTGGAAGCTGAACACGGCCATGTCGCCAAACGTCCCCACTCTCTGGCCGCCGACGCTACCTCCGTTGCACTGGGCGCAATCTTCCAGCAGCCAGAGACCGTGTTTCTTGGCAATTCCCTGCACCGCCTTCACGTCTCCAGGCGCGCCGCTCATGTGAACCATGATGATCCCTTTGGTGTTGGGCGTGATGCGCTTCTCCAGGTCAACCGGGTCCAGGCAAAAGGTTTCATTAATATCCGCCAGCACCGGGATCGCCCCGTGGTTTACCACCGCCGCCAGCACCGAAACCCACATGTAGGCCGGAACGATCACTTCCTGGCCAGGGCCTACACCGAGAGCCGACAGCGCAGTGTGCAGCGCGCCGGTGCCGCTGCTGACTCCAATGGCGTGAGCGACGCCCAGGACTTTCGCAAACTCCTCCTCGAAGGACTCAACCTCTTTCTGCAAAGCGACCCCATAGTAGCGAAATAAGGAGCGGCTTCTGAGGAGGCGCACCACCGCCTCAACCTCTTCCTCATCCATATAGTGAACGCCGGGGAATTCCAGAGGCAAGGGCTCAGTCCGTACGGGCGCCCCGTCGTCGATGGCCAGCTTGTCGTTGAGAACCTGCGTGCTTGGGCTTTCCGGTTTTTCGTTTGGCATTTTGACTCCTGTCCATTAGTGAAGTTGTAGGGGCAATTCCCAAACAGCGGCTGCTTGCCCACTGATCACTGCATTATTTCGCGAGCGAGCGACCCCCTCACCCGGCGCTGCGCGCCACCCTCTCCCCCAAGGGGGAGAGGGCTTCAACTCGGCGTATCTATACCCTCGCCCCCTTGGGGGAGAGGGTGTCCGTCAGCCGACGGACGGGTGAGGGGGCTCCTATCATTCACCATTCCAGTGCCCAATAGGGCGGCCACAAGCGCCGTGATCATTCCGTGACCTTCAGAATCCCGTGGACTGGAATATCTTGCGACGACCGTCCCACCATGATCTCAAAGTCGCCTGGGACAACCTGCCAGTGCATGTCGATGTTAAGCAGTTGCAGGTCCTCCGGCGTCAGAGTGAAGGTCACCGTCTTGGTCTCGCCGGGTTCGAGGGCCAGGCGCTCGAATCCGCGCAGGCGCTTGACGGGGGTTGACACCGGGGCGTACGTCTCGTGCACATAGAGCTGCACAGTTTCCGTGCCGGCGAGGTTTCCAGCGTTCTTCACATCCACGCTCACCTGGGCATTGCCCGCCGGGTGAATCTGCCCAGGGGTGATGCGCAAGTTGCTATAGTCAAAGCTGGTATAGCTCAGCCCATAACCGAAGGGGTAGAGAGGAGTGGCGGGCATGTCGGCGTAGCCCCTGTGGATCTCCTGCATCCAGGCGGCTTTCGAGGGCTTGTAGTTGTAATAGTCGGGCAACTGGCCGGAGTGGCGCGGAATAGAAATCGCCAGGCGGCCGCTGGGGTTGTAGCCGCCAAACAGGACATCCGCCACCGCTTCCCCGCCCCGCTCGCCCGGTTCCCAGGCTTCCACGATGGCCGGAACGTGCTCCGCCGTCCAACGCGTCGAGAGCGGGCGGCCGTTAATCAGCACCACAACAGTGGGCGTGCCTGTCTCAACCACAGCTTTGATCAGGTCTTCCTGGACTCCGGTCAAGTCCAGGTTAGCCACGTCGTGGCCCTCTCCGTCGGTTCGCTGTTCTATGCCTTTTTCGCCGTCGGGCTCTTCCTGTTGTTCGCCGACCACCACGATGGCAACCTTGGAGTTTTTCGCGGCCTGAACGGCTTGCGCAAATCCGCTCTTGTTCGGGCTGAGAATCCCACAGCCTTTGACGTACGTCACGCGAGTCGAAGCGGGGACGGCCGCCTTGATCCCTTCGCGGAGGGTCACCACGTGCTGAAGAACTTCCGAGGGCGAGTAATCACCCAACTGGTTGCGCACGTTGTCGGCGTTGGGACCAATGACGGCGATCGAGCCAACATCCTTCTTTAAAGGCAGAAGGTGGTTGTCGTTCTTCAGCAGAACGATTCCCTCGTGCGCCGTGCGCAGCGCCAGTTCCTGATGCGCTTGCGAATGCACAATACTTACGGCTCGCTCGGGGTCCACTTCGGAATGCTCGAAGAGTCCGAGAGCGAACTTCTGCTCGAGCACCCGCCGCAGGGCGCGATCCACCAGGGCGATCGGCACTCGTCCTTCTTCCACGTTCTCGACCAAGGGCCCCATGTAAGCGGGTTCATAAGTGATGTTCAGGTCCACGCCGGCTTTCAGCGCCAGCGCCCCCGCTTCCTTTTGAGTGGGAACGATGTGCTCATAAATGAGCGTTCCGAAGCCGCCGCCTTCGCTTTCGACAATACCCTTGAAGCCGAGTTCCTGCCGCAGGACGTTATTCATCCACTTCTCGGAAGCGTGAGCCGGCACATCTTCGACCTCGGGATATCCGGCCATCACACCCAATCCGCCGGATTTGGTGATTCCGCCAATCCACGGAAGCAGGACGTTTTCGCGAATGTACCGATCGGACAATTCGATGGCGCCGCGCTCCAGGCCGCTGGCAGGTTCGCTTTGAGTGGGGAAATCCGTCATGACCGCGATCACCGTGTCCGGGGCAGCGAGATTAGTGCCCTGAGTGCCTTGGACGATGCTCTCCGCAATGCGTTGGTAGAGATAGGGGTCCTCCGTGTAGGCCTCCTCGTTTCGACCCATGCGCGGATCGCGGTCCTCCTCCAGTACGAGTGTGGAGAGCATGTGGATTCCCACCGCCCTGGCTTCCGCGGCCGCGGCCGCATAAATCGACTTCACCAGATCCATGTCAAACGTGCTGCCGATGGTCAGACCCTCCGGGAAGATCGTGGCGCCGGGCATCATCGTGCCGTGCGTACCTTCCTCGTCTTCGAGCAGGGGAATCTTCAGCCGGGTTTGGGTGCGGGCGATCTTCTGGAGTTCGTTGAAGTACTCCGCCTGCTGGCGCGCGCCTTTGTGCAGAATCTCGTTGGCCAGCGTGAAGAAGCCGCAGGCCGGGCCGATCTCCTGAGTGTAAGTTCCGGCCGTGAACTTGCGGCAGGCCTCGGTCTTGGAGGGAATGTCCCGTCCCAATTCCTCCACATAAACGCAAGGGAGGTTGAGCTGGCCCACTTTCTCTTTCAGCGTCATGCGGCTCATCAGGTCGTCAATGCGCCGCTCGACGGGTTGGTTAGGATCGAGATAGATCGGCTGCTCGCCGGTGGTTTGCGCGAAAGCCGCGGTAACAAGTGCTAAAAATAAGAATAGAAACACCAGAAGGCATTTCTGCTTCGACATTCCTAACCTCCCCGTGACGCCGTCAGGCCAACTCCTCGGCAGGCGATTGCCGTGCGTCGCCGAGACGCCGTGAGCTGACGTGGCAACCGTTTGGATCAACCCAGCCCCGTAGCGCCGAAACCTTGGCATTATACTCGAAGCGGGCTTTGGCGCTATACAGGAAATGTGGACTCCCCAATGCGTCCATGACCGTCCCTCGTAGGGGGACGGCTTGCCGTCCCCGCATTTCCGCTGGTGCGGATGAGGGTAGGGCAAGCCCTACCCCTACGGCTCTCGGGCTTAAAAGCCAACGAACGAACCGGGAATGTTGATGAAAACAAAGGCCAGCTCAGTACAGCAGATAGCCAACTGGAGGACCTCGGGCATGGCGCGGCGTTGGTTCTTTGCTCTCTCAACCCAGAACCTCGGTCACAATGCCCGCTTTCTTGGCTGGGGCCGGTTTCACTCCCGATCCCCTCGCCCCCTTGGGGGAGAGGGTGGACCGCGACGGCGTTTTCATCAGCCGCCGCGGGCCGGGTGAGGGGTTGGTTCCATTCCACATAGACATTCTTTCCCTGATTCCTCTCATCGAGGCCGGAATTTTGTCGCGCCTCTCCCTCCCGCCGCAATTGCGGCGCATTTAACAGACGTTTTTGTTCTGGGCGAGGGAAAATCCCCTCACCTGTCATTCACATCGCCGTAGGGGCGGCCCTCGTGGCCGCCCTCGTCGTCGGACAGGGCACCCACAAGGGGTGCCCCTACGGCTTCGGGTGGCTCATCGTCGCCGCCCTCTTCGTCGGCCTGGGCGCCCACAAGGGGCGCCCCTACGTCCTGGGCTGGCGCAGACCTGCTTTCCAAGGTCTGCGGCTTTTGCGTTCGGGCCGCGGCTTTCCGCAGGCTCAGCAGCAGCTTGATTTTCCGGTCGATGGCGCGGTCCAGCGACTCTTCCCGCCGCAAGAGCATCCGCCACTCTTCGCCCGCCGGGGCCAGGCAGGCGTCGCGCTCGATCGCCGTCTTCTCTTCGTTCAGCTTCTCCTCGTACTCGAACTCCTGCTCGACGGCGGCCACCTCGTCCGCGAGCAGCAGGACCAGTTGCTTGTACCGCAGTTCGTCCGCCGGTTCGGTGGCGACGAAGGGGCCGGCCTCCTGGGCGGGCTGGGCGTCCACAAGCGGCGCCTCGATATCATCCTCTTCGTCGTCCTCGGCCTCCGCGACGTGCGCGCCTGCGTCACCCAGCGGCAGAGGCAAGTTGCTCCCGGCGAAGAGCGACAGCAGAAAGCACAACCGCGGACCTCGCCAGCCGGTCTTGTTCCGGTAAAAGCCCTGGAGCGCGGCGGCCTGCCAGGCCAGGAAGTAGCGGCTGTGCACCTGCAAGCGAATCAGCGCCAGAAAGGAGAGCAGCAGGCGCAGGCGCGCGGCGGGGTCGGTGGGCGCCTCGAGCGTGCTGTTGATGGCCTCGCCGACCTCGATCGTGCAGTCTTCGATTTCCTTGCGGCGGCGGTGCTGCCGCTCTTCGAGCGCCAGCAAGGCGCGGCGCATCAGGCCGGTCTGGGAGCGATCCAGGCGCTCGCGACGCCAGTAGAGGCGGGCGAGATCGTCGACCTGCCTTTCAACGAAGGGGTCGCCGGTGCTGAAGGAAGCGCTGAGCTCCTGCTTCAGGGCTTCGAACCGGGCCGGGTCTTCGCCCAAGGCGCGCATCACTTCGTAATGATTGTCGGGGTCGGAACGCTCGCCGTGCTCGAGGGCGTTCATTTTGGAATTCTCTTTACCGGCCGCGGTGCACGGACCGCGGGAGCGCCGGCCGTTCAAGCGGGCGGCGTCGAGCAGTGGCTGGGTAAGCTGCGGTGATTGGCGAATAGACATAAGGTCTCCAGGGAGAAAGTTTCGGGTAGGATGCAGGGGCGGTTCGCCCTGCGGCCCAAAGCCTCCGGGCGACGGGTCGCGAACCGCCCCTACCCGGGACTTGCGGTTGTCCGGGGCGAATCCCCAGCGCATAGGCTATATATATGGGTCGCACTTGTCAAGATCACGAAAGTACCAGTACTGCGGCCGGACCGGCGTGCTGTAGGGGTAGGGCTTGCCCTACCCTCGTCGGGATGATCGGGAATCCGGGGACGGCAAGCCGTCCCCCTACAGGGTATGTCGGGGCAACCCTGGTGGTTGCCCCCGGCGGGACAACGGGCGGCCGCAAGGGCCGCCGCACAGAGGTTCTAGAAGAGGAATTTCATACTTACCTGGCCGATGCGCGCGGCGCTGGCGCCAGTCACGTAGCCGAAGGTCGAACTGTTGTTGATGGTACCCTGCGGCGAACCAAATTGAGCATGATTCCAGGCGTTGAAGAACTCGGCCCGGAATTGCAGGCTCTTCGCCTCGGTCAGCTTCACATCTTTGGTCAATGACAAGTCAAAGTTGTTCCAACCCGGCCCGCCGAAAAAGCGGCGGCTGGAATCACCGAGCTGTCCCACCGCCTCCTTACTGAAAAGCGCGGTGTTGAAGTATGGATTACAGCCCTGGGGGCACTGGGGGCTGGCCCCGGGGAGAACCGCGGTTCGCGGATTTTTGAAGCTCAGGCTTCCGGGAGCACGGTTGGGCTCGTCGATATCATTGCCCTGCCCGGTACTACCTGTTCCCAGCAGCGAATAGTCGTCGTTCTCATTGATATACACCGGGAACCCCGTGGCGAAGCGAGTAATCCCGTTGATCAACCAGGCGTCGGTCAAGCGCTTGGGGCCTGGAAGTTTGTCGAACGGCAACCGGTAGGAATAACTCACCACGAAGTTCTGCGATACGTCGAAGGCAGACAGCGCCTTGGTGATTCCGTGATTGATCGGGTTGATGTTATCGCCTTGGCCCAAGCCGTTGCCGGAGGCGTTGTCGAGCGACTTGCCGTAGGTGTAGGCGGCGAGGAATTCGGCGCGGCCCAAAGTGCGGCGCAGCGTGACCTCGAGCGCATTGTAGTTAGAGTTGGCCATGGTGGCCATGTAACCGTCGCTGGCAAAAGCTTCGGTAAGACCCCCCGTGAGATTTGGAACCACGACATTGTAAGGCGATCGGACGCTGTAGACGAGGGCGCCGGAGGAGGAGGTAAACGGACCTGCATCCTCCGCGTAAGGTCCACAACCTGGAAGGCTCATACACAAGGCCGGACTTGAAGGGTTGGCTTCCATGGTGGCCAGAAGCCGGTGCCCTTGCGTTCCGACGTAGCTGGCGGAGAGTATGGTCGCCGACCCAAACTGGCGCTGAAAGGAGAAGTTGTAATGCTCGGCGTAAGGAAGCGCGTTGGCGTGGAAGAAAGCCGGCGAACTCCCGAGGGGCACGAATTGCGCCCAGTTCAGAGTCGTGTCCGGGTTGGAGGCGCTGACGTTCAGTGGGGGTACCGGGACGGGGAATCGCTGGCCTTGATTGACCCCGGTGGTGCGAATTGTAAACGGGTTCTGAAAGTCCGGTAGAACGCTCGGCTGCCACCAGTACCCGTAAGGGGCGTCGCCGCTTTCCTGCTCGAGGATGCGGTTTTCGAAAGTGTTGAAATAGACACCAAAGGCCGCCCGGATGCTCGTCTGCCCGCCTCCGCCCACTAACTTGCCCAAAAAGCCGCCGGAAGCATGGGGCGAGTAAGCGAGCCCGATCCGCGGGCCGAAATTGTGATGGCCGGTTGGGGACAGTGTGGAAGGTATGCCCGGGTCTCCCGGGAAACACCAGCCCAAGGGCGATCCTGGAAACTCTTTCGACTGGCAGCCGGGAATCAGGGCTTCCCATTCATTGTGGGCCTCCCACCAGGGAGAGCTAACCTCCCACCTCAGACCATAATTCACGGTGAGGTTCCTGGTGGCTCGCCAACTGTCCTGGGCATAGAGGTCGTAAGACCGTGAACGGCCATAGACCGGTAATTGCAAGCCCTGGGAGTAGCTATTGGGCGCCCCGATCAAGAAATCGGCAAAATCAAAGCCTGTCTCATTTCCGTTGAATCCGAAGGAGCCGTTTAAGTTCAGCGTGAACCGGTACTCCACCTGGTCGTAACTGAACGCCCCGCCGAATTTCACCGTGTGGGTTCCAATCACCTTGGAGAAGTTGTCGGCGAAGTTGTAGGTGTTGTCGAAGACCCGCAGGAAGCTGTTCGCCACGCCGATACTGTAGTTGTTGAAGCCGATCGGTTCGACGCCCTCGTAGGTGGGGTTCATGGGGAAGATGCCGGTGAAGCCCTCGTCGGAGAGCTTCGGGCCCAACCCCCCCAGCGGGGCGTTCGAGAACTGCACATCGCGCATGTAGCCGAGCCGAAGTTCGTTGACGGCCGTGGCCCCGAGCGTCTTGGTGATGCCGACGTTGATGATCTGCGCCCGGCCGTTATTTTGGGAGGCAAATCCCGGGAGATTTGCGCCGCCATAAGGATTCACCAGGATATCGTCGTCAATGAAATAGTAGCCCGAGACCATCCCCAAGCGCGTATTGCCGTCGATTCGGCCGCTGGCCTTGTCGTCCCGGAGAGTTTCCTTATACGCCGAGGTGGTGTAGGCCGAGCCCGAGTTCGGAAGCGGAATGTACTTCATCAGGAATTGGGCGGGTGTACTGAATGCGGACTTGGGAATCACGGCATTGGGGAATACGCACTGAGCGTTGCTGGTGCAGCCGCTGGTGTAGTACGGCTCTCCGGCGGTGATGGGATAGCCAAACCGCTGGCTCAAAGTGTTAGCCCAGGCTGCACCTTGCACCGTGCCCGTGAGCTGGCTGGCCACATCCGACAAGTCACCGCTCCTGTCTTGGGCGGAGGGCACTGCGATCAGGCCGCTGTCCACGCCTTCCACCAGGCGCGTGCCCTGATAGTCGGTGAAGAAGAACAGCTTGTCGTGCAGGACCGGCCCGCCGAAGGTGCCGCCGAACATGTTCTGGTGCAAAGTGGCGAGGCTGGGCGAAAAGAAGTTCCGGGAATCGAGGTTGGGATTGCGCACGAATTCGAAGGCGTCGCCGTGGAACTGGTTGGTGCCCTGCTTGGTAACGACGTTGATCAACCCGCCGGTGTAACTTCCAAACTCGGCGTCGGCATTGTTGGTGAGGATGCGGAATTCGGCGATGGAATCGAGGTTGGGGATGATGGCGGTGGCGTTGTACAACCTTTCCTCAGCGTTTCCGCCATTCAATATAAAGCCATTGGCGCTTTCCCGCTGCCCGCTCACCGCAACCGCACCGGGGTTCAGGTTTCCTGAAACACCCATGGCGCCACTCTCGCCACTGGAAGAAGGCACGACGCCCGGTTGCAGGGCCAGCAGGTCAGTGTAGCTGCGGCCATTCAGAGGCAGGGTGGTCATCTTGGTGTTTCCGATTACCTCGCCCATCTGAGTGTTGGTAGTTTCAACGTGTACCGCTGTGGAGGTGACGCTCACCTCCTGGTTCACGGAGCCCACCTTCATCGTGGCATCGACGCGGAGCGCCGTGTTGACGTCAATGACTAGTCCTGTCTGTCGATATTCCTCGAACCCTTTCTCTGTGATCCTCACCTCGTAATGACCGGTGGGAAGGGCCGGAAAGTTATAGAAGCCTGCCGCATTGGTTTGGGTCGTGGTTTGAATTCCGGTGTCTGTATTGAGAGCTACCACCGACACTCCGGGCATGACGGCCCCGGTAGGGTCCGTGACCGTTCCTGAGATACTGCCTGTGATGGCGGCGCGGGCAAGCGGGCTTGCCAGCACCAACAGCAGCCCCAGCGCGAGCGGCCGCCGAAGACGTAAACACAGCATCTGGGTTTTGCGCATTGCGATTCTCCTGTCCCGAAACACGGTTATGCGAAAGGCGATCCTCGCCCTTCGCCAAACGACCCGACGGAGTACAAATGGAATGCCGATGACGGCCAAGGTGGGCCAAGTCGCTAACGCCTACAAGCTCCGGCTTGAATGTCGTCCGCAGTTATGGACTTCGCCGCTACGATGTAGGGATGACTCAACCCTGCTACCCAACATCTAACAGTTACCTTAAAAGAGGCAGAATTGTCAAGGCGGTTAGGTGGTTTTCTACCATCCCAATCTGCCAATAACGTGCGGGTAAACCACGAGGACGTAGGGGCGAAGCGGCGCCTCGCCCCTACAGGCGTTAAATTGAGGTGTTATGACACTGCCGGAGCCTGGAGCGCACGGAGGCCGTGTTCGACACGCTCCATTTCGCCTTCGAGAGCAGCCATGGTTTCGCGGGCTCGCGAGAAGTCACCCTGCTCGGCAAAGGTCTCCAGGCGTCCAGCTAATTCAGCCGCCACGAGGGCTAAGAGATTCCCGGCCGATCCTTTAAGGGTGTGGGCCAGGCGTGCCAGTTCAGGCCCGTTATTCTCCTCGCAGGCGCGTCGCGTCGCCGCAAGCAAGCCGGGGCATTGGCTCAGATGAATATCGATGAGATCGCACATGAGCTGGACGTCCCCTCCCAGACGATCCAGAAGGGCGCCTCGTTCGACCGGCTCATGTTCGCCGCCGGGAGGCTCTCCTGAAAGTCTGTCATTCTGAGCCCGTTCGCTTCGCTCAGGGTAAACTCCGCGAAGAATCTGCATTAGTTCGCCCTGGACGGAATCTGCAGATCCTTCGCTTCGCTCAGGATGACAGGCTCTTATTCCGTCGGGTGGGCGGGAGGCCCATGATAACTGGTCATGGGGTAGCAGAAGCCCCGCCTCGGCACAGGGCGTTCCCTCATAGCGCCGCAGGAGTTGCCGCAATTCCAGCAGTTGCACAGGCTTCGCAAGATACCCATCCATTCCCGCCGCCAGGCAGCGTTCCCGGTCGCCTTTCATGGCGTAGGCAGTGACGGCAATGATGGGCACGTGGCCACCCGAGAGTTTCTCGAGATCGCGTATGGCGGCGGTTGTTTCGAATCCATCCATGTCAGGCATCTGTACGTCCATGAAGATCAGATCGAATACTCCCCCAGGGGCGTGTTCGATCACCGCCACGGCTTCCTTGCCGCTCTGCGCCTCCACCACGTGGTGTCCCCGCTTGGTGAGCAAATGCGTCACCAGCGTGCGGTTTACCTCGTTATCCTCGACCAGGAGAATCTGAAGCTTTCGGGAGGCACTGTCACCCACCCCCGGAATCCGCTCCTCCTGAAGGTCGGGTGGCGGACATTCAACCCGGAGCGGCGAAGCGGGGCGAAAGCAAGCGGTGAAGTGGAAAGTGCTGCCCTTGCCCACTTCGCTTTCCAGCCAGATCTTGCCTCCCATCATCTCAACCAGCCGGGCGCAGATGGTCAATCCCAGTCCCGTCCCGCTGAATCGGCGTTTTGTCGAGCCATCGGCTTGCGCAAAGGGCTCGAAGATCAAGGCGTGCTTTTCAGGCGGAATTCCAATGCCCGTATCCCGGACAGAGAAATGCAAACGTAGATTCTCCGGGTCCGCACTCTCGGTTTCGACCGAGAGGCGAATCACCCCTTTCTCTGTAAACTTTACGGCGTTCGCCAAGAGGTTAACGAGGATCTGCCGCAACCGCCCGGGATCGCCTTCGAAAGCCGCCGGAACGCCGGGCGAAACCTCCAGGCAGAACTCCAGCCCTTTCTGTTGAGCACGAATCGCTAAAGGCTTCACCGCCTCGGCCAGCGTATCCGCCAACCGGAACTCCAGCGAATCCAATTCGAGCTTGCGGGCCTCGATCTTGGAAAAGTCGAGGATGTCATTGATGATGCCGAGCAGAGAGCAGGCAGACGACCGGACGGCCCCCAGATACTCGCGTTGCTCCGAAGTCAGCGAGGTTTCGAGAGCGAGTTCCGTCATCCCCACAACGCCATTCAAAGGCGTGCGAATTTCGTGGCTCACGTTAGCCAGGAACTCGCTCTTGGCGCGACTGGCGGTTTCGGCCGCCTCCTTGGCCTGGCGCCACTCCTCTTCCGCGCGCTTGCGATCCGTGATGTCGATCACCGTGCCTTCGATTTCAGGACCCGCTCCGTTGCCCTCCACCAGGTTGGAATTCTCCAGCACCCAGACGCGGCTTCCATCCTTGCGACGCAGGCAGAGCTCATAGAAAGTCACCGCCTGATGTTCTTTCAAGCGCGCCAGCAGCGCCTCACGGCCGCCCTCGTCAATGTGCAACCCGCGTGCGCCATGGCGAAGCAACTCCGCCGGAGAGGAGTAGCCCAGAATCTGCGCGAGCGACTGGTTGCAATCGACAAGCTGGCCATCCAGCGTGGTGCGAAACACTCCCGCCATGTTCCGCTCAAACAACAAGCGGTAACGCCGCTCGCTGGCACGGAGCGCCTCCTGGGCCTTTTTGCGTTCGCTGATGTCGCGAGCCGCGCCTTGTATTCCCACCACCTTGCCGTTTTCAGCGATCAAGCGCGTGCTGACTTCGACCGGAATCGCGTGGCCATCCTTGGCGACGAATTCTATCTCGTAGGTTGTGCTTGCACAGCCTTGCAGCTTCAGCTTCGTCATGTCCGTGGCCCGCTCCAGCGACTCCGCACTGAGCAGGTCGGCGAAATTCCTGGTCAGCACCTCATCACGGGTGAAACCCGTAAGGGTTTCCGCAGTCCGGTTCCAGGAGGTAATGGTGTAGTCAAGGTCGTGGGTATAGATGGCGTCGGTGGAGTCTTCGAAGAGATCGACGAATTGCCTCCTCAGGGCCGCCTCGCGCCGAATCCACTCACGTAAGGTTGCGGACTGCTGCCGCACCCGGACACGGAGAATCGCGCCCCATACGATTCCACCGCACAAAAAAGCGGCGGTGACGGCCAGCAGCCAGAGTTCAAGGCTAGGGATCATCACCGAGCCTCTCCAACTGGGGCTTCAGGTGCACCTCGAAACAGTCAGGACAGACTCCGTGGCTGAACTGGGCCTCGGAATGGCTGGCCACATAAGCGTCCACTTGTTCCCAGTAGTTTCGGTCATTGCGAATTTTCTTGCAGTAGGAGCAGATGGGGAGGAGTCCTTGAAGCAGTTTCACTCGCTTCAAAGCCTCTTCCAATGCTTGATTGCGTTCCAGCAGGGCTTTTTGTAATTGCACAACGCGCGCGCCGGCGTGCAGCCGGGCTCGAAGTTCGCGAGGATCGAAGGGCTTAGTGACGTAATCGTCGGCACCGGCTTCCAGCCCTTGTACGACATTTTCAAGCCCCCCGCGTGCCGTAATCAGGATCAGATAGGTCGGGGCGCTCATCGGTGCGGCGCGCATGCGGCGGCAGACTTCCAGGCCATCGACCCCCGGCATTACCCAATCCAAGAGGGCGATTTCGGGAGGGTTCGGTCCTTTCAAGATACGCAGGGCTCCGGCGCCCTCTTCGGCTACCAGAACCTCGAATCCCCATTTGCCGAGAGTCACTTGGATCAGGTGTCGCGTCGTGGCTTCGTCGTCGGCGATCAGGACCCGCACGGTACTCCTCCTGCTTCATTTGGGGCCCGGAGACTCAACGACTCGGGCCGGCGTAATGCCGCGGAGAGTTCCTCAAGGGAGTAGGGCTTGCCGATGAAACCTACGGCGCCTGCCAGGCGCGCCTCGCGGACCACCTCGGCCGAGGTATAGCCCGAAGAAAGGATCACCTTAAGGCCGGGCTTGACTTCGCGCAGCCGCCGGCAGGTCTCCAAACCCGTGATGCCGGGCATCACCAGATCAAGTAACACGATGTCGATCTGGCCAGAGTGTGATTGAAAAACTTCGCAGGCCTGTTGGCCATCCGTGGCCGTAAGCACCTCATAGCCGAGCCGCTTCAGCCCCTCCCTGGAAAACGCCAGAACCATAGGCTCGTCGTCGACAACCAGGACCGTTCCACTCCCGGGTTCGAGTGAAGAACTTCGAGTCAAGCTGCGTTGCTCCACGGGAGGCGCCTTCAGCGGCAGGTGGAGTGAAAAAGCGGATCCGAGGCCAACCTCGCTTGCCACCTGCACGAACCCACCCGCTCCGCTTGCCATTCCATACACCATCGATAGTCCCAGCCCTGAACCCTTGCCGGGTTCCTTGGTGGTGAAGAAGGGATCGAAGATCCGGCTCAACACCTGCGGGGGCATGCCGACGCCCGTGTCGCGAACGGTGATGCACGCATAACTGCCCGGCGGGCAACGGCTGGGAAGCGCGGGATCATTCTCGCGGTGCACTACCCGCGAATTCTCGAGCGTCAAAACTCCTCCTTCGGGCATGGCATCTCTGCCGTTAATGCACAGATTCAGGACCGCCTGCTCGAATTGCGCAGGGTTGGCGTCAACCCAGAGCGGACCGGACTGGCTGCGAGTTTGTACCTGAATGCGACGGTCGAAGGTGCTGGTGATGATCTTCACAACCCGGCCCAGGACATCCCCTACACGAATAGGAAGCGCTTCTTGCTTTCCTTGCCGCGCCAGACCAAGTAGCTGCTTGGTCAGCTCCGAGCCTCGCTGGGCGGATTGTTCGATCATTTTCACGAACTCAATCAGTGGGTCGGACGGCGCCAGGCGCAAGCGAACAATCGAGGCGAAGCCCAGAATGACGCCCAGCAGGTTATTGAAATCATGCGCTATGCCGCCTGCCAGCGTGCCAAGCGCCTCGGCTCTCTGTGCCTGGGAGAGCTTTTCTTGGAGCTTGCAGTGCGCACACAACTCAATCCGCTCCGGTGGTTCGTGGCAGGAATCTCCAACTTGGCCAATCTGGCCGCCCGTGGAAACCGTGGGGGCACACGTTTCAACGCAGGGCTTCGCAAAAGACATTGTGACTGTTTGTTCCGGCATTCCAGACCTCAATCTGTTTTTCGGCAAATCGGGACTAAAGCTTAAATGGGACCCAGGACGTAGAGCCTCTGGGGACTAGCAGGCAGCGAGCGAAGTTATCTGTCATGCTGAGCGGAGGGAAGCATCTGCAGTATCTCCCTGAAAACGAGGGAATGCAGATCCTTCGCTTCGCTCAGGATGACGGTCGGCGGATTGTGTCTCACCTCCTTAACCCTGGAACACGGACTTAACATGCTTCTGGATTTGTTTGGCGTGCCCGCTCAGCTCTTGGACCAGATGAGCCGGGCCTAGGCGTGCCATTTTGGGAGATTTCTTGCCCAGGATCTCCCACTCGATCGCCTGAAGAGGGTCCGGAAGTCTCTTCTCACGATAGCCATACCCCAGCTCGTTAGCCCGGCAGAGAAGGTCAGCGATGCTCACCAGCGCCACCAGTTCGGGGTAGAGCTTGCTCTGCTGAATATCATGGTGGTAACGAATAACCTCGCTGAGGTGGTAAGGAAGCCGCCACATCTCGGCCACTACGCTGCCGCTGTCGCAGTGCGTAAAACCCATTGAATGAGTCTCCACGTCATGAAGAGGTTTTTGCTCGGCGGCGGCGCGCGCCAGGCACGCCGAGGACTCCTCGGGAAAAGCCACCAGGTTGATGATTTCGCCCAGGTCATGTAAGAGTCCTCCCAGGTACGCCCGTTCGGGGTCAGGAAAATCGATACGTCGAGCCAGTTCCCTGCCCAGCAGGGCGCACCCCAAAGAATGTTCCCAGAGAGACATGGCCAGAGCCAAGTTCCGGTCTTTTGGAACCAGGTTGAGCAACGAGCAGGCCAGCAGGATCTCGCGTACCTGCCTCACGCCCAGCACAATGACCGCCCCATGGATCGTCTTCACAATCTGGGGAAGGAAGTAGAGGGCCGAATTTGCCATGCGCAGACACTGGGCAGCAACGGATTCATCGCAAGAAATCATGTCCACGACCCGTTTCACTTCCATCTGGTCAATAGGTTTTTCCATGTAGTGGAGTAAGGGCCGGACAATGGCAGGAACAGTCGGTATCGAGTTTAACTTCTCCAGCCGGGTGCGAATCGCTTCTCGCGCATTTGTGCCGTCGGGTGATAAGGTGAGCGCTGTCTCGCGCCCGCCGCCTGAATCTACGCTCTCCACAAGTGTTGCCATCTCGGAACTCACTCCTTGGGGACCTTGAGGTGTGACGGGTCCTCCATCTCGCTGCCCAGCGGGCTGGACTTCTCTTTGACGGGCGGGGCGACCACCACCAGATCGACCCGCCGGTTTTGCGCTCTTCCCTCCGGTGTCGTGTTCGGCGCGGCGGGGTGGAACTCGGCATATCCTGCCGCCGACAAGCTCTCTGGCGGGAAGCCGTACCGGGTGACAAACAACTTGGCCACCTCGGTGGCGCGCGAGGTGGAAAGCTCCCAGTTCGAGTCGAAGCGCTGAGTGTGTATGGGGATGTTGTCGGTGTGCCCCTCGATCCGAACCTGGTATCGGCCATGCGCGAGAACTTTCGCGATGCGCGCCACCGTCGGCTCTGACTTCAGCTTGACTTCGGCGGAGCCGCTATCGAAGAAACCGACTTCTCGAAGACTGACCACCAAGCCCTCCCGGCCCACCTTGATCGCAACTTCTCCGCGGATAAGTTCGTTTTGCAGTTGTTGCGCAAGCTCGTTTTGCAATTTGGCAAGATTGCTTACGGTACTCTGTTCGCGCAGCGCCGAAACCGTAGGAAGCCCTTCCTGGGTTGGCCCTGCCATCACGGGGGGCACCTTCGAGGAAGGTAGATTGAAGATCCCCAGGTCCTTAAAGGCTGCCTCGATGGCGACCGCCAGCTTCCCGACCTTCCCCTTATCCGTCTGCGAGGAAGCATACATCACCACGAAAAAAGCAAATAAGAGCGTCATGAAATCCGCGTAGGATACAAGCCAACGCTCGTGGTTGGCGTGGCCTTTGGGTCGCCGCTTCATGCCGCTTTTTCCTCCTCAGTCTTGGACTCCGCGCTCTCGGAGGCCTCGGCCAAGTAACTGTTCAGCTTAATTTCAACCATTCGCGGGTTCAGGCCTTCCAGAATGGAGACCACTCCTTCCAGCATCATTTCGCGCGCCAATTGCTCTTCGCGCATCCGAATCTTGAGTTTGCCGGCCGCGGGAAGAAAGAAGATATTGGCCACCCCAACGCCGTAGATTGTGGCCACAAAAGCCACCGCAATTCCCCGCCCCACTTCATCCATCTTGTCCAAGTGCTGCATCACCTGGATGAGGCCCAGAACGGCGCCGATGATTCCAATCGTCGGCGCGAATCCTCCTGCCGACTCAAACACCTGGGGAATCTTCTCCTCTCTCTCCTCGCGGTTCTGAAGTTCCATTTCCATCATTTTTCTCAGCTCTTGTGGTTCGGTGCCATCAATTGCCAGCATGAGCGATTTCTTGAGAAAGGGGTCCTCGATCCTCTCCAGGTCTTTATCGAGCGAAACAATTCCTTCCTTGCGCGCCTTTTGGGCAAAGCCGACAAGCTCGCGAATAACTGCCTGTCCGTCTCGTTTTGGCTCCAGGAAGACACGCACGAAACTTTTGAAAGCGGCCAAAACCGCGGAGAGTGGAAACTGGATCATGGTGGCCCCAATGGTCCCGCCCAAAACTATCATGGCTGCGGTGGGCTGCATGATCTGGCTGAGATTCCCGCCTTCCATAAAAAAGGCCACCAGGATTCCGACAGCTGCTAGCGCGATCCCGCCCACACTGGCTTTGTCCACTTTCCGATCTCCTAGTTCCTCAACGAGGCTCGTTCCCTCGGCTTCGCGGCTTGAAGCCTGTTCGAGGGCGTCCTGAAACGCCGCGAGGCGCAAAGTTCCGGGTTCACTTTACTCGTCGCCTGCTCTGAGCAGTGCCAAAGCCTGCCTCTGCGTTCATGCTTACCTCGAAGGCTCATCCTGTTTCTTCTCTCCCGGGTCCTGACTCCGAACCAGGGGGCCCGCTGCAGCCAGAATCCGGGTGCGGAAGTTCATGATGGCATCCATCACCTCCGCGACAGACTCGAGGACCACGATCTTTTCCCCGGAAACCAGCGTAAGGACAGTATCCGGCGTGTTCTCAATGAATTTGATCATGTCCGAGTTGACGACCAACGGTCGGTTGTTGAGCCTCGTGAGTATAATCATTCGTTCAACTCCGGGTCCTCTCGCGTCCAAGCTGCGTCGCGAGGCCGGCACCACGCCCGCAGGTTCGGCGTCCCGGGACACTTATAGTCCTCTGCAGCACGTGCGCTTCGCCGTTTACTCCATCGGCAAACCGGGAAAACGCCTTCAACTTTGTGCCAACGCCAGGCCGGGCAAAACGGTCGGGGATTGAAGGCGCCTGGAGGTTTCGAAACCTCCACCATGACTGATATCGGAAGTTCGAGGAGAACTGTTGATGCAGGAATGAGCCGCGCTGATGCGTCGCGCGAGCCGCCGGGGCGGCAGGGGTCGCCTGCTTGTGACGAATCCCTTTTAGCCCAGCCCCGCTTCAAGAGCGGACGCCCCTGCGAGCGGTTGCCGCTGCGACTCTGCCTCTCGTCGCCGATAAGGCGCCACGCTTCCGCAATCTACGATCGGATCGGATAGCTCAGGGGATTGTAGAACCCTTAAGAACTCCTCATGCTCGGGATGGGACGGATTGGCAACACTCAGAGATTCGAACTGCGCCGGGGTCAGGTGGTCCCAACACCGAATCACGCTGAAATGGATAGCATCCACGTGGTATCGCTTGCCAAGCTCCACGAACTCAGGCATCTCGCGGAAGTTCAGGCTCGAGACGGTGAAGTTGAGTTCCAGGCTGAACTTCTCCCCGCCCGCGTACCTGAGGTGGTCCAGGAAAGCCAGATTGGATTCCAGTCGCTTAAAATCGCCTCCCCGCCGAACTACGCGGTAGGTTTCCGGCCGGGCTGCATCGACGGAAATCTCTATCTCTTCTACTCGTCCATTAAGGTCAAACTCGTGAAAGGTTTTCTCGTTCAGTTGTTGTCCATTGGTAATAAATGAGAATCTCAGTTGCGGGAACCGCTCTCGCTCGAGCAATTTGAGCACGTGGCGCGAGTGTTTGCCGGCAAAGACATCTCCCCCGCCATTCATGTACACCGATTCTGCACCCGCGGCAGTGCTCAGAATCAGGGGCAAGAAGTCCCGATCCATGCTCTCCTGCTCTTTCCGGCTAGCAACGTAAAACTCACTGCGGCACTGCAGACACGCCAGATTGCAGCTCTTGTCGTAACAGAGAGCGAGCTTTTTCGGTCCGCGCCGAACCCGAGTCGGAAAGTCGGACAATTGCTCAGGTGAGGATGAAATTGAACGACTCTTAGGTAAGTTGCCGGGCCTCTTCGGAAGAGCCCTGCCGGCGATCTTTGGACAGTAGATCTTGCTGCAAAATCGAAATGACCCATCCAGAATGGACTCACGGATGTTCATGGCAAAGCCTGAATTCCAAATTTCATCCAGGGATTGACTGCGGGCATCTCCTATTCGCAGCGGCAGCCAGTGCGGGCAACAAAGAAACGCGTTGCCCTCCCAGGAGATTTCAAGATGGCTCCAGGGTCTGTCACAAAAGCTCCCGGCCAGGTACGGCTCGATCCCGTCGAACTCGCACGAAGCCCCAGTTTGGGCAGCTCCCCGGCGGGAACATGCGATGAAGGTGTTCTGGGCGAACAGGTCGGTCGGACAGCGGTCGCGGGCGGAACGTGAATAGCGCACAGCCGCTTCGCAGTCACCCAGTTGCATTGAGCAACAGGCCAGGACGACGGACAGCCGGTAATCGGTTCTGGCCCACTGCTGAATGGCTTCAAGCGCCTTGGGAAGTACTGCCGCAGGCACCCTCAACAGCCGTTCAAGACATTTCCGGACGAAGTACTCGCTGTCCAACCGCATCATTCGAGTCACGAGAATAACCGGTGCAGACAAGCTGGGATTTTCGCCGGGAATGGCTCGAATATCCCGGAAAAGTTCTTGCAACAACTCGATGCCAAGCTGGGGTGCTTCCACCATGGTTAAGATTCTCTCAGGGAGGCCTCGAAATCAGCCCGGTACCAGGCGATTCTTGCCCAGATCCTGCCGCCATGCCCGGTTGCGACCCCCACCGGCCTTGTAAGATGCAAGTCGCTCGCCATCTCAAGTGCGAATGTTGGCGCGCCTCCTCTGTTCCGCTAGTTAGTTTCTTCTTGGCGCGCGTAAAGCAGAAGCTTCGCTTTGCTCAGGATGACATGTCATTCTGAGCCCGTTCGCTTCGCTCGGGGTAAACTCCGCGAAGAATCTGCATTTGGTTGCGGCTCCGCCGTGATGTGATTCCCCTAATATTCTTTGGCTGTGAAAGTGCCGGCATCCCTCCCGGCCCTCCGCGTCGCAACCTCGCCACAAGCCGCCTGTTGGCGGAGGCCGGACGCTGCGAGCAGCTTGAAGGTGGGCGGGAGGATTTGATGCAGGCAGAAACCGGCAGTCGCATTCTGGTGGTTCACGAATCGCTTCCGCGCCCGGACCGCAATGCCTGTGATCTGCGTTTGATGCAGGTGTTGAATGAGCTGCGAGCGCAGGGCCACGAGCTCACCTATGTAGCGAGATATGAAGGCGATCAAGCACGACACGCTCAACCCCTCGAGCAGATGGGCGTAAAGGTGTACAGCCACGACGTCTCGCGGCTCCGCCGCTTCGGCGCCGACGCCGTCGCGAACTGGACATTCGAGGGCGCGCTCAAGGCCGGCCGATTTGATCTGGCCATTCTATTTCACTGGTACTGGAACGCCATTTCGGTGGCTGAAGACTACCTTGACGAAATCCGCCGCCTCTCCCCTCAAACTCGGGTGGCAGTTCTGACTGACGACCTGCACGGGCTGCGCGAGCGCCGCCTGGCGGAAGTGAGTGGGCTTTGGGCCGATCTCGAGAGGGCGCGCGATTTGGAACTAAGAGAATTCGAGGCCTACCGCCACGCCGACATGGTGCTGGCCATCTCGGAAACGGTGCGGCGGGGCCTGCTCGCAACGGATCCCGGCCTCGAAGTTGAAATTCTGCCTAACGTCGCCGAGACTCAATCCTGCGGGCCCGAGTTTGCATTGCGAGCCAATCTCCTGCTGCTGGCCAATTTCCAGAACGGGGCGAATCGCGAGGGCTTGAACTGGCTGCTTGCCGAAGTGTGGCCGCGCGTAGCGCCGAAACTACCGGGGGTCGAACTTCACTTGGCCGGCTATCAGGTGCCGGAAAGCGTGGCGGGGGATCGCGTTGTGCCGCTTGGCTACGTCGATGATCTGGATGCGGCTTTTGCGCAGCACCGGGTGTTTGTGGCTCCCATTCGCTGCTGCGGAGGGGTACAAACCAAAGTTCTGGAGGCCTTGTCGCGCGGCCTTCCGGTCGTCACCACACCCGCAGCGGCCGAGGGATTGAACCTGCAAGATGAAAAGGAGGTTCTGCTCGCCGCCACTCCAGAGGAGTTTGCCAGGCAGATCAATCGCCTCTACTGCGATGAGGATCTTTGGCGGAAGCTTTCCCAGGGCGGCGCCGAATTCGTTCGGCATCAATACTCTCGCGAGCGTCTCGCCGCCCAAATGCGGCGGGTGATCGAACGAGTCCGCGAGTTGGGACCTAAGCGTTACGACGCCCGCCATGTGTGGTCGGTGCTCAAGGTCGAAAAGGAGTTTCCGGATGTTCTCACCCGGCCCGCTCGCGAACGAATCTTGTCCCGCCTTCAATCCTACTGCACCCTGGCAGAATGCCTTCTCGCCGAAGGCAACCCCCTGGCAGCACTCGAACACTTACGCCATATCTTCACCTTCGTTCCGGCCGGGAAGCTGCGCGATCCCTTCTTTGCCCGCGTCCTGCTTGACTTCGATCGAAGTTACCGGGCGCTCGGGACTCCTGAACTTTCCGCCGGCTACATCACTTCGGCCAGAGAATGCCTTTCGCAATCCGGCGCTTCCGGCGGGACGGACCGGGGGGCGCAGACAACCGGAAATGCTCCCCGGACGCGCCGCAAGTCTAAACCTCCCAGGCCTCTTATCTCGGTGATTATTCCAACCTGCAACCGGTGCGCCGTGCTCGCCGCCTGCCTCGACGCCCTGGGACGGCAGACTGTGGCGATGGACTCCTTTGAGGCCGTTGTGATTGATGACGGTTCCACCGATGGTACGGAGCTCTTTTGCCGCGACTTGTCCACGTCCTTCCCGCTCGTCTACCGCCGGCAGACGAACGCCGGCGCAGGAGCCGCGAGGAAATTGGGCAGCGAGATGGCGCGGGGAAAATACTTGCTATTTTTCAACGACGATACCATATCCACGCCTGACCTGCTGGCCGAGCACCTGCGCGCACAGCATGAACACGCCCAAGATCAATGTGCGGTGCTGGGCTTTTTCCCTTATCACCTCGCGGTCCGCAAACGGGCCTTGAGCGTCTTCATCGCCACCCGGCCTTTCCTGTTTCCATACCTCGCTATGAAACCCGGGTTCTATAAAGGAGCGGGATTCTTCATCACCTGCAACCTGAGCATTCGCCGCGACGCGGTGCATCTCGCGGGGTCCTTCGATTCGGAGTTCCGGGTGGCGGAAGATACGGAACTTGGCGCCCGGTTAGACCAGGAAGGTTATCGAATTCTGTATCAGCCCCGAGCGCTCGCCTGGCATGACCACCTCATCTTCACCGCCGCTGACCTGATTAAACGTGCCCAGGCGTATGCCGACGCCGACCTGCAGTTATACACGAAGCACCCGCGCCTTTTGGGGGCCGGCCAAAGCGCCTTCGGCCATCTCGACGCCGCCTGGGCAGGCAAAGTCCAGCGCGAACTGGACGAATCCCGTGGCCGGGTGGCGGAGTGGACCCAAGCCATCGCACGCTTCGACAAGCTCGACTTCGCTCCGCTCTTCTCCATGCGGAACGGCAATTCTTCAGAGGCCGAACTGGTGCTGAGGACGTTCGATCAGATCGTCCCCCAGGTCTACCGGTTTCACCTTTTCGAAAGGCTTTTGGAATTGAGGGAAAGGGATTTCAGCTGTCAGCCGTCAGCTCTCAGCGGGCGTCACAGCGTGCCTCTCGCGCCGACTGTCGCTTAAGCGGGGGAGAATTCGCGGCGAGCTGATGGCTGAGAGCTGAAAGCTGACAGCCCAAGAATTCTACGGAGGAATCGCCATGCCGACACTAGCTCTCTCCATGATCGTGCGCGATGAGGAAAAGAACCTGCCCTCTTGCCTGGAAAGCGTGAAAGATCTGGTGGACGAGATAGTGATCGCGGATACGGGCTCGAAGGACGGCACCGTGGAGGTGGCCAAGCGTTTTGGCGCCCGATGTATATCCATTCCCTGGGAAAACGACTTCGCCAGCGCCCGGAACCGCTCCCTCGCGGAGGTGCATTCCGACTGGGTGCTGGCTTTGGACGCGGATGAGCAACTGGACGAGAATGCGAGGCGCGCGCTTCCGCGTCTGCTTGACGCGTCCGCCCTGGATGGCTACTACGTCACCATTCTCGACTACGTGGTCAGCGTAGATGTGAACATCTCCGAATTTCCAACCAAGATGAATCGGAACGGCTTCGCGCCGGCGCGAAGTTTTCCGGCGTATGTCGAGCACACCAACATCCGGCTGTTTCGCCGCCGGCCAGAGATCTATTTCGTAGGCTGCATCCATGAATCCGTGGGTCCACGGATTGTCGAGACCGGAGGCACACTGGGCAGGGCGCATTTTGTGATCCACCACTTTGGATTGACTGCCGATGCCGCCCTTCGTGCCCGGAAGAATCTTCCGTACCGTCGGATGTTGCACAAGAAAGTGCAGGAAATGCCGGAAGATGCTCCGGCCCACCTCGAGCTGGCGCGGGCGGAACTCTACGTGTTCGGCGACGTGGAGGAGGCTTGGAAGGCTGCCG
Source organism: uncultured Acidobacteriota bacterium (assembly GCA_963768695.1). Taxonomy (GTDB): domain Bacteria; phylum Acidobacteriota; class Terriglobia; order UBA7540; family UBA7540; genus CAVROP01. The sequence goes on along the minus strand of CAVYJG010000003.1, from coordinate 35,158 downwards.
CAGTCGCGTGCCGACTCAACCCGCGTTTGGGAACCGCCTGGCTGTATCAGGGTTTAGCCCTGCGCTGTCTGGGGCGTCCCGGCGAGGCGCTCGAGGCGCTCGAGCGAGCCAAGTCCTTCTGCGGCCCGAGCGCCGAACTGGTGGAGGGTGAAGGCGATGCCCATTACGACTTACAGGATTTCAGCGCCGCTCGCCGCTGCTACAAACGCGCTCTCATCCACCACCGCCGCCGGTCCGCTCTGGAGAGCAAACTCGGATTGGCGGAAGTCCGCCTGGGCCGGACCCAAGCGGGTCTCCGGCGGCTTCGCCTGGCGGTTCAGCAGGAGCCGTGGACCGGAGACATTCATGACCGTTTGATCCAGGCCTGCGTGTGGTTAGGCCTGATCGAAGACGCCGCCCAAGCCGCAGACCACAAGCTGGCGGTGGCTCCCAGCGACCCGCAGTCATTCCTGCGCGCGGCCAGCATCCATGCCCGCCTCGAGCATCGCGAAAAGGCGGTGCTCATCCTGCGAGCGGGCCTGACGCTCTTTCCCGGAGTCGAGAGGCTGCAGCGCTGCTACATGGAATTAGCGGGGCCTGCCGCACAATAACTCCTTCGAGATTGAAAATCTGAAAGCCAGACTTCTGTTATCACCTTCCCAATTGCAATCTGGGAATTCCCAACCTTGATATTACCTACAAATCAGGCTCCGCCCGTAAAGCTTTGCACGCTCGTGCCGATAGCGTAGGTGAACTTGGAAACGGTTCCGTGAGTCGGAACGAAGCTCCTGCGACGCGACGTAGAGGCTCCGGCCGAAACGGAAACTTAAATATAAGGAGCCTCCAATGGCACTCAGTGTTTTGAATAATATTGCTTCACTGACAGCCCAGAACAACCTGGCTGTCACGAACAACAACCTGCAAAACACCCTCTTCCAATTGTCCTCCGGCTCACGCATCAACAGCGGTGCCGACGATCCGGCGGGACTGTCCATTGCGGACGGGTTGCAGGCCAATATCACCGCGCTGACCCAGTCGGCGCAGAACGCCACCAACGGCGTCGGACAACTGCAAGTGGCGGACGGCGCCCTCTCGCAGGTCACTACCCTGCTCAACCGCGCCGTGACGCTAGCGACCGAAGCCGCGAACGGCGGACTCACCACCAGCCAGTACGGTTCGATCACGAATGAATACGGCTCGATCCTCTCGGAAATCAACAGAATTGGCAACGCCACCAATTTTAACGGCAACTCCGTGTTTGGCTCCGCCAATGCCGCCAATCTTAATCAGGCCGTCACCTCCGCCACTGCCTCCCTGACTTCGGGCACGGCCTTGACGGGCGGGACCACCACCACCGTCCAGTTGGGCAATGGCAGCCAGTATTCCTATACGGCAGGAAAGGCCGCCACGACGCTGCTCGGCAGCCAAGGCAGTTTGACCGCAGGCACGACATTGACGAACGGCACTTCTGTCACTTTAACCAACACTGTCGGCGGCAGCTTTACCTTCACCGCCGACCCCACGACGGAGACTGGCGGGACTTCAACAGCGGCCGCCACTGTGTTGGGCGGCGCCACCGATACCATTACCGTTACCAATGCGCTCGGCTCGGCCACTTACACCGCGAGTGGAGGCGATACGATTCAGTCCGGCCTGAACGCTCTTAACTCAAGCGGCGCACAATTTGGTATTTCAGCCTACCTCAACGGCAGCGGTGACGTGGTTATCAAGAGCAACTCCGGCATCAACACCGTTACGGCGAACGCCGGCTTCACTAGCGATTTTGGCACTTTGACAGGGGGCGCGGGCACAGATACGGTTGGAGACCTGATCAACCAGATTAACGGCAGCGGCAAGAACATGAATGCGCAGTTGGTGGGCGGTAAGCTTCAGGTGAGCAGCACCGGTACCGGCACGCTTACGGTCAGCAACAACGGCCTCTCCAGTGTGATCGGCACGGTCTCGCCGACCAACACCATTCAAGACCTGATCAACGGGATCGACAATAGCGGACTGGGAGTAACCGCGGGTCTGCTCGCCGTGACCAACATGAACGAACTGCAGGGCGCAACCGCGATGTCAAGCCAAGGCGCCACCGCCCTCACCGCCGGGACTTCCACCATAACCATCACCAGCGGCGCACAGAACCCCCTGACGGGCGCTTACGCCAACACGTATACATTCACTGCGTCCTCGACCAACAAGGATCCCGTGACCGGCGGCACCGGCACTGCCACCATACAGGGACTTATCGATTCGATTAACACCTCCGGTACCCCGTTCCACGCCTTCCTCGACGCGGGCAACAAACTACAGATCACCGATAGCAGCTACAGCGGCAACCTTGCTGTGAGCTCAAATATAGGGTCTGTAACCGGAGCCTTCTCGAACCTCTCGGCAACCCAGCTCGCGATTACGGATCCCCTGAACCGGGGAAACCTGGCGGTTACAAACAACGACGCCACGCTCGGATACGTTGCGCCTGCCAACGGGAACGCCCTGGAAGGCGGCAACTCCGATTCCTTCATTAACCTCGCCGGGACCGGATCGAGTGGAGCCAACGTCTTCATCAGTGACGGCCAGGTGAGCAGCAATTACAACACCATTGCGGTAGCAGTGGGGACGCTCAGCACCAGCCAGATCGGCACCAACTCCACCACTATCGCCTCTGCTAACCTGGGTACGGCGTCCGGTGCGGCGTCGGCGCTGACGTCCATCAACTCCGCTATCACCTCCGTTGCCGCGATGCGGGGCAGCATCGGTGCCGGCATCAACCGCTTGAATTCGGCCACCAACGTCATCAATACCCAAATTCAAAACCTGACTTCTGCTCAAAGCTCCATCCAGGACGCGAACGTCGGGCAAGTAGTTGCCAGCCTGTCCAAGTATCAAATCCTCGAACAGACGGGCATTTCCTCCCTGGCTCAAGCCAACCAGAACCAGCAAGCCGTTCTGAAACTGCTCCAGTAGTCGCAGCACGGTTGTTTCTGACGGAGGGGACCCTCCCGGCCCCCTCCGTCAAATGAGTTTCCCCCATCCTGAGATAGGGAGGGGCGAGGGGTGGAATCACGCTCTCCGGGACCATTGAGCCACCATTCCCCCGCCCCTCCTCCAGTCCGCGGCCAGCCGCGACCCCCGGAGCCACGCGACACGGTGCTTAAGAAAAACGCAGGGATTGCCGATACCAATCAGTTGAGGACGGTACAGGATCACACCCTGCGGCCTTCTGAAGGAGAAAAGGAATGAGCACCACGAGTTCGATCACTTCGCTACTGAACAGCTTGAATCCGAGCAACGAGTCGCTCGCTGAGCTTTTGGGCGAATCCAGCACTTCCAATACTACTTCGAACAACTCCAGCGCCGACTCGGCGGTCATGGATGCGGTGGATGCCATTCTCAATTCCGCCACCAACACTTCCGGTACTGGCCTCGACGTAACCTCCACCGTGGACGCCATCCTGCAGCTCGACGCCGTCCCGGAGGAAAACCTGCAGAGTCAAGTGACCGCCTTGAACTCACAGACCTCCGCACTTCAAACCATTGAAAGTGATCTGACCAATCTACAGACCTCCGTGCAGGCGCTCAACGACCCTATGGGCGTCTTCGGCGACGTAACCGTGAATTCGTCGAACAACAATGTGGTCAGCGCTACCGCAGCCAATGGCGCCGCCGCCGGTTCTCATTCCGTTGTCGTCAGCAGCCTCGCCACCACTTCGGCAGCCTATTCCACCTTGCCCAGCACGATCCGCCACTTGCCGCGCTCCCCACGGGAACGCTCACTATCCAGACGGGATCGAACACGCTTGACCGTTCCGGTGGATACTAATTCCGGCGACCCCGACACGCTGAACGCACTTGCGACCTACATCAATCAGCAAAACAAGGGAGTCACTGCCTCGGTCATCAACGACAGCTCCGGAGCCGTCTTGTCTCTCGTCAGCCAGACCTCCGGGTCGGCAGGTAAAATGACAATCACCGACTCGACCGGGGGAGGCAACGGACTGGGCATCCAGATGGCGCAAAACTCCCAGGGCCAGGACCTCGGGACAGACGCCTCGCTGACCGTGGATGGCGTGCCCGTCACGAGCGGCAGTAACACCATGACCGGCGTCATTCCCGGTGTGACTCTGACCTTGTCCGGAACATCGTCCAACCCGGTGACGCTGGACGTTCAGCCTGACTTGACCCAGGCCTCCACGGGCATTAACAACTTCGTCAGCGCCTGGAACCAGCTCATGAACGACATCAATGCCCAGAACACCTACAGCGGCTCCGGCAGCGCGCCGCCGCTCATGGGTGACCCCTCTCTGGACTTGCTTCAGTCCCAGTTGCTGAACGGTATCACCACCAGCGTCAGCGGCAATGGGGCGGCCGTCAATCTTCAGTCGATCGGGATTCAACTTCAGGAAGACGGTACCTTATCGGTGGCAAGCAGTTCTTCCTCCGACAGCATGGACCTTAACGACGCGTTGGCCAACGACTTTTCCGCCGTCCAGAACCTCTTCCAGTCCACTTCCCCCGCGGGGGTGGCTCAGACTCTCAGTACGGATCTCACCAGTCTGACCGATCCCGTCAACGGCCCTTTAAATCTGGATATGACTTCGGTCTCGAGTCAGGTCAGCAGCCTCAACGATCAGATCAGCGACTTTCAATATCAACTCCAGCAGACCCAGGCGCAACTGACCTCGGAATACTCCACCATCAACACCACGCTCGAGCAACTGCCGGAATTAATCAACCAGGTTAACCAGCAACTGGATTCCCTCAATCCCACAACGAGTTCAAGTTCATGAAACACCCTGCCCACACCTATCGCCAGCTCTCGGTCCAGGGCGCCTCGCCCCTGGAAATGGTCGTGATGCTCTACGACGGCGTGATAACGGCGCTGCTTCGCGCCATCGACGCGATCGAGACGCATGACATTGAAAGAAAGTGCGAGCACCTGAATCGCGCCCTGACCATCATCATCCAGCTCGAAGGAACTCTCAACTTCGAGCTGGGCGGGGAAATTGCCCGCAATCTCCAGGGCCTTTATGCCTACTCGCGCGCCAAGATCAACCAAGCCAACGTCGGGAATTCGGCGGAAGTTCTCCAGTCCCTGATCGAGCACTTTACGACCCTCCGCGATGCCTGGAAAGAGGGAGAGCGCCGTCTGACAATTCAGGAAAGCCAGGCGCAAAGCTTCGACGTGGAAATTCACGCCTAGGGCGGGCCTGGTTTTCTGGCGTTGCCGCCCTTCGAGAAGTGCTGGCCGCGTATTTCAACGGCCCAGTTCCGCCCCGGACCCTCCCGGCATTATTCCATTCGGACACCCTTACCTGAGCTGCGACGCGGCCGGACCTGCTCCCTCTGCGGAGACGGCCCCTAGCCCACCCGACCATGCCGAGGCCTCCGATTACGAAACCGAACTCCGGCGCCACGCCGAATCTCATCCGGCGCTTATGGAATCGCGACTTTCGGAGATCGATTCGCTCATTCTTCCGCCTTGAATTGCCGATAGAAAAGCGACATGGCCGTCAGTGTGGCTTGCCAGAAGGTATGAACCGATATGGATGACATTGTTCGAGAGTTTTTGGTGGAAAGCAACGAGAACCTGGACCAGCTTGACCGCAGTCTGGTGGCCTTGGAAAAGGATCCACAAGCCCGCGATATTTTGGCCGGCATCTTCAGGACGATTCATACCATAAAAGGCACCTGCGGCTTCCTGGGATTCAGCAAACTCGAGTCGGTAACCCATGTCGGAGAGGGCCTGCTCAGCAAGATGCGGGACGGCGAACTGCTCCTGAACGCGGAGATAACTTCCGGGCTGCTGGTGATGGTGGATGCAGTCCGGGAAATGCTGGCCAATATCGAGGCGACGGGGCAGGAAGGCGAGCAAGACTACCAGGCGCTGATTGAAACCCTGACGCGGTTACAGAGTTCGAAGCCTGAACCCCCTCCCGCCCAACCCGAGCCCCACCGCCCTACAGCTCATCTTCCCTCCTCGCCTGGCTCGCCCGAAGCCTCGGAGGATACGGAACGGCGCCTGGGTGAAATCCTGGTGGAGCGCGGCCGGACCACGAAAGCACAAGTCGCCGTGGCGCTCGACAAGCAGAATGACGGGGACCCAAGGCGGGTGGGAGAGATTCTGATCGAGAATGGCTCGGCCAAGCCGCCCGACGTTCTGGAAGCCATTCAGGAACAAAAGGAGGTTCGAACCCTCGCCGCCTCGGACAGCAACATCCGCGTGGGCGTGGGGCTTCTCGACAAGCTGATGAACCTGGTGGGGGAGTTGGTGCTGGCCCGCAACCAGATTCTCCAGTTTGCGACCACCCAGCAGGACCCTGTCTTCCTCAATACTTCGCAGCGCCTGAACCTGATAACCACCGAGTTGCAAGAAGGCGTGATGAAGACCCGCATGCAGCCGATCGGGAACATCTGGGCAAGGTTTCCGCGCCTGGTGCGCGATCTGGCCATGAGTTGCGGCAAACAAGTGCGAATCGAGATGGAAGGCAAGGAGACCGAACTCGACAAGACGCTGGTGGAAGCTATCAAGGATCCCTTGACCCACCTGGTGCGGAACGCCGTCGATCATGGAGTGGAAACCCCGGAGGAGCGAGTGGCTTGCGGCAAGGCCGCCGAGGGACGCTTGTTCCTGAGCGCATTCCACGAGGGCGGCCAAGTCAACATTGAGATCTCTGATGATGGGGGAGGAGTGAACCTGGGGCGCGTGAAGCAGAAGGCCCTGGAACGCGGGTTGATTGCCCCCGACCACGCGGCGCGCATGAGCGAGCGGGAAATGCTCAACCTGATCTTCCTGCCCGGGTTTTCCACCGCTCAAAAGGTGACCAACGTCTCCGGACGCGGTGTGGGCATGGATGTGGTCAAGACGAATATCGAGAAGATCGGTGGCGTCGTGGATATCCAAAGCCAAAGCGGAAAAGGCACCACGGTCAAAATCAAAATCCCCCTGACCCTGGCGATCATTCCGGCTCTGACGGTCACCAGCGGAGGGGACCGATACGCCATACCTCAAGTAAGCCTGTTGGAACTGGTGAGGTTGGAAGGCGAGCAGGCGCGTCGAGGCGTGGAGATGATTCACGGCGCGCCCGTCTATCGACTGCGGGGCCATCTGCTACCCCTGGTGTACCTGAAGCGCGAGCTAGCGGGAACCGTAGAAGTCCAGGCCTCCGAGGCCGGCGCCGCCGAGCTACTCGATTTCGCTCTGGTGCGGCGTAAGCACCTGGAGTGGACGGACCGCCTACGTCAGTTCCTGGACGGAAGAACCTCCCTGGCGGTAGAGCAAGCGGGCTCCCATAAAGAATGCGGTTTAGGGAAGTGGCTCTACTCGAGGGGGATCAAGGAGTACGGGGACATTGGCGAAATTGTGGAGCTCGAGAAGGTTCACGCGGGGTTCCATGCCCTGGTTAAGCAGATTGTGGGCCTCAAGTTGGCCGATCACCACGCGCAGGCCGAGCAAGAATACCGCGATGTCAAGCCCACCTCCACGAGGATCGTTGAACTGTTGACCAAGGCGGAGAGAATAGTCCTGGAATCCCAGAACGTGAATATCGTGGTTTTGCAGGCCGACGACCGTCAATTCGGCCTGGTGGTGGATGCCATCAACGATACGGAGGAGATTGTCGTCAAGCCCCTGGCCAAGCAACTGAAAGGCGTTGCCTGCTTCGCTGGGGCGACCATCATGGGCGACGGCCGGGTGGCGCTGATCCTGGACGTGCTGGGACTGGCGCAACGCGCCAACGTAGTCTCCGGGGTTCGCGATCGAAGCCTGGGGGAAAAGGCCGTCGAGGCGCAGGTCCGGAGCGAAGATGGAGAATCACTCCTGCTTTTACGAGGGCCTGATGACGGGCGTATGGCGATGCCCCTTTCTCTGGTGGCGCGCCTGGAAGAATTCAATCGCACCAGCGTGGAGTGGAGTGAAGGACGAAGCGTGGTCCAATACCGAGGGCAGATCCTGCCGCTCATCTACCTCTCCTCGACACTTCCGGAGCGGCGCCAGAAAGCTCGCGGTGCGGAGACGGCAGAGCCGGCCGAGGAAAGCCAGAAGATCCAGGTCGTAGTCTATTCCGACCACGGTCGAAGCGTCGGGCTGGTTGTAGGTCGAATCCTGGACATCGCCCACGAAGCTGCGGCAGCCCACCAACATCTGGGACGCCCTGGAACCTTAGGGTCGGTGGTCGTGCAGGGCCGGGTAACGGAACTGCTCGACGTGAAAGGCATCATCGAGGCAGCGGACGCCAGCTTTTTTGCGGAGGGGGCGAGGGTGAGTACCGGCTGATGTCCGATCGACGATTGCCGATACAAAGAGTGGGTAATCGTCGAACTCCTACGTTTGAGCATCGAAGCCGGAGCTTCGCCCTGGGGGTCGCATGGCAGGCAGGAAACAGTTCTCAACTTTTCTGGTCGACGGGCTGCTATTCGGAGTGGCGGTTGAGAAGGTGCAAGAGGTAATCCGCTACCAGGAAATGACCCGTGTTCCGCTGGCGCCTCCGGTCGTAAAGGGCCTGATCAACCTGCGCGGACAGATCGTCACGGCCATTGACCTCAGGCGCCGCTTGGGCCTTCGTGAACGCCCGGATTCCGATCTGCCGATGAACGTTGTAATCCGCCATAACGACGGAGCGGTGAGTTTCCTGGTAGACGAAATCGGAGACGTTTTAGAAGTGGAGGAAGAGTCCTTTGAGTTGGCACCTGGCACAGTCGCACTGCAGGCGAGAGAGCTCATACAGGGAGTTTACAAATTGAAAACTAACATCCTCATCGTGTTGCACACCGAGAAAGTGCTCGACTTGGCGACTGCGACGGCATGAGGGGTATGGGAGGATCTCTGTCATGAGCGTTCGCTTTCACAACATAAACCGGCTCTCTGCGGTGTCCATGCGAAGACTTCGGAAAAGGAGCAAGCGACCGAAGGCACGGTTCACGAAATGTGAGAGGTATGGCTTTTGTCTAGTGGTCATTATGGCTTTGGCTGTATGGAAGACGTCTCTAGCCACGGGGACGGAGGGATCGGGAAGCGTTTACCCCATCGGCGTAGAGACGGTGCTACCGGGGATGACGCCTCCCCCGGGAGTTACCCTGTTTGCGGAATTCAACATGACATACAGGGCAAACAGTCTCCTTGATTTACAGGGCCATAGCCTGGTCCCGGGCTTCAAGCTCGCTGTTAATGCCTTCGCGCCCAAAGCGGTGCACAATTGGGGCATTCACGCCCTGGGAGGGGACTTAGTCAGTGCTGTGGCTATTCCCCTGGAGAACGAACATCTGGAGGTTCCCTCCTTCAAAGGCAGCAAGACGGGGTTCGGAAATCCGGAGTTGGGAGTAGCGTACATCGCGTACAACCATCGCGACTGGCATTGGTGGTATGGGCTCGACGTGTATACCCCGGCCCCTGGATATCGCCGCGCCGACGTCATCAACATCGGACAACACAATTTTGCCACGGTGCCGGTGGGCGCCTTCACTTACCTTCCCCACCGGGGTAAGGCGGAGCTGAGCTCCAGGTTCCAATACATCGTTAACTATACCGACTCGGCCACCCACTATCGATCCGGGAACGAGTTTACCTGGGAGTACGCCGGAATGCTGAACGTCAACAGGAAACTGGCGGTGGGCGCCAACGGCTACCTGTACAAGCAGACCACCGGAGACCTTCAAAACGGTGTAGCGCTGGCGAGTGGACAGATCGGTCGGGATTTTGCCGTGGGCCCGGAAATACGCTACCAATTCGGCCCCATGGCCTTGATCGCGAAATATCAGCGGGACACTCTGGTCGAGAACCGGCCGTGTGGAAGCGCTTTCTGGATCGAGTTGGGAATCCCCTTGGGGCACCCGAAACAGCAAAAGTAGCCACCTTAGTGATTCGGTTCAATGGGTTAGACAGAACGACGAGGAACCTGCGAGAGCGCCATGACCGATCAATGATTTTTGAGGAGGAAACAAAATGAGACGAGGGAAAAACGCTGCGCAGCAAAACGCGCCCGCCGTGACGGTGCAAGATGGTTTGATCGAGGAAACCAGCCGCCTGCTCGCAGCCGTAAGCGAAGGGCTCCTGGAGGAGAGGGCCGACCTGGAACGATTTCGAGGCCGCGACCGTCAAGTCCTGGAGGCGTTAAACGCACTCTTGGATACTATGGCAGCTCCCGTACGACTGACCAACGACTATCTCGACCGGTTGGGAAGAGGAGACATACCTCCCAAGTTTACTGGGGAGCACAAGGGGGAATTCGGCTCCCTCAAGAACAAGCTGAATAAATGCATCGATACCGTCAATGACTTGTGCTCGGAAATGGCCAAAATGTATGTGAGCCAGGCAGCAGGCGACATTGACGTTTTCGCCGCGGAAGAAAAGTTCCCCGGCGCTTATCGCCAGATCGTCAAGGCTGCAAACGACGCCGTCCGGTCGCACATCGCGGACATCCTGAGGATTCTCGGCCTGGTAGGGGCCTATGCCGAGGGTGACTTCAGCCAAGCCCTGCCCGACTTTCCGGGCAAACGTATTATCGCGACCCAGAGGGTGAACCTGCTCCGCAACAATCTGCTGCGCGTGCTCAGTGAGATGACGGGCATGGCGGAGGCGCAGAGGGGAGGCGACATCGAGGCTTGCGTGCCGGAAGAAAAGTTCTCAGGGGCGTGGCGCCAACTCGCGGCCGGGGCCAATGAGGGCGTGCGCATCCACGTCAACAACATTCTCAAGGTCCTTCACATCCTCGCTTCCTACGCCGACGGAGATTTCAGTCCGGTGCTCGAAAAACTGCCGGGCAAGCAGGCCCTCGCCAACGAGAAGATGGATCTGCTCCGCAACAACCTCCAGCGAGTTTCCATAGAAATCAAAGAACTCACGGAAGGCATATTGAAGGGGAACCTCGCCACCCGTGGGAAAGCCGACGCTGTGGTCGGGGACTGGCAGAAACTGGTGAGCGGCATCAACGCACTGATCGAGGCTTTCGTGAAACCGATCGAGATGGCCTCTGGTTATGTTGCCCGTATCGGTAAAGGCGACATCCCGCCCAAGGTGCTTGACAGCTACAACGGCGATTTCAACGTTATCAAAAACAACCTTAATGCTTGCGTCGACGGCTTGGGCGGACTGGTGGAAGCCAACCGAGTCCTGCATCAAGCAGCAGAAAACGACTGCAGCGTACGGGTTTCCGAGTCGTATCAAGGGATTTTCGCCGAGGTGGCGCGGGCCACGAACATGGTGGAGGAGCGCATTCTCCACGTAGCCCACATCATGCAGCACGTAGGTAACGGAGACTACGATGCAGACTTCGCCGAAATGAAGAGGATAGGTAAGCGGTCGGAGAAGGACGAACTCGTGCCTGCGTTCGTGGCCATGATGGAGGCCGTTGAAGGCGTGATTGGAGAAACCGAGATGCTGGCCAATGCGGCAGTGGAAGGCAAACTCGGTGTTCGTGCCGACCTCTCCAGGCTCAAAGGAAAATACCGCGAGGCCGTTCAGGGCTTTAACAAAACGCTCGATGCCATCGTGGCCCCAGTTCAGGAAGCCGGAACGGTGTTGCAAAAGATAGCTCAAGGGGACCTGAGGGCGCGCGTGGAGGGCAACTACCAGGGTGACCACGCCCGAATCAAGAACGATATAAATTCCATGGCGGAAAAGCTCTCTGGCAGTATGTCAGAGATCGGGCAGAGCGCCCAGATGCTGGCGAGTTCGTCGGAAGAACTCACTGCGGTCAGCCACCAGATGAGCGCCAACGCGGAAGAAACGGCCGCGCAATCCAACGTGGTGTCGGCGGCGGCAGAAGAAGTGGCGAAGAACCTGCAAACCGTTTCTACCGCGACGGAAGAGATGACCTCGAGTATTAAAGAGATCGCGAAGAATGCCAACGAAGCCGCGCGCGTGGCGACTGCCGCGGTGAAGACTGCCGAAACCACCAATGCCACGGTGGCCAAACTGGGTGAGTCGAGCGCCGAGATCGGGCAAGTGATCAAGGTCATCACCTCGATCGCGCAACAGACGAATCTGCTGGCCCTGAATGCCACCATCGAAGCCGCCCGGGCGGGAGAAGCCGGCAAAGGCTTTGCGGTGGTCGCTAACGAAGTGAAGGAACTGGCCAAGGAGACCGCGAAGGCGACGGAAGACATCAGCCAGAAGATCGAGGCCATTCAGGGGGACACCAAGGGGGCGGTGGAGGCGATTGGCCAGATTACCAGCATCATCAACCAGTTAAACGACATCTCGAACACGATCGCCAGTGCGGTTGAGGAGCAGACCGCGACCACCAACGAGATCGCTCGCAACGTTCAAGAGGGGGCGAAAGGCGGGGCGCAAGTCACCGAGAATATAGCCTCGGTTGCGCAAGCCGCAAAGAGCACAACCCAAGGCGCCAGCGACACGCAAACCGCAGCGGGTGAACTGGCGCGCCTGGCGGCAGAATTGCAGACAGTCGTCGGGCAATTCAATTATGACGACGGCAACGCGTCCGGCGAGGCAAGTGGTTTCCGAGGCATACCTAAGCAGACGCGCGAGCCACTCAGTGCGGGTCGAATCCCGCCGCCACCGAGTGCGGCGAATCGAGTCCACTAGACCTGAAGCCTTCGCAGCGCCGCGGACCGGAAGGGCAATCCCCGGTCCGCGGTCCCCCGCCTCCCTTGCCTCTGCCCCGGTCTCTCTTGCCGATGCGAAGCATCGCCGTATTGGGGTAGGCTCCGAAGCGATTATGCAGGCCAATTCCGGCAGAAGAGCAGGCGGGCTGGCACCCCTCATACCTTCATTTCTAAAGCCACGATTTCCGACCAAAGGGAGTCAAGCTTGACCCTGCAATGGCCGATAGCTAAGGAAGAGCCGTGGACGAGAGATGCGGCAGCCCACGGTCTGCCTTGAGGGGACGAATCGCTAAGGGAGGGCGCCTTCGTGAAGGCACTGGTTATTGATGACTCGAAAGCGATGCGCAGTATCCTGAGCAGAATGTTGCAGGGATTGGGCTTCGAAGTCTTGGAGGCGAGCAACGGCCAGGAAGGGCTTCAGCGGTTGCAGGCCATCGGAAAAGTCGACCTGGCGCTGGTTGACTGGAATATGCCTGAAATGAATGGGTTAGAGTTCATCAGGACCGTTCGAGCTGAACAGTCGTACGACGGCGTCCTGTTGATGATGGTGACGACCGAAACCGAGATGGAGAACGTGGTGCGGGCCCTTGCGGCCGGTGCCAACGAGTACGTTATGAAGCCCTTCACGCAAGAAATTATCCTGGAAAAACTCCAGATCTTCGGGATGGCAGGTGCGTAGTTGAACTCCAGGATCAAGATACTGGTAGTTGATGATTCGGTGGTGGTACGGCGGATGCTCACCGACTCGCTCTCCGCCGACTCGCAACTCGAAGTGGTCGGGGCGGCCGCCAACGGCAATATCGCGCTGGCCCGCATTCCCCAGCTCAATCCGGACATCGTAGTTCTGGATGTGGAGATGCCGGAACTGGATGGGCTCGAAACCCTGAAGAGGATCAGGCAGACGCGCCTCTTTCTGCCGGTTATCATGTTTAGCACGCTGACGCAGCGCGGGGCGTTGGCAACCCTTGACGCCCTGTCGCTCGGCGCCAACGACTACGTGACCAAGCCGGCGAACGTGGGCGGCGTGCAACAGGCCTTGGAGCACATCCGCGCCGAATTAATTCCCAAGATTAAGGTATTCGGCTGCAAGGGATCGTGTAGCGACTTTCCGGCCGCCCGACCGTTGACCCGGACGGCCGCTTCCGGTGGCAAAAGCATGGCCGCGCCTTGGCGCCCCGCCAGAAGAGTGGAAATCGTCGCCATCGGGGTTTCCACGGGCGGTCCCAATGCCCTCAACGAACTGGTTCCGACGTTCCCGGCAGACTTCTCCGTCCCCGTACTGATCGTCCAGCACATGCCTCCGATCTTTACGAAGCTTCTGGCCGACCGGCTACAGTCGAAATCTCAGATTCAAGTTGAGGAAGGCGCGCCCGACCAGGCGGTCAGAGCCGGACGCGCCTTCATCGCGCCTGGAAACTTCCACATGATCGTGCAAAAAGTAGATCAAACCGTCCGGATCAGAACCAATCAAGAACCCCCTGAGAACTCCTGCCGGCCCGCCGTCGATGTGCTTTTTCGATCCGTAGCGCAAACCTACGGTGCGAGCGTCTTAGGGGTCGTCATGACGGGCATGGGGCAGGATGGTCTGCGGGGATGCGAGGAAATTCGGAAGGCGGGCGGCCAGGTGCTTGTTCAGGATGAGGCCACAAGCGTGGTATGGGGCATGCCGGGGTACGTGGCCAATGCGGGCTTGGCCGACAAGGTTTTGCCGCTCAACGAATTGAGCATTGAGATCGTTCGAAAAGTGCGAGCGGGCCAGACACCGGGAACCTCAGCTTTTTCGCGGGCTCGACAGGCTTAGCAGGCTATCTCTCAGTTGGAAGTGGAGGCGGCGCTCGTCCGTAGTTCCGGGATGCCAAAAACCCGGAAGCGCCGGCACGACTCGACGCTCGGATCGTACCGGGACTAGGGGAGCAGGGAATGAGCTTGACCGCGGCGGAATTTGACTACATTCGGCGCCTGGTACTTGAACAGTCCGCTATTGTGCTCGATGACGATAAGCAATACCTGGCTGAGTCCCGGCTAATGCCCTTGGCTCGCCGCCAGGGATTCGACTCGCTCAGTGCAATGGTGGGCAGCCTGTTGGCCAGGAAGACCGACGGCCTCCACCGACGAGTCGTCGAAGCCATGACGACAAATGAAACTTCCTTCTTCCGGGACTTTCACCCCTTCGAAGCGCTGCGCAAGTCGATCCTGCCGCAGCTGATGCTGAAAAGCGTTTCGATCCGGGAATTGAACATCTGGTCCGCGGCATGCTCCTCGGGACAAGAGCCTTACAGCATTGCCATGTTACTGCACGAAGATTTCCCCGGCATGGCCGGCTGGAACGTCAGGCTTATTGCCTCGGAGTTCTCGGCAGACATGCTGGCTCGGGCGCAGGAAGGGTGCTACAGCCAGCTCGAGGTGAACCGGGGCCTGCCGGCAAAACTCCTGGTGAAGTACTTCCGCCAGCACGGGGCTGATTGGCAGATCGCGGAAGAGCTTCGCAAGCGAGTGGAATTCCAAGCCATCAATCTGGCGGGATTCTGGCCCCCGCTTCCGCCCATGGACATTATTCTCATGCGCAATGTTCTCATCTACTTCGGCGTCGAAACGAAAAAAAAGATCCTGCGTAAGGCGCGGCAACTTCTCAAGCCGGAGGGCGTGTTATTCCTGGGCGGCGCCGAAACGACTCTTAACCTGGACGACTCTTTCGAGCGAGTCCAAATCGAACGCACCATCTGCTATCGCGTGCGGAAAGCCTGAACATTCACATGCCAATCACCAGCGACGATCTCTGTCAGTTTACGCAAGCAATCTGGGAGTCAACTCTAGGCCTGCAGGTGCAGCCGATCCCGGAATTGAGTCCTGCCCAGGAAAAAGCCTGCACCTTCATCGGCAAAGTGCAGATCGTAGGCGCTTGGCGCCGCGCCGTGTCCCTGGAGTGCACCGGTGAGTTGGCCGGAAAAGTCGCGCGCGCCATGTTCGGCCTCGATTCGCAAAGGCCCACAACTGACGAAATCCGCGACGCGTTGGCAGAGATCACCAACGTTACGGCAGGCAACCTCAAGTCGTTGGGGTCTACTCACTGTCAACTTTCCACGCCTCAGGCGGCCGAGCGTACGCAGGATCCGCACGGGATGCCCGATTCGTCCGTACTCTCGCGCCAAGCCTTTATTTGTCAGGGTGAGCCTTTCATCGTGAAGCTGCTTGAGGGTTAGGTCCTTCGTCGACCTGATCCCGCCTCAAAAGAAACTGTGGAGGTCCGATGCAGTCAGAACTGATCAGCGCTTTGCAGAAAGCCAATCAAGAGATCGGCAGTACGGTATCCAGGTTGTCGGGAAAAGACATGGCCTCGATTTATATGGCTCTCCCGCCGGGAGAATTGCGGAACTTGAACGGGAAACTGGCGGGAATCGCGGCTGGCCTCGGCCGACTGTCTCCCGGGCAACCTAAAGATCCGAAGCTGCAATCTGCGTTAGGAGAGTACCTTGCCAACCTCGAGTCACTCAAGACCGTGCTCGTCAGGTTTCAAGACAGCTTGGCCAGACAGCGGGACGAACTCAAGAAAGACCTTGCTCACATGAACTCGACGCGCGACTGGGTTCAGGCCTTTCGAGCTACGAGTTCTGCCTGAGGCAGTGACGAGTGGCAAGTGGCGTCGATCCCCGATCCACGCACGGCGGTCGGAGACCGCCGCTACAGCCAGATGGCGGGATAAACCCGCCGGTACGAAACAGGACCCTACCGGCCGGATCCGAGGTTATAGTTCGCCGCTGAAGACGCGGTGGAGGAGCGAGGCGAAGAGGTGTTCGGCCTGGCGCAACATCTCCCGCTGCACCGCTTTGTAGGGCCGAACAGCGTTCGGCCCAGGCCCAACGCTGTTGGGCCCTACAACTGCCAGGGCAGGTCAGATCGTAGCATCGATCCCCGATCGACGCGCGGCGGTCGGAAACTGCCGCTACTCGGAGTAACGGGGGTTCTTGATTTTTTCACACCTTCCAGATACCCCTTTTTGTTGGGCGGCTTCCACTGCCGTTGTTGCAATGTGAATGACCCTCAAGAGGGTTTCTGGGAGGCATGCCGGGCCCGTATCGCTTTGGCCCGCGCTTCCATTTCCGCGGCTTGGCTTTCGCGGTTGGTTTGCCGCAGCAAAACAGCGTAATTCTCGAGCGCCTGGGCCACGTTGGGATGCTCCGTCCCCAGCGCCTTCTCCAAAATCCTCTGCGCCCGCTCGAGGAGCGGCTCCGCCTCGGCGCACTTCCCCTGGGCATAAAAAAGCAACGCCAGGTTGTTGAGCCTGGTGGCGACGTTGGGGTGGTCCGTCCCCAGGGCCTTCTCCGTGATCCTCAGCGCCCGCTGGTAGAGCGGCTCCGCCTCGGCGTACTTCCCCTGGGCACGAAAAAGCTCCGCCAGGTTGTTGAGGCTGCTGGCCACGTCGGGGTGCTCGGGCCCCAGCGCCTTCTCCCATATCCCCAGCGCCCGCTGGTAGAGCGGCTCCGCCTCGGCGTACTTCCCCTGGGCACGATAAAGGATCGCCAGGTTGTTGAGGCTGGCGGCCACGTTGGGGTGCTCGGGCCCCAGCGCCTTCTCCCAGATATCGCAGCGCCCGCTGGTAGAGCGGCTCCGCCTTAGCGTACTTCCTCTGGGCACGATAAAGCTCCGCCAGGTTGTTGAGGCTCGTGGCCACCGTGGGGTGCTCGGGCCCCAGCGCCTTCTCCCGGATCCTCAGTGCCCGCTGGTAGAGCGGCTCCGCCTCGGCGTACTTCCCCTGGGCACGATAAAGCTCCGCCAGGTTGTTGAGGCTGGTGGCCACGTCGGGGTGCTCGGGCCCCAGCGCCTTCTCCCGGATCCCCAGCGCCCGCTGGTAGAGCGGCTCCGCCTCGGCGTACTTCCCCTGGGCACGATAAAGCGCCGCCAGGTTGTTGAGGCTGGTGGCCACGTCGGGGTGCTCGGGCCCCAGCGCCTTCTCCCGGATCCCCAGCGCCCGCTGGTACAGCGGCTTCGCCTCGTCGTAGCGAGCGCGCTCGTAGAGGTAAAACCCAGCCTCGTTGAACAGCCGCGAGGCTTCAGCAAACTCGAATCCAAACTCATCTACAAAAGAAGCACAGGCCTGAGCATGGGGAAGGACGCGCCCGCATTTCGGCCAACTCGAAAACTCTACATCGGCGAAAGCTTGGTTCACGGCCCGCACGGCGCGCTCCGCCCACTGCCGCTGTTCGGCCTTTTCCATTCCGTCCCTCACCACCGCCTGAACCAGGCGGTGGATGTCGAGCGTCTTACTCGAAGGATTGCGCTCAATCAGCGAATGCCGCCCCGCCTCCTTCAGCACCTGCGCGAAGTCCACGGGCGTCTCCACCTTGGAGAGGTTCTCACCCAACTCCACCGCACCCTCGCGGAAGATTTCCTCCGGGATCGCGTCCGGGGCAAGGAAGGCGCAAACGCGGACCAGGTCCGCGGCGGCGGCGCTCGCCTCCGTCACTTTCTTGAAGGCGAGGGAGAAGGTGACGCTAACGGAAGGATGGTCGCCCAGCCCGCCGCGCTCGGCCAACAGCTTCGACCGTTCCGACTGGTAAAAATCGAGGTATTCGGCCAGGCTCGAAGGCGCCTCCTCGATAAAGGCTCCCGCCTGGTCGAGCGCCAGCGCCAGTCCGCCGAGTTCTCTCGAGATTTGCTCGGCCAACTGCCTGTCGCGATCGCTCGCGGCGCTGGCCGGCGCGTCCCTGGCAATAAGTCCCGCCCGGCGAAGCAAGAACAGCGCGCCCTCTGGTGCTTCCATCTTTTGGATTTCCACGCGCTCGGCAATTACCGAGGTGGCCTGAGCGCGAGTGGTGAGAAGGATGTGCCCTGGCGTGTCGCGCGGAATGAACTCGCGCGCCAGCGCAAGGTCGTCGGCATTGTCGAGCACCAGCAGCCACCCGGGATTGGCTTCAAGCCACTGCTCAACGGCCGCGACGGCTTCTTCTTGCTTCTGGGCCGCGCTCTCCGGCAGATGGAGCGCCGCGGCGATGGCCACGAAACCCGACAGCAGAGTGTCCCGAGATTCTGCACTCGCCCAGAAAACCGAATGGTACTCCTTCCGATGCCGGTAGGCGTATTCCGTCGCCGTCTGAGTCTTTCCCACTCCGCCCAGGCCGCTGAGCGCCGCCCTGCCTCTGGTTTCGAGCGCTGCGCGCAGGGCCTCCAGAATCTTTTCGCGGCCCGTAAAGAACCGATTCCTCGGGTACGGAACGGTCCAGGGTTGGAGAAAATCCTGCCGCCGCTCGAGTTCGGGCAGCGACGGAAGTTCGGCCCGCGCCGGCATCTGCTTCACACTGCCGAGCGGCGGCATCGTAACCAAAGGCTGCTGGGTGAGCCGCCGGTAAAGCGGCTCATATTCATCGGGCACCGCGTAACGGGTAGCACCCTGAAGAATGACGGGGATGTGTGCAGCGTCTTCCTGGAAGAAGATGATCGGTATGAATTTACTGTTTTTGCCCTGAGCGTTGTAAAGCTCCTGGGTAATGATGTGGCCCTCCCACGTTCCTCCCAACCCCACTCCGAGTGCTTCCTCTCCTTTGAACCGGCGCGGGTAAGTCTCGGTGCAGGCCACCAGAACGAAATCCGACTTTTCCACTTGCCTCTCGCACCACAGCGGCCATCCCTCGGCGGGCGATTGCTGGTACTGATCGATGCAGCAATCAATCCCCTCGCTGCGCAGACGATTGGACAAAGCCAGGACGCGATCCATGTGCTCCGCCGAATCGTGAGTGTAGCTGATGAAAACCTTCAGCGCTTCGGACATTGCGAGGGATTATAGCGCAGAATCCGGTAGCCCGTAGCGCAGAGGTGGGCGTCTTTTGCCCTCCTCTGCGGCTTTTGATTGTGGATAATACCATTGTAATTAATGCTCCTACGCAGATATGGCAACTGGAACAGCCGCAGAGGAACGCGAATGGCGCGTACCTCTGCGCTACACGACTTCTTGTCGCTGCTCATTTTTCTCTTGACAACCGGGGGGCATAGGCTAGGGGTGTCGAGTGGGGTTGGGTGGGGTATTCGTCCCTGCCAGTGCGCTATGCCAGAAAGTCCATTCCTGTTCTCGTCCGTAGTCCCTGCCTTTGGTTCCCAATCTTTGTGCAGTCGAATTATCGATGAGTCAACGAGCCGGTAGCGCAGAGTCCCTGGGGCTGGGACTCAGCGGTTCTTGCTCTGCCGGCCGAGGTGCCATCGGCGTGGTTTACTCTATTGGTACTTGACAATAGAGGTATTACGCGCTATAATGACGCGGTGCGGTCGGACAAGGCGCTCAGGCCCTGCCGGTTACGTTATGCCAGAAAGTCCTTTCTTGTCTTCATCCGTAGTTCCTGCCTGTGGTTTCTGTCTCCGAAGTGCAGTCGAAGAGTCGAAGAGCCAAATAGTCTCACGAGACCAAAAGCCGACCGCACTGCTCGGGCCCGGGGGCTTGGGGCAGGTGGGCGGATGGGGCCAAAGGGTCGAAGACTCCCTGGCTGACCGCTTAAAGCTAGTTGCTGAGAGCTTTTTTCGGGGAACAAAGCCAGAATGTATATGAAAACAAAGGAAGAGGTCGAGAAGTCGATGATTGAGGAGGTGAGAAGTCAATTGGACGGCGGACTGAGAGACATTTTGTACTTACCATTTGTTTTCATAGACATTCCCGGTTCGTTCGTTCAAAAACGCTCCGTGGCAGGTCAAACTTCGACCGCGAGTCTCGAAGGAGCAGGTCAACGCCCTACTTCAAGTAATCCAGCAAGCTGCTTTGAGAGATCTTCCCTCCCGCGGCCAGGGCTGCATTCAGGGCAACGTCGGCCTGGGTAAGTTGACTCGCCGCAGTGGCCATGTCAGCGCCCACCAAGTTGTTCTGCTCCTGGGACAGTTGGGTGTTCTCCTCATTCAAGAAGCTGGTCGCCGTGTTGAGGCGATCGAGGGCGGTGCCATAGAACGCGCGCTGGGAATTAATATAGTTGAAAGCGGTCTGCACTTCCGAGGCCGCGTTGGAGATATTGGATCCGCTCGAGAGAGCGCTGGAAAGATCTGACAAGGCCTGGAACACGTCTGAACCTGACGCCGTAAAAAGTTGACTGCCCGGAAGGTTTGCGGGGACGGTCTGACCATCGCCGATCTGGACACTGTTCACGCCGGAGTTGCCCTTATACGTGACTCCGGAAGACGATGAGGAGTCAGTCACAAAAGGAGACTCGTTGACCGCCGTCCCCGCGAAGAGGTAATTGCCCTCAAACGACTGGTTCGCATATTCCAGGATCTGCTGTTGGATGCCGTTCACCTCCTGCACGAGGGAATCACGATCCGTCTGGTTCAGGGTGCCGTTTGCTCCCTCGGTTCCGGCTGAGATTGCCTGCGTAAGCGCCGTCACCACGGAATTGAGGGTGGAATCAGCCTCCTGCAATGAACCCTGCAAGGTCGAAATATTGCTTAGGTAGGTGTTGACCCTGCTGGTCTGTGCATTGTTGACGACCAAGCCCGCCACCGCCGCGGGGTCGTCGGACGGCTGATTCACTTTCTTGCCCGTGGAGAGTTCTTGAATGGCCTGGTCTTCCTGCTTCCGGTCGAAAGCCAGTCCCGTCAACAGATCGGCTAGCGGGTTGGGGTTGATGCGAATGCCCACTGCATCTCCTTCAGATCGTCTGGATTACGTAGTTCGAGAGGTCGTTTACGGCTGACACAACTTCCGCCGCGGCCTCGTAGGCGCGCTGGTAGAGAATCAGGTTCGCGGCCTCTTCATCCAAGGACACGCCGGAGGTGTCCGACCGCTGGTTTTGTAACTGGCTTAGGACCAACCCCACGGATTGCTGCTCATCCGTGGCGGTTGAAACGTCATTGCCGACATTGGAGACCAGGTCTGAGTAGAAGTCTGTCGCCGTTTGGCCGTCTACGACAGCTTCATTTTGTAGGTTCGCCAGAGCCAGCGCGTTGGCGTTGTCACCCTTTGTGCCATCGGAGCTGGCGGCCACTTGAGAGGGGTCCGTAATCGTCACAGCCATGTCCTCAGCCGCGCCGGCGTTCGATCCAGGGCTCGGCTGGACCACAGGCTGGAAGAAGTCCACCCCTTTCGCCCCGTTCGAATCGTATCCTTTCAGGCTTTGTGCGTTGACAGAGTTAACGATACCCGCAGCAAGGTTATCAAGACTGGACATTATGGAGGGAATGGACTGGTCGCGCGCCTCCAGCAAGCCCGCGAGTTGTCCACCGGCAAAGCTCGAAGTCACGTCCGAACCTTGGGAGAAAATGTCCTGGAATCCCGTGCTGGTATTCGTATCGGTACTCAGGGCAAAGCTTTGGCCACCGGCGACGAGTGCTGTGCCGTTGGTTGTCGTGACGGTGAGCCCGCCATTGCTGGTGTGCGTAACCGCGACGTCCACGAGCTGAGAAAGGTCGTTCAGCACCTTGTACTGTTCGTCCTGGAGCATATCGGCCTGCTCGCTGCTCGGTTGGAGTCCGGAGATTTGCTGGTTGAGGTCGGCCAGTTGTCCGGTGTCTGCGTTGATCTGCTGCACCGTCTGGGTGACTTCCTGGTCAGCTCCTTGCTGAATCGTGGTCAATTGTTGCCCAGTCTGCTGGAAAGCCGTAGCGACGTTCTGTCCCGCCGAGATTACGGCTTGGCGAGTTGGGGTATCAGTAGGATTATCTGCAAGTTGCTGGAAGCTATTGAAAAACGAGTTTATGGCGTCGCTGAGCCCGGAACCCTGCGTTTCGTTGAAAAGGGACTGGACCTGATTCATATAATTCACATACGACGTGAGCTGGTTCTGTTGCTGGGTTTCCTGGTCAATTCGGAGGTCCAGGATATTATCGCGGATGCTTTGAACCCCATTGAAGTCCACCCCGTTCCCTATAGAAACCTGTCCCAAGTCGAGCGGAGGCGACTCGGTCAGGATGGGAGTTTCTCGAGAGTATCCGGGCGTATTGACGTTGGAGATGTTGTTGGAAGTGGTGTCAATTGCGCCCTCTTGTGCATAGAGGGAACGTACCGCAATAGAAAGGGCGCCGAAGAGGCTCGACATGACTCAGATCCCTGCCTGTCTTGGAAATAAGTACGCATGACGCGCTGACGGAGGGTAAGTACCCATGTAGCTTGCCATCACGTTGATCAGGACGTTAATGGAGCGCCGGGAGCGGCGGATCAGCCCGGCGTAGACACGGTTCAGCCGCCACACGCACTTCTGCGCATCTCGAAGCTCGCCAATAACCTGGCGTAACTCCAGGGCAGAGGCGCTGTCGAACAGACCTGCAAAGGCGGAGCTGTCCAACCCGCCCGCCTCAATGCCCGCGGCCCCAACGATTTGCGCCCTCAGTACCCCCAATTCGTGGTCAAGGAAGCGGATCTCCGAACACAAACCCTGTTGATATGAAATGTGCTCGCGAGCCGATTCAAGATCCATGCTGACAAATGATTGCCGGCAATCGATCAATTCCTTGGCCATCAGGCGGAGGCTGGCGACGCGTCTCTTTAGCAGTTCGATGTAGGTCCTGGTTTCGGGCTTTTTCATCGTTTAGACCGAAATATCAAGATGGTGGTCAGGCTCATTGTTCTCAGGTTCGTCATCCCCCTGATCCGTTTCCAACTCAAGACTCTCTACGGGGGGCCGATTCTCCTGTTGACGACGTGCTGCATGTGCCGGTGTACGCCGCTGGTCTTCAGCGCGAGTGGAGCCAGGGATGGGAGCAGTTGAGAACTCTTCCATGGGCAACCTCCTGGCAACCAATCACACCCGAGGTTCTCCAAGTCTGCGAGCACCGGATGTCGGGTCCTGCATCACTTTCCGCCGAGCAAGTCGGAAGACATTGCTTGAGCAATCTGTTGGCCGGACACGTTGTAGCTGCCGGAGGTAATGGCTTGTTGGAGCGCAGCAACACGATCCTGTCTCACGTCAGGGACTGCCGACAAGTCCACCTTGAGTTGTTGAACTTTTTCGCCGCCCACCGACAGCTGAGCCGAGTCCGGAGTGAGTGCTACGGTTCCTCCCAGGTTCTGGGCCGGCGCGGAGCCAGTCGTGCCAACTCGTTGTGGCTCCACCTGTTGCGGGAATGTTAGGGGTGTATTATCGATCTTCATTTTGTTCAGTCTCCTCTAATCTCAATCCCCTTATCGGCAACAAGCCCAGGAACTTTAACGGCGGGTGAGGAGGGTCGGTAGTTGTTCGGAGGAGGGAGATTCCAGACTGGTGCCTTGCCCCCTTCACTCATTGACAACAGATTTGCTCACCACCCCCTGGCCCCCTCCTCAGAGAGGAGGGGAATTCACCGCTTGGCTCCCCTCCTTGGTAAGGAGGGGGCCAGGGGGTGGTTGAAACTACGACCCATCATCTGCCAAATAGCGGAAGTGGTTAACGATCATTCGTGCGATGCCCAAACCTCCCTTCTGCGCTATAGCTTCGGCAACAGCCTCGGTCCCCAGGCTACGCAGCGTATCCGAGCCGGCCCCGAGACCCCCATCCGATGGGTCCAGCGAGCCTTTCTGGACCTCCTGCAATAACGTCGAAAGCAGTACCCCTTCGAACTGTTTCGCCACCTTGCTGAGTTTCTGCATTCGGGCCCCGGCATCCGGCTTCCCTGCCAGGTTCGTAATACGATCGGAGCTTGCGCGGAGCGACAAGGCCGGCATCCCGGCGGAATACGAGCTGGACGGTGTTGTCATCAGATCACCTCGAGTTCGGCTTGCAGAGCTCCCGCGGCCTTAATGGCTTCAAGGATGGCCACGATGTCGCGCGCCGTCGCCCCGATGCCCTGCAGTCCGCTGATCAACTCTTGCACGGTGGCGCCTTCGCGCAGCTCCATCCGGTTAGCGGGGCTTTCCTTGGCATGGACGGCGGTTTGCGGGACGACCACGGTCTGCCCTTGGGACTGCGCTTCAGGTTGGGAGACTTGGTATTGGGTGGTGATTTCAATTGCGAGGTTGCCGTGCAGGATCGAGCAGGCGCTCAAGCTGACATGTTGTCCCAGGACTATGGTTCCCGTTCGCTCATTCACCACAACCTTTGCGGGTTCCTGGACGCCAACCGTCAATTCTTCAACCTGCGCCAGAAAACGCGCCACGCTCTCCCGCTTCGTCTCCGGCAGCTTGATTTCCACCCGGCGGCCATCCACCGAGTGCGCGAAGTCCTGCCCGAAGCGGCCATTGATGGCTTCGGCCACCTTCAAGCTGGTCGCGAAATCGTAATTTCGAAGCACCAGCGCCACCTGGGTCAGTTTGCCCAAATCGAACGAAGTGTCGCGTTCGACCAGCCCCCCTCCCAGTACCTGGCCGGACGTGGGATGGTTGACTTGCACGGAGTTGGTGCGCGTGCCGGCCGTGTAGCCCCCCAGCACCACCGAACCCTGCGCGTTTGCATAGGTTTGACCGTCCGCCCCGTAGAGCGGGCTGAGCAGCAGGACTCCGCCTTCCAGGCTTTTGGCGTCGCCGACCGACGAGACATTCACATCGATCCGAGTCCCTGGACTAGAAAACGGTGGCAGAGTGGCGGTAATGAACACCGCCGCCACGTTGCGCACTTGCATGGAGGTTAATGAGCCCGACAACTGGACTCCCATTTTTCGCAGAATATTCACAAGTGTCTGGGCAGGAAACAGGGTTTGCTGCCGATCGCCGCTGTTGTTCAGTCCAACGACCATTCCATACCCGATCAGAGAATTCTCGCGAACCCCTTCGACGGTGGTAATGTCCTGAATGCGCACGGGCCGAGTCACGGGGTCGCGGCTCGATCCAATGACCTGCGTGCATGCCAGCAGACAACTCAGTACGAACAAGTGACCACAGAATCTCATGTCCCCTCTCCCGATACCTCACCCAAACGGGTCGTCACAAACGCAGAAGTCGAGCAGCTCCTTCTTCTGAGATCCGCCCAGGCGCCCTCGCATCTCAAAACCCCACCAGCTTCAGGATTGCATTCACAATCTTGTTGGGCGGCCTGACGCCGTCACTGAGCACGCCCTTCCCGATCAGTTGAACCTCCAGATTGAAGACCTGGTACGAGAACACCGAATTGTCCACGGCAATATCACTTGGCCGAACCACTCCATGGACGAGGAGAGTCTGGCGCTGGCTATTCATGTCCATATGTCGGACCGCCTCGATGACAAGATAGCCGTTCGGCAGGACGTTCACTACCTGGGCCGCTAAGGCGGTACTGAAGCTGCTGTCCGAGGTTGTCTGTGCTCCGCCGGTAAGCGCCTGAGAGGACTGAGGCGAGAAGATGTTTTGAAGACCGTTGTTTGCCTTCACCAGTCCCCCGAGGGCGCTGATGCTGGAACTGGCGGCAAACGTTCGGGCGGACTTGACGCTCGAGTCCCCCGTGGCCGTCGTCTGCTCCACGACATTGATGATGATCGAATCGTTGACATTCCTTGCCTTGTCGTCGGAAGGCAAATTGCAAAAACGCCCTTGCGGAATCCACAGGCTTCCGAGAGCCGAGTTGGACCCCGCAGTCGCCTTAACCCGCTGGATGTACTGAGCCAGACTGTCCGCCGCCGCGTCATTGACGTTTTTCTCTTTCTTGTTTTGGGCGGCCCCGGAGCCCTCCGCGACGAGAAGGATCAATAGAAAGCACTCAAGGGTCTGGCGCGCATCTAACCACATGATGTTATTCCCCGTTATTCTCCTGCGAGTTCTGCGTGCAAAAGGCCCTCGCCCACCACTTCCGCCTGGAACACCCGCTGTGTGTCCAAGTTCTTGACTCGAATGACCTGCCCTTGGGCGCCGGATTCGAGCGGAGTAACCAGCGCGGTCATGCGCAACGTCGGCGTTTCAACCACCAACTTTGCCGCTTTGCCCTTGGTCACCAGAATGATGGCTGGCGACGCCTCCGGCTTGGTAAATCTCGCCTTGGACGCGTGGCTCAACAACATCCGCCCCGCCGTCAGGGATGGTTCGTCAACGGTTACGTAAAACGGCAAGACTTGCGGCTCGTTGGACGTCCATAACAAGAAACGAACCTGCCGCCGGACGCGATCAGGCTCAATCCGTTTGACCACGAGCCCGGGATCCTGCTTGGTCACAAACACCGTCGCCTGATAGCTGGGCAATCGCTGTAGAACCGCACGCGTAGCGCTCAGTCCTTCTGCCGCCAGGAAGCTCTCGATCGCCGCCCAGATCTCGTCAGGTGAAAGGCGGCGTTGTTTGCAAAAGACAATCAAACGCTCAGGGAGTTCGAGCCGTTCACGGATAGAAGGAAACTCGCGCAGTTGCAGCTCGATTTGGTTTTTGGAGAAAACCCGCTGGCAGGCTGGATCGGGAGAGTCTCCAAAGGCGATCCGGGCGCCTATTTGCTCCAAATCGGCCGGAGCGTCAGGTGGAAGCAGATCCGAAAGTTTAATCGTCTCACCCTGCACCTCAGCGAATTTCGGAATACGGATTCGAGGTTGAAGAGAGCCACCCGCGCCCATCGGCTCGGGAGCCAAGAAGAACGCCAGACCGGCAACTGCGAGCCAGCAGACAAAGTCAGTACTCAATGGCCGGAAGCTCGAAGAAGGGATTTGACTGTGCACTTCTGACTCCTGAATCCTGACTCCTGAATCCTGTTTCTTTACCGGTTGATATTGTTCAGGTTTTCAAACATGCTGTTGGCGGCCTCGACCACCCTCGAGTTGGCTTCGTACGCCCGTTGGGTCAGGATCATCTCTACAAACTCCTGAACCACGTCGATGTTGGATTGCTCGAGCATCCCTTGCTGAAGGGTGCCCAGGCCCTCGGCCCCTCCTGGACTGCCCACCACGGGTTCGCCGGAGGCGCTGGTGGTCATTAACAGGTTCTGGCCGACGCTTTGCAGGCCGCCTGGGTTGGGAAAAGTGGCGAGCTGAATAATCCCCACCTGCTGGGACGTTTGTTGGCCCGGCAGGGTGATAGACACGGTTCCATCCGTGCCCACGGTAATCGTTTGGGCGTTCGAGGGAATCGTAATTGAGGGTTGCAGCGGATTGCCTTCCGCCGTCACGATGTTGCCTTGCTGATCCAACTGAAAGGAGCCAGAACGCGTGTAAGCAATTTGTCCGTCCGGTTGTTTCACCTGGAAGAAACCCTGACCCTTGATCATCAGATCGAGCGGGTTCCCCGTCGTGGTTGCGTCCCCTTGGGTCTGAAGAACTTCGGACGTGGCAGTGCGAGATCCCAATCCGATCTGGAGCCCCGATGAGAAGTTCGTTTGCTGGGTCGCAGCCGCGCCGGGCGCCACCAGGTCCTGGTACAGAAGATCCTCAAATTGCAGCCTTCGGCCTCGAAAACCGGCGGTGCTGGCGTTGGCCAGATTGTTCGCCACATTGTCGAGGTTGTATTGCTGAGCGATCATGCCGCTGGCGGCAGTGTATAAGGCGCGAAACATTTCCCTCTCCTCACGATCCGAATCTATGCCCTCGCCCCCTTGGGGGAGAGGATGGCGCGCAGCGTCAGGTGAGGGGGTTAAGCCTTTACGATATTAGCTAACCCCCGGTGGGCTACGAAACGTGCGGCAACTCCTCTGCGGCGCTCTTATTGAATTCGTTATGAAATATCGAAAGCGCCTGTTGCAGAAGCTGGGTCTGCCGCTGAATCATGATTAGCCCGATCGTGCCGGTGATCGGACTCATGTTGGACGCCTCGAGCATCCCTTGGCGAACCTGCGGATCGGTGGCGGGTGTAGCAGTCGCCTTGGGGGCGGAGTACGTCGAGTTGCCTTCGGGGACCAAGGCCGTACCCGGCGCAAAGTCTACCGTCTGGAAGCGTCCCGCCACGCCGCCCTGGGATGAGATTGTGCCGTCCGAACTGACGGAGATGGGCCCGCTGGGAATCTCGAGCGGACGGTTCTGATCGTCCAGCACGGGATCCCCCCAGGCCGTCCGCACCTGCCCTTCCGTGTCAACGCGGAAGTTCCCGTTGCGTGTGTACTTCAGCCCTGCCTTCGTTTGAATGACGAAGAACCCGGAGCCCTCCATGGCCACGTCAAGGTCGTTGCCGGTGCGCTCCAGCATTCCGGCCTGAGTATCCACCGTGGCGCCGCCCAGCACGCCGTAGTTGTTGATGGCTTGATTCAATGGACCCAATGGCCGTGGGCTGTTGTTCCCAAGACTGGCCGTGAGTGACTTGTAGAACTCTCGTTGCGCCTTGTAGCCGGTCGTGCTGATGTTCGCCAGGTTGTTGGCCGCCAGTTCCAGCGCTTGAGTTTGCGCCGCCAAGCCCGTAAATGCCGCGTAGAAGCCGCTGTCCACGGTTTTTGTCTCCGCGCAAGAACAGTGCAGCGCATCGGCCAAACCGCCAACCGCCGGGCAGATGAGTAACTCCTTGTGGGTCAGTAGCTTAATCGAGTCTTCGAGATGCTGGGTGGGTAGATCGGGGCGACTTCTGGTAAGGATTTGCCGGATAATCAGGCTGCACTGGGCAAAGGCTGCCGGGGGTGAACTGCCAGCCGGGCAGCGCTACGTTCTGTGGCGTGAAGATGGTAGGTGAAACCGCTTCTGGCCTCAGCGGCATGGAGGATGTATAGGACTAATTGTCGTTGTCCTTTGTTTTCATAGACATTCTCGCTTTGTTCCGTCAGTACTGCAGTCCAGGAGTCGAGAAGTTGAGGAGTTGAGAAGCCAACCGGCGTTTCCCAGCCCGTAACCGGGAGCTTGTGTCGTCTCTTGCCTTCTGCTCTGAACTCTTCAACTCCTCGACTCCTTAACTTCTCGACTTCTTGAGAATTTATAATCATTAATTCATGAATTATTTAAAGAAATCGCTTAATCCCGTCGGCTGCTAACAGCAGGTAACGACTTTTTCAGATTCAAAAAAAAAGTTGAGAAGGATTGCTGGTACGTGTTCAACTCAACTTTTTTTCACCTGAAAATGGAAATGCTAATTAAATCGACTAATTAACGTTGCAGAGCACGGAAAAGTGTTGCCGCACACCCAAACAAGCAGCAGCAACTATTCCCGTCACTCCGCAACCCTCAAATCTCTTTAATTCTCGCAAAACCTCAATACGCGATTGAATTTGAATCTCGCGCGCGTAGCGAATTTAGCGCCATACGTAATTGTTTACATGATTCATTGGAAAATTTATAGTTGGAGGCCCCGCGTTGAAGCAGCAGCGAAAGTTTATCTTAATTAATTAATTCGGTTTTTGGGTGTTTACCATTAATTTTGCTATAATTGTTCAGGTAAGGGTACGGGGAGATAGTGGATCGTGAATGTGGCTTGATTTGTGTCCATTCAGAAGATAATTTTCCATTTTCTCGAAAGTCTCCTGAATCAGTCCAGTGCTGGTAGGCAATATGTAAACAACAATTTGCTGAGATTTTTTGGGTATTAAATTAAAACTTTCTCAGGCCAGCTCGCTCTCTGAATAGAGATAAGGGGACGGGGAGGGAGTGGATCATAAATGTGGCTTGATTTAGGTCCATTTTGAAGATAATTTTCCATTTTCTCGAAAGTCTCCTGAATCAGTCCAGTGCTGGGAGGCAATATGTAAACAACAATTTTCTAAGGTTTAATTTGATGGGATCTCTTTGTCTGTCCTCCTTCTGTGGACATTACCATGGATATCGCACTCAGTTTCGCTGCTGCTTCGGGAATCCTTCCACGGAGCAACCAACTAATTTACTTAGTGTCTCGCGCGGGTTCTTGAGATCGTCTTATCTTCGCGTAACGTGCATAAAGGGATCGGTCACCGGGAAAACGCGCTAAACTGCCGACTTGTCGAATGCTGTTAATCTTGTTATTCTGTGATTTCTTATGATGCATAGGAGGGAAAGATTTCATTAAATTTAGTAGTTTTTACAACAAAAATACTCCTCCTACCCCCCCCCCCCGCCCTCTTTCCATACCCTTCCCCCTCAGGAAATGAAAGCTTTTTCGATGAAAAGCTCTATAATAGGAAAAGTACAAAATTTAGGAATAAAATCGAAGCAATATTTTAAATCCAAGTCACATGCAGAATTGTTTTCACTAAAATCTCAGTAAAATTTTGCGCTTAAGTAAGCATCAAGCCTCGTTCAAAACTCTTCGTCTCATTTTTCAATCGAAATTTCACATTCAAATTCTTCAAATTCCCTTTCCTATTCATTAAACTCAAAATGGCAATTGAAATCATCGTCATTCGTCTTCTGGAAATTTCAACGATTCTACTCTTCGCCGTGCTAACGATTCTGAGTGGATTATATGCGGTATTCCTCGAACATGCCCGGCATCCCGGCGGGGGACATGTTCACGGTGGTGACCAACAAGACGTCCTGGCACGCGGTGGGCGAGCAGATCGGGTCGTGCATCGTGACGGTGTACAAGACCTACTCGGAAACCGGGTCGGTGCGGCTGCGGTCGGCGAGCGCGGCGGATGAACCGCAGGTCGATTTCAACCTGCTGTCGGACCATCGCGATCTCCAGCGGATGATGGATGGTGTCCGCCAGTTCGGCGCGATGCACCTGACCCCGATCATGCAGAGCGTGACGGACAACCCATTCCCCGCCAGCTACAGCGACAAGGTGCGCCAGGTCGGGCTGCACAGCCGCAAGAACAAGCTGATCACGGATGTCCTGGCCAAGGCGCTGGACGGGCCGGCGGTGTTACGGAAATTTCTGATCGAGACCCTGGTGATGGAGGGGGTCTCCTTGCGGGACGTGCTGACCGACGACGAGAAGCTGGAGGCGTTCGTGCGCAAGGCGGCGGTCGGGGTGTGGCACGCGTCGTGTACCTGCCGGATGGGATCCGAGGATGACCCGATGGCGGTAACCGACCCGGCGGGCCGTGTGCGGGGCGTGGAGGGGTTGCGGGTGGTCGATGCCTCGGTGTTCCCGGTGGTGCCGTGCGCGAACACGAATTTCCCCGTGCTGATGACGGCCGAGAAGATGGCGGACGCGATTCTGGCGGGCGCCTGAACCGGGGGACTGAGAAGGGGGTTGCATTGCGGGGGAAGGTTGGTAGAAACCGGCCCTCGTTGGTGCGGGCGCTTAGCTCAGTTGGTAGAGCAGCTGACTCTTAATCAGCGGGTCGTAGGTTCGAATCCTACAGCGCCCACCAATGATCCCCGGAAAAACTTAAGAAAATCGAGGCACAAGAACGGGCGTTGGGATTTTCGCGCGTTACGCCCGCGCCATGTCCGCCATAACCGTACCCGCTGGCGTCGTTCCCCCCGATTGGCCAGGGACGCCTGGCATTACACCTTGTGGACATACGGCGGACGAGAGCATTCTGAGGCGGTCCCGGTTGGGGAACAGGCCTAAATACAATGATAATCGCGGGTGTTCATGCGGCATAAGAGAAGGTCGGGATGGCGATTAGAAGTAACCTAAGCCGCCAACGGGGCCGGCCCGGCGACATTTTGTATTCCGCCTTACACTGTGGCTTGCCGCCGTTTGCGTCTTTGCGGCGATTGGCTACTCCTCCTATCGGACAGGCAGCGTCTTGGCTGAACGGGAGGTGGCCGCGCAACGGGCGGAGATCGAACGCCTGAGAGTTCAGGTTGACGCTGAAAAGCTGACCGACGAACGGCTGCATGCGGAGTTGGTACGGGCACAGCAGGCCACGATCGCCCTGCAACAACGCTACGATGCCGACGTTCCAAGCAGTGGCCTCGCCGCGCTGGTGACGATCCTGCGCCAAAAGCAGGGCGCTGGTATCGAGGACGATCGTATTGCCCGCGTGCTGCGAGAGATCGATGCACCACGCCCTTGCGGCGACAGGGTGGCCCGCCCGCGCCTTCCTATTACGACGAAGGCGCAGGAACCCGAAGATACGGTCTCGTTTTTCGATGGGCTGATCCAGGTCTCGGCATCGATGCCAGAGGGTGGCGATGGCACCGTTAAAGCGGCGGTCGTGACGATCTCGCGCGCCTGGGCTGCCCAGCCGATCAAGGTGACCGGCCTGCCGGTGCGGCAGGTGATAACAATCTACAACACCGATCTGAAGCTGGTTGTCGAGGCAAGCGATCTGCGGGGATACGCCGTGGCGTCCTTGTCGACATGCGGCAAGGGATGACGTGCCGTGTTCGGCAAGACCATCCGCCCGGTGTCGTGGCGCCCGGTGTTGTGACGTCCGGTGTTGTGACGTCCGGTGTTGTGACGATCGATGTCGTGGCGGCCGGTGCCGGGGGTCTCACCCATGATCGGCTGGCCGGCCCACAACCGCCGCGGGCGCGTCTCTCGGGTGGCCTGGAGGTTGCGTAAATCGAGGCAGGTTCTTACTAATCGCTGCAACGATAGGGGAGAGCCCATGCGCGGGATGAGCACGGCGTGCGTGATGCGTGTGGTAGCAACGGTTGTGGCGCTTGCATTGGCCGGGCCTATGATGGCCGGGCCTGTCGTGGCCGGCCCTGTCGTGGCAGGCCCAGCCGAGGATGCCACGGTGGCATACGAACGGCAGGACTATGCGGCCGCGCTGCACCTTTGGAAGCAGATGGCCGATCGGGGTGACGCCGGTGCCCAGTTCGATATCGGGTTAATGTATGCATACGGCCTGGGCGTTCCGCGGGACGACGCGCTGGCTGTCCAATGGTTCCGCAAAGCCGCTGACCAGGGCCTTGCCGTGGCGCAGAACAGCCTCGGCGCCATGTCCAGCCAAGGCCTGGGCGTTCCGCGGGACTATGCGCTGGCTGTCCAATGGTTCCGCCAGGCCGCTGTTCGGGGCGACGCCGATGCCCAATATTACCTCGGCAACATGTATGGAGACGGCCGGGGCGTTCCGAAGGACTACGCACTGGCGGAGCAGTGGTATCGCAAGGCCGCCGGCCAGGGTCTCGCCGAGGCTCAGAAAAACCTCGGGATCATGTCCTCGCAGTGCGAGGGCGCTCCGCTGGATTACGCAATGGCCGTGCAATGGTATCGCAATGCTGTCGACCAGGGCCTCGCCGATGCTCGGAAAAACAACCTTGGGGTCATGTATGCACACTGCCAGGGCATTCCGCAGGACTACGCGCTAGCCGTGCAATGGTATCGCAAGGCTGCCGGCCAGGGCCTCGCCGATGCCCAGAATAACCTTGGGGTCCTGTATGCCAATGGCTGGGGCGTACCTAAGGACTTCGTGCTGGCTTACATGTGGACCAACCTCGCTGGAGCGAGCGGCAACGAGAAAGCACAGAAGAATCGCGCCTTCTACGCGGCGCAGATGCTCCCCGCACAGATCGCGGAAGCACAACGGTTGTCGCGTGAATGGAGACCAGTTCCAGTGCGGCTGGCATCCGTGCTTGCTCCGGTCCTGCAACCGATTCCAGTGGCGGCTGTTGCTGGGAAGCCGGATTGGTGTGCAACCGCGCAGCCTGGAACCGGAGCCGACAAGACGGCCTACGACTATTATTGCCGCTGAAATAACGCCGCGCTCGGGGGCCACGGACTGGCGATGGCCGTCGCCGCGGCTTGCCCCTTCGTCCGGTTGACTTCAGCGCAGGCATCGTTGGGCGAATAGGTGGTTGGGTTGTCGAGGATGACATCCCGCGCCTGATGGCTCAAGGTGAGGAACGGCGTCCAGAAAACTTCGACAGGACCGGGGAGATCCCCTGGCTACCTGGAGAATATCGGATAACAAGATCGCCGGTTGGTCTGACCTGAAGAAGATGGGGTAGCCGTGAACGACATCGACATGCGCATGTTTGCGAAGAATGCCGGAATTAACGTTGCCTATCCGGCCGGTAGTACCGTTTTCAATAAGGGCGACCCCGGTTCCTGCATGTATGTGGTGCAGTCCGGCGTCATTGAAATGTTGATCGGCGATAAAGTGGTCGAGATATGCGGCGCCAACGAGGCGATTGGCTTCATGTCGATGATCGACGATGCACCGCGCAGTTCGACGGCCCATGTCAAGGAAGCGGCGGAACTCTCGGTCATCGATCAGCGAAAATTTCGCTTTATGGTGGACGGAGTGCCAAACTTCGCTCTTTATATCATGGGTGCGATGGCGCGTCGCATTCGAGGTATGGGCAGTGCCATGTGACGACGCGGCCTTCGCTGGTCATTTCAGCGCAGGCAAAAGCGTAGGCGGCGAGCTGGCTGACCAACGTCCAGACCGGCGGGATAACCGGCCTCCAAGCATGGTGGCCCGACGACCGCCGCGAGGTTATACACCGGAATTCGTAACGATATTGGCCACAATTCGTTTTGACCCGCTTCATAATTTAGCTCTCCCTGGAAGAAACATAAAATTCAAAAATCGCTCTATAATCCTGCAATTCTGGATGTAAAACCCCGCTATGTGGCAACTTCCTCTACGATGATCCCAATGCCTGCTTGCCGAATATTGAGAAGGTGTCCTATGAACAAGCTCTTATAGAGGAACGGATATATGAACAGGCAAAAGGTCCTGCGGTATATCGCACATGGCGCGCGCGACCGTCGAAGTTGCTCCGTGGCATACTCCGATCATTCGGCCCGGCGGCGACCGCGAGGTTATTACGTTGGACGTGTTCGACCGCGCCACTTTGCTGACGCGGGCCGCGGTTCATCCCGACCTCGACAAGGCGGCGATCGAGCGGATCGGCGAGGTCGATCTGGTCGGTTCGGCCTGTGAGATCGCCGAACTGGCCAGCGCCCGCTTCGGTGCCGACGCGCG
Source organism: uncultured Acidobacteriota bacterium (assembly GCA_963768695.1). GTDB lineage: Bacteria > Acidobacteriota > Terriglobia > UBA7540 > UBA7540 > CAVROP01. Next base: position 131 of record CAVYJG010000003.1, on the reverse strand, counting down.
GTTCGATTTTGTGATATCCAGCCACAATCTGGAACACCTACCCGACTCGGTGCGCTTCTGGGCGCCTGCGCGGCTGTGAGGCGGTACTCCGGGTGGGCGGTATGGTCGCGATGGCGGTGCCCGACAAGCGC
>CAVYJG010000002.1:0-562361 GCA_963768695.1 uncultured Acidobacteriota bacterium | reverse complement strand
TGCCTCGCCCCTACAGGCGGAACCCCGCCTCACGGCTGACGCATACGTCCCGGCTTGAGCCCCGAAGGGGCGATCTAACGAAGCCCAGGCTGAAGGCCTGGGTCAACAGGGGCCAATCGACCCCAGAGCCCTGAAAGGGCGGAACAATCCTCTTCAATCCCATACGTACCGCTCGTCGTAGGCAATGCCGTGCGCGTCCAGGAACTTCCGGAATTCCTCTTGAAAGCCGGCCACGCGGTGGTGGCTTTCTTGTTGCGCGATGTACTCCACGACTTCGTCCACATCCGCCGCGCTCACCGAAAACGCGCCGTAACCGCTTTGCCAATGAAAATTCGCCAAGCCGCGCACCTGTGTTTTGACCCATTTCGATGAACTGGTCTTCACTTCCTCCACGATTTTTGTCAGCGCGAGGTTCTTCGACAATCGAAACAGCGCGTGAACGTGGTCGCTCGTGCCTCCGACTTTCAGCGCTGGGGAGTCCTGGTTATTGAGAACCGCCGCCAGGTAGGCGTGAAGGTCTTCGCGCACGGGCGCCAATAACATCGGCTCGCGATGTTTGGTGCTGAAGATCAGGTGAATGTAGAGTTGCGAAAGCGATTGCGGCATGGGGGAACACCTATCTCGCCACTTCCCGTGCCGAAGCTATTTTCTGGCTGTAAGCGTAAGTCCAGAGACTGATCAGCAGTCGCGGGTCATAGGCATCACGCCCCGCCACCCCCTCCACCGCCTTCACCGTGCGGGTGTAGGGGCTCAGGTCCAAGCGGCCCACCAGTTCCCAAATCGCGCGCACCAAGTGGTCCGGGCCAACCAGTTTCTCCACGTCCACGGCGTGCCAGCACAACTGGTTGCGGTTGATCGGCTGCAAGCGCGGTTGGCGCTGCGGTTCGGGCGGGCGGGCTCCCGGCGGCGCCTGGGGCGGGCGCGGCAACTCCGCCTCAGGCCAAATGCCAGGTTGTCGGGTCTCCGGGTCGCTCAAAGGGTCTCCTCCGTCGGCAGGATGACGATAGCTTATACTAATAGGCTAAGATGTCAAGAACTATTTTTCAAAGTTTCGATTTTTTCACAGCTTCCAAGCCGTGGGGCAATCGGCCCCACCCGCCCCAAAGCCCCTTTAGGGGCGAAAGAAATCACGACCAAATGTAACGTTCATCGTAAGGGATGCCGTTTTTTTGGAAAGGCGATCAATTCCTCTTGGAAGGTCATGCGACATGTTCTTTCGCCCCTCCGGGGCTTGGGGGGATTTTACTCGAGCTCCCCACCCACGGCTGGGAAGGTGTGAAGAAATTGGCTGTCATGCTGAGCGAATCGAAGCATCTGCATTTATTTCCTAGAAAACAACCAAATGCAGATTCCTCGCTTCGCTCGGAATGACAGGGCTCGGTGATTTTTTCACACCTTCCAGGTACCGTTTTTCCTTTTAGATTTCCGCAGGGGGGTAAACTCTAGGCGGATAAACCCCAGCCGACCATCTGTTAGCAAGTGCATCAAGACCGACTCTGCCAGAGTTGCTGATGGTCAGCGGTGGAGGCCATGAAAGCCCAGTTCTAAAAGGGTGAATATCAATAAGGCACTCCGTCCAAAATCCGGGACGTGGCTGAATCGGGACGGCTCTCTCACTGTATGGCTCGGGGACATGAAAAGTGAGAAGTTGAATGGCAAGCTTCCCAGCGACAATCGTACTCACATATCCATGAATCGTTCCAGGCTTGTTGGGCACATCGTTCCAGATGCCCGTTCCAATAGCCGCTGTTTCGTGACGGCCTCCATATCTCCCGAGCCAAATGAGACTCCGAAAGGGAAGCGATGAGCTTACGCGTAGTTGGCGGCATTCTTCGTCTGAATAAAACGGACCCTCCTGAGTCCTCGCCATAGATTCCATGACCATTGAAGTCTTGAATGCCCATCGAGAGATTATTTCCTGTTGTTTCTCATCAAGTCGGATTGAGAGATCACAAATTAATGGCCCAACTATGTGTTGTGCCGAGGTCTCAAGTCTGCTCATCCAACCGCCGTTGCATTCTCGGCAAACACACTTCGAGGTTCCGCCAATCTTTGAAACATAGTTGTGAGGCTTGCCATCTATATGCCCTCTGACTTTAACTCTGTCAGATTCTCTTTTCTGGATAAGCTTGACTACTCAGGTGGGCCACAAGTGTTCGCGCTCTTCCGCATCGCTATCGCAAAATAGGCACCTGGGATTGCGTTGCATACGCAGAGTTTAGCACGCCATCTGCGTCACGTGCATAATCGCCGAAAGCTTTTTGCTTAGATCCGTGTCCGGGCATCGGCGGGCAGCAGTATCCGATCAATGCGCAGGATGGGATGCGCGCTGGCCGGGAGAAAGAGGGTGCCAGGAACCGTTTTCGGCTTAGACTTCCACATTTATTCCAGCGAAGTTTGACGAACCGACATTCCCGGTGTAGAGTGAATTTGGGTTAAGCAGGGGAGTATTATTCATCATGGGCGTTGTCGTATCAACCAAGTCGGAACTCGTGGTGCCCCGGAGCGTTCGGCAGCGTGCCGGCCTAAGGAGCGGGCAGAAAGTGGAATTCAAGGTCTCCGGTGGCGTGATAAGCATTGTTCCCGAACTGCCGGTCGCCGATGACGAGTACACGCCGGCCCAGCGGCGGGTCATCGATACGCGCATACAGGAAGCCCGTAAGGGTCCTTTCCACGGACCTTTTGCGACCGCCGAAGAAGCCATTGGCTTTGTCCGTAAAGAGGTGAAGAAGCGAAGACGGATGAAGCGTGCATCGTAAGTATCCCAGATGCAAATCGTCCTATCTCACCGCGCGCTCGACTCCCTGAGTGCTGCCCCGCCCAATGTCCGTCGAGCCTTTGAAAAGCAGCTGCGATTCCTGCTCAACAACCTGTTGCACCCTTCCCTCCGCGCCAAGAAATATGACGAGTCGGCGGGACTGTGGCAGGCACGAGTCAACCGAAACTGGCGTTTCTATTTCACTATCTCGGGCGATGCCTACGTCATTGAAGAGGTCATCGCCCATCCCAAATGAGCAGTAGGGGGGAGAAGAGTGTGAGGCACCCTTTTCGAGATGTACTGCGTTCCTTTCTTACGACCGCGCGGACTGATGTCCTGAGGCGCGGCCGCGGTTAGGGACAGGGTGCAAAAGCGCGCGGTGCACGGCGTCGGGCTCCCGGTCGATCACGGTCAGGAAGGCGCGCGCGGCTCCCGAGGGCACGACGCGTCCTTGCTCCCACTCCTGGATGGTGCGGACGCTGACGCCGATATACTCCGCAAAGTGGCTTTGGCTCATATGTATCTTCCTCCGAATCCGGGCCGTGTCGATTTCGTCGGGGATGTGGGCAACGCCGGCTTGGGTCCCGCCCTGGGCAAAGGCCAGAGCCTGTTTGGCGCTCGCGATCAGGCGTTGCCCCGCGGTCAGTCTTTTCTTCGCCATGGTTACGTCCTCCTTCGATAAGCATCGGGATTCGCCGCTACAAAATCCACAATCCGTTTGCGTTCCTCCTCGGACAGCCCGGTGGCCTTTGCGTCGCGAAGGTATATTTGTGTTTCGACGACGGTTTGCATGGCTCACTATACGTTAAACACGTATAGCTGTCAATAGCGGGCTGGCGCAGACTCCTGGTTATTGGAGTCTGCGATGTCCCGAAGGGACAGGCCTGTGCTGCCCGCTCAGTCCAGTCCATCCATGCGGAGCACGGACACGTCATGGTAATACCGCCAGCTTGACCACGGCCAATCCCCAGGCGAACTCACCAGCCCGCGCCTGACCGGGTTCAGTTTCTCTCAGCGCTTCTTTTCGGTGTAGACGTTGAAGGTGTGAAGAAGCCGATTTCAGAGCAGTCGCTCATGTTCGTCAGCCGGCGAACACCCGGAAACCATGAAGAATGCGCGAAGCGCCTTGGAGTGCGGCGGCTTGACGCCGCCTTGGCACGGCGCGGACTGAGGTTTTTCGCGGGACGAACTGGATCGAGGTGTAATGTAACTCTGCGCCCCGCACTAATCCTAAGGCGGCGTCAAGCCGCCGCACTCCAAGGTGCCTTCGGCACGCAGATTCTTCGGCCGAGGAATATCGTACTCGTGTAACATCAGGCGCGGAGGCAGAGTCTCGGACATGAGAAAAGTCTGGGCCGCGCTCGGTTCGGCAGTGTTTTTCGTTCTGGCGCCGGGGATCGTGGCGGGGCTTGCGCCTTGGTGGATCTCGAGGCGCGGAGCGGATACGCAATCGCCGCTGGGGTGGCCTCTACTGGGTTTGGGAGCCTTGCTGATCGCGGCGGGCGTGCTCGTGTTGCTCGATTCCTTTGTCCGCTTTGCGCTGCAAGGGTTGGGAACGCCCGCGCCGGTTTTCCCTACTCGCCATCTGGTGGTCACGGGCTTATACCGATATGTTCGCAACCCGATGTATGTGGCGGTTTTCGCCGTGATCCTTGGTCAGAGCCTGGTGCTTGGGAACGTCCGCGTGCTGGGGTATGCGGCGCTCGTCTGGCTGGCATTTCATCTGTTCGTGCTGGCGTACGAGGAGCCGACTTTGCGGAAGAAGTATGGCGAGGAATACGGAACGTTCTGCGCGCATGTCCCGCGCTGGATCCCGCGGCTCAGCCCCTGGCAGCCGTGAAAAAATCATCGGCCGAGAGGTAGCGGCGGGTTTACCCCGCCATATCTCCGGCGTTTTCAGAACCGCGATGGCGGGATAAACCCGCCGCTACGATTCTTGGCTCGCCTACTTCCACTCGCCGCCAATCTTCCAATATTCCAGCGCCGGTCCCTTGAGGCCGCCGGGCCCCGCCGTTATCGCGAGCTTCGCCACAGCTTCCATTTCCTGCGGCGTGTAAGGTTTGAAGTTCTGTGCAATGCGCACGTCGTCGTCAAGCTGTCCCGTTGTGCTACAGCCGACCGTGGCGCAATGGATCGGCAAGCTGAGAGTGTATCGAAGGCATTCTTCGGCGTTCAAAACGCGCAACAGGAAAGCGTTGGCGAAGACCTTCATGGCTTGAATCCCCATGCCTCGCTCCACGGCCAGAGGCAAAGTGATGTTCTGAAAGCTCAGATACGCAGGGTCGGCGGCATGGAGCGGCATCAGAATGGAATCCCACTTCTCGTAGGCCTTCAGCATCGCCACGTGTGTTTGGGGATCGTGGTGTCCGGTAAAACCGAAGAAGCGGCATTTGCCGGCCTTCTTTGCGGCCTCGAAGGCCTCGATCGCTCCTCCCGGAGCAAAGATCTTCTCCACATCCGTCGAGTCCTGAACACCGTGCATCTGCCACAGGTCCACGTAATCCGTTCTGAGGCGCGCGAGCGAGCTGTGAAGGTCCTCGTCAGCTTCTTTTCGCGTGCGCTTAATGCATTTGGTAGTGATGAAGACTTCCTTGCGCACCTCGGCGAGCGCGTCGCCGTAGACCTCTTCGGAGTGCCCATCCCAATAATCGTGGGCGCAGTCGAAATAGTTCAAGCCTAGCTCGTAAGCGTGGCGCACGTGGGCCCGGGCCGCTTCCTTGGTGCGGGTCAAGGCCAGGCGCGCTCCGCCTTGCCCGATCACCGTCAGCTTCACGCCAGTCTTCCCGAACTCTCTCATCGGGATGTCGCCGGTTCTGGGTTTGGGCGTCCGGGCGCTGAGCCCTGTAATGCCCAGCCCGGCAAACACGGCTCCCACAAAGGTCCTACGTGGCATGGGTTGGCCAAGTCTGATCATTTCGACTCCTCCACTCAAGTGTGCAGACCGTCATGTTATTCTGCCAACCAAATGTCTGCAATGGCTTTTGTGGTGACTCGCGACTGCACGAGCACAGGATTTCGCGCCCGCCTTTTCGGGGTGACAAACCGCGCGCATTCGCGCTAGAGTAGAAGCAGGAACTGGCGTAGAGGACGCAATGCCGATTCACCTTGAGATACCCGAGTCGATTGCCAGGAGCCTCAGGCTGCCGTCTCCGGAGGTTTTGCCGCGGCTGCGCACCGAACTTGCGGTCGCCCTCTATGCACGAGCGATTCTTTCGTTCGGCAAGGCCAGCGAGTTCGCAGAGATGTCCCGTCTCAACTTTGCCGAGCTCGTTGCGCAGCGCGGCGTTGCGCGGCACTACACCGAAGAAGACCTGAGACAAGATATCGACTATGCGCGCCGTCAGTAACACTTCTCCAGTTTCAAGTCTGGCCGCAATCGGACGACTTCCCCTTCTCAATTCGCAGTTTTCCGAGATATGGATTCCCACCTTCGTACGTGAAGAGCTGAATGCCCATCCCGATCCACGAACTTTGGGAACAATCCGGGAAGCGCTCGATCAAGGTTGGCTGCGGTGTGTGTCGCCGGCGAAATCACGTTTGCTCGATGTGCTGTTGCTACACCTGCACCGCGGCGAAGCCGAGGCCATCGCACTTGCCGTTGACCTGAATGCCGACCTGGTCGTAATTGACGAACAGGAAGGCCGGGAACTTGCTTCCCGGGTAGATCTCCAAGTCACCGGCGTTCTTGGTATTCTGTTTCGAGGCAAGAGGGAGGGCGACGTTACTGCGCTCAAGCCCGAGACTTAGGCTCTACGTGAGAAGGCCAATTTCTTCATTGCCCCATTCCTCGAAGCCGAGGTATTGGCCGCTGCCGGCGAGTGATTCCAACGTCGAGAATCGCAACGACTGGAACGCACCGTCTTCCCCCGAATGAGGACTGGGCGTTGACCGCCCTTACATTCCCAAGAGAGGAGAGAATCTGGCAATGAACCGTCGCGACTTCATATCGCTGCCTGCGGTGGCAATCGCCACACACCAGCCCATAGTTTCCCCCGCGGCGACGAGGGAATCGGACTACCCCTTAGCAACTTCTTTCATCGGGACGGGACCAGGTGCTGGTCCGGATGTTCCCTGGCAGCGGAAGATTCGCCGCATCGGGCAATTGAATATGACCGAGCACGACCCGGTGACGCTCGACATCGAGCAATGGGCCGATTACTGGGCCAGTTTGAAGGTGGATGCCGTGCTGGTGAGCGTCACGGGAATCCTGGCGTACTATCAAACCAAGGTGCCTTTTCACCGCAAGGGCAAATATCTCGGTGACCGCGATTTTTTCGGTGATTGCTTCCAAGCGGCGAAGAAACGCGGATTGCACGTGATCGCCCGCCTCAGCCCCGATCTCAATTGGGCAGATGCGGTCGAGGCGCATCCGGAATGGTTCGAGCAGGATTCGGATGGCCGTGCGGTGGTCCACGACGAGGACCACAGGCTGTTCCGCACGTGCATGTTTTCGACCTACATGACCGATTACATCCCAGCCATCATGCGGGAGATTAATTCCAGTTATGATGTTGACGGACTATTTACCAACGCTTGGCCGCCGCTGGGAAGTCTGCCCGTATGCCATTGTGCGATCTGCCGCAAGCTGCCGCCGAGCGGGACGGTCGAATACTGGGACAAGTTCAACGAGCGCACAGTTTTCCTTTGGAAGCTCTACGATTCGATCGCCAAGGAAAAGCGCGCGGGGAATTTCTATTTCGCCAATCTGGGCGGCGGAATCCGCTGCTCGGCCAACCTGGTGGAACTGGGCGAACTCTGCGAGTGGTTCCAGGCTGACAACCAGGGGCGGGGCGGAGAAGATGCGCCGATTTGGGGATGCGCGATGCAGGGCCGTGTTTGCCGCGCCGTGCAGAAAGGCAAGACGGCGACGAATGTGACCGGAGCATGGTCAACGGGGCCGGTCCGTTGGCGGGGCGTGGCCAAGTCGCCCGCCGAAGCCCGCATGTGGATGGATGAGACCGTGGCCAGCGGCATGGCGCCTTACCAACACATCGTGGGCGCCGAGAATGGACTGGGCGAAGACCGGCGCGCGCTGGAGCCGGCGCGCGAATTCTTCAATTGGACCGCACAGCACGACCAGCATTTGATCAACAAACGTTCGATCGCCGCCATCGGCGTGGTGATGGGACAGCGCACGCAGTTGTTCTACCAGCCTCCCCGGGGAGCTTCGGCCATGCAGTATATGGAGGGCCTGTACTTTGCGCTGCTCGAGGGGCGTTTTCTGTTCGATTTCGTGCACGAGGAGAAGCTCTCGCTCCCGGAGCTCGAAAAGTATACGGCCTTGCTGCTGCCGAACATTGCCCTGCTCAGCGACTCGCAACTACGCCAGTTGCGCGAATATGCGGATGCGGGCGGCTCACTGCTGGCGACCTTTGAGACCGGTTTGTATACGGACAGGAACCGGAAGCGGGCGGATTTTGGCTTGGCGGACGTCTTTGGAATCCGCAAGGCGGGCGAGATCATCGGCACAACCGGCAATGCCTACTCCGCGCGAATCGAGAAGCAGCACGCCATTCTCGATGGGTTCACCGGCACGAATTGGATTGCGGGCGCTGAGTACCGTGTGCCTGTCGCAGCCGTCGAAGCACCAATTATGACGGTCGTCCCTGGATCGGTGGCTTATCCTCCGGAGCTTTCCTATCCCGAACCTTCACACACACGAGAGCCCGCAGTGGTTCTCCGCGCAAAGGGAAAAAGCCGGCTGGTCTACTTCCCTGGAGATGTCGACCGAACCCTGTGGCACTCCGGGCACACCGATCTCAGCCGGTTGCTTCGAAACTCCATTGGGTGGGTGGCGGGCGAGGAGCAGCCGGTAACCATTGAGGGAGAGGGCCTGATCGAGCCCTTCGCGTGGGAAACTGAAGCCGGCTACGCCGTCCATGTGTTGAACTACACGAACCCGGCGGTGCACCGCGGCTGGATCCGGGAATTCTATCCCATCGGTGAGCAGCACGTCCGAATGCGGCTGCCCCAAGGCCGGGAGGTAACTCGGGTGGAACTGTTGCGGGCCGCAACGGAAATCCCATTCCAAATCGCAGATGGCGCCGTCACTTTCACCATACCCAAAGTCGTTGACTACGAGGTGGCGGCAGTTTTATCACCTTGACGGGGCGCGCAGGGCAATCCCTACAACCTCTCACGGAGCGGCTGCCGGCTCCGGCGCGGAGTTGAGGAACTCGTAGCGATCTCGGTGCTCCTCCGGCAGAGCCTGGCACTGAACATTGAGGTGCATCACCTCGTGAGTCTTGCCGAACTGTGGCCAGTTTGCCAGGCCTGTGCCATTGGGGTCGCCTGTCTTTATGAAGTTCGCCCAGTAGGCGTTCATGGTCTTGGCCACCGTGTAGTCGCCAGGCTGCCAGTCCGCCTTCTTTGAATCGAGCATGGTGAATACGTACTCGAGTTCCGCGGCGTGCGGCGACCCGAAGGTCTTCAAACCTGTTCCCTTGTCCGCCTCCGGAATCGGGACGGTTTGATCGAATTGGTACCGGTAAACAGCGTTTCCGGCTTTTGCCTGCGCATCGAGCCACTTCCACGTACCAAAGACAATGAACCGGTCGCTGGCCAGATCGCCGGCGGACCGCAGCGCCTCCTCGTCGGTGGATGCGCCGTACACCTTCAGGGCATCGTCAGCGCGAGGCCCGTATTCGCGGCGCAACTGCTCGGCGAAGGTCTTGGCGTTAGGCTTCTCCTTTGCCATCAGGACTTCCATCCGGCTCTCGTCCGCGTTCCACCCTGCCAGCAGCGGAACCTGGCTCTGCTTCCCTTGGGCAAAGATGGAAGACACATCGGAGGGAAGAAAGTAGCCATCCACGATGGGCCAAAAACCGAATCCATTATCTTTCTTCGAGGCCTCGGCGAGCAGATCCGCAGCCGACATCGCCCGCAACTCAGCAAGGTTCTTGCCGTTTCCGATTTTCGCGGCAAACTCCGCGCCCTCTTTTTCAGCATCCGCCCGTGATGATTGACCGCGCCCGCCCACCGGGCCGAAAAATGCTCCGCTTTCGCCAATCGCTTGCTGAAACAGACTGCGTGAAAGCGGGGAGGCCATGAGCGCGCTGACCGAAAGCGATCCGGCCGATTCTCCGCCGATGGTCACCTTTTCAGGATCGCCGCCGAATGCCGCGATGTTTTGCCGCACCCATTCGAGCGCTGCAACCTGATCGAGCAATCCGTAGTTGCCGGACGCTTTGTGGGGAGATTCCTCGGTGAGTTCAGGGTGAGCGAAGAAGCCGAATATGCCCAGGCGGTAGTTCGCATTAACCACCACGATACCATGCTTGGCAAAACTCTCTCCATCGTACCGAGCCTCGTCGTTGGCTCCGGCGGCGAACCCGCCCCCGTAGAACCAAAGGTAGACCGGAAGCTTTTGGCTTTTGGATCGGGCGGGAGTCCAGATCGTCAGGTTGAGGCAGTCCTCGCTCATCTCTTTGCTGCGAAATACGATGTCGCTAAAGACCAGGGCCTGCATGCAACGCGGACCGAATTCTACGGCTTTACGCACGCCGCTCCAGTGTTTGACCGGCTGCGGCGGTTGCCAGCGCAGATCGCCCACGGGAGGAGCCGCGAAGGGAACACCTCTAAAAATCCTCAGCGAAGAGTCAGAGTTGACCGTGCCTTCCAGAATGCCGCTTGCGGTCTTTACCCGGTCAGCCGCCATAGCAGTGCTCACAAGAATAACGATACTCAGCAGAACGCAGCTCATGATAATACGTCTACGCTTGATCATGTGCTTCTCCATTTAATCGCCCTCACCGCGCCCGTGCATGGCGTGCGGTGTTCACTACTTACCCGCGCCGCCAAAGGTTATCAAATCCCTCCTCGAATTGCGAGACTGAATCTACCTTGGGTAACTCAGCCGAAGGGGCGGTGGAGTGCGGTAGCGCCAGCTACCGCCTTAGGTTTGGATTACACGGCGGCAGCTTCGCTGCCGCACTCCATGGCACTCCGCGCGTTTTCGCATTTTCCGTACCGCGGTGTATACTCTTCGCGTCTTAGTGCCTGACCGGTAATGCACAGGAGCGACTCATGCGACACTGGAAAGAATTCATCGTTCTCGGGACGGCCCTTCTGCTTCTCGGCGCGGTACCGAATGGCTCGCAAAAGCCGGTGCGAATCAGCAGCGGTTTGATTTCGGGAACAACAGACAACGACAACGTCACGGCCTACTTGGGCATTCCCTTTGGCGCGCCGCCAGTTGGGGAACTGCGCTGGCGTCCTCCACAGCCCGCCAACCACTGGGAGGACGTGCGAAAGGCCGACCATTTTGGTGCGAGCTGCATGCAGAATCAGCCTGGTTCGCGACTCCCCTGGACGGAAGAATTCATGACGCAAGGGGCAGTGAGCGAAGACTGCCTGTTCTTGAACGTCTGGACGCCCGCGAAATCCTCCCACGAAAAACGCGCCGTCATGGTCTATTTTTATGGCGGTGGTTTCAACGAAGGTTCGAGTTCGGTGGCCGTCTACAACGGCACAGAACTTGCCCGAAAGGGCGCGGTTGTGGTTACTTCCAACTATCGGGTGGGTCCGCTTGGCTTCCTCGTCCATCCCGACCTGACCAAAGAATCGCCCCATCAATCCTCGGGAGACTACGGGTTGCTGGACCAGATTGCGGCCCTCGAGTGGGTGCAAAAGAACATTTCCGCTTTCGGCGGCGACCCTGGCCGCGTCACGATTTTTGGGCAGTCTGCGGGCGCCATCTCCGTTGTCGGCTTGATGCATTCGCCGCTTGCCAAGGGCTTGTTCGCCAGGGCCATCGCGCAAAGCGGCCCCGGGTTGTTTCCGGAGAACCTCCATGGCGGAGGAGAAACGCTCCAGCAGAGGGAGCAGCAAGGCCTCAAATACGCCGAAGCAAAGGGGGCTCACTCGCTCGCCGAGTTGCGCGCGCTGCCCGCTTCGGAGTTCTTCATCGCGACGCCCGGCACCAAAGGCGCACCCTCGGTCTCCGCTTTTCCCGTCACGGACGGATGGGTGCTCACCGCGGAACATCCGGCGCGCGAGGTCCCGCTTATGGTCGGGATGGTCGCAGGTGATGCTGCGTTCGCGAGCGGATTCGGCCCGCCCACGGCGCCGACCGTCGCCTCTTACACGACCGGCGCGCAGAAGGCGTATGGCGACAGGGCCGCGACTTTCCTGAAGCTCTATCCCGTCGAGAAGGATTCCGACGTACTGGCCGCCAGGACGGCGAGCCAAACAGACCGGGCGCGAGTCTCTATCGATTTCTGGTGCGAGAGCCAGTTGAAGAGAAGTGGGAGGGTATACACCTATTTCTTCGATCGCCCCACCCCGTGGCCTGCTCATCCCGAATTCGGCGCCTTCCACACCTCGGAAGTTCCGTACATCTTCGAGACCCTCAAGCTGCTCGATCGTCCGTGGAAACCGGTGGACTTCAAGCTCTCGGATCTCATGGCGTCCTATTGGTCCAACTTTGCCAAAACAGGCGATCCGAATGGATCAGGCCTGCCGCGATGGCCAAGCTATGACCCCGCCAGCCACAATACGATGGAATTGGGAGAGCGTGTTGGACCTATGCCTGAAGCTGAACCTGGGAGAGTGAAATTCTTCTTGGACTATTTTAGAAAGTAACGACGCGCCATCGTCCGTTGTCCGTGGTCTGTTGCCCGCGCTTGGCACAACGGCTGTCATTCTGAGCGAAGCGAAGAATCTGCATTAGCTCCCGGACAGGAACTGCAGATCCCTCGCTTCGCTCAGGATGACGGTGACTTTCATCTCCATGGGTGGACCGCTGGTCCATGTACACTCAGAATGACGGAGCAGCAACTGACGACGGACAACGGACAACGATTTTCAGATCACCACTTACTTCGCCTTCTTGTCGCGAAAGGTCACGTTGGCGATCAGGGGTTTAGCCCAGAAGGCGACGCTAAGAACCCAGCCAAACGTTACGTAGAGAAACATCATCCCGGTGCGGAGGCCGAACGCATCGCCGAGCCGCCCGATAATCAGCGGCACGATAGCTCCCCCCATGATCCCGACGCAGAGTATGCCCGCGAGCGGCCCGTGATATTCGGCGACGGAGTTCAGTCCCAGCGAAATAATGATCGGCCACATCACCGACGCGCAAAACCCCATGGCAGGGAACGCCAGCTTTGACGCGGGTCCCGGCCCAAACAAGGCCACCGTTAGGCAGGCGAGCGCGCCGAGGCTGAAACAGAGCAGCACTTTGCGGCTATCCAACAGCTTAAGCAGCAGCATGCCCAGCGCGCAGCCCGCCGTCATCAATCCCCAGAACCACGCGACCGCCGCGGCCCCCGTGGTGTGCGGATCGTAGCCGTGATAGTGCGCGAGAAATTCGGAGATCCAGTCGGCGGTTCCCTGCTCGGAGCCCACGTACATGAAGATGCTGGCAAAGAACAGGAGGACGACCGGCTTCTTCATCAGGTGAGCGTACATCTCGAGAGCGCCGGCCCTCTCCTCTTCTGTGCGCATCACCTGGGGGAATCGCGACGCCCACAGCGCGATCAGCATCAGGGCAATAACCACCGTGAAGATCCAGTACATGGATACCCAGGGCAGACTCGCCGGAACCACTCGGCTCAAAGCTCTCATCGGGAGGTTTTCCTTTGCCGGGGCCCCGAGGTGCAGTACCACGTAAGAGTAAACCTGCGGGCTGACAAACGATGCGGCGCCGAAGACCAACTGGGCAAACGCCTCGTTGAATGCGAAATGTTCTTCGCCGCCCGCGACGCGCAAGAGAGGGTTGATCGCCACCTGCAGTGCGGCCATGCTTCCGCCGATCAGAAAAAGGGAGAAAAGTGAAACTTGATAGACCGGCCAAAGCGCAAAAAACAGGGCGCCCGCCAGCGCTACCGCAAACGAGGCCAGCATGACCTTCTTTTCCCCCCACGCTTCTACCAGAAACCCGGCGGGAATGGAGAGCACTCCATAGGCAATAAAGAACGAAAACGGCAGCAGGGCAGTGGCGGTGAGGCTGACGTGGAAGCTCTTGATAATATCGGGAATAATAGGACCCAGGATGTTGGTGAGAAACGAAATGACAAAGAAGGTGGTAAGAACCAAAGCCACCATGTACCTGCTGCGAGTCATAAGTAATAGCCGCTCCCGCGAAATGTAGGGGTAGCCAGTGTGGCCCCCTCGAATTCCCCAATTGTTGCGACCTTCCCCGGACCCCCTCACCCGGCCCGCCCCGGCTGATGAAAACGCCGGCTTCGGGCCACCCTCTCCCCCAAAGGGGAGAGGGCTTAGGTCCATGGAGGCCCAGGCCTATTCGGCGGTGGTTATCTTGGACCCCAGAGTAAAGCGGCCGGCCTCGCGGCCGGCTTGTGCAGCCAATGCCAGAGTAACCATCTCGACGGGCAGGATCTCGAGAATCGGCAACACACTTGGAGGCGCGTCCGGAATGCGCAGGGAAGAGAGTCCTGCATTCGGCCCGATCAATTCCGCCCTGCCGCCGTTTTGGCGGATGTCCTCGACCAGTCGGACGTTCAATGTCCTGGTCTTCGCGGCGCCTTCGAAAACCAGAACCGCCGTCTCATTACTGAGCATCTCGAATGGCCCATGTCGTAGTGCGGCACTGCTCATTCCCTCGGAGTGGCGGTGGGTCGACTCCTTAATGATGAGTCCACCGGTCCCGGCAGCGGCGAGCGAGTCTCCCCGCCCGACCAGGAACAGGTCGCGGGCGCCTTCCAGACGAGCGGCTAATTCGAGGACGTGATCGCGCCAGCGTTCCAGGTAGCCTCGAACCGCGGGAACCGCCGGCGCCAGTTGGGCGGTCGTCTCCCGGGGATTCGCATCGGTCAGAAGAGATCCTAACTGATGCAGCGCCATCAAAGCCGCTACATAGGTCTTGCAGGAAACCGAGAATTCCTCTCCCGCATGCGTCAAGAAAGCACTATCGGATTGCAAGGCCAGGGGGCTGTCGGCCGTGTTCGTGACCCCGATGATCGTGCAGCGGCGTCCCCTGTCGTTAAGAAGACGAACGGTCTCAGCGCTGCGACCGGATTGAGAGACCGCGACGACCATGCTCCCGTCGTCCAACAGGCTTGGGAAATAGTACAGAAGCTCTGAAGTCTCGAGCATCACGGTGGAAAGGCCGGCGGCTGTAAGGCGCGCGTGCAGAGGGTGCAGGGCATAGAAAGACGATCCCATCCCCGTCAGAACAATCCTCCTTATTCCTCCCTTTTCTAATCGCCCGAAAATCTGCGCGAAGCCTTCGGGCACGCCGAGGCCACGGAGCGTTTCCTCCAGCGCCCGAGGCTGGTCCAGGATGTCGCGGACATAGTCGTTTTCAATAATGGTGTAATTAGTATTAGCAGGCACGATGATCTCTCCTGAGAGTGTCCATGGTGAAGTACCCCCTCACCCGTCACGCTCCGGCTGATGCAAGCGCCGGAGCGCGACACCCTCTCCCCCAAGGGGGAGAGGGCTGCTCGTTAAACGTCGGCGACTACCTCGCGAAGCGATGGTGCCAGACCTGGGCCGCGCCAATCAGGGCCACGTCCGGGCCCAGGGACGCCAGTGAAATCTCCACGCGTTCGAAGGGCACCAGGCGGCAATTCTCGCGAATGACCTGGCGAATGCGACGGAGAAACAAATCCGCGCTTTTCATCACGCCGCCACCTAGCACGATGGCATCCGGGGTAAACACACTGACGACATTGGCGAGTCCCACCCCCAAGTAGTAGCCCTCGTGCTCGACGGCGCGCCGGGCCCATTCGGTGCCCTCCGCGGCCCGCGCGCAGATGAGCTTGGCGCTCAACTCCTGGCCGCCGTAATTGCCCGCAGCGTTGGCCTTCACCCAGTCCACCATGGCCGGGCCGCTGGCCAGGCTCTCCCAGCAACCCCGAGCGCCGCAAGAGCAAGGCGGACCCGACGGTTCAACCACGTGGTGTCCGATCTCGGGATGGCAGCCGCCGGCCCCGCGATAGACCTTGCCGTCCAATATCACACTGGCGCCGATTCCGGTGCTGATGGTCACATAGACAAGGCGGATTTTCCCCTTGCCGGCTCCCCAGACCGCCTCTCCCAGGCCCGCAGCGTCCGCATCATTCTCCATCGCCGCCGTCACACCGAATTTCGCTGACAGCGTCTCAACCGGGTTGCCACCCTCCCAACCCGGAAGCAGATTGACATTGCCTAACGCGCCCGAAACCGGGTCCACCGGCCCCGTGCACCCAATGCCGATTCCTTTAATCCGCGTTGGGCCGATGCATTGCGCGAGCATTTCTGCCACACGTCGCATAGCATCGGCGAAGCCCCGGGGCACGTCCGTGGGGCACTCGGCCTTGGCCAGGACGCGTCCTTCCCCATCCACGACCCCGACCGCGATCTTTGTTCCGCCGATATCAACCGCGCCGATCATAGCAAGTCCCTTCACTGCAGTCGAACGACCCCCTCACCCGGCTCGCCCCGGCTGATGAAAGCGCCGGCTGCGAGCCACCCTCTCCCCCAAGAGGGAGAGGGATTGAATACTCCCCGCTTCACTTCCACGCAAAAACTGCCGCGCCGTACGGCTGCAAATCCAATTCCCACTGCGAGCCCTGAAACGACACCGGCTGTTCTCCCTCGGGCGTCAAGCGCCGGACTGACTTCAAGGGTTCCGCAGAAGCGACCGATACATGCTCGGCCTCGCCGTGGTGATTGACAACGATAACATAACCGTGGTCCCGCGCGTCCAGCGACATTGCCTCTACGGAAGGTTGGCCCGTACGGAAGCGGGGCTTGATTCCCGCCCAATCGCGAAACGCCTGATAGATGCGGTAAGAGCTCTCCTCCTTGTCGAAGGCCGCAGGAAGATTGGCCAGATAGGTTTCCAGCGGATAGGCGCAGACGAGGGTGAAGCCTTTGCCCAGGCGATTGGCAACCAACGCCGGGCGCCCGTCCTGATCGACAGCGATCGTGGTGCCGCCTCGTACGTCGATTGTCGCCGCCCATTGCCGGGGCCCGCCCCCGCCGGAATAATGGAAAGTGTCGCCACTCTTCAGGCCGCCCCAATCGGTCACAACCTTCAGGGTCACATCACTAACGGGAGAATGGTCCACCAGGCGAGCTCCAAAGAGGCTTTCCATCTCCGGAATCGCGGCGTCTCCGCAAAGCGAAGCGTAAAGGGCTCCGCCGTTTTCGACGTACCTGCGCGCCTTTTCCCAGAAGTCGGAGTGCACGTGAACGAGGAAATTGTCCGTGCTGGTCAAAGGCGAAGGCAGCAACAGCAACGGCCGCGATTGCCAATCCGAATACTCGCGGGGAAAATCCGCCTTCAGGCCTGCTTCTCGCCCCAGGATGAACGCCGAGAGCCAGCTCCCCGTCAACCAATCATTCTGCTCCGAGAGGTCGGGCAGCTTCTGCCCAGCCACTGCGCCACGTTCGTCAGTTGACGTATAGGGAACAATTGCAGGACCGGTAAGTCCGAAATGAGATTCGTCACCGTAGGGCTTCGACCACTCATCGGGAACGATAATGCCGGCTGCGGCGGGAGCCGGCTCAACGCCGGCTAGGTCCAGCCTTCCTACGATCTTTTCGAAGTCTTCGAACATTTTCCCTGCGGCGCGCTCTCTCCCATCCCAAGTTGTCAATCCGAACTGGGTTTCATGCGGCGAACGCAGATAAGGGACGCGGCGATACTGCCGCGGCGCAGCGTCCGTATAGCACCAAATCAGGAACCCGTCCGCTCCGGCCCCCAACGCCGAGTAGAGATTTGCCCGAAGGTACGCCGCGATCTGCTCGGGCTCGTATTGCGCCGCAGAAGCCCCGATCTCCTGCACCATGACGGGATGCCCGGCGCTTCCGGAAAGAGCCGTTTCAAGCGCCGCGCCATACGTTCCTCGCGTGGAAAGCATGGCATCGGGAAAAAGCTTCTGGGAGTAGATTGAGTAAGGGTGCACGCTGAAGAAATCGACGTCATCGCGGAGGTTGTCAGGACGAAAAGGACCGCGCCCCACGTCCTCCATGCTGGTGCCCACCACGACCGGATGGAGAGAATCGTAACGTCGGATAGCCCCGCGCAGCAGACGCGTCCAGTTGATGGCCATGGAATCTGTTGTCTGATCGGAAATCCAAAAGGGGGGCTCGTCCGTCAGGTCCCAGGCCAGAATGGCGGATTCCTTGCCGTAACGGCGAGCGAACTCGGCGGCGAAGTCGGTCTCCAGCCGCAGCATATACGGGTCAGACTGGGGATCACGACCCTGACGATACGGCACATCCCAAAAGGCTTCCCCCACTTCGCCGCCGATCAAGAGCATGGGATGGAGGTAAATGTGATAGCGGTGAGCCAGGGAAACAAGAAAATCGAGCCCCTTGAAAGCCTCGGGGTTGAAATCACCAGGCCGCGGCTCGAACCATGCCCAGACCATATCGAGACGTATGGTGTTGAAACCCAGTTCGTGCATGCGCGCGAAATCCGCCTCCACCGACTTCGGATCCCACTGGTAAGGCCACTCCATGGCAGCTTGAGCGGGAACCCAGTTGGCGCCTACGGGAATGAAGCGGCGTCCTTCGCGCGAGAAGTAGTTCCCGTCCAGTCGAACGGCCGGCAGCGGAGCTTCGTTCAGCCTCTGCTGCGAAGACGGCTCGCTCGTCGCGCTCTGTTGTCTCTCGGCTCCGCCCGTGGTTGGCGGCGCCCAGATCAGGCACAAGACCGCCAATCCGTAAAGGCGCCACGAGACATGATGAAGAATTCGAAAGAGTTCGGTTGTCCCACGCATGGGCAGTAGGTCTCCTCGATGTGTTTTGTTGCGCAGGAATGGTACTCTTTTTCGCTTCGATCCGCACCTTTTCCTGGCAAGAAGGAGTTCGTAGTGATTCCACGCAACTCGCTCGCCATGCCGAGCGAAGTAGTGGTAAAGTCTGAAGCTGCGACGTCGCCCCGCCGGCGGGAAATTGGAGCCGGGCGGCGCGAAGCCGCTTCTATAATCGGGGAATGGCGGCGTGAAGCCGCCGATACATCAAGGAGGACTCATATGAATCGTCGAGAATTCATCGGGACCGGCGCAGGGGTTGCAGCGCTGGGATCGGCGGTGAAGACCACACTGCTCTCGCCGCGCCCGCTCCAGGCCGCGGCGCGCGCCGTTCCGCCCAGCGACCGAGTGCGCTTCGCTTCCATCGGGACGGGAGTGGAGGGCTGCACCATCTTGCAGGCTGCGCTGAACTGTCCGGGCACGGAGGTTGTCGCCGCTTGCGATCTTTATGACGGCCGTCTGACCGCCGCCAAAGAATATTCCAAGAAAGAGATCTTCACGACCAAGGACTACCGCGCCATCCTGGACCGCAACGACGTGGATGCCGTGTTGGTCGCCACGCCGGACCACTGGCACGCGAAAATAGTGCAGGACGCCTGCGCCGCAGGCAAAGATGTTTATTGCGAGAAGCCGATGTCCCACACTGTCGATCAGGCGTTCGCCATGATCGACGCTATGCAGAAACACAACCGCATTGTGCAGGTCGGCAGCCAGTGCCGAAGTTCCATCGTCTTTGCGAAGGCAAAGGAGATCTTCGATAGCGGCGTCCTGGGGCAGGTGACTGCCGTAGAGGCTTGCCTGGATCGCAACGACGCGAGCGGCGCCTGGGTTTACCCCATTCCACCCGACGCCAACGAGCAGACCATTGATTGGAACCGTTTTCTGGGCGACACGCCCAAACGGCCTTTCGATCCGATTCGCTTTTTCCGCTGGCGCTGCTTCCGGGATTACGGCGAAGGCCTGCCCGGAGATCTCTATGTGCACATGTTGACGGGAATCCACTTCATTGCCGGGATCACCGCGCCGCCGTTGCGCGCCGCCAGCATGGGTGGCATTCTGCGTTGGACCGAAAACCGCGAGGCGCCGGATCTGATCTGGACGTTGTACGAGTATCCCAACTTCCGCCTTGCTATGCGCTGCAACCTGAATAACGAATCACCGTATGTGGTGCGTTACTTCGGCACCAAGGGGACGCTGGAACTCCGGAACAACGTCCTCACCGTGACGCCCCAGAACACCCAGCCGCAACCGGAAGGTTATTCGATTCAGGGTTGGGCGGAAAAAACGCGCGTGCAATATCTGGAGGAGTGGCACAAGGACCATCCGGGGACCTTGCCCGGCAAGTACAAGCTGATCCAATCCGCGGAAAGCTTTCAGGCCCCTCCCGATTACGACTACCAGGTCGATCACATGAACAACTTCATGGAGTCGGTGCGCACCCGGCAGCCGTCCGTTGAGGATGCGGTGTACGGCAAGAACACCGCCATCGCCTGCCATATGGCGAATCATTCTTATTTCGACAAGACGATTTCCGTGTGGGATGAAAGCGCACGGAAGATCCAGTCGCTGTGATGAAGTCCGGGCTGTAGCAGCTTTGGAGTGCGGCAGCTTGCTGCCGCTTTTGCTCGTCGCGAGCTTGCTCGAGGTGGGCGATGGTCGGCCCTTCCTGAGTTCGCCCACGACTTGGTACGTGTTGTCCGGAGACGCCGGCCAGCAAGCTGGCCTTACACAAAGCGGCAGCAAGCTGCCGCACTCCAAAGCTTCGCAACGGATCCTAACCCGACCACCGTGTGCCGCGCAGATCCTTCCAGACGCCGCCATCTTTTTTGTATCGTTCCGGGTGCAGGATTTTCGATCGCGGGTCTTCGGCGGTGTCGAGTTGAAGGACCATCCACTTCGGATAAGGTATGCCCGGATCTGATGCGGCGTCCAGCAGCCGCACGTCATCTTCGCTGAGCTCAAGATCGACGGCGCGGATATTGTCGTCAAGGTGCTCGGGCTGGCGCGCTGCGATGATCACGCTGCTGATCGCCGGACGGCC
The DNA here is from genome assembly GCA_963768695.1 of uncultured Acidobacteriota bacterium. Classification (GTDB taxonomy): domain Bacteria; phylum Acidobacteriota; class Terriglobia; order UBA7540; family UBA7540; genus CAVROP01. The sequence goes on along the minus strand of CAVYJG010000002.1, from coordinate 541,852 downwards.
CAGCGTCCATGCGATCGCCACACGCGCCGGGCTGACGCCATGGCGGGCGGCTACTTCCTGCAAAGCATCAACCACACGATATCCCGTCTCTTTTTCGAAAGGCACGAACTGGCCTGAGTCTCCAAAACGCGTGCCGCTGGGCGCGGGGTGGGCGCGAGTGTATTTTCCCGAAAGGAATCCTCCGGCCAGGGTGCTCCAGACCAGGATGCCGAGGTTGTAATACTCGGCGAACGATAGGAACTCGTGCTCGAGGCCCCGGCCGACAAGACTGTAGTACATCTGCGCGGTTACGTATTTCTCAAGTCCCAACCGCTCCTGCAGCATTATGGCGGTGGCGGCTTGCCACGACAGGAGATTCGAGAGTCCGATATAGCGGACCTTCCCCTGGCGCACCACATCGTCGAGTGTCCGCACGGTTTCCTCGAGGGGCGTGTTGCTGTCCCATCCGTGCACCTGGTACAGATCGATGTAATCGGTCTGGAGCCGCCGCAGGCTGTCCTCGATTTCGCGGAGTATATTCACGCGGGTCGCTCCGCTGCGGTTGAAATTCGTGCCCATGGGAAGGCGGAATTTGGTGGCCAGCACGATCTCGCTGCGAAGGCCTTTCAGGGCGTTGCCCACCAGTGTCTCGCTCTCACCGAGGCTGTAGACATCCGCGGTATCGATGAAGTTGATTCCGCTGTCAAGAGCCTGCTTCACCATGCGCGTGGTCTCTTCCTGGCCCAGGTTTCCTACGTTCATCTTGCTGCCGAACTGCATGGTGCCAAGCGCCACTTCGCTGACGATCAGTCCTGTGTTCCCGAGTTTCCTATACTTCATATTGTTATCTCCTGAGAATTACTTGAGGTTGCCGCGATCCCGGACCGCAGGCCGAACCGCATCGCTAGTAAGCTCACCCCTCCAAGGATTATAAACGATGCTATATTAACTTGCTCCAAAGCAAAGGCGGCAGCTCCGCTGCCGCACTCCAAAGCGAGGGTACGAATCGCGGAGGTTCATAATGCAGCCGGAATACTCATTAATTCGCGCGAAATTTTGGATTGGTATGGCCGCCTTGGCCGCCTTTTATCTCAGCCTGGGGAATAGCGCTGCCCAGGCGCAGACGGCGCAGTCTTCCGCCGCTCCAGCCTTGCAAACCGTGCTTTACGGCGCAGCTTATTATCATGAGTACATGCCCTACGATCGCCTGGACAAGGATATCGCACTCATGAAAGAGGCGGGTCTTAACGTGGTGCGCATGGGGGAATCCACCTGGAGTTTGTGGGAGCCTGCGGACGGCCATTTCGAGTATGCGTGGATGGACCGGGTTGTTGACGCCATGGGCAAAGCTGGAATCAAGGTCATCATGGGAACACCCACTTACTCGATTCCTACCTGGCTTTATCACCAGCACCCGGAAGTTCTGGTCCGGCCGCTGGGCGGCGCCAAGACCTTTTACGGCATGCGCCAGAACATGGACACGGACAGTCCCATTTACCGCTTTTATGCCGAACGTGTGATTCGCAATATGGTGGAACACTACAAAGACAATCCCACCGTAATCGGGTGGCAACTCGACAACGAGACGTCGTCTTATGGGGCCTCGAATCGCGACGTCTTCCTGGGTTTCCAGAATCACCTGCGCGACAAGTTCGGCGATACCGCCAGCATGAACAAGGCGTGGTTTCTCAACTATTGGGGCGAGGACGTGAATACCTGGGAAGACCTGCCCACGCGCGACAGCGCTCAAAGCACCGGCTACAAACTCGAGTGGTCGCGCTGGTCGCAGATGCGGGTGACGGACTTTCTCGCCTGGCAAGCTGCCCTGGTACGCCAATACCGCCGGCCGGACCAATTCGTCACCACCGATTTTGCCGGCGGCTTGCATGCCGATGTGAACGAGCAGGCGGTCGCGAACGTTCTGGATATTCCCGCCATCAACGTTTATCACGGCACGCAGGATCACTTCGACGGAGCGGCGCAGTCCCTGAACGAGGACTTTGCCCGGTCCCTGAAGGGATCGAATTTCCTGATCACGGAGACCAACGCGCAAACCACGGATTGGACTTCGTCATTCCAATTCCCGCCTTATGACGGCCAGATGCGGGAAGACGTTTACACGCACCTTGCCAATGGCGCGAATATGGTGGAGTACTGGCATTGGGCGTCGATTCCCGCCAACCAGGAGACCTACTGGAAAGGGGTGCTGTCCCACGACTTGGAGCCGAACCGCGCTTATGCCGAAGTTTCGCGCACCGCGCATGAACTGGAAAAGATCGGGCCGCATCTTGTTGACCTGAAGATTTCGAACCCCGTTGCCATCTTGTGGAGCCGCGACTCTTTGAATGCGATTGAGTTCATGCCCTTCGCCGAGAGCGGACGGCACTGGGGATCGGCGCCTTCCGAGGCGAACTATGTTTCACTCGTCCACCAACTTCATAAAGCGCTCTACGACCTGAATGTCGGCGTGGACTTTGTCTTCCCGGACACAACAGATTTCTCGCATTACAAATTGCTGGTAGTTCCTGCCCTCTACATTGCCGATGATGCCCTGCTGACTCGCATCGCCGATTATGTGAAGAATGGCGGACACGTTGTGATGACGTTCAAGAGCGGATTTTGCAATGAGAATTCCGCGGTACGCTGGGTGCGCGCCCCCGGACCGTTGCGAGAGGCGGCGGGGTTCAGCTACCAGGAATTTTCCAACCTCGAACAGCCATTGGCGCTTAAAGGAGATCCTTTCCACGCCGGCGACGCCAACAAGGTCAGCTACTGGGCTGAGTTTCTCATGCCGGAACACGCCCAGCCGCGCGCCTGGTACGACCATCCTTTCTTCGGGCGCTGGCCGGCCATCACTGAGAATCAATACGGGTCGGGAACGCTGCTCTACGAAGGGACATACCTTTCCGACGCGCTGCAAAAACGCGTGCTGCTCGATGTGCTGAAAGAGGTTGCCCTTGCCGGGCCGGATCAGCAACTTCCCGCCGCAGTCTGGGTCAGGCATGGGGTGAACCGCCTCGGCAAGCGGCTGCACTATTATTTCAATTATTCCGGCGACGCCAAATCGTTTGCATACTCCTACGCGGCGGGGAAAGATCTCCTGTCCGGCAATACGGTCGGCCATTCGCAATCGATCTCGCTGAAGGCGTGGGATGTGGCGATCGTGGAGGAACAATAGCAGGCCGGTTTCACGCAAAGACGCAAAGGCCGCAAAGGCCGCAAAGAAAGGCGGAGGTTTAAATGTCACAGCGTGATATGAAATTGTCCATTAGTGAAAAGACTTCGCGGCGCGGGTTCCTGAAAGGTGCGGCGGCTTTGGGCGCAGTCGCGCCCTTGCTGGGCAAGGCGCAGCAAAGCAAGCCGGGCTTAGGACGCCACAGGATTTTCGCTTACGTGGGGAGTTACAGCCGGCCGCAGGGTCCCGACAATTCCATCGGGCGCGGGCAGGGAATCTACATTTTCGAAATGAATCCTGCGGATGGCGCTCTGGTTCAGCGCGAGATCATTCGGAGGGACACCAACCCGTCCTTCACGGCTCTTGACGCGTCGCGGAAGCACCTGTATTCGGTGGATTGGATTCCAGATTACCAGGGCACACACTCCGGTTCGGTAAGCGTCTATTCGGTTGATCGAGCCAGCGGTCACTTGACGTTGCTCAACACGGTGAGTTCCGAAGGCGCCAACCCCACGCATCTGAGCATCCACCCTTCCGGCAAGTTCGTGCTGGTGGCCAGCTACTTTGGAGGAACGGTGGCCGTGCTGCCCATTCACGAGAACGGCGAGCTGGGCCCGGCCACCGACGTCGTTCACGATCAAGGCACGGTTGGCCCGGAACGCGCCGCCAGCGCTCCTCCGGGAAGCTTTGCCATCAGCGGGCACGACCATCCTCACGCCCACATGGTCCTGCCCGATGCGGCAGGCCGCTTCGTTTTTGCGGCTGATTTGGCCTTGGACTGCATTTTCGTTTGGAAGTTCGACGCCGAGAACGGGAAGCTCATCCCCAACGATCCACCCTCCGTGGCATTGCCCGCGGGCGACGGGCCGCGACACTTCGCGTTCCATCCCAGCGGCCGGTGGTTCTATTCGCTGCAGGAAGAAGGATGCACGGTGGTCGCTTTCGATTACGATCCGGTTCACGGCAGGCTGACCGCGAAACAGACGGTCTCCAGCCTTCCCAAGGGCTTCGCAGGCTCGAATTTCCCCGCCGAAGTCATGATCTCTCCCGACGGCAAATTCCTCTACGCTTCCAACCGCCTGCACGACAGCGTTGCCTGGTTTTCCATCGGTGCGACTGGAACCCTGACCTGGCGCGGCGAAGAATGGACTCGGGGCGATCATCCGCGCGCCTTCAACTTTGATCCGACGGGGAATTTCTTCTACGTGTGCAATCAGTTCGCGGACGCCATCACTACTTTTCGCATCAATCGGGCCACGGGCGCGCTTTCTTTTACGGGGCAATACACCGCCGTGGGCAGCCCCGCATCGATTATTTTTCTGAGTTAGCCCCTACGGACGGCGCTCGACCCGCGGCCATGGCGCGCTCCAGGCGTGGGTTGCCCGCGATCAACGACTCGAGCTGTTTGACGATGTCCGGAGACGGCATGGAGCGAAGCAGGGCATCGATAGCCGCCTCCGCATGGGGTGACTGCTTCGCGACAAGCTCCAGTAAGAAGCCGATTGCCGCTTCCTGCCGGGTTAGAGCGATGGCGGAAAGCAGGACGCCCTGGAACCAGGGGTCAGGTTCTTTGAGGAAGCGGTCCCGCAAGGCCGCGAAAGCCTCGGGAGAGCGGTCGGCGGCAATCGCTAAGGCTGCTTCCGCGGCAGCATCGTCAGCGGCGGCGAGAAAGCGGCTGACCCAAGGCACAGCCGCAGTGCCCTCGATGTGTAGAATGCCGTTGTAGCACGCGCCCAGAACTTCCGGCTCGTCCCCGCCCAGCACCGCCCTCAGGCGAAGCAGCAGCGCCGCCGAGGGCGAACCGGCCGATTCGACAGCGCGGGCGGCCTCGGCGCGCACGGATTTTTCCTTATCGGCAAAGAGCTCGAGGAGATGATGCAAGAGCTCCTTCTCTGAGAGGCTGCGGCAGGGGACAAGGGCCAAGGCGCACGTGGCTCGCAGAGTTGTGGCTGTATCGGACTGTCCATTCCAAACAGGCTCGAGTTGAATGTGCCGCACGCCGCGAAGGTACAGATCAGCCTCCTGATATTCCAGCGCTGCCAGCGCCTTGCTGATCGCGTTCTTCGCCCAGCACTGGGGGTCGGTCTTGAGCGGATTCAGGAAGAAACGGTCGAAAGCGGAGACCAGTTCGGGGATCAATTCGGTGAGGCGCAGGTCGCGGACCAGATCGGCAGCCTTCGCCACAAGGTAATTGCTGCGCTGGGCAAGCGCCTTGCGCAACGGGTTGAGTGCCGTTTCACGCGGTTGGTGGCGAAGCTGCTCCAGTTCGGCGAGTTGCTCCTCAAAGCGTTGTTTTCCGGTCATGACTGGAAGTTTAACGCGCGAAAACTGCTTTGTCGCGCGCCGGATGGTGGTTTCAAAGCGATTCCCCTCCTTGATAAGGAGGGTTCAGGGGTGGTTGAGCAAGGCACCGCCCCCCACAAAGGCGTAAAGACAGTCCGGGTCCCGAAGGGACCCAAGATTATTAGCCGTAGGTGAAACCTACGGGCGACGGTCACGCGAGGCATCAATCAACCCCGAAGGGGTTGAATCCCGCCCTCTTCGACCCCTTCGGGGTCGCAAAGGGGTTGTGGGGGTTGGTTGCTGGTCCGTAGGTTTCACCTACGGCTAATCATCTTAATGCCCTTCGGGCATTCAACATCAGCCAACATTGCCCCCGATTCTAACGTATATGCTACCCCCTGACCATCCTCCTGCGAAGGAGGAGGGCCGTGCGCTAGTCGAGCGTTGTTCCAACCCTCAGGTCGCGAGAGGAGGCGCCGACGCTCACGGTGCGTTGGCTGACTGCCGTGACCCACTTGCCTTCCGCGGTTGACCAGTATTGCAGTTGGCGTGGCGCCACGTGCAGCGTGACGGTTCTCGTCTGGCCCGCCGGAACGAAGACGCGGTCGAAAGCGGCCAGGATGCTCACCGGGAAGCGCACTTCGGCCGGCGCGTCGCTGGGCGCGCCCAGGTACACCTGCGGTACTTCCTCGCCATCCGCATGTCCCGTGTTTTGTACTGTGACCTGCACGAGCAAGCCGTCATCGGACGCATGAGTGACCTGGAGGCCGGAGTAAGCGAAGTTGGTATAGCTCAAGCCGTAGCCGAAGGGGAAAAGCGGCTCGGTCTTTTGACGATCAAACCAGCGATAGCCCACGTCGACTCCTTCGCTGAAGGTCGTTTTGTGGTCGACGCCTTTCTTTGACCGCTCGGGAAAACCCGGGCTGGTGGCGGCGTAGTCCTCCAAACGCCGCGCCCAGGTGACCGGCAGCCGGCCCGCGGGGCTGGTTTTGCCGAGCAGCAGATTGGCCGTCGCCCAACCGCCTTCGTCTCCCGGCCACCACATCTCGAGCACGCCTTTGACCTTGTCCAGCCAAGGCAGAGCCACAGGCTGGCCGGTGTTCAGCACTACGACCGTGTTGGGATTGACTGCCGCCACCTCCTCCACCAGTTCGTTCTGCTTCCCCGGAAGCCCGAAGACGGGGCTGAGTCGTGTCCACACGAAGACCACCGCAACCTTGGCGTGGCGTGCCGCGGCGATCGCCGCCTCGTGATCGGCCTTGCGCTGTTGCGGCGTATACCAGTTGAGCCGCACTTGCACCGGAGCGTTCGAGGTGTCGGGAGTGATCTTAACCTCGATGGCGTGCGGCCCTTCCGCAAGGTCAATGTCCCGGCGGACGTTATCCAAGCCGTCGATGGTGGGCACGGCATCATCCTGATTGGCTTGCAGGATGTCACCATGTACGCCGCCCTGAAAAGCGCCCGTTGCTTCCAGCGGCTTTCCGTCGATGGAAAGGCTCGAGTTCGTACCCAGGGCCTGAAGGAAGAGCCAGTAATTGCCCGCGTGCGGCACGGTCAGCGTGCCCTTCCACGTCAGGGTGGAGTTGGCAGGCAAGGCGGTGCTGCCTTGGTTGGTGAAGTTAAGCTGGGCATCGGTCTCGACTGCCGTGCCGGCGGCGTTCAGGCGTTCCAGGCCCGGCTTGCCATCATGGCTAAATGCGGCGGCAGGAACGGTAACGCCGGTGAAGTCGTCGTCGACGGCGAAGGCAATCTTCGCATTGCCGGAGATCTTTCGCATCGCCTCGAGCGGCCCCACCTGCCGTTCGGGCAAGCCTATGGAGCGTTCCCCGCTTATGCCGATGGCCATCACCTGCCGCGCACCGGGGCCGATCAGCACAACCTGATCCAGGTCAGCGCCCTTTAACGGCAGGATTCCGCCGCCGTTCTTAAGCAGCACTGCCGCGTCTTCGCCGGTCTTCTGGATGATCGTCGCGTTCGCGTCGATCGACTGCGCGCTGACCTCGTGCTTCGATTCTCCGTCGAGATAGCCGAACTTGGCGATCTCGTAGAGGACGTGCCCGGCGGCGCGGGTTATCGCAGCCTCGCTCACGCTGCCGTCCTTGAGCGCCTGGGGCATCTTCTTGGCATCGAGCTTAGCCCCGAAGTCTCCAAAATCGAAGCCCGGCGGGGGCGGTTCCTCGGGAAGGTGCCCTCCGAACATGAGTCCAACCACATCGCCAAAATCCTTGGGAGGAGGTTGAGGCGGCGTCGAGTCAAAGAAAGAAGGAATCGGAAACCCTCCCGGCGCCGGCGGACCCGGCATTTCCATATCCAGCCCGGCGTTGATGAAAGCCACACCGTGCGTGGCGCCCCAATCCGATGTGACGAATCCCTTGAAGCCCACTTCGTCGCGCAGGATGCGGGTCAGAGAAGAATCATTCCCGCAGGCAAAGGTCCCGTTCAGCCGGTTGTAAGAACACATCAGCGACGCAACACCGGCGCGCACCGCCGCTTCGAAGGGCGCCACGTAGACTTCGTGCAGGGCCTGGTCGTCAACCCAGACATTGGTGGCATCGGTGTCGTAGCCAACGTAGTGCTTCACCTGCGCCATCACGTGCTGCGATTGGATGCCGCGGATTTCCGCCGCTCCCATCTCGCCGGTCAAGAAGGGATCCTCGCCGAATGTGTTGTAGCCGCGCCCGAACTCCAGGTCGCGGTCGATGTTCACGAAGGGCTGCAAGGCCACGTCAATCCCCAGGGCGCGGGCTTCGCGGCCAATGACTACGCCGTTCAGTTCCGCATCCTTGAGGCTGAAGGTGGCGGCCACGCCCATGGTTGCCGTTTCCGCCTGCGAAGGATGCCGGGTGAGCACGCCGGGAGGTCCGTCGGCAAAGCGCAGGCCGGGTATGCCTAATCTCGGAATCCCTGCCAGGTAGCCGGCTTGGCCCTGATACACCTTAGGGTCCTCCCACGTGCCGTGAATCAGTGTCAGTTTCTCCTCCAGAGTCATCTGGCTCAGAAGTTTGTCCACGCGCGCGTCGCCGGTCTCGACCGGCGCCTGGTTTTGTGCCAAGAGTAAACCCGCGCTCATCAGGATCGCCCCGAGCGCGGCGGAAAAGATAATTGCAATTCTCTGATCTGGTTTCATTCCGGCCTCCCGGACCGCGCGCCTCGCAGCCCGCTGTATAAGGTCTCCGGGGCAGGACGCCCCCAGAGTGAGTCACCGCCATGCGGGGCTGGATTATACCTCAACTTCCAGGACGGGGCCGGAGTTGCTCCGTCACATTATCGTCCTCTCCCGACCCCAGGCGGACCAATGCAGATTCTTCGCTTCGCTCAGAATGACATGTCATCCTGAGCGAAGCGAAGGATCTGCTTGTCTTCGCGCGCTGCGAAGAACCTCACCGTTAGTAGTACAGCTTCTTCGGATGTCCCGCGTCGGGACGGGTGAGGGGGCTCTTCCCCCGCCCCGCTACTAGGTCTGACGGTGCTATTAGCTCCGTAGGCACTTGACAAAACATCTAAGCCCTGCTAGCATATAGTTTGTCCACGCTCTACCGGGGAAGTCCACGCCCCGGCAAATCCCATTTCTGTTTCTGAGAGGTCCTATGTCTATTCGCACATCGCCTCAGCTTACTCCTCAACTGCTCGACGCCGCCCGCTTGAACGGCCGGCGCTCCCACGGCCCGTGCACCGCGGCCGGTAAGCAGAGTTCCAAAATGAACGCCCTCGAGCACGGCGAGCGTTCCGACCCCGACAATCATTACGAAGTGATGCGCGCCTTGGGCGAAGACCCGGCCCGGTTCGAAGCCCTGAAGCAGGAGCTCAGCGCTTCCTTCAGCACCGGCGACCCCTTCGTTGAAAGGCAGGTCGACGATCTCGCCCGCCTCTACTGGCGTCGCGAGCGCCTGGATCGCTCCCAGACTGGCCTGATGCGCCGCGCCTTGCTAGCACTCGAAGAGCGGCAGCACCGCCGCCGCAAGGAAATCGAAGACTGCACGATCGAGGTCGGCCAGGCCATCAACAGCACGCTCGAGGCGCCCACCGACCCCGCCGCGCGCCTGCGCCTGCTGCTCTCCTTTCTCGCGCTGATTCGCTTGCAGGTGCACAGCCGCTACTTCCTGGCCTGGCAGGCTGCCGCGCTCCAGGGCTTTTACCGGAACAAGACCGGCTGGCGAGGGCCGCGGTTGTGCTTTCTGCTGTCGCTCTTCGCCGGGAGCAACTTGCCTCTGCCGCTGGATGACGCAGGCGCGCACGTCGCGGAGGCCGAGGACGACGACGACGAGGATGATCTCGAGGCGCCGCTTGTGGACGCCCAGCCCGCCCAGGAGGCCGGCCCCTTTGTCGCCACCGAACCCGCGGACGAAATGCGGTACAAGCAACTGGTCCTGCTGCTCGCGGACGAGGTGGCCGCCGTCGAGCAGGAGTTCGAGTACGAGGAGAAGCTGAACGAAGAGAAGACGGCGATCGAGCGCGACGCCTGCCTGGCCCCGGCGGGCGAAGAGTGGCGGATGCTGCTGAGGCGGGAAGAGTCGCTGGACCGCGCCATTGACCGGAAGATCAAGCTGCTGCTGAGCCTGCGAAAAGCCGCGGCCCGAACGCAAAAGCCGCAGACCTTGGAGAGCAGGTCTGCGCCAGCCGAGGACGTAGGGGCGCCCCTTGTGGGCGCCCAGGTGGACGACGAGGGCGGCGACGATGAGCCAGCCGAAGACGTAGGCGCACCCCTCGTGGGTGCCCTGTCCGACGACGAGGGCGGCCACGAGGGCCGCCCCTACGGCGATGTGAATGACAGGTGAGGGGATTTTCCCTCGCCCAGAACAAAAACGTCGGTTAAATGCGCCGCAATTGTGGCGGGAGGGAGAGGCGCGACAGAATTCCGGCCGCGATGAGAGGAATCAGGGAAGAAATGTCGACGGGAAACGAAACTAGCCCATCGCCCGGCCCGTGCGCCTCGCGAGAGCGCCCTCGCGGCTCAACCTCTCCCCAGCGAGAGGGCTTTTTGACCAAGATTTTGTGCGGACAGAACGAAAAAACAAATGCTGCGGCCCTGCTCCCTTATCGAGGCAATGGGGTTCCCGAGTGGGCTGGCCTTTGTTTTCACCAACATTCCCGGTTCGTTCGTTGCTTTTCTTTGAATCCGCGTGCCGTACGGTTGGGCTTGCCCTACCCGACTTGGGACGGTCGGAGATCTGGGGACGGCAAGCCGTTCCCCTACAACGGATTTGTCCACATGGAACTTCCGTACCATTGTGCAAAACATCGAGTTAGCGCAGAATCCGACTCAGTGAAGGGTCCGAGAAGGGAACGCGGAATGTTCGGACGGCGAAAACCAGGCCTTGTAACCAGCGCGAGCCTAGGGCTCTACTTTCTGATTGGAATCGGCGCAGCCCTGGCCAACCCGAAGCCGGGGGCTCCGCAAGACGCCCTCCCCCTGCTGCAAACGGTCCGCGAGGTCAGGCAGCTCACCCCCGAGCAGGCCGCCCGAGGTTATCCAGTTCGATTGCACGCCGTGGTCACCTGCTACATGCACAGGGACATCCCTCCCGCCCTTTTCATTCAGGACGCAACGGGCGGGATCTACGTTGCCGTCACCCAGGGCAAAGGCCCCTTCAAACCAGGCCAGGTTGTTACCGTCGAGGGCATATCCGACCCTGGCTCGGCCCCCATGGTCAAGAACGCCAAGGCAACTGTTGAGGCAGAAGGCGCGCTCCCACCCGAGCGGCGGGTACCTGTCGCTTGGGTGGCGCAAGACAAGGAAGACAGTCAATGGGTGGCAGTTGAAGGGTTGGTCCACTCGGTGACCGTCATGGATGGCGATCTACTGATCAACATTGAGTCCGATGGGGTGCGCCTGCGCGGCAGGATCGAGCAGGGAAATTTCCCCAATGTACCGGCCTTGTATGGCGCTCGAGTACTACTCAAGGGAGTAGGTTCGTCGATTCAAAACGACCGAAGCCAGGTCATGGCATGCGAGCTGGTGATTCCCAGCATGGCGGAAGTCGTCGTGGAGCAAGCTCCACCTTCGGATCCATTTTCTGAATCTCTCGAGCCCATTGGAAGTCTCTCCCAAGCTGCGGTGCACTCGGCGGGCGTCTTGATCAAGGTAAAGGGAGTCGTCGCCCTGCAACGCCTTGGGAGCTTATTGTTCGTCACGAACGGCAAAGATAATCTCCTGGTACGAACTCGCCAGGACACCGTGGTAAAACCAGGAACCGTGGTTGAGGCGGTCGGATATCCGAGATTCGGCGATTACCTGCCCTTGCTTGACGACGCCGTTTTCCGTCCGGTTGGGACGGCCTCCACCCCGTCGCCCACTGAAGTCAAGGCCTCCGATGCGAGTAATGGCCTCTACGACGCCGAACTGATCTCTACTCAGGGCCGGCTGCTGGGCAGTTCAGTCCAGGCTGGCGCTCCAGTGCTGACATTGCAATCCGGGGACACGACGTTCAACGCAGAACTACCCGCAGGAGGCGCCGAACTCGGGCCGTACGAAGCGGGCAGCGAACTCAAGGTCAAGGGCGTTTGCCTGGTGGAGAGTAACGAAAATCACGATGCCATCGGGTTTCACATCCTGCTGCGCGGGCCTGAGGACATTATCCTGCTAAAAACCCCACCTTGGTGGACGGTAGGCCGGCTGGCTGCCCTGCTCTCCCTGATGGCGCTGCTCATCCTCGCCATTGCCGGTTGGGTTTGGTTGCTTCGCCGCCAGGTGGAGAGGCAAACCGGCGTGATTCACTCGACGCTGGAGTCGGCGGCCGACGGGATTCTGGTGGTGTCGGCAAGTGGGAGAATGGTCACCTGGAACAAGAAGCTCCTGGAGCTCTGGCGAATTCCCAACGAGATCATGGCCACCGGCGAACACCAGGCGTTAGCCGAGTTTATGATCGCCCAATTGAAGGCTCCCGACGAAGGATGGATTCGACTGAAGAGTCTCAACGCGGAGCCTCTGGCGAAGAGCGATCACGTCCTCGAGTTCTGCGACGGCAAAGTGTTTGCACGCCACTCCGAGGCGTGGCTGGTGGGCGGTGCGCCGGCCGGACGGGTCTGGAGTTATCGAGACATCACGGCTGAAATCCATGCGAAGGTGGAACTGGAAAGGGCGAAGGCGGAGGCCGACGCAGCCAACAAAGCCAAGAGCGAGTTCCTGGCCAACATGAGCCACGAGATTCGCACGCCCATGAATGGCGTGCTGGGTATGACGGAATTGGCCCTGGACACCGATTTGAGCGCCGAGCAGCGCGGATATCTGGACATGGTGCAGACGTCCGCCTATAACCTGTTGGCGGTCGTCAACGACATTCTGGATTTCTCCAAGATCGAAGCGGGCAAGCTGGAACTGGAGTACATCGAATACAAGCTGCGCGGCAGCCTCGAACCCACCATCAAGACCCTGGGCGTGCGCGCTCACCAACAGGGTCTGGAATTGAACTACCGGGTGGAGCGCGACGTGCCCGAGAGCGTGGTGGGCGACCCCGGCCGGCTGCGGCAGGTCCTGATCAACTTGCTGGGCAACGCTTTGAAGTTTACTGAGCAGGGCGAGGTCAACCTCCGCGTCGAGCAGGAACGGGCGGAGCCGGATTGTACCTACTTACACTTCAGCGTGCAGGATACCGGGATCGGGATTCCCAGCGATAAGCAGGCCGCAATTTTCGAGTCGTTCATCCAGGTTGACGGTTCCGTCGGGCGCCACTACCAAGGCACGGGCCTGGGCTTGACCATCTCCAAACGCCTTGTGGAAATGATGGGCGGCCGCATTTGGGTTGAGAGCAAACTCGGAGAAGGCAGTACGTTTCACTTCACCGTGCGCCTGGGCATGGCGAAGTCCGTTGAGGAAGTTGGGTCCGTTCTGCCCTCGAGGCTGGCCGGCCTGCGCGTGCTGGCCGTTGATGACAACGCCACGAACCGGCGGATCATGGAAGAGATGCTGTGGGGTTGGCGCATGAGACCTGCTGTCGCCGAAGGCGCCCACTCGGCCATGACCCAATTGCAGCAGGCGATCGCCGATTCACTGCCTTATTCGCTGGTGATCACAGACGTGAACATGCCCGGTACGGACGGATTCGGTTTGGTGGAGGAAATTCGCAGGCATCCACAGTTGTCCGACACCACGGTCGTGATGCTGACCTCGGCCGGCCAAAAGGGCGATGCGGCACGCTGCCGCCAACTCGGGGTTGGCGCTTACCTGACAAAACCCATCGGAGAGGCCGAACTCCTCGAGGCTATCCTGCGAGTTTTGGGATCCAGCGCTCAGATCAACGGGCCGGCTCTGGTCACCCGTCACACCTTGCGCGAAGAGAAAGGCTCGCTCCGGATCCTGCTGGCAGAGGACAACCAGGTGAACCAGAAACTGGCGGTCCGCCTGCTCGAGAAGCGCGGCCATTCTGTGGCCGTCGCCAACAACGGGCGCGAGGCTCTGGAATGGCTGGACCGCGAGACTTTCGATGTGGCCCTGCTGGATGTGCAAATGCCCGAGGTCGACGGGTTCGAAGCTACGGCGGAGATCCGTAAGCGGGAACAAGCGACGCGCCGCCACCTGCCCATCCTCGCCATGACGGCCTACGCCATGCACGGCGACCGCGAGCGCTGCCTGGCCGCGGGCATGGATGGCTACATAGCTAAGCCCATCCAGCCCCGAAGGCTTTTCGAGGCCCTGGATGAATTGGTGGCTGCGGCGGGCGGGCTGGAGGAAGGCGCCGCCCCGGGCGGGCTGACGGTTCTGTAAAAAGGAGGAGTCATCACGATCTTGACGCTTTCGTCAAGATTCACTAACCTAGTCCTGTGGGGGGCCCCCGCCTTTGCCTGAGGGGCGCCCGAAGTGGTCACTGCAACTGAGATGAGTTCCGCACTCGCCACGCCAGGACTAGTCCGGATGTCGGACGGCTCCACTCTCGATCAAATCGGGAGGACACCGCTGCTTCGCCTGCGCCATCTCTCAGCCGGGTTCGAGGGAGTTCATCTCTTCGCCAAGGCGGAGTTTATGAATCCCGGCGGCTCGGTTAAGGATCGTCCTGCCCTGAATATGATCCTGGAGGGCGAGCGCAGCGGCGCTCTGACGCCGGGGCGCATCATTCTGGATGCGACCAGCGGGAACACCGGGATCGCTTACGCCATGATCGCGGCCGCCAAGGGTTACCGCACGAAAATCTGCATCCCCCACAACGCCTCGCCGGAACGATTACGCACTCTTCGAGCCTACGGCGCCGAACTGGAGTTGACCGACCCGGGCGCAGGGTCGGACGGGGCGATATTGCGCTGCCGCGAGATCTATCGCGCCGACCCGTCCCTCTACTTTTACCCGGACCAATACAACAATCCGGCAAACTGGCAGGCCCATTTCAATACCACGGGTCCGGAAATCCTGAGTCAGACGGGAGGCGGCATTACGCACTTCGTGGCGGCGTTGGGCACGAGCGGGACGTTCACCGGTGTGTGCCGCCGTCTGAAGAGGGAACTGCCGCAGGTTCAGTGCGTGTCCGTCCAGCCTGCATCCAGTTTTCACGGGATCGAGGGAACCAAGAATATGGACGGCGCGGTCGTTCGGCCCGGCATTTACGATCCCAGTCTTGCCGACCGAAACCTCTTTCTCGAGACCGAGGAAGCCCAGCAAATGTCCCGCAGGCTCGCCCGGGAAGAAGGCCTGCTGGTCGGAGTCTCCTCCGGCGCGAACGTGGCGGCGGCGCTGCGCATCGCCGCCGAACTCGCTGCGGAAGGGCGCCCTGGGACCGTGGTCACGATTCTCTGTGACGGCGGAGGAAAATACCTGAGCGAGGAGTTCTGGGACCACGCGGAGTGAGCTAGCCTCACCCCACGAACTTGCTCCCATTGTCATCCTGAGCGGAGCGAAGGATCTCGGCAGTTGCTGTCGGGCTGCAAGAAACCAGGTAGTTGAAAATGCAGATCCTTCGCTGCGCTCAGGATGACAAGATTGTTGGGCTCTAGCTACCCGGCAGCGGCCGCGGCGTCACGTCGGCGTTGACCAGTCCTGTTGCCCACTTGATCGCCTCGGTATACATCTTTTGCAGGTTTGGGTTGTCCCAGTTTTCCTTGGGATGACCCAGGGTGGAATAGAAGACCCTTCCGCGGCCATACATCTTCGCCCAGGCGACGGCGAAATCGCGGTCGGTGCGATGGACCCTGGGATTCGACAGGTCAAGGCGGCCCGCATCGAGACGCATCAGTACTCGAACCTTGTCGCGGGAATAGTTCCTGATCTGGTAGATCTCGTCCCTCAGGACGAATGACCGCGGCCATTGTTGCATTCCGGGAAAGTCGGGATCTTCCACCAGAACAGGCGCATTGAAAGTTCCCCAGGGATGCTCGTCAAAGTAGCCCCCGAGCATTTCGCCATACTCGGGCCAATCGGTGAAGGTGATGGCGGCGCTGTGCACGCCGACAAAGCCCTTACCGTCGTCATGCACGAAGGAAAGAAGGTCCGCCTTCTGTTGCGCGTCCATCTCGAGAGTGCCGCCGGTGTAGAAGAGTACGGCGTCGAAATCATTCAGGTTTTTGGCGTTGTATTCGAGCTTCTTCTTGGTCAGCGCTTCGGTGTCGGTACGAATCGTGGTTTCCCATAAACCCGTCTCCACACCCAGCCGCTCGATGGTGGCCATGGCATGAGAGACGGACTCGTGGCGATAACCCTTCTCTTCCCCGACTACGAGGAGGTGTTTTTTCAGCGGGGCGGGTGACTGAGCAAAACAGAGGCTCGAAAAAACAAGGGCAAACAAGAGATAAGCCGGCCGGCCGATCTTCATGGGTTCTGATTACCTCCTCGCGTTGAGTGGCGGCGCACCGCCCTGACACGATCCGTCCGAAGCGTTGCCTTCGGGCTGAACATCATGCCTCCGCAAGGCCCTTCTGTCAATCAACCGGAACCTGCCATTGAATTCCGCGGGACTCCGGTCTATGCTAACAGGCGGTCGATGATGCAAGAAGAAGTCTCCGGATTCATTGCATTAGGTCGTTGTATCTAATTCTGCCGGGAGGGCAAGCTGCTATGGAGAACAAGGGAATCAATCGGCGGGACTTTGTAGGCGCCTCATTGGCGGCTACCGCGGGGCTTTGGGCGTCGTCGGGAACGGCGCTCTCCAGCCAGGGGGCGGGTACGCAGAGACCCGCAGGATTGAAAGTAGGGCTTTACAGCATCACGTATCTGGGAGTCTGGTACCGGGGAAACGCCTTGTCGCTCGAAGACACGATTCACCGGGCGAAGAAATACGGCTACGACGGCGTCGAGGTCGACGGCAAGCGGCCCCACGGACATCCACTTAGCCTCACGCGCGCCCATGCCCGCGAGCTGCGCAAGATGTCGGAAGGCGAGGGCATCGAGATTTACGGCCTGGCCGCCAACAACGATTTCAGCAGTCCGATTGTCGAGCATCGCGCCGCGCAACTGCTTTACATGCGCGACCTGATTCAGCTTGCGCCGGAACTGGGCGCCAAGACCGTGCGGGTATTCGTGGCCTGGCGGGGCGTTACCGAGAAGCAGGGACTCGCGTCGTACGCTATCTCGGAGCCTCTCTGGGATACCGTCCACAAGGGCTTTTCCGAGGAAGAGATCTGGGACTGGTGCCGCGACGGCATGATCCAGTGCGCCAAGTTCGCCGGCGACTCCGGTGTGACCCTGGCCCTGCAGAATCATCATCCGGTAATCCGGGATCACAAGGATGTGCTGCGGATGGTCAAGGAAGTGAACTCGCCCCATCTCAAGTGCTCGCTCGATGCCTGGATCATGGATGACAAGTCGCCGGAGGCCATACGCCGGGCGGCTCACGACGTAGGCCATTTACAGGCGCTTTCGCATTTCGGCGGGGAATTCAAGAAAGAGGCGGATGGGACGGTTAAAGGGCCGGAATACTACGGCTACTTCGTCGAAGCCATGAAAGAGATCGGCTACAAGGGCTACATTGGCTACGAGCTCTGCCATACGCTTCCCGTGGTCAACGGTGAGACCGTCGGCCTGGAGTTCGCCGACCAGTGCGCCGAGGGTGCCGCCATCTACATGCGTGAGTTAATCAAGGGCCAGGCGAGCTGATCGTCCACGTGGCGTTCAGCGCGATGCGTTCCGGAACAATGCAAGCGAACTGAAATAACTCTCGCAAAGGCGCTGAGGCGTAAAGCGAAGGGCGGTTCTTCCTTTGCGGCCCTTGCGTACTTTGCGCCTTTGCGTGAGGCCTTTTCTTCCGTCACCAGCTTAGACCTTCCTCAAGAAGCCTGCGAGGCAGCGGCGAATCGAGGGACGCGCTTCGAGCACGAACCCTGCGCGGGTTGCCACCTGAAGCTGTGCCTCAAAATCCGCCGCATTGACATGGCCCGCCGGTTCGGCGATGAGCAGCCCCGCGCCGGGCTTCGAAACCGCTGCGACCTCCCTGAAAAACCGCTCGACGTTTGGCAATTCATGAACAACCGCGATGGCCGAGGTAAAGTCAACGCTGCCGGCCATGTCCGCAAGCCCCAAAGTGTCGGAGGGAACCACGCGAATATCTACCCGGTCTGCCAAGCCCGCCCGCGCTGCGCGCCGCCGGAGCGAGGCGAGCATGCGGGGCTGAATATCCACCGCCAGCACGCGCCCCGTGGGCCCGACCAGGCGCGCGAGTTCGAGCGTGAAGAATCCCATGCCGGGCCCGGGTTCGAGCACCGTCATGCCTTCTCGAACGTACGGGCCCAGCACTTTCGCCGGATTCTGTATCAACCGTCTCAGCGGGCTGGCAAGTAAATACCCTAGCCACCAGGGGCAGACTCGGTGCGGCACGTGTTCCTCCTTCCAGGGCTCCCATTCTGGAATCAAACCTTGGGCGCAGCCGGGGAAGGTCCTTCGGGACCGCACCCGCCGCGCATGCCGGCGCGAAAGGCCTCGCGCTCCCCGGGGGTCATCTGGTCCCAGCGGTGAATGAAGCGCCTACGCCAGTCGCGAGAGAAGCCAGGACGGCCATGGAAGCCGCTGAACAGGATCTTACTCAGGATCAGCAGACCCAGAGCTTGCCAGAAGCTTAACACATGCAGCCCAAAGAGGGCCGGCATCAACCGGTTCCATAGCCACATGACCACGAAACTGAAGATGCCTCCGCCCAGGACTGCAAACAGAACGAATTTCAATACTCTCCGAATTCCATGCGCTCTCATGATTTGTCACCTCACCCTTTCTTGAACTCCTCATAGATGGACCGCAACCGGCGGCGCAGGTAAACCACCGCATAGTGCTTGCGGGACAGCAGCGTGTTCACACTCAGTCCAGTTGCGGCTGCCAGTTCGCGAAAACTGCGCCCCTCGAACTCATGGGCCACGAACACGTCGCGTTGTTCCGGCGGAAGTTCATCCAGCGCCGCATCGATTTCTTCCAGAAGCAACTCGCGCGCGTAGGCCGCCTCGGGACCAGCCTCGGGAGACGGCAAGTCTTCCCACGGAAACCGATCGACCTCTTCCGCGACCTCGGTGGAAGCGGCCGGGGCTGCCTCGCGCCGCGCGCGAAACCGGTCGATGATGCGGTTGCGCGCCACCCGAAAGAGCCACGCTCCCGCCTGCTCCAACGGTTTCATCATGCGGTAGGTTTGGACGAGCTCATAGAAGACCTCTTGCAGAATGTCTTCCACATCACTCTCGTCCAGAACCCGCCGGCGGATAAAATTGCGCAAGCGGCCTTGCTCCCGCTCGACAGTCTCCGAGATGCGACGGTTCTGCTCTTCGGTCATGAGTTCGAGGCTCAGCGCGTCGTCCATCAGTAGTGTAGACGAAAAAGCGGGTAGGATATTGTAAGTGCCGGGCGTCAGGTCCTGGGGAATCGCGCCCGCCGAAGCGGTTCGGCCTCGGTGAATATCAGGCGGCGGCGGAAGGCAATGGGACTGTCGCGCAGGAAGACCGGCTTGGCAAGTTCCATGTATTCGGGGAAACTGGGTTCGTTCAAGAAGCGGTCAGGGTGGTCGGCCCAAGCGGGAATTTCAAGTCCCCACCGCCTGGCAAGGTGTTCCCCAACGGCCCCGATGTAAGCGTCCTGGAACGCCACACCCGTCGGGCGCGGTTCCTCGCCGATCATACGCTGCCGCTCCGCCGGGCCGCTCATGTAAAATTCGTCAAGAAACTCACTGACCGCGTCCACCCAGTTCTGCCCTGCGACGATACGGTCGGCCGCTTCCTTAAGACTCGTGGGGCGCATCGATATACCTCGTGATACTTCTGATTTCGGCGATCTTCTCGGGAAGAACCTGCTCATCAGGATAATAGCGCTTCACAACTTGCAGGAGTCCTTCCTCGCTTGTGCACCCAATCCGACGAGCAAGCTCCACGATGTCTTGAATATCATGTCCGTACGATCGAAAGGAGAGAAGCTTCATCGCCAGCAGGTATCGAGGAGTAGCCATCAGCACTCGCAAGCCGAACTGACCTTCTGAAGGGTACGTCCTGAACATACTAAAGTCGCTATGCTTGGAAAGATAGCTGGTTCCCTGTTCGTTTATCCAGTTCGGCGGCAAGCCTAGTTCTTTCCCGACTTCTTCTTGCGCTTTCACCACCTGCCCGTGGCCTTGCGTAATCAATGCGTCGATATCCTGTGTCGCCTCCCTGAAGTCAAACCCGAGTATAATCGCCGCGCCACCGAACACGGCAATCTCACCTGCCACTCGCCTTTCGCGGAGAAGTTCTCCTAGGCGGGTAAGTCCTTTTTCTAATTCTAACTTGTTCATGCCATTCGCCTCTTCAAGCTATGGACGGTGGCGAATTCGATGCCGCCTTGGAAGGTCTGCGGTTCTTCGCCACCGCGGGAAGCGCTAAAAGCCGCAAACCTTGGAATGCAGGTCTGCGCAACCCCGCCCTTATTTGTTCCCCTCCACGCACACAAAGTTCGAGGCGTCGTTGGGATCGCCTTGGCCTTTGTACTTCGGAACCTCGGGATAAGAGCAGAGGGGCCGAGTCATCTTGACGCCTTTTGAGGGGTCGGTCTCGATGACGTATTTGGTGGCGGTGATCTTCGGGGGCGCCGCGCCCTTCTCAACCCACTGCTCGAGGGCAGTGTAGATATTGTGCTCCGGATCGAAGGGAGGGTAATCGGCGCCTTGCCCGAAGGAGATCGCACCCGGCCCGCCACCGCAGTGCTGCATACCCGGCACCATAAACAGCCGCACAAACGAGTCCGTATCGCGCCGCCCCATCTTTCCGACCACGCTGTTGTAGTAGTCGATTGTATTCGGTGCGGGGATGGCGGCATCGCCCCAGCCGTGATAGAGAATAAGCTTGCCCCCGTGTGCCATGAAAGGTTTGAGATCGGGGTCGATGGAGTTGAGTGCGCGAGCCGTCTTGGAGTCCGCCAACTTCGTCGCTTGATTGATGTTGAAAGTCTTATAGTCCCAGCCCGCTTGCTCGTACACCATGTTGGTAAAGAATTGAGTGCCGAAAAATGCCATCAAGCTGCGCCCTGGCGCCGGCCCGGTGATCCATAGCGACCACCCACCTCCTCCCTCCTCCGCGCCTGGCACATAGCCTGGGAACAACGGATGTCCGGCCGAGTCGTGCGGCCCGGCGTAGATCTTTTTAAGAGCGGCTACCTGCGGGGCGGTCAAGCAACGGTCAGAGTCAGCCTCTTTGCAGAGCATCGTGGCGGGGTCGAAGTTGCATTGCCTGGGATCATTGAGGATCCCATCCGGCACGCCGTCCTGAGCGGGGCAGGCAGCGACGACCGCCGCGGCCACGGCGTCTATTTTGCCGGCGGGAATGTAACTCGCCGGATCGAGAGTAGTAGCCTCCGTAACCCATATCGCTTCGACGAGCAGATGTGTCCAGAAATTCGCGGGAGCGCCAGCCAGGATGCCTTCGTAATCCTGGGGAAAGCGCTGGGCTTCCATCAGTGCCTCGCGGCCGCCGTCCGAGCAAGCGGCAAAGTAAGAGCGCTGGGGATGCTCGCCGTAAAAAGCTTCCGTGAGAGCTTTGGCCTTGACGGTCATCTCGTGCAGGCCGCGATAGCCGAAGTCGATCACCTTTTCGGGATGGCCTAAGGCCCACGCCGCGTCGAAGCCTGCGTGCCCGGTGTCGGTTCCCGCCGTGGCGTAGCCTCGCTTTATGGCCGCACCCATGGCCCGGTAGTCAATGATGCCCGCAAATCCCCCGTTACCCTGCCCTTGGAATTTGCCATTCCAACCGCCGGCGGGCAGCCAGACCTCGATTTTGATATCCGAGTCGGCCGTGGGCGATACTTCCGCCACAATCCTGCAAAAGGCCGGTACGTCCTTGTAGTTCGCCTGCATCCCGGCAGCGGGATTTGGTCCCGGAGGCGCTGTGAACGCTCCTGCCGCCACACTTTCAGCTAAGGTAATCTTCGTGTCAGGCAATTGAAGCTGGCCGAGGCTTTCGCACGATTTTTGAGCCGCCTTCAACCCGTGCGTGATGGCTCCCGAAAGCACCAGGGCCGAAAGGAATGAGAACACCAACCTTCTATGCATCGGACGCCCCCTGCAAATGGCCCCCAGAAATGGTGGGCTGCGTTACGCGCGGAAATCGCTTCTGAGCATCGCACCCTTGCGTTTGCCTGTCAAACCGAAGCGCAGCGGCCAGATGTTGTCATCCTGAGCGAAGTAAGGATCTGCAGTTCCGGTCCGTGGCCAACTAATGCAGATTCTTCGCTTTGCTCAGAATGACAGAGTTTCGAAAAGAACTGCATTCAAAAAGACTGCATTGACACTACGCGGAACGGGTGTTATACAAGGCGGTGCCGTTTTGAGGAGGTCTCGAATGGATTTGTTTGACAAGGTTGACCCGCGAAGCCTCGACCGCCGCGACGGGCAATTGTCCATGCTTTCGCTGGGGATAATTGTTGTCCTGGGATTGGGTTTGGCCTTGCTGATGTACCCCGCCGTGTTTGGCAGTAACGCGGGCGCCGCGGGGCACACTACGCGAACGCTTTTCTTTGGCTTCTGTGCGTTGTGCGTGCTGGCCGTCACCTACCTCATCAATCGGCAGTATGTAGTTCAACGACTCCGCCGCAACCTGCTCGAACAGAAAACAGAGATCATGCAACTCCGCCAGGAGGCAAGCACCGACTTGCTCGAAACCCTGGCGGGCTTCAGCCATTTTCAGGATCAGTTGACGATGGGATTTCGCCGCGCCGCCCAAGCGAGTGAGCCATTCTCTCTGATCCTTGTGCGCCTGAAACACTCCCCCATGTTCGATGGCCCGACAGAGGTTTCAATAGCCTTAGGGGACGCAGCCAGAGTGCTGGTGCGCAAACTGCCCGCCGAGGGCTCGCTCTACCATTTGTCCGGAAGTACCTTCGCCTTGCTTCTGCCGAGCACCAATGGAGAGAAGATGAACCAGCTCTCGAGTCGGGTCGCGGAGGGCCTTGCGGACGCGTCCGGCGCGATCAACCGTTTCACCTTCGAGACCCAGATGGTGAACTACCCCGAACAAGCCTCCACGGCCTACGAAATTGAGCAGATCGCCCACGCGTTCTCGCTCGCGAAGCCACCTGGCCCGGCGGCCAGGAGGAAATAGCGTCTTGTCATGATTTCCGCTTGACAGTGGTGTAGGGGTGGGGCTTGCCCCACCCTCGTCGGCCTAGTGACCCGCCGGGGACGGCGAGCCGTCCCCCTACATTGCTTCTTAGCGTGGCAACGTCACGTTGCCCGTGATCTGGAACTTGGCCTCGACGCCAGGCACGCCCTCCGCAGGTTGGCGGCCGCCAACAAACACGCTGTAATTGCCGGCCTCGATGCGATGTTCGCCCGCCTCCGTGACCAAGCTGACGTCGCGCGGATCGAGTTTGAAGACGACGTGTCGAGTCTCGCCCGGGGCCAAGTGGACGCGTTCGAAGCTCTTGAGCGCGCGGAGAAGGGCGCTTGGGGACTGAGGGTACCCCAGGTAAAGCTCTGCAACCTCATCGCCGCTTATTCCGGCCGTGTTCCGGACGTCGGCCTCGACAGTGAGCGGTTGGCCGGCCTCGAGTTTCTCCGCTGAAAGCCGCAGGTTGCCGTACGCAAAGCTCGCGTAGCTCAGGCCGTAGCCAAAAGCGTAGAGCGGAGTGCCTTTGAAATACCGATAGGTTCGTCCCCGCATCGAGTAATCATCAAAGGGTGGAACCTGGTCGAGCGAGGCGTAGAACGTAACAGGCAGGCGGCCGCCGGGGTTGTTCTTCCCCGCCAACGTCTCCGCAATCGCCGTGCCGCCTTCTTCGCCTGGGTACCACGCTTCGAGAATGGCGTTCGCATGTTCCGCGGCCCAGTTCGCCGCCAAGGCACTGCCATTCAGCAGCACTACCACCAAGGGCTTGCCGGTTGCCGAGAGCGCTTCGAGCAGATCTTGCTGGGCGCGTGGCAAGCCGATGTCCGTGCGGTCGCCACCGCTGAAGCCAGGGACCTGGATGGGCATCTCCTCTCCCTCCAGGTCCGGAGAGAGTCCGACGAAGGCCACGACAAGATCCGCCTGCTGCGCCACGCGCACCGCCTCATTACGCATAACGTCGACTGGGGGCTTCCAGCTTAGCGTCGCCCCTGCGCCGAAGAGCGGCGCCTGGTGCACATACTCGAGCCGAAAGGCGTGCGCCTGCGTGTCCTGGAAGTGCGCCTGGAAAGTGGTCTGCGGCTCTTTCTTTCCTTGTCCAAGCCACGTCGCGGGGGCGAGCAGGGTGGAATCGAGCACCAGCTTGGAATCAAGGTAGGCTCGAAAGATTTCCTTTCCCCCAGATGGATTCCACCCTGGCTTCGGCACACTGAAGGTATAGTTCCCGGGCCCAGGAGGAACAAGCGCGCCACTCCAGCGCACCGCGAAGGCTTTCATGGGTACTCCGGGAGCCGGCGCGGCGGAATTCCAGTCAAACTGGATTTGCGGGTCGATGCGTGTGAGCACAGGCTTCCCCGAGAAGTCCGTGTTGGCGAAGTAGTCCGCCTTCAGGCCCGGTGCGCTAGCGCTCGTGTCCGTATGAAACACGGTCCGAGGCACGGGGACCGGCAGTTCCTCCAGATATGCGGAGCCTTGCGAGTAGAGGACTTTCATGTTGGGTCCAAACTGTGTGCGGATTCCATCCAGAGGATAAACCGGCGCCGAAGGAATGCCGTTGTAGTTGCCTTCCAAAGCAGCCAAGGAATCCGCATTCGGCCCGATTACAGCAATGGACTTGATGCCGGACTTGAGAGGCAGTTCTTTGTCTTGGTTTTTCAACAGGACTATCGACTCCCGCGCCGCGGCCAACGCAAGCTGTCGATGCTGCGGCGAGTCGTCTTCCGAATAAGGGATTTGGTTGAAGGAAACCGAGGCGGGAGGGTCGAACATGCCCAGGCGGAATCTGGCGATGAACAGGCGCTTCAAATCAGTGTCGATCTCCGACTCTTTAATCAGGCCATCGTGCACAGCCTTGACCAGGGCCACGTATTCAGAGCCGCAGGTGGTGTCCGTTCCGGCTTTGACAGCCAGGGCGGAACCGTGTTCATCGTCCGGAGCGAAGTGGTGCCCGCTCGAGATGTCGCCAACGGCGCCGCAATCGGAAGTTACGAAACCCTGAAAACCCCAGTCCTGGCGCAGCGTTTTCTCGAGCAAAAACGTGCTGGCGCAGGCCGGCGCGCCGTCGATGGCGTTGTAGGCGCACATGATGGAATCGGCGTGACCATCGACGACCGTGGCGCGGAAAGCCGGCAGATACGTATCCTCGAGGTCGTACGGTGAGACATTCACGTTGAACCCATGCCGCATGCTTTCCGGCCCGCTATGCACCGCGTAGTGCTTCGGGCGTGGCCACCGTCTTCAGGTATTTGGGATCGTCGCCTTGCAGGCCGGTGACGAAGGCCAGTCCCAGCTTCGAGGTCAAGAAGGGGTCCTCACCATAAGTCTCCTGGCCGCGTCCCCAACGGGGATCGCGGAAGATGTTGATGTTGGGCGACCATAAAGTGAGTCCGTAGTAGATGCTGTGATTGCCTTGGCGCTGCGCCTGGTTATACTTGGCGCGGGTTTCGGTGGCGATGACTTCGGCCTCCTGGTGCACCAGGCGTGCATCCCAGGTAGCGGCCATGCCGATCGCCTGCGGGAACACCGTGGCATACCCGGATCGTGCGATGCCGTGCAACGCTTCACTCCACCAGTCGTAGGAGGGAACCCCGAGCCGGGGAATGGCGGGTGCGGTGTGCTGCATCTGCCTCACCTTTTCCTCCAGCTTCATGCGCGCAATCAGGTCGTCCACTCGCTTCTCGATGGGCAGAGACGGATCGCGATAAGGAAGTGATGCTTCCTGGGTTGCATTCTGCGCGCACACCGAGGGAATGAGTGCGCAAGCCATGACCACCGAGGTCAGAAACTGAGAGAGCGTGGTGTGTTTAATCGCATTCTTATGGTTTGTTCCCGACATAAGCTGCTCCCCCGCGGAGTGAGATTGGAAATTTGAGATTTGAGATTTGAAATCAGTTGCACTCCGCTACCAACGGCCCGGCAAGCGCCTTGGTGAAGAACAGGACACCGGGTTGGGTCGGCATCCAGGTGGAAGGTATATGCCGGCTGACCGGGTGCCGCAAGGTTACCCATAACGAGAGGCCCTGCCACTGCATGCCACGGCCGAGTTCGCCATCCGCGCCGCCAATGGCGTAGTCGGCGCGCGTAAAGAAGGCGGGGCCGATGGTATTGGCGAAGGCCGGCACCAGTGTGGTGCGGCTCTTGAAGCTGGTAATGGCATTCTGCTCGATGGTCAGCGGATGCAGCTTGGCGCCCAGGCGATGAGTTTGGCTGCGCCATTCGTCGTCGCTCGAAAACTCGAGCCCGAAGTGGGGTTCCCAGAAGGCGATATGACAGGCGCGTCCGATGCCATACACGACCACGAGCTTGGCGCCTTCCTTGCGCAAGGCGCCGATCCGATCCGGATACTCAGGGAGCAGGCGCCGGGTGGCGAAGAACCGCTGATCGCGCGGAATAGTGAGATTGGCGAGCGGATTGTAAAAGGCCGACTCCATGGCGTACTGGAAGGCGCCGGGGTTGTCAGCGGGAAGCGTGTTGCCCTCGATGTCGCTCCACTCGTCCATGTTGAAGCCGTAAACGTGCTGGCAAGGGATGTTCCAGTCTCGCAGGAAGTAAACGGTCCATCGGTACATGCCCATGGGGCCGACCGGCAAAATCAGGACTAGCTTGCGGCCGGCTTCGCGGCAGCGCCGAATTTCCATGGCGAGC
Source organism: uncultured Acidobacteriota bacterium (assembly GCA_963768695.1). GTDB lineage: Bacteria > Acidobacteriota > Terriglobia > UBA7540 > UBA7540 > CAVROP01. Next base: position 515,316 of record CAVYJG010000002.1, on the reverse strand, counting down.
TCATGCCCCAGCATCACGTCAAAATCAGCGACGGTATCGGCCATGCGGATGGAATAGTCACTGTGCCACTTGGACTGCCGATCGAAGATTGCCTTGGGATCGTCCGCCACGCAGGCATCCCACTTTGCCAGGTCCCACCCGGCGGGAAAGAAGGATTCGAGCAAAGAGCCTTTCAGCGTCGTAAGCAGGTTCATGGGAGTTGACCTCTCGGATATTTGTTTGCTGTAACCCCGGCTAAAACCGGGCAGGTGGATTGTACACCCAAGACAAGCGAGCCAAAAGCCAAATGGAAGAGACCCCAATCCCTCGATAACGACCCGCCATGTAGGGGACGGCTTGCCGTCCCCGGAGGGTCGCTAGGCCGACGAAGGTAGCGCAAGCCCTACCCCTGCACCACCTGGGTGCATCCAGGTGAGGCGAAAAGGAGCGGGACGCCTGGGGCCCGACATACCGATGAAACAAGCTTGCTTTTGGAATACGCCTTGCCGTAGACTGTCGTGCCCCGCAGACCGGGATCACTTTCTTCGCGGGTGAGGTCGTCGATTGGATTTCATCCGGCCTTCAGCTTTCGTCCCTCGCAGCACACTGGCTCAAAGCAGGAGGAGTCTGCAGTCATTTCTTCCAAATGGCAGGGCTCAACATGTATCAGCGTTACCACCTTCACACTAGCTCCGCGCCTGAGATCGCTCCTTTTCCGAACCGCACACGCGTCAAAGTTAAAAAGCCTGGTTTGGCTGCGCATCTCATCCAAGAACTTGATCCGCTATCGAGGCAACCGCGCCGTGGCACTTAGCCGGCCTTGCTTATATGGTGTCTTCTCGGGCCCTGTAGGGGGATTCGCGCCCAGGAGCGACTCCTGCGTGGCATGCCTGCGGTGCACCGTTCAGTATCCCGGGATGGTGGAGGTTTGCCTCAATCCCAAACATCTGCTTCTCGGCGACTCGTATTTTACGCCAGGGCACGTCGACACAGTTTGCTACGAAGCGCGAACCGGGAGGGTGCCTGTGAAAGGCGCCGGCTACCGGGGGCGCTTCGGCGGGGAAGGCTGGGACGGAATGTGGACGGACATGTCGGAAATCGTCCGGCCGACCCGCGACGGCATCCACGGCCGAGAGTTCATTTCCACCTCCGTAGACATTGGCCAGAAGCCGCCTTTTCTGTCCTTTGATGGCCAAGGTCTAGTAACTGGCGAAAGCGCGCGGGCCTTCTCCCTTCCCATTCCTATCGTGTTGGATGTTCCGGCCTCCTCTGTGCAATCGCCGAAATTGCTTCGAGTGCTCGTGGACGCGGCTCAAAGCGCGGAGACCCTGGTGGTCTTGCCGATCACGCTGCTTAAGGAATTCAGACTCGAAGGGGAAGATCGTTCCGTTGGTTCGGCCGGATTTCGCAGCTTGCGGGAAGGTCTCGGCTTTGCGCCTTCCATGATCGAGTTGGAGGGTTGGAACGAGACGCTCTTTCGGGAAGTGCAGAAACGCTTTGCCGAAAGCGCCGTTTGTTTGCGCGAGGATTTCACCTCCCCTGAGGAACTTCTGAAGCGCTACCGCTCGGGCGTCCGGGTATTCCACCTGGCGGCCGATTATCACGGCCGGGGGCCGGATGGGCGATTCGTGCTGGAGCTCATCTGCGAGGCGCACGATGTTTTTGTCCAGGCGGGTTGCCGGTGACGAGGTGACCTTGGTGGGTAGTGGCGGGATCATTGCGGCTGAGCACGTCCCCAAAGCCATCATCTGCGGTCTGGATGCGGTCGCCCTCGACACTTCGTTGCTGGCGGCCCTGCAAGCCCGGTTCCTCGGTGAATGCCGCGATCGCCGGACGAGCCGTTTCCAATTGCCCCGTGGTCTTTCGGTCAATTGGGGGACGCAGCGGATTGAGAACCTTCTGGCTTCCTGGAGGGATCAATTGCTGGAGGTGCTGGGAGCCATGGGACTCCGGGAAGTCCGCCGCCTGCGAGGCGAAATAGGGCGCGCCATGTTCCAGAAGGTTTTGGAACGCGAAGCTTTTGCGGGAATCGAAGGCTATGACGGAAAAAGCTGACGAACGCCTCATCATCAAGAAGCACACCGAGTCTTTACACCGCGGCTTCGAGCTTTGGCCGGAGTTGGGGAAAGCCCATTTGCCGGCAATGGGAGACTACCGCTGGACATCCGACCTGATCCTGTCCACTTGGCTCCAGGCCGAAACCGGGAACCACCCGGTAACGGGTTGGAATATCGGGTCGGCAACTCGGGTGGCGGATTCGATGTGCTCGATTTCAAGTTCCTTCCACAGGACCATTGGTTCCCCCACCGTCTTTCCAGCGACCTTTCCATCCCGCTCAATCGCCGGCCCGATGGCGCCAGGATCGAGATTCCGGTCCCGTTTTACGGGGCCGGGATGTCCTTCGGATCCATCAGCGAGCAGGTGATGCTGCGCTCGAGCCAAGACAGCCCAGACTTGGAAGACCTTCACCTCCACGGGTGAAGGCGGGTACCCGGAATCGCTGCATCGCTTATAAGAAGCACGTCATCACCCAGGTGGCCACGGGCATGTTCGGGGTTCGGGAAGAGACGATCCAGGATGCGCGGATTATCGAGTTCAAGTATGCGCAAGGGGCAAAACCCGGGCTGGGCGGACATCTGCTGGGCGATAAGGTGACTACGGCCGTCGCCAGCATGCGCGAGTCGGTTCCCTGGATCAGCCTGTTTTCACCTTTTCCCTTTCCACAGCGTCTATTCGGTCGAGGATCACAAGAAGCACCTGGACTGGATCAAGACCATCAACCCCGAAGCGCTGGTCGCCGTAAAGGTCTCCACGCCCACCGATATTGATATGGTTGCCGTCGGCAGCTACTACGCCGGGGCGAATATCATTAACCTGGACGGCAGTTACGGAGGCACCGGCGCAGCGCCGGAAATCGCTAAGAAAAACATCGCCATGCCCATTGAGTTCGCCATTCCTCGCGTGCACCGCTACTTGTCGCAGGAAGGGATTCGAAGTGAAGTGACGGTGATGGCGAGCGGCGGGATACGCACTGCCTATGACATTGCGAAGGCGATTGCGCTGGGCGCGGACGGGGCTATCCTGGGGACGGCGGAGCTGGTGTCCATGGGTTGCACGCGCTGCGGCAACTGCGAGCGCGGGCGAGGCTGTCCCTTTGGGCTAACCACCACCGATCCGGAACTGTCGCAATTCGTGGAAACAGACTGGGGCGCGGAGCGTCTCGATAACTTGTACCAGTCCTTTCAGCTTGCAACTTCGCAATATACTGCGCTGGCTGGGGCTCGCGAGCATTCGCGATCTGGTGGGTAGAACAGATTTGCTGGTTTATCGCGGCTAAGCAGTAGGGGCACGCCATGGCGTGCCCCTACGACGACTTGGCGGAGAGCGTGCTGATGACTCAATCGGAGATAGTCGCCAAGATTCTTGCCTCGCGACGGTTTCTTAATCCCCAAACTGCGCCACGAGCCTCGTTGCGAAAGGCAGAAGCCGAGGGTGGTTGCGGCGTGGTGGGGATCGCTTGCAGTGAGAAGGTCCCGGCTCGCCATCTCTTCCGGGGCTTGGTCCAAATGCGCAACCGAGGCAACGGCAAGGGAGGCGGCATCGCCGCTGTCGGCCTCGAGCCTGCGGAGTTGGGCGTCTCGCGAGAGATCCTCGAAAGCCACTATCTGGTCGCCATCGCTTATCTCGATTCGAGCGTCCGGCCCGAGGTGGAGCGGGATTGTCATCGAGCCGACCTTTGAGATCGTTCAGGCTCGCTCCCTGCCCGCCAGCAAGGACACGAAATTCGTTGACAGCCTCGACGTCAGACCACCGGAAGTCTGCCTGTATTTCGGACGTGTAAGATCGGAAGCCATCGAAGCGTTCAGAAGCAAGGTGGGCCTGGAGGAGCGCGCAGCACCGGGCCGAACTCCCGGAGGGCTTGGAAGACGAGATCGTCTACCAGAACAGTTATCGCCTGAACCGCACCTTCTACGCCTCGACCGGCGAGGCAGCGCGCCTTCGTGCTTTCGCACGGGAAGAACCTGCTGACCCTCAAAATGGTCGGATACGGCGATGACGTGATCCGCTACTACCAACTCGAGGACCTTCACGCCCACGTGTGGCTCGGCCATCATCGCTACCCGACCAAAGGCAAGGTCTGGCACCCCGGCGGCGCGCACCCCTTCGTTGGACTTCATGAAGCCCTTGTGCACAACGGGGACTTCGCCAACTATGCCTCCATCTGCGAGTACCTGGCTCAGCGGAATATCCATCCCCTCTTCCTCACCGATACGGAAGTTTCCGTCTTGCTCTTTGATCTTCTGCACCGAACCTACGCTTACCCGCTCGAATATGTGATCGAATCTCTCGCTCCCACCACGGAACGGGACTTCACCCTCCTTCCGAAAGAGAAGCAGGCCATCTACCAGCAACTCCAGACCGTGCACATTCACGGCTCGCCGGATGGCCCCTGGTTCTTTCTGATCGCGCAATCCGTTCCCGCCCAGGGAGTTTACCGCCTGATCGGCATCACCGATACCAGCATGCTGCGGCCCCAAGTCTTCGCCATGCAGCAAGGCGAGGTCTCCATCGGCTTGGCAGCCTCTGAGAAGCAGGCCATTGACGCCACGCTGGAGAGCCTGGCCGCGAGAAGACCCGAGAGTCTGGAGCCGCGCCGACCTCTATTGGAACGCGCGCGGCGGCAGCCATACGGATGGCGGCGCATTCATTTTCACCGTACAAGCCAATGGAGCTGACCGTCCCGCAACTGCGGCCGGAGCTGAGCTCGTGTGCACGGACAAGTTCAGCCGGCCGCATCGAGTTGAACGCTGCTCCAGAAACCCTATCGCGCCTCCGCCGCGGCCTGGCAGCGACCGTGCTTCCGTTGCCGGATCTCCCGGCCCGCGCGACCTGTTCAGGTGGGTTAAGGAGCAAATGCCAGGCTGGGACTACGACACCTTGCTGGCGTTTCTTCGGGCCCTGGAAAGCGCGTGCTGCGAGCGACGATGGCCGGAGGCGCGCTCTGAGACGTCCTCACGTCTGTTGCTGGACCGGCGCTATCCCACCGGCTCGATGCGGCGCGAGCTAGCCTGCTCTCGCTTTTCGACGCAGAGCTTGGGCGCGATCGTCGAGTCCATTCGCCGGGCCCCTTCCGCATGCCTACGCTTTCGTAAGTGAGCGCAATGCTCTTTGCCAAGCCCTTCCGGCGGAGCGCCCACTGTCGTGCTGGACGCGCGCAGCTTTCCCGCCGAGAAGGCGAAGCATTCCCTGGCGCGCGAAATCGTTCGTCTTTACCAAGGCGGGCTTTCGACAAGTTCCTCGTGGCGCACGCGCGCGGGCATCGGTTCATCGCTAATGGCCTGGGACCTGGCAGCGCCGGCGTGCGCTATCGACGTCTACGGCTCTTCGGGTGATTACCTTGCCTCCGGCATCGACGGCGCCGAGGTCTTCGTGCACGGAGACGCACAGGATCAACTCGCCCAGATCATGAAAGACGGGAAGCTCGTGGTCTACGGCAGCGTCGGCCAGACCTTCCTCTATGCCGGCAAGGGCGGGCAGGCCTTCGTGCTGGGCAACGCCGCAGGGCGGCCCCTCATCAACGCGGTCGGCAAGCCTCGCGTGGTCATCAATGGCACCTGCCTGGATTATCTCGCCGAGTCTTTCATGGCTGGAGACCCGCTGGATGGGCGGCGGCTTCGCGATCCTCAACGGGATCAGCCGTCGATCGCTCAGGGCGCAGATCGTCGAGTTGGATATCCCTTACCCTGGCGGCAACCTGTTCTCGCTGGCCGCGGGCGGAGCCCTTTACCTCCGCGATCCACGCTCCAAAGTTTCCGAAGAACAACTCAACGGCGGGGAGTTCGCCTCGCTCGAAGAACCTGACTGGGCAGCTCGTCAGGCCGGTTGCTGGAGGAAAACGCGCGGCTATTCGGGATCCCGGCGTCGCGGTTGCTCGAGGTGGATGGCGCGGCGTTGCCGCCTGCCCGGGTGTATCGGAAAATCCGGCCTAAGGCCCTTGCCGCGCTGCACTCGGAAGAGGCCTGGGTCAGGATGCATGCCTAAATCGTAAGCTGACAACTGCCGCGCTCTGCGGCGGGGGGCTGTCCATCCACTTCGTAGGCTTCGCACCAAATCCCTTGACTCCAGGCGTATGCATGAGACACTGTCTTAACAGGGTAGGGCATGGGACAACAAGTTTTCATCAGCTATTCGTCTGCTGACAAGGCTACGGCGGAGCGCATTTGCGCCGCGTTGGAGGAAGCCGGAATTGCGTGTTGGATCGCTCCCAGAAACATCGAGCCGGGCACCGACTACCCGACAGCACTGGTGGAGGCGATTCGTTCGGTTCGTGTTATGGTGCTGATCCTAACGGAGCCGGCGGCGGCTTCGCCGCATATCCTCAGTGAAGTCGGCCACGCCTTCAGCGGCAAGAAGCGGATCATACCTTTCCGCATTTCACAGAAAGCCGTGCCGGAGGATCTTGAGTACTTCCTCTCGATGACGCAGTGGCTGGATGCTCCGGACGGCTGCACCGAGCAGAACCTGAAGCGGCTGATTGAGGCCACTCGTGCCGCGGTAGCAGGCGAGCGAATTCCGCACCTCACGACACCGCCCAAGAACCGGACAAAATGGCTTGCCGCAGCGGTGTTGACGCTGGCATTAATCGCCGGGGGGTTCCTCTTCTTGAAATTCCGCCAACCAGCCGTTCGCAACATTCCGCCACCTAAGACCGGGGATTTGACGAACCTGCCTCCTCGCACCACGCAGACCACTTCGCAACCCAAGACTTGGACCAATCCGGCGGACGGTCTGAATTACGCGTGGATACCTCCCGGAACTTTCATGATGGGGTGCTCGGAGCAGGACAGCGAATGCAAGGACGACGAGAAACCGACTCATCAAGTGGTTCTCGAGAAGGGCTTTTGGATGGGGCAGACCGAAGTGACGATCGCGGCCTACAAGAACTTTAATCCCAAATTCGTCCCGCATGATCCAACCAGTGCCGGAAATCTTCCAGTCTGCGGGGTGAGCTGGGTCGACGCAAAGACCTATTGTGCGGCGACGGGCGGACGCCTTCCGACCGAGGCGGAATGGGAATATGCTGCGCGGGGGGGCAGCCCCCAACCTTTCTACGGGGCGATCTCCGAGATCGCGTGGTATGGGGCGAACAGCTAAGAGGCACCCCACCCGGTGGGAAAAAAGCAACCCAACGCCTTCGGCCTTTACGACATGCTGGGTAACGTCTCGGAATGGGTTCTGGACCGCTACTTCAACAAGTATTCGTATGACTCTGTAGCAACCGGCCCCGAGGTTGAGCAGCCCCTGGCTCCGAATGCCCTGGCAGTAGCACGCGGGGGATTCTGGCAGAGCGATGCGGCGGGTCTTCGCGTTTCGCATCGGCTAGAGCAGGAAAAGGAAGGTGACGATATCCCCATAGGTTTCCGTTGCGCGAGAGATCATCCGTGACATTGCCCGACTGTTTTGAAAATACTCCCCTCCTTTAGGGGAGAAGGGGCGGGGGTCTATGTGGAATACGGCAATCTCGAAGCAGATTTTAATCGCCTGCAAGAGAAGCTCGAGGCGGCAAGTTGATCGCGACGACTCGAACCAGACCAGTGACGGTGAGGCGGCCCGACGATGAGCCGACTGCCTCACCGTATAGCTCCATTCCGGACCGATTTCATAGGAACGCCACGACCCTTCAGATTAAACCCCCAGATGACGGCCATATCTGAGCCAAGGCAGGGAAGTTCAAGCAGTGTCGATGAGTTGATGGTGAAGCGCGAAGAGCACCAGCTCAAGTGGATTAGAGACTCGGAGTTTGTCACAAACTTGCGAAAGGCACCGCTTGGCGGCCGTGTCGTTGATTCCGAGAATCCTGGCGCACTCGCGGGTCGAGTAGCCACTGACGGCCAAAGCGACGAGCCGCCATTGGAGCGGATCCAGTTCAATGGACCTTCTCAACCGCATCAATCGATGATGACGTTACATTCGCCATGGGACCCGCCTTCTCCATGATCAGCGGCGCACTGGGAGCGTATGGACGACGTCGTCAAATGTTGAGGCGTTTTGAGCCGTGTCTTCGTGCGGGAATCCAGGTCTCGCGCCAGAGGCTAAGCAGCCTCAGTGATCTCCTTCGTGGACGTTCTCGCGAACGCCACGCCCACCAAGCCAGCCCGGCCAGCAAGGCCACATAAGCCAGCAGAACGCCGAGAATGAAGATTTGGGGGAAGATGTGGGGCATTGATCACCCGCCTTAAATGCCTGCGGTGAACGTCAAACAGTGCCGAATCCACTCATTCGGCCCCGGAGGTGTCTTGTCTGAAGACAAGACTTTCTTTCCAGCCCTGAAGCCAGATTCGGGTTATTACCCGTTCCCCAGCAACTTTCTCAGAATGGACTTCCGTGTGGTTGGAGTTCACATATTCCCTGCTCAATGTCGCGTGAGCCGCCGCCACCAGATCCTCTCGTTGGAAGAAGAGGACCTCGGCGGAGTTCTGGTTCCTTTCAACTTCAACTCGGTACGTGCCCGGCTCGAGCTCCCAGTCGTCTCCGATTTTTGCATGGCGGCTGATGTGCACAACGTCGGTGGCGGAGGCGATCGGCGCCAGGACAAACACGTAACCTACGGCGTAGAGCAATCGCCGTCCAGTTCTCTGGGACATGACTAAGCCCTCTCTGCGGATGTTCTCCGGCGAGGCTAGGACGTGGAGGGACAGCGGGCCGCACCGCAAGGAGGAAGAGGGCCAGCGCGCGGCAACGACCTTTGATGCCGTCCCTCCATCGGCCCACCCACCGACCTTTAGGGGGCAGGTTTGGTTCCAAAACCTCCTATGGCCACTCGCCCTTTGCAATCAGGATGTTGGCCCCACACGAGCCCCGCAGGCGGTCAAGATTTTGGACACCGTATCCCTGATTGTTCGAGGTTTTGTACACGCAGCAGAAGATCCGATGAGAGAAACGCCTTAACTCACTGTAATGGCTGTCAGTCACAGGGAGGGTCGGGATTGGTAACGTTCATGCATTCGTCTGCCCGTGGAAGACGCGGTTGGGGAGGGGTTCCGTTTCAAGAAAAGTCGGAGGGGTTTTCATTATGTTCCATCTTTTCTCAGCCTGGAACGGACTGCATCCGATTATAGTGCACTTCCCGGTCATCCTCTTGTTGATTGCGCCGGTCCTCGTGATTCTGGGCTCCTTCCTTCCCGAAGCCCACCGGGGACCGTTTCTGGGATACGCGCTAACACTTATGGTGCTGGGGACGGGCATGACCTACGTGGCGGTGGCGACAGGAGAGGCAGCGACGAAGGCTGTGGTTTGCCGACCCGCTCTCAGTCAGCCACTCCAGGAGCACAGGTCTTTGGCCGCAACGACAAGTGAGTTGTTCTCAGTGATCACGCCGGTTTTCGCACTTCTGCTCCTTGCCCATAGACTGCTGAGGCGCAAACTCGACGCGTGGGTGAGGACATCTCTGTTCGCTGCGTTTCTTCTTTTCTATGGAACGGGTGCAGTTTTGTTGGTCGACACGGCCCTGAAGGGAAGCCATCTCATGAAGGTGCTTGGCTCGCCGTGGGCGGTAAGCCGTAATCTGCCAAGCAAAGGAGGACGTTAAATGAAAACTGCAACGGTGCTACTCGTCTTCGAACAAACTGAGGACCTTGATACCTACGCGTCAGCGCTTTGCGCCCTGGGGTACAGGATTCTGATGTGTAGCTCCGCAGATGAAGCGATCGAGACTCTCGAGAATGAAGACCTCTCAGCTGTTCTCCTCAGCCAAGGGACGCATGCCTTCGAAGGGCGCCGGGTGCTGGAGAGGTCGCTTCAACTTCACCCCCACGTGCCGGTGTTGGTGATTGCGAGAGTGCTGGATATCCATTGCTACCTCGAGGCCATGGATCTCGGGGCGAGTGATTATCTTGAACGGCCTGATCCGCAGGATATGCTGTGGGTGCTGGACACGGAACTGCGCCGGACGGCAGTGAATTGATTTGCTAGTCAGCCTGACGCCAGGGGCCCCTCGGGCCGGAGCGTCGTGTACTGATGTATATCTTCGTCGAGTATATCGGTTGCCTGATTTTGGTGGCGTTTGCCGCGACACTGCTGTTTACAGCCTGCGCACTCTGGGTCTCCCTCTCGGAGGCAGTGGCCGGCATTAGGAAGCGGCTTGCACGCGGACTGACGCACGAAGCCCGCGAGTTTGTGAGGGGACAAACACGGCGGACTATCTGCGGCCGAGTTCGGTCCGGGTTCAGACGAGTATGCGGTTGGGGGCTGAACAAGGATGTTGCCGCGTTCCAGATGGTGAAGGAGGAACCACCCCGGCCAGTGACACCGAGTACCGGTTGGCGGAGCGGTCTGGCACCCCAGGTCAAGCTCCGGGATCCTCGGGACTAAGCAATACAGGCTCAATATCGGGGAGGGATATGCGAGAGTCGCAGATTTTTCTTGTCAATCCCGCTCATACCACGGTTGGCATAAGCTTTCTTACGCCGCGATGGCTCTTCGTTTTGGCTGCGGCAACACCCCGTGATCTTCGCGATCCGATACTTATCGATGAGTCGATTGCGAAATTCGATCCATCGAGGGTTGGAAACGGGGACATTGTGGGAATCGGGATTACGACCGATAACTGTTTACCCGGTTATCGTGTGCTTCACGCCGCAAAGCGGAAAGGCGCAACCGTGATCGTGGGCGGCATCCATGCAACCATCTTTCCCGGAAGAACCGCTCAGCATGGGGGCAGATGCAGTCGTGACCGGGAACGGCGATGTGGTCTGGGGCCATGCCGTACGTGGCGCGCTCAACAAGCGTTTGCTGCGTCGTTACGATGGCGGCAGAGAAAGCGGCGATAAGCTGCTTCCCGCCCGCTGGGACCTGCTCGCGAAGCAGCACCTTCGGAACCGCTATTTGTTTCCGACGGTGCAAACGGTTGTAGGATGTCCGGAGAACTGCACGTTCTGTTCCGTCTGGGTAACCGAAGGACGGGATCCGCGGCTCCGGTCAACTGAGGCGATCATGCAGGAAGTCAACCAACTGAACGCCATGGGTTTTCAAACCATCATGTTTGCGGATGACAATTTTAGCCCGGCGACTCTTGTACGGATTGCTCAAGAAGAGAGTTCGTCAAAGAGAAAAGACCTGGAAAAAATCCGCGAACGGCGGATGGGATTCTTCCGGGAGTACGCAAGGCGCGTTCACCGAGTCATCCCTTCGTTTACCCAAATAACATCAGAAGTGGCGGGAGACGATGAATATCTTGCCGCCATGCACGACGACATGGGGGTACGCGGTGCCCTGATCGGCATCGAATCGTTCACCCTCGAGGCCCTCAAGGCAAAGCGCAAAATGTGGAACCCCGTGGGTGATCGGATGGTAAACGTGATTCGGGCAATCCAATCCCATGGAATCTATGTCTTTGGATCCATCATTTGCGGGCTCAGACGAATACTCTGGAGACACTCGGAGCCATGCGGGAATTCGTGAAGTCCTCGACGATGCTCTTCGCTGAGTTCCCGATATATCGGCCGTTCCCCGGCACGGTTGATTTCCAGGAGTCGGTGGCCGACCGCAAAAGGCGGAGCACGATGAGCCCTCTTCCTGTGGCCCCAAAGCATGCGACCGAGCTTCTGTATGAGAAGTATTGGCTGCACAATCGGTTCCGCGCGGCACGGCGAGGGCAAGCTCAAAGGGCCGCAAGTGGTTCTTCCGAGCTAATCCGAAAGGTGTTATAACGATTTCTCTTCATTCAGAAGAATCTCGCAGAGGCGGTACAACTCCCTTGCTCCTGGACATGGAAGTTTATCTTTGTGTTTGCTGCCCGGGGATTCCGTGCGCTCTACGCAGGACAGGGGATTTCCGCGAACGGCACACAGAGAAATCTTCGCCTGATGCCCCGTTTGGCGCTCTGGGGCGTGGGGCCGCTACTTGCTTTCTCGTCGTTTCAGCGGAAAAGAAAAGTAGCGCGAGTTCCTTAACCCCCAGCCCGCGAGAAGTCGCTCAATGAAGGCGATGGACAACGTAATCTGGAGCGTAGCGCTAACAGCATTCTTTCTAGGAATGCTGGCCCTGGACCTGGGGGTCTTCCACCGCCGTCCGCACGAAATCTCCACCCGTGAAGCCGCAGCCTGGAGTGTGGTCTGGATTGCTCTCTCCCTCGCGTTCGGAACTGGCTTGTACTTCTGGAAGGGGCCTGAAATCGGGGTTCAGTTCTTCACCGGCTACATTCTGGAAAAGTCTCTCTCCTTAGACAACCTGGTCATGTTCGCGGTAATCTTCGACTCGCTCGCGATACCGCCCAAGTACCAGCACAAGACGCTGTCCTGCGGGGTGTTGGGCGCTATTGCTTTGCGGGCAGCGTTTATCGCTGCCGGCGTGTCTCTTCTGGCGCACTTCAGGTGGATTCTGCTGGTTTTTGGGGCGCTCGTGCTGATCGCCGGAGTCAGGCTGCTGCGTCGCCAGAGGCCTGCCCCCGACCCGCGGGCCAACCCGCTAGTCCGGTGGGCGCAACGTTTTATGCCCATGGTTGAGGAGTTTGACGGATCCTTCTTCATCCGTCGAAATGGGCGGTGGTTCACCACCCCACTGCTCTTGGCACTGGTCACGATCGAATTCACGGACATGATGCTGGCAATGGATTCCATTCCCGCCATCTTCAGCGTGACGCGAGACCCGCTTATTGTCTATTCATCGACGATGTTCGCGGTTCTGGGTTTGCGGTCGCTATATTTCCTTCTTGCCGGTGTTACTTCCAGGCTGCGTTACCTGCGTGTGGGCCTGGGAGTCATATTGATCTTCGTGGGTGCAAAGATGCTGGCGGGACGCTTCGTTGAGATTCCCGCCGTAGTGTCGCTGGGAGTCGTGTGTGGAGTCATCCTGGTCGCGGTATTCGCTTCACTCCACACTGTGAAGCGTGAACCCGGGTCTGTTGCCGGCAATCCCACAGCGAGCTGACGGGCAATCGCGCCGCCTACTCGCCGGGCTCGTTGATCGCATACTTGGCAATCTTGTATCCGAGGTCGCTGCGGGAAACTCCCAAGCGGCGGGCGGCCTCCGCCTGCGCTCCGTTGGTGGATTTCAGAGTTCTCAAGATGAGAGTTTTCTCCACCTCTGCAAGGAAATTGCGCAGATCATCAACCTCCGGCAGAATGTCGGAGAGTTGCCGGCCCTTGATTGCTGCCGCGCCGTCGGATTCTGAGACGGTGTCCCGGCTTGACGGAAGAGGGAAGCTATCCACGGTGAGTTCGCTGCCGAGGGAAAGGATCGAGGCCCGCTCGATCAGGTTTCGCAGTTCCCGCACATTTCCCGGGAAATCGTACCGCTTCAGCTTTTCCAGCGCCTGGGGGCTGAAGTCGCGTTTCGGAAGCTTGATTTCGGTGGCGACCTGGCGAACAAAGAGTTCCGCGAGAACCGGAATATCTTCCGGCCGTTCGCGCAAGGGGGGAATGGCAATGGGCACCACGGCGAGCCGGTAGTAGAGGTCCTGCCGGAAGAGCCCTTCTCGCACGCGCTGCGACAGATCGCGGTGCGTCGCCGCCAGCAAACGGACATCGACGCTCCTCGGCTGTGTGGTCCCGAGACGCGACACTTGCCCCTCGGTCACCACTCGCAGAAGCTTGGCCTGCGCGGCGGGCGACATCTCAGCCACTTCATCGAGGAAGAGGGTCCCTTCGTGTGCAGCCTCGAAGAGCCCCGGCCGGCTGCGGTCCGCGCCGGTGAAGGCCCCTTTTTCGTGTCCAAAAAGCTCGCTCTCGAGCAGCGTCTCAGTGAAGGCCGCGCAGTTTACGGCTACGAAGGGCTTCGACATGCGGGGGCTGTTTTTGTGGATGGCCCTGGCCACCAACTCCTTGCCGGTGCCGGTTTCGCCGGTAATTAACGCCGTGGCGCCCGTCGGGGCCACCCGCAGAATCAAGTCGCGCACGGCGGTGATTGCCGGACTTACGCCATAGATGTCCGGCGTGCCCGCCAGGCGGACGACGGTGTCCTTAAGCAGCAGGTTCTCGCGTCGCAAACCCGTGCGCTCACAGGCGCGAGAGACAGCCGCTCTCACAACTTCCGGTTGAAAGGGTTTGGTAATGAAGTCGAAGGCCCCCTGCCGCATGCTCTCCACCGCCAGATCGACGGTGGCGAAGGCGGTTATGAGCACCACTGCGACGGTGGGGTCGGCCTCGATCGCCGCCGCCAGCACTTGCAACCCGTCGCCGTCCGGCATCTTCTGATCGGTAAGAACCACGTCATAGGCCGACGCCGCGATGAGCCGCAGTGCCTCTTGTACTCCCGCACTTTCGGAGATCTCATGGCCGTCTCGCTGCAAGTTCAACGTCAGTACGCGGCGCGTATGAGGTTCGTCATCCACGATCAGTATTCTGCCCATAACTTTTCAGTGACCTGCCTGCACTTGCACCAAGGGAATCGTCAGGGTAAAGCACACGCGGCCCGGCTCATTCACGGAGAGAATCAAGTCTCCGCCATGAGCGCGGGCTATGTTGCGTGCAATGGCAAGGCCCAGCCCGGTGCCCTGCGGCTTGGTGGTAAAGAACGGTTCAAAGATCCGCGCCACGGAGTCCGGCGGAATATCCGGCCCGGCGTTCTCAACCTCAATCTGCACGCAGCCCTTGCCATTCGCCGAGGTTCGGAGACGCACTATCCTCTCGGGTAGCGAAGCCTCGACGGCATTCATCACCAGATTCACCAGCGCCCGCTGGAGATCGGTGGCATCAAAATCCGCAGTGAGGCCGGAGGAGTGCATCTGAATGGACACCCCTCCTTCCTTGGCGCGGGGCCGGCAGGAATCCGCGACGTAGCCCAGCGTGTCATCGAGGGAAGACGAGCTCTTCTGAGGATTGCGGGGGCGCGCGTAGGCGAGGAAATCCGTCGTCAGTTCTTCCAGGCGGCGCGACTCCTTGACCGCGATCCCGAACATCTCCTCCCGTTCGCCCGACGACAATGCGCCGCCGCGCGCCAAGGCGAGCGCGCTCGCAATGTTCGAGACGGGGTTGCGAACCTCGTGGGCAATCGCACTCGACAGACGCCCCACGGCGGCAAGTCTTTCCTCCTGTCGGAGGCGCTCTTCCGCGTTCTGAAGGTCAGCAAGGCTCTCGGACAGTCGCGCCTCTTTCTGCCGGAGGTTCTTCACCATGAGCCACACCAGGACCCCGACCACCGTATCAATCAATGACATGGTGCCGGCTTCCATATACTCGTCAACCGGTGTTCCGTGCAGGTGCTGCGCGTAATGCCAAACCCAGAGGAAATTAATGCAATCGACCAGCGCGATGACGATTACCGTCGGCGCCAGGTCCAGTCGAAATGCGGCCACCAGGACCGGTATTACCATGATCACGAAGTACTGCGCATTTTGCCGATTGGTGGCGTTCTGGAGCAGGCCTCCCAGGAAAATGTTGAAAGCTATTGTGTACCACGTCAATAGTGCCATTGCCCGTGGTCCAAGCGCCTGGCTGCGTCCCAACAGCCAGAACAACTCCGCGCCTTGGACTAAGAGTGCTCCAGTCAAAATCCCGATCAGGGTTGCAGAAGGGAAGCCCCAATAAGAGGCAAAGATTGTGTGAACCAGTTGCAGAGCGGCCAATATAAACAGGTTCAGGATGATGAAGATTGATTCCTGCCGCCGGAAGGATTCAAAGTCAGAGGCAAGAAGCAGCGACTTGGATAGAGTCCTGCGGAACACGGTGAGCTAGCTTAGCATAGTTTTCCGCGAGGATGCAGGTCTGGAACAATCCTGGCCCTGAGCGGTTCCGGGAATGCGGGCCCCTGTGACGGCGCGTGCGGTTGGTCACAGGCCGAATCCGCTACGGCTCGTTGTCCAAATACTCTTCGGGGACGTCGTCTTCCATGACCTCGTGCGTTCGGACTTCTCCCTGATCGGCATCGGGAGCGTCTTCGACGCCCTCGACGACTCCGGCCTCAAAGGAGTTTCCTTCCTCGATCAGTTCATCCACGCTTTCAGACGCCGCGCTGGCCACATCGGAGAGGCCTTGTAAGCTCCCTGACTGGCCCTGCCGCGCGCCCTTGGCTCTCCTCACGTTCCAGCGCCTCGGCCTTTTCCGCCTGGGGTAGCTTGAGCACCGGCAGGCCGGGATCGAGGCTCGCCGGCAGTTTTGGAGCATCGACCGTGGGTTTCGCCTTGGTCGCGGACTTGGCCCGGACCGCGCCCTCGCTGGCTCTCTTCGTGGTTCTCGTCCGCTGCTTTGTGTTGTGTTTTTTGGTCGCCATGGTCACCTTGTTGAAACGTTTGACTCGCGTGCCGCGGGCCCGGCCCTTGAGACCGCGATACCCGGCTCCCTCTCTGTATTAGATGCGAGTAGATACGGACCGACGTGCAGATTTTTGGCCTCCAGCCTTCTGCGGTCATCCCTTATCGCATTAAATGCCGACGATTTTCGAGCCTTCGCGGACGAGGTGTTCCGTATAGCCGAGGGTAACCAACTGCCGGTAGCAATCCAAAACCTTCTTCGGAATCCTCTGCGGAATCTGAAATCCCTTTCGGGGGTAGAGGGCGATCTTCTGCAAATCGCTCAGCATAATTGCAATCACATCTCTTTTCGAGATCGATCGATTCGGGTAATCTTCAAACGCGATCGGGGGTGAGGTAACAATGATTTTCTTCCGCGGCCACACTCTCTTAAACGTAGCCCAGGTTCTCCGCTCCATATAAGGCTTTTGGACTACGAGAAAGCTCCCAGGATTGAGGCCTTGTTTTTCCAGCAGCCTTTTCGTAAACAGTACATTCTCTCCGGAGTTCGTCGCCTCTTTCTCGATCAGAATTTTGCCTCGCGGAACCCCGGCCCGAATGGCGATTTGAGCGAATTTCTCAGCCTCTGTCTTTGTCCACTTCTCGGTCAGGCCACCGCGCTTTCCGGAAAAGAGGATCAGCGGGGCCAGTTCCCTCAAGAACAGCCCGGCGCCGTACGTCGCGACGCGCGGATCGTGACTGCCGAAGACCAGGATGCAATCCACCGGCGTGAGCGTTTGGTTCATCCGCATGTAATCCCAGATCGTTTTTGCCAGAGCATCGATTTGTTTTGGATTCATCTTTATTCACTGCAGCCGGGCGTATTCCGCTTTGGCTTGCTTGAAGATCGGTATCTCGGGGTCGGCTTCTTTCCACAGGTTGAGGAAATCCTGGTACGCAGCCTTAGCCTTGGTTTTGTCTCCCGATAAAGCGAACGCCCTGCCGAGTTGCAGACGCGCCATGGCTCCAACTGGGTCGGCCACAACCAGGCCACGATGGCCGAGGATCTTCTGGAATTCGCCGGCGGCCTTGCCGGGCTGGCGCGCGGCCAGATAGGCCTCGCCACGCACATAGGCGGGATAGAGACCTCCGAAGAACGCGTTGAAGTCGATCGCCGGAACCGCGAAGTCGTAGGGAGCGGCAACTTGCAACAGATCGATGGCCTGCTGCGGCTTTCGATCGTCCAACGCGAACAGGGCGCGAAGCGCCGGAAGGTAGCTGAATTGGACCGAAGTATCCTCGGGAAAGCGTTTTTCGAGATCGCGGGACAGCGCTTGAGCCCTGTATAAGTCGCCCGCCAGCGCCAGTGCAAAGGCTGCCCCGTACTCCACGTCGCGGCCCTTGGATAGCTCGAGGGCCGACACAGCGCTCTGCTTTGCGGCAGGGGCAATCCCGTAGAAGGCTTGCCACACCGCCTTCCCGGCTTCATAAGTCGCAGCTCGTTCCCGCTGGCCGGCTCGTTGCGCCAGGTCCATGGCGCGGTGTGACGTCTCCGCGGCCGCCCTCAGATGGCCGGAACAAGCCTCCACCAGGGCTTCTGAATGCGCCACCCAGTCTTCCGCTCCCGGCTTGCCTTTCGCGTGGGCCGCAGCAAGTCCCATGCCGGCGCGGTCGCCCTTCAAGAAGGCGAGGTAGAATTGCAGCACCATGAACTCCGGCACTTCAAATTTGCGTTCAAAGGCGTGCTGGAGGGTTGTCTCAGCTTCCGGCAGCCGGTCCAAGTACAAATAGTCGAAGGCTATATTTATGAAGCCAGGACTGAAGTCGGGGTCGATCCCCAGAGCTGTCTTGGCTTCTTTGAGAGACTTCTCAAACTGGCCCATGCCTTGGGATGCGAATCCGGACATCAAACCGTGGGCGTCCCGGTCGCGCGGATAGGTTTGCGCCCACAACTCCAAAGTCCGCTGCTGCTTTTCCAGATTGCCCGTCACGTCTCGTTCGTAGAGGGTAGTGATAAAGAACCTCTCGCGGTCAGTAGCGTGATCCCGCAACTGGTAGGCCCGGCGCGTGCTCTCAACGGAAAGGACTGACTCTCCCAGGCCGCTGTACATCAGCCCCAGGGACGCGTGTGCCATCGCGAACTGCGGGTCGATTTCGACGGCGCGCTTATGCAAAGGCACGGCGTCGGCAAAGCCGCTAGTGAACGAAGCCCTCACTCCAGCCGTGTAGGCTTTCAAGGCTTCGAGCGAAGGGGTAGAAGCCTCGTAGAGAGGGACATCGTGCTTTTCGATAGTGGCGAGTGATTCGCCGACGCGCGTTCTAAACCTGCTGGCGATCTGGCTTAGCGCATTTAAGACATCTTCTTTTCTGGGTGCCTGGACTTGCTCCTCATCCAGGACTTGTCCCGAATCACAGGTTCTCGCGCTCAGGCCCAGTACGTACTGGCTCCCCAGGCTTGCAATTGAGCCTCCCAGGACAGCGGCACTGGCGGTTCGCTCACAGATTTCCCGAGCCCGCTGCGGGATTAGCGGGGCATCGGGCGGCTGCCCCATCAGTCGCAGCGTCCGCCGGACTCGGTCGTCAGGGACAAGACTGAGAAACGGCGACTGCTCAAGCTGGATGGCCAACCCTTGGCGAAGCGTTCCGTCAAAAACCGGATCGCCCGTGGTGTTCGTGAAGTCGGCGAGCACAATCGTGTCCTTCTCGGTCAGCGCCAAGGCACGATGACCGTGGACAAGGAATATCAGCAGCGCCACAGCCCCGGCGACCGCGATCAGAAGCAAGCTCAACGTAACTGCGACCCTGGTAGGCCGTCGCGGTGCTGCCCGAGGCGACGCGCGCGCGGAGTCGAGAGTTCCTGGGGCCAGCCCCGTCCGAACGGCCTTCCCGGAATCGATTTCTGCCCTTAGGCGCTTCAAATCGCCGAACAGGTCCGAGGCGCTGCGGTAGCGCAGTTCGCGGTTCTTTTCGAGGAGGCGGAGAATGATCGCTTCCAGTTGGGGCGGCAGTTGAGGATTGAGTTTGAGGGGAGAGGTCGGGGCGCGGTTAAGAATTGCCTCGAAGGTGACGCCGGGCGAGTTGCCCGCGAAAGCACGCTGGCCTGTCGCCATCTCGTACAGCACCGCGCCAAAGCTGAACAGGTCAGTGCGCTGGTCAAGCAATTCGGCGCGTACCTGCTCTGGCGACATGTACTCAACCGTGCCCAACGTCATCCCCGTTTTGGTGAGAAATTCCTCTTCCATTGATGCCGTCGGGGAATCGGGTAGGGGCACCCCTTGTGGGTGCCCTGTTTGGGCGGGTACAAGGCCCGTCCCTACAGCTAGTTTCGCGAGCCCGAAGTCGAGAATCTTGGCATGTCCCCGATCCGTAACGAAAATGTTCGCAGGTTTGATATCGCGATGGATGATGCCCCGGGCGTGAGCGGCCTCCAGCCCTTCGGCAATTTCGATACTGAGCGCCAGGAGCCTTTCGGCAGTCATGGGCTGCCCGGCGATGCAGTGCTTCAGCGTCGCGCCTTCCAGATACTCCATGACAAGAAAGGTGCGCCCCTGGTGCTCTCCGATGTCGTAAATCGCGCAAATATTGGGGTGATTCAGAGCAGAGGCGGCCCGCGCCTCGCGCTCGAAGCGGCTCAGCGCCTGGGGATCGCGAGCCACTTCATCAGGAAGGAACTTGAGAGCCACGGATCGGTGCAATCGAGTGTCGTCAGCTTTATAGACGACGCCCATCCCGCCCCCACCGAGTTTCCCGGCAATTCGGTATCGGGAAACGCTCTGGCCGTCGAGGAGGGATTTGTAGCTGTGAGGGTCAGAAACAGAATCGATCTCCGCCATGTCCCGCGCTGCCATTTCGATCGCGGGGCCTTCCAGGAAGCTGCCCGCTTGATCATGCGAGTTCAGCAGGGAGCGGATTTCCCGCTCCAGCGCCTGGTCGCCCCCGCAAGCCTGGAGCAGAAAGGCCTCGCGCTCTGCCATCGGACGCGCCAGCACATCGTGCAGCAAGTCATCGATTTGTTTCCATCGCTCGGAATTCATCGGTGGTCCTGCCGGTGAGTTCGCGGTGCAGCCAGGCCTTGGCGGTATTCCAATCACGCATCACGGTGACGGGTGATACTTTGAGTACTTCGGCTGTCTCTTCTACGCTGAGCCCGCCAAAGAAGCGCATCTCCACGACTTGCACTTTGCGTGCGTCGAAGCGCCCCAATGCGTTCATCGCGTCGTCGAGCGCCACCAGGTCTGTGGGCCGGCCCTGGCCCACTTCGGCTGCCTCTTCCAGAGAAACATGCTGGACGGCGCCGCCGCGCTTCAGGTTGTGGCGGCGCGCATGCTCCACCAGAATGCGCCGCATCAACTGGGCGGAAACCGCAAAGAAGTGCGCGCGATTCTGCCATTGCATGCGCTTGTAATCCACCAGGCGCACGTAGGCTTCATTCACCAGCGCCGTGGCTTGCAGGCTGTGGCCGGCGCGTTCGCCCCTCAGGTAACGGCGCGCCAGGCGGCGCAGTTCCTCATAAACAATCGGAGTCAGACTGCTCGAGTGCGCCACGATCCCCGTTGCCCCAAGCCCGAAGCAGCCCAGTCACGTCGCGGGAAGACGAGCTGGTAACTCCCTTCTGCATTGCTGCCATTTAGAGAAGCCCAATAGCCTTGATTATACTGGCAGTTCCCAACCCAAACAAATAAATCTTCCGGGCGTGATAGTTCCGTCCCGCCGTTTGCGCCTATCTCAAATGAGAGCTCAGGCGGAAAACAAAAAGGAGGACATATGACAAGGAAAATCGGAAGTCACAGTGGGATTTTAGGCAGGGGCCGGTGGGCGACTCGTGGCGCGCTGGCGTTGGCAGTGGTGTTTCTGTGGGCCGCCGTTGGGGCCCGAGCGCAGGGCACGCCGAGTTATTCCGTACTTCACACATTTACAGGCGCAGACGGGGAATACCCGCAGGCGGGCTTGGTTCGAGACTGGGAGGGCAACCTCTACAGCACGGCTTTTCTCGGTGGCGACCTCAACCAGTGTGGCGGATCCGGCTGCGGAGTGGTTTTCAAGCTCGACCGACATAACAAGGAGACCGTTTTGTATACCTTCGAAGGAGGGACGGATGGGGCTGGTCCTGCCATGGACCTGCTTCGTGATCAAGCGGGCAACCTCTACAGTACTACCCACACCGGCGGCGATGTCAGCGGCTGCACCGGGCCTGGATTTCCTTCTGCCGGCTGCGGAGTGGTGTTCAAGGTGGATCCCAGACGGCAAGGAGACCGTCCTCCACGCCTTCACCGGCGGCGCGGACGGCTTAGGCGGCTCCTCCGGATTGGTCCAGGATTGGGCGGGGAACCTCTACGGCACCGCCATCGCAGGTGGCGATCTAACGGGAGCTTGTCCCGGGCAACCCGGTCCCGGCTGCGGAGTGCTGTTCAGAGTGGACCCACGAACCGGCAAGGAGACCGTCCTCCACACTTTCGAGGTAGCGGACGGGTATGGCGTGTATGGGGACCTGCTTATGGACCAGGCGGGCAATATCTATGGCACGGCATCGGTCGGCGGCGACACCAGCGGATATTGTGGTAGCAGCTTGGTTATCGCGGATACAGGCGGGGGAATCGGATGCGGAACCGTGTATAAGTTGGACCGGAGCGGTCGATTCACTGTGCTGCACGCCTTCAACGGCACGGACGGTGGGCCGTACCCCGACGCGTGGTTCGGCCGCCGACCATCAGGGTAACCTTTACGGTATGACCGGCAATGGCGGTGACCTGAACGCTTGCGGCGGCTTCGGGTGTGGCGTGGTGTTCAAGCTTGACAGAAGGGGCAACGAGAGCGTGCTCTACAACTTCACGGGGGGCGCGGACGGCTCGACAACGTTTGCCGGTGTAGTCCGAGACGCGGCGGGCAACCTTTACGGCACGACAGCATTCGGAGGAAACCTAAGCGGCTGCGGCGGGTCCGGCTGCGGAGTGGTGTTCAAGGTGGATCCAAGGGGCAAAGAGACTGTCCTCTACACCTTCACCGGCGGCACGGACGGAGCCAATCCTGAAGGGAATCTGCTCCTGGACGAGGAAGGCAATCTCTATGGCACCGCATCCGGCGGTGGCGACCCGACCTGCCAGTGCGGCGTCGTTTTTGAGATCGCGCTTCACGGCGGTGAACACAACTAAATCAGGCAGGGTAGGGGCACGCCGATGGCGCGCCCCTATGTTTGTTGGCAGCCAGTGGGTTCTAGCTGGCGCGGGTCACGTCTCTATTCACGCTCTTTGACGGGAGGACGACATGCTGATTGAAAAGACGCTTCGCAACTCAGTTAGAGCACTCGCGGCAATCCCGCTTTTGACCTTATTGCTGGGCTCCATTCCGGCTCGAGCCCAGAGCGGCGCTGTCAGTTATGCTTTCCTGATCGGTTCGGGGTTTCTTTGCGACGCTGGCGACTCCGGCGCCTGCCCGGAGGTGGTCAAGTCCGAAAGCGGTGACACTTTTGAAATCAGTGGCGCCGGTGTATTCAACCCTCAGCAGAAGAGCGTGATGGCTACCGGGACATTCACCCATCGGTCTCTTGAAGGGAACGCGCTCGAGACGGGCATATGGATCGCCGATGAACTCGTGAGCTTCGACCCCTACGGTGCTTCGCCGAGTGCGCTGATGCGAGGAGGCGGGGCGCTGGGCCCTGCATCCTTCGGCTCGGCGCGCTCGCGTATGTTTGCGACCTCGACGCCGGCCGGCGGCTTGGCCGTCCTTCACATCCACCTCTCGCCGATGAGGGGAACAGCGAAAACCGCGACACTGCAAGTGAACTGCGTTCTCGGGAGGGTCCCCGCAGATCAGACGACCGACGGAATCAGGTTGGCCGTGGACGGGCGCAGCGAAGAGTTCAACGAGACAGTCAGCGGCCGAACCCTATTCGTCTCGACAAGAGAACGGGGGCAAGCGAGGAATTACCCTGCGGACGACGGAATGTTGTACCATGGTGCCGATGCGCCGGCGTCGAATTCTTCCCGCAGTGGTCTACACCTTCGTCCTGCTCCAGGGTGTGCAGGCAGTTTGGGCGGGGGCTCCAACCAGTGAAGCCACGGCAGATTCGAGCGCCCGGCAGGCTGCACGGTCCCCCAGCGTTCTGCTGATTACCATCGACACACTACGCGCTGACCATCTTGGTTGCTACGGATACCGGCGCGGGGCGACCCCGGCCATCGACGCCCTGGCAAAGCAAGCGACGAAGTTCGAACACGCTTTTTCCGCTGTTCCGTTGACGTTGCCCTCTCACGCCGCGATGCTCACCGGCACCTATCCGTTCTACAACGGCGTGCGAGACCAACCGGGCTTTCGTCTGTCGGACAATATCCCCACGTTGCCTGAATATCTCGCTCGGGCCGGTTATGCGACGGCGGCCGTGCTGGGCGCACCGGTGCTTTCCAGGCGCTTCGGATTAAGCCGGGGGTTCGACGCATACGACGATCACTTCGGAGCTTCAACCGAGGAACTGGAAGCGGTCTTCTCGGAAACCAAGCGGCCGGCTGAAACCGTGGTGCGGCTGGGGCTGGCCTGGCTCGACTCGAAGCCCGCGGGCAAGCCCTTCTTTTTGTGGCTCCACTTTTATGATCCGCACATGCCCTATGTCGCCCCTGAGCCGTTTCGCAGCCGCTTTGCCGATCGTCCCTACGACAGCGAAATCGCCTACACGGACTCGGCCCTGGCCACGCTCTTTGCAGGTCTGCGCAAACGCGGATTGTTTGAATCGACGGTGATTGCGTTGACCGCCGACCATGGCGAAGGATTGGGGGACCACGGCGAGTCCACACATGGTTACTTCATCTACGACTCGACTCTGCACGTGCCGCTCCTGGTGAAAGCGGCTGGTGAAGCGTCGGGGGTGCATCAGTCCCGTGGGACCGGCGGGCCAGGGCAAGCCCCGGCCGTCGAAGCAGCCCATCCCGCAGATGTCAAGACGCCCGTGAGCCTTGTAGACTTAGCCCCCACGCTGCTTCGTCTGGTGGGAATTAAAATCCCGGCGAGCATGCAAGGCACGGATTTCAGCGGAAGCATACTGGCCGGAGAGGAGCCTCGACCGCATCCGGTGTACGCGGAGACGATGTATCCGCTTTTGCATCTGGGCTGGAATCCGCTGCGGGCGCTCGTCCGAGAGGCGCCTGGGAGGCAGGTAGAAAAGTATATCGAGGCGCCGCATCCGGAACTCTACGACCTGGGCAGCGATCCCGGAGAGAAGCGCAACAAGAATACCTCGAGCCCGGCGGAGGCGGCAGCACTACGCGAGCAACTCGAGGCCTTCGTTAAGTCGCACTCACCGGCCAAGCCTGCGGCTGGGCGCGGTCCGGTGAGCGGGAAGACGGCGGAGCTATTTGCCAGCCTCGGCTACCTCGCCGCGGCGGGGGCGCCGGACCCGGAGTGGACGACTTCGCGGCGCGATCCGAAAGACTGCATCAGCGAAAACGAACAACTGCTGCACGCCGCACACGAGTATCAGGCGCTTCACTACGATGCGGCGGCTCGCATTCTCGAGGACGTGTTGCGCCAGGACCCGCAGCAGCCGCACGCGCTCGATTACCTGGGCACCATTCAGTTCTTGCGCCACGATCTGGAGGGGGCGCGCTCGACCTACAAACGTCTGGTGCAAGCGGCACCATACTACTCCACAGCCTACATTCAGTTGGGCCATGTGGAAGCTCTGCTCGGCAACCGCAGCGAAGCCGAGCGGCTCTACCGTCTCGCCACCGAGGCCGATCCTTCCAACCCTCGCCCGCCGCGCGAACTCGGAACGCTTTTACTTGCTGACGGCAAGATCGGGCCGGCGGAGGAGATGCTTCGTCAGGCGCTTCAGCTCGACCCGGGCGATGTGCTTGCGCTCGCCCCTCTCGGCGAGGCGGCGGCCCTGCAACAGAACTACCCGGAGGCTGCCACTCTCCTTCAGCGCGCGCTCGATGCCGAGCCCGCCAGGCGAGACCTCACCGTGATGCTCAACCTCGGCTTCGTCTACCTGAAGTTGGGACGGTTCAAGGAAGTCGAACGGCTGATGAAGGCCGCTATTGAACTCGATCCGCGCCAGGCGCAGGCCTACGCCCTGCTCGGCGCTGCCTGCCACGAGAGTGGCGACAACGCCGGCGCACGCGAAGCATTCCAGCACTCGCTGGCGCTCGATCCCCACAACCGCATGGCGCTCCAAGGGGCGCATGCCCTGGGCCTAGCCCCCCCGCCCTGACCTCTGGCGCTCCCGTTTCCTACCTCGGGGGGGAAATGGTGTCAGGAAGGTGTGAAAAAATCACCAAGCCCTGTCATTCCGAGCGAAGCGAGGAATCTGCATTCTTTTCAAGGAAATAAATGCAGATGCTTCGCTTCGCTCAGCATGACAGCCAATATCTTCACGCCTTCCAGGAACGTGTGAAGAAGTCGCCGCCGCTACGGTTTTATCACCTCTTCCAGGTCACCTTCTCCAGCACGTCCTCGGTTCGTCACCGAGTTCCCCAGGCGTTACAACGCTGATGGGGTACACAACAAGCCATTGACTCCATCCTATAAGGGTGCTACTTTTTGTCCACAGGGTTCAGTAAAGAAGTCACCGTAAGAATCGGTCAATACCAAAGGTTGGGCGATGAGTCCTATCGAATTGGTCCGACTCTCCGCGTTGATGGAACGCAGCCAGGGCAGGGCCGGGATCGCGGTGGCTTTGGTCGACGGGCCCGTCGCCCAGGACCATCCTGACCTCGCCGGCGCGTCCATTCGTGAGCTTCCCAGTAAAACAAAAGGGGCCTGCAGCCTGGCTGACAGCGTTGCGTGCACACACGGGACATTTGTGGCGGGCATACTTTTTGCTCGGCGGGGTTCTGTAGCGCCGGCGATCTGTCCGGGTTGCACGCTACTGCTGCGCCCCATCTTCGCGGAAACGGCCAACGGCAACGGGAACATGCCCAGCGCAACTTCGGAAGAACTTGCTGAGGCCATTATCGACAGCGTCAACGCCGGCGCGTTCGTCATCAACCTGAGTTCCGCCATTGTTCAACCTTCAGGCAAAGGCGAGAGCAAGCTGGAGGAGGCGCTGAACCACGCGGCACGCCGCGGCGTTATTACCGTGGCTGCGGCGGGCAACCAGGGTACGGTGGGAAGCTCCGTCATCACCCGACACCCCTGGGTGATTCCCGTGGCGGCCTGCACCCTTGAAGGCAGGCCTCTCCAGGAATCGAACCTCGGAAGCTCAATCGGCAGGAGAGGGCTGAGCGCGCCGGGGGAGAACGTCAGCAGCCTTGGGACAAACAACCAGCCACGGACATTTGGCGGGACCAGCGCGGCAGCGCCTTTCGTGACCGGGGCTATTGCACTGCTCTGGTCAGAGTTTCCAGGCGCCACCGCGGCCCAGATCAAGCTGGCCGTGACGCAAGCCGGTGTGGCGCGGCGGGGAGGCGTCGCTCCGCCGGTGCTGGATGCCTGGGCGGCTTATCAGGTGATGGCCGCGGCTCACAATGGCAGAAGACTGTCATGAACCGGAAAGAAACAACCAAGCAGCAAGGGCAGGAACCTCAACCTCATCGTGTCCGTCTGCCCGGGTTCCTCATCGAAGACGAGATCGGCTTGGGCGACGCTATCAAGCGAGTGACGTACGCGATGGGGATCAAGCCCTGCGGCGGCTGCGAAAAGCGTGCCGCCACGCTCAACCGGTGGATGCATTTTTCACGATAGCTTCAAGGCGGCGGCCCTGGAAGGCTGGGGAAGAAACCGCCGGCGGGCGCTCCGAGAGCGCCGTTACAACTTCGAAACGGAGGCGAAATTTCATGGAGCAATCAGAAGTGAAAGAGCATGTGGAAACCGCATCAGCCGGCGGGATTGGCGCGCCGGCGCAAGTGGCATCTGCCGCTCGACCAGCGTCAAGCTCGCTCTCTCCGCAGACGTGCTCTACTTGCGGAGCGGCGCCCGCCACCAATGGTGGAGCTGCCACTTCTCCCAGCTACGTCTACGCCATCGGCAGAGTTGAACCGCGCTTCCCGCGAGTTTCCGTGGAGAAGGAATTTGCCCAAGCCACCGGGCGGGCCGGGACGGCGGGGCTGACGGACCGGCAGGTTCTGCACGCCGTGCTTTCCAAGCCGGAGAACCGTTACCTGGTGCGGCAGTTGTGCTGGGTGATGACCATCGAAGGCTTGGAAACCTACATCCTGGCCCCGCGCGACCCGTCGGACTTCAGTTTGCTGGTGGAGGCCTTGCGTCCTACCCCTCAACCCTGGGACCTCGACTGCGTCATCGGGTTTCGAGGGCCCATCGCCGGGCCGGAAGTGTGCAACGGGCTGATGGTCCCGATTGTGGCTTTCGATCAAGTCTATTCCTTCGACCGCGATACTTTGATCAAGGCCATTCCCAAGCCCGAAAAGACTACAGCCAAAGAATTCGCTCCGGCGGCGGAGGAACTGTTCGACCGCATCATGCAGTTGGCCGACAACGCCGGGGCAACCGACGAGCACCGCGCTTTGAACTACCTGGCCGTCCGCTATCAGGCCATCTACGCCAACGCTGCCGACGCCTTCGCGCGCAACGCCTCGCTGACTGGCGTGGACGTTGTCCCGTCGCCTTTGAGCGGCACGCGCAATGTCGTCGATGTCATTTTCTCTTACACCAACCGCAACACTGACGTGACGGAGAAGTTTTTCTGCCGCGTAGACGTCACCGAGGAGTTTCCGTTCCTGGTCACCAAGTTGTCACCGTACTACGACCGGTGAAACGACTCTATTTTGTCAAAAGGAGACAAGAAATGAATATACCCAGATTCAACGCTGAGGCCTCGCTTAGCAACGCGAGCGAGCATTATGGTCTTAACTTCGGGCAGGCAGCACGAGGTGGAGAGGTCCATCCTCAGAGCCTAACGGTCCATTGTTATGAAGGGGGGCACTGCAGTTGGCGTTGGGTCCCCGACCCCCCCAGCGGCACCACCGGGTCAACGCCAGGCCCCATTACGAGGTATTAAGGGGAGGTAGCGGAAGTCCAGCCTGGGGGCAGTTAGTTGGCGACCGGCCAGCGAGTCCAGACCCGTGTGGTGTCTGGGGAATCCGGTGTCGCGTCGCGAAGCTCTTTGTGCGTGTCGATGTGACTGACAAGGTTCCATTCCTGGTCACCAGCTTGTCGGCGCTCTTAGGAAAGCTAAATCGGTTCGTACCGTCGAAAAGGGGAAAACAAGATGCGTATACCCGGTTTTTCTGCCGAGATGTCGTTAGGCCGCCGCGGAGACTGTTACGAAGCCTCTGACAATATAACCCTCGATGCCAGGGCGCAAATACAGCCGCAACTCTGCGTGCGCCATGGAAGCACGATTACCTGCACCGAGTGCTCTGACGGATACTGCTGGACGCATACCATCAGTATGCCCACCCTCTATTAGGCGGCGCCTCGCGCCTATCGGAGGGCTGAGAATAAGGCTGGTCTTTGCGGGGGGCAGTGTACTGATCCGTGCGCGTATTGCTCCGCCGTTTCGGCGCGCGGGACGGTGAGAAACCTATAAGGAAGCCGTGTTTTCGCAACATCGCACAGCAAATTAATCGGGGAAGGAAGAAGAAAAAATATGCCAATCGATCAGAGTTCACCATTGTGGGCGGTTCTCGCAGACTGGGTGAAGATTATCTTGACGCTGCCGGACCCTGCGCCGGATCCGCTTGCGCAGTTGAACGACGCGGCCATCCTCACGGCAATTTCTGTCTTGACGGCACGGCTGTCGCCGGCGGCGGGGACCGAGCTGCGCGCGGTGCTGCCGCAAATCCAAGCACGCCTGAATAGCGCGGCCGGTTAGCCCCTGACGCGCCATCCATCAACCGACCGATGGCAACACGCCAAGCTGCCTGACTGTTGCCTCGCGTTTGCACCCGAGGTAACAGCGGTGCGGTGTTTTGTCTTCCCGTGCGAGCGTCACACCCTGAAAGACAAACACAGGTGGCGCCTACGTTGCGCCAACGGGCGCCGCGATGTAGGCGCCACCCGCGGTTCTTATCTAATCTTCCGGGTAAACATCTCGACCAACACCGCCGAGATCGACGCGGCTGCCTTAGGTGAGATTCTGCCCAATTTGCGGACCAGTCGATGCCGGTCGATGGCGCGGAGCTGGTCAAGCGCCACTTGCCCATGCTTGCCCTGAAACGTGAGCGCCACGCGCGTCGGGTAAGGTCTCTCGACAGTGGTCATGGGGGCGATAATGACGGTCCGCAGGTGGAAGTTGCTTTCGTCAGGTGAGACAACCAGGCAAGGGCGGGTTTTCTGGATTTCCGCCCCCTGCGTCGGATCCAGAGTTACCAACCAGACCTCGTCCAAGCGCGGGGAGTCGCCTACCATCGCCACTCCTCCCGATCGAATTGATTGGTGGGGGCGTCGAGGAACAGTTCATCGTGAACGGAAGAGCCGGCGGCGCGGAAAGCTTCCTCCCAGCCCTCGCGCGGCCCGCGGGCCGGTGCGATCACCAGACGATGCTTTTCGATCTGAAGTTCAACCGTGTCATGGAAGCCGCACTCCTCGAGGATGGGCTTGGGGATCCGGATACCTCGTGAGTTTCCCACGCGTACAATTTCAACCTTCATGGCCGTTATTCACCTCGTGCTTACATTGTAGTTACACCAGGGGCCTTTGGCAAGGGGCAAAGACGGTGAGGTAGAGCGGACTTTGAGCCGTTCAATGTCTGCGGCTCTTACCATGGTAAAGACCCGCTGTTTGTGAACATGCGGCTACGGCGATCAAAGCCCAGAACCGCGGGTCGTGGCAGGGGGAAAGCCGCAGCCTCTTAGATGCGAGAGTGTGCGCTACTCCTGCTTGACTTTCGCTTTATATTCGCTTATTTTTGATCAGAAAAGGCGCGCGAACGTCAATTCGACAACGGCTTCGGCTCGCGCAATGATACTGGCAACTCTCGATCTGTCAACCGGCTTGGAATTATCACAATCTTCTTGCCACCTACTGTTCAGGCCGTTACTATTTGCCGGACAACGACTCCAGTCGTCAATGAGTTAAGATGTTGCCATGGCGGAGATCATCGCGGAACACGACGGGCTTCCCTGTTCGAAGGTTGGTGCGTGGGCAGAGGACAAATACAAGCTGGTGGGGTTATACGACCGCCTTTTCTCAACCGGCATGAAGAACAAGTGGACACGAGTGTACGTTGACCTGTACTCGGGTCCTGGCTTCGTGCAGGTCAGGGGCACGGGCCGAATGTTGACGGGTTCGCCGCTACTGGCTCTGGGTGTTCCCGACCCGTTCGATAAGTACATCTTCTGTGAGAGTGACCCGGAGTTGCTTGGCGCCCTGCAATCCCGCGTTGGCCGGTACTTACCAACGGCCGATGCAACCTTCATCTGCGGTGACTGCAACGAGAGGATCGAGGATATTTGTGCGAACATTCCTGCGCATTCACCCAGGCGCGGCGTTTTGACCTTTTGTTTCGTCGATCCTTTCGATATTTCTACTAAGTTCTCAACCGTACAAAGGCTGTCAAAGTACTTCATTGATTTCTTGATCCTCCTGGCGCTCCACGTGGACGCCAACCGAAACGTCGAACATTACTTCGACTCCGGTAACTCGAAGGTTGACGATTTTCTAGATCTGCCGGACTGGCGGGAAAGGTGGAAGATTGCGGAGAGTCAGGGAGGTCGTTTCCCTCGCTTTCTTGCTGAGGAGTATTCAGGCCAAATGGAGAGGTTGGGGTACCTACGCCAGCCCTGGGATAGAATGAAGGAAGTCCGGTCGGATGAGAAAAATCTGCCCTTGTACCGGCTCGCGCTGTTTTCGCGGCATCGATTGGCGTACCAGTATTGGGATGAGGTCCTAAAGTACGGTTCAGACCAGCGTGATTTCGAGTTCTAGTTTCGAGGCGACGGATGGGGCAAGCGTCAACAATCGAGTGGACCGAATCCACGTGGAACCCACTCACGGGCTGCACGAAGATTAGCCCGGGGTGCAAGCACTGCTACGCCGAGCGGATGGCCCAGCGCCTGAAAGCCATGGGCCAGCCGAACTATGCCAACGGTTTTGACTTGACCCTGCACGAGAACGCGCTGGAACTGCCGCTGAAGTGGAAGAAGCCCCAGACCATTTTCGTGAACTCGATGAGTGACCTGTTCCACAAAGATGTTCCCGTGGAATTCATCGTCAAGACCTTCGACGTCATGCGCCACGCCGACTGGCATAATTTCCAGGTCCTCACCAAGCGGTCGGAGCGCCTCCTGGAACTCTCTCCGATACTCCCGTGGGGCCCGCACATTTGGATGGGCGTGAGCGTGGAAACTATCCGGTACACACCGCGCATCGACGACCTTCGCCAAACCGGCGCGATGGTGAAATTCCTGTCGCTCGAACCGCTCTTGGGGCCGCTCCCTGGCCTGAATCTGGAAGGCATCGATTGGGTGATCGTAGGAGGTGAGTCGGGCCCCGGCGCCCGCACCATGGACCCAGCGTGGGTCTTGGACATTCGCGACCAGTGCCTGAGGGCGCGCATCCCCTTTTTCTTCAAACAGTGGGGCGGGACAAGAAAGAAGAAAGCCGGGAGAGAACTCGATGGCCGAACCTGGGATGAAATGCCGGCAGCGGCACCCGTTTTGGCATAACATGAGCAACCAAGCGCGGACCTGTGCTTCATACCGCGGCTTTTCGTTCCCGTTCCACGACGCGTCCGCCGGCGTCACGTGGCTGGCGCACAGCGAAGCTGTGCGGGTTGCCGAGCTTTGATACATCAAGGCCGCAGACCTTCGCTCCGCGCCAGCCGTGCGTCACCTAAGACGCCAGTGACTCCTCGGGCTCGCTGCGCTAGCTGCATCGACCTATACACTCGTTGCTTCCACTACTCAAGTTCACCTTCGGCGAATCGCATTTCAGTCCATGACGGAGCTTCTTCAGGTCCGCCTTTCCGCTTCTCGCGTTCTTTTGCTTGACAAGTTAGCTGGGCTATGATAGCCTATTACGATGGCTGGCATTGACGATTTGTCGCTAGCGAGCGCCGGGATGTTGGGACGAGGAGGCAAAGCGGGGTGGTTGCGTCATACCCGAATTCCACGGACCAACGAACCGGATTCACGCCAAGGCGCAAAGTACGCAAAGGTCGCAAAGAACGGCAAACACGTCCACTTTGCGATTCTTTGTGCCTTAGCGTCTTGGCGCGAGTTGTTTTTCCAGACTTTCTCGTGCCGTGGGCCAAGCTGGCCCGACATCTCCGGGCTGGCTTAAGTCACGGATCTTCGACAGACAACGCGCGGGGATTTCGATACAACAAGAATATTACGAACGAAGCCACTATGATATTGAAAACAAAGGAAGGCATTGTCGAAACGATCTGAAACGAACTCACTTTGAGCGTCAAGTGTGCCGGTTAAACCTACAAATCGAGCTTTCTTTGCACGCACTCGCACGTGCGGGGGGACCGCGCCGCAAGCACACGGCACGGTTTGACGACGAGCCAACTTGTGGCGCTTCGCAAAGCGCGAGAGAATACAAAAACAGTGGGAACGAAGCTAAGAAGTATTTGAAAACAAAGGATATCACTTTCTTGTGATGCGCGTTTTGTGCACAAATTACAAGCAATCTGACCCCAAGAGGAGCAAAGAACGCCACGTTTTGGCGAAACGAACCGAAGCCTTCGAGCCTCAAGGTGAGGTCGTCGAGAGGCACAAGTGGTCGGCTAGGCGGGCGTCGGGCTGGCTCGATGCTGACCTAAGGGTCAGCTCTACAGTGGCGCAATTGCTGACCGGCACTTTAGTCCTTGACGAAGCGGGTTCTGGCGCTAGAATGTGTTTCGCGCCGTCCGGCTTGCTTCAAGCCGGCAACAAGGCGAATACACCCTTCGGAGGCATTGCATGGCCATGGACCTTCCCAAACAAGCTTTGAGTAGCCGTCGTCGATTCATTCAAACCACCGGCAAACTGGCTGCCGTTTCAGCTCTGGCCAACGTGGCCATACCTTATGTCCACGCTGCCGGAAGCGACCAGATCCAGATCGTCCTGATTGGCTGTGGCGGGCGAGGCGGCGGGGCGGCGGCGAACGCGCTCTCTGTGAAGCGCGGTCCGATCAAGCTCGTGGCCATGGCCGACGTATTCCCGGAGCGCCTCGATAAGACCTACGCGAAATTGAACCAGAAGTTTGCGAGCCAGATGGAAGTGCCGCGGGACCGCCAGTTCATCGGCTTTGACGCCTACAAGAAGGCGATGGACTGTCTGAAGCCGGGAGATATCGCCATCTTCGCCACGCCCCCGGCGTTCCGCTGGGTGCACTTCACCTATGCCATCGAGAAGAAGATCAACGTCTTCATGGAAAAGCCGGTTACGGTGGACGGCCCAACCAGCAGACGAATGTTCAAGCTCGGGCAAGATGCCCAGGCAAAGAACCTGAAGGTCGGGGTGGGACTGATGTCCCGCCACACGCGCTCGCTCGAGGAATTGGCCAAGCGCGTCCATGATGGCGCCATCGGCCAAGTCATCCTCGAGCGCGGCTACCGGATGCACGGGCCGGGCGGATATTTCTCTTCGCTTCCCAAACCCGCCGGGATCACCGATCTGCTCTACCAGGTGCAGCGTTTCCACAGCTTCATCTGGGCCAGCGGCGGGTGCTTCAACGATTTCTATATTCACATCGTCGATCACCTGGGCTGGATGAAAAATGAGTGGCCGGTGAAGGCCCAGGCCCTGGGCGGCCGCCACTACAAGCTGAGCCCCGAGGGAATCGCTTACGTGGACCAGAACTTCGATACGTATTCTGTCGAATACACGTATTCCGACGGCACAAAGTTCTTCTTCGACGGGCGCACGATTGCGGGCTGCGAGGAAATCTATGCGAGCTACCTGCACGGCTCGAAAGGGATGGCGGTCGCTTCCAAGCACGGCGATTGCGGGCAGCCCTCGAGCCTTTATCGGACTCCCGCCACGGCCGCCGACATGATCTGGGAATCGCAGGTGAAACCGGATGAGCTCGACCCTTACCAGAACGAATGGAACGACCTCGTGGACGCGATTCGGGATGATAAGCCCTACAACGAGGTGAAACGGGGCGTCGAGGCTAGCTTGGTCTCCAATATGGGCCGCATGGCCGCTCACACCGGCCGGGAAATCACCCTGGACGAAATGCTGCAATGCGATCATGAAATGGCGCCGGACGTGGACAAATTCACGATGGATTCCCCAGCCCCATTGATCGCCGACGCCAACGGCAGATATCCTGTGCCGCAACCGGGCATCGTGACGACACGCGAATACTGAGCGGCATAGGGGTCAACGAGGACTCTGACGACAGTGACAAAAATGATACTTGCAGGGACTATTTGGCGGTATAATCCGTGGTGTCGAGGTAGTCAGCGCCGGAAGCCCGGCTCAATTTGCTTAATTTGGCGCACCACAGACCTGTTGATTCCTGGTGGAGTCCAGACATCGGTCGCCGGTTCGCCCGGTTGCGGACGCGCAGCGAAGAGGCCGGGGATAACGTGGTGTTCAGGCTATGCCAACGCACCCAAGCACAATCGCGCGGATGTCAGTTCGAGCGCGCTCGCGCAAGTTCTGGGGTCTCCTCATTGCGGCGACGAGTGTGGCGGCGCTGGCCCTCGCTCCGCCTGCCGGTCCCGAGCTCATTGTGGACTCCGTGAACGTCGGTCAAGAGGGAGTGGTGAGCTTCTCGACCCTGTCCCTAGGGCCTGACACTCGGACTGACTTTCCGGCGCCGCGCTTCCTGATCGGCCAGACGGACGATCAAGCCTTCCGCCTCTACGTGGATGTCGATAGCATCCAGCAAGTCCGGTTCAATGCCTTTACCCTCACCGCCTATCTAGCCGGCGTCCGAGATGCCGAGCGAGCAGCCTATAAATTTCAGATCACCGGCAATCCCACGGGATCGTTCCGTGACGCACCGGTAAGGGTTCCGTTCCACGTGAAGACGGCCTCCGGCAGCGTTCAGGGCGCGATCCTCATGCCGGTTTACAATGCCGCGAAGATGGACCTGCTGCAGACGGAAAAGCAGAGCGATCCGATTTACGTCAGCGTGTCAGGATCGAGTGCAATTCGGCTCCGGCTGACCAACGTTCCCGACAGCCTGCCGGTGCAGGTGACGAATGTCGCGGTGAGTGAGGATTGCCCGAAGTGCTGGACTCGCGTCTCTTCCGAGGTCAGCGAGAAATCGCCTCTAATGATTGACCCCGGCACGAGTGCCAGCCTGCCCTTCGATCTGGCGCCCAACTCCATCCCCGCCCTGCTGCAGGGAGCGCTCGTGATCAAGCCTGATGTGCCCCACGATACGCTCGCTGTGACCCTCACCTACCACACGCTTCCGGGGGGAGCGGATCGGAGGCAGACCATTCCCGCCAAGGTTCGGTTTGGCCCCGGCCTCTTCGGGCTTGCCCTGGCTCTTTGCGGGGGCATTGGGCTGGGGCTGGCGGCGAGATACGTACTCACCGGCAAGTTCGGCAAAGACAACGAACGGACTGGACACGCTATCCTTACGGCGCTTGTGCTGGGGCTTTTGGCAGAGTTTATCGGCGTGATGTTGACCGCCTATGGCTCATCGAAACTGGTTCTTTTTGGTCTGGATATCGACCCGCGGCAATTATTTCCCGCCTTCGTACTCGCCATCCTGGTGAGTGGAGGGACGGCGGTTGTGTCCTGGGTCAAGGAGCTATTCAACAGGGCGTAGTGATGACCTTACTTCCATATCCTCGGCGCGGACTACTGCCTCTCAGAACTCTCGGCCTGAGCCTGTTCGTCTTGAGTTTTGCTACGGGCATCGCGGCGGGGGACGATCGCGCCAAGCTGGAACGCCCTGTCATGATGGACAGCAACGGTCCTGGTTCAGAGTTGTTCGTGCTGGATGCTTCAGGAATCCTCCATAAACTCCGCCTGGTGCAGGACAAGCTAGAGGAATACGGGAAGTTTTCTCTCCCGGCTGGATTCACTGCTGCCGACATGGCCTATGCGTCGTTGGACGGCCAGGAGTCGATGCTCATCGCCGGGACCGAGTCGGATCGTGGGGAGGTTGTCAGGTATTCTCTGGATGGGCAGCCATTGAGAACATGGAGGTTTAGGAACATCTGTTCCGGGATCGACTACGGGGCAGCCACGCATTTAGCCTACGTTGCGACTTCGGATTCGAATGAGATATATCGGCTGGATTTACGGGGAACCGGCAGCGAGTACGTCACGCGGATTCCCTATGCCACCAAGCTTGGCCCGGTGGCCTTCGATGAGGCCAGGCAAGAAATCTATGTCGCGGATGTCGCGAGCGGCAAGGTTTACCAGTTTGTGATTGCGGCCAAAGCCTCAAAAGTACTCATCACAGACCTCAGTGCGCCGACTGCCTTGGCTTTTGATGCGGAAGCGGGGCGGCTCTTGATCGCCGACCCTGGGCGCAGAGCGATCCTCACTGTTAATACGCGTTCAAGCAATCCCGTTGCTACGGAGTTCGCCTCCGACCCGTTGAAAGCACCCTACGGGATGACTTTAATCTCGAAGGGCCGGGTCGCCGTGGCAGACTACGGCGCCAATCGCGTCCTGGTTTTTTCGAATACCAAAGGACTGCTCTTTCAGTATCCGTAAATCCCCTGACTTTGCCGTGCAGACCTCCCTCTGGCCGGCGACCCTGCCGGCGTCGATATGTTAAACTAACTCTTTAGACTTCAGACTTCCGGCTTTGGACTTTTCTCGTGCCTCAACTTCCTCGGGTGGCGATCATCGGGCGGCCCAACGTGGGCAAATCCACGTTATTCAATCGCATCTGCGGCCACCGGCGGGCGCTGGTGGGAGACGAGCCGGGCATGACGCGCGACCGGCTCTACGCTTCTGCTGAGTGGATGGGAAAGCCGTTTGAGGTGGTCGATACAGGCGGAATGATCCCCTTTGAAAAGGACCTCATAGCCAGTGAGATCCTGCGTCAAGCCCAGGTGGCCATTGAAGAAGCCTCCCAGCTCATCATGGTGGTGGACGCCCGGCAGGGAATCGTGCCGCTTGACGAGGAACTGGTGCATCTGTTGCGCCGCTCCGGGAAGCCGCTCTCCCTGGCCGTGAATAAGGTCGACATGGCCCAGCATTCGCCCTTGGCGGCGGAATTCCACCGCCTGGGGGTACCCGACATGTTCCCCCTTTCCGCTGAACATGGGCTGGGCGTCGACGATCTGCTCGAACACATCACCAGGGATTTTCCAGCCTCCCAGGAGGGAGTTGACAGCCCGCCTGCCGATGCGGCCGACGGGACGACCTCGGCGCCCCCGGCGCCTCACGCCGACCAACCCATCAATGTCGGCATCATCGGGCGGCCCAACGTGGGTAAGTCAACTCTCCTGAACAGCTTTCTTGAGCAGGAGCGCTCGATCGTTTCGCCGCTGCCCGGCACCACGCGGGACGCCGTGGACGCGGAATTCGAGCGCGACGGCCGGCGCTTTCGTCTGATCGATACGGCCGGGATCCGCCGCAAAGGCAAAACCAATTTGTTGGCTGAGAAGCTAAGCGTGATTCAGGCTCGTAAACATCTGGAGCGCTCTGATGTGGCGCTACTCATCCTCGACGGACCGGAGGGCTTTACAGCCCTCGACGCGCACATCGGGGGATACGCGCACGAAAGCCGGCGCTCGGTCATCATCGTGGTCAATAAATGGGACTTGGTTAAGAAGGCGACCATGGACGATTATACTCAGGTGATAAGGCGGCGGATGAAGTTCCTTGATTACGCGCCCCTCCTCTTCATTTCCGCCCTGCACGGCCAGCGGCTGGGTAATCTGCTCAAGACGATTGTACAAGTTGCCGAAGCGCGCAAGCTGCGAGTGCCCACGGCGGAAATGAACCAATTCCTGGAAGGGCTGGACTTCGAGCGGGCTTCCAGTCCGTCCGGAAGACCCACGCGAATCTATTATCTTACCCAAGGGGGAGTTGCCCCGCCTGTCTTTGTAGCCTTTACCAACCACGCGGGGAAATTCCACTTCTCGTTTGAAAGGTTCCTGGAAAATCGCATTCGCGAGCGATTCGGGTTCCTGGGGACACCCATCGTGATTAAGTCGCGCCAGAGTCGTTAAGAGTGAAAACGGTTTTGGCAGAATAGCGTACAATGATACACTAGGTAGGGCTGTGTGAATTTATGGGAGCCAAAGTTCTCATTTACATAAAGTTTATTGGGTTCCGAAAGGGAGTCAAAGTAAATGACCTGGGAAATGGCGGGAATTCGTATAATCTTCGTAATCATCATCATCGGGGCGTCATTCCAATTGCATCCATTCGGCCTGTCCAGGCCACTTGCCGCTCTCTTGGGCGCCTGCCTGGGGTTGTTCTTCATCTTCTTTGAGATGCGGTTGGAGAAAGCCAGCCTCAAACGCCTGATCGGAGCCGCCGCAGGATCGATCTTCGGAATTCTCGGTGCGCTCATGATCAGCTACATGTTGAGCGTCACGTCACTCGAGAAAGTCAACCTTTCGTTTCTCGAGGTCACCTTGCTGCTGCTCATGGCCTACGTCGGATTGGTACTGGGCGCTAACAAGGGCGACCTACTGAATCTCTCCGCCCTGGGTGGCCTGTTCAGCAACGAGTCGAAACCGAAGAGGAACTTCAAGGTACTGGATACAAGCGTCATCATCGACGGTCGCGTGGCCGACGTTTGCGAGACGGGGTTTATTGACGGGACGCTGATCGTCCCGCAATTCGTCCTCCGGGAACTGCAATTGGTGGCTGACTCTTCCGACCAACTGAAGCGCAATCGCGGCCGGCGAGGCCTGGATATTCTGCAACGCATGCAGAAGATGGGGACTATCGTGGTCCAGATTGTCGAGGAAGACTTCCCGCAGATGAGGGAAGTGGATATGAAGCTCATCGAGCTCGCCAAGCAGTATGAGGGTAAAATCGTTACCAACGACTTCAACCTGAACAAGGTATCCCAACTTCAGGGCGTACCGGTGCTGAACATCAACGAACTAGCCAATGCTCTGAAGCCTGTCGTGCTCCCCGGGGAGGCGATGCGGGTGTTTATCCTCAAGGAAGGGAAGGAGTATAACCAGGGAGTCGCCTACCTTGACGACGGCACGATGGTGGTGGTGGAT
The DNA here is from genome assembly GCA_963768695.1 of uncultured Acidobacteriota bacterium. GTDB lineage: Bacteria > Acidobacteriota > Terriglobia > UBA7540 > UBA7540 > CAVROP01. The sequence continues at coordinate 476,179 of CAVYJG010000002.1, read as the reverse complement.
AACGCCAAGCGGATGATTTCCAAGACCATTGATATCGCCGTGACCAGCGTGCTGCAAACCACCGCGGGCAAGATGATTTTTGGAAAGTTCGAAGATCGAAAACCGGTGGCCGTGGAGCCGGTTCATCAATAGATCCTTCGCGCAGTTTACCCTGAGCGAAGCGAACGGGCTCAGGATGGCATGTCATTCTGAGCAAAGCGAAGAATCTGCATTCGATTGCGGTTTTGCCGCTCTGTGCTACTAATCCTATGAGCGTTGTCGCCATCATTCCCGCTGCGGGGTGGGGGCTACGAATGGGAAGCCCCACACCCAAGCAATTCCTGTCGCTGGAGGGAATTCCGATCTTCGTTCACACGCTGCGGAAATTTGTCGCCTGCGAAGCGGTTGACGAGATCTTACTCGGCCTGCGGGCGGAAGATACCGAGCGCGCCCGAAACGAAATCGAGCGAGAGTGCCTGGCAAGGCCGGTGCGCCTGGTGGAAGGCGGACCGTCGCGGCAGGAGACCGTGGCGCGCTGCCTGGAGCAGGCTCCCGCGGATACGGAAGTGGTGCTGGTCCATGACGCCGTGCGGCCCTTCATCGAGCTTGATATGATCCCGCGCGTGATCGCCGCCGCACGCCAGGAGGGCGCCGCGATCCTGGGCATTCTCACCGTGGATACGGTGAAGCAAGTGCAGCGCCACATGATCCTGGGTTCGATCCCTCGGGAACGGATCGTGCTGGCGCAAACCCCCCAGGCTTTCCGGTATCCGATAATCCGTGAGGCTTACGCGCGTGCTGCGGCAGACGGGTTTCACGGGACCGATGACTCGAGCCTTGCAGAACGGCTGGGCTACAACGTGACCGTGATCATGGGCTCGGACCGCAACATCAAAATCACTAAACCCTCGGACTTGCCCCTTGCCCGCCTTTACCTCGCGCAGGAGCGCGACCAGCAGGTTGCCGCAGGATGAAAGCCTCAAAGCAGGCAGGGAAGCGGCGCGTGGAGTGTCCCTTTCGAGTTGGCCTGGGGAATGACTTGCACCGGCTCATCGCGGGCCGCAAGCTCGTTCTGGGAGGCGTACATGTTCCCTTCGCGAAAGGTCCGGTGGGCCACTCGGACGGCGACGCGCTGGCGCATGCGATTTGCGATGCACTGCTAGGCGCTGCTGCGCAGGGCGATATTGGCCGGCACTTTCCCAACACTTCTCCCACATGGCGCGGCGTTTCCAGCCTCGTTTTCCTTCACCAGGTTCGCGATCTTCTGCGGAAGGCCGGTTACGCGATTGTGAACATCGACGCAACCGTTGGCCTCGAACGTCCCAAACTCGCCGCCCATATCCCCCGCATGCAAGAGAAACTGGCTGAGGCCCTGGGGCTGAACTCCGGCCAAGTCAGCGTGAAAGCCAAGACCGGCGAGGGCGTGGACGCGGTGGGACGGGGCGAAGCCGTGCGGGCTGACGCGATTGCGCTGATTGTGAAGTTTGGTAATCTGTCATCATGATTCCTTCGCTTGTCATTCTGAGCGCAGCGAAGAATCTGCATTAGTTCGCCGCACACCGGAACTGCGGATCCTTCGCTTCGCTCAGGATGACAGGCACATTGATTTCCGTGGATGGGGGCGCTGGCCCATCACCGCCCGGGATTTAAGCTAACCGATATGTTCAGAGCTTCTCAGTCCCGTTCCAGCGATAACGCCGGCGGGCCGCTGGTCCGGCCGCCGCTGAATATCGCTCACCGCGGGGCGAGCGGTGAAGCCCCGGAGAACACCTTGGCGGCTTTCGATCTGGCGCTGAGGCAGGGCGCAAGTGCAATCGAGTTCGACGTGCACCTTTCTTCCGACGGCATTCCGATGGTCATTCACGACCCGCGCCTGAAACGCACCACTTCAGGCAGCGGCTGGGTCGGCGAGCATCGGGCGAATGCGCTTCGCAAACTCGACGCCGGCTCGTGGTTCAACCGGCGCTTTCCGGAAAAAGCGCGACGAGTCTACGCAGGCGCCAAGATCCCGCTGCTTTGCGAGGTGCTGGCCTGGCTTCGAGCTCGCAAGGCGCTGGCGTTTATCGAGATCAAGCGGGGCAAGAGAGATTATCCGGGCATCGAGGCCAAGGTGGTGGACGAAATCGAACAACAACGAGCCGGAAGGCTCGTGACCATCGTTTCGTTTGACTTCGCGAGCCTTCGTCGGGTCCAACAACTTAACCGGCCTATCTTCCTGGGGTTGGACGTTTCCCGGTCGCTTCTCGCCATCCGGCGGGTGAGGTCTCTGGGAGGCAATGCCGTCCTTCCGCACTGGGCGATTGCGTCGCGAGGATTTATCCGCCGTGCGCACAAGCATTCGATTCCGGTTTTTCCTTGGTCCGTTGACCAGCCGGCCCGAATGGAACGGAAGATCACAGACGGCGTCGATGGTATCATCACCAACTACCCGGCGAGGCTGGCGGAAGTCCTCAGAAGGCACGAGTCGGAAGGCAGTGTTGCTGAATGCCCGAAGGGCATTAATATCATTAGCCGTAGGTGAAACCTACGGTCAGAAACCAGGCCCCGCAGTTGGATGGCGACCCCAAAGGGGTCGAACCGGGCCGGATTCAACCCCTTCGGGGTTGATCGGTGCCTAACGCGACCGCCCACCGTAGGTTTCACCTACGGCTAATGATCTTGAGTCCCTTCGGGACCCGGCGAATCTTGACGCCCATGGGGGTCGTGGGACGGCCAGCAGGCAGATCGGTGAAAGGCATTTGTGAAGAGCGAAAAGACGAAGAGAATTGCTAAGAAATATGTGATCTCCGGACGAGTGCAAGGGGTCGGCTTCCGGTTCTTTGTCGAGCGATGGGCAGGACAACTTGGCATCTGTGGCTATGCCAAGAACCTTTGGGATGGAACCGTGGAAGTTTACGCCATCGGCGACGCCGCCTCGCTGGAGCAACTCAAAACGCGGTTGGCGGAGGGGCCTGGCGCCGCGCGCGTTTCCGGCGTCAGAGAATCCGATGAAACTGTAGACAAGCGCTATACGCGTTTCATGATCGAAGGCTGAAGGGAAGAGTCGACAGTCAACAGTTGACAGTTGACAGACAAGCGCAGTCTCTCTTATCTTCGGCGGTCTGATTTGACTGTCGACTGCTAACTGTGAACTGTCGACTTCTTCCAGGAGGAACTCTGGTGGACCTAAAGAGCTTGATTCGTGAAGTTCCGGACTTTCCCAAGCCCGGCATTCTTTTTTACGACATCACCACCTTGCTGAAAGACCCCGTGGGGCTTCATTCCGCCGTCGATGCGCTGGCCAACTGCTTTGTCGGGCGCAAAGTTGAAACCGTGGTGGGCATTGAGGCGCGGGGCTTCATCTTTGCGCCGATGGTGGCCTACCGCCTCAACGCCGGATTCGTTCCCGTGCGGAAACCCAAGAAGCTTCCGGCTGCGACGGCGCGCGCTACGTACAACCTTGAGTACGGCGCTGACTCACTCGAAATCCACCGCGACGCCATAAGCCAGGGCCAGGACGTATTGATCATTGATGATCTGCTGGCCACAGGCGGGACGGCGGCAGCAGTCGCGCAGCTTATCGAGTCGCTGGGCGGGACCGTCGCCGGTCTGGGATTTCTAATTGAGCTCGGTTTCCTCAAGGGTCGTGCCAAGCTCAGCAAGTACGACCTGCACGCCGTCCTCGAGTATTAGCTGTCCTGGCTGAGACTCCTCTCCTCAGCGGGAAGGTGAGGGGCAGGGGGTCCCGTGGCCGTGGAACCGGTAAGCGGACGACAACCGCCCCTGGCCCCTCCTTACTAAGGATGGGAATCATCGAATCTGCGCTCAGGATGACGGCGATTCTGCCGGGTGGGCCGGGGGCTCAATACCTCTCAAGATTTCATCCAGGAAATGCTCCTCCGGCAAGGAGCCTTCGATAGAGAAACTTCCGTTGACCATGGTTTTGGGTACCGCGTGGACGCGATATCTGGCCGTCCATTCCGGAAACTCCGTAGCCTCGATGGCGTCTGCGCGGACGTTGTCATTCTCGATGGCGAACTGACACGCGAGGCGCACGGCCCGCGGGCAGTGCGGTCAGGTGGGAGTAACGAAGACTTCCAGGTGGAGGGGGGAGCTCAATTGGGCCAACTTCGTTCGGCTTGCGGGGAGGAGCCCGGAATCCCCCTTCGAAACCGCAAGAATAGCGTCGAGTAAGCTGGAAAACTCGTAGCCGGCCGGCAAGCCGTAAAACCGAATGCCGTAGTCCTTGCTGTTCTGAATGACGGTTGCGGGAACCTTATCCACTCCGTACTGCGCCACCTTCTCTGTGTCGAGTTGGAAGTTGAAGACCTGAAGCGAGAGCTTGTCGGAAAGTGGTACGAGTTCTTTCATGAGCTGCAAGGTTTCCGCGCCCAACTCCAGGTTCAACTCCTGTGTGAAGTGGATGATGGTTACGGGGTTTAAGACCTCTTCAAGTCTCTTGCGGATTTCGACGGCATCCGCGTCCTGGATCAGTCCCATAGTTATCGGTCCTCTATACTTCGGTGTCGGCGTCAAAGCCGAACTTCTTCATCTTGTAGCGAAGTGCGTCGCGGGAAATATCCAGAAGTTTGGCAGCGTGGGTTTGGTTGCCGCCCGTTTGCTTCAGCGCCAGGCCGACCAGTTCCCGCTCCACTTCTTCGAGAGAGGTCCCCTGCCGTGGCAGTTCCAGGACAGGAATCATCCGCCCGGAGGCGAGCGGCCGCCAGGAGGTCGTGGTGGTGGTCACAACGGGTTGCGGGTCTGCCGACACGCAGTCAGCGACAACCGCGGGCGGAAGGGCCTCAAAACTCTGCGATTGGCCCGTGACTTGAATCGGTAGATAGGTGGGGCGGATGTAGTCGGCCTCCTCCAGAATCATGGCCCGCTCAATGGCGTTCTTCAATTCACGGACGTTCCCAGGCCAGTCGTGAGCCAACAGCAGGTTACGAGCCTCCTGCGTGATGCCCCGGATGCTCTTTCGAAAGCGGAAGTTGTAACGCTCAATGAAGAAGTCGACGAGCGGAAGAACATCCTCCTTCCGGTGTCGCAGCGGAGGAATGAAGATCGGAATGACGCTGAGACGGTAGAAAAGGTCCTGGCGGAAGGTACCATCCCGGACGCCTTGTTCGAGATCGCGGTTCGAGGCCGCGATCACCCGCACATCCACCCCCAGGTCTTTCACTCCGCCGATGCGCCGGATGGTCTGATCCTCCAGAACTCGCAACAGCTTTGCCTGGAGATAAGTTGACATTTCGCCGATTTCATCGAGAAACAACGTGCCGCCGTCGGCGACCTCAAAGAGGCCCTTCTTCTGCGCTTTGGCGTCGGTGAACGCCCCGCGTTCATGGCCGAACAGTTCGGCTTCCATCAAGGTTTCCGGGATGGCCGAGCAGTTGATCGGCACGAACGGCTTGTCGGCGCGCACGCTGTCGTAGTGGATCGCCTTGGCCACCAGGTCCTTGCCGGTGCCGCTCTCACCCTGGATGAGCACCGTCGAGGCTTCGCTCGCCGCGACCTTGCGCACAAAGTTCATCAGTTCCAGCATGCGCGGCGATTTGCCCACCACCTCGTGGTAACCGGAACGCTTGCGTACTTCTTCCCGCAGGCCATCGCGCTCGGAGCGCAACATCGAGCGGTCGATGGCATTCGCCAGGGTGACCTGCAGCTCGTCGAAGTCCAGGGGCTTTTTGATGAAATCCAAAGCGCCCAGCTTGATCGCGGTCTTGATATCGTCAAGCTGGGGATCGCCGGTTATCATAATAACCGGAATGGAAAGGTTGTTCTGTTTGACCTCACGAAGCACCTCAATGCCGCTGAGGTCGGGCAGACGCACGTCGAGCAGGATCAAATCGGGCGACTCGGCGCGGATCTGCGACAGTCCCCCCGTGCCGGATTCGGCCTCGAGAGCGGTGTAGCCCCACTCCTCAAGTTGTCGACGCACGGACCAGCGAATCAGTTTCTCGTCGTCGACGATCAGAACCTTCTCATTGGGCATAGATTTCTTTGGGTTCCTCGACTGCCTCGCGCAAGGGCAGGCGGATGATGAATCGGCTGCCTTTTCCCGGTTTGCTTTCCACGGTCAACGTGCCGCCATGCTGGCGAATGATCCGGCGGCAGAGCGACAGACCCAATCCCGTGCCTCCCCGCTTAGTGGTGTAGAACGGCCGGAAAATGCGCTCCAGGGATTCAGGAGGAATGCCTGCGCCGGTATCACTGACCGAGATTTCCACCGAATCGTCCTGGTCCGGCCCGCCGGGAGCATCGACCTTGGCAGCGATCGTGATCCTGCCTTCCCCTTCAATGGCCTGCATACCGTTCAGAACCAGGTTCAATAGCACCTGGTGAAGCTGCTCCGAGTCCATGCGAAAGGCCGGAAGGTCCGGGGGGACCTGAACGGAGAACTCGATGTGTCTTAATCCCGTCTGCTGGCGGGCGAGGTGCAGGGTTCGAGCAAAAGTTTCCTTCAAGTCAGCGCGTCCGAACTGTGGAGGCTTGGGCCTCGCATAGGCGAGCATGTCATTCAGGACCTTCTCGATTCGCCGCACCTCTTGCCGCAAATCCTCCAGCACTTCCCGGTCCGGGTGGTCCTTGGGGAAGTCTTTCGTAATGATCTCGATAGCGCCGGCGATCCCGGCTAAGGGATTACGAATCTCGTGAGCCACTCCGGCGGCAAGTTCTCCCATAGTCGCCAGATGCTCGGCCTGTAGCATTTCGGCGTCATGAGCCCCATGGCAATGATCGCAAAAATCCTTCCACCGGGTAGCCAGCCCACGAATCTCACTCTCCAGGCCGCTCGAGCCGCTTTGGAGGTGCAGCGGCATCGTGAGCGTAAAATAGTTCGGGGCAATTCTTCTGATTGCTGTTCGCAGTTCTTTGAGCAGTTCCCAAGACCGGCGCTCCTGGTAAATGAGCATGCCCGCAGCGGCGCACAATGCGGCGAGCAACGCAATGGCCAGCCCAAGTTGGAAACTCGACCCATGGCGCATCCACTCCAGCGCCATGAGCAGGATGATCCCCGCCACGGCAGTGACCAAAACCACCAAGTTCTGCCCGAAGGTCGGGGGAAACCTGAAGACGCGCTTTACCGGGCCCCAGTTCAAAGTTTTGACGTATCCTTCCCGCAGACCTAACAGGTTGCTCCAAAGCATTTGCCAACCGTCATTCTGAGCCGAGGAAAGGGCCTCTAGCGTTGTAGCGATGAAGGAACTACTGAGAACCTTCCCTCGTTTCAACCAGGACTACCTGCGGTTCCTTAGGACGACAGCCGCAAGCGCTTCTAAGCAGCCTGCTAAGCGTCCAATTTTAGCACAGGGCGGGGCGTGTGGCCAGAAAGCCCGAAAGATTCTTTCCTGTCCGAGTAAGGGCGCTTCGCGAACTGCCCCTACGATGTCTTACTTCCATCCCTTTCGATCACGCAAAGACGTGATGTGCGCAATGTGGTGCCGGCCGTGCCACGCGACCAATCCAAGGTATTTGTCCAGGGTCAAAACTCCCATTTCGGGGTGCCGAAAGGTGCGGGCAAAATCCTTAGCCTGGAGGGACCGCAACAGCAGCACCCATCGCGAATGCAACGATTCGAACAGGGTGAGGGAAAGTTCGATAGGCGCGGTGCGTGCGTCCTCGAGGGCCGCCCAGCGCTCCTGGTCGTACGGTTTAATCGTCGGCTCATCTTCCGTCAAGGCAAGCCGGAAACGGATGTAGGTGTTCATATGGCTATCGGGGAGATGATGCACCACTTGCCGCAACGTCCACCCTTCCGGACGATAGGGGGTGTCCACCTGCTCCGGCGTTAGCCCTGCCATGGCCTGGCGGAGTTGTGCCGGCGCCTGTGCGAGTTGAGCGATGAACTGCTGCCTCTGGTCGTCTGTAGCGGCCCCTCCCCATTGGAATTTTCCGATCGGGTATTGCAGGTCCATAAAACTAAAACCTCCTTTGTCGAATCGCTCCTACCCCGTGCGAACCATGTCATGTCTTGCAATTGTACCCCGAAATCACGCCTGGATTCGCCACCGGCGATCGAAGCCCCCACGGACGACCTCCATAGCGCGGCCGTTATACAGTAAACTGATCAAGGGGCTGTTCAATGGTCAACTGTCGGTTTGACTCTCGAGTGTTGCGTGCCTTTCTGGCGCTACCGTGGACATTTCTGGCGCTGCCTCTTCTCGCCGCCCAGCAGGATAACGTGATCCACCGGCCCCTGCCTGAAATCAAGCAGTTGCTGAGCGATGTTCAGGAGAATCAGAAGCAACTCGAGAGTCTGGTAGACCAGTACAGTTGCACGGAAGACGAGGAAGTTCGTGAGTTCGATAAAGACGGCAAAGTTAAGAAGACCATCGCAAAGGAATATATGGATTTCTACTTGGGCGGACAACTCGTGCGGCGGGAGGTAAAGAAAGATGGAAAGCCTCTAACTGCCGATCAGCAGAAGAAGGAAGACAGCCGCATCGAGAAGCGGATCCGAGAATATGACCAAAAGAAAGCAGGGGGCGGTGAGGACACGACAAATAAGAAAGAGAAAATCGATGTCTCCACGTTCCTGAGGATTTCGAACTTCACGCATCCACGTTGGGATGAGTTCCGCCGGCAGGAAATGATTGTCTTCGATTTTGCACCCAATCCGGCCTACAAGCCGCGGAACAGGACGGAAGACCTTCTGCACAAGCTGGAGGGGACTCTGTGGGTAGACGACCAGGATCGCCAGGTGGTGCGCTTAGAAGCCCACTTGAGCGACTCTTTCAAACTTGCGGGCGGCCTCCTGGCCTCCATCCGCAAGGGATCTTCGCTGGTGATGGAACAAGCCAGGACCAACGGAGAGGTCTGGCTGCCATCGTCTGTTGACGCGCACTTCTCTGCTCGCCTATTGCTCCTCTCGAACGCACTTGGCGACTACACCTCAAAATTCAGTGACTATAAGAAATTTCGAGTGGAGACTGTCACGGGGAAACAAGCGAAGTGAAGGGATTGAGGCTGGCGGCGGAAAGGCGATCAGCTGCTCATCCGGCCCATTAGCGCCCGTTACATGCACAAGAAGGAGATCGATGCGTATGAAAAAGAAAATCCCGACCTTTAAGAGCGACCGTGCGGCGGCGGCGTTCGTTGACAAGGCCGACCTTACCCAATACGACCTTTCAGGAGCGACGTTGACCCGCTTTGAGATCAAGCCGAAAGACAAATCAATCAACCTGCGTCTCTCCGGCGAGCTTTACCAGGCAGTACGCAAACGCGCCGAACGCGCAGGTGTTCCCTATCAGCGTTTCATTCGCTTGACGCTTGAACAGGCTATCGGCGCACCGAAATAAACACCGTTGCGAAAAGGGTCCGGAATGACACGGGTTTATGCGTACGCGTGCAGTCCCGGCAATAGGTATGTAACGCCAAAAAATGTGAACATCACGATGGCGAATCCGATTATTGCGAAGTAAGCGGAACGGCGCCCGCGCCAGCCTCGCGTTAGCCGCATGTGCAGATAACCTGCGTAAGTCAGCCAAGTGATCAGCGCCCAATCTTCCTTGGGGTCCCAGCTCCAATAGGTGCCCCACGTCCGGTTCGCCCAATAGGCGCCCGCGATGATCATGAGGGTTAGCAAGGGGAACGAAACGGCAACGGTTTTGTAGATCAGTGCGTCGAGCGAATCCCGCTGGGGCAGGGAATTGGCGATCGACTCGTATTTCCCGTTCAGCACCTCCCACGCCACGGAAGCAAACAGCCCGCAGACAATCCCCGCCAGCAGGAAGGGGCTGGCCGCCAGGTGCACGCCAAAACTCTGCCCCACTTGCGGAACGAAGTACGGTCCGGAATTGACTTTCACCAGGAGCAGCACAAACGCCAGAGCCTGCCCAAAGATCGAGGCCAGGAAAAGCCGCTTAGCCCAGTTTTCCCACTGGCCCGGTTTCTCGCCATATGAGCTGGTCAAGTTGAAAACCAGGGCTGCTGCCGCGAGCGCCAGCACAATTACAAATGGCCAACCCAGGGCCGAAATGGAAACCAGCAGCGGCTCCTTGGGGGCCACCATCACCTTCTCCTGAGCCGCCGCATCCCAAGCGGGGAGAAGAAAGGCAAAGCTGCTGTCCACCGAACTCAAGACGACCGCTCCGTAAATCGCTGCGATCAGTCCGGAAGTCCAACTGAGGAACGTGCGCGCGCTGACCCGATCCTTGATGAGGAAAAGCAGCGCCAGGGCGAAAGAAATCGTGAAGCCTGCGTAACTCAGCATCGCAAGCGTAACGTGAACCTGCAACCAGGTGCTCTGCAGCGCTGGAACCAGGGGACGGATTTCGCCCGGCAGCACTTGCAGCAGAATTATCGCCAGGGTGGCTACCGGCATAGTTATCGCGCCTAGAAACGGGATGTCGAACTTCCACTCCGCCACCTCGTGCAAGACCACCACAGCCCAGGCGAAGACCAGCACCATTTCGTAGATGCCCGAAAGCGGAGCATGCCCTGCCGTGACCCAGCGCGCCGCGATGGCCACTGTGTGCAACAGAAGGCTGCCGCGGGTCAAGGCTTCGGCGCCCGCCTGCAGGCTCGATTGGCGAACGGCCAAAGAAGCGATATGCAGCGCCGTGGCTCCCAGATACCCAACCAAGGCGAGATAGAGAAACTTCTCGCCCCCTGCCCACCCCGTGCGCCCAATCAGATGCGGAACCGAAACGGCTATCACCACCAGTACCGCCACGCTTACGGTCAGAAGGATCCAACTGCCGGCGCTACTGCTGCGGTGGTCATCGACATAGGCTGTCAGAACTTTCGACATGGTTTGATCTCCCCTGTCCTTTGTCAGTCTCAGTGGTCGTTGTCCGTTGCCGTCATCCGGAGCGGGACGAGTGAGGGGCGTGCGTCAGCTCCGGCAAAACAAAAACCACTCACGCCGCTTCCCACCATTGCGCAACGGACAACGGACCTCTTCCGACTGACTCTCCGACATACGCTCTCTAGGCAGAAATCGCCTCCCTTACATCAGCCTGGGCTGCGCTAAGAGCGATTTCCAATTCTCCTGCCAATTCGTTAAAACGCCTTTCAAAGCTCTCGCGATACTTGCTGGGCTGTCCGCCCAGCAAGAGGGCTGGCTGCCCCTTTCGATCGCGTCCTACGACTCCCCAGATGCGCACGTGCGACATATAGAGGGCCATCATCAGGCCTGCGGTCAGCAAAAGGCACCCGCCCCAGATCAGGTTCTGGCCGGGCTGGTGCGCGACTTGCAACCCGGTCATGTACTCCATTTCCACTTCCTGAAGCTGAAAGTTGATCCCTGATTGATTAGGCGGAGCCATCTGCGGAGCTTTGGGAAAGATCCACACTTCCGCCTGCTTCCCGCCTGGTGACGTCACTGACAACTGGATGGCGGGGTTGCGAGGCTCGTCGGATCGAGAAGATATCTGATTCCCGTCCAGGACGAAATCGGGGACGAACTCCGTCAACTCCACCGTCGCGCCGGAATCATCCAGGTGAGCCGGTTTGCCGGGTTGCAGGCTGATCCGCTGCGCAGGGTGCTGGCTTGCATCCTGCCCTGCCCGACTGGCGTCGAGGACCAACTTGTCAGGCGTGCCGGTTGGAGCGTAGCTCGCCTGGAAGAACCGCACCCCTTTGAAAGTGAGCGGATCATTGACATAGATCGTTTTCCGGACGACCTCGCGGCCGCTTTCTTCCACCGCCAATTGGCTCCAGTACTGCTTTGGCGAGCCGTCGCTATACCGTTCCATACCCACGCCGTCGCACCGCAGAGTGAATCCCAGGTTATGAGGTGCGCCTGGGGTGGTCATGGCTTCTACGGACTCTGTCCGCGCCCCGGGAGTCAAGTTCACGAACCCTTTAAAGCCCCATAAGCCATCAATGATGGCGCCCGCGAAAATAATCAGCAGGCTGGCGTGGACGATATAGGGCGCCAAACGGGCTGCACGGTGCTTCTCCACATAGAGCGTGCCCTTCTCCAGGCTTTTCGGTTTTGGCGGATATCCCAGATCGCTGAGTTTTGACTTGGCGAGGGCAAGGGCCTCGGCAGGCGTATGGAAGCCCAGCGGTATTTCCTTCCGGAAAGGGAGTTGGCGCAGATACCATTCGTCGGCCAGGAAGTGAGGCCGGACGAACAATCTCCAGACTTGGGGAAAACGCTCCAGAGATGCAAGCGTGATATTGGCGCCCAGTAAGCCCAGGAGCAGAATGAACCACCAGGTATGGAACACGTCGAACAAACCCAAAGCATTTAAGAGCCGGACGGTCTGGGGGGCATAAACCTGCTCGATTTGCCCTTCTTGAGTCATGGGTCGCTGCAGGATCATGGTTCCGATAATGACTGCCGATCCCAGCGACCCCAGTAAGACCAAACCGCACTCTAAAGAACTGAGGAACCGCAAAAGCTTGTCCAGTATTGTCTGTTGCTTTGCCACTATTTACTCCTGCTGAAAGCCCTTTCAATTCGCGGGTAGCCTGCTGCTGAGAACAAAAGAAAGGGCATTTGGGGTGCCAGGGAGGAAGAAAATGTCCTAATTCCCTAATCGATTGAAAATACGTAAGGACTTCACGCGCAGTTGCGGGGTTCCGGAGTCCTCCGTCGGCTATCCCTATGGAAACTTGGGGCAAAAGTCGCACGAGGATGCGTGAACAAACTCAATTTGTCACTTTTTTCGGAATCAGAAGGTAGCGACGCCTAAATTCATCAACAACTTCAGAAATCTCCCCGAGGGCATCAAAAATGCAGACAAAAAGGACAGTCACCGTTTTGGTGCTTATATTCGAGGAGGAGTTAATGAAGACCATTCCGATCAATCGCAATGCAAACGAAATTGTTGTAAAAGAAATAACCTCAGCGTCCAGGGCCGTTGCTGCCGCCGGCGATGCCGTACCGGTGGAAATTCAGCCGACCTTTACGATCGCGTTCACGCTAGGCACGCGCATGAAGGATTTGCACGACACCATCATCCGCACTGTCCTTCAGCAGACACGGGGCAATCGGTTGCGCGCAGCTCAATTGCTGCACATTAACCCCCGCACGATCCGTCGCCGACTGGGCAAGAAAGACACAATCGGTTCCGTGATCCGCGCCGCATAATATTGTTCCAAGCAACGGCCGCGGGAGCTCTCCACGAGGTGGAGCACAAATTCCCGGGCCCATGTGGCGAAGATCTTCGTGAGTGATTGCAGCTTGTGGAATTGGAAGCAAGGTTTGCGGCTTTGGCCGCGTTGTTTCGCATTTAGTCAGCCTCTTCTCACCCCGTGAAGAGGAACCCTGCCAACTCATTGTATCTCCCGTGCGGGGCACGCATAACCCGCTGCCTGAGGGTGCAGCGTCGTGTGACACGCTTCGCAGAGCTAGGGCATTCGTCCCTGCGGCGCGGGCGGCCGAAGAGGCGCCCTCGCCCTCTCGCCGCGCGTCTGGACAGGAGGCCTATCTCCAGGCAATGAAGCCGGAAATGGGGTGACAGACTGTCGTTCAAGTACCCCATTTTCACCGCGCTGCGAACTGAGCTGGGATTGGCGCGCTACGTGCTCGCATTGAGGATGAGTCGCAAGGCACGTCCATCTCGCAGTTTTCGAGATTCCTTGGAGTCCAAGCTTACATGCTGAAACAGGCCAATGACCAAGATTGGATTCAGGCGACACGAGATGACCAGAATTCTCCCGGTGTGGAACTCACGGGGCGAATACTTGTCCTCGATGACGACCCGCACTTTTTGAGGGTGTTGGCACGCATCCTTTCGGGGGAAAATTTCCTGGTCACCTCAGCGGCAGGGGCATGCGACGCATTGGAACTACTCAAAAGCGCCCAGTTTGACTTGGTCATTTCCGATCTCCGCATGCCGGATTGCGACGGCCTGAGTTTCCTTGAATCGCTCCGCCGGAGCGGAAACGCCGTCCCCGTAATCATCCTCACAGCCTATGGGGAAGTTGATACATACCTGGAGGCCATGAACGCCGGGGCCACCGAGTATCTGAATAAACCGATCCAATCGGATGAGCTCCTGAAGTCTGTACGCGCCTGCCTGCGCTCAGGGAAGAACCGGCGAAACAGGGCCTAGGGGCTGGCAGATCCTCGCATTTCAGCTTGTCTTATTTGTTCCGCGCTCCCACCCGTATCCGTCAGGCGTCCGTCCCTCTTGCCCAATTTCCAGTATCAAGTCCCCGGACCCCAGTCCCTAGCCCCCAGTCCCTAGCTTTTCAGTTCTACGATCGTAGCTCCCGCGCCGCCTTCCTGAGGGGGAGCGAGGTAGAACTTCTCGACGTGCGGGTGCGACGCGAACATCTCGTGCAGGGTCCTGCGGAGGATGCCTTTGCCGAACCCGTGGATTACTCGCAGCCGGAAGCGTGCCGCCATGTAGGCTTCGTCAAGGAACTTGTCGACGCGTTCGCGGGCCACGTCGGCCGTGTCGCCGATCACGTTGAGTTCCGCAGGGGCCTCGTCGCCACGACGGGCGGCCATGGCCGGTATTGCCGCGCCGGTTCCGCCGTGGACGATCCGCCGCACCTCGCTGCGCTCGAGGCGCATGTGCAAATGCCCGACGGCAATATCGACCTGATCTTCATCGGGAAACGCCATGACCGTTCCGGGAGAGGATAGGTTGGCCACTTTCACCTGGTCGCCCACGGCCAGGGGCCTGTCCACGGCGGGCTCTACGGTGGTTGACGCGGCGCCGCCGATTGCTTCCAGCACCTGAGTGTTCCACTCTTCCCGGACGTCGCGCTTGAGCGCAGCCACCTTGCGTTCCAGGCCCTTCGAGGACTTGGGGCCTTTGGCGGCTTCGAGTTGGGCGCGAAGCTGGTCTACCACGCCCTCCCAGCGCTTCTCGTTGTCGCGCAGAGTCTGCTCGAGGCGCGCGTCCAAGTCTTTCAATTTCCTGCGGTGTTCCGCTTCGAGGTGTTTCTCCAGTTCCTGCTGGCGCGCCTCCTGGTCGCTCCGTTGCTGAGCCAAGTCCCCGGTTTGTTTTTCGAGCTCCTCTCTCTGCTGGTGGAGACCCGCGATCAGGGCTGCCGCTTCCGCATCCGCCGGGTGCAGCAAGGTCCGCGCCTTTTCCACGATGCTGGTTTCCAGGCCCAGACGTTGCGCGATGTCGAGCGCACTTGATTTTCCCGGCAGCCCGCTCAACAGCCGGTAAGTCGGCTCGAGAGTCAGCTCGTCGAACTCCATGGCCGCGTTGAGCGCTTCCGGCGTTTCCGCGGCGTAGGCCTTCAGGCGCGAATGGTGCGTGGTCACCAGCGTCATCGAGCCGCGCTCGCGAAAGTGTTCGAGAATGGCCACGGCCAGCGCCGCGCCTTCGTTCGGCTCCGTGCTGGTCCCCAGCTCATCCATCAGCACCATATCATTTTCGCCGGCCACCTCCGCCATCCTCTGAATGTTCTGGACGTGCGCCGAAAACGTGCTCAGGTTGGCTTCGATGGACTGCTGGTCGCCGATGTCCGCCAGCACGCGCCGGAAAACCGGCAGCTTGAACTCGGCCGCCGGCACGGGGATGCCCGCCTGTGCCATCAGCACCGCGCTTCCCAGGGTTTTCAGGGATACGGTCTTTCCGCCGGTGTTCGGTCCGCTCACGATCATCATGATCTTGGGCGGCTTGAGTTCGATGCTCAGCGGCACAGGGCTTTTGCGCTGCGCGCGCAGCGTCTTTTCGAGCAGCGGATGCCGGGCATCCTTCAGCGCGAGCGTGCGCTCAGCGATGAATTCAGGGATGCAGGCGTCGTACTGGCGGGCAAATTCCGCCTTGGCGAAGGCGAGATCCAGTTCGCTTAGGATTTCGGTGGCCCGAACCAGGTCGTCGCGCCGCTCCCGCAGCTTGCGGCTGAACTCACCCAGGATGCGCTGGATTTCGGCAAACTCCCGGTCCTGGAGTTCCACCAGTTCGTTGTTCAGGGGCAAAGTCTCCATAGGCTCGAGAAACACGGTTGCCCCGGACGAACTCGCTCCGTGGACCAGGCCCTGCACGCGGCGCTTCTCCTCTGCCCGGACGGGAATGACGAAGCGGTCGTTGCGCAGCGTCACCACGGCATCCTGAAGCACGCCCTCGCGGCCGAGGTGGCGCAGCAGGCGCTCCAGCACGGCTTGCACTTCGACGCGCAGCCGTTCAATCGAGCGGCGTATCCGCGCCAGTTCGGGACTCGCGGAGGAATCCACCGAGCCGTCGGGATGGATTTTGCCTTCCAGTTCCGTAACCAGATTGCGGAAGTCCGCCAGGCTGCGCGCCCACTCGTCCAGGCGCGCCAATGGGCATTTGACGAATAGCCGCTGCATCTCGAGCGCCGCGCGCGCCAGTTCCGTCAGCGCCAAGATTTCAAGCGCAGCCAGGGCGGCGCCTTCGATGCGCAGCTTCTCAAGCAGCGGCCGCGGGTCGCGCAAGCTGCCCAGGCTCGGACGCGGACTCTCCCGCAGGTATTCTCGCGCTTGCTTCGCTTGCTCCAGCAGGCGGCGGATGGCGTCGAGTCGCGTGTGGGGCTCGACCGCATCCAGAATCGGCGCGCTCAGCGGCCCGGACAAATACCCGGCCAGTAAGTCCAGCACGGCAGGGAATTCGAGTACGTCTTGAGAGAATCGATCAGCAGTGTCGGTCATGAGAAATCAGAAAGCAGAAATTAGAAATCAGAAAATCGAAAAGCGAAGAGCGATAATCTAAGAGCCGATCTGTCATGAAAATGTCCTCTCCCCCTTGGGGGAGAGGGTGGACCGCGGCGGTGCTTTCATGAGCCGGCGCAGGCCGGGTGAGGGGGGCCTGGTTCGCTAATACCAAAAACCGAAAGCCGGTACAGCCGATTGCTTATCGCTGTCCTAGCCTCACCTGGCCACCCGGAAGTTCCGCTTCGTTGTGCGCGAAACGAGCGTCTTTTGCCAGTTTTGCGCCCCCATTTGCATCGTGCTGCGCACAAGAACTGTCAAATCTGAAATCTAAAATAACGCCATGTAATGTGTTTTCAACTACTTAAAAGTATCCGTTCCGTTATTCTTGAATAAATCTTTTGTTTTCAGTTACTTCTTAGCTTCGTTTCGAAAGGCATCATGTGTTTTCAATAACATACTGGCTTCGTTCGTAGTACTTTTTATTATTCATCGACTCCGGTTTCCCGCGCGCGCCGGCTCCGAACCGCTTTCCCTTGGGCGCTCGTGCCCCCGATGCCAGGCTACGACAAAATGTCTTCAACATGACCATGCTAATAGGCTATCATGCCTTCATCGGCTTGTCAAGCGGAAAATGCGTGGTGTCTCAGTTTGGCGAAGCGATCTGCTATTATTACAGTCGAGAGGCACCAATCTTCCTGCTTTGAGAAACCCTGTGCCGAAGGCACCTTGGAGTGCGGCGGCTTGACGCCGCCTTTCTTACGAGGTCCCTACGGGGCTCTTGGCCCGCGGAACGGCCTCAGTTGGCTCACTGGTCGGTATGAATATCGAAACGGCAGGGCGGCGTCAAGCCGCCGCACTCCAAGGCGCTTCGCGCATTTTCATGGGTTTCCGATCCAGCGAACTGCGTAGCGGAACGCGCTTGCCAAGGTTGCGGCGGACATCAAGCATCAGCTACAGGGGGCGAAATCATGAGCAGACAGGCATTTGAGGGTATTGTGCAGGGCCTCGAGGAAGCGCTTGCCTATACCCGTGGCGACGAGTCGGCTGTTGCACGCGTCGTCAAAGTCGCTGTGAGGCCGGCTGACATCAAGACTGCCCGCAAGAAAACGGGAATGAGCCGGGAGACCTCTGCCCGTGCCTTTGGCCTGAGCCCCGCAACCCTACGTAAGTGGGAAAACGGTGAACGGCAGCCCACCGGCGCGGCCCGAGTATTGTTGACGATCATCAGCCGTGAACCCGAAGCCCCCCTCCGCGTTATCCGGTGACTTGGCCGGAAAGGGTACCCTGACGCTCTTTTCCCGACACTCCTTTCCTGAGGGTGGCACGCCGGGTTCGGCGAAATAGAAAGCCATGTCGCCGCAGCCCGCGATTGGCCGCGGGGGTGTGGTAGTAGAGGCGTTAAGGAGAACAACAGATTTAAGAAGCAGGTCTGCGCTCGACGCATGATACAATTGGCTCTTAGAACGAGCGGAGAGTGAGTGGACATGGCGCGGGAATATGTAGAGAAGCGGAACGGGGGCTACTACGTGATGGGCTCCCGAGTGTCGCTGGAATCGGTAATCTACCCGTTTTTGGACGGGGCCTCGCCGGAAACCATCGTGGAGGAGTTCCCGACCCTGTCGTTGGAACAGGTGTACGGGACTATCACCTTCTACCTGGCACATCGAGCGAAGATCGAAGCATATCTGAGTGAAACTGAAAAGTTGTGGGAGAATGCCCGGAAGGACCAATCCCCGATCCCCCCTGCTCTGCGCGACAGGTTGGAACGCGCACGCCGTCAGCCTGCCACCGCATGAGAATTCAATTTCTGGCAGATGAGAATCTGCGCCGCGCAATTGTGCTCGGAGTTCGACGCCGTGAGCCCGGCGTGTCTTTTGTCGAGGCATTCGAGGCGGGTACTGTTGGGAAGCAGGACCCGGCCGTGCTCCGTATAGCCGCTCGCGAGAACCGCATACTCGTCTCACATGATGTCAGAACAATACCCCGACATTTCCGTCAGTTCATCTCTCAGCATGCCAGCCCCGGCGTCATTTTAATTACACAGCAGCTCGCCTTAAAGTCTGCCATCGAGGATCTCGTGACAATCTACCGCGCTTCTGAGGCAGAAGAATGGTTGAACCAAATCCGTTTTCTGCCGCTTTGAGCCCTCCCGACGATCGACGCCAAAAGTGAGGTCGGGGAAAAAGGGTACCTGGAACATGTGAAAGAATTGATTTTACTGATTTCCCAACTCAGCATTTTCAATGATTTACATTGTGGATAACAGGCTCTAAATCAATTTTTTCACATGTTCCTGGGACCCTTTCTCTCGCGCTATTCGATGATCTGTGCGCGATGACCTGTGAGCCAGCCGCGAGCCTCAAAACGAACGCTTGCAAGGAAAAGTGGTGAGGCCTATACTGCCCGCCGATTGAAAAGCCGTGGTGGAAGTCCCCTTCGGTGCATTGCCGTGATGAATACAAAGTCTGCTATTAATGGTTTGAATGCTGTCAGATGCGTTGTCATTTGGATGATTGGAGTCACCAGCTTGGCGATTTCCACCTCCGCCCAGGGCGGACCCGCCACGCCCGCGCAACGCGATGCAAAACCGCAGACGCCGCCTAGGAGTGCTTATAGAAAAGTTGACCCGGGGCGAGATGGTTTGGATATCAATCTGTCCGGTTTGATTATTCGGTGGCGAGAGGGCGGTACGAAAATGGACGCCATAATCGACGGTATAACGGTCACGAACACTCGTGGTCACCAACTCCAAGTCAAACTTGCATCGCATTCAGTGATAGACGGCCAAATACGTACTCTCGAATTCGGAATTGTCTACTTGGAGATTTTGTACGACAACCCTCCGAGAAAACCGCAGTTGCTTCTCACAAACACTCAAATCGGACAGATCAAGAAGAAACTGGAAACTGCCGCATCAATCGAGTAGGGCGCCGGTTTGCGCAGGGCGTAGCACTGCGAACAGTGGAGTCGCGACGATCAAGGAGGTCGTGGCGTGGCAACTCGGCCAAGCCATGAAGAAGCAGAGAATATCGAAGTCGCGGATGGCGGCGCTGCTGAAGACCAGCCCGACACAGGTTGACCGTCTGCTTGATCCGAAAAACGACATTACCCTCTCCAGCCTTGAGCGGGCAGCAGCCATGTTGGGGCGCCGGGTAATAGTGGAGTTGGTGTAGGATGTCAAGGCGGCAGTGCAGTCGTGGAGGGGCTTGAAGGGGAATAGCATGTAAGGAAAGGAAATTCAATGCGTACGGGTGTATTGACTTGCGAGGTGTGCGGCTGCCGGGATGTAAGCCGTCGCCGGAAGCGTGACCAGTGTCCACGCTGCTTGCGGATTAAAGAGATGTTCCTTGCCGGCGAGCGCTTAGGCAAGATTGGTAAACGGTTCGGCATGACTGCTCAAGAGGTGCATGATATTGTCAGGCGATTGAAACTAAAGCAGCAGCTCACGGCTTGCCCCGTGTGTGGATGGCAGGGGAAGATGGTGGGCCACACGCCGAGCGTCTGCGCTCGTAAGTTGCTGATCAGGCGTCTGAGTGAGTCTGGCATGCGGGCGAGCGAGATCGCGCGTAGGCTCGGCGTCTCCAGGAATCTGATCTCTTTGACGAGCCGACGCTTGAAGGTCATGTGTTCTGCCGCTAGAGCTGAGAGTTGTCCGGTATGTGGTTGGGGGGGAGTGATGTCTTTCCACAGCCCGGAACGTTGCGCATTTTACTTAGGGGTCAGGCAGATGCGCGAAGCTGGATTACCCTGGCCCGTGATTTTCCGTGAGCTTGATATCTCGCGGGGCAGCCTCTTCCATGCCGGCCGGCGAATGGGGTCAATATCCTCCAAAACTCCTAAATGAACCAGCGAGGCGCAGCCGTTCGAACCACGCGGGCTTTCGCACGCCCTGAAAGGCCACGACGCGCGCGAGCGGCGCAGCCGGGACGAAAAAGCCGAAGACCTAATCTGCAGGTTTGCTTGTATCTTCTACCTGCTCGAAAGACGGAGTTTCCAAATCCCCTTGTCATCAGCCTCCGGTCGTGCGAAGATGGGCGTGAATAATTCCATAAGCAACGATTTCACAGCGCGGCAAAGCCGCAACCCAATGCAGATTCTTCGCTTCGCTCAGAATGACATGTCATCCTGAAGACCGCGAAGGAGGTCACAATGAGACGAGCTGCGTGGATCGCGACCGTTAACGTGATAGTCCTGGTGTCTATTGCCTATGCCCAGGACAACTCCTCTGCCCACAGGCGCTTGACCAACCAGGACATCATCGCCATGGTGCAAATGGGTCTTTCCGAAGACGTCATCACCGCCAAGATTCGCGAGGCGGGCGCCAGTGATCCGGGCGCGCTGAGCTTCGACACCAGCCTCGATGGTCTAAAGGCGCTGAAAGAAGCGAAGGTCCCTGATTCAGTCATCAAGGTGATGATCAATCCCGGCGCCGCGCCGGTCGCCGTCGTGGCAGTCGCCGCGCCGATGACAATGGATCCCAATTTGCCGCCACCGGAGGTCGGCGTCTACTGGAAGGACGGGCCCAAGTTCGTTCTCATTCAGGGCCAGGCGCTCACCAACATGAAGGCAGGAGGCCGAGCGGGGAGCTTTTTTTCAGACGGCCTGCGGAACCAGCATTGGGACTCCGTCCTGGAAGGGCCGACTTCCAGGAACATCGTCAGGGAGCGCCGCCCCACGTTCTATCTCTACGTTCCAGACGGCACCGATTCGTCCGATTACGTCCTGATTAAACTGAACAAGAAAGGCAACCGCCGGGAGTTCCAGGTGGGATCGTTTGGCGGGATCACGGGCGGCAAGTCGGGGGTCAAGCGGGATAAGGAAGTTCCCTATAAAGCGGAGCACGTCGGAATCAGAACCTACAAGCTCGCGCTCGATGCT
Organism: uncultured Acidobacteriota bacterium; assembly: GCA_963768695.1. Classification (GTDB taxonomy): domain Bacteria; phylum Acidobacteriota; class Terriglobia; order UBA7540; family UBA7540; genus CAVROP01. The sequence goes on along the minus strand of CAVYJG010000002.1, from coordinate 454,806 downwards.
GACCTCCCGGTTGGCGAGTATGGCTTTTTCATGGGCACGGGTCAATCCAACACCATGGCTGGCGCCCACGGAGGAAACCGATCGGGGGGCGCTGCGGGCGGCCGCATCTACGACTTCAGCATCCTCGAATGAGAGCGCCGCGAAGCCGGATCCCGGTGAAGGCAGTCTGGAATCCCCCGGGTGATCACCGGTCGGCGCCTGACGAAGCCCTGCGAGCAGTGCAATCCCAACTCCGGGAGACTGCGGGAATGCGCCCTGCGCCAGCCTCTTGCCACAGGGCCCATTAGAGAGGCCCACGGCATGCAAATCGTGGCGTGGTATACTCGTACGGCCCCGAAGGGCGCAGACATGCCGACAACTGTCGTCGGCATCGATGCGCTACCCGTGAATACCCTTCACCCTTTTCCCTCGAGGCGAAAGTGCAGATGGGGAGGGGCTTGAAAAGGAATAGCGGGTAAGGGAAGGAAGTTCAATGAGTGCGGGTGTATCGACTTGCGAATTGTGCGGCGACTGGCAGGATGCAAGCCGTCGCCGGAAGCCAGGCCATTGTCCACGCTGCTCGCGGATTAAGGAGATGTTTCTTGCCGGCAAGCGCTTAGGCAAGATTGGAAGACGGTTCGGCATGACTGCCCTCGATGTGCATAATGTGATCCGGCGATTGGAATTGAAGCGGGGACCTGAGACTTGCCCTGTGTGCGGATGGCAGGGCAGGCTCCAGGGCCACACGCCAATCGCCTGCGCACGCAAGTTGCTGCTCAGGAGTTTGAGTAAGGCTGGCATGCCGGCGAGCGAGATCGCGCGTAAGCTCGGCGTCTCCAGGAATCTGATCTTCTTGACGACCCACCGCATGGGGATCAAATGCTCTCCCATGAAAGCTGAGATTTGTCCGGTGTGTGGGTGGCGGGGAGTGATCTCCTTCCACAATCCACAACGTTGCGCATATTTCTTACGGCTCAGGGAGATGCTCGAAGCCGGGTTACGCCAGCGCGTGATTCTCCGTGAGCTGGGTATCTCGCATGCCGCGTTCTACCAAGGCCTCCGCCGGTTGGGGTTATCCCCCAAAACTATTATATGAACCAGCGAGGCGCAGTTGTTCAGGTGCCATGGGCCTTCGCGGCTGGCGCAGCCGTGCCGTCTTTGGCATGTCTGCGCCCCTGCCCGTCGATTCAGAGGGGCGCATGCATCACCACAAAACGCGTTGGGACGTATGCGCTCACGACAGCGCGTCCAGATTTCTGTCGCAGCACAACTTCCGCGGGTGTAGGATGCTGATCGACGCGCGAGGTTCCAGGCAGAGTTGGCGCCTTGGAGCACTCAGGAGAACCTGATGGGAACACTCTTCCGAAGCTGGGATCTCTTAGGACGCAGTTTCGCAATCCTGAAGTCGGACAAAGAACTTCTCTGGCTGCCGGTGATGTCGGCGCTCTACTGGCTGGTGGCGACGTTAATAATTTGCAGTGCAGCCGCGATCGCAGTAGTGCTTCCAGCGATGCCACTGCATGATGTTGCCCAGCAAAAAGCTCTGGGTCATCAGTTGCTACCGTTCCTCTTTCTCTTTTACTTCGTCACGTATGGGGTTGGCATTTACTTCAATGTCGCGCTCGTCAGCATCGCGTCGGATCGGCTCGCCGGCGGCCATGCAGTTTTGAATGATGGCTTGCAGACGGCGTGGAAGCGCAAGTGGAGCATCATTCAGTGGGCGCTGCTGGCCGCGACCGTGGGGGTGCTCCTGCAATTGCTCGAGTGCCGCCTGGGTTTTCTGGGCCGCATTGTCACCCGCATTACCGGCTACGTCTGGACGCTCGCGAGCTTCTTCGTCGTTCCTATTCTCGCTGCCGAGGACATGGGACCCGCCGAAGCGCTTTCCGAGTCGGCGGAGATATTTCGCAAGACGTGGGGTGAAGAGATTGCGGGTAGCTTCAGCTTCGGACTGATCTCCGTTGTGCTGGCATTGCCGGGAATCCTTCTTCCAGTGCTGGGGGCGCGGCTGGGGCAGACAGAAATGCTTGCCGGCGTCGCTTTGATGCTGATTTACTGGATGCTTCTCGCCCTTGTCTGCTCAGCCGCTCGCGGGATATTTGTCGCGGCGCTCTACCGTTTCGCCACAACGCAGCAGGTCTCGGACGGGTTTCACCGCAATGATCTGTCGGGCGCATGGCAGCCGAAGACGCTATGACAGCGCCCGCGTTTCTCACGACGGGGTCCAAGTCCCGCCGTTGACTTGACCATCATGCCCACCGACTGAGTCGGGCGCGGTGTCCTGAGAAAGCAGGAACGTGGCGACCAGTCCGTCCGGCGGGATGACCTCTGTAAAGACCATTTGTACCTCGGCCGCAGTCAGGGCCCGATTCCAAAACCGTACTTCGCGGATGGCGCCGAGGAAGAAGCTGCTGAAATCGCGGGTGGCGATCCGCACCGGCGCCGTGCCGTGGACAGGAACGATGTTTTCCTTCGACCACGGCTGTTGGTCCGCCTGTGCTCCGTTCTTGTAAATCACGGTGGCCTGCTGGCCGCCATCCGCCACGCCGACCACGTTAATCCACTCGCCTATCGTCACCGGACCCGGAGAATAAGCTCCGACTCCAAGGTTGACGGTTCCTCCCGGGGGAGCCGCCGGATTAAAAACATAGAAACTGATGCGGCTGGGCCGTGCCTTGGTGGGATCGTCGTTGTACATGCGGAAGGTCCACTCCTGCTGGCCGTCCCCCCTTTGCCCAACCAGTGAACATAGGAGTTATCTCCCCCGTCGCCACCTTCCGAGATGGGAAAAGAGAGCGTATCGGGGCGCATCCAAGCCGAGACGGTCAAACTACCTGTGGTGGCGACACTGAATACCGCGTCGTCGGAAATCTCGATGTAATCGCTCTTAGTACCGTTGAACTGAAGGACGCTCATCGATTTAACCTCCTCATCCCAATGCGCATTTGCGACTTGCGCCGCCATGCATCATCAGGGTTGGGCCGGGTAGCCGGAGAACCGTCTCAGGTGCCGTTCCAGCCCTTTCTTGAAAAGACGAGAACGGAAATGCGTCTGGTTCGGTGGGTGGTAAAGCCATCGCGATTCTGAAAACACGGACGTTATGGCGGGGTAAACCCGCCCCTACCTCTTGCACCGGCGATTTCTTCACACGTCCCTGATCCCGTTTCTGCGAATTCTACCAAAGTGAATTCACATTGTCACGAGCATTGCCGGAGCAGATAGCTTGGAAGCACGGTTTGATCTGGACCGCAAATCGATCAGCAAAACGATGGAAATGATTAACTGCGCTGCCTGCAGGATCATCCAACTTCCGATCTCGTGATTCTTGGGGAAGAGAATGTCGGAGAAACCCCACAACACATCTCCAAAGGCATGGGCCAGCGTGGGGACCCAAATATTTCCGGACCTGATGTAAAGCCATCCCATAGGGACGACGACTAGGATGTTGTCAATCGGCGTCATGACGAACGGACCCAGGATGGGATGCGCCTGAAAGGCGCCCTGGAAATAGTAGATCGGCGTGTGCCAGGCACCCCAAATGATCCCGAGCAAAAGCAGGCCTCTTTCCAGGCCAAATTCCTTCACCAGTTTGCCCTGAGCGTAGCCCCGCCACCCGAATTCCTCTCCGAAGGCGAAAGGAATCGAGATCGCGGTGTAAAGGCCGACATTTCTGAGTATTCTAGGGAGGTGCGCGAGTGCGCCGGCGGGTTCGGATAGAACCGGCGCCACGTTGGCATAGCCGAGCCTGATCGCGACCGGCAAGGACATGAGTAGCCCGAGGATCGGCAAAAAGCAGGCCCAAAACCAATAGATCGGCGGGCCCGCACCCCATCCTACCGACCTGAATGTCCGCCGGCGTCGAAGGTGAAAAACTACCGCGATTAGCCCGGGTATGAACATCAGGGCGTTTTCCGCCCAGTTGTTGGTTACCTTGAGGAGCGGGAAGCAGGCGGCAATAAGGCTTGTCGTAATTAGAACTGCCAGGGTATAGAACAGGAGTTCGCTGCGGTCCTGATTCATCGTGCCATCATAACACGGGAAACGGTGTCAGCTTTTTCATCTCAAGGCGGTTCCGCAATTCGGGCTGGGGGAGCTTGGGCGGCCCAGCAATGCCAGTGAGCGATGGCTTCGAAGGTCGATTCACATGCTTCGACCTTGGCTGGTGGCGCGCGACAGTCCATCGAGCGAGCCGCGCCGGTTCGGCGCACTTACCAGAGCCTTCTGAAACTCCTTGACTGCCTGATCGGGCTGGTGCTGCTGCAGCAGCAGGTCTCCGAGCTGTTCTCGCGCCGGGATGATCGGGCCGGGCGTAACGGGCAGTTTCTCTATTGCATCCTCTTGGTCCGCCGCATTGCGAAGCAGGCGCTGCGCGTCGTCCGGCCTCCCTTCCGCCTGCGCGAGCCATGCTTCGGCTTCCGTTCCCTGAATCCGCAGTTGTTGCGCCCAATATTCATGGCCGGCAGCCCGGAGCTGCCGTTCCAGTTCGCGCAGCCTGTCAATTTCAGGGCGCACCTCCGCGGGACGCCCACTCCTCGCCAGGCCCAGCGCCCGGGCCCAAACTGCAATTGCGACGACATGAGGCGGCGCACCCTGCGGAGACTCGATGCGTGCGGCTTCTGCCCATTGATGCCGTTCAACGGCATAGCGAACGGGCATCGCCGTGGATGCGTACGCCGCTTTGAAATCGCCCTCGTTCAGATTTTGCATCTGCCTAAGCTCTTGGATAATCTCTGCAGCTTCCCGGTCGCGGCCCTCCTGCAGATAGGCATAGACGAGGTAATCCATCGCGTGCAGTTCTTCGCCGGTGTCGCCCTGGTCGTGCGCGGCAGTTCTCGCCGCCCGGTTCGAGGCAATGGAATCGCTCCACATGCCCAGCCGCGTGAAGATATGAGAAGGCATGTGCAAGGCGTGCGGAGCCGACGGCGCAATTTTGGCATATGCCCGGGCCGCGGCAACTCCCCTGCCGGCAAGCTCTGCGTTGTCATAAGCGTGGATCAGATAATGTGCGATCCCAGGATGTTGCGGATACTTGCTGTAAAGAGGCTCCAGTATTTCAACGGCGCGCTTCTGCCTCGCGTGCGTGTTGTCGAACGGTGACGCCGCGGCCAGCAGCGCCAGAGAATAGAACACTTGGACCTCGGCGTCGTCGCGGTAGGCTGCTGCCAGTTTCTGCATTGCGGCTTCATAGCGCACAATCCGAGTTTGGTACGGAGCAGCGTTGTCGTAAATCAAAGCCAGGGCGTGGATGAGCCCTCCCTCGCGATCTGATGCTACGCCAATCTCTTGAGCTCGGCGGAGTTCCTGCTGGCCGAGCGGGAACCCCTCAGGCGGGAGCGGTGGCTCCCAAAGCTGATGAAAGTGCGCCATGGCGATGCCCCAATGCGCCATTGCGCAATGCGGGTCTCGCGCCGCAACATCCTCAAATGAAGCCTCGGCAGCGGAATAAGCAAACGAGTGAAGCAAGGCGACCGCGCGCTCAAATTCTTTCTGCACTGCAGGCGCGCAGCTTACCGGAAAAGCTACGGTTCCCAGTTTCTCCGGAACAGGATGGTTGTGGGCCTGCTGGCCGGACGACGGTTCCGAGAGAAGCACGAGAAGTGTTCCGCACAGTGTGGCGTAGACAATGTTCCTCAACATAGAAAACATTCTACACGGAAGTTTTGGTTGTCATACAGGGTGAAACGGTCCCGCCTTTTCAGGCGTGCCCTGTTTGTTTCAGAGCACTTGCCGATGTTCATGTCATAGTGTACGCTTTAGTCAATGAGCGAGGGGCGTACGGAGAAAAAGGGGTTGGCTCTGCTAAAGGGGTTGCTGCAACACTATCCGTTTGTCCTGAAGAACTTCAAACACTATTTCCAGAACCTCTACCGGCGGGAGATTCGGCGCACCAACGTGATAGCGCCCTACGCGGCGATTCTTTACGTGACGCACAAATGCAACCTGGCCTGCACTTACTGCACGCAGAAGGAGCCGGACGTCTTCAGCCAGGAACTGCCCACGGCTGAGACGATCAAGTTGCTCCGGATTGCCCGCAAGGAAACCGATTCAATCCTGTTCACGGGCGGCGAGCCGACGCTGCGCAACGACATCGAGGAACTGGCGCGCGCGGCGCGGCACGACTTGAAATTCCGCTCCGTGCTGCTCATCACCAATGGCACGCTGCTGCACAAGCGGCAGGGATTGTTCGACTCCCTGCACAGCCTGGTCGTCAGCCTGGACTCCCTGGAAGCGGACTCGAGCAAGCCCATGTCCAAGCCGGCGGTCCTCGCCAGGGTGCTGGAGAATCTGCAACTGGCCAAGTCGCGCTTTCCGAAGGCCTCGGACATCACCATCAGCACCGTCATCGAAGAATGGAACATCTCTGACATCGAGCGCATCATGGACTTTTGCGGAGAGCAGGGGTTCGTCTTCGCCACGCAGACGGCGCTGAACGAGAAGCTGCCCAACCTGCGTTTGCGGCAGAACCCGCGCTACCAGGCCCTGGTGGATAAAATTGTGCAGCGCCGGCGGGAGCGGGCTCAGCCCATTAACGGCACGCCCAAACTGATTCGCACCCTGCTCGAGTTCGGCGATTTCCAGTGCTTCCCGACTATGTTTCCGCGCATCTACCCCAATGGCGATGTCTTCTATCCCTGCGAGCCGCTTAAGAAAATCGGCGGCAACCTGCTGCGCGAAGGATCGTTCAAGAAGGTTTTTGCTCGCGGGCGCAAACTCTACGGCGACATCCCTGACTGCCACGGGATCTGCCATTTGTTCGGAAACGTGCTTTCTTCCTACTACGCGAAGGATTTCTGGGGATTGGCGGGGGACACGATTCGGTAGGGAAGGGCAAAGTGTAAAGGCTAAAGGTTAAAGTCTAAGCCAAGTTCCCCCCTTTGATTGCTCAACCGCTGCCCTTTACCCTTCAACCTTTACCCTTTCAACACGGGCAACTCTCTGCGCATCACGCTGCGCACCGTGTTTTCGGCAACTCGTGCCAGGTGCTCGGCAAAGACGCCGTCGTAGCGAAAGCGGGCGGCGCGCATGGTTTTTGCTTCCCAGCAAATCTCCAGGTCCCAGGTTTGCGATTCCTCCTCGGGCTCACCCGGGGCGGCAACCGCGCGTGCCTCAAGTTGGCGCACCCGGACCACCGGAATCTCCTCAAGAGTGTGCTCCCGCTCGTCCACCACAAAGAGCCGATCGGGGTTCACGAAGATGCTGACCAGTCGAGAAGGCCGATCAGCTCCGTGCGGGATGAACGCCCCACCATTCAGGACCACGAGCGCATCGAGCTCGCGGGCCTGGGCGTCGACTGACTTCGCTTGCGGCTTAGAGCGGACCAGCAGGCCGAAAGCCATCAGCAAGATGCCAAAAATCAAATCGACGAGTCCGCCGGCGGCGTGCTTATACCGCCAGCCCAGCAAGCACCCTAGCCCGGCTACCACCACCCGCACCGCCGACCATTCCCAGATCTTTCTGCGCAGAGCCCTGATTTTGGGGATTATAAGGATTGACGTGAAGAGCACGGATAGCGCTGCTCTCTTAAGCGCCAGCCGGAGCCGCACGCCGGCGGGAATGACGGCCTGTAAATGTTGTTCATCAGCCATGTGACTTGTTCTTGTTCAAGTACGCGACCACTTGCTGCGGGCTTGTCACTAGCGTCACGATTTCCATCGCCGGCGATGTCCAATTCGCACAGGTGGAGTTGAGCTGCCCTTCTTGTTCAAGGCAAGCAATCACTGGCCGCCAGTAAGGTGACATCGCCAACAGAGGTTTAATCCCGCCCACTGTCTTCGAGAGGCTGGCCTTGTTCATCATCTCCCAGGCCAGCGCCAGTTCCGCCAACGTGCCTGTCCCGCCGGGGAGGACAACATAAGCATCGCCGCGCTCGATGAGAGTCATGATGCGCTCGGGAAACGACTTGGTGCGCACCTCTTCTACGATCCAGGGATTCGCCGTGCTGGTCCAAATCTCGCAGGTGACGCCAATGGTGTGCCCGCCCGCCTCGCGAGCCCCTCGCGCCGAGGCTTCCATCAAGCCCCTGTACCCGCCATTGCAGACGGCAAACCCGGCTTCCGCCAATAGCTTCCCGAGCAGGCGAGCTCCCTCGTAAGCCGGGCTCGCTTCGCCAGGCAGAGAACTTCCGAAAACAGTTACGACTTTCATTAGTTCCCGGTCCGCCGGGAGTCCTGTCCCACCGTCTTCCCCCGAGAGAACCAATCATAAACTGCCGCTGCGATTTGGTCGAGGGCGGCTTCGGCGGGCGCCTCGTCGAGGGCGTGGCTGTTTCCGATAATGGAAAAAGCAAGCCGCTTGCCGGAGGGCAAATCCATATAGCCGGAAAGAGCGTTCACTCCCTCGAGAGTCCCGGTTTTAGCGTAGATGCGCCCCTTGAGGCGTTTGGCTTTGAAGCGATCAGCCAAGGTCCCGTCTACGCCTCCCACCGGCAGGCTGTCCAGGAACACGTCGAAAGACGGTGCTCGGGTCATGTGGACGAGCAGCGTGACGACGGTTTCGGGCGTCACCAGATCGTCTCGCGAGAGGCCCGAGCCGTCAGCGAAAACCGTCTCGCCCGGTTTGGCGCCGACTTGCTGCACAAACTCATTGAGTGCAGCGAGGCCGTCATCGAGGCCGGCACCGTGCTTCACCTGGCGCCCAAGCGTGCGCAAAAGAATCTCGGCGTAAAGATTCTGGCTTTCCTTGTTGGTCAGCTTCACAATCTCACGCAGCGGTTGGGAGTCGTGCTCGGCCAGGAGCAGGCGCGGCGTAGCCTGGGCAGGAGTGCGGATGGCTAAAGCCGCCTCAAGGGGCGTAACCTGCCGGACCTGGAGTCCGCCTTTAACCACCGTGCCGGCATCTTCGAGAGTCTTGCGGAAGAGTTCGCCCACCAACTGCGCCGGATGAGCGATCGCCACGTGCTCATCAGCCTCACCCGAGCCCAGCGGGATTTGGCCCCAAACGTCCAGGCGCGTGGAATCGAGCAGGCGTTCGATTTGCAGGCGGGTCTCGCTGCCGGACGCTGTAGTCACGAGCGCGTTATTGATTTGATAATAGTCCGGCAGCAGATCGAGCGAAACCTGGGCAGGGTCGCCGACTTTCAGGCCCGGTTGCATTCTGAGCAGCAGCGCATTGGAATTGAAGGCCAGAGCCGACACCATCGCCCCGTAGCCCCACTCGAGATCCTCGGCCGTCCAGCCGTGGATATAGGGCTCGAAATCAAAATAACTTTCGTCGGCCACCAAAGGGCCGGCGACTTCGATCACGCCGCGCGCCCTTACCTGCGCCGCCATATCCTCAAGAGCCGTGCAGGTACGATTTCCAGTTTGGCCAGGTTTGGCAGGCTGCGCCAAAACGTCAGCGCAAAATGTGGGATCTCCCCTTCCGACAAGGTAAAGGCTCGGCACGATTCCCGCGGCCGGCGGTCCGGAGTCGCTTTCCACCGTAGTGCGGAAAACGAAACTCGGTCCGAGCTTCTCGAGCGCCGCGGCCGTGGTGAACAACTTCATATTCGAGGCAGGGTGAAAAAGGTGTTGGGCATCGCGGTTGAACAGCACCTTGCCGGTCGGGAGTTCTGCCACCTCGATGCCCCAAAAGCCGCGAGAAGCGGCACTCGAGCGAAGGATTTGATCGAGGCGGGCGTTCAGCGAAGAAGTGGGGCGCTGCTTCGGACGCTGGTCCACGGCAAAGCTGGGCGCGGACACCGCGAGCAGGCACAAAAGCGCGGAGGCTATAAGGCCACGAGGGGGAAGCAAACGGTCCAAAGAGTGCCGAATAACGTCCATGCCTGCCATCTTAATTCACACATGAGCCGATAGTCGAGGTAGTGCAGGCACTCCTGCCTGTGGCCCGCGTTTGCTCAGGGCACTGAAAGGACAGGCAGGAGTGCCTGTCCTACTCCCCGCCACAAGTTTGCCAGCCCGGGCGATTTTCAGTACGATGGCTCAACTGAAACGAAACTGAGGTCTGCAATTATGACACGCATTCTCAAGCGGACGATCATTGGGATATTGATTCTTCTCCTGCTCATGGTGGTGGGAGGAGGCGGATGGCTCTACTGGCGCGCCCTTGCGTGCCTTCCTCAACTTGGCGGTACGGTTCAAGTGACCGGGCTTTCGGCGCAGGTCGAAGTGTTGCGCGACGCGCGGGGCGTTCCCCACCTTCGCGCTTCGTCGCTCGAAGACTTATTCTTCGCCCAAGGTTACGTGACGGCGCAAGACCGACTGTGGCAGATGGACCTGAGCAGACGGCTGGCAGAAGGAGAACTTTCCGAAGTCTTTGGCGAGCGGACGCAGCAAATCGACATTGAGAACCGCACGTTGGGTTTCCGCCAAGCCTCGGAGCGCGCCCTGGCAGAGCTCAGCCCCGAGGCTCGGGCTCCACTGACGGCTTACGCTAACGGCGTTAACGCATTCATCGTCGGCCACCAGGATCGCCTGCCCATTGAGTTCCTCCTGCTTCAATACCAGCCTCGGCCGTGGAGAGAGGTTGATTCCCTGGGCGTGGCGCTGAATATGGCTAAGACTCTGAGTTCAACTTGGGGAGTGGACTTGATGCGCGAACGCATCCGGGCGAAGCTTGGGCCGGAGCTCTCAGCGGATCTCTTCCCTGACCATTCGCCGCTGGATGAACCGGTTGCGCAACTGCCTCCAGGGAGTAAGTTGCCGCCCCAATGGAAAGACGTGTACCCGCCGCCGACCTGTCGTGATCCCGGAGCACTGAACAAGCCGGTGGCAAGCCGGAACCAACCACCCCCCCACCCCCTCCTTAGCCAAGGAGGGGGGCTCGCTGAAGTTGACCCTACGCTGGGGGCGCTGGCTGCCGAGGGCGACGAGAATACAACTGCGCTCGGAAGCAACAATTGGGTTGTCAGCGGCGCGCACACCCAGTCAGGCAAGCCGCTGCTCGCCAATGACCCTCACCTCGGTCACAGCGTTCCCAGCGTTTGGTACATGATTCACTTGAAGGGCCCGGGCCTCGACGCGAGCGGAGTCAGTTTGCCGGGAATGCCGGCGGTCATCATCGGCCATAACGAGCGAATTGCCTGGGGCATGACCAACACCGGTCCGGATGTGCAGGACTTGTACGCGGAGACTTTCGATACCGCCGCACCCAATAAATACCTTCACAATGGCGCCTGGGTGGATGCGGAGGTGCGGAACGAGATTATCAAGGTCCGCGGGAAGCCGGATTACCGGCTCACTGTCAAGGTAACGCGCCACGGCCCGATTGTTTCAGAAAACTGCGGCCGTCACCTCGCGTTGCGATGGACGGCGCTCGAGCCCCATGCACTCTCGTCGTTGTTTAACGGCGCGTCCAAAATGGGCATGGCGCAGAATTGGGAACAGTTTACTACCGCCCTGCGCGACTATACGGGCCCAATGCAGAACTCTGTGTATGCCGACGTGGACGGAAACATCGGTTATTACGCCGCGGCGTGGGTGCCGATTCGGAAGCAGGGAACCGGCGCTGTGCCGGCGCCCGGCGAGCACAGACGATTACGACTGGACGGGTTACATTCCGTTTGAGGCCCTGCCGCATTCCTATAACCCCTCGAGCGGCATCATCGCCACGGCCAATGGCCGCGTGGTCCCCGACGGCTACCCCTATTTCATCACCAGTGAGTGGGATCCCCCCTATCGCACGGCGCGCATCTTCCAATTGCTCCGCGCGGGGAAGGCCCTCTCGGTGGGCGATATGCTGCGGATCCAGACGGACATTCTCAGCTTGCAGGACAAGTGGCTGGCCGGACAACTTCTGGACGCGGCCTCGCACGTTCAGCCACGAGACCCTGACGTGCAGTACGCGCTCGGCGTGCTTCGCGGTTGGGACGGCGAGGCGAGGATGGATTCCGCGGCTACTTTGGTCTGCGCAGTGACCCGCGCCGCCCTGCGGGATCGAATCCTCAAACCCAAGCTCGGAGACGGCCTCACCGGCTATCGTTGGGGAATGAGCTCTACGTTTTTTGAAAATGTCCTGACGAACCATTGGACGCGTTGGCTCCCACCCGGCGACGCGTCGTTTGACGACACGCTCATGAAGAGCCTCGAAGAAGCCGTCAGACGAATTCCTATAATGGTGGGAAGTCAGAGTCACGAAGCCTGGAAATGGGGCGACACGATTCGCCTGACCTTCTACCATCCGCTGGGCCAAGGCATCCCCCTTTTAGGACGATTGCTCGAACGTCGGCCCGTTTTCCCAAGCCGGAACCAGCACGACCGTGAAAGCCACAACAGCCAACCACGGTCCTTCTATGCGGATGATCGTCGATCTTGCGGACCTTGAACGTTCGGTTCAAAACCTGACTCTGGGTGAATCGGGCCAAGTGTTCAGCCCTAACTACAAGGACCAGTTTGAGGCTTGGTACACCGGCCGGAGTTTTCCCATGCCCTTCAGCGATGCGGCGGTTGATCAGGCCAGTGTTCACAAATTGGTTTTGGAGCCGGGACAGCGGTAGGGTTGACCTTCAGGTCAGCACGGTTGATGCTGGCCCTTCGCTGTGCTCAGGGCAGGCTCTAAACGTCGGCGCTTCAGTCCGCGGCGCATTTTCTGATTGCTTTCAAACCAATTCGATGATATCAAGTCGCGACCCCTCCTGACGCGTCGGAGGCGACAGGGGTCCCGAACCAGAAGATTAGCCCAGGAGAAAACTATGCCTTTTGCCCCCCAGTCCGGTCTGGCGAGAACTCGCGTAAGGGTTGCGATTCTCTGTTTGATTGCCCTTGCCCTGCTGCTTCCGCCTTCGACGGCGCTTGGCCAGCAGACTTATGTTTCCCGCTTTAATACCTACATCGGCTACTCGTTTCTTGATAGCCCGCACGTAGGGCTGTTCGAAAATGGCCTGCATTATCAAGCCGGAGTGAATGCCACCACATGGCTCGCTGTCGGTTTCGACTACAGCTTTTCGGAGGGCAGCTTGACGCTCACTCCTAACCTGCTGACCACCACCTTGCAGCAGGAACTGGGTGAGGAGTTGGCATTACTCGGGTATCCCGTATCGTCCTTGTCGGTGCCGTCTCATTCTTCGACTCAGACCTTTGCCGGTGGCCCGCAGTTCGAATACCGCCATTTCGCAAAGGTAACACTTTTCCTTCGCCCGTCCTTTGGGGTAATCAAAGAGACCGCCACGCCGCACCCGGTGGGCGCAGTCCCAAGCCTCGTCGTGGCTAGTTTGCTGAACGGAAAGTTTTCCACCTCCGATTCGACGCCCTTCTACGGGTTCGGGGGCGGCGCTGATTGGAATTTTTCACAGCACGTGGCTCTGCGTGTGCAAGCCGATCTTGTGCACGATCACTTGTTCAGCAATCTGCTGAAAGATGGCCGGCTGACCACCCGATTCTCCATTGGACCGTGCTTCAATTTTGGAAGTAATATCAGGAAAGCGGGGTCTTTGTAGCCGACTCTTCCAGGGGTGGCTGGTAACGGTCCCGCGCTTTTCGATTTCTGCGGGAGTGCGAGCGGATAGCCCCTTCAACCTGTGACTGCATCAACGGACAAACAAACCTGTCATCCTGAGCGAAGTGAAGGATCCCCGCAGTTGGCGTTTAAGTTCGACGGACTACGAACAACTGCAGGGATCCTTCACTTCGCTCAGGATGACAGGGCTTCAGGTTTTTCGCACCTTCCAAGGGCTTCAGTTCCGATCCTACTCATCATCTTCTTGCTTGGCGGTTTGGGAGGACCGGTGCGAGCGGCGGAAGAGCCTTCCCCCTCGGCACTGGCGCTGGAATATCATCTCATCCTGACGCATCCCAGCTTGCACCTTGTCACGGTCCAGATCTCCGCCGGCAATGTCTCCGGCGAGTTCATCGACTTCGTCATGCCGGCTTGGGCGCCCGGCCGTTACGCCATTTACGACTTTGCCAAGAACGTGCAGGAATTCGAGGCGAAAGGCGCGTCGGGGCAGCCGCTGCCATGGAGCAGTCTCGACAAGCAGACCTGGCGAGTCGATGTCCGGCAAGCCGGGGGCAGCGCAAAGGTGCGCTACCGCGTTTTCGCCAACGACCTCAGCGGCTCCTTTTCCCAGTTTGACAGCACTCACGCCAATTTGAATGGCCCCTCGATTTTCATGTACGCCGCAGGACACAAACCTGACCCGCTCACGCTGAGTGTGGACGCTCCCAAGGACTGGCAGTTCATAAGCGGCTTTTCTGACGATACAAGTGTGCGAACATTCCGCGCGCCGAATTACGACCGCTTGGTTGACACTCCCATCGAGGCCGGCGCGGAAACCAAGCTGGCCCAATTCCAAGAAGGCGGGAAGACTTTTCGGGTCGCGGTCCACGCCTACGGCGAGGAGGACGTTGATCTGTCGAAGCTGCGCGACGGCCTTCAAAAGATTGTGCGCGCGGAAATGGCTTTGATGCCCGCCCCCGATTTTGATCACTATACTTTTATTTTTCACTTCGCCCCCGGTATTTCGATGGGCGACGGGATGGAGCATATGAACTCCACCCAGATCGTCATCCAGGGCACCCTCACCAACGGCCTTGCCGAGGCGCTGGATACGGCGGCGCACGAGTTTTTCCATGTTTGGAACGTTAAGAGGCTGAGGCCTGCGGCGCTGGGGCCTTTTGATTACACGCGCGAAGCCTACACGCCCTCCTTATGGCTTGCCGAGGGAGTGACCAGCTATGTCAGTTATCTCAGCTTGTTGCGTGCGGGCCTGTGGACGCGGGATCAATTCCTGGCGCGGCTCTCGGAGGAAGTCCGTGATTTGGAAAGAGAGCCTGGACGCACATTGATGTCCGCGGAAAGTTCCAGCTTTCACGCCTGGTTTTACGACCGCGCGCCGCAAATGCAGGAGACTGATTTCGCCAACTCCACGATCTCCTATTACAACAAAGGTGCGCTTCTCGGCATGTTGCTCGACCTGGAGATTCAGTCCCGAACACAAGGCGCAAGATCGCTTCCGGATGTGCTGTCGCTGCTCTACCATAAGTTCTACGAGGCGCCGCAAGCCACTTACTACGGCCCCGGGCGCGGTTATGAGGAGCAAGACATACTCGAAGCAGTCAATGAAGTTGCGGGAAGTGACTTCACCCCCTTCTTCGATAATTACGTTCGCGGGACGGCGCCGCTGCCGTACAACAACGATCTGGCCGCGGCCGGCCTGGCGCTGCGAGTGACTGTTCCCGCGGGTTCCCCGCCCAGTATCGGAATAACAGCCCTGCCCGATAACCTCGGCTCCAGGATTTTCGCAGTTCGGCCGGGTGGAGCGGCCGACCGAGCAGGCTTGGGCCGTGACGATCTCCTGGTAGCCGTTGATAACCAATCGCTGGCGACGGAGGACCTGGACACGCGTCTGCGAGCTTATCTGCCTGGAGCAAGCGTGCCGTTCACGGTCCAGCGGCAAGGGCGGAGGGAGATCATCAATGTAACCCTTGACCCGCCTGCGCCGAGTTCGTATACGATTCAGGAACTGCCTGGCTCCACGCCCCAACAGGTTGCCATCCGCAACCGTTGGCTCGGGGGAAGAAACTAGAAATCGGAAGGCAGAAAGCAGAAGCTGGAAATTGGAAAATAGAAACTGGAAAATGGAAACTGGAAACTGGAATAGAGAAATTGAACCTAGAAAGCCTCAGCCTGTCATTCTGAGCGAAGCGAAGAATCTCCGCAGTTACGGTATTCATCGACTTCAAGAATTCTCAGAGGAGCATGTCGGTAGGGAGCAAACTGCAGTGATTCTTCGCTTCGCTCAGAATGACACCGTGCCGCATAAACGACACCGCATGATCGCGGATTTCCATTTTCTATTTTCCAGTTTCGATTTTCCAATTTCTAATTTCCAATTTCCAATTTCTGTTTTCTGCTTTCTGCTTTCTGCCTTCTGCTTTCTAGCCCCGGCGCGCGCCGCCGATGCCGGCAATGCCGAAGCGTTGATCGAAGCCGGGCACTGGAAGCGGGCGCGGGCAATAGTGGAGCCGCGCGTGGCTGCCAACCCGCGGGATGCGCAGGCGGTCTGGCTCCTCTCACGAATCAAGCTGGCTTTTGGGGATTTGGACGGCGCGCTCGTCCCCGCACAGGAGGCGGTGGCGCTGGAAGACGGGAATTCCGACTACCACTTGCAACTGGCGGAGGTGTATGGGGAGATGGCGGCCAGAGCCAGCATGTTTGCTGCGGCTGGCCTTGCCCACAAATTCAAGGGTGAGTTGGATGCTTCTCTCGCCCGCAATCCCAAGAATCTGGATGCGCTCGATGCTTTGATGCAGTACAGCTATCAGGCGCCCGGTCTGATGGGGGGAGACAAGGGCAAGGCTCGTTCCCTTGCCGACCAGCTCGTGCAGCTCAGCCCTGTGCACGGATACCTTGCGGAGGCAGAACTGGCTCGGGAAGCAAAAGACGAAGCCAAAGTTGAGGAGTCTTTTCGTCAAGCTGTTAAGGCCGATCCAAAAAACTACGAGGCGCAGACGGCGCTCGCAGGTTTTTACACCAACCTCTCTCGAAGGAATACTGAGGAAGCGGAAAAGCACGCGCGCGACGCGCTTCGGCTCGATCCAAGCCGGGCGAAGGCGTATTCGATCCTGGCGAAGGTTCTGGCTCTCGAGCGCCGATGGAATGAGCTGGAAGCTGTTCTAGCCGCTTCTGAAAAAGCTGTCCCCGACGATCTTGCCCCTTATTTCCATTCCGCGAACGCTTTGTTGGAAGCTGGCGTCGAATTGCAACGAGGCGAGGCGTACGCGCGGAAATACCTGGGGCAGGAACCGGAGGGTGAGGAGCCGGATCGGGCTCATGCCCACCGGCTGTTGGCGTTGATATTGGAGAAGCAGGGCCGATATCAGCAGGCGATTTCCGAACTCGAGACCGCCGTGCAAATGAATCCCCGCTTCAA
Organism: uncultured Acidobacteriota bacterium; assembly: GCA_963768695.1. Taxonomy (GTDB): domain Bacteria; phylum Acidobacteriota; class Terriglobia; order UBA7540; family UBA7540; genus CAVROP01. The sequence continues at coordinate 438,020 of CAVYJG010000002.1, read as the reverse complement.
AGAGGCAAAAGAAGATCTAAAGAGAGTGAAGGCCGGCTCGCGCTGAGTTCGGCACGGCGGCACCCCACCCCCTCCTCTTTGAGGAGGGGAAGAGGCGGCGAGCACTCTCCTCCTCGTTGAGGAGGGGGTAGGGGGTGGTGACGCCGTGCTACCCGGTCTTTGTTCGGCGTCGCAAATAGAAGATCAGTGCCACTAACGCGAGAACCGCGACCAGGCTCAGCGTCGCGCGGTGGATGTCCTTGACGACGTGAGCCAGGTTGTCCCAGTTGTTTCCAAGCAGAAAACCCACAAAAGCAATGGCCGTGGCCCAGATCACCGCGCCAGTGAAATTGAAGACCAGGAAACGAGCGTAAGGCATCTTGAAAAGCCCGGCCAGCGGCCCCGCGAATACCCTCAGCCCGGCGATGAAGCGGCCCGTGAATACCGCCCAGTGTCCGTGTTTGAGAAAAAGCGATTTGGAATTCTCGAACCGGCGCGCCACGAACTTGAAGCGCAGAACGTAGCGATCGAAGAAGGGATTGCCTCCATAGCGGCCGAGCGCATAGCCAAGGCTGTCGCCGATTGTCGCTCCGGCGATCGCTACACCGATCGCCCATTCCAGGCGAAGCTCCCCTTGGTAAGCCAGGAATCCCGCGAACAGCAGAACAGTTTCACCGGGCAGAGGCAGACCGCCGTTTTCGAGCATCACGCCGAAAAACACCACCCAGTAGCCGTACTCGGCGAAGAAATGCGTCAACGTCTGGAAGAGTGATTCAATCACGGGCCATAGAATTATGCACCAACGCGGCCTGTTTGGCGAATCGCGCTAACCTCTCAAACCAACTGCTACCTGCCTGCGAACCGACGTGTTAAACTTAGAAGGAATGCGGGAACCATTCCTGGAGAAAATTGAAAACAAGGTCTTGGTCTGCGACGGGGCGATGGGGACACTGCTTTACGCAAAAGGCATCTCCCCAACCCGTTGCTTCGATGAGTTGAACCTTAGCTCGCCGCAACTCGTCAAGGAGGTCCATCTCGCTTACGCCAAGGTCGGCGCGGAAGTTCTTGAGACCAACACCTTTGGGGCCACACGGCGGCGCCTGGAAAAGTACAATCTCGGTGAGAAGGTCCGTGAAATCAACCTGGCGGGGGCGCGGTTGGCTCGCGAGGTGGCGGGGGACGCGCTCTCTGTGGCAGGTTCCGTGGGATCGTTGGGGGTGCGCTTAGAGCCGTTAGGGCCGACTTCACTCGAGGAGGCCAGGGCGGCGTATCGCGAGCAGATCGCGACTCTGGCCGAGGGCGGCGTGGACCTGATCATGGTGGAAACCATGAGTGATCCGAACGAAGCTCACCAAGCCTTGCTGGCCGCGCGCGACGTGTGCTCCCTGCCGGTGGTCGTGCAGATGACGGTGCAGGAAGACGGCAGCACGTCCACCGGGGCGCTGCCCGAGGACTTCGCCCGCAAACTGGACGAATGGGGCGCCGACGTCATCGGACTCAATTGCAGCGTGGGTCCGGCAGCCATCCTGGAAGCTTTGGAGATCATGGCGGCGGTAACAAGCCGCAAGCTCTCCGCTCAGCCCAACGCGGGCATGCCCCGCACGGTTCAGGGCCGCAACATTTACCTCAGCCCACCGGAGTACCTGGCCAGCTACGCCCGACGTTTCATTCAGTGCGGAGTGCGGCTGGTCGGTGGTTGCTGCGGGACGACGCCGGAGCACATCAAAGCCATAAAAGCGGCGGTCCGATCGCTGAACCCGCGGCGCTCGCGCGTCGCGGTGGAAGTCCTGGAGCGGCCGGTGCGGACACTCGAGCCGGTTCCAGTCGAGAAGCGTTCGCGCCTCTCGGGAAAGCTTGCGCACGGTGAGTTCCCGGTACTGGCGGAAGTACTTCCGCCCAAGGGCTGCGACGCCACCAAGGAAGTGGAAGGCGCGCACTTCCTGCTGGCCAAGGGAGTGGACGCCGTCAATATTCCCGACGGCACGGGCGTGATGGGCCGCATGAGCCCCCTCACCCTCGCCGCTCTCATCCAGCAGCAAGCGGGCATCGAAGTTCTCCTCCACTACAGCGCCCTCGACCGGAGTGTAATGAGCATTCAGGCGGATGCTCTGGGAGCCCATGCCTTGGGCCTGCGGAACATTCTTGCCATCACTCGGGATACCGCGCAGTTCTCGACCCTCCTGGAAACGGCCATCTCCGAAGTGGATTCCATCGGCCTGGTCAACATCTTTCACAACCTGAACCAGGGCCTGGACGCCGGGGGAAATCCCCTGGGCCAGCAAACAAGCTTCCTGGTGGGAGTGGCGCTGAACCCCCATGCCGTGAACCCTGACGAGGAGCTTCGGCGCTTTCAACTCAAACTGCAAGCGGGCGCCAACTTTGCCGTCACCCAGCCGGTTTTCGACGTGGAGCAACTGGCGGCGTTCATGGAGCGAATGCAGTCTGCCGCGGGCTCCATTCCTGTCGTGGCCGGCATCTGCCCGCTCACGAGTTATCGCAACGCCGAATTCATGAACAACGAAGTGCCTGGAATCTCAGTCCCGCCCGCCGTCATGGATCGGATGAGAAAGGCGGACACTGGCGAGGCGGCTCGTGCGGAAGGTGTTAAGATCGCCCAGGAAACCCTGCTTTCAATCCGCAACCTGGTGCAGGGGGTGCAGATTGCCGCGCCCTTCGGTCGCTACGCCATGGCGGTGGAGGTGGCGGAGGCGCTGGGACAACGTGCTGCAACCGCGGTGGCTGTCAGCTCTCAGCTTTCAGTTGTCAGCGAACGAAAGGCGTGACGGTTGCTCTGTCATTCTGAGCGAAGCGAAGAATCTTGGCAGTTCTGCTGCGGAGGAACCAGTGCTTGGTTGGTTTAATACGTGCGATCTCAAATGGATCTCGGAAGGGCGGGGCTCTAGCCCCGCCGTTTACGGGCTCATGGTTGGAAGGGCCTTTGGGCCCTGAAGCCAAGTTGCTCCAGGGGCTAAAGCCCCGCCCTTCCGGTTCCAACGATCAAGTTCGCTTATTAAATCTGCGAAGCACCAGAGATTCTTCGCTTCGCTCAGAATGACAGGTGAAACCGGCGAGAACTGAGAGCAGAGAGCGGAAAGCTTATTGCCGAAGGCTGATATGACCCAAACACCCAAATCCTCTAGCTCCGACTGCTTCGAAAAAAACCTGGAACGCCTGGACGGAATTGTGCGCGCACTTGAGGACGCTGATTTGCCGCTCGAAAAGGCCCTGCAGCTTTATGAGGAAGGAATGAAACTTTCCGAGGTCTGCCACAAGCAACTGGAAGAGGCGGAAGGCAAGGTGGAAATCCTGACCAAGAAAGCCGGGGGCAAAGTGGTGGCGGAACCGTTCGACACGGGCGAGAAGGCAGTGACGAGTGACGAGTGACAAGTGACGCGCGGGGCCGCGCTGCGCCGTGCTTTCAAAGTGCTTCCCATTCGGGCGAATTCAAGTCACAATTAAGGTTGTCGGGCAAGGTGCGTAGGCAGGCATCTTTCGCCGCTGAAAAAAACGTGAACACTGTTTCAGCATCGACCCTACGAGATTACCTCGAAACGGCGGGCCGCCGGATCGACGAGGAATTGGACCGCCTGCTGCCGCCCTCGGACCGGTTCCCGCCCAGCATCCATGAGGCCATGCGCTATTCCGTTCTGGCCGGGGGAAAGCGGTTGCGGCCGATTCTCTGCCTGGAATCAGGGCGCTTGCTGCGCGGCGACGAGCGGAGCCTCTTGCGCCTGGGCAGCGCACTGGAGTTGATCCATACGTACTCTCTGATCCACGATGACCTGCCGGCCCTGGACAACGACGATCTGCGCCGGGGCAAGCCCACGTCGCACCGCGCCTTTGGGGAGTCCACGGCCATCCTCGCCGGCGACGCCCTGCTGACCTTGGCGTTCGAAGTTCTCTCCTGTCCGGGTCCGCCGCCCGATGACTGCAAGCTGCGCGTGGTTCACGAAGTGGCGCACGCCATTGGGACGGACGGCGGCATGATTGGCGGCCAGGTCATTGATCTCCAGATGGCAGGCCGGGCGGTTGACAGCCAGGCGCTTGCGTACCTTCACTCCGCCAAGACGGGCGCTTTCATCCGCTCCGCAGTCAGGGCTGGGGTGCTCTACGCGCAGGGCGGGGATGAGGACTTGGCCCGCCTCACCAGCTACGGCGAGAAAATTGGACTGGCCTTCCAGATTGTCGACGATTTGCTGGACGTGTTGGGTACTCAGGAATCGTTAGGCAAGACGGTGGGCAAGGACGACCGGCAGCAGAAAGCGACCTACCCGGCCGTTCATGGAATCGAAGCGTCTCAGCGCATGGCTGCGCAGCTTGTGGCGGAGGCCTGTGAGGTTCTTGAGCCTTACGGAGACCGCGCCCACATCCTGCAAGGCATCGCGCGCTACCTGCTTGTGAGGCAGAACTGATGGACTACAAATACCTTACCCGCATTGAATCACCCGCGGACCTGAGAAAGCTCCCCCGCGAAGAATTGCCCGTGGTGGTCGAAGAACTGCGGGATTACATGGTTACGGTAATCTCGAAGATCGGCGGTCACTTGGCTTCCAGCCTCGGCGCCGCGGAGTTGACTGTGGCGCTCCATTACACTTTCGACACGCCGAAGGACAAGATCGTTTGGGACATCGGCCACCAGGCCTACGGGCACAAAATCCTGACCGGGCGCCGCGACCGCCTTCCGACCATTCGCCAGTATGGAGGAATCTCCGGCTTCCCTTCGCGCGAAGAAAGTCCCTACGATACTTTCAACGTGGCTCATGCCGGCACGGCCATCTCCGGCGCGCTGGGTATGGCCGTGGCGCGTGACCTGAAGGGTGAAGATTACCATGTGGTGGCCGTGCTGGGAGACGCAGGTCTGACCGTCGGCGAGGAACTCGAGGGAATCAACAATCTGGGCACGCTGCAGAAGAAAGTCCTGGTCATTCTCAATGACAATATGATGTCGATTTCGCCCAACGTCGGCGCGATGGCCGGCTACCTGAACCGCATTGTGCATGGACAGGCTTATCATCGCCTGCGCGAAGAGGTTGAGAAGTTGATGCTGTCGGTTCCCCGCCTGGGGCCGCGCATGCTGCGGCTGTCCAAAAACATTGTCGAATCCGCGAAGACCGTACTGATTCCCGGCTTGGTGTTCGAAGAGCTCGGGTTTGAATACATCGGTCCCATCAACGGCCACGACGTCCATGAGCTTCTGGCCGTGCTCGCCAAAGTGAAGAACAATCCCAAGCCCACCCTGGTTCACATCGTTACTCAGAAAGGCAAGGGCTACCATATCGCTGAGCAGTTGCCGGTGAAATATCACGGCGTAACACAATTCGACGTTTCTACCGGCGCTTTCCACAAAACGCCGGCCGCCGCCCCCTCCTACACCGCCGTCTTCGGCAAGGCCATGTGCGAGCTGGCGGAAAAAGACTCCCGCGTCGTTGCCATTACCGCTGCGATGAGCGAAGGGACGGGCCTGGATGAATTCTCCAAGCGCTTTCCGGATCGCTTTTTCGATGTGGGCATTGCAGAGCAGCACGCCGTAACCTTCGCCGTGGGCCTGGCCTGCGAGGGCATGAGGCCTGTCGTGGCCATCTATTCCACGTTCTTGCAGCGCGCCTTTGACCAGGTGATGCACGATGCCTGCCTGATGCGCGCTCCCGTTACCTTCGCGCTTGACCGGGCCGGCATCGTGGGCGCCGATGGGCCGACCCACAACGGCCTGTATGATCTGGTCTATCTCTCCGCCCTGCCCGGCATCGTGGTCATGGCTCCTAAAGATGAAAACGAGTTGCGCCATATGCTCTACACGGCGCTGACGGTCGCCGGCCCCGCGGCAGTGCGTTACCCGCGAGGCAACGGCATCGGCACCCCATTTGACCCGGAGTTCAAGAAGCTGGAGATCGGGAAGGGTGAGATCCTGCGGGAAGGAGCCGACATCGGCATTCTCGCCCTCGGCAGCATGGTCTACCCGTGTTTGGAAGCCGCCAGCCGGTTGGACGCCATGGGCATCAGCGCAACCGTCATCAACGCGCGCTTTATGAAGCCGCTCGATGCCGACCTGATCTGCTGCCTGGCGGCTGAGAAGCGATTCCTGGTGACTGCCGAGGAAGGGACGGAAGCGGGAGGCTTTGGAGCCCAAGTAGCCGCTCTGCTTCAGGACCGACGGGTTCCGGCCAGCATTTTACGAATCGCCGTGCCGGACCGCATTGTGCCGCACGGCCCGCCCGCCCTGCTGCACGCCAAGTATGGCCTGGATGTCGACGGCATCGTGAACCGTATCAAAACTTACGCCGACGAGTGGCCCGCGAACACGTCGGGGAAGTATCGCTCCGCCCTGCGGGCGTGAAGAAGAGTGGCTAGTGCCTAGTGGCTAGTGGCCCTTGCGCGAGGACTCCGCCACTTTTGCACGACAGACAAGATACCAGAAGCAAGAAGCTAGGCACTAAGCACTAGGCACTAAACCACTGCCCTTCCATGACCCTGCCAAATGCTATATTGCTCTTTTTCGCCGCGGGAATTGCAGGCACCATGAATTCGGTGGCCGGTGGAGGCAGCTTCTTTTCGTTTCCCGCCCTGATCTTCACTCACGTGCCTCCCATTCCGGCCAACGCCACTTCCACGGTGGCGCTCTGGCCGGGCAGCGTCGCCAGCGCCAGTGCATATCGGAAGCGCTTCCCCAAAGACTTTAAGATTCTCGCGGAGATGCTTACCACCAGTGTGGCGGGTGGAACGCTGGGTGCGCTCGTCCTGCTTCGAACCCCTCAGTCCACCTTCATGCGCTTCGTACCCTATCTCTTTTTGCTGGCGACGCTGCTGCTGATCTTTGGGAAGCGAATCGGCAACTGGCTGGAGACGACATTCAAAACTTCAAAACAGCCGCGCTGGAAGGTGGTCGCGGCCTCCAATCTGTTTCAGTTTCTGATCGCGCTTTACGGGGGGTTTTTCGGCGCCGGGATCGGAATCATGATGCTGGCGTTGCTGACCATACTGCGCATGGAAGACATTCACGCCATGAACGCGCTCAAAACCCTCCTCAACGCCGCCATCAATGGGGCAGCCGTTGTTACATTCATCGTGGCGGGTGCGGTGCTTTGGCCACAGGCCCTCGTGATGCTCGTGGGCGCTGTCGCGGGCGGCTACGGCGGCGCCTACTTTGCCCAGAAGCTCGATCCCCAAATCGTCCGCCGCTTCGTCATCGCAGTAGGCATTCTGATGACGCTGTACTTCTTCGTTAGACGTTAACCGCGACTTTCTTGATATTGGAGTGTAATTTCGGTAAACTGTATAGGTAGGGCTTATTGCAGGTTTTTTAACCATTAGTAGTTGTTCAGGAAGGTAGCTGTTTACCTTCTGACAATACGTCTGTTTGTGCATGGTGAAGGACGCATAAGGAAGAGCACATGGATCGGTCCGAGGCTGCGAGGAGCGCGACGGAAGAGAGGAGGCTTTTGCTTCTTCGTCCGCGAGGCTTTTGTGCCGGCGTCGTCCGCGCTATCGAAGTCGTTCGACTGGCAATTGAGCAGCTTGGCGGACCCATCTACGTGCACAAAGAAATTGTGCATAACCGCCATGTTGTCAATGAGTTGGCCGAACAGGGCGCCGTATTCGTCGAGTCGCTCGACGAGGTCCCCTCAGGTGCGATCGTCATTTTTAGCGCGCATGGAGTCTCGCCACAAGTCCGCCAAAAAGCCCAAGAACGAAAGCTTCAGGTCATCGATGCTACGTGTCCTCTGGTTTCGAAAGTCCACCTGGAAGTGATTCGCTACGCCCGCCAGAACTACACGATCATCCTTATCGGTCACCGCGACCATGATGAAGTGGTTGGCACTATTGGCGAAGCTCCGGGCTCCATCCGACTGATTTCCGAGGCTGGGGAGGTCGATGGACTGGAAATTCCCCACCCTGAACGCGTGGTTTACTTGACCCAGACCACGTTAAGCGTTGACGATACACAGGAAATCATAAGTCGTCTGCGGGTTCGCTTCCCCGAAATCATCGGGCCTTCCACCCAGGACATCTGCTACGCCACCCAGAACCGGCAGATGGCGGTACGGAACCTGGGCCACCGAGCCGAGGCAGTTCTGGTGGTCGGGGCCAAGAATAGCTCCAACTCGAATCGTCTGGTCGAGGTGGCACAGCGCGGGGGAACGGCAGCCTACTTGATCGCGGAAGCCAGCAAGATTCTCCCCGAGTGGGTGAGCGGGTTGCGAAACGTCGCGGTCACTGCCGGCGCCTCTGCGCCTGAAGTGCTGGTCCAGCAGGTGGTGAGTCGTCTGAAAGAGTTGGGCTTCAACCGCGTTGAAGAAGTCGAGTGGATTGAGGAGAACGTAAGCTTCGTCCTGCCGCCGGAATTCAGAGCGGACCGCTCATTAAGTTGGTCCGGGGAGGCGTATGCTCCAGAGTAGCGAATCCAGTACGCCAACTGTCGCGACCTCCGTTGCGCCGACACTGCAGGAACGCCTCACGGAAGCCGTGCGGCGGTCAGCTCAGCATCTGCTTTCGCTGCAAGCGCCCGAGGGTTATTGGTTGGGAGAGCTCGAAGCCGACACAACCCTGGAATCCGACTACATTTTCTATCTCCATGTGCTTGGCGACGCTGATCCCACCCGAATTGCTAAACTCGCGAATTACATCCGGCGCTCTCAACTTCCCGATGGCGGATGGAATATTTATTTTGACGGCCCTTCGGAGCTCAATGCGACGATAAAGGCTTATCTGGCGCTCAGGTTGGCGGGGGATTCGGCAAGCGAGCCCCACTTGATTAAGGCCCGGCAAAAAGTCCACGACCTCGGGGGTTTAGAACGTAGCAACTCCTACGTCCGTTTTTATTTAGCTCTTACCGGCGCTCTCGGCTGGGAGTATGTTCCCGCCATCTCTCCGGAACTCATTCTTTGCCCGCGATGGTTCATGGTCAACCTCTACGCCATGTCTTCCTGGACTCGAGCCATCGTGGTTCCGCTGATGATTCTTCACGCTCTTAAACCCCGATGGCCTCTGCCGGAGACAATCACAGAGCTGGAAGTTCGCGGGCTCTTCCGCGACTCCTCCATCCCGATCCCCGCCTTTGCCTGGGACCGTAACTGGTTTACATGGCGTAACTTTTTCCTGATTGTCGAACGTCTTCTGAAGATCCACGAGCGGCTTCCGTGGAAACCGTTGCGCAAGCTCGCCCTGCGCACCTCGACTCGATGGCTACTGGCCCACCTGGAGCACAGCGATGGATTGGGTGCAATTTACCCTGCCATGATGAATGCTGTATTTGCGCTGGTTGCGCTCGGCTATAGCCCTGACGATCCCCTTACCCGGCGCGAAGTCGGCCAACTCGCACGCTTCGAGATCGAGGACGAGGATTCCATCCGTCTCCAGCCGTGCCTCTCGCCGGTTTGGGACACCGCCATTGCGATGTTTTCCTTGCAGGAGGCCGGCGTTCCTGACGACGATCCGGCAATGGCAAGCGCTGCGCGTTGGCTGCTTGATCGACAGATCCTGACTCCGGGCGATTGGTGCACTGAACCGCCTTGCGAAGGAGGCGGGTGGGCGTTTGAATTTCGCAACGATGCTTGTCCGGATGTTGACGACACCGCTTTCGTTCTGATGTCTCTTCAGCGTGTTGCCTATCCGGATTCTCCTCGTCTCCATGAAGCCGAAAGCCGCGGTCTCGAGTGGATGCTGGGAATGCAAAACCGGGATGGGGGATGGGGGGCATTTGACCATAACAACGGCTCAAAGCTTCTCACCCAGATTCCGTTCGCTGACCACAACGCCATGATTGATCCTTCCACAGCAGACTTAACGGCGCGGGTCCTGGAATGCCTGGGAAGACGTGGATGGTCCGTATCTGATCCCCGGGTGAAGCGAGCCGTCGAGTTTGTGAAGCGCGATCAGACCTTGGATGGAGCCTGGTACGGCCGCTGGGGTGTGAACTACATCTACGGGACCAGCGGAGTTTTGCGTGCCCTGGAATCTCTAGGCTTGCGGGACGAAGTTTGTTGTCAACGTGCGGCGGCCTGGCTTCGGACAACCCAGAACCCCGACGGTGGTTGGGGGGAATCGTGCGCCAGCTACGAGCATCCGGACCAGAAGGGCGAGGGACCGAGCACTCCTTCGCAGACCGCCTGGGGCCTGATCGGCCTGCTGGCAGCCGGTGATCCTGACGAGGCTGCCGTAACTCGTGCCGTGCGTTATTTGATTGATCGACAGCAGCCGGATGGCTCCTGGGCCGAGGATGCCTTCACGGGCACCGGCTTTCCCCGCGTTTTCTATCTCAAATATCACCTCTACCGAAACAGTTTTCCTCTATACGCCCTGGCTCGTTATTTGCGCCTGGTTGACCACAACCTTGGGCCTCATACCGTTCGCCTTGAGGCAAAAGAGAAGTTCAATGGGGGAAACGGAAACGGGCGGTTCTCATGAGGTTCCCACTCTCCATGACCGCCAGCCTGACTTCTTATATTGCCGGAAAGCGGCTGCGTCGGATCGAGAAGTTTCCCCTGGTCATGATGCTCGAGCCCTTGCACGCTTGTAACCTGACCTGCACGGGCTGTGGACGCATCCGCGAGTACAAAGAGACAATTCGCGAAAAACTCACTGTGCCTCAATGCCTAGGCGCCGTGGACGAGTGCGGCGCTCCGATCGTATCGATTTGCGGCGGCGAGCCGATGATTTACCCCGAAATCGGCCAATTGGTGAGCGGCCTTCTGAAGCGCAGGAAACACATCTACCTCTGCACGAATGGGATGTTCACCCGAAAACGCCTGAAGGAGTTTCACCCCACTTCGAGGTTCTTCTTCAACGTCCATTTAGACGGACTTGAAAAGACGCACGATATCTGTGTCGAGCGCGATGGCGTATTCCGCGAGGCGGTGGAGGGCATTAAAGCCGCCAAGGCCGCCGGTTTCCAGGTCTGTACGAATACCACCATTTACAAACAGACCGATCTTAACGAAATCGATGAGCTGTTTCAGTATACGCAGACCCTGGGCGTCGACGGTCACATGATCTCGCCGGCTTACTCCTACGCGGCTGTACAGGTCAAAGAAATCTTCATGTCCCGGCAGGAAGTTCACGAGAAATTTCGGTTGGCGGGAGAGCTGCTCAAGAAACACAGGCTGATGACCTCTCCAATCTACCTTGACTACCTGCGTGGTGAACGTGAAGAACTAATGTGCACGGCCTGGGGCAACCCCACCTATAATCCGAAGGGCTGGAAGGCCCCGTGTTACTTGATCACCGACGGCCATTACGCCTCGTTCCAGGAGTTTATGCACAAGACCCCCTGGGAAAAGTACGGCCGCGGGCGCGACCCTCGGTGCGAGCACTGCATGGTGCACGTAGGTTATGAGCCCTCTGCTGTCCTTGGTGCAAAGCGTCAGTTCTCCGATTTCTGGAAGCTGATGAAGTGGCAACTCTCCAGCGGCCCGAGTGGTCTGAACTCGAAGTCCTGAATCCACCTGATTACATGAATGCGGTTGTGACCTTCGCGGTGCGCTCGGAACTGGCTCCGTGGCTCCGCCTGCGCGCCTTTCGGCCAGTGACAGCCGAGGGGCCGGAGTGCTACGAAACGACGATGCGGGGTGCGGAAGTGCTCGCCTTGGTCACGGGTATGGGAGCTGCGAACGCGGCGCAGGCAATCCGCTATGTACTCAATATCAGGCCGCCGGACGCGGTGGTGTCGTCAGGCCTGGCTGGCGCCCTGAAACCGGAGTACGGAGTTGGCGATGTGCTTGCCGCGCGCTTTGTACGTTCTGAACGGGGCGATCGGCAAGTCAGTGGCAGCGACGCACTCTTGCGTCTAGCCGTTGAATGTGGTGCAAAGGCCGTCGATTCTCTGGTTTCAGCGAATGCAATCGTACGGACGGTAGAGGATAAAGCGCGCTTGGGCGGCTTCGCAGAGGCCGTAGACATGGAGAGTCTTGCGATCTTGACGGAAACACGCCGGGCTGGGATTGCCGCGGTCGCCGTCCGCAGCATCGCCGATACGGCCCAGTGTGATATTCCGTGGGACTTCAGCAAAATGCTGGACGAGCGTGGCCGAATACGCCTGTGGCGGGCAGCGCTCGAGCCTCTGCGGACGCCGCATCGTCTGCCGGCCCTGTTCCGGTTCGCCCTCGCCAGCCACCGCGCCGCCTGCCGCCTGGCGGCGTTTCTCGACGGATATTTAGAGGCCCTCCTCAAAAGCCAGTTACAGGTTACTGAATAACGCGTATCAGCGGATGGGCGCTTTGGAAGGGCGGGGCTTCAGCCCCGCCGCTGGGGGCGCGGGGTTGGATGGGCCTTTAGGCCCTGAAGCCACGTCAGGGGCTAAAGCCCCGGAAGTCTTGTCCGCTTCCCACGGCGGGACTGAAGCCCCGCCCTTCCCCGCCCACTTTAATTCCTTTCCTTTAGAGAGTAATCTGTCTTCACCGATGCAAAAGGAGCGGCAGGTACGAATCCGCCTGGACCGGCTGCTGGTTGAGCGCGGCCTGGCGGAGACGCGCGCCAAGGCCCAGGCCATGATCCTGGCGGGTGAGGTGCTAGTCGACGAACAAAAAGTCGAGAAGTGCGGCGCCTTGGCGAACGCCGAAGCGAAGCTACGCCTGTTGGCCGAGCCGCTCAAATACGTCGGCCGCGGGGGAGTGAAGCTGGAGGGCGCGCTGGCGCAGTTTGGCGTCTCGCCGGAAGGGAAAACCTGCCTGGACATCGGCGCTTCGACGGGCGGGTTCACGGACTGCCTGTTGCGCCAGGGTGCGAGCCGCGTCTTCGCCGTCGATGTGGGCACCAATCAACTGGATTGGAAACTCCGCCGGGATCCCCGTGTAGTCTCCCTCGAGAAGATCAACACACGGTATCTGAAGTTCGACCAACTCGGCACGAGGGTGGCATTGGCGGTGATGGACGTTCTCTTTCATCTCGGCTACGCTGATTCTTCCCGTGCTGCCTCCCTTGCTCGAAACGCCGGCAGATCTGCTGGTACTGGTGAAGCCGCAATTCGAGGTGGGAAAAGGTCAAGTCGGCAAGGGCGGCATCGTGCGAGAGCCTGCTCTTCGCCAGGAGTCGGTGGACAAGGTTTCTAATACATTGCTAAAGCTGGGCTTTTGCGATATTGCCCAGTCCGAGAGCGTTCTGCCGGGCATGGAGGGAAATATCGAGTATTTCCTGCACGCAGTCTGGCGAAGAGCGGAATAGCCGTAGGGGTAGGGCTTGCCCACGGCTGTCCAAATTAGCGTGGTTTGAAAAGCTAATTTGGACAAGCCTGGGGCTTGCCCTACCCTCGTCGGGTCCAGCGGAAATGCGGGGACGGCAAGCCGTCCCCCTACACGTCCCTTGCGCCAGGCAACCCGTGAGGATTCGGGCAATTCGACCGTGTTCGCATCCACCGGGATTGGCACAGTTTCATGTCCAGGCGGCTTTATGCCTCCACTTAGCGCGCTAAACTCGCCGCTACGTCCCCAAATTGCACCACTCCCTATTTTCCGCTTGACAAGATCGCGCGCTTATGGTAGCCTATCTTGATTGTCGAAAGGACGCCGGTGCGAGCAGCAGGGGCGTGGTCGCAATTCAGGTGACGGTGACTACTCTCAGGTCGGCGGGCGCCGGCCTGATGGCCGGCGCTTTAAGGTCGCAGGAACCTGATGGGGCTGTCACCCTGAGGAGTTAGCATGAGCCTGGGGCCCACTCGGGGGAATGAAAACCGGCATCGTCACCCCCGCGAAAGCGGGGGACCCATGGTTGGTACGGAATACGATTGATTCCCGCTCCCCCGCTTTCGCCGAGGACAAGTTTCGCGGAAATAACGTGTTCTTAGAGGGAACGAACTCAAGGATCTGTTGCAAACAAACGACTTGAATGATTCCAAGTGTGCAAAACGAACTGGTTTTTGATGCAAACGAACTCCCAACCGGCTTCGGCAACACTCCAAAGGCTCCTTTTGGATTCGGCATTGAGCCGGATCGGGCTGACAGGCAGGAAGCAACGAGAGCTCGTAAGACGTCGCGGAATTTGGAAGGTGCAGCAAAAGATGTATTTTAGAGGGAACGAACTGAGTCATCTATTGTATTCAAAGCACTTAACGGTTTTTGAGTGTGCAAAACGAACTGCTTTTAGCGCAAAACGAACTGCTTTTTCGAGCAAACGAACTCAAAACGAGCTCACAAAACAGAGCATGAACCAGGTTATTGTGCCGTGTCAAACTATACGCAGCGACATTAAGTCTCTGGGCATTCCGCTGTAGCGGCGGTCTCCGACCGCCGGCGTCGATCGGAGATCGACGCTACAATCTATGTCGCCCCATAGAGCTCGAGCGGGGGGCGCGCAGGACAAAATGACAATCAAGAAGGTCGGGATCGTTTCCAAGCCGAAGAAGCTCGAGATCGGGGAAATCGTGCCGCCACTGCTCGAGTGGCTGCGCGAACGCGACATTGAGGTATGCATCGACAAGGAAACGGGCGCCATCATCAAGAACACCGAGCCCTGCCTGACGCGCAACGAACTGGCCGGCTCCGTGGAGTTGCTGATTGTTCTGGGAGGCGACGGAACGCTTCTGGCCACGGCCCGGGCGCTGCACGGCAAGCCGGTGCCGATTTTGGCTGTTAATCTGGGTGGGCTGGGATTCCTGACGGTGACGACCCAGGAGGAGCTTTACCCGACGCTCGAAAGCGTCTTCAGGGGCGAGCACCACATCGAGCGGCGGGTGCAACTCGAGGGGGATCTCATCCGCGCCGATGAGGTGATTGCATCGTTTCTGGCGCTTAACGACGCGGTGTTGAACAAGGGCGCCATCTCGCGCATCCTGGATTTTGAGTTGCGGATCAATGGCGAGTTTGTTTCGTCGTACAAATCGGACGGCCTTATCGTCTCTACGCCCACCGGCTCAACGGCTTATTGCCTTGCTGCGGGCGGTCCCATCACCATGCCGGCCGTGGGGGCGTTCATCGTAACCCCGATCTGCGCGCACACACTGACCCATCGTCCCCTGGTCGTTCCCGACACGGCAAGCATCGAAATCGCCGTGACAACACAGCGTGAGGCAGCCTACTTGACGGTGGACGGCCAAGTCGGGCTCGCCGCGCATAGCGACGATCGGGTACGCCTGAAGAAAGCGGACTCCTATGTGGAACTCATCCAGTCCCCCGACAAGGACTATTTCAGAGTTCTCCAGCAAAAGCTCAAGTGGGGGGAGAGGTAGAGAAGTAGTCAGTTGCCAGTGGTCAGTTGCGGGTCCTTGAAGCTGTAGGGGTAGGGCTTGCCCTGCCCTCGCCGGTACTAGCGGAAATGCGGGGACGGCAAGCCGTCCCCCTACGGGCGCAGCACGAGGAGTGAAGCTATGACAATGGCTGCAAATCAATTCCGTGAAGTGCACCCGGCAGCGCGGCTGGCGCAAGTGCGTTACGCCATTCGCGACCTGGCGGTGCTGGCGGACGAGGTAGCACGCCAAGGCAAGGAAATCCTGGCGTTGAATATCGGCGACCCGCTTCAATTCGACTTTCGCACGCCGCCCCATCTCATCGAAGCTGTGGCCAAAGCGATGCGCGACGGGCTGAACGGGTACGCGCCCTCGCTGGGGATCCCGGAGGCGGCGGCCGCGGCGCGCGCCGCCGCTGAGCGCAAAGGCATCCGCAACATCCAGAGCGTCTTCATGACCGCAGGCGTGAGCGAGGCGGTGGACGTTTGCCTGTCGGCACTCCTTGATCCAGGCGAGAACATCCTGACGCCCAGCCCCGAGTATCCGCTCTATTCTGCGGTGCTGGCCAAGATCGGGGCGCCGGTCAATGCTTACCTGCTCGACGAAGGGAACGGCTGGGAGCCCGACCTGGAACAGCTTTCCAGCCGTATCGTCTCAGGCACGCGCGCCATCGTGGTCATCAATCCCAACAACCCCACCGGGGCTGTCTACTCGCGGAATACCCTGGAGGGCATCGCGGAACTCGCCCGCCAGCACAACCTGCTGATCTTTGCCGACGAGATTTACGACAAGTTGATCCTTGACGACGACCATCCGCACACTTCCTTCGCCGCGCTGGCCCCGGATGTTCCGGTGGTGACGTTTAACGGACTTTCCAAGGCGTATCTGGTTCCGGGTTGGCGGGTGGGTTGGGCGGTGGCGAGCGGCCCGGCCGCGGCGCTGAAACCCTATATCGAGGGTGTGTGCAAGTTGTTGCGGGCGCGACTCTGTTCGAACCATCCGCAGCAATATGCCGTGCGGCCGGCGCTCGAAGGTCCGCAGAACCATCTGGCGGAGGTGAGGCAGAAGCTGCGCCGCCGCCGCGACCTTACCGTGCAATGGTGCAACACCACTCCTCGGCTGGGCTGCGTGAAGCCGCTGGGGGCTTTCTATGCCTTTCCGCGTCTGGACATTCCCGAGAGCGACGAGGATTTCGTGCGCAACCTGCTGCTCGAGAAACAGGTTCTGGTGGTGCACGGAAGCGGCTTTGGGCAGGCGCCCGGGACGCACCACTTCCGCATCGTCTTCCTTCCGGACGAGCCCACCCTGGCGCGCGCTTACGCAGGCATCGCCGAATTCGTTCGCCAACGGTATGGCTGATTTACTTTTTTCGAAATCCTTTGTAAAATCAGCAATTCCTTGTCCATGTACATTCAGGAGGCCGATTATGGCGTTGCAAATTGTTGAGAAGGAATCCGGCGGGGTGACCATTCTGGCGTTGTCGGGGCGCATCACGCTGGGCGAAGAGAGCAATCAACTCCGCTCGCATATCAAAGAGATGCTGACGGACGGAGCGAAGCGGCTGGTGCTGGATCTTGGGGATGTCACCTACATCGATAGCGCCGGATTGGGCACGCTGGTGGCCGGCTTTACTTCCTCACAAAGCCAGGGCGCGACGATGAAGCTGGCGAACCTCACCAAGCGGTTTCGAGAGCAGTTGAATATTACTAAATTGGTTACAGTTTTCGATGTCTATGATAGCGTCGAAGCAGCGGTGAAGTCCTTCGCAGCCTGATGTAGGGGCACCCCTTGTGGGTGCCCAGGCCGATGAAGAGGGCGGCCACAAGGGCCGCCCCTACGACGCTCCCCCCGCAGGCTGCACAGGCACCCCTGCCTGTGCTACGAATTATCCAGCCCGTAGATGGCGAGGCCCGTCAACAGCTTGGGGTAAAAGTCGGTGGACTTTTGCGGCAGCGTCAAACCCGCCAAGGCATTATCTCGCACGGCCTGGACGGGAGTGGGGTTCAGCAGAAGACAGAGTTGAGCTTCGCCCCGCGCCACGGCTGCGGCAGCGCCTCGGAACTCACGGTGATAAGAGAGGTTTCTCTCCTCGCGCACTGCCTGCGGATTGATTCTGAGTATCTGCTCGAGGATCAGGCGGTGCAACAGGATGACGTCGAGCCGGCGCAGGGTTGAGGGAATTTCGTTCAGAGCGCTTTCGAGGTCGTAATCGGTGCGCAGGCGGAGAAGGGCGAGCTTTCCGCGCCCAGCGTAGGCGCCGAATGCCGGCCCCGCAAGGCCCGCCCGTGCCAGCCTTTCAAGGAAAGCGCTTGCCCAATTGTCAGCCTCATCCTCAGCGGGCAACTCATCCACCTCGAAGATCGAGCGGGCCTGGAGCAGAAAATCTGACCAATCGAACCCTGGCAGACCGTGAACCAGGCGGTGAGTCGGCAAGATGGTCAGGCCGTTGGTCTCCATGCGAACGAAGGTCATCATCACGTATTCCGCCTGCTCATCGGAGGCGGCCTGGCTCCGGCAATAATCGCGATATGCGAGCGCCGTTTCGTAACGATGGTGGCCGTCCGCGATCACCAGTTTCTTGTCCGCCATGGCCGCCGCGACCTGGACGATCGCCTGGGGCTCAGTGATTCGCCAGACTGTATGCATCGTCTGGTACTCGTCGGTAACTTGTTCCCAGGGCTGAGGGGGTGTTCTCTCCGCCAGCAGAGACTCGACCACGCCCGCAGGGTCGCTGTACAGCACAAAGATCTGGCCGAAATGGGCTCGCGTGACCTTTAGCAGTTCCAGTCGGTCGGTCTTGGGCCCCGAGAGCGTCTCTTCATGCGGAAGGATGACTCTTGCCGAGTAGTCTTGCAGGCGACAAACAGCGATAAATCCGCGTCGCACTTTCTTGCTCTCCGTCCGGCCCGGAAGTTCGTACTCCTGGTTATAAGGGTAGATCGCGGGTCTGGAATCCGAGACCAGAATGCCGTCGTCGATCCACTCCCGGAAGAACCGCGACGCGCGCAGATAAACGTTGCTCCCGGGATTGTCCTCGGCATGAACCTGGCCGCGAATCACACGGACGAGGTTGTAGGGGCTCGAACGGTAGTAACGCGATTGCATCTCCGCGGAAATCTTGTCGTAGGGCTGCGTCACAACATCCGCAAGCTGTTGTATGCGCGATGGGTTGTAGTACAACGCTCGAAAGGGTCGAATTTCAGCCATGGCCGTCTCCGTCTGTAAGCTTGCGACCTTATCATAATGGCGCGGAACCGTCGAGAGCCCTGTCGGGTACGGCGTGACTTAATCACTCAGGCCTTGCCCAGCCCACTGCGTCATCCTGAGCGCAGGGAAGGATCTCTCCAGTTGTTCGCAAATTGCCGGACCTTAGGAAACTGCGGAGATCCTTCGCTGCGCTCAGGATGACAGGTGGCTGATCCTCCTTCCCCCTCGCAGCGGAAGGGCCGGAGCCGGAGTTTTCGCCAGGCAGGACAAGGCGAGTGAGGGGCGCGTCAGTTCATATCTTGTGTGTGCTATAGTTGCTCACCTGAAAGAAGGGATGACAACCGAGGAACAAAGACGATGGCAGAGCTTCGACTCGATCCAATAACTCACCGATGGGTGGTCTGCGGGAAAAGGCGGGTGATGGCGGATTTCAACGATGCAGAAGCCATTTGCCCTTTCTGCCCGGGCAACGAGCACTTCGCCCCTCGGGCTATCCGGGAACTGACCGACAGCCAGGGCGCATGGACCGCCAGGGTGTTTCACGATCGCGCGCCGATCTTCCTCGTCGAGGGCAATGAAGACCGGCAGGCTGTGGGTATGTTTGACCGCATGAACTCGATTGGCGCGCACGAGATCGTGGTTGAGACCCCAGAACACGGGGTGACGCTGGCGGAACTTCCGATCGCGCAGGTGGCAAAATGCATCGGCCTGTATCGCGACCGTATCCTGGACCTCAAACGCGACATCCGGCTTCGCTATGTTTCTGTTTACAAGGATCAGGGACAAGCCGGAGTGAACGAGCATGGCCATAGCCACTCGCAGGTATTGGCGTCGCCGGTTCTACCACAGTTTTTGGAGCTTGAATTCCGCTGGAGCAAAATGCATTTCCAGAAGAGAGAGCGGTGCCTTTTTTGTGACTGCGTTCAACAGGAGATTCAGGAAGAAAAACGGGTGGTGGACCAAAACGGCGATTTCATCGCGTTTTGCCCATTTGCTTCGCGGTCGCCGTACGAATTGTGGGTACTGCCGATCCAGCATTCCTCTTCCTTTGAAAAAGACCTGACAGACCCGGTCCGCTTAAAGTCGCTGGCATCGTTTTTCAAGCCCTGCCTGCAGAAAATCGAGAAGCTTTCCTCAAATTTGCACTTCGTAATCCACACCGAGCCTAACCTCGCCGCCCACAAGCCGACCAAGGATTGGTGGAATACGGTGCCGGATGACTACCATTGGCACATTGAGATTCATCCGGATGTGGAGGGCGAACGCCGGTACCTGGGCAGTGAAGGGTTCTACTTCAACCCGATTCCAGCAGAGGATGCGGCGTTGGTCCTTCGCGCGCTGCAACCCGAATCTGGGGCCGCGCCGGCTTTGACGCCATGCCCAGTGAAAGCCTGATGGGGAGCGAAGATCCCTCTGCTGCGCCGTGAATGAGATGCACGATCGAAAGGAATGCCGATGACAATCGAAAGGCGTACCCTCCCGGGAATCCAATTGGTTGTCTTCGACTTGGACGGCACGCTCGCGGACACGAAACGCGACTTGGCGCTCAGTGTTAATGCCATGCGGAAGTTTATGGGTTTGGGTCCGCTGCCTCTCGAAACCATCACGTCTTACGTCGGACACGGTGTGACCGTTCTGATCAAAAGGGCGCTGGGCGATCAAGCCGCCGATGGCGATGTTGAGAAGGGGCTGAGGGTTTTTCTGGACTACTATGCCCGGCACCTCCTCGATAACACCGTAGCTTTCCCGGGAGTGTCCGAGGCTTTGCACGAGTTACGGAGTCGAAAGCTCGCTATCCTGACAAACAAGCCCACACAATTCAGCCGCGAAATAGTCGCCGGCTTGGGACTCGCCCGGTATTTTTTCGAGATCTATGGCGGAGAAAGCTTCAGCCTGAAAAAGCCCGATCCGATCGGAATTAAGACTTTGATGAGCGTTTCCTCGACCTCCGCTGAGCAAACGCTCATGGTCGGAGATTCCGAGACTGATGTGCAGACGGGCCGCAACGCAGGCGTGTGGACATGCGGCGTAACTTACGGATTCGCACCTGAGTCACTGGAGAAATCTGGCCCGGATTTGCTGTTGGATGACCTGCGTGACCTGCCTCCGCTGCTGAGAGAGCCGTGACCAGCCGGCGATAAACGCAGGAAGCCGATAGCAAGAGGCTTTTGCTGCCTTCTGCATACCGCTTGCTGAGTGTCCCAACTTTTACCGGCAAGCCGGCATCCAAGAATTGGTAGACCTCTAAATGCAAAATACGAGAGGCATCTCGCGCAAATCGGACTGCGGAAGATCGGCCAGGCTCGCGCTCGAAAGCCTGCTGCTCATGGCCTGTTGCTTTCTCGTCGCCACTCAAGGCTTGGCGCAACAGCCGTCGCGGCCCGCGCCCAAGGAGAAGAATCCGCCGTCGCAAACTCCAGACAACGATAGCGCCGAGCAGGCCGAAGCGCCAATCCCCGGAGACTGGGCGCCGGAGTTATTGGACGGGATTCTGAGCGCCCCGAACGCGCAGGCGGCAGACTCACTCTTCCGCGCCGCCTTCGCGGCGGGCCCGAGCATCATTCCGCAACTTGCCGAGGCGATCAAGGATGATCGTACCGCTGAGTTTGCGGCACAGTCACTGGCCTTCATCGGGGGCGACCAGGCGATGCAAGTCCTCTGGAAACTCCAGGGTGACAAGCGCGATCTTAACCTGCGGCGCTTCTATTATGGCGCTTTGGCTGAGTATGATAACGACAAGGCCACTCGAGCGCTCTTTCAGGTCATCAACACGTCGGACGCGGAACCTGACCGCACGGTGACAGAGGCGGCAGTTCTGGCCCTGACAGTTCGGACGGAGGCTAATCTGACGGACTTGATTCACCAGGCGGAAAAAAAGGTGACTGATGTAGTCATCCGCGATGACCTGGAAAATGCCCTGGATGTCATTCGGATTCGCTCCAAGTATTTGGCCACGCCCGAAGGCAAGAAAGCGGGCGGCTCCGCGGATGCCGCTGTCCGCACATATTTCATCCCGGCACTTCTGCCGCCCCCGCCGTCGCCCGCGGACGTCGCTGCTCACCGCCCGCCGGCGAAACCGGAAGTCAAGCTGGAGATTCAAAACCTCACCTTCGCACCAGACCAGCAACGGGCGCTGGCCGCTGTCACCTTGGAAGACCCCTCCGCCGTGGCGCAGTACGATTTGGTGCTGCAGAAGCGCCTGGGGAATTGGGAGGTGGTAAGCGTCTGGCTAGGCTCCGAAACTGAAAAGCAAACGCCTCCCCCACCGGAAAAGCCGAAGGATCCGCAGGGGGACGGCTTGCCATCCCCTCTGCCCAGAACACCACCTCGAGTAAACTGAGAGCTGCCTTTGCACCAGATTGTAGCGGTTGCCCCGCGCCAGTCTCCGTCTCAGAACGCGTATCCGATCCCGACAGATAACGTGACGTTGTTCTTCTCCCCGGTGGGCGGATTGCTGAGGTAAAGATCGATCAGGCCGGCATTCACCGTGAACTTGTTGAGCAGCTTGTAGGACAAGAGTGCGCTGGTATCAAAACGGTATTGTCCGCCGTGAAGCAGGTCCGGGTAGACTTGAAAGTAATGGTCGAGCCGAAGTCGTTTGGAGAATTGCACGCCGAGCGTTTCTGCCAGCAGCAGTTCGATGGTCTGGGTGAGCTGCCCATCGAAGAATTTCTCTTGAACGTAGGTCGGGCCACCCAGGACGCTGAATGTCGTTCGCGCGTTTTTGAAAACGTCGCGCCCGATGCCGCCACCGTAGGTCTGTTGCAGGTAGAGGCCTTGGGTTGAGATGTGGTTGACTTGACCGAATACGAACACGAAGTTGTCGGGACTGAAAAGGTAGTCCTGCCGCAGGTCCGCGGTGAGGGTGCGCGAGGACACCGTGCTGGTGACAACGAATGGCGCTGTGATGCTCTTCTGCTCGGCATGAGAGAAAAGCGTAGTAAAGTCGAAGGTTGTGCGCATGTGCCGTTCAAAAATAGGGGTCGCCGGACGTTCACGGGACGCGGCAACGCTTGTGGTCAGGGTGTTCGATTCCTGGTTGCCGTTCTGGAGGCTATACCCCAGGCTGGCGCCGCCCTTCCAGCCTTGCATCATTCCAGGGGCCTGTTCGAGTTTCTGATAGTCCTCGGCCGGCATGATAACTGCGGGTTTCGCGGCGGCGATGGTGTGCACCTGGCCATTGTCGCCCTTGATCTGCCAGTCGCCGGAAGGCAGAAGTTCCAGCATGCCTTGTACGGGTTCCTGGCCTTTGATAACAACCGCGACGGGTTTATCTGATGAGTAAGTTGCCACCTGGGCCATGGGGATCGGTACGATGCCGAGGTTGGCGGTCTTCAGTTGCAGGGTTCCTCCTTGGATCGTGACTAGCGTTCCTGTAACCCGGTCTCCATTCTTGAGGGTTGCCACGTCCGCGTAGGCCCAGCTAGCCAGGCAAATGAGTACAACAAAAGTGGTTACTGCGAATTTCATGTTTGCACCTCCTATAATGAGCAGGTTCCGTCCTTTCTTCTTAGCGTAACATGATGGATTGAATCTGGCCACTATTGGAAATCCTGGAAGCAATTGCGTCCTTGCTTCCTTTCTCGCATAATCAAAGGCCAGATGCGATACGTCACGGTGGGAACTGCGGGCCATATCGATCACGGAAAGTCAGCCTTAGTGCTTGCTCTGACCGGCACCGACCCCGACCGTCTGGAGGAGGAGAAGAGGCGTGGAATCACGATTGACCTGGGCTTCGCCCACCTGGACCTCGGCGAAGGCGTGCGTGTAGGGTTCATCGATGTGCCGGGCCACGAGCGTTTCGTGCGCAACATGCTGGCCGGGGTAGGAGGGATCGACCTGGTCATGCTTGTCGTGGCCGCCGACGAATCCATAAAGCCCCAGACGCGTGAGCACTTTGACATTTGTAAGCTGCTGGAAATCCGCCAGGGGTTGGTGGCCATCACCAAAACCGACTTGGTCGATTCCGACATCATCGAACTGGTGCGGCTGGAGATTCAGGAGTTTGTGCGCGGCTCCTTCCTCGAGGCCGCCAAGGTGCTCCCGGTCAGCGCCAGGACCGGCGAAGGTCTCGAACCTCTGAAAGAGGAACTGCGGCGGCTCGCCTTGGTGGTTACTCCCAAGCCTGAAGACCTCCCCTTTCGCCTCCCCATCGACCGCGCTTTTGTGATGAAGGGTTTTGGCACTGTGGTGACCGGAACGCTTTTGTCAGGGAGAATCGACAAAGACTCGGAAGTGGAAATCTACCCCTTGGGCCGGCGGGTTCGGGTGCGCGGCATCGAGGTTCACAATGCCGACGCACAGACCGCCCTGGCCGGGCAGCGGACGGCAGTGAACTTGCCCGGGCTCGAGGCGAAGGAGATCTCGCGCGGAATGGTTCTGGCGCCTCCCGGGATTTTCAAGGCGACAGGGCGATTGGATTGTAAGCTGAACCTGCTGCCCGACGCTCGAACCTTGAAGAACTGCGCCCGAGTCCATTTCCACTGCAACACCTCCGAAACACTAGCCGAAGTGGTTTTGTTGGACCGGAAAGATCTGCCGCCGGGGACCAGCAGCTTCGCGCAACTCCGGCTTTCCGAACCCGGCGTGTTCATGCCGGGAGATCGCTTCATCATCCGGCAGTTTTCGCCCGTCACGACGATCGGGGGCGGAACGGTCCTCGATAATCAGCCTGAGCGCCGCCGCGTGCGAGATTCCAGTGTCGTGCCGCTCCTCGACGCTCTGGAAAAAGGCGGGGCGCAAGTGAGACTGGAATGGCTGGTGCGGCAAACCGGTGAAGCTCATCTTTCCGGACTTGTCTCGCGCACGGGCTGGCTTCCCGGTGAGGTCCTGCGCCTCGGCAGGATGCTGGCCTCTGAGAATCGGCTCTTTCTGCTGGGGCAGCCGCCGGACCTGTTCGTGCACGCGGAGCATTTCCAGGCATTGGCGGCGAAGTTGACTGAGCAACTGGAGAAATTCCACGCTGCAAATCCGCTGGTTGCCGGTTTGCCCAAGGAAGACCTGCGCTCCAGGACTGGCGCCGGCAGCCCTCTGCGCCGTGCAGCGCCTTCAGCCTTGCTCTTCAATGCGCTCCTTCAGACCCTCGTGGCGCAGGGCAAGATCGAAGTGCAAGGTGAAACGGTGCGGCTGGCCGGACGGAAGGTCCAACTAACATCGGAAGAGCAGGCCGCCAAAGAGCAGATCAGCCAGGCATTCGAGAAACGAGGGTTGGAGGTCCCAAGCGCGCCGGAGGTTTTGGCTAAGCTTCGCATCGACCGCCTGCGGGCCGAGAAACTGCTTCAGATTCTGCTGCGTGAAAACGTGCTTTGCAAAGTGACTGAGGACCTGATCTTTCACCGCTCGGCGTTAAGGCAGTTGAAGGAACTGCTCGCCCGGCGGAAAGCTCAGAGCAACCGCATCAACGTCACTGTTTTCAAGGAAATCACCGGCCTCAGCCGGAAGTACGCAATCCCTTTGCTCGAGTATCTCGACCGGGAACACGTAACCAGGCGGGAAGGCGACGAACGGATTATCCTTTAGTTCATTGTCGATTTACGATTGCCGACTGCCTACTGCCGACTGCCTTCTTCTTCCATCACTGGCTTCAGAATCTCGTAAACCAGTGCGATCGGCAAGCCCACCACGTTCGAATGGCAGCCCGAAATGCGCGTGACGAATTTGGACGCGAGCCCTTGAATTGCATAGGCGCCCGCTTTGTCCGAAGGCTCGCCGCTCTCGACGTACTGGCGAATCTCTTCCTCATCGAGTTCACGGAAGGTAACAAGCGTTGTCTCATGTCTCAGCGCTTCAATGCCGTCGGGTGCCCGCACAAGGCAAACGCCAGTATGGACCTGGTGGGTTCGACCCGACAGCAGGCGAAGCATGCGCGCGGCATCCTGAGGATCCGACGGCTTGCCCAACGTCTGCCCGCCGATGACCACCACGGTATCTGCGCCTAAAATCAACCTGCCGCGCGGCGACAACGCTGCGATCTGCATGGCTTTCTCTCGTGCCGCCCGGCGGGCGAAATCCTCGGGCAATTCACCTGGTTGAATCTCTTCCACGATTTGGCCCGGCCGGACCTCGAAGTCGAAGCCGGCATTGCGCAACAGGTCGCGGCGGCGCGGCGAAGCCGAAGCTAGAATGAGACGCATGTGCAAGAATTATAAGCGACTTTCTCAGATTGAAGTAGCGGCGGCTGCGCGCTGTCATCGCGCCAGGCAGATTCGCCACCTCAACAGGAAACTCAACCACGATTTTTCTTCAACATCGATTCCCCCCATGGGCCTCGATGTGTTAGACTGCACGATCAGTCTGCAAAAGAATCCGCTAATTTGGGACTAAAGTTATGGAAGAGATCGGCAAAATTCTGCCCAAGGTGCTGAGGCCTCAATTCTCTCGCCTCGAACCTCCGGTGATCGAAGTATCTGACCCCATTTTGGGGTCAAGTTGCGGGTAAGGCGCTGGCCAAGGAGTGCCGGCCGGTGGCGTTTAGCGCGGGAACTTTGACGATCGCAACTGCGGATCCCGATTGGGCCGCTCCCTTGACACAGATGGCAGATGAAATCCGGGCACATGTAAACAAATTTCTGGGCGGGCCAGTAGTACGGCTTCTCAAGATTGAATGTACCCAGGAGTCCACGCGCAGCAGCAGTTCGCCGCGCCATCGAGAATCGCCGGCTACTTCCGAACCGGGAGACTGGCCGCGCCAGCAACCACGCCCGACATCCGGCATGGCGGAACCCATCGGACGCTCGCGTGTCAAATTCGTTGCACGGAAGCATGAGAAGGTCCACTGATGGCACTGGAAGAAAAAGACGTGCGCTATGTCGCCGAACTCGCGCATCTCGAGTTGACTCCGGACGAGGTGAAGAAGTTCCTGCCTCAGCTCGATTCCATCCTTCAGCACATGCAAAAGCTGAATGAATTGGATACCTCGCAAGTGGAGCCGATGGCGCAGGTGACCTATCCCGCTGCGGCAAACCCTTCCCTGCGGGGAGACCAGCCGAAGAAGACGTTCGACCAGGATGAGGCCCTTGCCAACGCGCCCGATCCCAGCGCGGGCTTTTTCCGAATCCCGCGCGTCATAGAAAAAGAGGAGTAGACGGCGGCGGATGAACCTTACGAACTTACCATCGACTCGCTGCGAGAGCTCATCGTCCAGCGCAAAGTTTCTGCGTTGGAG
This sequence comes from uncultured Acidobacteriota bacterium, assembly GCA_963768695.1. Lineage (GTDB taxonomy): Bacteria > Acidobacteriota > Terriglobia > UBA7540 > UBA7540 > CAVROP01. The sequence goes on along the minus strand of CAVYJG010000002.1, from coordinate 411,522 downwards.
GTGGCGCGCGCTCACTTCGAGCTGATTGAGAAGCGCGACAAAGAGGTCCGTGCTTACTTGCAGTTGTGCCCGGAACTCGCCCTCGAGCAGGCTGCCAGGATCGATCGGCAGATCGCGGCGGGTGACCCGGTGGGACCGCTGGCGGGAATTCCCGTCGCGATCAAGGACGTGATTCTGACCCGCGGGATGCGCAATACCTGCGCCTCGAAGATTCTGGGGAATTACGTTGCACCCTATGACGCTCCGGCGGTCGAAAGGTTGGAGGCGGCAGGCGCCGTCATCCTGGGGAAGACGAATTGCGACGAATTCGCCATGGGATCGTCTACGGAAAACTCCGGCTTCTTCCCGACCCACAACCCACACGATTTGACCCGAGTCCCCGGCGGCTCGAGCGGCGGTTCTGCGGCGGCGGTTGCCGCGAACATGGCGGTGGCATCGCTCGGCTCTGACACGGGAGGTTCCATCCGCCAGCCGGCGGCTTTCTGCGGCCTTGCGGGCATGATGGGGACATACGGCAGGGTCTCGCGCTACGGACTGGTGGCCTTCGCCTCCTCGCTCGACCACATCGGGCCGTTCGGACGCACGGTCCGCGACGTGGCGCGCGTGCTCCAGACCATTGCGGGCCGCGACCCGCACGACTCCACCTCGGCGGACGTTCCGGTGGAGGACTACGTAGCCGGCCTGGATCAAAACGTGCGCGGCCTCAAAGTGGGCGTTCCGGAGCGAGTATTTCAAGGGGCTCAGCCCGGAGACTGGAGATAACGTCCAAAAGGGAATTGACCTTCTGGCGAAGCTGGGATGCGAAATCGTACCCATCAGCCTTCCTCACACCGATTACGCGATCGCCTGCTACTACATCATCTGCACGGCGGAGGCTAGCTCGAATCTGGCACGCTACGATGGCGTGCGCTATGGTTTCCGCTCCTCTGAGCACTCCGATTTGCAGGAGATGTACAAACAAACCCGCTACGGCGGATTCGGGGCCGAGGTAAAGCGGCGCATTATGCTCGGCACTTACGTTCTGAGCTCCGGCTATTACGACGCCTATTACTTGAAAGCCCAGAAAGTGCGTACTCTCATCACGCGAGATTTCCTGGAAGCGTTTGACGACGTGGACGTCATCGTTACTCCCACCTCTCCCATCCCCGCCTTCAAGCTCGGCGAGCGTATGGATGACCCCTGGCAAATGTATCTCGCCGATATCTACACCGTTACCGCCAGCCTGGCCGGAATTCCCGGCATTTCCGTACCTTGCGGAAAAACTAAGGCTGAGCCCCACCTCCCGGTGGGCATGCAACTTCTCGCCCGTCACTTCGACGAAGCAAGGCTGCTGCGCGTGGCCGACGCGTTCGAGAGAGCGGGCGGGTTTGAAGTGGGGTGAAGGGTTCGAATTCCAGATCCCGGATTCAAGATTCAAAGACCGCTTCGTTTCACACTTTCTGAGTCCCGGAGGTTGGTCCTGCGCTGTCAGCAACCGTGCCGCCTCCCTTTCTTATCTGCTCGAGTTTCTTCAGAAACTCCTCGCGCTCCAGGCGAGCCTTGTCCGTGCGACGCGTCTTTTCCGAGACATAGCGCTGGCCCTTCAGTTCTGAATCGCGCAACGAGCGGATCCACGCGCCGAGCTGCCTGGAAACGCTTTCGACGCTGGATTTCAAATTCAAGATTGAAGATTCCAGATCGCGGAAAGCGGGCATGCGTTCGAGCAGGCACAGCATCGAGCGCACTTCGCCGGCAGAACCACGCGAAATGTACAAGAAAGTCAGCAGTTCCTGATTCGTGCCCCTTTCAAAGCCTTCGGCGATGTTGTTGGAAACGGAGACCGCGGCACGCTCGAGTTGGTCGCGCAGACTATGCTGACGCCGGAAGGCCGGCTTTGCGGTTATGGCGTACGCCGCCAGGGCCAGTTCGATGCTGGCTTGCCAGACTGGAAGTTCCTCAAAGCGCTTGTATCCCACGGTACACCTCTTGAATTCGGAATCTTGAATCTGGAATTTTGAATCTGGAATGCTGATTCCCCAAATTCTGGCTGAGTCTATCAGAGAATTCAAGAGCCACTACAATTCCCTTGCATGGCTTCCCCTGTCTCGGAGCTGGCTAACAGAGTTGGATTGGGACGAAAATAATCGCAGTAATTGGCGGCTTCCTTGTCGCGAACCCATTCGGCTTGGGTTTCCGCGCACTGGTTGTGTTTGTTGGGGTCGTAGAACTGGCAGTTGAGGCAGGCATGCAAGTCCGAGCCGCACCGGGTGCACGTATCGCGAGTGCCGACGCGGCTCCCGGTGGGATATTCGATCTTCTGACGGCACTTCCAGCAGTTGAAGAACATATTTCTCTATCAGCGTCTATCCGCGTCAATCCGCGGCTCATTGTTTAACCCGAAAAAGCGTTCAAAGTTCCGCACCACGATTTCTCCCAGCTCCTCTGGGCTAAGCTGATGAAGCGTGGCCAGCGTGCGCGCAACCTCGATCACAAAGGCCGGCTCGTTGCGCTTGCCGCGGTACGGAACCGGCGCCAGGTAAGGACAATCGGTTTCTATCAATAAACGATCGAGCGGAATCTCTCTCGCTACCTCGCGGAGGTCCTCGGCCTTCTTGTAAGTCACGTTGCCGGCAAACGAAACCAGGAATCCCCAGTCGAGAAAGGTGAGAGCGTCCTGGCGGGAGCCCGAGAAGCAGTGCAGAATGCCGCCCAGCCCGCTCGATTGCCAATGGGCCTGAATGATCTCTGAGAGGTCTGGCCACGCCTCGCGGCAATGAATAATAATCGGCAGCCGTGCTTGACGAGCCAGATCCATTTGCCGGATGAGGACGAGCTTTTGAACGTCGCGGGGGGAGTTGTCGTAATGGTAGTCGAGGCCGATCTCGCCGATGCCCACTACCCGGGGATGTTGCGCCAGCTTCGAGATCTGCTCGGCGTGATGCTCGGTAAATTGTTTCGCCTCGTGAGGGTGAACGCCCACGGTGGCGTAAATCCAATCGTGGCTATCGGCGAGCGCGACAGGCGCCTCAAGGTTATCCGGCCCCGTGCCGCCCCCGACGGCCAGGAGGTAGCGCAACCCGGCGGCGCGGGCACGGGCCATCACCTCCGCGCGGTCGGGGTTGAAATCGGGATCGTCAAGATGAGCGTGAGAATCCAGTAATTGATTCATTGGGTCATCGGGTCATTGAGCCATTGAAAAACCAAGTGGGCCGGTGAGTCAATGACTCAATGGCTCAATGAATCAATGACTCAATTACTTCAGCCTCGCTCCGTTCTCCACGTCTTCCTTGAACGTCACGAGCACGGGACGGCCGTGGTCTTCCGCCGAGGCGGCGATGATCATGCCGTTTGATTCCACGCCGCGAAGCTTGCGGGGCTGGAGGTTGGTGACCACCACGACTTTCATTCCAATCAGGTTTTCCGGCCGATAGTACTCTGCAAGGCCGGCCACAACCTGGCGCACTTCCGGGCCGATGTCCACCATCAACTTCAGTAATTTCGATGCACCGGGAACGTGCTCAGCGGCCTTCACTTCGCCCACCCGCATCTCGACCTTGGCAAAGTCGTCAATGGAAATCAGGCTGGGGGCCGGGGGCTGGGGACTAGGGGCTAGGGGCTGGGGACTCGGGGCTGGGGGTTGGGGACTAGGAGTTGCCGATTGGGGCGCAGTCGCGGGCACCGCTTCGGGTTTGTTTTCAGTTTGCACGGGTAAGAATGCCTCCTTGGATTTGTCAGGTCCGCCGCCGGTTTCAGCAAGGCTGAGCTGTACGGGTGCGTGTACGGGGCTCTGTGGGGGCGCTTCGCGAAGCGCCCCTGCCGCGGGCTTTCCGCGCTCACGGTCAATCTCGGCGAACTCGTCAAGCTTGATCAGTGCCGTGGCCGTCTCAAGGCGTGGGAAAACGCCAGCGACACGCCCAAGCGCAGTGCCCGGAGCCAACTGGCCCCAATCCAGAGAATCGATCTGCAGTTCGCCCAAGAGTGTGTTCTGCCCCATCTGCAACCAGATTTGAGCCGTCGCTTTGGGCATCACTGGGTGCGCTAGTATAAGGATCACACGTAGCGCCTCGCATGCGTCATACAGAACATCAGCCAACTCTTGTCGCTGATCCGGATCCTTAGCCAAGACCCATGGCTTTCGCTGCACGAGGTAGGCGTCCACGTGCGAAATGAGCCGCCAGATGGTCTGCAGTACATCCGAGAACTTGAGGTCGTTGTATTGACCCGACTCCCGAGCAGCTTGATTCCCCACCGCCGCCCATATACTCGGCCTTGCGACCGTGCGCATCGCGTTCGCCGGGCTATCGCTGTGGCCAGGCGAGGGCCGAGGTATGCGCGACTCGAAGTATTGGCGGACCATGGTAAGAACACGACTGGCAAGGTTTCCCAGCCCATTGGCCAAATCCGAGTTGTAGCGTTGAATCAGCCCCTCATAAGAAAAGCTCGTATCCTGTCCGAACGGCGCCTCGCGCAGCAAGTAATAGCGCAGAGCGTCGTTGCCCGGCGCGCCGAAGGAGTCGAGCGCCTCGACGATGGGCTCGGGATAGACCACATTGCCCTTCGACTTCGACATCTTATCCTGCTCGTAATAGATCCAGCCGTGTGCGAACACGGTGGTCGGCAGCATCTCCGGTTGGTCGGGGTATGCGGCCATGATGAATGCGGGCCAATAGACGGCGTGGAAACGCAGGATGTCCTTGCCGATCATGTGCACGAGTTCCGACTCGCCCGGTTCGTTGCGCCAATATTTCTGGAACTCCGCGTTGCCATTCTCACCCCGCGCGTAGCCGATGCCGGTCATGTAGCTGGTGAGAGCGTCGTACCAGACGTAGACGACCTGCTCTGGGTCATCGCGTGTTTCGTCGAGGGGAAAGGGAATTCCCCATTTGATCCGCTTACGACTTATGGAGATATCGCGCAGGTCGCCCCTGACGAAGCTCTTGACCTCATTCATACGATAGTCCGGCTGGACGAACTCCGGTCTCTCCGTGTACAGATCCAAGAGCTTGCCGCGGAACTCTGAGAGTTTGAAAAAGTAATTCTCCTCGCTGATCAATTCCGCCGGCCGACCGCAGACATCGCAATTTGCGGGCTCCGCTCCGTCCGAAATGTAGCGCTCGTCAGAGACGCAGTACCGGCCCTCATACTTACGCTTGGTGATGTATCCGTTCTCTTTGGCGCGCAGGAGCATTCGCCGCACAGACTTCTCGTGATCCGGGTGGGTGGTGTAGATGAAGCGCAGGGAATCGGGCTTGCCCTCGGGATAAACGCTTACCGGGATGCCGAGTTTCTCCCAAAGCTGAATAAACAGCTTCCGCTTTTCCGCCACAAACTGGCTGGGTGTCTGGCCTGCCGCCGCTGCGGCGCGTTCCAGTTTTTCCCCGTGCTCGTCGGTGCCGGTAAGGAAAGCCACATCATACCCGCACATGCGTTTATAACGCGCCAGCACGTCGCAAACAATCGTGGTATACGCTGAGCCGACGTGGGGCCGGGCGTTTGGATAGTAAATGGGAGTTGTGAGGTAGAACGTTTTCATGGATGTCAGGTTCCAGGCGTCGGGCTTGACACCTGCTCGAGGTACGAGGCTTGCGCGGCGATGATCACCTGCTTGAGCGGCACGCCCTTCTCGGTCGCCAGGCGCTGGCAATCTTCGTATTCCGGCGCAACATTCAGCACCTTCCCGTCACGCTTGGCCACTTTGACCTTGACCGTGCCATAGGGGGTCTGGATGCTGACAAGCTCGCGTTCCAAAATCTTGCGCCGGGCCTCATAGATTCGCACTCCGATGGTGGTGGTTTGCTCGAAGAGCATCTGGGCCAGCGCATCGCCCTTCTCGGGACTGCACAGCACGCTCAGCAGGATTCCAGGCCGGTCCTTCTTCATCTGGATGGGCGTGCAGGTCACGTCCAGCGCGCCTGCGGCCAGCGCCTGGTCAATGAAGTAGCCGTAAAGCTGCGGGCTCATGTCGTCGACATTGGCCTCAATGACCGAAACCACTTCATCCCCGGGAGTACCGTCGCGGACTCGCACCGGTTCGGCGCCTTCCCCGAGCAGCAGGCGCGCCAGGTTCGGATGCCCTGGAATTTCGCGCGCCCCGGCGCCGTAGCCTATGCGTTCCACTCTCATCGGCGGGATGGGTCCGAAGCGGTCGGCGAGGGTGGAGATGAGCGCCGCTCCGGTGGGCGTCACCAACTCGCCGTCGATGCCGGAAGAATAGATGGGAAGATCCTTGAGTAATTCGAGAGAGGCGGGAGCGGGAACCGGCAGCGAGCCGTGCGCGGCCTGGACGCATCCGCTGCCCACGTTCACCGGCGAACAAGTCAGGTGCGAAATCTCGAGGAACTCAAGTCCGATGCAGGTTCCCACGATGTCCAGAATCGCGTCGACCGCGCCGACCTCATGGAAGTGCACCTGCTCTGGCGGCATGTTGTGCAGTTTTCCTTCAGCCTCCGCCAAGCGGCTAAAAATCTTCAGGGCGCGTTCTTTGACGCCCGCGGAGAGTTCGCTGTCTCGAATCAGCGCTTCGATATCTCTCAGCTTGCGGCTGGGCTGCTTGCCCGGGACGCGAATCTCCACTCGCGTCCCCACCAAATGCCCTCGCAGCGCGCGCGTGCGCTTGAACTCGTAAAAGCCCAGGGGAATCTTCTTCAATTCCGCAAACAACCGTTCCAGCGGCAGACCCACGTCCAGCAAAGCGCCCACGAACATGTCACCGCTGATGCCGGAAAAACAATCCAAGTACGCTTGTTTCATAAGAGCAGGATTCAGGAGTCAGGAATCAGGAGCCAGGAAGCTTCCGAATTCTGGACTTCACCCGAGCAATTTTGCCTAAAATTGGATACTATGCTGTAGTCTCAGAAGTTGTCAACAAGACAGGAGTCAGGATTCAGCAGTCAGGGTGCAGAAGCCCTGAATCCCGAATCCTGAATCCTGAATCCTAGTTCCGACGAGGTAATCATTTATGAGAATACTCGACCGACGCGATTTTTTGAAAGTCTCTGCTGCCGCAGGGGCTGCGGGGCTAATGTCCGCGGCGCCTGGTGTTCCGGCTCGAAAAGGCATGCGCCTGGGCATCATTATCGGCATGGGCAAGAACCCGGATGCAGCCTTGCAGAGAGTCCATGACTTCGGAGTTCCCACTTGCCAGGTATCGACAGAGGATTTCTCGGAGCAGATGGAGAAGGGCATCCGCGACGCGGCTCAGAAGTTCAACATCGAAGTGACGGCCCTCAATACGGGCGGGCCAGGGCCACACTTTTATGACTTCGACCGGGGTCCGTTGACGATTGGCTTGGTGCCCGTGAAGTATCGTGCCGAGCGCATCGCGCACTTCAAGAAGGCTTCCGATTTCGCCAAGAAGCTGGAGATTCCCGCGATCCACACCCACTTCGGGTTCATCCCCGAGAATCCCAACGATCCCGCTTACAAGGACGTGCTGCCGGCCCTTCGCGAAGTTGCGACCTACCTGAAAGGGAACGGCCAGATGATGCTGTATGAAACGGGGCAGGAGACGCCCATCACCTTGCTGCGGGCGATCACCGATGTGGGTGTTGATAACCAGTTTGTAAACCTCGACACCGCCAACCTGATCCTCTACGGCAAAGGCAATCCGAACGACGCCCTGGACGTGATCGGTAAGCTGGTGCGCGGTACCCACGCCAAGGACGGGCTTTTCCCTACAGACCCGAGGAAGATCGGGGAAGAGGTTCCCATCGGCCAGGGAAAGGCGGACTTCCCAAGGCTTATTCCCCGCCTGAAGCAACTCGGCTACGACGGGCCTCTTACCATTGAACGTGAAATATCGGGTCCACGCCAACTTGAGGACATTCGGAAGGAAAAAGCGTATTTGGAAAAGCTGATCGCCTGAGTGTTGGGGCGGTTCGCGAACCGCCCCTACTGCTGTGTTACTTCTTGCCGTACACGGGACCGAAGTTTGCGCAGGCGCGATAGTCTGCTCCCTGCGGATCCTGTGCTCCAAAAGCCGTCCAGGCGCTGGGGCGGTACACCCGCTCCTCCGGCACGTTATGCATGCAGACCGGGATGCGCAGAATGGAGGCGAGGGAGATCAGCAGATCGCCGATGTGGCCGTAGCTTATGGCGCCGTGGTTGGCGCCCCAGTTGTTCATCACCGCGTAGACATCTTTGAAGGCGCCTTCACCGGTGAGAACAGGCGCAAACCAGGTGGTGGGCCAGGTGGCATTGGTTCGCTGGTCGAGCGTGTTGTGCACGTCCTTCGGCAATTCAACCGTGTAACCCTCGGCGATCTGGAGCACCGGTCCCAAGCCTTGCACCAGATTGAGGCGCGCCATGGTCACCGGCAATTCTCCCTTGGTTGCAAAGGTCGAAGAGAACCCGCCGCCCCGGAAGTATTCGGTGATCGCCGGGCTCCACTGCGTGGCGTCGAGGCAACGGCCCACTTCCTCCGCAGTGATCTCCCAGAATGGCTTCATCACCCTGACGCCATCCCTCATCTGTTCACCGGTGGCATCGAGAGTGGCCGCGCCGGAGTTGATCAGGTGGATGATGCCACCCGCGGCCTTTCCGGCCAGGCTCTTTCCGGTAACGCGCTTCACCGCTTCCGGACTCCAGAAGGTGCGCACGTCCGCAAAGATTTGCGCCGTGTCGGTCAGCAAGTGTCCAAACAACATCGTGGCGCCGTTGAGCGAATCGTTTTCGGTGGCGAATACAAAGGGCTCCCGAATGCCGTTCCAGTCGAAAGAGGAATTGAGGATGGCTTCCATGAAATCGCCGTTCGGGAAGTGGTCCGTCCAGTGCCTCTGGCCTTGAAATCCGGCCAGAATCGCGTTGTGCCCCAGAGCCTCTTCGCCGAATCCCAGTTCCGCCAGCCTTGGGTTCCCAATCAGCAGGTCGCGCGCGATCAGCGTCATCTTCACCACGGTGTGCCAGTCGTCGTACTTTCTGGTCCGCGACATCTTCGGAAGGTTGTAATCCTTTCCCTCGGGGCAGTTCGCCTTCACCCATTTCGCGGCGCTCAGGTATTCTTTCGGGTCGTAGATTTTTTCGTCGATGCGCCGCACGAACTCCGACATGTCCACATACTCATTTCGCATGCCCAGAAAGTTCTGGAAGAAAGCCGCATCGACCATGGAGCCGGCAATGCCCATGGAAACCGAGCCTAGGGAAAGATAGGATTTGCCTTTCATCTCGGCCGCAGCCAGCCCGGCCTTGGCGAAGCACAGCAGCTTTTCCTGGACGTCCTTCGGGATGCTCGTATCGCCTGCGTCCTGCACGTCCTTTCCATAAATGCCGAATGCCGGCAGTCCCTTCTGATTGTGCCCTGCCAATACCGCTGCCAGGTAGACCGCGCCGGGCCGCTCGGTGCCGTTGAAGCCCCAAACCGCTTTGGGGATGAGCGGATCCATATCCATGGTCTCCGAGCCGTAGCACCAGCAGGGCGAGACGGTGAGAGAAAGGCCCACGCCCTGGCGTGCAAACTTGTCCGCGGCCTCCGCAGCCTCCGCCACGCCGCCGATGCAGGTGTCGGAGATCACACATTCCACCGGGAGTCCATTGGGGTGGCGCAAATGCTCTTGAAAAAACTTAGCGGCCGTCTTGGCCATTTCCATCGTCTGGTTTTCCAGAGATTCCCGCACCCCTTTGCGCCGCCCGTCGATGGCCGGCCGGATCCCGATCTTCGGCAAGGTGCCGCGCAAGCGCTGCGCCGGATTGTTCACCTTTAGATCTTTGACATTTGCCATAATGCTTCTCCTATCAAATCAGACAGAGCCCATCGGACGCTTTCAATGGGTTTCCGCCTTTATCGGTGGCGACCTACAGGCAAGACAGAGTAGCGCACAAGCGTCAATATCTCAAGTTGAAGGGGCCAACAGCAGGCACTCTTTTCCAGCCAGTCTTCCGAGCGCCTTGTCAAACGTTACCAGCGTCAGACCACAAGTGGTCGCAAACGCCGCCAAATACGCGTCCGGCCACTGCCTGTGCGAAAAGTGTGCGCCTGCCGTCAGGGCACGGAACGTCGCCTCGACGCGCTCGGGCTCGCTCTCGGAATTGAAGGCTACCCGTGCGTCGCTGGCAAGTAGATCGTAAGCCTTCCACGCCTCTTGTTGAGTCTTCACTTCGTCGCGCATGACGGCGGGATGGGTCAGCAGCCGCAGAAAGGCCAGTTGCGTGAATCGGCAGAAACTGGCTTCTTCCGTCTCCAGCTTGTCAAACCAACCGAGCGCGACGGGGTGATGCTGGTGGCCCCGGTATGCAAGCGCGAGCCACACGTTCACGTCAGGGAAATAGGATTTCATTGATTTGCTGATTGGTCAGGCGCAGCCAACCCGGCTGCTTCGAGTTGATAATCGGGAACTTGAGCGCCCGCGCCCTGCGGGCCGGCCTGCCGCCCTCCAGTTCCGCTTTGACCCCACGCAAAACCAATTCTTTCACTGAACAGCCTCGCTGCGCAGCCGCAGATTTCAGGCGTCTGTAAACCGGATCGGGAATGTCCACCGTGGTTCGCATGAAGCGATTCTACCATATTTATGGTCAGCGTCGAAGCCAATCAATAACCCATCGTTCGTCGAACGTATTCACGGCTCATCTTCAAGCTCTCGCGCAGAGGCCGCGTGCGCGCGAAGTTCCTCTCGTGCGCAAGCTCGATCGCCATATCCCCAGCATAACCCATTTTGTGAAGCTCTTTGCCCACGGCGGCGTAGTCGGTTATGCCTTCACCCATGGCTTCCGACCAGGCGCCGTCCGCCTTCTGGTCGCGGAGATGCATAAATACGATGTGCGCGGAGTGCCGGCGGATAAAATCCACCGGGTCAACACCGGCTCGAACCAGCCAATTGAGATCCGGACCCAGTTCGGCGTCAGGAATCCGGGCCAGCGTTCCCTTCAGGTCGTATTCGTTGTTCTCTACCTCATAAGTGTGATTGTGAAGGTTCAGCACCACGCCGTGCTCGTTTCCGAAGGCGATGATCTTGCGGAGAATCTCCGCCTGCGCGTCGAGCTGTTCCGGCGTTTTCTTCTGCGGCGCCTTGCCGACGGATGTCCCCAAGGTCCGCCCCTTAAGCTGTTGGAGGCGCGTGATGATCATCTCTGCGTAATCCATAATGGCGGAGTGCTTCGAGCGGTCCCACAGGTCGGCGCCAAACGAGGCGCCCAGCACCGGCAAACGGTACTTGTGTGACAACGCGCCAATGCGCTCCACCGAATCCGGATGCCGCAGGGCTTCATGCATCAATTCAATCGCTTCGATCCCGGCATAGCTCATGTCGGAAAAGACCTGCTCCAGCACGGGTGTGATGTCGTACTCGGGGAGCGGCGCCGCGTAAACCCACGGATGCGCTGCCACGACCACCTTTTTCTTCGGGCCCGCGCCAGGTTGCCCGGGGCGGAGAGAAGCCATCGATCCGACGCCACTTCCAACCACTATGGCCACGCTTGTCAACTTGAGGAAATCCCTTCGCGATGTGCAATGAAGAGATCTGTGCGGCTGTGCCTTTACCATAAGTGCTCCTTTCGTGGCCGCGAAAGTATAGCTCCGGACCGCGTTAACTACAATAACCCCCATATGAATCGACAGCCCTACCCTGTAGGGAGTTGGCTGTCGCCCGAAACTCGTCCGGCGCCGATGCTGAGGAGTGGTGTCCTAATTCAACTGGTAGCGCCGACCTTTAGGTCGGCAGATGCTGGCCTAAACAGGTTGCGGAAAAACCCAGTAGGCTGTCATCCTGAGGAGCCGGAGGCGACAAAGGATCTCCGTAGTTCGTTGGAACTGCAACTGCTGAGATTCTTCGCTTGGCTCAGAAGGACAGGGTGCAAGCGTTTTTCCACAGGCTCTAAAGGGCAGCGCGACGCCGAAACTCGGACGCTCCCTGCTGAGGATTGATGTTTACGCGTGTGCTCCTGCTGGTGTAAGTTGTAAGGATACGCAATGCTACGCTACGCTGTCCGGCGCTCCTCCACCTAAGCCTCGAGCGAGACGCAGCGCGGCCGCCCCTGGCGGCAGGATGATTGAACGACGGAGCTTGCGCTTATCAAGTGTGGGCCGGTAGCTCAACGGTGGAGCACTGCCCTTTTAAGGCAGGGGTTCTGGGTTCGAGTCCCAGCCGGCTCACCAGGAAGGTAGGCAGAAAGCAGAAAGCACTTACTACTCCCCGCTGCTCGCCTCCTTCGATTGGCTTGCTCTTCCACGCTCCTTCCCGAACAAAATCATTCTCCGGTCGACACGCTCTTCTCCTGACTCCTGACTTCTCGCTCGTCACTCGTCACTTGTCACTGTACTTACGGCAGGTCCGCAAAGGGCATCATGAGGGGCGGACGCGCCATGAAGGGCAGGCGGGCGATTTCGGCGACAGCTTGCGACACTTCCTTCTCGCGCCGGGGTTCGAGGGTCATAACAAAGGGCAGTTGGTTCTTGGGCATGGCGGGCTCTTGCAGCACGGAGTCGATGTTGATACCGTGCCGCGCCAGCAGGGCGCAGACGCGCGCCAGGATTCCGGGGCGGTCGCGAACCACCAGGCGCAGGTATGCGGAAATGATGTTGGCGGAAGACGGGGCGATTCTGGAGGGCTGCCAGGTCTCGTAGCCCAGCGGAGTCGCGCCTGTTCCGCCGGCCGACATGGAGCGGGCGATCTGAACTACGTCGGAGAGCACCGCAACGCCGGTGGGTTCACCGCCCGCGCCGCGTCCTGTGAGCGTGGTGTTTCCGCCTTTATCCCCGACCAGCAGGACGCCGTTGAGCGAGCCGAGCACATTGGCCAGTTGGCTGCTGGCGGGGATCATCATGGGCCGCACGAAAATCTCCAGGCGTCCTCGGGAGCGGCGGCGCGCTGAAGCGATCAGCCGAATAGTGCGGTGCAAGCGGCGGGCGTAGGCAAAATCCACCTGCTCGATGGCGGTAATCCCTTCCGCCGGAATGTCTCCCACGCGCACGGCCTGACCGAAGCAGATCATGGCGAGGATCGCGATTTTGTAGCGCGCGTCGTACCCTTCGACATCGAAGGTAGGGTCGGGCTCGGCATAGCCCTTTTGCTGAGCTTCAGCCAGCGCTTCGGCGAAGCTGCAGCCACGGCGCTCCATTTCCGTCAGGATGTAATTGGTGGTGCCGTTCAGAATGCCATAGACGCCCGCGAAGTGTTCGCCTGCCAATCCGTCGCGGATGGCATGCAGGATGGGCGTGCCTCCCGCCACGCAAGCTTCGATGCCCAGGCTGACACCCGCGGCGCGAGCGTGTTCGGCAAGTTCCACGCCGTATTCCGCGACGAGCTGTTTGTTTGCGGTCACCAGGTGCTTGCCAGCGTCGATGGCCGCAAAGGCGATGGCACGGGCCGCGGGGAGAACCCCGACCAATTCCACCACAATGTCAATCTCAGGATCGCGCACGACATCGTGCCAGTCTACCGTCGTCTTGACCTGCCCGCCGAACCAGGACACATCCTTCTTGCGAATGCCGAGCGAACAGATAGTCTTCAGTTCCAGCTTGCAGCCCAGCCGCCGCTGGATTTCACTCTGATGCTCGACCAACACCTTGACCGTGCCGGTCCCCACCGTGCCGAGCCCAATGACGGCCAGGCCGGCGGTCCTGCGCGGCGCTTTCGAAGTGGCAGGTTGGTTCACGAATTGAATTCTAGGTCGGCTCATACGGGTTGCAACTGACTCCAAAGCTCGCAATCTATTCAATTACCATGCAGCGCGCCGTGGTGGCAAGAGGTTTGTGTGGCCACCCCAATCCGTGTCCTAGTTTCGGCGTAGCGCTGGCCTTTAGGCCAGCATCTGCCGACCTAAAGGTCGGCGCTACCAGTTCAATCAGGACACCCACACTCCTTGTAAGTTGGCTGCACTGAGTTTAGACTATGAGTTAGAAGCCAACAGGCTTGGCTTTAATTCAGTACACGGGGGGCAGCTTAAAGAGCGGGACGAGGGGCCAGAATCCCTCGGCCTTCCACCCCTTTTAGCACATTCCTATGAACGAGAACCATGCCCACATATCGCACAATCATGCCCAGCCCGCCGCCGGACCGGCCATAAGCGGCGCGACACCTCCTCCGACCAATGAATGGAACAAAGTCAGGAAGTTGGCGCTACGGCACCTCAACCGCCTCATATCCTTGGAGGCGAAGGTGTTGAAAGGCGATGATCCAAACGCCATTCATGACATGCGTGTGGCCAGCCGGCGCCTCCAGCAAATCCTGGACTTGATTTTCCCCACCCCACTGCCCCGCGAGGTGCGTCGATTGCGACGCAAGATCCGGCGATGCCGGCGTGCGCTGGGGGACGTCCGGAACTGCGACGTGCTGGTCGAGTTGGTGGAGCGGCGGCTGGCACGGCGGCGCAGTTCGCACCGGGAAGCCTGGACGGCCGTCCAACAGCATCTCCAGGAGCGCAGGACCGAGAGCTTCGCAAGAGCCACTCGGAAGCTTAGCAGATTGAACTTAGCCGCCTTTTACATGCGCACTAAATCGATTCTGGACCGACTTGGAGCCAAAGCTGACCAGGGGCAAGTTGCGCAACCATTGGCACATCCTGGCGGAGCCGTTCTTGAGCCCTTCCCGAAACGGCTGGCCCAGGTGCTGGTCGGGGTCTGGAGCGAATTTGAGAAGCAGGTTGCCACCTCGCACAGTGAACCCAGCGCGACTTCCATCCATGCCGCGCGCATCGGTGCCAAACGGCTCCGTTACCTGCTTGAGGTGGTGAACCAGTTCGGAATATCGGGCAGTTCCCAGTCACTTGCCTGGCTGCGAAGAATCCAACAGCATCTCGGCGATTGGCACGATATGGAAGTGCTGGAAGAGATGATCATCGAGATGATGGCCAGGCCGCAGTTCTTGCGCGATCAATTGCCGCTGGCTTTGGTCACCGGCAAACTGATTTTGCGAAATCGCGCCAGCAAGCGGGGATTTCGGGATAAGTACTTTCAGATGACGCTGAATCCTACCAGCCATCAGGAGATCAAGAGTTGGATGGAGGGTCTCCTGGCCGCACCCGCGTTGGCCAAGGTTTGAAGTATTGGAAAGAGAGTCTTCAGGCGGACTCTTCCATTTCGCCTGCCGGTTTTTCTGCTGCGGGGCGTTTCGCCTTTCCAGCACTCGCTGTCTCGCTATGGCCGGGTTCTGCGACTGGCGGCTCCGATGCACGCACCTCAAAGAGCGGCTCCCGAGGTTCACCCTTGAGAACGCGCGAAATTCCTGCGCGTAGCCGCTCAAAAACAGTGTGGATATCCGAAGAAGCGTCAATCACTGTGAAGTCGTATTCCTTCGCCATGCCATCGAATTGCGCCAGCAGCGCCGTCTGGTACTTGCGGAAACTCTCGTACATGTCCTCACTCGGATAGAGATCCGTGCCGGATTCCCAATAGTCAAATCCGGTGGAAAAGACCACGCGCGGAATCAGGTCGTCGACGCCGATGCGTAGATAGAACGTAGCGTCGGGTTTTAGCGCGAAGCTGTGTACGCTATGGATCCAGGCAGGGTCGAGGCCACGTACAATCGCTCGAGCCATCAACGAGTATATGTATCGGTCAGTGAGGACCACAAATCCCGCGCGCAGGGCGGGGATTATCTCGTTTTGGAGCCGGTCGGCGAAATCCGTGGCGTAAAAGAGGCTCAAGGTAATGCGTCCCAGAGTATGCCCCTCCTTGGCTTGTTGAATTCCTCTCGCCGCCAACTGTGACCGCTTGATGCCCGTGTCCAGCACGGCGTGTCCCTGCTGCTCCAGCCACGGCCTTAGCAGCTTGATTTGCGTGGAGCGGCCGACGCCGTCCGTGCCCTCAATGACAATTAGCCGGCCGGTAAGTTCTGCCAGGCCCATTTTGGGCAATGGTACTGAATAGGTTTCTCTCATGGGGCTACCCTGAGTCGCTTGGCCTGCGCCAGCTTAGCCTTGACGATCTGGCGCATCTGGGCCTGTTGTTCTTCGATGGGAAGTGTGGCGTCGACCGTCGTGAGGTCGAATTCCGGGATCATGCTCTCGTACTCTTCCAGAATTTTGCCTTGAAACATGTGAAAGCTCTGCTCCGGGTCTTCATGCAACCCCAGGTCCATGCCGGCCTCGTAGAACTTTACGCCGCTCCGCCCCACCAGGATGCGCTTCATCGCAACCTCGAGGGGGACGCGAAAATAGAATGCGGCTGTGGGCTTGACGGCAAAGCTGTAAAGCTCCCGAACCCACTTGCGATCCATCCCGCGCACCACGTCCCGGGCGAAGGCAGTGTAAATGTACCGGTCGCAAAGCACCACGGCCCCCGCTTTCAACAAGGGGAGAATGTTGTGCTCCATCCGGTCCGCAAAATCCGTAGCGTGAAGCAAGCTGAAGGTGGCGGGGGTGAGCATCTGTTTCTTCTTCCCCCGCCGCGTGGTGTCGCGGACGAGCGGGGAGGAATTCCATTCGCTGAAGATAACCCCGTAGCCTTCTGCGTGCAGCCACTGGTCCAGGAGCATCAACTGGGTGGACTTGCCCGAACCGTCGATCCCTTCGACTACGAAGAGTTTTCCCGGGAAACGATGCTCGCCATATCGTTTCATGTTGCCACCCCTGGGTGCTTTGGGTTGCGCATCCCTGGTTATTTCATGCTCACGAGTTTCCACGGCTTTTCCTGCTTGTCCAGCTTTTCGGCTCTTATAATTCCGGAGCCTTCTTTAATGGTGAGAATCTGATTGGGTTCCACTTTGGTGAATTTCTCGGACTTCTGGGTCGTCGGCCATTTGATCTCTATCTCGTCGATCACTTTCGCGTCGCCAAAGCCGAAATGCAATCGCAGATCGCTCTGAGACATCACGGAAGTTCCGCAGTGGACCTCGTCGATCTGGACGTGTTTCCCCGTTCGTACGCGGGCGCGCGCGCCCACTGCGGTGCGGTTGCACTGCGTGCCGATGAGTTTGAGTTTGATCCAGTTATTCTTGTTTCCGCCGTCATTGCGCAGGAGGGAAAAACGGTCGTTCATATTGAGGACCAGGACGTCCATGTCCCCATCGTTGTCGTAGTCCCCAAAAGCGCAACCACGGCTGGAGAATTGCTCCGTGACGCCGGGTCCCGCCTGCTTGGACACATCTTTGAACTTGCCATTGCCGAGATTCTTATAGAGCAGGCGTGGCGACTTGAAAGTAGCATCGAGATGGTACTTCTCGATCTCGGGATAAACATGGCCCGTGACGTGAAAGATATCCGTCCACCCGTCGTTGTCGTAGTCCATGAAGCCCGCGCCCCAGCAGACGTACTGAGTGTTCACGCCCAGGCCGGCGACGAAGGTGACGTCGGTAAAAGTGCCATCGCCGTTGTTGTGGTAGAGATCCGGGGTGTCATCGGTAAAGTTTGTCTTGAAGATGTCCAGCCAGCCGTCGCAGTCGTAGTCTCCGACGCCTACGCCCATCCCGGCCTGTTCCTGTCCGTCCTCGTTATAGGCGCAACCGGCCATGACCGAGATATCCGTGAACGTTCCGTCGTGATTATTGTGGAAAAGGATGCTGGGTTCAGAATCAACGGCCACATAGATGTCAGGCCAACCATCGTTGTCAAAATCATACGCGACGGAGGTGATGGAATACCGTTGTCCGGGTTTCAGAATGCCTGACTTTTCCGAAACGTCGGTGAAGGTCCCATCCTTGTTGTTGTGGTAAAGGATGTTCATCCCGCCGGGCAGGCCGCGCGGCCCGCACATCACCGGGATGCCCTTCCACTGGCAATAGCCGGTCGCACCCGGCACCGGCACCTTGGTGACATCCAGCTCAATGTAATTGCAGACGAAGAGGTCCAGGAATCCGTCGCGATCGTAATCGACCCAGGTACATCCGGAACCCCAGCGTACGCGGTCTTCCCAGAGCCCCGCTTTCTTGGTCACATCCGTAAAAGTCCCGTCCCCGTTGTTGTGCCACAGAATGTTGTGACCCCAATAGCAGCAAAACAGATCGTCCCATCCGTCATTGTCGTAATCGCCGACGCATACCCCGGTACCCCAGCCGGTGACGCCGATCCCGGCCTTGTCCGTAACGTCGGTGAAGGTTCCATCGCGATTGTTCTTAAACAGATGCTGGGTTGGTCCTTTTCCGGGCGGGTAGGGCAACTCCTCGAAGCGCACTCCGTTCGTCAAGTAGATATCGAGCCATCCGTCGTTGTCGTAATCGAAAAAGGCCAGACCGCTGCCTTTGGCTTCGACGATGTACTTCTTGCTCGCCACTCCGCCCCAGACGTTGGGTACGTTCAACCCTGCCTGTTCCGCCACGTCGACGAAAGTGACGGGCGAGTTTTCCTGAGGATTGGGAACCGTGGCGGCCTCGAGTGCCGGTGTGCTGTTCCAGAGCCAGAGAGGAGTTGTAAGGGCGTCGAGCAGCTTTGAGCCCAGCACGACTGTGGAAGAGCCGAGGATTTGTCGCCGAGAGAACTTCATCGCTTGTCTTGTTGTTCTGCGGCCCGTTCGAATGCCGTGGAGCACGTGGTCGGGCGCTCGCTGCATGAAATCTCAGCGCACAGAAGTTAATGAGCCATTATACTACAGAGATAGCGCCTCCGGTTGAGTTGGCAGTAGGCAGGTGGGCAGATCGGCAGATGGGCAGGTCGGCAGATCGGAAGCCGACAGTAGGCGGAAGGGGGAGAGCAGAGAAGCCTGTGGGCGACAATGACATAATGTCCGGACCTAGACTCCTGAACTCCTCGACTCCTTAACTGCTCGACTCTTTGTTTTCATCGACATTCTCGCTTTGTTCCGTCGAATTCGAGTCGAGCAGTCGAGCGTTGAGAGTCGAGGAGTGACAAACCGCCGGTGTCCGGCCCAATCCGTCTTGATTTGGTTTCGACTCCTGAACTTCTTGACTTCTCAACTCCTCGACTCTTTGTTTTCATCGACATTCTCGCTTTGTTCCGTCGATTTCGAGTCGCGAAGTCGAGAGTTGAGGGTTGAGAAGTGACAAACCGTCGGCATCCGACCCGACCTCTTGAACTGGCCCCGGAGCTCTTCAAATCCTGGACTCCTCAACTCCTCGATTGTTTGTTTTCATCGACATTCCCGGTTCGTTCGTCGAATTTCTTCATTTTGGTCCCGTGACGGGCACGGAATCCGCTTGGCTCGCATCCGCCCGCCTCGAGCGGGGTGCCAAGCCACGCCGTTGCCGGGTCGAAGGTCGGCTGAGTCGGGCGCTTCGGTCCACTGAGCCCATCGGCCGCCACATTCGAGCCTAGACTCTCAGGCGGTAGCTTGCCAAGGGAATTCCACGCATTGGGAGAGTTTGACATCCCAACCGCGAGTTTGTGAGTCCGGTGCGGACTCCGGCATTTGGGAGAGGGGAACGGCGTCAAAGCCTTCGTGTGACAGAATCGGTTCTTTCAGGGAACAACCCCGGCATCCATCGGGAGGCCAACGCGGCTGGGAATACCAGCCGCAGCGGGGCCCGCGAGCTATCAGAAACCAGCACGCCCCGCTCCACGAGCGCCGAAACAACGCGGCGAGCATGCCGCTCCTGCGTTCCAACAATCCCTGCTACGTCGCCACGAGGCAACTCTCCCCGGTACAAGACCGCTTCCAGCACCTTTCCCGCCCTTGGCGGCAGGTTGTTGAGTCTGATTTCTTCTTCCGCCCACAGCAGGATGCGCGTCCGCAAGCGATTCGGCTCCATCAGATTCTCCATGAAGCTCACCTGATCGATGCACACTCCCAAAAAGAATTCAGCGAAAGCCGCAAGTGCTTCCTCGCTTAAGTGCCCCCGCCCGTCAAGATCATCGCGCCGGGTCACGGCGCACGCCGCAAGATGTCCCTTGTAGGACGCCACGTTGCGCGCCAGCCCTCTTGCAACTGACCACACAGCTCCGGTATCCAGCGTCTCGAGTAGCATCGCGTGTGATATCAGCCGCGCCACACGCCCGTTGCCATCGAGGAACGGGTGAATCCACAGGAGTCGGTGATGTGCCGGCGCGGCAGACAGAATTGATTCCGTCTTACTCAAATGCCCGTAAACCTCTTCATAGCGCCCAAGAAACCGGGGGAGAGCGCCGGGACTGACCGGGACATGCCCGCCGACCTTTACCTCCCGTCTGCGCAACTCGCCCGGGACGACCCGGACACGCTCTTTCGTCTCAGGATCCTCCACCCATAGCAAATCCTCCGGTAACAACTCGCAGAACCGTGCGTGGACCTCACAGATTCCCTCGCGGCTCACCGTGCGTCCCCGCAGGCCCCCCTCATCGATCCATTTTTGCACCGTGATATGCGCCTTTGCCTCAAGCTGCAGAATGCGGTTTCGGGTATCCTTGCTGTAATCGTTCTTCAGGGCGCGTTCGATATCGATGGGGTGCGTGTCATGCCCTTCGATGAGATTGCTGTAGTAGCAGTTCATGGACCGCACCAGGCCGGCAAGCGACCCGAGCATGCTTGCGGGCAGGCTCCTCCGAAATCCCGCCGATTTCTGCGCCAGTTCGAATGCCAGATCGGTCAGGGCAGGCCGATGGCGCGACGTTTCCCCGATGCGCATCGGCTCCATCAGTGAAACCATTTCTTCCCGATCAGCGACCGCTTCTATGTCCGCTTTCATGTCCACCTATATAGTTAGACAACACATTTTATAGCATAGACTTAGACATATTTCAAAGGAATTATAGACCTAATAAAAGTCCGCTTATAGATCCGCTTACAAAGCCGGTCACCATCCACGGAAAAGGTACGCGGAACCACTTCCCCTGTGGCTAGCCGCTTCGGAATTCAGGTTGAAAGGGCCGAAAATGGGGAATAACGTGAGGAATAAGGCGTACCTGGAACCGTTTCTCCTGGGAAATCGAAAACCAGGGGTTTAATGACGCCAAGAACCGCTACGGCTTCGAACACATCTGCCACCATGAAGCCCATAGCCTGCTGCTGGTCTGGCTGCTGACCTGCTTAGCAATGACCATCGAACGGCTCTATCGAATTCGCTACCTCCACCGTGGTACCCACCCCGTCCTTTCCGCCATCTCCCTCTGGCAACTCCTCTGGCTCAGCTTGTCGCGTCCGGCCCCCAACGACACCAGTTAGACTCTCCTCTCCTGCCGCTTGGCCCCATAACAATTCAGCTCTCCCTGGGCGCCTCCGCTCACCCGGCGAAGCGTTCTTGAAAATGCCTCCCCGCTAGCATCGCCCCACTCGAAGCGTCCAAACCGCACCGTTTCTGCCGCCTGTGCGCATCCTGTCCTTAACATTCCGAAGTTGCTGTATGCACCACCCGTGGTTTGACATAAACCAGAATTGCTCTTATCCTTGTACAGGAGAGCCAGATGTACAAAACGAGCAAAACGTCAATATCGGCTGCCCGTCTTCCGGCTGGCAAGGTGCGCCAGGATTTCGCTGATACGGTGAACCGCGTCGCCTATGGCGGTGAGCGGGTCGTCCTTCATCGCCGCGGCAGGAATCTGGCCGCCCTGATTCCCCTCGAGGACCTGGCGCTGCTCGAGGAACTTGAGGATCGCCAGGACGCGGAGGAAGCGCGCCAGGCCCTGGCGGATGCCGAGGCTAAGGGCGAGAAGCCCATTCCCTGGGCGCAAGCGAAGAAGAAACTGAACCTCTAGTGGCGACCTACGCGCTTACGATCCTGCCTTCCGCGCTCGGCCAATTGGCCGAGCTTCCCCGCCGTGACCAGAAGAAGATCAAGGAACGAATCGACCGCTTGGCCGTCGATCCGCGTCTGCCCGGGGTGAAGAAATTGCAGGGTGAGTCGAACCTGTTTCGTCTCCGCTCCGGAAACTATCGGATCATCTACTCCATCGAGGATGTTCGGTTGATGGTTCTGGTGATCAGGATCGGCCATCGTCGCGACGTTTATCGCGGCCTCTAGCGTGGCCGAGCGGGTAGCAGAGTTGGCCGCAGTTTGTCCTACTCTGCTGAGCAAAGCGAAGGGGCCGGCTGGCGCAGAGCGAAGCTCTGCGTTTTCGCACATTTCCAAACTCTGAAGCGGCACAGCTTCGCTCTGCGCCGGCCGATGGCTTTCAGGCCGTGGGCTCGAACACCTTTCCACCCTTCACGGTCGTGACAGCCTCGAGCTTTTGGCGGCTCGTGCGGGTTTTGCCTTCAGAGTCGGTGAAGGTGAACTCTCCGTCTTTCAACTCCAGCACGCTCACATCGGCCTCGGCGCCTGGCTGGAGAGTTCCGATCTCGGCGCCGAAATTGAAAACCCGCGCAGAGTTTACGGTGGTGCGTGCGATGACGTCATGCAAACTCATTCCCAACGCCAGGAACTTCGAAAGGGTTGTTAACTGGTCGTAGACAGGCCCGCTGATATTCGCCGAGTACAAGTCGCTGGAAATGGTGTCCGGCGAGAAGCCCTGTCCCAGGCACTTCTCCATCACCTCGAACGAAAAGCTCCCGGCCCCGTGCCCGACGTCAAACAGAACGCCCCGCTGACGGGCCTCGACCACTTCCGGTGTAAGCTTGCCGGTGCCGTCCAGCAAACCATGAGGGTGGCCATTGAACGAGTGGGTTACCACATCACCCTTCTTCATGAGCGCCAGGAATTCCTTCAGGGGCGTGTACGAACCGCCAATGTGAATCATAATGGGCAAGCCGGCTTCGTCAGCGGCGGCGCGACCGCGCCTCATGCCTTCGAGATCGTTAGGCCCCGTGTAGTGCTCGGAGAAGCGAATCTTGAATCCCACGATCAGGTCCCGATTCTGATTCGCCGTTTCGACGGCGAGTTTCGGGACGCAGTAGCGCAAGTCCTCGAGTTCTCCCATGTTGGCAGTGCCGCCCGCTACCATGCCGATTGAGACCACGTGCAAAAGAGCGCGAACCCGAGTCGCCGCGCGCTCGATGATGAAACGCCGGAAGGCAGGAAAGGTGAAAGCCCCGGAGGTCCCCGCATCGATAACGCTCGTGACGCCTCTTCTGACGCAGTAGGGGTCCGGCTCGATGCCGTACGGGCCGACATAGGGGAAAACGTGGGTATGAACGTCAATGAGCCCCGGCGTAACGATCTTCCCCTGGGCGCGGATGACTTGCCCTGCCTGTCCCTCGGGAATCTCGGGCGCCACGCTGGCAATCTTCCCGCCGCGCACTGCGACGTCAAGCTCCGCCTCCAGGCCTTGCGAAGGGTCGATTACCTTGCCGCCCTTGATCAGGAGGTCATAGGGTTTCGGGTCGCCGGTTTGCGGAGAACTCCTGAGGGCCGACCCCGGCGCAAGCGGGGCGGCGCACAGAACTAAAGATTGTCCGGCAGCGGTGAGCATGGTGCGGCGGGTCATAGGAAATCAGAAATCAGAAATTAGAAATCAGAAACGGAAAAATAGAAAATGGAAATTGGAAGCGGGAAATTGGCGCCCACCTCCCCGTTGTTATTTTCCATTTTCTATTTTCCATTTTCCAGTTTCCTGTCCCTCACAGTTTACGATACAACAACGCTTTCTTCACCTCGCCGATGGCGCGTGTCACGTTGATGCCGCGCGGGCAGGCTTCCACGCAGTTGAACACGGTGCGGCAGCGCCAGACTCCGTCGACGGAATCCAGGATTTCCATTCGCTCCGCTGCTCCTTCGTCGCGGCTATCGAAGATGAAGCGGTGGGCGTTGACGATGGCCGCCGGGCCAACGTAATCCTGATTCGCCCAGAACGACGGGCAACTCGTGGTGCAGGCGCCGCAGAGAATGCACTTGGTGGTGTCGTCGAATTTCTCCCGGTCCCGCGGTGATTGCAGTCTTTCCTTCTCGGGTTCAGGCGTGTGAGTGATCAGGTACGGCTTCACGCTCCGATACTTGGCCAGGAACGCGTCCATATCCACCAGCAGGTCTTTGATCACGCGGAAGCCGCGCATCGGTTCGATCGTGATATGCTCGCCCAGATTCCGCAGCAGTTCCTTGCATGCCAGGCGGTTCGCTCCGTTGATGACCATGGCGTCCGAGCCGCAGATACCGTGCGCGCAAGAGCGGCGGTAGGTGAGCGACCCGTCAAGGTACCATTTCACATGGTTCAGGGCGTCCAGAAGCCGGTCAGTGGCCTCGGCTTCGACCTTGTATTCGCCCCACCACGGTTCTTTGTCCGTCTCGGGATTGAAGCGCTTGATTTTCAAAACAACTTGCATCGGTAACTCCCTGGATTGGGCCGCCCCCTCACCCGTCCCGCGCCGGCTGATGAAAACGCCGTGGCGGTCCACCCTCTCCCCCAAGGGGGAGAGGGCCATAGTCAAGCTTAGAGCTCAGCCTTCAAACTTCAGCCTTTGACTCTTAACTCTCGACTCTTGGCTCTCGACTTCCTCAGTACTTCCTCTCCTTCGGTTCGAACTTCGTAATCGTCACGGGCTTGTATCTGAAATCGACCTGCTTCTCGCCCTTATATGCCAAGGTGTGTTTCAGCCAATTCGGGTCGTCGCGTTTGGGAAAGTCTTCGCGAAAGTGCGCCCCCCTGCTCTCCTGGCGAGCCAACGCGCTTTCTACCAGAACCTCAGCCATGTCCAACAAGCCGCCCAACTCGATCACTTCCAGCAATTCGGTGTTGTAGCAAGCGCTCTGGTCCTCGATCTTCACTTGCCGGTAGCGGGCGCGAAGTTCCCGCAGCTTTTCGCGCATCGCGGTCAAGCCCTTGGCGTCGCGGAAGACCGAGGCTTTATCCATCATCTCGTCCTGAAGAGCGTCCCTGATATCGGCGGGGCGCTCCTTGCCGCGGGAATCCTTCAGTTCGCGGACGAGGGCCCGGGCCGGCTCATCGGCCTTGGCGGGCAGCGGCGCCCAGTCGTTCTCCTTGATGAACTTCGCTGCGTGCCGCCCGCCGCGCCGCCCGAACACGAGAATGTCCACCAGTGAATTGGTCCCCAGGCGGTTCGCGCCGTGGACGGAGACGCAGGCCACCTCGCCCGCCGCGTAGAAACCGGGCAAAGGAGTGTTCTTCTCGTCGATCACCACGCGTCCCTCAACGTCGGTGGGTATCCCGCCCATGGCGTAGTGGGCAGTCGGCTGAATGGGTACGAGTTCGTGCAGCGGTTCGATGCCCAGGTAGGTGCGCACAAATTCGGTGATGTCCGGCAGTTTCTTGTCCAGCACTTCTTTTCCGAGGTGGGTCAGATCGAGGTGAACGTAATTCTTCCCATCGATGCCGCGACCCTCGCGGATTTCCTGGTAGATGGCGCGCGAAGTCATGTCGCGCGGGGCAAGGTCCTTGAGCGTGGGAGCGTAACGCTCCATAAAGCGCTCGCCCGATGCGTTGCGCAGGATGGCGCCTTCGCCGCGCGCCGCCTCACTCAGCAGAATGCCCATTTTGTAAATGCCCGTGGGGTGAAACTGGAAGAACTCCATGTCCTCGATCGGGATCCCGCGCCGGTACGCCACTGCCATGCCGTCTCCGGTCAGAGAATGGGCGTTCGAAGTTACGCGAAACATCTTCCCGCAGCCGCCGGTGGCGAACAGCACGGTCTTGGCGTGGAAGGTGTGAATCTCGCCGGTGGCCAGGCACATCGCCACTACTCCCGCGCAGCGTCCCTGTTCGATCAGCAAGTCCAGCACGTGATACTCGTCGTAGAAATGCACCTGGTTCTTGATGCACTGCTGGTAGCAGGTCTGCAGAATCATGTGCCCGGTGCGGTCCGCGGCGTAACAGGACCGGCGCACGGCTGCCTTGCCGTAATCCCGGGTATGCCCACCGAAAGGACGTTGCGCGATCTTGCCCTCCGGTGTCCGGCTGAAGGGCAAGCCCCAGTGCTCGAGGTCGTACACGGTTTCTATCGCCTCGCGGCACAGGATTTCCGCTGCATCCTGGTCGACAAGGTAGTCGCCGCCCTTCACCGTGTCGAACATGTGCCATTCCCAGTGGTCTTCCTCGAGGTTCCCGAGCGCCGCTCCAATTCCGCCCTGGGCGGTCCCCGTGTGCGACCGGGTAGGGTACAACTTGCTCAACACCGCCACCTGTCCGTGCCCCGCGAGTTGCAACGCCGCCATCAGGCCCGCGCCCCCCGCTCCCACAATTACCGCATCGTAACGTTGTGCCATTGAAGTTCTCAGTCTAGTCGAAAGTCGAGAGTCGAAAGTGCAAACCGCATTAGACTTTCGACTTTTGACTCTCGACTTCCCTACGGTTGAAACGTCAAAATCGTCAGCGACCCCAGAGCCAGAAGAACAAACCCAAAAACATAAAGCGAAGCCAGCGCGGCAACCTGCCAGCCCTTTGCCCGCACGTAGTCTCCAACCAGAGTTCGAATGCCGTTCAGACCATGAATAAGTGCCAGCCAGAGCATCACCAGATCGTATGTTCTCCAGAACGGCGTGGCGTAGCGGCGCGCCACAAACTGAAAGTCAATGTTAGCGACGTTGTTGATCAGGTGCATGATCAGCAAGTGCCCCAAGGCCAGAAAAAGCAGCACTACGCCCGACACACGCATGAACATCCAGGCGTAAAGCTCCAGCCCGCTTTCCGGTCTCGCTCTGCCCGCACCGTTCATTGGCTCCTTCTTTCTCCTGTACGTTCTTCGTGCGGGCGCATCGCCATGCGCCCCTACTTCAGAATCGCGCTTGCCATGTAGATTGCCGTGGGAATGAAGACCACTGCAAATACGATTCCTACCGCGTAAACCAGCTTGCGATGGATCACGGTGGCTTCCGGCCAGAAATCAATCACGCAAATCCGCAGGCCGTTCAGCGCATGATAAAGCACCGCTCCCACCAGTGCGATCTCACCTACTCGAAAGGGCGGATAACGGTAGAGGAAAAGCAGCTTGTTGAAAATCACGGGACCCCAGCCCACCAGAGCGATATCTACGATATGGACCAGCAAGAACAAAAACACGCCCACGCCGGTCACCCGGTGCAGAATCCAGGACCAATGCCCAGGTCCTCCTCGATAGGTAAAGTACTGCCGGAATTTGACCATGTCTGTCCGCTTCTCTGTGAGATCAGCCCTCGAGACTTCATTCTACTGGAATTGCGGGTGGAAATTCAAACCTGCGATGGAGTCAGAATTCAAGAGTCAAGAGAGAGGAATCAGCCGGCGTCAGTTCGGCCGCGCGTCGGGGTTGCGTGCTATCTCAAACGTTTCAGCAATTTGTTGTACGCTTCGTGCGGGCCTATCCAGAACCAGTAACAATCCTCACCGCGCCGCCGGGCAATGGCCCTGTAACTACGCCCGACTTCCGCCGTCCACACGTCGCCCTTGCGGGCGAAACCGAGTGACTGGTGATATGGATTCTGGCGAAACAGACGAAACTGTTTGTCGGCTAGCTTTTGAGCTGTCTCGGGAAGTCCTCTGTAACAATCCCAATACGATGGAAGGGCGAAGGATCGAATAAGTTTGCCTTAGAGTGGTTTGAAATCCCCGCGATCAATCGCGGCATCGACTTCTTCAAGCAGACTGGCGCCCCGCCCGCCCGGGGAGAAGTCCTCGGCGATCTGCTTGTCCCACTCCTCCCGGTCTCGTTCAAGAAGCCAATCCACCAGGGCACCTTGCTCGTCTTCGGGAAGTGCCTCGATGGCCGATTTGATCGCTGCCAATGTCATAACCGGATGATAGCGCGCCGAAGACAACATTGCAATTGCGCACGCCCGTGCGTGGACAAAAGGTTGACAGGTGACCCCCAACGGGCTCAAACCGTCCTGGCGGGCGCGGCGGGGATGTTGGGAAGCGGCTTGCCTTGCCCCGGCCCGTGCAATTTCTGGCAGGGCTTCCTGTGGCGAGCCAAGTGGAGATAATCGAGCACAAGCTGGCGCTTGAGAATCTGGATAGCCTTGGCCGGATCGACGCCCTTGGGGCAGGCGCGCGAGCACTCGCCGGCGTAGTGGCAGCGGAACGCGCCGACCGCGCCGCCGGTCAGTTTGTTGCGCTCACGCCGACCATCGTCGCGCGTGTCGCGGTTATAGCGCTGCGCTGCGGCCAGAGGCATGGGCCCCAGGTAGCGCGCGTCGGTGGCGAGGGTCGGACAGGCAGCCATGCAGCAGCCGCATTTTATGCAGTAGGTGAATTGCAGGTAGGCTTCGAGTTCTTCCGGTGACTGGTAAAACTCACCCGCTGGTTCGTTGATCTCGTCCTCGTCCGCGCGCGTCACGTAAGGCTTCAGCGCGCGGTGCTTGTCCAGCATGGTCGTCAGATCGGGGACCAGATCGCGCACGATATCGAAATTGGGCAGCGGCCCGACGGTGAGGTCCGTAGTGGCAATGTGCAGGATTTGCGTGTTGCAGGCCAGGGTCGGTCTTCCGTTGAGCAGCATGCCGCACGAGCCGCACACGCCCATGCGACAGGAATAGCGCCAGGCCAGCGTGGCGTCCAGGTTCTCTTTGATGTAGTGCAACCCGTCCAGTACCGTCATGCCCTCGCGCACCGGTAGGGTGTAAGTCTTCACGTAAGGTGTGCGGTCGTCTTCAGGGTTGTAGCGCGTGATGTGGAAGTTTATCTCTCGAACGGCTTGGCTGCTTTCCGGCATAGCTACCCCCTGGCTCCCGCTTGAGCGACGGCATGCGCGACGATAGCCGCCCACGTGCCTAATCCGAACAATCCCAGCCCAAATACCACGAGGACCACAGTGGTGAGTCTTTCGACCGCAGGCTTCAGCGTCAACTCGAACAGGATCGTCCGCAGGCCGTAGAGGCCGTGATAGAGCGCGACTCCGAGGAGTAGGATGTAAGTGACGGTGAAAAACAGCGTGCCGTCGCGAAACAGGCTGTTCGCCTTGGAGACCGCTTCGCCACCGTGCGGGGCAAACAGATGCGCCGTCCCGCCCAAGTGCATGATCAGCATGTGAAGGCCAAGCAGGAAGAGGATCACCACTCCCGCCGCCATATGCCACGTCCAGTATTTCGTTTCGCGCATCCTGCCTCCTACTTTGCCAGTCCGAGGAACTGATACCCCCCCGCCGCAAGAAACACCGCTGCCAAGATCATCATGGCGATCAGCAGCGGCCGCTGCACGTTCAGCGACGTCTTGTAGGGGTAGACCGGTTCGATGGGTTTGCCCACGGCGAATCCAAGTTCCACGAGCACCAAACGCACTCCGTTAAAAGCGTGGTAAGCAAAGGCCGAAAAAACCAGAAACTCCCCGACCTTGAAAGCCGGCTGGTGAAGCACGCCCCCCTCGACCCACAAGTAAACGCCCGTGGCGCGCAGGCTGGTTACCACCACGTGCATCAAAAAGTAGGAGAGTATGCCCAGGCCCGTCAGGCGGTGCAGGATGTAAGCGTAGCGCTCCACACCCCATCGCCCGCCTCCCAGCCATCCCCAGATTCCGAGCCGGTTATCATGCCTTATGATCGCGGCCATTCCATTCTCCTTGCCATAATTATAAATTCTAAATTATGAATTATTGTGGTGTGAACCTGACCTCGTCCCCTGACTGCTCAAGAGCGTACCGGTCTTCGCATGGAGAATTCATAATTTATAATTTACTATTCCCAACTTGCCCTGACTTTTGAGACGGTCTCGAACAAACTGGAGCGTCTCGCGGGGTTCGTGCTTTCTTTTTTCGGCCAACCAATTGTCGTAAATATCTTCCCAGAGGCGTCCGTGTTTTCTGAGGTTCAATAGAACCCCGGTTTTCTTCCCCTGGGAATCGACAATAAACTGAACACCTTCCATGCTTCTGCCCTCCCGCCCCAATTGTATCATTTCAGTACTTCCGCTCCACCGGCTTCCAATTCGTAATGGTCACCGGCTTATATTCCAGCCTCGGTTTGCCGGAGGTGTAATAAGCCATCGAGTGGCCAAGGAACTTCTCGTCGTCGCGTTTCGAGAAATCCGTCCGCGCATGGGCGCCGCGGGATTCCTGGCGGGCCAATCCCGCGAAGAGCAGCACCTCAGCCAACTCGAGCATGTTCTCGGTTTCGAGTGTTTGAACTAAGTTGGTGTTGTAGATACGGCTTTTGTCTTGAATCGCAATTTGGGCGAAGCGCCGCTTCAGCTCGGCAATCTTCGCCAGGCCCTCATTCATGGATTCGCCCGAGCGGTAGACTCCCGCATGTTTATCCATCAAGGTGCGAAGCTCGCGGCGGATTTGAGCGGGTTTCTCGGGGCCGCTTTGTTTGAGCAGGCCGTCGAAGATCCGTCGCTCTTCTTCCCGGGCCTGGTTCTCCGGCATATCGCTCAGCTTGGGGCTTTGGGCCAGGTACCTGGCGATCTCGCCGCCCGTGATCCCGCCCCAAACCAGGCATTCGGCGGTGGAGTTGCATCCCAGGCGGTTGGCCCCGTGCATTGAGTGGCACGCCACCTCGCCCGCGGCCCAGATGTTTTCCACTTTCGTCCGGCCGTCGATGTCTGCTTCGATCCCGCCCATCGAATAATGCGCGACGGGCCGGATGGGAATGGCTGTCGTGATGGGATCGATTCCGAGAAACTTCATACACACTTCCCGGATCAAAGGCAGGCGCTTGTTGATGCGTTCGGCGCCCAGATGGGTTAAATCGAGGTTGATGTAATCGAGGCCGTCGGGACCCGGAAAGCCGCGTCCCTCGAGGATTTCCGTCATTTCGGAGCGGGAAACGATGTCGCGCGGCGCAAGCTCCATCATTTTGGGCGCGTACTTTTCCATGAAGCGGTCGCCCTTGTTATTGCGCAGGTAACCGCCTTCGCCGCGGCAGCCTTCGGTCATCAGTATTCCCGAGGGCACGAGCCCGGTGGGATGAAACTGGAGGAACTCCGGGTCCTCGAGTGCCAGCCCGGCGCGGTAGGCAATGGCCTGGCCGTCGCCGGTTACGGTTTGGGAATAGGTCGTGAAACCGTAAAGGTTTCCCAACCCGCCGGAGGCAATCAGGAGCGCCTTGCCCCGCAGGACGTAAAACTCGCCCGAGGGCAGATCGTAGAGCGTGAGCCCGGCGAACCGCCCGCCTTCGAGAAGCAGGGAAGTCACGAAGCATTCGTCGTAGCGCTTGAAATTCTGGTACTTGAGGAGCGTGTCGTAGAGCGCCTGCATCTCGAAGAAGCCCGTCTTGTCAGCCGCCATGCAGGCCCGAGCAAAGGAATGGCCGCCGAACGGCCGCTGCATGATTCGTCCATCCTCGCGGCGCGACCAGGGGCATCCCCTGTGTTCAAGCAGGCGGATTTCGTCCGGCGAGCTTTTCACGAAGCGGTCCACCACGTCCTGGTCGGCGAGGAAATCCGAACCCTTTACGGTGTCCCAGGCGTGCAACTCCAGGCTGTCGCCCTCTTCGGGGCGCATCACTGCTGCCGTGCCGCCTTCCGCGCACACCGAATGCGCGCGCATGACCTGTACTTTTGAAACGAACCCGATGTCGGCGGTGCCGCGCGTCTCAATGCACAGTTCGACTGCGGCGCGCAGCCCGGCAAGTCCGGTTCCGAAAATTAAGACATCATGAGTGATCTGCTCCATGCTACAAGTGCTCCTTGGGCTCGCCATTGTGTCACTGGCCTCGATGGATGTCGAGAGACACAAAGTCCATTACTACTCCGGTGCGGACTTTCTGCCTCTTGACAACGCCACACCGTAGGCTAGAATGCGCTTATGCTAAAACCCGTTCTGTTGGTTACGCGTGAGGGTCTGGGCCACGTAGATGTCAACGACAAACAATTTGGCTTGGAGATGTTCGACCGGCTTCTGCACGCCTGGGAGAGTCAGCCCGTTAAGCCTTACGCCATCTGTTTTTACACCGATGGCGTGAAGCTGGTCTGCAAGGGTTCACCGGCGCTGTTGGGCCTGAAGATACTTCAGAGTCAAGGTGTTCGCCTGATTTCCTGCCGGACGTGTCTAGAGCACTTTCAGCTCACGGAAAAGGTTGCTGTCGGGGAAGTAGGCGGAATGAACGACATCGTCGGACTCCTCGTGGAAGCCGACAGCGTGGTGACCGTGTAAGCAAGGATCCTCAGGGTTTTCGGATGGCTTGAGCTACGAGATCCCGTTCGCCTTCATGATCCAGTCGCTTGACCGCATCCTGAGGCGCCAACCAGTGAACAGACAGCACCTCTTCCGAGCTTTCAAACCGGGATTCGCCGACTGGCTTCATGTTCCAGAATCGAACCACCTTGGTAATGTCCCCCGTGTCATAACACACCCAACCCGCGTGGCTCTCAACCTCGACATCGAAGCCCGTTTCCTCCTGGACCTCCCGGATGGCGCACAGCAGCCATGATTCACCTGGCTTGACTTTGCCTTTCGGCAGGGTCCAGTCCTGATGGCGCCTGCGGCGAATCACGATCAACTCGCGGCCTTTGTCGGTTGGCCGCCAAACGAGGCCGCCGGCGGCGGCTACGATTTTCGCAGGTTGGCCGGAAAAGTTCATGTCTTCACCCTTAGCAGCAAGTACGACCCCGCCAGCGCGAAAAGCAGGTCCGGTGACCAGGCGGCGACCAGGGGCGGCAACTGACTCAGGTTGCCCATGGCTTCGAACAAGCTGGAGATGGACCAGTAGAGAATGGCGATGCCGATACTCAGTGCGACTCCCGAAAGTGCGCCCCTTCCACCCGTGGTGAAAGAGAAGGGAACTCCGAGTAAGGCCACGACGAAGGCGATAAGGGGGTAAGAGAACTTTCGGTAAAATTGAACGGAGAGGCGCACTACGTCGAATCCGCTCTGGCTGAGCTCGCGTATGTAACGCCGCAGTTCGAGTGCGCTCATCTGTTCCGAAGGTCTCACTTCCTTCTTGAAGTAGGCGGGTTCTTCCGACATCTCGGGCAACATGTTCACCGAAAAGGGGAAGTACTTTTCAACCAGTTCTCCTTTCAGGTCGCGCACCCAGCCGTTCTCGAGCACCCAGCCTTGGATGGCTGGTTCCCAGAATGCCCGCGCCGCGTAAATCCTGCGGGTGAGGCGAAAGTCCTTAGGATTGAACTCGAAGCACGCGAAGTCTGCAAAGACGTTCTTATCAGGGTCAAAAAATCTGTAGTTGTAGATGCGGTCTGCACGTCCGAATATCCATTGCCGCTCCGGGCGATAGAAGGTCTGTGGCTGTTTTCCCTTGATCTGACTGCGGTAGGCATCCTGCTGTTGGTTGGTCTGCGGCAGGAAATCGTCGGAAAGGAAAAACATGCCAAGGCTCAACAGCACAGCCACCAGCAAGACGGGAGCGGATATCCTATAAAGGCTGACGCCCGCTGCTTTGATGGCGGTAATCTGGTTGGACTTGGTGAGCAGGCCGAAGTTGACGAGCGTGGCGACCAGGATGCTGAGCGGCAGCATCAAGTAGATGATTTGAGGAAGAAGAAAACGGTAATAATTCAGCACCAGACCTGCCGAAGCGTGGTTGCGAACCATATCTCCCAGTAGTTGGAAGAAGTCGAAGATAATGTAAATGCCTGTGAACGTAACCAGCAGGATAAAGAAGTAGAAAAACCAGCCCTGGATGATGTAAATGTCGAGGATCTGAAAGATTCGACTGCCGGGGGTGCGAGGCTTCAGGCGCGGTTCGGAGACTCTCCCGCGCCGTGGCCGGGCCTGTCGGGCTTCCCACCGGCGTGCCAGGTCGTCCATCCACTCCTGAACGAATTGCAGGTGGCTCCGCACACTGCGAAGTTGGCCCAGCATCAGTACGCCCGCGATGGCGAAGATGACGTTTGCAATCCAGAGCCCGATAGCCGGAGGGAGGCGGCCTTGCTTGGCGAAGCTCAGACCGAAGACCATGATGATGTAATAGATGAAGACGAGCACCATGGTCAGGATCAGTCCCACTGCCTTGCCGCCCTTGCGCGTCGACAGGCCTAAGGATATCCCTACCAGCGCCAGAACTAGGCTGGCCACCGGCAGGGCAAACCGATAATGGATTTCCACCAGGGCGGCCTGGCGATCGCGGGGCGAGTGCGCCTGCGCCTGCGCCATCAACTTGTGGAGAGAAAGCAGGGGAGTAGGGTAGCTTTCGGGACCGGATGCGGATCCTTGATCGAGTGGCACTGGGATGTCGGTGTTTGTGAAAGTGACCACGGAATACTGTGCCGGGTTTTGCGGGTCGATCTCGTGGGTCATGCCTTGATTCAGGTGAATGACCAGCCGGCCGTTGGCGGCTTCGTTGACAAGCCCACCGCTTTCCGCTAAGGTAACTTTGACTTGGTCACGCTGAGTGGTGTCTGCAATGAAGACGCCCCGCCATCTGGCACGGGAGCCCGTTACATCCTCCAAGTAAAGAAGCAAATTGGGGAACTGTTCAATAAACACGCGCGGTTGGATCTCGTATGGCGCCTGGCTGGCCTTCAGCCCGGTTTCCATGCGAATCAGACTTCGGCCGGCCTGGGGCGCAAGGAAGACGCTCATCCACAGGGTGAGGGCCCACCCGCCGAATGCAAAGAGAAGCACCGGCTTGACGAACTGCGCGAGCCCGATTCCCGAAGCTCGAGCCGCGATAACCTCCCCGTCCGCCGCCATGCGGCTTAGGCCGATCAGGGTTCCAACCAGAACTGCCATAGGAACCGTGAGCACCAGGATGCTCGGGATGGGCAGCATGAACAGGGTCAGCATCTGGGAGAGCGGCAAGCTATGGCGCACCACCAACTCCAGCAGATGTCCCAAACGCGGAATGAAGATTGCAAAGGTAAAGACCAGCAGTCCCAGGAGCGAGTGAGAGGAGATCTCTTTTAAAATGTAGCGGGTAAGTATCCGCATGTTTCCTTGCGGGGGCGGAGCGCGGGCGTGAAACGGATGTCCCTGATGCCGTCCTCGCTTTAATCGTAGCATACGGGTATGTAGTTTTGTAGCGGATGATAGACGTCCCAGTTAGGAGGGGCGACCCTTGTGGTCGCCCGCGGGCAGCCACAAGGGCTGCCCCTACTTTACGAAACTTTCGAATTGCCGATTAGTATCTTATGTCTCAGACCTATTTAATGCTGCTTTGGCACATGCACCAGCCCTTTTACAAGGACTTGGCAGAGGGCCGCTACACCATGCCTTGGACGCGACTCCACGCGTTAAAGGATTATTTCGGCATGGTGGCGATGCTGCGGGAGTTCCCGACCGTCCATATGACTTTCAATCTGGTTCCCTCGCTGGTGGTGCAGGTCCAGGACTACGCGCAGCAGACGGCAGTGGAGCGCCCCTATGAGGTCGCATTCAAGCCTGTCGAGAGATTGAGCAAGGACGACCGGGTCTTTCTTTTACAGACCGCTTTCCAGATTAACCATCAGAACCTTCTCAGCCGCTACCCGCGCTTCCGTGAGTTGTGGGACAAATCTCGAAACGCCGGCCTCGACTCGTCGGCGCGCTTCTTCTCGGCGCAAGACTTGCTCGACCTGCAACTGCTTTCGCAGCTTGCCTGGTTTGACGAAATCTACCTGGCTGACGATCCGGAGATCCGAAAGCTCGTGGCGCGGGAACGCGGCTATAGCGAAGCCGACAAGTCTCTGCTGCAAGAGAAGGAAGTGGAAGTATTCCGCAGAGTTCTGGAGGAGTACAAGGCGGCCGGCGAGCGCGGGCAGATTGAGATCTCGACGTCGCCCTTCTACCATCCCATTCTTCCCCTCCTCTGCGACTCCAATATCGCGGCAGAATCCCGCCCCGGGATTCGTCTGCCGCGCCATCACTTTCAGCACCCGGAAGATGCCCGCGACCAACTTCGCGCGGCGATTCGCCTTCACGAGCAAGTCTTCGGCGTCAAGCCGCGCGGGCTTTGGCCGAGTGAGGGAAGCGTCTCGGATGAAGTCTTGCGTCTTGCCGCTGACGAGGGGTTCGCTTGGGCGGCTACCGACGAGGGAGTGCTGGGGCGCTCAATCAACAAAGGATTCTACCGAAGAGGCGACGGGACCACAGACTGTGGTTCAGAACTCTACCGGCCGCATGTCCTCTCTTCCGATGGCCGCAACATCTCCCTCTTCTTTCGCGATCACCAGCTTTCTGACCTGGTGGGGTTTGTTTACTCCCGCATGAACCCACAGGATGCCGCCGCAGATTTGCACCAGCGGATCAAAGCCGCAGGCCGCAGCGTGTGGGGCAAGCCCGCCGTCGTCTCTGTGATCCTGGACGGCGAAAACGCCTGGGAGTATTACCCCGCCAACGGCAGGGAATTCCTGAAGAGCTTCTACGCACGACTGGCGTCCGACCCCGAGCTGAAGGCGGTGACTGCCAGCGAGGCCTTGACGGTTACAGAGCCAGGACGCTTGACCCATATCCATCCGGGATCGTGGATTAATGCCAATTACGACGTTTGGATCGGAGCGGACGAAGACAACCGCGCCTGGGACTTGCTCTCGGAAGCGCGCGATTTCTATGCGCAGAACAGCGTCAAGGCCCCGAAGAAAGACGCTGAGCTCGCGCAACAGGAGTTGTGGATTGCCGAGGGTAGTGATTGGTGTTGGTGGTACGGTCCGGAACACTCCACCGCCAACGACGAAGAGTTTGATCTGCTGTATCGCAAGCACCTCAGTAATCTTTACAAGATGCTGGGAGGTTGTCCGGCTGACGAGTTAGTGGAACCTATCAAGCGCCCGCGCACCACGGCAATGAGCGTTCCGCCTACGGGACTTGTCCAGCCGCGAATCGATGGCGTGGTCACCAACTACTTCGAGTGGTTGGGCGCCGGCCTCTATCTTCCCGACCCGCGCTTCGGGTCTATGCATGGAGCCGCCAGGGTCTGGGAGGCGCTTTACTACGGGTTCAGCCGGGAGGCGCTTTTCCTGCGCCTGGATCTCAGCGAGGCGTTTCTAAAAGATCACGCGGAGTTCGAGATTCGCGTGAACGTCGTGGACAGTTCGCACGTTCGCGCCAACGCTTCCATCCGTAACTCCTGTCTGAGCGGGATAACCTGGTGGAAGAACGACGAACCGTTGGTGGCTCCGCCGGGAGACGCCGTCCAGCCCCAGGTTGCGTTCCATCGCATCTTCGAGATGCGCCTGGATTACCAATTGCTCGGTTACGAACCCCACCAGGAAATCCGCTTGCAGGTTTCAGTTTGGGCGAACGGCCTGCCCATCCAAGTCATCCCCCAAGAGGGTTGGCTGACTCTCCGGCTCTCCGAGGAACTTATTAGCTGGTGAACCATTTGTGATTTGCGATTGGTGATTGGTGATCGAGAAACCAGTTCCAAATCGGAAATCGCAAA
Organism: uncultured Acidobacteriota bacterium; assembly: GCA_963768695.1. Classification (GTDB taxonomy): domain Bacteria; phylum Acidobacteriota; class Terriglobia; order UBA7540; family UBA7540; genus CAVROP01. Next base: position 374,702 of record CAVYJG010000002.1, on the reverse strand, counting down.
TCACAAATCACAAATGGTTCACCCGATCCCCTCACTGAATTGTCCACCCGGGAACAACTACGTCCACGGGCTTGGCGCCGACGGGGAAGGATGTGAGGAGGATTGTGGGGTTAGTCTGAAGGACCGCCAGCGTCGATGCGGACGTGTCCGCGACCACAAGAAACCGTTCGTCGGGAGTGAGCGCCAGGGCGCGCGGTTCGATTCCAATGTGGACTGCCGCCAATAGAGTTCGGTTCTGTACGTCCAGGGCCATCACGGAACCATCGCCGGCGTTGGCGAGGTATAGAACCAAGGGGTCTCGCCCGAATAATCCAGCCACCGGCCGATGGCCGGTGGGGTAGTTCTGCTCCACGTTGTCCAGCTCGGTATCCACGATCACCATGCGGGTTCCCTCATCTTCAAGGACGAAGAGCTCTCCGCCGTCCGGTTTGAGGACCATCGCGCCAGGCCGAATCGCCATTTCGATATTGGACAGAAGTTGCTGCGTGCTCAGGTCCACTGCGGATATGGCAGGTTCCTCGGTGTCACACACGAAGACCTTGGAACTGTTGGGAAGAACCACCATCGGACCGGGCCCTCTGCCGACTTTGACGGCGCCAAGCACCCTGCGGCTATCGACCTTTACGAAAAAAAGCTGGTCCGTAGCGCGGGAAGAGGCCACCAGCGTGTTCCCGTCGGGCGTCAAAGCAAGGTCGCTGAGCGCGGCGCCCAGGTTGAGGCGAACTGCTTCCTTGTAGTTTTCCGTGTCGATGAAAACGATCTGCCCTTTGCCAGGTTCGAGGATGAATCCTTGGCGCCCGGACGAGGAGAAAGTGAGGTCGCGAGCGCCTTCTCCAACGGGGAACTTCCTCACCACCCTCAGAGCCGGAAACTCAACGACGCTTATTTCGCCGGAGGCTGATACCACCCAAAGTTCGTTGCTCTGAGGCCGGACCAGGACCCGCTCCGGCCGGGCAGCGACCGGCACGCTGGCGCGCACCCGGAAACTCGACAAATCAACTTCCGCCAGAGTCGAACTCCCATTATTGGCCACAAAAGCGGCGTAGGCTTTCGGAGCGATGTGACGCCGCCCGCAGCCGCTCGCAAACGCAGCCAGACAAACCAGGATAATCCCGGCTCCCAAGCTAGATGCATAGCCCTCTCCCCAAGGGAGAGGACTATCCGTGTTTCTTACGGCTGACAGTCTAAATCGCAAGGTATCACACGCAATGGGCCACGCGCGCCAGGATTCTCCTTAGTCCTTCTTCGAAAACCGCCCCCTCGGTCAACAAGCTTATCACCAAGTGCCCCTCCGAGCTGAAGTCGAAGAAAAGCCCCGGGTGTGCCAGGACGCCGTCCTGGCGTGCGAGTTCTACGGCCCAATCCTCGTCCGTCTGGATTGAGGGAAGCCGCAGAATGGCGTACCACCCTCCTTCGAATTCCAGCCGGCTCACAAGTTGCTGGTTCGCCAGTTGCCGGTCCAGCATCTGAAGGTTGGATCTGACTCGTCCCAGTATCTGAGGCTGAATCTTCCGGCGTGTCTCGAGCATCTGGGGCAAGGCCAGCGCCACGGGCGCGCTCAATGAGAGATACGTGTCGGCAATGACCTCCAGGCGCGCCAAGGCGTCTTGCAGCAATTGCGCAGGCCCGTTCACAACCACCCAGGCCGCCTTCATTTGGGGCAGGGCGGAGATCTTCGACAGGCCGCTCAGCGTGAAGGTAAGGGCTTCGGTGATCGCCGCGTGGCTAGCGACACGCGCCGGGTCCGCGGCGAGCGAATAATCGGCAAAGACCTCGTCAGCTACCAGGGCCATTTCCCGCTTTTGGCAGAACGCGAGCAGATTGGCGAGTTCCTCCCGCCGAACAAACGAGCCCGTGGGATTGTTGGGATGAACCACCAGGATAGCCCGTGCGCGGGCTTCCAGGCGCTTTTCGAGCGTGGCCAAATCAATCGTCCATCCTCGGTCGTAAAACAACGGATAGGCGATGACCCGAACATCGTTCAGTCCGGCGAGGAAGTCAAAGAGCGGATAGCTAGGCTGCGGCACCAGGATGGCGTCACCGGGATCGGCGAGCAAGCGGAAGATGTAGCTGTAGGCTTCGCTGGTGCTTGTGGTGAGGAAAATCTGAGCTTGATCCAGCGCGATGCCCTGTTCAGCGTAGTAGTCCGCCACCGCCTGCCGCGCCGAGAGCAAGCCGCGCGGATCCGGTGTGTAAAAGAGCGCCTGAGGATTGGCGAGTGCAGCTAAGATGCGCTGCTGATCAAATACGAATCCGCAGCGCGTGGGATTCGATTCGGTCAGGTCGAGCGGAGGGACCCCTTTACGCTTCAGTTCTTCAATCTCGAGTGACAAACGATTTGGACTTAGCGGCCAACTGGTTCGGGAAGAAAACATTTTAAGTGACAAGAGAAGTCGAGAGTCAAGAGTCAGAACAAAATCTTCAAGTCAGTGTCATGCTCAGCATGACACCGGCTCGAACGCTGTTACTCTGACTTCTGACTTCTGACTCCTGACTCCTACGCACCGGCCGATTTCCAAGCGCTGAGCAATCCTTCCAGGCACTCGCTCGTGGCTTCGAACTTGTCCTTATCGGGGCGTACGTAGGAGGTTTCGATAGACATCGTTCCCTCGTAGCCGTCGTCGCGCAACGCTTTGAATTGGCCCCGATAATCGATCTCGCCTTTGCCGACAGGAACATATCGAAACTTCCCTGTGGCGGGATCTTTGCTCACGTCCTTGACGTGCATATGGCGGAAGAGCCCGCGGACTTCGCGATACCCGTCGGGGTAGGGAGTCTCGCCCAGCCCCAGCGCATTGCAGGGATCCCACGTAGCGAGCAGGTTGGGTGAATTGATGTCCCGGACCATCCGCCCCAGCTCTTTTCCGGTCCCCACATTGCAGTCGGTCTCGTTCTCGAGCAGCAGCATGATGTTGTGCTGAGCGGCCATCGCGGCTGCCTTCGCCAGGCGGTCGCGGACCAACGGATATGCCTTTTCCGGATCCTCGACCCGCCAATAACTGAAAACCCTCACTTTGGAAGTCCCGAAAAATGGGGCGAGCCTGAATACCCGTTCGAGCAAACTCTCGGTGTCCTTATCCGTCAAGTCTGCGGCTTTGAAGGTGTCGCCCCAATTGGGGCGCGGTGAAGGCATTCCGGGCAAATGGTATTTGAAAAGCGGCGAGGCAATTTCCGAAACCTTCAGGTGATGCGCTTCGAGCATTTGCTTGGCGCGCTCCAACTCTTCCTGGGAGAGCTTGGTCACATTCTTGTTCCAGAGTTCACGCATCTCGCAATAACCCAGAGAATGTTCGGATATGAATTCCAGGTCTTTTTCGAAGTCCTCGCCCAACTCGTCCGTAATGACACCGAGTTTAGGCGCAGGCGAATTCGGAACTCGCTTCCCGCCTGCGAAGCTCAATCTCAAACCTGACCCTAGCAGCGCCGCTAAGGAAAGAAAACTCCTGCGCGTAAGACCCCAGTCCATGCGATACCCTCCCCTTGCTCAAAAGCAGTTGCCGGCGAGCGCAAACGCTCAACCGCGTTCCAGTCACTCAGTACGAGTCTAGCTCCGCCCCTCCGGCATCAGCGGTAGTCTCTCACCCGTGCCTTGTCGATTGTTTCCCGAAAGCCACCTCGTAAGCAAGTGGGTTAATCGCAGCGAGGAAGAGCGGCAGCCAAATGCAGATTCTTCGCTTCGCTCAGAATGACATGTAATCCTGAGCAAAGCGTGTCATCCTGAGCGAAGCGAAGGATCTGCTTTTCTTCACGCGCCGGGAAGAAATTCGAAAAGAGTAGTGCAGCGAGCCATCTGAGCCGTCCCTCCGAGGGCCTGCGGCCTACGGTTGCTGCGCCTGGCCATTAGGCTTGCCTTCCTTTTGTTTGTCGATCGCCCGGTGGCACGCGTCGCAGACGCTTTCGCCGCCGTTTGCCGAAACGAGCAGGTGTGGCTGAGTTGAGGTATGCGAGGCATGGCAACTCAGGCACGATATCTTCTCGCCCGCGTGAAGTGGGTCCGCAACACCGGCCACTGGATGAGCCGGGCGGGGATGTCCGAAGCGCAAGCTGGGATCTAGATCAATTTTAGGAGCTGCTTCGAACTCCGCCCTCGAGATTGTTTGCAGACCGAAGAGGCTCACCGTACTCCCTGCGTTCGGTTTTGGCGCGTGGCACTCCAGGCAGAGTGAATTCACATCAGCGCGTATCTGTGCCACAAAATTCGACGCATGAGGCTCGTGGCAGACCAGGCATTGGCCGTTCTTGTAGGGTCGATGGATTACAGGGTCCGGCTGGGCCTCGTGGCACTTTGCACACAAGGCGCCCCCCTGTGCAAGCAGGGTGATCGTCGTCTGGTTCTTTCCCGTGACGATATAGTGGCACTCCGGGCAACCCATCCTGACCGCAGTGTGGACGAACCGGCCTTGCTGCTTCTCGGGATGGCAGGTCAGGCAGGTCGCAGGTTTGACGTCCTTTGGCTCGATGTAGGGATGCTCGAGTTGTTCTTGGGCACCCACTCCGGTGGAGGAGAGGAGACAAAAGACTGAGAGCGCGACGCCACATTTCCATGACGACCGTGTTGCCGACGCTCGTGGTGGAAGCCTATTAAACAGAACCATCCATTGCAACGGACGTTGCGTTCTCGTCTTGCACAGCTTGGGGCTCAGCGGCGCCGCCATTCGACCGCAAATTAGCCTAATCCATCTGCGGCCCAGTGTCCAGCGGCTCGAAACGGCTTTGCGAAATAGGAGGTGTCGTCGACGGAATGGCCGCTGCCGGAAGCAGTCCTGTGGCGGGGGGATTCTCTCTGTGGTGTGCGCCGGGGGACTGGGTCGGCCTCACTCCGTTCGCCGAGGGCGCTTGATGAGGGTATTCCGGAATCGGGCCGTGCAAAACGCACGGGGGGGCGGGCGTAAGGCCCGCCCCGTCGCACGGACAGCGATTACTGTTCAGCCGGCGTTCCTTCCGCCGACTCATTACGCGATGGTCGTCCACTCTTGATGGTGTAAGTCGAGGGCACCTGGAAAAGCGCAGCTTGCGGTTCCGCGCGCACGATGTTCGTCAACTGGAATGTCGTTTCGCCAAACTGCGGATTGGTTTCCTTGCGCATCACGTCAGTTTGCAGTTCAGGCGAGTACCAGCGCTCCATGGTGATTACAATCGGTGCCTGGTTGCCTTCCTGCCCGGCGGGAATGGTGCGCGTCGTACGGGTCCCTTGAGCCGTCACTCCATTGATCACTTGCGTGCCGAGCGACTCTCTCGTCACGTTGGGGTTCTCAGCTTTCGTACGCTCAGCCCGTTGACCATCCCAGCGTTCTCCCGCGTGCTGGGGGAAGGGCATCTGCCGGGCCGACTGGGTCTTGGGATTCAGCATGTAGATTGATCCGCCCACGGGGTCGCCGATCGCTATCATTTTACGAGGGCCCCCTTCGGCGGCCCAGGGCCCGATGGCCCCCAGTTCCTGCTCGCGCCGCGTTCTGCCCTGGCTGTCGCGGTAGACGCTTGCGGTGGTCGTGGTATGGATGGTGTTTCCATCCGCCAGAACCTGGGTGTGCTCAGTAATGGCTTGACCGGAATAGGGCGCGCCAGTCACCACTTTGCCTGCGGAGAAGAGTTCGGCGCCGAAGAAACGCGCCCTCCCGAACCTGCCGCCTGCCGCTACCTGATTTTGTGCCGTGGCGTTCGGCAGGAAGGCCGCAGCCAGGCACACGAAGCAGATCCCCGCTGCCCAGATCGTCGCTATTCCAGACTTTTGCTGTTTCATATCGTCTCCTTTTGGTAACCCGAAGCCTGTCATCCTGAGCGGAGCGAAAGATCCGCATTCTGCTGCTTAATTCACAAACCGAATCGCAAATGGAACTCCGTTGCTTCCCAAGGCAACATCTGCCTGGACCAAGGCGTCCGGAGCATATTCGTTGTCCACCCCTAGCCCGAAGGCCAGCAGGGCCTCGGCAGGCAGCGCCACGCGGACCAGCGTGGCCTCTTCCATGCATTGGGAATCGTCGCAAGTCCCAAGGGAAATGAAGTCCGTTGTCGTTTCGCTTGCAGATTCCTCCGGCGCCGGCCGCTGCGGATTCCGGATATGAGCAGCCTGGGCTTTAGCGTCGCTCTTCAGGAGGGCGCTTCCCTCGCTCGATCCCGGCGTGACGCCGGCCTTCGCAACGTCAGAGGCAACCTGTGGCCGGCTGGTGGCGATTCGCGATGCGGGTGTACTTGCGCCCCGATGCTGGCGCGGCCATTGAATCAGCACGATCCACGCCGTGGCCACAATCGCCGCTAATGCCATGCCCCAGCTTAAGCCACGCCAAAAGCGTCTCCATGCCAACCCCAGGAGTGGCGCCCCTTCTCGCGGCTTCTTTTCGCGGAATGCTCGCAGCAGTTCTGCTTCCACCCGCAGTGGCGCTCGCTGGCCCTGAAGACTGCCGGCAAACGCTTGCAGCCGTTCCGTGAGCTTATTCTCTTCATCCAGGCGCCGGGCGCACCAGAGGCAGTGGCCGGCGTGGTCCAAAGCCTCGAGTTGCTTTGTTGGGTCACCCACCCGACGGCTGACAAGCTCATGAATCATACTTCCGAAGTCTTTGCAATTCATACTAAACACCTGCTGCCGTCGATAGCCTCATGGGCGGGTTCCACCTTCACTCCACCGTTAAGTTTCTGGAGGAGCAAGGCGCGGCCGCGGTGCAGGCGCGACCGCACCGTCCCCACCGAACAACCCAGGGCCGACGCAGTATCCTCGTAGCTCAATTCGTTTAAGTCGCACAAAACCACAGCTTCGCGATAATGTTCGGGCAGGCTCAAGATCGCCTGCCGCACCGAATGGACCGTCTCCCGGCGGGCGATGACGGAGTGCGGATCTTCGCCGGACGCCGGAACGGCGTCTCCATAATCCCGCCAACCCTCTTCCCCTAGCGGGCCAGCGACGTACGTCTGGTCACGCTTGAGAAAGCGCAGGGCATGATGGCGCGCCATCCCGAGCAGATATCCGATCAGGGAACCGCGCGAGGGGTCGAAACCTCGGCTCTCACGAATCAGCGCCATGAACACTTCCTGCGTGACGTCCTCGGCGAGCGGCGCGGACCCGCTCATCTCGAGCACGAAACGGTAAAGACTTCCCTGGCGGCGCCGGTACAGCGTGGTGAAGGCGTCTTCATTTCCGGCCTGCATCATCCGCAGCAACTGCTCATCGCGAAGGTCAGTCAGTTCGGCCATCATCCTCTGCTTTCACGGTGTATTCCGCCCGCACAGGCTAAAAGTTCCACAAAATCCGCCCCCGGACCGGGCCCGGTTTCACGCAAAGCCGCAAAGTACGCAAAGCCCGCAAAGAAAAGCAGGGACCCACGTCGCCCCAGTGATATGGACGATCCTGGACGGAAGTAAGTTGCGGTAGCTGTAGGCCGAATACGTATAATTGATTTCTGACCAGGCGCGGTGTATCTTTTCCCCCGTGCCTGAGGCGACTCTGGAAGATCATGCGAAAAGACGAAATTGCTTTGAGCCGGTTTTGACTCGATTGGGAGGAAACGTGGCTAAGGTGGGCGTTTTTGTGCTTGGCTGGGTGATGCTGGCGGCGATGCCGATGGCGGCGCCGGCGCCTGAAATCCCGGAGGTTTACGCTCAGATTCGCGCCGAGGAGACCAACAATTCGAGAATCATGTGGATTATTCACGAAGTGGCCGACGTGTACGGGCCGCGCGTGACGGGAACGCCGAATCTGAAAGCCGCAGATGATTGGGCGGTGAGGACGATGGCTTCCTGGGGCCTTGTCAACACGCATCTCGAGCCGTGGACGTTTCAGCCGGAGAGCGCGGCAACCCTCGTGCCCGGCTGGGAGAACGTCGATCTTGAGGCGGAAGCCGTTTCGCCGTTCCATGGTCAATTGATGGTTAAGCCGTTGGCCTGGACGCCCAGCACCCAGGGAGTGGTGAGCGCGCAGGTGGTTTTGATCGATCCGCCGGGAATGGCGCTGCCGAGGGGTGGCGGATTCAACTTTTTCGGGGGCTCCCCTCCGCCGCCGGAGCCCAAATGGGCTGCCCCGCCCGTGCCTCCGGCGGCAAAGCCTGCCGATCCGAAACAGCCCACCCAGGCAGAACTCGATGCCTATCTGAATTCCGTCAAGAACAAGGTTCATGGGGCGATTGTTTTCGTCGGGAAGCACGTTCAAGTAGCCGAAGAAATGAACCCGGCGCCCATGCGCCGTTCCGAAGACGAGTGGAAGTCGCGCTTTGACGCAAAGAATCCCCGCCCCTTCCGCTTTCCCGAACAGCCAAAGCTGCCGGAGGGGCAACTGACGCGCCAGGAAGTTTCGCGGCAGGTCGATCAGTTCCTGGTGGATACCGGCGCGCTGGTGCGCGTGAACGATGCCGGACGCGCCCACGGTGTGATCGTCGCGCAGCAGAATGCGACCTACGATTGGACGCGCGCGGTGCCCACCCTCGTAATGCGGAACGAAGATTACGGGCGCATTTCACGGATCATGGAAGACGGAACTTCGGTGACGCTGAAAGTGAACATTCAAAACAAGCAATATCCGGAAGGGACCACCGTCTACAACGCCATTGGGGAAATCCCGGGCGGTGATAAGAAGGACGAAATTGTGATGCTGGGCGGCCACTTTGACTCGTGGCACGACGCCACAGGCGCCACGGACAACGGAATTGGGGCTTCGATGATGCTTGAGGCTGTGCGGATTCTGACGGCTCTTCACGTGAAGCCGCGGCGGACCATCCGCATCGCTCTGTGGAGCGGAGAAGAAGAGGGACTGCTGGGTTCGCTCGCGTATGTCGAGCAGCACTTCGGAAGTTTCGAAAAGCAGAAACCGGAGTTTGCCACTCTGGATGCGTATTTCAACATCGATTCGGGCACAGGGAAGCCGCGCGGCGCGTCCGTGTTTGGCCCGCCGGGCGCGGCGGATCCGGTGCGCGACGCGATGGCGCCCTTCGCGGAATGGGGCTTTATGGGTGTGATGCCCTCGGATAGCCGCAGGGTAGGAGGAACCGACAGCACTTCGTTCAGCAACGCCGGTTTGCCCGGGATTGGATTGGCTCAAGATGCGTTTGACTACGGCTCGTTCACCCATCACACCAACCTCGACACCTACGAGCGAATCTACGAAGAAGATGTGAGAGAGGGTGCGGTCGAAATCGCTTCGGCGGTATACGCGGTGGCGATGGCGGACGAGATGCTGCCGAGGTTCAAAGCCTCCGACATGCCCAAGCCCGCACCGCAGCCGGGGCCGGGATCGCAAGCCACCAAAGTGCGCCACGTTCCGGCCACGCAGGACTAGGGAATGTTGAGAGCCACGTCATTCCCGCGAAAGCGGGAATCCATTGGACGTGGGTTCCCGCTTTCGTGGGGACGACCGCGTTTGAGACTTTCAAGTCTATAGGCAGGCCGGTTTGTTTTCTGGAAGAATAACCATCATGGCATCGATTTCACGGGCCATAGATAAACTCCCAACATGGGCGAAGTTGATTCTTATCGTCTTCACAGTCCTTGGGAGCGTGTACTACATCGCCCGCTACGGCTTCCTCTCTTTCCTCTTGCATGTGATCTTCAGTCCCTAGATTCAAACTGACCCACTATCGGCAGGCCGGAGGCCCACGAGGGCTCGGACTGACAACCACCTGAACTACGCCCTGACCACCGGCAAATTCTCCCTCACCTGCTTTTCGTTCTCCAATTGCGAAATCACTGCGGAAACGTGGGGATTGTTCAGCACGAAGCGGTAGGCCTTCTGGTGCAAATTCATATCGCCGGGAATTGTCTGCTCGAGCAGTTGGGCGCGCTCCGGCACCGGGGTCGCCGAGCGGTCCGGCTGAAAAATAACCTGCGCGGTCTTCATGGCAATCACGCCAAAATCCTGCTTGTAGGCCTCCTCGACCACCGGCGCCACGTAGTGCCAGTTCAGGATGTTGCAGGCCACCATGGCGACGGAATAAACGCCCGTCCGCATGGCCGCCTTGAGAACTCCTGCCGGGTCGTTATGCGCTGAGACCCCCAGGTACCTCACCTTGCCCTGCTTGCGGAGCAGTTCGAAAGCTTCATAGATTTCGTGGATTTGCACCTCGGCGGGGGAGGAGCACGCGTGCGGGCACATCATCAAGTCCACGTGATCGGTCTGGAGCCGCTTGAGGCTGCCTTCCAGAGAATCGATGATGGTTTTGACGTAAACTCGCGGCCGGTCGATTTTCGCGCCGTACTTCTTCTCCATCGCATTCGCCAGCGCCGCCTCTTCCACCTGGCGAATCTGGCCGTTGAAATAGTTGCCGAAATAATTCGGCACCGTGACCCGCCGCCGCTCGATGTCTTCGCTTACCTCGCGCAGAATTGCGGCCTGCTCGTCGCGGTTCAGGCGCGCGTACAACATTTCGTATGCCGCGAAGCGCGTGTCCGGAAAAACGCTGATTTTGGTGTTGACGAACACCTGGTCGCGCTTTGCGCCCTGAATAATGGCGCCGTAGCCCCGCTCGCTCTGGCCCTCCCCGTATTCCGGAGCTGTGTCCAGATAGTTCAACCCCATTTCGATGGCCAGCTCCACGTGGCGGTTGTTGGTGGGAGAGATGGGATCGCCGCCGCAGACCATCTCCGAAATCATAAAGCCCGTCCGGCCCAGCTTGCGATAGCGCATCTCCGGCCGCTTGTTGCGCCATTCCAGCTTAGCGCCGGCCGTGGACGCGGCTGCCTGGCCCGCGCGCGTCGCGCCAGCTTGCGTTGCACCCACTCCGACTGCCAGGGCGACCGAACTCTTCAGAAAGTCTCTACGTGGAATGCGCTGAGTCATGGTTTACTCTGGCTCCCGTGTTGCCCGAAGGGCAACAACAACATTAGTCCGTCGGCTGACGGATGAAACCTACGAAACCCTTGGCCCCTCGCTGCACCTGCCGACCCCGCAAGGGTCGAACAGACCGGCTCACGAAGCAGGCGCAGCCGCGGGATGCACATCCCGGTCGATCTCCACGCTAGTTCCGGAGCGTCTTTCGACTTCCAAGTCGAAGAAATTCTGGAGGTTGAGCCAGAACTCGGGATTGGTTTTGAAGTAGCGCGCTAAGCGCAAGGCGGTATCGGCAGTAATACGCCGGCGTTCGTGGACGATTTCTCCAATGCGGGTCGCAGGTACGTGGAGGTCCAGCGCCAGTCGGTTGATGGTGAGGCCCAGCGGATTCATGAAGTCCTCTCGGAGGATTTCGCCGGGGTGAACCGGAGGAATCATATTGGATGCCTTGCTCATGCTTGCAGCTCCTTAGTGGTAGTCTACAATTTCCACGTTGTAAGCGTGACCTTCTCTCCACACGAAGCAGATCCGCCACTGTTCATTGATCCGGATGGAATGCTGGCCTTTCCGGTCCCCTCGTAGCGCTTCCAGATGATTTCCGGGGGGCGAAGCCAGGACCTGCAACTCCGTTGCCGCGTGAATTTGAAGAAGTTTTCGCAAAGCCACCCGCTCGAATGTTCGGAAGCGGCGGGTATGATGATATTCAAAAAGCTCTTCCGTTTCCTCGCAGCGAAATGTCCGGATCACACTTGCAGCGTACTACGTATAACGTAGCATGTCAAGCGTTGTCAAAATAAAGGCACCCGACACCGTTATCCCCCTTATAGTCGGCGTGCGTGGCCAGGCCGGAGGGCAGGCCCGCCGTGAAGGGACAGCCTTCAAAACTTCTACCTTCTAATTCCTGTTTCCTGCTTTCGGGAGATGCAATACTCTCTTAAGAGGAGGAGAACGGGAGAAAGCCATGATTCATGGGAGCGCGCAGCGCCGGGGGCAGTACTGTGCGCGCTGCAATTCGCTTATGTTTGAGTACTTTCTATCTCCGGACGGCCATTTCGGAGTGCTGAAGGAAGTGTGCCGCAAGGAAGACGGCCGCAAAGCGGAAGTGGTATGTCCGACGTGCGGGGCAGTGTACGAATTGCTCGACACCGTTGATGCCACGGGTCAGCCCGTGGCCAGGAAGTTTCGCGGAGTCGGTACTCCCCGGAGGGGAGCAAGTTGAGTAGCCGGGGGTGAAACCCCCGGACCAGGCCCCACACCCCGCCTTCGGCACCCCTCTCCCCGCTCGCGGGGAGAGGGGAAAGGGGCGAGGGGCCGATGTTTTCCGGGGGCGCTGCCCCCGGCTACCCACATCCAGCCCCTGCGGGGCTGGGCCCAATGCGGGATTCTTGAGACTACGTCTAATATCCTAATGCCTAAACAGCCCATCCTCCTCTCCGCCGGCAACGTTAAGGATTACCTTGCGCGGCACGGTCTCTGGGTGTCTGGCTTGCCCATGTCTGTCCGCGAATTGGGTGGCGGCGTCTCCAACACCGTTCTGTTGGTGGAAGGGAAGGGAGCAGACGGCGGGGAACGGCGCTGGGTGGTGAAGCAGTCGCTCGAGAAACTGCGTGTCAAGGACGATTGGCGCTCGGAGCGCAGCCGCATCTTCCGCGAGGCGGAGGCAATCCAGGCGCTAAGCCCTGTGCTAGGCCCGGAGACCTTCCCGCAAATTGTTTATGTCGGCCATGATGACTACCTCTTTGTCATGACCGCAGCGCCGGCGGGGTCAGCCACATGGAAAGAGGCGCTCCTGGAAGGCCAAGTCAACCCGGGCCTCGCGAGGCAGGCAGGAAGTCTTCTGGCACGCATGATTACCGCCTCTCAGCGCGACCCTTCATTCCGGACGGCATTCGCGGAGCGCACAGTGTTCGACCAACTCCGTGTCGATCCCTACTATCGGACCACGGCCGCGCGGCACCCTGACGTCCGCCCGCTCATCCAGAAACTGATCGACGATTCCTGGCAAATTCGCAGCGCTTTGGTGCACGGCGACTACAGCCCCAAAAACATGCTCGTCCGGGACACTCACGTTTTCCTGATTGATTTCGAGGTCGTTCACTGGGGCGATCCGGCCTTCGATGCGGGATTTCTTCTGAACCATCTCTTTCTAAAGGCGTTTCACCAACCTCAATTTGCCGGGCCTTACCTTTTGGCAGCCCGCGAGTTTTGGGGAGAATTGGTGGGAGGAGCCGCAGGGGCCGCGCTGGTGGATTTTGAGAGTATGACCCTGCGCCATCTCGGCGCCCTGATGCTGGCGCGGATCGACGGAAAGTCACCCGTCGAGTACATCCGCGACGAAACCACGAAGGAGCACACCAGACGTTTCGCCAAGTGGCTGATGCTGGAGGGAACAAGCAGTTTAGAGGACACAATGTCGGCTGCGGGGAAGGCACTCGAAGTCCTGAATCGTGAAACCGGGATGTAGGGGCGGCCCTTGTGGCCGCCTTCCGGGAGGCGCATCAATGCCATTCGCCGTCATAAACCCGCAGTTCCAAATTCCAAATCGGCCATTCCCCGCAAACGCCTTGACAAACTGTGCCTAAGTGTATAGGCTAGATCGCGGGGGAGATCGGGTGGCGCTGACCTTTAGGTCAGCAGAGGTAAATGCCCCGGCCCGAATGCCGACCTGGAGGTCGGCGCTACAAGAAATCAACGAACGAACCGGGAATGTCTATGAAAACAAAGGAACGGCTCGGAAATCTACCACCCCTCGCCTCTCCTTCTCCAAGGAGGGGAATTCCCAGGCTCCCCTCCTCACATGAGGAGGGGCGGGGGGTGGTGGGACCTTCGCATGAAACAGGCCTTGAGATATCGAAAAGCAGCGGAACAAAGCGAGAATGTCTATGAAAACAAAGGAAGAGGGGAAAACAATCAAGGGCTGGCGCAGACATTGCTTTTGAATGTCCACGATGCGCCGAAGGCGCAGGCCCGTCAGTTTGTGCCGTTAGTCTTGGCCTGTCCCTTCGGGACATCGCAGACCCCAAACCTCAAGGGTCCGCGCCATCTGCCGACTCCAGAATTGAGCGAACGAACCGGGAATGTCTATGAAAACAAAGGAACGGCTCGGCAATCAACCACCCCTAGCCCCTTCTTATCCAAGGAGGGGAATTCCCGGACTCCCGTCCTCACATGAGGAGGGGTTGGGGGTGGTTTCAGGAAGCCAATATGTCGCAAATATCTAACATCCGCGCCCGTGAGGTTCTCGATTCGCGGGGCAACCCTACCCTCGAGGTCGAGGTCTTCTTGGACGACGGCGCATCCGGCCGGGCGATTGTTCCCGCCGGCGCATCCACCGGCAAAGCTGAGGCGGTTGAGCTTCGCGACGGTGATGCAAGTCGTTATCTCGGCCTGAGTGTGTTAACCGCCGTGGCCAACGTCGCGCAGGTCATCGCGCCGGCCTTGCATGGTGAAAGCGCGATGGACCAGCCCCGGATCGATAACCGCCTGATTGCTCTGGACGGTACCGCAAACAAAGGCCGGCTGGGTGCTAACGCGCTCCTGGGAGTCTCGATGGCGACGGCTCGCGCCGCGGCCGCTTCCAGCCACCTGCCTCTTTATCGCTATCTGGGAGGCGTGACGGCGACCGAACTTCCCGTTCCCATGGTCAACATCATGAGCGGAGGGCTTCACGGCGGCGGAAACATCGATTTTCAGGATTACCAGGTGATTCCCTTGCGCGCCCGCCGCTATTCGGAAGCGCTCGCGGACGTGGCCGCGATCTACCGTGCCGCGAAGGACACGCTGATCTCGCGCGGCGTCTATCGCCCCGGCGTGGCGGACGAGGGCGGCTACGCGCCCGCGCTCAAAACCAATGAGCAGGGCTTCGAGTTGATGGTGGAGGCGATGGAGCGCGCAGGGCTCCGGCCCGGCCAGGACGCAGCCATCGCGGTTGATATAGCCTCGAGCCACTTTTACGCGAAGGGCCGCTACCGGATGCTGCGCGAAGGCGTGGAGACAGACGCCGAGGGAATGGTCGAAAGACTCGCCGCGTGGTGCGGCCGTTACCCCATTATTTCCGTTGAAGATGGCCTTGCCGAAGACGATTGGGCCGGATGGAAGCTCTTGACCGAGCAGCTTGGACCACGCGTGCAGTTGATCGGCGACGATCTCTTCGCCACCAATCCTGCCCGGCTGAAGAAAGGGATCGAAACCGGAGCGGCCAATGCCGTGCTGGTTAAAATGAATCAAATCGGCACGCTCACGGAAACCCTGGAAGTGATCGCACTCGCCAAACGCCACGGATATGGCACGGTGGTCAGCGCGCGCTCCGGCGAAACCGAGGACGATACGATGGCGGACCTGGCCGTCGCCACGGGCGCCGGACAGATCAAGGTCGGAGCGATCACGCGCTCCGAGCGGCTGGCAAAATACAACCGCCTGCTGCGCATTGAAGAGGAACTGGGAGAGCGGGCCATATACAGGAATTGGGCTGGGGGCGAATGCCAGTGATTGCGGGACCAACAAACCGGTTTCACGCCAAGGCGCAAAGAGCGCAAAGGTCGCAAAGAAACGACTTGAACACTCCACGGCGACGCCCACATGTAAGACTCACGCCAGCAATGGCCCTGGCCCCTTTTTTTCTCGCACTGGGCGTGGCGTGGGGCAGTCGACACCCCGGCCTTCAAGCCGGGCTTCAACCTGTTTAGCGCCCAGCAGGACGTCCAACTGGGAAAGGAGAGCGCCGAGGAAGTTGACAGGACATACCCCCTTTTAGCGGACCCGCAGGTGCTGCGCTACATCAACGATCTGGGGCGGCAACTGGCTTCCTTGGCGCCCAGCAACAACCCGGCCTACGTCTGGACTTTCAGAGTCATCAACAGTCCCGACGTCAATGCCTTTGCCTTGCCGGGCGGGTACATCTATGTGAACCGGGGGGCCATCGAAGCGGCTGAAAATGAAGCGCAGCTTGCCGGGGTATTGGCGCATGAAAGCGGCCACGTGGTGATGCGCCACGGAACGCACCAGGCTTCCGAGGCGCTGCTGGCGCAGGCCCCGCTGGCGCTGCTGGGAACTATTCTTGGCCGCTCGGGGAGCCTGACCGGCCAGTTGACCGCCATGGGCCTCAATCTTGGCCTTGACTCGATTCTGCTGAAAAATTCCCGCGACGCTGAAATCCAGGCTGACGCGGTGGCGGCCTACATTTTGTATCGAGCCGGTTACGATCCTCACGCCTTGGCCGAGTACTTTGAGATCGTCGAAAATAAGTACCCGCAGAAGACGGCGCAGTTTTTCTCCGACCATCCCAACCCCGTCG
Source organism: uncultured Acidobacteriota bacterium (assembly GCA_963768695.1). Lineage (GTDB taxonomy): Bacteria > Acidobacteriota > Terriglobia > UBA7540 > UBA7540 > CAVROP01. Next base: position 358,662 of record CAVYJG010000002.1, on the reverse strand, counting down.
ACCGCGTAAAAAGGATCGATGCGGACGCGAGCGCCAATATCCTCATGTATGGGCAGCCCGAGAAGCTTAAGGGCGGGAGCCCGGCATTCGAGGATGCTAAAAAGCGTCTTCTGAGTCTCACTGCCCCGTCGAACCCAGAAACTCCGCCGCCTGTCGCTGCCCAATTCGCGGGTCCGCCCGCGCCTCCTTCAGCCCGATTGATCAAGTTTGACGGCTACGGCATTTCCATCGTTTATCCCGACAACTGGCGCGTCGAGCGGAACGAAGATGCCGTGGTTCTGGTCCCGCCCGGAGGAATGGTCGAAGTGCCGGAAACCGGCGCGGCGCAAGCCTACGGCATGTCCATCAGCCGGTTCCAGCCCCCTGGCGGCAGGGAGGGGGCGTGGGGACTTGTCGAGGCTACACAAGAAATGCTGGAGACTTTGCGCAGCTCGAATCCCAACCTGCGGGTGATCGAGCAAAAAGCCATGAACCTGAAGGGGCGCTCGGCCCTCTCCACTCTGCTCGAAACCGACTCGCCGCTTCCCGGCCAGAAAGAGCGCGACCAGTTAGTGACGACCCGCCAGAGTGGCTTCCTGGTTTCGCTGATCTTCATCGCCCCGCAATCCCGGTTTGACGCCTACAAGCCGACCTTCGATGCGATGCTGCAAAGCCTGGAACTTCGGTAGGGAAGGATATGGATTTGTGATAGCATTGGCGTATGGCGTCACTCAGGGCAAGAGTACGCGAAATCTGGAGCTGGATGCAGTAGCGGGAATTCACCCCGGCTGTTGTGGGGCGTAAAGCCGCCTCTGCTAAAGACTGCACTGCAGCGTGAAAACCAGGAGGTCATCCAATGAATTCACGAAAACCCAATCGCCGTGAGTTTTTGGGCTGCACGGGCCTGGGCATTGCCGCATCAAGCGTCGGCGTTCCGATGTTCCAAGCGTCGCCGGCCGCGCCGGCAGCGGTCGGTGAGATGCCTTACCGCAAGCTTGGGCGCAGTGGCGAGAAGGTGTCGCTCGTCGGGTTGGGCGGTTTCCATATCGGTCTTCAAAAAGACGAAGCGGAAAGCATTCGCATCGTTCGCACCGCCGTCGATCGGGGCATCAACTTCCTTGATAATTGTTGGGACTACAACGACGGCGCGAGCGAAGTGCGCATGGGCAAGGCCTTGCGTGATGGTTACCGCAAGAAGGTTTTCCTGATGACCAAGATTGACGGCCAGGTCAAGGCGCTGGCGGCGCAGCAGATTGACGAATCGCTCCGGCGCCTTCAGACGGACGTGATCGACCTCGTGCAGTTTCATGAAGTCATTCGACCCGGCGACCCCGACCGGATCTTCGGTCGGGGAGGCTCATTCGAAGCCATGATGGAGGCGAAAAAGGCGGGCAAGCTTCGCTATGTCGGCTTCACGGGCCATAAGGACCCGGACATCCACTTGAAGATGCTGCACACCGCCTTCAATCACGGGTTCATTTTTGATACGGTACAAATGCCCTTGAACGTGATGGATGCTCACTACAAGAGCTTCGCCAAGAAAGTGGTCCCGGTTCTGACGCAGCACGGCATCGGGGTGCTGGGAATGAAGTCCATGGGCGACGGGTTTGTGCTGAAGAGCAACGCCGTGACGCCCGTTGAGTGCCTGCACTACGCCATGAATCTCCCCACCTCCGTTGTCATCACCGGCTGCGACAGCCTGCAAATCCTCGAGCAGGCGCTCGATGCCGCCCGCACCTTCCGGCCTCTTACGGAAGAACAGCTCTCGGCACTTCTGGCAAAGACCGCGCCCCTGGCGGCGCGCGGCGAGTTCGAACCTTTCAAGACCACGATTGACTTCGATGGGACCGCCCACAATCCCCAATGGCTGGGCTAGATAGGTCAAGCTAGCAGCTTGCGGACCTCGCGCTCCAGGCGGGCCAGGACATCCTGCCAATTTCCGTGCGCCGATTGGCGAAACAGGCGGGCGGTGGGGTACCAGGGGGAATCCTCTCGCTGCAAGAACCAGCGCCAATCCGGCGCATTGGTCACCAGGATCCAGACCGGTTTCCCCAGGGCGCCGGCAAGATGGGCCACGGCCGTGTCAACCGTGATCACCAGGTCGAGGCTGGCGACAACTGCCGCGGTATCGGCAAAGTCGTGCAGTTCGTCGCGGAGATCGACCATGCGCACCGGGGCCTCGACCTGCTTCACCTGCTCGGCTGCCTCACCCGTCTGCAACGAGTAGAAGGTTGCGCCTTCCAGGTTCGTCAAAGGCGCGAATTGCGCCAATGGGACGGAACGCCAGCGATCGAAGCCGTGGTGTGGGCCGCCGGCCCAAACCAGCCCGATCCGCAATGTAGCCTCTGGAAGGCGTTGCTTCCAGACCTCGCGGAGGGCCGGATCCGGATAGAGGTAGGGTGTTCGTCCGGGAATCGTGCTCATTTCCGTCGCAAACGCCAGGGGCAGGCTGAGCATCGGGCATTGCCAGGTGAAGTCCGGAAGGGTTTGGCCGCGGCTGAGCACTTGCCACCCTCCCTCGATTCCGGTCAATAGGCGTTGTAACGCCGGCTGGACCTCCAGAATCACCTGTCCTCCCCGAGCGGCGACCAGAGGAACATAACGCACGAATTGCAGAGTGTCGCCCAGACCCTGCTCGGCATAGATCAGGATCCGCGCACCTTCCAGAGGCTCGCCCTTCCATTGGGGCTGGGGAAACGTTCTGCGCGTGCGCAGCCCCGCGCCGGTCCGCCAGCGCGATTCATATTCGCTCCAGCCGAGCGCCAGATGGCCTTGGAGCAAATGGATCGTGGCCAGATAGAACACGGCTTCCGCGGAGTCGGGGTCCAAGGCTCGAACGCGCTCGAAGCATTCTTCGGCTTCGGCCAGGTCACCCAGGGCGAAAAGCACCAAGCCCAACTCGCGGTGTGCGCCAGCCAGTTTGGGCGCCAGCCTTATCGCACGACGGTAGGCCTCCGCTGCGGAAGCGAGGTCTCCTCTAGCTTCAAAGAGGTAACCTAAGCTGGCGGAGAGCTCCGCGCTTTCCGATTGAAGCGCGCACCCCTTCTGGAGGATCTCAGCGGCCGCCTCGTATTGCCGGAGATCGGTGAGGGCGAGGCCCAGGCCGTTGTGAATCTCGTACCGGTTCGGGTCCAGAGTCAGGGCGCGATGGAAGCTCTCGGCTGCCGCTTGGGGATCGCCGCTTTTGTAGTGAGCTCGAGCCAGGGCGCACTGGAACTCCGCCGAGCCGGGTTCGAGCGCGACCGCGCGCCGGTAGGAGTCCTTGCCGGCCTCGAGGCGCTTAAGCAGCTCCTGTGCAACACCCAGACAGTAATGCGCTCGTGCGGAGTCCGGGCGCAGCTCTGCCAGGCGCTGATAACAACTCAGGGCAGATTCGTTCTCGCCGCGGATTAAGTATGAACCTCCCAGGTCGTTCAAAGTGCGCGGGTCATCCGGAGCCAGGGCGAGAGCCTCGCTCATCAACTGGATGGCTTCTTCAGATCGGCCTGCTTGCTGCGCCATCAAGCCGAGCAAGTGAAGTGCCTGGGCGCACCGTGGATCAATCTCGAGCATCGCCTGGTAACATGCTTTGGCCGAGGCCATGCGCCCCGCCCGATGGTGCGTCAAGCCTCTTTCCAGAAGCTCTTGGAGGCGAGGTTCAAGAGACGGTTTGTGGAATTCAGTTCGGTCCATCGTAATTCGCGCCCTCAAAGCGCGCGCTGGTGCTTGGCCGGATTAATGAGCGCAATCTCAAGTGACACTCGGAAGGGCGGGACTTCAGCCCCGCCGTCGATGGGTGCACGGTTGGAAGGGCCTTCAGGCCCGGAAGCCAAGCCGCTCCAGGGGCTAAAGCCCCGTATTTTACCTCGCGAGATCAGCGGCGGGGCTGAAGCCCCGCCCTTCACCTTCCGACGAGTAAGTTCGCTCACTAATTCAGTTAAGCACTAGACGGTCGAAATGCTGTGATCGTTCCTGGTAATGATCAGCGGCGGGAAACTGACGTATGCATTGATACGTGGGTATGCGTCGTTGAGCATGATGTCGATTCCCGTATTGGGCAGCACTCGTTCCAGGCCAGGGAAGAACACCTCCAGGTTTCGCAAAGGCAAGCAGTGCTGTTTCATGGCCCGCGCGCCCACCGGAGAAACGGTATACCCGACAGTGCCGAATGCCCTGACTAACCGGAATGGCCGCGGCGCCAAACTGGCGGATTGATACGCGTCAATGCCCATCCTCATCCGATGTTGGTTGAAAACGCCAAGGCACGGCGAGACACCCGGGATCATGTCGAACAAGAGGACTGAATCGAAATTCCAGCCCCACAGAATCATGTGCCAGTCCCCTGGGAGCGCCTTCATTAACGATTCGGCAGCCGCCTCGAAGCCTCGATTGAAGATCGCGTCATCCTCGCAAATCGTGAGCGATTGATTCTGCTCGATGGCAAGATCCCACAAGGCGAGATGCGACAGGGCACATCCCAGCGCCCCGTCGCCATAGCTGAGATCGGCCGTGATGATGCCGCGATCGGCCAGGGGGCCGCGCTCGAGGTCCGTTCCTTCGATTGCCGGGAAGCGCAGGAATTTGAGATTTGGGTGACTGTTAAGCGTTTCGAACGTCAAGAGCCGGTCCGTGCTGCGGTCAAGATTGATGACGCGAATGTCCAACGCCGGGCGCTCCTTAAAGTGTGGCGTCCTGACTCCTGCAGCTCAGTAGGGGATATCCTGCTCGCTTTGGATATCCAGACCCGTGGGCGTAATGGCGTAAACGTTCTGGTGGCGTGGTGGCCTGCGACCGTGAGCGGCTTCGGCGACGTATTCTTCCTCCTTCAGGAAACGGATCACCACTCGATCTTTCCCGAAGCTGATCTTGCCATCGTACAAGTCGCGGACCTCCCACAGAGACTTCAAGTCCTTTCCATCGAAGGAATAGTAGACGACGCTCAGGCGAGTCTGGCTTTTCCCCAATCTGAACCCATAGACAAAGAACCGGAAAGCGTCGCCCGCCTGCTCCGCAGGGAACGCGTAATGGAGATCGGTGCGTGGTACGAAGCCCGTCACGGTCACGAAGCGGCTATGGCCCTGCTGGTTGGAAAAGATGGCGAGGACGCTGGTGCGGTCGATGTTCGTCCAGCCCAGAGTGTAGCCGGCCCCGATGACCACCTGGTCCTTCCAGGGTCGAGCGAATGCCGCCGCCTTCCCAACCAGCGGGTAATGCAGCGCTGAAAAAGCCATGTCGACATCCCGGCGCACCTCGACATCCGTGGGCGAGCGGTCCATCATCCACTCCTCGAGTTGGGCGAGCACCAGTTTCTGGATTTGGTCGGTAATGGGCGTAGCGTCTTCGAGCATCACGCCGTAGAGTTGCTGCGCTATGTAGTTCACGTGGCCCGGTAAATCCGCCGGGGGTGGGGCAGGCGCTTGCTTCTCGTCTTGAGCTATCGCACTCATGGAGAAGCTGAGCGCCATGGCAAAAGGCAATACGGCAAGCCCGGTCCGCTTGGAAAAGTCTATTAATCCTGTTTGTCTCATGGTCAAGAGAATTTCCTCTACCTCATTATCCATCATTGCAAGGGTAGGTGATAGATGGTAGGGCGAGTATCTCCGTGAATGCCACCAAATGCAGATCCTTCGCTCCGCTCAGGATGACAGCCATGGGGACTTTTCCCGCGGCCTGTACTGCCCACTTGCCCACCCGCCGACCTGCCCACCTGCCGATCTGCCGATCTGCCGATCTGCCCATCTGCCGATCCTCGCCCACCTGCCGACCTGCCGATCTGCCCACCTGCCGACCTGCCTACCGCCGATTCGACAGGCAAACCTTCAGGCAGGCTGTCCGCTCCAGGTACTCGAAGGCTTCAAGGCCCTCTTCTAACGCGAACACTTTCGAGAGCAGAGGCTGCACCTTGATTTGCCCTTGCTTCAGCAAGTCCAGCGCGGTGGGGAATTCACCGCAGCGCGAGCCGAGCATTGTGATCTCATCCACCACGAGCTTGGTTGCGTCAAAGCGCGTGTGCTCATGGAATGTGGATTTCATCACCACGGTCCCGCGTGGCCGGACAAGGCGGAAAGCTTCTTCCAAACCGCGAGGCGAACCGGTGGCCTCCACGATTACCGGAACACTGGCGGCCCGCAACTTGCTTTGGCTCCTCGCAATTACCCTGACACCCCAGGGCCTTGCCAATTCCAGTTTCCAGGCGTGTTTGCCCACCAGGGTCACTTCCGCTCCGGCGTTTTTCAGGACTTGGGCTACCAGAAGGCCCAACCGGCCGTCGCCAAGAACCACGACCTTCGTGCCGGGTTCGAGGCGCATCTGAGCCAGAATCTCAGCGGCGGCAGCCAGCGGCTCAACAAACACCGCGGACTCATCCGACACTGCGGCTGGAACCCGGTGCAGATTGCGCAAAGGCAGCGCAACATACTCAGCAAAGCACCCGGCGCGGTTCACGATCCCCATGACCGTCCGCGTTGGGCAGTGGCGGCCGAGGCCCCGCGAACACCACTCGCATTCACCACACGCGATGTTGATTTCACCCACCACTCGCTCGCCGATCCAGGCGGGATCCTCGCATTCCACCACGCGCCCCACAAACTCGTGACCTATGACGCCCCGGAAGGCGGAGTAGCCTTTGAGAATTTCGCGGTCCGTTCCGCAAATCCCCGCCAGCGTGACTCGAATCAGGGCTTCGCCCGGCTTAGGAATGGGCTTGTCGATATCCCGCAGAGCCAGTTTTCCGTCAAAGACAAGGGCTCGCATAACGTTAACCTGCCCCGGGTCGCACCAACAATCCGATGAGAATCAGTGCGATTCTCTTTTGCCGGAGGTCCTCGGAAGGGCGGGGCTTTAGCCCCGACGTCTGAAGGACGTGCGTTGAAGGGGCCTTTAGGCCCTGAAACGCTGATTTGCTTCAGGGGCTAAAGCCCCTAAATTCCGCCATAAATCGGCGGCGGGGCTAAAGCCCCGCCCTTCCAGTCCCGACGAGCGGTGTCCTTTCAAACGCAACGAAGCGCCCAGCGACTGCGCCGTGTCTACGCAATCGCTCCCAAGGCTTCGAAGAGTTCTTCGTCCTGATCTTCAAACACGGTTCTGAGGTCGAGCAGCAGAGCGTCCTCTTCAACCCGGGCAATAACCGGAGGCATATTCCGGCGCAAGAGCTGTTCGAGTTCCTGTGCACTGTGGCTCGAGTGCGTCACCGCCAGCAGGGCAGTGGGAAGCGATTGCGCGGGGGTTGACCCGCCTCCGATTACCGATTCACCGTCCAGGACCCGAACTGAAAATCCAGGGTGAGCCGAAATCTTCTCAGCCAAACCCACTGCTCGCCTGCGGATTGCTTCCACAGGAAGATTGATCATGCGCAAGGCTGGCACGTCGTCAGTTTTTCCCTGGAGGTAAAGAGAGATCGTCGCTTCCAGCGCCGCGATGATCAGCTTATCTACGCGCAAGGCGCGGAAGAGCGGGTTCTTGCGGACTCGTTCCAGCAACTCGCGCTTGCCGGCCAGGATTCCGGCTTGCGGGCCGCCCAGCAACTTGTCTCCGCTGAAGGTCACCACATCCACGCCGGCTTTCAAAGAGGCGGTTGCCGTGGGTTCATCCCGGATGCTTTTCGTTGAGAGGTCAATCAGGCAGCCGCTGCCGAGATCCTCCATCGATATCAAGCTGTGCTTTTGCGCAAGCTCTACAAACTCCGCCAGGGAAGGACGAGCCGTAAAGCCCACGATGCGGAAATTACTCGGGTGGACACGCAGCAGCAGGCGAGTGCGTTCATTGATGGCCGCCGCGTAATCGTCGATGCGGGTGCGGTTTGTGGTTCCCACCTCGCGCAGGATGGCGCCGCTCTTCGCGCAAACCTCGGGGATGCGGAAAGAGCCGCCAATCTCAATCAGCTCGCCTCGCGAGACGACCACTTCGCTTCCCTCGGCGAGAGTGTTCAGAGCCAGCAGTACGGCGGCAGCGTTGTTGTTCACCAGAAGGGCTTTTTCCGCGCCGAGAAGTTGGCACAACAGCCGCTCCGTGTGGACATCCCGCTTGCCGCGCTCTCCCGCCTCCAAGTCGTATTCCAGGTTCGAATAGCGGGTGGCGACTTCCGCAAGATGCTCTACCGCCTCACGCGCCAACGGAGCCCGGCCTAGATTGGTGTGCAAGATCACCCCTGAGGCGTTGATGACAGGCCGCAGGGAATAGTGGGCGGCCGTCTCAGCCTCGGAGACAATCTCCTGCTCCAATGCTACCAGGGAGACACTTGAAAGGCTGCCCGCAACGATCCCATCCCGAAGCCGCTGGACAATGCGGCGCGTGCACTCCACCACCAGGCGGCGCCCTACCCGCGCTTCCAGTTCTTTCAGCGCAGTCCGATTCAGCATTTCGTTTACTGCCGGGATCTGGCGGAGCAGTGCGGTAACCTCCGGTCCGGCATCACGTTCAGAATGTTCCATATCTGAGCGTCATTTGAGCATAGTTGTAAAGGAGCGTCAACGGCGTAGGGGGACGGCTTGCCGTCCCCGCATTTCTGCTGGCCTCGGCGAGGGTAGGGCAAGCCCTACCCGTACACCTGTCGGACTCGAGACTTCCACTTTCCGGTTGACTGCCCTCACTCGAGCGTGGGTATAATCCCCGCTTGCAGCAAGTTCAGGAGGCGACTCTGTGACCATTGATGAGGAACTGATCAAACTCGAAGACGACATTCGCCGCCTGAAGATTGAGTGGGAAGTGTACTTCAACGGAAATACCGACCGCCCCCCGCGCGATATGGTTTATCGTGTTGAAACCTACATCAAAAGGCGCACTGCCGATCAGTCTGACCTGAATTTCGGCCAGCGCTACAAGCTCAACGCCTTGGCACAGAAATATGCCGTCCAGAATGCTCTCTGGAAAAGAAGAGCGATGGAGAAAGAGGAAGGGCGTGGCGTGTTTGCTCAGCAGAAGCAGGGGCTGGAGGCATTGACAGCCGCCAAGATGGTCTGCGTGGTTTGTTCGGATCCGGAGATCGAGCCGGAGAAGGCCGACCAGATCTTGCAAGCCATCATCAGCACCCAGCGCGATTTGGGCCGGAGAGTGGAGGTCGACCCGGCGCGGTTTCATAAATACCTCTGCGACAAGACCAGGCAGATCAAGTCGAGGTTCCGCTGCGCAAGTGTGCAGTTCTGGATCAGCACCGAGGATGGCAAGTTGACCTTCAAGGCGGCCAAAGCCTGACGGGTTCCTTCGGCCAGGCAAGGCGTAAATCAGAATCATAGCTTCTAATTGAGGAGCATCCATGCGAAAAGTCTCTCGAGCGCTGATCAGCGTCAGCGACAAAACCGGAGTGGTGGATTTCGCCGCCGGCTTGGCGGAACTGGGGGTCGAGATACTATCTACGGGGGGCACGGCCAAACTCCTGCGTGAGAGCGGCCTGACGGTCCGCGACGTCTCGGACGTGACGGGTTTCCCCGAAATGCTGGACGGGAGAGTGAAGACGCTTCATCCCAAAGTTCATGGCGGTATTCTTGCCATCCGTTCCAATCCGCATCACCAAAAGCAGGTTGCGGAGCATCACATCGAGTTCATCGATCTGGTGGCGGTCAATCTCTATCCCTTCGAGAAAACGGCCGCCAAGCCCGGAGTGACGCTGGAGGAGCTCATCGAGAATATCGATATCGGCGGACCTTCGATGATCCGTTCCGCGGCCAAGAACTTCCGCGACGTCACCGTGGTTGTGGATGCCCAGGATTTCTCACCGGTACTGACGGAACTGCGCGCGAACCAGGGCAGCATCTCGCGCGAGACGCGCGCTCGCCTGGCGCGCAAAGCCTTCGCCACCACCGCGGCGTACGACGGGGCCATTTCTACAACCCTCCAGCGCTGGGCGAATGGCGGCTCGCTGCCGGAGCGCCTCCACCTGAACTATCGCAAGACAATGGATTTGCGCTATGGCGAGAACCCTCACCAGCGGGCCGCGCTTTACGTGGACCCGGAGGCCGGCGGGCGCGGCCTGGCCTCCGCGCGCCAACTCCAGGGTAAGGAGCTATCGTTCAATAACCTCGTGGATCTCGAGGCGTCCTGGCGATTGGTCAAGGAATTTGACGAGCCGACTACGGTCATCGTCAAGCACACGAATCCCTGCGGAGTGGGCTCCGCTGCCACGCTTCGAGAGAGCTACCAGCGGGCGCTGGACGTGGACCCCGTCTCCGCTTTTGGCTCCGTCATTGCCTTTAATCGCCCGCTGGACGCCGAAACCGCGGAAGCAATGTCCAAGTTGTTTGTCGAAGCCGTGGTGGCCCCCGGGTACGAGCCCGCCGCCTTGGAGCGCCTGGGGGAGAAGAAGAACCTCCGCTTGTTGGACTTGGGGACAGCCTCCGGCGATGAGGAAGGATTACAGGTCAAAGCCGTCGGGGGAGGGTTGCTGGTGCAATCTCCGGACACGCTGGGCGCGCGCGCTCAGGACTGGAAATGCGTGACGCATCGCCAGCCCACGGAAAGCGAAATGCGAGGACTGATCTTCGCTTGGCGCGTGGTGAAACATGTGAAATCGAATGCCATCGTCTATGCGCGTGAAGGAGTGCTGGTGGGCGTCGGCGCCGGCCAGATGAGCCGCGTGGACTCGGTGAGGCTGGGCGCCGCCAAAGCGCGTGAGTTGAAGCACCCGCTGGAAGGAACGGTGGTTGCCTCCGACGCGTTTTTCCCCTTCCCGGATGGGGTGGAAGAAGCGGCGCGAGCCGGCGCTGTGGCCGTGGTGCAGCCTGGAGGATCGGTACGGGATCAGGATGTCATCGAGGCCGCGAATCGGTTGGGGCTCGCCATGATGTTCACCGGTGCGCGGCACTTCCGGCACTAAAGAAGCTCTGAATGTTGCAGTGAATCGGCTTTCAGCGCTCAATCACCGCGGAACCCCGGAATTGAGAGCTGAAAGCTGCACCTCCTACGACTTCGGCGCGTAATAGCCTTCCCGCGACACAATCCGATATTTCACCGCCTTCCCCTTGGGGTTCACGATCCGCAACGGGTTGCCTTGATCGTCCACGAGATCAACCTTCAGCTTGTGGAATTTCCCGTCCTTTGCCGGGTTGGTGGGAACGAAGCCCAGGCCGTACTGTGTGCGCAGTTGCCCGTTGATTTGTTGGAAGATCCCCGGCAACTCTCCTTCGAAGCGCGGGAAGTAAGCCTGGCCGCCTGAATATTTCGCGATCGTCTCCAACCCGTTCCGCGCTTGCAAGGAGTTAATGTTGTCTCCCCTCATGGAGCGGACTGTCAGCCACTCCAGGATGCTGATGGGGTAAATCGCGGTGTCCGAGGAGCGCACAATCTTCAGGATCTCGTCGTACGTGAGCTTGCTGAACGTATCGTATCCGGTACAGAGGACGAGAATGGACTTCCTCCCCTTGATGTCCTTCATGCGATCCAGCGTGAAGGCAATCGCATCATAGAGGTTAATCTCGCTGAACCCTGGAATTCTCAGCGTGTCCAGCGCCCCGCGAACTTGCGAGCGGTCCTGGGTGAAGTCCGTCAGGATCTGCGGCTTCATATCAAAGGAAACCACCGCTGTCCAGTCCTTAGGCTGAATGAACTGGAGATAACTGTAAGCGTCCTCCAAAACCAGATAGAGGCGCACCCAATACCGATTGCTGAATTCAATGACCATGCAGGTAGTCATCGGGGCCTGCTCCGCGCCGAAGTTGGAGATGGTCTGCGGAACGCCGTCATCGTAAAGCTTGAAATTGCCGCGCTTGAGAGTGGGAATGGGGTTGCCGTCCCTGTCGACTACCATGACGTCGACGTTGACGAGATTGGTTGCGGTCGAGATGTTGAAGACTTCGTCGGGGTTGATCCGTTCCGGCTTCTTCTCAGGCTGGGGGGCAGCGGGCTGAGTTTTTTTCGGAGCGAGAACGGTCGGACCCACATCGGGAGTAGGTCCCGTCGATGGCTCCTGGTCAGTGGATTGGGCGTTCCCGCTCGGCGCAAGGCCGGCGAAAAGGAACAGACCCAGTAGTACCAGAGTCAGTATCCGCAAATAATGGCTTCGCATCGCGCATCACCCCCGGTCCGCACGGACCATATAAGATGTATGATGCCACTCACCCCCCATCGGGTCAACCGGCACAGCACGGCAAAGCCGCAACCAAATGCAGATTCTTCGCTTCGCTCAGAATGACATGTCATCTTGAGCGAAGCGAAGGATCTTCTTTTCTTGGCGCGCCGCGAAGAAACTCGCCCCTAGTACTACCGAGAACTGCAATAGGGAGGGGCGGCGGCCTGTCCTGATCTGCCTCGGATGCCGTCATGCCGCGGGGTGTACCTAATGCTTAATATCTGCCTCGAAATGTGGTAGTATCAGTACGCGTTGGAGGCGGGGTTTCCGATGTGGGGATAGCGAGTCGCATATGCAGTACTTAGTACCCAGTACCCTTGTACTGTTGCAGTCTGTTTCGATCGCCGTTATAACTGTCACGAACGATATGAAAGGAGGAAACTAGAGGAATCAAACGACCGCAGGACAGGGGTCTGTCCAGTGACAAAATGTCTAATACCACTCTGCATAAAAAAATGCGCAGAAGGGTATTGACTTTCTCTCTATGAAAGCTTAGGCTCTCCGATGTGCCGGTGTCTGCCTGCCGGTGCGACTATTTCATCCTGGAGAGCCTAAATGAAGAACTTAGCTGTTACTGTCCTGCTTGCATTGCTTGTTGTCTTGACGGCTGCTTCGCTTCGCCGCGCGGTCGCTGGAACTGTACTAACCGCGGACAAACCGGCGTTGGTGGCGATCGGCACTGATCCTGTACCACCGATGAATCCGCCGCCGAAACCGCCGAAGCCATCGAACTTGAAGCCGAGCGATGCCGCCAGGTTATTGGCGATCGGCACTGATCCTGTTCCACCGATGAATCCACCGCCGAAGCCGCCGAAGCCATCGAACCTGAAGCCGAGCAATGCCACTTGGTTATTGGCGATCGGCACTGATCCTGTTCCACCCATGAATCCGCCGCCGAAGCCGCCGAAGCCGACGAAGCCGAGCAATTAAGTTCCTCCGAATCGCATGAGCGATCCGGGGGATGGTCGTTTGACGACTAGTTCGCCGACCGCTCATGGATAGCATCATCGTCAGAGACGCGCTTCAGTATGCCGGCATCCTGATCGAGGGGTGCCTGCTCGTTTACATGGTTCGTAGCGCCCAGAGGCGACGGTTTGCCGGAGTCGGCCTTTATCTCTTCTGCTTGTTGGCCGCCGGCCAGGTGCGCGCACTCATTCTCCGTGGCTATGGCTGGCGTTCTCCGGAGTACAGTTACGTTTACTGGACCACAGATTTCGTGCTGGTCGTTGCGTCCTTCCTTTTAGTCTGTTACTTCTTCCGGCGCGCCTGTGAGCACCACGACAAGATGTGGCGCTTCGCGCGGTTGCTCCTTGGCCTCGTTTTCGTACTCGTCATCGGTGTTTCAGCCTTATCCTTCCTCGGCAATTACGACCTGCTCTCCAACCGCTACCTCTCAGAGTTCAACCAGAACCTGTATTTCACTTGCCTGATTCTTAACACGATGCTGTACTTTATGCTGCAGCATTTGGAATCGACGGATGACCAGCTAGGTCTGCTGGTGTGCGGAGTGGGCATCCAGTTTGCCGGTCCGGCCGCCTCCATGGCGCTATACCACCTCACAACCGGCGATATTTTTGCCGGGTCTTTGGTTTCCTTTACCGTACCCCTTTGCACGCTGGGAATGCTCGTGATATGGGCTTACGCAATCGTGCGCGTCAGAGAAAGTGCTGTCAAGGTTACCGGCCGCAGGGTCGGTGAACCTGTTCTGGCTCGAAGTGACCGCAGATTAGAATTTCTATTCCAGGGTGAAAGACCATGATTGTTGCTTTGCTGATCTTGATTCTTTCGACGGCTTTGTTCTTCTTCTATTTCCAAGTCACCTGCCAGAAGATTCTGGCCCGGCAGTTTGACCGGGAATACTTTCAATCCATCGCCAATGCCAACCGTTTGGAGTTCCCGTCCTTGCGAAAGTCGCTGGAGGATTTCGGTGCGCCGGTCGATTATTCTCGATTGCGCATGATGCTCAGGTGCGACTTCCTCGCTTTGACCTATCTCCTCAAGAATGCCGCCAACGTGAATCAACGCTATACCTACGACGAACGCCTCTTGATCCTTTACTTCCGTTGGCAGTTCCTGTCGTTGGCCGTGCGGCGTTTACTGAAGCTTGGCGAGAACACAGCCATTCTGAGACTGACCGCGGTTCTACAATACTTCGCGAACGTGGTTGGCCAGCGCGTCAACGCCGTGAAATTCGGCAACTTGACCGCTGCCGACTACCTTCTGAACCTTTAATTCGGTTCGCCTCGAAGCTCACTTGGGCGGGGGGCTGCCTGCCCCGTGTGTAGCCCTGCAAATTTCAAAAACTGACGGCGGGTTTACTTCGTCACGTGGCGCGGTAAACCCGCCGCGGCGTTTAACCCACCACAGAATGTCAGTTGACCCGGGCCTGCGTTAGGTGTATGAACCAGGAAGGCGGCGTGTTCAACCCCGAGACTCGAAAGGCCAGGTGCGACTGCAATGAAGACGGTTTGGCGGGTGGCGATTCTGGTGTTGTGCGTTTTGACGGGACTGGTGGTGACCGGGCACGGCGTTGCCCAGGCGGTTTTGATTCACACCCCCGGCCGCGCCGACGTCATGCGGCATCTCATCGAAGCAAGCATCTCCATCGCCGGAGGAGCTTGTGTGATGGCGGTTGCTTATGACCAACTCGAGTGCTTACGCACGCACCACAAGAGCGGGAAGATCCTGTAGAAATCGGGTGAACAATTTGTGATTGGCGATTTGTGATTTGCGATTGGCTGCTGAGCTGCCGCTGGCTCTTCAATCACCCATCACAAATCACAAATGCACCCAGCTCCGAATCATTTCAAGGTCAAGTGCCCGGCGCACGTGTGCGGCGAGGCGGTCCAGGCGGGATTGGCGCTCGGCCGCAAAGAAGGCTTTGGCGGTGTGAGGCGCCAGGCCACAGGCGGCGCGCGCCGCGTCAAGAAATGCATGCCGGAAGTTGTCGTCGTCGAAGATTCCATGGATATAGGTGCCGAACACTCTCCGGTTCGCGCTTACGGCGCCATCCGCGATGACCGCGCTCGATCCCGCGCGTGTTATTTCGGCGAAGGGTTTGGTCTGATCCGCGTACATCGTCTCTCCAACGTGGATCTCGTACCCGCGAAAAGCGCATTCTCGCACGTCCTGTCCAAAGATCTCCGCCCTTAGAATGCGCCCGCTTGCCAGGCGGGTAATCTTCTCGGGCTGGAGCAAGGTCCACAGGCGAAGCAGGCCGAGCCCCTGGCGGGCGCAAGGCACGCTGTTGTTCTCGGTGCCCTGCGGGTCGTCTATTTTGACCCCCAACATCTGGAAGCCGCCGCAGATTCCGGCGATACAGCCGCCGCGCTCCGCGTGGCTAAACAGCGGCGAAACCAGTCCGCGCTGGTGCAGCCACTCCAGGTCGATAAGGGTTTGCTTGGTGCCGGGCAGAATCACGAGGTCGGCGGCGGACACGTCTTTCAGGCTGGTCGACGAACGCCAGCGCCGCCGCAGGTTCCGCCGCAAGTGCATCGAAGTCCGAGAAGTTGGACATGTGAGGCAAAGCGATAACCGCGATGCGCAAGGCTCTGTCCGCAGACGCCGTTGACCACCCCTTAGTCCCCCTCCTCGCCGAGGAGGGGATTAAGGGGTGGTGCTGCGTCGGCTGCAACGTTCCTCCACACCCGTCCCGCGCTCCGCCGCTCTTCGACGGCCACGCCGTCCTCCTCGTCCAGGCCCAGGTCGTGAAGGAACGGAATCACGCCCGCGCACGGAATTCCCAGGCGAGGTTCCATCATTTTTAACCCGGGCTGGAGGAGCGAGATATCCCCGCGAAACTTGTTGACGGCGTACCCGCGAATCAAGGCCCGGTCAGAGGCGTCCAGCAGTTCGAGCGTGCCCAGCAACGATGCGAAAACGCCCCCGCGGTCAATGTCTCCCACCAGCAGGCAGGCGGCGCCCGCCGCATGCGCCATGCGCATGTTGACGATATCGTGTTCTCGCAAGTTGATCTCGGCGGGCGATCCGGCGCCCTCCAGAATGATGAGCTCGTATTCAGACGCCAATTTCTTATAGCTCTCAAGAACCACCGGGAAGAGTTCCTCGACTCGCCGCTGGTGGTAGTTCGCGGCCGTCACCTGGCCCCAGATCCGGCCCAGCAGGACGATTTGCGAACCCGTGTCCGAAGACGGTTTAATGAGCACCGGGTTCATTTCGGCGCAGGCCGGCACGCGGCAGGCCTCGGCTTGCAAGGCCTGTGCGCGCCCGATCTCTCGTCCATCGGGCGTAGCGGCTGAATTGAGCGACATGTTTTGAGCTTTGAACGGCGCCACACGGTAACCGTCGTCGGCAAAGATGCGGCACAAGGCAGCCGTCAAGATCGACTTGCCGGCATGCGACGCCGTACCCAGCACCATCAGCGCGCGCGCCGTCTTGTTTTCGCTCGACATACTCAGCTCCACGCCCAACATACCACCACCAGGACACTAAGACACTAAGAAGCAAGAAGCTGGAGAAGGCCTTTTATCTTGGTGCCTTTGTGTCTTGGTGGTGTTGACCCTTCACTTTGCTGCCGGAAATGTGAACTTCACCCCTGCCAGGAAATTCAGCGGCAGGGCCGGGTAGCCCAGCACTTCCTCATATTTCTTGTCCAAGAGGTTATTTATGTGCCCGTAGATTTCGAGGCCGCGGATCAAGCGGTAAGAGAATCCGCCGTTCAGAACCCCGTAGCCCTTGCCGTTAAACAGACACTGAAGGCCGAGTTCGCACGCATAGACGCCGTCGTTCGGCTCGAGGTTGAGCGCCTGCCCGCGGAGATAAGCATTGCTTTGGAGCATCAGCCTGCCGCGCTGCCAGGTGACGTTGAAGCCGCCGGAATGTTTCGGCCGGTTGAGCAGTTCCTGTCCCACGCTGAACGGCGCCTGAACCAGCGTCGAACCATGCAGCGCGAGGATGGCTGTATCCACCAGGGAGTATTCCCCTGAGACCTGGAGCGAAGCGGTGGGGCGCCAGCGGACAGAGGCCTCAAGGCCCTGAGCCCGAGAATTGCCGAGGTTGTCCGAGATGAAGGTGCTGAGGTTGGTGAGGGACCCGCCCAGCGTCACAATCTGATCGTCGAATCGGTTGTAGAAGTAAGTGAGATCTAGGAGCGCTCGGCTGTTGAAAAACCTCTGCTCGACGCCGCTGTCGAAGCTGAGGCTCTTCTCGGGTTTCAGAAGAGGGTTGTTCGTGGTGGCCAACTCGAAGCCGTCCGGGGCGCGAATGCCGGTCCCGAAGCTGGCGTGCAAGCGCGTCGCCCCCAGCCACGATCCGGAATCCGATTGGCGCGGCAGGAATGCCGCCGAGGCGCGCGGGTTCACTTTGCTGATGGAACTAGCCGAAATGAGCGGGCGCGCCCCGTAATCGCCGGGCGGGAGATGGCCCGTGCGCAGGTCGTCTAGCCGCAAGCCCGCCGTCACGAAAAGCCGGCTCGAGGGGCTCCAGCGGTTTTCCACAAAAGGCGCCAGCGTGGTGCGGGGCAAGATGAACGGGTTGTTGTTCTCGTCCGCCACATAGGTGTCCTCGAAATGCTCACGTTAGTATTCAAATCCCGCCACCAGAAAATCCTTGTTCGAGATGGCGATCTCGCTTCGGCTATTCACCATGCGGCGAAGTGTATTCGAGTACGAATCGCCGCCGTCCGAGGCGGATACGAGAAGTAGTAGTCGTTCGTCGCCTCCGAGGCCGTACCCACTAGCCGGACACGGGAGTGATTTGCTCGAAGTAGCTTCCTTCGTATCCGAACAAGTTTTGCTTATCGCGAGCCACCAGTCCCACTTGGTAGTCGGATGGACCTCCGGGATAAATGGGAGCGTTGTACAGGTCGTCAGGGTCGGACCCGTAAGGGCCGGGATCGCCCAGCACATTCGCATTGCCAAGGAAGTGAAAGTCGGCTTGCCGCCGCTCGCCGCTGCCGTAGCCCAGGCTCACGATGGCGTTCTGATTCCTGTAGCCATCGTTCGTCACCGTCCCGCCGGTATCGAGCCGGGAGAAGTCGTAAGCCCAGCTCAGGCCGTGGGTCAATCCGCTGCCGCCGGTCACGAAACGGCGGGTGGTGAAATTCCCTCCTTCGGCCTGGAAATCGAAATGCGGCGGCCCTTCTCCGCGGGTGGTGACGATGTTGACGACGCCCGTCACGGCGTTTGAGCCGAACAAAGCGCTCTCCGCACCCCGCGTCACCTCGACGCGGTCCACCCCGTCGGCGGGCAAAGGCGAGAAGTCGAAGTACCCGCCGAACTCATTCAATGGAATCCCGTCCACCGCAATCAGATTGTAGTCGGAGCCGCCGCCGCGAATGAAAACGCCGGTCACGCCCCCGCGCCGCCCCGTGTCGTCCAAGGCGACACCCGGAACGCCGCGCAGGACATCCGTTACGTTCTGTGCCGCCCGTGCTCATCGACCTCCTGGCTGGAAATCGTTGAGACAGACGAGCCCAGTTGAGGAGCCAGGGAGCCTTCAAGAGAAGCCGAAACCACAACTTGTTGTTGCACGGCACTCAGCGCCAGATGCAAATCCACGCTGGCCGTCTGGTCGTCCCGAACCGCCACCTCCACGGGCGACGCTGCAAAGCCCGGCGCATTCGCCACCAAACGATATGACCCCTTGGCGACTCCAGTAAACTCGAATTCCCCTTTAGCGTCGGTCTGGCGCTCATCCAGCGCGGTGAGCGACTGAAGCAGGCTGACCTGAACATTCGCCACGGCCCGCCCGCTCGGATCAAGCACCGTTCCCTTGATCGTGGCCGCACGCGCCGCCGTCGCCGCGAGAGCCATCAACAGCAATCCGAAAACCAGTGCTAACGCATTCAGAAGGCTAGGACTCCTGAATCCTGAATTTTGCATGCTGCTTTTCTGATCTGTAGCTTTGAGCTTCCAACACGTGTTGTCTCCTTCCTCGAGGTTCACAGTTGTAGGGGCGGCCCTTGTGGCCGCCCTCCGCGGCCTCACGAAGGGCGGGCACAAGGGCGCCCTTCCCCGACCAGAAAGAGCCCAAGAAAACAAAAAGCCTCCCAATCCCTCATTACGGAATCGGAAGGCTGAAGTCTCCCTCAGGACTCTCTCCGTCGAAGAGTTAGGCCGAGTTGCTGTTCCTGGGCAGGTTTCCTGGCTCTCGGGTTATCGCCCTTTCCTCCGCCTTCCCTTTCCACAATGCGGAAAAGTGGCTGTCCGTCGGATGACGAACTGCGAGGACTTGGCTCGCCGATCACAGTGGCGGGACCGCGGCCGATTTTCACGGCCTTCCCTTTTCCCCCGGTTTCTGCCGGGGCACCACAGGAACCAAAGTTTTCAAAGAACAATTACGACCAGAGAAGTTAACACCGGCCCGGCCGACAGTCAAGGACCCGACCGAGTTGCTGTCGGCGAAACGTCTAGGCGAGGCATTGGGCTCAGCCGCCCCAGGGCCGGCTGACCTAATGTGGACAATTCACCGTGACTTGCTGGTTGGGATTAACGGTCACTCTTTCGTTGCAATCAGCGACTTTGACGAAATGATCGCCGACGGACACTACAAACTCGCGCACCGTGAAGTAGTCGAGGCCAGTGGTCTGATCCAGCGTAATCAACTGCTTGTCGGGTTGCGAGGTGACACGCAGGCTGCCAAAGGGACTTTTCGGCGAGTGACGGGCCAGCAAGTCGGCCAGGTACTGTAGGAATGAGAAACGGCTTACGTCGGAGGCTTGCAAACTCACCGCCGGGCTGGAATTAGCTGCCTGCACGACAAAGCTGGCAAAAGCTAGAGCGAACCGCAGGCGGGGCGGGAAAAGCGCCACGGCGTTCGCGGCCCGCAGCTTCAGATCGCGCAGGTCAAAGCAATAGTCCCGCACCAGCCCGCCCAGCAATGAGGACGGATCGCCATTATAGATCAGTTGGTCCCGGAACAGAGCATCGAGGCGCGGTCGCGCAGCGGCGATGCCCGAGAGGATCATCCGCCGCGCCTCCGGCCCGATCTCGATCTGAGTCGAGCGTGACCAGGAATCGATGGTGCGCGCGGCGAGTCGCTCCAGCGGCAGTTGCGAAGAGGGTGGAAGCTCGGCACGGACGGAAATATGGTACCCACCGACATGCTCGCCCGTCACAGCGCGGGTGAGCAGGAACGTGCCATCGGGCTGAAACTCGGCGGGCGTGACGGCGATCTGTTGAACGGGTCCGCCGGAGAGGTTGACGACGTTGGGCTCGTCATTCACGATGATGACCGTGACGGGCTCTTTCAGATCCCGCAGCCCCGAGACCTGGACGTACAGGGTGGTGATGTCGCCACTCTCCATGTGCCGTCTCCTCACGCTCAAGCCAAGGCCCAGCGATCGGAAGGTCCCGCGGGACGACAGAGCGCCATTCCTAACTTCGATTTCGGTTTGGCCGGAAACGTCCCGTGGAACCTCAAAGACAACCTTGTGCGCGGACTGCGCGACGATCTCCGCCTTCCGTCCGCCCACCGTAATGGCCGTCTTCGAGTTGGGATCAAATGGTCCCCAGGCAGAAGCCAGAGCCCCTGCTTCTCCTGCCAGCGGAAGATCGATGGGTCCGGCTTCGGGCGGCAGGGGGCTCGTGCGGACGGGCAGGTTGCATTGCGTGACGATGTGTTTATGACGGTCGAGCAGGACGATAGGCACGAGGCCGGCGCCCGGGCGCACGGGCACGGTGCGCACAAAATGCCCTTGCGAGGCGGGCACTTTCTCACCTTGCATCTCGACCACGTACCCCGAAAGCACCGCGCCGTTCTGGTCGTGTGCCCGCTGGGTATCCCCGCGCGGCTCCACGTACACGGTGCCGGATATCGTTTCGCCGGCGGCCGCATCGTCCGGGTAATTCACGTTAATCTGACCCTGCGGGAACTTAAAGACGGCCCGGGTCAGGCCAGCTACGCTTTGGGATTGGGCCGCAATGTCGGCTTGAGCGCTGAGGTATGGCCGTCTCGCGACGAAACAGGTCAAGACGGCAGCCACGGCGAAGAAGATCCTGGGTCGCATCGACTGTCCTCCGGTCTCATCGGGGATTGGGTTTGTCGCGAATCGAACCGTAGATGAAATCTGCGAACAAGGTCACCGAAACCAGGTAACTCCAAAATTGGGCGCGCGCCGGCCACCAGAGGCGGGCGATCAAGGGGTCGAAGACTCCGTAGCTCAACATCCAACTCGCCTGCTGGTAGGAAAGATAGCCGAAGTAGATAGACAAGGCGCAGAAAAGCCAGCTCGCAGCCGCGCGGCGCATCTGGGGCGGCGAAAGCGGTGCGGTTTTGTCACGGTTGAGCATGAATCCACCGACTGCGCCGATGGTGACGGTGGCAAAACCGATCAGCAGCTTGTTCATCTCCGCCCACATCTCCAGCCCCTTGGTCTTGAACTCTCGGGACACCTCCTTCTCAGGCTGCGGCAGCACAAAGGGTATTCGGATGAAGACCGAATCGAGCCAGTGGAGGGTAATGATTACCACGGCAAGCACGAGGTAAAAGCGGAAGGAGCCAAAGCGCAGATGCAGGAACGAACGGTGTCCCCGCCCAGCGGACGCAGATGGGCCGCGAGCTGCCATAGGTTCGAACCAGTCATTACCACCTGAGTGAAGGACGCATAAGAAGCATAGCAAATAACGGTAATAATGTCCATTATCGGGTAGCGTCTCAGTTTGACGTAGAGGCGGCTTTACGCCGCCATTTGGCGAGGTAAACTCGCCGCTACAAATTCAAACTGAGACACTGCCCATTATCGAGCCGCGCCTTCTGCGCCGCCGCTTTGGGACTGAAGTTTTGGGAAAAACCCTGAGATGTTCCGTTAAAGCCGCTTCAGACCTCGAACTACCGCCGTCAGCACCACGGCGCCGCCCACGGCCACCACAATCGTGTAAATCAAGCCGCCCTGGCCGGCGAATCCGAGTTGCCGCATGATGAAACCGCCGACAAGTGCTCCCACGATGCCCAGAACGATGTCCCCGATAACACCATATCCGGTTCCCTTCATGATCTTTCCGGTCAGCCAGCCTGCGATGAGCCCAACGATGATCCACCAGAGAATGTGCATAGTTTCCTCCTTTGAGCAGTCATCGGAACCGATGTGCGACTTTGCCCGCTCGCACTCGACCCCGTTTCCGTATAGCCGGTCAACTGTCCTGACGCGCCTTGAATTATGCGTGATATGGGAGGCTTCGCCTCCCGATGAGTGCAATTATACACCCTCGATTCGCACAATGCTCTCGGAAGTCTTTCATTCTGAGCCAAGCGAAGAATCTGCATTGGTTCACCTCGGACCGGAACTTCAGATCCTTCGGTTCGCTCAAGATGACAACCACTTTCATCTCCATGGGTGGGCCGCAGGTCCATGTGCACTCAGAATGAACATGCAGCTTCTTGCATATATGTGTCAAAATGCTACATTTTGAGCCTGGTTTACCACTTGTAGAACCCTTTCAACCCTCTGATTCCATTGCAGTAAAAATTTATTTTCGCATTATTCTCAGCATTTCCCACTCTCTCATTTTGTTCTGATAGCCTGGAAGATGGGGGATTGTCGCCGTGACGCCTCAGTCTCGGTCGCGGATGTAGAGGCGGGTTTATCCCGCCACCGCGAGAATGGCGGCATAAAGCCGCCGCTACGAGACCGCGCGGAACTGGCCGTGCAGGTCTCGAACCTGCACCACCACGATCTGGAGCGCGACAAGTTGTCCCTCCAGGTGGGGACCGGAAACAGCGACGCGGTGGAGTTTGAGGTGCGGGAAAACGGCCTGTGCCGCTCCCCAGGGGTGGCGCAGACGTGCCGTCTTTGGGCATGTCTGCGCCTTGTCGATTCGGGGCGCCTACATCCCGACAGAATGCGTCGGGACGTAGGCGCCACCCGTGTCCGGCGTCTAGTGAGGTCAAAAAGATTAAAAATCGTGGGAACGAACTCAAAGAGTTATTGCAAAGACAGGGGATAACTGAAATAGTGACCTCAAAACGAACTCATTTTCGCGGCGAAAAAGCGGCCCTCGGCGCCAAACGAAGCGGTATTTCGAAGATTGTAGGGGGACGGCATCGCAGCCATCATTGCGCTTTGTCCGGCCAGCGGCTCCGCCGCTCTGACTTGCGGAAAGGCTCTGAAGCTGCGAAAAAATCACCAAGCCTGTCATCCCGAGCGTACATGAACCTGCAACCCACCCATGGGAATGACAGCAAGGGGCTCGGAATGACATCCATACCCTGCAATCCGAGTAGAGGCGCCTATTTTTGACACCGCGGTACCCCTATGCGATAATCTGCATCTAAAAGTTCTGAGACTTCGCGGGGCGGAAAGGGAATATGCGTAAATTTGTCAAGAAACTAGGACTTAGGAGTGGGACTTGTCTTCGTGGGGGCCGCGACGCTCCTGGCGTTTCAGCAATCGAGTCCCACCACGACGGGTAATCCGTCTGCTAACACGGCTGCCCCGGCTATCGGACCACGCTCAAGCTTATTACCACTTCATGCTGGCGAGGCGGTACAAGGAACTGGCGGGTGTTTACAACCGCGCCGACTATATCGACCGGGCAATTTCCGAGTACAAACTGGCCATCGCTGCCGACCCCGAATCATTGTTCTTGCGGGTTGAGCTGGCGGAGCTTTACTGGCGCGTTGCCCGTGTCGGGGACGCGATTAAGGAAGCGGAAGATGTTTTGAAGTCCGACCCCGACTACCCCGATGCCCACCGGCTGTTGGCCCGCATTTACTGGCACATGCTGGGGGAGAACCAGACCGAAAAGGTCAACAAGGAAAGCCTCCACAAAGCCATCGAACACATGGAGGCCCTTACCCGCCTGGAACCCTCGGACACGGATTCCTGGCAGGTTCTCGGGCCGCCTCTACAAAATGAACAACCAGCCCGAAAAGGCCGAAGAAGCCTTTAAGAAGGTCCTGAACGTGGACCCTGATTCGAAGGAGGGCCTGAGCAGCCTGGCGCAGCTTTATTTCGAGCAAGGCGACTACGCGGGCGCGGTGGAGCTGCTCAAGAAGATCCCCGAAGCTGAGCTGGATCCGCCGCTGCTCGGCATGCTGGGCTACGCGTACAGCCAAACGCACGATTATGACTCCGCCGTGGCCACCTACGAAAAGGCTTTGGCGCAGGACCCCGAGAATCAGGAACTTCGCCGCGCTTATGCGGACGCGTTGATGGGCATGGGAAACACTCCGGCCGCGCGCGCGGAATTTGAGAAGATTCTGAAGGCTGACCCTGACGACGCGGCAACCTATCTCCAGCTGGCGCAACTTGATCGGCAGGAAGGGCGGTTCGACCAGGCCCGCAAGGAGCTCGAACGCGCCAAGACCCTTCAGTCTGACAAGTCGGATAACCACGGAGATCTCCTATCAGCAGGCGCTGCTCGAGGATGCGGTGGGAAACCAGGACAAAGCCATCGAGCTTTTGCAGGGACTGGTCAAGAGTTCGGAGCGAGCCGGGGATCAATACACGCCTGCGGAGGCGAACAATCGCGCCATCTTCCTGGAGCGGCTGGGTTTGATTTACCGCGAGCAGCGGAAATACGACCCCGCCTTGCAAGCCTTCAGGCAGATTGTGGCGCTCGGCAAGGCGCAGGCGGCCCGAGGCGAACAGCTTATCGTTGACACGCTGCGCCAGAATCACCAACTGCCGCAGGCCCTGGATGAAGTGAATTCGGCGGTGCAGAAATTTCCTGACGAGCGGTCGCTTCGCATTCTCCGCGCCTACGTGGTGGGCGAAATGGGGCAGGTTGACGAAGCCGTAAAGCAGCTTCAGGCGCTCATGAACAATACGCCGGCTGACCGGGAGCTTTACCTCTCCATCGCGCAAGTGTACTCTCAAGCCAAGCAGTTTGCCGAGGCGGAACAGGCCGTCAACAAGGCGCTGGGGTACAGCTCCAAGCCCGAGGAGCAAGAGTACTCGCGCTTCCTGCTCGGTTCCATTTATGAACGTCAGAAGAAATACGACTTGGCCGAAGAGCAATTCAAGAAAGTCCTGGCGGTCGATCCGTTGAATGCCTCGGCGGCGAATTATCTCGGCTACATGCTGGCGGACCGGGGAGTGCGCCTGGAGGAGTCCGTGAAATACATCCAGAAGGCTTTGAACTGGAGCCCAACAACGGAGCTTATCTGGATAGCCTGGGCTGGGCCTACTATAAGATGGACCGCTGCGACCTCGCCGAGCCGCACCTGGAGAAGGCCGCGCGCTTGATGTCCGACGATCCGACCATCCATGAACATCTTGGTCACGTTTACCTGCGGATGGGTAAAGAAAGCCTGGCCGAACAGGAATGGGAGCGCGCCCTCAAGGAATGGCCCAAGGCGGAATCGAGTGACTTCGATGCCGAGCAGGCGGCCAAGCTGCAAAAGGAGCTCGACGAACTGAAGGTCCGCCTCGCGAAGCAACGTGCCGCCCAGAAATAGAGAGTAGGCACAGGCGTGCGTTCGCAGCTGGCCTTGCCGCATGACAGAGTACCCCTCGGATCGCAGGCAGGACGCTGACCGTGCGGCTCGCGTGCCGCAGAGTGATTCCCACTTTGGAAAAGTCCATCCGTCTCCGCGCCTTCGCAAAGATCAACCTGGGGCTTAAGATTTCTGGCCAAGCGCCCCGACGGCTATCACGAAATCCGCACCATTTATCAGACCATTGCGCTTCACGACCGGCTGGAGATTTCGCTCTCGCAAGGCGGAGAAGGAATTCACCTCGAGTGCGATAATCCGGCGATTCCCTGCGGGACGCAAGAACCTTGTTTACCGCGCCTGCGATGCTCTGGCGGCGCGCGCGCGGCTTTCGAGGCGGGATTCGCGTGCGGCTGGAGAAGATGATTCCCGCCGGCAGCGGCCTGGGCGGAGCCAGCAGCGACGCGGCGGCCACGCTCGAGGGACTGGAACGGCTGACCGGATGAGAAGTTGCCGCCGAGCCGTGCGATTCTCGCTGGCGGCCGCAATTGGGTTCCGACGTCCCCCTCTTTCTGCTGGGCGGCCGGGTTCTGGGGTGCGGGCGCGGCGAGGAGGTTTATCCTCTCCCCGATCTTCCCCCGCGCCAGTGCCTGGTGGTTTTTCCCGGGTTTCTCCGTTTCCACCGCAGAGGCTTACCGGGAAGCGAGTTTGCGGTTGACAAGCAGAGCGCAAAGTCCGTAGCATTGATAGTTTCGGTGCGTGGCCACAATTTCCCTTGATGAATTGGGGACCGGCCGAAAACGACTTTGAGCATGTCGTTTTCGCAAGGTGGCCTGAGTTGGCGCGATTGAAGCGGCAACTCATCCGGGCCGGAGCCGAGATCGCCTCCTTGACGGGCAGTGGTTCTGCTGTTTACGCCCTCTTTGAATCTGCCCGTCAGTTGCTCCGCGCATCGAAGCTAATCCCCAAAGGGTGGCTCATATTCCGGACACGCACGTTGTCGCGAGCTGACTACCGGCGACTGCTCT
This sequence comes from uncultured Acidobacteriota bacterium, assembly GCA_963768695.1. Taxonomy (GTDB): domain Bacteria; phylum Acidobacteriota; class Terriglobia; order UBA7540; family UBA7540; genus CAVROP01. The sequence continues at coordinate 332,283 of CAVYJG010000002.1, read as the reverse complement.
GCGAGCGGTGAAAGGCGAGCGAGCAGGCGGCCAGGTGATGGCGCGAGGGTAACCTTTCTGCCGTCACCGATCACCTGTCTGTTCTTGGGAGGTCGTCCAGTGGTAGGACACATGCCTTTGGAGCATGGAACTCTGGTTCGAATCCAGGCCTCCCAGCCAAGTTCGATTATATCGAACTGACAATCGGCCTCGTTGCGAGTCGGTGATCGAGTCGAGTCGATTCGGACTTGAATTTGAGGAAAGACGACATGGACCCGGTTCAGCACAAGCTGAAGATCTTTACCGGGAATGCTCATCCGGCTCTGGCCAGGGAGATCTGCGCGCAACTCAAGGTGCCGCTGGGCAAAGCTTACGTGGGACGGTTTCCGGACGGAGAAGTGCGGCTGCAGATCCTCGAGAATGTGCGCGGGGCTGACGTTTTTGTCATCCAGCCCACCTGCCGCCCGGTGAACGACAACCTGATGGAATTGCTGGTGATGCTTGACGCCCTGCGGCGCGCCTCGGCGGAGCGCATTACCGCCGTGATTCCCTATTACGGCTACGCCCGGCAGGACCGCAAGGACCGCCCGCGCGTTCCCATTTCCTCGAAACTGGTGGCCGACCTGTTGACTTCGGCGGGCGCGAATCGTGTGCTGGCGCTCGACCTGCACGCCGGCCAGATTCAGGGCTTCTTCAATATCCCGGTGGATCACCTCTACGCTACGCCGGTGACGGTGCGTTATTTCCGGCGGCTGAAGCTGAAGGACCCGGTGGTGGTTTCTCCCGACACGGGCGGAGTGGAACGAGCGCGGGCCTTTGCCAAGCGGCTGAACGCGCCTCTGGCGATCATTGACAAGCGCCGCGAAGACGCCAATGTGGTGGAAATGTTCAACGTGGTCGGCGAGGTCGAAGGCAAGACGTGTTTGATCGTCGATGACATGATTGATACCGCGCGGCACCCTGGTGAAAAGCGCCCAGGCGCTGAAGAGAAGGGCGCCGCCAAGGTCTACGCCTGCTGCTCGCATGGGGTCTTTGCGGAAAACGCCATCGAGAGGATCTGCGCGGCGCCCATCGAGCAGGTGGTGACGACCAATTCCATTCCGCTCTCGCCAGAGGCCAGAGCAGTGCGGAAAGATCAAGGTGCTGAGTGTGGGCAAGTTGCTGGCGGAAGCTATCCGTTCGATTCACGAGGAAACTTCGGTCAGCAAGCTCTTCATCTGAAGCGGTAGGAGCGAGCCCGGTGAGCTCGCCCGATGGCGGATCAACGGTCGCACTTTGACGATTGAGGAGTAGAAAGTTATGACTCAAGTTTTAAGCTGTCGAAGCCGAGGCGCGCGAGGATTTCGGCAAGAATGCTGCGCGGCGCCTGCGGCGCGCGGGCCGCATCCCGGGCGTGGTTTATGGAGGCGGAGGGCCGGCGATTCCGGTGGCGGTGGATCCGAAGGAGATTCTGCAGATTCTCCACTCCGAGTCCGGCCACAACGCCATCTTCACGCTGGAGATTCGGGGTAAGGCTCCGGCTCGGGTCATGATCCGCGACTGGCAAACCGAGCCCATCCGCGGCGATCTTCTGCACGTTGACCTGGTCCGCATCGCGCGCGATACCAAGCTGAAGCTCCAGGTCCCCATTCATGTGACCGGCGAGCCCGTGGGCGTGAAGGTCCAAGGCGGAATCTTCGAGTTTGTGCTGCGCGAAGTGGAAGTGGAATGCCTTCCCGACGATATTCCGGAGCGCTTTGTCGCCGATGTGAGCGGGCTCGAGCTCGGCAAGAACTTTCGCGTTTCAGACCTGCCGGTGGACCCAAGGTCAAGATCCTGACGGATCCCAGCGCGTGGTCGCTCATGTGGTCGAGTTGAGGGCGGAAGAAGAAGTGAAGCCCGCCGCCGAAGAAGCAGCGGCTGCGCCGGCCGAACCCGAGGTTATCCGCAAGGGCAAGGCAGAAGAGGAAGAAGCCGAAGCAGGAGCGCCCGAAGGCAAGGAAGGAAGGCAAGAAGGAAGGCAAGAAGGAAGGCAAGAAGGAAGGCGAAACTGGAAATCGAAACTGGACGAAAGTCGAAAGTCGAAGGTTCGAAATCGGCCTATCGCGGATGTCAATCGAGTCGAATTTCGAGTTTCGATTTTCGAATTTCGGCTGTTCGAAATGAAGACTGATCGTGGGTTTGGGAAACCCCGGCTACGAGTACCACCTGACGCCCCACAACCTGGGTTTCATGGCGGTGGACCGCTTGGCCGACGAGTGTGGCTTGGAATTGGCGCGTCGCGAAGCTCAGGCGTTGACGGCTTCGACGCGGATGGATGGTTCGGATGTGTCTGCTGGCCAAGCCCCAGACGTATATGAATTTGAGCGGGATGGCCGTGGCCAGGCTGCTCGAGAAATACGGGCTGGAGGTAGGCGATTTGATTGTGCTGGTGGATGACGCGGATCTTCCTCTGGGCAGCTTGCGCATTCGGCCCCGAGGCAGCGCCGGCGGCCACAACGGATTGAAGTCCATCATCGGCGCGCTCGATTCGGACGATTTCGTTCGCGTCCGCATGGGCGTCAGCCCGGACCAGCCGATCGAGGATATGGTTTCCTACGTCCTCGGCCGATTCCGCCAGGCCGACCTGGAAACGGTCGCTGAAATGCTCGACCAGGCCTGTGAAGCTGTGCACGTTATTCTTCGAGAAGGTTCGCAAAAGGCGATGAACCGCTTTAACCGGCGGGTTTCAACCCAACGAGTCGTGAGGTTCCATGCGTAATTACGAGATCATTTTTATCGTCCGGCCCGACGTGACCGATGAAGACGTTGACAAGCTGATCGCGCAAATGGAAGGCGTGGTTGCGGGCGACGGGCGGCAAGCTCGAAAAAGTGGAAAAGATGGGCCGCCGCCGGCTTGCTTACCGGGTCAGAAGCAACGCGAGGGCTTTTATGTTCTCTTCCGGTTGCAGGGCTCCGGAGATACCGTCAAAGAATTTGAACGCCGCTTGAAGGTTATCGACACGGTGATCAAATATCTGACCGTGCGGATTGACGAAGACTTGGAGCGCGCCGAGAAGTTCAAAGCTCTGCGGGCAAAACAGGAGTCCAAGAAGCGCCGCTCCAAGCCTGCCGTCGCGCGCCGGCTCCACAGCCGGCAGCGGAAGCACCCCAAGCGATGAAGGAGTAGATCAATATGGCAGTGCCCAGAAGCAATCCTGGAGAGTCGGAGCGCCCGCAACAACGGCGGGAGGGTGGGCCTTCAGGTCCCAAGAAGCAGTTCTTCCGCCGGCGAAAGGTTTGCAAGTTCTGCGAGGAAAAGATCGACGTCATCGATTACAAGGACGCCCGCCTGGTGGGCGGGTTCGTTTCCGAGCGGGGCAAGATACTTCCTCGCCGCCTGACCGGAACTTGCTCAACCCACCAGCGATCTTTGAGCCTGGCGATCAAACGCGCACGGAACATCGCGCTGTTGCCGTTTTCGACCGGCGTCTAGCAAGTCGGCTGGGGCTAGCGGCTGCTAGGGACTGGGTGCGCTCTGAGGCGTACGGAACGCTGATCCAGCTCGATGGCCGCAGCGCCGGATCCTAGGCACTGAGCTACCTGCCACAGACATGGAGTTTAAAGATGGAAGTGATTCTGCTCGAGAATATTGAAAAGCTTGGATCAAGAGGGCAAGTGGTGAAAGTGGCTGACGGCTACGGGCGCAACTATCTTCTGCCCAAGAATCTGGCAGTCGCCGCTACGCCTCAGAACCGCAAGTGGTGGAACAGCAGCGCGTCCGGTTTCTGAAGCTGGAGGCGAAGGAAAAGGGCGACGCGCAGGATCTGGCGACGCTGCTCCAGGGTGTCAGCGTAACCCTGACTCGAAAATCCGGAGAAAAAGGAACCTCTTCGGTTCTGTCACGGCCATCGACATTGCCGAGAAACTGGCGGCCCAAGGCTACCACATCGACAGGCGGAAGATCGCTCTCGATTCACCCCTGAAGGTTTTGGGTGAATACGATGTGCCGATAAAACTGCACAGGGAAGTAACGGCCTTCATCAAAGTGAGGGTGGAAGGCGAAGCGAGAGTCAAAGGCCGAACCGCACGAAGCCTCAGGCCCAGCGCCGAGCCCGCAACCGCCCTGCCAACGGAAGCAAAGCCGGCGGCCGCAGTAACCGGCACCTGGCGTCGGCGATCGCACAGGCTGGCTCTGGCAGCTCGGCGAGCCGAGCCGTCGTCCGCCGAACGCTGCACGGGCCGAAGCAAGGCCGGGCGAAAATCTCCTCTGGACTTTTCCCAATTGGTATAATTTCTTCTGCGAATAGTTCTCTGACATTCCAGGGACACTTTCCTTCCATGCCAAGCACTACCGGCCAGTGACCGAGCTGTACCTCACAATTTGGAAGCCGAGCGGGCCTTGCTCGGTTCCATTCTCCTGGATAATTCGGCCCTTAACCTGGCTCTGGAGGTGGTCGGAAAGGATGACTTCTTCTCGGAAGCCCACCGCATCACTTTCGAAAAAATGGTCGGCATCTCGGAGAAGAACCGCACCATCGATCTGGTCACGCTCTCCGAGGAACTCTCCAAGGACGGGCAGATCGAGAAGGCGGGCGGGGCCGCTTACCTCGCTGCCCTCACGGATGGTGTGCCGATTGGAACCTCCGTCGCCGTCTCGGAGTACTCCCGCATCGTCAAAGAGAAGTCGCTTATTCGCCGCCTTATCAATGCGTCGAACAACGTTATTTCACGCTGTCTGGAGGGAACGGATGACCCCGACACGCTGATCGATTTGGCTCAAAGCCAGGTCTTCGACATCGCCGAGCAGAAAGTCCAATCCGGATTCACCAACATCCGCGACATTGTGAAGTCGAGTTTCGGGACGATCGACGATCTCCTCGACCGCGGCCAGCGCGTCACGGGCATTGAAACCGGGTTCGTAGACCTCGATAACATGACCTCCGGACTCCAACCCGGAGAACTGGTGGTGGTGGCCGCGCGGCCTTCCCTGGGCAAGACCGCCTTGGCGCTCAACATCGCCGCCCACGCCGCGATCAAGCACCATAAAACGGTTGGGCTCTTCTCTCTCGAAATGAGCAAGGAGTCGTTAGTCATCCGTCTCTTGTGCTCCGAAGCCGAAACCGACAGCCACAAGCTTCGCAGCGGATTCTCGAACCGCGAAGATTGGAACAAGCTTGACCCGCGCTTTGGGCCGGCTCGGGGACGCTCCGCTCTTTATCGAAGACACTCCTGCCCTGAGCATCATGCAGATTCGCGCCAAAGCGCGGCGCCTGAAGATGGAAAAGGGACTGGACCTGATGATCGTGGATTACCTTCAGCTCGTCTCCGGTCAGGGGCGCTTTGAGAACCGCACGCAGGAGGTCAGTTACATTTCGCGCGGCTTGAAGAGCATCGCCAAGGAGTTAAAGGTTCCGGTCCTTGCGCTTTCACAGTTGAGCCGTGCCCCCGAGCAGCGGCCCTGGCCAGCGGCCTCAGCTATCTGATCTGCGTGAATCCGGATCGATCGAACAGGACGCCGACGTGGTTATCTTCATTTTCCGAGAGCGCAAGGCGGCTGAAGAAAGCGAAGCGGAAGGTGAGGTGGACCGGCGCGGGGTCGAGATGAAATTGATTATCGGCAAGCAGCGGAATGGCCCGACCGGCGATATCCCGGTCGTGTTCATGAGACCCTATGCGAAGTTTGAGAACATGGCTCGCGATGCAGGAATCGAGCAACGGATGAGAACGCAGGCGGATTCCTCGCTCGCGCTCAGGATGAGAGTCATCCTGAGCGAAGCGAAGACCCGCATTTGGTTTGCAGGCCTTGCCAGCGGTCTCCTAGTGAATCCTGTCAGGACAGAACCTGTGAATGTTCCAATTGACAAACTGCTGCGCCCCACCTGGGTCGAAATCTCTCTTTCAAAACTGCGCCGGAATTATGAGCGAGTCCGGCGCCTTGCCGGCCGGCGCAAAGTGATGGCCGTCATCAAGGCGGACGCCTACGGTCACGGAGCCGTGGCGGTGGCGAATTGTCTGGCCGAGTGCGGCGTGGATTGGTTCGGAGTGGCCAGCGTCGAAGAAGCCCTGGAATTGAGAGCCGCAGGGATCACGCAGCCCATCCTGCTGCTGGGCGGCCTCTATATGAGCGACCCTGCGGACCTCATCAAGTTTCAGCTCACGCCTTCCGTTTCCTCCACTGCCCGGCTTGACACCTACGCCGAGTGCGCCCGCCGCTACGGCCGCCCCATCGAGTTCCATCTCAAAGTGGACACCGGACTGGGGCGCCTGGGGGTGCCGCCGGACCGGCTGGCGGCGTTCCTGGAACATTACCAGACGCTCGAAGGCGTGCGTTTGACCGGCCTGTTCACGCACCTCGCTTCCGCCGAGGATCTGGTTGCCACCCAAACGGAAGAGCAAGGGGAGCGTTTCAGGGCCGCCCTCGCCCAACTGAGTTCGGCCGGAATTGAACCCGCAGTGGACTCACGTTTCAAACAGTGGCGCGTTGCTCGCACGGCGCGAGTTTCCCGAAAACATGGTTCGCATCGGAGGCTTGCTCTACGGGTGCTGCATGCCGCTCGTGGTCCCGCCGGGCAAAGACCTTCCGGACCTCCCGGAGTTCGAACCTGCACTCACCTTCAAATCCCGCGTCGTGTACCTGAAGGACGTTCCCAGCGAGACGCCGCTTGGTTACGGGGCGGCCTTCCACACCCGGCGTCCCTCCCGCATCGCCACGGTTCCGGTGGGCTACGCGGACGGCCTCAACCGGGCGCTCTCGAATCGGGGTCATGCCATCGTGCGCGGCAGACTTGCGCGGCTCGTCGGCAGCATCAGCATGGACCTCTCGCTTCTGGATGTGACGGACATTCCCGGCGTCAACGTCGGAGACGAAGTCATGCTCATGGGCCAGTCGGAGGAGGCCTCGATTACCGCGCTCGACATCGCGCAGATGCTCGACACAGTCCCCTATGAGGTTTTGTGCCTGATCGGCAAACGCGTGCCCCGCTTGTATGGAGGTAGGCAGGGGCACGCTATGGCGTGCCCTACACAGGCGTGGCGCGTTATTTGGCTTTCTGGCCTTTGATTATCTGGGTCTTGTGCGCGCCCTTCAGCGTATGCACGAGGAATCCGTCCGCGCCTTCCAGCCAGACTTCGGCCAGAACGTAATCCGTCACGTATTCCGTATAAGACGGCGCGAAGTTCCCCACCACATCGAAGACCAACTGGGGCTCTGCGAGAGGCGGGCTAGGCTGCGCCAGCCGCTTCGTGAAGGGAACTTGGAATTCCTTTCCGGTCGTTTCCTGCCGCAGCGTAAGCTGATTGTCGTCCTTCGGTCCGACTTGGTATATGCCGGCGGGAAACTCTTGCCCCCGGCCTGGAAGGTGAAAGGGATTTTAAAAGTGCCCTGGGCGAATGCGTTCGGTGCTCCCAAGACGAGAGCCAATGCCGTTGCCGCGCAAAGTGCCCAACGCTTCATATGAAACCTCCGTTTTTTTTTTTTTTTTTTTTTTTTTTTTTTTTTTTTTTTTTTTAAAAAAAAAAAAAAAAACACAAACCACTCCTGCGTGGCGCTTGCTGCGCGATGCCTGCGTAGTTGGCACGCCGTTCTTGACAGCCTCTTCCATAGCTTTGATGAACGTGTCGATTTCTTCGAGAGTTGTGTAAATATTCGGCGATACCCGTAGACACTGGTAATCGAAGACCTGGTTGGGAGGGCTCCGCCCACCAGCGGTACGACGATGATCCGGTATTTGTCCATGAGGAACTTCGCGAGATCGCGGACATCGATTCCCTCGATGTTCACGGCCGCCACGCCCCAAGCCTGCTGAGGTTCACTGAAATCCGTCAGCACCTTGACGCGCGAATATGCCTTGAGGGCGTTGATCCAGCGCAAGTTAAGATAGCGCAGTCGCGCCGCTTTCCGCTCCGCGCCGACCGCCTGATGGTAAGCTAAAGCTTCACCGAGCGCCGCCCTGATGGCCCAGGGGTGTGTCCCGATGGCCTCGAACTTTCGGATGTCGTTGTCCTGCTGTTCGGGGGCAGCCTGGAGGGGCCAGAATCTCGGAATCATCTCTTTGCGAACATACAGGCAGCCGTTGCCGATGGCGCCACAGCCATTTGTGCAGGCTGACGCCGTACGCGTCGCACTCGAGTTCCCTCAGCTTGAAGGGGAAATGGCCCAGTGCGTGGGCGCCGTCGACGATCGTCACGATCCCCTTCGAGCGCGCCAGGCGCGAAATCCGCCGCTACGGGAAACATCTGCGCCGTCAAGTTGGTGACGTGGCAGCAGTGGAAGACTTTCGTCTTGGGCGTGATGGCCTTCTCGAACCGCTGGTAGAGGTCGTCTCCGTCGTGGGGACGGGGAATTGCAGGCGGGTCACTTTGATGTTTTCCCGCCGCATGCGCTGGTCCCACGTCGTCAGCATACGGGGATAATCCTGTTCGGTCGTGACCACTTCGTCGCCGGCTTTAAGGTCGATTCCGTTCTGGGCGATTTGCAGCGATTCGCTCGCGCCGCGCGTCAGGGCCATCTCCTCCGGGTCGCACCAAACTCTTCGGCCATGCGCAGCCTGATGGTCTCGATGCGGCCCGCAATCGGCCCCTGATAAAAAATGGGCGACATGTTGATCATGTCCATATAGCGCCATTCCGCCTCGAGCGCCACGCGCGGAGTCGGGCAGGTAAAGCCGTTGTTCAAGTTGATGATGGTGCGGTCCAACTTGAAATCCAACTGGATCTCCCGCCAGTAGAACTCGTCTTTCGCAACCTCCGCGGGCGGCTGGTCTGCAACCGACTGGGATGCCGCAAGCAGGCGATCGAGCCGCATCACTTTGGTCGCAGAGTAACCGTTCCGGCGGTTCCGGCAGCGCGCAGAAATGATCTTCGACTCCACGAATTCGCTCTCATTAAGACCTCCTTGGTCTAGGGGTGTTCGTTTTGCGGCCCACATTATAATGGAACGCGAATGGAGTGGGTAGCGCAGACCTGCATTCCAAGGTGCGTCCCCAGGTCTTCGGCCCGCGCAGATATTTTCGGACACGCCGCTGACTTCTACTGTCCCGCCTGCGCTACCCGAGTTTGGCGCGACCCGCTTTTCAGGTAGAGGAAAAGCAACCCCCCCGCCGCTCCCGAGCACGCGAACTTTGCTGCTACCGGCAGGCCCGACGGAGAAAAGAATCCCTCCAGCACGCCTGCCACCACTAAGAGCGGGATAATTCCTAATGCCAGGCGAACCCCCTGCCCTCCGTAGAGAGCAACGGACTCGCGGCGCGGCAATTCGCCGGGAAAGAGCAGGCCGCGGCCCAGCAGCAAGCCCCCAGCGCCTGCAATAAACACCGCCGGCAATTCCAGAATTCCGTGCGGCGCGACAAACGACCAAAGCTGCAAGCTCATCCCCGCCTGCCAACATGCCGCACCGATGACCCCCAGCATCACGCCATTCATCGCCAGCAGATAAACCGTGCCGACACCGGCGATTATTCCGGCAGCGAACATCGTGAAGGAAACGGTTAGGTTGTTGCTCATGATGGCGCTCGAAGCCAGCGGCTTAATGGTGACGACGGAGTGCGTCCACATCTCTCGCCGGTCAATTGTGGCGCTCATTTCGGGACCGAGGAAGAAGCGCTGCAACGCAGGGTCCGCGAGAGTGGCCAAAAAACCGGCTATGGCCCCGGCGATAAACAGCATGAATGCCAGAGCCGTGTATTTCCAAGTCTCGCGGAAGAGGCGGGGAAACTCGCGGCCATAGAAACCCAGGATGGAGCGCGGCCGCACCGTCGGCCCATGTAGATGAGGTTGTGGGCTCGCGCCAGAAGCTGATTGAGGTACCCGGCCCAGGGCCGGCTTAAAGGGTCTTCGCGCACCGCGGCCAAATCCGCGGCAATCTGGCGGTAGAGCAAGCCCAGTTCGCTCAGCTCAGCAAACGACAGAACACCCAAGCCTCGGCGCCCGGCCTTCTCTATGATCACTGCCAGGCGGTCCCAGTACGGCTTGCGTTTTTCGATCCAGCGTGAGCTAATCATTGGGTTGGAAACTGGAAACTGGAAAATCGAAAAAGGAAACTGGAAAAATCGAAATTCGAAACTCGAAATACGATACTTGATCACTGCGGCGATTTTGGTTTTCTCTGTCACTCTGAGCGAAGCGAAGAATCTGCATTAGTTCGCCTTGGACCCGAACTGCAGATCCTTCGCTTCGCTCAGGATGACAGCGACTTTCATCTTCATGGGTGGGCCGCAGGCCCATGACCACTCAGAATGACAGACATGCTTGCCAATTGTCCATTTTCCAGTTTCTAGTTTCGAATTTCGGTATTCACGATGGATAACCTGGTTATTGAAACACCCGAACAGATTCCTCTCGAATTCCCATTGGCGGGAATCGGCAGTCGATTCCTGGCCCTGGCTTTGGACACAGCGCTTCAGATGATCGGTTGGGCGATCTTGGGTGGAAGCGTCTACGCCGCAGGGTTGAGAGGGCTGCACAAGCCCCTGCGAGGCGTTTGGGCGGCGGCCCTAGCTGCGTTACTCCTGTTCCTCCTCCAATCCGGGTACTTTGCGATCTTCGAAGCGATCTGGAATGGCCAGACCCCTGGCAAGCGCCTGATGAACCTGCGTGTCATCGAGGAATCCGGCCGGCCGATCACGGTGTACGAAGCGGTGGCGCGCAACCTGCTTCGCATCATTGACAGTATTCCGGTCCTGTATGGAGTAGCCATCATCAGCGCCCTGCTCAGCGCCAAGAGCAAGCGCCTGGGCGATTACGTGGCGGGGACGGTGGTGGTCCATGAAAAAGCTCCCGTGTTGGATGGCGGGCTGCGATGGGAATCACCGACCCCTTCAGGCGGGGCGCGATTCGACGTTTTGCGCCTCACGCCGGGAGAGTTCCAGTTGGTGGAAGCGTTCCTCCTTCGCCGCAAAGAACTCGCTGGAGATGTCCGGCGCGACGCGGCGCGAAAGATCGTACAGCGCATCTCCGGGCGCCTTGACCTGACCGCGCAAGACGCGCAGGAGCCTGAAAAACTTCTTGAAGCACTCGCCCTCGCATACCGCGCCCGCGCCCGTTACGGTTAGCACGCATCGTCCGTAAGGCAGTTCGCGAACCGCCCCTACAGCCTATTCGCGGACTCCCATATACCACAAGCTTGTGAGCGCCATTTCTCGCAGCGAGTAGAGCGTGCGGAGATAGGAATCGGCCTCGATGGGACTGTCGGGACCCGGTGAGGTATAAGCGGTGACACCGAGAGCGCGGAACATCAGTTTGATCCGGTAAAGATGGAAGCCGTCGCTCACGGCGATGCAGGTGTGCATTTGGCGCTGGCGAAGCAGCAAGGCTACGGCCTTGACGCTGTCATAAGTGGTCAGGCTCCGGGTGTCCGCCAGGATTTTGGCTTCCGCCACGCCGCGTTGGATCAGATAATCGCGTCCCACGCCGGCCTCCGTGAATTGGCGATCGCCGCCGCTGCCGCCGGTAGTGATCACCAGGGGCGCAAGACCGTGCTCCTCGAGGTTGAAGGCATGATCGAGCCGGGCTTTGAGAACAGGCGAGGGCGCGCCGTTATATTCGGCCGCGCCGAAGACCACGATCGCATCAGCAGGCGTGGCTTCGTCTCGCGCCGCCTGCTCGCGAATAGCCTGATAAAGCGAACTCTCCGCATAGGCTAGAGCGATCACCGCCAGCAGCAGGACACCGAGAACACCATGGCGAACACGCAAGTGAATCAGTCCAGAAACTCCTTCAATTCGGACTCCGGCACTCCGCCGGGTCGAAGGATGCGCACACGTTCGCCCGTTAAGTCGAGCACCGTTGAGGCCACCTCTCCTTGGGTGGGACCTCCATCCAGGATAAGCGGCAGAAGATCGCCGATCTGCCGATCCACCTCTTCCGCGGTGGAACATGCGGGCAGTTCTGATAGGTTGGCGCTGGTTCCCGTCAAAGGCCGCCCTGAGGCTTCGATCAAGGCCGTAGCCAAGAGTGCGTGCGGCCACCGAAGGCCCACTTTGCCGGTATTGGCCGTGACCTTCAGCGGGATCTGGCGAGAGGCGGGAACCACCAAAGTCAGGGGGCCCGGCCAGAACTTCTTTGCCAGGGTGAAGAAAAGCTGAGGCGGGTCGTGGGTCAGATCCGCCGCTTGATCGATTGACGCCACCAACAGGGGAAGAGGCCGGTCCGCGGTGCGGCGCTTGATTCGGAACACCTCGCTCACCGCGGCCAGATTGAAAGGATCAGCGCCCAAACCGTAAACTGTGTCGGTTGGAAAGGCCACGACCTTGCCCGAAATGATTATGCGAACCGCGTATTCCAGCAGAAATCCCAGTCGTGCTTGGTCTACTTTAATCAGTTCAGCCATGTGCTTTACCGTGTATGCGCGACCTGACAAAGGCTCGCGGGTGACCGTAACATAAGCTGCTCAAAGGGTCAAGGCCCGCTGAGGGTTTGATCATTCCAAAATATCCTTGACTTGTCCCCTCCCATCGGTCAGAATGGCTGCAGCAACGTAGTTATTGCGATTTCATTATTTCAATTTGAAATGGGGGTGTTTATAGTTTGGCTGAAGTAAGACTTCAGGACGGAGAGTCCTTGGAAAACGCGCTTCGCCGCTTCAAGCGAAAGGTGCAGCAAGAAGACATCATAAAAGAGATCAAACGACATTCGTTTTACTTAAAACCTGGTGAGAAGAAGCGAGTCAAAGCGGCCTTAGCTCGGAAGCGAGCACGCAAGAAGGCCAGGCACGAACAGGACTAGGGATTCAGAAGCAGCGCGATAAGGGGAACGGCACAAGCCTCGCGGCGTCGGACCCTTGCTCTGTTCCTACCGGGTGGGGCCCTGTTCGAGCGGAGGAGTGCGCCGATGGAGTACCGGGACAGGGTCCTGAAGTGTATGGACTGCGGGTCGGAGTTTGTCTTCACCGCTGGGGAGCAACTCTTCTACGCAGACAAGGGCTTCAAGAATGAACCCAAGCGCTGCCGCACGTGCAAGGCAAAGCGGAGTCAATCCCTGAACGGCCAGACCCATCATCGGGTGGAAACCACGACCACCTGCACTCAATGTGGCAAAGAAACGACCGTCCCTTTTAAACCGACTCAGGGCCGGCCGGTGTATTGCCGGGAGTGTTTCCAGCAACGGCGGGTTGCCGCCAGTCCCGCGTGAATCCACGTTTCATACTTCCCACCTGGCAACCTCGGGTAAAGTGTGCAATCCTGAAGATCTGTTTGGGATAGCGGTGGCGGTGCGTAGTCAATCAGGCCGCCGCAGGGCGCCGTAGCGCCGCCGTTCGATCTCCGATTATGGCCACGTTCCAGATTCTCAATTTCGGATGCCGCGCGAGCCAGGCCGACGGTGCTGCGATCAAGAAGCAGTTGCTCGAATCGGGGCTGCAAGAGGTAGAGGACGTTGCCGCGAGCGAGGTGGCGATTCTGAATACCTGCACGGTGACCGGCAGGGCGGATGCCGAGGTTCGGCAACTGGTCCGGCGCATCCACCGGGCAAACCCGCGCTGCCGGATTCTGGTAACCGGCTGCTACGCGCAGCGTTCGCCTTCCGAAATCGCTCAATTGGGCGGTGTCACCTGGGTGGTCGGGAATTCCCACAAGCATGTCATTGCGGACTCCTGACTAAGTTCGAAGTAGGGGTACCCCTTGTGAGTGCCCAGGAGCAGCCATCAAGGGCCGCCTCTACGAACGCAAACAAACCTTGTCCAGATTCGACCTTCGGAGTCCACTTGCACGCCATCCACTGAGGGCGCCAGCCAGTACTCCCCGGCCCAGTCGTCTTGGTCGCCATCGCGGCCGCAAGCTACCGTCCTGGTCGGCGAAATCAGCGAGGAATTCCATTTTGTTCCCGTATTTCCTGACGACCGCACACGTCCAACGCTTAAGGTTCAGGACGGGTGCAACGCGCGGTGCTCCTTTTGCGTGATTCCGTCCGTCCGTGGGCGCAGCCGCAGCCTCGAGCCCGCGAAAGTCCTCGAGCAGGTCCGCGAATTGGAAGGGAGCGGCTACAAAGAGATCGTTCTCTCCGGGATTAACCTGGGAAGCTACGGGCGCGACCTTGACCGCCGCATTACCTTTCTGAGTCTCCTCGAAAGACTGCTGAGCGAGACTGCCATCTCTCGCCTTCGCATAAGCTCGATAGAACCGATGGACGTTACTCCCTCGCTTATAAAGTTGGCGGCCGGCGAGCCACGTTTGGCGCAGCACTTCCACATCCCGTTGCAGAGCGGATGCAGCAGGATCCTCCGCCTCATGAACAGAAGGTACTGGCCCTCACAATATGCCGAGCGCATCCTCGCCATTCGCGAGCAAATCCCCAATGCCGGCATCGGCGCGGACGTGATGGTGGGCTTCCCGGGCGAGACAGACGCGGACCACGCCGCCAGCGCCGCATTCATCGAATCGCTGCCTTTCACCTATCTGCACATCTTTCCGTATTCGGCGCGGCCGCAAACGCCTGCTGCGGCCGCACCCCAGCAGGTGAACGGCCGAGTGGCCCACGAGCGTGCCAATGAAATCCGCGCCCTGCTCGCTCGCAAGCGCCAGGCCTTCCTTCAGGCGCAAGTCGGCTGCAAGCTCTCCACGCTCACACTGGATGAATCGCAAGATGGTGAGCGCGTGTCGCTCAGCAGTAATTATTTGAAGATTGTCCTCGCCGGCTCGAACCTTCCGCCCAATACCTTGGTCGATGTCCGAATAGGGCGGGTCCATGAGGGGCTGCTCTTTGGATTCGCCGATCAACCTTGAATCGCCGCTGGACAGACGGAGCAGAATTGCTCAGAATATTCTCTGGCAACCAAGCCTCCTGATCAGCATTGTAGCGTAACCGGGACGGTGAAACTTGAGCATTGCGGACACTTCAGCGGCGGACGGCACCCCCATCAGCGAGTACATCCAGGGGAATTTCGTCCCGCTTTCCCATTTGGCCCACGGCTGGGAAATACACTCCATGATCACGCTGACCCCCGCCGAGGATCGCACGATGGTGCGAGAACCGGCGCAAGCGGTGCCGGCGAAGATCGCGGAGCGGATCGGCCCCCTTCGAGTTTTGATGGTGCCTTATATCGCTTGCATGGACTCAGGGGATGCCATCTGCACAGCCAAGCCGAAAGGGGAATCCCACACGGCGGCGTGGGTCGAGACCAGTGCAAGAACCAATCTCATCCTCACTTGCCGGGAAGTTGACGCCCACGATACGGGATTCGAGTTCCTGGCCAGCGTCGCCGAATTGCTTCGGCCGCGTTTGACCGTTTCGGAATTCGCCGCCTACGATGAACTCCTGGAAGAGGAAATTCGCCACGGAGTGCGCGGCGAGATCGATGAGGAATCTCTGACGGCCAAGCAGGCGCTTCTGGCCATTCGTCCCTGGCGCCGCAGCCGGCTTCAGTACGAGCCCTACCGAGACGTCTCCCTGGTGAGCACCCTTGCTGAATACATGCACGGCTTGTGGCACGACGTCCAGATCCGCGTTGGACCTCAACACCTGCCCCTCGAGCAGTTGCGCCGCCGCATGACCGTAATGGCCGAACTTTTCCCGCCTAACCCCGGCTATGCCGTATTCGCGAAGGACTTGGAAGAGGAACCGGCAGGGGAAGCGGCGGATGAGAAATCAGAAACTAAGAATTAGAACAATGGGAACCGGAAAATCCTTCGCACCGCGCAAGCAGATCCTTCGCTCCGCTCAGGATCGACATGTCATTTTGAGCGAAGCGAAGAATCTGCATTTGGCTGCGGCTTTGCCGCGGTGTGGCAAATTCTCTCTAGCGGCTCTCTGCAAAGCGCACGCGGATATCGACGGCGCGAAAATCCTCGCCATCAGGAAAAACCATCAGGGGATTGATGTCCATTTCGGCGAGTTGGGGCAGATCTTCGACGAGTTGCGAGAAGCGCTCCAGGATTTCCGCCAGCTTTTCCAAGTCGACGGCAGGCTCGCCTCGAACTCCTTCGAGAAGGCGGCTGCCACGGATCTGACGGATCATCTCCCGCGCCTCGAGATCGGTGATCGGCGGCACGCGGAAGACGACATCCTTGAAAGTCTCCACGTAGATGCCGCCCAAGCCGAACATCACCAGCGGCCCGAATTTGGGGTCGTGCGTCATGCCCACAATGACCTCGCGCCCGCCTCGCACATACTCCTGCACCAGAAAGCCCAAATGAGCCTCGGGGGCAGCCGAAGGCGGGAGACGCCGGTTCACTTCGCCCGTCATTTTCTGAGCGGCGTCTATCAACTCCTCCGGCGTGTGAATATCCAGCCTCACGCCGCCCGCCTCCGTTTTGTGCACGAGGCCGGGTGCAACGGCTTTCAGCACGACTGGGTAGCGCACCCGGTGCGCAACTTCGCCAAGCTCTTTCACATCCGTTGCGAACGTCGATCGAGCCGCGCAAATGCCATAGCACTCGACAAGCCTTTGTGCTTCCAAAGGAGTCAATTCGGAACGCCCTTGGCGGCTGGCCTCGTTGAGCAACTCCCGGGCCCCTTCGCGATCCACGTCGAAACTGCGAACCTTGCCAAGAGGCTTCTCACGCCACTGCCGGTAGCGGTCCAGCGCAGCCAACGCGTGCACCGCCGACTCGGGGAACAAGTAGATGGCCATGTGGCCGGGATGCTTCTCGTTCAGCTTCTGGAAGAATTCGTCGGGGGCCATGAACACGCCAAAGATCGGCTTGTCACACTTTTTTCGCACCGTCTCGAGGCCTTCGACGATTTCCATCGCGTCGATCATCATGGGAGGAACAAACACCACCAGGAGCGAATCAATCCCTTCGTCCTCAAGGAGTATCTGCGCGCAAGCATCGTACTTGCTGCGGTCCGACCGGGGAGTCATGTCGATAGGATTCTGCACGATCGCCTCGGGCGGCAAAAGGCGGCGAAGTTCCTGGCGAGTCCTCGGGGAAAGCTCACCCATCCGCAGTCCAAGATTGACGGCCCGATCCGTAGCCATGATCGCTGGGCCGCCCGCGTTGGTCAAAATCCCCAGGCGGTTGCCGCGCGGCAGCGGGTTCTTCGAAAAACCCATTGCCAAGTCGAAAAGTTCTTCCACAGTATTCACCCGGATAACTCCGGACTGTTCCAGAAGTGCGTCCGCAGCGAGGTCGAGACCCTGCATCGCCGAGAGCGCTCCGGTGTGCGACATGGCTGCCTTGGCTCCCGCGGCGGTTCGGCCCGACTTGACCGCCACGATAGGCTTGTGCTTCGAAATATGTCGGGCGATCTGCATAAACGTCTTGATATCGCCGATCGACTCGAGGTACATCAGGATGAGGTCCGTGTTGGGATCGTCTTCCCAGTAACGCAGCAACTCATTGGGCGAGACATCGGTTCGGTTGCCCAGGCTCACAAAGTAGGAGAAGCCGAGGTCGAGCTGACGGGCGATGTTCAGGATGGCTACTCCCAGCGCTCCGCTCTGCGACATGAACGCAATCCGCCCGGAGAGCGGAAGCGTGGGCGCAAACGTGCAGTCCATGCGAACCGCCGGATCGGTGTTGATCAACCCCATGCAGTTGGGTCCGATCATGCGCATTCCATAACGCCGAATCTGGGCGCCCAGGTCCGCCTCCACCCTCCTGCCTTCTTCACCCGTCTCAGAAAACCCCGCCGTGATGACCACCAGGCCCTTCACGCCCTTCTTCCCGCAATCGTCCACGACCTCCTCCACGGAGTCGCGCGGCACCACGATAATCGCCAAATCCACAGGGTCAGGAATGGCGGTGACGGAAGGGTAGGCTTTCATCGAGTGAATGAAATCCGCCTGGAAGTTCACTGGAAACAGCATGCCTCGGTAATCGAATTCAACCAGTTGGTGCAGGATCTGCCGGCCGATCGAGCCTTGCTTGCGCGAAGCGCCGACCACCGCAATGGACTGAGGTTTCAGAAGAGCGTCAAGGGGATGCATAAGAACTCCTTTCGCGCCCTCTCTCTTACTCCTATTGCAGGTTTCTGCCAAGCGAAGAAAAAGCGAATTAAACATGATCCAGAGATTGCTCAGATTTCGCAGACCGGTGTAGGGGCGAGGCGGCGCTCGCCTCGCCCCTACCAGTCCAGCCCGTCGTTACCGACGGATTAGTGACGCCTTGCTTGATCTGTGAAATCTGAGTAATCTGTGGACCATGTCAAATCGGACGGCCACTCGGTATTTGATGGGCACAGCATGCGCAGGACTATTCACCTTTGGCGTTATGACCTCGTTCCTGGGCGCTACTCTTCCTGAACTGAGCGCCCGGCTGAACTTTGATTTGGCGCGCGGCGGCGCGCTTTTCAGCTTTCTCTATTTCCCCCAAATTCCCATGGTGTTTCTGGCCGGACCGCTGATTGACCGCTTTGGCAAGAAACCCATCCTGGCCGGAGGCTTCCTGCTTTGCGCCGCGGCACTGGTTGGAATCGCCTATGCTCCGAGCTATGCGGTCTTGGCGGGACTCCTCATTGCGCTCGGTTTGGGTGGCGCCTCTGCCATGAGCGCTTCCAACACCCTCATTCCCGATCTTTACCCTGAGAATCCCTCCTCCCCGTTGAATCTGGCAGGCGTCTTCTTTGGCGTCGGCGCCATATTCTTCCCGTGGCTCGTCGCTCTCATGGCGGCGCGACTGGGCCTGGTTCTTACCATCTGGCTGATCACCATAATGGTGGCTGGGGTTGCGTTGGTCGCCATTTCGCAGACCTTTCCGCCGGCCAGTTCGGGCGGAGGGTTTGATTGGCGGGAGGTGCGTCGCCTGGCCCGTGACCCAGCGGTGATAATTCTGGCTCTCGTCCTGTTCTTCTATTCCGCCGTGGAAATCTCAACTGCCGGGTGGAGCCGGACTTTTCTGGAGCGAGACCTCCACGCCCTGCCGCAGAAGTCCGCCGTCATCCTGACGATGTTCTGGATTGCCATGATGGTGGGCCGCCTGGCGGCGAGCCAAGTTGTAAAGTGGGTACCTGGGCCGAAGTTGTTGCTGGGAGCCGCGCTGGGCGCGGTCTGTGGGCTCTTTGTGGTGGTCATGGCGAACTCGGTCGCCGTCGCCAGTGTTGGCATCGTGATCTGCGGGCTGACTTATGCGCCGGTGTTCCCCACGACGGCCGGAACTGCCAGCACCTACTTCCCCAAGTTGTTCGCGACAGTCTTCGGTATCCTGATGGCCGTAGGCTTGTCCGCGGGAGTAATCCTCCCGCCGGCCATTGGATATGTGGCCAAGATCGCAACCGTGCGGGCCGGTATCATCATGGTGCTTGCTTTCGCGGTCCTCTTGACCGCCGTGCAGGCGGTATTCCTGGCGTACCAGCGCAAGCGGCTTGTCGGACAGGTTGGCAGGTAGGGGAACGGGCAAATCGATTATTAGGCTTTTATGAATCGCCGCGAGTTCATTCTATATTCGGCCTCGATGCTCGCAATCCCCAATTCCCAGGCCGAAGCGCGAGAACTCGAGTGTGAGATCGCCGTGCTTGGAGGCGGCGTGGGCGGCTACGCGGCTGCACTCGCTGCCCTGCGAAACGGCAGGCGCGTCGTCCTGACGGAAGAGACACGTTGGATTGGGGGACAACTCACAGCCCAAGCGATTCCCCCGGATGAGCATCCCTGGATCGAGCAGTTCGGCTGCACACGCAGTTACCGTGCCTATCGAGAGTCGGTCCGCGAATACTACCGGCGAAACTACTCCTTAACCGCACAAGCTCGCGCGCGCACCGACCTGAATCCGGGAAACAGTTCGGTTTCTCGATTGACTCATGAGCCTCGTGTCTCCGTCGCGGTGCTGGAAGCGGCCCTGTCCCCATACGTGAGCAGCGGCCAACTGCTCGTTCTCCTGGAGCACGTTCCGCAGAGCGCCGAAACGGACCGGGACCGCGTGAGGAGCGTTGCCGTCCGCGACACGCGCAGCGGACTTATCCGCTCCATCAGCGCGAAGTACTTTCTCGATGCCACCGAACTCGGAGACTTGGTTGCATTGACGAAGACGGAATGCGTCACTGGGGCAGAATCCCAAGCAGACACTGGCGAGTTGCACGCCCCAGCGAAATCCCAGCCGGCCAACAGCCAGTCCTTCACCTACTGCTTTGCCATGGACTACCTCGCGGGTGAGGAGCACACCATCGGGCGGCCGCGGGACTACGAGTTCTGGCGCGGGTATGTGCCCAACCTGGCGCCGCCCTGGCCTGGGCCGTTGCTGAGCTGGACGTATTGCGAGCCAACCAGCTTGCGGCCGATTAGAGCTGACTTCACTCCCAATCCACAACCGGACGCCGACGGTGATCGCAATCTGTGGATTTACCGGCGCATCGCAGATCGCTCCAACTTCACGCCCGGCGCCTACCCGAGTGACATCACACTCGTGAACTGGCCTCAGAACGATTATTGGGGCGGCGATCTGGTGACTGCCTCGGGAGACCGTCGCGTCGAGTTACTCGGCAAGGCAAAGCAACTGAGCCTTTCATTGCTCTATTGGATGCAAACCGAGTCTCCGCTTCCCCACCGCGGATACGGCTGGAATGGGCTTCGACTTCGGAACGATGTGGTGGGGACGGAGGACGGCCTCGCCGCCGCGCCTTACATTCGCGAGTCACGCAGGATCCGCGCGGAATTCACTGTTCTCGAGCAGCATGTGGGAACGGAAATGCGGATGAAGCTAACCGGGAAATCCCTCGGCGAGGTCACGGCGGAAAAATTCCCGGACTCGGTGGGCTTGGGCGCGTACCGGATTGATCTGCACCCTTCAGCGGGAGGAACCAACTATATCGACATCAGTTCGCTGCCCTACCAGATTCCTCTCGGAGCGCTGTTGCCGCAACGCGTAGAAAACTTGCTCCCGGCGGCGAAGAACATTGGAACGACGCACATCACGAATGGCTGTTACCGCCTGCATCCGACAGAATGGAATATCGGAGAGGCTGCCGGTGCGCTGGCTGCACAGGCGCTGAAGCTGGGCGAACCGCCTCGCGCCATTCGCAACAGCCGCAAGTTTCTGGAAGACTTTCAGAGGAGCTTGGTGTCTCAAGGATTCGAGCTTGATTGGCCGCGCGTACACCCACTCTGATTGAAGTTCGCTGTGGGGGCGGTTCGCGAACCGCCCCTACGCAGTCATCAGCCTCGTTCTAAGCGGATCACCACAATCTCAGGATGGTTCCCGGTGCGCATAGCAGGGCCCCAAGTGCCCGCCCCGCTCGACGTGTACAGAGTGTAGTCTCCTTCGACGTGCAGCCCGTGGTAGTACTTCCCATAGACCAACCGCGAAATGAATTGGATCGGAAAGATCTGCCCGTGGTGGGCGTGGCCCGAAAGCTGCAGGTTGATTCCCGCCTCCTTCGCCTGCGCGATGTGGGTAGGGCTGTGGTAGAGCAGGATCGCGGGAAGGGATGGATTGAAGCCCGGAAGCGCCGCGACCGCCTGCCCCAGATCCAAGGAATGCCCTCTCTCGGGATAACTAATACCAATCAACTGAAGACCTTCGATCTCCACTCCTTGGTCGGCCAGGATTTGCACTGGAGTTGTGCGCAGCGCGGCATATGCGCGCTCCACCCCCAGGTACGTTTCGTGGTTTCCGGTCACGAAGTAGGTCCCCAGCGGTGCGCGAAGAGCGTTGAGCGGAGCAACGAACTGCTCGAGAGTTCCGTCTCCTCCGTCAAAGAGGTCACCGGTGATGGCCACCAAGTCCGGGCTCTCTGCATTGGACATCTCGACCAGCCGCGCGGCGAAACCGGAGCGCAGGATCTGCCCCAAGTGAACATCCGTAAGCTGCACCACTTTTCTTCCTCGCCAGGCGGGCGGCAGGTTCTTGATTCGCACCGTAAGGCGGCGGACACGGGGATGGAAGGCGTTCCAAAGGCCGTAGGCTGAGTACACGGCAGCCAGCGCCACAGCGGCCCAACCGAAGATGACTCGGCTTGGTGAGTGCGTTAAAAGCTTCACCGTTTCCCAGGCGCCCCAAGCGATCGCAAGAGTCAGAATCAGCGTCAATCCCACTCCCAGCCACAATCCCGAGCAGAAGTAGACCGCGCGTAATAGCAGGTTGTCGCCCCAGTGCGCAAGGATGGACGAGGCAATGAAGATCGAGGGCAGGAGAAGAAGCACGGCCGCCAGCGCGTCCCTGCGAGCCGCTGAGGCAATGCTGAAGAAATAGGCGAGAGAGAAGTACACGAAGTAATGGCTGAAGAACAGGATCGAGAGAGCGGTCAGGACGAACACCGGAATGGCGATGTAGCCTCGTGACATGAGATTTCACCTTAAAACAGCCCAACCGCCATTCTACACAGGCAGGGCAACAATGGAAAGAAGCGAAGACCACCGTGCTGATTCAGAGGTCTGATTCCGCTCCTGCCCTTCGTTGATCTGGGTCGAGAGCATTCCGTCAAGGAAATAGGTGTTGACAGGAGTATATACCATTTGTTAAACATTAGTCGGTTGCCCGCGTCGAGTGCAGTGCTCCGCGCGGGATATGACGGGCTGATATTCCCAGAAACTCTCCTTTATAAACGGCACTCTTAGGACCTAATGAGAGGTCAGTTGATGCTCCGGCCAAGGTGGTTCGCGGCCGTACTGCCGTGATGGGCGGCTTCTGAGATTGCAAGGATTGACAGCTTGGTAAACTGAAAAGCGTTGGGGAGGGATTCTCGTGAAAATCAGCATTGACCCTGTACTTGTCGGACGCATTAAAGCAGCTTGGAACAAACTAACCCCGGCCCAACGAGGCGAGCTCGCTCCGATGGTCTTAGACGCCAACCAGCAGGCGGTAGCGGTGACGCAGACCGGCAAGGCTCCAACGGACCCGGCCGCGGCCCACCACCTGGTGTTGGCCCACAGCGTCTTAAGTAATGACTCGGACGGCGTCGTGGCGAGCCTCGAATCGGGCGTCGTGATCAACGTCGGCCCGGACGGCGTGATCTGGGGCACCGGAAAGTACCAGCAATTCGATCCAGGCTGGACTGAAGCTTTGGCGTTTTATCTGGAAACGCTGGCTTCTGGCGGCAATCACCCCTTCATGGCAGGTCCGCAGGTGATTCCCATTCCGGATGACGTGCAGATCGGGTTGGTGGGTGACTGGGGCACCGGCGACTGGAGGCCGGCTCCCAACCTGGCGCCGAGCACCGATGTGGGCCAGCATCTGGCGTTTCTCCAGCCGGACCTCACGATCCACCTTGGGGATGTCTATTATGCGGGAACCAGCGACCAGGAGCAGCATTTGCTGCTCAATATCTGGCCGAAGGGTTCGCTCGGCTCGCTGGCCCTGAACTCAAATCACGAGATGTATTCCGGAGCGCAGCCTTATTTCGCCGCCATCACCAACCCGGGCTCACCTTTCGCAATGCAGCAGGGATGCAGCTATTTCGCGCTGGAGAACACGAACTGGGTGATCGTGGGTCTGGATTCCGCGTACTTCGCGCCGGCAAGCGGCCTCTATATCGATGGATCGCTTGGTCCGGGCGTGGGGCCCCAGTTGCAATTTCTTCAACAACAAGTGGCGAAGGGCAAGCGGGTGATTGTCCTGACCCATCATAACGGTTTAGAGCAGGATGGTTCGAGCACTACCGGATTGTGGGCGGAAGTGATGAGCGGCTTCCCGGCCGGTACTGGCCCCGCGTATTGGTACTGGGGCCATGCCCATGCCGGGGTGGTGTATCAACCCAAGCCCTCGCGAGAGGGTGATCCGGCGAGCATTCTCTGCCGCTGCTGCGGCCACGGCGCCTTGCCCTGGGGCCACGCCACGGAACTTGACAACAACCCAAATATCGTCTGGTACGAAAACCGCCCTGCGCGCGACCCCGACATCCCTCAGCGCGTGTTGAACGGCTTTGCCGTGCTCTATTTGGATGGAGGGAGCATCGAAGAGGTCTTTTACGACGAAAACGGCGGTGGAGCGTGGGACAGTGGCGGGGCGTAGCCGGAGCGACCGCGCGATCGTCCGCGGCCGCCGATAGTTCAACCCATTACCCAGTAACGACGAGAGGAGATCTAAATATGAGTTCGGACATGCATCTATGGATACTCTGGGTCATTGTCGCCTGCGGAGCCGCGGGGGGATTTGTGAACGTTTTCATCGGTGATTCAGGGCTCCACTTTCCGAAGATCGAAGGCGGTGTGTTTTTGCCCGGCTTTATTGGGATTGTGTTGATTGGGATGGCCGCGGCGTTGGGTTCTTGGGCTTCGATGAAAGGCGCCACCCTCATCGGGGCCGATGCAAGACCGCTCACACTATCAACTATGGACATTGCCAATTCGATGCTCATCGGTTTCGGCGGCGCCAAATGGTGGAAAAGTGAAATCGAGAAGGACGTCCTGCAAAGAACCGCCGCCGTGGCCGCGGGTAAGAGCGCAGATCCTGCCGCCGCTGCCGTCATTGCCACCGCATCGCCCCTCAACGCCCTGAGGGCAGCTATCGGTATGCACTAATGATTGGTTGTGTTAATAAGTGCAACTATCCTGAGTCCGGGAAGGGCGGGGCTTTAGTCCCGCCGGTACGCAGAGCACGGTTGAAAGGGCCTTTAGGCCCTGAAGCAACGCGGCTTCAGGGGCTAAAGCCCCACAACTCTCAGGCATTTCCTACGGCGGGACTAAAGCCCCGCCCTTCCGTGCCGCCCTGGATGGGACGGGGAGTTTCGTCAGCAAGTACCAGGCTTAATAATTAACAGTTACTTTCCTTCCAGCAATTCGGCGCGGACGTTTTTGAGCACAAAGGCGGCGCGCTCCACCCCGACCTCGCCGGTCAGGATCGGATCCTCGTTTTCGATGCTCATGATGCCGTCGAAGCCGATGTCCATATAAGCTTTCACGACATCCTTCCAAAGCTCTGCGCCGTGGCCGTACCCGACGGCGCGGAAGATCACCGAGCCTTGGGCGTATTTGGCAGGGTCGGCTGAGAAGTTGAGGACGCCGGTCTTGGCAGCCGTATCCTTGAAGATGACCGTGTCCTTCATGTGCGCGTGGTAGATAGCGTTCTGTTTTCCGAGGAAGTGGATGACTTCGACAGGGTCGCAGCCTTGCCAGAAGAGGTGGCTGAGGTCGCAATTCGCGCCGATTTCCTCGCCCACGGCCCGGCGCAGATCGAGCAGCGTATAAGGGTTGTAAACCACGAAGCCAGGGTGCATTTCGAGCGCGATGCGCTTTATTCCGTGCTGGCGCGCAAACTTCACCGCCTCTCGCCAGTAAGGGATTACGACTTCCTTCCATTGCCACGTGACCACTTCCTCGTAGTCCGGCGGCCAGCGATAGGTGACCCAGTTGGGATGCTTCGCTCCCGGCGCGTCGCCGGGGCAGCCG
This sequence comes from uncultured Acidobacteriota bacterium, assembly GCA_963768695.1. Lineage (GTDB taxonomy): Bacteria > Acidobacteriota > Terriglobia > UBA7540 > UBA7540 > CAVROP01. Next base: position 307,157 of record CAVYJG010000002.1, on the reverse strand, counting down.
GAGAAGGTGACAATCGTAGGGACCTCGAGTATTTCCGCCAGGCGAACGGTGCGACGGAACGATTCATCGTCCTTCTTCGCCATCTCAGGGTTGGGATGGATGGGGTTACCGTGGCAACTCAGCGTCGCCACTCGGATGTTCCGCTCTTCGAATTTTCGCTTCCAGGCTTTGGCCTTCGCAGGGTCGCCCAGCAGCTCAGCGACGGGACAATGCCTCGTGCCTGGAAAGCCGCCGGTGCCCATTTCGACGGCTTCAATACCTAAGGCGCTGATCTTCTCGAGCATTTCGTCCAGCGAGAGATGATCGTAAACGGGGTCAAATACGCCGATCGGTATCTTGCGCATCGGCGTCTCCGCCCCGGACGCGGCGCCGCGAGCCCCCGGCGCTTCGATTGGAATTGAGGACGTGCCGCGGACGACTGGCGCCGCCGCCAGCACGCTGCCCGTGGTAGCAAGAAAACTCCTTCGACTTACCGAGCCGGAACCCGTTCTGTCAGCCATGAAACCCTCCCTGATGGTGAAGTTGTAGCGGTGAGTTTGACTCGCCAGGCTCACTTTGGGAGCCGTCGCGCAGAGCCGTGGCGGCCTAAAGCCGCCGCTACACCATGAGGTGAGAAAAGTATACGCCATTTCCCAACGCCTGAGAATGTGCGAAGCACCTTGGAGCGGCAGACTCCAGTATCTGTCATCCTGAGCGCAGCGAAGGATCCCTGCAGTTGAATCGAGGTACAACGCTTTCCGAACAACTGCCGAGATCCTTCGCTGCGCTCAGGATGACAGGCCCAGTGGACGTGGGGGCGGTCAGAAGGGCGCTCCCACAACGCGGAATTGTGTTACCTTTTATGGCTGCTCGCAGCTCCGACAGCGGCGTAACGCCCTTCGGCTTGTACGACGCGGCGCGGTGCTCCACCCCGAACATCACGTCCTGGGATCGGCCCGACCCCGTTGATGCCCTTGGGAGGCATATCTATGGCGCGCAACTTCAAGGACCTGACCGAACGCGAAATCCTTGCCCTCGCCATCGCGCTGGAGGAGGAAGACGGCCGCATCTATGGCGATTTCGTCGATGGATTGCGGGAGACTTACCCTGGCACGGCGAAAATGTTTGAAGAAATGCAGCAGGAGGAATCGGGCCATCGTCGTGCCCTGATTGAAATATTCCGGCAGCGATTTGGTGAGCATATTCCCCTGATCCGCCGCCAGGACGTAAAAGGGTTCGTGGATCGCCGGCCCGTCTGGCTGATTCGGCCGCTCGGCATTGATGTCGTACGGAAACAGGCAGAGATCATGGAACTGGAGACCCGGCGCTTCTATGAACGCGCCATCGAAAGAGTGACGGATGCTTCCGTGCGGAAGCTGCTGGGCGACCTGGCGGAGGTGGAGCGGAAGCATTCTGCCCTCGCCCATTCCCTCGAGATGCAGCACCTCACGCCGGAGACACGCGCACAGGAGGAAGCTGCGCAACGCCGCCTCTTTTTACTCCAAATCGTCCAGCCCGGCTTGGCCGGCTTGATGGATGGATCGGTGTCCACTCTTGCCCCGCTCTTCGCCGCCGCCTTCGCCACGCACAAGAGTGGGGACGCTTTTCTAGTGGGCCTGGCAGCTTCGGTCGGGGCGGGGATTTCCATGGGTTTCGCCGAGGCCCTCTCTGACGATGGGTCGCTGACCGGGCGCGGCCACCCCTGGGTGCGGGGCATAGTATGCGGGCTGATGACGACCGCCGGTGGAATTGGACACACGCTGCCTTTTCTTATTTCTAATTTTAAAATCGCCACCGGCGCCGCAGTTGCCGTCGTGTCTGTGGAACTCGCGGCCATCAGCTTCGTCCGTCATCGTTACATGGATACCCCCTTCCTCAACGCCGCATTTCAGGTGGTTGTGGGCGGAGTGCTGGTGTTCCTCGCCGGAATCCTCATCGGGAGCTCGTGAACTCCCCGGCTGTCATTCCGAGTGGTTATGGGCATGCGACCCACCCGCTGAGATGAAGGTCGCTGTCATCCTGAGCGCAGCGAAGGATCTGCAGTTACGGACCGCGGCGAGCTACTGCAGATTCTTCGCTTCGCTCAGAATGACAGGTATGTGGGTCGAAATGGGAACGTCTAAAGAGGTTTTGGGCCCGTTAAGGAGTTCGGATTATGTGGATTGTCAGGCTTGCTCTGCGCCGTCCTTATACTTTTGTCGTGATGTCGATCCTCATCGCTATTCTGGGTGTCGTTTCGATCCTCACCATGCCCACCGATATCTTTCCGAACATTGATATCCCGGTAGTGAGCGTGATCTGGAGCTATTCTGGTGTTTCCGCTGACGACATGGAGAAGCGCATCGTGACCATCTGCGAGCGCGCCATGACCACCACCGTCAACGACATTGAGCACATCGAGTCTCAGTCCTATTACGGCCTCTCCGTCATCAAGGTTTTTCTCCAGCCCAAAGCGAAGCCGGAGATGGCCATCGCCCAGATTACCTCTCTCACTCAATCCATTCTTCGCGTCATGCCGCCCGGAATCTTCCCTCCCGGTGTGATCAAGTACGACGCCTCGAGCGTCCCCATCCTGCAACTGGGCCTTAGCAGCGACACGCTGACGGAGCAGCAGCTTTTCGACTACGGAACGAATTTTATCCGCACTCAACTTGCCACGGTGCAGGGCGCTTCGATCCCGCTCCCCTATGGCGGGAAATACCGGGAGATCATGGTCGACCTGGACCCCGACGCGCTTTATGCAAACCACCTCTCCGCTACGGATGTTTCTAATGCTGTTAATCTGCAAAGCCTGATTCTGCCGGCGGGCACCGCCAAAGTGGGCGATCGCGAGTTTCTGGTGATGCTCAACAGCAGTCCGACCGTGGTTACGGCTCTGAATGACTTGCCCATCAAGAGCGAGCATGGAGCGACGGTTTACATCAAGGATATCGGCCACGTTCGAGACGGATTCGCGGTGCAGACCAACATCGTGCGCGAGGACGGCCGCCGCGGTGCGCTGCTCACCGTCATTAAGAATGGCAACGCTTCCACACTCGACATCGTCAGCAGGGTCAGGGCAACGCTGCCCCGAATCCTTTCCTCCCTGCCTCCCGAATTGAAAGTTAAGCAGCTCTTTGATCAATCCCTCTTCGTGCGAGCCGCGGTGAACGGCGTGGTGCGTGAAGCGGGCATTGCCGCCTTGCTCACGGGGTTGATGATCCTGCTTTTTATCGGAAGTTGGCGCAGTACCGTCGTGGTGTGCATCTCGATTCCACTTTCGATTCTGACCTCGCTGGTGATTCTGGGTTTTCTAGGCAAGACCATCAACGTGATGACGCTCGGCGGGATGGCCCTGGCGGTGGGCATCCTCGTGGACGACGCCACCGTGGAAATCGAGAACATCAATCGCAACTTGGCCATGAAGAAGCCGATCACACGCGGTATCCTGGACGGCGCCCAGCAGATCGCGGTGCCCGCCTTCGTCTCGACCCTCTGCATCTGCATTGTGTTTGTTCCCGTGCTGTTTCTGAGTGGGGCGGCCAAGTATCTTTTCACGCCCTTAGCCATGGCGGTGGTTTTTGCGATGCTGGCCTCTTACCTGCTGTCGCGGACGCTGGTTCCCACCATGGTCAAGTACCTGCTGAGATCCGAAGTGCAGATCTACCAGCGAGGGGAGGAGGAAGTTGGCGTGGGGCCGATCTGGAGGATGCATTACGCCTTCAATCGCCGATTCCTGCGGATGCGAGAGAATTATAAGACGGCGCTGGCCTGGTGCCTGGCTCATCGCCGCTCGGTGGTGCTGATGTTTGCAGCTTTCGTCGTCGGCTCCTTCAGCTTGATCTTCTGGATTGGGGAAGACTTCTTCCCCTACACGGACTCCGGGCAGATGCGCCTGCACGTGCGCGCTCCGGAAGGCACGCGCATCGAAGAAACCGAGCGCCTCTTCGCCCAGATTGAAGACCAGGTGCGGCAGGAGATTCCCGCCGATGAGATGGATACGATTCTCGACAACATCGGGCTTCCCATCTCAGGAATCAATCTCGCTTTCAGCGACAGCGTGACTCTGGGGCCCAGTGACGGTGAGATCCTCATTTCCCTCAAGCCCGATCACCGCACCCCCACGCCTGTATACACTCGCCGACTCCGGGAAAGCCTCCGGGCCAAGTTCCCCGATGCGCGGTTTTTCTTCCAAGCGGCCAACATTACCAACCAGATTCTGAACTTCGGTTTGCCCGCACCCATCGACGTGCAGGTAGTAGGGCGCGACGCCCCGGCCAGCTACAAGATTGCGAAAGAGATCGAGCGGCGCATGGCGTTGATTCCTGGCGCCGTGGATGTGCATGTGCACCAGGAAGTGAACTACCCCACCGTTCGGGTTGACGTGGACCGGACCAAGGCAGAGGAAGTGGGCCTGACCCAACAAAACGTTGCCAACAGCGTTCTGATTTCCTTAAGTTCCAGCGGGCAGGTGGCGCCCAACCAGTGGTTGAACCCGGAAAACGGGGTCAATTACCAGTTAGCGGCGCAGACGCCCCAGAACCAAGTTGATTCCTTCGACGCTCTGCTCAGGACGCCGATTACGCTGGGCGCAGGCTCGGGAGGGAAGACACAAATGCTGAGCAACCTGGCCAGCGTCAGCCGAGGGGTTTCCACCACCGTCGCCAGCCACTATAATGTCCAGCCCGTCATGGATGTCTATGCCAACGTCGAGCAGCGAGATCTGGGCGGGGTGGCGCATGAGGTGGAGCGCATCATGAAGGATGTCAGCCCGCAGTTGCCCAAGGGTTCCTGGATGGCCCTGCGAGGCCAGGTGCAAACCATGCGGTCGTCGTTTGTCGGGCTGGGATTCGGAATCCTCTTTGCCATCGTTCTGGTTTATCTTCTGATGGCAGTGAACTTCCAATCCTGGGTGGATCCGTTCATTATTTTGTGGGCGTTGCCGGGAGCGCTCGCTGGCATTGTTTGGATGTTGTTTGTCACCCAAACCACATTCAGTGTTCCTTCGCTGATGGGAACCATCATGTGCATCGGCGTGGCGACATCCAACAGCATTCTTTTGGTGACTTTTGCCAACGACGAGCGAGTGGAGGGCAAGAACTCCAGTGGCGCCGCGCTCTCCGCCGGCTTCACCCGAATCCGGCCGGTCATTATGACCGCGCTCGCCATGATTGTTGGAATGCTTCCCATGGCTTTGGGGCTTGGCGAGGGCGGTGAACAGAATGCGCCGCTGGGGCGGGCCGTCATTGGAGGTCTGCTGGTCGCGACCTTCACGACGCTTTTCTTTGTCCCCGTCATGTACAGTTATTTGCGCAAAGCGCCGCCGCTCGACCTGGATGCCGAGATCGCGCGGGAAGAGCGTGAGGAAGGGATATCGCTGCATTAGTTCTTGGCCGAGTTGGCGAGCGAACTTGTTCGTCGGGAGCGGAAGGGCGGGGCTTCAGCCCCGCCGCTGATCTCGAGAGGTATATCGGGGCTTTAGCCCCTGAAACGATTTGGCTTCAGGGCCTAAAGGCCCATTGAACGCTGCGCCATTAGGCGGCGGGGCTGAAGCCCGGCCCTTCCAAGGGTCGCGGGAGGCAATCAGTGGCAATTGAAGAGAAAGTGATGGAACCAGAACACATGTCGGCAGGGTACACACCTCCGCCGCGCTCTGAGCGGCCGAGCAGCGGGCCAAGCAGACGATGGCTCATAATCTGCGTTATCGCTCTGCCGCTCGTCGCTCTGTTGCTGATTGGTTATCTGCCTCGACGCGAACGGCTGCGGGCGCTGGTAACGGCCTCCGAAAAAGAGGAGCACAGCCTCCAGGTCGTCAACACGGCCCGGGTCCGGCGCGGGACGTCCTCGAGTGAGCTCGTGCTACCGGGGAATATCCAGGCGATTACGGACGCGCCGATTTACGCTCGCGCCGACGGCTACGTGCTGAAGCGGTATGTGGATATTGGCGACCGGGTGGCGGCTGGCAAGGTTCTGGCCGAGATTGAGGTCCCTGACCTTGACCAGCAGGTACACCAGGCGCGCGCCAACCTGCTTCAGGCACGCTCGGCGCTGGCGCAGGCGGAGGCCAACCTCGTCCGGGCCAAATCCAGCGAACACCTTGCCCAGCTAACCGTGGATCGGTGGAAAGTGCTGGTGGCGCGTGGAGTCCTGGCGAAGCAGGATGGTGACCAGAAGGAAGCGGATTTTGAGGTGGCGGTGGCCAACCGCAAAGCCCAGGAAGCCAGCGTGAGCGCGGCCCAGGGCAGCATCAGCGCGGCCGAGGCTAACTTGGGACGTCTTCTCGACCTCCAGGGCTTCGAGAAGATCACCGCGCCCTTTGCGGGGTTGATTACCGCCCGCAACTTCGACGTCGGCGCGCTCGTCGCATCCGGAGGCGTCTCCGGCCACGAACTCTTCCACATGGCCCAGATCGGCGTGGTGCGTATTTTCGTTGATGTCCCCCAGAGTTATGCGAACTTCATTCGCACGGGATTGGCAACCGTGGTAACCGTACAGCAACTTCCCGCCCGGTCGTTTGCCGGAAAGGTAGCAAGAACCAGCCAGTCTCTCGATCCGAATACCCGGACTTTGCTCACCGAAGTGGATGTGCCCAATCAGGACTCCCTGCTGCTGCCCGGCATGTACGCCCGGGTTTCGCTGCGCACCGTCAGTGCTGAAGCCCCGCTGCTGGTGCCCGGGGACGCGCTGGTCACGCGCGCCAACGGCACTCGCGTCGCGGTGGTGGCGGAAGACGGCGGTGTCCACTTTCAGAAGGTTTCGGTGGGCCGCGACTATGGAACTGAAACCGAGGTGCTCTCGGGGCTGGAAGGGGGAGAATTGGTCATCATCAATCCTACCGACGACGTCCGCGAAGGAGCCCGAGTTAAACCCGCAGCAGGCCGGGAATAGCAAATAGTGAATTGTGAATAGTGAATTATGAAATATGAGCCAATGAACAGCCCTCTCCCTTCGGGAGTGTGCCCTGAAAGGGCGGCATATAGTAGCCGGGGGCAACGCCCCCGGAACGGTATCCCGGAAACATCCCGACCCCGCAGGGGTCGCATCCGCGGGCGCGAGGCGTGAGGCGCTGCGATGGCGTTTCTTGATCGACCCCTCCAGGGTCGGAGGGGCGGGGAATCCGGCTTCCGGGGGCGTTGCCCCCGGCTACTTTATGAATCCCCTTCGGGGATTCGCAGCGCAGTGACCGGACCTTTCGCCATTTCGATGAAACGATGTAGAAGACTGCGCAGGGCTGCCAAAGGGGCAGCCCCTACAAATAGATTGAGAATTGCGTAAGCCGTGAGGTAATCCATGAAAGTCCGATCGAGCTTCCTAATCCTCTGTTGTTTTCTCGCCAGCTCTGTTTGGGCGCAAACGGGGCCGGTATCGCCGCCGGCCACGCCTTCCGTGGCGGAGGGGATGAGCGGCCTCACCCGCAGCTACCGGGTTGGTGCGTTGCCGTCCACGAAGTTTCAGAATTCGGATCGCTACGGCGCCCTGATCAAAGACGGCAAGCTCAACCTGTCCTTACAGGACGCCATCGCGCTGGCGCTCGAAAACAATCTTGATATTGAACTCGAGCGCTATGGCCCGCGCATGGCGGACACTGACCTCTGGCGGGCGCAGGCGGGTTCGTTGTTGCGCGGCGTCCCTCTTTCCGTGCAGGAAGGTCCGCAAGGCACAGGCGGTCCGGTCGAGACCCCGCCCGGCAGCGCGCCGCCTCTCACCCCCTCCTCGAGCACCATCATCGACACCAGTGTGAATCAGGCCCAAACCGACTTGTCGATTTACGGTTCGTCGCCCCTCTCAAGCGGAACACCCGTCCCGTCTTTCGATCCCGTTCTGACAGGCCTGATTGGACCTGCCTATAGCGATACGCCGCAGGCCAATGAGGCCCAGACCGGTTACGGCTTCCTTGTCGAACACTCCATGGGCGAGAATCTGGGCTTCGAAGAAGGTTTTTCCAGCGGCGCTTTTCTGAACCTCGGTTACACCAGCCTGCGTCAGAGCTACAACAACGGCGAGCTCAGCTATAATCCCTACACCGCTTCGAGCCTCGGGTTGACCCTCACTCAGCCTTTGCTTCGAGGTTTTGGGCCCGGCCTCAACCGCCGCTTTATTCGCATCGCGAAAAACAACGAGAAGATCTCTGACCTCGTTTTCAGACAACAACTCATCAGCACGATTTCCAACATCATCCGCCTTTACTGGGATCTGGTGAGCCTTAACCAGGACGTCCAGGTGAAGCGCGACTCGCTGACGCTGGCCGAAAAACTCCTGTCGGATAACAAGGTTCATGTGGAAGTGGGCACGATGGCTCCGCTGGAGGTGCTCCGTGCCGAGGCGGAGACTGCCCAGGCCCGGCAGGCATTGAGCAATTCGGAAAGCCTGGTCCTGGAGCAGGAACTCATCCTTAAGAATTCCTTGACGCGCACCGGGACCGCAGACCCGCAGATTGCCGCCGCGCGCATTCTACCCACGGACCACATTGAAGTGCCGGAAAGCGAGCAACTGCCGACCCTGGAAGAGTTTGCGGCCACGGCCCTTCGCAACCGCCCTGACCTGGCGGCTGGGCAGGTGCAAATCGAAAACACCCAGATGGCCCTCAAAGGTTCGCGCAACGCCCTGCTGCCCTCCTTAAACCTCGTCGCCAGCGTTCAGGGCAACGGCCTCGCCGGTCCGGTCAACACTTACCCGATTCCGGGCGTGGCATTTACTCCTATTGTTGATCCCAACCTCGTCGGGGGATACGGCACAGCCCTCTCCCAGGTATTTCGCGGCAAGTTCCCGGATTACGGCTTAGCGCTGCAACTCGATGTGCCCCTTCGCAACCGTACCGCCAGATCCGATCTGGCGCGCGATCAATTGCAGCTTCGGCGATCCGAAGTGCGCCTGCGCGAACTCCAAAACCAGGTCCGCGTGCAGGTGGAAGCCGCCCTGATTGCCCTTCGGCAAGCGCGCAGCAGTCACCAGGCGGCGGTCCAGACACGCCTTCTTCAGGAAAAAGCGCTCGAAGATATGCGGCAGCAATTCGAGGTCGGGGTCGCCAGAAGCTACGACGTGATCCTGAACCAGCGCGACCTGGCCCAGGCCCGATCGAACGAGGTGGTAACGCAAAGCGATTACATCAGGGCCCGCACGGCCCTGGACCGGGCCATCGGCATGACGCTCCAGAATAACAACGTTATTCTCGATGACGCCTTCCGCGGCCAGGTCGGCCGCCCGCCCAGTCCACTACCTGCCGAACAGAAGTAGCTCGCCTCGTAGGGGCACGCCATGGCGTGCCCTTACTCTGGACACCCAGACATCTCCATCAAGAAAAAACTCTCCCTTGCCGATAAAGCAGCTAGAGGTACTCACCGGGCCGAAATAAGTGCCAAGTCCGGTGAGAACGGAAGGCAGGGAACAGGTGACCGTGCGGCCCATTGTGATTACGGATTCCTGTGGCATGGGAAGAGGAATTAATGTCCCCCTTTGCGTTGGTCAGTCTCCGTCGCACCGTGTTAATCACGGTCACCCTTCTCCTTTTACCGGTCGCAGGCCTGCACCATGACGCCGATCGCGCCCTTGCTGCCGCGGCGCCAACCCGTCGAATCCGCCACGCCCATGCCGGCCTCCCACTGAGTTTCGAGCCCAACTTAGGCCAAGCCGATCCGCATGTGAAATTCCTCTCGAGGGGACGAGGGTACACGCTCTTCCTGACGAAGGATCAGGCGATATTCACCAGCGAAAATGGAAAAGGCAAAAGCGAAAAAGAACCTGTCCATCTGCGGATCGTGGGCTCGAAGCCTGACGCCGAAGCGACCGGGCGCGACGAGTTGCCGGGCAAAGCCAATTACTTCATCGGCAACGATCCGAAGAAGTGGCGCACGAACGTTCCCACTTATGCGAAGGTCCGCTACCACGACGTTTATCCCGGTGTGGACTTGGAATACTACGGCGCTTCGTCGGCTCACGGAGAACTCGAGTATGACTTCATCGTCGCGCCGGGCGCCGATCCGAGCGCCATCGCATTGCGGGTAGGGGCGGTTCGCGAACCGCTCCTACGGATCGAAGCCGATGGCGATCTGGTGATCCCAGGCACTCGTGGCGAGATCAGATTCCATAAGCCACAGGTTTATCAGACCGATGCCGCCTCGTCACTCGTCACTCGCCACTTGTCACTGGTCCAGGGCCGCTTCATTCTCGACCACCGAAACCGCATCCGCTTTCGCCTAGGTCCCTACGACAGAACTCTTCCTCTAGTCATTGATCCGGTCCTCAGCTACTCCACGTTCCTGGGTGGAAGCGACATGGATTATGCGAATGGAATCGCCGTCGATGCCTCCGGAAACGCGTACGTCACGGGCTACACGGCCTCCGTCGATTTCCCCGTGGTGAGTGGGGCGCAGAGTTCTCCCGGGGGCGGCGCATGCAGCGAAGATGGCACCGCTACCCCCTGCTTCGACGCTTTCGTCTCGAAGCTGAACCCAACAGGAACGGCGCTGGTTTACTCCACTTATCTTGGGGGTAGCGATGAAGATTATGGAGCGGGCATTGCCATCGATTCGAGCGGCCACGCCTACGTCGCCGGATACACCTATTCCACCAATTTTCCTGTGCAGAAGGCCCTCCAGCCCAGCAACGCCGGAGGGGTCGATGCTTTTGTTGCTGAACTCAGCTCCGACGGAGCCTCGTTGATCTATTCCACCTACTGGGGCGGGGCGCAGGACGATGTCGGGACAGGCATCGCCGTCGACTCGAACGGCGATGCTTATCTCTCCGGTTACACCGATTCGTCGGGTTTCCCCGTAAGCCCGGGCGCGTTTCAAACCGCCTACGGCGGCGGCGCCCACAACGGATTTGTGGTTAAGTTCACCGGGGGATGCGCCCAACTTGGATATTCGACGCTGCTTGGGGGCAGCGGAGACGATTACGTCTACGCGGCAGCAGTGGATTCGGCGGGCAATGCCTACGTCACCGGAGCTACAAACTCGACCAATTTCCCCACCCTGAATGCCTTCCAGCCGAATTACGCCGGCGGCCAGTGTGCCGTGGCGCCCAACACCTTCCCGTGTTACGACGCCTTCGCCGCGAAGCTTAACCCCGCCGGCTCGGCGCTTCTCTTCTCCACTTATCTGGGAGGGACCGGCAGCGATTACGGCTACGCCCTCGCCCTCGACAGCTCCGCCAATGTCTATGTTACAGGCTACACAACCTCCCCGAACTTTCCCACAACTTCGGGAGCTTTCCAGCGCGCCTTTGGCGGCGCTTACGACGTGTTCGTCACCAAGCTGAATAACTCCGGCTCGACGCTGGCCTATTCGACTTATCTGGGCGGCAGCGGGACCGAGGTCGCGTATGGCATTGCGGTTGACCCGAACGGGTCTGCTTATACGACAGGGTACAACTACGGAGGCAATTTCCCCACCGCCAATCCTGCCCAGGCTCAGAACGCCGCCTTCTATGACGCCTTCGTCAACGTCCTCGACCCCACGGGAAGCTGCCTCGTATTTTCAACCTACCTGGGCGGCACACAGGATGATTTTGGACGCGGAATCGCTCTGGACCCTTCAGGGAACATCTACGTGGCGGGTGCAACGTTTTCGACGGATTTCCCCACCACCTCGGGCAGCCTTGAACCCTCCTACATGGGCGGGCCTTACGATGCTTTTGTGACCAAGTTTAACGCCCCGGCAAAGCCTGTCGTCGCCATCTCTCCGTCGTCGTACAATTTCGGCAGCCAAGCCGTCGGCACGGCGAGTTCCCCGGAGGCGATTGATCTCACCAACACTGGCGGCGCGTCCCTGGCGATCTCCAGCATCACGGCCAGCGGGGATTTTTCCCAAACCAACAATTGCGGCGACGGCCTTGCCCCCGGCGCCTCCTGCACGATCAGCGTCACCTTCACGCCGTCGCAAACCGGCTCCCGTAGCGGGGCCATCACTGTTTCTGATAATGCCAGCCCTGCCACCCAGACCATCAGCCTCACCGGAACCGGCACGGGCGCGCAGGCCAATCTCGCGCCCAGTTCGTTGACTTTCTCAGGACAGCCGGTCGGCACCAGCAGCAGCCCTCAGAGCCTCACTCTCTCCAACTCGGGCAGCACGGCACTCACGATTTCCAGCATCGCCGTCAGCGGCGACTTCTCCCAAACCAACGCTTGCGGCTCGAGCCTCGCCGCCAACTCGTCGTGCACGATCAGCGTTACATTCACTCCCACCGCCACCGGTTCGCGCACCGGCTCGATCACCGTCACCGACAATGCCAGCCCGGCCACCCAGGCGGTCAGCCTCTCCGGTACCGGCACGGCGCCCGTTGCCGGCCTTTCTCCCACGTCTTTGACGTTTCCTTCACAAGCGTTGAACACCACCAGCAGCGCTCAAAGCCTCACTCTCTCCAATACCGGCACCGCAACCCTCAAAATCACCAGCATCGCGGTCACTGGGGACTTCTCCCAAACCAACACCTGCGGCTCCAGTGTGGCGGCCGGCGCGTCCTGCAGCATCAGCGTGAGCTTCAAACCCACATGCAGCGGGCAGAGAACGGGGACCGTAACCGTCACGGACAACGCCAGCCCTGCCACCCAGACTGCCAGCCTTACCGGAACGGGCGCCGGGCCTGGGGCCACGCTCTCCCCCGCTTCCCTCACCTTCGCCACACAAACTGTGGGTACGAGCAGCAGTGCTCAGACCGTCACCCTCAAGAATACGGGCACCGCGACACTCACCATCAGAAGCATCACCATTAGCGGCGACTTCTCCCAAACGCACACCTGCGGCACTGTTCTGGCGGCCGGCAGTTCCTGCAGCATCAGTGTGACCTTCAAGCCCACGGCCAGCGGGACAAGGACAGGCGTTCTGAGTGTTTCCGACAACGCTGTCCCTGCCACTCAGACCGTCAGCCTCACCGGAACCGGCGGCGCCCCTGCCGCCAGCCTTTCTCCCACCTCCTTGGCGTTCGCGGCCCAGGCGGTGGGCACCAGCAGCAGTCCTCAGGCTGTTACCCTCACCAACACGGGCAGCACCAAGCTCACCGTCTCCGGAATCAGCACCAGCGGCGATTTTTCCCAAACCAATACCTGTGGATCCAGCGTGGTGGCGGGCGCCTCCTGCACCATCAGCGTGACGTTCAAACCCACCGTAGCCGGGACCAGAAACGGCACTCTGACCGTTAGCGATAACGCCAGCCCCGCCACTCAGACCGTCAGCCTCACCGGCACGGGCACGGGCGGCCCTGCGGTCAGCCTCTCTCCCACCTCCTTGACGTTCGCTTCACAAGCGGTGGGCGTCAGCAGCAGTTCTCAAGCCGTCACGGTCGAGAATACTGGAACCTCGACGCTTACCATCTCCAGCATCGCGGTGAGCGGTCCCTTCTCCCAAACCAACACCTGCGGCTCCAGTGTGGCCGCCGGCGCCTCGTGTAGCATCGAGGTAACCTTCAAGCCCATCGTCACCGGGACCACCACCGGGACTGTGACCGTCACAGACAATGCCAGCCCCGCCACGCAGACCGTTAGCCTCACCGGAATGGGCGCCGGGCCCGCGGTCAGCCTTTCTCCCTCTTCCTTAACCTTTCCTTCACAAAAGGTATTGACGAGCAGCAGCCCCCAATCGGTGTCGCTGAAGAATACGGGGAACGCACTGCTCAGCATCAGCAGCATTAAGGCCAGCGGCGTTTTCTCCGAGACCAACACCTGCGGCTCCAGTGTGGCCGCCGGCGCCTCCTGTAGCATCGCGGTAACTTTCAAGCCCATCGCCACCGGGATCACCACTGGGACTCTGACCGTCACCGACAACGCCACCCCCGCTACCCAAACGGTTAGCCTGACGGGAACCGGCGCAGCTTCTACTAAAGTAACGATTTCGCCTCCCTTCTTTGACTTTCTCCGCCCAGACTGTCGGCACTGTGAGCAGTGCTCAGAGCATAACCCTCACCAACGCAGGCAGTGCGGCCCTCAGCATCGCCGGCATTACGGCGAGCGAAGAGGCCTCCCAAACTAACGACTGCGGATCGAGCGTCGCGGTCAACGCCAGTTGCACTCTCAGCGTAACCTTCAACCCGGCCGCCGGCGGAACCAGAACCGCGGCCATAGCCGTCGCCGACACGGCCGATGGCAGCCCCCAGACCATCGCACTTACCGGCACGGGTGAAGACTTCACCATCGCGGCGCCGTCGGGTTCCTCCACCTCCGCCACCGTTTCGCCCGGAGGGGCAGCGGCTTACTCACTGAGCGCCGTGGCATTGGGCGGGTTCAATCAGAAGGTGGCTTTCGCTTGCACCGGGGCGCCTTCGGGAGCAAGCTGCACAGTTTCACCCAGCTCAACCAACTTCAGCAGCGCCGCGAGCCTGACGGTTTCTATTGTCACGGCCGCGGCTTCCTGCCTGCCTCCGCACAATCCCATTCCACCACCCCCGCAGCCGCGGCCGTGGCTCCTTTGGACCATGGGCCTTCTGGCATCGGGAAGCCTCGCACAGGCCGTTCGCATACGGGGTACAAGATGGCAGCGCAGGCGGACGGCAACAGCCGCCTTCGCTGCGCTGGTGTTGGTGATGCTGGCACTGGCAGCGTGTGGCGGAGGAGGCGGCAGCACGGCGCGGGCGCCTGCCAGTTCAGGCACTCCGCCGGGGACCTACTCACTCACCATAACAGGGACGTGTGCGTCTTGCTCACCCGCCCTCAGCCACTCCACAGGCCTGAGCTTAACCGTGCAGTAATCCAGGCTATGTAGGGGGACGGCTTGCCGTCCCCGCGTTCCCCTATGGTTCCGACGAGGGTAGGGCAAGCCCTCATAAGCGTTTTACTTAGGCGCCCAAGCCGTGTCCCGAAGGGACCCAACCTCATTAGCCGTAGGTGAAACCTACGGAAAACACGTTCGCGTCACAGCCCGGCCGCCACGGAAGGGCGGGGCTTCAGCCCCGCCGCAGGAAATGCTTGAGTTTTGGGGGGCTTTAGCCCCTGAAGCGGCATGGCTTCAGGGCCTAAAGGCCCACCAAGAACTCGCCATGCGGCGGCGGGGCCAAAGCCCCGCCCTTCCAAAGCGCCGATGTTACGCCGCTGATTTCTGTCAGTAAGCCGCCTCATCTTTCATTTACTTTTGCCGTTGACTGTGATAATAATGCCCGCTTTGGTGCCAAAACATGCATCTGCATATCGTTGACTACGCGATCATCATCATCTATTTCGTCTTCGTCCTGGGCATCGGCTTCGCGTTGCGCGGCCGCATGAAGACGAGCGAAGATTTCTTCCTCTCGGGGCGCTCGATTCCAGGTTGGATCACCGGCCTGGCTTTCATGTCCGCGAACCTCGGCGCTCTCGAGGTCATGGGCCACGCCGCCAACGCCGCCAAGTACGGCATGTTCGTCAACCACTTCTACTGGCTTGCCGCCATGCCTGCCATGTGTTTCGTGGGCGTCTTCATGATGCCGTTTTACTATGGCAGCAAGGCGCGCAGCGTCCCTGAATATCTGCGCAAGCGCTACGATGAAAAGACTCGCACCCTGAATGCCCTCTCTTTCGCCGTGATGACGCTGCTGGTTTCCGGCGTCGACCTTTATGCCATGGCCATTCTTTTCCAGCGCCTGCTGCACTGGCCCTTTGGCGCCAGCGTGGTGGCCTCGGCCGCCGTGGTGGCGATTTACATCTATCTGGGCGGGTTGACTTCCTCGATCTACAACGAGGTGCTGCAATTCTTCCTCATCGTCTTCGGCTTCCTTCCCTTGGCCATCCTGGGACTCAAAGCGGTGGGGGGATTCGCAGGGCTCAAGGAGAAATTGCCCAGTCCCGCCTACGCGCACACCTGGGCGAACATCTGGCATGCCTCCCAGAATCCCATGGGGATTAACTGGTTTGGCACCATCTTCGGTTTGGGCTTCGTGCTTTCCTTCGGCTACTGGTGTACGGACTTCCTGGTGGTCCAGCGGGGCCTGGCGGCCAGGGACATGCCGTCCGCGCAGCGCACGCCTCTTATCGCGGCCGTCCCAAAGATGTTCTTCCCGCTGATGGTAGTTCTTCCCGGCCTGGTTGCCATCGCGCTTGATCCCCATCTGACCAAATACCTCGACGGACGCTACGACAATGCGCTGCCTGCCATGCTGGGCAAGTTCTATCCCTCGGGCCTTTTGGGCATCGGGCTGACGGCGCTGATGGCCAGTTTCATGTCCGGCATGGCGGGAAACGTTACCGCCTTCAACACGGTCTGGACGTTCGATATCTACCAAACGCACGTGAACCCGGGCCAGCCGGATCGTCATTACCTGAAGATGGGCCGCCTTGCAACCGTCTTTGCCGTGGCGGTGGGCATTGGCACTGCCTTCATCGTCCTCAGGTTCAACAACCTGATGGACTATCTCCAACTTCTGTTCGCCTTCTTCAATGCTCCGCTGTTCGGAACCTTCCTGCTGGGAATGTTCTGGAAACGCACCACCGCCCACTCCGGTTTCTGGGGGCTGCTCTCCGGGATCGTCACCGCCGCCGCGCACTATTCGCTTTACCACTATCACGTGATTATGTACCCCAGTGATATGGCGGCGAATTTCTATCAGGCCATCTGGGCGTTCTGCGTCTGCGTGGTGGTGACCGTTGTCGTGACGATGTTTACAGAACCCCGGAAGGAAGAAGAGTTGGTGGGACTGGTGTATTCTTTGACTGAGAAGCCTAGAAACCAGGACCTCCCCTGGTTTGAGAGGCCCGGCATTCTTGCCGTCGGCATTCTCGCTCTTTGCACTGTGCTGAATATTATATTCTGGTAAAAACTATGGGCTTAGACATTCGCTTGCCGATTGGAATCATCTTCACTATCTACGGCGCCATCCTCATTGTCTATGGCCTGGTGGCGGATCCCGCCATTTTTGTAAACTCCGTGGGTGTGAACATCGACGTATGGTGGGGCGCGTTGATGCTGGTTTTCGGACTGATCATGGGCCTTCTGGCATTCCGCGCCTCGCCACGTTTCAAGTAGCGCAGGCGTCGGAGCGGTGTAGGGGTAGGGCTTGCCCTACCCTCGTCGGAACAACCAGGAATGCGGGGACGGCAAGCCGTCCCCTTACGGCAGGACGTTATCAGCGGATTTTTTCCGCGCCATGTCCGATTGCACCGATGAGTTGGCATGAGAACACACATCGACGCTGGAATCCGCTTATTCGAGAATGGGTCCTGGTTTCGCCGCAAAGAACCCAACGCCCCTGGCAAGGGCAAATAGAACCCTCCTCCCGTGTGGTCCCCCCAGCTTACGATCCTGAGTGCTACCTGTGCCCGGGTAACGCGCGCGCGGGCGGCGCGCGAAATCCCAAGTACACATCGACCTTCGTTTTTGATAATGACTTTCCCGCCCTCCAGCCCGGCACGCCCGAAGCCGGCATGAACGAAGGCGGGTTGCTGATTGCCGAGGCCGAAAGAGGCATCTGCCGTGTCGTCTGCTTTTCACCTGACCATAGCCTGACTCTATCGCAAATGGCTTTAAGCGATCTCCAGGCGGTCGTCGCCACATGGGTCGCCCAGTATGAAGAGTTGAGCGGATTGCCGTTCATCAGCTCGGTGCAGATTTTTGAGAACCGCGGGGCAATGATGGGCGCCAGTAATCCCCACCCCCATTGCCAGATCTGGGCAACCGAACGGCTGCCGAACGAGGTATTGAAAGAACAGCTCGCACAAACGGAGCACTTGAATACGCATGGTTCGTGCCTGCTCTGCGACTACCTGAAAATCGAGACGGCCGATCGAGAACGGCTGGTCTCGGAGAACCGGTCGTTTGTGGCGCTGGTCCCTTTTTGGGCGGTTTGGCCCTATGAAATCCTCGTGGCGCCGAAAACACATCTCGGCGCTCTTGACCAATTAGGCGGCCAGGAGCAGCAAGATCTTGCCGACATCTTGAAACGCGTGACCACCCGCGGCGACAACTTGTTCGCTACGCCGTGGCCCTACACTATGGGATTTCATCAGCGGCCGGCCGGCCCGCTTCCCCATCCCGAATGGCACTTCCATGCTCACTTCTATCCGCCGCTGCTTCGCTCGGCCACTATTCGGAAGTTCATGGTGGGTTTCGAGCTCTTGGACATGCCGCAGCGCGACATAACACCAGAAGCTGCTGCCGCGCGTCTTCGTGAAGCGCCCGAAGACCACTCTTAAGCCACGGCAGTGGCGCCATCCTGTAGCCCACGGCGCAACCGTGGGATCCGTTGAGAGACCACTGCAGCTCAGCCCCGTCAGGGGAGACATCGGTGGCGGATGGATCTCGCCCCTGACGGGGCTCAGAAACTCAGTGGGACGCGCAAGTGCATCGACTACGGCATCCGCAAGATGCGGGTGTGGTGACGACCTCAAGCGAGGCGAGAATGAAGAATGAATACCTGCAAGTCTGGTCCTCGACTCTGCGCCAGCGAGGGATACCGCTTCAACCGGGCCTTTCCGATGCAGAGGTTTCTACTATCGAAGAGAAATACGGGTTCCGTTTCCCACCTGATCTCAGAACCCTACTACAGCACTCGCTGCCCGCGGGCCAGTACTTTCCCAACTGGCGAAACGGGCCCGAGGCGGAGCTTCGCGAACGACTGTCTTGGCCGCTCGAAGGACTGCTTTTTGATGTTGAACACGGGGTCTGGCAAGCGAGTTGGGGGCCAAAGCCTCTTGTTCTCGCGGAAGCCTTCGCACACATCCGTCGCCTGGTCGCTAGCGCACCTACCCTGGTCCCGGTCTACTCGCATCGCTACATCCCGACGAAACCGCATCTAAGCGGTAATCCGGTGCTTTCCGTGGTTCAGACAGATATCATCTATTACGGGAATGATCTGGCAGACTACTTCCGGAACGAGTTTCAGGTCCCCCAGCCAGAGTCGATCACGAACGTACCCCGCCCTGTTGAGTTTTGGACCGACATCATCGATTGGAATAGTCAACCACTTTCCTGAATCCCATCTCGGCCAAGGCCGTAGACGCGCCTAGCGCCGACGTGTTCCCTCGCCGGTGTAGCAAAACTCCGTTCACCGGCACGGAAACTCGGCGGCCAAAGGTTCGCCGGACGCTTACCAATTTCCCCACGGCTCGCGCCATGGGCTAAATGACTCCGCCCGCTGCGCGGGCTTGCACGCGACCAAGAGCTTTCATCCGTCCGTCAGCGGACGGGGACGGGTGAGGGGGCTCTTCCCCCGCCCGTCTACTAGGACTGACGGTGCTATTAGCTCCGTAGGCACTTGACAAAACAGCTAAGCTCTGCTAGCATATAGTTTGTCCACGCTCGACCGGGGAAGTCCACGCCCCGGCAAATCCCATTTCTGTTTCTGAGAGGTTCTATGTCTATTCGCACTTCGCCTCAGCTTACTCCTCAACTGCTCGACGCCGCCCGCTTGAACGGCCGGCGCTCCCACGGCCCGTGCACCGCGGCCGGTAAGCAGAATTCCAAAATGAACGCCCTCGAGCACGGCGAGCGTTCCGACCCCGACAATCACTACGAAGTGATGCGCGCCCTGGGCGAAGACCCGGCCCGGTTCGACGCCCTGAAGCAGGAGCTCAGCGCTTCCTTCAGCACCGGCGACCCCTTCGTTGAAAAGCAGGTTGACGATCTCACCCGCCTCTACTGGCGTCGCGAGCGCCTCGATCGCTCCCAGACCGGTCTGATGCGCCGCGCCTTGTTGGCGCTCGAAGACCAGCAGCATCGCCGCCGCAAGGAAATCGAAGACTGCACGATGGAGGTCGGCGAGGGCCTCAACGTCACACACGAGGCGCCCAGCGACCCCGCCGCGCGCCTGCGCCTGCTGCTCTCCTTTCTCGCGCTGATTCGCTTGCAGGTGCACAGCCGATACTTTTTGGCCTGGCAGGCCGCCGCGCTCCAGGGCTTCTACCGGAACAAGACCGGCTGGCGAGGTCCGCGGTTGTGCTTTCTGCTGTCGCTCTTCGCGGGGAGCAACCTGCCTCTGCCGCTGGGTGGCGCAGGCGCGCACGTCGCGGAGGCCGAGGACGACGAAGAGGATGATATCGAGGTGCCGCTTGTGGACGCCCAGCCCGCCCAGGAGGCCGGCCCCTTCGTCGCCACCGAACCGGCGGACGAACTGCGGTACAAGCAACTGGTCCTGCTGCTCGCGGACGAGGTGGCTGCCGTCGAGCAGGAGTTCGAGTACGAGGAGAAGCTGAACGAAGAGAAGAGCGGCGATCGAGCGCGATGCCTGCCTGGCTCCGGCGGGCGAAGAGTGGCGGATGCTCTTGCGGCGGGAAGACTCGCTGGACCGCGCCATCGACCGGAAAATCAAGCTGCTGATGAGCCTGCGGAAAGCGGCGGCCCGAACGCCAAAGCCGCAGACCTTGGAAAGCAGGTCTGCGCCAGCCCAGGACGTAGGGGCGCCCCTTGTGGGCGCCCAGGCCGACGGAGAGGGCGGCCACGAGGGCCGACCCTACGACGACGTGAACGAAGAGCCCTCTCCCGAGGGGAGAGGGTGTCAGGCTCCGGCGGTGTCATCAGCCGGAGCGTGACGGGTGAGGGGTTTTTCCCTCGCCTAGAGTGAGAACTTGAGTTGACCGCGCCGCAATTCCGGCGGAACGGAGAGGCACGCCAGGACTCTGAGCTACATGAGAGGAGAAAGGGAAAGAATGTCTGTGTGGACCGGAACCAACCCCTCACCCGGCCCGCGGCGGCTGATGAAAACGCCGTCGCGGTCCACCCTCTCCCCCAAGGGGGCGAGGGGATCGGGAGTGAAGCGGGCCCCTGCCAAGAAAGCGGGCATTGTGACCGAGGTGTTGGGTTGAGAGAGCAAAGAACCAACGCCGCGCCATGCCCGAGGTCTTCCAGTTGGCTATCTGCTGTACTGAGCCGTCCTTTGTTCTCTATAACATTCCCGGTTCGTTCGTGCAATTTCGGCCCAGCCAAATCCAATCGGCTGCGTCGCGGACCGGTGTTATCATATCCAGCGGCATGCGGCGCCCGGCGATGCCGTTCGCAGCCCACTCGAAGAAGGGAAACACGATGATCGAACAGAGATTCAACGCCATTTACGGCACAACTCCTGAGGTCGTAGTTCGCGCGCCGGGGCGCGTGAACCTGATCGGCGAGCACACCGATTACAACGGCGGGTTCGTTCTGCCGGCGGCCATTGACCGCAGCATCGACTTCGCCGGCCGCAAGCGGGCCGACCGGATTGTGCGAGTCTATTCTCTCGACTTCCAGGGTTCGGTGGAATTCAGCCTCGACGATATTCAAAAGGACAGCGCCAATCGCTGGAGCAATTATGTTCGCGGGGTCTCAAAATACCTCGAGGAGGATGGCTATCGGCTCCCGGGCGCCGACCTGGTTTTCGGCGGCAACGTGCCGCGCGAGGCTGGCCTCAGCTCCTCGGCGGCTGTCGAGGTGGGCACGGCCGCATTTTGGAAGAAGCTTCTCGGGCTGGAAGTTGATCCGGTGTATCTCATCAAACTTTCCCGCAAGGCGGAGAACCAGTTCGTGGGTGTGCCGTGCGGCATCATGGACCAGTTCATTTCCGCCCTGGGACGCGCCAACCACGCGCTCTTTCTGGATTGCCGCGATCTCCACTACCGCCACGTGCCCCTGCGCGACGACGTGAAGATCGTGGTCTGCAACTCCGGCGTGAAGCGCGCCCTGGCCCAGTCGGAATACGAGGTGCGCCTGAAGCAGTGCCGGGAGGCGGTGGCCCGGATTGCAGCCACCGGACCGGCCGTGACCTCGCTGCGGGATGTGACGCCCGCCGACCTCGAGCGGGCGCGTCCGGCCCTGAGCGACATCCTGTTTCGCCGCGCGCGGCACGTGGTGAGCGAAGACCAACGAGTGCTCGAGGCCATCCAGGTTCTCGAGTCCGGCAACCTCGAGCGCTTTGGCGAGCTCATGAACGCCTCGCACGTCAGTTTGCGCGACGATTATGAGGTCAGCTCGAAAGAGCTGGATGTTCTGGTCGAGATCGCCTGGAAACAGCCGGGCGTTTTGGGCGCTCGCATGACCGGCGCGGGCTTCGGCGGCTGCACCGTCAACCTGGTCCGCCAGGAGGCCGCGGAGGCTTTTGCAGAGGCTATTGTTAGAGGCTATCACGACGCCTTGAGCCTGAAGGCGGAGATTTATGTCTGCAAGGCTTCCGACGGCGCGCTGAGTGTTTGAAACCGCGCGAAGCGCGTTGGAGTGCGGCAGCAAAGCTGCCGCCGTTCTGCGGGAATCCCAAGGCGGCAGCTTCGCTGCCGCACTCCAAGAGTCCTACAGCAGTCCCTTCCACTTGATCTGCAGGTAGTGATTGACGATTTCCGGCGACAACCGGCCGGGGAGAAACTCCATCGCGATCGCTCCCTGTACGCGCATGCGGCGCAGCAGGAGTTCGCGGCGCTGGATGATCTGCTGGGCGGCCACATACTGGTACATCTCGCCGGGAGATTGCGGCCGGCGCTCCACCAGCGCTCGCAGTTCAGGCTCGCCCACCACGACGAACAACACCAGATGCCGGGATAGCAGGCGGGACGCGGCTTCGATGACGTCGGGCGTCGCCGCAGTCTCCGCCAGGTCCGTGATCCAGACCACGAGGCTACGCCGCCGCTGGTGCGCCAGCAGGGAATCCGCGGCCAGGGCGTGATCGGCCTCGACCGCCTCACCCGAGACCAAGGCCAACTGCTCCAGGACGTGGCGAAGATGCTCGGCGCCGCGCGCGCAGGGCAAATCGGATTGCAGCTTCCGGCCATAAGTCAGAAGCCCCGTGGTATCACCCGAATGATTCGCCACGTGAGCCAAAGTCAGCGCTGCATTGACGGCGTAGTCTAGTTTCGTGAGAGCGGGGGAGGTGGGCAGATGGGCAGATGGGGAGGTCGGCAGATGGGCAGATCGTGAGGTCGGCAGGTCGGCAGACGGGATCTCCTGACTCCTGACTCCTGACTGCTGACTCCTCGTTCTCGCCAGCATCAACCGCCCGGCATCGACCACCAGGACGACGGACTGGCTTCGTTCCGTCTGATAGACCTTGCTGATCAGCTTGCCGCGGCGCGCCGTGGCGGTCCAGCAAATGTCGCGACTCTCGTCGGACTCGCGAAACTCGCGCAGGCTCTCGAACTCGCGTCCCCTTCCCACCAGCCGCTTCAGCCTTTTCTCCTGTTCCATCTGGCGGCTGCGGATCAAATACAGAGTGTAGCGTTGCGGTTCGCGGAGGTTCGGGTAAATGCGAAGCGCCTGGCGGACGTTCGACCACCGCCCACCGCTCCGCGAACCTGACCGGGCCGTGATAGCGAAGAAAGATCCGGCCCGTCGCGATCTTGCCGCGCGCAGTGGGATGAACCGTGTAGGAGGCTACGGCGCTGCCGCGCGCCGGGACAGTCAGAGTGAACCTGGGCAGGGTCGGGCACAAGACGGCGGGAACATCATCTTCGATGCTGACCTCTACCTCCCGCGCGCCGTGGTTCGAGACGCGCAGTTCAACTCGGGAGTCAATGTCCAAGGACAGCGGATCGAGCCATCGGCGGCTCACGACGATTTCCCTGGGCTTGGGCAGGCGCGCCAGATCGATGAGCCAGACCAGCAGCGCCAGGCAGTCCCAGAGAAGCAGAGCGTACAAGGCGCGCTGGTCCCGCCACGCTGGTCCGATCCACATCAAGCCCAGCAGCAGGGCAAGGAAGAAACGCCACTGGAACGCGACGGGCCATCGGTGGCCGCTCGCCGCCGGGGCGATGACGGTGGGTGGTAGCAGATGGCCCGTCGTCGTGACGTCTTGGGGGGCAAGGCTTGTAGTTGCCCCGGGGCGGCCGCAACGACCGCCCCGGCAGTGTCCGTCATTTGGGAACCTCAACCGCGGCCAGCACTTCCGCCACCACCTGATCGCTCGAGATGCCTTCCAGTTCGGCTTCGGGCTTCACCAGGAGCCTGTGGCGAAGCACCGGGGGCGCCGCGGCCTTTACATCATCGGGGATCAAGTAATCGCGCCCCTCCATGGCGGCCAGAGCCTTGGCAGCGAACATCAGGGCCACGGTCGAGCGCGGGCTGCCGCCCAGGCTCAGGGCCGGCCAGTCGCGCGTTCTCTGGACTACCGTGGCGATGTAGCGGAAGATTCCCGGCTCGACCGACAAGGCCCACACCTCGCGGCGCGCGGCGAGCAGCCAATCGGGGTCGACGGGCGAGAGCCCCAACGCGTCGATGTGGTGCGGGTCAAATCCCTGCTGGTAACGCTCCAGGATCTCGACTTCCTTCTCCGGCGTGGGGTAAGGCACGCGAATCTTGAAAAGGAACCGGTCGAGTTGCGCCTCCGGAAGCGGGTAGGTGCCCTCGAACTCGATGGGGTTCTGCGTGGCGAAAACTGTGAAGAACGGCGAGAGCGGATAACCCGTCCCGTCGATCGTCACCTGGCGCTCTTCCATCGCTTCGAGTAGTGCCGACTGGGTTCGTGGAGGTACGCGATTGATCTCGTCAACCAGCAGCAAGTCCGTGAAGACCGGGCCGCGGTGCAGGGCAAACGTGCTGGTGGAGAGATTAAAGACGTTCGCGCCCAACACGTCTGCAGGCATCAGATCGGGGGTGCATTGAACACGTTGGAAGCCCAGCCGGCAGATATGAGCCAGGGCTTTCACCGCCAGCGTTTTGGCAATTCCGGGAACTCCTTCCAGCAGCGCATGTCCGCCACAGAGCAAGACAGCCAGCATCTGGTCGAGGGTCTCGTCCTGGCCGACAATCACCTTGCCAAGTTCGGTCCGCGCGTGGGAAATGAACTTCTGAACATCCGCCTGGCATAAGTCCTCCTTCGATCCGGAGCTCGGGAGAATGACCGTACGCTGTCAGCTCTCAGCTATCAGCTCTCAGCAAGCGGACGGCAATGTTGATTTCGTTAATAGCCGAAAGCTGAAAGCTGACGGCTGATAGCTGAGAGCCAGATCTTCCCGATTACTCATCCTTCCAGCCCCATCCGGTGAGTCGCGTCATAAAGCTCGCCCACCCACGCCAGTGCCTGCGGCTCCTTAACCTGCTGTCCTCTTGCGGCTAACTCGATCTGCTCGAGCGTTTCGGCAAAGCCTGGGCTCATCCACCCCGGCCTTTCCCGCATCCTGCAGGATCAACTCCGCGGCGGACGCTGTTGACGGTATTCCCAGGCGCCGGGCAAGCAGGAAATGAAATCGTGCGTAAGCGATTTCGAGCGCTCCGGCCGCCGCGCCCTTTCGCTCGTAGAGGGCGCCCACGGTCTCAACGAACTCCAGCGGTGAAAGGCGCGGCTGACGCAGTAGAGGGCGCACTGCGCCGCTGCGCCGCGCGTACGTGATCACCAGGAAAGCGGCGAGGATCGAGGAGTTGCAATAACGCCCAAGGCAACGGCGTGTGCGACAGGTAATGCCATATTCCGGGGCGCACGCCGTGGAAGTACTCGTCCCACAAAATGCGGGTTCCGGGTGCGGAACCCACGCAATTCAGGAACAAGGCCAGGTTCGATGCCCGGGTGATGCCGAGGTTGGTGAGGGGTGAATCGGACCCGCCCACCAAATGATTTCCCCGGCCGTCGCGCCGCATTGCGACGGTAGCACCTGGTCGCTGCCGTAGTATCGCAGCTGGCCCGCATCCAAATGAGCCCAATAGGCCGGAGCTTCCATGGAGATCTCCGGCGCATAACGCGTAAGCGGCGAGGGCGCTTCGGCGGAGAAGGTCTGCCATGCGTCCTGCTGCGAGGCGGCACCACGTCCTTTGCCCCAATCATCGCGGCCCCTCCCACCCCAGTGATCAGCAAGTGGCCGCCCGCCGCAACGAACTGTCTCAGGCGTGTCATGTCGTCCTTCGATGGTGGAAGGACAGGCCCGGCGATGATCAGCACAATGTTCCTCGCGGAGTTCGGCAAATCCTCGGGAGGTCTTTCCCATCGTTCCACCCCGTACCCCATCTCCACCAGCAGCGTGTAGGCAGCTTTGGCGCCGTCCGGCGCGGCGGAGTAGCTGGAAGGATAACCTCGAGACGCACCTCGGTTGTTGGGAGAGAACAGCACGGCCAGCAACGTCAGCAACCCCAGGAGAAGAACGGCGAGGAGCAGGATCTTCTTATCGGCGGAGTCGAGCGGCACACTCATCGCAGCGACTCCAATTCCGCCAGG
This sequence comes from uncultured Acidobacteriota bacterium, assembly GCA_963768695.1. Taxonomy (GTDB): domain Bacteria; phylum Acidobacteriota; class Terriglobia; order UBA7540; family UBA7540; genus CAVROP01. Next base: position 281,213 of record CAVYJG010000002.1, on the reverse strand, counting down.
GCAGCTTCATAATCGCTGTCGGATGCCTGAGCGCGGCCATACCAGACCCGTTCGAAGGAGTCCGTAAGAGCAATCAGGTGCCGGCGGCGCGCGGAGTCTGCCGGCAACAGGCGCACGTATTCCCGATGGGTGCGCGAGCGGTCAACTTGCCACGCGCCCGCCTCACCCAGCGCCAGCACTGCCGCGCCGTAGATCAGACGTATCGCCTCGCGAAATTCGCCTCGCGCGGCTGCGTTGCGAGCCTCTTGCGCCCAGTCGCGCGCAGGCGCCGCGCGGGTGCCGCCCGCCAGGGCAGGGGAGCGCTGGTAGGAAACCTGGGTGAGCGCGTGGGCGAGCCATCCAAGAAGAATCAGGCCAAGTAAAATGACGATTCCCCAGCGCAAGAAGTCAGTCACCTTGGGGTGATTCCCGGCGCGATCGAGGAGTCCGGTTACCCACTGCCAGAGCCGATCCAGGAGTTGGTCCCAAAACGTCTCCGAGTCAGCATCTTCGTGCACGTAGCGAAACTCGCGCTGCTTCAGGATTTGATCCAACATGGAGCGCTCAGGGGAGTAATTGCGCTTTGAGGTCTGGTAGGTGGCCCGGGCGTCCTCGAGAAGCGATTCGACCCGGTCCGAGATTTCACGCGCTGACCGCGCGGCAGTGCTGGGGTCGCGAACGATCCGATCGATCGCTTCTCCCAAAGGGCGCGTCGAAACGCTGAAGCGCTGCTCCTGCACTACGACCGGCCAGGAGTCGGGCAACTGCTTGCGCAGCGCACCCGCCTGCTCAGGATGATCTTCCAGGCGGCTTGCCAACGCCGACCAGCGTTCCAGTTCGGCGATGTAATCCCGCAAATCGAAGGATTCGGAGGTACGGTTATTCTCCGGAGCTTTTGATGGGACGCCATCGTCGAGTGCTGCGAGGAACGGATTCACCACAGAGTGCACAGAGATCACAGAGCGAGCCGACACCAGGTTCCTCTGTGAACTCTGTGACCTCCGTGGTGAGTTTTTGAAATCGCCGGACTGCGCCCCGAAGCTGACCTGCGCAAGCAGGAGGAGCGCATAGAGTTGGAGGCGCGTTAGGCTCACGAAATAACCGGGGGCACGGCCATCGCTGAGTCCGGCGTTTTCATTTCTTCCCGGCTGCCTGGGCTTGAGATGAACAGGTCCAGCATGCTATTGATTTTGTGTTGAAGATAGAAAATCCCGAAGAAGAACGTACCCATTCGAGAAAACAACTCCTCGTGCTGCATGCGTATGCCTGCTGAGAACATTGCTTCCTGCCGGGGCGCCAAGTGGTCCAGCAGGATGCGACGGACCTTAAAGCATTGCACGATGAGGGTGAGTCCCGCAACCAGCAGGATGGCAGGGTGCAATGCCGGGTAAGCGTTTTCCACTTCGACCCAGGAACCCCACTTGAGGCTTCCGACCAGCGGGAGGCAGAGGCTCGCGACGAGCGCAGCCAGAGCGACAAAGACTGGCCACGCCTCGAGCTTTTCCCGGGAATGCAGATTGTTCAAAGCCCTGCGGCGGATCAGAAACCAGATGGGGGCATACAGGCCAGCAGTCAGTAAAGTCAGAAGGCACATTCCCACGATGCTGGCATCTGCGAGCGGCGCGTATTCTTTGTCGACCGGCTGCGCACCGGCGCTCAGCGGTTGGGCTTCATCGAGATTCGACATCATCAGTTGCAGATCAAAGCCCTCTTTGCGGACCCGCAGGTCGTAGTAGGCGAGGGCGAAGCCAATCATGAACAACGGCGCCGTGGCGGTGGCACAGACTCCTCCCACCAGCATGCTGGGAATCGAAAGCCAGATGCTCGGATACCCGCCCTTGACGGTCACCAGCATGACGGCGATGGCAAACGGCGATTGGCAAAGAAAGACCACTACCATGCGGATGAGCAAGGTCAGCACGCCCACTACCAGCAGGCGCCAAAGGAAACCGCTGGTCAGTGCTACGCTTCGTTTGAGAGCTTGCCGCGCACTGAGATTCTCCAGCACCAGGGCGGGAACTGCGACGCTGTAACGCACCAGAAAGATGATCAACAGGATTCCGGTAATGACGAATCCCACCAGGAGCGCCAATCCCAGGAGGATGGCGACCCATACCATGGACCTCGCCAAGGTGCCCATGAGAGCCAGACAGAATACAAGTAAGAGCCCTGCCAGGAAGAAGACGCCGAAAGTGCGGATCAGGATGGTCAGGGTCACGTTGATGAGCCGCCCCAACTTTCGCCGCACTTCGCGATAGGACGCGAGAATCGTGGTCGTCCGCCCCAAGTGAATCTCTGATAGCGCATAGGTCGTCGCGCCCAGGGCGAGCGCATAGACGACGTAATACGCGAGGAAAATGGCCAGAGTGCTCATTCCGGCCCTCGCCAGAAACGCGACCATTTGGGCTGATGGCACAACACGAGTGCCGGGGACGAAGCGTGGCGGTCTCAGGAAAATCTGCATGAAGAGATTCAGACCCACCAGGATGGCTTCCGGCGCCGCCATGATCCCGGCAAACAGCCAGAAATGCTTGCGCAGGTAGCTGAAGGTTTGGTCCAGCAGCTCCCCGAGGCTTAAAGGAGCCAGATTGACGGTGGGCATGAGGTCCTCGTTGGAGGAGACAGTCTACTGCAGTATGGCATATTCCGCTCTCGCCTGTTTGAGGATGGGAATATCCGGGTCGGCATTTCGCCACAAGGTGAAAAACTCTTGATAAGCAGCGCGAGCCTTGGCGAGGGAAGCCGGGACGGTAGTGTGTCTTGCTTTGTCTGCGGCCGGGATCGATCGTGCGCCAGGCCTCGCCCCGCCCGAAAGATCGATTCCCGCCTGAAGGGCATAAGCCCGGCCAAGGCCCAGGCGCGCCAGGGCGCCAATTGGGAACGTCCCGACCAACCCGGGGTGATCGATGATCTTCTGAAACTCCACGGCAGCATCGGCCCCACGGCCCATGGCCAGATAGGCTTCACCGCGGGCATCCACCGGACACATCGTGACATTCAGGACCCAGTACAGGGTGGGGAGCCCCAGTTCGTAGGGCTTGGCGGGCTCGAGCAACTCGATCGCGGCACTCCCGCTTTTGAGCGCAGCAGGCGAAGGGCTTGCGGTCGGCACAACGTCGGAACCGAGGATGTTCCAAGTGCGGATGGTTGGCAGCCAATAGACATTCAGTAGAGTATCCCAGGGGTCCTGCTGATGGAGGTAATCGGCAACTTCGTTTGCCTTGGCGCTGTCACCGGCGCGCGCCAGGGCCAGGGCCGCCAGCGTCTGCATGGTCCATCCGGGAGTCATGGCGAGCGCCGCCGTGGCTTCGCGGCGCGCCTGTTCCCGATTGCCGAACATTGCCTCCCGCAGTGCTCCGGCTGCCCGGAACGTTGCCGCAGCCTCCAGGCGTCCGTCACGCATCGACGATTCGACCGTCTTCCGGGTAAGCTCGCGCGCCTGGGCAAGACTACCCAGGTAAGCCTCGGTATCCGCCTGCTGGGCTAAGAGTTGGTCTTCAGCCGGCTGCCCGGCAGCGGCCGCCACGCGGCGCTCCATCTCCGGCAAGTCGCCGCGCAGAAAGGCCAGGCGGTAGAGAAACACCTGCATGGCGGGACTGGTGAACCCGCGAGTTTCCGCTTGCGAGAGGAGTTGTTGTGCCTCCTCGAGACGGTTCATGATGAGGTCGATATTTGCGACATTACCGTAGCTGGAGACGCTGTTCGGCTGGAGGCGCATCGCTTCGCGGCACTCCTCGAGTGCCTTCTCGAATCGTCCCAGAATCTGGTACACATTCCCTAGCCAAACATGAGGCGCCACGTCGCGGGGGTAGGTCTGCTTCCACACTTCGCAGACCTGAGCGGCTTTCTCCATGTCACCTGTAAAGCGAGAGTAGTAGTAGACTTCAATGCTCAGCTTCTCCCTCTCGCTGACACGCCCGCGCAATTCATAGGCTTTCTTGATGGACTCCATCCCCCGGCTGGGCTGATTCAAGTTGGCAGACAGGTTGCCGAGGAGAGCGTGAGCCAGGGCAAAATTAGGATCCAGCTCCGTAGCCCGCTTGAAGAACGGAATGGCCGCCGCATCGCCCTGTGTGTACAGCGTTTTCATCCCCAGGCTATAGGCCTGGAGCGCTTCCAGCGACGCCGTGGTGACCAGTTCCGCAGGGGCGTCATACTTTTGAATGCTGGCCAGCGATTCTCCCAGCTTGGACCGCATTTTCGAAGCAGCCTCGCCCAGCGCCGAAAGAACATGTTCGCGGCTGTCGGCCTCCTGCATTTCCGTACCCAGGGAATCTCCGTTTTGGCAGTTCACCGCGTCGAGGCTGATCACGTAATGGCTGCCCATCCTGGCAATCGAGCCCAGCAGCATCGCCGTGCTTCCCGTCCGCAGGCAGACCTCCCGGGCCACGGCCTTCGTCAACTGGGTGTCACGAGGCCGCCCCATGAAGCCGAGTGTCTGGCTCACTTTCTCTTCGGAGAGGGCATTGAGGAAAGGCGACTGCTCGAGTTGCACGCGCAGCGCTTGCTTCAGTGTTTCGTCAAAGATATTCTCCCCTGTGGTGTTGGCGAAGTCTGCGAGTACGATGTTGTCCTGCGAACTCAGAACGGGTGCGGTCCGATGCAGCCGGAAATAAACGGCCAACACGGCTGCAACCAGGACTGCTGCGCCGGCGAGTGAAAGCGCCCAGGCCTTGATGGTCCTCGCCCGCCGTGCGGGATTCCTCTGGCCGGGTGCGCCAATACCCGCGGCCGCCATCGCTTTCCCTGAGTCGGTGTCGCGCCGAAAACGTTTCAAGTCCGCGAGCAATTCGGCCGCCGACTGATAACGCATGTCGCGGTCTTTCTCCAGGGCCTTGTTGATGATGCGCTCGAGCTCCGTCGGAAGCTGCGGATTGAGTTCGCGGGGGGCAATCGGCGTTTGAGAGAGGACCGCCGCCAGCACGGCCGCCGTGCTGCCTCCCGGAAAGGCCTGCTGGCCGGTGGTCATTTCATAGAGTACGGCGCCGAAGCTGAAGAGGTCCGTGCGGCCGTCAAGCGGCTCGTCGCGCGCCTGCTCGGGAGACATGTAGGAGGCTGTGCCCATCATGATGCCGGGGCCGGTAAAGCTGCGGGAATCCACGGAGGGCGTGGAGCCGGCTGCGGTTTGGCCGCTCCCTTGACGGCGGGACCCGGACCCCTCAGCCGGCGTGCCTGATGGGCTGGTCCTTCTCGCCAGCGTCGATTTCGCCAGGCCGAAGTCCAGGAGTTTGGCTTGACCCGCTTCGCTGACGAAGATGTTTGCCGGCTTGACATCGCGATGAATGATGCCGTTGTTGTGGGCCGCATCCAGCGCGCCGGCGACCTGGATTGCCAGTTCAGCCATTCGTTCGGTGCTGAACGGCGCCGGCAGCGATGGCGGGAAGACCGCGCCGTGACTGGCCTGGATCAACTCCTTGAGTGTGTGGCCGCGCAACAGTTCCATGACGATGAACGGCTGTCCTTGGTGGAAGCCGAAATCATGGAGGGTGCAAATGTTGGGGTGATTCAGGGCCGATGCGGCGCGCGCTTCACGCTGAAATCGCTCCAGCGCCTGTTGATCTTTCGCCAGCCGCTGAGGTAGGAATTTGAGCGCCACCTCGCGGCCGAGGCGCACGTCTTCAGCTCTGTAGACGACGCCCATGCCGCCCTCGCCCAGCTTATCCAAGATCCTGTAATGGGATACTTCCTGTCCGGCTGTCGGCTCGTGAACCGCCGCAGTCTGCTGCAGCGCCAGCTCCTGCGCCGCCACCTCCATGGCGGGGGATTCCATGAATCTCTCGGAAGGTTTCTGGTAGTCGAGCAGAGACTCGACTTCCCGTAACAATTCCGGGTCTCCGCCGCAGGCTTTCTCGACGAACTCCCGCCGCAGCCTTTCGTCCTGCTCGAGGGCCGAGTGGAACAGCTCTTCAACTTGCTTCCAGCGTTCGGATTGCATCTTGCTTCCCACCCATCTCGCGGAGCAGCCAGGCTTTCGCCAGTTTCCAATCGCGCTTTACGGTTTCGGGGGAAACCTGGAGCACTTCTGCCGCTTCTTCCACACTCAAACCGCCGAAGAAACGCAGTTCAACCACGCGGCTCTTGCGAGGATCGAGATCCGCCAGGGCTTTCAGTGCGTCGTCGAGAACTGTCAGGTCCAGCCGCTCTTCCGCCACGTCCAACCCGTCATCCAAGGAGGCTGGGCGGACTCCAGCTCCCCGCTTCTGGCTTTGATGAGTGCGGGCAAAGTCCACCAGGATCCGCCGCATCAGGCTGGCCGAGATGGCGAAGAAATGCGCGCGGTTCTGCCAGTTCACCTTACGAGCATCGACGAGCCGAAGGAAAGCCTCATTGACGAGGGCGGTAGTCTGGAGGATATGGCCGGAGCGTTCGCGGCTCATGTAATGTCGCGCCAGGCGGTGCAATTCTTCGTAGACGAGCGGCATCAGCCTCTGAAGGGCTTCCTGCTGGCCATCGCTCCAGGCCCGGAGCAGTTGCGTGACCTCATTTGAAGTCGCCGGGGTCATCGGACTCTTTTACCTCCACCCCCTGCACCCTCCCCAGGTGGGGAGGGACGTCAAGAGCGGCAGAGATCTCCGCCTACGGCTAGGCGCGCTCCCCATGATATCACACCGGATTTTCATCACAATCTCTTTCCTGGACCTTACCTCTTTTGGAACCACTTTCCGCATTACAAGGTGAGGGTGAGAAACGAAGGCCCTCAAAATTAAAAAGAGGAGGCTCTACCATGAACGTCAATCGTAACCTCAGGTTTTGCGGATTCTTCGCTCTCGCGCTGCTGGCCATCTCGATCATCCCAACCGTCGCGAGCGCTCAATCCTATCGCGGAAAATTCACCCTGCCCTTCGCGGCGCGTTGGGGCGGGTTGACCCTGCCGGCCGGAGAATACTCCTTCACCGCCGACAGCATAACAAACGCCAACTTCATCTCCGTTGAGCACGACGGACAGTACTTAGGGAGAGTCATGATCGCAGGGGTCTCATACGATACCCCATACAAGAGCAGCGAACTGGTGGCCGTACCGGCCGGGGACACGTACAGGATCAGCGTGCTGCGTCTGGAAGATCAGTGTGTGATCAGTTTCCCGATACCGAAGAGAGAGCGTGAGCAGATGACCGCCCAGAATCGTGGGCCGGTGCTTGCTCGGGTTATCGCGGTCCAGCTAGGCGTGGCCTAATCCCCCCGGACTGCCCATGATGGGGGCCAACCTTAACCTCCCGGTTATCCCCTCGGAGAGAGGTTGGCCCCACAGTTCGGTTGTTCTGTACGGGGACGGCTTGCCGTCCCCGCATTTCCGCTGGGCCTGACGAGGGTAGGGCAAGCCCTACCCCTACAAGCACGAGGAGGGAAAACCAATGAAGAGGAGAAACGCTGCACTGCTGGCTTCCACGTTATTCTGCGTTTTGGCAGTGACGCAGTTGGGTGTGTGTGCTGCGACCACCCATAGTGCGCTCAAAGTTAAGCTGAATTACACAGGGACAGGAATTGTGGATGAGAACCACAAGATCTATGTACTTCTGTTCGACACCAACCCCCTCACCGCATCCTCGCTGGTCGATTGCACCTCGGAGACGACACCGCCGGCCACCACTGCGGGTGTCAGCCACATCCTGCGGCGCTTCAGCGCCTCCCGAAAAGATGGAACCATCACCTTTGATTTCCTCCGGTCATCGGCGGTCTATGCTGCGGCATTCGTCGATCGGAATGGCAGCTATGACGGACACTCGGAGTTGGCCTCCGGGGCGCCGATGGGTATTTATCGAAAAACCCCTGACAAGATCGAACCGATCAGGCTGAAGAACGGAAGAAGTGTGAAAATTGTCTTAGCCTTCGACGATGCAACAAAGATTCCGTAATGGCGCAAAAGCAGAAAATCCCGAGGAATTTGGAACTGCCGAACTGGTTCCGGCGTTTAGGTAGAAGAGAGATCGAAACGGCGCGCTGGAGGTCTTCTGCAATGCGAACTCTACTACAGGACCTGAAATTCGGTTTGAGGATGCTGGCGAAGAATCCTGCGTTTACCGCCGTGGCGGTGTTGACGCTGGCGCTTGGCATCGGCGCGAACACGGCACTCTTCTCAGTGGTGAACGGCGTGCTGCTTCACCCGTTGCCCTATCCTCAGCCCAAGCAGCTCGTGGCTCTCTATTCGCGCACCGCGGCTTCTCCGTGGTGGTCCATTTCTTATCCCAACTTCCTCGACTGGGTGCGCGACAACCGGTCGTTTTCGGGGCTTGCGGGTTACCGTGAAGACGACTTCAGCCTGACGGGAACGGGCGAACCCGAACGCGTCACGGCGGACATGGTCTCGGCGAGTTTCTTCCCGTTATTGGGTGTGCAACCGCGCCTTGGCCGGAGTTTCCTGCCTGAGGAGGACCAAGTCGGCGCGGCGCACGTGGTGATGATCGGTAGCGGTCTGTGGAAGCGCAAGTTCGGCTCTGAGCCGAGCGTGGTCGGAAAGAGCCTGACGCTCGACAGCAAGGCCTACACGATCGTGGGCGTGGTCCCGGAGGGTTTCAGGTACAGCGGCAACAACTTTGAGACCAACGCCGACGTCTACGTCCCGATTGGGCAGTGGGACAATCCCGTTTTTCGCGACCGCAAAATCGGCATGGGCATGGACGCCATCGGCAGACTTAAGCCGGACGTCACCTTCGAGCAGGCGCGGGCTGACATGGATGCGCTGGGACAGCACCTGGCGGAGGCGTACCCTGACGCCGATAAAGGTACCGGTATCACCATGCTCCCGCTGATGCAAAATATGGTCGGCGAGATCAAGCCGTTTTTGCTGGTGCTGCTCGCGGCAGTGGGGTTCGTGCTTCTGATTTCCTGTGTGAACGTCGCGAATCTCTTGTTGGCCCGCTCGACCGCGCGCATTCATGAATTCGCTATCCGCGCAGCCTTAGGCGCCAACAGGAGTCGTGTCATTCGCCAACTCCTGACCGAATGCACCCTGCTGGGCGTGGCCGGCGGGGGCCTGGGCGTGCTGCTGGCCACCTTCGGGATGCGGTTGGCTTTGAGTGCCCTGCCGCAGGCGTTGCCCCGTGTTGAACAAGTCCGGCTGGACGGACGCGTGCTGTTGTTCACGCTCGCGGCCTCGATCTTATCGAGCGTCTTATTCGGCCTGGCGCCCGGACTGAAGACCTCGCGGACCAACCTTCAAATGACCTTGAAAGAGGGCGGACGAGGATTGAGCGGCGCGCGCCATGGCGCCCAGCGAGTCCTGGTGGCCTCGGAAATGGCTCTGGCGCTTGTGCTCCTGGCCGGCGCCGGCCTGATGATTCGCAGCCTCGTGAACCTCTGGAATGTCGATCCCGGCTTCGACCGGCACAACGTCCTGACCTTCAAGTCAGCGCTCCCCATGGCATCGAGCTCGACTGCGGACGGCGCGCTGGCCACGTGGCGCCGCCTGGAGGAACAACTGAATGCTGTGCCGGGCGTTCAAGCCGCCTCACTGACCGTCGGCGCGATGCCTATGGCCGGCGATGAAGAATTCCCGTTCTGGGTTGAGGGCCAGCCCAAGCCCGCGACTGAGGCGGAAATGAAGCAGACCATCATCTACAACGTCCAGCCCCGATATTTGAATGTGATGCGAACCCCGCTGCGGCGGGGTCGTTTCCTCTCAGCCGCGGATAACGAGCATTCCCCCATGGTGGCCGTCATTGATGAGCGCTTTCAGCAGGTGTACTTTGCTCATCAGGATCCCATCGGTCAACACATCCACTTCGGCATCATTAATGGAGAAGCGGAAATTGTGGGAGTGGTTGGACATGTGAAACAGTGGGGACTTGACTCGGACATGGCTTCCAGCATGCAGGCGCAATGTTATCTCCCCATGGCCCAGATTCCGACTCAATTCGTTCCCATGCTGGCGGGATACACCGGAGTCGCGCTTCGAACCGCAGGATCGCCACTGGCGCAAATCGCTTCCATCCGTCACGCTCTGCTCCAGGTCAATAGCGAGCAGGTGATGTACAACATCCGGACGATGGACGAAATCGTGTCCGGCTCTCTCGCCGCTCGCCGCTTCTCCATGGTGCTTCTGGGAGTTTTCGCCGGCCTCGCCCTTGTCATGGCCTGCGTGGGAGTGTACGGAGTCGTTTCCTATATCAACAACCAGCGAATCCACGAATTCGGCCTCCGCATGGCTCTGGGAGCGGACCGGATGGCGATTTTGGGGATGGTGCTCGGGGACGGATTGAAGATGGCGCTGGTGGGTGTTGGGATCGGCCTGGTCGCAGCTTTCGCGCTGACGCGGCTGATGGCTAACATGCTCTTCGGAGTGAGCACTCATGATCCGTGGAGTTTTGCGGCGGTCGCGGCCCTATTGGTTCTGGTTGCGCTGGGGGCCTGTTCAATACCTGCCCGCCGGGCGACTAAGACGGATCCGCTGGTGGCGCTACGGTATGAGTAGGGCGGGGAGGAACCCCCTCACCCGGCGCTGCGCGCCACCCTCTCCCCCAAGGGGGAGAGGGTATGAATCTAATCAGTCTCCCCCTCGCCCCCTGGGGGGAGAGGGTGGCCTGCAGCCGGTGCTTTCATCAACCGGGGCAGGCCGGGTGAGGGGGTCCACTTGCCATATTCACAGCCTGCTAAGCGGGCTCCTGCTCGAGGGGCAGAACAGAGACTTCCACTTCCACGGACTGCCCGCCCCCGCCCAGCGTAAGGCCTTTCATCGGCGTCACGTCACCATAGTCCCGCCCCCACGCCAAGGTGATGTGGGCGTCGGAGGGCATCAAGTTATTTGTGGGATCGAAGCTCAGCCATCCATTAGCCGGATCGAATACCGACACCCAGGCGTGTGAGGCCGCGGCTCCCTGAAACTGCGAGCCGCTGCGGATGTAACCACTCACGTATCGCGCCGCCAGGCGGAGCGAACGAAGCACGCCGATCATGAGGTGAGCAAAGTCCTGGCAGACGCCCCGGCGGTTTTTGAACACTTCCAGGAGCGGCGTATCGATGGATGTGGACTGAGGCTGATACCTGAATTCGTCGTGGATGCGCCCGGTGAGCTCCTGGAGAGCGCTGAACAGAGGGCGGCCGGGAGTGAAAGTAGGGCCAGCATATTCCCGCAACTCCGCCTGGGCGGAAACATAGGGAGAATCGAAGACGAACTCGGAGGCGGCGACGGAATCCGGCTGCGTTGGCTGACTCAGCGTCGCGCGTGCCGACTCCCACGCCGGGGAGAAAAGGATTTCGCTGCTCTGCGGTCCGACCTCAACGAGACTGGTGGCGGCCGCCTCGAATCGCTCATGTTTATCAAAAACCGCAAAGGTGGAAACATCGTTGCCGAAATAGTCTTTATGAGTGCTCAGGAAGGCCGGTGAAGGATCAACGTGCAGCCGATGTTCGAGAACTCGTTGGGAAGGCAGCGCCCGCGGAGTCAGGCGCGCCTCGCTGTAACACTGTGTCACCGGCGACGGGTAAGCGTATCGAGTGGAGTGTGTGATCCGGTAGAGCATTCTGCATCACCAGGACGCGGTCAGGAGCGAGGCCTTCGCCGGGCTCAGGTATTGCGCCGTCAACGCTCCGGAAATTTCGTTCAAGTTCGTCTTGAGCTGCCGGAGATACGACTCCAGCGCCACAAACCTTCCATCACTGTCCCGCTGGGCCAGCACTGACAGGGATGTTGCCCGGATTTCACTGAGCGTCCCGCACACCAACTCCTCCAGCCGGCGGTGATCGGGGTCGTCACTTCGCCCCAGGGAATGAAATTGATCGGATAAATCGGCGATTTGGAATCCGATCGAGCGGGGGTTCAACTCATCCGCTAGCAGAAGTTGCAGGACCAGGTCGGTTCTTAGGATGCTGACATGTCGCGTGCGGTAGGTAATGGAACTGTCCGCCACCTGAAGAAGAATGTGAAGGTAGGGTGGGGAGCTGGGCGGAGCCTCCACCACCGCGACGCGCAGCAACTCCGCCAGTTGCCAAGCCCTCTCCAGCCGGCGGCCAAGCTGCACGAATCGCCAGCCCTCGCCGCGAGTGGTGTTTTCCATCAGCAAGCCGGACAAGGCGGAAAGTGTCATGACGGCGCGATCGAGAACACCAAATTGAGCAATATACCTGTGCTCCTGATTGACGGGCAGGGCGCCGGAGAATTCCGCATCCAGGCGCCGCAGCGCGTGCCAGGTGTCGCCGGAGAGCCGCTCCTTCAGTTGCCGTGCCACGCGATGCATCTGTTTGAGGTTCCATCCCAGGCTGGAAATCCGCGAGGGATCATAAACGATTTCCGTCAGAAAGCGCTGCACGCGCCAGCGCTGCTCGGCGAGCGACGCGGTGGCGTCTGCGGGCGGTAGAAAACCCAGGCCGACGAGAAGAGACACCGCGGTATCCAGCGTCAAGGCTTGTCCGAAATCTTCCTCAGCGGAAAGCGCGGGTAACACAGCACGGAAAAGGCGAACATGCGCTTCCACGCGTTCCGTGTAGCGGCCCAGCCAAAAGAGATTGTCGGCTACCCGGCTGGGCAGCGCCTGGCGGCCTGCGGACGCGTCGAGGGGCACAGGAGGGAGGTTGGGCCCTGGCGGCGACTCTCCTGTGTCCCCGAGCACCCAGGTGTCTTTGCTCACACCTCCCAGGCGCAGAGGAAGCTGCCGGGAAGACGATTCCGTGGTAACCCGCGCCAGGCCGCCGGGCATCACGCCATAAGACCGGCCGTCCCAGGACGCAAAGACTCTCAGGACGACGTGGCGAGCGGCCAATCCGCTTTCGGCGCGCGACGGCGCGGTGGAAAGCGCAATCTCTTCCTGCGCCACATATCGTTCAGGGTGCGCTTTGATTGCGGCAATCAGCTTCTCCCGCCCCGCACCGTCCAGGGAGGCCGGAAACTCCGGTTGCTGGCCGAAACTCGTCGAGGCAGGCCGGACCACCAGGTGATCGAGATGTACCAACACGTGTTGGCAAGCTTTTTCCTGGCCGCACCACCAGGTGGCCACCGAAGGCATGCGTAGTTCTTCGCCCAGGAGCAGGCGGCAAAGCCCTGGGAGGAACGCCAGAAAGCCAGCCCCTTCCACCACCCCGCTGCCGAGAGCGTTGTCAATGACCACCCCGCCGCTGCGGGCCGCCTCGACAAGGCCGGGCACCCCCAGCAAGGAATCTCCCCGCAGTTCGAGGGGATCGCAGAAAGCGTCATCGAAACAGCGCAGAATCAAATCCACCGGTTCTAATCCTGCCAAGGTTTTCAAATAGACGCGACCATCGCGGACCGTCAGGTCGTCCCCTTGAACCAGGGGCAAGCCCCAATTGCCTGCCAGGAAGGAATGCTCGAAATAAGCGTCGGTGTGCGGCCCGGGAGTAAGGACGACTCCACGAGGATGATTGCTGCGCCGGGCGGCGAGGGAGAACAGGGCCTGGCGGTGTACGTCCAGGAAGCGCGCCAGTTGCCGAACACGGTGTTGGCTGAAGACGCCGGGCAAAGCGCGCGCGCTGACCAGCCGGTTTTCCAGAGTGTAGCCCATTCCGGCAGGCGCCTGCGTGCGCTCCGCAATCACCCACCAGCGGCCGTCCGGTGAACGCGCCAGATCCGCAGCGTAAGTGTGCAAGTACACTCCGGCAGGCGGAGCAAATCCAAAGCAGGGGCGCAGGAACTGGGGATTGTCGAAGACCAGCGCCGGGGGAAGGAAGTGCTCATACAACAGTTTTTGGGCGCCGTAAAGATCGAACAGAATCGCATTAAGTAATTCCGCCCGCTGGATGACGGCCCTTTCAATGCGGGTCCATTCCTTTTCCGCAATCAGCAGGGGTATGGGATCCAGAGTCAGAGGACGTTCATTGTCCCAGGGATCCCCAGTGAGGTTGTTGGAGGCGCCGGTTTCCCGGATCAGTTGTACGCCGGATTGCCAGGAACGGTTGAACTGCCGGATCCCGATGTGGCGAATTGCAGCGGCGAGGCGGCGCCAATGGCGGCGCGGCATACCCGAGGGCAGCACGGCCTCGTCCCAGTAGCCCTTAACCGGAGCATATCGCCACTCCTCCGCCACGGTCTGGTTCGCTGCCTGTGAGGTATCGCTCACTTGTAGGCGCTTGATGACGAGGCCTCCTCTTCCACGGAGGTTTGAGAATCCGATTCCGATTCCCCGGCGAAGAAGTCGCGTGTCAGGTTGTTGTCGATGGCGTTCATCCGCGCCTGGAGGCCGTCCAAATACTCGTGAAGCCCGTCCTTGACGATTTTGTTCACAGAAATGTAATCAAGTTCCGCGCGCAGCGGGGCCAGGGAGCATTCTGAGGGACACTCACAGGACCCCATGGGAGTACCGGTAATCGTGTGCAGCGATTCATCGGCCTCGCGGAGGCAGTGGCGGATGGCACGGGGAAACTCGCGGTCGAGGACCAGGAACTCCACGATATCGCGCGGGACGATGCGTCCGTACTTCTTGCGGTACATCTCGAATCCGCTGACCGATTTCAAGACCGCCGACCAGTGAATGTCATCATAGGGAGTTCCGACAGCGTTCGCGGAGGGGAGCAGCATGAAATACTTCACATCCAGAATGCGCGATGTCTTGTCGGCCCGCTCGAACTGCCTTCCCAAGCGAAGAAAATGCCAGGCCTCGTTGTAACTCATCGTGGCGTCGGTGATTCCTTCAAACATGTGGCAGCCCAGGCGGATGCCGCGCAGGAGTTCGGCGAGGCGCTCCGACTCCGCCAGCGACATCTGGGCGTGAATCTTCAGGTACAAGCTGTTGACCTGCTCCCACATCTCGGAGGAAATGATCTCGCGGATCGACCGGGCGTTCTCACGGGCGGCGCGCAGGCAGGAAATAACAGAATTAAGATTATCGTTATCGAGTAATAAGAACTTGATCACTGACCGCTTTCCCGCTTTGCCGTATCGCTCGCGAAAGATTGCGGCGTCACCGCTGGTGTCGATCAGCGGTTGCCACTGGTGGGCGGGTTCGAGAGGCAAGTCAAGTTGCAGGTGCAGATTGACATCAATGAAGCGCGCCACGTTTTCCGCCCGCTCGATGTAGCGCGCCATCCAGTAAACGGCTTCGGCCGCCCGGCTCAGGAGCGGCGCGGTTTCACTGCTCATGCGTGGTTCCTTCCGGCAACGGCGCGAGAACCCAGGTGTCCTTGCTCCCTCCGCCCTGCGAGGAATTCACCACCAGCGAACCCTTGCGCAAGGCCACCCGGGTCAGGCCGCCTGGCAGGACGTAAATCTCCTTGCCGTAGAGAATGTAAGGGCGCAAATCCACATGCCGCCCTTCCAAGTGGTCTTCCACCAATGTCGGGACGCGCGAGAGGGCCAGCGTCGGCTGCGCGATGTAGTTCCGCGGACTGGCGTTAATTCGAGCCGCAAACTCCGCGCGCTGCGCCGCGGTGGAGTGCGGACCGACCAGCATTCCGTATCCGCCCGCTTCATTGGCGGCTTTCACCACAAACTTATCGAGGTTCTGGAGCACGTGCTGCCGATCCGTGTCACGCCAACAGACGAAGGTTGGGACGTTTAGTAATACGGGATCAGCGCCCTCATAGTAACGGATGATCTCCGGCACGTAGGAATAGATTACTTTGTCGTCCGCGACACCGTTTCCGGGGGCGTTGGCCAAAGAAACCCGGCCGGCCCGATAGACATCCATGAGCCCTGGAAGTCCCAGCATGGAGTCGGGGCGGAACGTCTTGGGATCCAGGAAGTCGTCGTCGATGCGGCGATAGATCACGTCGACGCGCCGAAGACCCTTCGTGGTGCGCATCCATACCCACCCCTCGTGTACCACCAGGTCGCGGCCCTCCACCAATTGAATCCCCATCCTCTGCGCCAAAAAGCTGTGCTCGTAGTAGGCGGAGTTGTACATGCCCGGGGTGAGCAGCACCACCGTAGGCTTGGCCCCGGCGCGCGGCGGGGCGAAGGCCTCCAGAGTTTCCAGCAGTCTGCTCGGATAATCGTCCACCGGACGGACGTGCAGGCCCGCGAAGACATGTGGAAAAGTTCTCTTCATCATGTCCCGGTTCTCCAGGACGTAGGAAACGCCCGAAGGCACGCGAAGGTTATCCTCCAAGACGTAGATCTGGCCATCGGAGTGGCGAACCAGGTCCGTGCCGGAAATGTGGCACCACACTCGGCCGGGAGGGTTGATGCCGCGGCATTGGTGGCGAAAGAACGCGGCGGACTGGATGATCTCCTCGGGGATGACCTTGTCCTTCAATATCTTCTGGTCGTGGTAGATATCGTCAATGAATTCGTTGAGGGCATGGATGCGCTGCTTGAGTCCGCGCTCGACCCAATCCCATTCTTCGGCGCGCACAATGCGCGGAATCAGGTCGAAGGGCCAAATGCGTTCAGTGCCCGCCGAATCCCCATAAACATTGAAGGTAATCCCCATTTGCAGCAGAAGAGTTTCGGCCGCTCGCTGGCACCTCAAAAGCTCGCCGTCCGCGAGCGACTCAATGGTTTCCAGCAGAAGGCGAGCTTCCGGACGCGCTTTGCAGTCGGCGTCAAATACCTCGTCATAGAAACCGTCCGTCTGATACGAATTGAGCTGCATTCGCACCTTCCTGCCCCAAAACTGGTTGCGCCTTGTGAACCCAAGGAATTGCTCGTCTCAGTTTAGCAGGTCAACCGCATGGAGGGGACGGCTTTTTTCGCGCGCCGGAGGGCTTCTGCCCTGCGGATCGAGAGGGTATACTGTCTAGCAGGGAAGCTCTTCATCATTACGGAGACCAGCAGTCAATCCGGCCAATGCCGCCGCCGGCAGGATCTCGAAGAATGGAGAAGGTCAAATGAAGGCCGCCACCAAGGAAGCCGCACAAGCCACCGCTTCACCGGCGCAACAACTGGAAGGGTTCATCGACAAGTTTGACTCGAAAAACGCTGCGCTGATTCGTTCCGTACGCAAGGCATTGCGCAAACGTCTACCGACCGCCAATGAATTGGTTTACGACAACTACAACTTCTTTGTTATCGGGTACAGTTCAACCGAGCGGCCTTCCGATTGCATCGTCTCTGTTGCCGCCGCAGCGAACGGAGTCGGGCTTGCGTTCTACTACGGAGCTACTCTGCCCGATCCGCACAAGTTGCTCCTCGGCAGCGGTTCTCAAAACCGCTTCATCAGGCTTCCGTCGGCGGCCACGCTGGCGCGTCCGGAAGTCGAGGAGTTGATCGCCGCCGCCATTGCCCAGGGCGAGACACCGTTGCCCGCGAGCGGCAAGAGCAAGCTGATCATCCGGTCGATTTCCGAAAAACAGAAACCCCGCCGTAAGACTTAGGAGCGGCGGACGCGCTCGGAGAGCATGATTGAAGGCAGGTTGAGGCCCTGCTGCGGCCTCAGAATATGTACAAAGGTATGCCCGCTGTCATCCTGAGCCCTGCGCTTGTCATTCTGAGCGAAGCGAAGAATCCCCGCAGTTCGCTCAGGATAAACTCCGCGAAGGATCTCCGCAGCTTCGCATGATCACGAACAACTGCCGAGATCCTTCGCTGCGCTCAGGATGACACACTCCAGATTTCTTCACAGGTTCTCAGGCAGAGTTTTTGATCAACGAAACGACTTCCTCGGGAGAATCCTTTACCCATCGAGTGTGCCCGTCGGCAAGCTGAAGCTCGGTTGCTCTTTGGACGGCGGCGATTGCGACAATGTGGTCGGTGTTAACAAAGAGGACGCCCGCATCCTCTCCGGCTTCATCGGTTTTGTGAAGTTCAATCATTGCCATATCTACTTGTCCCCTTTCGCTCATCGCGCCTGCTTTGAGCTGCACAGGTTGGAAAGTCGGCGCGCGCTAATTGTTTGGCTTGCTCAAGCGGCGGAAGTAATCCGCCACCGATTCCTGATAGCCGTCGGGCACGCGTTGCGCATCGCCGGTTCGGACTTGTCCCGCCTTCTTGTCGTCCATCGCGCGGCGAATCTGCAACTCAAGCTTATCCATGCTGGTCAACACTTGGGCGTGGAGTTCCTGGAGCATGGCGGGGTTGCCGGGGAAGCGCCGCGGGTCCAAGTGGTCGAGCTCGCGCTGCAGATCTTTGATGTCGCCGAGCGGTCCGGGCTGGTCCCGTACCGTCTGTCGCAAGGCATTCAAATCGTGCAGCGCCTCCTGGTAAGCGCGCTCGATGTCAGCCTGAGTAATGGGCTCAGGTTTGCGCTCCATGCCCTGCGCCCTTGTCAAACTGCCGGGATCATACCCACCGTAGAAGCGCTCGCCGTCCCACCGGCCGCCATTGGGGTTTCCGCCGGCGACTCCGTTCTTCAGATCTCCACCTGCGGCCCGATCACCGGTTTGCTGTTGCCCGCCCGGTTCGCCGCCCTGCCCGCCGCGCTCACCGACTTGCCCGGAACGGTCCCCGGCTTGTCCGCGGCCGCCGGGATTTCGCGTTAGCATATCGATTTGGCTTCGCAGGCGCGCCATGCGTTCCAGCGCCTCGTCCGGGTTCTGCTGACCATTGCCTAGCGACTGCCGGGCCTCGCGCAATTGGTCGTTCAGGCGTTCGATTCCGGAGTTGATTGTAGCCTCGCCGGGATTGGCGTTAGGATCCATGCCCCGGCGGATCATCTCCGCGCTTCGCTGGAGTTTGGCCTGGAGGTCGGATTGATCCACGCCGGCCAGAGCGTCACGCAGTTTCGAGGCCGCGGCGCGATCTGCGGAAGCGAGGCTGTGTGTGGCGTCCTGCATCCGCCTTTGCAGGTCCACGAGGTCGTCGGCGAGGCGCTGGCGATCGCCGGCTAGCTTTGACATTTCCGCCAGCGAGGCTTCGGACGGGCCTTGTGCCGAGCGCCTGGCTGCTTCGGCGGAATCGAACGTGCGCCGCATACGCTCCACCTGGTTGCGCTGCTCGCCGCTCAATCGCTCGCCCTCGTGAGCCAGCGAATCGAGCTGCTGGGAAGCGTCTTGCCCCCTCAAGCCATTGAGCAGGTCGGAGGCTTCACGGAGGCGGTCGGCGGCGCGGCGTGCGTCGGCCCCGCTTTGTCCGGGCGAGGCAGCCCGGCGCATATCGTCGTTGGCCTGTTGAAGGCGTTCAAGAGCTTGCTGCATGCTCGTGTCTGATCCGCTCTGCCCGGCCCTGGAAGATGATCGGCTGGATGATCCTGACCCGGTCTGCTGGGACCCTGAGTTGCCCTGCTGGGGACCCGAGGCGCTCTGCTGGGAATTTGAAGCGCCCTGTTGCGAACCGTTGCGCGCCATCTGGGCCATCTGTTCTTGCAGCTTTTCCGCTTCCCGGCGCAGCATTTCCTGCTGCCACCGTGACTGGAAATCCTGTGAATTGTGCGGCTGCTGGGCTAACTCGTGCTGGCGCCGCGCTAGTTCATCCAACTTCGCGAGAGCCTTGTCAATCTGATCTCCGTGCTGATCTGCGGAGTTGGCCGTTTGTTCCGTCTCATACTGGTTCTTCTCAGTATCCAGTTCGAGATCGAACAGGCTCTGGAGGTCGCGCCCTGAGCCTCCTGCGCCTCCTCCTGCCCCGACGCTGCCAAACGCCACTTCGATTTGGCGGAAGGTCGCTTCCGCCCGCAGCAGGGATTGCAGGGCCTTCTGCTCCTGGGGCATGGCCTCCCGCCACTTTTGTTGTTGCAGAGCTTTGGCTGCGGGGTCCATCGCCTGGGCGGCGTCGCCCATATCTTTTTGGAAACTGCTGAACTCCGCATTTTCTTCTGTCAGTTCGCGGCGCTCGAGACGCCCCGCGAGCGAGAGCGCCTGGTCACGGAGTTTAGCCTGCACGCCGGAAAGAAATTTAGCCGCTTCGGCGAGGCCTTGCGGTGAGCCGCCTTTATCGAGCTCGTGCTTCCAGGTTTCCGCGATGATTTCTTTCTCGCGCTGGGAAATCTGCTCTTGGAAGCCTCCCATTCCGCCGCCTCCGCCACCCATGACTTGAGATTGCGAGAAGTCGCGGGAGAACGGCTCAGCCTGGATAAACATCATGTCGGTGTGGGATTCAGCACGCGCGTCCTTGGCGCTCGCGTACAGACTCACCAGATCGCCGGGGACAAGTTTGAAATCCTCCAGAGAGAGCGTCGCCGCCCCCTCCGCCTGTTTGGCGCCTTTCTGCTTCAACAAACTGCTTGTCTGCTCAGGCCCTCCGTTTACCGAATAGTGAAGGGCCAAGGCGTTGAGGCCAAACTCGTCCTCGGCTTGAACCGAGACAGTGACTTCTTCGATCGGGCTGGCGTGGTATTCGCCGGCCGGCCGCGTGATGCGCACTGTCGGGGGATTCACCTTGCGCGCTTCGATGAAGAAGTCCTCGGAAAGCCGCACCGGCTGGCCCTGGTCGAGCGCGGAGACATGATACATTCCATCCTTTTCGATGGCGACTGCGCCGTCATACATGTTGTGGCCGGCGTCGGCGAGGTCAACCTGCTTTCCGCCGTCGAGAGCGAGAAAACTATGCGCCGCCGGTTGGCTGAGGAGGATGTTGAGCCGCGCCTCGGTGCCCTCGAGGGCTCGTAGGTCGCCGCCATGCTCATCCACGGCATCTTTCATTCCTGTCCAGGCGGGAAAATGGTAGGTCACACGGATCTGTTTTACCGCGGGCAGGTCGACAATCCGGAGTTTGAAATCCCGCGAGCGGAGCGGTCCGGCTTCAATGTAGTACTCGACGCTCTCGGGAAGCCCCGCGAAAAGGAACTGAAAGCCGTTCGCCGCGGGCTGCCGCTGCATCGTGACCTCTTCCCACTTCGAGGCGCTCTGGTAGCGGGCGTAAAGGCGGGCGCTCTCCGCCTGGCGTCCGATCACCTGCGCGGTCACCAACTGGTTGGCGCTGCGGCGCACCGTGGCGTTGCCGGGGCTCACTTGAACGTCATAATAGGGAGCGGTGTGTTGAAGCGAGCCGGCCCACAACCGTGCAGCGCCGTAGCCAAGGAAGCCGGGCCCCGCGGCGATCATCCACACCAGGATGCCGAGCGATGCTCCGCCGCTTGCAATCCAGGCCAGAAGCTTTCGATTTGAAATTAAGTGCGCCGGTTGGGCGGATTTCGCCACCTGAAGCGTGTCCGCGGCCAGCAATTCGAGGAAGGGATCGCGCCCGCCCCGGTCGCGCTCGACGAAGGTTACCAGGCGCTGATCGAATTGTGGAAACGCAGCTTCAGCCTTGCGGGCCGCCCGCCGGTCGTTTAGAGCGCGCAAAGGCAGCGCCACGCCGTAGCCGACGACGGCAGCGAGAGCGAGGACGAGCGCGACTCGAGCCGCGAAGAGGCTCGAATCGGAGAAGCCGAATGCATTCGTAATCAGCACCAGGGCGAGGGTGGCCGTCAAGGCAACCGCGACCAACGCTGCCGCGCCCCGCAATAACGCGCCCAGGCGCAGACGTCTTTGCAGCATCTTCAGGTAGGACGCGAGTTGATCTCGTGCACTCATGCTTCACTCCTACGACGCTTACGATTCTTCCCGCAGTTTGCCTAGATAGCGATCGCTCACCAATGACTCCACTACTGCCCCAGCCAGAAGCAGCAACATGAAATACCACCAAAGGCTGAACGGCTTCGCTTGCGCCTGCGTCACGCCCGCTACCGCGGCCGGTTGAGAAACCGGGCCTTGTTTGCCGCGCCAAAGCGCCAGGACATCCTCGCTGATGACATCGAGGTCGGACTCGCGGCGGTCCGCATTCACACCCACGACCTCATGGCGGCCGTTGGCGAGGCGCATTTCGTAAAACCCTGCCTTGCTCAATTGAACGGTGGAAGAAGTGGCGGCCTCATTCAGAGAAAGGGGCCGGCGTCCCTCGGGGTCCACCACCTCCACACCTGCCGCCCGGTCCTTGTCGGAGCGCAACTCGAAGAAGGAATCGACGACGCTCGACCCGATCCTCTGCCGCATGCCGGAAAGATACCGGGCCGTTTGCTCGACAAAGGGGACGAAGATCGGGTGCAAGGGAAAGTCGTTCGTGAAATTGTCCAGTCCCGAGGTAAACAGCAAAACACGTCCTTCGTTGAGCTTCTTCTCCACCAGCAAAGGCGTCCCGTCGGTAAGCCTCGCCGCGACCCGCGCGCCGGTGGTGTCGGCAGCCACGGCAAAATAGAATTCCACATTGGCCCAGCGCTCGGACTTGGCGAGCGAGGGGTAGGTGGGGTCGGCATCGCCGACCGTCAGGAAGCGCTGGGAAGAGTCGGTGTAGTTGTGCACGGCCTGGATGCTCTCCGCAAGAACCGGAATGCGTGGCCGCCGTGCCGCCGAGGTACCCAGCGCGATGAGGACGCTTCCCCCGCCGCGTACGTAATCGACCAGGCTCTGTTCCAAGGCCGGAGGCAGAGACAGTACGTCAGACAAAACGACGAAAGCGTATTGGGAAGGTTGCGCATTCGATGCCTGTTCCACGCTGCGGCTTTCCAGCGCGAACACTCCTCCTGCCGCCGAGGCCAAGGCCGAGCCAAAGTAGAGCGGAGAACGGGTGTCGCTGCCCTCGTGAATGAACAAAACACGACGCGGGTCAGAACGCTCTACGGAAAACATAAACCGGTCGTCGGCAGGAAGAGCGTCTGCGGAATCGATGCTCACCTCGCAGCGGCTGAAGCCGTAAGGGGCATCGAGGGAGTCAAACTCGACGGTAGCGCGGCCGTTGGCGGGCACGCTGGCGCTGCGCGTTGCGATGCTCTTGCCGTTAACAACCAGGGAGACAGTGCGGGTTGCCGCGGGCGTGTGGAAACCCGCCACCACGGCTTCGACCCGCGCCTTCTTCGGGTCCCACACCTGGGCCGGTGCGCTCACGCTTTCCACTGTCCAGTTGGGCGTCGCTTCCTTGACTACAGGATGCAACACAAGCGTGGCATTCGGCGGCAGGACCATTTCCTGAAAGCTCGCCGGCATCCCGGATTTCTGTAAATCGCCGAAGAGGTGGACCTCGATGGGGATGGAGACTGCTTCCACCAGGGAGCGCATCCCGCGCGAGACTTCAGCGAAGCTCGAGCGCGCGTCGCTGGGCGCTATGCTATTGACTGCCTGGCGAAGTTCACCGGAATCCTGGGTCTGGGCCGTCAGTGCATGGAGCTGCGATCCGAGCGTCATGACTTGCGCGCGAGTCCCCGGATTCCTTGCATCGAGCACGCCGAGCGCGGCGCGCTTAGCGTCCGCCAGGCGTGAGCCGGCCCGCATGCTGAACGAGTTGTCGATGACTAGCACGAGCAGCTTGTTTCCCATCATGCCCGCCACCGGCCGGTTAAGAAACGGGTTTGCGAAGACCAGGGCGAGCAAGAGCAGCACGGCGACGCGCAGCGACAGCAACAGCATATGGCGAAGGCGGCGATGCTTGATGGAGCTCTGCGTGCGCCGCTCGAAAAACATCAGCGAACTGAACGGCAATGATTCCGACTGGTGACGGCGAAGCAGATGGAGATAAAGTGGGATGCCTACCAGAGCCGCCGCCGCCAAGAACCATGGGGAAAGAAAACCCATTCACCGTCTCCATTTTGGAGTGCGGCAGCTTGCTGCCGCTTTTCTTTCACGCGAGCTTGCTCGCGTGTCTCGCTGCGTTGTAGGGTCAGCCCCAACGCGTACGCGGTGTTGCCGATGCCCGGCCAGCAAGCTGGCCTGAAGAAAAGCGGCAGCAAGCTGCCGCACTCCAGACAGGATTCATCGCTTTCCTTGCCTGATCGCCAGGTATTCCCGCAACGCCCCGTCCAACGGCCGGTCTGTGACCAAAAGGAAGTAGTCCATCCCGGAGCCGCGGGCGCCATCCCGCAGCGACTCGATGTGCGCATCGATCTTCTTCGTGTATTCGAGCCGGGCGTATTCGGGGGTCACCTCGAGCGACTCCTGCGTCTCCATTTCAATCAAGGTGGTAGGTCCGCGAAATTGAGGGCGAACCTCCGCGGGATCGAGGACATGAAACAGGAGTACTTCATTGCCGCGGAATCGCAACGGTTCGAGCGCCCTGATAATCCGCTCCGGGGCCTCGTAAAAGTCCGAAACCACGATGACCACGCCGCGCTTGCGGAAGAGTTCCAGAAAGCGCTCGAGAGCCTTGCCGAAGTCGGTTTTCGCGCCGGGTTCGGCCTGCTCGAGGCCGCTCAGAAGTCGGTGGAATTGCCCCTGGCGGTTGGAGGGACGGATGTAGTTGCGGACCTCGTCGTCGAAAACGATTAACCCCGCGGCGTCGCGCTGGATCTGGGTGGTAAGGTAAAATAGCGCCGCCGCCGCGAAGCGCGCGTACTCGGACTTGCTCACACCGTGCGAGGAGTACTTCATGGAGTTGCTTGCGTCAAGGAGGACCGTCAGCAGGGTGTTGGTTTCGCCCCGATAACGCTTTAAGTAGGCGCGCTCGGTGCGGGCGTAAACGTTCCAGTCGATGTGGCGCAAGTCGTCTCCGGGCGTGTAGGCGCGGTACTCGGCAAACTCCTGGCTGAAGCCAAAGTTCGGCGAGCGATGGAGTCCGGCGATGAAGCCGTCCACCACCGTCTTGGCGATCAGGTCTAATCCAGAGATGCCTGATAGCACCGCCGGATCGATGAATCGTTGCACGCTCATCCTCCCGCCGGAGGCGGCATCTGCTCGAGCAAGCGGTGAAGAATCTCGTCCGAATCGATGCGGTCCGACTCGGCATGGAAATTCAGAAGAATCCGGTGGCGCAGGACCGGCGTGGCCAGCGCCCGCACGTCTTCGTAGGTCACGTGGTAGCGCCGGTGCGCCAGGGCGCGAGCTTTGGCCGCCAGCACGATGAACTGAGCGGCGCGTACGCTGGCCCCGTAGTTGACGTATTTCTTAACGAAGTCCGGCGCCGTTCCGCTCTTGGGACGCGTGGCGCGTACCAGGCTGACCACATAACCCGCCAGTGAATCCGCGATGGGCACCATCCGCACCAGGCCCTGAAACTCCAGAATTTCCTCCGCGTTGGTCACCGCCTCCACTTTCGCTACGCGTGTGGTGGTGGTCAGCTCAATGACTTTGGCTTCGTCCTCGGCGCTCAGGTAACCGAGCAGGGTATTGAATAGAAAACGGTCAAGCTGAGCTTCGGGAAGCGGGTATGTCCCTTCGAGTTCGATGGGGTTTTGAGTGGCCAGAACGAAGAAGGGCAGCGGTAAAGCATAGTGGTTGCCGCGCACCGTGCAGGAGAGTTCCTGCATCGCTTCCAGCAGCGCGGCCTGCGTCTTGGGCGGCGTGCGGTTGATTTCATCCGCTAAAACGATGTTTCCGAAGATGGGGCCCTGGACGAACGTCCAGCGCCGGTGGCCGGTGGTCGGATCCTCTTCGATAATATCCGTCCCGGTAATATCCGAAGGCATCAGGTCGGGCGTAAACTGGATGCGCGTAAAGAGCAGGCCGAGCGTCTGTGCGATGGTGCGGACCATGAGTGTCTTGGCCGTGCCGGGCAGTCCGGTAATCAGGCAGTGCCCCCCGACGAAGAGGCCGATGAGAATCTGGTCGAGGACTTCTTCCTGCCCGACGATCACCTGCCGGACTTGGGAGAGAATATTGTCCCGCACTGATTGAAAACGCTCAATCCGGCTCTTGAGTTGGGTTAAGTCAGGTCGTACTTCCGTGATAGTCCCCATGATTCACCTTTTCGTAGAATCCTGAAGTTGCAAGAGTAGTCTCTGCGCGGGGCGGTAGCCCGGCGCCGCCTCCAGCGAGGCCAAGACGTGTTCCTCGGCTTTATCGCGCTGGCCGGCGGCGAAGTAGGCCTGTGCCAGATTGAACTGCGCTGACGAGGCGTCCAGTGGATGCATGGCCACAAGCGCGCCGTATTCACGAATCGCGCCCGGATAATTCTCCTCCGTGAGCCAAAGCTTGCCGAGGCGGCGATGCAAGTCCTCGTCAATCGGGTCGATATAGTTAATCCGATCCAGCGTGGCAGCGGCGTCCTTGGGTTCTCCCAGGTCCTCCTCCAGCGAGGCCAGCTTTTTAAGCGTCTGCGGGCTCAGGCCTCCAGCCTTTTCATACTCCGTCAGCGCTTGAGCGGCGGCGCGTTTCTCGCCCTTGGCAAGGTGCGCATCCGCAAGGAACTCATAAGCATTCGCGTCCTCAACATACTGTGGGTACATGCGGCGAACTTCCTCGCCTTGCTTCAGCACCTGGTCGTAATCGCCGGACTTGGCGGAGGCGGCCAGGGCCTTCAGGCTCTCCTGCCACTTATCAAAGCCCGAAGCGGTTTTCCCGAGGTCCGCGTAGAGCCACGCCTGAAACTGTGTGTCGAAATCCTGAGGCGAGGTGCCGAGATCCTCTTGGATCGCCTCTGTCGTCGTCTTCCGATTGGCGAACGATTGCACCATTTCGAGCAGCTTCCCGTCGCCCCAGCGGCCCTGGATGTAATCGCAGATGCGGCCTGCCTGGAAGTAGGAGACCAACACCTGGCCGGGATATTCCGGTCGAACGAAGCCGCGGTCGAGTTGCGCAACCGGAAGCAATTTCTTATCGCGCAAGGCCACAAGGATGTCGGGCGTGACGCGGCTGCTCCATTCCGGAGACACGTCCGCCTCCTCGTGGACGGCCAGACCTTCAGTGAACCACCGCGGCACGCGGCTGTGCGTTGCGGTAAGGATGTAAACGTGGCTCAGTTCATGCCACAGCGTGGCGCCCCAGTGGAAATCACCGGGCTTGCGTGCAGAGGGGCTGTCCATGGCGACGACCTCGCCAAAGGTAACTCCCTCGGCGCCCAGACCCGGCATCCCCATGGTCCTGACCGCGAAGTCCTCGTGGTCGGGGTAGGCTTCCACTTGCACAGGACCCGGAAGCGTCATCTTGTATTTCTTCGCGTAGGTCGCCATGGCGCGCTGCAGCAGGGAATTGAAGTACGGGTGCAACAGTTCGGCTTCCTTCTTGTTCAGCCTCAGAACCGTGGTCCCATCCTTGAAGGTGATAAAGTTCTTGTAGCTGTCCAGCAAGGTAAGTGTGTTAACGGTCGCTGCGTCGCGGAAGCCGTTGTCGTAGCAGAGCTCGAGTTGGCGGCGGGCTTCGTCTTCCTGTCCCAGGCGCATCAGGTTGACGCCCAGGGCAGAGCGCGCGGACCAAAGCTGCGGATCAAGTTCGGCCGCCTTGCGGTAGTAGGCGACGGCATCCTCGAAGCGGTAGTTCAGCAGCAAGTGATGGGCAATGATCGCGCAGCCTTCTCCGTAGGTTGGATTGACCTCGAGAATCTTCGCCAGCCAGGGATCAGGCGAGCGATCCTCCAGGATCTCCACGGCCGCGTGAACCGCCATAGCATCGAGCGCCTCCGGGGATATTTGCAGGGCGGCGTCAGCCTGCTTCAATGCCTCCGCCCGATTCGAATCTTCAAGCGCGAGACTGGCCATCAGTTCGTGAGCTTCCACCAGCTTGGGGTCCAAGGCGAGCGCTTGGGAGGTCCATTTCACCGCCTTCGAGTCGTACCCATCGGCACTGACCAGTGCGAGGCCCAGACAGGCCTGGGCGTTCTTGGGGTCGCGCTGCAAGGCTTCTTGAAAGAGCTTTTCCGCGTCCACGTTGTTGAAGCGCTCGTGCATCAGGCGGCCCCAGCGAACGCGGTAGTTGGCATTGCGGTCGTCCTGGGCCACCGCCTCGCGAAATTCGTCGTTCGCCTGCTGATACATTTGAAGACCCCAGTAACCTTCGGCGCGGAGGTAATGATCGCGCTGTGCAGCAAGCGATTGGTAGCACGCGTGAGCTTCCTCGCGGCGGCCGTGCCTGGTGAGCACACGGCACTGGTCCGGCGTCGCCGCTTTCGCGGTACTGAAACCAAGCGCGGCCATCATCCAAAATGCTGCGATCGCTTTGGAGTGCGGCAGCTTGCTGCCGCTTTTCTTTAGGCCAGCTTGCTGGCCGCGCACCGGGCGAAGCGCGAGCAAGCTCGCGGCAGAAAAGCGGCAGCAAGCTGCCGCACTCCAAAGCGGCTGCGCCGCCTGGAAAGGTGAGGGGCCATCGCCACGGCCTAATGCCGCTCGAATCATTTATCCAACTCCTGCTGGACACGCGCCAGCTCGAGAAGCGCAGCGGTGAGCTGCTTCTTGTAGTCTTCTTCCGACATCGCGGCCTTTTGATACTTCAGGGTATCGATCTGGCTCTCGATCTCCTCTTTCTTGGCCAGGAGGGCGCGCTTGCCGGAATCGTTGGCGGCGCGTTGCGCGGAGCCGAATCTAACCAGGGTGAAGCTGGAAAGCATCAACCCTTCCCCGGCCTCGCTCGATGCCGCGCGCACCGCCTCGCCCTTACCGGTGTCCTCGAACATGGCGTGCTCGGTGGCGAGGCGCTTTCCTGATTCGTAGTAAGCTGCGGTCTTACGTGCGGCGTACTGGAACGCTTCCAGCGCACTGATGGCTTCGTTCTTGTCGACATCAGCCTCGGGGTCGTGCAGCGCTTCGACCCAGTAGCGGCAGAAGACCGTGGCGTTCTTCTCAGTTCCCGACTTGGTGGCGGCGACGACCGCTCGTCCCGGCCGTTCGAGCGCGGCGACGGCGCCGCCGCTGGCACTGGTGGTGTTGACGATCAATTGCCGCTTGGCGGGCACGCGATCACACAGCCGCGCCAGTTCCTCGGCTGAGACATCCGGGCCGACGAGGTTGAACTTGTATTCGACGCCATCGAAGGAGCCGTGGCCGATGAGGATCAGCACGAATTCGTCTTCGGGCTTGGCCTGGCTTGAGATGGCGCCGAACTTTTCAGTCAGTCGCTCGCGCGTGGCATCTTTGCCGAACAGCGTCTCGACATGCGCGTCCCCGCCCGCGGTTCTCAGCACTTTGTCCAGATCCTTTGCCAGCCCCGTGAACTGCTGCTCATACTCCGGTTCGCCGCCCAGGCCGGCGACAGTCAGGTAGTACGTCGCGCCTCTCACCGGGAGCGCGGAGATAAGCAAGAATGCAAGGGGCAATCCTGCCGGCCTCATCCCACGGAGGAACCCCCTCACCCGGCGCTTCGCGCCACCCTCTCCCCCAAGGGGGCGAGGGTATGCATCTGATGAAATCACACGATCCCCCACTTCCGGCGCAGCAGCCATTCCGAGCAACGCAGGAGCAAAACCAAAATGAAAACAG
This sequence comes from uncultured Acidobacteriota bacterium, assembly GCA_963768695.1. Taxonomy (GTDB): domain Bacteria; phylum Acidobacteriota; class Terriglobia; order UBA7540; family UBA7540; genus CAVROP01. The sequence continues at coordinate 252,387 of CAVYJG010000002.1, read as the reverse complement.
CCGGCATGTTCCACAGTTCTTTAATCTGGCGGACGCTGATCCCCGCTTCCGAGTAGGGAATGTCGCGGGCAAGCTGGGCAGCCTCAGCGGGCTGCCAATATCGCCCGCCGGTTTGTTTAGCGAGCCTTTCCAGAAGGTCGCGGTTCTGCTCGAGATGAAAGTTCTCCGCAACCCCGTCCATTCTTTCAAAGTCCAGGTTGTCGTTGCCGAGATCGGCGTCGCCGCGCTTGGCTGTTACCATCACCGAGTACAACTCCGGCCGCTCGGCATTCCACTCTCCCTGAAACGTGCCGGGCGAGGCCGGGTCGGGAGCGAGATCGAGCGTTGCGTTTAAGCCTCCCGGTCCCGAGATGTGGGCCTGCACAAGGGCGTCGGGGGCGGGCGTGAAATCCTGACCGCGAACCTCGGCCGAAATCTTTGCCCGTCCTTCGTCAAACAGTATGGGCTTGCTGACGGAGGCGACGACGTGGCCAGGTGTGTCGGCAACGAGCCAGCGCAGCAATTGCTGCCAGAAGGCGTCGTGCGTCTGGTCACCGGAGGGCAGAGCCATCTGCCATCGCCACGTCCCGCCCGTGGCCAGGATCGCGGTCCGTCCGCGCCCATAATTCTCGGTGACCAGTAGCGGCTCCTTTCGTCCCCCGCCGTTTATTTCCACCAGAACTGCCGCGCCGGGTTTGGGCGTACCGGAGTCCTGATAGTCCTCGAGGTAGGGCAGTTTCTTCCAGCGTGCCAGGTTGCGCGCGGGGTCTTCTACCAATCGGCAGATGACGTTGTCGGCGCCCACGGGCGTCAAGGCAACGGTCGCCGCTTCCCGGTGGAATGTACCCTTGCGTGCGGGTAGAAGCGAGGGAAGAAGGTCGGCAAGGTTGGAGGCGCTCCAGCCTCCGTCTGACAAGGCGAAGCGGCCGCCCAGAAGCAGTAGCCCTCCGCCACGGCGATCCACGAATTGCTCGATCAAATCGCGCTGCGCAGGAGTGAAGTAGCCCGCTTCGACCGACCCGATAATCAGCCCTTGATAGGCGAAAAGCTCCTCGGCGGTGGCCGGGAAGCCCTGGGCGAGATCGTTGGGACCGTCGATGCCCTGGCGATAGATTTTGTTCTCCGTCGTGCGCAACATCGACACGAGCTGGACGATGGAGTCATCGGACTCGGCGCGGCGGATAAACTTGTATTCCCAACGAGGTTCGCCTTCGAGATAAAGAACGCGGCGCCGGCCCGACTCGACATTCACGAGTCGAGTGACGGCATTGTTGGAGGAATTCTCTTCGCCGGGTAGCGGGTCAACGGAGAAGCGCAGCGCCTTGGCGCCGGCGCGTCCGGCGTTGAACATCAGATTCTCGGTTTGGGCGGCGCCGTCGGCGGAGAGGGTGATCTCTCGCGCCGCCAGCGCCGTCGCACCGTCGTGAACGCTCAGCGTAGCCTTCCGCCCTGCGTAGCCGTGCTGGTGAAAACGCACAATCGCCGACAGTCGTGAGTCCGCCAAGGCGCGCGGCGCAACCGTCGCGTCGTCGATCTCCACGTCCTGCGCCATGGCAAGGCGCCCGAAGCCGACGGTGTGCACGGGAATCCGGCGTGAGCGAAGAGCCGTGATGGTGTCCAGATCGACGCCGCCGGAGTTGTCGGACCCGTCGCTTAGCAACACCACGGCCCCAATCGGCAGATCGCTGGTCTCCTCCGCCAACTGTTTCAATCCCGCGCCGAGGTGCGTTACGGGCGCCGAGGCCCGCAATTCCTCCAGGCTCGAAACGCGCGCCGCTTCGCGGTCGAGCCGATAAAAGCGCGTCTGAAATTGCTTCTGGAGACCGGCCAGCACTCCCCCTTGCATCACTTTGACGGCACGTTCCAGGCGGGAGGCGCCGTCCTCCGTGGTGGCCATGCTGCGCGAATCGTCAACCACGATGGCGATGATGTTCTTTTGCGGTTCGAGTTGCGCAACCACCAGGGCCGGCTGCCAGAGCAGGATCAGAAGGAGCGCCACCAGACACGATTGCAGAAGCCAGATGACCCCTGCCCGCCAGTTCCGCACGGTCGAAGCAGCCTGCGGCAGGCGAGCGCGAATCAGCGCCGCCAAAGCGCCCGCTGCCAGCAGCACCAGCAATGCCAGGAGCCACCTGGGCCAACTGCTGAGCAGAACCAGTTCGCCTCGCCCAAACACCAGGCGCGGGTATTTGAAGAAGAACTGAAACATGTAGTACCCGTGGAGGCAACACTCGCGGTTGCCGATATGCTCTAAGTCAAGAATCTCGAAGCCCTGGTTACCCTGAGTACGATGCCCTGTACTACCCTTTGGATGCAAAAAGATCGCAGTGTGTGCAGCCATCCTGGGCGCAGCCAAAAATCTGGGCGGTTGCGATTCGTTTGCAATAGCTTACGGCGAACTGCGGAGACCCTTCACTGCGCTCGAGAGCCTGTCATTCTGAGCGAAGCGAAGAATATGCATTTGTTCCCCCCGGAACTGCAGCTCCTTCGCGCAGTTTACCCTGAGCAGACAAACTGCAGATTCTTCGCTTCGCTCAGAATGACAAGCGAAGGGCTCAGGATGACAGCCGCTTCGCTCAGGATGACAGCGATCTTCATTCCACCGGAAGGGTCGAAAACCCATGACCACTCGGGACGCGACAAACACGGCCGCCACGCTTCACGCGTATCGGAACAGCGCCTTAAAGCCAAAGTCCATGTGCTGCTGATTGTGGCAGTGAAAAAGCGTCAGCCCCGGCTGGTTTGCCAACAAGTCCACGGAAACCACCCCGTAGTTCGGGACTACCACCGTGTCCTTGATTACCCCTGCGGTCTTTTTACCGTTGACATCGACGAGCTCGAACGTGTGCCGATGCATATGCACGGGGTGGGCATCGTCGCTCCTATTGTGAAACACCAGGCGGTAGCGAGCGCCCTCTTTCAGGACGAACTCGCCCTCGTGCGGATATTCCTTGCCGTTGATGAGCCAGTGGTTAAAGTTCCCTTGTCCGCCCGGAATGACCTCGATGACCATGTCAATCGTCTGATCGGGCGCCGGATGGGCGGCGGGCTTGCCGAATATCGAGTAGTCCCACTGAAGGTTTGTAGGGGCGACCCACTTCGGATCTCCGTGCTGGTTCGCGTACTCGACCAGTATGCCCATGCCGTCGTTGCGGTCATCGTCCTTGGTGGCGCCCAGAATCCAAATCCCCGGCCGGTTCATCTCCACCACCGCGTCCACGCGCTCGCCCGGACCCATCGCCAGGACTTCGACCGGGCGCGGAGACGGTACTGGGTTTCCATCCAGAGCCAGAACGTTGAACAAGTGACCCGCAAAGGCAATGCTGCGGTTTCCTGTAGCGCTGGCGTTGAGCACGTGCACCAGCAGGCGCTCGCCCTGACGGACTCGAATCGGCTCTCCCGCACCGAGCGACTTGTCGTTGATCGAGAAGATCCGATAGCCGACCTCCAAACCGTTTTGCCGCTTGTCGGGGACTGCGGGCTTTTCGGGCTGCGGTCCCGGTGGCCCCATCTCCATTTCGTCCATATCTTCTGAACTCAGGTATGGTTCCCAGTCGCGCAGCGCCAGAAACACTTCCTGGTCGTATTGGCCCGGATTCTCGGCCGGCTCGACGTAGACGAAGCCGAATTGGCCGGTGTAAGTGCCTCGGTGCAAGTCAATCCCCGCCATCGTGTGAGTGTGATACCAGCGCGTGCCCGCAGGGCGAGGCACAAACTGATAGCGCCGCCGGCCATGAGCGGGAACCATCGGCGTGCCTTCTTCTTCCGACCCGTCGACCTCAGGCGGGATGAAGAATCCGTGCCAGTGCACGAGTTCCGGCACGTCCGTGTCATTCAAGACCTCGACCGTAATCGGCTTGCCCTCCCGCATGCGCAAGACCGGGCCCGGTGAACACCCGTTGTAGCCAATGGTGCTGATGGCGCGATTGGGATCAAGCTGCACAATCACCGGGGCGATCTTGAGCGTGACGTCCGCCCCGCCCGCCTCGGGCGCCGAGGCCTGCGGCATCGGCATTTGCTGCGACCCAAGCCGTCGGGCCATGCCGAGTCCCGCCACGCCGCTGCAGCCGAATTTGATGAAGTCCCGTCTGTCCATTTCGTAGTCGAATGTCGAGAGTCGAAAGTCGAGAGTGAGAGCTTTCAACTTTCGACTCTCGACTCTCGACTTTCGACTCCTGACTAGTGCGTCATTCCGTAGATGATGTAGTTGATCCCCAGGCGATAGGCGAGCGAGGAAAACCGTTCCGGGTAGCGCGGATCATCAGCGTGCTCCCAAGCATCTCCCAGATGCATGTTGTGGCAAATGGCCACCATGATTCGGCCCTTGTCGTCCCGGATGGCGCGCCAATGCGGCTCAATGCCATCCCGCTCATAAGTTCTGCCCGTCCAGATGTACTGATAACCCGGTATTTGGAAGCGTTCGTCCAGGTCATAGAGCACGTGAAAAATCTCGTCGCTGTTCCTCAGGTCCTCGACCTGGCGTTCCGGAAACACTTTGCTCATTCCCTCGAGGAAAGTCTGCCACTCCGCGGCACCGTGGAAGTTGTCAGCCAGCAGGAAGCCGCCTCGGAGCAGGTATTCGCGCAGGCGCTGAGACTGTGCCGGGGAGAAGTTCCAGCGGCCGACGTTGACGGCATACAGCCAGGGCCAGTTAAAGATCTCGTCGCTGTCCAGGTCTAAAACCTTTTCCGTGCTGCGAGCGTTGAGCCGGGTAAGACGCCGCACACCTTCGGAAAACTGGCGATCGGCCTTGGGGAAATCCTCTGACCAACCCAGGCGACGCCACCCGCCGAAGCTGCTCCCGCTGGTGGCAAATCTCAGGCGTCCAAAAGTGAACTCGGCTTTTTCATTGCTTTGGGCGGGAGCTTCCTCCATATCCCAGGGCGCAAAGCCGGCCTGTTGAAAGGCCATCAGGACGGTGCTCAGCCCCAGAAGCAGAGACACGAACAGCGTGCGCGAACGCAAGCCCATGGATCACCCTGAATAAATGGTAACAAAATGTCGTCGTTTTTTCCAGCAGGCCTCCCCTGCCGCAGGCGAATCCGGATGAGGTGCTGAGACGCAGGGCTGTGCGCCGCAGCCGGCGCTTTCTTCAGGCGGGCCGGGCCGGGTGAGGGGGTTCGTGGTCGGCTCATGGTCTTCCAGTTTTCAACTACTCGATCCTCAACTCCTCGACTTTTTGTCATTGTTCTTTGTTTTCATAGACATTCTCGCTTTGTTCCCACGATTTTGCCGTCAATAAGTGGAGGAGTCCAGAAGTCGAAGGGTTAGCCATCACCTTCCGGCCGGCGGAGACTCCGGCGCTTGGAGATGCGCCAGCCAGCCGTGTTGCATTTCAGCCCGAGGTTAGACGTATAATCGCACCTCTGCCCATGACGGCGTTTCAAGACATCTCGCACTCGCTTCGCCAACTTTATCTCGAGGACGACCGGCCCTGGCTGGTCGGCGCGAACTTCTCTGCGCAGCTTTGGAGTGCGGCAGCTTGCTGCCGCTTTCCCCCGCGAGCTTGCTCGCGGTCATTCAGTTTCCGAGGCAACCCGGCCAGCAAGCTGGCCTGCAACAAAGCGGCAGCAAGCTGCCGCACTCCAAAGCTGCGCCATTAGGTAAATGCAGAATCAAGTTGTCACCTCGGCATCCCCGGAATGGACGCGTTGGCTCGTGCGCATGAGTTCGTTGCGTCCAGATAAATCGTGAGTTTTCGGCGAGCCTGTGTCAACCCAGTTGTCGGAGGCCCTTCAGCACGACGCAGCGCAGCCCACCCTCCACAGGAAGCAACTTGACATCAACTATGTAGAATGCTATATTCCTGACTGGGCTTATGAAGAACCCATCGCTGACGTTGGCTTCGGCCATTATCCTTCGCGCCGTGAGCGAAGGCCACTGTTACGGCTTCGAAATCATGGAAGCGACGGGCCTGCCTAGCGGAACTATCTACCCCGCCCTACGGCGTCTCGAAGAGGCAAGGCTCATTCGCGCCACATACCATAAAACCGCAGACTCAGAATCCCAGGGCCCGCCTCGCAAGTATTTCCGCACTACCACGGAAGGGGAAAGGGCGCTCGAAGCCGCGGGAAAGCGGTATCCCTTGGTTGCTGCAAGGGGAGGATGAAGCATGTCACCCGATGTTTCCCTTTGCTGGTGCGCCATTCGATTGGCCAGCTTGCTGGCACCGGCTGGATTTCGCGCCGAGTGGGCCCGCGATTGGAACACTGAAATCTGGCACGGCTATGCGAGTCTCGCTGGCCGCGGGGCTTCCCGCTCGAAAGCCCGGCGCAAGCTGCTGCGCTTTGCGCTGGGAGCGTTTTCGGATGCCGCCGACCTGCGGCGCTCCGCCTTCAATCCCGAGGCTGCCCTGGGGCGACCGGCCTTGTGTCTTTCCTTGCCACTGCTGGTGCTGGGTGTGGTCTTCCTTGCCAGCCACGGATTTCGAAACTGCCGGGAGATGATTGCCGGCACGGCCGTCCCGCAGGCGCAGAACCTGGTGCTGTTGTCGCGGTCGGTAAGGGTGATGGGAATCGAAGCGGTTCCAAGGGCAGAGGATTTGCGTGCCTGGCAGCGCGTCGATAGGCAGGTTGCTCTTGCCGGGTTTGAGCTCAAAGGGAATGAGCTGCACGTCACCGCCAATTTCTACGACGTACTCGGCGTGACCCCTCACGTTCCGTTCCGGTTCGCGGGGCACGAAGTGGAAGCGATCAAGCCACTCGACCTCAAAACGGGCGGCGTGGGCGTTCTGGGAAGACTCGGAAGCCCGACCGCTCGCGAGCAGTTGGAAGCTGAACTTTCGAACGTCCCATCCCCCAATGGGGGGGCCGTGGTGACCAAGTCTGTGGAAGGCGTCATCCGCGAACCCCTGATTTTCACATTGTCCACGGTTCTGCTAAGTCTGGTTGTGGGGATGGCCCTGGTACGCGCGATGCCCCGCGCGGCCGCGTTCTTTTTCGTCAAAACGGCGTTGGCGCAGGCTGCCATTGGCGCGGCATGGATCGAGTGCGTTGCAGGGCCCAGCATTCCGCCGACCGGCGTAAACGGGGTAACGACCGCGTTCCTGATGCCCGGCTTGCTTATCGCGGCGCTGGCACTGTCACTGTGGTACTCACTCCACGACCAGAAAAGGCGCTGTCCGGTGTGCCTCCATCTCCTCACCCTGCCGGTACTCATTGGATCGCGCAGCAGCGTCATTCTGGACCGCCCCCAGGTGGAAGTCCTATGTCCCAACGGCCACGGGAGCTTGCTCGTTCCGGAACCGGTTGTCCACAGGGCAGACCCCGCGGCATGGCTCGTGTTAAACGAATCATGGAAGAGCTGTTTTACCTTAGGAGGATCAAAATGAGGCAGCGACTTTGGATAGGGATGCTCGGGTTGGTGCTCGTGGCCACTTCAGCATGGGCTTCCGATGTCACCGGAAAATGGACGGGCTCGATGGCGCTCAACGATGGCACCAGCCAATCCGCTTGCGTCCATTTGAAGCAGAACGGCGCGGTAGTGACCGGAACCATGGGCCCTTCTGACGAGAAGCAATTTCCCATCACCAGCGGCGGCGTCGATCGGGAACAGGTCACCATCCAGGCGCAGCCCGGCCCTGCGGTTTTGAAGCTCAGCATGAAACTCGAGGCGACGAAGCTGAGCGGTGAGGTTTTCGAGGACGACCGGAGGATCGGCACCGTGTCCCTCGAAAAGGTGGACAAGTGAAGACGGCCAGCCTTCTGGCTGGCATCGCTATTGGCCTCGGCGCTTGCCTCGTGTGGAGGCTCGAATCCGCCACCCGTGCGACCGTCCCGCAACCGGTCACGCGCCAGTTCAACCAGTCGTTTCCGCTGGAACCCACGGCGGAAACCACCGCCAACGTGAGCCTTGGGGATCTCAATGGCGACGGGAATTTGGATATTGTTCTCGCCAAGGGACGGCACTGGCCTTTGCGCAGTGTGGTCTTCTTTGGAGATGGCAAAGGCCACTTCGTGCCGGGACCTGCTCTCCTGACTCCGCCGGTCCGCAGTTATTCCGTTCCGCTGGCGGACCTCAATGGCGACGGCTTCCTCGACATGGTGATCAGTAATGATCAGCCCGACCCTAAGATGGTGCTGCTGAATGACGGGAATGGCCGATTCACACCGGCGGGAACTTTCGGTGACCCCCACTGGCCAACTCGCAACGTTGCTTTGGCCGACCTCAACGGCGATGGCTATCCCGACATCGCGGTGGCGAACCGGCCGGGCCCCAGTGATGTCTGCTTTAACGATGGCCACGCGCGCTTCACGTGCAAGCCCCTCGGCCCGGAGGCGTCGGCAACCATCCTGGCGGGTGACATGGACGGAGGTGGATCGCAGGACCTGATCTTGGCCTGTCGCGATGCGTGCCAGAGCGTCGTCTACTTCAACGACGGGAAGGGAAACTTCCTGCGCAAACGTCCGTTTGGCCCTCCCCATGCCTCGACCCGCGCCATCGCCATCGCTGATTTCAACGACGATGGGCGGCTGGACATCGCAGCCTACCATGAGGAGGAGGGATTATTCGTATATCTCAATGCCGGTCAAGGGAACTTTGGGCCGGGAATCAGGGTCGCCGGGCGGGAGGCACTGCCTTACTCCATGCTCGCGTGGGACCTGAATAGGGATGGGAAGCCCGAAATAATTGTGGGCTATGTGAATGCACCGGGGGCCATCTACTGGAATGACGGAACGGCGCGGAAATTCTACCGTACAAGTTTCGGAGACAATCAAGGAGCCATCTACGGACTTGCAGCCGGAGACCTCGACGGCGATGGCTACCCGGACATAGTCGCGGCGCGCTCGGGGGCGCCGAGTATGGTTTTCCTCAGTCGACCCATCCCATAGCCGCCTCAAGCTCCACAGCATGATTTGCCGGCGACGCGCCGCTTCCAGGAGTTGCCCTCGTCGTTCCCTCTGGGCAGCACCCAAACCCACTTCTTTGATCTGCAGCGTGATTGTCCTGCTCCGTCTCGCCGCACCCGATCAAAGAAACGAGCCTCGAGCAGTAGCGCGGACCGCCGGGTTTGCGGTGCGCGGTTCTTCGACTGAAAAAGCCGCGGACCACAGAAGCGGTGGTCCGCGCTCGAGCTTCAAGGTAGGACGATTTTGCCGAGCACGACGGCGCGGCGCGCGCCCGTCACGCGAGGCAGGTTGCCCGGCAATCCGTGCATTGTTCGGTCGGCGAGGATGGCGAAGGCGATGGCCTCTTTGGCGTCTACCGGCAGGCCGTAACGGTCGGAGAGTTCGACGGTCGCTTCGGGCAGTAATTCCGCCAGGCGCTGTAGGAGCCTAGTATTGTGAGCTCCACCGCCCGAGACGATCAGCCGGTCAACCCTGGTTTCAGGAAGGACAAAACGAGCCAGGGCGTCAACGATGGTCCGCGCCGTCAGTTCGAGAGAGGTTCGAAGCAGGTCCTCAAATCGGGCGCGCCGGCGCGAGAGAAAATAGCGCTGCACGAAATAGCGGCCGAACTGCTCACGCCCTGCACTTTTTGGCGGAGGCTCCGAAAAAAAAGGGTGGCGCAGCAGGCCTGTAAGCACCGCATCGTTCACTTTTCCCAGCGCCGCCACGCGCCCGCCGGCGTCGTAATGCTCCCGGCCGCCGGTGAAGTGCCGCACCAAAGCGTCGCTGACCATGTTTCCGGGGCCGGTGTCGAAGCCGGTTACGTCGAGCGGTTTCGCCCTCGCGGGGATCACGGTGACGTTGGCAATGCCGCCGATGTTCAAGGCTACCGTTCCTTTCCGGGCGTCGCGAAGCAAGAGGTAATCCACCATGGGCACCAGCGGCGCGCCTTGCCCACCGGCCGCCATGTCGGCGGTGCGGAAATCGGCCACCACCGGCGCGCCGGTTCTTTCGGCAATAACGGCAGGCTCCGCAATTTGAAGTGTGTTCGGACCTGCCGCCTCGCTGTGGCCTGGAATCAACTCCAGCTTTCCCTGGTGAAAGATGGTCTGACCATGTGAACCGATAACCGAAACTCTCTGGGGAGAAATATGAGCCACGCGGCATACAACCAGGGCCGCGTTGGCGAAGAGTTCTCCGAGCAAGAAGTTGAGTCGGCTGATTCCCCCTGCGGAGGTCAACTCCCCCGCTGCAACGCCCATGAGCCATTCCTTGACCTCGCGAGGGTAGGGAAGTGTGTCGAACACCAGCAACCGCACCCGGGGTTGATCCGCAGAGCCGCTGAGGCGCACCAAGGCTGCATCGATTCCGTCCATCGAGGTGCCGGAGATCAGCCCCACAGCCAGGCGGGATCTGTGATCCTTTGTTTTCATAGACATTCCCGGTTCGTTCGTCGAGTTTTCGACATCAATACCCGGTGTCACGCCAAGGCGCAAAGAACGCAAAGTCCGCAAAGCCGCACCACCCTAAACCCTTCTTATCATAGCCTATCGGCATGGGTTTTTCCAAGAGACAAACAGTCCTAGTCACGATTTTCCGTGCCTGCGACGGCGGCGGAGAAGGCTGTGAACTGTTCTATAAGGTTTTCCAGCGAGCCGCGCGGCAGCTTATCGGCGGGGGGGCGCAGGCACCGTTTCGCATGCTGAACGCGCCTGAGAGCTTGTTCGGCTCGCGCGCCCGCAAGTTTCCCTGACTCCAAAGCGGCGCTCAACGCCGCATGCGCGCGCTCGGCGGCTTGCGGCTCTCCCATGAGAAGCATGTCGCATCCCGCGCTCACAGCCTGAACGGCCGCCTCCTCGAAGTTCAAAGCTCCTCGCACGGCCTCCGTTTCGAGTCCATAGGCGATGGCCACGCCCTCATATCCCAGTTTCACGCGGAGCAAGCCTCCCACAACTTTGGAAGACAACCCGGCGGATTGCAGCAGATCAAAGTCGTAGGCTTTATAGGCGGCAGTGCTCACCAGGATCAAGGGTAGCCGGGGCAGAAGCGCCCGATAGGGGAACAGGTCCTCGCGCCACAACTCGGCCATGGGCTTGGAAACCAGTGGGAGTTCGGCGGGGCTGGCGGCGCGCGAACTGCCAGAGCCGGGAAAATGTTTTCCGCAGGCCAGCACACCGTGAGACTCGAGCCCTTCCAGAAATGTCTCCCCGCACTTTGCCATCTGCTGAGGGTCGGCGCTGAAGGCTCGCGCCTCATTCACGGCGCACAACCCAAAGTCGAGCAAAGGAGCGAGATCGGTGTTGAAACCGAGAAGTTTGAGAGCAGCACCCGCAAGCGCACCCAGGCGTTCGACCGCCGCAAGGCCTTTCCCGGCGGCCGCGCGCGGGGAGGGAAGTGGAGGCAGGAAGGCTCGGAGCGGATCCATCAGCCCGCCTTCTTCCCGGAGGGCAAGGAAGGGGGCGGTTGGGACCGAGCAGGCCAACTTGCAAAGGAATTCGCGGAGGGCGTCGGCGCCATTGGGAAGCGGCGCATCGACAAGCACACCGCCTGGGTGCAAACGGCGCAGGGTGTGCTCGAGGGAGGAACCCCAGCGCAGTTCGCTCAGTGTCAGGATCAAGAGTTGGCCGAAATCGTTCTCGTGCACCTGACCCCCTCACCCGGCCCGCGGCGGCTGATGAAAGCGCCGCCGCGGGCCACCCTCTCCCCCAAGGGGGAGAGGGTATTTTCACGACAAGTGGGGAACCGTGGGTGGCGCATCCCCGCGGGCCGCAGAATGACAGGACAGTGTCCTCAGGACTGAATCTGCTTTTTCAGTTCCGCCAGCAAATTCAAGGCTTCAATCGGTTTCAGGTTATCGAGGTCGGCGTCTTTCGATGGCGTTCACCACCTCAGCGTTCAAGGGCGTGAAAATGGTGAGCTGCACAGGTCCGGCTTTCTCGGTGTCCGGCTTGGCGGTCAAGCGCTCGCTCAGGGTGTGCTCGGTCTGTTCGTGGCGAGAGAGGATTTCCCGCGCGCGCGCGATCACCTTGCCGGGCAGGCCGGCCAGGCGAGCGACCTCGATGCCGTAGCTCTTGTCGGCGCTTCCCTGTTCCACCTTCCGCAGGAAGACGATGTTGGTTCCCGATTCACGCACCGAGACGTGATAATTGCGCACGCCGGGAAGAAGGTCGGCCAGCTCGGTAAGCTCGTGATAGTGAGTGGCGAAGAGGGTCTTGGCCCGAGTGTGCGTTTGCAGGTGCTCGACCACGGCCCAGGCAATCGCCAGGCCGTCGAATGTGGCGGTGCCCCGTCCCACCTCGTCCAGCAAGACGAGGCTGCGTGGGGTTGCGGTGTTGAGGATGGCTCGCCGCCTCCGTCATCTCCACCATAAACGTGGAGCGCCCCCGCGCCAGGTTATCCGAGGCTCCGATGCGAGTGAAGATGCGGTCGAAAATGGGAAGCTGGGCGCGCGTGGCGGGCACGAAGCTTCCCATCTGCGCCACCAGGGCGATCAGGGCCGCCTGGCGAAGGTAAGTTGATTTTCCCCCCATGTTCGGCCCCGTGATGATCAGGATCAGGTCGGTGCCGCCATTCATGTAGAGATCATTGGGAATGAACTTGCCGGATTGGCCTTCCTCGCTGAGCTGCTCGATGACGGGGTGGCGTCCGCGCTGGATGACCAGTTCGCCATCCCGGGAAAACTCGGGGCGTTGGTAGTGGCGCTCGGCGGCAAGGTGGGCGAAGCAGGCCAGAACATCCAGTTCCGCCAGCACCGCCGCCGTCTGGCGGATGCGCCGCGCCTCATTCGCCACCTGGCGCCGGGTAGCGAGAAACAGGTCGCGCTCGAGGGTGTGGCTTCTCTCCTCCGCGTCAAGGATCTTCGCCTCCAGCACTTTCAACTCCGGCGTGGTAAACCTTTCGGCATTCACGAGCGTCTGCTTGCGTTCGTAATCCGCAGGAGCAAGATGGAGATTGGATTTCGAGATTTCGATGTAATAGCCGAAGATGCTGTTGAAGCGGACCTTCAGAGAGGCAATGCCGGTGCGCTCGCGCTCGCGGGCCTCGATCTGGGCCAACAACTGTTTGCTGTTCTGGCTCAGGTCGCGGAGTTCGTCGAGCTCCGCATTGTAGCCGGGCCGAATCAACCCGCCCTCGCTGAGAAGCACCGGGGGCTCGGGATGGATCGCTTTCTCGAGCAGTTCCCGCACGTCTCGAAGCTCGTCCAGGTTTTCCCAAAGTTTCTTGAGGCGAGCCGCCTGGAAATGGTTCACATAAGCGCGAAGGTGCGGGAGAACCTCGAACGAGTGCTTTAAAGCCAGCAGGTCGCGCGCGTGGGCGGTCTCGAGCGTCACTTTGCTGAGCAGGCGCTCGAGGTCTTGCACGCCGCCCATCACCCGCCGCAACTCCTCCCGCTCGATGGTGGATTCTCAGGAACTCCTCGACCACGTCCAGGCGCGCCTCGAGTTCGGCGCGGTCGAGCGAAGGGCGAAGCATCCAGGCCTTCAACTTACGCGCGCCGAGCGAGGTGACGCATTCGTCGAGGATACCCAGCAGCGTGGCGGCGCGAGATTCCCCGAAGGCGGGCTCGATCAGCTCGAGATTGCGCATCGTCGCCGGGTCGAGGATCAGCGAATCCTGCTGCTGGTAGAAGCGGATTCCATCGAGGTGGGAAAGCGATCCCCGCTGCGTCTCGCGCACATAATGGAGCGACAGCCCCGGCGGCCGCCACGGCCAGCGCATGACCCTCGAGGCCGTAGCCCGGCCAGCGTCGCCACGCGGAAATGGTCGCGCAAAAGCCGGGCGCCATATTCCTCGGCGAAGACCCAGTCCTCGAGAGGCGTCTGGGTGAGGGAAGCGAGGGGAACGGGGCGCGCCTCCACAGGGCTCGTGGGGCGCGAGGCTACCAGAAGTTCGCTGGGCCGCATGCGCTCGAGTTCCTCTTGCAGGCGCGCCGCAGCCTCCGGGCCTGAAAACTCGGTGGCGCGGAAGTCGCCGGTCGAGAGGTCTACGAAAGCCAGGCCTACACTACCGTCCCGCTCCGCCAGCGCCGCCAGATAGTTATTCTCGCGCGGTTCGAGAATCTGCGAATCGATCGCCGTTCCCGGCGTGACCACGCGGGTGACTTCGCGCTTCACGAGTTTCGTGGCCAGGCGCGGATCTTCCATCTGGTCGCAGATGGCTACCCGAAAGCCGCGACGGACGAGCTTGGCGATATAACCCTCCGCGGCATGATAGGGAACGCCGCACATCGGAATCGCCACGCCCTTCTCCTTGTTGCGGGAGGTCAGGGTGATTTGCAGCTCCTTCGAAGCCACCACGGCGTCTTCAAAGAAGAGCTCGTAGAAGTCTCCCAATCGAAACAGCAAGAGTGCGTTGGGGTGGCGCTCCTTGATGGCGCTGTACTGCCGCATCAGCGGTGTGGAGAAATCATTCATGGGCGCGTTAGAGTTCTTGAACCATTATAGCTTCGCGAACGGGCCTTCGCTACGCACTTCGAGTGTAGCGCTTTGTTTGTTCACCACGATGTCGGCAACGACTGAGTCTGTCCGAGGATGTTCGCGACAGTGGGAAAAGTCTTGCACTGTGCAGCACGGCGGCATAGGCCAACAACGAGGTCCTAAGGGTTATCCCTCAGCGATGACTGGTACTTTAGTAGTCTTGAGTGCAATTGCGAGAAGCGTTACTTATAGAGCGCTGGCCACGAGTTTCTCCGCCGACCCCGGAGAGCGAGTGGGGCTCCGGCTCATTTCGCCAGCCGGCGGTATACCGCTTCGGGGCGCCCCGCGCCTTGCCGCAGGCAAGCTGTTTGCGGTTGCACGATTGTCTTTGGAGGTTACTTTGAACTGCCTTCGTTTGGGGATCAGGTTTCCGGTGGAGTTCCCGGTGACGGTACAATGGAAAACCCGTCCGGGCAAAGTTCGCCGGATACAGGGAAAGATTACTACCATGAGTGGCAACGGAGTTTTTATGAGGCTGCCCTCGCAGCTTCGCCCGAACACCAGGATTGTTTTGACAGTGAGTTTACCTGCGGAGGTTACGAAAGTCCCCTTGAAGCTTCGCTGCCAGGCTCGTGTGGTCAGCCAAATGGAAGCCGCCGAAAGCTCTCCGTTTGGCATCGGCGCGGTCATTGACGATTATCAAATCCGGACCGCCCGCCCGCAGGCATGAAATCCCCGCAACTCGGCTCCTATTCCTCCTCGAATCGTTTGTAGGGGGACGGCTTGCCGTCGGTTCCTCGCATGCAGGGACAACCCTTGTGGCTGCCCGAGGGCGGCCACAAGGGCCGCCCCTACACCGGCCATTTTCGGAACAGTCGCTCACGTTCGTCAGCCGACGGGCACCCAGAAACCATGAAAATGCTGTCATTCTGAGCGAAGCGAAGAATCTCGCTCTGATCTTTTCGTTCTCGCTTCATCACGGACCAGAGCGAGATTCTTCGCTTCGCTCAGAATGACAGACTTTCGCGAGAGTGATCTGGGGAATCTTGCTCTGTCTCAGGAGATCAGGCTGCCGTTTCCGGCGGTTGCTGGCGTGCCGTCTCGACGAGGGGCAGGTCGAGCTTGTGATGAAGAGCGTAGAGCACCAGTTCCAAGCGGTCTGAAACGCCAACTTTATCGAAGATGGAGCGCAGGTGGTTCTTTACGGTCTGTTCCGCTATGGCCAGCCGCCGAGAAATCTCTCGGTTGGGGAAACCCTGCATGAGGCAGGCGATCACATGCTTCTCGCGCAGGGTGAGCGTGTCGACCGGCCGCACCAGGGGCTTCTGTAAGTACTCGACGGCCCTGACGATGGGGACCGGGACGACCTTGACTGGAGCGGCTTTGTGCCTCATCGCTTCTCTGACGCACTTCGCGAAGCGCGAGAGCGCAGCGGATCTTGGAATCACATTGGCGGCCCCGGATTCCAGATGACGAGTGGCCGAGTCCCCCACCAGGGCCGTAGCGGTGATCACCACTTTGCTGAGCGGAGAGACACGCCGGACCTGCTCCATGAAGTTGCCCGGCGGTTCGGCGGCGATCTCTTCTTGAACCAGCAAGAGGTGCGGCTTGAATCGTTCTGCCAAAGCAACGGCCTGCTCACAGGTCGCCGCTTGCGCTACTACGCGCAGGTCGTCCTCGAGCGAGAAGAGTTGCCTTATTCCGAGGCGAAAAACCTCTTCCCGGTCCGCCAACAGTATACGGATACCCTTTGGTGTGCGCGCTTGTTTCATTGGACGATTCGTGCGGATAGCCACTGTGCGCTTAGGCATGATGCTGGGATACTAGGCTTTCGCGGACTTTCGTCGCGAGGGCCGGAGTTTGAAATCTTCAATGATCGCTGAGACCCCTTCACCCTTGCCCACGGGGCTCTTGCGAACTACACGCCCCATACAGGTAAGTTTGACAGGGACCTTTGTTACATCGAGAGGTAAATTGATGGTGACGTTGATGGTAGTGCCGATCGGCAGATGCTTGGGAATCAGGACAAGCAGCCCGCTCGAACTAATGTCACCAGTTTCGCCCTTTATTGGTCCCGCACTCTTACCCCGGGATGTCCAGCGGACTTCCGCAGGTAGCCTTAGGGGATAACGTATGCCTTGTCGCTGCTCATTCATAGATGAAATTCCGGTTCATATTAGCACAACGAGAGTCCAGCGAATCTAGTTATTTTTGGTGACAAATTCTCCCCCCACTCAGGGCGTAAGAAACTCCATGCTGGCGAAGCTGACCACGGATTGTGGATCGATGTTCCACTGCTCATAACGAAGCACACGGCCGCGCACTTGGCCGATCGCTCTTAAAAAGGTGTAGAGAGTTGAGTGACCGCACCAGTTCAATTCGTCGCCGCCGGCCGATACGAGTTCGAGGAAGGCCCGGCTTTCGCCGGCGCACACCAACTCGAGGCGGCGGCGATCCTGCTCTGCAACCTCCGCCATACGACCTTGATTGGCAAGAGCGGTGAAGGGGTTGCCATAGCGGCGGCCGAGGTGCGTCAAGTCGATTCCCAGGACCCAGAACAGCCGCTCCTTGTGCTTCTCGGCGAGTTGGGCCAACGCGTCCAGGAAACTCTCCGGACCCTTCTCGCCCTCCGCCGAGGTAGCGCCGACCTTCAGGTCAGCAGTCTCGGCTGGCGAGTTTTCACCAAGCGGTCCGCACAAAATCGGCACAATCTTCAGATCCGGTCCAAGCGCGTACTGAAGGAATACGCACTGAAACTCAATCGAGTGTTCGAAGGCATAGCAATAATCTTCCGAATTGACGGCCCCGGTTCCGTGTTGCTCGAGCCAGCTCACCATCTCGTCGTCCACGCGCAGGGTGCCGAGAGGCGTGACGAACGGCTTATGGGTTAAGCCGAACTTTCCCGGGGTTCCCCAGTGCGAGGTTCCCAGCACCATGAACGTCCGTTCGGCAAGGGAGGGGAACGCGGCCAGCCGCTGGTAGGTCTCGGCGTAGCAGTTCCGCCCACCCTCCGGGCTGACATGCGGCGCGGCCACGCCCACGAGGTTGCCGGGCCGGCCGGCGTCGATTGTCACCGAGCTGAAGTATTCTGCGAAAGTAGTGCGGATTTCTGCCGCACCCGCCGGGTACGCCGAGCCCGCATGGGCCGCCGGGCGTTCGGGGAGTTCCAGGAATTCCTTGTGCCGACGCTCGCGCCGACGCTCGAACTCTTCGGTCTCGAGGAAACCTTCCCGTCGCAAAACAGCGACGAATTCACGAACTTCATCACTGAACACCAGCCCGCCCGTGGCTCGACTGAGAAGTTCCTGCACGTCCAGTTCGGTGTGTTCTCCATCGAGGCACCGCAGCGCCAGAACCCACGTCGGCGGCACGTAAAGAACCGCTTCCGCGTAACCGAAGGGATCTCGAAGCAGCAGGCCCGGCCGGTCGGCTTCCGGCGACGGCAGGATGTCAAGCGCGCGGCGCAGAGCTGGAAGCACATTAGACATTGTATGTTAGCTTACCACGGCCTCGGGATTTCGGTGCTGGCGAGGAAGAAGTAGTACAGCGCGGCAACGCTCCAACCAAATACAGATTCTTCGCTTTGCTCAGAATGACTTGTCATCCTGAGCGAAGCGAAGGATCTGCTTTTCTTCGCACGCAGCGAGTGTGTAGAATGTCGGGAGATCGGATGAACAATTTGCGATTTGTGATTTGTGATCGGTGATTGAACGGCCAAATCGCAAATCAGAAATCACATATCACAAATAATAGGGGAGGCACGGAATGCGAAAGCCAATTCTTTTGCTCGCGTTGGGGATCATCGCCATGGGATGGTTTGCAGGGCGTGCCCGCCCGCAAGCGCAGCCTGCGTCCGGATTCGATCGCCTGAAGACCCTCGCCGGCACCTGGGAAGCTCGCGAAACACAAGGTAAAACGTTAACCAACACCATTCGCCTGGTCTCGAATGGGACGGCGCTGGAGGAAACTTCGCAGAGCGCTGAGGCCGATCAGATGGTGACGCTCTACACGCCGAACGGAAAAGGGCTGGCGATGACTCATTACTGCTCGTCGGGCAATCAGCCGCGTATGGAAGCACCTGCCGTCACTGGCGACCAGAAGGAATTCGAGTTCTCTCTTACCGGAATCACCAATCTGGCAAACCCCAGCGCCGGCCACATGCGTCACTTGCTGATCCAAATTGCCGATGACGATCACTTCACGGAAAAGTGGACCTGGCGCGAGAACGGCAAGGACCAGGTCCATACGATCCGTTTCAAGCGAACCAAATCGTAGGGGAATCGGGAGAAGAACCATTTGTGATATGTGATTTCTGATTTGCGATTTGGCCTTTCAATCACCAATCACAAATCGCCAATCACAAATCGTTTGTCCAGGATCCGCACCTCCGGCAAGCGCCGAAACTGTTGGTTGTAATCCAGGCCGTAGCCAACCACG
Organism: uncultured Acidobacteriota bacterium; assembly: GCA_963768695.1. Classification (GTDB taxonomy): domain Bacteria; phylum Acidobacteriota; class Terriglobia; order UBA7540; family UBA7540; genus CAVROP01. The sequence goes on along the minus strand of CAVYJG010000002.1, from coordinate 233,726 downwards.
AAAACATCGGGAATGGGGAAGCCCACGTAGTCGGCCTGAACGGGAACCACTCGCCGGGCGGCCTTATCGAGGAGCGCGACAAGCTTCACGCTGTTAGGCTGATGGGCAGCAAGGATCCCCTGCAAGTATTGATAGGTTCGCCCCGTGTCGAGTATATCCTCGACAATCAGAACGTCGCGGCCCGCGATGCTCGCATCGAGGTCTTTGGTAATTTTCACTTCGCCGGATGAGGTCGTCCCGGCGAGATAGCTTTGGATTCCCAGGAAATCCACGGTCACCTCGATGCTGAGGTTGCGGATGAGGTCCGCCATGAACACCCAGGCGCCCATCAACACGCCCACCAGGTGCGGGGTGCAGCCGCGGTAGTCGCTCGAGATCTGCTCGCCCAACTCGCGGATGCGCAAGGCAATGCGGGCCGCATCGATAAGGACTTCCAGATTCGATTTAGAAAGATCATCGCCCATGGTCACCCATTGACGCTCATCGGAGCGTCTGTTAAATTGAGTGTTAGTATCTTGTACAAAAGGAGATTCTGTGGCAAGTCACAAATCCGCATTGAAGCGCATCAAGCAAACTCAAAAGCGAACTGAGCTGAACCGGGAGCACATGACCAAGCTGCGGCATCAGATCCGGAAATTCCGCGCAGCGCTGAAAGCCAAGGACAAAGCCGCTGCGGAAGCGCTTTTGAAGCCCACGCTGGCGCTCATCGACCATTCCATCCACAAAGGCGTTTTGCACGCCAATACGGCAGCGGCTTACAAGTCGCGGTTGACAGTCGCCTATAACGCTCTCGCTTAATTCAGGCATTCTGAGCCCCGACTTGTAGGGGTAGGGCTTGCCCTGCCCTCGTCGGGAACGGCTGAAACGCGGGGACGGCAAGCCGTCCCCCTACGGCGGGGGGATTCGCAATGACGGTGCGCCGGGGCGATCAGCCTTCAGTGCTGGGAGCGGGGAGATCCTCCCCAATCGTGGGTATGGTTGCGCTTTCCTTGCCGACAACTACCTGCCAAACTAGAAACTCCAAAAGAATTCTTGAATCCTTCCACGAGGATTTGATTCCCAGGTCGGTACGGCGGACGGCCCGGAGCGCCTGCTGTAGTTCCTCGCGCGGATAATTCCGCTGAACAAGTGGAACGATTTCCCAAGTGGAATAAGGATTGGCGGGTCGCGACCAGCCTCCTCGCCCCCCGCCGTACTGTGCTCCGCCTCCCCTGAGCGTCTGGCGAAACAGGTCGCCGATGCACCAGACAATCAAGGTCTCGGCGACTTTGCTGGCCACGAGTTCCCGCAGGAATTCGAGCGCCGGGCCGCATTTCCGTTCGCCGATGGCGCGCAAGAGCTTACCGATCTCGCGCTCTTCGCGGAAGGCGACGATTAATTCCAAGTCAGCCGCCTCAAGTCGCTTCTTGCCGGGATTGGCCGTGAGCAGTTTTTCGAGTTCCGTGCGCATCCAGAGGAGGTTCACGCCGGAGGCTTTCGACTCGCTGCGGGAATCGTTGCTGATCTCAAACTTGGCGGCGATTTCCTCGGCCAATTCCGCGTCGATCTCCACGCCTGCCGCGTGCAGGAAGTCGCTGGCCCAGAGCGCGGCCTGGCGGCAGTTCAGCGCCCGCATCTCCACCAACTCGGCTTTCTTTTCCAGCAACTGAATGAACTTCCGCCGCCGGTCTGGCTCCGAGGCCGTAAACACCACCGTGGAGAAGGGCGAGGGATGCTCGAGGTAGGCGCGTAACGCCTCGGCGTCCTCTTCGCCCGCGTGTTTGAAATCCTCCGGGTCGGAAAAGAGCAGGAAGTTACGACCACCCAGCATGGGCATCTGCTGCGCTGCCTCAAGATCGTGCCGCAGGCGCTGTGGCTCAAACTCAATCTCCGCCAGGCACCATTGCCGAGCCTCATCGGGAATCGAGTTCACCACCGCTTTGCGGCATTCTTCCTGGAGAAAGCGGTCAGGACCGCGCAAGAAATAAGCCCCGCCGGTCGGGCCTCTCCGAAATGCGGCGAAGAAATCCGCAGGCTGCATGCAGCAATGCTAACACATAATCCACAGATTACGCAGATTACACAGATTTCCAAGAGCACAAACAAAACGAGCTGTTTGCTCGCGCCTGGGCATATTGCTAACGGTCAGCATCGGAATGCGCATGCATGTTTAGTTGTGAGGTATCACGGTCGGGTTTTTGCTAGCCTTATCTGTGAAATCTGCGTAATCTGCGGACCCATGCGGAACGATCCCAGGACATTTGCGATCATCGGCGCGGCGATGGAGGTGCATCGGCAGTTGGGGTGCGGGTTTCTGGAGCCTGTGTATCAGGAGGCGTTGGCAATCGAATTGGCCGTACGCGGCATGGCTCATCGCCGAGAAGTTGAATTGCCCGTCTACTATAAGGGCCAGAGGCTTAATTCTTGCTATCGAGCCGATTTTCTTTGCTACGACTCTGTGATTGTCGAACTCAAGGCGCTAGCCAAGTTGAGCGGAACGGAGGAAGCGCAGATTTTGAATTACCTGAAGGCCTCTGGCCGTGAGATTGGCTTGCTATTGAACTTTGGCGCACCGTCACTCGACTACAAACGCTTCATCTGGACTGTGCAGAGTTCGCAGAGTGCACAGAAGAAGGACCTGGAGTGCGCGTGAGGTAAGAACCCGAACCTGCCTGTGAAGAACTACTGCGGAACACGGTCATCAAATCTCTGCCAGGGCATTCAACAGCTTCACTCCGTCCGGGACACCCCAGCCGCCCACGGCATCGAATCCCGATCTGGCCCTGTAACCTCGGCCCGGGTGAGGATGCGAAGTGTTGTGGCCGGAAGTAACATCGCGTGTCGAGTGTTGGCCCACGGGCACTCCGCGTTTTCCGTTCTGATAGAGCAGCGGCGTGACAAACCGCTGCTGCTTAGCGGGTGGGAGGGCGGCGTTGACGCGCGCCACGAGCGCGGCCCAGAGCGGCGCCGACGCACTCGTGCCGCCGTTGGGTTGCGCCTTCCCTATGAACACCAGTTCATAAAGTGGATCTCCCGCCAGAGCGGCTACATCGGGCACGACACGCCCGTTGGCGCCTCGGGGGTTGAGGGACCTCACTTTAACCCCCTGCCAAGTCGGGCGACCGAAGACGGAGCTGACTCCACCCCCGGTCGCGCCTCCGCCCTTGGAAGTCCGGCGGCCTGGCGCCTCCCACCAGACAATCTCTCTGATATTGGCGCCGAATTTTTTCAACATCGTTCCTCCAACTGCCAACGCGTTGGGGCTGGAACCCGGAAAGTCCACATGTGCATGGCCGTCCTCGATCTGGTCCCCCGAGCCGTCGTCCCCGGCCGCAACGCAGGTGGTAATGCCCAACAAGCGCGCCGCATTCAGCCGATCGTCGATGGCCGCCAGCGCATTCTTTGACCAGCCGGGGTCTTCCTCAGCCAGTCCCCAACTGAGCGAGAGAACCACCGGCCTTGCAAGGATCACCCGGTTGAGAAGATCGACCCACCCGCGCTGGTCAAAGGTGCAAAAGTAGACGGAAATAGCTGCCTTGGGGCACAAGCCGGCGATGATTTGCACGTCCATCATCACTTCCGCGCTGTCGTTCAGGACCTGCTTTCGCGCTCGCGGCGGCAACGCCTGGGCCTCTTCGAGAGTGTAGGCCGGAGCATCGATCGCAACGGCCTTCACGTTGGGCGCCGGACGATCGAACTTGGCGCAGTAAGCGGCGGTGTCCTCGGCGAAATAACCGCCCCCAAACTCGCCGATGACGATGCTCTGACCGGCACCGTCGCCGGGTGGGAAATTGTAGCGGCGCTCGAGATCCGGCGGCCCTAACGGCGGAAGCTTCGCCTCCCGGGTGGGAGAGCTTTTCGCGCCGGCTTTGCGCCGCGCCATGCGCCGCTGATCTAACCCGTGGACTCCTCTTACAATTCCCTGCAGTTCCGCGGGGATCGAGAGCGTTCCTTGCCGGCCCCGATACTCTCCCTCGGTCGGCGAGCGCATCATCACCAGCCCCGGTTTGAAAGCCGCCTCCATCGCCGCTGCTGTCCCGCTCACTTGCATGCTGCGAGTCTCCGGTGAAACTTCGAACACCTTGAGGCCAAATTTCTTGAGCACCTTTGCAACCTTGTTGGCGTCCTCCTGCTTCGCGCCGAATTTTTCAGCAAGCTCCTGCGGCGTCAGTGTCTGGCCGACAAACTCGTCCGCACTGGGCAGTTTCGGACCCGCCAGGTCGATGGTGACCACGATCTTCTCTTTCGGATCGACCTTGCCGACCCGAGTTGCGTTGGGGTCTTTACCTCTCCGGCTGCCCGGAAGAACCACGTGTGCTTTACTCGCCATAATTGTCCTCCAGTTTTTTCGGTTTGCGCCAGTGAACGCGGTCTGCCTGCCGCTTCGCCAATGCTGTCAAAGTGTCCAGCCAAGACCACACCATGTCCGCAAGCGGTCCACAGCCCCACCCTCTGCGGGATCGAAATATGGCCTTCCTGCCAGTTTCTTAGGTCATTTGTAGGAAAAAAGCACTGTCTCCCCGATGTTCCCCTTATACAGTCCGCCAATACCCTTGTCAATAGTCGCTTACGACACGGCGATTTGAAACAGGAATGGACCTCGAGGCTCTCTGGCCGACGGCAGAGGCCCCTGCGCCTGCATTTTCTGCTTGACACGCCCCTCGCGGTGCAGTAGCCTATAGCGGTTGGGCTATGTCGAAGGCGCCAACAATCCGCGGCCGGGTGGTGCTAAATGTCCCTGTCGGGAAATCGGTTCAACAATGAGCGCATACAGGCATTAAAATAATACGACCGAAGCAAGTAAGTAATTGAAAACAAAGGAGTGCGCTTTTTCAAGATTGCTACAAGGAAGCTAAGAGCAGGGCATGAATGCCGGTGAAGAGCCCAGGAGACTGGAAGTTGAAAAATGGTAAATCGAAGATGGAGCGGGAGCCATCTCCCAGTTTCCAGTTTCGAGTTTCCAATTTCCCGCCTTCCGTTTGACCCTGCACGGCGCGAATTGCTATATTAGGGTGAGGTAGTGGCAAGACTTGGAAGCAAGTGAGGAATGGCAAACGTTCTAATCGAATTCCCTGATAAAACAGCGAAAGAGTTCCCGCAAGGAATAACAGCGCTGGAGGTGGCGAGGTCCATTGGTCCACGCCTGGCGTCGGAGGCATTGGCCGCCAAGCTGGACGGGCGCCTGGTGGATCTATCGACTCCCATCGAGCAGAATGCGCCGATCCAGTTCATCACACCCTCCTCGCCAGAAGGGCTGGAGATTTTCCGCCACTCGACGGCTCACGTGCTGGCCGCTGCCGTCACCGACCTTTTCCCGGACGCGCACCCAGGAGTCGGCCCGGCCACGGAGACCGGTTTCTATTACGACTTCTATCGAGACAAGCCCTTCACGGAAGATGATCTCAAGGCGATTGAAGACCGGATGCGCGAGATCATCAAGTCGGACCTCCCGAACGAGCGGGTGCATTTTCCGAAGGAGGAAGGCAAGAAGCTCTTCGCGGACATGGGCGAGTTCTTGAAGTGCGAACTGATTGAAGAAAAGGCAGAACCCGTTTTCAGCGCCTATCGCACGGGCAAGTTTCTCGATTTTTGCCGCGGGCCGCACATTCCCTCTACCGGGCGGATCAAGGCCGTCAAGTTGCTGAGCGTGGCCGGAGCGCACTGGAAGGGCGATGAGAAGTCGCACCCCATGCAGCGCATTTACGGGACTGCCTTCTTCAGCCAGAAGGAACTGGACGCTTACTTGGCGCACCTGGAGGAGGCCAAGAAGCGCGATCACCGTCGTCTGGGGAAAGACCTGGACCTTTTCAGCATTCAGGATGACGCGGGGCCGGGGCTCGTCTTCTGGCATCCCAAGGGCGCCATCATTCGCCGGGAAATTGAGGACTGGTTATACAAAGAGCTCACGGCGCGGGGATACGACCTGGTCTATACACCGCATGCCATGCGGCTTCACCTGTGGGAGATCAGCGGCCACACCGGTTTTTATCGTGCGAACATGTTTGGGGTGATGGACGTTGAGAACGACCAATACCAGCTCAAGCCCATGAACTGCCCCGGTCACATTCTGATCTACAAATCGCGCGCACGAAGTTACCGCGAACTGCCCATGCGCCTGGGAGAGCTCGGCACGGTATATCGCTACGAGCGCTCCGGAGTCACCCACGGACTGCTGCGCGTGCGGGGGTTCACCCAGGACGACTCGCATATTTTCTGCACGCGCGACCAACTGGAATCCGAGGTTCAGGCTTGCGTGGAGTTTGCGCACCTCGTGCTCAAGACTTTTGGTTTCGATGAATATCAGGTGGAGCTGTCCGCTCGCGACCCGGCCGATCCCGAGCATTACGCGGGGACTGTCGACGATTGGAACATGGCGGAAAGTGCGCTGATGAACACCCTGAAGCGCATGGATATTCCGTTCAAGTATGTGCCCGGGGAAGCGGTTTTCTACGGGCCCAAGATCGACATCAAGATGGTGGATGCCATCGGCCGCCCGTGGCAACTTACCACCGTGCAGTTTGACTTTAACCTGCCCGGTCGCTTCGGATTGGAGTACGTTGGGGCCGACGGGCATCTTCACACGCCGGTGATGGTGCATCGGGCATTGCTCGGTTCCATCGAGCGATTCTTCGGAGTGTTGATCGAGCATTATGCGGGCGCTTTCCCGGTCTGGCTGGCGCCAGTGCAGGCTGTGGTGCTGCCCATCAGCGATAAACATCTGGCCTACGCGCGCGAAGTTCACGAAGCGTTGCGCGGGGCCCACGTACGCGCCAGCCTGGACGACCGCAATGAGAAATTGAACGCGCGCATTCGCGATGCCCAGCTTCAGAAGGTACCGTTCATGCTAGTGGTCGGCGATCGCGAAGCCCAGGGGCGCGGCGTCGCCGTGCGGCGCCGTGACACGGGAGATGCCGGCTTTCGAAGCCTGGACGATTTTACGGGCTGGATTCGACAGCTTATCGACACCAGAGCCACGAAATGGTAAGCTGTCTTCTCGCCTGAGGATGTTTCGGGACGCGTGGCCATGCGCCCCGATGCGACCAACGCAGAAGGATTCGTGAGTAGGGACGCACGGCCATGCGTCTCTAGGTGGCCCATGGGGCCAGGAGGAAATGCCTATCGCCGACCGATTTGTTCGAATCAATGAGAGAATCCGAGCCCGGGAGATCCGGGTAATCAATGAAGAGGGTGGGCAGTTGGGCATCATGCAGCCCTTTGAGGCCCTGAAAATCGCGCGTGGCCAGGGCCTCGACCTTGTGGAAGTTGCCCCCACGGCAAACCCGCCCGTCTGCCGCATTATCAATTACGGCAAGTACCTTTACCAACTCAGCAAGCGGCAACACGAGGCTAAAAAGCATCAGAAGTCGATTGAGCTTAAGGAAGTGAAGATGCGGCCCCGGACGTTCGGCGCATGATTTTGAAACCAAGCGGAACAAGGTGATCGATTTCTTGAAAGAGGGAGCGAAGGTAAAGGTCACGATCATGTTCCGCGGCCGCGAAATGGCTCATCGCGACCTGGGATTCCGGATGATGGAGAAGTTGGCTGACGAGGTAAGTGAGGTGGGTATGGTGGAGACGCGGCCGAAGATCGAGGGGCCGAACCTCTCCACGATTATCTCCGCCAAGAAAGCTCCTGGAAAAGGCTCGACGCCCCAGCCATCACGGCCGGCGGGGACGACGTCCCCGGCGCCGGTTCGGGCCCCTCAGCCCAAGCCGGCTGCGGTGCCGGTAGCCGCTACGCCTGTACAGCCTGCTCCCGCTGCTTCGGCGGGGGACGAGCCTGCGCGATAGGGGTTGGTCCGCAAGCACCCTTTTGACGCTGTCATGCCGAGCCCTTCGCTGTCATCCTGAGCGGAGCGAAGAGCCTGTCCTGAAGGAAGTGACGGAATCTCGCTCTGTGCGCTCACGGTAAACCCCGCGAGGAATCTTGCTCTGCGTTCTTTCAAGGCCAAGGCGAGATTGCTCGTCGTCTCCGGCTCTTCGGAATGACAGGCTCGAGGGGGTCTTGCCGCAGTCATTGAAGGCCAGCGCTGCAGTACAGATGAAGCTATACTACCGATTGGAGGGTAGAGTTGCCAAAGCCCAAGAAGATCAAGCTGAAGTTGAAGACCCATAAAGGCGCTCAAAAGCGCTTCAAGATTTCTGGCACTGGGAAGGTGGAGCGTCACCACGCCTATGCGCGCCACATCCTGACTTCGAAGGCCAGCAAGCGCAAGCGGAGACTGGGTCAATCCACCGTCGTCTCCCCTGCCAATGCGCCCTCCATTCGGGTCATGTTGCCTTATGCGTAGGGATTAGGGACTAGGGATTAGGTAAGCCCTAGCCCCTGATCCCTAACCCCTGTTTTCACAGGAGCGGGAAGGCCAACGGCTGGGTGCCTTCGTCCCACCATGCGGGATCTGCCGCCCTGAACTAAATCGAAAGGAGTAAACCCATGCCTCGCGTCAAACGCGGCACAGTTCGCCGTGCCAATCGGAAGAAACTCACCAAGCTCACCAAGGGCTATTTTCTCAACAAGAGTAAGCTCTACAAATTCATGAAGGAAGCTGCCGATAAGGCAGGCCGCTACGCCTATCGCGGGCGGCGTCAGCGGAAGCGCGATTTCCGCAGGCTTTGGATTATCCGCATCGGAGCAGCGGCGCGCACTCACGAGCTTACTTACAGCCAATTCATCCATGGGTTGAAAGTGCTCGGCATCGAACTCGATCGCAAGATGCTGGCTGAGCTGGCCGTGAACGATCAGGCTGGCTTTGCTGAGTTGGCAGGTCGAGTGAAACAGGCTGCCGCAGCCAGTCAGCCCGCAACCGCCCAGGCATAAGCATGCAGTCATCCATGGGGGCGGTCCTTGCGGCCGCCCTGGGCAACCTCGAGGGTTGCCCGTGCGAATCCTATGACTATTCTTGACAAGGTCAAGAGGACACTTCAACAACTCGGCGTTCCGGACGCGCAAGGAGTGGTGGTCCTCTTCGCTGAATTACAGAACGCTGCCGAAAAGGAACGTGCCGAATTGGTTTCCCGCGGCGCCTCCAGCCAGGCTCAGCGCGAAAAGCTCTGCAAAGCCCTCCGCGACCGGTGGCTGGCGCGTAAAGGCGGGATTCTCTCGCAGGTGGATGAGAACTGGTTAAAGCTCGCGGCGAAAGAACTGAAGCCCACGGTAGGTCGGCAGTTTAACGAGTTGCGCCGATTCACGGGCAATCTGGAATTCGAACCGCTGATTGAGGCGACGCCTCTGCAACCAGCTCGCAGCTTACAGATGGGACTGCCTCTTCCTCCCGAAGCCGGTCCGGCTGTGCCGCGTGACCTTTCGCTTCCCGGCATTCACCGGCCGCTTGGGTCAGTTCACCCCGTGATGCGCATGCAGCGCGAAATCGAGGACATCTTTCTACACCTGGGTTTCAGGATTGAGAGCGGCCCGGAGATCGAGAGCACGTACTATAATTTCGACGCCCTCAATATTCCGGAGAGTCATCCGTCGCGGGACGACTGGGACACGCTCTACATTGATGCGAAGACAGTCTTGCGGACTCACACTTCTCCGGTACAGATCCGCTCCATGCAGAAATACGGCGCGCCGCTCTACATCATCATCCCCGGCAAGTGCTATCGCCACGATAACCCAGATTCAACACACTCGCCCATGTTTCACCAGATCGAAGGGCTGGCCATCGACGAGGATATTACTTTCGCGGACCTGAAGGGCACGCTCGATTTCTTCGCGAAGAGGCTTTTCGGCGAAAAGGTTCGCACGCGCTTCCAGCCGAGCTTTTTCCCGTTCACGGAACCGAGCGGCGAAGTGGCGGTTAGTTGCTTCGTTTGCGAGGGGAGAGGTTGCCGGGTATGCAAAGAGAGCGGATGGATCGAGTTGATGGGGTGCGGCATGGTTCACCCACAGGTGCTGCGCAACGGCGGCATTGATCCGGATAAGTATTCCGGCTGGGCCTTCGGACTCGGTGTTGATCGCTTTGCCATGGTGAAGTACGACATCAACGACATTCAGCTTTTCTTCCAGGGAGACGTGCGGTTTCTGGGGCAGTTTTGAGGGTAGTTGACAGTCAACAGTTGACAGTCGAAAGAGGACAGTCGACAGTCAACAGTCAAGAGCATTCACCCCCTGGCGACGGGTTGGTGGTTTCTCGCGGTCGACTTTATCAACTTCACGGATGCTTGGCTACGATTGGCATGAGAGGTTTTCGGGAACTGTCAACTGTAGACTGTCAGCTGTGAACTTCTATGAAAGTCTCGCTCAACTGGCTTAAAGAATTCGTGGATGTTACCGCTGAGCCCGGTCAGCTCAAAGCCGACCTGACGATGGTCGGCCTGAACGTCGAGTCGCTGGCGGAGGCCGGCGGCGACTGGGTGTTGGACGTGGAGGTCACGACCAACCGGCCGGATTGCCTCAGCCATTACGGAGTGGCGCGCGAAGCGGCCACTGTTTACCGAAAGAATCTGAAGCGGCTGGAGATTTTCGCAAAAGAATCGGGGGCGCGAAGTTCAGAGGAGATCTCCATTCAGATTCTCGATCCCGACCTTTGCGCGCGATATTGCGGGCGGGTGATTCAGAATGTGAGAGTGAAGCCCTCCCCGGACTGGCTGGCGAAGCGCCTGGAGGCGGTGGGCCAGCGGCCTATCAACAACGTGGCGGACGTCACCAATTACGTGCTGATGGAACTGGGGCATCCTCTGCATGCCTTTGACTTGCAGCGGCTCAGAGAGCGAAAGATCATCGTGCGCAGGGCGCTGCCTGGTGAACAGTTGCGGACCCTTGACGGTACGAATCGCGTTCTTACCTCCGACAATCTGGTCATCGCGGATGCGCAGCGCGCGGTGGCGCTGGCCGGAGTGATGGGCGGGGAAGATTCTCAGATTTTTTCCACCACGCGCTCCGTGCTGCTGGAGTGCGCCTGGTTTGACCCACTCTCGATCCGGCGCACCGCCAAGGCACACGGCATGCACACCGAAGCTTCGCACCGCTTCGAGCGCGGCGCGGACATTGATATGGCCCCTCTGGCCATCGATCGCGCGGCTCAGTTGATTGCTGAACTGGCAGGGGGTGAAATCCTCCGCGGTCTGGTGGACGTTTACCCGGCTCCGAGGCGGCGAGAGGACCTCGTGCTGCGGCGCAGCGAAATCCGGCGCGTGTTGGGAGCGGACATCCCTTGGGAAGAAGTGGAGCGAACGTTGCGCTCGCTGGGGTTCATGACCGAGCGGCGAGGCACAGAAGGCTGGCGAGTCACTCCACCTTCTTTTCGCCTGGACGTCAACAAGGAAATCGACTTGGTCGAGGAAGTTGCGCGGCAATTTGGCTACGACCGCTTGCCAGCCCGGCTGAGGCCTGCGCCCCCGCGTCCCGAGCGTGATTTGCTGCGCGAAAAGGAAATGGCAGTTTCGAATCTGCTTTGCAGCCTTGGGTACTATGAGTCGATCCAGTCTTCACTGGTGGACCCGGAGGAGAATTCCCGCTTCTCTGACCAGACTCCAGTGATTTTGGCTAACCCTTTGAGCCAGGATGCTTCTGCGTTGCGCTCGTCGGCGGCTCCGAGCATGGTACACGCCTTGCGCTGGAATCTTGATCGTGACCAAAACGACGTGCGTCTGTTCGAGCTGGGGAAAACCTATGCGTTGTCGTCGAGCGGAGCACCCGCGGAGTGCCGTGTTCTGAGTCTCGGACTCACCGGGCACCGGCGTCCGCCCTCCATCCACGACAGCGAAAGGCCGCTCGACTTGTTCGACCTTAAAGGCGATCTGGAAGTAGTGCTGGGATTGTTCGAGATTCCGGGAGTGGAATTTGAAAAAGCGGAGTGCGTCCACTACGAGTCGAGCCAGAGTGGCAGATTCTCGTCACAGGGCCAAAGCCTCGCGATCTTCGGGCGGCTCAGCCGTGAAATCGAGCGTGATTACAAGTTGCGCCAGCCTGCTTGGCTTGCGGAGGTGGATTTTGACCGCCTCGTCGCATTCCCCTTGCATTCCCGAGTCTTTCGCCCGTTCTCGAAATTTCCCGCGGTAGAGCGGGATTTCTCGTTGGTGATCCCCGAACGGGTGACGTTTGCGCGCCTCGAAGCGTCTCTGCGAGATCTGGCGTTGGAGGAGATCCAGAGCCTTCACCCTGTCGACCTTTTCCGGGGTGGTTCGATACCCGCCGGGCATTACAGCCTTCTCTTGCGAGTGACATTCCAAAGCCGCGCGCACACGCTGACGAGCGAGGAGATTTCGGCGGCAGGTCAAAGGGTAATGGCGGCCCTTGAGCCGCTAGGCATCACGTTGCGGAGCTGAGGGCCAGCGGAATTCTGAAAGATCACGTCGGCATGGCTATTGTATTTCTGGAAATGGGGGGGACCGCTTGAGCGAAACTGACGATCCATTACGAAAACTCGAAGAAAGAATTGCGAAGACCTTTGAGCTTATCAAGCGAACCCAGGACGATAAGCTCACCTTGCACCAGGAGCTTGAAAAGCTCAGGGTGGAGTCTAAGGAACGGGCCAAGGTGATTGACGCTCACGAACGGGAACTCGTCGCACTGCGGCGCGAACGGGAAGAGGTGCGTGTGCGCATCGAGAAGCTCCTCCAGCGCATCGATGCGCTGACCGGCTCTGAGTCCGCGGGATAACGGCCCAGCACGCGTGTAGTAGGGGTGGTTCACGAACCACCCCTACGTCAAGGGGAGCGGAAAAAGTCCCCGGCCTGTCATCCTGAGCGAAGCGAAGGATCTGCATTTGTTTTCAAAGGCATAATACAGATCCTTCGCTCCGCTCAGGATGACGGATAACCTCTCTTCTGCAACCAGTGCATGCCAGGGAAGGAGGCTCGTCGCCACTATGGCCAAAGACGCGGACGGGATTCGGGTGGTAATTTTCGACCAGGAATACTTTATCCGGGGCCAGCTTGACGAGGCTTACATCCAAAAGCTGGGGGAATTCCTGGATGGAAGAATGCGCTCTATCGCCGGCCGCACGCGGACGGTGGATTCGATGCGCATCGCGGTGCTGGCGGCACTCAATATCGCCGACGAGTTCCACCAGATCAAAGCCCGCTATGAAGAGAAGACCCGGCGCGTAGATGAGAAAGTCGAGGAGTGCGCGCGGCTGCTCGATCGATACCTGAACGATACGGATTCCGAGTAGGCATGAAAATCCTGTTTATCGGCGATATCTTCGGCCATCCCGGCCGGCGCATTGTGAAGGAGTTGCTGCCTGCGCTGGTTGGGGAATACGACCCTGACCTGGTACTCGCCAACGGCGAGAACGCCGCTGCCGGCTTTGGCATCACCCCTCCCCTTGTGGAAGAGTTGCTCGACATGGGGATTGCCGTTCTGACCTCCGGAAATCATATCTGGGACAAGAAAGAGATCTACCCCTATTTGAGCGAGCATGCAGACGGCCGCCTGCTGCGTCCTGCCAACTATCCGCCGGGCGCCCCGGGCCACGGCGTGTACCTGGGCAAGACTCGATCAGGGTTCGACTACGCCGTCCTGAATCTTCAGGGGCGCATTTTTATGAACCCCATCGATTGCCCGTTTAGGTCGGCGGACGCCGAGTTGGCCAGGATTCCCCCGCAAGTCAAAGTTCGCATCGTAGATCTGCATGCCGAAGCGACCTCCGAAAAGATATCGATGGGTTGGTATCTTGACGGGCGTGTGACCGCAGTGCTGGGCACGCACACGCACATCGCCACGGCGGATGAGACGATCCTTCCCAACGGCGCTGCCTATGTTACCGACGTCGGGATGACGGGTCCTTATGATTCGGTTATCGGCATCGACAAGCAGCCCGTAATTCAAAAGTTCCTCAATCAGCTTCCCACACGCTTTGATGTCGCCAAAGGCGACGTGCGCCTTCATGCAGTCCTGATCGAAGCCGACCCCCAAACCGGCCACGCCCTGTCTATTCAGAGGATAATGAGGAAGTAGATCGGGGTGACAGGTGAACGATTTGTGATAGGCGATTTGTGATTGGTGATTGAAAAGCCCAATCTCAAATCAGAAATCACAAATCGCATATGGTTCGCCCGATCTCCCGATCATCGGCTCACCCGATCCCACCGACTGTTTTCTTGCCCCATCCCACGGAATGTGCCAGAATGAAAACCACGGTTCAGACGAGGAGAAGCAGTGCATCCGGACCTCAAGAATGTCATCGAGCTTCAGCAGGTCGATCTGAAGATTGAGGAATTGACCAAGCAGATCGACTCCCTGCCTGCTCAGATTCAATCCCTCCATTCCCGCCTGGATGAGTATATTCACGCCCAGGAAGATCGAAAGAAGCGCCTGGCCGCAAATCAGCATGCGCGCAAGGAACTGGACGGCGATATCAAAGTCATTCAGGTGAAAATTGCCAAGCACAAGGACCAGCTTTATCAGGTCAAGACCAACGACCAATTCCGGGCCATGACTAAGGAGATTGAGGGCGAAGAAGCGAACGTGCGGGCGATCGAAGACGAGATTCTGGAGAAGATGCTGGAAGCGGAGGAGATTCAGAAGCAGATGCAAGAGGCTGCAACGCGATTGGAGAGCCAGCGCACGCTGGTGGCAGCCGAGGTCGCGCGATTAGAATCCGAGCAGAAGGCCGACGACCAGGAACGCCGCGGTTTGCAAACCCGCCGCAGTGAAATCCAGTCGAGCTTGAGCGAGCCTACACGGAGCCTCTACGACCGCATGCGCCCGGCGAGGCGCGGCATTGCGGTAGCGGCGGTTCGTGAGGGACTGTGCACCGCCTGCAATGTCCTGCTGCGCCCCCAGGTTTACAACGAGGTCCGGACCAACGAGATCCTCTTAACCTGCGACAATTGCGGGCGCATCATCTACTACCCTGACCCCGCCCCGTTGGGGACGAACGAATCGGATAGTTCCGAGGCCGGCGCAACCGCCTGATTCGAAAATCGAAATTCGACAAGCGAAAGTGGAAATTGGAAACTGGAAACTCGAATCTGAGACCGAAGCTTGAGTTTCGAGAATCGGGTTTCGGCTTTCCATTTTCCAGTTTCTAATTTCAGACTCACGCCATGGCCCATTCCCCTCACGTAATTGTGCACATCGACGGCGGCTCACGGGGCAATCCCGGCCCGGCAGCTTATGGCGTGGTGATGGAATCTGCCGACGGCTCCAGGCTGGCTGCGTTTTCAGGGTATCTCGGGAAGACTACCAATAACGTTGCCGAATACCAGGGTCTGCTTGCGGCGCTGGATCACGCTCTCAGCAAGGGTTACCTGCGACTTCAGGTGCAAACGGACTCGGAGTTGATGGCGATGCAGATCAAGGGTGTTTACAAGGTCAGGAATCCGGGGCTAAAGCCTCTTCACGAGCAGGCTGGGCGTTTGATCGCGCGCTTCGAATCGTTCTCGATTGAGCATGTACGACGCGAGCGGAATCGCGAAGCCGATCGCCTTGCCAACCTGGCGCTGGACGCGGCCGCCGCGGAGGCTTCCGCCAGGGGCGGTTCGCGAACCGCCCCTACGAGCCCGGAACTGAAATCCGGCCGACCGCTGCGTACTTCCGCCACGTTCCGCAACGGAGTCCTCGAACCTCACTTTCAGCTTTCGCTTTTGGAAGGCGAAGTGGTAGATTTGGAAATCTACCAAAAGGAGTAAACTTCGAATGTCACAACGTATGGTGAAATGTGTGAAGCTGGGCAAAGAGCTTCCGGGCCTCGATGAGCCCCCGTGGAACGGTGAGCTTGGGCAGCGGATCTACGACAATGTCTCGCAAGAAGCCTGGGAGCAATGGCTGAGCTATTTAAGGATGCTCATCAATGAGTATCGTTTGGCTCCCGCCAGCAAGGAAGCTCAGGAATTCATCGCTCAGCAGATGGAGAAGTTTTTCTTTGGCGAAGGGTCTGCGCCTCCTCCTGGGTACGTTCCGCCCCCACGGTAAAAACCTGTGAGCACATCAACTACTCCCGCCGCGGCCCCGCCTCGCCTCAAACGCGTGCTGACGCTGTGGGATTTGATCCTGTACGGCATCGTGCTGATCATGCCCATTGCGCCCGTGCCCCTATTCGGTGTGGCGCAGAAACTCTCAGATGGCCACGCGGTAACCACGATTGTGCTGTCCATGTTCGCCATGCTGTTGACTGCATTCAGTTATGGCCGCATGGCCGCCGTTTACCCGTCCGCCGGTTCCGCCTATACTTTCGTCGGCTACGGCCTGAACCCGCACCTGGGCTTCCTGGCCGGGTGGGCGATGTTTCTCGATTACCTGATTGTCCCCCTCATCTGCACGGTGTACGGCGCATTGACCGTGCAGCGATTGGTGCCAGGGGTTCCTTACGTGCTTTTGGCCGCTGCATTCGCAGGCGCCATGACGCTGATCAACTTGCGTGGGATTCGCACCACGGCGCGCACCAATTTTGTGCTGGCGACTATCATGACCGCCGTCATCCTGGTTTTTATTGCCCTGGCGTTTCGGTTTCTCTTTCACCAGCAGGGCTGGCACGGCGTCTTCTCGACTCAACCTTTTTACAATCCGGCAACCTTTCGCGTCTCTTCCATAGCGTTGGGGACATCGCTGGCCGCGCTGACCTATATCGGATTTGACGGCATTACAACTCTGGCCGAGGACGCGGTGAACCCACGCCGGAACGTTCTGTTGGCGACCGTGAGCGTCTGTCTGTTCACCGGACTCTTTGGCGGCCTGCAGATTTACCTCGCGCAGCGCGTATGGCCCGACTGGCACACTTTCCCGAACCTCGAAACGGCCTTCATGGACGTCACTCTGGTGGTGGGGGGCAAATTCCTGTTTCAAGCCCTGGCTTTCGTTCTGATCCTCGCCAATCTGGGCTCTGGGCTGAGCGGGCAGGCAGGCCTCTCACGGCTGCTGTTCGGCATGGGCCGCGACAACGTCATCCCTCGACGCTTCTTTGCTTATCTCGACCCGAAGCGCAACACTCCGAGCCTGAATATCATTATGATCGGTGTGATTGCTTTCCTCGGGGCTATCGTTCTGAATTACGAGCGCGCGGCGGAGTTGATTAACTTTGGGGCTTTTCTTGCTTTCATGGGCGTCAACGGGGCGGCCTTGCGGGAGTTTTATCTAGCGCCTTCGGCACGCCCGTCCAGGCGCCTGTTTGGAGACGCGATTGTGCCCATTCTGGGTATTATCTTCTGTTTCGCCATATGGGTGAGCTTGGCCACACCCGCCAAAATACTGGGCGGCTGCTGGTTTGTCGCGGGGGCGATCTACGATGCGGTCAAGACTCGGGGATTCAAAGACAGCCCCGCCCGCATCGATTTCCGAGAGTCCTGAAGGTGGATTGAGGCGGCGGCCACTCTGGCCGAGCCTTGGCAACCGTTCGGCATCTTCCTGATTGTCAGATATGCTAGATTGTTGTTCGTAGGGGCACGCCACGGCGCGGCCCTGCAGATGCGAATATGCAGGAGAACCCGGAAGATCAAGCACTTAGCGAAATCGTCCGCCGTCTGGTGAATTCCTACGCACCGCTCGAAGTGTACCTGTTTGGATCCAAGGCCCGGGGCGATTCAGGGCCAGATAGCGATTACGATTTGTTGGTGGTCGTACCCGACGATGCCCCACCTGAGCGAAAGCGCAGCCGCTTGGCCTACGAGGCGCTGCGGGGAACCGGCTTGGCGGCCGACGTGCTTGTCTGCACCCGGTCCTACTTCGAGCCCCACCGCACTCTCAAAGCTTCACTCCCCGGAACGGTCTTGCGCGAAGGGAGGCTGTTGCATGGCGCCTGACGACGCGCGCATGGAGGATGTTCGCGCCTGGTTGCGCAAAGCCGCCCTCGATTTGCGGGCACGAGAACACGCGATGTCCGACCCCGAGGCGGGCTTGCTTTCAGACGTTGTCTTTCATGCTCAACAGGCGGCGGAGAAGGCTTTCAAGGCGTTCCTAGCCTGGCATGACGCACCGTTTCGGAAGACGCACAACCTCGAAGAGCTTGGCAGAGCGTGTACTTCGATCGACGCCGCGCTTGGTGCGATCGTGGATCGTGCTGCCCCGCTCACTGAGTATGCTTGGAGATTTCGCTACCCTGGCGAGCCCAACGAGCCGTCGCAGGAGGAGGCGGTTGAAGCGCTCAGCACCGCGCGTAAGGTTTTTGACGAGTTGATCAGTCGGCTTCCAAAGAATCTCCAGTCATGAGCTAAGCCAATCGCTGTGAATCTTATGAGTCGCAGACCAAGGAGCAAGCCTGCGCGCTGGCCGAAAGGAATAATTCATGAAGCACCTCGCTGTGATACTCGCCTTGATGTGGTTCTTGGGAGCGGCGGGACTGTCAGCGCAGGAACCCGGCCTCGATACGATGACCGGCAAAACGGTCCTTATATTTACGCCACATCCGGACGATGAGCTATTTGGAGCGGGGGGAACCATCGCCCTGCTGAATCAACGGCACAACAAAGTTTACATCGTCATTTACACGAATGACGACAAGGGTTCCTACGATACGGAGATGAGCTCGCAGAGGTTGGCGCGCATTCGCAAGGTGGAGGAGGAAGCTGCTGAAACCGTGCTGGGAACCCCCACTGAGAACATCCAGTGGATGGGCTATGACGACGGCATGTTGGAGTATGCTCCGCAGCCGAAGCTCGTCGAAGAGGCAACGGCGATTATTCGGCGCATTCGCCCCGATGCGCTGTTGACTATCGATCCTGGAGATTGGTACGCCCGCTGGCACAAAACCGACCATCGCATGGCCGCTCTGAACACGCTGGACGCGATTCGCGCCGCAGAGTTCTGGCTCTACTTTCCCAACCAGCGCCTTGAGCAGCACCTCGAGCCCTACGCCGTGCCCATGACCTACTTTTATTACACCGCGCCCCAGGAGGCCAACTACTGGGTTAACATCGATTCTGTCGCGCAGTTGAAGCTCGAAGCCGCGACCAAGCACGTGAGCCAGTTTGAGCCTTCTATCCACAAATACCGGCCGGACTGGAGCCCTTCCGACCTTGCCGGGCTGAAGGCGGAATTGATGACCCATCAGCCGAAGAAAGACGGCCACAACGTGGAAGCCTTCCGGAAGGCCGCAAGCTTTAATGAGATGTAAAGCGTCCGTTATCGTAGGAGGCACGATCATGCTGCAGAAGCACCACGTCATGTCCTTGCTGGTTCTAGCCTTCGCACTTTTGCCGCCCGCTGAGCCCATCGTGGCGCAAGAAACTCGGCGCCAACTCCCGGACCATATTCCACCTAGACGCTCATCGCAGATTACGGACGGATTCGGCATTAACTCGAACCTGCCCCGTGACCCCTATCTGCCGTGGGAGCGCTGGTGGTGGGGCCGGATGTTTGACGCCGGGGTGAAGTGGATCCGCATTGGACAGTACGAGAACAGCTCCGACCTGACGAGCTGGGATTATGTGGAGCAGAAGCGCGGAGTGTTGGCGATTAATCCCTTATTGGACGAATACGTCGATTCGCTCCGCGACAACGGCATTCAGATTCAAGTCCAACTCATGTACGGCAACCCGATGTACACGTCGCCATCCGGCAAGCTCCCCGATTCCATTGAGCCCAAGCCCGGCTCGTTTCATAACGACGACCGAAGTCTTTATTCCGTTTTCTGGGCGCCGCGCACGCCGGCACAGATCGAAGCATTCATCCGCTACGTCCGCTTCATGGTGGAGCATTTCAAGGGCAAGATTCACTACTGGGCTCTCTGGAATGAGGAGGACATCGGCTATTGGAATCCCTGGGGGAATCCGGAAGAATACGGGCATCTGCTGAAAGCTATGGCCAAGGCCGTCCATGAAACCGACCCGGACGCGAAGGTGATTTACGGAGGCCAGGCTGACCCCATGCGCGACTTCGCGAAGCGCGCGCTCGATGCCTGCGGTTGCGCCGCCGACATTGATGTATTTGCTTATCACACCTACCCGGGTTACGGCCAGAACATGAACCCTGAATCAGAGGACTATGGCGCGTACGGCCCCGAGTCCCCGGCAAAGTTGCGGGACTTGGTGCGCCACTATCCGGGCATTCGCTCCGACATTCAGTTTTGGGATGACGAGTTCAATTCCATTTCTTCCTGGGAAGGCTCGGATGAGTCCGTGCAGGCCAAGTACATTCCGCGTATGTTGGTGTACAACTGGGCGGCGGACGTGAAGACCTTTGTCTGGATCATTGCCGCCGGCACAGACGGAAATGAATACGACGATTTCGGGCTGATTCACGGACTGCGCAACGTGGCAGAAGACTTTACGCCCCGGCCGGTATTCTTCTCATTGCAAAACACCAACGCAGTTTTTTCCGATACCAAGTTCGACCCGACCATCACGATCGACAGCCCCGGAATTCCCGCTCTCCGCCGCAAGTCCGGGTTCCCTTTCTATGCTTACGGCTTCCGCTCCAAGAACGGCAAGGCCGTTGTTGCTTACTGGCTGGGCGCTCACAGCCTGCCCGGAAATGTTTTTCCTCCCTTTTACGAGAGTCTTACTTTGGAGAATACGGGGATTGAGCACCCCGTCTTGATTGACGTGGTTTCGGGCGAGATCAGGCCCCTCGAGTGGAAGGAAGGCTCCAGCAACGTGCTCGAGTCCGTCCCGGTTCGCGACAGCGTTTTGGCCATAGCCGATGCGAGCTATTTCGATTGGAGCGTCCTGCCGGAGGCGCCAAGCTCTTTGCGCGCCCAGCCGGGGGCGGGGGGAGTAAGGTTGACTTGGGAGGTGCACGGCGGCAATCCGACCCAGGCCGCCGTGGAGCGCCGCATCGCGGAAGGGAGTTGGGAGAGGATCAAGACCGTCCCGGCCGCAACAACGGAATTCACCGACTCACAAGCCGGTCGCGGCGAAGTCTTCTATCGTGTCCGCGCGCTGAACGATGCAGGTGAGTCGGCTTACTCGAACGTGGTTCTCTTGAAATAGGCCGGGAGTAGCACCCGGTGTTCTCACTGTGATCTCTGTAGCCAAGAAAAGACAAAACACAGAGGCCACTGAGGTCCTCCGTGCGCTCCGTGTTGAGGCTCTAACCGCACAGAGGGCACGGCGGCGTTGGTTTCATTGCGGCCACTAGCCAGCCTTGGAAATTGAATTTCATTTGGAGGTCCTTTTATGGGAAAGCTCGCCATCACCGGTGGAAAATCAATCCGCACCAAGCCCTTCGCTCCCTGGCCGGTTTTTGACCGCAAGGAAGAACGGGCCATTCAGCAAGTTCTCAGGAGCCGTAATTGGGGAGGGTATCCGTTCCCCAATGCGCATGCAGGCGCCTTCGCACAGCGCTTTGCGGAGTACCACCGCGCCAAATACGGCATCGCGTTATCGAACGGCACGGTCGCCATCGAGGTCGCTTTGAAGGCGGTGGGGATCCAACCGGGGGATGAGGTTATCGTTCCCGCCTATACCTGGGAAGGAACCGTGGGCCCGGTGCTCCAGCTTAATGCCGTTCCGGTTTTTGTTGATATCGACCCGGCTACGTATTGCCTGGACGCCGGCCTGATCGAAAAGGCGATTACCAGCAAGACTCGAGTCATTCTGCCGGTCCACCTGGCGAAGAGCTTTGCCGACCTGGACGCCATCGGGCGGATCGCGCGGCAGCACCATTTGCTGGTGATCGAAGATTGCGCCCACGCGCATGGAGGACAGTGGAAAAAGAAGGGGGCGGGGGCCACGGGAGACATGGGATGCTTCAGCTTCCAGTCGAGCAAGTTGATGACTGCCGGCGAAGGCGGTGCTGTGATTACGAGCAAGCTGGAGTATTTCGAGCGCGCGCAATCCTACGTCAACTGCGGGCGCGCCAGCGAAACCGATAAATTTGGCCACCGGATCATCGGCTTCAATTACCGCATAACGGAATTCCAAGCGGCCATCCTCGAAGTGCAGCTCGAGCGTTTGGCGCGGCAGGCCGAGACGCGGCAAGGCAACATGGAATACCTCGAGAGCCGCATCACCGGCACGCCCGGGCTTGCCTTCCTGAAGCGGGACCGCCGCATCACTCGCGTGGCGGCCTATCAATATGTCTTTAAATATCTTCCTGAACACTTCGAGGGGATTCCCCGCGCCGCGTTCCTTGGCGCGCTCGAAATGGAAGGGGTTCCTTGTGACGGTCTGTTCTACGAACCGGTGTACAAGAGCGCCTTGTTCCCGGTGAAGGCAGCGGATTATCCGGCGCTATCGTGGGGCAGAGAGAACCCCCTCGACTTGCGGAACCTCTACAATTGTCCAGTTTCTGAACGTGCCGCCTACGAGGAATCCGTCTGGCTGCCCCATCATTTCTTCCTCGGCAGCCGCAAAGATGTGGATGATATCGCGGCGGGCATACTCAAGGTCTGTGAGAACATCGAGGAGCTTCGAGGGCTCAAACACCCGGCCATCGAGACGAAGCAGATGAGCCGGGCAGAGCGGCCCAGAGTGGAGAAGAGGCAATATTAGTAGCCGCCTTGCTTTGCGGCGACGGCGTTTTCCACGCGCCCGCCGCGAATCCACTCCAGGATTGTCCTGTACTGCCAGCTTGATTCGTTACCAGGCCAGCGCTGTCCGCCGTTATGCGTGGCCAGATAATCGCCGACATTGCCGACGCTGTCTGTGGGACGCGTAGGCTTGACCAGCATAAGACTGTGGCTGGGGTCGTTGATGTCCACCACCCGCATCGCATATTTGTAATTCTCTTCACTGTCTTGAGGCGAGAAGACGCCCTGCTCGTTGGGAGGTTGCAGTTTAAAGATCACGTGGTTGGCATGGCAGAAGACGCAGGCCTTCCCGTCCGCTCCCGGCTTGGCGAGGATCGGCTCGACTTTCGCGACGAAGTAGTTGAAATCGAGCACCGAGCCGGGCTGCACGTCCTTCAGCGCCTCGCTGAGCTCCTTCCCCTCCAGCACGCTCTCAGCGATGAGTTTCAAGCGAGGGTTGCTGTCTTTCTCTAACTGGCTGAGTGCGGCGCGGAACTCCGGCCGGTCCTCAATGCCTTTCACCTTGCGCAAAACATCGAGCGAGCCCGCGCGCACATTCGGATCGCTCGAGCGCATACAGGCCAAAACAGTATCGAGGACAATAGGGTTCTCCAGAAGGTCCGGCGCCTTCAGATAGGCGAGGTTTTCGCCCAAGAAGTACTGCTGGTCCTGCGATACGGCTCCGCCCGCGATCCCCAGGTGCTTGCGCATGAATTTCGGATCGCCGACTTCCTCAACCAGGATATTCTGCGCCGAGGGGTTCAAGTTGGCGAAAGCGGTCTTCAGCAGGGGAGTACTCTGAGTATCGTAGAGGAAATGCTCCAAGGACACCCGCAGGGCAGCGCGCTGCACCTCGGGGTCATGATCATCCAATCCCGCCAGAACCTGCCGGCGCAGCGCGGGCACTTTCATCAGTGTATTGAAAGAAGAAGCCGCATTGAGAACCTGCGCATAGTTTGCGGGCCGCGGCGTCGCTTCGAGCAGGAATCCCAGCGCGGCCATTACTTCCTCCTGGCGTTCCCAGGCGGAGTCGCCGGGAAGTGCCGCAAGCAACGGAAGGACCACGGCTTGGCTATCCGGATTGCCATGTTCGAGGATCTCGACAACTTTAGAGACCAGTTGAGGACTCGGCGCGCTCGGCGCGTCGAGGTTGAGGATTCCACGCTGACCGTCCTCGTAAACATAGCGGACTGTCTTTCGAACATCCTCGCTGGGGTCTTCCGAGAGGTTGAGGGCGGCGAGAGTGAATCGCTCGTCGCCGGCTCCGCTCAGAGTGCTCCCTGCTTTCAGAACTTCAATTTTCATCGGGTCGTCAGCACCCTGGAGGCACGCCAGCAGCGCGTTTTCCAGTTCCGGCCCCGAACTCTTGAAGAAGTGGATCAGGTCGCTGTCGTTGCCGATGCGTGTCTGGAAGAAACCGTTGTGAACGTCGTACTTAAAGTTCACGGCCTCGCGGTAGGGCGGATATTCATAGCCCGGAACGTGCAGATCCGGAACGCCCCGAACGTATTGGGTGAGAACTGCGGGCAGGCCAATCGCCACGGTGTTCTCTTTCACGGGCGGCAGAGCGTAGTGGCGAATGTGAAAATCCCACAAGGCATTCAGGATACCTTCGCGGCCCAACGGAGTGCCGTCTCGCAGGACCTTGGCGAGGACTTGGGCCTGGTCGCGGACCACGGCTTCGTAACCCTCCGCAATGCGGCGCTTATCAAGGTCCTGTGAACTCGCCCGAACCCAGGCGGTGAGGTACCCGGTGTTCTCGTCGAGAAGATCGTAAACGCTCTCCTCGAGCCCGCGCCGGACCATAGGGTCGGTCTCAGTGTTGAGATGAGTGGCCAGTGCTTCCAGTGTACTTCGGCGCACGGCGGATTCGTCAACCTGCCAGTAGTACCAGCGCCACAGACCGGAAGCGGCTTCGAAACGCACGAAGGGGACCGGGTCGTCGAGGTCGCGCTCCAGGGCCGCCAGCAACTCATCATCCCCGGTCAAATCTTTGAAGTGTTGGTTGAAAAGGCGTGCGGCGCCCCAACGGGTGCGCGCCTCCGGTGAAGTGAGAGCTGCTGCCAGCAGTTTGCGCCCATCCGCAGCGGCGCTCAGTCGACGCGACAGAATCATGCGCAGCGCGTATGCGGCGCTCGACTGCACCATCTTGCTGGGATCGCCCAGTGCCTTGATCAAGGCCGGCATCGAGCCCGGATCGGCCATATGCCCGATGGCCCGCGCCGCGGCTTCGCGGGCGAGCGGTTGGTCGCTCTGCGTAAGCAGTTTGCGGATCTGCTGCAACACGGGTTCCGGCGCCGGGTCCCAGTATTGGTCAAGCTGGGCCAACAGCAAGGGCAAGTTGTTGGTGGCGAGCTGGGTGGGCGGCGGCGGATAAGCAGCGTCCCAGTTCTTCGCCTTGGTCACCCCGGGGTAGAGGGTCGAAAGCGCCATCACCGCGAATTGTGTGGCGCGGAACGGCGTGTTGAAGCCCTGATAGACAGGGTCGCCTTCCCAACTTCCTTCCTGCCGCTGGGCACCCAGCATCGCCTTCACAGCCCGATCCATCCTCTCGTCTGAGTCAGGGCGGCGCCCGGCCAGCGCCAGCGCATAAACGGCATTGTAGGAGATGAAATCCGCCGGCTTTGCCTTCTTGTCGAAGGGATAAGGCCAGGCGCCTTCCGGAGTTTCATAGCTATAAAGCTGTTCAATCAACTTATCGATTTGGCCGGCGTACTTCGTCCCGTCTATCGTGGCCAGCATGATGATCTTCCAATCCAGATCGATCATGTTCTCGGGCTCGGCGGCCACTGCCAGGCGCTCCACCTTGTCGCGTTCGGCCAGCCATTCATCTTCGTGTGTCTGGTTGTATACCAGATTGAAGGTCTGCCAGCTTTGCGTTCCGATTTCGAACGGGCTGACGTCCGGCTCGCATCCGTCCGTTTCGTCACCGGGCATTGTGGTTAGGCCCTTGTAATGAATCTTCAGGAATTCGGCGTAGGGCACGGCAAAGTTCCGGCGTGGCGGATCGTGGGTTACATTCTCCTCAAACAAGTGCTCGATCACGGGCAGGCGGCTTGCGACTGTACGGGCTGAGTAGATGACGCGCACCCAGTTGGCGTTGGCCTCGCCATACAACGGCCGGGCATTGTTATAAATGCGATCGGTGAGGAATTCCAGCGCCGCCCGCTGCGTGGGCGGATAGCCGTTGCGAACCGCCGTCAGATACCCGCGGGTAGTGAATTGCGTGGGGTGACAGGCGATGCAGAGCTGAGTTTCCGAATGCTGCATGGACGTGCGCAACGCAATGGCTCCGCGCCGCGGCGTATTGGAAAGCCAGGTGTCGCCCATGTTGATCAGGAAGTCCATTCCCGCGCGCACCGCCAGGCGTGGATCGGAGTAAGGCGGAATCGCGTAATCATAAGTACGAAGCTGAAAGGCAGGATGATTGGCTGCCACGCGCACATAGTATTCCTGGCCCGGGTCCAGAATGCGCGTGCGAAACTTATAGAGCCCCGGGTAGTTCTGCGTCGCCTCGATCTGGTAGACAAACTCGCCTTTGTCGTAGGGAACGACATCGGGCTGCCCCGTGGCATTCGTACCTTCCCGGAAAATGTCTACGTCGAGCGGCACATCGCGATCCGCCACGTTGAGCACAAAATAGACGAGCCGCGGCGCCTTTCCTTGAAAGGTAAACTTGAACCATTGAAAGCCCTTGAGCATTGCCCGGTAAGCGTCTTCGACTCGGGAAGGTGCGTAGGGTCTTTCGTCATTACTCCCGTAAATCGTCTGCCCGAACTCGAACCGCTGGGCGGCCTGCCAACTCCCGTTGGGCGAAGCGGCGATGAAGCCCGTGCTTAGGTCGCCGGTCTGGCTAGACCTGTGAGCTGGCGCCATGGGAATCCGGTTCAAAGTAGCACCGATTTCCGGAATGGGGCCGTTCGAGGGATCGGAGAGACGAACGGAAATCGGGCCGGGTCCGCGAGGCCGCAGGGTAAGATAGAAATCCAGGTCGGCGCTGTGCAGCCACTTGGATTCGACGTCTCCTCGTCCGTCTCTCACCGTAGCCAAAACAGCGCCGTCGCCGCGAAGCATCGCAGGATCTTTAACCCACACCATCAGGGCATACAGCGTATCTGGATGAGCGCGGCCTAGCTGGATCTCACGGACGCTCGGGGCGGTTGTCTGGTCGGCGCGTCCGAAGTGGCCCCTCTGATCTAGCAGGCACGTTATCAGGAAGGCGCTCGATAACAGGGCGAGTCCCCAACGCAGAGTTCTCCTTTTTTCGCGAAGTACTGCCATGGTTTGAACCTCCCGGAGCCCTGACCGGAGTTTTCTGTTAGCACCCTGAACCAATTTTAGTATAGGTTTTCGTATAGGTATTGCGCAACCGCAACTTTGCAAACCCTCAGCCCCGAAGGGGCGGCCTAACAAAGCCCAGGCCAACGGCCCATGTGCGTTAACCTAAGCGGAGGTTCTACAGATTGAATGCCCGAAGGGCATCAATATCATTAGCCGTAGGTGAAACCTACGGATATGAAGCCTTCACCTTTTGATCGTCTGCGACCCCGCAGGGGTCGAATATTCGACCCTTTCAGGGTCGGATACTGCATTTGTGCTCCACCTGTCCGTAGGTTTCACCTACGGCTAATGATCTTGGGTCCCCTCGGGACCCTGAGAGATCATCGGCGACGACCAGCCGCATTTAGAACACAACCGAGAGCCCATGCAGTTTTTTTGCGCTCCTGCTAAAATGGAAGTGTAAATTCACGACGACCTCTCCGGCTTCGAGCCCAGTTGGCTGACGCCGGAGGCGGCGGGCTACACATCCCAGGACTCAGGAGACTTATGAAGACCAAACTCTGCTTTGGCATCAGTTGTTTGCTGGTTGGCGTTGGCTTGCTGGTTTCTTCTTTTGCATATCGCGCCGCAGTTCCGGCCGATAGCGGCGAGACGGTTTTCAAGAACAATTGCGTCATGTGTCACGGCGCTGACGGCAAGGGATTCGCGGCACTCAAAACTCCGGACTTCACCTCGCCGAAGTGGCAGGCGTCAGTGACCGACAAGCAGATGAGGGCCATCATCAAGGGCGGCAAGAAGGGCACGGCCATGGCTGCCTTTGGAGAGAAGCTGAGTGACGACCAGATTACGGCTGTTATCGCTTATATCCGGTCGCTGAAGGGGAAATAAGAGTCAAGAGTCAAGAGTCAAGAGTCAAGAGTAAGAACGACCCCTACGTCGTCATTCTGAGCGAAGCGAAGAATCTGCATTAGTTCGCCTCGCAGCGGAACTGCAGATCCTTCGCTTCGCTCAGGATGACAGGGAGTTTATGCTGACTCCTGAATCCTGACTTCTGCCTTCTGATTTCTGACTTCTGCCTTTCAGTGCCCCCCCGCCAACTCCCGAACGATGTCGCCCACGAACGCCTTTGCATCCCCAAAGAGCATCAAGGTCTTGTCGAGGTAGTAGAGCGGGTTGTCGATGCCCGCGAACCCGGGGCTCATGCTTCTCTTGATCACCATCACGGTCCGGGCTTTGTCCACCTCGAGGATGGGCATGCCGTAGATGGGGCTGCCCTGGTCAGTCTTTGCGGCGGGATTGGTGACGTCGTTAGCGCCGATCACCAGGGCCACGTCGGTCTGAGGGAATTCCGGATTGATCGTGTCCATGTCGACCATTTTGTCGTAAGGAATGTCCGCCTCGGCCAGCAGAACGTTCATGTGGCCGGGCATGCGTCCTGCCACAGGGTGGATGCCGAACTTCACATCCACTCCCTTCTTGATCAGCGTGTCGTAAAGCTCCCGGACTTTATGCTGCGCCTGGGCCACGGCCATTCCATATCCGGGAACGATAACGACACTGTTGGCATTGCCGAGGATTGCAGCGGCTTCTTCCGCGCTGGCGCTGCGCACCGTCCGCTCTTCCTTCTCCTTGCTGGCCGATACCTGCACCTGGCCGAAAGCCCCAAACATGACGTTGGTAAAGGACCGGTTCATCGCTTTACACATGATTACCGAGAGGATGAAGCCGGAGGAGCCATCCAGGGCGCCGGCAACCACCAGCGCCTTGTTGTTAAGCACAAAGCCCAAGAGCGCCGCCGAAAGCCCGGCGTAGGAGTTCAGGAGCGAGATGACCGTGGGCATGTCCGCGCCGCCGATGGGCGTCACCAGCATCACGCCGAAGATCAGCGCGATTCCGACCATGACAGGAAACAGGCTCGAATGCTCGGGATGGAAGATCAGCCACAGCGCCAGGACCACGGCTGCCGCCAGTACGGACAGGCTGACGAAGTTCTGCCCTTTGTAAGTAATGGGGCGCTGCGGCAGGATTTCCTGGAGTTTCCCCGCGGCAATCAAGCTGCCCGTGAAGGTGAGCGACCCAATGATCACCTCGAGCGAGATCTCAACCATCTCAAACTTGTTCACGTGGGGCAGGCGCACGTAATACTCGGCCATCCCGATCAAGGCCGCGGCCAGAGCCCCGCAAGCGTGGCTCAAGGCCGTCCGCTGGGGCACGGCCGTCATGTGAACCAGGCCGAGTGGAACACCCACGACGGCCCCAACCACCAAGGCCACCGTGATCCATTTGTAGTCGACGATCTCGTAGTTGCAGAGCGTGGCGAGCACCGCCAGGGCCGCTCCAATTTCTCCTGCCAGGATGCCGCGCTTCGCACTCGCCGGCGAACTCAACCATTTGAGCGCCAGGATAAACAAAGCCACGGCGATAATGTAGGCAAGATCGATAAGTTGCAGCGTAGTGAGAGGGTTCATGGCTTTTTCGTCCTGGTGGTTTTGAACATTCGCAACATGCGGTCCGTAATGAGAAAGCCGCCGACCATATTGCTGAACGAGGCGGCCACGGCGATCGCCCCCAGCACGGTGGAAAGGGTGCTCTTGTGCCGTCCGCAAATGATGATCGCGGCGACCACCACGATGGCGTCCAGCGCGTTGGTGAGCGACATCAGCGGCGTGTGAAGCAGCGGCGAGACGCGCCGGATCACCTCAAAGCCGATGAAAGCCGCCAGCACAAAAACCCAAAGGTTGCTGATCAGATCGGACGTCATGTTGTTCTCCTGCCCTGAAAACCTGTAGGGGTAGGGCTTGCCCTACCCTCGTTGGGGCCAGTAGAAATGCGGGGACGGCAAGCCGTCCCCCTACAAGCCTATTCCAGTATCCGTTGTCTTAAGCTTTCTTCCCGTCCAGCCCAAAGAATTCCCTTACTCTTGTATTGACGACTTTCCCGCCCTGTGTGATCAGCGTTTCACGCGTGATCTCGTCACTCGAATCGATTACGATCTTACGGTCTTTAGTCAGGTGAGTGAGAAACGACGCGACGTTCCGCGAGTACATCTGGCTGGCATGGTAGGGAACGGTACTCGCCAGGTTGATATAACCCATAATGGTAACATCGTGCTCGACAACAACCTTGCCGGGCTGAGTGAGCTCGCAATTCCCTCCGCGCTCCGCCGCGACATCCACGATCACCGAACCCGGGGCCATCTTCTCCACCATGTCGTGCGTTACCAGCAGCGGCGCGTGTTTGCCCGGGATGACCGCCGCGCTGATCACCACGTCGCTCTCGGCCACCACGCGGCCGAGTAACTCGCGCTGGCGCTGGTAGAACGACTCGTCCTGGGCGCGCGCATAGCCACGCGCATCCTGGGCATCCTGGGCCTCGACCGGCAGTTCGACGAAGCGCCCCCCCAGGCTTTGCACCTGTTCCTTGGCCGCCGGCCGCATGTCGTAAGCCGAAGCGATGGCTCCCAACCTTCGCGCCGTAGCGATGGCCTGAAGCCCCACCACACCTGCACCGATAATGAAGACGTGCGCCGGAGTGAGGGTTCCCGCGGCCGTGGTCAGCATGGGGAACATGCGCGGCAGCCTGTCCGCGGCCAGCAGCACTGCTTTGTAACCGCAGATCGTGGCCATCGAGGACAGCGCGTCCATGCTCTGGGCGCGCGTGGTGCGCGGCATGAGTTCAATGGAAAATGACGACACTCCCGTCGCGGCGATTTCCTGAACGGTTTCGACGGAGCCCAGAGGGCGCAAGAAACCGATCAGCACCTGGCCGGGCCGGAGCAGAGGCAGGTCGGCCTTGCCGGTCACGTCGTTCGATCCGTAGCAGAGGACTTGAAGCACCACGTCCGCGGCTTTGAACACCTCGGCGCGCTGCGCGAGAATCTTGCCTCCCTTGCCGGTGTATTCCGCATCCGGATAGCCGGCCGCAGCCCCCGCCCCCGCCTCAACCACCACTTCGAAACCCACCTTGACCAAACTCGGAATTACCGCTGGCGCCAACGCCACACGCCGCTCCCCCGGAAAGCTCTCCTTAGGAATTCCGACGATCATGCCGCTTCCTCCCCCATCGTCTTCGCTTCTTGGACTTCTGATTTCCTGCCGGCGCGACTTTTCCCCGAACTTTTATCTCTCTTTATAATTCTCAAACATTTTCTAGTCCCGCTGCAAGCGTATTTGTTAAGGCGTCTCAGGCCATAGCCGCGCGATCATTGATATTTCAGCCCGCGGAGCGGGTGGCAGCCTGTAGCCCACGTCGCGAGAAGGTGTGAAAAAACCAACCGGCTGTCATCCTGAGTGGGTCGCGGGGTCCCGGCCCTCTCCCCCGTCCCCCATAAGCGCTAGGATAAGCGCGTGCCTGGGGTCCCGAAGGGACCCAAGATCATTAGCCGTAGGTGCAACCTACGGGCGGGCGGGGCAAAAAAGCAGTATCCGACCCTGAAAGGGTCGAACATTCGACCCCTGCGGGGTCGGGGAATACCAAAAGGTGGGGCTTCATCTCCGTAGGTTTCACCTACGGCTAATGATATTAATGCCCTTCGGGCATTTGACATCGCTCCTACACGCTTATTCTCGTGGGCTACGCTATGCCGCCCCTGACGGGGCTCTGAACACGCGGGTGGCGGCGACATGGCTTTTGGTGTCGCCGACCCCAGCATGCTACCCTCGACACGCGGTTCGATATCCCTGCCCATCAGATGCTGAATGAAAGTATGTCCGAATCGAGCCATTTCGGACGCTAAGTTCAACCGTTTGCCTTAGGATCATAGGGGGTAGGCGTGGTGGGTGTTTAGATGCTGGGGGTTCCCTTTTTTCGGGTGCAAGGCGTGCCCGAGGGGCACGTCGGGCACGGGCATCTGAGCCCTTTGCCACGAAGCTAAACAGGGCTAAAATGGCGAACCGTGAGATGTTTGTTAACCGTCAGCGGAAATCACTGAACGAGAGCGGGTATGCCTAATCCACGTGGTCTTAATCGGATTGTCGGACAAGACGCGGCGGTCGCCTCCCTCAGACGATTTACATCCAGTTACGTGAATGAAGGTAAGGTCCCAGGACACATCCTAATTACGGGCGATGACGAGGCAGGAAAGAGGGACCTCGCCCTCGCATATGCCGAGGAATACGACCGAGCGACAAAGGAGTTTGCAGCAGACCAACTGGTTTCATCCTCCCTGTTCGATTCTTCGAGTCTTAGCCTTATCAATCAACTGTGGGGTCTATCCGATAGGGACCTGTTATTGGTCGGGCATATCGGAGGACTTCCCGAGGGGGAAATAGATCTGCTTCGCCAGGCTTTGACGGGACCCCATCTCGAATGCCCCGACCGAAAGGGAGGAACCATCTCAATTCCCTTTCCCTTTAGAAACGTTACCTGCATTGCTACTGCCCGCTGCGAAGCAGACTGTCCTCTGGAGCTCCGGAGCGCATTCCAACTGCACGTTTCTCTGAAGGCGCGCCCCATCGAAGAGGTCTTGGCGAAACTGAGTGGCCTGATAGGACTTCAGCGAGTGAAGAGGGATGTGCTTGAACTGGTCAATTACATTAAGGTGCAGCAACTGCGGAAGTCGAAGGGGCTGAAGACATCTGAACTATCCCAGCATCTGGTGTTCTACGGTAATCCGGGTACCGGGAAGACCACTGTCCGCGCCGGTGTAAAAGAGCAGCACTTCCGCCGGTTTGATGAGCAGCACGCGGGGTGATTTTTGAGGTCTGGGCGCACGAGTGCAGAAGTGCGAATCGAATGCGCAGCAGGGATGCCGGGCTGTTCTCACGCGACACGGCTCAGTCCATGGGATTCTCTCCTGCGCCGTCAGCAGGAACGGGAACGTTGGAGGACCGGGCGTGCTTGGTGTCGGGCCGGACCGATTCGATCACCAGGTAAAGTTTATCGGCGCTATTGACTTTGCCCGCCACACAATAGGCCTGGCCAGGCACGAGGTGGTGGGTTTTGGTGAAGTCATGCAAGCGATAAACACGCTGCGTGTCGCGGTCAACGAGCAGCAACACCGCACACGACCGGTACTCCGTCCGCGAGAGCAAGAACAGATGATTGGCGCTGAAGTTGAACATGGGGATTAAAGGGGAACGGGGGTGTCTGGCACCCCCGCCCCATCGGCAGCGCCGTTAAGGGGTTCACCCGCCGGACTCCTCCGGTGATGGGCTATCGCACAGAGCGGCGCCTGAGAAGGGCCCGCCTTCAGGCAGCGGCAGGCGGCGGGCTCTTCTGAGCTTTGCGCAGGCTTTCTCCACCCAACAGAAAGATCTCGGAGTTTTCCACCAGCCGGTCGGCGATGGCGGCGGCGATAGTGGTGTTGTAGAGGATGTTGCCCCAGTCGGAGAACGGAGTATTGGTTGTAATAATCGTGCTGCGTTTGCGACTGTGGCGGGTGGAGATGACCTGGTAAAAAAGGTTGGAAGTCTGCTGGTCGAGGGCCAGATACCCCAGCTCGTCCACGATCAAAGCGGTGGGCTCCGTGTAGACCTTGAGTTTGCGCACCAGGGAGTGATCGACCTGAGAAGCGAGCAGTTGATTGAGCATCTCCATGGCGGTAGTGAACAGCACCCGCACGTTGGCTTGGCAGGCACGCCAGCCCAGGATCTGCGCCAAGAAGGTTTTCCCGACGCCGGGATTACCGATAATGACCACATTGGTGCCCTGCTGGAGGAAGTCCAGGTCGAGCAAGTGGAGGAGGCGGCTTTTGACCTGCTGGCGGGATTTATGGTGGGTGAACTGGAACTGGTCGAGGGTAGGTTGAGCGGGAAGCCGAGAGAACTTGAAGCGTCGCTCGATCGCGTGCCCGTGGCGGGCTTCCAGTTCCAGGTCAGCCAGACGTTCAAGAGCAGCAGTGAAGCTAAGATTTTGGTTGGCCGCTTCCTGGGTCATCGTCTCCAGTTTCTGGGCCATGGTCATCAAGCGAAGTTGGATCAGTTTCTCTTCCAGGTTCATCGACAGACTCCTTTCGGTCTCTCAAGATGAAGGCATCGTAGTCGAGCAAGGACAACGGGTCGGTAGTGAGTTGATTGAGTTCCGGGTCGCGCAACTGCAAGGGGGGCTGCGTCTCACGGGGAGAGGCAATCTGGTGCAGGAGATTGGCCACGTAATCGGCGCCAAAAGCGCGGGCGGCGAGAGCTTTTTCGAGAGCGGCGCTAATCTGCTCAGGGCGATAAGCGCGAAACAAAGCGAGCAGTTCCTGAAGCTGGCGGAGGAGGGAGCGGTCCGAGTCGGCCAGCCCGCGCAAGTAAGCCTCGACCGTTTCCGCCGGGCAGACGCCCTGGAGCAGTTTCAGCAGTCGCTGTTGTGCTTCAGAACGTAGGGCTGCCGGGTGGTGTTCGAGCAACTCCTTTTGGAAGCGTTCGCCGCCCAGCGTCCGGCCGCGTCGCCAGCAGCGTGCATAGCGGACGATTTCCGCCCCCTGCCGATCGTAGAGCGTGACGGAGGAGGCATCGGCCTTGGCGGTCAGGTGCTGTCCGAGGAAGCGGGGCGGGGCGCAGTAACGGTTGGCGTCGAAATGCCAGCGCAGATCCTTGTACACGAAGACCGTGGCGGTGTCGCGGTAGTCGGGGGTGAGGGCCGGCAGGGGGCGTAGGGTGTCGGGACGGAAGCGATCGCAGGGGCGCTGGCGGGTTTCGCGATGCAGGCGGACGTTGGCCACCTCGTCCAGCCATTGCCGTACCTGCCGGTTCACATCCGTGAGGTCGGTGAAGGTGCGCAGCGGCCAGAAGTTGGAGCGCAGATAAGCGACGCCACCTTTCTCCACTTTGCCTTTTTCCCAGCCTGCACCGGGATTGCACGCCTGAGGATAAAAACCGTACTCGCGGGCGAAGGCCAGGAAGCGTGGCTGGAAGCGCACCAGGCGGCCATCGTGTTCGGCGACAGCAGTCAGTAAATTGTCATACCAGCACTCACGGCTTACCCCATGGAGAGCTGCGAAGGCATGCTGGTGGCAACGTGCAAAGGTCTCGAAACTCTGGCTGTGGGTGAACTCGACGTAGAGCATCCGGCTGTGGGCTTCGATCAGGCAGAAGGCATAGAGCTTGCGTTTATCACCCTGATAGTCGAGCGCCCCGAAGTGGCCCCAGTCGATCTCGCAGCGCTCGCCGGGACCGGGTTCCATGCGCAGGAAAGCGCGAGGCGCGGAACGGGACTCACGCACCTGCTGCAAGTGATCGCGCAGGATAGTGTGACCGCCGGAATACCCCGTGGCTTGCAAGCGCTGGAGGATGACGGCGCCCGGGGCGTGTGGGTCCTGCTCGAGCAGTTCGCTGATGAGTGGCTTGAAGGGATCGAGCTTGCTGGGGCGAGGACGGCGGACCGGCCAAGGCACGGGAGCCGCGAGATACTTTTTTACGGTGCGGGCGGCCAAGCGGAGCTGGCGGGCGATGCGGCGCACCGACCAGTGCTCGCCGCCGGCGAGACGATGAATTTCGTTGATCTGCTCAAGGTTCAGCATGCCTGCGGTTATAAACCGGCGAGAAAAGCTGCACCAGAGGGGTGTTGTTGGCAAGATGCCGGAGGCGTCGGCACGGGGTGGTCAGGGGATTGAAAAATCAGTAGTTGGCAGGCGGCCAAGTTGTTGTTTGCAAGATGCCTGGCGGTGGGACCGAAGAGCCAGACCTCTGCTGCAGAACGCTTTAGATCGACGGCCAAGTTGTTGTTTGCAAGATTCAGCAAGCGCCGCTTTTGGTCACGGCGTTGCTGCCGCTGGCGATTCCGTTCCACTTGCTGAGGGTGGTTCTGGCGGTATTGCTTCCAATAGCCGGGGTGAGCCTCGCGCCACTTCTGCGCACTCTCCCGGCAGACCTGCCGGTAAAGGGAGTCGGAAGCGACCTGGCGCCGGTGATAATTGCGCCGGCGTTGCCTCTGGCACTCAGGCTGGCTGCAAACGAGTTGCTGGGGATGATAGGGGGCAGGCTGAAAGACTTGCTGACAATAAAGACAGCGGCAATCACTCATCAGGCAGCTCCAGATCAGAATGCGATGGAATCATTCTGTTCGGAACCACCCCAAAACTTCAGTCGCCGCCCGAAAAGTCACCGCATATAGAAACTGCTATAGAGTTTTTGACCGCGTCCCCGCCGATGGGGCTGCTGCTCATGAAGCCGGCGCGAGTGCTGCTTTCTTACACCGGCCCCAACAGACCACCGTCGCACGTATCCTCGCCGAGATATACAAAGCCCTTGGGGTGGTCAGTAAGGGACAACTTATCGAAACAGACCGAGCCGGCTTGGTTGCGGGCTTTATTGGGCAAACAGCGCTGAAAGTCACCGAAGTTGTGAGTCAGGCCATTGGCGGGGTGCTGTTTATTGATGAAGCTTACTCCCTAGTGCCTTCCGGCAATTCCGGACAGGACTACGGAAAGGAAGCAGTCGACACCCTTGTCAAGCAAATGGAGGACCACAGGGACGACCTCGTTGTGGTTGTCGCCGGGTATACAGAGGAAATGAAGAGATTCATAAGTGCCAATCCCGGCCTCCAGTCAAGGTTCACTCGGTACACAGTCTTCGAGGATTACACTCCGGACGAACTTGTGCGAATATTCAAACGGTTCGGAGAGGAGAAGGACTATTACCTAAGCAGTGCAGCGGAGGTAAAGCTTCTCAACCTTTTCGCCGCGGCGTACAGAACGAGAGACCGGACGTTCGGAAACGCACGGCTCGCACGAAATGTCTTTGACGAATCCATCAAGCACTTAGCCAATCGCATCATCCACCTGTCCGACGCAGATAAAGAGACTCTGATGGCTATCCATGAAGATGACATCCCACAGGAAGCCGCGTGTAATGGGCCAAATCCATGTTATTGAAACATGCGACGTATGTGGTCAAAGCTATAACGAACCCCACAATTCCATATCTAAAGGAGGAAGTATGGATATTCACGAAGAAGCCGTGCTTAACTATCTTACTCACGGAGGCAAGATATTCGTTTGCCCCGAGTTTCAAATAGAAAAAGAAGGCTTTGTTCCAGATTTCCTTGCCCTAAACTTTGAGGAGAACCCCACACGATTAGAAATCATCGAGGTTAGCTCAGCAAATGAGCCATCGGAACTCGTTGGCAAAGTCAAGCGGTACCAGGGAAACGAGAAACAGGTGATGAGCCAACTAGTGGCCCACCTGCCCGAGCTGAGAAAATTAGGTATTACCGAAAGCACGCCGCTCTTCATAAGGGTATTTATCAAACGCGAAAAGATAAATGGGTTTAGAAACCAACTAAATGACCGCATACTGATAAACTCGCTCGATGGGGTATTCGAGACCTTACTTGATTTCCGCAAGAGAAAGTTAGACTCAGAAGGGTAACTCCCGGTGCGAGCAATGCGACGGCTGCAGCTGGTTATTTGTACGTGACAAACGGCTGTAAGCTACCTCATCAAACAGGCGTGCCGCCCAGAGTTGTTTTATTAGTGGGACTTGCCGTAGGCCGGGTCTGAGTTAGACCCAAGTCAGTAGAAGTGTGGGGCGAATGCCGCCGACCTTACGCCGCCATTCGCCGAGCCAACTCGCCGCTAGAACGTCAAACTGCACCACTGCACGTTTTTCGCTTGACAAGCCCGGCCCGATATGGTAGCCTATCGTCGTGGTCACTTTGTGGACATCTTGTCGTAGCCGAGCGCCGGAGCGGTCATGGGGTGCGCCTACCCAAACGGATGAAAATCGCAAACGTCGTCACCCCCAGGCAAGCGGGGGTCCAATCTCGGTCCAGAACACAACGGATTCCCGCTTTCGCGGGAATGACGCGGTTTTCCGGCATGACTTATTGTCATTAGTCTTTGTTTTCATAGACATTCCCGGTTCGTTCGTTCATTTTTCAAGTCGTCGAGGTGCCAACCCGCCTCCCGGAGTTCGTCTGGGGTTTCGAGCCGGATTCAGCTTTGTACCTTTCGACCCCTCAGCTCTTCCGCACTATGACTTATTGTTATTGTTCTTTGTTTGCATAGACATTCCCGGTTCGTTCGTCGATTTTTTGAGTCCTCGAAGTGCCAACCCACTCCCCAGGGTTCGCGGCTTCGGGGGATCCATCGACCCGGCGCGGCGCCTGCATGTTCGAGACGAGAATTTCCCGAGTGGGCAATGTTTGTGTTACGCTTCGGAAAGCGACTGCCCTCGGGTGGAGGAATGGTATTCGTATGAACATTACGGTAATCGGAGCCGGCTACGTGGGCTTAATCACTGCCTCGGGCCTGGCTGAAACGGGCCACAGGGTTATCTGCGTCGATGACGACCAGGGAAAGGTCGATACGCTCAATGCGGGAGGGATGCCCTTTTACGAGCCGGGCTTGGGAGACCTGGTCAAGCGCAACCGGGAGGCGGGGCGGTTGGAGTTCATTTCCCGGATCGAAGACGCGCTGGCGCAATGCGAGGTGATCTTTATCTGCGTGGGCACTCCGCCCCTCGAGAATGGCGAGGCGGACCTTTCCTCGGTGGAACTGGTGGCGCGGAGAATTTCGGCAAGCGCACGAGGCTACCACCTGGTGATTGAGAAGAGCACCGTCCCGGTGCAGACCGGCCGCCGGCTGCAGAAGCACTTCAGCATCTACGGTGACAACGCGCAGTTCCACTACGATGTCGCCTCCAATCCCGAGTTCTTGCGGGAGGGATCGGGAGTCGAGGATTTTTTCCATCCTGACCGGATCGTGGTGGGGGTGGATTCCGCCAAAGCGGCTGAGCTGCTCGAAGAAGTGTATCGGCCGGTGCTGGAGCAGAGTTTCGTCTGCCCCATTCACGAGAATTGCTCGAAGCGCACGCGCGTGCCTTTTGTAGTGACAGACATCAACAGCGCGGAGCTGATCAAGCATGCGTCGAACTCTTTCCTCGCCATGAAGATTTCCTTCATCAACATGATTGCCGACCTGTGCGAAGAGGTGGGAGCGGACGCCGCCAAGGTGGCCGAGGCGATCGGCATGGACAGCAGGATCGGCGGCAGCTTTCTCAAACCGGGCATTGGATTTGGCGGTTCCTGCTTTCCCAAGGACCTCCAAGCCTTCGTCCGAGTGGGCCAAAGCGCCGGTTGCGATTTCACCCTGCTGCGCGAAGTGGAGCGAATCAATCAGCGCCGCATCGATCTGTTCGTCGACAAAATCAAGAATGAGCTCTGGGTGGTCCGCGGAAAACGTATCGGAGTTTGGGGGCTCGCGTTCAAGCCCTGCACAGACGATGTGCGATCCGCCCCTGCGCTGGCGGTCATCCGGCGATTGCTCGCGGAAGGGGCTGTAGTGCAGGCCTACGATCCCCAGGCGATGGAGAAGGCAAAAGCCCAGATCCCTGAAATCGAGTATTGCGCGGACGCTTACTCGGCGGCTCAAGGTGCGGATGCCGTCCTGGCGCTGACCGAGTGGGAGGAGTTCCTGCGCCTGGATTTGAACAGGGTGCGCCAAATTATGGCCCGGCCCTTGATCTTCGATGGCCGCAACATGTTCTCCCGCAATGCCATCGTTGAGCATGGATTTGAATACGTGGACGTCGGGAGTGGGGCGCACACTCGCAAACACGTCCCTGCGGGGGGATAGGGAAACGACGCCGGCTTTCCGCCGCCGCCCAAGCCCTGTCATTCCGAGCGAAGCGAGGAATCTGCATTTGTTCGTTTTCAAATAGATAAATGCAGATGCTTCGCTTCGCTCAGCATGACAGACAGGAAGGGATTCAGTTGAGGATTGTCATTACCGGCGGGGCAGGTTTTCTGGGAAGCCATCTCTCGGAGCAACTGCTTGCCGCGGGGCACCAGGTTTGCTGCGTCGACAGCCTGATTACCGGCCGCCTGGAAAACCTTGCCGCCTTCAAGGACCATCCCTCGTTCACGTTCCTCCGCCACGATGTGACCAAGCCGATCGAGGTGGAAGGCGCGGTCGATGCGGTGCTCCATTTTGCCTCCCCGGCAAGCCCAGTAGACTACCTCCGCCTGCCCATTCAGACGCTCAAAGTGGGATCGCTGGGGACGCATAATGCCCTGGGACTTGCCAAAGCCCGTGAAGCCCGCTTCCTGTTGGCCAGCACTTCAGAAGTCTATGGGGATCCGGAGCTGAGTCCGCAAACCGAGGACTACTGGGGACATGTAAACCCTGTCGGGCCGCGCGGGGTTTACGACGAGGCCAAACGCTTTGCCGAGGCTATAACTCTGGCGTATCATCGCTATCACCATCTGGATACGCGGATCGTCCGCATCTTCAATACCTATGGCCCTCGGATGCGGCCTCACGACGGCCGCGTCATTTCAAATTTCGTCGTTCAGGCTCTGGAAGGCAACGACCTGACGATTTACGGGGAAGGGAATCAGACCCGCAGTTTTTGCTACGTCTCCGACCTTGTGGAAGGAATTCTCCGGCTGCTCTTTCACAACCCCGGAGAGGCAGAAGCTTCGCCTGCCGGCGCGGAGGACTTCCACCTGCCTGTCAACCTGGGAAATCCCACCGAACTTCGCATCGCTGAAGTCGCCGAGTTGATTATCCGGCTTACCGGAAGTTCCAGCCGTATGGTCAGCTACCCCTTGCCGGTGGACGATCCCAAGTGCCGCAAGCCGGATATCTCTCGCGCTCGACGCCTCCTGGGCTGGCAGCCCAGCATCGGCCTGGAAGAAGGCCTGCACCGGACCATTGACTATTTTCGTAGTTTATAAGGCAGACCGAAAGACGCGGTGTTGTCATTCTGAGCGAAGCGAAGAATCTCCGTAGTTCCGGAAGAGATACAACTGCGGAGATTCTTCGCTTCGCTCAGAATGACAGACTTTCGAGAGAGTGAACTAATGCAGATTCTTCGCTTCGCTCAGAATGACACACGGCGTCACTTGCGCGGCTCATTCAGCGGTTGGGGTTTCAGATTCAGAACAATCTGAAACCACCAGTTGGGTTGGTAATTGATCTGCACCGGAACTCCTCGCAACTCGCCCGTGGTTCCCAGCAAAACGCTAAAATTGGTTTTGGCGCCGGACTCCCCGTTGCGAATCTGGAATTGCGATTCCTCGAGGTCGCGGTACGATCGGCGGGTTTTCTGCCCTCGGTCGTGAAGAGTGACTTCGACATCCTTGGTGGGCACTCGAATCGCCCGTTGGAGGGTCAGAGTGTACGGGCGGGCGTTATACACGTAACATAAAGAGACGGGCGTCTGTTCCCCGGTCAGGGACCGTTCCAGCAATTCTTCCGTTGTAGACAGGAAGCCGCCGCGGCGATCGCACCCTCCGCGCTGCGGGCCGTCTGCACTGCGGAACTTCCGAGCAACGTCGTCCCCTAATTGGTCCAAGGCCAATGTTTGCGCGGCGGCAAGCTGGCTCATGTCGTAATCTTTGTCGCTGTTGAAGGGTACGGTGGTGGAGATGGCCCGGTCGCCGTCCACGCGGCTGATGATGGCTTCAAAACGATGCCTCCCCGCCGTATCCTCGTGGGTTAGCTCCCGCTGCATGGCGGATGCCGATTCGCCTTGCGAAGACTTCATGAACCCTACAAACGCGCTCGACTCCGGGGTATTATTGCTACTCAGTTTGTCGACTTCGGTGCCTGCACCCCAACGGTTGATGGCGTGCGGAGTCTTGGCGGGATCGGAGCCAAATAGCAATTGGATCATGCGCAGGCTCGGATCATCCGCCGCCCGGCCGGTCTTAATATAGCCGCCCCCCAGGTCATCCCGGCCGGCCCAGAAGATGAGCAGTCTGAGGCGGCAGGTGAGGATGTATTGGTATTCGGCGCGAAGGCTGGGCGTCGCCTGAATCCACTGCACTGCCTCCCGGATTGCCGCTCCGTCGGAGTCGCTGGGGCCCGAGGGCAAGGCAAAGCTATTCCCGGCCAGGAGCAGGAAGCAGGCCAACAAACGCCAAGAGTTCACAAAGACCTCGAGAAACCTCAATCGACCATCAACTGACGGCCGCGCTCGTCTCGCAGTCTATTTTCTCCCCTGCCGCCGTCAATTCGAAGAAGTGGTGGCCCATAATGGCGAGGGTGATGGCCTTGCTGAAATGGTGTCGATGCCGGCGAAGGGTCTGCGCGAGGAACTTCCAATACTCCATGCGGTAATTGTGGACAAATCCCTGCCGCCATAGCGACCTGCCCAGTGCCATGATATCGGAGAACACGACCGGCGGGCGTGCCGCCTCGCCGAGCTGCGAGAGGAAGGTGGAAGCCCGTTCGAAATACTCCTTGGGGCTGTAAATCGTCCGCAAGATTTGCTGGTACCCTTCCAGCAACTGCTGTTTATCCATCTTGGGGATGAAGTTCAGATCCACGAGGGTGTTGTTGCCGAGGCTCTCTTTGATGAGCCGGCCTTCGGTCTTCAGCCGCCGCCACAACTGAGTGTTGGGCAACGCGGTGAGGAGGCCGACCATGGAGAGGGGGATCGCGGCCTCGCGAATGAATTGAATCTGCCGCTCGAAAACATTCGCCGGATCATTGTCGAACCCTACGATGAATCCTGCCATCACCTCGATGCCGTAGGACTGGATCAGTCTTACGCTCTCGCG
Source organism: uncultured Acidobacteriota bacterium (assembly GCA_963768695.1). GTDB lineage: Bacteria > Acidobacteriota > Terriglobia > UBA7540 > UBA7540 > CAVROP01. The sequence continues at coordinate 191,703 of CAVYJG010000002.1, read as the reverse complement.
CAGATCTTTGCGCAGGTTCTGGAATTTTGTGGTCTCTTTAAGGCTCTCGGCCACCGGCGTCTCAATGCCCAGGAAGACCCGGCTGAAGTGCGCCTCGCGCAGCAGACCCAGCAACTCCTCGTCCTCGGCCAAGTTCACCGAAGCCTCGGTGTAAAGCGAGAAGGGGAATTTGTGGTCGCGCATCCACTTCACCAGTTGCGGCATCAACACCTTCACGTTCTTCTTGTTGCCGATAAAGTTGTCGTCCACCAGGAACACTGGTCCCCGCCACCCCACGGCGTACAGTTGCTCGAGTTCGGCGCAGAGCTGGTCGGGAGTCTTAGTGCGCGGGCGGCGCCCGTAGATCTCGATGATGTCGCAAAACTCGCAGGTGAACGGGCATCCGCGCGAGTACTGTACGGCCATCGAGCTGTACCGCCGCATTTGGGCTAACCGCAAATCGGGCAGCGGCACACGCGTGACGTCGGGAAGCTGGGGTCTGAGATAATGCGCGCGCGCCGCGCCGGCTTCGAGGTCCGCCGCCAGTTCGGGGATGATCTCTTCCGCTTCTCCTTCCACCACGTGATCGGCTCCATCGATGGCACTGTCCTTGGCGCTGGCGATGGGGCCGCCCACCACGGTGCGCAACCCGCGAGCTTTGCAGCGTTCAATCTGCGCCTTCATCGAAGGACCCTGCACCAGCATACCGCTGAAGAAAACCACGTCGGCCCAGTCAAGATCGGAGTCACGCAGTCGCCCGACATTCATATCCACGAGACGCTTTTGCCAGTGGCCGGGAAGAAGCGATGAGACCGTCAACAAGCCAAGCGGCGGGTACGCCGACTTCTTCCCCTGGAATGGCAGAGCGTGTTTAAAGCTCCAGAAAGTGTCTGGAAACTCGGGATAAACCATCAGGACCTTCATGTTATGGAAATCTCCTTTTGCGGCTGGTGACCTTCGTTGCAGCTTTCCCGAATGCGCCACGATGCGTACGTTCATCCCCGCCCAAGAAAGCGGACTCATCACGGACGAACTTTTCGACAGAGCCAATCGGTTCGAAACGCCCTGAGGTGGCTTAATTTACCACGTTCAATGCAGGGACGCTAGTAGGAAATACTTAAGGGTTGGCCTACCGGGGTCTTCGCGTCCCCTCAACCCCCGAAAGCGCATTCGTGCACGTTCACGGGCCTGTCATCCTGAGCGCCAGCGAAGGATCTGTATGGGTTCGAAAGCATGGATCCCCAAGGCAAATGCAGATCCTTCGCTGGCGCTCAGGATGACAGGGTTCCGGGTTGCTCAGTAGCCTCACTACCTCTTGTCGCCGAAAAAATCACACGCTCTCAGGATGACAGGCTTTGCTAATTTCGCACCCTCTACGTTGTGGAATGTAGTATAAATCTTCGTTCTTATGAGGGCGTCGCACGACCGCGGGAGGGCGGCAAGCATGATCAAGGTTAAGGCGCATCTTCTGTTGTTATGTTCTTTTGTAATCATCCCTTGGCTCCAGGCGCGTGCAGCGAAGCCCGCCAGCGAGCAACAAGCCTCAGAAACCATGCGGGTAAGCCTCGACGGCAAATGGAAGCTTTTCTATTTTCCCCAGGGCAAATATCAGATCACTCATCCTGACCAGCTCCGGACCCAAGGATTAACCCCGATCGAAGCCTCCGTGCCCGGCAACGTCGAACTCGACCTGTCGGCGAAGGGCGAATTGCCCTCCGACCTGTTTTTCGCCGACAACCTCGCCAAGCTGAAGCCCTACGAACTCTACGAGTGGTGGTATCAGCGTGAGTTTCCAACGCCGGCAGGCGTTGCCGGCCGCCGGGTGGAATTGCGCTTCCGCGGCGTAGATTGTCTTGCCACGTACTGGCTCAACGGCAAGGAACTGGGTGAGACCGCCGACGCCCTAGTCGAGCAGCGTTTCGACGTGACCGGGAAATTGAACCCTGCCGGGCCCAACACCCTGACCGTGAGACTAAGGTCACCCATCATCGAGGCCGCCTCGAAGCGGTACGACCCGGCTTACACCATCAGCGCGGGAAAGACCAACCAGGAGGCAGTCTGGATCAGGAAGCCCGCGCACTCTTACGGCTGGGACATCATGCCGCGGGCGGTCTCGGCGGGCATCTGGCGCCCGGTGGAGCTCATCGTTCACGCCCGGCACGAAATCGAGGACATGTATTTCACCACGCTGTCCGCTGATCCGGGAGAGGCGACGCTGGCCGTCTCCTACGAACTTAGCACGGACCTGGCGCTGCTTCCCCAACTCCGGCTGCGAGTGGAGGGCCATTGCGGCGAGTCCACCTTCACCGCAGGTTCACAAAGCTGGAATTCAGCGCCGGCAGGTTTGAAATCCGAGGTCCGCGACCCTCGCTTGTGGTGGCCCAGAGGCTACGGCGATCCCAACCTCTACAAGGTGACGACCCAGCTCTTGCAGGGTGAAAAAGTGCTGGCGTCGCGCCAGGACCGGGTGGGAATCCGCAAGATCGAGTTGATTCGGACCGAGATCACCAGCATCGAAAAGCCCGGCCAGTTCCTTTTCAAGGTCAACGGCGTGCCCATCCTGGTGAAAGGCTCCAATTGGGTGCCCGCGGATGCTTTTCACAGCCGCGACGCGGGGCGCTACGAGAAGATTCTCGCGCTCTTTATTGACCTCGGTTGCAACATGCTCCGAAGCTGGGGAGGCAACGTCTACGAAGACGACGCCTTCTTTGATCTATGCGACCGCAACGGAATTATGGTGTGGCAGGACTTCTCCATGGCCTGCGCGATCTATCCGCAGACGCCTGAATTCCTCGAAGTCATGAGGCAGGAAGCAATGTCGGTGGTTCGAAAGCTGCGCAACCATCCTTCTCTCGCCCTTTGGTCCGGCGACAACGAAGCGGACCAGTCCTATTTTTTCTCCGGCCTTGATCCCGCCCACAACAAGATCACGCGGGAGGTCCTGCCGCAGGTGGTCTTCCAGTGCGATCCTTACCGGCCGTATCTTCCCAGCTCTCCCTACATGGCTCCGGAAGTCATTGCCACCGGGAAAACGGAGCTCATGCCCGAGGACCACCTGTGGGGACCGCGCGACTACTTCAAGAGCGCTTATTACACCCAGCACACGGCGCACTTTGTGAGCGAGATCGGCTACCACGGTTGCCCCGGGCTTTCCTCCATCCAGCGCTTCGTGGACGAACACCACGTGTGGCCGTGGAAAGACAATCCCCAATGGATCTTTCATTCCACCGACATGTCGGGAAACCCGTACCGCATCAACCTGATGGCGAACCAGGTGAAGGAATTGTTCGGTGAGATTCCGGACAACATACAAGATTTCATTTTGGCCTCGCAGGTTTCCCAGGCCGAGGCAAAAAAGTTCTTCGTGGAGATGACCCGCCTGAAGAAGTGGCGCAGCACCGGCCTGATCTGGTGGAATGTCATGGACGGCTGGCCGCAGTTCTCCGACGCCATTGTGGACTACTACTTCAACAAGAAGCTTGCTTACTACTACATTCGCCGTGTGCAGCAACCTGTCTGCCTGATGGTGGATGAGCCCCAGGACTGGCGCGTCCGCGTGGTGGCCGGCAATGATTCAAGGGAAGATGCCCGCGGCCATTACCGCGTCTGGGATGCGGATTCGGGAGAGACGCTGCTGGAAGGCGACTACGCGTCGAAGGCGAACGAAAACCTTGAGCTGGGCAGCATCCCGGTGTTCCATTCCGGCAAGCGGCTCTTTCTGATGGAGTGGACCGCCAATGGGCACCGCTACGTCAATCACTACTTGCAGGGTATGCCACCCTTTACGCTAGCTCAATATAAATCCTGGCTCGTGAAAATCGCTGCTCTCGAAAACGACTTCGACCCGGCGTCAGTCGGGAGATAGACTGCGGTTATCCCGCGCGTCATTCGTAGAGGCTGTAGGGGCGGCCCTTGTGGCCGCCCGTCTCGCGGCCCAAAATCCTCAGGCGGGCGGCCACAAGGGCCGCCCCTACGACAGGCTCTCTGGCCATCCCTCGCTCACGCCCCATCGTACCTCGGACAGGCCGAAGGGGGCAGGATGACGCCACCGCTATGCGGTGAGTTTTTCGGACACCACTTTGGCCTGAGTGAAGAGCAGCAGGTAGTCGCGGCCGCCGGCTTTGGAATCTGTGCCGGACATGTTGAAACCGCCGAAGGGGTGGCCGCCCACCACGGCGCCGGTACATTTGCGGTTGAAGTAGAGATTCCCGACGAAGAACTCCTCCTCCGCCTTGTCCAGTTTCTGGCGGTTCTTGGTGTAGACAGCGCCGGTGAGGCCGTACTCGGTGTTGTTAGCGATCTCCAGGGCATCTTCGAAGTTTCTGGCTTTGAGGACCGCAAGCACCGGGCCGAAGATTTCTTCTTGTGCAATACGTGCGTTGGGAGCGACATCCGCAATCACCGTGGGTTGGATGAAGTGGCCCGGGCCGTGTTCTTCGCCCCCGCCGGCAATGAGACGTCCCTCCTTCTTGCCGATGGCGATGTACTCAAGGATGGACTGTTTTGCCCGGGCGTTAATCACCGGACCCATGTAGCTGTCGTGCCGCGTGGCCGCGCCGACTTTGATCTGCGCCACACGGCGCTCAAGCTTATCAAGGAAAGCCTCATAAACCGGCTCGACGACGATGGCCCGCGAGCACGCCGAGCATTTCTGGCCCTGATATCCGAAGGCGGACGCCGTGACGCCTTCCACCGCCGCTTCCAAATCCGCCTCGCTATCTACCACGATGGAGTTCTTGCCCCCCATTTCCGCAATGACGCGCTTCACCCAAACCTGCCCCGGCGCTGTCTTGGCCGCAACGTTATTGACCTTAAGTCCCACTTCCTTGGAACCCGTAAACGCCACAAAGCGCGTTCGCGGGTGTCCCACGAGCAGGTCTCCGACCGCGCCGCCGGGGCCGGGGAGGTAATTCACCACTCCGGCGGGCATTCCCGCCTCCTCCAAGGCCTCAAAGAGCTTGTAGGCGATCACCGGGGAGTCGCTCGAAGGTTTCAGGACCACGGTGTTCCCCGCCACCACGGAGGCCAAAGTCATGCCTGTGGTGATGGCAAGAGGGAAGTTCCAGGGCGGAATTACGACCCCTACTCCCAATGCAACGTAACGCAGGAAGTTCCGTTCGCCGTGGACCGAAGTGAGAGGTTGCGGCGGATCGAGCCGGAGGATTTCGCGTGCATAGAACTCCGCAAAGTCGATGGCCTCGGCCACCTCCGCATCAGCCTCCGCCCAGGTTTTGCCGACCTCGTAACACATCCACGCCATGTAGTGGTACTTGCGTTCCCGTATGATCCGGGCGGTTTCGAGTGCCAGTTCCGCGCGCCGGTCCACGGGTGTGCGGCTCCACGTCTTGAACGCCTCATCCGCCGCCCGAATGGCGCGCTCCGCCAGGCCCGCGTCGGCTTTGGAGACAACCCCAACGGCTTGATCTTTCTGGCCAGGGTTAGTTGAGGAAAACTTATCCTGAGTCTTGATCCGTTCCCCGTTGATCACCAGGTCATATTCCCGTCCCAACTGCGCTTCGACTTCCGCCAGAGCCGCTTTCATCCGCAGTTCGTGATCCGGGTTGCTCCTAAAGTCCCGAAGCGGCTCATTCTTGAATTCAACCAGGTGCATCGAAGTGCCTCCTTCGCATTCAGCGTGAAATAGGCATTATACCAGACGGTCGCTTAGCCTTTTGGGTTGACTCGGTTGCGCTTGGAGGTTAAACTGCTGCGTGATGGGAATTCTATGGACTTGGTCAAACGGGGGCTTTTGACGTGAAGACCCAAGTCCAACGCCTACTCGCCTTTCTAAAGCCTTACTCCCTCCGCTTCCTGGTCGCATTCCTGTTGATGGCCATGGTGGGGGCTTGTGAGGCGCTGACGGCGTTACTCATTAAGCCGGTTTTCGATCGCGTGCTTGCTCCGGGTACGGATGCAGGCCAGATTGTCTTGTTCCAGTGGCCTTTCGGAGGCCGGCCAATCTATCTGCAGGCCTTCTTCCCGGCCTGGATTCACAATGCCTGGACCATCGTGGCCATCGCCATTGTTTCGGTGACCTTGGTCAAAGGGGTAGCCGAATTTCTGGCGACTTATTTCATCAATTTCATCGGCCATTCCGTGGTGAGAGATCTCCGGAACCTGCTCTATTCAAAGATCATCCAGCAATCGATGGCTTTCTTCACGAGGACCTCCACCGGGCGGCTGATGTCCACGGTCACCAGCGATATCGAGAGGATTCAATTTGCGGTCTCGCAAACCGCCGCCGATTTCCTGAAGCAGAGTTTTACACTCGTCGGATTGCTGGGGGTGCTGTTCTATGTTGACTGGAAGCTGGCCCTTGGCTCGTTGATCCTGGTGCCCTTGGTGGTGCTGCCTTCTCAACGCCTCGGGCGGTATATTCGCATTTCCAGCCGCTCCAGCCAGGATAAGATGGCGGACTTGAACAATGTGCTCCAGGAGACGTTCTCCGGCATTCGCATTGTAAAAGCCTTTGGCATGGAACGATTGGAGGTGGAGAAATTCAAGGCCGCCACGCGGCGTCTGCTGCGGGTCAGCTTGCGCTGGGTGCGGGCCCAGGCGGCGACGTCGCCGATCATGGAAGTTCTGGGCGCCATCACGGTTGCCGGCATTCTCCTTTACGCGCGCAATGAGATCATGCATCACGCCCAGACCACAGGCGGTTTTGTGGCGTTCCTCTACGCGTTGATCAAGACCTATGAGCCCATCAAGCGGCTTACCGGCGTCCATAACGCCGCCGCGCAGGCCGTGGGCGCCTCCGAGCAGGTCTTTCATTATCTCGACCTTCACCCGGACATTCACGACGAGCCGGGGGCCTCGATCCTGCCGCCTTTCGAGCACCAGATTGAGTTTCAGGACGTGGATTTCGACTACGAAGAGGCATTGCCGCTGCTGCGCAACATCGACCTGCGAATTCGCAAGGGAGAGGTCGTGGCCATTGTGGGCTCGAGTGGCGCGGGTAAGACCACATTGGCCAGTCTCATTCCCAGGTTTTTTGACGTCACGCGCGGCAAGCTCCTGATCGACGGCCATGACGTTCGGTTCTTAAAGCTCGATTCACTTCGTGCCCAAATCGGGATCGTTACCCAGGAAACCATACTTTTCAACGACACCGTCTACAATAACATCTGCTACGGCAGCCAAATGGCCAGCGAAGAGTCCACCCGGGAAGCTGCCCGAGCGGCTCTGGCGGAAGAGTTCATCCTGGAAATGCCCGACGGGTACCAGACGATCATCGGAGAGCGCGGGCAACGGCTCTCGGGGGGGCAGCGCCAGCGCATTGCCATTGCGCGCGCGCTTCTCAAGAATCCGCCCATACTCATCCTGGACGAGGCCACCTCGGAACTCGATACGGAATCGGAACTGCTGGTGCAGAGGGCCCTGGCCAACTTGATGCAGGGTCGCACCGTGTTGGTGATTGCGCATCGCCTTTCGACGGTGCGGCGCGCGGAACGAATTATTGTCCTGGACCACGGTAGCATCACGGAGGTGGGGAGCCACGAGGACCTGGTCAGCCGGGGAGGTATGTACCAGAAGTTGCACGAGCTGCAATTTGTGGACGCGGAACCGTAGGGTAGTGTCTCAGCTTGACGTAGAGGCGGCTTTACGCCGCCATGTGGCGAGGTAAACTCGCCGCTACAGGCAGAATAGTAGCTGGCCCTTGCGCAGGGAAGCGAACGTGTGAAAGAATCTAACAGTGTCATTGCCGGTAGTGATGGGCCGGCGGCCGGCCCACAAAATCAAAAGTCTGCATTCGTCACCCCCGCGGAAGCGGGGGTCCATCGTCAGTTCAGGGAGCAATGGATTCCCGCTTTGGCGGGAATGACGAGAGGCTTCATGGACGAGACGATATGATTCGAAGCATGACGGGTTACAGTAAAGTTCAAGCTGAGGAGGGAGGCTACTCGATCGCGGTGAGCATTCGTGGTACTAACCACCGCTTTCTGGACGTGCAGCTTCGCTTCCCGTCGGTACTGGAGTCCATGGATCCCCTGCTGAGGCGGCTTATCAAGAATCACGTTACACGGGGGCATGTGGAAGTGACCGTCAATTTCGATCAGCCCGGAAATGCCGGACTGGTGATTGACCGTAAGCTCCTGGCAGCTTACGTGGCCGCTTACCAGACCTTGCGCAAGGAATTTGACTGTAGTTCCAATCCGGATTTGGTGGCTCTGCTGCGCGTTCCCGGTCTGGCAACGGGCGGAAACGGCGACATTTCCGCGGAGGACCTGGAGCGGGTCCGCGTCCTCGTGGAGCGTGTGGCTACTGAGGCTTTGTTGAGCCTGAACGAGATGCGTGGCCGCGAAGGCGAAGACTTGGGGCGCGATCTCAAGGCCCGCTTGGCGCGGCTTGAGGTGCTGACCGAGGAAGTGTCAAAAATGGCAGAACGCCTTCCGAAGCTGTACCAGCACCGCTTGGAAAGCCGTCTCAGGGATTTGATGGGCAGCACGGAATTGGACGGGGCGAGGCTTGCGGCCGAGGTTGCGTATCTGGCCTCCCGTTCGGATACCACCGAGGAGTTGACGCGCTTCCGGAGTCATGTCACGCAGGTCAAGCAACTACTCGCAGAGAGTCCTGAAGTGGGCAAAAAGCTCGATTTCCTGTTGCAAGAAATGAACCGGGAAGCGAACACGCTGCTCTCGAAAACCACGGATTTGCCGGAAGTCGGCCTCGAGGTCGCGCACTTGGCGATTGAGATGAAAAGCGAAATTGAGAAGCTGCGCGAGCAGGCTCAGAACATTGAATGATGGAGAATAAGGGAGTTTCCTGCGGGCGCGGCAGCATTTTGGTTATTTCGGCGCCGTCGGGAGCCGGGAAATCAACCCTGGTAAGACGGCTGATTGCAACTCTGCCCGATCTGGCTTTTTCGGTTTCCCATACCACGCGGCCGCGGCGAGACGGTGAGAAAGAAGGGCGCGACTACTTTTTCGTGAACCGCCGGCGCTTCCAGCGGATGATCGCTGCGGGCGAATTCATCGAATGGGCAGAGGTTTTTGGACATCTTTACGGCACCTCGAAAGCGCAGCTCCAGAAGATTTTGGCGGAGGGGCGCGACGTGCTCCTCGATATCGATGTTCAGGGGCATCAGCAAGTCAGGAAGTGTTTGCCGGAAGCGCTCAGCGTCTTTATATTGCCGCCGTCCTTCGAGGTGCTGCAACGGCGGCTGACGCACCGGCATTCGGATTCGCCATCGGTTGTAGAACGACGGTTAGCGGCAGCCCGCCAGGAAATCTCCCACTGGCCTGAATATGATTATCTGGTCGTTAACGACCGTCTCCCGCGGGCCACTCAGGCCCTGAGAGCGATCGTCCAGGCAGGCCGGTTGCGGCGCCAGACCCAGGCGGGGCGCGCACAAGAGATTTGCAGGACATTTGGAGGATGAATCGGATGGATTTGCCTCAGAAGATCGACAGCAAGTTTCGCTATATTCTGGTCGCTGCCAAGCGCGCTCGCCAGCTTCAGGCCGGCGCGCGCCCGCTCATGCAGAGCAGCGAAAAGCGGTTGACGAGACTAGCCCAACAAGAAGTATCGTCGGGCCTGGTGCCTTACGAGTTGCTGGCGCCGGCCGGCGGCGAGCTCGACAAGAACAAGAAGCCAAGGAAGTAGGGGCTAGGGATTAGGGACTGGGGATTAGGGATTAGGGGCTAGGGATTGGGTTTTGAATCTGAAATTTGAAATCTGAAATCTGAAATCCTGAATCCTGGCTCCTGACACCTGGTCCCCGAATCCGGGTTTTTCGCAATGCGAGTTGCACTTGGAATCTCGGGCGGCATCGCCGCCTACAAAGCTGCGGAACTCTTGCGCCTGCTGCAAGAGCGGGGCGTGGAAGTCCAAGTCGTAATGACGCGGAATGCCTGTGAATTTGTCGCCCCGCTTACTTTTGCAGCTCTTTCCGGACGAAAAGTCATCACGGAAATGTTTGGCGGCGGTCCGCAGGGGGCAGCCAACGTGGAAAGCGCCATCGAGCACATCGCCGTGGCGCAGGCCATTGATGCCCTGGTAATTGTTCCCGCCACGGCAAACGTGTTGGCAAAGATGGCCCACGGCATTGCCGACGATTTCCTCACCACACTGTGCCTCGCCACCAAGGCTCCCCTGATCGCAGCTCCGGCCATGAATGTGAATATGTGGGAAAACCCCGCCACGCAAAGGAATGTTGAAATTCTGCGTGAGCGGGGAGTCAAGGTCTTGCCGCCGGACGAGGGCTATCTCGCTTGCGGAATGACCGGGGCGGGCCGCCTCACCTCCGTGGAGAGCATCGCCGAGGCGGTGCTTGCCACCCTCGCGGATGGGTATGATTTGGGCGGTGAGCACCTGTTGGTGACGGCTGGGCCAACCCAGGAACCTTGGGACGAGGTGCGTTACCTCAGCAACAGGTCTTCCGGGAGGATGGGATATGCGGTGGCGCAGGCCGGTTGCCGCCGAGGGGCACGCGTGGTGCTCGTCAGCGGGCCTACTCACCTCGATCCTCCCGCCGGGGTGCAAGTGGAGCGCGTGCGCACCGCCGAGCAGATGGCGCAGGCCGTCTTGCATCACTTCGAGCAGGCTACGGTAACTTTGATGGCAGCCGCCGTGGCGGACTTCCGGCCGGTGGAAGTTCTTCCCCACAAGCTTAAAAAGCAGGACGGGATTCCCCAGCTTAAGCTTGAGCAGACGCCGGATATCCTGGCCATGCTGGCTTCCCGGCGGCGGCAAGGACAAGTGGTGGTGGGGTTCTCGGCGGAGACTGAAAACCTGCTGGCGAACGCTGCCGCCAAAGTTCGAGACAAGCACCTCGACTTTATCGTGGCCAATGATGTCTCCCAGCCGGGCGCAGGTTTTGACGTGGAAACCAACATCGTCACCCTGGTGTTCCCCGACGGCCGCACGAAGCCACTCGAAAAAATGAGCAAGCTTGAGGTCGCACAGCGAATCCTCGACGAGGTCGTGGCAATACGGAAGGCAGTAGGCAGTGGGCAGATGGGCAGGTCGGCAGATCGGTAAACAGATTGTAGCCCTCGCCCCCTTGGGGGAGAGGGTGGGCCGCAGCCGCCGTTTTCATCAGGCGGTGCGGGCCGGGAGAGGGGGGGCCGTCGAGGTATCATAACTTATGGATGAGCGCCTCCGGCAAGACCTGACTAACTGGCTCGAGTTTTACCGCGAACTCGGAATCGAGGAATTTTACCGCCGCGACCCGGGCAGTCTTGCTAACGCAGGTCCCATCTCGCCGCTCCCCGCTACTGGGGGCGCCCCGCCGCTGGCCGCTCGCGAATCCATGCCTGCCGCCCTGCCGCCTCCCGTTGAGGTCCCAGCGACCGTCGCCGCCGCTGCATCCATAAGGCCACCCATGGCCTCCTTCAACTTGTTCGAAACACCGGCGCCAGCACCGACAGGCCCCGAAACGCTCGAGCAGATCCGCGCCGACTTGGGCGATTGCCGGCGCTGCAAGCTCGCCGGCGGCCGGAAAACTATAGTTTTCGGGGATGGGAATCCCCACGCCGAATTGGTTTTTGTGGGAGAGGGACCGGGGGCCGACGAAGACGAGCAGGGCCTGCCGTTTGTGGGGCGCGCCGGGAAGCTCTTGAATCGCATGATCGAGGCAATCGGCATGAAACGGCAGGAGGTTTACATCTGTAACGTCGTCAAGTGCCGTCCGCCCGGAAATCGCACGCCGGAGAAGGACGAAATCGAGACTTGTTCACCCTTTCTTTTCCGGCAGCTCGAGACCATTCAGCCCGCGTCTGATCTGTTGCCTGGGCGCGCCGGCAGTCAAAACCGTCCTGGGAATTAAGGAAGGCATCACCAGGATTCATGGCCAGTTCTACGATTTTGCACATTCCAAAGCCCTCGCCACCGTTCACCCTGCCTATGTATTGCGTAGCCCCCGCGAGGAAAAAATCCTACGTGAGGATTTTGAAAAGATCCGAGAGTTCCTGAAGCGCAAATAAAACTGTTGGGGCTTAGGAATGTCGCGAGGACGGGAGAGGGGATGGAAACAATGCGGAAGAGTCGGGTTGGAAGGCTGGTCTTTCTTTTTGCACATCACGGTAGGTTTTTTGCTGATCGCGGTGTCGTCGATAAGCGGCGCGGAGGGCGTAGCCCCGCCCCAGGCCGCACAGAAATCAGAGGACGCGAGGACCGCTTGGTACCGGGAAGCGAAATTCGGAATGTTCATCCATTGGGGTCCGTATTCAGTAGCCAGCGTGGAGGCTTCGTGGCCCATCATGGAACCTGGCCACTGGAATATCACCGAACTTGAGTACGTATCACTGTACAAGAGATTCAATCCTACCCAATACGACCCAGCGGCGTGGGTTGAGTTGGCCAAGCAGGCCGGACAGCGTTACATGGTGATTACAACCAAGCATCACGACGGCTTTTGCATGTTCGACTCGGCGCTGACCGACTACAAAATTACCAACACGCCCTATGGCAAAGACGTTGTCGCCATGCTGGCCAAAGCCGCCCACGAAGGGGGAATGCCCCTGGGCTTCTATTACTCCCCGCCGGACATGCACCACCCCGGCTACCGGGACACCACCAAGCTTGTCAAGGACAGTTGGCACGCCGACCCGAGCCGGCCGGAGTGGGCTACGTACCTTGATTACATGGAGGGTCAACTTCGCGAGTTGCTGACCAAGTATGGTCCCGTGGCATTGATCTGGTTCGATGGTCTGGATCGAGAGGAGAAGTACCAAGGCCAGCGATTTATCAACTTGATTCATGAGTTACAGCCCGCCACGCTGATCAACAACCGGATCGGGGTTGATGGCGATTTCGTGACTCCCGAGCAGGAGATTCCGGACCGTGTTCCAACCAAGAGCGGGGCGGAGGATTTTCAGCTCTGGGAAACCTGCATGACGATCAACGACACCTGGGCTTACAACAAAAACGACCAGAAGTATAAGTCCGTGAAGGTGCTCATTCAGGACCTGGCTAACGTGGCGAGCAAAGGCGGCAATTTCCTTCTGGATGTCGGCCCCACGCCGGAGGGCACAATTCAACCTGAATTCGTTGAACGCCTCCAGGCGATGGGACAATGGATGAAGATCAATGGCGATTCCATTTACGGGACGACCTACGGGCCGTGGCAAAACCTCCCCTTTGGAAGGACCACGGCGAAGGGCAAGGCGATTTATCTCCACGTGTTCGACTGGCCATCGAAACCCGATTTGGAGTTGCCCGCCCTGACGAGCCGAGTCTCGCGAGTCACCCTGCTGGCGACGGGCCACAAAATCCGCTTCAAACAAAAGACAGATCGCTTGCTGATTACGGTGCCGCCCGTGGCGCCCGACCCGAACGACAGCGTATTGCGAATCGAGACGAAGTAGGACAGCGCGGCAAACCCGCAAATGCAGATTCTTCGCTTCGCTCAGAATGACATGTCATCCTGAGCGAAGCGAAGGATCTGCTTTTCTTCGCGCGCCGAGAAGAAGCTCATCCTTGTGGTACAGATGAGCCACGAACCGTCCCAACGCGGCATCTAACCGAACGACGGTGAGGCCATGAGATCTCTCCTGCCTAGCTTGATGATGGCTGTATTGGCGTGCCTGACGTGGGTATCACTTCCGGCCGTGGCCAGCCAGAAACTGTTTCTGAAAGATGGGAGCTATCAGCTTGTATCGAGCTACGAGGTGAACGGGGACAGAGTCCGCTACTATAGCGTCGAGCGCTCCGAGTGGGAAGAAGTTCCCTTATCCCTCGTTGACCTCGAAGCTACGAAACGCGCGCAGGAGGAAGAGAAATCGGTCCAGAAGAAACAACTCGAGGAAGGCCACCAGATTGCAAAGGAACGCTTCTACAAGCCTCCGGACGCGGGATTTGAGGTTGCCCCGGGCATTCATCTGCCCGGCGACGAGGGGGTCTTCGCATTCGATGGAACTCGCGTGATCCGTCTGATTCAATCCACTCCGGAAGTCATCACCGACAAGCGGCGGGCGGCGTTTGCCTTGGCCGTTCCCGGTCACTTGCTGAAAGGCCAGGTGATCCTTGAACTTCCCGGTCCCAAGGCTGCCGTGCGGCTACAGCAAGCGATGCCGACGTTCTACGTTCAGTCTAGCGAAGGGCTAGGCGCCAAGATGGAACTGATTCCTGTGAAGGTAGTGAAGGAGTCGCGAATTGTGGAAAGGGTCGAGGCAGACCGGGCCGGAGTTGGAAAAGTATCGCAGGCTTCTGCCGCGGTGCAATTGCAGCGCACACAGTTAGCTCCCGGTCTTTACTGTTTGAAACTCCTACAGCCCCTCGACCCCGGAGAATATGCGCTCGGCGATCTGGCGCAGCAGAGGATCGACTTGGTGCTGTGGCCCTTTGGGCTGTTTGAGCTCCCGAGCAAGAAACCTGCGAAGAGGCCTCCTCCAAGTTCTCCCGAACAAGAATAGCATTAGTTGATTGGAAGAAACCCACGCCCGGAAGGGCAGGGCTTCAGCCCCGCCGCCGGACGGGACAGGGTTGAAAAGGCCTTTAGGCCCTGAAGCCAAGCCGCTTCAGGGGCTAAAGCCCCGCATGTATGACGCGGTCAGCGGCGGGGCTAAAGCCCCGCCCTTCCGATTCCAACGAATTCGTTCGCTGACCAATTCGGCTAAGCGCTACACGATGTCCTGCCGGCTTTCATCCCACTGCACACTACGGCCCAGGCGGTAGGAAGCATTGGCCATCTGGCAGGTGATGGCAGACCGGAACCCGATTTCGAACGGGCAATTGGGTTCCTTGCGGCTGCGCACGCAGTCGAAGAAGTTCTGCATGTGGGCCTTAGTCATTCCGCCGTCTCCGATCCCTGCAACGTCCGGAACCGCAGAAGCAGCCTCGGCTGACGTATCGGCATGCCGCCTCTCCTGCGCAACGTAGCGCAATCCGTCCAGTTCCTTGCAGAGAAGTGTCCCTTTGTTGCCCAGCAGAAGGTCTTCACCTTCCCCGTAGAAGTTGTTGCCGAACATCGAATTCCAAGTGAAGAGAATCTTCTCGGGCTGATGCATGCAGGCGCACATGGTGTCGGGAACCTGCATTTTCGGTGCGAGGTAATTGTCGCCCGTCATCGTGACGCGGGCAGGGATTTTCAAATTCAGGGCCTTGAACCAGAAACCTACCTGGTGGACCATATTTTCGAACACGTTCCCGCCCGAGTAGTCCCAATAGAATCGCCAGTTAATGTAGCGCTCGGGATCGAAGGCATAATGGTCCGCCTCGCCTTCGAAGGCCTTCCAATCGAGGTGCTGGGTATCGCAGTCAGCGGGAATCTTGCGCATCCAACCACCGTAAGGCGCATTGCGGTAATGGTGGGTGTGAAGCGCGGTGATGACGCCCATGCGTTCGGGCGTGGCGTACTCGCACGCCTTGGGTTGCGCCGGACCGCTGGTGGATTGAATTCCAATCTGCACCACGCGGCCCGACGCTTCGAACGCTTTGCGCATGCGCCGGGCGTGGTCGGGGTTGAAGGCCATGGTCTTTTCCTGGTACACGTCCTTCCCGGCCTGAAGCGCGGGGATGAAATTGAGTACGTGCTGGTGCTGAGGGGTGGCGATGAGGACCGCGTCGATCGTCTTGTCGTCAAGAACCTTGCGGAAATCCTGATAGGTGGCGGCGTTGGGCGCAAGTTGTTTCGCTTCGTCCAGGCGGCGCGTGTAAATGTCGGCGAACGCGGCGGCTTCCACGTTCGGGCATTCCAGCGCGGCCTTGAAAATCTGTCTCCCGCGGCTTCCCGCCCCGATCAGGGCGAAGCGGACCCGATCGTTCGCGCCCAGCACACGGCTGGCGGGCGAAAGGCTGTAAGCTGCGTAGGCTGCCGCTCCCGCGGCTGCCTGTTTTACGAATGTGCGTCGAGTAAGCATAATGTTCCTCCGTTGGTATGGGGCACGTAATCACTCGCCCCCTCGGCGTTCAAAGGTGGGAGAAATTCAGGATGACACGTTCCGTTTCTCTCGCGCCTTCTTACACCGTTGAGTACTTCTTATTGAGTTCCTTGACCCGGGCCAGAAGCTTCGGCACGCCCGTCTTGGGATCTTCCTCGCCTTCGTATTCGACGGATGTAAACCCTTTGTACCCGCCCTGCGCGAACAACTTCCATACCCGTTCGAGATCCAAGGGCTGTCGAGGTTCGCCGTAGAAGTCGCGGATGTGTGTATGAGTCGCGTAGGGAAGGCAGGCCTCGATCTGCGTGTAAGGATCTTCCGGAAAGTTGCTGATGTCCAGATTGCACCCGGCGTAGGGAGAATCCACACGGCGGAGAATCTCGAGAATGTTAGCGGCCTTGGAGGTGATTCCTCCGTGGCTTTCGATGCCGAGGGTGATTCCCTTCGCTGCCGCGTAATCGCAGGCCGGCTTCATGGTTTCCACCACCCAGCCGATGCCCTGTTCGTCCGTCGCGCCCTTGGGAATCTCGCCGCCGAACACCCGCAAGTGGGATGCCCCGAGCAGTTGGGTCGAGTCGACCCACTGCTTGATCTTTTCGAACTCCGTTGCGCGCTTGCCGGGATCAGGCTGGCACATGTTGGTGCCGATCGCCGCGCCCGAAAAGGGCACGCCGTTCCGAAACGCCAGGCGCCTCAGTCCGAGCAGGTAGGAAGGCTCGGTGGATTTGAAATAGTACGTGGTCATGTCCACTCCGTCGATCTCCTGCTCGACGGCGGTGAGGATGAAATCTTCCATGGTCATCGGGCCGTGTTGGAGGTACTTGCGGTAGGAGTAGGCGCAGCAACCCGAAAGCAGTCTGGGGTGGCCGGTAGAATTCTTGATGAGTTCGGGTGGGCGGGCCGGAAGCGCGGTCGCGCCCACGGATAACGACGCGGCGGCAAGGCCGGCGGTCTTTAGAAAGTCACGACGATCAAAAGCGTTGCGCATTGGATCTCCTCTAATCTAGTCGGGATTCGCAAACTGGAATTCCCATCCCGTACTCTCGAAGGGTTAGCAGTATACCTCAGCACGGCAGGCGAGCGCACCGGGTTATAATGACAGGCCAGGTGATTTCGAGTGCCCTCTCGACTGCTTCTCAACGAAATTCGCCGTCTTTTCGGCGCGCTTCTCGGCTTGGCCTTATTCTGGGGTTTGTGTTGCTCTTCCCAGCCGGCCTGGGCCGGGGAGGATCCTCACGCTCAGCAGATCGCGGCGATCTTTGCGCCGCTGGTTTCGCGCCATGAGCCGGGCCTCGCGGTGCTGGTCCGCCTCAACGGCAAGACCGTCTTCAAACGTGGATATGGGAGCCGCGATTTGCGCTCAGGCGCTCCTATCAACGCGCGCTCGAACTTCCGCCTGGCTTCCTGCACGAAGCAGTTTACCGCCACGGCCGTACTGCTCCTCGTCCACGACGGCAAGCTCCATTTGGACGAAACGCTCGCCGAGGTTTTTCCGGAGTTCCCTGCCTACGGAAGGGCCATCAGCCTCCGCAACGTGCTGAATCACACCTCAGGGCTGGTGGCCTACGAAGACCTGATGGACAAGACCTATGCAGGCAAATCCTGGCAGGAGATTCCGCAGATCAGCGATGCCGGCGTGCTCGAACTGATGGAGAAACAGACGGGCACGAAGTTCCCATCCGGCACGGCCTGGGAATACAGTAACTCCGGCTACTGCGTTCTGGCCAAAGTTGTCGAGAAGGCGTCCGGCATGGGCTTTGCGGATTTCCTCCGCCGGCGCATTTTCGTACCCTTGAAAATGCACGAAACGCTGGCCTACGAATATGGCACGAATCAGGTGAAGGACCGCGCCTACGGGCACACGCAAGACGCGGGGACTTGGCTGGAGACCGATCAGAGTCCGACTTCGGCGACCCTCGGCGACGGAGGAGTCTATAGCTCCCTTGACGACTTGCGCAAATGGGACGACGCGCTTCGCCGCCACACTCTGTTGAGTGAGGCCGAGATGCGGCCAGCGCTGACGCCGGCTGCGTTGCCCCAAACCGTCCACACTTCCTCAGAAGGCGGCGGGCCCGTGGAGTACGGATTTGGCTGGTTTCTTGACCCTGATCGCGGCCATGCGCGCATGTGGCATTCCGGTGAGAGCACCGGATTCCGCACGGTCATCGAACGCTTCACCTCCGACGGACTGACGATCATCGTTCTCGCCAACCGGACCGACCTCGACCCCTCATGCCCTCGCCCTGAAAGTCGCAGATTTGTTTCTTCATTAGTGCTCCGAACCGCAGAGGCGCGAAGGCGCGGAGAATTGGAAACGCAAAGCTTTGCCTCTGCGTCTCAGCGCCTCTGCGGTGGGACAAATGGGAGCGCGGCGGGTTTTTGACGGAGGACAAATTGTCAGATATATTTGTCTTATGCCTATCCCTACTGAACCCATCGGTAGCATTCCCAGACCGCCTCAGTTGATCCAGGCGATCCGAGATTTCCAAGGGGGCCACACCTCGCCCGAGGGTCTTGACGCGGTCTATGCCGAGGCGCTCCGAGATACGATCCAGAGGTTTGAGGACACCGGCTCACCGGTGATTACCGACGGTGAGCAGACCAAACCCAGCTTCGCCACTTACCCCGTTCAGGGCCTCACGAACCTCGCCCCGGACGGCATCTCGATCCCTTTCGCCGACGGCCACACGCGCCAACTGCCCCGACTGGTCTCGGGTCCGTTCCGCTACAAAACCCGGGCGGCTTCCTACCTGGAAGTGGCGAAACGATACACTCGCACACCGCTGAAACAGGCGGTCATATCTGCCTCAGCCCTTAGTCTTTTGTACCCTCAGAACGGAATCGAAGGGTATTCGAGAGAGCAGTTTCTTGACGACCTCGTGCATGAAGCCGAGGCTGATATTCGTACTTGCCTGGCGCTAGGCGCTCACAAAGTGCAGATCGACTTCACTGAGGGTCGCTTGTCCGTAAAACTCGACCCTTCCCGAGGGCTTCTCAGGCAGTTCATCAGCCTCAACAATCGAGTACTGAGCCGCTTCTCTCCCGATGAGAGACAGCGCATTGGAGTGCACACCTGCCCGGGCGGCGACCAGGATTCCACTCATAGCGCGGATGTTGACTATGCCGGTTTGTTGCCCGATCTCTTCACGTTGGAGGCAGGGAATTTTTACATCCAGTTGGCGAGCGAGAAAGACCGCCGCCGGGTTTTGAAGCTGATTAAGGAACATGCGCGGCCCGATCACAAGGTCTTCGTCGGCGTCATTGATCCCATAAATCCCCGGGTCGAATCACCCGAGGAAGTGCAGGATCGGGTTTTGGAGGCGGCAGAATTCCTGCCTCTAGAGCAACTTGGGACCACCGATGACTGCGGGTTTGCTCCTTTCAGCGACGATACTTCCACGTCGCGTGAAACCGCGTTCGAAAAGATCCGGGCACGAGTGGCCGGCACCCAATTGGCCGCCAAGAAACTCGGTCTGTAGTTCCATCCTTAAAGATCACACCGACAACATCCGATAGAACAAAGAGAGTGCTCGAAACAGATCGTGACGAGGTGAGGTGCCCTTCATAACGAGAGTTGCATTCTGTGTGTAAGCAGACGAAGCGTCTCCGTTCCGATTGTGGCGCTGGGCACAAACGAATATGCCGACTCTCAAATTGTTTCGACGCTTTCCGACCCTCGCGTGGGCGTCCTTTCTTCCCCTTTTTGTCTCCTTTCTAGCTGGCACTCCGGTCCAGGCGCTCGATCCGTCCAAAGCTCTGACCCAGTACGTTCATGAAATCTTTCAACAGGAACAGGGGTTGCCTGAAAACGATGTGACCGCGATTCTTCAGACGCGAGATGGCTACATCTGGCTAGGCACCGAGGAAGGCTTGGTGCGCTTCGATGGCGTCCACTTCACCGTGTTCGACAAAAGCAACACGCCTGAACTGACCAGTCCTTACATCGTTGCTTTGCTCGAAGGGCGCGATGGGAGCCTCTGGATCGGCGCCAGTGCGGGCGGAGTCTACCGGCTGAAAGACGGAAAGTTCAGCACCTATCGGACTCCGGACGGCCTGGCGAGTGACGATGTCCGGGCATTTTTCGAGGCCTCGGACGGGAGCCTGTGGATTGCAACTGCCGGACACGGACTCGGGCGTTTGAAGGATGGCCAATTCTCGCGCTACACCACTAAGGACGGTCTTGCGAACAACTTCGTCTGGGCTCTGGCGGGAACCACCGACGGAAGCCTCTGGATTGGTACGGACCGCGGCCTTAACCGGCTCAAGGACGGCAAGTTCGTCCTCTATACGACCAAAGACGGCCTCCCCAGCGACGTGGTTTGGTCATTGGGCCGGGGAAGCGCCCAGACCGTATGGGTGGGAACAGGCGGCGGTCTTTGTTACATGCAGGACGGGAAGTTAGGCGTTTACCCCGCAAAGCAGGCTCAGGACAGATACCCTGTGAAGTCCGTGCTCCAGGACCGGCATGGAACGTTATGGCTCGGTACGGAGGGGCACGGTCTGGAGCGGATTGAGAACGGGACCGTCGCTGCTTATACCAGTCAGCAAGGTCTGCCGAACGACACTGTAGGGGCAATTCTCGAAGACGATGAAGGCAATCTTTGGCTCGGCACCTTCGGCGGCGGTTTGGTCGGATTGAAGGACGCCAGCTTCATGACCATTGGCACTGAGCAAGGCCTGAGTATCGAGGACGTCAACGGAGTTTATGAAAGTCGCGACGGCAGCATGTGGATCGGATCGTCGGGCGG
Source organism: uncultured Acidobacteriota bacterium (assembly GCA_963768695.1). Taxonomy (GTDB): domain Bacteria; phylum Acidobacteriota; class Terriglobia; order UBA7540; family UBA7540; genus CAVROP01. Next base: position 171,155 of record CAVYJG010000002.1, on the reverse strand, counting down.
CGGCTTGAATCATCTCAAGAATGGAAAGGTTACTCACTATACCAGGAAACAGGGATTGCCCAGCGACGAAGTGTGGAGCGTGCTCGAAAGCCGCGATGGAAGCATCTGGTTGGGAACCAATGGCGGCGGACTGGCGCGCATTCAAAACGGCAGAATCACCACCTACACCACGAAGCAGGGCCTCTCCAACGATTCCATTAGATCTCTGCTTGAAGACTCGCAAGGCAACCTCTGGATTGGCACACGAAGCGGCGGTCTCAATCTCTTCCGTGACGGAACATTCACTTTCTACTCGACTCGCGACGGGTTACCTTCCGATGTCATCAGGGGTCTTTACCAGGGTCCGGGAGGCACGCTCTGGGTCGCAACGGAGGGAGGGTTGGCGGCGATGGAGGGTGTCCGAGGCGCGAACTCCGAAGACGGTGGCGGTCGCTTCCACTTCAAAGCCTATACGACCAAGGACGGCCTGGCACATGACGCCACCTGCTCTGTCTATCAGGACCACGAGGGGACGCTTTGGGTCGGATCCTGCACCGGAGGGCTCAGTCGATTTAAGGACGGCAAGTTCACCGCCTACACCACTCGGCAAGGAATGTTCGACGACATCGTTTTCCAGATCCTCGAGGATGATCGGGGCAATCTCTGGATGAGTTGCAACCGGGGCGTCTACCGCGCCAGCAAGAAGGAGCTCAACCAGTTCGCGGCCGGGGTCATCAAGTCGATTCATTGCGTGTCCTACGGTGTGTCCGACGGAATGGGCAGCCGGGAGTGCAACGGTGGCTTTCAACCCGCGGGGTGGAAGACCAGGGACGGGAGGTTATGGTTCCCGACTCTCAAGGGAGTTGCCGTCGTCGACCCGGCCCGTTTGAAGATCGATGAACATCCGCCGCGCGTCATGATCGAGCAGGTTTTAATAGACGGCACGCCCGTGCCTGACATGGGGGACATCCGAGTTCCGGCGGGGCACAGCAAGCTGGAGTTCCACTATACCGGTCTCAGTTTTGCCGCATCGCGCAAGGTGCGATTCAAGTTTCAGCTGGCAGGGCTGGATGAGGGCTGGGTCGATGCCGATTCTCGACGTGTCGCCTATTACACGAATGTTCCTCCCGGCAAGTACTCTTTTCGTGTAATCGCCTGCAACGGAGAGGGGGTTTGGAATCTGGCAGGTGCGACTCTGGGGCTTTATCTCCGGCCGCATTTCTATCAAACGCTCTGGTTCTATACCTTTTCCGGACTGTTGCTGCTGGCCACGGCCGTTGGGGGATATCGGCTCCGGATCCGGACGATCCGCGCGCACGAACGGGAGCTGGAATCGCGCGTGAAGGAGCGGACCGAAGAGTTGCAAGAGGAGGTAATCGTGCGTAAGGGCGCGGAGGAAGCCGCCGAAGCCGCCAGCCGCGCCAAGAGTATGTTCCTGGCCAACATGAGCCATGAGATTCGTACCCCCATCAACGGCATCCTGGGGATGACCGAGTTGACCCTGGAAACGGAACTGACCGCCGAGCAGCACGATTACCTGACTATGGTTAAGACTTCCGCCGATGCCCTGCTCACCGTCCTCAACGACGTCCTGGACTTCTCCAAAATCGAAGCCGGCAGGCTCGACCTTGACCCGATTCGGTTCGGATTGCGCGACGGTTTGGAAGACACTCTAAAACTGCTGGCCTTGCGGGCCGACGAGAAGGGCCTCGAGCTGACTTGCGATATTCACCCCGAGGTGCCGGAGATGGTGGTTGCCGATCCTACGCGGCTGCGCCAGATCATCATCAATCTGGTCGGCAACGCCATCAAATTCACGCCGCGCGGCGACGTGAGCCTGGAAGTGGTCCTGGAGTCCAGTGCTCCGGACCAGGCGCTGTTGCACTTCACCGTGCGGGATACCGGCATCGGCATTGCTCCCGAGAAGCAGAAGATCATTTTCGAAGCTTTCTCCCAGGCCGATGGTTCGACGACGCGCACCTTCGGGGGCACGGGGCTGGGGCTGACCATCTCCTTGCGGCTGGTGAAGATGATGGGCGGCCGGATGTGGGTGGAGAGCGAATTGGCGAAAGGCAGCCGCTTCCACTTCACGGTGCCGGTGCGGACAGTGAAGGGCGCGGTAGCGATGGAATCAGCGGAGCGAGTGGCCTTAGCCGGGCTGCCGGTGCTGGTGGTGGATGATAATCTGACCAACCGTCGCATTCTGGGAGAGATGCTGCGCAACTGGGGGATGCGGCCGGAGTTGGCGTCCAGCGGAGCGGAAGCCATCACCACGCTTCAGGAAGCCGACCGCCGGGGCGCCGCCTTTGCCCTGCTGCTGGTGGACGCGCAGATGCCGGGTATGGACGGCTTCACGCTGGTCGAGCGCCTCCGTCAGCAAACCGACTTGCGCAAGATGACCATCATGATGCTGACATCGGCCGGGCAAAGGGGTGACGCGGCGCGCTGCCGGGAGTTAGGCATTGCCGCCTACCTGGTGAAGCCGATCGTCCAGTCGCAGTTGCTCGACGCCGTGCTGAATGTTTTGGCCGCAACGGTTCGCGAAGCGAAGACCCCCAGCGTGAAGCCTGAAGGAGTTGGCCCGCAGGGCGGCCCTCGGGGCCGCGGCTCTGAGGGTCATGAGACTCCTTTGGTTACTCGTCATTCTTTGCGCGAAGCCCGGCAACACCGGCGCATCCTACTGGCCGAAGACAATGTCGTCAATCAGGTACTGGCCTCCCGCCTCCTCGAAAAACACGGGCACAGCGTCGTTGTGGTCAATAACGGACGTAGCGCCCTCGAGGCGCTCGACAACGGGAAGTTCGATTTGGTCCTCATGGACGTGTCCATGCCGGAGATGGACGGATTTGAGACCGTCGCGGCGATCCGCGCCCGCGAGGGCGCCACGGGATTCCATATGCCCATCATCGCCATGACTGCCCACGCCATGAAAGGCGATCGCGAGCGCTGCCTGGAGGCGGGCATGGACGCCTACATTTCCAAACCCATTCAGCCCACGGAACTCTTTGAGGCTATCAAGTCGATGTCCCTGGCCTCTGCGCAGCGGTAGGGCCCATAAGAGATCTTCTCTAAGATTTGAAATAGCGGAGCTTTGGAGTGCGGCAGCTTGCTGCCGCTTTGCTCAGGCCGGCTTGTCGGCCGTGCGGCCATAGCTAGATTGCGGAACGGACCCCTCACCCGTCTCGCTTCGGCTGATAAAAGCGCCGCAGCGAGCCACCCTCTCCCCAGGGAGAGGGCTATTGCATAGGATCGAGCGCAAAACTGAACAAATCACTTCCCACTGCGATCGAGACGTACTGCACGCCATCTACGGCGTAGCTCATCGGCGAGGCGTGCATCCTCTGCCCGGTGTTGAAGTGCCACAAGGGCTTGCCGGAACGGGCGTCAACCGCCTCCAGCTCTCCTGCGTCATCTCCGAAAAAAACCAGTCCTCCCGCGGTGGTCATGGTTCCTCCCCAGGAATCACCGTCGCCGACTTGCGGGTAGCGCCAGACGGCTTTGCCGCTTGGCACGTCAAAAGCCAGCAAGATCTTCTTTGCCGCTTCTCTCGGAATGCGCTTTGCCCCGGTGCTGTAATAGCTATGGCCGGGCTTGTAAACTTGTTTTTCACCGCTCGCGAAGTACATTTCGCAATCTTCGAGAGCGAGAAAATAGAAGAGCCGAGTGGAGGGATTGTAGGAGGGAGAGAACCAATTCGTGGCGCCGGTCATCGAGGGGCAGATGCGCGTGCCTTGCGGGGTTGGCTTCAGCCCCGTGGACAGGGGGCGGCCATGGGCGTCGATCCCGGTTGCCCAGTTCAGCTTCTCAACGAAAGGTGTGGCGCTTAAAAACTTCCCGTCGGCGCGGTCGAGGATATAGAAGAATCCGTTGCGATTAGCCTCCACCAGCAGGCGTCTCACTGTTCCGCCATCCGGCACATCCAGTAACACGGGAGTCTCCGCGGCGTCGTAATCGTAGAGGTCATGCGGGGTGAACTGGAAATGCCACTTCAGCTTTCCCGTATCGGCGTCCAGGGCCAGCACGCAATCGGTGTAGAGGTCGTCGCCTGGGCGCGTATCGCCCACGAAATCCGGGTCGGGATTGCTGGTGCCCCAGTAAACCGTATTCAACTCCGGATCGTACGTTCCGGGCATCCAGGTTGTGCCGCCGCCGTGCAAGTAAGCATCACCGATCCAACTCTCGGAGCCGGGTTCCCCCGGAGCTGGAATGGTCCAAAAACGCCATACGAGTTTGCCCGTCACGGCGTCAAAAGCGGCGAGAAAGCCGCGTACTCCATCGTCGCCGCCCGAAGTCCCCACCAGAACCTTATCCTTAACCAGCAGAGGCGCACTGGTGGCGCCGTAATTCAGCCGAGTGTCAGCGTAAGTGACGTCCCAAACCAAGTTGCCGGAACGTGCGTCGAGACAGAGCAGGTGGGCGTTATCGGTCTCCATAAAAACGCGCGAATGCCAAACCGCGACACCGCGATTATGATGGGCCGACGCGTCGTCGATCAGCCCTTCGGTCAGCGGGCGCGAGTGATGCCACAGCACGCGGCCGGTGCGCGCGTCGAGAGCCAAGGCGTCGTTGCCGGAGGTGATGTACATGACCCCGCCCACGACGACCGGGGTTACCTCCATGGAATCCGAGTTGGTGGAGTGGAACACCCATTGGGCGCGCAGGTGTTTGACATTCTCGGTGTTGATTTGGTCCAGCCCGCTGTAGCGTCGTCCCGTGTAGTCTCCGTTGTAGGAAGGCCAGTCCTGCTGCGGGGGTGAAACCAGCAGTCGTTCCGGAGCAATGTCGGCGTCCGTCGAGACGGGAGTCCGGCCCGATTGCGCCGCTGCAGTGGTTGTTAGGAAGCAGCATCCGACAATCAGCAGCGCAGAATTCGTTCGTCGAAGCGTCGTGTGACGCAGCATAGATTTGTTGGGCAGATCGGGTACACGCATATTTTCACCGCGAAGCGGTGGGCCGTGATTAGCCGTGGGCGCAAGCCCACGGTCCGTGAGCGTCTGAACGCCTCAACCCCGCGAGGGGTTGACCGCCGCAGTTCGGCCCCTTCAGGGCCGAATCGGTGGTTGGCTTCGCCACCGTGGGTTCCACCCACGGCTACTCAAGGTGCTCCCCTTCGGGGAGCAAGAACCTCCACTTCCTCCAGCGATCCCCGATCCAATCCGCCCTCGTCCACCAGATGCAACGCCACCCTGGCAGCTTCAGGCGGTGCGGGAATACTTGTGTCTAATGAAAGCGGTTCGAGTGGATCAGTTCTGACCACTTCCACAGTATTGAGTGCCACTCCTCGACCGTCATACAGGTGGGCCACAAGGCGTCCAGCGTAGAAGACCCCAAAGACTCCGGTAAGCTGCAGACCATTTCCGGCGCGGACGGCCGCCAGTCCCCGTTCGATCATTCCTGCGTCAGTTGCGTCGAGGAGGTGAGGCGTCATTCGAGTGGGGAACCACTCCGTATCAAAGGCATAAGTCTCCGCCGGCGCCAGGGTCACGAGCGGACTGTTCAGTTCAGCTTCCATGTAGTAAGGGGTGTCTTCCAGTTTTGTGCGTGCGATCTCAGGCATTCCCTGCTTGTTGAGCTGCAAGCTGGGACCATCGATATAGAAAATCACCGAGGCGCGCTCAGGATAGTCTGCCAAAGGCAAGAAACGAAAGCGTTCCAGCATGGCAAAACTCGAGGCGCCGTCGACAACCGCAACCCAGCCGGCGGTTGAGTCCACCCCGACTTCGCCTTCCATGTAACTCCAATGCAGCGCGAACAAGTTGTTCCGGACGCCGTAAGAAGGGTGATCGATGGGGCCGGAATGCGCGTCGAATTTCCGGTTGAAGACGCTGGCTGGGTTGGCGGGCGTGAATGCCCAGAAATCCCGATTGTAATTGGCCGGATCGCTCGGTGAAGCGGTGTTGTACTGCGTTACCGATTGCACCGACCAACGGATTTGATGCCCTGTTATGTTCTTCATTTCCGCATGGAACGCGATCCTGGGCGAGTCCGCATCGATGCTGATTTGTCGAGAATACCGGAGGCCGGTTTTTTCATCCGGTGGGCCTTCCAGGTGAACGGCGCAGGTCTTTCCGGTAGACACCACCTGGAGTTCATAGGCCCCGTCGTCGAGAACGTCTGATCCGCCACTCCAGTGCTGCTCGTCTTGAGAACCCTCGGGGAGCGGCCAGATCTTGTCCCCTCCGTAGTTAAACCACTTTCCTTGCGCCGCGCCTTGCGAGGGAGGGAAGTACTTCCCTAGATAAAGCGGATTCACGAATAAGTACTCATGGGCGCCGAAAGTAACTTGCATCAGCCTCCCACCGAGCCTTGGGACTATTATCAGCGTGACCCAGCGATTGGACATGCGCTCGGCATCCCAGCCGTGGAACTGAGTTGGCTCCACAACACAAGGGGAGGAAGGCTGAGCGCTTTGTCCCGCAGGGCTGGCGGGGAGGACGGCAAAGATCACACATGCTAGGACTGCGACTGCCGTACGGAGTGGACTTGGCATGTTAAACGGCCCTCTATACCTGGAGTCGTCCTGGTTGTAGGGGTACGGCTTGCCGTACCCTCTTCTTGTTTTGTCGCGCGACCGAGCCAAGAGGGTACGGCAAGCCGTACCCCGACAACCAGCCAGTGCCGCATGTCCATTACCGGCCGGCAGACGCCCTGATGGGGTGAGTTGGCTTCGGTCGGCCAACTGGGCGTCGACTGCCTTCGGGTAGATAGGGCACGAAGCCTCGAACGAGCGTGCGTATTCGATACACCGAGGTGGTGGCGGTAATAAACAGCGTGCGGTAGTCGGACTCCCCCCAGGTCAGATTAGCCGGCTGCTCCGGAAGCACGATCGTGCCCAGGTGATGTCCCGCCGGGTCCCAAACCCAGATCCCCAGCGGCCCTACGACAAAGAGATTGCCTTGCATGTCCACGCGCATGCCGTCCGGCACGCCCTCGTCGGGCCCGCCCTTCTCTGTGCCGAATTGTCGGCCGTTCGCGAGCGTTGCGTCCGGAAGGAAATCGTAAACCCGGATATCCAGTCGTTCGCTGTCGTCCACGTAAAAATGCTTGCCGTCGGGCGAGAACGCCAAGCCGTTCGGTTGGGCAAGGTCGCGTGTAAGGAGGCGCACCTCACCCTTCGCGTCCAGTCGATAAACACCCTGAAAGGGGATCTCCTGCGGCTGCCCTTTCGGCAGATCCAAGGTAGGATCAGTGAAATAAATCGCGCCGTCCGGACCGATCACCAGATCATTCGGGCTATTAAATCTCTTGTTCTGATACCGGCCGGCAAGAACTGTGTAATGCCCGTCCGGATCTATGCGAATCACGGCTCGCAGCACGCTGGCGCAATCAAGCAGGTGAAGTTGTTGGTCAAAGGTGCTGCCGTCCGGGTCGCCGAGAGATATTAGTTCCTCCCGATGGCCGTCCGGATAAAGGCGGAAAATCTTGTTCAGGGTTTCATCGCTCACGTAAAGGAATCCGTGCGGGTCCCACACCGGACCCTCGGTAAAACCGAAGCCCGTTCCCATGCGGCTCAACTTCGCCTCACGGTCAAGCAATTTCCAGAACTGTGGCGATTCGGCGCGGAGTTCAAACTTACGCAATTTCTGGCCCTGCGCCGCCCAAGCAGTCGGCACGAAGCACAACAGAATAACCAACAGTCGCCTGATCATAAGCAAACCTTGGACCTCTTCCACCGCAGAGACGCAAAGGCGCGGAGGACTCAATAAAAAAGTCGTTACTCGGCGCCTCAGCGACTCTGCGGTGAGGATTTTGAAACTTTCATAATCTCCTTTTCCGATTGGGGCCGGACGATGCGCCGGGCGCTTCCACGCGGCGACCGTAATGCGCGATGAAGCTGACCAGATCGTCCAACTCCGCTGAACTGAGCCGCGTCCCGTAGTCCGCGGGCATGAGGGAATGGCCGGAGCTTTCCACCTTGGTGATTTCAGATTTCATGAGCAGATGAAACTTTCCGTCGATTCCCTGCAATTGTATCGAGAAGTTGTCTTCGTTGCGGACCAGGCCTGACAGCTTCTCTCCTTCGGCGGTTTCAACGTTGATCACTTGTTGCCCCGGCAGCAGCGTCTGGTCTGGGCGGACAATCGCCTCGCGAATCTTCTGCGGTGAATGCGCGATGGCGAAATCCGAAAGGTCGGGCCCCATAAATCCACCGTTTCCCGCCAGCATGTGACAATCGCTGCAATGGGCTTTCCCGAAGAAGAGTTTTTCCCCTCGCTGGGGGTCGCCGCTGACGTTCTCGGCTGAGGCCGCTCCGCCCAAGGTGCGCAGATATTTCACCACAGACTCGACCTCGTTCTGGGGAAGAGTGGGAAAGGAAGGCATCCCAGCCGCTGGCAGGCCGCCGCGAATAATCTGGAAGAGCGCCTTGTCCGACTTTCCCTGCACATCGCGAGAATTCGCGATACCCGGCGCGTGCTCGCCTCCGCGCGCATCCAAGCCGTGGCACATTGAGCAATGGGTTTCATAACTCTTCCGCCCCGCGGCCTCCACCGCAGAACCCTGGCCGCCACTCTTCGAAGCGGAGCGTTCAGCATTCTCCTGCGTCAGGCCTCGATAAGCCAAGGCCATCCAGAGCGGCAACATCACCGTCGCCACAATGATTTTGGACCTCACCGCCATACCTGGTGGGAATAACTCCCCTGCTCACTCAAGATTAACAGTCCTGAACAAACTCTGCTTGTTTTCGATGGGGCGCCATGCGCAGCCTAAGTCACGGCTACCCATCCTAACACTCGCTGGGACAGGGCGTCCAGAGGAGGCAGAAACAAGCATGCGCCGTCCCGTTGCGCCGCGAGGCGAGATTCTAGTGTGCCATGGCGCTCGACTGTTTTCGGACCTCTTCCATTATCTGTTTGTCCTCGTCCACTTCCTCTTGCTTAAGCTTCGCGAAGGCAGCCTGCGACTCTTGAGATTTGCCGGTTTCACCCAGCCGAGCGTAGGCACGGCTCAGTTGGTAGTAGGCTTCTGCCAAGTCGGGCTGGAGCCGGACCGCGGTTTCGAGTTCCCGCGCTGCCTCTTGCGGGTGATTCGACCGCAGGAGGAGCTTTCCGAGTTGGTAGTGCGGGAGCGCATAGTCAGGCTGCAACTGAGCCGCTCTTTCGAAGGCCTCCGTGGCCTCGGACCACCGGTCGTCCCTCAACCGAAGCGCTCCCAAATGGTAGTAGAAGCGGGCATTCTCCGGTTCGAGCTGGACGGCACGGCGTAGAAACGTTTCTCCTTCACGGTTTTTCCCCTGGTTGACCAGCGAGGCCGCGTAAAGGAACAAGGCGCGGACCGACTTGGGGTCGAGTTCCAAAGCTCGGTCCAGACTGCGTTGAGCGTCGGCGTAGCGACGTTCGAGGTAGTAGGAAACTGCCGCGCTATAGAAAGGCTCTGACCATTCCGGCGTCAGGTCGGTAGCCTTCTGAAGCAATTCGATGGCGGCCTCGTGATGTCCCTGGAGTTGGCAAATGCGTGCCCTGAGTACCAGAACACGCGAGTCGCGAGGGTCCTGCCCGGAGGCAAGGCGAGCCTCCTCGTCGGACTTCGGCAACTGGCGCAGCAGGTAGAACGCCCCCGCCCGCAGGTAGTGGTCTTCGGCCGACTCCGGGGTGGTCACCAATTCAAGCACAGCGGCGGGGTTTTGGGCGGCCAGTTGAGCAGAAGCCAGGAGGCGACGGATCTGAATTTCGGAGGGCTGCAAGTAAAAGGCCTGGTTCAAGTATGGGAGCGCCGCCTGGAGTTGGTCGTGTTCCAGAAAAAGCCTGCCCATCGCTGCTTGCCAGCGAGGATCGTTCCCGAAGACCTTTGCGGCGGCGTCCGCCTCACTCTTGGCCTCCGCAACTCGGTGGAGTGCCAGTTCCGCGCGAGCGATGTTGACGGAGACATCGGGCTCTTGGGGAGCCAGTGTTTGAGCGCGAAGCAGTTGGGCAAGAGCCTCTTCCGGCCGGCCCGTTTCGAGCAGAACCAGGCCGAGGTTGTAAGCCGCGCCGGCATGGTGTGGGTTCAATGCGACGGCGCGTTCCAATTCGTGCAAACCTTCGGCCACTTCTTGCCGGCGCAGCCGGGCCAGAGCGAGATTGTAATGGCCGCTGAACGACGCGGGATTCAACTTTAGCCCGAGCTCCAGGTGCGCGACAGCTTGCGGTGTGTCGCCGCTCTGGAACTCCACGAATCCCAACATCAGGAGCGCGTCGGCAGACTTGGGATCGGCGCTCAGGGCCAATTGGAGCTGTCGCTTGGCCTCGGCGAAATCATGTGCGTCTACAGCTTGCTGCGCCTTGCGCAGGTAAGGCGCCCGAGACACCTCGCCGCTCTCGACGGCCGGCTTGTCGGACTGGGTCGCTGCGGGAATTCTACCGGTGGCTCCCGGGAGCAGGCTCAACGATACGAAAACGATAAGGCGCAACCTCATTCTGACGCATTCTAACAGCAAACCGGCAGGTGAGGCCGCATCTTTCCGCACGTCCCAGGCCTCACGATGGACTCGCGCTTTCGCGGAAATCACGCCGGCGTTGTATTGCCGCCCCTCATGCAAATGACGCCTCGACCCGCGTGCTTGACATCGACACCCCGTCGTGTATCATGAGCATGGGTCATTGGGTCCGTCTCAAATCTGGCTGTAGATGGCGACAAGTTTCGCACGCGGAGGAGGCTAGTCTAGTTAGGAGCGTGAAGACTGTCTTTCTGATGTTAGGCACCAAGGTTAACTTTTAATTGTGGAAAAGGACCTGAGGAGGTTCCGACATGAGGAGAAGAGCGACAGTTGTGGCGCGCGGCATTTCGATCTTAGCGGGGATGCTGTGTTTTTCTTCACTGGCATGGGCAGACATAACGGGGACCGTTCTGGGAGTTGTATCTGACCCCACCGGGGCGGCGGTCCCGGGCGCCTCGGTTACTCTGCGCAATGCAAGCACGGGCTTCACAAGGCAGACCACGAGCAGCTCGACGGGCAGCTACGAATTCCCGCTCATTCCCATCGGGAGCGACTATGTTGTGGAAGTCCAGAAGCAAGGCTTCGAGAAAGGTACGCAGACGGGCATAACGCTGCTGGTCAATCAGAAATTCCGGGCTGACTTTACCTTGGTGGTTGGCTCCCTTACCCAGACCGTCGAGGTGACCGCGGCCACCACCCAAGTGGAAACAACCAGCACGCAAGTGGGCGACGTGATCGAAAACTCTAAAATGACCAATCTGCCTCTGAACGGCCGCAGCTACGTCGACCTGCTGGGCCTTCAGGCCGGCGTCGTGCCCATGAACTCGGGCGTCCAGTCCACCGACAGGCCGGTCTCCGGCAATGGCAATTCCGGCAACCTCTCGGTGAATGGACAGCGCGAGGCGAACAATTCCTTCCTGGTGAACGGTGGAGATGTGGAGGAGGGGCGCAATAACGGCACGTCGATTGTGCCGGTGCTCGACTCCATCCAGGAGTTCCGGCTGATCACGAACTCCTTCGATGCGGAGTATGGGCGCTTCTCGGGCGCCATCGTCAACGTGGTCACCAAGTCAGGCACCAACGGCCTGCACGGCACCCTGTTTGAGTTCGTGCGCAACGAGAAGTTGGACTCTCGCAACTTTTTCGATCTCAACCAGGTTAACTCCGCCACCGGGCAAGACATTCCCAACAGCGCCATCGGAGTTTTCCGACGGAACCAATTCGGCTGGGCCCTGGGCGGGCCCATCCTGAAGAACCGGCTTTTCTTCTTCACCGATTATCAGGGCACCCGGGAAAACCGCGGCCTTTCGACCGGAAACATCCCTGTGCCCTCACCTTCGGAGCGCTCCGGCGACTTCTCCGACACGGCAACGACAGGATTCAACCCGCTGACCGGGACGGTGCAAGGCGACGATCTCCCAGGGCACTTTGCCCAGGTCTTGAGCGGGAGGCTGGGGTACCCTGTAACGGCGGGCGAGCCCTACTGGGTTCCCGGTTGCACCAGCAACTCTCAATGCGTTTTCCCGAATGCAATTATCCCCACGACCGCGTGGGACCCTGTGGCGGCCGCCACGTTGAAATTCATCCCCACGGAAGTTGGCACCTCGGGAGGCCAGCCGTTCTTCTCCACCAGCGCTCAGAAACAGACCACGAACGATGACAAGTTCGGCATCCGCATCGATCTGAACAACCAGCACGCGGGCAACTTGCTGTTCTACTACCATTACGACAACGCGAGCGTGCTGGCCCCCTATCCCTGCCGCCAATGTTCCGGGGTTCCCAGCGCTCACACCCTCCCGCTCCCAGCAATTCAACTTGAACGACACCAAGACGTTCAACCCCACCACCGTGAACGAGCTCGTGCTCAATTACACCCGCTCGGCGGCGGTTTATCGCGAGCCTAAAGGCGGCCTCGGGGACATTACGAGTTTCGGCTTCAAGCAAGGAGGCCTGGGGATCAATCCGGTTTATACGCCGCTCGAAGGCATGCCCTGGCTGAATCTCGGTCTTCTCGGCGTGACCATTGGCCTCCCGGACGGCACCACCGGCCAATACAACAACACCTACCAGGCTTCGGATCATCTTTCCAAAGTATCCGGAAAACACACCATGAAGTTTGGGGGCGAGTACCGCTACCTTCAGATTAACGAGCGCAACACCTACGCGCAAAACGGCTTCTTTTCCTTCAACGGGGCTGAGACGGGGAATGACTTTGCCGACTATCTGATTGGAGCGGTCCCGCCGGGCAACATGATCCAGTCGAGCCGGCAGTTCCTGGACTCGCGAACGAAGTACGCCGCGGTCTTTGGCCAGGACACTTTCAAGTACAAGCAGAATTTGACGCTCAACTACGGACTGCGCTGGGAAGCCAGTGAGCCGTTCTATGACACGCAAGGCAAGATCGAGGCTTTTGTTCCAGGGGAGCAGTCTACGCGCTTCCCAGGCTCTCCCACCGGATGGTTGGTTCCGGGCGACCCCGGGATTCCCAAGACGCTGTCTCCCACCCGGTGGAACAACTTCGCCCCGCGCGTCGGCTTTGCCTATTCGCCCGGATCCACCGACGGGCCCTTAGCCAAGATTTTCGGCGGGCCGGGCAAGACCAGCATCCGCGGCGCCTTCGGGATGTACTACACCTCCATTGAAGATCTCACATTGTTTGTCGAGGTGGGCGATTCTCCCTACGGGCTGTTTTTCGTAGGTCCGTCACCGGTCTACCTGGACGAGCCTTATAAGACCAGAACTGAGGGAACAGACGTTGGGCAGCGCTTCCCCTTTACAATCCCACCGCCCGGTGCAAACGTCAATACGAGTTTCAACTGGGGCCAAGTACAGCCGCTGTCGGGCGCGCCGGGTTTTAAAATTGACAACGTCTTACCCTACGCTGAGCACATTAATTTCAGCGTCGAGCGCCAAATCAAAAACTCACTTCTTCTGACCGTCGCCTACGTGGGAACCCGCGGCCATCATCTGATCGCCCAGTCGTCGTTTAACCCTGGTATCGCGGCAACCTGCCTCAATACTCCCGGCTGCGGCCCGTTTGGCGAGGACTCGATCTGGCCCCTACCTAACGGCCAGAACCAGAATGGGACGCGGATCTATTCGGTGACCTCCGGACGGTTCTTGAACCAGGGCATTCTCGACTTTGCAAACAACACCTACGAGGAGACGCTCGCCAATTCCAACTACAACTCCCTGCAAGTCTCCATGGAGAAACGGGTGGGAGCTGTGCGACTGCTCGCAGCCTACACCTATTCGAAATCCCTCGATGATTCTTCCGCCTTCTCCGACCAGATCAATCCCTTTAACGCCAGGCTTAGCAAGTCGCTTTCAACCTTTGACTTGACGCACAATTTCGTGACTAGCTACAGCTACGAGCTGCCCTTCACCCGCCTGGCCCATACGACCTCCGGGCCGCTCGGTAAATTACTAAGCGGATGGACGATCAGCGGCATCACCCGCTTCACTACCGGGCTGCCGATCGGCATGGGCGAAAGCGATGACCAGTCGCTCTGCGGTTGCGGCGTGGACACTCCGAACTGGAACGGCCAATATCCCACGTTTTCTAATCCGCGCGCCTCCGCGGACCACCGCTACTTCACTACCACACCGTTCTCCCAGGAGACCCTAGGCGCTTTCGGCACCACCAATCGGCGCTTCTTCCATGGTCCCGGATTGAACAACTGGGATATGTCTCTGCATAAAATGACGCAGATCACCGAGAAGACCAATCTCGAAATCCGGGCGGAGCTCTTCAATGTCTTCAATCACGCCCAGTTTGGGAACCCGAACGGGAACATCAGTGACAGCACCTTTGGATTGGTGACCGGCGCGAACGACCCACGCATCGGGCAAGTGGCCATGAAGTTCTATTTCTAACTCGATTTGTTTTTGTGGGGTCCGGGGGTGCAGGCGCTTCTGCCTGCACCTCTGGCCTTTTACTGACCATCCGGGACAGCGCGCGCATCAACTCAATCCCAAGCTTCCGGCGCCTTGAGCCTGCCCCTGCCCACTCACCTGACTTGGGGCGGCCATTATGTCCACCCTGCGCCGTTCGACCGCCTGAATTCGCTCTTGCCCTGCTGAATTGACCCATTCCCTCCCTGCCGCTTGACAAACTGTGCCCAATAGTATAGGCTAGCGCATGGCTCGGAACGTCCCGGCAAGGCGCTCTATTTGTGGGACAATGTGTCATGGATTGGCTTCTCGACTCCTGGACTCTTCGGCTCCAGGGTTGAGCGAACAAAGCGAGAATGTCTATGAAAACAAAGGAACGGTGTAGAAATCAGCTACCGCTGGCCCCTCCTTATCCAAGGAGGGGAATTCCCTGGCTGCCAGCCCTCGGATGACGGCGGGTTGGTTGTGGTACGACTTCGCACCTTGGCATGAAACCGCGGTTGTGGCATCGAAAAATGCGGGAACAAAGCGAGAATGTCTATGAAAACAAAGGAAGAGCCAGAAATCAACTACCGCTGGCCCCTCCTTATCCAAGGAGGGGAATTCCCTGGCTGCCAGCCCTCGGATGACGGCGGGTTGGTTGTGGTACAACTTCGCACCTTGGCATGAAACCGCGGTTGTGGCATCGAAAAATGCGGGAACAAAGCGAGAATGTCTATGAAAACAAAGGGTGAGGTCAAGAAGTCCAGAAGTCAAGACGTTGAAGAGTCCAAGCGCAGAACGGAAGAACCAACTCACCGCCTCAGCCAAAGTCCGGAACACGGTAGTTGGCTTCTCGACTCCTCGACTTCTCAACTGCCCGACTGCACTTTGGCATTACAGCATCCATGATACACTCGTGAGCCGGACAGGAGGATACGTGAGATACGTGACACCAAAGAAGCCCATAGCAGTGAAGCAGGTCATTGCGGGGATGGCATTAATCGTCGCCGTCGCCGCAGGTCTTGCAGTTCTAAACGTGTCGCGGTTCGCTGCCCAGGCGCCGGCTTCGCCAAGCCATTTCGCATTTCCCAATACGCCTGCGGCCAGGCAACTCCAGGCTTGGCTGGCGGCGTTCACGAGCGGCGACCGGGCCACGATTCAGGCATTTGTGCAGAAGGTCATGACGCCGGGCACGCCGTCGAATTTCGTCGATCAGACAATCGCAATGCACAGCCAGACGGGCGGCCTTGATTTCCAAAAGGTGGAGGAGTCGACCGACAACCGATTCGTAGCCATCGCGCAAACGCGGATCAGCAAGGAGCGCCTGCGGATCACCGTGGAGGTGGAGGCTGCTGAGCCGCACCGTATTGCTCAGATTTCCCTTGACCCGGCTTCGCCGCCCGCGAGCGAGGCTCCCCCGCCGGAAATGACGCCGGCGCAAGCCGCGTTCGCCCGCACGCAGCCGTCCACTCACCAGTTCTACGCCTGGCTCGCCGCCTTCAACAGCGGTGATCGAGCCCAATACCTGCGTTTCCTCCAGAATAACTTCCCCAACCGGGTGTCGAGCCTGAGTCAGGATATGGAGTTCCGCGCCAACACGGGCGGATTCGAATTCAAAAAGCTCGAGCAGGCATCGCCCACCAGGGCAGGCGGCCTGCTTCAGGAGCGCGATTCGGACCAGTTCGCGCGGTTCACGCTGGAGGTGGAAGCTGCCCTGCCGCACCGCATCGTTTCGCTGGGCCTCGCGGCGATCCCTCGCCCGGCGGCATTTCCAGTCTCGAGACTCACGGAGAACGAAGCCATTGCGGCCGTGAAGGCGGCGCTCGAAAAGAACACTGCGGCCGATCGGTTTTCGGGCGCGGTGCTGGTTGCGAGAAACGGCAAAACGCTTTTCAGTGGCGCTTATGGATTGGCGGACCGCGAGAAGAAGATCCCCAACCGGCTCGACACGCGTTTTCGCATCGGCTCGATGAATAAAATGTTCACTGCGGTTTCGGTGTTGCAACTGGCGGAGGCCGGGAAGATCAAGCTTACCGACCCGCTGGGAAAATACATCACCGATTATCCCAACCGAGATATTGCCACCAAGGTCACTATTCATCAATTGTTGACCCACACGGGAGGCACGGGCGATATCTTTGGGCCGGAGTTTGACTCCCATCGCCTCGAGCTTCGCACCCTCAACGACTACGTGGCGCTCTATGGCAAGCGCGGCCCTCAGTTTGAGCCGGGCAGCCGCTGGGAATACAGCAATTACGGCATGGTGTTGGCCGGAGTGGTGATCGAGCGCGTGACGCACCAGAGTTACTACGATTACGTGCAAGAACACGTCTACAAGCCTGCCGGCATGACTTTGAGCGGATCACTGCCGGAAGATCAGTCGGTTGCCGGCCGTTCTGTCGGCTACATGCGGTCGGATTCCGGCGGGTGGACACCGAACACGGACACGCTCCCTTATCGCGGGACCTCGGCCGGCGGCGGCTACTCGACCGTGGGGGACCTCGAGCGATTTGCCACTGCCCTGCTCAGCCACAAACTATTGAACGCCAGCTATACCGAGCTGCTCATCACGGGAAAAGTGGAGACAGGCCGCGGACCCGGCAAGTACGCCTATGGGTTTGAGGATGAGCGGGACAAGAATGGAAACGGCTACGTGGGCCATGGCGGCGGGGCGCCGGGCATGAACGGCGACTTGAGGATCTACCCCAAGTCCGGCTACATCGTTGCCGTGCTGGCCAACCTGGATCCGCCGGCAGCACAACGAATCTCGGGGTTTCTTGACTCCCGGCTGCCGCAGTGATGTTCACAATTTGTTTGTTTGTGTTCATACTCTGCTATACTGGATTTCGGAGGAACTACTTATGGCCGTCGCCAGAGGTCGAATCGAACACAAGCATTTCCGGCTCGACGTTGCCAAGATCAAGCGCGCTCAGCGATTCTTGAAAGCCGGGACGCAGACAGAGACGCTTGAGCGGGCTCTTGACGCGGTAATCGCCGAACACGAACGAAATCGGCTGACCCGTGAGGCTAACGAGCGTTTCCTGAAGAGCGGCATTGAGATTATCGACGTTTACGGCAAGCTGGCGGAATAGATGCAACCGGCCCTGTTCGATTCGTCAGTGTACATCAACGCGCTGAGACTCGGGGACGAAGCGGTCCTCGCAGTGAGGAACTTGGCCCCGGAAGCTCCCCTGTGGCTAAGTGCTGTCGTCCTGGAGGAGTTGTGTGCCGGCGTGCGAATGCGCGACCGCAAGGTCGTCGAGCGTCTGGAGCATGACTTCGACCGGGCAGGGCGCATCTTGGTTCCTTCGCTCAGTGACTGGGTGCAAGCGGGCAGAGTGCTTGCGCTACTTGGCGCGCAGTATGGGTACGAGCATATTGGACGGGGACGTTTGACTAACGATGCCCTCATCGCGATGAGCGCCGGTCGCCACGGAATCACGATCGTAACCGGGAACGAACGCGACTTCGCCCGCCTTCGGGAGTTTCGGCACTTCCACTATGAAGTCAGAAGCGTCTCGCTTTCTTAACGTGACCGCGGACTAGCTCGTGGCACAAGCATCGGACCCCCCTCAGGAGGACCTCATGAGTGGTTTGGCGATCTTTGGCGGCACACCGGAGCGGAGCAAGCCTTTTCCTTCCTGGCCGGTCTTTGACGACAGCGAAGAAAAGGCCCTGCTCGAAGTGCTCCGCAGCGGCAACTGGTGGCGGTATTCGCATGGCCAGGCTGTAGAAGCGACGGCGCCGGAAGCAGGGCAGTTGACCTCGAAAGTAGCGGAGTTTCAGGCTGCCTTCGCCCACTTCCAGGGGGCCAAGTACGGCATCGCCTGTGCCAACGGCACGGCGGCGCTGGAGGTGGCGCTGAAAGCGCTGGGCGTGGGGCCCGGAGACGAAGTTATTGTGCCGCCGTACACGTTCATCGCCACGGCGACGGCCCCGCTGGCAGTGAACGCCGTCCCGATCTTCGCAGACATCGATTACGACACCTTCAACCTCGCTCCTGAGCGGGTGGAACAGGCCGTCACGCCACGAACCAAAGCCATCATTCCTGTGCACTTTGCCGGACAGGCTGCCGATATGGATGCATTCCTGAGTATCGCGCGGCGCCACAACCTGGTGGTTCTCGAGGATGCGGCTCACGCCCATGGTGCAACCTGGAAGGGCAGGGGACTGGGCTCCATCGGGAACGCCGGCACCTTCAGTTTCCAAGCTTCGAAGAACCTGACCGCCGGAGAAGGTGGATTGATCATCACCAACGGTCGCGACTTAGCTGAACTCTGCGAGTCTTACATCTGGGGCGGCCGGAAGATCGGCAGGCCGTGGTACGAGCATCACCGGCTGGGCGGGAATTACCGCATGACGGAATTTCAAGGCGCCATCCTCAGCCAGCAACTGAATCGACTCGCCGGCCAGAACGCCAGGCGGGACGAAAACGCCGCCTATCTTGACGCGCAACTCTCCACGGTACCGGGAATTCGTCCGCTTCGGGTTCAACCTTTTGCCACCGGCCACTCGCATCACCTTTACATCTTTCGCTTCGACGAGGCCGAATTCGGCGTCTCGCGGGCGGATTTCCTGGCGGCGCTTCAGGCGGAAGGGATTCCGTGCCTCGCCGGTTACGCGCATCCCTTGTACAAGAATCCCATGTTCCTGCGGCAGGATTTCTACCCTCGCGGATGCCCGGTCACCTGCGGCCACTACGACCGCGCTATCGATTATGCTTCCTTCGAAGCCCTCTGTCCCAATGCGGAGCGCGCCTGTCGCGAAGCGGTCTGGCTTGAGCACCGGCTGCTTCTGGCCGCACGTGAAGATATGGATGACATTGTGCGCGCCGTCGAAAAGATTCGCGCGCGCCAGTTGGATTTCAAGAGCCCTGTCGCGGCCGAAAGAGTGTAGCCGAGGGCGCTCTCCCAGCGCAGAGGCGCGAAGGCGCAGAGGGTCGACAACAATAAGCCTTGCTTCAGCGTCTCAGCGCCTCTGCGGTGAGCATAACGAGCTGATGTGAGCATCGGAGTATGGCAAATGGTTAACCTGGGAATCGCCGGCATGGGGTACATCGGACGGGTCCACCTGGAAGCGTCGCGGAAAGTTCCTGAGGCTGAGGTGGTAGCCGTAGCCACTCTTAAGCCCAACCCGATTCTCGATTCGTTTCCTGTCGTACGCGTTTACTCCACCTACAAAGAGCTGCTTGAGGACGACAGACTTGAGGCGGTCGTCATCTGCCTTCCGACTGACCTTCACGAGCAGGTCGCCCTCGAGGCTTCCGAGCGGGGCCGCCACGTCCTTTGCGAGAAACCGATGGGGCTTGATGCCGCCTCCGCGCAGCGCATGCTCGGGGCGGCGCAGGCTCACGACTGCATCCTCATGGTCGCGCACATCCTGCGTTTCTGGCCGCAGTACGTGCGCATTAAGGAACTGATTACTTCCGGCGAGATCGGGTCCGTTCGTTCCGTAACCACTCACCGGCTTTCGAAGTTCCCGGACTGGAGCGACTGGTTCCGCAATCCTGCGCGCAGCGGCGGCGGACTGCTGGACCTGCAAATCCACGACATCGACTTCATCCATTGGATTCTGGGGCATCCTCTTACTGTGCGCACGGTAGGAATCCAGTCGCCCGGAGGAAGCTGGGATCACGTTCACACAACATTGACTTACCCGGAGGCGCAGGCCTCAGTCGAGGCGAGTCTGTTGATGCCGGAGTCCTGGCCCTTCTCCACCAGCATTCGAGTTCTGGGGACGAAGGGGGCGATCGAGTACACTTTTCGGGTCGGTGCCAACATTCAGGAGCGCGAACAGGCCTCGCACTTCTTCCGCTTGTACAAGAGCGACGGGCAAGTGTGCGAACCTGTGGTTTCAGAGGAGGATATGTTCGCCGCCCAGCTTCGCTACTTCGTACGCTGCGTCGCCGAGCGCCATCCGCCGCTCCTCTGCTTACCGGAAGAAACCTGCCGGGTCATGCAGGTGATGACCGCCTCGCGCCAGTCGGCGGAGAGCGGCCAGATCGTCTTGCTCCGTGGGGAGGAGGCCTAGTGGAGTTCATACCGCAGAGGCGCAGAGGCTAGACGAAAGGAAGGCATTTCTCTGCCTCTCGGCGCCTCAGCGGTGACCCCGGGAATTGATGTGAGTGGCCAAAATCGACCAGCAAAGTGGTGGATTACGGCCAGGGGAGGGCCGACACCTCCAGTCTGAATAACGAAATAAGATGCTTATAATCAATGACATATAGCAGAGCCGGGGTTTGGAAGCCAAGATGCCTTACTCTTCCCGTGGGACAGGAGGAGGTTGCTTATGAGGAGCACGTTTGGCAAGCTTATCAGGGTTGTGGCTTACTGCGCTGGGGTGGGTTTGCTGGCCGCATCGGTCGTCGCGTTTGCGCAGGATCCGGCCGCCAGCCCACCATCGAACTCGGCGCCCAGTACCGCGCCGCCGAGTCCGCCGAATTCAGAGCCTAGTCCTGGATGGCACAATTTCTCGAATCCACCCCAGCAACAGCCGAACGATCCGCAGGCGAACGACCCGCAGGGCAATTACCCTCCATCGAACTATCCTCCGGGCAACTACCCGCCGCCGAACTACCCTCAGGGGAATTACCCACCGCCGAACTACTCTCAGGGCAACTACCCGCCACCTAGCCAACCGGTGCCGCCGAGCGTAAAGCTTCCGGCAGGTGTGTTTGTGACGGTGCGGATCGACCAGATGCTATCTTCGGACAAGAACCAGCCCGGCGACGGTTTTTCCGCCACACTGGTGCGGCCTCTGGTTGCAGATGGCGTGATCGTCGCCCAGAGAGGCCAACTGATCGGTGGCAAGGTCGTTGAAACGCAAAAGGCCGGCCGGGTTAAGGGCGTTTCGCGGCTGGGAGTGCAATTGACGGACTTGACCCTTGTGGATGGACAACAGTTGCCGATCAAAACCGATTTGACCGGAATGAGGGGACCGACTTCGAATGGTCGCGACGCTGGCGCTATCGCCGGAACTACTCTCATGGGCGCGGCGATCGGCGGGGCTGCCGATTTTGGTCCTGGCGCCGCCATTGGAGCCGGGGCCGGATTGATCGCCTCAACCGTGGGCGTGCTCTTGACGCGTGGCCGTCCCACGGTTATCTATCCGGAAACGATGTTAACGTTCCGGCTTTCCGCGCCAATCACGATCTCCACAGAACATGCGCCCCAGGCCTTCCAGTCTGTAGGCCCCGCCGGCTACACGGGCGGCTACAACGGCGGCTATAGGGGCGGCTATCCCGGCGGCCCGTCGGCTCAGGGCGCGCCGCTTCCGGGGTCCGGGGGGTCCGGCTGGAATTGCCTTGGCTACGGCTTTCCGGCTCCTCCGGTTGCCAATGCGCCGGCACCGTACTACCCGTACCCTTACGGGTATTGGCCTGGTTTCTCGTTCTGGTACGGGCCGGGGTTCTATGGCCGTGGATTCTACGGCCGCGGCTACTATTATCGCCGCCGGTAGGTCGGGATCCGCTGCTGGGGCGGCCGTCGGTAGCGGCCGCCCCCGGCAACGGGCGACTCTCTTATCCTGAGCGCAACGAAGGATCACCGCGGAAAGCTCTCCCTCTGCCAGGTTTAGCGTGCCTGACCGAAAGGTCGCTAGGCTTGGCCTGTGCCCTACAGAATGCGGTGGTCCTCCATTGCGCTCGGGGACGCAGACTCTCAAAGCCCCAAGTACAGCGCCAAGCCCAGCGCCAAGCCACCCGCAACGCTCGTGCCCGCGAAGTTCACCATCCCATTGGTCGCGAGGCCGCGCCGCTCGAGCGTGGCGCCCAACAAACTGTCAAACAGGTTGCCCGCAACCGCAGCGCCCCAGGCGATGGCCGGACCGGCAAACCGGTAAGGCCCGCATAAACCCAATCCCAGCCCCAATCCCACGATAGCGGCTGAAGCCGCAAATCCGGCAACTGTCCCTGAAAGGGAAACACCGCCGTTTTCGCCGGCGCGAACCGGCTGGAAGGTCGTAATCAGGTAAGCCCGGTCCGAGACCCACTGGCCGATTTCGCTCGAGATGGTGTCGCCAGCCGCCTCTGCCAGCGCGGCGACCAGTGCGATCAAGAAGGCAGGCTCGTGGTGAGTGGTTATCACCAGAATCGCGAAACACGCAGGCGCCAGTAAGTTGGCCAATGCCTCGCGCCAGCTTCGCGCCCCGGACCTGTGTTGGGCCACGCCACGCGCCGCTTTCTTCGCCAGGCCCAGACGCGTCGCAACCGAGCCCAACAGAACAAAGGCAAAAAGCAGAATGAAACTCTTGTAGCCGTAGCCGAGATAGATGGCGGTTCCAAGCCAGAAGCCGCAGATGGCGCCGGAGCGCGATGCGGCCTTCAACGCATAAGCCAGGAGTGCCATCGCCAGATTCACGGCGATCGCCAACCCGATGCGGCGCCGGAGAAAGGGCAAGTTGCTGTCCAGTGCGGAGCGCTCCACCAGAAAGGCGCAGAACAGGAAAGCCCCGGCCGTTAGCGGCACGGTGATGTTGTCGTCCAGAGCCAGGGGGAGACTCTCGATCGCTGCACACAGCAAAGCGGCCGCAACACACACCATCAGGGTCTTGGCGGAGGGAATTGCCGAATCGATCCAGCGGCTGAGGACGTACGATCCCATCGTTCCCGCAACCACGAAGCTGAGGAATCCCGTCAGAGTCTTGCGCCGGTTCCAGGGAAGTGCAGAAGCCAGTCCTCGTCGCCACGTCGCCGCGTACGCACCCGTCGCGAGCGGACGGCACACCGCCTCCCCGGCCACAGTCGCCATTCCGTCGCCCAGCGCCATCATGGCCCACGCCGCCGCCGCGACATTCAGCGAATGCCGATAAACGAGGATCAGCGCCAGAACCATGGTTGGGTACAAAATCAAACCTCCTGCTTTGTCAACGACAGGGCCAGAAGCCGGTTGTTTGCCGGCATCGATTTCAAGCCAAGGCAGGATTAAAGTGTTAAACAGGATGAGCAGCAACGCGCAGCCTGCGGCTTGCTCCCAACTGAGCGAGGAGAACAGAAATGCAAACAGCAGCGAAGCCATGAACAACCGCTTCCGGGCCGGGAAGAGTTGCGGGCGGGCCTTCGAATTGTCAGACGCCGGGACTGCTAATTCCATGAGTTTTGTGGCCAGGGCGAGTATAGCAGAATCATTGTCACCCTTAGGGGCGAGGCGGCGCCTCGCCCTATTCCTTTGCACTCCTTTGCACTCCGGCTGGACTCGGAACTGTTTCTCGAAGTACAATCCGCGCCATAGGTTCTGCCAGGAGGCACTTCCGTGGTAAGCGACGAAATCAGAGGCAATGCGGGAAGAAGGGTGTGGACGGTCATCGCCTGGGTAATGGGGATATCGACTGTAGTCACGCTCCTGTCAATTGCGAGCTGCGCCTATTTCGATTACCGGTCGCGGAAGGAAACCTCGGCCCGGGCGAAAATGAGCCACTCCGCAAGAATGGGCGATGCAGCCGCGGGGGCGACCGTGGACGCCCGCGGGGTGTGTTCTCTAGTGTCGAATGTCGAGGTGGGCGAAGCGCTGGGAACGACTGTCTCGTCGACCAACAAAGGGGCTTTGACCTGTCAGTATACGTCCTCCGTGGGTAGGAGTCTGACCGTTGAAGTGACGCCGCAAGGTGGGCCATATGCCCTGCAGTTGTCGGCCATGGCCATGAAAGCCACTACGAAAGGGCAGAGCGCCGTCCGGCAGATTGTTGGAATCGGTGATGAAGCCTACGTTGGCCGCAAGGGCTCAACGCTGATGTTTCGGAAAGGAAATACCGTGGTGAACCTGAACGTGCACACGGAAGGAAACAGCTTCCGGGCCGCCTTGGGCATCGCCCGGAGGATTGCGACGAGGCTACAATGAAGCTGCTGATTCGATGGTTCGTGAGCAGTCTGTCGTTATTCGTGGCTGCCTGGCTGGTCCCCGGAATCCATGCCGAGAAGAATAGCTGGACGTTATTCGCGGTGATGGCGGTTATTCTGGGTTTGGTCAACGCGATCGTAAGGCCGCTCCTGAAGCTGCTGTCCTGCCCGCTGGTCATTCTCACGCTCGGTCTGTTCGTTCTGGTGATCAATGGCGTTACGCTGTGGCTGGCTTCTTACATCGCGGTCAACTGGTTCCAGGTGGGTTTCTACGTACACGGTTTCGGGGCCGCGTTTTGGGGCGCCTTGGTAGTCAGTATTGTCTCGATGGTCCTCACCGCAATCATCAAAGACGAAGTCGAGACGAAGTGAGCACAGAGGGAGTTCCTCATGGCATCTCATTCACGCAGACTTTGCGTTATTCTATTAGTTACAGGCGCAATTCTTGTCTTGAATCTATTTTCCTCAGGAGCAGAGAAGAAGGCAATGTCGCAGACGCAGGCAGAGGCAGCGAAGAAGTTTATCGAGGACGCCGAGGCGAAACTTCTAAAGGTCAATGTGGACGCCAGCCGCGCAGACTGGGTGAAAGACACTTACATCACCGACGACACGGAGGCTCTGGCCGCTCAGGCTGACGAGCGCGCCATCAACGCCACGGTGGACTTAGCCAAGCAGGCGACGCGTTTCGACCATCTGAATCTGCCCGACGACGTGGCGCGGAAACTGAAACTGCTGAAGCTCTCGCTGACTCTGGCGACGCCGTCGGACGCAAAAGAAAGCGCGGAGTTGACACAGATCGTCTCGTCGCTGGAAGGCACGTACGGCAAGGGCAAGTGGTGCCCAAGCGGCAAAGAGAAGTGCCTGGATATCGAGGACATTACCCGCATCATGGCTAACAGCCGCGACCCAAAAGAGTTGCGTGACGCCTGGGTTGGCTGGCACGGCATTTCCCATCCCATGCGCAACGATTTCGCGCGCTACGTGGCTCTCGCCAACAAAGGAGCGCGGGAGCTCGGCTTCGAGGACAACGGCGCGATGTGGCGATCGAAATACGACATGCCCCCCGACGATTTCGCGCAAGAACTCGATCGTCTTTGGGAGCAGGTTCGCCCGCTCTATGTGGCCCTGCATGCCTACGTCCGGAACAAGCTGCGCGAGAAATATGGCGAGCAAATCGTTCCGGCCAATGGCCCTATTCCCGCTTATCTGTTGGGCAACCTGTGGGCCCAGGAGTGGGAGAATGTCTATCCCCTGGTAGCGCCACAGAATGCCGATCCGGGCTACGACCTTACCGAGATTCTGAAAAGCCGTAACACCGACGCCCGGCAAATGGTGCGCTACGGCGAACACTTCTTCACTTCCCTGGGATTTGCACCCCTGCCCGAGACTTTCTGGCAGCGGTCGCTTTTCGTGAAGCCGCAAGACCGTGACGTGGTGTGCCACGCCAGCGCCTGGGACGTGGATTTTGTAGACGACCTGCGCGTCAAGATGTGCATTGACATAACCGGCGAATACTTCGGGACCATCCATCACGAACTCGGCCACAATTTTTATCAACGCGCTTACAACCGCCAGCCATTTCTTTTCCGCGATAGCGCCAACGACGGGTTTCATGAGGCCGTGGGAGATACCATTGCCCTCTCCGTAACCCCTGCCTACCTGGTTCAAATCGGCCTTCTCGCTAAGGCTCCCGACACCTCCAAAGACATCGGCTTCCTTCTGAATAAAGCGCTGGAGAAGATTGCCTTCCTCCCCTTTGGCCTGCTGATCGACCAGTGGCGGTGGAAAGTCTTTTCGGGCCAGATTCCCCCCGAGAAGTACAACCAGACCTGGTGGGACCTGAAACTGAAGTACCAGGGTGTGGCTCCCGGGGTCGATCGGAGCGAGGAAGACTTTGATCCCGGCGCCAAGTATCACGTCGCCGCCAACGTTCCTTACATGCGCTATTTTCTCGCTGACATTCTGCAGTTCCAGTTTCATCGCGCCTTGGCGCACGCGGCCGGGTGCACAGAGCCGCTGCATCGCTGCTCCATTTACGGAAGCAAGGAAGCCGGCAAGCGCCTGAATGAGATGCTCGCGATGGGACTAAGCCGCCCCTGGCCCGATGCCCTCGAGGCCATCACCGGCCAGCGGCAAATGGACGCCACCGCCATTCGCGACTACTTTGCACCTCTGGAAAAGTGGCTGAACGAGCAGAACCAAGGGAAGCCCGTGGGTTGGTAGCAGTGACCGAACGGCTTCACCACAGAGCGCACGGAGATCACGGAGCAAGTGCATTTGTCTTTTCTCTGTGAACTCCGTGTCCTCTGTGGTGAGTTTTCTTCAGTTGTCTCGCGCTAGATGAACTTCTTCAGGTGCGGCCAGGCTTGCTGCAACGTCATTTTCGGGCGCCGGCACAGGAATACAGGCAAGTTGGTTTCGTAAGGCATCGCGTACTCGCAAGTGATCGTCGCTGCTTGCTCGACGACCTCGTACAGGGCTTGATAATCCTTCGCGTTTCCGCCCACGACGATTAACACTTCGCCCGGCTTATCTCCTGGCCCCCACATCCAATAACTGTTGTGGCTGCTGATGGCGTTGGGGAGGCCGTAGTTCCTGCCGAAGAAGTCGATAGCCCCCGCCTCGCCGTAGTTGCTGGCCCCAACCACGCACTCCTGTTTCTCTTCCGGGGACAAGCTGTTATAAACCTTGGCGACGGTGGCTGCCATGTTCTGCCAGCCAAACATGTCGGCATATTGTTGCGGTAGTTTCGCCGCTTTTCCTCTTTCTTCCCTCGGCGTCTTGACACCCATCCACGCCTGGTACCTAAGGAACGACTCAGGAGGCAAAACAGGAAGTACAAACGGCGCTGATATCACGCCCATGGCGAGGAGCCCAACGATACTCGCACGCCTGAGCCAGTTCCAGTTATGCCGCCGCACGAAGTCCGCAATGGCCACCGCGCCGCCGGCAAGCAGAAAGAGGTACGCGGGCGCGAGGTAGTAGGGTTTGGCCTTGGTGACCAGGAAGAGCGCGAGGATGGAAACGAACACCCAGCCGAACAAGCGAAAGTGCTTTCCCTCATTGTCCGCAAAGAAGAAACCCAATCCCGCAAGCCAAATCGGTAGAGAGAATAAGCCTACCCCCATAGCGCTGGCGGTCATAAACTGTAGAGGCGTTTGCGGGAGGTTTTTGAACGTGGTCGCATTGTGAATGAATTCCAGCGAGGGAAAACCGTAATGAATCTCCCAGAAAATGTGCGGAAGAAAGATGAGGAAGGCGATCACCCCTCCCAGCCACAGCCACTTGTTGAGGAATTGCCGGCGCGCAGGCGTCAACACGAGTCCAACAACCACGCCTAGCCCCAGAAATCCCATCGAGTACTTGTTCATCAGGCCCACGCCTGCCACCAGGCCAAACAGCAGCCAAAGCTTGGGATTGCCTTGTATGAGGATTCGGATGACGACGTAGCCTGCCAGCGCCCAGAAGACCTGGTCGAAACAGTTCATGGAGAAATAATTGTCGATGGCAAGATAAACCGGCGCCACCATCACGGCAACAGCCGCAAGCACCTGCGCGTACCGCCCGCCTCCCATCTCCCGCGCCAGCAGGCCGGTGAGCAGAACAAGCAGTCCGCCGCAGAGCGCAGGGAAGAAGCGTAACGCAAAAAGCGAAGTGCCCAGCAGGTGGCGCGTCACGACGGCCATGAGAGCTACGAAGGGTGGCTGGTCAACGTAGCCCCACGCCAAGTGCCGCCCGCACGCCATGTAATAAAGTTCATCGCGGAAGTAGCCGTAGCCTCCGTTGCCGAGAAAGTGGATCAGAACTGTGAGCAGTGAGAGATAGAGAAGAATCGCCAGGTCGCTAAGGAAGAACGGGCGTGGCGCAGACGTCTGCATCGGAATGCCTCCATTAATCCTTACGCGAAATGAGGGGCGAAAGTTGCGTGCGCGGTGGGAACTCGGGCCGCCATTCCTGGGGATCGCGGCTCCGAACCCTTCGGTTGGGCGAGTGGAGGCCTAGCGCTACAGAAGGTAGCGGTAAATCCAATTGTGGTGGCCGCAGGTAACGAAATAGACCTCATTTGCTGCTCCGAATCTGAAAATAATCCGGTAGTTCCGGTCAACCCGGAAGCTCCAATATTCCTTTTCAATGGGCTGGAGTTTTTCCGCTCTTAGCGAAGGATGGAAGGGATTCTCGCGAAACACTTTCTCTCGGCGCTCAGCTTTCTTTTGAATGGCAATCGGAAGTTCTCGATAGCGCCGACTGAATTCTTCCGTGTAATAAATCTCGGTCATTGACGGCGCAGTTCGCGCAGGCTTCGGAGGCGTTTGGTTTTGCCAAGCGAGATCTCTTCTTCGGAGCGCGAGATGCTGTCCAGAAAGCTGCGGCTAAGCAACCCCAGGCTCGCAGCCAGCCGTTCGAGTCTATCGGCATCGATTTCAACGATGATGCGCTTTGATCTCGGTTTTGTTGCAAGAGTGATCGTTGCCATTAACCTCATCCTATCAGTTGGAACAAAAAAGTCAATGCGCGCCGCATGCTGGGAGACAAGAGTCAGCCAGTCTAGGCGCACCAATGGCGGGGGCTCGCCACTGGATCGTTCAATCGGCCATCGGCAATCGTCAACTGACAACTACTCGTATCGCAGCGCCACCACGGGGTCGACCTTCGTCGCACGGCGGGCGGGAATATAGCCGGCCACGACGGCAACCGCCGCCAGCAGCAGCGTGGCCAACGCAAGAGTGAGGGCATCGTTGGGTCGAAGCCCGTAGAGCTGGCTCGAAATCAGCCGGGTCGCTCCCAGCGCTACGGGTACACCCATAACCAGACCAAGCAAGACCAATCCCAGCGCCTCGATCAGAACCCCGCGCAGAATTCCGGCCCGCCGCGCGCCGAGGGCCATGCGAATCCCGATTTCATTGCGTTTTCGGGTGACCGAGTAGGACATCAGCCCATACAGTCCCAGGCAAGCCAGCAGCACGGCGAGCACGCCGAAAAGGCTGGTCAACTGCGCGAAGATCCGTTCCTGGAAGACCGCTTCGTCAATTTCCTCGGTCTGGGTCTTAGCATCAAAGACAGGCACTTCCTTATCGAGGCCACGAACAGCATCACGTATGGAAGCGAGCCAGTTCCTGGGATCGCCTGCCGTTCTCACCTCAAAGTACATCGCGCCCATGTAGTCCGGATATTGCGTGTAGGGTACGTACACCGTGGGTGGAGGATCGCGTCGCAATTGCCCATAGCGGGTGTCCTTTACGACTCCCACGATTTCCATCTTGCCCCGTTCGCCGGCCCATCCGGCGTGGTGTCCGACAGGCGATTGGCCCTCAAGAAACTTGCGCGCAAACGCCTGGTTAACCAATGCTACCAGGGGGCTTGACGCGTTGTCTTCCGGTCCGATCGGTCTGCCCAAGACGACAGGAATTCCCATGGTGCTGAAGAAGTCCGGCCCGACTTTGTTGACGTGGACATCGATGGCGTCGTCTTTGACCCCGCCGGGTCGTGGCGGGGGCGTATAACCGTCGAGCTTCAGGCCCCAGATGCTGATCTCGCCTTTGAGCAAGGGATGCATGGAGAGGCTTACAGAGCGCACGCCTGGGACCGCCTTCAAGCGCCCTTGCAGTTCCTCGTAAAAGTGCCCTAGGCGTTCTCCCTTGTACCCTTGTTGCGTAGGATCAATGCCAAACAGCACCAGGTTGCTGCGGTTGAATCCGATATCTTCATTCTCGAGATTGGCCAGAGTGCGGACGAATAATCCGGCGCCAACCAACAGCACCAGTGAAACCGCAACTTGGGTCACCACCAAGCCCTTCGCGAGACTGAACCGCAATCCCGCGAAGCGCCGAGGTGCGCTGGCGGCTGCGTTGAGACCTGCCTTCAGCGCCGGGGTCAGGTCCAGGCGCGTGCCCCGCAAAGCCGGGGCCAGGCCCACAAGAAGTGCGGTTAAGACCGAAAGCGAAGCGGTGAAAGCCAAGACGTAGCCATCCGGTCGAACGTGCAAGGCGATCGGATTCCTCCCGCTCGACATCATGAGCACTAGAAGATTGCTCGCCCAGTTAGCCAGTACCAGGCCCGCTGCTCCTCCAGCTATGGTGAGCACAGCGCTCTCCGTTAAGAGTTGCTTGATCAGACGCCCTCGGCCGGCCCCAAGAGCCAGACGAACGGCAATCTCCGTCCGTCTCGAGGTGGCGCGTTCCAGCAGCAGGTTCGCAACGTTCGCGCAAGCAATCAGCAGCACCAGGCCGACCACGGTCATCAGTATGAATAGCGGTTGCGAAAACTCGGAGCGAAGGACGTCCAGTCCCTTGCTTCCAGGCTCTAACTCGAGGTACGGAATCTCGGCATTCTTGGGAAGAGCCCGCGTGCCTTCCAGGACGCTCTGGCGAAAGATGACCTGCAGGTCGGCAAGCGCCTTGGACTGGCTGATCTCAGGCTTAAGCCTCCCCATCACGAGCAAACACCAACTGGTCCTGCCCCAGTCCGCGTCCGGGAGCACCTGTTTTTCGGAATGGAGAGGCAGCCAAAGATCCACGGCGCGGCCGGGTTGGACGCCGTAAAATTCCGCGGGGGTCACTCCCACGATGGTGAAGGGAACATTGTTCAGCGTGACGTTCCTTCCCACCGCAGCAGCATCGCCTCCGAATCGCCGCATCCAGTAACCGTAGCTGATTACGACGGCGCGCGGTGCTTCCGGCGTGTCGTCCTGGAGTGTGAGCGGGCGCCCTAAGATCGGTTGCACCCCCAGCGTCGAAAAGTAATCGCCTGAAACAAGGTCGGCGACAGCTAAGCCCGGCTGCCCGCCGGCAACCACATTCAAGCGTCCGGCATCTGCGAAGGCGCAGATACCGGCGAGGACCTGGTTGTTCGCGCGCGTCTCCTCAAACGCCGAGTACGTGAAAGAGGTGCTCACGGTCCGCCCGGCCTTGTCCATGTTCCATGAACCCCGCAGCGTGGGTATCATCACCGGAAAACCTTTCACGGCCCATTGGAACTGCACCAACTGCTCCGGCTGTCTGACCGGCAGCGACTTGAGCATCACGGCGTTGATCAGGCTGAAGATCGCGGTGTTGACGCCAATTCCCAGGGCCAAGGTTAAGACTGTCACCGTGGTGAAGGCAGGATTCCTCGCGAAGGTCCGCAAGCTGTAACGGAGATCGCTGATCAGTGTCTCGATGAAACCCACACCGCGGGCATCTCGACATCCCTCTTTCACCTGATCGAGGCCGCCGAATTCGAGCCTGGCTCGTCGTCTTGCTTCTTCGACGGGCAGGCCTGATTGGACGTACTTCTCCACGTGGTGTTCCAGGTGGGCGCGCAGTTCCTCGTCCAACTCAGCTTCGATGGATTTGGGGCGGAACAAGGCTCGCAACCGAAACAGTAGATCGTTCAGCACCGGCGCCTCCAGGAAAGCAGTGGTTACTGGCTAGCAGTAGTAATTGGTGGGCCGCGAGCAAAGGCCCGCGTTAGCCTATAGGCACTAGCCACTAGCCACTAACCACTAACCACTGTCTCTAACACTTGTCCCACCGCCGCGGCGAGCTTCCGCCAGGCGCTTTCTTCGGCTTCGAGCTGCTTTCGGCCATGCTTCGTTAGTTCGTAGTATTTGGCGCGCCGGTTATTCTCCGACGCACCCCACTTTGCCCTGATCCATCCGCGCCGCTCCAGCCGGTGCAGGGCCGGATAAAGCGAGCCTTGCTGGACCTGGAGTACGTCGCTGGATATCTGCTGAATGCGCTCGGAGATGGCCCAGCCGTGCTGGGGTTCGAGCGCCACAGTCTTGAGGATCAACAGATCGAGCGTGCCTTGCGGCAGAGCGATTCGATTATTCGACATGGAATTCCCCCTGTTGCTTCTACAGGAAGATTGTATATTGCCTCCTGTCGAAGTGCAAGGGGGAAAAGCAGTGTCTAGTGGCTAGTGCTCAGTGGTTAGCGTTGGCTGGCGACCAATGGACATTGACGGCTGGTCGCCGGGGCTTGCGGGTTGTTGTTCTTCAACCGTAGAAAATGCAGAGCCAGCACTCGTCTGAACCGGAGCGACTAGCAACTACTCACTAAGCACTGGCCACTGCTTTACTGGTTCTTGTACACCGCAATGAACTGCTGGAGGGCAGCATTATTCAGCTTCAAATCCCCGGTTCGGACGAGCTGGGCCTTAAGGTTCTGTTCGTACAGTTCAAAGCTCAGGTTTCGCTTGCGGTCGAGGAGTTCTTCCGAAATTTGATCTTGCTGCTTGGCGAAGTCAGCGTCATCGGGCGCGGTATGGGCAACAAGCTTGAACACCAGGCTTCTCCCGCCCACGGGTACGACTTCGCTGGTTTGGCCTGCATTCAGCGTAAAGGCTGTGGGAAGCTGCGAGCCCGGACCGATGCCCTCGATATTATCCTGCTGCGTAAAGTCGTTGCTCTCTTTCACCGTCAGGCCGTCCGCCTTCGCGACCTTAGCAAAATCGCCGGACTTCACCTGGGCGGCAAACTGCTTGGCTTTTTCCGCGGCAAGCACCCTGGATTGCTGTGCGCGGTAGTCTTCCTCGACGCGTGCGCGCACTTCGTCCAAAGTCGGTACATGCTCCGGAACGATGTCCGCCATTTCGATAACCGCCTGTCCCTTAGGAACAGTGATCGGTGTCCCGACTTCGCCCTTGTGAAGTTGGAAGGCCAGGTTTTCAAATGACTCTCCGCTGCCCAGGTCGGCAACAGCCTGACCAAAATGGAAGAGCGGGGAAGTCTGGGGCTGCAGATTTGCTTTTCGCGCCAGTGCTTCAAAATCGCCAGGCTTGGACTTGAGTTCAGAGACCAAATCATTCGCCAACTTTTCCTGGGCATTGGCGATCCGCTCTTTTTCGAGGTCGGCGATGATCGTGCCCTTCACCTCGTCAAGAGTCTGAAGGTGCGCGGTCTGTTTATCCTCCAGCTTGATGATGTGGATTCCGTAAACCGTCTTGACGAGGCCGCTCACCTCTCCGGGCTTCATCGCGAACGCCTTGTCCTCGAATTCCTTCACGGTTTGTCCCCGCACTACCCAGCCCAACTCCCCGCCCTTCGGGGCTGAGCCGTCGTCGGAGTCCTTCTTCGCCACCTCTCCAAAATCAGCTCCACCTTTGATCTGCTTGAGGACGTCCTCTGCTTTCTTTTGAATATCCGCAATTTCCGTGGGGTTTTTGCCTGTGGTCTTGAAGAGAATGTGAGCCACTTTTACCCGGTCGGGGATTCTGTAGTCGGAAAGGTGTTGGGTGTAGTACTGGCGAGCTTCCTCATCCGTCACCTTAACACGCCCGCGCACGTCGTCGGCGCTGATGATGACGTAGAGGACTTTTCTCTCCTCCGGAATCTTATATTTTTGTGGGTCCCTCTTGAAGTAGGCGTCCAAGGCTTGCGGCGTGACTTCAACGGCCTTGATATGTTGGCTTGGATCGATCAGTACATACTGAACCTTTGCCCTGGTGTTGCGGCGCTGGAATTCCCCGCGCACTTCCTGGGCAGAGACCTGGACTCCATCCGTCACCACGCTGCGGATCTTGTCTTCCAGAAGCCTGCTGCGCAGCTCTGCTTCAAAATCCACCACCGACATGCCCGTCTGCTGCAGAACCGCGTCCTGGTAACGGCTTATGCCAATGAACGCCCCGTCCTGCATTAGCCAGGGGAAGGATTGGAGGGCTTCTCCAAGCTCTTTGTCAGACACTTCGATGCCCATCTTTCTGGCCTGAACAATCACTGCCCGCTGCAGGATCATTGTATCCAGGAGATTACCGGCGACCGCAGGGATGATCTTCGCCTGGTCGACCTGCGGGGAATTCCGAAACCGGCTTTGAATCGTCTTCTGCAAGTCCGTCGTGGTGATGTTGAATCCGTTCATGGAGGCCAAGACGTTGCTCTCCGCGCGGCTGGTATCGCCCGTGGGAATCGGCGCCAACGTGATCACCATACCAATGGACACAACGCTCAAAAAGAATATCAGCAGGTATTTCTTCACTGCTTCTTTGTTTTTCTTCAAGAATCTAAACATGAAAGCTCCTCGTGCTCACCTTAAACCTTCCCATTATAGAGGAGAGCACTCGGTCCCGGCAACCTATGAAAAAATCAGGTGGTGCCTCAGTTTGAATTCGTAGCGGCGAGTTTACCTCGCCAAATGGCGGCGTAAAGCCGCCTCTACCTCAAACTGAGGCACGGCCTCCCTTGAATTCCCTTGACCCTATGTCAGGTTTGGACAAGAATAAGCAGGCTGTATTCCCGCAAGCGCGAAACCACGCAGGGTAAGGCACTTCGCCCTCGAGCGGGGTGGCAACAGCGGTGGCCGGAAGGTGCGGAACGGGCATTTTTGTCGCCCCGTGTTGACCGGCAAGTTGTTCAATAAATGACTTGTGGTGACACCGCGTCTGCGGAATCGCACTCTCTCTGTTGAGGCAGGCTTCTGCGGGATCCTGCCATAAGTATCGTCCGGCCAGCGAGGTGAACGCGATCTGGAGTCGTGAGTCGCGGAGTCCGGAAACGGAGGGCGGCGTTCTCCTCCCGTAGTCCAGTACTTTTGTGTCTTGTTCATTGTCTTATAACTCCTTAGCGTCGTAGGTTAATCCCGATTCTAAGGATGGGTTCTGAGACTGATCTATGAATGTACGTTCCTTGTTCAGCGTGTTCTCCTCCGATCTTGCGATTGATCTTGGCACCGCCAACACTCTGGTCTTCGCGCGTGGCAAAGGCATCGTGGTTAACGAACCCTCGATCGTCGCTCTAAACAAGATCAGCGGCGATATCGAGGCAGTGGGTCGCGAAGCCAAGGATATGCTGGGACGCACGCCCGGAAACATCGTTGCCATCCGCCCTCTGAAAGACGGTGTCATCGCGGACTTCAAAGTCACCGAGAAGATGCTCAACTATTTCATCCAGAAGGCGCACAATCGCAAGATGTTCGTGCATCCGCGGATTGTCATCGGTGTGCCTTCGGAAATCACCCAGGTGGAAAAACGCGCGGTGCAGGACTCCGCCATGCGCGCCCGGGCCAGCGAAGTGTTCCTGGTTGAGCAGGCCATGATGGCGGCCATCGGCGCCGGCCTGCCCATCACTGAGCCCTCCGGCAGCATGATTGTGGATATCGGCGGAGGTACCACGGACATCGCTGTGATTTCTCTCTCCGGCATTGTCTATGCACGCTCCGTGCGGGTGGCGGGAAATGAGATGGACGAGGCGATTACCGCCTTTCTCAAGCGCAAGTACAATTTGCTGATCGGCGAGCGCACGGCCGAGCAGATCAAAATCGAGATCGGCTCCGCTTATCCGCTTGAATCTCCGATCACCATGGAAATCAAGGGACGCCATTTGCTGGAGGGCATCCCGAAGACGATCACCATCGACGACTCGGAGATTCGTGACTCGCTCTCGGAATGCGTGGCAACGATCCTGAACGCCATCCGGGTGGCCTTGGAGCGCACGCCGCCGGAGCTCTCGGCCGATATCTCCGATCGCGGCATCGTGCTCACGGGCGGCGGAGCCTTGCTCAAAAACCTCGATAAGAGGATTCGTGAAGAAACTGGCTTGCCCGTTTCCATTGCCGAGGACCCTTTGGCCTCGGTCGTGCTCGGAACCGGTAGAATGTTGACGGATTTCAACCTTTTGCGGCGAGTCGCAATAGAATGACGTTCGACCCCAACAGCCCGGAAACGGGATCGCCCGGCCAGCCCGTCGCGCGAGACGGCCCGAACGTGCAGGCTTTCATCGCGCGCCACCGCTCTACTGTCGTCCTTGCCGCGGTCCTGGTTGCACAACTCCTGCTGCTCTCCATACAGATTACTCGCAACCATGATGTCCGTCTCATTCGCGTCTGGGCTGTCGCCGTGGTCGATCCGTTCCAACGTTCGATGCACGGTATGACAGATCTCTCCGTGGGGGCCTGGAGAACTTACCGAAGCCTCTTGCACGCCCAACAGGAGAATCAGCAGCTTCGCGTCCAGCTTGCCTCCGCGGAGTCCCAGATCCTGCAACTCTCCGAGCAGGCGGCGGAGTCCGGCAGGCTGCGCTCCGTCTTGGATTTCAAGAACCAACTCCCCTTTCAGACTGTGGCTGCCGAAGTTATCGCTTCCAGTCCGGGCGAGAACTCGAACGCCATTTTCATCGGCAAAGGTGTAGATGCCGGCTTGACGGCGGACCTCGCCGTTATTACTCCGGAGGGCGTCGTCGGCAAGACAATTGCTGTTTTTCCACGCTCTTCCCAGGTGCTTCTGCTCACCGATCCCGCCAGCGGAGTCGGCGTCATGTTGGAGAAGACGCGTGTCCAGGGAGTGCTGAAGGGCGATAGCGAAAACCTCTGTTTGGTCCGCTATATCATGAACGAGGAGCCCATTTCTTTTGGCGAGAGTGTTCTGACCTCGGGCCTCGACCAGATTTACCCCAAGGGCCTTCCCGTAGGAATGGTGGTACAAACCAGCGCGGGCAACATCTATAAGAACGTCGCGGTGAAGCCGGCCGTGGACCTGAGCCGGTTGGAAACCGTGCTGGTTGTTCTGAAGCCCAATTCAGCACAACAGCAAGCCTCTAACGCCCGTCCGTGATCGGCGCCTCAAACGATTGTCAGTCTGCCCGTCCGCTGTCATCCTGAGCGAAGCGAAGGATCTGTAGTTCAGTTTTGAGGCGAACCAATGCAGATTCCTCGCTTAGCTCAGAATGACAGTCAAAGGAAGGGAATGACAACCCGTCGTGAAGTTTCAGGAAACCAGTTCCCACACCTTCCATCCATTTGGTAGGCTGAAAGGACCATGCCCGTAGCTCCCGAGCGAGAAGTCGAGGCTTTTCGAGTCCATTACGTTACCCTTGTCGTGAGCGTCCTGGCGGCGCTCCTGCTCCAGACTGTCTTGCCGGTTCTAATTCCGGTGGCAGGACTGATGGATTTCCCCTTGCTCGTCACTGTGTATTTCACCCTGATTCGCCAGAACCAGATTTTCGGCATCGCCTTGGGCTCGGTTCTTGGCCTGATGCAGGATGCGCTGTCACATGGTTATCTCGGCATGTTCGGTATGGCCAAAGCAATAGTCGGATATCTGGCTGCCTCCGCCGCCATGCGGTTTAACTTTGAAACACTCTTTGCCCGCTGTGTCGCGACCGCAGCGCTGGTTTTAGTTCACGATCTTTGCATGACCGCCTTCCAGCACGCCTTGCTGGAATCCCCGCCCCCTTTCCTGCCTCTTGATCGCGCCAGTTCCGTTCTGGTCAACGTGGCGCTCAGTTTGGTCTTCTTTCCGATCCTTGATCGGTTCCGTTAGAGCAGTGACGAG
Organism: uncultured Acidobacteriota bacterium; assembly: GCA_963768695.1. Lineage (GTDB taxonomy): Bacteria > Acidobacteriota > Terriglobia > UBA7540 > UBA7540 > CAVROP01. The sequence continues at coordinate 133,812 of CAVYJG010000002.1, read as the reverse complement.
TGGCAAGTGACGAGTGACGAGCCGAAAAACTCACCGTTCGCTATTCACCATTCCCAATTCCTGCTAGAATCTCGACTCTCAGAAGTCGTGTGACGGAGGCTTTCCATGGCAACGACATTAGGTGTCATCGTCGGCAATCGCGGTTTCTTCCCCGCCGTTCTGGCCCGCGACGGACGGGAAGAGATTCTGCGCACCCTCGAGCAGCAAGGTTACAAGAGCATCTGTCTCACTTCCGAAGAGACGAAGTACGGCTCGGTCGAGACTCTTCAGGACGCGCGCAAGTGCGCGGACTTGTTCAAGCGGCACGCCGGCGAGATTGACGGCATTCTGGTCACCCTGCCCAATTTCGGCGACGAGCGCGGCGTGGCGAACTCGATTCGCATGTCGGGGCTGGACGTTCCGGTGCTGATCCATGCCTTCCCGGATGATCCCGGCAAAATGCTGGCAAGCTCGCGCCGCGACAGCTTTTGCGGGAAGATGTCGGTGTGCAACAACCTCTGGCAATACGGAATCCGTTACTCGCTCACTTCGTTGCACACGGAAGCGCCCTCGACCCCGGTCTTTGCGGATGATCTGAGAGCTTTTGCCGCGACTTGCCGGATTGTGAAGGGCCTCAAAAACGTCCGCGTGGGGGTGATTGGGGCGCGACCGGCGGCCTTCAACACCGTGCGTTTCAGCGAGAAGCTGATGGAGAACCACGGCATCAGCGTGGAGACGCTGGACCTGTCGGAAGTGCTAGGCCGCATTCAGCGGTTGAAGGATGATGACGAAAAGGTGGTTGCCAAGATCGCCTCCATTCAAGGTTATGTACCCACGCAAACGGTGCCTTCGGCATCGCTCGTGAAGATGGCGAAGTTCGGGTTGGTGGTGGACGAGTGGATGAACGCCAACGAGTTGGTGGGCTCCTCGGTGCAGTGCTGGACGGCGATGGAAGAGTTCTTCGGGGTGGTACCCTGCACGCTGATGAGTATGATGTCGAACAACCTGATGCCCAGCGCCTGCGAGACGGATATGATCGGCATGATCTCGATGTATATTCTGCAGTTGGCCGCGGGCGAACCGAGCGCCATCGTGGATTGGAACAACAACTACGGCGAGGACCCCGACAAGGCTGTGATCTTCCACTGCTCGAACCTGCCCAAGCACTTCTTTGAAGACGTGAAGATGGATTTCCAGGAAATCATCGCCGGCTCAGTGGGCAAGAACAACACCTACGGGACGATAGTAGGGAAATTGAAGAGCGGCCCGCTCACCTATTGCCGGGTGTCGACGGACGACCTGCAGGGGAAGCTACGCGCCTACATGGGGGAGGGCGAAATCACCGGCGACCGACCGCAGAGTTTCGGCGGTTACGGGGTGGTGAGGATTCCGCAAATGCAAAAGCTGTTGAAACACATCTGCCAGCACGGCTACGAGCACCACGTGGCCGTCAATCGCAGCCACTATGGCGCCGCCGTCGCCGAAGCCCTGAGCAATTACAAAGGCTGGGACACCTACCACCACCAGGAGGACGGCTGCTGACGAAAATTCGAGGGAATTAGAACCATTCCTCCTAAGCCCGCTCGTTGGGATCCCGAACCTATTGGCTGTCATCCTGAGCGAAGCGAAGGATCTCCGCAGTTGATCTTAAACTGGTGTGGCGCGAACCTACTGCAGAGATCCTTCGCTTCGCTCAGGATGACACCTTCTGGAGTTCTTACGTAGGGGATGAAATTGGATAAATACGCAATTGTCATCTGCTGGAGTGCCGCAGACCAAACCTACGTTGCTGAAGTCCCGGAACTGCCTAGATGCATGGCTCACGGCAATACCCAGGAAGTGGCCCTCGCGAACGCCAATGAAGCTATCCGTTTCTGGATTGATACCGCCAAGGAATTCGGCGACCCGGTACCTGAGCCGGAAGGCGAGCGTCTCATGCTTGCTTAAATGTAAGGGAGCAGGGGCGGTTCGCGAACCGCCTCGAGCAAATGGATTCCCGCTTGCGCGGGAATGACAACTACTCAACTAAGGGGCATCCATGCTTTGGAGAATCGCATTTCTTGCGTGTTTCGCGCTGGCTGTTCTCCTCGCGGCAGCGGCTTCCGTCGCGGCGCAGACGGCAGCGCCTGAGCAAACTGGCGCAACATCTGCCATATCGACGACAGAGCACTTCGATCCGGTGGCTGCAACTAACGCTTACCTGGCCAAAGTGCCGCCGGATAAGAAGGCCAAATCCGACGCCTACTTCGAGGGCGGATACTGGCTTATTCTATGGGACTTTCTGGCTTCCTCATTTGTCTTCCTCCTCTTGCTGGCCACAGGCTGGTCCGCGCGCATGCGCGACTGGGCGGAGCGCGTCACGCGCTTTAAGCCGATCCACACTTTCGTCTACTGGGCTGAGTTCCTGGTGTTTACTTCCGTGCTCACCTTCCCTCTCGCTGTTTATGAGGGATTCGTTCGCGAGCATAAATACGGCTTGGCAACTCAGACCTTTGGTCCCTGGCTGGGCGATCAGTTGAAGGGACTGGCTGTAGGTGTGGTCTTCGGCGGGCTGCTGATGATGGCGCTTTACGGCATCGTGCGCCGCCTGCCGCGGACCTGGTGGATCTGGGGTGCGGCGACCAGCCTCGTCTTTCTGACTTTCTTCGCCCTTATTGCACCGGTGTACGTCGCTCCGCTCTTCAACAAGTACACGCGGCTTGAAGACGCGGCGATTCGCGATCCCATTCTCAGCATGGCGCGGGCGAACGGCATCTCCGCCAAGGATGTATACGTGCAGGACGCCTCGCGGCAGTCCACGCGCGTCAGCGCCTTCGTCACGGGATTTCTGGGCACGGAGCGTATCGTTTTGAACGACAACCTGCTGAAGCGATGTTCCCTGGCCGAAATCGAGTCGGTGATGGGCCACGAAATGGGTCACTACGTCATGCACCACGCTTACAAGGGGTTGATGTTCTTTGGCATCATCCTGGTGCTGGCTTTTGCCTTTCTCCGCAGAAGTTCCGAGTGGGCGCTAAAGCGCTGGGGCGACAAGTGGCGGACGCATTCGGCCGGCGACTTGGCCGCGCTGCCCCTTTTCGCTTTTCTCATCTTGGCCTTCCTGTTCGTCCTCACGCCCATCGACAACAGCTACTCCCGAATGGAGGAATACGAAGCGGACATTTTCGGGCTGAATGCCGCCCGCCTGCCTGATGCGGAAGCCGAGGTCGATTTGAAACTCGCTGACTATCGCAAGCTTGATCCCGGTACCCTGGAAGAGATTATCTTCTACGACCACCCGAGCGGCCGAGTGCGCATCTACGCTGCCATGCGGTGGAAGGCGGAGCACCTGCACGAAGAAACGGGCAGATAGGCAGGTGGGCAGGTGGCCAGATCGGTGAGGGGGAAGTCAGTAGTTCAAGTGAAGGTTGAAGGGTAAAGGCTGAAGGGTATGGACTGAAAGCTGATAGCTGATGGCTACGACATCGGCGGCTCGCCCGTACTTCTCCGACACCTACCTGCACGTTATCGACGGATTGGGGCCTGAGTAATTGCCTTGAATTACACCCCCCAATGTGATACTTTGCTGCTTTGTTGGGGAAAGACCTGGCCGGGGCGCACGAGGCAGCGCCAGCCGGTTGCGCCACCAGGATGGATTTCCGAGGCAGGTTCGGCCGGCCTCTGTGCGTTAACCCCGGCGGTTTCAAGTAAATGGAAGTTCGATTTCCGGAGCACGAGCGGCTTCCTGCGTGGAAGATCGCTTTCTTCCAATACGCCATCGCACTGACCTTCCTGGGGTTGCTCGCCGGATATTGGCGGATACAAATCGGCCAGCACCGCTTCTTCCTTGAACAAGCTGAACGCAATCGGGTGCGCAACCTGCCGGAGATCGCGCCGCGCGGGAGGATTCTGGACCGCGAAGGACGCGTGTTGGCGGACAACTTTCCCGCTTTCAGTGTGTTGCTGATGCGCGAGAACGCGTCTGCCCTCACTCCTGAACGCCTGGAAGGAATAAGGCGAGGTCTGGACCTTGACTCTGACGAACTGCACCGCCTGATTGAGCACACCGCTCGCTTGCCTCGCTTTCAACCCATCGTGCTTAAGCAATCGGCGAATCTGGATGACATCACCTTCGTGGAGTCGCACCGCCTCGAGTATCCCGAATTGATTCTCATCCAGGTTCAGCAGCGGCTTTACCCGCGGAAAGAAGTAGCTGCGGCAACTCTCGGCTACGTGGGAGAAGTTTCCGAGGAGATGATTGCCAAGGCGGGCTCTCCCTATCGCCCTGGCGACGTGGCCGGTAAGTTCGGAATCGAGCGTGAATACGACCAGATCCTTGCAGGGCAGGATGGCTTGAGGCGAGTCGTTGTGAATAGCCGCGGCGAGGAAATGGGCTCGCTCACGACCATCAATGCCACGCCGGGAAACGACTTGCGGCTGACTATTGACCTGGATTTGCAGATGGTGGCGGAAGCCGCCTTGGGTGAGAAGCCCGGCGCCATCGTGGCGCTCGATCCGCGGACCGGCGAGGTGCTGGCGATGGTCAGTCACCCCTCCTTTGACCCCAATGAGTTCGCTAAGCGGATCGACCGCGAGGAATGGGAGAAACTCACCAACGATCCCATGAAGCCCATGATGAACAAGGCCATCCAGGCGCAACTGGCGCCGGGTTCGGTGTTCAAGATCGTGACCGCCACTGCGGCCCTTGAGACCGGGACGGTCCAGCCAGACTTTACCTTGAATTGCTCGGGTCAAGTCGAAATCTATGGACACGTTTACCACGACGGGATTGAGAAATACAAGTCGCATGGCCACGTCGACTTGCAACGTGCAATTACGGTTTCCTGCGACGTCTACTTCTACACCCTCGGGAAACTCCTGGGCATAGAGAAGATCGCCTATTTCGCCAAGCGCTTGGGTCTAGGGGCGCGCACCGGAATCGATTTGCCCGCCGAGGCGCCGGGACTGATTCCCACCCCGGGATGGGTCGAGAAGGTCTTCAAGCATAAATGGTATGCGGGCGAAACCATGTCTGTCGCCATCGGGCAGGGCGCGGTGGTGGTGACGCCTTTGCAACTCGCGCGCATGATTGGCACCGTCGCCTCGGGCGGAGTCTTTTGCCGGCCGCATCTCGCCTTCAAAGACCAACTGCTGGCGCTCGGCGTTGATCCGCCGGACGAATCGGCGCAGAATTTTCCGCTCGCTGACAGTACGCTCGACGTCGTCAATCGTGGTATGTGGGGCGTAGTCAATGAGGATGGAGGGACAGGCATCGAGGCGCGCTGCCCTGGCATTGACATTGGCGGCAAGACTGGAACCGCCCAGGTGGCCAGCGTGGACCTCATGAAGTCGGCGCAGAGCGCAAACTTCAAGACCAACGCCTGGTTCGTCGGTTTTGCTCCGGCCAGCCGACCTGAGATTGTGGTGGCGGCTCTTGTGTTGCATGGCGGACACTCCACCGTGGCCGTGCCCGTGGCGCGCGAGGTGATTAAAGCGTACTTCGATAAGAAAAACGGGCAGAAGCCGCTCGTGGCGCCGGTACAGACGCAGGAGCGAATGCTGAGCAAGGCGGGAGAGGCGCCAATTCTCCCGCCGGCGGTCGGCACCGCCGTCCACTGAAAACGGAGATCGGGTAATTCGACTGTAGAACTGACCTTAATCGGATTCGGAAGAAACCGGCACCGTGTCATTCTGAGCGAAGCGAAGAATCTCGGCAGTTGCCGCTTCGACGAACTGCGGAGATCCTTCGTCGCCTGCGGCTCCTCAGGATGACATCCGTCGGGGTGTTGGGCGTTACTTTGAGCCGCTTGCCGGCATAGGCATAAGTTATGACCAAGAAGTTTCGGTTTCGCGATGTCGATTGGCTGCTGCTGGGACTGGCTATCGCGATTGCCATCATCGGAGTGATCGAGATTTACAGCACTACAGAGCACACTATCCTCCAGGGCCAATACAAGAAGCAGATCTACTGGCTGCTCCTGAGTATTGTCCTGGCCTTAGCCATCAGCCATCTCGACTACCACTTCCTTTTGGAACAAACTCCCTGGCTCTACATCTTATCCGTGCTTGTCCTGGGAGAACTGCTGGTGGCCGGCCATGCCATCGCCAAGACCAAGCGATGGCTGCGGTTTGCCGGACTCACTTTCCAAGTGTCAGAGATAGTCAAATTGATTATAATACTCTGTGTGGCGGCTTATTTTGCCCAGCGGAGAGGCAAATTCGCCACATGGGCCGACTTGGTCAAACTGGGGTTGGTGGCTGTAGTGCCGGCAATCCTGGTGGCCTTAGAACCGGACCTCGGCACCGCGTTGACCTTTTTCGCGATTCTCGGCGCAGGTATCCTGCTCGCGGGCATTCAATGGCGGCAGGTCGCGGTGCTGTTGTTGTTGGGGGTTCTGTGCCTGCCGGTGGGATGGCATTTCCTCCGGCCCTATCAGCGCGACAGGTTTATGACCTTCTTTCATCCTTCACAAGACATGCAAGGCACAAGTTACCAAGTGACCCAAACCAAGATTGCGATCGGCTCAGGTGGTTTCCGGGGTAAAGGCATTGGAAATGGCACCCAAAGCCATCTGGGATTCATCCCTGTCTCGCAGGCCGACGCTATTTTCGCCGCCTTTGCAGAGGAGCAGGGATTCGTTGGTACGCTGATTGTTCTGCTACTCTATTTCGCGATGTTGCTCCGCCTGTTGGACGGGGCGCAAATGGCGCCGGACCGGGCCGGAGCGTTTCTGCTGGCCGGACTGGCGGCCGTGTTGTTTTTCCAGGTAGCCATCAACACGGGAATGATGATCGGGCTCTTCCCGGTAACGGGCATTCCGTTGCCGCTTATGAGCCAGGGAGGATCTTCCCTACTGTTTACGTTCCTTGGCTTGGGTGTGGCTATGAACATCCGGGCAAGGCGATTTGTGAATTAGCTGTATTCCGTGTAAAGCGGGCAGTGCCCCAGCCGAGCACACAAAAGGCTCGTGTGATCGTCGACCCTGCAGAAACGGGGGTCGGTGGATGGGGTGAAGAATCCGGATCCCCGCTGTGGCGGGGGCTGAAGTTTGATTCTATAGCTGGCTGCAGTCGGGCCAGCAGGTTGCGGAATAGGCGGGTCCGCAGTGTTGCGCGCTCCGAGGGGCGCCAGCAGAGCCACTTGAGATTGATTGAGCCCGGTCTTACCGCTGAGGAGCTGCAAAGCTCAATAAGAAGGCCGGGTCAGGGAAGCTGAGGGTTGATCTCCCCAGATCGCTGACGAAGTAGCGCTGGCCTTTCGGTCAGCACAGCAACTGCCGACCTGAAGGTCGGCGCTACAGCACGCGATTACAAGCGGATGGATCCCCCGACGGCCCTGAAAAGGAGTTTTCATGCCAAAGGAGATGTATATCTCTTCGTCTCTACGCGAGACGAAGCTGGCCGTCGTGGAAGACGACCAGTTGGTGGAAGTGTATTTTGAGCGAGATACGGATGTGGGGCTGGTAGGGGGAATCTATAAAGGGCGTGTCAGCCGGGTGCTTCCCGGGATGCAATCTGCATTCGTGGACATCGGGCTGGACCGGGATGCTTTTCTCTACGTTTCGGATTTCTTTGAGGACCAGGAAGACTACGACAAGGTTCTCGAAGAGGCGGAAGCGAAGGCAATCAAGTTTGACGCGGAGTCGGCACAGGCACCGTCCGCCGCTACGCCCCCCGCCAAGTCGGAGACCCAGGAGGCCCCGCCCCAAGTCCCGGCCGCCCCAACCGCGACAGCCCAAATCGCTGAAGCTCAGCCCGCCAAAACTCCCGCAACGGATGCTCCGGCAGTTCCTGCGGCGGGACACGCCCCTGCTTCACCTGCTCCCTCGAGTGAAGCTCGGGAGCCCAACCAGTTTGAGCCACGTGGTCGCCGCTGGCGGCATCGGGGGCGGAAGTTCGGCGAGCATCGCCAGGCGGAACACAGGTTCGCCCCGCGCCAGGACGGCCCCACGCCTCCGGCGTTTGAGATTCTGCCGGGCGAATCCCTGGCGAAATACGGCCGTGCTTTGCCGGAGCCCCAAGATACTGCCGCGGCTGAGGCGGAGGACGGCGAGGTCCTGGAACAGGCTGAAGGCGGAAATATCGCCGAGATAGCCCCCGAAGAGTCTGCGACTGCAGACCTGGCGTTGACGGACGGAGGAGTGGCTTCAGATGAACGGCTAGAGGCCGAGGTTTCTCCCCAAACACCCGCAACTCCAGACCTCAGCCCCATATTGGCTGTTCCTCCTCTGGCGCCGGAAGGATCAGAGGAGGTTGTCCAGACGGATTTTAGTTCCGCGGTCGCCGCTCCACCTCCAGCGCCATTAGAGCTCGTAGAAGACGTAGTGCCCGCCCGAGAAGAGGCAGACCCCACAGCAGTCGGCGCTGCAACGGCCGAGGTGGCCCCTCGCGCCTCAAACGACACAGAACTTCAGCTTGTCGAGGCGGAAGACGATACTGAACCGGGAGGCACGTCGGACGAGACGACCGCCTCAGCGGACGCCTCGTCCGCCACTGCCGCCGAGCCCGAGGAAGAGATCCAGGCCGAATCCGTTTCGCCGACCTCTGGAGCCGCCGAGGGTCTTACTGAGCCCCCCGCTACGTCCGGCCAGGAAACCCAAGTTACGCAGGATCCGGCCGCTCAGCCTGCAGGAACCGAGAACCCCGGGGCACCCAATGAGGGAACGTATACTTTGCGAGAGCCCCACCAGCGTCCACGGTTTGCGCCCCGGCGCGGCAAGAGAGGGCGTCGAGGATCGGGTTATCAGGGTCGTGGCGAGCCCCGGTGGGAGTCGCGGCCCGGCAATAATCAGCCGGTTCAGATTTCGAACCTGCTGAAAGAAGGCCAGGAAATCCTTGTACAAATCTCCAAAGAACCGCTCGGGACAAAGGGCGCGCGGATTACCTCGCACATCGCCCTGCCCGGGCGTTACCTCGTCTACATGCCCACGGTCGAGCATATCGGCGTGTCGAGGAAGATCTCTTCGGAGGAAGAGCGCCTCCGGTTGAGAAACATCGTGCTTGAGAACAAAGGCTCCTTGACGGGTGGATTCATTGTGCGCACCGCAGGCCAGGGCCGCGACGAGGAAGAGCTGAAAGCGGATCTGAAGTTCCTTTCCACTCTCTGGAATGAGATTAAGAGCCGAACGGAGCGCGCCAAGGCTCCCGCGCTGATCCATCGTGATCTCGACCTGGTTCAGCGCATGTTGCGCGATACGCTCGCTCCGGACTTCAAAAGCGTGCGTGTGGACAACGAAGTTCAGTACGAGCGTGTGTTGGACTTTGTGAATCGCAGCCAGCCTTCCCTCGTCGGCAAGGTCAAGCTCTATAGCCGCGAGACCCCCATCTTCGAGGAGTTCGGAGTCCAGGCGGAAATCGAGAAGGCGCTCAAACCCAAGGTATGGCTTAAGTCCGGGGGCTACATCGTCATTAACCAGACCGAAGCCCTGGTGGCCATCGACGTGAACACGGGCAAATACGTGGGCAAGACCAACCGGCTGGAAGATACCATTCTGAAAACCAACTTCGAAGCCGTTAACGAGATCGTCCGCCAGGTCCGCCTGCGCGATCTGGGCGGGATCATCGTCGTCGATTTCATCGACATGGACGAGCGCAAGAATCGCGCCAAGGTGACGCAGGTGCTCGAGGAGGCCCTGCGCAAGGACCGGGCGCCCACCAAGGTCATCGCCTTCCATGATTTTGGCCTGGTGGCCGTCACCAGGAAACGCGTCAAGCAGTCCTTAGAGAGAACGCTGTGCGAGCGGTGCGCCTATTGTTCCGGTTCGGGGTGGGTCAAGTCCCCGACGACGGTTTCTTATGAGATTCTGGCGGAAGCACGAAAGATGGCCGGCCAGATCGAAGGCAAGGTAATGACCTTGCGAGTGCATCCGGAAGTGGCCAAGGTTCTCAAATCTCGCGACGGAATGCTGCTTGCGGAGTTGGAATCCCTCACTCAAAAAGACGTCATCGTCAAGGGCGACGCCGCCGTTGAACAGGAGAGGTTCGAAATATTTTGAAGGCAGTGACGAGTGACGAGTGACGAGCCGGAAATGCGGTGAGGAGTGATAAGTGACGAGCCAGACTGGATTTTAGCCCTCTCCCCCTTGGGGGAGAGGGTGGCCCGCAGCCGGCGTTTTCATCAGCCGGGGCGGGACGGGTGAGGGAGGGGCCAGCAGCAGGAAAACTCGCCACTCGTCACTGCTTCTGAAGTATTTTCCACATCGTTCCCCCGAAGATGTTGTCCTGTGCCGCCTTTGGAACGGCGCAGGTGTCGAGCATCTTGTGGTAGCGGGCCAGCGCCAGGTCAAACTCCTCCAAATCCCCGCCAAACACATCGGATCCGAACACGACCTTTTCGAAGGCGTTGGCCGCGGACTTGGGAGTGTGCGGGCTCTCCACTCCGTTCCACCAGAAGATGGAATTGAAGAAAGCATAATTGTTCTGGGTTTTGATCAGAGTTGAGCCCGAAAGGTCAAAAAAGAGATTGGGGTGCCAGCGGGCCAGTTCTCCTGCCCAAGCGTAGTCCGGGTTTCCGAGATGCGCGCCGATGAGGGTGATTCCCGGGAAGTGCCGCGCCACGCCATCGAGAGTCGTGACGCGCATCCGTTCGATGCTGACATCAACCGGGATGTCGGGATTAACGCGCATGACGATTCCCGTGTGGAACAATATGATCATTTTGTACTTTTCAGCTCGCTCGTAAATTGGCCAGTAACTCGGATCGTAGAACTGCTTGAGGGGCGTTTCCAGTTCTCCCAGCCCGCGGAATCCTGCTGCATGGAATTCGTCCACATACTCGAGGGCTCGCGGATCGTCAAGGTCGATGTTGCCAAATCCGATCAGCCGGTTCGGAGCTTTGTCGATCAAGGGCTTCGCTGTCGCCAGATCGTCGTGACGAACCAGTAAAAATGCCAGCCCGTCTACAGAATCCAGTTTAGCAACCAGTTTGTGAATGAACTCCGGGTCGCCATTGTAGTGAACGTGGCAATCGATGAGTTTGGGGGCGACGTTTTGCGCGCTCGCCGAAGCGCAGAACAACACCAATGGCAGAATTGCCAGAAGCCAATATTGCTTAGTCATTTTCACTCCTTATTGCCTCTCATTTCTTTTATAGAATCCTCGTTCGACGCCGTCATTCTGAGCGAAGCGAAGAATCTGCATTGGTTCGCCTCGAACTGGAACTGCAGATCCTTCACTTCGCTCAGGATGACAACCACTTTCATCAATGTGGGTGCGCCGCTGCAGGTCCGTGTGCACTCCAAATATCGACCTTACGTGGCGTTCTCAAATGGCTGTCCGCCCCTACGTCACAAAAACCGGGTACGCTTCCAAAGCACCCAGCCGCAGGCGAAAAGGAAACCCAGCATAGCGAAGGCGAGCAGCGACGTCCAGAGAAGATTTATCGTCATCGGGGGACGATGCGCTCCTCGAGCCAGGAAGAAGAAAACGCCCACTGCTACTGCGACAATCAGAAGGTCCCACCAACGCCGGCCTGCCCTTCGTCCGGTTGCGTCTCCGGGCACCGAAGCTTGTGTAGGTTCGGAATCGAGTTGATAGCGCTCCGCCTCGCGTCTTTCGCTGGCGCGCCATGATTCCTGCTCGGAGGCCGGCGCCTCGGCCAAGCTGATGGCCACCGCCCCGGCGATCATGGTGGCCGAACCGGCAAGGATCAACCCCTGCACCGCTCCGCTTTTGCCGGCCAGTTCTCCGAAAACCAGGGCGCCCCACGCCAATCCCCAAAGCTGGTTGGTGTTCGACAGCGGGATTCCACGCCCAATGCCGATATATTTCGCCGCGTATTGCTGAAACAGGTCTCCCAGCACCCAGCAGAATCCTCCCAGGAAAAGCCAGAAGAGGGCCGGGCGCGCCTGGCCAAGCTCCTTGAGAAGGGGAGTGAGGCCGCCGCGAAATACCAGCGCCAGGGCCGTCATGGTGAACAGTTCGCCGATGGTGAAAACGGTCACAAAGGAAAGCGGGTTCATGCCGCTGATGTAAGCCTTGCGATATGGGATGTACATCGTCCCCCAGAGGAGTCCTGCGCCCAGCGCCGCCAAGACTCCGGCGGCGGCGCGATGCGGCGTCCCCACTCCGTGCTGCGCCGTGGCATAAGCCAGCAAGCAGGCTCCCACCACGATCGCCCCCGCGCCGCCCAGGACCTTCGACCCTTGGCGGGCGCCGGCCCCGCGCAGTTCGTTGAACAAGAACCATCCCCAGAACAATCCCACGAGGCTATTGATGTTCCACAACGGGAATGCCACCGACAGTCCCACGTCGCGGATGGCGAAAACCGTAAGCGTATTTGCCACCGCCCAAAGGGCGCCGGCCAGGATCGCCCAGACCACCAGGTGAGCTCTGGCCCTGAGGTCATCGAAGACGTAGCCAGTGCCTTTCAGAACCGTGGGCAGTGTCCAGCGCGCAACGAACACTCCCACGACCATGGCGAGCGAAATCACAAAGGGCGACACTCCCACGGACACGAGCTTTGTCGGGGCCTCCGCCCCGCCCAACCAGGCGCCGGCAGCGAGACCGGAAATCACCCCCACCCCGTGCATTGAGCGAGCGCCCGCGGCAGTTGTAGCGTCAGTTTTTGTGAGCAGGCTGGTACCCTCTTAGTGAAGGTAAATGAGAAGCAGCAGGCCAAGAATCAGGACCACCGCGGGCACCCAGAAATGACTATCGCTGAGAATGACTTTGAATAGCCCTGATTTCACGGCGCCCTGCCTCGACAAATAATCTACTGCCCCAAAAGTATAAGATTGTACACTAGCCTGTGAATTGAGTCATTGGGACATTGAGTGATTGGGCCATTGAGTCATTGGGCCATTGAATTCTCGAAAAACGGCGCCCTCTGGCGCCACGGGACAATGGCTCGATGACTCAATCGCTCAATGACTCAATCAGACGACGAAGGGAGCCTGCCATGCCCGACCAGAATTATCGCATCGCCCTGATTCCCGGCGACGGGATCGGTAAGGAAGTGATCCCAGCCGCCGTGAAAGTCTTACAAGCGGCCGCGAGTTCGCTCGGCGATCGGTTCAGCCTTTCTTTCGATGAGTTCGAGTGGGGCTGTGAGTACTATCTCCGCACGGGCCGCATGATGCCGGAGGATGGACTGGAGCGGCTTCGCCCCTTCGACGCCATTCTCTTGGGCGCTATCGGGCATCCGACCGTTCCCGACCACATCTCACTCCGCCAACTCCTGCTGCGCATCCGCTTCGGGTTTGACCTTTACGTCAATTTACGTCCCATTGAGATCCTCCCCGGCCTCCAGCCGCCGCTGCGAGGGAAGAGCGCCGAGGACGTTCGAATGCTTTTCGTTCGCGAAAACTCGGAAGGTGAATACTGCGGAGTGGGAGGCCGGTTTAAGCAAGGCACGCCCGATGAAGTCGCCGTGCAGCAGTCCATTTTTACGCGCAAAGGCGTGGAGCGCGTGATCCGTTATGCTTTCGAGCAGGCGCGCCGCCGCCCTCGCAAGCGGCTGGCCAGCGCCACAAAGTCAAACGCCATGGCCTACACCATGGTTTTGTGGGACGAAGTGCTCGGCGAGCTGGCCAGGGAATATCCCGATGTCCACGTCGCAAATTACCACGTCGACGCGCTCGCTGCCCGCATGGTTACTCACCCGGAGAGCCTGGACGTGGTGGTGGGTTCAAATTTGTTTGCGGACATCCTCACCGACCTCGGCGGCGCCTTGCAGGGGAGCCTCGGCCTTGCCGCCAGCGCCAACCTGAATCCGGTCCAGCGCCTCGGACCTCCTATGTTCGAGCCCGTGCACGGCAGCGCCCCCGACATCGCAGGACGCGGCGTCGCCAACCCCATTGCCGCAATCTGGGCGGCAGCGTTGATGATGGAGCACCTTGGAGAGCTACAAGCGGGGGCTTGCGTTTTCGAGGCGCTTAAGAAAGTGACCGGCGAGCGGCGCGTCCGCACTCCCGACCTTGGCGGCAGCAGCAACACGGAAGAATTTGCCTGGGCTGTGATCGCCAAAATTAACGGACCCTCGTAGGGGCAATCCGCCAGCCGGCGGATGGTTGCCCTGGGCGGCCACAAGGGCCGCCCCGACGCGCGGAGGCTCGACGGCAATCACGCTATCGAAGCTAGCGCCTGGTCGAGGTCCTCGATCAAATCTTCAACTGCTTCTACGCCTACCGAGACCCGCACCAGGCCGTCGGTGATGCCGATAGCCAACCGTTGTTCGCGTGGGACGGCCCGATGGCTCGTGGAAGCGGCATGAACGATCAGCGAGCGTGTGTCGCCGAGGCTCGCCGCGCGCTTGAAGATCTTCACACTATCCATCACTTTCTTTCCACTTTCATAGCCCCCTTTGGCTTCAAAGCTCAGCATGCCGCCGAATGCCGTCATCTGCTTCTTGGCGATGTCATGACCAGGATGGCTTGGCAGGCCGGGATAGTTCACGTGCTCCACCCGCGGATGGCGGGCGAGGAATTCCGCGATCTTCTGCGCATTCGAGGATTGAAAAGGCAGGCGCAGGTGAAGCGTGTGGGTGCCGCGCAGGATCAGCCAGGCGTTGAAGGGGCTGAGGCATCCCCCGAAGTCGCGAAGAACTTCCTGATTGAGGCGGCGAATGTAATCTTTGGGGCCGACCACAGCCCCCGCCATGGCGTCGCCGTGGCCGCACAAATATTTCGTGGCGGCGTGTACGACCACCGTGACGCCCGATTTAAGCGGCTGCTGGAGAACGGGCGAAGCAAAAGTGTTGTCCATCATGGAGGGGATGCGGTGCGCGCCAGCCAGTTGAGCGAGGGCCTCAATATCAAGAATCTCCAACACGGGATTGCTGGGTGTTTCGAAATAGATCAACTTGGTGTTGGGGCGAATCGCCTTTTCAAACTCCTCAACCCGCGTGGACTGAACGAAAGTGGCGGTGGCGCCCAGGCTCGGAAGCATCTTGTTGAGAAAGTCGTAGGCAGCCCCGTAAAGCGACCGCGCTGCAACCACGTGGTCGCCCGCCCGGATGTATACCAGGATGGCCGAAGTAATAGCCGCCATCCCGGAGGAAAAGACCTGGGCGGCTTCGCCGCACTCCAGCGCCGCCAGCTTTTCTTCCAGGGCGTGGAGAGTCGGGTTGCCGTAACGCGTGTACATGTAGCCGGGCTTTTCCCCTCCGTAAACGGCCGCCATCTCGTCGGAGTCAGCCGCCGCAAAAGTCGTGGCCTGATAGATGGGCGTATCCACAGCTCCGGTCACGGGGCAGGGCGACTGCCCGGCGTGAACCGCCAAGGTCGCAAATTTGTAACCGTTCTTCATTGGGCACCTCTCGTTTGCACTCGTAGCGCCGACCTTCAGGTCGGCATTTGGTGGATGCTGACCTGAAGGTCAGCGCTACGTGCTAGGCGGAAGTTTGGACTCTGTCAGCGTAATACTCACTGCGCACAATGGGAAGAGCCAATTGCGCGATCTTCCAGAAGTCCATTCTGGAACCGCTGGACATCGTTTTGGGAAATGATCTAGACTTTTCTTTGCTGGTAAGAGATGACGACGGGGGTGAGCCATGGCCAATTGTCCCGAATGCCGAACCGCAATTGACGTCGATGATGAAGTGGAAGAGGGGCAGACGATAGATTGTCCCGAATGTGGAGCTGAATTGCAAGTGGTGAACACGGACCCAGTGGAGTTGGAAGCTCTCTCAAGCGAGGAAGAAGAAGAGGAGGCGTGGTGATTTGAGCTCTCGCACTCGTTTGAATCTTGCCTCGAGTACCGCGCTGTTTCGGTTGGGCCGCACGTCGCCGCAGCCGTCGCGCCGTCGCGTCCTGTGCGCTTTGCTCGCCGTAGCTTGTCTTTCGCCTGCCACCGGTCTCGCGGATAAGAAGAGTAAACCCCCCACCACCAAAACGGTGACCGGCCAGGTGCAGGACCCGTCCGAGAAGACTCTTGGGGGCGCGGAGGTGACGCTTAAGGATCTTCAGACGGGCAAGACATTGGCCATCTACGCGGAAGCTAATGGACAATACCAATTCACCGGCCTCGATCCCCACCACGATTTCGAAATTCAGGCGAAGTACAAAGGCGTCGCTTCCGAGACCCGACAGGTCACCTCCTTCGACACTCGTTGGAAAGTGGTGATCAACCTGACAATTCCCCCGCCCAGTTCTTAGCAGTTCGCACGCCCCGCGAAGCCAGCCGCACGCCCTCAAAGTAGCTTAACAGCTCGTAGGCGTCTTCCTGGGTCCCGAAGGGACCCAATGTGAGTAGCCGTAGGTGAAACCTACGGAAAACGGGTGCATTGAGAGTTAACCAACCCCGAAGGGGTTGAACGGACCCAGTTCGACCCCTTCAGGGTCGACAGGAATTGAGGGTGAGGGTTATTGATCCGTAGGTTCGACCTACGGCTAATGATCTTAATGCCCTTCGGGCATCTCCGCCGCTCACGATTGGCGCTTGGGCTAACGCTTATTGGACGATGTGCTCTCCGTAGTTCGCGGCACAATTATCGGCAGCGCCCGTGGAACAACTTCGATGGCCGCCGGTAGTTCCTGCATGAACTCTCCGTCCCCGAATAGCTCCAAACGGGATGTGCTGTGGAAGGAGACTTTGCGGGCTTGAAAGTAGATAATGCGAGGGTGGCGCAGGTGTAGCCCGCGATACGCGCGTGGAACCCAGCGCAGAAGTTCCCATTTCCCGATGTAAGGCACAATGCAAACGTCCAGCAAGCCGTCATCAAGTTGGGCGTGCGGTGTCAGATGAATTCCGCCACCGTAGGAAACGTTGTTGCCCACCACCGCGAAAATGACTTCCCCCGAAAATCTCTGCACGTCGGAAACAATCGAGAGCGGTTCCGGACGATAGTTTTCAAGAGAGCGCAGGATCGACCATGCATACGCCAAGGAACCCTTGAGCCAGCGGACGCGCTCGTTGGCGTACCGGGTCACTACCGAATCGAAGCCTGCGCCGGCAATGCAACTGAAAACCGTGTTTCCTGCTCGCCCCAGATCGACGCGGCGAGTGTTGCCCTCGCACAGCACTTCCGCCGCCGCGCGCGTTTGAATAGGTATTCCCAGGCCCTTTGCGAGATCGTTCCCGCTTCCACAGGGAATTATTCCCAGGGGAATCTCACTTCCCATTATTCCGTTGAGGACGTAGTGCTGGGTCCCGTCGCCGCCGAGCGAAACGATAGCGTCGGGTTTTTCAGCGGCGGCCTGGCGCGCCAATGTCAGCAGGTGCTGTGCGTCGCGGCTCTCCTGGACGTCGGCGCTTATGCCCCTGCGCCGGATGACCTCGAGCGCCTCGTGCAAGACCAGACGCGCCTTGCCCCGGCCCGCATTAGGATTGATGAGAATGATGAAGCGCATGAGTGGGTAGAGCAGGTCTGCGCAATTTGCTTGCTAGGAATTCTCGTAGGCGTCCAAAAACTGATCTCTTGCAATGCCGGCCTGTGTGCAGATCGTTCTGAGTGTGGAAGCCTTCACCTTCGAGTGGTTCGGCAAAGTTAAGGGCGTGCGGCTCCCGTCAGGATTCTCCCTCAGCATTGATATGTGCTCGCGCTCACGCACGACTTGAAAGCCCAGAGCTTCGAGCGCGCGAACGACTTTCTGCTTTGGAGCGTCGACTGGAAATCTCGGCATTAGATCTCGACAGCAGCTTCAGCGATGAAGGCTTCGAGCACGGGAGGCTGGATATCCAGGACCTCAGGCCCAAAGCTATCGACGTGAAACTTGATCGCCGACTTAACGTCTGCCACCGCTGCCTCGTAAGTGTCGCCTTCCCCTACTACCACACCCCGAACCCCCAGCGGGTAGGCCACATAACCGTCCGGGTGCTTTTCGACGATGATTTTGATTTGCTGTATGTGATGTCCTCCCATGTGCCCTAGTTTATCATGACGAGCCGCGTCGTATGCTACCCGATTCTTGTCCTCTGCATTCATTCTCACTCGCGTTTCTCGAACGTGACCCGGAAGTGACGAAGGGGGCCGACCCGAAAGACCACAGTGGCGGGATACTGGAGCGAATCGAACTCGGAGTTAGGATCGCTCAATCGCTTCCAGTCAGGTAGCCGGTTGTCTACGCTAGTCACGTACACTGCTCCCTCCCTGATCTTCCTTTGAGCCTCGGCGTTGGAGGGGAAAATTCCTAATTCGGTCAATAGCCGGAATAACTTCTTGCGGGAAGTAAGAGGGAAGCGTATGTCAGGTAAAACCGTCGGAATCCGCTTGTTCTGAACCGTGGCTTCAAAGATGTCTTGCGCTTCGGCCGCTGCCTCTACCCCGTGGAAATCCTCAACGATGCGGCGAGCCAGTGATTTCTTCGCCTCCATCGGGTGGACGGCCCCGGTGGTGACTTTGGTGAGCAGTTCCCCGATCTGTGGAGCCGTCATATCCGTCAGCAGCAGGTAATACCGCCACATCAAATCATCGGAGATGGACATCAGCTTGCCGAACATCTCGCCGGGCGGCTCGTTGATGCCCACGTAGTTGCCCAGCGACTTCGACATCTTCTGCACACCGTCGAGCCCCTCGAGCAGCGGCATGGTCATGATGACTTGGGATTCCAGGCCATATTCCTGCTGGATCGTGCGCCCCACCAGCAGATTGAATTTCTGATCGGTCCCGCCCAACTCCACATCGGTTTCGAGCGCCACCGAGTCATAGGCTTGAGCCAGGGGATAAAGAAGCTCGTGAATGGCGACCGGGCGTTGCTCCTTGAAGCGCTTTGAGAAGTCGTCGCGTTCCAGCATCCTCGCCACCGTGTACTTGGAACACAACTTAATCCAGTCGCGTCCCGTCATCGCGCCTAACCAGCGGCTGTTGAAGTCCACGACGGTCTTCTCGGGACTGAGAATCTTGAAGACCTGCTTCCTGTATGTCTCGGCATTCGCAGCCACCTGCTCTGGCGTTAAGGGCGGGCGCGTCACGTTCTGGCCGGAGGGGTCGCCGATCATGCCGGTAAAGTCGCCGATCAGAAAGACAACGGTGTGGCCGAGATCCTGGAAGTGCTTCATCTTGCGGATCACTACCGTGTGGCCCAGATGAATGTCCGGCGCCGTGGGATCGAATCCCACTTTGATGCGCAGCGGCTTACCCGTGCGCGCTGAGCGCTCGAGTTTGGCCTTGAGTTCTTCCTCGCGGATCGTTTCTTCCGCGCCTTTGGTAAGGTAAGCAAGTTGTTCGTCGATGGTCACTTGATTGATAGAGTCCTTTTCGTATTCGAATGCGCAAAGAGGAATCATACCCGGCAGACGGCGATTTGGGGAGAAAACTTTGAACGGCTAAAACCCTCGCCCCCTTGGAGGAGAAGGTGTGAAAAATTGGCTGTCATGCTGAGCCCTTCGCTGTCACCCTGAGCGAAGCGAAGGGTCTGCATTAATCTCCTTGAAAACAAACAAATGCAGATTCCTCGCTGCGCTCGGAATGACAGACGGAGGGATGGAAACGCAGGTCACTCCGCAACGGAAAACTCCAGCTTGTTCTCCGACCGGTCGATGCGCACCAAACAGACGCGGATTCGTTCTCCCAAGCGGAAGACACGCTTCGAGCGCTGGCCAATGATGGCGCGCAGACGTTCGCGGTAAACGTAATAGTCGTCTTCGAGGCTGGAGAGCGGGACAAAGCCCTCCACGAACAGGTCGGTCAGCTCTACGAAGAACCCGTGCTTGATCAGGTTGATGATGAGCGCCTCGAACTCATCGCCCACGTGCTGCGCCATAAACAAGACCTTCTTCCATTCGATCAACTCGCGCTCCGCATCGGCGGCGCGGCGCTCCGATGCGGAAGTTTCGAGCCCCAGGGCGTGCAGCTCTTCTTGAGCGATAAAGGCCGCGCCGGGGAGCTGTTCTGCGGGGACCCCGCGAGCTGTAACCCGCGTCCGTTGTGCCAAGTTCCCTCCCGCCTGTCCCCTGTTCCCTATTCCCTGTTCCCTGATCTTACGAACGCTGCCACCCTCCTGAGTCAGCGCCGCCTTCAAAATCCGGTGCACGATCAAATCCGGATAGCGGCGAATGGGCGAAGTGAAATGGGTATAGGTGGGAGCGGCCAGGGCGAAATGGCCGACGTTTTCTTCCGAGTATCGTGCCTGCTTGAGCGAGCGCAGCATCAGGTAAGAGAGAATGCGCTCTTCGGGCTTACCCTCCAGGCGCTGGGTGAGCCGCTGATAGTTAAAGGGGCTGATTTTCAATTCGCCCTCGAGCATCTCGTGAAAGCGCGGGTGGCGATCGCGCTCATCACGCAGATGCATGCGAGTGCGGCGCGCGGGGGGAAGTTCAATGCCCAGCGAATAGCCAAACGTGGCCGCGATTTCCTCGAACTCGATCACTTTTTTGGCGTTGGGCTTTTCGTGAATGCGGTAGAGCGAGGGAATGCCTCTGCTTTCCAGATAAGACGCCACGGCCTCGTTCGCTGCCAACATGAACTCCTCGATGAGGCGGTGCGCAAAGTTGCGTTCGGAGCGCGTAATGCCGGTCATGCGGCCGTGTTCGTCGAACTCAATCTCGGGTTCGGGTAAATCGAAGTCGATCGATCCCCGCTCCTCGCGGCGGCGGGCGAGCAGGCGCGCCAACTCCTCCATGCGTTTAAACTCGGGAACCAAGGCGGCGTAGCGCTGGCAGGCGGCAGGCTCGCCGGCCAGGATGTCGCGCACGGCCGTGTAGGTCATGCGTTCGGCGCTGCGGATGATTCCGGGAAGCAGTTCGTACCCCACCATGCGACCTTCGGCGTCGAACTCGATCAGCGCAGACATCACCAGCCGATCCAGGCGCGGGTTCAAGCTGCAGATGCCGTTCGAGAGTTCGAGCGGCAGCATGGGCACGGCGCGGTCGGGAAAATAGACGCTCGTGCCCCGCAGGCGCGCCTCACGGTCCAGCGCCGAGCCCGGCCGGACGTAGTGGGCCACGTCCGCGATGTGAACATGCAGCAGGTAGTTGCCCGAAGCCAGCCGCTCCACATACACCGCATCATCAAAATCTTTGGCGGTCTCTCCGTCGATGGTGACGATGGGCAAGTCACGAAAGTCGCGGCGGCCTTCGCAGGTCGCGCTCGGGAATGTACTGCGGAGCGGCGTCAGCCTCCGCCAGCACATCGGCTGGGAATCGGTGTGGGAGGTGGAACTTGCGGATCATGATCTCCACGTCCACGCCGAAATCCTCGCGGCGCCCCAGAACTTCAATCACCCGCCCGCGCGGCAGGGTGGCCGGACGAGGAAAATTGGTAATTTCCACATCCACGATTAGACCGTCCAGATCGCTTGCGTCCCCGTGGGCGCTAGTCGCCCCGTCAGCCGAGTGTCCCTCGGATTCCCCGCCGAATTGCCGGTCGCGCCGCCGGGGCGGTTCGCGAACTGTCCCTGCATCGGGAATCACAATCTCGAATGGAATTCGTTGGTCGAAAGGCATGACGAAGTTGTATCGCTGACCCACATGGAATTGCCCCACCACGGTCTTCTGTGCGCGCTCGATAACTTGAATGACGCGGCCTTCCATGCGGCCTTCGCCCTTAAAGCCCTTCGTCGACCGTTGGTAGTGCACCTCGACTCGGTCGCCATGCAGTGCTGAACCCATGCCATCGGGGGGAATAAAGATGTCGAGGTCAGTGCCGGCCAGCGGCGAGTCGGGCACCACGAAGCCGTAGCCATCGCGGTGTCCAATCAGGCGGCCACTCACCACATTCGCTGACTGTAGCGGCGGTCTCTGACCGCCGGCACGGAGGTTCTGACTGCTGACACGGCGGTCAGAGACCGCCGCTACAGAATCTGTCGCGGCGTGGCGGCCCTTGTACACCAACGCGTAATGGTTTTTCTTCAAGTAGACGAGTTTCTTACTGCGGGCGAGATCCTTCAAAACACTCTTCAACTCGCGCGCCTGGCTGGAACGCAGCCCCAGTTCGAGGACCAGTTCACGCAAGCGGAAAGTCCGCTGCGGATCCTTCTCGAATAGCTTGAGGATTTCCTGCCGGGAAGGGAATTCAAGCATCGGGTCTCCCTTGCCAGTGTAACACTTCAAGCTCATGCCGATCTGCTCATCTGCCCATTGCCCATTCGGCCGGAACTTATGACTGCTGCCCTTCATCCAACACCTATGGAGGTGGAACAATGTACGCCATTACAGGTGCGACCGGAAATACAGGTAGTGTGATTGCTACGAAACTATTGGCCCGCGGGAAGAAAGTTCGGGTGATCGGCCGTGACGCCCGACGGCTTGAAGACTTCGTCCGCAAGGGCGCGGAAGCCTTTGTTACCGATGTAACCGATGCCGAGGCGTTGACCAAAGCCTTCACTGGAGCGGAGGCCGCCTATGCCATGATTCCCCCCAACCCAGGCGCACCGGACATCAGCGCTTACCAGGAACGGGTGAGCGATGCGATGGTGGCGGCGATTATTAAGGCCGGCGTGGGCCAAGTCGCTCTCCTCAGCAGTGTGGGCGCTGACAAACCGCAAAAGACAGGACCAGTTGTTGGCCTGCACAATTTCGAGCAGAAGCTGAACGGTGTCGCCGGGCTGAACGCGCTCTACGTTCGTGCCGGCTATTTCATGCAAAACACCCTGGCGCAGATTGGGGTGATTCAAAACTTCGGCCTCTTGGGCGGCCCGTTGCGCGCCGATCTGGCGGTTGCGATGATCGCGGCGCGGGATATTGGCGACTGGGCCGCAGAGGAGTTGCTTCGACTCAACTTCAGCGGTCAGCAGGCGAGGGAACTGCTGGGCCAGCGCGACCTGACTTACAAGGAGGCTGCCTCGGTGATCGGGCAGGCCATCGGCAGGCCGACGCTGAGCTACTCGCAGTTCCCACCCGCACTCATCAAGCCTGCCTTGCTTCAAGCCGGCATGTCCTCGAATATGGCGGACCTTATTCTGGAAATGTCGGAAGCGCTGAATTCCGGCTACATGGCTCCTCTTGAAGCCCGTTCGGCCCAGAACACCACGCCCACCTCATTTGATACATTTGTAGCGGAAGAGTTCGTGCCGCGGTTCAAGGGAAAGGCCGCAGGCGCGTAGCCTTCGAGAATGGCAGCGCGGCCTTCTGTAGGGGCGGCCCTTGTGGCCGCCCTGATCCTCGCTGGACTCCATTCGGCGTTACATTCAAATCAGGTCGCAACCCACCCAAAGCCACCAAGGAGCAAAGGAACGCAAAGTGCTGGTAGTATCTTTTCTTTGCGCCCTTTGCGTACTTTGCGCCTTTGCAGGAACCTTTAGTCACTATCGGCTCGTCTTTGTCACCATCGGTCCCGCTTCGGAAGCGATATAATGTCCCCGTCCCCCAGGCGGTATGAGGAGGAAAGACCATGCATGCAGGATTGAGGGCTGCTCGAACCTCGTTGGTGTCAGCGATTCTTGCCGCTCTTGTTTTGTGCCCGGCGAAAGCGGCCACGCTCCACCTGAGTGCGCGCGCAATTAACGAACGTGCCGTGACCAGCAATATAGCGCTCTCCCAAGACGGCTCGGTGCTGCAATTGCAATCCGGCGAAGTCATTCAGGATGACGGCCCTGCTTCCGGCTTCTCCTACAAGCCAAATCAGGAAAAACTCTCGCCTGGCATCGAGATTCGCAAGCAACTGCTGATCTCCGATCCCCGGGCGAGCAAGGCGATCCTGATGTTGGGCAAGGGCGGCAGCCTGAAGGTCGAGGTCAACGGCCACCCGCAGAAGTTGGGCGCGCCCCAGAAGACAGGCTGGGGAGAATGGCAGGCATATGACATCGATCCTGCGGCGCTCAAGCCCGGCTTGAACGACATCGTTATCTCGGGAACGGGGATGGTCAAAATCGCCCGCGCCGACGAATCTTACGCGCCGCTTCCTCACCGAAGCGCGCGCAGCACCGATGGCGGCAAGTCCTGGTGTGTCGATCGCCTGGGTCCGTCAAGCGACATTGCGGGAGAGTATTACGTCCGGCTATACCTCGAGCACTTCAAGCCCAGCGGGTCCATCCTTCTGCCGGTTATGGATGTTGCCAACCTGGAGGGAAAACCCCTCGCCCCGCCTCTCACGGCTCCCGGTCCGCTGCGAGTGTCGGTTTCCGCTGCGCCTGACCCCAAGAGCGGCGTTACTCTGCGCGTACGGTCCGGAACGTCCTACGTCCCGAAGCCGAAAACGTGGTCGGAGTGGATGCCGCTTGACCGCGATGGCTGTTTGAAGGCCCCACGCGGACGCTTTGTTCAGCTCGAGGTAAAGTTCGCCGCTTCAGACCCGCGGCTATCCCCCAAGTTGAGCGAACTTGCCATAAACACCGAGCCTGTTGTTGCGAACGACTGGACACGCTCGCTGAAGCTGGTGGATTCACACAACGAGGAAATCGTGCGGACTTCAATTCCATTCCGCTACGAGCCGTTCACCGAGCCCAAGCTCAAGGAATTGCGCACTCGGTACCACCTCGACGAAGTGGTGGGCGGCGCGAAGACGGACCTCGAAATAATCTCCAAGCTCGCGGCCTGGTCGTCGCGCAATTGGCCGTGGGAGCAATGGCACCTGGACCAATTTTATCCTTCCTGGGATGCGCTCGATATCCTGAGGAAACTTCCCGACGGCAAGCCGGTGGGCGGCTTCTGCCAGCAATACGACGTGGTCTTCCTGCAAGCCTGCGAGAGTTTCGGATTCGTTGGCAGGGATATTTCCATCGATAGCGGAACCCTGGGACGCCCGACCGTCATCGGCCACGAGCCGATGGAAATCTGGTCGAACCAGTTTCACAAGTGGATCTGGATTGATGGCACGGCAGCTTATTATCCCGAGGACCCGGCCACCCATACGCCGCTTTCCCTCTACGAGGTACGGCAGCGGCAGCTTCGCGTGTTGCGCGGCGAGCAACCGGAGCCCATGCATATCGTGCACATCGTGGACTCCGTTCTCAAGTGGCGCGGTCTGGATGTTGATATGTCGTTCGCGGAGATGCGGCTCATCCCGAGGAGTAATTTCCTGGAGCAGAAGTACCCCATACCGCTCAACAACGGCAAGGGGCCTTGGACCTGGCCCGGATTTTACGTCTGGTCCGACGCGGAGGTAACTCCCGAACTGGTCCATCCCAATCTGGTAACGCGCTACGGCAATTTCGAATGGACGCTTGACCAGGCCCACTACGTGCTCGAACCCACCGCGATGGATTGTGAGTTTCGCGTTCAGCTCGATACCGAGACACCCGGCTTTGAGACATTCCTGGCCCAAATCGACGGGGGCGAGCAATCACCAGTCTCCGCAATCTTCCCCTGGAAATTGCACCCCGGGCGCAACCGCCTTAAAGTGTGGCCCCGCAACAACGCCGGCCGCGACGGGATTGCCAGTTGGGTTGAACTTGAGATGCCGGGTAAGTGATCTCGTTCCGAAGAGGGAAAAACCGGTTTCACGCAAAGGTGCAAAGGACGCAAAGCTCGCAAAGAAAGAAGTAGAAGTAGAATCTCCTTTGCGGCCTTGGCGCCTTTTGCGCCTTTGCGTGAAACCGGTCTTCTGTCTACTCCACCGGCGGAATCCGCACCAAATCCGCGCGCCGTTGTTTGCCTGGGATATCGGTCAGGCAATAGACCGCGCCATCTTTCCCTACGGCAATTGAGTTGACGAGCCCGGGCCGCGAGCCATCGCTGAAGAAGACGGCGCCGTGGTCCGTGTACTTCGCGGCGGGAATATCATAGGTGATCAGGTGCAAGTCCTCGATTCGGTCGCCATGTGGCCCGCGCTTCACCACGCGCTTTCCATTCTCAACGATGCCGCCTTCCTCGAGATAATAGAGAGTATGCCCATCCGGCCCCAAAGACAGGCTGAGATAGCCGTAATGGAACTCGTCGTACATCCCGCTGCGGCGTGTCGGCGCCGAGGCGAGGCGCTCGAGCACATCCACGCGCTCCTCCTGCGGATCGAAACGCAGCAGATAGGAGGAACGGCCGTGCACCGCGTAGACCACATTTTCAGGTGCGTACCAGAACGCCTGCCGCCAGCCATAGCCAAAGTCTTGCCCGGTTAAGGGATTCCAGGTTCCGAGATAGTCCTTGCGCAGGTTGTCACCCTGGACGGTCTCAATCGCATCGCGATCGTAGCGGTACCGCAGGATATCGCCATCGGCGGTGGTGAAGTAGACTGACCCGTCGCGCGGGTCGATGGGCAGCGCCCGGCAGATGACACGCTTCGTCGGGTGCCCGCCCTCCCCGTCTCTGTAAAGCGGGCCGAGGTTCTTCAGTTCTCTTGACTTCAGGTCATAACGCAGAAAGTAGCCGGAGGGCCAGGTCAGGCCATACATCCGGCCGCGCTGCGTATCCATGTTCATCGAGATGATTCCCTGGCCTTCGGGCGCCTTGGCGAAGTTCTCGAATTTCCCCGTGGCCATATCGTAGGCAAGGAAGTGCCCGCCCGGATACGGCTTGTACCCTGGCGGTGGGGGGGCCATGGATTCCAGATCATTTTGCACGCTGTACCAGTCAACGTGGGTGGCGAAATAGAGCTTTCCGTCGCTTTCAACGAAGCTGACATGGCTTTTGCCTTGCGGGACGGTTTTCAGTCCCTTTTCCCCTGACGCCTCCGTCAGGTCACCCAAGTGCGTAATCTTTTCCGTGGCGGGATCGTACGAATACATCTGCCCACCGGTGTCGATGTTCTCGGCGCAGAGCACGTAGTAAATCTTGCCGTCGCTCGCAGCCAGCATCCCGTTGAAGGTTCCGTTCGATAACTCGAACCCGGAATTGAAGCTACGGGCAGTCAGATGTTTGACTTCCTGAGCTCGCAGGGCCGTGCCGCCACAGTACCCGCACACCGCCAAAACGATGATCGCTAAGCCCCACGTTCTGAACCAAAGAGCATTTCCTCGAACCATGTAAATCCCTCCCAAAGCAGCTTACCTGTTACTGCTTCACACGGCGGTCTATTCTAGCACGAGGGCTTACGGCACCGGGATGCTGTACAGGTTGCGATGGACGGACGTGCGGGTGAAGAAGTAGGCGGAGGCGGTGAACCCAGGTGCGGTCAAATCGTCAATGGCATCAACGCCCGGCAATTTTCCGGCGTCAGCAGGAGAGTTGATACCGAAGTCCGGCAGCGCCGGGAGATCTCGCCCTGCCCGCAGAGGAAATATAAGAGATCGGACGGGGACTGCGCCATGGCCTAAACCATATAGGGTCAAGCAGAATAGCTTTCCCGTTTGATCCCACCGCCCTTGGCAAGGGCCCTCACATAGTTTGACAGGAAGACCTCCGGCCACGGGGTAGGCCCACCCGCCGATCGGTATTTCGTAACCCCGCAGCGGAGCCGTAGCGCAAAACCATTTGCCGTCGGGGGAGACGCTGAAAAAATCCAGAATGGGATTGGGTACCACCTTTTGGCGCTCGCTGCCGTCCTCTTTCACCCGGAAGAGGAAATTCGAAGCGCCCTCCGCACCGCGAAAGAAGATGTAGCCGTCCGGGCCGAAAACGGGGCTATCATCGCTCGTGGTGGAGGAAATCTGCCGGGGAGGAAACCGGCGGTCCAGCGAGGCAATCCACAATCGCGAATCGCCCTGCCGCCCCGTGGCGGCAAACACTATCCGATTGCCATCCGGCGATATGTCGTAACCCGTGATCGCAAATCCCGGAAGCAGGTGCTCCGGGCGCCCTCCTTTCACTCCGGAAAACCAAAGCTCGCCACCCTTAAGGCCGGGGGATGAAACCAGGTAGTACGCTTTGCTACCGTCAGGAGAGAGGGATGGGGACCAGGCAAAGCCTTCCGATGAGAGTTGGCGGTCGCCGTTCGAGTCATGAATCCAAACCGCGCTTTCCTGCAAGCCCACCGACGTCAGAAGGGACTCGCCGCCGGGTTCCATCGCAATACCTTCCTCCTCCGTGGGCCCGGAAGTTATCTGCTCCGGCACACCGTCGGGAAAGCGCTGCCGCCAGATGTGGAACTGCGCTCCCGAATCGGAAGTGAGGTACATCCACCTGCCGTCGGGCGACCAGGCGCCGCCGGTGCATCCCGCGCCTTGGGGGCCCACCGGTTTGCCGCGCGAACTGCCATCGAACGGGACTAACCGGCAGGGCAGCCACCCGCCATTATCCATCTCCACTAGCAGCACCCATTTGCCATCAGGAGAAAGATAAGAACGATGAGCCATACCACGTTCCCGCGGCGGCACATAAACGTCACGTTCCTCACTTCGGCTCTCGGTCGAGGTGACCACGGCCATGTGCAGCCCCGTCCCGCCCTTGATCTCTGAGAACATGAGGTGCTGGCCGTCAATCCAGGTGAGCCCGGAAGCGTTGGGCAGCATTTGGCGCGGCTCTCCGCCCAGGACGGGGACCACCCAGGTGTCGAAGCTAGGGACTACGGTGTAGGCAACGCGTGAACCGTCAGGAGAGAATACCGGGCTCATCTTGGCCAGACCGTCGTGGGTAAGTTGGACAGGTTCGCCCCCGGGAAGCATCTTGACGTAGATTTGCCCGGGACCAACGAAGGTCTCCGCCCCGCGGATAAACGCGAGCATCCTGCCGTCGGGCGAGAGGGCGGGCGAGGTGGCCGAATCGGTGAAATTCGTAAGTTGCGCCCACTCGGAGGGCGCGCTTGGCCGCTTCTGCTGAGAACGGAAAACGAAGAAGCCGGCAAGCAACAAGGCAATGACGGCCACCGCGGCACCCCATGCCAGAGGATGGAGACGAGAACGCGCGGGCGCGGAACCAGAGTCCTTGCTTGTCGAACTGAGGCGTCCTGTCGCACGCCCACTTTCGGAGTCGCGCCGCAGTCGCTTCAGGTCGGCCTTCATCTCGGAAGCATGTTGGTAGCGCAAGTCGCGGTCTTTTTCGAGCGCCTTATTGATAACCCCTTCGAGCGCCGGTGGGAGGCTGGGATTGGAGTCAAGGATCGGCTTCGGGGTGGCGCGAAGAATCGCGGCAAAAACCTCCGCCGCGCTGGTGCCTTGGAAGGGGAGGCGGCGCGTTGCCATCTCGTAGAGGACAGCCCCGAAGGAGAAAAGGTCGGTGCGCGGATCGAGGTTTTCCCCACGTGCCTGTTCGGGCGACATGTATCCCACCGTGCCGAACACCGCTCCGGGATTGGTTAGAGAATCCTCCTCGATCGCCGCCGTTGATGCCTGCGGTAGGGGTACCCCTTCTGGATGCCGTCGGGCGGGCGCAAGGCCCGCGCCTACGCGCGACAACTTGGCCAGCCCGAAGTCCAGAATCTTGACCTGTCCGCTCGCGGTGATGAAGACGTTCGCCGGCTTGATGTCGCGATGCACGATGCCTTTCGCGTGCGCAGCCTCCAGCCCGTCGGCGACTTGAATGCCCAGGTCGAGCAGTTCGTTGGCCTTGAACATCGGGCCGGCTATGCGCTCCTTCAGCGTCTGCCCCTGGAGGAACTGCATTACGATGAAGGGCTGGCCCTCGTGCTCGCCAAACTCGTGAACCGTGCAGATGTTGGGGTGGTCGAGAGCTGAGGCGGCGCGGGCTTCCCGCTCGAAGCGCTCCAGGGCCAGCGGTTCCTCGGCTAAGGCCTTAGGCAGGAACTTCAAAGCCACGAAGCGGCCCAGTTTGGTGTCTTCCGCCTTAAAGAGTACCCCCATGCCGCCGCTGCCCAACTTCTCCAGGATGCGGTAGTGAGCTAACCACGTCGGCCCAACATCGCCTCCGGGCTCGCTGGCCCAGCCGCCCGCGCTCTGACCTTGCTGCCAGGACCCGTGCCGCCACGTCGAGCGCCGGCTTTCCCAGGAAGCTTCCCGGCTCCTCTTCCGCCAGCAGCGATTCCACCTCCCGGAGCAACGACTCGTCTCCGGCGCAGGCATGGCGGAGAAACTCCGGCCGTGCGCTCGCTTCTCGCCGCAGGGCGCCATGGTACAGGGATTCGACTTTCAGCCAGCGCTCACGCTCCACTCTGACTCTCCCAGCGCAACTCCCGCCGCAACCAACTCCGGGCTAACCTCCAATCTCGTGTAACAGTCTCGGGTGAGACCTTCAGAACCGCGGCAGTCTCCTCCACGCTCAGCCCGCCGAAAAAGCGCAACTCCACCACTTGGCCCTTGCGCGCGTCCTGGGCGTTCAAGACCTTCAGGGCATCGTCCAAGGCCACCAAGTCTTTGCCCGGCTCCTCCGTAAGCACTAACCCTTCCTCGAGTTGCATTGGTTCGACTTCGCCCCCGCGCTTCTGGGCTTGGCGTGACCGAGCCCAATCCACCAGAATCCGCCGCATCACCTGCGCGCACACGGCGAAGAACTGGGCCCGGTTCTCGAAACTCGTCAGGGTGGAACTCGCCAGCCTCATATAGGCTTCGTGAACCAGGGCAGTCGTTTGCAGGGTATGGCCCGGCCGCTCTTGCGCCATGTAGCGGCGCTGCCATCCGGCGTAACTCCCGATACACCAAGGGCACTAGCTTCTCGAGCGCGGACGGTTCGCCCTCGCTCCAGGCCTTAAGCAGTTGTGTGATTTCGTGCCCTGAGGGTTTCCTCAACGGACCACCCAAGTGACTCTTTCCGATGTTCGCGATGACTCATTTTAGCACGTTGGCGCAGTGTTCTCCACGGCTTGTCGGAACGTCCAATCCGTCGATAACCGCCGCGCCGTAGGGGGACGGCTTGCCGTCCCCGCATTTCTGCTGGCCTCCGACGGGGGTAGGGCAAGCCCTACCCCTACACCGCTCGTCCGCCGGTTGATAAATATTCCCTTGGCGTTACGGTTTTCACCCGTTTTTTACGCCATATAGGGTGTGGCAGCCAGGGCCTGCCAAAATTCAAAACAAAAAGGAGAACTGTATGAAAACAATGTTTGGGATGTTGAAGGTGACCCTCGGAGTCGCCGTCCTCGCAACGCTTTTTGCCCAGTTGGCGGGCGCCCAGTGCGCGAGTGTGGGGGCATTCAAAGCACACATCGCTGCTGCGGCAGCCGTTCCTGACCAACCCGTTCACTCCTGTGGCGTTCTCATCAGGTGCCCACGGCGGGGCCGAAGATATGCCGAACCTCAACGGGGATCCGATCGTAGGCTTTTGGAGGGTCAACCTTATCTCGGAAGGAAATTTTGAAAGTGCAGGTATACAGGACGGTACGGTGCTCGATGCGGGACTTATCCAATGGCACAGCGACGGGACGGAAATCCTCAATTCATCGCGGCCGCCAGATCATCGGGAGCTTCTGCCTGGGAGTGTGGGAAAATGTGGGGCCTTCCAAGTACAAGCTCAATCACTTCCCTCTCAGTTGGAATGCCGACGGGACTTTGCTCGGGCCAGCCAATCTTCGCGAAGACGGTCACCCTGAGCCCCGACCACAACAGCTTTACCGGAACATTCAGCATTGGCCAGTACGACCCGCAGGGCAACCTGCTACCGCCAGGACTGCTCTACGGCAAAGTCCAAGCCAAGCGCATTACCGTGCAATCGACCGTCAATGATGTCCTCTGAAGTGCGATTCCCACCGGAGCGCCCTTTCCCTGCCGAGATGGTCCAGATGGCGAGACGCCGGTAATGGCTGCTTACGGCCTTGCCGGCGTGGCGCCGGGGACTTCGTCTTCTCATGCTTCCCACACCCTTCCGCAATGCCGCCTTGTAAAAGCCACGTCCAGAATCGTCCCGGGTACGCCCTTCATTGCCAGGAAAATCCGCTACGTGGACATCCTGTCTCTTGACAAACGGGACGAGATAGGCTAGAATCCTGAGCGGAAGCTGGCTTGGCGGACTGAAAGCGCCGGCCTGAGGATCAGCGCTGCATGAATCGCGGGAACAAAGCCAGAATGTCTATGAAAACAAAGGAAGAGGTCAAGAAGTCGATGAGTTAAGGCATTGAAGAGTCGAGGCTCGAAAGGAAAGATCTGTTTCAGTCTACCAGCCATGGCCCTGGCCGCTGCGGTAGGCCCGTCGACTTTTCGACTTCTCGGCTCTTCGACTCCAGAATCGGCGGAACAAAGCCAGAATGTCTATGAAAACAAAGGATCGCAGTGAGTTGAGGATATCCCTATGAAAGCAATTGTCTATGACCGGTACGGCTCACCGGAGGTTCTTAAATGTGAAGGCATCGAGAAGCCAACGCCTGGGGAAGGCGAAGTTCTGATAAAAGTCTGCGCGGCTTCCGTGAACCCTTACGACTGGCATTTCATGCGGGGACTGCCGTACTTCATTCGCCTGATGGCAGGTCTCGCGCAGACCGAAGGAGCGGCGGCTTGGCGTGGATGGGGCCGGCTATGTGGAAGCAGTAGGCAGAAACGTAACGCAGTTCAAAGCGGGCGACGCGGTATTCGGGGCGTGCCGCGGCGCGTTTGCGGAGTACGCCTGCGCACGCGAGCGAGCCCTGGCGAGAAAGCCGGATCGCGTGACGTTTGAGCAAGCGGCGACTGTGCCCATCGCCGGCCTCACGGCGTTGCAGGGTCTTCGCGACAAGGGAAACATTCGGGCGGGAGCAAAGGTCTTGATTAATGGCGCGGCAGGCGGCGTGGGCACGTTCGCGGTGCCAATCGCCAAGTCCTTCGGCGCAGAGGTGACCGGGGTGTGCAGTACTCGGAACGTGGAGATGGTGCGGTCCATCGGCGCCGACGAGGTCATCGATTACACGCGCCAGGACTTCACGAGGCTCGGGCGACGTTATGACCTGATCTTCGATTGCATTGGGAACCACTCGTTGGCGGAATGCCGCCGCGTCATGAATCGGAAGGGGATATTCATCGGCGTGGGGGGGCCAACGGGGCGCTGGATGTTCGGACTTATTGTCCGTGCGATCGCCATCTTGCTCTTGTCGCCCTTCCTCAACCACAAGTTCGTCACCTTTATGGCCAAGCCGAACTCGAAAGACTTGGCCGCCATCGCGGAACTCATGGCAGCGGGCAAGCTAACGCCAGTCATCGACAGGCGTTACGGGCTAAATGATGTCCCCGAGGCGATCCGGTACGTGGAAGCAGGGCACGCTCGCGGTAAAGTGGTCATCACGTTGCAGGAGTGACTTACGGAGGGTTGCATAATGTCGCGATCAACCAACCCCCTCACCCGTCCGTCGGCTGACGGACACCCTCTCCCCCAAGGGGGCGAGGGTATAGGATTGGGCGGGTCGGGCGGGGACGAGTAAACGAGCATCAGTTAGGAAGATGAGCGAAGACGACAAACAACCCGAAGTCAACCGTGACGTGGCTCCAGCCTCGCCGCCGGAACCTGCGGGCATGGTGTTTGACATCCAGCGCTATGCCTTGCACGATGGCCCGGGCATTCGGACCACGGTTTTTTTCAAGGGTTGCCCGCTAACTTGCTCGTGGTGCCACAATCCGGAGGGACAGAATCCCCAGCCTGACCTCATGTACTTTCAGAATCGCTGCCTGGTTTGCGGCGAGTGTGTCAAGGTATGTCCACATGGGGCAGTGCATTGCCTGAATAGCTGAAATCCAGACTACTTCGGCCTGCCAGGTATGCGGGAACTGCGCCGAAGCGTGTCCTGCCGGTGCGCGAAAGGTGGCAGGACGCCGGATGAATGTCTGGGAAGTGATGAGTGAAATAGAACGAGACGTGATCTTCTGGGACCAATCCGGCGGCGGCGTCACTTTCTCCGGCGGCGAACCACTGGCGCAGCCGCGCTTCCTCGCCTCGCTCCTCGATGCATGCCGCGCCAAACGCATCCACACGGTGGTCGAGACCTGCGGCCTGGCCCAGCAGGACGTGATTCTCGAACTCAGTGACAAGGCAGGCCTGTTCTTATACGACCTGAAGATTCTCGATCCCGAGAAACACAAGAAGTACACGGGCGTCTCCAATGACTCGATTCTGGCGAACCTGGAGGCGCTGGCGGAAAGAAGAAGGCGGGTGGTGGTTCGTTATCCGATTATTCCCTTTGTCAACGACGACGGCCTGAATGTCCGGCAAATGGTGGCATTGCTCTCGCGGCTTCGCCTCTGGCAGATTCATCTTCTGCCGTACCATGAGACGGGAACCGAGAAATACAAGCGGCTGGGTTTGGGGTTGCGTCTGGAAGACGCCAAAGCGCCACCCGCCAGCCTGATGAAGCGAATCGCGGGAGAGTTTGAGCGAGCGGGCATCAAAGTGAAAGTAGGTGGCTGAGGATGAACGAGCGGGTGGCGAGATTAAGGCAGGAAAGTCTCGATGCGGAGCCCGTGCTGTCGCTCGAGAGAGCGGCGTTGATTACGGAGTTTTATCGAGATTCCCGGATCGTTTCGGCGCCTGTGCTGCGGGCGCAAGCGCTTCGGCATTTAATGGAGAAGAAGAATATTTATATTGGCAGCGAAGAGTTGATTGTGGGCGAGCGCGGCCCCGCGCCGAAGGCGACTCCTACGTACCCTGAGCTCTGCTGTCACAGCATGGAAGACCTCCGCATTCTCAATTCGCGCCCTAAGATCTGGTATCGCGTAGACGACGAAGCCAGGACGATCCAGTGTGAGCAGATCATCCCCTATTGGCAGGGCCGCTCAATTCGCGAGCTGATCTTCAGGGAAATGTCCGAGGAATGGAAAGACGCCTACGAGGCTGGCATTTACACGGAATTCATGGAGCAGCGCGCGCCGGGCCACACGGCGCTGGGAGATGTCATCTACCGCAAAGGGCTGCTTGAACTGAAGTCGGAAGTTGAGGCGAGTCTCCGCCGCCTGGACTTCTTGAACGATCCCGAAGCTTTCTTTAAGCAGGAGGAACTAAGGGCGATGGCGGCGGCGGCCGACGCCGTGATTCGTTTTGCCGAACGCCACGCGGAAAAGGCTGCGGAGATGGCGAGCCGGGAAGCGGACTCTGTGCGCCGGGCTGAACTCCGGAAAATCGCGGAGGTCTGCCGGCGCGTTCCGGCGCACGCCCCGCGCGATTTTTGGGAGGCCTTGCAGACCTACTGGTTTATTCACCTGGGCGTGATCACCGAACTGAACACCTGGGATTCGTTCTGCCCGGGACGCCTGGACCAGCATCTGGCCCCTTTCTATGAGAAAGACCTGGCCGACGGAGCCCTGACGCGTGAAAAGGCCAAAGAACTGCTTGAGTGTTTCTGGGTGAAATTCAATAATCAGCCCGCGCCGCCCAAGGTGGGCGTGACGGCGGCGGAGAGCGGCACTTACACCGACTTCGCCAACATCAACAACGGAGGGTTGAAAGCGGACGGCTCAGACGGCGTCAACGAAGTTACTTATCTTATTCTCGAAGTGATTGACGAGATGCGCCTGCTCCAGCCGTCCTCGAATCTGCAGTTGAGCAAGAAGAGCCCGGATCGCTTCCTGAAGAGCGGCCTGGAGATTGTCCGCAAAGGTTGGGGCCAACCTTCGATCTTCAACGCCGACCTGGTGGTGGAGGAGTTGTTGCGGCAAGGGAAGTCGATTGAAGACGCGCGCTGCGGCGGCAACTCCGGCTGCGTCGAGACCGGGGCATTTGGCAAAGAGGCCTATATCCTGACGGGATATTTCAATCTTACGAAGGTACTCGAAATCACTCTGAACAACGGGTGCGACCCGCGCACCGGCAAGCGGCTCGGCTTAAAGACCGGAGATCCGAACGAATTCACTTCCTACGATGAGCTGTTCCGGGCTTTCCGTAAGCAGTTGCACCACTTCACCGAGATCAAGGTGCGAGGAAACAACATCATCGAGCGCATCTACGCCCGGCACATGCCCGCGCCCTTCCTTTCTCTGCTCATCGACGACTGCATCGCCAAAGGCCGGGACTACAACGACGGCGGGCCTCGTTATAACACGACTTACATCATGGCGGTGGGTCCGGGCAGTTCGACCGACAGCCTGGCGGCCATTCGCTGCCACGTCTTCGATCGCAAGGACTTGACGATGGCGGAACTGCTGAATGCCCTGGCAGCCGATTTCAAAGGGCATGAAAAAACACGCCAGATGCTTCTGAACAAGACTCCCAAGTACGGCAACGATGACGGATATGCGGACTCCATTCTGACGGACTTGTTCAACGCCTTTTACGATGAGGTGAACGGCCGCAAGAACACCAAAGGCGGCAATTACAGGGTTAATTATCTTTCCACCACTTGCCACGTTTACTTCGGATCCGTGACCGGGGCAACGCCGGATGGGCGCAACGCCTACGAACCTCTCTCGGATGGCATCTCGCCTGTGCAAGGCGCGGACCGGCGCGGCCCCACGGCGGTGCTCAAATCCGCCGCCCGGATGGATCACGCCCGC
This sequence comes from uncultured Acidobacteriota bacterium, assembly GCA_963768695.1. Lineage (GTDB taxonomy): Bacteria > Acidobacteriota > Terriglobia > UBA7540 > UBA7540 > CAVROP01. Next base: position 97,897 of record CAVYJG010000002.1, on the reverse strand, counting down.
ACCGGAGGCACCCTCTTGAACCAGAAGTTCACGCCGCAACTGCTGGAAGGCGAAGAGGGAATCGGCAAGCTGGCGCATCTGGTGCGCGCTTACTTCAAGCTTGACGGGCACCACATCCAGTTCAATGTCGTCACCGCTGAAACTCTTCGCGCCGCACAACAAAACCCCGAGAAACATCGGGACCTGATCGTTCGAGTGGCGGGCTACAGTGATTACTTCTGTGATCTGACCCCTGCCTTACAGAACGAGATCATCGCCCGCACCGAACATCAGGACTTCTGATGATTGGGTCAGGGATCATCGGGCCGATGACCCGAATTCCCCACCAGAAGGGCGCGTCGCTGGAGGCCTCCCGGACAGTTTTACCTAGCGACATTTTATCCCATAGTTATTGACTTGACAGACAACTCAGTGAGTGACAGTATCGGTTGTCTTTACTAGGTGGTCATTGGCGTAAGCCTGATTGTCTTTCCGTGCCGGAAAAGGAAGTGGGCCCACCAGGACTTGAACCTGGGACCAACGGATTATGAGTCCGCTGCTCTAACCAACTGAGCTATGGGCCCGCGCTCTAAGTATAGGGGAAAAGGGAATTCCTTGCACGCTCGGTACATAAGTACTAGTACCCGCGTCACCTTGTGACGCGAGGGGGGCAACATTAGCATTTAAGAAGCACTTCAAGTTCTTCGTCTGTCTGCGGTAGAGGTGTTTTCTGGCTGGAGGCCGCATGCCGTCAAACGTGCCGAGGGGTCGCATACTCGTCGTCGACGATGAACCCTCGATCTGTGCGCTGCTCATCGAGGGACTGACCCCCGAGGGGTTCGAGTGCCGAGCCACATCAAGCGGTGTCGAGGCGATCAAGTTATTGGAGCGTGAGCGCTTTGATGCCCTTATCTCCGACCTGCGAATGCCCGGCGTCTCCGGCTTAGTACTCCTGGAAACCGCACGCACCAAGTATCCTTGGATGAGTTTTCTGATCGCTACCGGCGTGGACAATGTCCGGGTCGGCGTCGATGCGATGAAGCAAGGCGCGGACGATTACATCCTGAAGCCGTTCCGGCTCGAGACGGTTGCCTTAGCGGTGGAGCGCGCGCTCGAGAAGAAGCGTCTCGAATTGGAACTTGAAGCTTATCGGGAGCGCCTCGAGGATATGGTTCAGGAACGGACGGAACAGCTTCAGGCCGCCGTGAAAAGCATCCAGCAGACCTACGACGAGATACAGGAGATTTACGACGAGACCTTACAGGCGCTTGGCGCGGCGCTGGCCTTGAAGCATAATGAAACAATCGAACATTCGGAACGCGTGGCCCATTACTGCCTGGAAATTGCGAAAGCGTCAAACTGCACGCCCGAACAGTTGACACAGATCTTACGTGGGGCCTACTTACACGATATCGGCAAGATCGGAATCAAGGACGCTATTTTGAATAAGCCGGGCAAGCTGACGGCTGAAGAAGTCGCCGTAATGCAGACCCACTCGCGCGTCGGCTACGACTTGGTCTGCCATATTCCGTTCCTCGCGCCCGCGGCTGAAATTGTGCTCGCGCACCAGGAGTCCTACGACGGATCAGGCTACCCGCAAGGCCTGAAAGGAGAGGCGATTCCTCTCGGAGCGCGTATATTCGCCGTCGCTGACACGCTGGATGCCATGACCTCCGATCGACCATACCGGCGCGCCCTCCCCTGGTCAGCGGCTTTCGACGAAATCAGGCGAGAGTCGGGACGGCAATTCGATCCCCAGGTGGTGAAGGCATTTTTCACTGTTTCGGAACGCGTTTGGCAAGATATCCGTCGGAAAATCGACCAGGGCGGCAGGCATCGAAAGCTGCCCGCTCAAGCCGCGATGATTCCGACTACCGCCCTCTCGGACGCCTCTGGAAGACCTCTTGAATTGAAGGCCGACAAGTGGGCAGAGAACAGTACGCCCCCTGGCGTACCGCGAGTACCCGGAATCGTCAAGAGCGCCAAAAGCTTCCGAGACCGTTTGATGGCGGGTGGCCCGCTGTGGTTCTTTTGTCTGTGCCTGCTGTTATCAGGTTTGGCCTGCGCATCGGCGTTGCGCGCCGGTCAGGCTCTTCCTCAAAAGTCGAGCCTTCCCTTACTCACCCGCGTGGAGCAGATCAGGAATCTTTCGCCGGACGAAGCGAATCTCGCGTACCCCATCCTCGTCCGCGCCGTGGTTACTTATATCAATCCGGCTGAAAACGATTTGTTCATTCAGGACTCAACCGCAGGTGTTTACGTTAACATCGGGACCGCAAAGCTGGATCTCCAGCCGGGCCAATTGGTTGAAGTCGAAGGCGTCAGCGGTACTCCTGACTTTGCGCCGCAGATTGATAATCCGAAGATTCGCGCGTTGGGTCAGGGTTCCTTGCCGGAAGCACGGCTAGTCACCTACGGCGGAATGGCTTCGAGCCAAGATGATAGCCAGTGGGTGGAGATTGAAGGCATCGTCCGCACAGTAACCAAGGTGGATTCGACCCTGAGACTCGATCTGGCGGCGGAGGGTGGCCGGCTCGGCGTGGAGTTTCCGAACTTCCACGGGAACGATCCGGATTTCCTTGTTGATGCCAAGGTGCGCGTCCAGGGAGTGTGTGGTGCAGCCTTCAACCAGAAGAATCAGATTACCGGCGTGATTCTCTACTCGCCGAGTCTCAACCAGCTTCGCATTGTTGAACCCGCACCCAGCAACGCGTTTCTCGCCCCCCGCCGTCCCATAGCCAGCCTGTTGCGCTTCACCCCGCAGGGAGCATCCGGCCACCGTGTCAAAGTGCGGGGCGTCGTCACTTTCCAGCGGCCGGGCAGTACGCTTTTCATCAAAGAGGAAAACGACGGCCTTCAGGTTCGAACTTCGGAGGCAACTTCCATTCGGACCGGAGATCTGGTTGAGGTAGTAGGTTTTCCGGCCGTGGGCGAGTATTCTGCGGTCCTGAGGGATGCAGTATTTCGGCGAATCGGGGCCGGTCCAACACCCGTTCCCGTCTCCGTTACCGTCCAACAGGCGCTGGATGGCAGCCATGATGCCGATTTCGTGCGCATCCAGGCACGCCTGCTCGACGCAACACCCGGCCCAAACACCTTAAACATGGAGTCCGGCAACAGCCTTTTTCTGGCGCAGGTGGACGATCCCGTGCCGGCGAAGAGCCTGGAGGCTCTGGTGCCGGGAAGCCTGCTGCAATTAACCGGGATATGCATTCTCCAGGCGGATGAGGATCATAATGCACAGTCGTTTCGGATTCTTGTCCACTCGATGCATGACGTTGCGGTGATTCAGCCTCCTCCCTGGGGGGACATCAGGCGCATGCTCAGGATTATCGCTGTCCTGGCGGCGTTGGCATTGGCCGCCACACTCTGGGCGTTTTTGCTGAAGCGGCAGGTGGCGGAAAAAACCGACAGCATCCGCGATTCGCTCGAACGCGAAGCCTCCGCGCGGGAGCGTTATCAGGAGCTGTTCGAAAACGCCAATGACATGGTTTTTACCTGCGATCTGGAAGGCCGCTTTACTTCCTTAAACAAAGCCGGCCGCCGCATGGTCGGGTGTGAGCTTCCCGACGTCCTGAAGATGAACCTCACGCAGATTCTGGCGCCGGAATACTCGGCCCTGGCTCGCGAAATGCTGCAGGGTGCAAGCGAGGAAGGACCGCGGACCTACGAAGTGGAAATCGTAACCAGGAAAAGCGCCCGGCTGCGTGTGGACCTGGGGACGACTCTCATCCAACGAGTTGGGAAGCCGCCGGAAGTGCAGGGCATCGGTCGCGACATTACGCGGCATCGGCGGCTCGAAGACCAGTTGCGCCATGCGCAAAAGATGGAGGCTGCGGGGCGTCTGGCGGGCGGCGTGGCCCACGACTTTAACAATCTGCTGACGGTAATCTCAGGCTTCGGCCAACTGGTCCTGGGCCGTCTGGAATCGACGGACCCGAAGTATGCGCATCTGGCCGAGATCCTGAAGGCGGCGGATCGGGGCGCCACGCTGACGCGCCAACTCTTGGCCTTTAGCCGCCAGCAGGTGCTCCAGCCGCAGGTGCTGGATTTGAACGTTACTCTCACCAACATCGACCGCATGTTGCGGCATCTGATCGGCGAGGATGTTGAGCTTTCGATCGTTGCGGGGCCGGCCCTGGGACGCGTGAAAGCCGATCCCGGAGAGATCGACCAGGTGATCCTGAACCTTGCAGTGAATGCCCGCGACGCCATGCCTCATGGCGGCCGGTTAATCCTGCAAACCGAAAACGTTAATCTCGACGAGGCCCGCGCCGCCGGCCACTATCCCATCCGGCCGGGGCAGTATGTCCTGCTCACCGTGAGCGATACGGGATGTGGCATGGATGCGGATACCCAGAAGCATATCTTCGAGCCCTTTTTCACAACCAAGGAGCAGGGGAAGGGAACTGGGTTGGGCTTGGCGACGGTGCACGGCATTGTTCATCAGAGCGGCGGTTACATCTATGTCTACAGCGAATTGGGGAACGGCTCGTGCTTCAAGATTTATCTCCCAAGGGTCGATCAAGTGGCGGAGCCGGCGAAGAGCCGCCAAGCGATCGAGCACCATGCGAGGGGTACGGAAACCATCCTCGTGGTTGAAGACGAGGCAATGGTGAGGGATCTGACTCTCGAGGTTTTGAAAGAGTCCGGCTATACGGTGATATCGGCTGAACGGCCCGACGATGCGCTTCGGATCTGCGCGCAAAACCCGGCGACCATCGACCTGCTGCTCACCGATGTGGTCATGCCCGGTATGAGCGGACTCGAGTTGGCCGAGCGGCTGAAGCCCGAGCGCCCGACAATGAAAGTGCTCTACGTCTCGGGTTACACGGCGGACGCCGTCGCCCGACGCGGCATGTCGGATCCCAAGACGGCATTCCTTCAGAAGCCCTTTGCGCCCGGAGCCTTGGTGCGCAAGGTACGCGAAGTGCTGGAGGTGGTTAACGGAGCAGCGGCCTAACTGAGCAGATTCAGCCTTCAGCTCTCAGCCTGTGCTCAGGGCAGAGATCCGATGATCTTCCGGTACTCGTCCTCTGTGAAAGCGCGCACCGTCTCGGTTTTGATTCCGCCTCTTGAGGCTGTCGCCAAGGCTACTTTGGCCATTGCATCGTCGTTCGGCGCTTCACTAATCACGACGATGTCATACCGGCCCGTCACCATGTAAAACCCCTTTACTTCTCCGCCCGCCGACTTAACAAGTTGCTTGAACGCGTCGAGCCGAGCCGGGCTCTCCTTGACCTTCTCGATGCCTTGCTGCGTCCACTTACCTAGGGTGATGTAGGTAGGCATGGGTCTTCCTCCTCTTCCGTTGGATTTCCCTGAGATCGTTTGGGCTAGACCCGAGTATACCCCACGCCGTCCGGGCCTGCAACGATTAGGCGCGCCCTGCGTCAATTGCTTGGTAGCGAGTTCGTCCGCTCCCTGCCAAGATTCTTCCGGTAGTACGAAGATTTTCGTTGACAATACGAAACTCTTCGTAGTACTTTGTGCTCATGAGCCATCGAGACCTGCCCAAACCGACTGCCGGCGAGCTGGAGATTCTCCATGTTCTGTGGGAACACGGCCCTTCGACGGTCCGAAGAGTGTACGAAGCATTGAGTGAGAAGAAACCAACTGGATATACAACCGTCTTAAAGTTGATGCAGATCATGACCAGCAAAGGGACCTTGCGCCGCAACGAAGAGCAGCGCGCGCACGTGTACGAAGCTTGCCTGCCCCCTGAAAAGACAAAGCGCCAGTTCGCGGCCGACGTCCTGGAGCGCGTGTTCGAGGGTTCGGCGAGCGAACTGATGATGCACGCCCTCCAAGGCCGTAGGACCTCGCACGATGAGATCGAACAATTGCGCCGAATTCTGGACGAACAGGAAAGGAAAATACGATGACACATATTGCAGCTCCCCTTTCTCCGATCATGGTGCAATCGCTCGGCTGGGCTCTGCTTCACTTCGTCTGGCAGGGCGCGGCGCTCGCCGCAGTGCTCTCCGTTCTGATGGCCTGCTGCCGGAGGGCCTCCACCCGTTACGCTCTGGGAGTTGGCGCGATGATTCTGTTGGTTGCGGCGCCTGTGATTACCATGCTGTTTTTGTTACCCCGTGCTCAGCCTTCCGTGGACTGGATGAGTGAGCCCTCCGCGGCCACGACCCTTAACTTGGCGGAGGCAACAGGCGGCACGGCATCGGAAGCCCAAGCCGTTCCGCAGTCCCAACCTCGCCCTAATCGATTGATTTGGCTGGTGGAGCTTTGGTTCGTTGGGGTCGGCCTCTTTAGCCTGCGCGCCACCGGAGGGTTCTTCCTCATCGAGCGATTGAGGCGCAGGGGCATCCGGCCAGTATCTTCCGAGCTGCTCGAGATGTGCCGGATGCTTCAGCGGCGGCTGGGAATCGAGAGGGCGGTGCAGTTCTGCGAGACCCGGCTGGTGGCGGCGCCGGCAGTGATCGGCTTATTCCGGCCCGTCGTCCTGCTGCCGGTTACGGCGCTGACGGGACTCTCTGAAGCGCAACTGGAGGCCATCATCGCCCATGAACTGGCGCACATTCGCCGCCTCGATTCGTTCGTAAATCTCTTCCAGGTTGCGGCGGAAACCTTGCTCTTCTACCATCCGGCCGTGTGGTGGGTAAGCCGGCGAATTCGCGCCGAGCGCGAGAATTGTTGCGATGATGAGGCGATCCGGGTTTGCGGCGACGCAGTCGGGTATGCTCGCGCCCTCACGCTGCTCGAGGAGAAGCGCAGCACACCGCTGCTGGCCACGGGGATCAGCAGTTCACCGCTGGCGGCGCGCGTCCTGCGGCTGCTCGGCTTGGCGGAGATTCGGGGCGGATGGCGCGGCGCCGGATTGGCGATGGGTCTTCTCTGCCTGGCAGGAGTGCTGCTTGCCGGCAATGGATTCTGGGGCGTCGCGAAAGCGTCTGCGGCGCAACCACGACAGGGCATTCATCAATACACTTTTGCTCGCACTGAAGCCGCAGGGACGCCGCTCCAGGCCGCAAGTCAGGACGCTGCGCCGGAACGGCAGAGCGCCGCAAGTTCAAGCAGCGCCAAGCAAGGCTTCATTGAACAAATGCGCGCTGCAGGCCTCAAGGACCTCACCGTCGATCAAGCCATCGCGCTGAAGGTTCAAGGCGTAACTCCCGACTATGTGCGTCAGATGCACGCTCTGGGCTTTAGCCTCGACGCTGAAGAACTGGTCGCTTTAAAGGTACAGGGCGTCACTCCCCAATATGTGCAGGAAATGCGCGCCACGGGCCTGAAGCTGACGGCAGATCATCTGGTTGGAATGAAGGTTCAGGGCCTTACTCCAGAATATGTGCATGAAATGCAAGGGTTGGGCCTCGATCTTGACGCCGACGCCCTGGTTGGGATGCGGGTACAAGGCGTAAATCCGGAATACATCAAGGCGATGCGCGCTACCGGGCTGAAAGTGACCGCAGATCAGTTGGTCGGGATGAAGGTCCAGGGTGTGACTCCTGAATACGTGCGAGAAATGAGCGGCCTGGGACTTCAGGTTGACGCCGACACCCTGGTTGGAATGCGTGTGCAAGGTGTTACGCCGGAGTATGTCAAGGAGATGCGCGGCACGGGTCTGAAGCTCAACGCGGATCAGTTGGTCGGGATGAAAGTTCAGGGTGTGACTCCTGAATACATGAGAGAAATGCACGACCTGGGCCTCCAGGCTGACGCCGACGCCCTGGTTGGAATGCGCGTACAAGGTGTTACGCCCGAATACGTCAAGGAGATGCGCGCCACCGGCCTGAAACTCACGGGAGATGAGTTGGTGGCGATGCGCATTCAGGGCGTCACGCCCGAATACGTAAAGGCGCTTCAGGCGTCCGGTCTGAAAGACCTCAGCAGCGATGATTTTGTCGCGGCGAAGATTCAGGGTATCACGCCCGAGTTCGTGGAGAAGGCGCGCCAGCATGGTTTTCAGGACTTGACCTTGGACAAGCTTGTGCAGTTAAAACTCGCCGGGGTGCTGTGACCTTTCGGAGGAGGATTCCATGAGGTTCTCTCACATTCGATGGCTGGTTCTGGCGGCGCTCTGCGCGCTATTTGTTGCGCCGGCGGCATGGCCGCAAACGCGCACCGGCGACTGGACGATGAGTTCGTCCGAACTTGCCGGACAGGTCCGCTTTTCGCTGATCGAGTCCCGTCGCGGTGGTCATTCCGAACACAGTTCCGACTGGCCGTCGAAATCATTTCAGGGACTGAATACATCCACGTCCGGGCGGCACGAGGTCCATTTCGCGATCTCCCGCGATGCCGGTAAATTCGATTGCCAGGGGTTCCTCGATAATGGCGAGGGGGCGGGTCTATTCCACTTCACTCCCAACCCGGACTATTCGCGGGAGATGAAAGCGCTGGGATTTGATGGAGTGGTCGAAGAAAAGCAGTTCGACATGGCCGCGCAGGACGTGAGCCTGGAGTTCGCAAAGGAGATGAAGGGCGAGCGTCTGGAAGGATTGGACACCGACAAGCTGATTGCCTTCCGAATCTTTGGAGTGACAGCGGACTTCATTCACCAGGTCCGAGCGGCCGGACTCAACATTACTTCCACGGATAAGCTTGTGGCGTTCCGCATTCACGGCGTAACGCCGGAGATGATTCGGACGCTGCATCAAGAAGGTTATCACCCGGATGAGGACAAGCTTATCGCGCTGCGGATTCATGGCGCCACGCCGGAGTGGATGGCCGAGATGAGCAAACTCGGGTACAACCACCTTGACCTCGACAAGCTCATCGCTTTCCGCATTCATGGGGTCTCGCCCGAGTTCATTGATAAACTGAAGCAACTCGGCTACTCTCACCTCGACCCTGACCAATTGATTGCCATGCGGATCCACGGCGTGACGCCGGAGTACATTTCCAATATGCGCTCGCAACACGGCATGCAGAATCTGACCATCGAACAGTTGGTCAGCCTGCGGATCCACGGCATCGACTAGAGCAAAGAGCATCACCATCGAGGCGCAGCGCGGCAACGCCCCAACCAAAGGCAGATTCTTCGCTCCGCTCAGAATGACATTTCACCCTGAGCCCAGTCGCTTCGCTCAGAATGACATGTCATCCTCAGCGCAGCCTGTCATCCTGAGCGAAGCGAAGGATCTGCTTTTCTTCGCACGGCCCCCACCAAGTCCGAATTGAAAAATCTCCCCGCGGGTGCTAACCTTTTTCTTGCTGGCATAGTCTAACTATGGTACGGAGGCAAGCGCATGCACGAAGATGAAATCCCCCCCGGAACGCTTTACCTGTTGATTCTCAAAGCCCTGGCTCGCCATGGCGAATTGCACGGTTACGAGATTGCCAATTGGATCGAGCAGGTTTCCGATGAGGTTTTGCAGGTTGAAGAAGGCTCACTTTATCCCGCGCTGCAACGCATGTTGGTCAAAGGTTGGGTCAGCGCAAAATGGGGCGTCACGGCGGGGAATCGCCGGGCGCGCTACTACCGTCTTACGGCACTGGGCCGCAAACAGCTTGAGGTCGAGGTCTCACAATTCGAACGGGTCATGCAAGCCATCAGGCGGGCGATTCAGACGGCGTGAGTAGGGGTCTCTCTTGTGGGTGCCCGCAGGGCGGCCACGAGGGCCGCCCCTACGAGGAAGAAAATGTTAGGTGAAATCCGCAGACGGCTCCGGATGTTGTTTCGTGGCCCGCAGTTCGATGCTGACCTTCAGGAGGAGATGCGCCTGCACCGCGAGTTGCGCGCGCAGGAAGAGGTCGAGCACGGCCTTACGCCAACGGAGGCTCACTACGCCGCGCAACGACGCTTCGGCAATGACTTGGTCCTCAGAGAGGAGAGTCGCGACATGTGGGGATGGAACTGGCTCGAAACGGTGATCAGTGACGCTCGCTTTGCTCTGCGCCAGCTTCGGCGCAATCCCGGCTTCGCGACGGCAGCCGTACTTAACTCTGGCGATGGGCATTGGAACCACCACCGCTCTTTTCACCGTTGTGCACTCCGTGCTTCTCCAACCGCTGCCCTTCAAGGAACCGGCCCGGCTGCTGCGGCTATACGAGCACAGTTCGGACGACAAGTTCCCTTATAACAGTAATGCTGCCGGGGTATTTGCCGAGTGGAAAAAGCAGAGCCACAGATTTTCCGATTTGGCCCTTGTCGGCGGCCAGCAGTACAACCTCTCGTCTGCGGGCGGGCAGCTTGCGGAAAAAGTGGATGCGGCAGAGTGCTCGTGGAATCTGTTTCCCACGCTGGGCGTCGAGCCTGCACTGGGCCGGAATTTCACCGCCGCAGACGACCAGCCATCCGCCCCCGCAACCGTGATACTCAGTTGGGGACTATGGAAGCGCCGTTTCGGCGGCGATCCCTCCATCCTCGGCGAGAGCATCCATCTCGATGGAAAAGTCCTACGTGGTGCTGGGGGTGATGCCGTCATGGTTTGTGTTATCCCGGCCACACAACACAGTTGTGGACGCCGCTTTATCACGAGGAGTCGCCGAAGGAGATGGCGGCGATCGATTCTCACGACTTCGACGCCATTGGGCGGCTGAAGCCCTGGGGTGGGCGCCGGGGAGGCCACGGCGGAGCTGACGGTCATCACGCGCCGCCTGCACGATGCGCACCCTGACGATGCCTTCATCAGCAAGGCCGCGCACAGCCGTCCGCTGCTCGAAGCTATGGTCGGCGATCTCAAGACGCCTCTGTACATCCTGCTGGGCGCCACGGCGTGCCTGCTCCTGATCGCGTGCTTGAACGTTGCGGGCCTGCTCGTGGCCCGCGGAGTCGCCCGGCGAAGAGAGTCCGCCGTTCGCGCCGCGTTGGGAGGCAGCCGCTGGCGGCTGTTGGGCGCGCACCTTACCGAGACTTTGCTTCTCTCCGCCGCCGGCGCCGCGGCCGGTCTCGCTGCTGGCGTATGCCATGATCCGGTGGTTCGTTGCGGCGCGGCCGGACGTGACCCGCGTTGAAACGATCCACATGGACGGCATGGTTCTGGCCTTTGTCGCGGCGCTGATTTTCGTTTGTGCGCTCTTTGCCGGCTTAGCGTCTTCGATATCCGTGAGGGGCGAGCAGATTCTATGTTTCTCTCCAGGAATCGTCGCGTTCGCACAGCGCGGGAGAAGGGCCTGTGCGGCTTCGCAAATGGCTGCTCTCGATGGAAGTGGGCCTTACAGTTGTGCTGCTGGTGGCGCGGGCCTGCTGCTGAAGAGTTACGCGCGCCTCCGTTTTGTGAATCTCGGCTGCGCCACGGACCGCGTGCTCACCATGCATTTCAGCCTTCCCGAGGCAAAGTACCACCAGGACGTGCGAACGTACGCGGTTTCTACGACGGGCTGCTCGAGCGCGTCCGGGCGCTACCCGGAATCGAGCGAGCTGGGCTGGTCAGGGCCGTGCCGGGCGGAGGTTACCCTGGGGACAACGGCTTCGCGATAGCAGAGCATCCCCCGCTCCCTGCGGGACAGACCCAGTACTGCATTGTTCAGTGGGCCGATGCAGGTTATTTCGCAGCGCTGGGAATTCCCCTGCTGCGTGGCCAAACGTTTGATGAGAAGCGCGCAGGGAAGCCTCTTGAGGTGATTATCAACGAGTCCTTTGTTCGCAAGTATCTTCGCCGGAGAGGACCCGATCGGCAAGCATGTGATCTCGATCGGCCACCGGTCCTTTGCCATCATCGGCGTCGTCGGCGACACCCGTTCTGAGCTCGCCAGCCTCCCCAACCTGTCATGTACTTTCCCATTTACGCGGCCCTTTACGGAGGTGAAGTTCCAAACTACGCCACGCTGGTCGTGCGATCAACCCAGGATGTCGCCAGGTTTGCCTTGCCTATACAGCGAGTCTTCCAGCAGCTTGACTCCGAGCTGGCGGTTTCCGACATCCTCACCATGGACCAGCTCATTGGAGAGACCACACTTGACGCCAGCTTTGACACCACGCTGCTCCTTGTTTTCGCCGGGCTGTCGCTCGCGCTGGCTGCGGTGGGGCTGTTTGGAGTCCTTTCCTACATCGTCGCCCAGCGCACGCACGAAATCGCGATTCGCGTGGCGCTCGGCGCGCAGCAGGGCGACGTGCTTCGCATGGTGGTGTGGCAAGGCATGGTCCCCGCCCTGATCGGGATGGGCCTGGGAATTGCCGGCGCTTTGGCGCTGACCCGAGTGTTGTCCAGCCTCCTCTACGGAGTGCGGCCGGACGACCCGTTAACATTTGCTCTGGTGTTGCTAATCCTGGGTGGCGTGGCTTTGGTAGCGACTTACATCCCGGCAAGGCGCGCGACGAAGGTAGACCCGACGGTGGCGCTGAGGTACGAATAAACCTGCGCCTACCGGCGGGCACTGGTAGCGCGGACCTCCGTTTTTTGAGGTCCGCGGTTCGTCCATGGGTTAACCGAAGAGCCGCGGACCCCAGAACCGGGGGTCCGCGCTACCCGGTTGGGCGGCGAAGATGTTGGTTGAATTCGGTAGACGGCTCTTGATGCTGCTTCGTCGCGGCCGATTCGATGCCGAGATTGACGAAGAGATGCGCCTGCATCGAGAGCTTCGCCAGCACGAGCAGATTGAGCGGGGCATTTCAGCGACGGAGGCCCGCTACGCCGCGCAAAGACGCTTCGGGAACGACTTGCTTCTTCGAGAGGAGAGCCGCGACATGTGGGGATGGAACTGGCTGGAGCACTTTGTGCAGGACCTTCGCTACGGCTTTAGGACCACTGTGAAAAATCCGGGTTTCGCCGCCGTCGCGGTTCTCACGCTCGCGCTGGGCATAGGCGCCAACACTGCCATCTTCAGTTTGATCAATACGGCCCTGCTCAAAAGGTTGCCGGTCGCTCACCCGGAGCGTCTAGTCACGATCGGATGCTCGTCCGACGACGCATTTCCGTATCCAGCATTCAAGCAATTACGCGATCACAATAAGGTCTTCTCGGGAGTGCTGGCCTTCCGCTTCTTTGAAGACTTCGATTTCGAGGTGGATGGCCACGCCGCGCTCGCCAAAGCGCAGGTGGTGTCCGGCAATTACTACTCGGTGCTGGGCGTCAATGCCATACTCGGCCGCACAATTACGCCTGACGACGACCGTGTGGCGGGCGGCGGACCGGTGGCGGTGATCACCTTTGACTACTGGGTGAGGAGGTTCAACCGCGATCCGTCCGTTGTAGGGAGAAGGATCACGCTCAATGGATCGCCGTTTACGATCATCGGCGTGACGCCTCCTGATTTCTTTGGATTAGTTCCTGGAACTCCGGTTGAGGTTTCTGTCCCCATCAGCATGGTCGATCAGGTAAGGCAGGGATGGTCCGCTGCCGGCACGCCTTACTGGGTGTTGAGCGCGCCTTTCCGCAACTGGCTTTATCTCATGGGGCGTCTCGAGCCCGGCGTCACCCAGGAGCAGGCGCTCGCCAATGCCGACCCGATCTACCGCCAATCCATGCGCGAGGCTGCGGCAGGGATGGGCGGCTTGCCGTTTGATTCGGCGCGGGTGCGGGATATGTACCTCCAATTCCGGTTGCATCTCGAGCCGGGCGAGCGAGGATTGTCCGGGCTTCGCCAGCAGTTCTCCAGACCCTTGCTCATCTTGATGTCCATCGTGGGTGTGCTTCTGCTCATCACTTGCGCCAACGTGGCCAACCTGATGCTGGCGCGGGCCAGCGCGCGCCAGCGGGAGATCGCGGTGCGCATCGCGCTGGGCGCCGGGCGCCGGCGTCTGATCCGCCAACTGATTACGGAAAGCGCTCTGCTGGCGTGCGCAGGCGGCGCCGGCGGATTGCTTCTGGCCTTCTGGGCCACCACGAGCCTTCTGGCCGTGATGTCCCGCGCCTCCACTCCTATTTCGCTTAACGCTCATCCCGACCTTCGCGTTCTCGGCTTCACGGCATTCGTCTCGCTTTTAAGCGCCGTCCTCTTCGGACTTGCGCCGGCGCTGCGCGCGACGTATTCCGGCGTCGCGGGGCTTAAAGAAAGCGGCAGAAGTCTGGGTAGCATGCGTCCGCAGTCGCGGCTGGGAAGGGCGTTGGTGGTTCTGCAAGTTGCACTCTCGTTGGTGTTGCTCGTCGGCGCCGCCCTGCTGGTCCGCAGCCTCGAGAACCTCAGAAAATTCAATCCAGGTTTCAACGCCCAACACGTTATGCTGATCTCCACTGACCCCGGTTTGGTGGGCTACAAGGACGAACAGGCAGTAGGTCTTTACCGAAGATTGGTCGCTGAGATCAGAGCTTTTCCGGGCGTCCGGAGTGTAAGTTTCTCGGATTTCAGTCCGTTAGGCGCACGCCTGAGTTTCACCCTGCCCGCGGTTGAGGGATACACGCCGCGGCCTGACGAAAACACCCCGGTCATGCTCAACATCATCGGACCGGAATACTTCAAAACCCTTGAGACTTCTGTTCTGCTAGGCCGTGAATTCACCGACGCCGACGCGGCCGGCACCCCCAAGGTTGGCATCATTAATCAGACGATGGCCCGCTCCTTCTTTGGCGATGCAAACCCGCTTGGCCATCGTTTCAGCATCCCAGGGTGGAAGGGCGACTCGAGCTGGATCGAGATTGTGGGTGTGATCCAGGATGCAAAGTACCATAACCTGCGTGAGCAGGCTCCTCCGCAAGCTTACGTTCCGTTCCTTCAAGCACCCGAATCCGGCACGACCACAATTGAGGTCCGCGCAGCGGCCGAACCGGCCGGCCTCGAGGCTGGGGTGCGCCGGCTGATGCAGCAGGCCGATAGCTGTCTGCCGGTATTCGACGTCAAGACGCTCACCGAACAAGTGGATGAGTCGCTGGTGGAAGATCGCCTGATGGCTTCCTTTTCGACGTTGTTTGGTTTGCTGGCTCTAGTCCTCGCCTCGGTCGGCCTCTACGGCGTCATGGCCCACGCGGTCAGCCGGAGGACGAACGAAATCGGCGTTCGTATGGCATTGGGCGCGCAGCCTGGAGAGATTCTGAGAATGGTCATGCGCGAAACACTGTTGCTGGTTGTCGTTGGCGTTGCCGCCGGTGTGCCCGTTGCCCTCGGGGCAGCGCGCTTCGTTCGGAGCGAACTTTACGGCTTGAGCCCCAACGACCCATTCACGATTTTGATCGCGACGTTAGTCATGTTGGGCGTCGCAAGCCTGGCCGGCTACCTCCCCGCCCGCCGCGCGACAAAGGTGGACCCGATCGTGGCGCTCAGATACGAGTAGCACATAGGGGCGCCATTACGGTGCAGCGCCAGTTTTTTCCTGTACCGCGTAGCGAAGTTGTGCTATACCGCAGCCATGGCGCACGTGCGGAGGAGTAGATTCTTCTATCTCGCCTGGGCGTTGTGCTTCCTTTGGGCTGCCCGGTGGTCGGTGGCGCAGCAGGATGCTCCTTCCGTGACGGACGACAGATTCTTTGAGGCCTACGGCCGCGGCCAGCCGATCACCCAATGGCCGCTCAAGAAAACGCTGCACGAGATTCCTGAACTCAAGGGACTCAAACCTGCCATAGATCAAGCGCAGCTTTCCCGGATTTTGGACCGCGTCAGTGTGAATCTTCAGAAGTTCGTGGCGAACTTTGCCAACATCACCGCGCTCGAGACGATTGACGAGACCGCGATGGCAGCGACCACTCGAAGGAGAGCGCAGATCGAGCAGTTCCGATACCTGATCCTGGCTCGTCCGGAGGCCGGCGCTTTCACGCTCACCGAATACCGCACCGATCTGAAGGGGCGCGAGGAATCTGGCCAGGGATTAACACCCGGGTTCATAAAGACGACGGGCTTTGTTTCCATGGCGCTTTTTCTCGGACCTCTGGAACAGCCTTGGTCCGACTTTCGTCACTTGGGTGAGCAAGCGGTCGACGGCTCTCTGACCGAGGTCGTCGCATTCGCCGAACACGTCTTACCAGTGGCAGTTACGGGCCGCTGGCTGGTTGGCGGCAGGTCCGTACCGCTGTTGGTACAAGGTGCGGCCTGGATCCGAAGCTCCGATTACCAGATCATCAAGATGCGGACGGACCTCCTGGCTCCCATTCCACCACTTACCAGGATGACGACGAAGGTGTCCTATGCGATGAACCAACTCGAAGGCGGCCCCCCTGATTTCTGGCTCCCAAGACAGGTGGCTGTCACTGTAGACATTGGCCGCTTCGTGTTTACCAATAGTCACAAGTATTCGGATTATCGCCTGTTCAGAGTTGAGTCCGTTATAAAGCCGGAATCTAAATAAGGAAGGACGCCGGACAACAGGCCGCCGGCCACCGGCGTCTCGTTCCACCATCAAAAGGACATCGGGCATGTATCGTCATCGAAGAATTCTTTGTGCATTCTTTGTACTCGCGTCATTAGGTCTCGCCAATCTTCGCGCCCAAGAACAACCCGTCAAAGTAGAGGTCCAGTGGGACCGCACCATCCGCGTTTTGCAAACCCGGCCGACCATACTGCTCGGTTCGTCTCCGGCCATGCTGCGCGGTGCACCCCTCCACGATCAGATATTGCGGAGAGTTAAAGACCTTGGCGCGGACGATGTTCGCTATACGGGAGCGGGATACGTTTATCCGCGCCTGGGAGTCCCCGAACTCGACCCGCCATCATCCACGAAGACCTCCTGGGACTTTTCTTTGATCGATCCCGTGACTGAGGATGTGATGAAAGCTCTCGAAGGGCATCCCGTGGTGCTGAACTTCACCACTATTCCGGCCTGGATGTTCAAGGGCGAACCGGTCGCCTATCCTCAAGACCTGAACCAACAGGCATGGCATTACGCGCAGGGCAGGGAACTCCGCGACCCCACTTTTCGCGAGGTTGCCGATTACTTTGCGCGCATCGTCGCGTGGTACGTAAAAGGCGGATTCACGGACGAGTTGGGGAAATGGCGCCAGTCAGGGCATCACTATAAGATTGATTATTGGGAAGTGTTCAATGAACCGGACCTCGAGCACGGGTTCACTGCGGAGACCTACGCCAAGCTTTACGATGCGGTCGTCGAGGCCATTCACAAGGTCTCCCCGCAGACCAAGTTCATCGGTATTTCGCACTCGTACATTGTCGGACATCCGGAGTACCTTACTTACTTTCTCAATTCCAAGCACCACAAGCCCGGCATTCCGCTCGATATGATCTCTTATCACTTCTACGCCGTGCCCAACTCCGACGAACCGCCCGAAGCCCAGCAGTTCACCTATTTCAACCAGGCGGACAAGTTTCTCGAGATCGTGGGTTATATTGAGACCATCCGCAAGATGCTGTCGCCGAAGACCGGCACCATGGTCAATGAGATCGGAACGATGCTACCTGACGACTGGGCGCAGACGAACCCCGATTACGTTTTTAAGCCCATCCGACCTTCTTATTGGAACCTTTCGGCGGCGACCTATGCGTATGTTTTCGCGGGGCTGGCGCGGCAAGGCATCGACGCGGCCGGCGAATCGAGCATACCCGGCGGCCCCGGTTTGTGGCCGAGTATATCAATGCTCGATTGGGAGACGGCTCAGCCCAATGCGCGATATTGGGCCCTTAAGCTGATCATCGACAACTTCCGGCCTGGCGACAAGATTGTCGAGGCCTCCAGCGACTCTGGTTACGTGATGACGCAGGCGTATGTGAGTCCCAGCGGAGAACGTAAGCTCTTGCTGGTAAATAAGCGCGAGCGAGAGTTTGAGATTAGTCTGCCCGGGGCCGAGGGTGCGAAACTCGACATGATCGACCTGGCGACGGGCTCGAACCCGCCGGTCGCAAGCCGCCTGGCGGGTTCAAGTTTCAAGCTGGGCGGATTCGGAGTCGCCGCCGTGACAATTGCCAAGGCCAAGAACAAGGACTAGGGCGATATGATAAGTATGCCCTCTCCCAAGGGAGAGGGTGGCCCGCAGCCGGCGCCTTCACCAGCCGGAGCGGGCCGGGTGAGGGGTCGCTGGCCGGTACGTGAGGGAGAACTGCGAAAAGGAACTGCCCGCACCCCGCCTGCGACACTTCCCTGCAAAATCCTTGACAGGCCGCCCGCCGCTGAATAGGCTAGGTACATGCGGAACTGCCGCCTTTCATGGCCGCGACGATGACAATGTGTCCCGGTCCATGGTCGCAGAGGATTGAGCCGACCGTGCGTCGACATTTTGGCCAGTGCTTTCCGATCTCAGACCTTGGGGGCTGCCAAGACCCCGAAATCCATCCAACCCATTCTTTCTTACCAAGTGGGTGCGCCCCCCAAGGGGTTGAATTTCAAACGGCTTTTTCAAACAAGTGTTTGAATTCTGAGCACGCCGGCAAGTCGAGCCAAAGTATTCTGAATGAATATACAAAAATCGTGGGAACGAACTCCAAGAAGTCCTTGAAAACAAAGGACGACGAATGTTGCATCATGCAAAAACGAACTCAAAACGAACTCCTGATGTGTCGAGAAAACGTGCCGAACGGAGAGAATCATGCCACACCGGAGTAGATCTTTGTGCTTGCCGTTCATTGTTCTCATTTCGTGCTTAATTGTCCCGGCTTCCCTCCAGGCAGCGGCTCAAGCGACAACACCCTGCGAGTTGAAGGACGACGCCGCCTACACCGCCGCGATCCGCAAGGACACTACGGAGCCGTTCTTCTCCACTGATCTTGTAGACCATTTGCCCGGGAGTTCCTGCGTACCGGCTCCGGATACCTATCTCGGGCATATCGTCGGTGCGCCGGACGTGCTCGACCATGTGGCGGAAATCAACGGTTACATGCGCCTGCTGGCCAGCCGCAGCCCCCGCGTGCGAGTCTTCTCCATGGGCCACAGTGAAGAAGGCCGCGAGATGATTCTGGTGGCGATCGCCGACGAAGCCACGATCCAGAACCTGGACCATTACCGAAACATCACGGCAAAGCTGGCCGACCCGCGCGGTTTGAGCGACGCCGAAGCCCAAGCGTTGGTTCAAGAAGGGAAGCCGATCTACTGGGCGTCCGGAAGCATCCACTCGACCGAAACCGGCTCGCCGGAGATGTTGATGGAATTAGCCTATCGCCTGGCGGTTGAGGACACGCCGCTCATTGACACCATCCGTAAGAATTGCATCGTGCTGCTCACTCCGGCAAGCGAGACGGATGGCCACGACCGCTATGTCGATGTCTACATGTACCGCAAGCACCATCCGGAGGCCAACACTTATCCGCTCACCTGGTGGGGTCATTACGTCTCACACGATAATAACCGCGATGGTATTACCTTATCGCTGGCTCTCTCGAAGAATATTACGAAGACCTTCCTCGAGTGGCACGCCACGGTGTTGCACGATCTGCATGAGTCCATTCCCTATCTTTACATCTCCACGGGCACCGGGCCTTACAACGCCTGGATCGATCCCATCGACACTAGCGAGTGGCAGCAGATGGCCTTTTACGAAGTGGAAGAACTGACCGCGCGAGGCGTGATTGGCGTCTGGACGCACGGCTTCTACGACGGATGGGCGCCCAATTACATGTTCTGGGCGGCGGTGGGCCATAATGCGATCGGCCGGTTTTACGAGACCTTCAGCAACGTCGGCGCGGACACCAGCGAACACTCGCTTGAGCCCTCGGCCACCAGCCGGGAGTGGTACCGTCCCAATCCTCCTTTGCCCAAGGTGAAATGGTCGGCGCGCGATAACGTCAACCTTCAGGAGAGCGGCTTGTTGCTGGGACTGTACAACGTTGCCGGCCACGGCCATGACTTTCTCCAGAACTTCTATCTCAAGAGCAAGCGCGCCCTGGCCAAGGCGCGGACCGAAGGCCCGGCCGCCTGGGTGCTGCCGGCCGATGACCCTCGCCCCGGCGATCAAGCGCGATTGCTGAACATTCTCCAGTCGCAGGGCATCGAGGTTTCGCGCGCCCAGCAAGCCTTCAGCGCGGCGGTGCCCAAGTCAGAGAGCCCGGCCATTGGCGGCGAGAGCGGGCCGGCCGAGTCCAAGGACGCGGACGGCGAGGGAAAACCAGCCAAAGCAGCAGGCACGGGGGCGAAGGGAGCATCGAGGGCGCAGCCTGTGGCGTCGAAGGCGCCTGAGGCCAAGGAAGCCGGCGGAGGCGACAAGGACAAACCCAAAGAACCCGCCACCACGGTGACCCAGCATTTCCCCACCGGCAGCTACATCATTCGCATGGATCAGCCCTACAGCCGCTTCGCAGATACGCTCCTCGACACTCAATACTACAGCCCGCGCGATCCCCGGCCTTACGACGACACTGGCTGGACGTTGGGTGCGCTGGCCAACGTCAAGACGGTGCGGGTGATGGATACGGCCGTTCTGAATGTGCCCATGGCTAAGGTGGAAGGGAATGTGACGGTGAGTGGAGGCGTCAAGGGAAGCGGCCACACCACCTATCTCGTGAACCATAATGCGGACAGCGTGCTGGCCACCTTCCGTTACCGCCTGGCGAGCGTTCCCATGGAAGCGGCCGAGGAGCCCTTTGAAGCGAACGGCCAGAAATTCGGGCGCGGCACGTTCGTCATTGCCAACGCAGATCGAGGCCAGATCGAAACGGCCGCTCGCGAACTTGGAGTGAGCGTTTGGGCAACCGATGAAAAGCTGAGCGTCGGCCGCCACGCGCTGGAAGCTCCGCGGGTCGCCCTCATGCATGACTGGCGGGAAACCCAGGACGACGGCTGGTTTCGTATCAGCCTCGACCAGCTCAAGATTCCTTACACCTACATTGCGCACACGAAAGTCCGCGAGACATCGAATCTCCGCGATCAGTTCGATGTCCTAATCGTGCCGCCGGATTGGGAAGAATTGGCGGACATGCTGCAAGGCATCCCCCTCCGCGGAAATCCTATGCCGTGGAAGAACACTCCGGAAACGCCCAACTTCTTCGCCACAGGACTGGATTCGAGCGACGATATTCGCGGCGGGCTGGGTTATTCCGGGCTTGCCAATCTGGAAAGGTTCGTTGAGGCCGGGGGCCTGCTGGTGACGGTGGAGGGCGCCTCGGTTCTGCCGGTGGACGGCGGAATGACGGAAATGCTCTCGCTGCGGCGGCCGCAGAAGCTTGTCTGCCCCGGCGATGTGCTGTTGGCCAGCGTGGAAGACGCGAAGAGTCCCATAGCCTACGGATATCGCGAGAAGCTCTATGTCTACTATCGGGCGGGCGCCATCCTGAATGTCGGCTTTGGCTTCGGCCGGCGACGTGGAGAAGAAGGCGAGGCGCGGAGCAGCGGACGCGGCTCAGCGACCGATCCCGATGTGATCCAAGGCCGCCCCTATATGCCTCCCGTGGAGGAACCCAAGCGTACTCCGCGCGAGCAGGAACTCTACGTGCCGGACGAAATGCGAATGTACCTTGGCACGCGTATCCCACCCGCGGACCAGTTTCCACGCGTGATTCTCCGCTTTGCTGAGGCCAAGAACCTGCTGGTGAGCGGCTTGCTGGAAGGAGGAGCGGAAATTGCTGAAAAACCTGCGGTAGTGGATGTGCCCCACGGCCAGGGACACATCCTGCTCTTTGCCAGCAATCCCATGTGGCGGAATGAAAACTCGGGCAGCTTTTTCCTGCTCTTCAACGCGCTGATGAATTACCGCCACCTCGACGTGGGGAAAGCCTCGAAGTAGGGCGGCCCTGCGTTGCTGCCATTCTGAGCGCCCCCTGCTGTCATTCTGAGCGAACCGAAGAATCTCCGCAGTTCGTCCGGGGCAGGCGAGTACCAAGCCACTGCC
This sequence comes from uncultured Acidobacteriota bacterium, assembly GCA_963768695.1. GTDB lineage: Bacteria > Acidobacteriota > Terriglobia > UBA7540 > UBA7540 > CAVROP01. The sequence goes on along the minus strand of CAVYJG010000002.1, from coordinate 76,382 downwards.
GAGATCCTTCGCTTCGCTCAGGATGACAGTGCCAAGGGACGTCATCCTGTGATAGACTCTGCCCACGTATTGGGTAGCGTTCTGACTGCCATGGCTCACACTGCTGAAGCTCGACAAAAACTACGCGAAATCTGCAGGGTCGCGGCGCGGGTGTTTTATGAAAAAGGCTACGATGGCGCCTCCATGCAGGACATCGCCCAGGCCGTTGGTCTGACCAAGGCCGGCCTGTACCACCATGTGAGCAGTAAGGATATGCTGCTCTTTGAAATAATGAACTATGGAATGGATATTCTCGATGAGGAAGTGCTGGCAAAGGTCAAGGATATCCAGGATCCGGGCGAGAAGCTACGCCGGACTATTCTTGGGCATATCGACCTGGTAGTCCGCGCTCGCGACATGGAGATCACGGTTATCCTCCACGAGAATCGCTCCCTCAAAGGGAATTTGCGCAAACAGATCAATGCGCGCAAAAGAACTTACATCGAGTTTCTCGAGGGAATGATCGCAAAGGTGCAGGAGCAGTCCGGCATGGCGCCAAAGCTCTCTCCCCATATCGCCGCCTTCGCTGTGCTGGGGATGATCAACTGGCTTTACCAGTGGTACCATCTGGAAGGGCCTGTCAAGGAAGAAGAAATCTCCACCGCCTACACGGACTTCTTCTTTCGGGGATTGTTGGGCGATCGATGAAGCTTTCTCCCCCTTGGGGGAGAGGGTGGATTGCGCCGGCGATTTTGCCAGCCGGCGCGATCCGGGTGAGGGGGTCCTCGGATGCCAAATCCAACCGTTGCCTTTCAAGGCGAGCGCGGCTCATTCAGCGAAGAAGCCGCATACAAATTGCTGGGAAGGCGCACCACGGTAAGACCTTGCGAGACCTTCGGAGCCATCTTCCAAAGTGTGGTGAGCGGGAAGACAAAATACTGCCTGGCCCCGATTGAGAACACCCTGGCCGGATCGGTGCACGAGAATTACGACCTCCTGCTGTCCAACGACTTGCACATTATTGGCGAAGTCAATCTCCGCATTGTGCACAATCTCATTGCTCCCAAGGGCACGGCGCTCAAGCGCATTACCCAGGTTTACTCTCACCCCGTGGCCTTAGCTCAATGTGAAGTGTTCTTCAAGCGTCATCCGAAGATCGAAAGAGTCCCCTTCTACGACACCGCAGGAGCGGTGAAAATGCTGGCGGAGCGCCCCTTGCCCGGGGCCGCAGCGATCGCCAGCCGAATCGCCGCCGAGGTTTACCGGGCCCACATCCTGGCCACCCACCTTGAGGACCACCACGAGAATTACACGCGCTTTCTGCTGCTTTCCCGGCGACCCCAGGTGGCCGCGAAGGCCAACAAGGTCTCCATTGTGTTTTCCACCCGCAACGCTCCAGGGGCTCTTTACAAATGCCTCAGCGTATTCGCGCTGCGCGATATCGACCTGACCAAGCTCGAGTCCCGCCCCTTGCGCGGGCGTCCCTTCGAGTACTTCTTCTACCTCGATTTCCTGGGTCACCTGAAGGAAGAACGCTGCCGGAACGCGCTTTCACACCTGGGCGAGGTGACGAATTTCTTGCGGGTGTTGGGGTGTTATGAGAGAAGTGGTTAGTGGCTAGTGGCTAGAAGCGAGTTTCATGTTCGTAGCAGCGAACAACCGACGACTAGCCACTAAGCACTAGGCACTAGCCACTGCTCTACCACGCCAGCGCATACCGATGCCCGCGCACGTCCGCGCCAGCCTTGATCACACCTGTGACGGCGTCGTACTCGACCATGGTCGGAGCTGTCGGATTGCCCCACTCGCCCTGTGAGACCAGCTTGTGTCCACGCTCGCGAAGCATCGCGAGGACCGGTTCGCCGAGCCTGGTCTCGACGTCGAGGACCAGAGGTCGGTCGCTGTGATCGTCGAAGGTGCTATACATCGCCTCGGAATTGAAGCGCGGGGCCTCGACGGCTTCCTCAGGGTTCATGCCAAACTCCACCACGTTCAAGAAGATCTGCAGCAGCGTCTGGTCCTGGCTGTCGCCGCCGGGGGTTGAGAACGCCAGCCACGGCTTGCCGTCGCGAAGGGCAAGGGTAGGTGTAAGCGTGTAGCGCGGGTGTTTGTGAGGCGCCAGTTGATTCGGGTGGCCCGGCGTCAGCACAAACGCCTGCGCGCGCTGCGTCAGAGGAATGCCGGTGTCGCCCGCGATGACGGCAGGAATCCAGGCCCCGCTGGGCGTGGCGGAAAGCATGTTTCCGTCTTTGTCGATGACGTTCACGCAGGTTGTGTCCTGATCTTCGCCGTTGCGGTGTGCGTAGCGCGTCCGAACGAATTCAGCAGAAGCGCGAGCCTGCATGTGAACCGGATCGCCGGGGGTGTGATCCGCGGAGGCCTTGTCGGAGTTGATCAGCGGGCGGCGAAGGTTCGCATATTCCTTGGAGATGAGTTGGATCGGTATTTGGCTGAAATCGGGATCACCGTAGTAGGCGTCTCGGTCGGCATATCCCAGTTTCATCGCCTCGACAACGGTATGGATATAATTTGCTGAGTTGTGCCCCATCGACTTGAGATCGAAGCCTTCCAGCAGGTTGAGATTTTGGAGGAAGACCGGCGACTGGCTCCAGAAACCCACCTTATAAACCTGGATGCCGCGGTAAGTTGTCTCGAGGGGCTTTTCCACCCGCGCGTGGTAGGCAGCGAAGTCCCCTTCACGAAGCAAGCAACCGGCCGACTCGCAAAAACCGCTGATACGCTTCGCAATGGGCCCGCGATAAAAGTAGTCCCGGACCGCTTCGAGAGCGGCGGTGCGTCCCTTGGCGGCGTTCTGTTGCTCGACCTCCGCCAGGCTCTCGAAGGTTCGGGCCAGATCGGCTTGAACGAAGAGTTCACCTCCCTTCGGCAGATTCCCGCCCGGCATATAAACTCGGACCGTGTCGGGCCACTTCTCCCAAACCGGCCTCGAGCGGGCAATCGCTGCCGCCAGATGGTCATCGAGCGGACACCCTTGGGCCAGTTCGATGGCCGGTTGAATGACTTCGCTCAGCTTCATCGTCCCGTACTTCTCGAACGCCAGAAGGATGGAATCCATGGCGCTGGGGACAATGGCGCTGAGTGGCCCGAAGGAAGGGATGATCCCGCCGTGAGCATGGCCGATCGTTCCCACGCTTACCAACCTGGGGTCGTCCCGGCGCAGGCTGTTGTAGAACTCCGCGGTGGCAAGTTCCGGCGCGATCCCGTCGCCGTTGATGGCCACCACCGGCCCGTCCTTCATCTTGATGAGAATCGGGCATTCGCCTCCCGAGCCGAAACTGGCCATTTCCACAACAGAGGCGGCGAAAAGCGTGGCGACGCCGGCGTCCACGGCGTTTCCGCCCTTTTCCAGAATGCGCAGGCCTGCTTCGGCAACGAGCGGATGGCCTGCGGCCACTACACCGCGCTTGCCCATGACGAGAGGCTTCAGAGTCGCCGCCGAGCCAATGATCCCCGGCAGGTAAACTCCTGCAACGAACACTAACGCGCAGGCTTTCGTTAAAGCTCCCGGAGCAACCATGGTCAGACCTCCCCTTGAAATTCGAAGCCCCTTGAAGGATGAGGCCATCGTGGCTCTAAAGGCACCAGCCTGTCAAGCGGCGGTGCTGCGACCTGCCTTGCCGTCTTGCCTTTCGGGGCATACACTTGTCTAGGGATGAGGCGCGAAAGGCGGTTTCAAGGTATGGCCGAAGATCGTGGAGTGAGCAAGAACCAAACCGCGTGGTCAATCGCCATTCTTCTGCTCGTCGTGGCGACTTTCCCGGTTGTCGCCTATTGCGGATACGCCTTCCCGCAGGGCACTCCGAGCTTGGACGATATCACCGGCGACTACCATTTCCTTTCCCCTGATGACAAGTTGGGAATCCTCGAAGAAGAAGGGAAACTGAAAGGGTACATTGAAGTTGCGCAGGGTGCCGAGGAATCCGATGACGTGTTGAGTTACGAAATCGTGGCAGGCTTGCGCAAGCACGATCACGTCGAATTCAAGACCAACGTCATCCACCGAAGGTACTATCGCTTCGCGGGCAAGGTCGAGCGAGGATCGGGACGCCAATCCGACGATGCTGATTACGTGCACTTGGTGGGCGACGTCGAAATAGTAACCCAGAATGGGGACAGCGGGCAGGAGTCTGTGGCCAAGAAACACCTGGTGTTGAAGTGCATGGGCAAGTCTGAGAGCAAGGACGAGTGAGGGAATCGGGATAACAATTTGCGATTTGCGATTTCTGATTTGTGATTGGAGACGGACGAGCTAATCAGAAATCAGAAATCACAAATCGCCCTATCCCCCGATCAAGGAATCACGGGGAGCACGACGTGCGACGGGTGTTCGCCGTCGTGAAAGATAGTGTTCGTGGCGATGGCGAGCCGCCGGTTCGCGTTGAGCGCTTCTCCGGTGTTGGGGTTGACGTCAAAGCGTGGGAAATTGCTGCTTGAGATATCCAGCCGGATGCGATGCCCCTTAACAAAGAGATTCGAGGTTGGGTAAAGATGGATGGTCAGGGGATAAACCTGGCCGGGTTGCATGAGTTCAGCATGATCGAGCGAGCCGCGAAACCGCGCGCGCAGGATGCCGTCCTCCAGGTTCATGTCCATTCCGGCCGGGAAGTCGGGACCGGGAGGGTGCACGTCGATCAGCTTGGCCGTGAAATCGGTATCCAGCGCTGACGACGATACCCACAGCTTCACATCGATCGGTCCTGTCACTTCCACATTCTGTTCGAGTGGCGGCGTTGTGAACACCAGCACATCGCGCCGCGCAGAAAGGGGCAGGTGGTTAGCACAGTTCCACACCACCTCGCTGCAGCGCTGGTTCCAAGCTCCCTGAAGCAAGATCCCGGCGCTGGACGAGATGTTCCCGCCGATAGTAGGAACGGGGTTGCGCGGATCGAAATCATAACTCGTACTGCTTGAGGACTCGGGCGGCTTCTCGGTCGAAAGTGCACCATCAGCATGAAGATAGTAGGGAGTCCATCGCGTGCGCGCCAGCGGCCACTCCTGCTCGTCGCGCCACACGCCGCCATGCAGGTGCAGGCCCTCCGCCGTCTTTTGCTCGCTGCCTCCGCCCATGACGAAGATCTTCACTGGAGCGTCCCGTTCGGCCCCGTTGTCTGCTCCTTTCAGCCAGCGATCGTACCAGCGCAGATGAAACGCCTCGCTATCGATAGCCGCCTGGGAGCCGAAGTCCGTCTCCCCATGTGAATGATGCATGTGCGAGCCATGAATCCAGGGTCCGAGGATCATTTTCACGGGGCCGTGCTTGGCGCGCGCGAGAGCCATGTAGCTCATGGTCGTCTGGAGTGCCCAGGAATCGTACCAACCGCCGATGAGATAGACGGGGACATCCTTGTAGCGGCTGGTCTGATCGGCCACGCCAAACCCGGGCTGCTTCCAATAGCTGTCGTTCTCCCCGTGGCCCATGGCGAAAACTAACCAATCCTCGTATTCGGGAGCAAGCTTGAGCGGTGTCGTGCCCTTGCGCAACGGAAGCTGGGCAAGGTACTCGCGGACGTGCTTCCCCGCTTCTTCAAGAGCCGTGCGCGCCACCGGATCCCGAGCTTCCCGGCTGCCTAGCGGCGCGCTCATGGCGAAGACCCAGTTGAAGAATCGCAATTCGAACGCTCCCCCGTTGCGCATGCCGAAGTAGCCGGCGTTTGCCACCGCGTCGACAGGGATCAATGCCTTCAGACCGGGCGGATTGCTTTCGGCCATCGCATGCTGCGTGCCACCCACGTAGGAAGTGCCGATCATCGCGAAGCCGCCGTCGCTCCAGGGTTGCCGCACAAGCCACTGGGCGGTGTCGTAGCCGTCGTTCATGTCGTCGGTCATCATGTGCCAGACGCCTTCCGAGGCGTAACGGCCTCGCGTGTCCTGGCACACCACAACGTAACCGTGGCTCACGAAAGGCAGAAGGTAGTCGAGCGAGCCGTCCTTGTTGTAAGGTGTGCGCTCCAGGATGGCGGGGAATTTGCCCTCCAGCCTGGCGCTGTCGCGGCTGGGGAAATAGACGTCCGTGGCAAGCCGCACGCCATCGCGCATAGGCACCATGACGTCTTTTTCGACCACATAAGGTGGCGGATCGGCAGCCAGAGAGTGCCGTTCGGGGGTGAAGGAAATCGCCAGACCTACGATGAGCCAGACCAAGAGGAATAGCCTCGAACTGCGTAGCGTTGAAAGTTTCATGGGGGATCTCCGCCGTTGCTTCCTGCTCATACTAGCACAGCACGGCGGAGCCGCGCGCAAAACCAGCTTCTCCGTGTACTCTGCGGTTCGAGAGCTTTAACACAGAGCACACGGAGGGTCTCAGTGTTCTCTGTGTTTCACCTTTGCCTGGTCACAGAGAACGCAGCGGAGGAATCGTCCTCCATCAAAAACGTCTTGCAAGCTGATGTGCCAGCGCGGCTTGGGTGGTGTAAAGATAAGGCGGCGATTCGGGGGCGGGAACAAACTAAGCGCTCTTCACGTAAATCCTGCTGGGGGCAGAGCGCAAGCCAGTTACGCTTGACTTTGGATGTCGCCTATCATACCTTTCACATGACAATCAGTAGTACATTTTGCTGTGAAATAGAGCGAATTTGTCGCACTCGGTGAAACATGGAAAATCCCACCACGAAGAAATGGTACAACTACTTTCTTTCGGTAGATCAGGCCGCTGAAGCCAAAAGCGAGCAAGAGGCGTCTGCGGAAGGTGGCGAGGCGGCCGCAGGAGGGCAGCGCAGTGCGGCGCAAACCGTCGCCGAAATAGCCTCTGGAGTGAGCGCTGACCCCAAGTTTACCGGTCCGGTGGCCAACCCGATGTCCTTCCAGGAAATCTATGGTGCGGCGGAGATCAACTCTCCCGAGCACGGTTACACGGTTCTAAAGATCATTGATTTACTGCACAGCGAGCACATCCGCAACCTTTCGCGCGACGTCAAGAAGAGCTCGCTTCTGCTCGCTCTGGAGGCCGCGGGAGTGAAAGCCGAGGAGATCGTGCAAGACGCCGTGCGGCGCGACAAAGCCTTGGACACTTTCGAGCGCGTGCAGCAAACGGCCTTGCAGGAACTCGAGGCGCGCAAGACCAAAGAGAGCAAGGAACTTCAGGCAGAGATCGAGCGGCAGATCAACGAAATGCAGTCCAAGGTTCAAGCCAATAACGATGAGGTGACGAAGGCGAAGGAGCAGTTCTACGGCTGGCAGCTCAAGAAGCAGCAGGAAGAGCAGAAGATCGCCGACGCGGTTTCGTATTTCACATCCGAAAAGCCCATCTCCACCGCCACTGATGCCGGCACACCCCAGGCCCAGGCGGGCAAGAAGCCGTAGCTGGTGATAGAGGAGGAAATATGTTCAGACGCTTGCAACGCATGATCCGCTCGTTCGTCGGCTTTTTCATCTCTGCGGCCGAGGATCCCGAGTTGATCCTGCAACAAAACATTCGCGATATGAATGACCAGGTGCCACGCATGAACGAGAGTATTGCGATGGTCAAGGCGAACGTGACGCTGCTGGAGAAAGAAGAAGCGAAGTATAAGTATGATTTGAACGAGTTGACCGCTAAGGTGAAAGCATCCATCCAGGCGGGTCGTGATGACTTGGCCGGAAGTTTCGCCACGCAACTCGAGCAACTGAAGAGCGCTCTGGCCCGCAATCAAGCGCAGTTGGCAACGGCGCGGGCGGCCTTCGACAAGGCCATGCTCGTCAAGCAGGCTTTCATGCGCGAAAAGGAACGTAAGACGCAGGAGGCCCTCAACGCGATTCGCGACCATCGCCGTGCTCAGTGGCAGAAGAAAGTCGCCGATGCGATGGAGCAGTTCGAGGTGGCGGGCATCAGCCAGACGCACGACGAGATGGTGCGCAAGATCGAAGAGGAGACCGCGGTCAATGAGGCGAGGATGGAGATGGCCTTGGACAACGTTGACTCGCAGAAGGTCAAGATCGAAGAAGAAGCTGAGAAGCTGCGCGCCAACGAACTGGTGAAGCAATTCAAGGTCGAGATGGGGTTGATCTCTCCTGAACCCTCCGCGCCGGCCGCAGAGAAGACCATTGGTGTAAAAGAGGGAGAGAGGACTTCCTGAAGAGAACCTGGGTAGGGGCGGCCTTGCGGCCGCCCTCGGTCATGTAGGGGCGGCCCTCGTGGCCGCCCAGGGTAATCCGTCAATTGACGGATTGCCCCTACAGCTCTCGAGGAGGCATTTATGGCGGTCAAGATCGAACGGGGTGGCTGGCTTCTTATCTTTCTGATCGGGCTTGCCCTGGTCGGGTACAGTCTTAATAGGTATGGCGTACTGAACATCGGCAGTTGGTTTGGATCACGCGGCGGATCAACGGCCGCGAAGGTGGATACCTCGAAGCCGCTGGCCCTGCCCACAGCGAGCACCACGCAGGCGAACGAGGTCCGGGTTCGCGTCAACATCTGGGTCGGATGCGCGGCGGGGTTGGTGGCGAATGGCGGGCTGGATACGGCCCCCGACTCCATTTATGACAAGAAAGGACTCAAAGTTTCATTCAAGATCATCGACGATTGGACGGAAGGCTCGGCGGCGCTGGCCACCAATAACGTGGACATCATGCTGACCACCGCGGACGTTTGGGCAAAGGATTTCGGCCAGTTCCAGGAGAAAGGTTTCGGCGCCCACGCCTTTTACATGGTGGACTGGTCGCGCGGCGCCGACGGGCTGATCGGGAAGCAGGGCATCAACAGCATCGAGGACTTGGCCGGGCAGGTGGTGGCCTTCGCCCCGTATACTCCCTCGCACTTCCTGCTCTGGAATGGGCTGAAAGGCTCGGGCCTGAGCACCCAGCAGCAGACCGAGATTTTTGCCAAAGCAGTGCACACGAAAGATGGCATCGAGCCCGCTACGCTGTTTGCTCAGCAGAAGGTTGATGCCGCCGTGGCGTGGGATCCCGATATGAGCGACGCCGTGACCAAGCGCCCCGGCGCCAAGAAGATTTACGACACTCGCGTGGCCAACCGGTTGATCGCGGACATCCTGGTGGTGAGCGACCGCTTCGCAGCGCAGAATCCCCAGACGGTCATCAATTTTGCCCAGGGCTGGCTGGAAGGTGTGGAGTTCATCAAGGCGCAGCCCACGCGGGCCTATAACTTGATCGGCACCATCAAGGATTTCAACATTCCCACCGACCTGGCCAAGACGATGCTGGGTGGGGTGAGACTCTCCGATTACGCCGACAATGTGGCCTTTTTCGGAAAACCCGGCAGCGAGTCTGATTACGCCAACATCTTCAGAATGGCGCAGGACATGTATCGGGAAGAGCAGTTGATCAAACACATTGCGGATTCCGAAACATCCGTGGACCGGCGTTACATCGAAGCCTTGAACGGCAAATTCTCGAGCACTTCCACCGAAGCGCCCATCGAATACAAGGCCCCGGCAAAGGGCGCCGTTCCAATTGCCACACAGCACCGTTCCATCTACTTCGATACCAACTCGTCAAACATGAGCCTGGATTCCCGCGCGGTCGTGGATGAGATTGCCGAGTTCATGCGCGCCTACGAGAATACGGTTGTCGACATCGAAGGCAACACCGATGCCACTGGGTCGAGAGAGCACAACATGGATCTTTCGCGGGAACGCGCCGACGCCGTGAAGCGCTACCTGATGGAAAAGCATGGCTATCCTGCCAGCCGCATGCGGACCGCCGGAAACGGCCCTGACAAGCCCGTGGATTCCAACGCTTCGCCGGAAGGGCGCGAGAAGAATCGCCGCACGGATATTAAGGTTTACCCGAACCCCGGGGCTTAACGGGATCTGAGGTCTTATCTCTCCCTCTCGCGGTTGGGAGTCTGTGTGGGAACTCGACTGTGCGTGTCATTCCGAGGAGCCGCAGGCGACGAGGAATCTCGCACTGGCTCGAAAACACTCAGGGCAAGATTCCTCGCTGCGCTCGGAATGACGGCGCGAAAGTGTTCTTTATACAAACTCTCATGAAGAACATGAAGAAAAGGGCTTGAACCTCTTAATGGCAAAGCTTTTCGAAATCCGCCGCGATGTCTCACCCCGCGCCAAGATGGCTCTGGCTTTTTTGAGCTGGGGCCTGATTGTCCTTGCATGGTTTTTCCTGACTCATTGGGACATTCTCCCGCCTTTTGCTCTGCCTCGCCCGGCCGGAGTCATCCGCGCCTTCGGCCGACTTTGGGTGGATTACAATCTGCTCGGCAACGTCGTGCAGAGCTGGTGGCGTATTGCCCAGGCCTTCTTCTGGTGCGCGTGCATCGCAATCCCGCTGGGTGTGCTGATGGCCAGCTTCCGCTGGGTTCACCATCTTATAAACCCTGTGGCGGCCCCGATGCGCGCTATGCCCATCACGGCTTTCTTGCCCGCTTTTATTGCGCTGTTTGGCATGGAAGAAACCATGAAGGTAGCCTTCCTCTGGTTTGGAATGTTCTTCTACCTGTTGGCCGTAGTTGTCGAGGAAGCGGAACGCGTTGACGACAGCCTGATCGAGACAGCTTATACGCTGGGCGCCAACCGTGGCCAGGTGCTCTGGCTGATTTTCAGGGCCTCCTTCCCTGGGATCTTCGGTTCGTTCAGAATTCTCTATGACATTGGTTGGACATACGTTATTTTGGCCGAGATGGTGAATGCCCGCCGCGGTGTGGGGTACATGGTGGAAGCGGCGCGTAAAGTTCTGGACTTTGAGAGGGTTTACGCAGGCATCATTGCCATAGGATTTGCAGCCTTCTTATTTCGCTGGTTTTTGACGTTTCTGGAGCGCCGTTTGTTCCCGTGGCGTCAGGTTCACCGGCCTGCTACCGAGCACCTTGCAGCGGTAGGTGCGGGGAGCACGGTGAAGAACAGTCGGCAGTCGGCAGCAAGCAGTCGGCAGTCGGCAGTAAGCAGTCGGCAGTAGGCAGTAAGCAGTCGGCAGTGGGCAGTAAGCAGTCGGCAGCAGGAGCAGGGGTGCAAGAAGATGGTGGCACGAGGCTTTCGTGATCTAAAGGTCTATCAGTTGGCTTTCAGCCTTGCGATGCAGATCTTCAACGAGACGAAGACTTTTCCAGCCGATGAGCGATACTCGCTGACTAGCCAAATCCGGCGGTCCTCCCGTAGCGTCGCCGCCAATCTCGCCGAAGGATACCGGAAGCGGCAATATCCGGCCATGTTCGTCAGCAAGCTGGCTGACTGCGACGCGGAGGCGACCGAAACGCAGGTCTGGCTCGATTTTGCGCGCGACTGTGGTTATTTGTCAGTAAATCGGCAGAAGGAGTTGGCGATTGGCTACGACGAGCTTGGCAGGATGTTGAGCAGTATGATCAAGGACCCGGCGAAGTTCCTTCCTAACTGAATGAAGGCTGCCGATTGTTTACTGCCGACTGCTGACTGCCGACTGCCTACTTAGTGTTACGATGCCAAGAAAAGTGAAAGTCCAACTTGAGAAAGTCTGCCGGACGTTCCTCGGTGCGGCGGGCGAACGAATCGAGGCGTTACGCGATGTGAGCCTCGAAGTCGAAGACGCATGCTCTCCCGAAGGCCGGGAATTGGGCGAGTTCAGGGTGCTGCTCGGCCCCTCGGGCTGCGGCAAGTCCACAATTCTGCGCTTGATCGCGGGGCTGGATTTTCCTGACAGCGGAAAGATCGAGGTGAACGGCAAGCCGGTAGAAGGGCCCGGTCGCGACCGGGGCATGGTGTTTCAGAAATACACCTCTTTCCCTTGGCTCAGCGTCGCAGACAACATTGCCTATGGGATGACGATTCAAGGCGCAACGGCGACGCAAAAGAAAGAGACCGTGGCGAAGCTGGTGGAAGCCGTGGGCCTCTCGGGATTCGAGAACTCCTACCCCGACCGGCTCTCCGGCGGAATGCAGCAGCGAGTTGCCATCGCGCGCACTCTGGCGGTCCGGCCCGAGGTGATTTTGATGGACGAGCCGTTTGGCGCGCTGGACGCCCAAACGCGCGGCGACATGCAAGCCCTTTTATTACGCATCTGGGATGAGACGGCATGCGCCGTGCTGTTTGTGACCCATGACGTGGAAGAAGCGGTCTACCTGGCCGACCGAATCTTTATACTTAGCGCCCGCCCCGGTACAATAGTAGAGGACGTTCCGGTGGCGCTCGGTCGTCCGCGGGACCCTGCAATGAAACAGACGAAAGAGTTTCACGATCTTCAGGATTACGTGCTGGCATGCCTCCGACGCGCTCCGGGGACGGGCCATGTGCGGGTGGGTGTTTGATGGCGGAGGAGAAGACTCCCCAGCAGGGCACGGCCGCAAAAGCCGGTTCGATGTTGGGAGGGATGGTCAAGCACGATGTGGAGGAGCTTGGCCTCCAGCAGTCCGACCTGGTGAAGGCCGCGCTCAAGTGGCAGTACAACTGGATCGGGCTCGCGGGCGCCGCGGTTTTCGCCGTCGTGTCGGGGACCGGACTTCCGCTGGTGCTGGCGGCAGGCCTGGAGATGATCTATCTGAGCCTCGCGCCACGCAGCAGCGCCTTTCGCCGTTTAGTGCGTTCCTGGAAGTACGCTGAGCAAAAGCGCCAGCGCGAGATGAAGCTGGGCACGATGTTCAACGAAATGCCGCCCGAGCTTCGAACTCGCTATGCTACCTTGGATTCCCTGTGCGCCGGAATTCGTACCAATTACAGCCGCTTATCATCGACCTCGCAGATGTTTCTGGAGCAGGTGGAGCAGAGGCTTCAGGGCCTTCTCGAAGCTTACCTGCGCTTGCTCTACGCCGACTACCAGCACTGCGAGTATTTGCAGACCACCGACCCTGGCCCCATCAAGCAGAACATCGCCAACCTGCAGCACACCTTGAATTCAGATCCTGCACAGGTGCAGGAGATCAACCGCAAGCGAATCGAAATCCTGGGGAAGCGGCTGGAGAAATACGAAAAGGTCCGCGACAACCAGAAGGTAGTGCAGGCACAGTGCTCGGCGATCGAAGATGTCCTGCAACTGATCAACGACCAGTCCGTGACCATGCGCGATCCGCAGCAGGTGAGCGACCAACTGGATAACCTGGTCCGCGACGTCGAGCAAACCGAGGAAACCGTGCGGCAGGTCGAGGCCGTTTTCGACATGGCGGTGCCGGGAGTCGAAGAAACTTTCGGCCCGCTGCCGAGCGATTCATCGGTTTCGAGTTCTGGTTCTCTACCCAACTCGCGCATTCGGAATTAGAACTGTAGGGGCGGCCCTTGTGGCCGCCCCTACACTTACTGAATATATGGCCACCGTACCAACTCCAAACAATGCACGCTTGGAATCGCTGCCCGCCTGGGCGAGGGAACTCTCCGAGAAGTACTATTCCCGCACGCTTGCCATGTTCGTACTTTACGGCAACGTGCGCGACTATGTGCCGGTGAAGCGAGACGGCTCGACCCAGTTCCTCAGCTTGCCGCGCTTCCTGAACGAGGCGCTCTTCCCTCGCCGCGATCTGATCCTGAGTTACGATCGGGGAGGCGGCCTCACCTTCGCGCAGCCCGAAGCTCAAGCGGACTTCGTCCGCGCCTTGTCCGGCTACGACAGTTATCATGGCACCAATTACGCCGCCGGACTGCCCCGCAACCCGGATGGCGTGCTCAACCTGCTTGATAACTACCTGCGGCTGCGCATTGCTGAAGGCAAGAAGATCGCGCTCATCATTGATTATGCAGAGACCATCGCCCCCGCCGGCGACGTGTCGGGGATGCCGCCGGAGGACCGCAATGCCCTGGTCATATTGAAGCGCTGGGCGCTGAATCCTGCGTTCTTGAAGGCGGATGTCACCCTTTGCCTGATTGCAGAGAATCAGACTGACTTGAACCAGGGAATTGTCCAAAACCCCGCGGTGGCTTCCATTGGCATTCCTTTGCCTGACGAAGCTGATCGGCTTGAGTTCATCCGGTCGCAACTAGCCGGCACGCCACTGCCTTCCGGTTCGGAAGTGACTGACGCTACGCTGGCCAAGCTGACGGCAGGCCTGAAGCGTGTCCAACTGCAGACTCTGATCTCCCACGCGGTACAGAATAGTCAACCCTTGACGCTCAAATTCCTTACCAAGCGGAAAAAGGAATTGATCGAGGCGGAATCGGGGGGATTGCTGGAATTCGTTCAAAGCCGTTTCGACCTCTCGCTGGTGGCGGGGAACGACCAGGCCAAGAAGAAGTTGCAAAACGCGGCGGCCGCGATTCGTGCCGGAAGAACCGACGTCCTCCCCATGGGCTATGTCATTTGTGGGCCCGTGGGCACCGGGAAGACCTTTCTGACCACTTGCTTCGCGGGCGAGGTTGGAATTCCCGCTGTCATCCTGAAGAACTTTCGCAGCATGTGGCAGGGTGTTACCGAAGGAAACCTCGAGAGGGTGCTAAACCTGCTCCAAGCCATGAGCCCGATTGCCGTGATCGTGGACGAGGCGGATGCGCAGTTAGGCGATCGCTCGAGTTCCGGCGACAGCGGCGTGGGGAACCGCGTTTTCGCTCAGATCGCTCAGTTCATGGGCAACACCGAGCTGCGCGGAAAGGTCATCTGGTTCCTCCTCACGTGCCGTCCCGATTTGCTGCCGGTCGACCTTAAACGCCAGGGACGAGCCGAGGAACACATTGCCCTCTTCTATCCGGATACCGATGAGGAGCGCCTGGCGCTCCTGCGCGCCATGCAAAAGAAGACCGGCATCGATATTGGTTCCCCAGAGATGGAGAAGTTTTTCCTCGAGCACGCCGGAACCTTGTCCGGGGCTGATATCGAAGCGGTACTCACCCGGGCCCTCATGAGGAGCGCGCTGGAGAACGAAGCCGCGGTAGACGTGGAGGATTTGAAAGCAGCCTTGGAAGACTTTGTCCCGCCCTCCTACCCCACCGAAATTGAGTTGCAGAACCTGGTGGCTGTCTTGGAATGCACCAGCAAGAGCCTCCTCCCAGAAAAATACAAGAAGATCGAGCGCTCCGAGTTGATCCGTCGCGCCAACGAATTGGCCGCCCTCGTGCGATAAGACTCGTCACCACAGCGCGGCATAGCCGCAACCCAAAGCAGATTCTTCGCTTCGCTCAGAATGACATGTTATCCTGAGCGAAGCGAAGGATCTGCTTGCCTTCTCGGTGTCACAGTGCCTCTGTGATTGATTTATTGAATCAAGTACTGCGCAAGCTTGCCGTCCGGAGTGGCGAATGTCGAGAGGTGCAATGACTTTCCCGCCGCAAATGCGATGCGAAAGTTCCGAAACGTCATGCCGCCCCGCAGTCCGAAGCCTGTTTGCTCGAAGCTGGAAGGAGTTCCCAAGGGACCCAAGCTCGAAGCAGCGTCGGCTAGCACCTGGGCAGTGAAATAGGAATCGGCGTCGGAGGTCAGAAGCGAACGGTCGATTTTTCCCTGCTGAAGGTCGCTGAAGATTTGCCGTGCCTGCTCGAGGGCCGAAGCAGCTTGCGGGTCGGCTTTATCCCCCGCCAGCAATGTTCCGATCTGGCCGGCGATGGATCCAGCGGCGCCTGACCCGTCCAGATTCGTCAGGACGGCGATGGCAATCCCTTGGTCGAGCCATACGGCGTTGTCACTGACGAAGCCTGACACCGCCCCGCCATGTGTCAGCCTTGGATGTCCTGAGGAGTTCGATATCCCCACGCCCAGCGCATAGTTTACGGGAGCTCCGTTTTTGAGCCGCGCCGGCTTGATCATTTCATCGAGCGTGGCCGGGCGGAGCAGTTTTCGCTCGATCAACGATTGATCCCAAACTGCCAGGTCGCGCGCCGTCATCGCTAGCTCACCCGCCGCGTACAGCCATCCCGGCGCTTCTCCCATGGCTGGGCGAAGCGGTCCCAAGCCGAAGCGGGTGTAGCCCCCAGCGTCGGAACTGGTCAGGGGATGCGTATCCAGATCGATGGGGCTCTGCATGCCGAGGGGGCGAAAGATGCGGCTCTCCAGAAAGGCCATCAGTTTCATGCCGGTGACCTTCTCGAGAATCTGACCGGCCACGGCGTAGTTGGTGTTGCTGTACTGCCACTGGGTCCCCGGCTCGAAATTCAGCGGCTTCCCCGCAAACCGTTCAAGGATGCCCTGCGGGGTGACGGGTTGCTGCATGAAAGGAGCCACGTAATCCAACGGGTAGTAATCTTCGTACCCGGAAGTGTGGGACAGTAGTTGACGAATAGTGATCTCGTTCGAGCGCGTCAAGGAAGGCAAGAAACGCGACACATGATCGTCGAGCGAGAGTTTGCCGTCCTGGACCAGCAGCAGGATTGCCCCAGCCAGGAATTGCTTGCTGACGGAGCCGATGCTGTACCGCATTTCGGGGGTGGCGGAAGTCGGCGGATCGAGACGCGCCTGGCCGTAAGCTTTAACAGCGGCGATCTGGCCGTCTTTCACGATCGCGATCGAGGCGCTGGGCGCCCCGGTGTCTGCCAATGCCTTGGTCGCGATGTCGTCGATGCGATTCTTCGTCTCCGGCGGCAGCTGCCCTGCCAGAGAGCCCGACGCCGAAACCACAAGAGCCATCAGAAATATGGTGCGGATGATCGTGCGCATAGGTTTTGTCCCCCTGCAGGGGCGGCCCTTGTGGCCGCCCGGGCGCCCACAAGGGCCGCCCCTACAATGCTCATCTAAGAGATCTGCCGGCGCCTACTGGTTGTGCCGTCAATCGCGTGCTCGCATCTTCGTCAGCGTAGGCCGCCACAATTTCTCCGAAATAGACGCGGTGGAAATCTCCACTGGGATAGAACTCCCCGAGCACCGCCTGGGCCAGCGCCTCCTGCACCAGATCGTTGCGATGCAGCGTCCGGCACTCGTAGTGAACCACACACTCTTGGATAATGGGCGATCGCACCTCGCGGCTCGGAATCGGTGTCAAATGCGCCTCTTCAAACTTGTTGTAGTTACGCCCCGAAATTGTCCCACAAATTCCCACGGCCTCCGATATTTCTCTGGGGGGCACGTTCACCGTGAAATCGCTCACCTGCTCGAGCCGGCTATAGGTATACCGCGAAGGCCTGACCAACACGATAAAGACAGGCCGGGACCAGATGCAACCAATGGTTCCCCAGCCGATCGTCATGACATTGGGTTTACCGTCCGTGCCCGTACTCACCAGCAACAGTCCGTCCTCCCGCATTCGCAGGATCGTCTGGGCAAAGAAATCCGTAAATCGCACTTGCACCTTGTTCACTTCGGTGTCACCTCGTAGATAAGTCCGATTCTCAGTGCAGCGTAGCAAGCTGGCCGTCGGAGGTGAAGAGCCCAAAGTTGGACGACACCACCTGCGACTCGCCAGCCAATCAAGCAGAGCATACCACAGCACCGTCGCTGATTCTTGGGGATCGCCACGGCGCGGTCGAATTGCCGTCGACCTCCGGAGCGACCACGGCATCAAACCATCGGCTTGGGGGTGAAGCCCAAGCGCAAGCAGGGGAAAACCTGATGACACATTCTGTCACAGCGTCTCGACGGAAATTGGCGAGTCTAGTACTCTTGAACCGGGAACCCCGGGACTTAAGTCCTGCCCTTATCTTAACCCGTTGAAAAATCGCCCCTTATCCTCGATGAAAAAGTGTTTTGAGATTCTGCGTGGCACCTAAAGTGCTCTACGCTATTAACGAATTACGTTGCTGCACAGTGCAACAAGGTGGATATATGAACAAGATTCCACGAGGCTTTTCACTCATAGAGTTGTTGATCGTTGTGGCAGTCATACTGGTCATTGCAGCCATCGCCATCCCTAACTTGATGCGCTCGCGGGTCGCAGCCAATCAGGCTTCGGCCGTGGGATCGCTCCATGTGATGAATACTGCGGAAGCCACCTACAGTTCAACTTATGGTGGTTACAGTCCAACCTTAGGTTATTTGGGCCCCCCGAGCACCGGGACGATTCCGGTCCCCTCGGGTGCGGGACTGATTGACAGCATCCTCTCCGGAGGTTCGCCTGGCGCGAACGAAAGCGGCAAGAGTGGTTACACCTTCACCTATTCTGCGGGTGTCGCTGATGGATCGGGTAAGATTTACTCATACTCGATTACCGCTGGCCCTATTACCCCAGGGACGACTGGGAACAACTACTACTACACTGACCAGATTGGCGTGATCCGTCAGAACTCCACCACGGAGGCTGGTTCCACCGACTCGCCGCTGGCTGGCTAGTTCGAACCCCTGCTACTACGGCTGAGTCTTGGTGCGCCGCGAGGAATAGCAGATCCTTCGTTTCGCTCAGGATGACGTGTCATTCTGAGCGAAGCGAAGAATCTGCATTTGCTTGCGGCTTTGCCGCGCTGTGAACTTGCCTTTGGGGCCGCTGATTCCCTCACGAATTCCTTCTTGCCCATTTCCGTGCTAACCTTCCGAATACTCAGACGTCTAAGTAGTGTGAGGTTTGAACATGCCTAAGCCCGATTCGCTGCAAGGCTCGCTCGATCTGCTGGTCCTGAAGATCCTTTCGCGGCAGCCTCGCCTGCACGGCTACGCCATCATGACGGCCATCCAGGCGAGGTCCGGCGAGGTGCTCCGCGTTGAGGAAGGCTCCCTCTACCCGGCTCTGCACCGCATGGAGGAGGCCGGTTGGATTCGCGCCGAATGGATCACCAAAGAGACCGGGCGCCGGTCGCGGCTCTATGAGCTGACGCCGGAAGGCAAGAAGCGACTTGCAACTGAAGAGTCGCGCTGGGCGGCGGTGACGGCCGCCGTAAATCGCGTTCTAAGGACGGTGTGATATGTCGTTATGGTCACGGATCGCGAATGTATTTCGCGGCGATCGGTTGAGCCGCGAGATTGACGAAGAGCTCCAGTCGCACATCGAAGAAGCCATCGCGCAGGGCCGCGACCCGGCGGAAGCGCGGCGGGCATTCGGCGCCGCGCTGCGGCTGCGCGAAGAGAGCCGCGATGTCAGGCTCGATCGCGTGGCTCGACTCGCTGCGCGCCGACGCCATCTTCGGCTGGCGGCAACTGAAGAAGAACAAGGTGGCCTCTGCCGCGGCCATCCTCTCGCTGGCGCTGGGGATCGGGGCCTGCACGGGAGCGTTCCGGCTGATCGACGCCCTGCTGCTGCGGCCCTTGCCGGTGTCAGATCCCGGCCAACTGTACGCGCTGGCTCGCCAGTTCACCGGGCCGGATGGCAAACCCGACACGTACGACGGCTGGGCGTATCCGGCGTTCCGGCTGATGCGCGCCGCGGTGAAGGATCAAGCCGAGTTGATCGCCATCTCCTATGCCGACCGCACCGACCTGACCTACGGATCCGACCAGGAGTATGGAAAAAGCGTACCGGCAATATGTTTCGGGATGGATGTTCAGTTCGTTCGGGCTGCGGCCCGCTTTAGGGCGGCTCTTCACCGAAAGCGACGATGTAAAGCCCGGCGCGCACCCCTACGCCGTGCTCTCTTACGACTACTGGGCACGCCGCTTCGGACAAGATCCGAAAGTGCTCGGGCGCACTTTTCGCATGGACGACCAGCCTTTACCAGATCGTCGGCGTCGGCCCGGAGAGCTTCACCGGCACCGAGCCCGGCACGGTGACCGACATCTTCGTTCCCACCATGATGCATCCGGGCGTCGTTCGCTCGCGACTGGACCTGGATGCGGACGCTGGCGCGGGTGAAGCCCGGCGTTGCACCTCGAACCTCTTGCGCGCGAAACTCGGACGCGATCTCCCGGGCCTTCGAAACGGAGAGGGCGAAGGGCTTCATCGACATGCCCAAACAAGAACTCGAGAGCTGTCTTAACCAGAAGCTGTTGCTGGAGCCGGCCGCCGCGGGAGTTTCCGATCTGCAAAACGATTACCGCCGCCCGCTCGCGGCTCTGGCGCGTGCTTGTGGCGCTGGTTCTGCTCATCGCCTGCGCGAACGTCGCCAACCTGATGACGGCGCAGGCGGCGGCGCGGGCGCGCGAGATGGCGCTGCGCGTCTCGATTGGCGCGGGACGGCGGCGCCTGGTGCAACTGGTGCTGGTGGAGAGCGCCTGGCTCGCATTGTTCGCGGCCGCGCTGGGCGGCGTGTTCGCCTGGTGGTCCGCGCCGCTGGTCGTCAGCATGATCAATCCGCCGGACAACCCGGCGCGCCTGGCTGCTCCCTGCGGACTGGCGGGTGCTTGGATTCGGCCTGGTCGCTGACGGTCGCGGTCACGCTTGCTCTTCGGTCTGGCGCCGGCGCTGCGCGCCTCGGCCATCCAGCCGGTGAGCGCGCTGAAAGGCGGAGAAGACCCGCACGCGCGGCGCCGCCTGATGCATGCCCTCATCGCCGTGCAGACGGCCTTCTGTTTTCTGGTGCTTTTCGTCGCCGGGCTGTTTGTCGCCACCTTCGAGCGGCTGTCGCATCAACCCACGGGCTTTTCCGCCGACGGTGTCCTCACCCTCGAGACGGTCGCCGAGCGCCCTCAGTCCCCGGACGTACTGGGAGCAGGTGGCCGAACACCTGCGCGCGCTGCCGGGCGTGGAAACGGTGGCGCTGGCCGGCTGGCCGCTGCTGAGCGGGTGGAGCTGGAACAACTTCATTTCGGTCAACGGCGCGCCTGCCAACGGCGTGTTGGCCTACATGTTGAGCGTCTCGCCGGGCTGGATAGAGACCATGAAGATTCCTCTTCTCGACGGTCGAGACTTCCGCCCCAATGACACCTATCCCGGGGTCTGCGATCGTCAACGAAACATTCGCGAAGGCAGTACTTCGACGGGGAGAATCCCGTCGGGAAATTCGTTCGATGATGGCCTCGGCGGAGGCGTGCGCCTTCGCTTCGAGATTGTGGGCTTGGTCGGCGATGTCCGCTACCGCGATATGCGCGAGCCCATCTTGCCCCAGGCCTATTTTCCGTTTCGCGCCGTCGAGCGCCAAAGGTGCATTCGAGGCCAGGGATTACGGCATGTGCATCATTCATCGTGCGCACGGCTGCCGCGAACCCGCTCGCGATGGCGTCGATCCTGCGCCGGGAAGTGCCGCGCGCGCGGCCCGGATTCCGCGTCAGCAACATCCGCACCCAGACCGAAATCAACGAATCGCACACCCTCCGCGAGCGCCTGCTGGCGCGCCTGGCGCTGTTCTTTGGGCTCGTCGCCCTATTGCTTGCGGGCGTGGGCCTGTATGGCGTGCTCGACTACTCCGTGCTCCAGCGCCGTCACGAAATCGGCATTCGCATGGCCTTGGGTGCGCCCGCCGCGCACATTGCCCGCCAGGTGACCACCGAAGTTTCCTTTACCATTGCGGCGGGAGCGTTTGCGGGCCTCGCGCTTGGCTTGGCTGCCGCCCGATACGTCGAGTCGCTGCTCTACCAGGTAAAGGCGACGGACCCCGCCATGCTGGCGGTTCCCGCATTGGCGATTCTCGCTGCAGCCCTGCTGGCCGCGTTGCCGCCCGTAGTTCGTGCGGTGCAGACGGACCCGCTCACGGTGCTGCGCTCGGAATAGTTTCCAAATCGTAGGGGTGGCCCTTGTGGCCGCCCCACGCAGCGGCTTCAATCCTTCCCGGCGTGCTGGTGGATCTCCGCCGCCTTCGCGTTCACTTTCTTCACAGTTTCGATGAATTCCTGGTAGGCCTTGTCTTGAATGTCGACCAGGCCGTAGTTCGAGTTCTCACCATCGAACCGGCCTTCTTTGGGCTCGTCGACCCACTCGAACCAGTGGTAGCCGACGGCCTCAGGCAGGCTTTCCAGTTGTGACACGTAATCGGCATAGGCTTTGGCACGCGCGGCCTGATCCGGGACCCTTGGTCCTGCGCCCTGTGTGTTCGGAAGGCCGGAGTTCTGGGCGCGAAACGCAAACTCGCCGATCATCACCGGCCGCCCTGTCGCTTTGAAGACAGCTTGCACTGCCGGGCGCGGATCAAAGTCGTAGACGTTGATCGAAACCACATCGGCGTGGTGAGCGCCGCGCAGAGCGGTCTCCGGCGGCATGCCGGCAAATCGCGCGCCCAGGTAGAGGTGATTGGGGTCGGCGGCGTGAATGGCTTGCTCGCAGACTTCGAAATACCGGTTGGCGACGATTTCCAGAAACTGCGCCGCGTCGGATTTGTAGGCCTCGGTGGCCTGGGGCTCGGGCAGGTCGTCAAAACTTGTCGCGCTCACTCCCCATGCCTGGTTCAGTTTTCCGATTTCGTTCGCGTAGCGTTCGCGCAGAAAATCGGCTGCCTTGCGCCGCCCGGTGGCGCCCGCCGGCAATTTCAAGTACATCTCCAGCATCGTTTCCTTGCCGCCCCAGTCGGGACCCCAGCGCAATTCGTTGTCGCTGAAGTATCCCAGGAGCATGTGCTCGAAGCGGCGCGGCTGGCAGACCTTTCCCGCAATGTCGGCTGCGGCTTTCTCGAACCTCGCATCGAAGTAATCCGCCGGTATTCTTTGCTGCCAGTTTGCACCCGCAGCCGCGGCGATATCCAGGATCACGGTGTAGGAAACGCCGTGGGTCCAGAGAATGGGGTCCGACCAGGCGCCAATGCCGTTAAAACCCCACTGGCGAATTCGGGCCAGCGCCGACAGTCCCCAGGCGTTGCGATCGGGGTAGATCTTCTCGAGCGTCTCGCAATAAGGGCAGGCACCGGTGCCGCGGATCTGGTCGGATTCGTACGAGATGTTGTCCACCCCCACGGTGAGCGTGGGCGCGCCCCTCGGATCGATGATCCACCAGACGCCATCACGATTCTCGGCCCGGAAGTAGCCTTCCTGCGCGAATGTGACTGTTGTGGAACCAAGCACCGCCAAAATGCAAAGAAACATTAAGACGTGTGTCACTGCAAAGAAAGCCTTCATATCTTATCCCCCGCTCTCAGAATGAGTGTGCCGAAGGCACCTTGGAGTGCGGCAGTGAAGCGGCCGCCTTGGGATTCGTGCACAACAGGCGGCAGCTTCGCTGCCGCACTCCATGGCGCTTGCCGCAAGCGGGGATACTGTACACCCGAGGCTTCACTGTGCAAACCGGAAAATGAAAGAGCGGCGCTTGACAGGTCGTTTTTTGGTGGTATCGTCCACCTGTATATTCCTTATTACATAACTCCGCGACACAGGCGGTGTAATCATGTGCAAACTCTTGGCATGCCTGAGCTTGGTGGCGATGCTCGGAGGGGCGGCGTTGTGTGCCGGACAAGCCAATCGGCTGGTGGAAGAAGTGCGGCCCGCGAGCGTGCGGGGCCATGCGAGGGTTTATGAAACCATCAACCGCAAAGCGGCGACAAATCCGGTGCGCGACTTGCAGGTCTACCTCTTCGCTTCGGAAGCGGTCAAACCGTTCGAGGAACTTCAGAACAAGTGCCGTCGAGTGATGAGGCAACCTAAGGCCGATCCCGTTCAAACCTATCAACTCTGCGAAATCGCTCTGAATCAGGCGTTCGAGTTAATTCCCACGCTGCCGGCCGTGGCCACGGCGAAAACGGCAGCCGACGGCTCCTTCGCCTTCGACAACGTCGCCCCGGGCCGGTTGTATCACGTGATCGGCATCAAGCCCAGCGAGGACGGCAGCCCCGTCGTGATAGTGGTCAAAACCTCGAGCTTGCGCCCAGGCCAGCGGCTCAATCTCGAACTCTCTGAGAACGCGCCTTGGACCGGTCCGATTCTCGAGTAGGTGGTTGTAGGGGTCCCACGCGCGGGTTCACCGGATCACGACCGCGCCGGGCGCGTCCCTTCTAATGCTCACGGCGTAATCGCCATGCCCGAGATCCTTCGAGGTATACCCCTGCGAACTCAGATCATGTCGTAAAGCGAGTCGGGCGCCGGCAAGAGTGACGCTCGCGGCATGGAAGTTCACGCGCAGGTATTCGGTTGCCGGCCCCTGCGTGGCTGTGTATTGGACTTGCTTCGACGCATACGCCACGTCCCTGAGCACTGCGTCCGAATACAGGATGTGATTCTCCCCGGGCGGACCCCATTCCGGAACTCCCGCGAAGGCGGGGTAAAACATCCTCGGGCATTCCCCGTAGAGGTCCGACCACCAGTTCGAGATGTGTTTACTGACAGGGCTCTCAAAGCCTTCCCCATCCGCCTTATTACAGTAGGTTACCCAGTTCAACGAGCGGTAGGCCTTTTCCTTGTAGCTTTCATCCCCCGAAACCGCATACCACCGCGCGCACTCTGCGGCGTATCGCGCGGTTTGGTAGTCCATCTTCGGCAGGAAAGAATCCTGCTCTCCTACGATATTCGCGCCCCATTGCGTTGCCGGCTCGCCGGGGGCGCACCGGGAAACAAAATAGTCCTCGGTCCACTTGATTAACTTGGGCACATCCTCCCGCCAGTCAGGATCGAGGTCGGGATAATCGAACAACGCCAACGTATAGTTACTCTCAGGGGTATTACTCTTATACGTATTACTGTTAATTGCGTTATCGGTATGGCCGTCGGCCCAATAGCCGGTTTTCAAGGGGTAGCGCCGGAGGAACTCCTGGGTTTTGTCGCGCGCATCACGGTAGGCCTTCACGTCGCCCTGGTTTGCCCTGATTAACTGATCGAATAACAGGTAACAGGCCACCAGGTGCGTTCCGTACTGTGCCGTGACTTTCCCGCTGTCCATGATCACGCGATCAGGCCACACGGACTGGGTGGCTGTGCCGGTGCGCGCTTTACGGGCCAGCGTGTTGGCCACGTTGAGGGCGGCGGCGAGAAATCGCTGGTCGCCGCTATAGAGGTACATGCGGTAATAAACCAGCCCCATATCCCCCGCGTATCCCACCTGCGTTTCATGCAGGGCGAAGTGTTTTCCGTTTGTGAAACCGCGGAATTCCATATCGCCGGCGTTGGTGGTCGTATACGGGAAATTCGGCCACGCAAAGTTCGCCGGGCTGGTGCCGTGAGCCAGCGTATAGTCCATCAGCTTCTTGTCGATTTCCATCACGCTGGCGTCGCCCGTGTAGGCGTAGTACAAGCGAGCCGACTCAAACCAATTCGGAATCTTCTCGCCCACATCGTTCATCCACGTGTCCGGATCCAAGACTCCGTTCTTATCCCAGAACGCGCAGTAGAAATAGTATTGCGGGTAGGATGATCGCGGCGGCGGCCCGGGGCAGTTGGGGACCTTCGTCTTAATAAAGTCCCAGCGCAAGCGAAGGAAATGGTCGTAGGCCTTTTCCGCTGGGGCGGGCCAGGGAAGGATCTTTCCCTGGGCATCCAGGATCACCTTATGACCGTTGAATACTTCCTGCGCGGATGCGAAAAGCAAGGCGGCCGCAACGATCGCCGCGAGTGCTGTTCCGGCCAGCAGAAGGTTGCGTATCAAATTTCGTCTGGACCAAATTCGTTTTGGCATGAAGTCCGCCATGGAAACCTTGACTAAATGCTTGGTCGCGAAACACCGCGGCGCATCATGGAGTTCAGGGAAGGGCGGGGCTTCAGCCCCACCGTGGGTAATGGTCGAGAGTCTTGGGGCTTTAGCCCCTGAAGCGACACGGCTTCAGGGCCTAAAGGCCCATAGAGAACTTGCCGCGACGCGGCGGGGCTAAAGCCCCGCCCTTCCAAAGCACCCCTGAAAGGCGAGTTGTCGTCAAGAACTACTTGAGACACCGCACTAATTCCCCTGCTGTCGTGCCTCCATCTCTCTCTGCAAGAAGATGGCGCGCGCTTTTCGGTACCGCGCCTGGGCAGCTTCGCGGTCATGGCTGAAGAAGCTGCTCCACTCCCCGTCCGGTGAACTTTGCTTGAGCAGATTATCGATCCAGCTAACGAAGAAGTGGGCATCCGAAGCGCTGGCGCGAACAGGCGCGTTATTCACGATGACGTAGACGGCGCCCGTATGCGAACGATGCCCGCTTTGCCAGTCCATTCGCCTTGCTGCGAGCCATCCGCTTCGGCGGAAGGTGAGGGTGGTTTCAAAAACCGCCGGCGAGCCAGGGCTTGTCTCGGCCATCTTTGAGGCCACTACGGAGCCGTTCTGTATCAGCTCGATTCTTCCCAGGTCGTTGCGCACCGATCGCCACTCGATCCTCACGCGCACGGGTTGGCTTCCCTCCAGGTGGATCTCATCACCCGGCTGCGACGAATCGTTCACTTTAAGATCCAGGAATTCGTTGTGGGCGTTGCGCGAAACCACGGTTCGCCCTTTGGCCAGGCCATCGATCCACTGATCATATGTCAAATGGCCATCCGGGATGCGAACGTAGGTCAGCAGCGTCCCCAGCGGCTCGTTATAGTTGCAGGAATAGTCGGTGCTGGCAACGAGGCCCGGGCGAAAGCCGGTATTGAGGATGCGGTAATACGCCTGCAAAGCGGTGTCGCTCCCGTGCACATCTTCCATCAGGAACGCGGCTGATCCCAGCGCCGTCTCGACGGGATATTCGAGAGGCGCGCAGCAGTCGAGCGAAGTCGGAATGCCGTCGGGCGGCCCGTAAAATGCGAAAGGCAGGTATTGCATGTGCGCGAATCCGGCCATGCCGCCTTGCTTCTTGGCCCAATCGAAGATCGGGTAGGTGTATTGCGCAAAGGGCTGCCCGCCGTGCTTGAGGCCCAGAAGGATCAGGTGCCCGCCGATCATTTTCCTCTCGAACGTGACGCCTTCCGGATCGTAATGCCACTCCGCGTCCCAATGGATAATGCGCTGCGGCGTCGATACGGGATTGTCTTTTCCGTCGATCATGGCGAGGTCCTGATCGGCGTATTTGATTTCGCCGTTGCCCGCGTCGGCCATCACGGAAATCACCGCCAGGTTATTCACCTTCATCATGTCCATAAGCTGCTGCGGGGTGAGCATTTCTTTCTCATTCGAGCGCCCGCAGCCGATGCCCCGGTGAACGTGCGCGTCCCCGGCAAACCAACCGGGCGGCTCGGGCCCTCCCGACGATTGCCCGAACGCCGAACCCACGACGAAAAGGCTAATTCCAAGAAGTACTGGTGAAATGACGCGCGCGTATGATGTGTTCATTTTTGTCACCACACTGACAAGCCGGTTTCACGCAAAGGCGCAAAGTCCGCAAAGCTCGTAAAGAAGAGCAATCAGTTCTCCTAGAAGTAAAACTTCACCGCCAACTGCCCGATGCGCGCTGCGTTCGCTCCTGTGACCAACCCGAACGCGCCGCTGTTGATGTTGCCATTCGGCGTTTGGAACTGGGCGTGATTGAAGATATTAAACCACTCCGCGCGGAATTCGAAGCTTTTCGTTTCGGTCAGCCGCAGGTCCTTGACCAAAGCCATGTCGAAGTTGTTCAGGCCGGGGCCGTGGAAGAAGCGCCGGTTGGCGTCCCCGAACTGGCCAAGGGCTTCCGTCGAAAACAGCGCGGTGTTGAAGTAGGGAAGTCCGGAGCGCGGATTGGTGCGGTTAAGGCTTCCGCCCGCGAAATTCGGCACGTCCACGTCTCCGCCGATGCCGGAGGTGCCGGTGCCCAGCAGTGAGTTGTCGTCCTGCTCGTTCAGGGTCACAGGAAATCCCGTTGCAAAGCGTGTGATCCCCGACAGTTTCCAGCCGCTGGCCAGCCTGCTCTTCCCGGTCAGCCGGTCGAAAGGCAGGTTGTAGGAGTAGCTGACCACGAAGTTGTTGGTCAAATCGAAGGCGGAGAGCGCCTTGGTGAGCTTATAGTCAAACGGGTAGACCTGGTCGCCGAGTCCGGAGGCGTTATCCATGGCCTTGCTGTAAGTGTAGCCCGCGAGGAATTCCCCGCGCCCGGAGGTAAAGCGCACGGATGCTTGCAACGCATTGTAGTTGGAATTTCCCATCGTGTCGTACCACGCATTGCTGGCGAAGGCCGGACCGAAGGGCTGGCGAGTGCCGTTCACGACCAGCGCGGTATTCGCCGGATAAAAGACGCCATTTTCGAGCCCCGGCCCGCAGGGCGTTGTTCCGGGCATGACTTCACTCGGCTGGCTGAGGCCGAGACACAAGGCCGGATTGCCGGGGTTTGACTCAAGACCGGTCATCAAGCGGTGTCCTTGCGCCCCGACATAGGCAAGTGAAACCACGGTGTTGGAACCAAACTGCCGCTGCAGCGTGATCGAGTAATCCTCGGAATAGGGAAGCCGATCGCCTCCATAGACGACGGGGTTGCTGGCCACGGGTTCGAACAGCGCCCAATTGACGTTGTTGTTCGGATGCGTCCGCGAAGGCGGAGGCGGGAACGTGATGGGAAAGCGCTGGCCCTCGCTATGGCCCGAGGAGCGATCGACGTAGGGCGTGGCAAACTCCGGGGGAAGCGGACTGACGTAGTAGAGGCCGAAGGGATAATCCGTTTGCACTTGAACGCTCAGGTCCTCGATGGCGGTATAGAACAAGCCCCAGCCAATTCGAATGCTGCTCTTGCCCGGCCCGCCGGTCAGCTTCGCCAGCAGTCCGCTGCTTGCGGAGGGCGAATACGCCAGGCCAAGGCGCGGGCCGAAATTGTGGTAGCCCGTCGGGGCCACCGTGGTGGGAACCCCAGGATCGCCTGGAAATAGCAAGCCTGTGGGAGCGCCGGGGAAGGTGACCGATTGCTCGCCCGGGATCATCGCGTCAACTTCATTTCGGGGGTTAAACCAGAACTGGCTGACGTCCCAACGCAAGCCGTAGTTGAGGGTGAGATCCCTGCTTGCCCTCCAACTGTCCTGGACGTAGGCGCCGAAATAGTGGCCGCGATTGGGGAAACCGTTTGGCGCGCCTTGCGCAAAGAAGACCGGAGCGCCGATCAGGAAGTCGGCCCAATCGCTGCCCGTCTCGGAGCCGTTAAAATAGAAGTTGCCGTCGCTGGTCAGATCCGGCCAGATAAGGCCCGTCTGATTGTAGTGGAAGTTTGCCCCAAATTTCAGCGTGTGCGTGCCGAACACCTTGCTGAAATTATCCTGGAATTGGAACATGTTGTCGAACTGAAGCGTGGTGTTGGCGCTGATGCCGAAGCCGAATTCGTTGAGGCCGACGGGCAGCACGCCTTCGTATTGCGGGGCAATCACGCCGATGCCCAAGGTGCTAAATCCCTCCACATAGCCCTGAGAGCTGAACGACGGGCCGAGCCCCTGCCCGGGAATCGGCTTGTTCTCGAAGATCGCATTGCGCATGAAACTGGCGCGAAACTCGTTCAGCGAGGAAGCGCCAAAGGACTTCGTATCGCTCAGCTCGATCAGTTGCGCGCGGCCTGCATTCTGGTCCGCAAATCCGGGAAGGCTGGAGGTTGCGTAGGGACTCACCAGCTTGTAGTCGTCCAGCATGTAGTACCCTGAAATCATGCCCAGGCGCGTGTTGGCGTCAAGCCGGCCGCCGCCCTTGTCGTCGCGAAGCGTCTGATTGTTGGCTGAGGTGGAAAAGTACGCACCGTCATTCGGCGGCGGGATGTATTGCAGCAAGTGGGTGGTGGGATTCGCAAAGGCGGATTGAGGAATCATGGCGTTGGGAAAAACGCAATTGGCGGAACTGGTGCATCCGGGAGTGTAGTAAGGCTCGTTGGCGGCCACAGGATAGCCCAGTTCCGTCGAGAGCTGCTGCGCCCAGGCGCTTCCCTTGACCAGCTCAGTCAACGAACTCGCCTTGTCCGACAGGTCGCCCGTGCGGTCCGCCACCGAAGGCACCGCAATCAGCCCGGTATTCTGCCCGATCGTGTTGCGGGTTCCCTGATAGTCGGCGAAGAAGAAAATCTTGTCGCGCCGGATGGGCCCGCCGATCGTGCCGCCAAACTGGTTCTGTTTGAAGGCGCCAATCGCCGTTCCGGGAATCTCCGCGTTGGTAACGGGATTGACCTGATTGTAGGAGAAGAAATTCCTGGAGTCGAAGTCGGTGTTGCGCAGAAACTCGAAGCCATCTCCGTGAATCTGGTTGGTCCCGGACTTGGTCGCCACCATGATCTGCCCGCCGCTGTAATTGCCGTACTCGGCGTTGAAGTTGCTCGTCAGGATGCGAAACTCCGCAATCGAGTCGAGGTTGGGGATGACGCTGGTTTGCTGGTAAATGGACTCGTTCACATCCGCGCCATTCACCGTAAACCCGTTGGCCGTTTCCCGTTGCCCGTTAATGGAGAGTCCCCCTCCGTTGAGCCCGCCGGAAACCGAAGTGGAGGAATTGGTGTAAGTCACGTACTCGCCCGAGGCCTGCGGTGCGACTCCCGGTTGAAGGGCCAGCAGGTCCGTGTAGCTCCGCCCGTCCAAGGGAAGGCTCGTCATGTGGGTTCCTGTAATCACCTCACCTTGCTGGGTGCTCGTGGTCTCGACGTGCAAGGCGGTGCTGGAGACGGTAACCTCCGCCGCCACGGCGCCCACTTGCAGCGTGGCATCGACGCGCAGGGAGCTGTTGACGTTGATCACCAGGCCCGTTTGCTGATACCCTCCGAATCCCGTCTTTTGGATCTGAATTTCATATTCACCGATGGGCAGCGACGGAAACGAATAAAAACCACGGTTGTCTGTGGTGGCGGTTTCCTTCAATCCGGTGTTTTTGTTCGACGCCGTCACCGCCGCTTCAGGGATTACCGCACCGCTGGGGTCGGTCACGATTCCTGAGATGGTCCCCGTGTCCGATGCGTGTGCACCGGGAGCAAGAATCACCAAGACGGTGAGCACTGCAAGAAACATTGATACCCAGGCTCGTTAAAAGGGAAGACGCTCTCCCGGTTCTGTCCATCATGTTTTGACTCCTGTGCCCTGAACTTCTCTGTGCCAGGCAAGGGTCCCTCTCCCAGGCCCGCACCAGTCCTGTATCTATAACGATTGCCGCGGAATCTGCGGTCCGTCAAGCGGCTTCGGGCCCGGGGAAGGCGAGCTGTTCATTGGGTTGAACGAAAACGCCGGGGATTAGCCGTCGAGACTTGAGCGGTGTAGGGGTAGGGCTTGCCCTACCCTCGTCGCGGCCAGCATGAACGCGGGGATGGCAAGCCGTCCCCCTACGTCTGGCTTATATGCAGAGTTCTGCATATATGTGTCAAAATGCCACATCTCCAGCCCTGATTTTCACATTGTGAAACCTCCTTGCCTCGCCAACCTCCTGATTCCATTGCACTAAAAATAATTAGTCTCAATTTTCGCACCGTTTCCCATTTTTCCATCCCCAACCTGATAGGCTAGTAGATTTGGGCGCCGTAACGTAGGGCGGCCCTTGTGGCCGCCCTGGGGCAACCACAAGGGTTGCCCCTACCCGGCCCACCAAGAAATCGGTGTTTGAAGTAGGGGCGGTTCGCGACCCGTCGCCCGGAGGCTTTGGGCCGCAGGGCGAACCGCCCCTGCATCCTACCCGAAACTTTCTCCCTGGAGAGCTTATGTCTATTCGCCAATCACCGCAGCTTACACCGCAATTGATCGACGCCGCCCGCTCCAATGGCCGGCGCTCCCACGGTCCGTGCACCGCGGCCGGTAAAGAGAATTCCAAAATGAACGCCCTCGAGCACGGCGAGCGTTCCGACCCCGAAAATCACTACGAAGTGATGCGCGCCCTGGGCGAAGACCCGGCCCAGTTCGAAGCCCTGAAGCAGGAGCTCAGCGCTTCCTTCAGCACCGGCGACTCCTTCATTGAAAAACAGATCGACGACCTGGCCCGTCTCTACTGGCGGCGCGAGCGCCTGGAGCGCTCCCAGACCGGCCTGATGCGCCGCGCCTTGCTGGCACTCGAAGAGAAGCAGCATCGCCGCCGGAAGGAAATCGAAGACTGCACGATGGAGGTCGGCGAGGGCCTCAACGTCACGCTCGAGGCGCCCACGCGACCCCGCCGCGCGCCTGCGCCTGCTGCTCTCCTTTCTGGCACTGATTCGCTTGCAGGTGCACAGCCGATACTTTTTGGCCTGGCAGGCCGCCGCGCTCCAGGGCTTCTACCGGAACAAGACCGGCTGGCGAGGGGCGCGGTTGTGCTTTCTGCTGTCGCTCTTCGCCGGGAGCAACCTGCCTCTGCCGCTGGGTGGCGCAGGCGCGCACGCCAGCGACGTAGGGGCACCCCTTGTGGGTGCCCATGCTTACGAACAGGGCGGCCACAAGGGCCGCCCCTACGACGAGTCCGACGAAGAGGATGATATCGAGGAGCCGCTTGGGGACGCCCAGCCCGCCCAGGAGGCCGGCCAGGAGGGCGGCCCCTTCGTCGCCACGGAACCCGCGGACGAACTGCGGTACAAGCAACTGGTCCTGCTGCTCGCGGATGAGGTGGCTGCCGTCGAGCAGGAGTTCGAGTACGAGGAGAAGCTGAACGAAGAAAAGACGGCCATAGAGCGCGACGCTTGCCTGGCTCCCTCCGGCGAAGAGTGGAGGATGCTCTTGCGGCGGGAAGAGTCGCTAGACCGCGCCATCGACCGGAAAATCAAGCTGCTGCTGACGCTGCGGAAGAGTGGCACAGGCACTCCTGCCTGTGCCGGTGTCAGCCCGGCAGAGGGCTTGGAGACAGGCAAGAGTGCCTGTCCCACTCCCCAAGAAACAGAGGCGAGGAGTACCGGCACTCCTGCCCGGGCAGAAGAAAGCACGGCAGCGGCCCTGGACGTAGGGGCGCCCGCCGAGGATCTGGGAGCGCCCGGCCCGATTGAGGAAGAGGCTCCGGCGGTGTCATCAGCCGGAGCGTGACGGGTGAGGGTTTTTTCCCTCGCCCAGAGTAAAAACTTGAGTAGACTGCGCCGCAATTCCGGTGGAACGGAGAGGCACGCCAGGACTCTTAGCTACATGAGAAGAAAGAGGGGAAGAATGTCTGTGCGGACTGGAACCAACCCCTCACTCGGCCCGCGCGCCTCGCGAAAGCGCCGTGGCGGGCCACCCGCTCCCCATGGGGAGGGCTTTATGACCGAGGTTTTGTCTTGAGAGAGCAAACAAAGATCGCCCCGGCCCGCTCGCGGCCTTGCAGTTGGTTATCTGCCGAAGTGAGCCGTCCTTTGTTTTCATCAACATTCCCGGTTCGTTCGTTGCTTTTCCCTGAATCCGCGTGCAGTAGGGGTAGGGCTTGCCCCTGAAAACAAACGATTGGGTTAAAATGGAGTGCGCAAAACGAACGCCTTTCTGCACGACAGAAGCGTCAAACGATGCGAACAAGGTGGAGTTTCGATGCGCAGCAGGGGTTGCGAAGGGGAATATCGAGATGTAACGACAAGCTCCAAAGCACGCAAATCTCGAAGAGAGGGTGGTTGCAGAATGACACGAACAACCCGATGGGCTACCGCTGTTCTTGCGGTCCTCGTGCTGCTGCCGTGGAATCTTCAGGCGCGCGATCAACTGGCCGGCCAAGTCAGCATTTATCGCGACGAGTATGGCGTTCCGCACATTGTGGGCGAGACGGTGGAAGCCACTTTCTTCGGATACGGCTATGCCCAGGCGCAGGACCATCTGGAGAAGATGTTCATCCAGTATCGCGACGCCCAGGGGAGGCGAGCGGAAGTCGAGGGCTTTCCAGCGCTCGGCGACGGGTACCTGCGATTCATTCCGTACGAATATCGCTGGGACGGCGATTACTTGCAGCGTTTGTTGCGCACGAAGCAGACGGTGGTCGAACACCGCGATGAGATTGATCCGCAGGTCTACCGGATTCTCGCGAGCTTCGCGCGCGGGGTGAATGCCTACATCGAGGAGCACCGCGCCGCCGTGCCCGCCTGGATCGACAGCATCACCGCGGAAGACGTGGAAGCGCTCGAGCGCAGCCAGTACTTTCGCTTTTACAGCATTCATGAAGCGCTGAGCAAGCTTGATGACCTGCCCTATTTATTCCCCAACCTGGGTTCCAATCAGTTTGCCATCGCGCCCGCCAGATCTGCCGACGGCCGGATTATTCACGTCGAGCACACGCACATGCCGTGGGCCAACCGCTTTCAGAATTACGAGGCGCATCTGATCACGCCCGGGAAACTGGACGCCGCGGGCATCAGTTGGTTCGGCAGTCCGTTCTTTCTGGACGGATTGAACGACAAGATCACCTGGTCCGCAACCTGGAACATGCCGAACATTTCGGACGTGTATGAAGAGAAGCTCAACCCCGCAAACTCACTCCAATATCTGTATGAGGGCGGCTGGCGGGAGATCAAGGTCGAAAACGAGACCTTCCGCATTAAGGGCCCCCACGGAATGGAAACGCTGACGCTGCCCTGCTATTACACCCACCATGGGCCTATCGTCAAATTCGATAGGGAGCAGCACCGGGCTTACGCCGTGAAATTGCCCAATTACCTGGGCGTGAACTATTCCACCAACCTGTACCGCATCATGAAGGCGCGGAATCTGGAGGAGTTCAAAGCCGTCGTTGCCTCGCACCTCATGCCGCGTTGGAACCTGCTTTACACGGATCAAAACAACCTCTACTGGGTGCACAACGCCACAGTCGCTCAGCGGGCTGAAGGATATAATTGGCGCAAGCCCGTTCCGGGCTGGACCAAGGCGACCGAATGGGGGCCGTATTTCCCGCTCGAGAAGTATCCCCAATTGCTGAATCCACCGTCAGGCTTCATCCAGAACTGCAACAATCCGCCCTGGCTCTCGACCGTCAACTCCGGGCTCCAACCGCTCGACCCCGCGCCGTATTACTTGCTTTCCGTGACCAAGCCGGAGATCAGCCAGGAGGATTTGAATCCGCGCGGGGAGAGGCTATTGAAAGTGCTGGCGCAGGATAAGAAATTCACCCTGGATGAAATGAAGGCGCTGGCGTACGACACTTACGTCGTGCCCGCTGACGTGATCGTCCCTTTGCTCGCGCGAGCCATCGAAAAACAACCGCGCGAGGCCGCCGATCCGGACATCGCGCAGGCCGTCAAGACGCTCAAGAATTGGGACCGCCGTTCGGCCCCGGATTCCGCCGCCGAGACTTATCTCTCCTTCTGGGCCCAGGCCTACCGCGACCTGTTCTCCTCCGCCCGGCTCGGGCGTTTCCTAGCCTACTCGCGTTACAAAATCGACCTTGACTCACCTGAGGAGCAGGCCATGGCGCTCAAGGCCTTGGGGGAGGGAATTCGGCGGATTCGGAAGGACTTCGGCAAGGCTGAAGTCCCCTGGGGCAAGGTCAACGTTGTCGTCCGCGGCGGCACATTCCCGATGGACGGCACAGGCGTGTTTGACGTGCTCCATCCCGATGACGGGCCTCAGGCTGAAGACGGAACGATCCACTGTGACGACGGCTGGGGACACTTGCTGGTGGTCGAGGAAGGTTCGCCCAAGCAGGCTTGGAGCCTTCTGCCGTATGGAGAATCCGAGGACCCGTCCTCGCCGCACTTTAACGATTTGGCGCGATTGCATAGCAAGCGAGGGATGAAACAGTTTTGGCTCACGCCGGAGGAAATCCTGGCACACACGGAGTCCGTGTGGGGTGAGAAAGAGCGGCTGAAGAAAGACGCGCACTCGATACCATGAGACGCGGTGTAGGGGTAGGGCTTGCCCTACCCTCGTCGGGACCAGCGGAAATGAGGGGACGGCAAGCCGTCCCCCTACTTCCCCACTAGCGTGAACACTGCCTCCGCGGGCAATTCGATTTCCGCACGGCCATCGTGCACGGGAACGGTGATGACTCTCTGGCAATCCAACTCGCGGGTGGTCTCGTAGAGATCCCAACTCGCAGGCGTGGAACCAGTCTGCGGCAGATCGATCTCGAAGTGGCCCGGGCCGCCTTCCTTCACTCCGACCAATACCAGCGCGTCCGGCGTCGGGCCCTGGAAAGCCGAGACAATCAGGCCGGAGGCTTCGCTCGTGGCGGCGATCCGCCGCCAGCCGGGCCGCACGAAGTGATAAAGCTGCCGCGTGGCGTAATAACTCTTCTTCGGTGAGTAGACATGGCTGGCACTGCGGAACAGGCCGTAAAAGCAGAGCCGCCGGGCGCACTCTTCGTAGTCGTCGAAGGCGTCGAAGTAGAACAAGGCGTTGGCGCCCTGGTTGAGCGCGGTCAGCGCGCGCCGGTTGGACTTGAGCGAGAAATTCTTCCACTGGTTTTCGAAGGTCTTGTCCTCGTCGTTCAAGTCGCCGTACTCCGTCAGCCACACAGGAACGCGCGCGTACTTGCTGGCTTTCACCCGGTCCACCTGCGCGCCAATCGAGTTTTCGCCGTAGGTATGAAAACTGAAGACGCCGACCTGCTTCATTAATTCTTCGTCCCCAAGAATAGGATCGGTATAATCGTTGGTGATAATCGCATTGTCGGCAACAGCCAACTGGACATCTCCCAGCCCTTCCTTCTTCAACCGTTGCGCCACGGCCTCGAGGACCTTCGGCGCTTCGTCAGGGTCGATTCGCGGACCTTCCGGAGGGTAGCAGTCCGTCTCGTTGAAGGGGCTGAAGTAGTCGAAGTCGATGTGCGCCTGGATGCGCGCGTATTCCACCATCGTGCCGACTTCCTCGGCGAAGTCGTCATAGTGGGCCGGGCTCAGATAGCCCTGCAAGTTGGGCGGAACCTTGGGCTGGCAGACGTTGTGTTTCGGTGGCGGAGGATTCTTGCCGGTCATCCAATCGGGTACAGGCCCCATCAGAGCCAGCATGGGGCGGATGCCGCGCGAATTCAGGTATCGCAAGCCATTCCACGACGCCTCGAAAATCGGCGTCGAGTAGCGATCGTTCCAATACTCCCAGTCCTTCGGGCCCGGCATTTCCTCCCAGTTGGAATAGACCAGGTAAACCACCACGCGGAACATCGTCACACCCAGATCGTCGATCAGCGTATCGAACGTCGCCTTCTGATCGTTGCGGAAATAGGGGCCGGTGTAGTTGATGCCGAACCCCTGGATCTCCTGGAACTTCCGCGCGGGGTCAATGGTGATTCGCGCGCTGGCCTGCCGGTCCTGCGCGCGGGCCGGAAGAAGAAAGCAAAGCGCAGTCAGAAACACGCAAGGAATGCACCGAGAATTGAACATTGCTCACCTTGTAATGTCAGCAAGAATAATGGCATTGGCTCAGAAGAAAAACTTGACCGCCATCTGCCCGATGCGAGGCGCGTTCGCGGAGGTCACCAAGCCGAAAATCGAGCTGCTCACGTTGCCGCTGGGCGCCCCGAATTGTGCATGGTTGAAGATATTAAACCACTCGGCGCGAAATTCGAAACTCTTCGTTTCGGTCAAGCGCAGTTCCTTGAGCAGCGCCAGGTCGAAGTTGTTGAGGCCAGGACCATGGAAGAAGCGGCGGTTGGCGTCGCCGAACTGCCCCAGCGCTTCGGGAGAGAAAAGCGAGGTGTTGAAGTAAGGAAGTCCGGATCGAGGATTGGTGCGGTTCAGGCTCCCGGGCGTATAGTTCGGCACATCCACCTCGCCCCCGATGCCGGAGCCGCTGGTTCCCAGCAGCGAGTTGTCGTCCGATTCGCCCAAGCCGACCGGGAATCCCGTGGCAAACCGAGTCACTCCCGAAAGCCTCCATCCGCCGGCGAGCCTACGCCGCCGGGACCAGCGGTCAAACGGCAAAGTGTAGGTGTAGCTCACCACGAAGTTGTTGGTCGTGTCGAATGCGGAGAGCGCTTTCGAGACCTTGTAGTTGAACGGGTAGACTTGATCCCCCAGTCCGGAACTATTATCCATGGCTTTGCTGTACGTGTAGCTGGCGAGAAATTCGCTGCGGTCCGAGGCGTGGCGAACGGTGATTTCGAGCGCGTTGAAGCTCGAGTTGCCCATCGTATCGTAAAACGCATCGCTGCCGATGTTCGGCCCGTACAGTTGGCGCGTGCTGTTCACTACGCCGCCTGCAGCGGGGTAATAAGTCCCGTCCTCACCGAACGGCGCACAGGGTTGAGTTCCGGGCATGACCTCGCTCTGTTGGCTAAGGCTGAGGCACAAAGCCGGATTGCCTGGGTTCGCTTCCAGGCCGACGATCAGCCGGTGCCCTTGTGCTCCGGCATAAGTCAACCCAAGCAGAGTATCGGAGCCGAACTGTCGTTCGAGAGAGAGCGAGTAAGACTCGGTGTAAGGGAGCTTGTTGCCATGATAGATCACCGGCTCGCTCGAAACCGGTTCGAAGTTAGAAAAGTTGACGTTCGTGTCGGGGTGCGAGGGCGAGGGCGGCGGCGGGAAGGCGCCTGGGAAGCGCTGGCCTTCGCTATCGCCGGTGGCGAGGTCGACGTATGGCGTCGCGAAAAGCGGCGGCAGCGGGCTGTAGTAAAACAAGCCGTAGGGAGTGAACGGTTGGCCGATCTGCAGGCTCACGCCTTCGAGTTCGGTGTAGAACATGCCGTAGCCGACTCGAACGCTGCTTTTGCCCGGCCCGCCTGTTATCTTCCTGAGGATTCCACCGGAGAAGCTGGGCGAATAAGCCAAGCCGAGCCGAGGAGCGAAATTGTGATAGCCGGTGGGGGCCATGGTTCGTGGAACCCCCGGGTCGCCCGGATAGACCAGGCCCAGCGGCGCGCCGGGGAAAGCTCGCGACTGCTCGCCGTAGATCAGAGTGGCGATCTCGTTATTGGTGGCGTAGGGAAATGCACTGACGTCCCAGCGCAGACCATAGTTGACCGTCAGATTCCGGCGCACGCGCCAGCTGTCTTGAGCGTACAGTCCGATGTAATGCATGCGAGTCGGACCAGACTCCGGCGTGCCTTGAGTAAAGGCGGTCGGAGCGCCAATCAGAAAATCGGCAAAATCAGAGCCCGTTTCCGTGCCCGCAAAACTGAATGCGCCATCGCCTTCTGCGTTGGGAAAGTCGAGGATCGCCTCATCGTAGTGGAAGTTCGCCCCGAACTTCAGGGTGTGGGTGCCTGTCACTCTGCTGTAATTGTCCTGCACTTGGGAGATGGTGTCGAGAGTGCTCGTCACCTGCCCTGTCACGCCAAAACCAAACTCGTTGAGACCGATGGGGGGAACGCCCTCGTACTGCGGGTCGATGGGGACGATGCCCAGCGTGTCGGCGCCCACGACAAATCCCAAGGAACTGAGCGACGGACCGACGCCCTGGCCGGGAACCGGTTCGTTTTGAAAAACCGAGTTCCGCATGAAACTCAGACGAAACTCGTTGATGGCCGCGGCGCCAAACGACTTCGTATGACTCAGCACCGCCAGTTGAGCCCTGCCCGCGGTCTGGTCCGCGAATCCTGGAATACTGGAGGTGGCATAGGGACTCACCAGCGTGAAATCGTCCAGCATATAGTAGCCGGACACCATCCCGAATCGCGTGTTCACATCGGCTCGAATGCCGCCTTTGTCGTCACGCAAGGTCTGGTTGTAGGCGGAGGTTGTGAAGTACGGGCCCGAATTGGGCGGCGGGATGTATTGCAACAGATGCTGAGTGGGAGCGGAGAAGACGGATTGGGGGATGATCGTATTGGGGAAGACGCACTGGGCAGAAGTGGTGCATCCCGGAACGTAGTATGCCTCGCCGGCAGAAACCGGATAGCCCAGTTCCTGCGACAACTGTTGCGCCCAGTACGGCCCGCTGACCACGTTGGGTGTGATCTGGCCGTTCGAGCCAACCGTATAGAACGAGCCTGCCTCGTCCGAGAGATTACCCATGCGATCCTGGTTCGAAAGCACCAGGAACGTTACCCGTGTCCTGGCCAATAATATTGCGGGTTCCTTGATAGTCCACAAAGAAAAAAGCCTTGTTAGGCCGGATCGGCCCGCCCAGCGTGGCACCGAACTGATTCTGCTTGAACGAACCGCGGGTGGGGGAGAAGAAGTTGCGCGAGTCGAAATCGTCGTTGCGAAGGAACTCGAAGGCATCACCGTGGAAGCGGTTGGTGCCGGATTTTGTGGCCACCATAATCTGGCCACCACTGTAGTTCCCGTACTCGGCATTGAAATTGCCGGTCAGGATGCGGAACTCGGCAATCGAGTCGAGGTTGGGAACGATGCTGGTGTCCTGGTAGAGCGATTCGTTGACGTCTGCGCCGTTCACCGTGAAGCCGTTGGCCGTCTCCCTCTGCCCGTTAATCGAAAGCCCTCCCGCGCTCAGACTGCCGGAGACCGGCGTGGACGAGTTGGTGTAGATGGTGGCTTCTCCGGAAGGTTGAGGGGCGACACCCGGTTGGAGTGCAAGCAGATCCGTGTAGCTGCGGCCGTTCAGGGGAAGGCCCGTCATGTGCGTCCCGGTGATGACCTCTCCCTGTTGGGTGCTCGTGGTCTCGACGTGCACGGCCGTGCTGGAGACGGTCACCTCCTGCGCAACCGAGCCCACCTGAAGCGTGGCGTCGACAAGCAACGCGCTGTTCACGTCAATCACCAGTCCGGTTTGTTTGTACCCTTGGAAGCCGGTTTTCTCGATCTGGATCTCATACTCGCCTATCGGCAGGGACGGGAACGAGTAGAAGCCGCGAGAGTCGGTGGTGGTTGTATCCTTCACCCCCGTCCGCGTGTTCAAGGCCACCACTTTAACGGCGGGGATAACTCCTCCGCTCGGGTCGCTCACGATTCCAGAGATGCTCCCGGTGATGCTGGCTCGAGTGGCTGGCGCAAAAGCCAGCGCCACCGCGACCAGTGCAAGGGCAGTGTAAACGAGATGCAGGCGGTGGTGGAAAGTCGCCTGTTGAATGTGAGTTCTGTCCGTCATGATTTTACTCCTGTTCTCTGGAAGCGCTTGGGAGACGCGCGGTTTGCAGCCTTTCGCTCTGTAAACGAAATTCAAGCCCTCTCCCTACACATTCGCTGTGGAAAGGGCAGAGAGTCAAGTTGCTTTCCGGCGGAAAGGCACGGTGCGTTCATTGGGTTGAACAAAAAGCCGAATCCGGAAACAAGGCTGGCGCCGAAGCTCGCCGATTTGGAGTTTCTCCATTTTGTTCGGTTGCCACGTGCGGAAGAACCACCGAAGGCCCGAACAGCATGCGTTGTGAAATTTAGAAATTCGAGGTGGCAGACGGCACCGGCGAAATGAACGGATCGGTTACGCCGAATTCGTCGCCGCGCGGGTTCCGGATTTGGAAAGAAATCTCGGAGGCCGTCTGCTTCAGCGAATTCGCCAGGCTCGCGACTCGCTCGAGAGGTATAAGTTGAGTTGTCCCGGCAAGACTAATGGCCGCGGAGGCCAGTTGATTACTGTCGAGGATGGGTACACCGACGCATCGCACGCCGATCTCGTCCTCCTCGTCATCCAGGGCGTAACCTTGTTCACGGACCTTGTACAGCTCTTTCTTCAGGCCAGGAACGGTGACGATGGTGTTGTCATTATGCCGGGCAAAACGTTGGGCGGTGATCAATCGTTCGAATTGCTCCTCAGGAAGATAGGCTGCCAGGGCCTTGCCGACTCCGGTGCAATTGACATCCAGCCTGCGGCTCACCCAGTCGGCGCCGGCGGTCGACCCAGGCGGGGAGATCCGGTCGATGATGACAGCCTCGTTGCCCTCCAAGACGGCCAGGTGCACGGTGACCCCGGTCTGCCGCATCAGATTCGTCAGCCATGGCCTCGCCACTTCGCGCAGGTCGAGATTGGCCAAGGCGCTCCGGCAAAGACGAACGAGCCTGACGCCAAAGTAAAACTTGCCGGACCAGGCGCTGCGTTGCAAGTAGCCTTCCTGCTCAAGCGTTTTCAGGAGCATGAACGTCGAGCTCTTGGGAAGCGCCAGGCTGCGGCTTATGCTGGAGACAGAAGCGCCGCGCTTCGAGTGAGCGAGGTATTCCAACACCCTCATCGCTCGCATCGTCGATGGGACCAGATAAGTTCTCTGCGTAGGCATGGCCGTCCTCCGCCAGTCGAATGCGTTCAACCTTTTGAACCAAAAACCCTAAATTCGCCCTGAGAGTCTTGACACTCAAGTCCCCAGCACAGCTATTATACTTGGGATCATCGAAAGCTGTTAGCCAGGGTGCGGTTGTCGCGCCGAGAAGCGCGGCCAGTGCTGGAAATGGAAAGAAGCTTGCGAAAGGTGAACTTCCTATGAAAATCACCGGTGTGGAGGGGATCATCTTGCGTCTGCCGGAGCGTCAAGCCGTCGCAGACGGAACTCAGGATGACCTTCTGATTCGCATCGAGACCGATGAAGGCATAACAGGGTACGGAGAGGTCGACACATCTCCGGAGGTCGGCAAAGCCGTGGTGGACGCGGAAATGTCGCACGGCACCTGCTACGGACTGCGCGAAGTCTTGCTCGGCATGGACCCCTTCGACATCGAGCAGATCTGGGAACGTATGTACCGGAAGACGAACTATTACGGGCGGCTGGGCGTGGTTGTCCACGCAATGAGCGGCGTGGATATGGCGCTTTGGGACATACTCGGCAAAGCGGTTGGCAAGCCCGTTCACAAACTGCTGGGGGGAAGTTTCTGTGAAAAGGTCCGTGCTTATGCGAGCATGTTGATGCCCGAGACCGTGCAGGAAGTAAAGGAACTAGTCTCCCGTTACACTGAGCAGGGGTTCACCGCCATGAAATTCGGCTACGGCCCGCTCGGCAAAGACGTGCGAAGAGATGTCGAACTCGCAGCGGCGGCAAAAACCGCCGCAGGGACCGACATTGAGGTGATGATCGATATCGGCCACGGGTACACCTTGAAGATGGCGATGCAAGCCGCCAGAGAATTCGAAGCTCTGGGCATCTATTGGATGGAAGAGCCTTTTCCTCCTGAAGCGATCGAGGATTATCGGCGTCTCTGCGATTTTACTTCGCTGCGAATTGCGGCGGGGGAACAGGATGTGGGCCGGTGGACGTTCCGCCGTCTGATTTGGGATGCGCATCTGGACGTGATCCAGCCGGATATTTCGCGCGTGGGCGGACTTACCGAAGCGAAGCGTATTGCCTACATGGCCCAGGAAGTCAATCGCGTGTGTGTGCCCCACGCCTTTCGAACCGGAGTGTTGGTGGCGGCTTGCCTGCATTTGATTGCCGCCATACCGAATTCGGCGTTTCTGGAGTTTTCGGTGACGGACTCGGCCCTGCGGCGGGAACTCCTGGCCGAACCTTTCAAAGTCGTGCACGGCCAGGTGGCTGTACCCACCAAGCCTGGGTTGGGGATTGAGATTAACGCGGATACGCTCAAGGCCTACACCGTGTAGGGGCGGCCCCTGTGGCCGGCCTTTCGTGCGGGAATGGCAAGGGCGTCATCCTGAGCGAAGCGAAGGATCTCGGCAGTTCGAGTCAATGCATTGGACCGGGAAGCAACTGCGGGGATCCTTCGCTGCGCTCAGGATGACACCTGCCGAACCAATTGATATGGCATCGCATTCACTTCGCGAAAACGGACTGGGATCCTTAACCACACTGGATCTCGAAAACCGCTGGCTCAAAGTCCGTCTGCTTCCCGACCTCGGAGCGAAGATCTATGATCTAATCTGGAAGCCAACGAGAAAGAACTTCCTGTGGCACAACCCGAGGATTCCGCCCCAGACCTATCCCGTGGAAGCGGATTTCGACAACTACTGGTGCGGTGGCTGGGACGATGCTTTCCCCACTTGCGATGAATGTGTTCTCCGGGAGCAACGCTACCCGAGCCTGGGCGAGTTGCGTTCCGTGCGCTGGAGTGTCGATGCTGTCGGGCGACATGGGAAAGATATCGAGGCGCAATTATCGGCCTTCGGCCCCATCAGCCCCGTGAAGGCAGTCAAGACAGTGACGCTCGAGGGACTGTCTCCGGTTGTGCGGATCCAGTATCGGATTACGAATCTTGGCCCGATGCGGGTCGACTTTATTTGGGGGACTCATCCCGCCCTTGCCATCAACGAGCACACGGTTCTGCACGTTCCCGCCAGGCGCGGCATAATTGCGCAATGCAACCAGCCCGGGTGGGGTGCGCCGGGACAGCGTTACGACTGGCCTATTCTGGAGGCGGAGGCGGGCCGGTCGGAAATGAATAAGGTTCGAAACGTTGACTCGAATCTGTACTTTGGCCATTATGCCGTCGATCTTGCGGAGGGTGTCTACGCTGTGGAGGACTCCTCCTCCGGCGAAGGTTTCCTTCTGCGTTTTCCGCTCCAGCAGTGTCCATGTTTGTGGATGTGGCTTAACTACGGTGGATGGCGCGGCCACCACCACGTCATCCTCGAGCCCTGGACAAGCGTTCCGGTGAATCTCGCGCAGGCCTACGAACAGAAGACCAGCCGAACACTGGGGCCTGGGGAGGAATTCACGGTAGAAATCAGCGCCACTGTATATCACGGGCCGGAAAGCTGGAAGGGGGCGCTGGGGCGGTTGCGATGACGGAAGTTGCGCAGTCTTGAGAAGAGGAGATAGAGCATGAAGCTTGAAGGTCGGGTTTCGATCATCACCGGATCCGCATCCGGTATCGGACGGGCCGGCGCCCTGGAGTTTGCCAAGGAGGGAGCCCTGGTGGTGGTTGCTGACATCAATTTTGAGGGCGCACAGGAAACGGCGATTCAGATCAAGTCCGCGGGAGGCACGGCTCTCGCAGTGAAGGCGGACGTGTCGGATCCTGAGTCGGTCCAGGCCTTGGTGGACCAGACACTGCGAACTTTCGGACGGATCAACGTGTTGTTTAATAATGCCGCTATCCAGGTTAATAAAACGGTGGAGGATACTACTTTCGAGGAGTGGACTCGAGAAATCAGCATCAACTTGGGCGGAGTCTTTCTTTGCTCAAAGTATAGCATCCCCCATTTAAGAAGAACCCGAGGCTGCATCGTCAACATGGCCTCCGTGAACGGCTTCTTCGTTGAACCGATGTGCGCGGGCTACTGCGCTACCAAGGGTGGAATCATCGCCTTGACCAAGGCGATGGCTATCGATCACGGCAAAGAAGGAATTCGAGTGAACTGCATTTGTCCGGGATACATCGACGCGGGTTTGGCCTGGGGATACTTCGAGGTTCAG
This sequence comes from uncultured Acidobacteriota bacterium, assembly GCA_963768695.1. Classification (GTDB taxonomy): domain Bacteria; phylum Acidobacteriota; class Terriglobia; order UBA7540; family UBA7540; genus CAVROP01. Next base: position 32,065 of record CAVYJG010000002.1, on the reverse strand, counting down.
CCAAACCCTGCCGAGGCTAGGCAGGCCGCCGGAAAGCTCCACGCCCTCTGGCGCATCGGCCAACCTGAAGAGGTTGCCCGGGTCGCCGTGTTCCTGGCGAGCGAGGATTCTTCCTTCATGACCGGCGCGACCTTAGAGGTGAGCGGTGGCTTTGGGGTTGGTTTGCCTCCAACAAGCTAGGGGACGACGGTTCGAAGTCAGGAGTCAGGAGTTTACGACTCTTCGCTGAAAGGTTACTCATGGTGAAAGATAGACTCGAGAGACTATCCAGGACTCTTCAAGAAAACGGCATCGACCATGCTCTGTTCAGTTCATTCGTTAGCCTCCGCTATTTCACGGGATACCAAGCCACGGTGGAACTGGAACCCTCTCCCATGACTCCGCTGCTAGGAGTATTCCTCTGGATTCGCGGCGAGCAACCAACTTTGTACCTCGCGGACATGGAACCCGGAGAGGGCATCGCAGGGGCCGTATCGCGAGAGAGTTTCTCGAGTTACATCGTTGAAAAGCCCATGTTCGCTGTTCAGGACTTGTCCGCGAAACTGGCAGAGAAGTTGCGGCCGCTGCCGCGAAGCAAGGTGGCCATCGAGCCGGAAGAAATTCCCGCTGCGCTCCTCGACGCATTGCGTTCCGACTGTCCCCAACTGGAGTTTTGCTCGTTCAAAGATGTCCTCTCAACTTTTCGCATGGTGAAGGACGCGGAAGAACTCGAAACCATGCGCGCAGCGTTGGCCTTGTGCGACCTCGCCCAGAGTATAGCTAAGCAGCAGGCAACTGCGGGCCGTACCGAGATTGAGATTTTCACCGCGCTTCGCCAAGCCATGGAACTTAGGGAAGGAGGCCGGGTTCCGATTATTGCGGATGTGGTTTCGGGCCCCCGCACCGCCCTCACCGGAGGTCCGCCCACCGCTCGGAGGTTCGAATCCGGAGAACTCCTCATCGTCGACCTGGTTCCTCGACATCTCGGGTACTGGGGCGATAGTTGTAATACCTGTTGCGCCGGCGAACCGGCTAAGGAATACAAGGTAGCGTTCGACGGCTTGGCGAGTGTCCTCTCGGACGCGATTGCGACTGTCCGCCCCGGGCTCCGGGCCTGCGATCTCGACCGGCAGGTGCGAGCCGGTGTGGCCAAGCTCGGAGGGAGCTATCCGCACCATACGGGTCACGGCCTGGGCATCAGTTGGCATGAGGAACCGCGGATTGTTCCTTATAATGACATCCTCTTAGAGCCCAATATGATCATCGCACTTGAACCCGGTATGTATTTCGAAGGCCGGTGGGGTATGCGGCTTGAGTACGTCCTCAGGGTCACTGAATCGGGGGCGGAACTCTTGTCGAAATACCGTCACGAGCTTTGAGAATTCTCGGGTAGTTTCTCAGTCTGAGGTAGAGGCGGCTTTACGCCGCCATGTGGCGAGGTAAACTCGCCGCTGCAAATTGCAGACATGCGACCCTGAACGGTCGGCATTTTGGGAGCGTAACTTGAGCGACACCTCAGCTTCGAACGCAGCAAAAGCCGGCGCCCCGGTCCCGCGCCTGCGGCGTGTTCTGACACTATGGGATCTGATCTTTTACGGCATCGTGCTGATTATGCCGATCGCGCCGGTGCCCATGTTTGGAGTCGCGCAGGTCCTTTCCCACGGCCACTTCGTCACCACGATTCTGATTGCGATGATCGCCATGATGCTGACGGCCGTCAGTTATGGGAGGATGGCGACGCTCTACCCCACGGCCGGCTCCGCCTACACTTACGTCGGGCGCGGTCTCAATCCTCACCTCGGCTTTCTCACGGGTTGGGCGATGTTTCTTGACTACCTCATCCAACCGCTCCTGAACGGTATCTACGGTGCTCTCACGATCCAACGGTTTTTCCCATTCATACCCTACGCTCTTCTGGCTGCGATGTTCGTGGGGATCATGACCTGGCTGAACCTGCGAGGCATCCGCGCCACCGCACGCGCCAACGTCATCCTTCTCACGATTATGTGTGTGGTAATTGGAATCTTCATGATCCTGGCGGTCCGTTACCTTTTCCACCTTCAGGGGTGGGGCGGGGTTTTTTCTACCCAGCCCTTTTACGATCCCAAGACTTTCGACATCCGGGTTATCTGGACTGCTACTTCTTATGCTGCGCTCACCTATATCGGCTTCGACGGCGTCACTACCCTGGCAGAGGACGTCGAGAATCCCAAGCGCAACGTCATGCTGGCCACTGTCTCCGTCTGCTTGTTCACCGGAATCGTAGGGGGCTTGGAGATCTATCTTGGACAAAGAGTTTGGCCCGACTACAGGACCTTCCATAACACCGAGACCGCTTTCATGGATGTGACGAGCCGGGTGGGAGGGCCGCTCCTCTTTCAGGCCTTGGGCTTGGTGTTGATCCTCGCCACGATCGGCGCGGGGCTGACCGGCCAGGTGGGTGCGGCGCGCCTGCTCTTCGGCATGGGACGCGACAACGTGGTTCCACGCAAGCTTTTTGCATATCTTGATCCCAAGCGTAACACGCCTACCCGCAACATCTGGTTGATCGGAATTGTGGCGTATATTGGGACACTGTTTATCAGTTACGAGCAGGCGGGCGAGATCCTGAATTTCGGCGCTTTCCTGGCGTTCATGGGAGTGAACTTTGCCACCTTCTGGCAATTCGCCATCGTGCAACAGCCGGGCCGCAAGCGGCGATGGTTCGCGGACGTTGTGATGCCTCTCATCGGATTCGTGTTTTGCCTCTGGATTTGGCTGGGCCTTAAGACGCCCGCTAAAATCACGGGAGGAGTCTGGTTTACGGCAGGATTGATTTACTGCGCCATCAGAACCCGCGGGTTCCGCGAGCGGCCCATTATGATTGATTTTAGCGAGTCTTAGCGACCGGGCAATCGGGTGAACGATTTGTGAATTGTGATTTCTTTTTCAATCACCAATCACAAATCACCAATCACAAATTGTTCGCCCGATTGCCCGATCACCTGATTATACAAGAGGGGGGTGCCGCGTATGTTTGCCAGCGACACTGAAATCGAAAAGTTCATTCGCGAGAATCTGTACGTGGCCGCGGTGTGCGACATCCTGGATGGCCTCGGTTACCGCAACCAAGCCATGCACCATCGGCTGCGTCCTTTGTTACCCGACCGAAAGAACTGCGGGTTCGTTGGCCACGCCCGGACCCTTCGCTGGATGGAGACGGACTACATCAACGAGGTTGATCCCTACGGGCTTGAAATCGAGGCGGTGGATTCTCTCAAGCTCGGGGACGTGGTCGTGCATTCAACCGATTATGCCGGGACGAATGCGCCTTGGGGTGAATTGATGAGCACCGTAGCGAAGAGAAACGGCGCCGTAGGCTGCGTTTGCGACAGCCAGGTCCGCGACTGCAATCGAATCATCGAAATGGGATTTCCCGTTTACTATTCCGGCATTCGTCCTCTTGATTCCATGGGACGCGGAATGGTGGTTGCCTATGATGTGCCCATCCGCTGCGGCGACGTGCTGGTGAAGCCAGGCAACCTGATCTTCGCCGACTTTGACGGCATCGTCGTGGTGCCCAACGAGGTTGAAGAAGCGGTGCTGGTGAAGGCGCAGGAAAAGGTGCAGAAAGAGAATCTCTCTCGCAAGGAACTCCTCGAGGGCAAGTCGCTTCGTGAGGTGTATTTGAAATATGGCGTGCTGTGAAGAGCGCACCCCTCATCGGGTCGGTACCTTAGTACCGTTGATCCCCTGCGCTTTTCCGGCGAGAATCGAAGCCGGTTTTGGCACAAGAAGGGGCGGCCGGTGCGTTCCTGGCTCGTCAAGAACCGCTTCGAGTCGTTTTTGCTTTGTTGCGATTAGCGCGCCATGCAAATGAAACCTTAATTTACTTGTTGCTCAAGCCCTTAACTCGTTGTATACCTATCCTGCAAGATTTTACTCTCGATCTACCGGAGGCTACTATGGAATTGTCTGCGACCGCGATCTTTGCAAGTATTGTGGTTGTTGCTTTGCTCGCGATTTACGTGCCCACGATTTACATTCGCAAAACGAATAAGCTCATGGCTATCTTAGACAAGATTGAGGCCAACACTCGGAAATAGCTGCGAGTTCAGTTCTAGATTCGACGCGCTGATTGCTAAGGATGTAGTCAGGATCGAACAGCCATTCCCGGGCGGTGTTCCGCCCCCGGACCGGAACTAACAAACTCGAAAACGGAATCACTCTCCAGTTTTGGAGCGGAACTGTGTCCGGTTCCTACGCGAACGCTGCCTGGGGTGCTGCTGGAATCATGACTATCCGCAGGTGCTGCGCAAGTGGCAGCTTAGATTTCCTCCGGATTGAAACGGCGCCCTCCACAAGCTTCGGATTCTGACGATAGAGACGGAGTCCGTGCGCCAGGCGGAGATCGTTGACTATTGGTTTCTTCCCTCCCGGTGAAAAATTCCCCAGCCCAGTTTAATCCACCGCCGTCCCGCGGCGAGTCGCCGTTTATTTCCCCTCACTTCTCTCTTTCGTTCAGCCGAAAATAGGGGTAGAGATCGAAGGACACAAGGGGGAGAGTTCGTTCTTAGACCAGGCGGGATAGAACGCCGAGAGCAAAGCAAAAACATCCGGGCGGTCCATGCCGGGCAAGGGCAGAGGGAGGAATGTATGGCACTCGATGCGGGCTTGCGTGCACAACAGCGAGAGTTTCAGGAGAGGACAACGCCGCTCCTTGACACTATCGAGGCCCTGGCTTTCGTGATCGAAGCCAAAGACCCTTACACACGCGGCCATTGCGAGGAAGTCTCTTGGTGGGCGACCAAGATTGCTAGCCAGGAGGGGTTGCCTGAGGCGGAGATTCAAGATATCACGCTGGCGGCGATTGTCCATGACATCGGCAAAATCAGTGTGCCCGAGGAAGTGCTCCATAAGCCCACGGTTCTGACGGAGCAGGAATTCGAAACAGTGAAGAGCCACGCGACTTGGGGCTCGAAGATCCTGGAGACCTTGAAAGAGAAAGGGATTGCGCGAATCGTGCGTCACCACCACGAACGGTACGACGGCAATGGTTATCCCGACCGCTTGCAAGGCGAAGAGATCCCCCTCGGAGCCCGAATTTTGGCTGTGGCTGAGTCTTTCCATTGTATGGTAAGAGGTTCGCGCTATAAAAACCCCTGCACGGTCAGTGAAGCGCTGACTGAATTGGGCCGTTGCTCAGGCACGCAACTCGACCCCCGCGCCGTAACGGCGTTGCGCGACTGGCTAGAAAGCCACGATGATTCGCCTGTGCTACAGTGACGCCTGAACGGAAGCAATAAAGCGTCTGAGGCCGGCATCGTAGACGACATGAGTGATGCCCCAGCCACTGGTGTCAACAAAAACCGGCTGGGCCATCGAGGTTTCGGCTGACCACACCGGGCCGGGACCAGCATAGTACTCGTAGGCGCCTGATACGCTGGGGCCGCGCCGCGGTAATCACTCGCGCCGCTGAAGCCGCCCCCGTCACCCCAACCGGTATAGATATTGCCGTCGGCCGCCCAGGTGGTCGGCCAAAGATCACTGCCTCCTTTGCCGGGAGTGTTGGCCAACCGGATGAGATGCTCGAAATCCCAATTTACGCCTTGAATGACGGGGCTTGGCGGGTAAGGCGGCTCACTCTGGATGCCGGGAGAAGACGCTGCTAAAGTTGCCACTCCCAACAGCAGACAAGCCCACATGCCTAGTCTGGTTCTCAACTCTGCGCTCCTTTAATGCGGCCACCCGGCGCGTGAACAACCTTCTTGCTTTTCTTCACTAGCGTCTGTCAAAAAACAGGAAGTACTGATAGGGCAGTATATTCAATCGTTTGCTAAGGCCGAAACCTGCCTGCTGAAATTCCGCAATGACTTCCTCTTCGGAGAGCTTCATCGACTCCGGTGGGCCGACCGGGAGCGGTTTTTTGTAGAAATCAACGACTACGACGCGCCCGCCCGGTTTCAGTACATTGGCAAGTTTTCGATAGTACACCGCACGGTCCCCCAAGTGGTGAACTACATCGCAAAAGAAGATCAAGTCCGCGGACCGTGGCGGAAGACGCGGGTCATCGGGTGCGGCAAGTATCGTCTGCAGATTCGCGGGCGCATTGCTGCTCGCAATCGCCAGCAACTTCTGGTCGATATCGACGGCGTAGACCTTGCTGGCGTGCATCGCGAAGCGGCGCGCGAAGTAGCCGGTGCCCGCGCCGATGTCGGCGACCGTGTCGGTAGGTTTCAGACCCAGCGCCATCACCACTTCGTGCGGTTTCTGCCAAGCATCGCGCGATGGGTCCTCGAGCACCTTCGCATACTCCGCGGACGAAGGGGGGTGATGCTGATGGGGTACCTGCCCCCAAGCCACGGCCGTGAGCGCAACTACGCAAACGCAGAGTTTCATCTAAATCACCTCGGCGGGATTTCCCCGCGTACGAGAGTTTTTCGCGCGTCCAATGACCACGCTCCGCCGCCTTCGACAATCAGAAAGATGAGCGAACAGAGCATGGCGAAATCTGTACGAGCATCGCTCACCATGAACCAGAATCCTTGGCCGGCTCGAAACAGTTCAGGGACCTTGGTGGTGGCGATCGCGGTTGAGATGACAATCAAGAGCGGAACGGCCGCGGCCCTCGTCCAAAGCCCGAGCACCACGAGAACTCCGCAGACGATCTCAAATGTCCCCACGAAATGCGCGGTGAAATAGGGATGCGGAAATCCAATTCGCGTGAACCGGATCACACCCATCTTGGGGTCAATGTACTTCAGGATTCCCTGCGTCAGGAATATCAAGCCGGCGGCAAGACGAATCAGCGCCACGCCGCCCGCGCCTCGCGGTGCGCTGAAGAAGAACCGGAAGAGAGATTTCATGCGCTTGTTACCCCTTTCCAGATCAGAAGGGCTCCCCCGTAGGTTCTACTATCTCGCGATACTATGGCGGCGCAACCAAATGAGGCGCGACCGTGGCTCCGGGACGGATCTGGTCCGTTCCGCGCACCGCCACTTGGTCACCTTCTTTCAATTTGCCAAAGACTTCGATCAAGTTGCCGGACTTGGCTCCAGTCTTCACGTCGACCCAGTCCACTCGATTGTTTTCGACGCGAATCACGAAGGCTCGCTCCAGGTCGTTGGCCACGGCAGAGGCGGGGACAAACAGCGTGGAGTAATTACGGCGCACCGGCCAGGACACTTCGCAAAACATGCCTGGATTAAGTTCCGCCTGTGGGTCTCGAACGTCCAGTTCCACAGGCATGGTGCGCGTTTTGTTGTCCACGGCGTGCGAGACTCTGGCAAGCGGGGCCTGAAAAACTCGTCCAGGGTAAGATGGTGCGGTGAAGCTTACCGCGGTTCCCACCGGTATATCGGCTGCATCATACTCCGGCACGGGGATCACCAACCGGTGCCGCGTGAGCGTTTGAATCTGCACAATCGGGGTCGAGGCGCCGGGGCCGCCCGCCGGACCGACTAACGCGCCGGGGTGGACGTAGCGAGTCGTCACCTGGCCATCGAACGGGGCCATGATTCGCAAGTAGGATTGAAGCTGCGAAACCGCCCGAAGATTCTCCTGGGCAGCTTGGACTGTTTTCTCGAGGGCTGCGACAGTTCGCCTCATCCGCTTGCACGGTCTTTTGCGCAATCTCAAGGTCGTTGGCGGCCACAACTCCAGGCACTTTGGCCGCAGCGCTCATGTGCTGATAGGTGCCTTGGTCTGAAGCCAACCTGGCTTGCCCGGCGGCGAGTTGCGATTGAGCGCTTTCGTACGCGGCGTTAGCTTGGGCTTGCCGGGCCACCAATTCCGGGGCCTCCAGTTCGGCCATGAGTTCCCCTTGCTTCACCTTGGAGCCGCGATCGACCGCCATCGATTTCACAAAACCGGTCTCTTTAGCAAAAACCTCGACGCGTTCGTAGGGCGTGAGCTCGGCCGGCAAACGCTCCGTAGTGTTCAGTTTTGCAGACTTCACCGTAGTTACTTCCAACTGTGGCGTCGCGGGTGGTGCGGCGGATGCGGTGCCTCCAGTGTCTTGCCGGCAGGATGTGCAAACGAGGGCCATCGCCAAAGGAACCAGTAGGGCAGCCGATCTCATAATTTCTCCTCAAGACGCAAAACGATCAGGTTGATTACAAAGTGAACATACAGCCATCCTTTGGGGAGAGGGCTGATCACTCGGCCTTTAACCTTTACCCTCTAAACTTCATCCTTGCCACTTCGATACTTCAGCCGTTATCGGGTTGCATACCGGCTTTCCGGGTCGTCGGGGTCGAGCGAGGGAGAACCGGTCGCGGCTCGCTGCTGGACGACAGAGAATACGAAGGGCAGCACAGTTAAATTGGCCAGAGTCGCAGCCAGGAGACCGCCGATTACCGCCTTGCCTAAGGGAGCAGTGACCTCACTTGCCAGCGCCATGGGAATCATTCCGGCAATCATGGCGGCACTGGTCATCAAGATGGGGCGCATTCGCTCCCTCGCGCCCTCAATCCCGGACGCAAGCGAGGACGCGCCGCTCCGGTGGTGCTGATCCGCAAAGGTCACGAGCAAGATCGCGTTGGCGGTACCCACTCCTACTGCCATGATGGCGCCCATGTAGGACTCGATATTCAGCGTAGTATGGGTGGCCAGAAGCATCAAAATTACTCCGGCGATCGCGGCGGGCGCCGTCGTCAGCACCACGAAGGCGAGGCGCAATGACTCGTAGTTCGCAGCCAGCAACAGGAAGATGACCAGGGCGGCCAGCCCGACGCCAACCGCAAGGTTGGTGAATGTCTCTCGCATGGGCGCAATCTGGCCTCGCATTTGAACGGTGGTGCCGCGTGGCGGCGCTCCGGCGCGGCCGAATGGCGGCATCGAGGCTTTTCGCCAGCTTTCCCAGGTCGTGACCTGCCATATTCGCTGAAAGGGTCAACATGCGAAAGCCATTGCGCCGATCGTATTCGCCCATGATCGTACCGTCTTCGACTCTGGCCAGATCGCCGATCAACGGGTGCTGGAACTGCCCCGGCATGACCGGGATATTCTGGACATCTTCGAGCGATGTAATTCTTGATTGGGGGTACTGCACCTGCAATTGATAGGCAATGCCGGAATTCGGATCAGCCCAATAATTCGGGCTGGTGAAACGGCTCGAAAAGGTCGCCTCCGAGAGCGACCGGGCCACCTGCGCTGTTGTTACGCCGAACTGCCCCGCCAGTTCGCGGTCGACCTTTACGTTCACACTCGGATAATCGAGGGGTAGTTCGTATTTCAAGTCCCGCACCTCGGCGATCGCTCCCATTTCAGTTCGCAATCGCTCCGTGTAGGCGCGGCTGGCAGCCAGGTTCGGTCCAGCCACTGCCAGCTCGATAGGAGTGGGCGCCCCGAAGTTCATGATCTGGTCAACCAGGTTTCCCGGTTCGAAGGAAAACGTCGATCCCGGATATTTCGGCGGCAGAATGCGGCGGAGTTTTTCTTCGAAGCCGCCCAGGTCGATTTGAGCCTCAGGCCGAAGCGCCACATTAATGACCGCTTCGTGCGGCCCGCTCGTCCAAAGGAACACGGTGTTGATCGGGTAGCTTGCCCCCTGCGTTCCGACGTAGCCCAGAGTGGTAAGCACGTTCTGCGCTCCGGCGGCCTGGCGGATTTCATCCAGAACTCCCGTTACCAGCCGCTCCGTCTCCTCCGCTCGTGTGCCCGTGGGGGCATCGAAACGAAGGCGGAACTGGGTGGCGCCCACGCTGGGGAAGAGTTCCTGGGCGAGCTGCGGACCCAGCAGGAGAATCACGGCGAGCACCATCCCGGCGTAAACGACCAGAACCGGCCAGCGAAGCTTGCCAACCCGAGTGAGGAATCCACCCCAGCGGTCTCGAAACCTATCAAAGTCCCATCGCCCCGCGATAAGGGCCTTGCGGCCCCTTTCGAGGTTGCGATGCAGCCAAAGGAATAAGACGGGCAGCAAGGAACTCGAAAGCAGGAAGGAGGCAATCATCGCAAAGGCCACTGCAAGCGAAAGAGGCACGAACAGGTTCTGCGCAACGCCGGACATTAGAAATGAGGGAACAAAAACCGCAACCACTGAGAGCATGGATAGAAAGCGGGGCAACACGGTTCGCTGTGTCGCGTGGAGCACGCTGCGGGCGGGTTGCTGGTCAGGCTCCTGCTGAATCGTGCTGTCAATGTTCTCGATTTCGACGACACCTTCGTCCACGAGGATACCGACCGCGAGAGCCAACCCTCCCAGCGTCATGACGTTGATGGTTTGGCCCGTAAGCCATAAGGCCACCACCGAAGTTAAAAGCGCAAACGGGATGGTCGTCATGACGATAAACGAACTCTTCCAATCGCCGAGAAACAGCAGAACCACAAGGCCGGTCAGCAGGGCTCCGAGCAGTCCTTCGCGGACCACGGCGCTCAGCGCGGCTCTTGACGTACTGAGACTGGTCGAGCTCATAAGTGACCTTGATATCGTCTGGAACCAAAGATTGGAAATACGGCAAGCTTCTCTTGACTTCGTTCACGACCGTAACGGTCGACGCGTCGGGACGCTTGGTAACGGGGATGTAGACCGCGCGGCGGCCGTTCACCAGCGCGTATCCTGTGGGGATGTCCGTGCTGTCCTGGATTACGCCGATGTCGTGGAGATAGACAGTAGGGACCGGCGCCGGTGCGTATAGGCAAGTCCGCAAGAGTTTGGATATTCGGCGTGACAGCATCGCTCTGAGCGATGCGAAGCAGACTGCCGGTGCGCACGTTTCCGGCAGGCTGAAGAATGTTGCCGTTATTGATGGCCTGGACGACTTCGTCGGGCGACATGTTGTAGGATCGCAGGCGATCCGGATTCACCGTGACGACAATGGTGCGCTGGTTGCCGCCGAAGGGTGGCGGCGAGGTAACGCCGGGAAGCGTGGCGAAGGCCGGCCGCACGCGGTTAAGAGCCAAGTCCTGGATTTGGCCGAGGGTGCGAGTCTCGCTGGAAAACACGATATAGCCGACCGGCACGGTGCCGGCGTCGAAGCGGATCACGAACGGCGCCACCGTTCCGGGCGGCATGAAAGATCGGGCGCGATTCACGTAGGATATCGTCTGCGCGAGGGCCTGGCTCATGTCCGTGCCGGGATAGAAGCTCAATTTCAAAATGCCGTTGCCTTGAATGGACTTGTCCTCGACGCTCTGAATCCCGTTGATGTAAAGGAAATGATATTCGTAGTAGTAGACGAGATAGCCTTCCATTTGCGCAGGACTCATCCCCCCATAGGGCTGCGCGACGTAGATGACCGGGAAATTCAGGTTAGGGAAGATGTCGATGCGCATCCGCGTGACAGCCAGAACGGAGCAGAGCGCTACACTGATCACCACCACCAAGGTGGCGATGGGGCGCCTCAATGCCGCGCGAATCAGCCACATGAGCAAAACTCCCTTTCACCAGCAAGGCGCCAGGGCGCCAAGCGAGAACGTCTGTCCGTATCTTGCAGGCTTCGTGTCTTGGTGTTTCAAACTAGATCCATCCTCGGCCCGGTCAGGGGCCTGGAGTGCGCAGCGCATTCAAGAATGGCTGCAAGTCGCCCTGCGCAGAGGCCACGTTGAAAAGGCTGCGCCACACATTCAGCCGGGCAACCGCATCGTCCATCTCCGCTTGAGCCAGGAGACCCTCCGCGTCAGCCACTTCCACCAGGGCTGCCAGGCTCGCCGCGTAACGCGCACGCGATTGATTCTCCGACTCGCGCGCCGCAGCCAGTTCAACAGGCGTTTGCTGCACAACCAGTTGAGCGCTCTTCAGTTCAGCCAGCGCCGCTTGAAGCCGGCCGGTTACATCCTGAATGGTTCTGTCATAAAGCGCTCGCTGGGATCGCTCATTCGCCTTGGCGATCTGCTTTTGTGCGCTCACGGCTTTAAAATCGAAAACATTTGGGAAGGTAATTGTCAGCCCCGCCACCCAATTTCCCCGTGCCGGCGCCAGCCCGTCCCAATTGCCGGCGACCGATCCGTTATTAGGAATCTCGCTGCCTCGTCCGAAAGCCTCAGCTCCGAGAAAGACCCGTGGGTAGTCCGTCCGGTTCAGCACCTTCTCCTGTGCCTCCACCTGCCGCACCGCGGCCATTTGATCCCGAGCCAGTGGGTTGTCGGCCGGTTCTGCGCGCGGCAACGCGTCGACGGGCGGCAGTCGAACCAGATTCCCTGCCTCCGCTTGGACTTCCGTGCCGGCCATGCCCATAAGGGCCGCAAGCGTGGCCAAAGCCGCCTGCTCTCCCGCCTGCGCCTGATACCACTGGGTCTTGGCAAGAGCAAGTTGAGCGTCAGCACGTGAGGCATCGGCCCCCGGCTTCAAGGCGTTGTCGACCAGCGTGTGAACGGACTTGACGAAGACCTGCCAGCGGTCCACATTTGCCTGCGCTGCCACGGCAGCCTGGTGCCTCGCCAGGGCACTTAGAAAATAATCGCCGACCGCTGTCGCCACCTGGAGTCTCGTCACCGCCACGTCCGCAGTGGACTTGTCCGCTGCGGATTTGGCTCCTCCTACGACAGCCGCGCGCAGGCCGAAGTCGATTGGCTCCCAGGAGAAAAGCACTGCGGCTTGACTGTTCCAATAGCTCTGCCCGCTGGAAGATCCGCCAACGGGCCCTTCAACCGTGGGCGTGATGGATGTTGGAAGCCAGATGCCGGCCACTTGGTTCTGGGTGGCGCGGCCGTCCTGGTAGACTCCGCTTAAATAGGGAAGATATTGGGTTCGTGCCAGCGGTATGCCGGCGCGCGCCGCCGCCTCTTGTTCGAGCGAAGCGCGGACGGCAGGGTAGTGCTGGAGAGCGTAGTCAAGCGCGTCTTGGAGAGTCAGGGCACGCGCAGGCGGCCCGCCCTCCTGTGCCAGGAGGCCTCGCCCTAGAACTAATATCAGAACCAAGGCGGATAACTCCGGAAGGAATCTCCGGCGCATAAAGTTTTCACCTCAGAAGACAAACTGATGTGGCTCTTAACCCTTCACACCGAACATTTCTCCAAACAGCTCGTGCACGCGTTTCCTGGCTACGCGCAGCGCCTTTCTGCCGAGTGGTGTTATCGTGTAAACACGCTTTGCGACTTTGCCGTTGCGCTCCTCGTGGGAACGCAAATAACCCTTGCTCTCCAAACCGTGGAGAATCGGGTAAAGTGTGCCGGCGCTGAGCTTGTAGCCGTGCCGCCACAGTTCCTCGGCGATCCAAGTTCCGTAAAGAGGTTCTTGGGCCGCGTGATGAAGAATATGCAGACGGATCAGCCCCGAGTAAAGGCTTTTGTCATCCATATTGGTGTTCGATGCCCTGAATCGGTATCGAATTTAGATAGTCCCAAACAACACGAGTTCTGTCAAGCCGAGTTTGCCGGCGTCTTTACTTTCGCTTGGCTTTGGCTTCAATATAAGTTGAGAAGGAGTCCGGCTTGCCTGGAGGCGCGATTTCGAATTTGAGAGTCAAAGCATCGCCGCCCGTCATAAAGTAAGTCAAGCGATACCTGGGACTGGAAGGCAGCGCCTCGCTCACAAATTCAATCGTTTTGTGGTCGGCGGAGACCGTCACCGAGTAGTGGATCACGTGCCCTTCGCTGTCAAAATAAACAGCTCTGGGAGGCGCATTATCCGAGTCTCGATAGACCACCATCAAGTCGTCATGTGTGACAGCCGGCCGGTCTTTCGTGGCCGGGTAAGCCGCGTGATTCTTACGCACCAGAATGTGGCTTTGAAGATCGGGCAGAAAGGTGAACCCGCCGGTTCCCTGGCCCTGCTGTCCTCCGCCCTCGCCTACCCAGTCACCAATTAGGTGCTCGAAAGAAGCCCATGCCTTCGCCGATTCCTGAGCGCGGCTGGTGTTGCTCAGGAGCAGACCAGCGAAAGCAAGAAGCAGCACAATACTTGTCGTTCGATTCATTTGACGCGTCCAGAGGCCGGAGGTTGTCTTCAGGACCATTCTATTCCTCGCGCAACGTTCGGGCCGGATCGATCTTCGCAATCTTCAGAGTCGGCAGGGCTGTGGCCACGAGCGTCACCAGGAAAAGGGCGAGCACCACACTGGCCAGGGTTGTCGCATCGTAGACGCCTACGCCATAGATCACACTGCGCATCACGCGCAACGCTCCAAAGGAAAGAGCCATGCCCAAAACAACGCCGAATAGTGAAGCGCCTGCGCCGGCGCGGCCGATCTGGATCATAGCTTGGCTGAGGGTCGACCCCAGCGCCATGCGAATGCCAATCTCACGTGTTCGCTGCGCAACCATGTTGGCCACCAGAGCGAAGATGCCCACCGCGCTCAGTAGCAGCGCCAGTGCCGCCATGGCGCCCAGCAGAGCTACTTCGACGCGTTGCGTCGCCAGCGTCCGTGAAAGAAGATCTTTCATGCCATAGAAGCCGGAGGCCGGCAAGTTGGGATCAGCGCTCGAGAGGGCACGCTGCATCGCGGCCGTTAATCCCTCGACCGGGCCCGTCATGCGGACAACCCAGTCGGGCTGGAACCACACATGCACCAGGGAAAGGTATTGCTCAGGCACTTGCGCGGCCGGAATGTACATCGTCTGCTCGCTTATGAGAGGCGCACCCTGGTAGATACCGGAGACGATCCAAGTGTCAGATACTTCGCCTACGATTAACGTGTCTTTGTTGACATAGCGGCCCATGGGATTGCTTCCGCCGTAGAATTTCCGCGCGAAGGCCTGGTTCACCATGGCCACGTGCTGCGTGTTAGGGCTATCGGCGTCGGTAAAGGTGCGGCCCGCAAGCAGCGGCATCTGCAAAGTGTCGAAATATCCCGGCGTGACATAAACCACATCGGTCGCATCCTGCCGCCCGGCTTCCTTGCCGTCGCTCAGGGTGACCCCGTCGTTGAGGGTGCGCTCGAAGGGCAGGCTCAGACCAACCGCGGCATTCTCAACGCCAGGAATCTGCCGCATGGCGGCTGTGCTATCGTCCAAGAGCTTTCGGAAGGCGGTGAGGTTGTGGTACCGAGCATCGTCGAGTGATGCCTTGGCGACCATTACGCCGTTGGGATTGAAACCGGGCGGCAACGTCTCAAGGTGAATCAGGCTGCGGATGAGCAGCCCGGAAGCTGCCAGCAACAGCACCGTGAGAGCGACCTCTCCGGCAATCAGCGTTTGGCGAAGTAACACACTGCCCACTCTTGCCTCGCCGCGGCCGGCCATCGATGACCGCAGGTCGACCTTCCGCGTGGCGAGCGCCGGAAGCATGCCGAACAGCCCGCTGGTCAACACCGAGATGGCCACCGTAAAGGCCATCACGCGTCCGTCGAGGGGCACACTCGCGACGGGGAGAAATTGCTCGGGCAAGAGAAGTAACAGCCCACGCAAGGCGATGAAGCCCACGCCTATAGCGACCGCCCCACCCATCAGGGCCAGGAGCAGATTTTCCATCCAGAATTGCTTTTGAATGTCCCACCCGGAAGCGCCCAGCGCCAACCGTGTGGCCACCTCCGGAACGCGGCGGAGAATGCGCACCAGCGTCAAGCCCGCCAGATTCGCGCAAGCGATCAGCAGGATGAAGCCGGCAGCCAGCATCAGCGCCAGCACCTGTGGACGCAGCGAGTCGGTCTCGCCCTTCTGGAGCGGCACGGAATAAAAGGTCACGCGCGAGCCTGCGTTGCGGGCTTCGAAGTTCCGGGAAAGGGGCGCCCAAGCGCGGCTGATCTGGGCGTCTGCCTCCTGCCAGGACGCGTCATTGCGCAGCCGGGCAATGGCCTCAAAGTTGGTTCCCTCGCCTTCGCCCTGGCGGCTGGGCTGGAGCGAAGTGTACACATCGGCGTTCAAGGGCGTCGTGGCGCCCTGCGGAAGCACGCCAACCACCGTGTAAGGCTCGCTCCGCAACAGAATGGCCTTGCCAAGTATGGTCGGGTCGGCGCCGAGGAGATTGTTCCATACGTTGTAACTGAGAATTGCGGCTTTGGGCCCGTGGGGCCGGTCCTCGTCTTCGGAGAAGTTCCGCCCCATGATGGGCTGCAGGGCCAGCACGTCGAAGTAGTGGGCGGAAACACGCCCGTCATGCACGTACTGTACGTGCGAGCCGGCCTGAAAGTTGAGGCCCGAGGTCCCTCCCGAAATGGCGGAGACCAGTGCCGGCACACCATCGCGTAACAACTCCCACCTCTCGCCGTCGATGCCGGCGCGCCCATCAGAACCGCGGGGACCAGTCACGCGCATGTAAATCGTCCCCATCCGCTCCGGATGTGCGTAGGGCAGGTTCTTCAGCAAGAGCGCGTTCACCAGGGAGAAGATCGCCGTGTTCGCACCCACGGACAAGGCCAAGGTGACGATTACGGTGAACGTAAAGCCGGGATTGCGCTGCAACTGGCGCCCGGCAAGCCGGAGATGCTGTGCCCAACTGCCCATTGCTCATCCTCCATGCCGTTCGGATTATCTTCGAAGAAATGTACGCGGAGAACTTAGCCCGAGTTCCGCCGGGGAACGTGTTTAATGACAGATAGCTGCTATGTTTCCGTAACGAAAAACCCAGATAAGCCAACGCGCTATGCCAGCCGCGGTCCAGTTAGCTCCAGAGTTTGAATTGACAGTACTTTTTCTCGTGCTCCAGAAGCCAGCGCTTCCGGTCAATACCTCCGCCGTAGCCGGTCAGCGACCCGTCGGAACCGATCACCCGGTGGCACGGGACCACAATCGGTACAGGATTTGACCCGTTGGCGAGGCCCACTGCCCGCACCGCGGCGGGCCGCCCGATTTGCCGGGCGAGCTTGGCGTAGGAAATCGTCGTGCCGCATGGAATCTCGCGTAAGGCTCGCCACACCTTGCATTGAAAGGGCGTACCGACCGCGTTCACGGGCAAAGTATCAATCGCCTTGAGATCGCCCGCAAAGTAGCTCCCGAGAGCGCTTGTAAGACCGTTTGGGTCGCCAGCCGGTTCAAGCTGAAGTCCATGGATTCCATAGTGATGCTCAAAGTACCGGCGCAAACGTGCGTCGCCGTCCGCGCGAGTCCAGTCGGCGGCGCGCAGGTTTCCACCTTCGTCGGCCACGATCGCGAGTTCACCGATCGGAGTATCAAGGCGATCGATCAACAAATGCAGTACCTCAGTCATGGATCCCTCTGCCCGTCGCAATCACGCGCCCTTCTGCGATGTGCGCCTGTGCGAAATCACTTCACTCACAGTCTAACAGATGCCTCGAGCCGAACGGCGTTCCGGAGCGATTCGGAGAAATCCAGCATCAAGAGTTCCAATCTCGCCGATCGTCAGGCACGTGGGAGGGCGAACTTCACCAACAGGACTCCCTCGGTTGGGCCAAGCGGGTGACATCCCGCAACGGCCAACTTCCTTTTCCTGAACTCCTCTTCATGTTATAAGCTGAAGGCGGGGGTTGCTCCGTCCGGGGCTCAGCGCGGGCCAGGATGGCTGGAGGAAACATGGAAGAAACCAACGGGAGAACATCACGGCGGGCGTTTTTGAAATCAGGAGCCGGGGCCGTGGGTGCGCTCGCCCTTGGATCCGCTACGCCGCAAAACGCCGCGCAGGCTGCGGGGCAATCGCCCCGCCCGAATTTCATCTTCATCACTACCGACGGGCACCGTCCCGAGGCTCTTAGCCTGAACGGCAACAACATTCTTCAGACGCCGAACATTGACCGGATCGGGCGCGAGGGAATGCAGTTTCATAATTCCTTCGTAGTGAACGCCCTCTGTTTGCCGTCCCGGGCCTGCGCGCTCACGGGGCTCTACTCCCACACCACGGGGTGCATCGACAACAAGGACAGCCGCGCGATTCCCGCGGATGTCCCGATGTTTACGGATTTGCTGCGGGGGGCGGGCTACGAGGTGGCGCTGTTTGGAAAAGCGCACGTCGGCCGGCTGGGAGAGCGGCAGTGGGACGAGTACTTCGGCTTTCCCGGAGCAGCGGCAGACTATTTCTGGCCGCGGATTCAAGCGGGTGCACACGGCGAGATTGAGTCAAACGAGGTTTATGAAGGATACGTTGACGATGTGGTGGCGGAACGCGCCATACGGTGGCTTAAGCGTGCGCGTGAAAAGCCGTTCTGCCTGATCCTGTGGTTTCAGTCTCCTCACTCTCCCTTTTTCCGGGCACGGAGATATCTTGATTTGTACAGCAGCGTCACCATCCCCAAGCCTGCCACCTTCGATGACGATTTGAAAGGCTACCCCGGAAAGCCTCGAGCCTTTGCGGACGCTGATAATAAAATTGGCGGGCCGTACACCAGGCACAGTGAGACCAGGGATAACTGCGCCAGGTCCCTCGAAGAGATCGTCAAGGATTATTACGCCGGAGTCGCGGCCGTCGATGACAACCTTGGCAAGCTCTTCCAGGCCTTGAGCGATCTGGGCCGGCTTGATGACACGGTGATGATGTTCAGCTCGGATCACGGATTCTTTCTGGGCGAATGGCGAATGTACGACAAGCGATTCATGCACGAGCCCTCGATTCGTACGCCCATGCTTGTTCGCTACCCTCGCTTGATCCAACCTGGCTCCAGCGCGCGGCAGATGGTGCTGAATACGGATATCGCGCCGACTTTCCTTGAACTGGCAGGAGTGCGAATTCCGGACAGAGTCCACGGCCGAAGCCTGGTGCCCATGCTCAAGGGAGAGGTGCCGCCGTCGTGGCGCAAAGACTGGCTCTACGAGTATTACGAGTACCCGGGGCCGCACGATGTTCGCAAGAACCGCGGCGTGCGGACCGAGCGGTACAAGCTGATTCACTACTATGAGGCGCCGGAGGAATTCGAGCTTTACGACCTTCAGGAAGATCCGGGCGAACTGCACAACCTCTACGGCGAAGCCAGCTACGCAACGCTGACTCGGGATCTTCGCCAACGGATCCGTGAGCTTCGCAAAGAGACTGGCGACCACGACACCGGCTCCAAGCTGTGAGGGATTCTCGTGCCGCAGAGGCGCAGAGGCGCTGAGGATCAAAAAGACTAGAGCATTCTTCTCTGTGACTCAGCGTCTCTGCGGTATGGAATGGATTTGTCCACGCTCGCCAAATACATGTCGACTGATTTGGAAAACATAGCGACCCGACCAGACTCCCCCACCGGAGCGGAGCCGACCGAGCCTCAACGCTCGCCTGGCTTTCACATCATGGCCAAGCCGGTGGGGCCAATCTGCAACTTGAATTGCCGATATTGCTTTTACCTCGAAAAGGAGAATCTCTATCCTGCCGCCGCTTCGTGGGCCATGCCGGATGACGTGCTGGAGAGCTACGTCCGCCAGTATATCGAGGCGCAGGACGCGCCCACGATCAACTTCGCGTGGCAAGGCGGAGAACCTACCTTGCTGGGTGTGGATTACTTCCGCCGGGTCGTCGAACTGGAGAAGCAATATGCGAACGGCAAGCAAATTGAAAACGCCTTCCAGACCAACGGCATCCTGCTGGACGACACGTGGGCCGAGTTCCTAGCCCAGAACCGCTTTCTGGTGGGGCTTTCCCTTGACGGCCCGGCTGAGCTTCACGACTGCTACCGCGTCAACAAAGGGGACCAGCCCACTTTCGGCGCGGTTCTGCGGGGCCTCGAATATCTCAAGAAGCATGGAGTCGAATTCAACACGCTCACCGTGGTCCACCGCCGGAACTCCCGCCACCCGCTCGAGGTTTACCGGTTTCTAAAGGAAGTGGGAAGCACGTACATGCAGTTCATACCCATCGTCGAACGGGTGGCCAAAGCTCCCGATCCACACGGCCTGGTTTTGATCGGACCTCGCTACCAGGCGGAGGCCGAGGTCTCCGAATGGTCCGTAGAACCATTGCAGTTCGGCAAATTCTTGTGCGAGATCTTCGACGAATGGGTGCGTCGCGACGTGGCGCGGTATTTCGTCCAAATCTTCGATGTGGCACTGGAAAGCTGGCTGGGGATGCCGCAAAGCCTATGCGTATTTCGCGAGACCTGCGGCGAGAGCATGGCCATTGAGCATAACGGCGACTTATACTCCTGCGATCATTACGTATATCCGGAGAACCGGTTAGGGAACATCAGGGACCAGGCGCTTGCCACCCTGGTCAACTCCGAGCAACAACGCCGCTTCGGCTTGGATAAGCGCGACAGCTTGCCGCGCTACTGCCGTGAATGCGAAGTCCGCTTTGCCTGCAACGGGGAGTGCCCCAAGCACCGATTCACGAGAACGCCCGACGGCGAGTGGGGCCTTAACTATCTGTGTGCCGGATATAAGCTGTTCTTTAAACACGTCGATCCTTACATGCAGTTCATGGCGTCCGAACTCCGGCAAGGCCGCGCGCCGGCGAATGTCATGCAGATGTTGCGACAGCGTGGACAGGGAACCGAACCGCACTCGCGCCCGGGACGGAATGATCCCTGTCTCTGCGGCAGTGGAAAGAAATACAAGAAGTGTTGCGGGGCCGATGCGTAGACCGCTGGGGGGCGTGCTACTTCAGGTAAGCGCGCACCAGGTAGGAAGCGCCCATCAGCAATAGCAGGATATTCGCTGCCAGGATCAGATGTTGTTTAAATCGTTTGTGCAGGCCTGCGCCCCACGCCATGATCGCCGTGGAGAATATCGCCGCCCCGTAGTATCCGACCACACTGCCGGCGAAGAAAGGCACAACGTGGCCATAACCATGCGCCCGGCCCTCGCCGAGAATCGGTCCGGCAATGGTGATCCAATAAACCCAGGTTCCCGGAGCGGCCACCTCTGCCAGCGTGGCTACGGTGACGCCTGCGAAGGTGTATACTGCGGAATTCGCCATCGCTTCCTCAGTGGTGCGGCGCATTCCCCAGAGGGCGTAGGTCGCAAAGCCAATCACGACTGCTCCCCCCACGTAGGCAATATAGTGGACGATGCCAAAGGGGATCCAGCGGTAGAAAAACAAAGTGACGAGAAGAAAGGCTCCATCAACCACCAGCGGCGGCACCAGCAGCACGAAAATCGCACGACCCCATCGGCCCAAGGCCACCTGGGTCAGAGCGATCATGTGCAAAGGGTTGGGAAACATTCCTCCCACGATTCCCATGCCGGCGCCGAGGATGAAGAGTTCCATGTCAGTAATTCGCGATGGTAAGCGGTCGAGCACGGAATGTAAAGCAGCAGAATCAATTTCTGTCGTGCCGGGGGACCTAAGACCGTGGCCACACATCCACGAATTCTGATCCTTAGCATGTCGCACGGCGCGGCGCATGCGCGAGCCGCAGCGGCCCTGCGACAGGCCTTTCGAGATCTCCGCCCCAGCGTCCATGCGGAGGTCGTCGATACGCTCCCGCATTGCGCGGCGTGGTTCCGGGCCTATTACAATTCCTATGTGATTCCACTTGCCATCTGGCCGGGCCTGTGGCGGTGGATTGAGAGCAAGCAGTCTCAGTCCGAATCGACCGGGCCCAATTGGCTCTACCGGCGCGGTGCTCAGCCGCTATTCCGCTTTCTCCGTGATTACGCTGCGGACGTCGTCATTGCTACCGAGGTCGGCGCCTGCGAACTCGCCGCCTTGTGTAAGCGGGAGGGGCACGCTAATTTTCTGCTGGTGGGTGTGGAGTTGATGGACTTCAACCGCGCCTGGGTGCAACCGGAAGTTGACCTGTTCCTTACGACCCATCCGGATCTCGCCGCCGAACTCGTCAGCGCCGGCGCACCTGCCTCGAAGGTGGTGACGACCGGACAACCCATCCATCCGGCGTTCGCCTCACTACCCTCGCGCGCGGTGGCTCGCGAGAAGTTGGGCGTCAAGGCGGACGCCGTCCAGATCCTGCTCTCATTGGGAAGCCAGGGGTTTGGCACACCTGAGCGCATCCTGAAGGAAATCCTCAAGGTCCGAGCCGATTTGGAAGTGGTTCTGCTCGCGGGCAGAAACCGGCGGATCGAGAAACGCCTGAAAGAACGCTGTAAACACCTGCCGCAGGTCCGCGTGTTGGGTTGGATCGAAAACGTCCAGGAATGGATGGTCGCCTCCGACTTGATGATCAGCAAACCCGGCGGTGGCACGCTCAATGAGGGTTTTGCCTGCGGGCTGCCGATGCTGGCGTTCAATCCCCTACCCGGTAACGAGGAGCGCACCTGCCGCTGGATTGAAAAATGGGGAGCAGGAATCTGGATTAAGAAACCTGGTGATCTGGCGCTGATCATTGCCTCATTGTTGACAGCGCCTTCGAAGCTTGACGGCCTTCGCAACCGGGTTCGCGAGTTGGCGCGCCCTCATTCCGCGCGCGACGGCGCGCTCGCGGTCATGAAACTGCTCGCCGGCGACTCTGCCTCAGACTCTCCATCTTGACCTGGTTCAGAGATTTCCTAAAACGAACGAAGTGAGAAGCGGGAAGGACAAGGCTGTGCTGACAGAAAAAGGCCTGGACCATAGGGACCAGGCCTTTTGCAATTCAAGCGTTTCGGGATCGGCCAGCTGCCTTCGGCAGTCACTATATCGCGACGTTAAGAGCAACTGCCGTCGTATGGGTGACGCCTCCGCCCGTCGCGGTAATCGTGATGGTGCTGTTTCCGGTCTTGGCGCCCGCGTGCACGGTGATCGTCATTGATGAAGTCCCGGAGCCCGGGGCTGCGATGGTCGAGGGACTGAAGCTAACAGTCACGCCGGATGCCATGCCGGACGCCGACAACGCAATCGCTGAGCTGAGGCCGCCTGAGACGGTGGTGGTGATTGTGGAAGTGCCGGAACTTCCCCAGGCGAGAGTAATCGAGGCCGGCGATGCCCTGACCGTGAAGTCGCCTCCGCTCCCCACGGACGCCACCTTCAGAGAGACGGTGGTGGATTGAGTAGCGTTACCGCTCGTGCCTGTGACGGTGATCGGATAAGTGCCAGCCGGGGTCGTCGCGGATGCACTCATCGTCATGGTTGAGGTTCCAGCGCCGTTGATGGAGGGGGGACCGAAGGACACGGTTACGCCATTGGGCTCGCCGGAAGCGGAAAGGGCAATCGACGAGTTAAACCCGCCCGAGACGGCGGTCGTAATCGTCGAGGTCCCACTGCTACCCTGTGACACGGAGACCGTAGTGGGCGAAGCAGAAACGGCAAAGCCCGTAGCAGGTGCACCCGTAAGGGCATTGATCAGGCTGGCGCCGTTGGGGCTGCCCCACCCTGTGACCAGATCGTACCCTTTTACCGCCGCATAGCCGTTGGCGCCGCTGGTGATGTCGTGAAAACCGGTCGTGTTGCCTTGTCCAGCAACCAGGCTATAAATAGTCGGACAAATGAATCCGAGCGCCCTGCCGATGTTGGCAACCGCCTGTTGATTGACTAGTGCCATGTAGCCTGCCCAGAGGGGCGCCGCAAAGCTGGTTCCGCCGTATAGGTTCGCGGTGCATCCGCTTTGGTCGGCGCAGACATAGTAGGAAAAATTCGCGTTCGCCGAAACGTCAGGGCCGTTCCGATAGGAGGTGGATCCCCTATTGCTCGCATTGACCACGCCCGAAAGCTTTTGCCAGGAGGGAATCGCAATGTGGTGCGGAGAAATCCCGCCGCCGCTGTCGGTCCAAGCGGTTTCTGAAGCCCACGCGCCGCCCGCGCTGGCGGTGGTTAAGTCGGTGCCGCCGACAGAGACCACATTAGCGTCGTCCGCCGGGTAAGGGTGGTTGGTGAGACCCCACGCGCCACTGTCGCCGGCTGCCACAAAAAAGTTCTGGCCCTGTGCAGCCATCTTCATGTAGTAAGGGTCGTCAGTGGTGGGGTCGGCCGGAGCCCAGCTCCATGAACAGCTCAACTGCGCACTGAGCGGGGCATACTTCGTTGTAGTCATGGCGCTGAGAATGGCGGTATCGGATCCCCCCACGTAAACGTAGAGCCGAGTCAGCCCTGGGGCCATCGAGACTGCCTGGGTGATGTCGAGTGTCGGTTCGGCGTCATCGCAATTCATCGAATAGAGGCAGCTCGTGCTGGTTCCATCCGTGGAGATGAGCGTGATCGGCACGTTGTTCGTCTGGCCCACATTCGTGAAATAAGTGTTCACGTCGGCCAAATCGGTGCCGTAGAATTCTAACAACCCGACCGACTGGCCGGCGCCGGTTAGGGTCGTTCCCCCATAATAGGCTTTCCGCATATCGCTGCCCAGAAAGGAGGCCGAGGGGCCGGAGCCCGTGGTTGCATTGGGCTTCCCAGTCGGATTCCGGCGCAGGCCGGCGGGATGGGGAATCGAAAAGTTGTCCAGACCCGAGATGTGCCAGAGCGGGAATCCGAGGGGAGCGGAGGGCTCTCGATCCGGAGCATAGAAGCTCCGATTCTCCGTGGGGTGCTGATAGACGCCCATGGCTACATTAAAAGCTGCCTCAATGACCGTCACTGAGCCCTCGACCTGCACTTCCAGGCCGTCGCGGGAGCCGCCCACCACCTTGAAGCCGCTGCCTTTTGCGAAAGCCACTACCGCTTCATAATCCTCTGGGGTCGGGCCAAACCGCTCGGTGAATTCCGGCACCGTCAGGAAGTGCCTGTAGATCGGGCTGGTAGGATCGTAAACCTCTTGCAGGAAATCTTCTAACCCAGCCTGATCGCGCAACGGTAGAACAATGTCGAGGCGCAAGATCTGAGTGCCAGGCAGCCGGTTCACAAACTTCGCTTGACCGTTGGTCACTTCCAGGCGCGTATGCCGGGTCATTATGGATTGGCCCTCCGCGCTACCGGCCATGAACAACAAGAGTGCAGCCACGCTTGACAGCACTCGACAAAGACCACACAGACTACTGGTTCGAAATCGCATAGTTATGAACTCCTCCAGCCGTTGTCGGCCCTCATGGGTATTTTCGAGGCCCTTTGCATAAGGTTATGATCGGCACACGCTGGCTCGGAGTATATGGCACGAAGGTAATGCCCAGCAGAAAGGATGTGATTTCTGGCACCCGCAGCCTGCACCCCGCCTTGAAATCTGAAGGGAACGGTGAACGGGAACGCGTGCCAGCCGCCCTTTTCAAAAAGGAGGCCAGGGTGGTAAGCGGTCACGGGGAAGGCGGAAACGGCGCCGGGAAGGTGTGAAAAAATCGTAGCGGCGGGTTTTTCCCGCCATCGCGATTCTGAAAACACAGAAGGTATGGCGGGGTAAACCCGCCGCTACCTCTTGCGCCGGCAGGATCATTGCGCCTTCCGGACACCGTTTCTCCCAAACAACCGGGATTGCATGGTACAATCTCGCTCGCGTTGAACGCGATGCTGCGCTGACTTGGTATTGGTGGCTGTCATCGCTGGATTCGCCGTCACCACCGGGTTCCCAGCCGTGTTTCAGGATCTCGCCTTATGACGCAGAGAACGCGTTTGGCCAAACCGCATAGGAGATGCAGCCCTTATGTCACCCACAACCTGGCTGCTCGCGATTTCGATTATCGTCGCCACTGCTGCCGTCCTGCTGATTCTGTTCATTCCCCGCGTGGGTGAGCTTTTTCACCAGCATGTCCCCGACCGCCCCAGACGTTGTCTTTTCCTCGCCGCGGTCGGGTTCTTTAGCACCTTCACCTTGGCCCGCTCGCTGGCGTACTTGGCCTCCCGGAACATCGGCCCGTTTCGGTACCTGTACATAGGCGGCACGCATGTGCATCACTTGGTCTGGGGGATCTTCCTCCTGCTGGCTGTGGGGTTTGGCTGGCTGATTGAAGTAGGCACCGGCAGCAAGTCGTCCTCTCTCCTTGCTAGCCGATTGATGTCCTTGCTTTACGGTGTCGGCGCCGCCCTCACTCTGGACGAGTTCTCGATCTGGCTGAACGTGCGGGAAGGCATTTACTGGACCCGGGACCGCGCCAGCCTCGACGCCGTGTTGCTTTTCGGGGCTTTGCTGCTCATCGGCCTTTGGGGGCGCGGCTTCCTCAAGGCCATCAGCCGCGAGTTTCTCCCCTCCCACCGCAAGAACAAATCCCATTTGCCTGCTCGAGGCAGCGTCAGGGTAAACTTTCGGCGCTGACAGTCAGGATCGAGAGTTTATTGCTGTTGCCGTCAACCTAGCCCTTCTTTACGCCCTTGAGCGAAGGCCTTAAGCCGCGCTCGCAGTTCGTCTCGGGCGAGCCGGAATCCCGCCAGCCTTTCTTTTTCGGAGCCTTGCACCGCGGCGGGATCCTCGATACTCCAGTGAATACGTTGTGTCCTAGCCGGGAAGATGGGACAACTCTCTTTGGCATTATCACAGACCGTGATGACGTAATCGAAATTCTGTCCTGCGAAGTCATCCACGGACTTGGACCGGTGGCCGGAAATATCGATTCCAGCCTCCTGCATCACGGTGATTGCCTCGGGTCGCACATGGGTTGGTTTTGTGCCCGCGCTGAAAACGTCGTTGACCTTTCCTGCGTCATGGCGCAGCAACCCTTCCGCCATTTGACTTCGAGCTGAATTGCCGGCGCAAAGGATAAGTACTCTCACTTGCGCTACCTCAGGCGTATCTGTTCATGATGGCGTTAGTTTCGCAGCGTCCGGGTTGTCAGGCGGGCAGGCTTGGCTTTTTCGCCCGAACGAAGCCGCTCATGAACTTGCCGTCCACAAGCGGAGCAATAGCCTCCACGTCGATGCCCTGGCACGAAAGCATTTCGCGCCCTTCTTCAATCCGGTAAACCCGCGTCGGTTCGATACTGACCACCTCAAAACCCGCTTTAGTGAGTTTCGCGAGATATTCCCTCTCTTCCAGCGCCCCGGCCATGCAGCCTACCCATAGCTCCATGTTGCGCCGAATTTCGGCAGGGACCTCGCCGCGCACCACGATGTCGGAAACCGCGAATCGTCCACCAGGCTTCAGCACCCGGAATGCTTCTCTCAATACCTGATCCTTGTCGGCAGAGAGGTTGATGACGCAATTCGAGATGATGACGTTGACGGAATTGTCAGGCAGTGGAATATCTTCGATTTCCCCCTTCAAGAACTCCGCATTCGGAATTCCAGCCTTGCGTTGATTTTCTCGGGCAAGGGCCAACATCTCGTCCGTCATGTCCAGACCGTAGGCTTTGCCGTTCAGACCGACTCGCTTGGCGGACAACAATACATCAATACCGCCGCCTGATCCGAGATCGAGCACGGTCTCCCCAGGCTTTAGCTCGGCCAGAGCGGTCGGGTTTCCACACCCCAGCGAAGCCAGGAGAGCGTCCTCGGGAATCTGGCTGGTCTGGCCGCCGTCGTATAGGTTGGATGTGATTGGGTCGGGACAGCCCTCCAGTGGAGGAGCCGTGCCGCAGCACGAACTCCGGCCCTTGATAACGCGTAAGGCAGCCTGTCCGTACTTCTCTTTTACCGCTTCCTTAATGTTATCTGTGCTCATTTGTTTTTCCTTTCCGGAATTCCCTTTGAAGCTTGCACGATCAAGACAAGGTCGCCGGGTTTAACCGCTTTGTTGCGGGTACAGCACTCCGCATAGAGAAAGTTAAGAAGTTCCTGGAGGGCCTCAGCATTCGCCGTGTACCAGAGGAAGGTGCCCTCACGCCGTACCTTGACCAATTCCTCGTTTTTGAGCTTGTCGAGATGATGGGACAGAGTGGAAGCAGGGATTCCCAGTTCATCTTGAATGTCGCCCACCACCAGCCCCTGAGGATGGGCGGTCAGGAGGAGTTGCATGATGCGCAGTCTTGGCTCGGCGCCCATGGCTGCAAACATGTCGGCATAGCGTATGACTTGTTCCGGGTCGTCACGATTTGCCATACTTCCATTATACTGGAAATAACGAATACGTCAAGCCGTTTTCCTCTTCATTCCCCGGCCGCGAGTACATCTGAACTGGCCATCCATTGATCGGCGATAAATTCCACAGGAAACGCTTGCGTTGAGCTGAGCGAAGTTGCGCTATCATGATCTTTGGCGGCTCCTGGTCCCGACGGAACGAGGAGCCGTGCGAATATCGTATCAGTAGGCTCAAAGCCAAAACGGGAGTCAGGGATGGTTGTGGACGCCACGCATGTGAAACGGATTTGTTTTGCCCGCCTCGCCGGCGCTTTCCTGATCGTTACCTTCGCCCCATCATTGATGGCGCAAGCGGTGGGAGAGTTGACAGGCACGGTTACCGATCCGGCCGGCACGCCTGTGGCATTGGCCTTGGTCACCGCCACCAGCATGGAAACTGGCCGCGCACGACCGGCGGCCACGGACGCGGACGGCAGCTACAGATTTAATCTGGCTTCCGGCAATTACCGCATCAAGTTTGAATCGCGCGGCTACGAGACGCAAGAAATTCCTGCCCCGACCGTCGCGGCGCTCTCGACCGTGGTCGAGAATTGCGAACTTGCGCCAGTCAGGCTGGTGCAAAGCAATACGGCCGCTGAGCCGGCGCAGAAGACGGCGGCCGGCCCTTCCACTAAACCGCAGGAGCCGTCACTGGAGGATCTCGGCATCTCTCCTTCTCAGGCTAAGGGCAATGCGAGGGAACAAGCACTGCTTGACAGACGCACGCATATGCTCAAGATCCATCAGCGGCTCGGCTTGATCACGATTGCGCCGCTCGGCGCCACACTCATTACTTCCGCTCTCGCCGGCGGAAGGCAGACCAGCAGGTCCAGCCGGGACGCGCATGCCGCTTTGGGTACGGCGACAGCGGGCATGTATTTCACCACCGCTTATTTTGCCATTCGCGCGCCCAAGATCCCCGGCACCAAGACCCGCGGGCCGATCCGCCTGCACAAGACCCTGGCTTGGATTCACGGACCTGGGATGATCCTGACACCCATTCTGGGCGAGATGGCCTTCGCTCAAAAGAGCCGCGGCGAAAGGGTTCACGGGATCGCCACGGCCCACGGACCGGTGGCTATCGTTACGGCAGGGGCATTTGGATTGGCGGTAGCGTCTGTATCGTTTAAATTCTAGCGAGGGCTAATGCTCAGGAAACTGCTGATAAGCTTTTGGCTATTGTCGCTTCCCGGCCTTGCCTGGGCGGATAGCCAATGGGTACTGGAGCAAAGCACTCTCACCTATCATGTATCACACCCGCTGCACCAATTCGATGGCGTCAGCCATGTAGCTAAGGGCAAGGGGATTTGCCACGATGGGGAGTGTAATTATCTGATTGCGGTGCCCGTGAAGTCGTTCGATTCGGGCGACAGCAATCGCGATCTTCATATGCTGCAAGTGACGCGCGGGGCGGAATTCCCTTATGTGACCGTTCGCACTCGGTTGCCCGAATCGGCCACCGCCTCAGCGACGATCAACCTCGATCTGGAGGTCCAATTCGCGGGCCAGACCTTCGAGTACAAGCAGGTGCCCTTCCAACGGTCGGTTCAAGGCACCGAGACGCGGATCACCGGAACAATTCCGGCAAAGCTAACTGACTTCAAGATCGATCCGCCTACACTCCTGACCATGCCCATCAAGAACGAGATTCCGGTGCGCGTCGACTTGAGCTGGGGTCCCATGCGATAGGATCTTGTCTTTTCAAGTCGAACGAATGTACTGTTTAATCGGCTCAGCGATAGATTGAGGCGGGCCGAGGGGTAAGCAGGGCTACGCAACGAACTCAAATTAGGAGTCTGGCCTTGAAGAAATTGGCCACAGGTGTTTTCGTCTCCAAAGCCTGCAAAAACCTTCGTGCGTCCACCGCCTTCGCTAGGGACATGAGGCCTGCGGCCAGCGCCTTGTTTGTGGCGCAAAGGTCGAAGGTGATTCTTGCTCTTCTTCTGATTGTTGGAGTGATTCCAGCCTGGGCCCAGAACGGCACAGGAGGTCCCCAGCCTCCCTCTTGCACTCCGACTGCCCCGGCGGGAAGCCAGCAGACGGAGGACCGGCCCGTTTCGTTGAAACTGGTTGTACCGAATATTCTCCAAGATCAGAAACCCATCTGGACCTTTCCGGCAAAGGCAGTTAAGGGCGAACATTGGAAACCGATGCTCGGCATTGCAGGGGCCACCGCCGGTCTCGTGGCCCTTGACACCATTGACGCGCCTTACTTCCGCCGGACCGGCGCTTTCAACCAGTTCAATAAAAACTTTAGCGGAACGAACATGGGAGTGGGAACGGCGGTTGTGCCACTTTCCTTCTATGCCATTTCCCTGGTTCGCAAGAATACATACGGCCGGCACACGTCGCTGCTGGCCGGGGAAGCCGCAGCCGACGCGGAAATCCTGACGACGGTAATGAAGCACGTTGACCGCCGCCTTCGGCCATCCGGCCTTTCACCTTACGGTGACTTTGATGACACATGGTTTAGGGCGCCCGAAACGCTCTCGAGCGGCCAGTCAAGCTTCCCCTCCGGCCATGCCATCGCGGCGTTTGCTGTGGCAGCGGTCTTCGCCGATCGCTACCGCAACCATCGTTGGGCGCCCTGGGTCGCGTATGGCCTGGCCGGCCTAGTAGGCTTTTCGCGCATTACACTATCGGCCCACTTCCCGTCAGAACGTCTTTGCGGGCGCCGCGCTTGGCTATCTCATCAGCCATTATGTCGTACTACGCAACCCTTAACGCGCGTCCGCAAGCGAACTCGATCGCGCCGTCCGAAGGTGCTTGGACGACCGCCGGAGCGAGCGTGGGGGCGAAGGTCTCAGCTGCGTGCGCATCGCAATTACGCTGCGGAGAAGGGCAAGGCCGCAGTTAGGGCCATCCGGTTGATTTGCTTACAAATGCTGGTCCTTGTTTCCCTGAGGTCTTGATGAGGCGATCGAGAAACTGTTGGCGTCCCCGGCGGGATTTGAACCCGCGTTACCGCCGTGAAAGGGCGATGTCCTAGGCCGGGCTAGACGACGGGGACCTCAAGAGTCTGAAGGCAGAAAGCAGAAGGCTGAAAGCAGCAAGTACAAGCAACTGCAAACGCGATACCCATCCCTCTGCCACTCGGGCTGCTAGGCTTAAAACATGCTATCAGTGAGAGTTGGATACTGTCAATTACTCTTCCGCACTGATTCTTCGGAGCCGCCCGCATTGCCCGGCGCAAATAAAAGGTCGGACTGCCTGGGCAGAGTGAAGGGTGTTTCCGGGGCGGCGATTTTTTCCAACTCGGGGTAGGACTCGAGCATGGTTTCGGGTACGCGGACGGGCTGGTTTCTGAGCAGGGCGATCAACTGGAGGGCGTTCGCGATGGCTTTGCCCTCGAAGTGGTTATTGGTAATAACGAAAGTCAGCTCGGCACTGCGGGCGACATTCTGGATGCGCGCCGCCCACGGTTCCAATTCAGCCTGGCTATACAAGTAATTGTAACGCTCCTCGGGATGCTCGTTGGAGGTGAACCAGTGGTCGTAGTTGCGGCCGTGCAGGCGGACATAACCCACAGGAGAGGTCGCGTGGGCGCTAGGAGCGATCGACTGCCCGATGACGGGCTGATCGATGTTGCAGAAGCCCACTCCCAGGTCAACCAGCCATTCAAAGACCTCCGGCTTGTTCCATGAGCCATGGCGCACTTCCAGCACCAACGGGTATTCCATGAATTGCATGATGAGGCCGCTCAGGTATTCATGGTTTTCAGGCGTATTCTTGAACGACCAAGGCAATTGCAGTAAAAGCGCCCCCAACCGGCCGTCGTTCATCAACGGCGCCAGTCCGTGCTTGAACTCCTTCTCGTCCTGGAGGTTGGCGTTGCGCTCGTGGGTGAAGCGTTTCCACAACTTAGCGCTGAACTTGAAGTTAGGGTTGAAGGCGATTTTTGCCGCCCAAGCTTTCACCATCTCGGCGCGCGGGGGGGAATAAAAGGAAGTGTTAATTTCGATGGTGTCAAAGAACTGAGCAAGGTACGCGGCCTCGTGAAAACCGCGCGGCTTGTGGTGCGGGTAAACGATTCCCGCCCAATCGGTGTACGACCAGCCGGCAGGGCCCACCAGGATGGCGCTTTTGGAAGTGGCACCCATATTCGCCTTTTCTTCGTCACCTACAAAGTTAACCCATGGGCGACGTTTTGTCAAGCGGCTTTTGCCTTGCCAAGATCGGGCTTCTGTCCTCGATCCAGCAGGACGAGTGCCAGCCGGAACGAAGAGCCGGTTTTTCGGATTACTTGAACGCGGCGCGGATGGCCTCCAGGTTCACGTCGGAGAACCCCGACGCGACCCAATCGGCGTGTTGGAGGTCGGATTGGTGGCGGCTGTGGGCCAGGGCCAGGCACTTCATTCCGGCGGCTTGCGCGGCCACAACTCCGAGAGGGGCGTCTTCGATGGCCAGGCACTCGATCGGTTCGAGCGCCGGTTCGTGCAATTCGGGAAGCTCTCGCAGGCTGCTGAGGGCTTTGAGATACACTTCCGGGTCAGGTTTCGAGCGCTCGCAGTCGTCCGCCGTCGCCAGCGCCGCGAACTTTTCACGCAAGCCCAACTTCCGAACTAGGTGCTCGATTTCCGC
>CAVYJG010000001.1:0-127500 GCA_963768695.1 uncultured Acidobacteriota bacterium | reverse complement strand
GATCAGCGACGCATTCTATTCCCTCGTGGCGCCATCCGCCAAGCCTCCTAAAGTACTAGAGGCCAATCGCCCATGCCCGTTGGTTGACGGACGCGTGCCGCGGCCAACAGTTGCAGGATCGTTCGATAGTACTTTCAGGTCATTGGCTGACGGCGGCCGGACACCTACAATGCGCGCGAAGACAGAAGACATGAGAAGTGGAGAACATAATGCCGATTCCTGTTCCTGGAACTGATCGATGGAAACAAGATACTAGCGTGTTCCTGAAACCGCGAAACGCCACCTTGCTGGCTCTTGATAAGACAATCGAGCACTACAATACAGACATGAACCCGGACAACGGACTGGACAATCTCTGGGCGATCAAAAACGCATTCGAGTATTGGAAGGGTGCGACCGGCTCCGCGTGGGAACACAGCGACCGTAATGCCAGGCATGCAATGACGGGTTTGGCCGCTGCACTGGACAGGCCCGAACTCAAGAACAGCAATTATCGGGACGAAAACATGTCCCAACGCGAGAAGAATGCGTGGGAATTCGTGATGCAGAGTCGCAAGAACACCATCAGGAGTCTCTTCTACGAAAATGATCATCCGAGGCCAGTGGTGTTTAAACCGTTTGACCTAACGGCCCAACTGAGGCAGGACCTTCTAAACGTGAAAGCCAAATCTCAAAAGTGCTTAACCCAGAAGGCCATCAAGGGAATAAGGCCGAGTCTTCAATTAGACGGCCAGGTGGCCTACATGACAAAGGATATTGCCTTCTGGAAGGGGCACTTCACAGAGACCTGGGTGAAATACGTAAAGGCGTGCTTCAATATTGAAAACGTCGTATTTCTGCCCGATCTGGCCAAGTTCATACTGGGGGAAGTTGAAAAATGCGTCGAAGACGTCACTCCCTGGCTCGGCCACGTCAAGGAGGGTCTTAGCGTAGTGAAATATTGGACCAGGGTCGCGGTTGACAGTTACCAGCGAAGATCGATTTCGAACTGCGAATACGCGATCAATATGGGGTCTGCGGCGGAGGCGTTCTCGGGGCTTCAAGAGTGTATCCGGCTCGAACTTGAGCACGACATGGACCGCGCAATCTCCACGTCGGCTGCATTTGTGCTCAAAACCGGCCTCTTCTTCGTCGATGGTGGCGCTGTGAGCGGCCCGGTCATCGGTGCAGTGGAGGCCGTTGAAAGATTCGCGCACGGCATTTACTTGATGGGCATGGCACATCGCGCCTCAAAGGACGTCGAGAAGGCCTTAGTCGAGGGTCCACTTGACGTCCAACTATTTGAAACGTTTCCCCTGATGGGGTGTTATTTTCTGAACTGCTCGACGCTGAGTGATATCGTGCCGATAGACTGCTTCGGAACACCTGGCTGGAAGGACTACATGGTGAAGCTCAGAAAAGGTCCGATTAACGATATCCTTAAGCAGTCGGTGAAATACATCAATAGGTCACTGTGGGAAATCAAGGGAATGCCCAAGATGCCGCGTAAGGACTTTGCCCAGAACTAAGCGGGCAGGCGGGACGGCCGTGCCACGACGGCATGCTCATTTGCTCAAGCAGCAGCGCAGACTCTCTGGTTTCGAGAGTCTGCGGCTTTTCCTTGGGTTGCATCCGAAATGCTAATACCAGCACGGGAATTATTCAAATGTAAGAGCCGCAGACTCGCAAAGGCAGCGAGTCTGCGCTGCCGCTAAAGGCCTAACTGGCCAGGCATTCATTCCCCTTCGGTCTTCTGCATCGCCTTTTTCTTTAAAGACTGCTTGTAATTCGCCAGGAGCTCCTGGCGGTTGCCGCGCAAGTCCAGTCCGGTTGGGCCGGCAGGATAAGGCCGGTTGCCCATCATCCCCCTCCAGAGAATGCGGTTGTAGACCGCTGAATCGACGCGATCTGCGTCTGAGAAGTCCATGCCGCGCGTCACCCGCGCCCAATACTTCGCATTGTGTGTCGAATGGGGTATAAGCGAAGAAGCGGTCTTGGAAGGCAGCGGCAGGTTGGTATTGTAGAGATAAGCTGAGGGCGTAGCAGTGAAACTCCACGGGCTGGCGGTGGTATTGAAAACGTCAGCCATAGGCGCGGCCAGTGCGTCATTCAGGTTCAGGGGTGGCAGGCCCAGAACTTCTTCGATGGTGCGCACGAAGTTGATGGTGGTATACGGTGTGGGCACAACGGCCTTTTGCTTCACGAAGGCGCCCGCCACAAAGGCGATGGTGCGGTGCGAATCGACGTGGTCACCGCCGTCCTGCGCGTCGTCTTCAATAACAAAGATCAGGGTATTGTTGGCGTAGATGCTCTTGGAAATCTTTTCCACCAGCAGGCCAACCGCATAGTCGTTATCGGCTTGCTGCGTTTCCGGGGTGTTCACCAAGTCAATGGCGGTGCCAAATGATCCGGTGTGATCGTGCATGAATCGCACCAGGCTCAATGAAGGGAGCCCAGCTTTGGCGTAGTTGGCATCGAAATCGCGTGCCCACTCAGCGTAGCGGTAATAATCGGGAAAGTTGTTGTCAAAGCCCCGGAAGTACGGATCGGTGTAGGGGAAGAGGGAGACACTCGCGGGAGTGGCTACCACCGTGCCCGTGGCAGCGGGGTCGGCGGCCAGGGGGATGGCGCACGAGGGCTCATTGTAACAGGTGGTGTCCACGAAGAAACCGTAGTTGCGTACGGTCAGACCCGCCCGCAGCGCGGCATCCCACACATAGCCGGTGTTCACTTCGTCATTCGGCCCGTCCGGCGCGGCCACGTCCGTCTGGCCTGCTAACACGTCCGGATCGTCTGGGGTGCGAGGGTCGGCGGCGATGCGCTGGGCGAGGGTCGGGATGGCAACGTTCACACTGCGATTCACGCCCTCACTATCCAGACTGAGGCCTCGCCCTGCGTAGGCGACCGGGTATTGGCGCTCGATGACGTCAGGGGCGCGAGCCCCAGTGGTCCACGGCCAGCCGTCGTTGCTGACTTCGGCGCTGGCCATCAGATTGTCAAGCGTCACGAAGCTGAGCGCCAGGTTATGCTGATTCGGCGTGATCGCTTCCCCCCACTGCACCAATGCGGGTTCACCGTTGCCTTCCTTCAGATCGCCCAGCACCTGGTCGTAGGTCCGGTTTTCTTTAATGATGAAGATCACGTGCTGGATGCCCTGGCGCACGGCCTTCATCACCTCCGCGTCGCTGGCGCTCTCGGTGGCGAAGAACCGGTTGTTGGAAAAGACTTGTGCAGTCAGCGCCGGGAGTTGAGAGGCGAGGTTCGAGGTGGGGATGCTCTGCAAGCCGGCTTTCGTCAATTGGGGATTATACGTATTCTTGGTGATGCAAGTTGCGTAGTCCGCCGGTCCATAGACGTAGCACCAATCAGGATTGGCGCCGGTGGGAGATTTTCCATTGACCACGTACGCCCACTTACCATCCCGGCTGAAGCTCACGGAGTTTGGATACCAACCGGTGGGAATGAGGCCCACCACCTGATCGTTCTGGTCCGTGCCTGTCAGTGGCACAACGGCTATGCTGTTCAGATTGCCGTTGGTCACCCAGAGCTCGGTTCCGTCGGGCGTGAGAGTCACGCTGTTGGTGTTTGCGCCTGTCAACTGCTGTTGCAAAGCAGGAACGGCTGCCACCACCGACGGGGGAGCGATGACCGGTATGGTTTCGACGACGGTATTCCACTTGGCGCCGTCGCTCAGGCTGGTGTCGATGACGTCGACCGTATCCGACTCGTCCTCGGCGACGTACAGGCGCGTCTGGGCCGTGTTCAGGGTCATCTTGTTCGGTTGGCCTTTCACCGGGATGCGGTCTATTACGGCCGGTGTCCCCCCGTCGAGATTCACGACGTCGATCTCGCGGTCGCGGAGGCTGGAGATGTAGGCCCAAGTGGTTGTATTATTGGCCGTTGTACTACTGTCCGCTAGCAAAGGCGGCTGTACAATGACCACCCAGAACGGATACTCGCCGCCCGGCGTCCCCGGCAGCGGCGATGTCGCGGCCTTGCCTGGGCGCAGGTCGAGTTCACCCGTGTTCTGAAGGCCGCCCGGCTCCTTGGCCAAAAGAGTACTCAGCGGCGCCCAGTTGCCCAAGCCTCCGGTGAATACCGTGATCGAGTCATTGTAGTAATTAGCCACCACCATCTTCTGGCCGTCACTCGAAACCGCTACCCCGGCGGCGCACGGCTGCACGTAAACCATGCTGTTGACCGAGGGTGTAGGCGCGGCAGGCGCCACAGCGAGTCCCACGCCCCCACCACTGTGTCCCAAGGGAATCTCAGGACCGGGCAGTAGCGTTGCAGGCGCCGGCGCCCAAGTGGTTTGGTCGGACGCCAGAGTGAACACGTGGACGTTGTCGTGTTGGGGATTAACAGGGTTAGGGAGGCCGTTGCTGCCAAACGGGAAGTCGCCCATGCCGCTGGATACGTAAAAAGCACTCTGGGTCGGATCGAACGTTATACCGTAGTAAGAGTTGGGTATCATCACGGCTTGCTTATAGACCGGTGCGCCCGTTGAAATGTCGTAGACGAACACGTACTCACTGGAGGGTGAGTTGGCGGGCATTCCGCCGGGAGCGGGAGGAGCGTCGGGACTTGCGGGCTGCACGTTTTCCCAAGGCGGCCAGAAGGCCATGCCGGTTATCTTGGGCTGGGCGTAAATGCGGTTAAACCCGGAGGTCAGAACCAGTAGCGTTGACCCGCTGACCACGCTCGAGGCCGCCTGTCCGGCCATCCAAGGAGTGCCGTTGACGAGCCAAGGAGTAACTAAGGACTGAAATTGCGAACCCTGGGGCGCGAGCGGCGTAATCCACTGATTCAGGTTGGGGATGAATTGCACGCCCGCGGCCGCGGCATTCACCGTAATCGTCACGGTGGCGGTGGCGCTGCCGGTGGCGTTGGAGGCTGTCACGGTATAGTTGGCCTTCGCGGTAACAGCCGTGGGGGTACCGGTAACGACGCCCGTGTCGTCATCCAGGCTCAATCCCACAGGTAAATCCGGGCTCACACTATATGCGGCCACCTCTCCGCCGGTGCTCGTGGGGCTGTTGGGAGTGATCGGAGTCCCCATCGTGTAGGTTGCGCTCGCCGCCGAGTATGCGAGACCCGCCGGAGCCGCGTCCTGTACAGCGATGGTCAGGGTGAAACTGGTACTACCGGCCGAGTTGGATGCCGTTACCGCGTAACTGGCCGTTGTGGCCACGGCGGTTGGTGTTCCCGTTATGACTCCCGTCGTGGGACTCAGGACCAAGCCTGCCGGAAGCGCCGGGCTCACATTGTATCCGGTGGCCGCTCCGCCGGTGCTGCTGGGGTTGTTGGGGGCGATCGGTGTGCCCTTGGTGTAGACGGCCGCAGGGTCGCTGTAAGTGAGGCCGGAAGGAGGCGGAACGATGGCGGGGCCCGGTCCTCCCCCGCAACCGCTAAGAAGAAGTAATACAGTAGTTAGGAAAAGACTGATCGAAATAAAAGTGCGCATAATCTCTCATTCTTGTGTCGCCGGCGTTTTTTCTGGGGGTCCTGGCCGGTGGGAAGATATATCAGAGAAGACTTCGAGCGCCCATAGCACAATAGTACTTTGACTCGGCTTGATCACTCAGGTGTCGTGGGGAATTTAGGTCTGGCGCGCCGGCCTGAAACCGGGTGGCGAGCCAGGAGGCCGCGCTAGGGCGGATACAATGAGAGAACCTGGGCAAACCACGGACAGCTGCACCAATCTGCAGCACCCGGCTTTTTGGGGGTTTTGCTCTAACTTGTTTGAGTCATTACTGAAGGGTTGGTTGCGGGGGCCTACACTGTACCGAATGCGCCAGTGATTCCATTCCAATTTGAACTAAAACATCCGGCTGCCTAAGTCCGTCGCACGTGCTGAAGTGTGACGGAAGGGAAGTGTCCGCTACGGATTGGTATGGACTTTCCACCCCTGAACTCGCCTACGTTCGTTCTCGAGGTCTCCGCGTCGCCGAGAAGTGCGACGGCTGCGGAAAACTCTTAAACCAGACCATTCGATTCACGATTACTGGAAAGCCGGAAGTCTACCGTTCTACCATCTGTCGGGACAACGCCCTCTTCGCAGATCGGCACGAGGCAAAGAAGCGGGCGACACCAGGGAGATGCACGTACTGCGGCGGAAGCCTCAAAGGGAAGAAGTGCGGATCGGTTTTCTGTGACGAAGCGTGTCGGAAAGCGCATTCTCGCAAAATCAAACGTATCACTACGGCGGAAGTCGACAAATCGCGGACACCACCTCAATCGAATCAAGCAGTTGGAGACGCGAAAAGCGTCGAGCACGGGAATCGCATTACCCGTCCATTGCACGGCTTGAAAATCGTTACCAGTGACCCTAATCCGCCACAACGCGAATCCGCAGTGTGCGGGGAGTGAACCGATGATGCATTGGCGTGAATGCACGACAGACGAAGAAAAGCGGAAGCTCCTTGAAGAGACGGCTGAAGAATTCTGCCCACGACCGAAGGGAGACGCAGACGACAGCGAGTACCGAACTACAGTCGTTCTATTTGCTGCCATGATGGAAGGGACAGACGTTAGCAGGATGACTGACCTGACAAGTTATCCCAAGGAGTTTGTCGCCGCCATCTCCCTCGACATGAGGGAGGCAGGGCTATGAGTTGACGACGGGGTCTGCTATGAGCATTGGTTTGAAGGGAATTTGGTCAAGCCGGTAGCCATCCGCTGTGACGTAATGGTAGCCCTAGGCGAATTAATCGCAAAAAGGCGAGACGACGGCAAAATTTTGTACAGTGCCGTACGACCATGCTGACAGACTTAGTGTCAGTGCACGTAGGCTACCCAGTCGCTTTGGCTTTACCCGGCAGGTTTGGATATGCATCGGTGTGCTCAATAGGAGTCGCCGTGTCCCATGACCAAACGTCTTAGACCCGAGGAGCATCGTCGATTTGACTTAGGGGAAGCCGAGTGCGCTAAGGTCAACCGGCGTTGGGGCGAGTTGGGCACGAAAGCTCCTGAGCCAGGCATTGCGGTGGACAATCGCGGGAAAGCAAGAGGTTTACTGTTCCGCTGCCTGGTTGGGCTGGCGCGCCCTGTCCGCGGGCGCGTCGCCCTTGCTTTTCGAGCCGCATGTCGACTGGAGCATATTCCGCAGCCGAACATCATCCACGACTACTGAGACCAGACCGTATTCTTCTGGTCAGAAGAACACGCACGCGAATACTGCCGAACGCATCACCAGCCCGGCGGGACGCATCTGACACTGGCGCAGGCAGCGGTCGAGGGGCGTATCGCCCAGTCGGGATTGTTTGCGTTCAGCCCAGACGGCGGGCTGCGGCGGTAATTCGGGCCGTGGATTCCCGCACGCCTTGCCCAAACCTTAGGAGAGAAACTTGTAGGCCCGGGGGGACTCGAACCCCAGACCTCTACCGTGTCAATCCGAGGTTCATAGGTTTTACAACAACTTACAGGTGCTCGCACGGGCCGCTAACTTCCGTAAGTCCTTGTAAGTTCGTCCGGCATCGGGCTGGCCATCGGGTTGGAATCCGATCGATTCTGCGCTCAATTCAGAGTACGCAAGGAGTGAGTCTTCTAGGCCACCCGCCACATCCCCGCTTGGCTGGTCGGGCATAGTCTCCGTCATTTCAGCACGGACCTTTGGCCTCGTCTCCGGTTCCGCCGGAAGGCAGTGCCCCAAAATGATCGCTAATCTATTGACGCACTAACCCCGAGTCAGCCAGCTCTCCCCATATTCTGACAGGAGGCGAGCGCTACCTTAGTTCTCACAGATCGCTGAACTTAGCGCGGATTGAAGTTTGAGGCAATTGGCCACTGATTCGCCCATCAGGAGCCCATGTGCTATTTGGGTTGAATCTCCTTGCACTTGCAGCGATACCAGGCAGGGGCTGTGTGCCTGATGTGTGCACCGGCGCACGTCCAAGCACAACTGGTAGAGGCGAACGACTCAGCGGCTGCCTATCATGTCGGCGAGCGAGCTACATCGGCCACCCACGGTAGCGTGGGCTGTTCAGAACAAATGTTCGTGGGAGCTTAGGCGGACTCTTGGATGGCTTTAGCGGTGACATTCGCCAGCAAGAAGTTTAAGCCTTTCGCAGCCGTGGGATGCGTGAAAATCGCATCGCGCACCACGGTGTACGGTAACCCGCCGAGCATTGCCGTCTGAACGGCTGCCATCATTTCACTCCCCTCAACCCCCGGCGCGGTGAATCCCAGGATGCGATCCCAGTGCGGGTATCGGCGGCCTTGGCGCTCGCGATGTCGAGTTAAGGGAAAAGTTGTTCGTCCTGCGCTGCCTCGTTGACGCTGGTCGTCCGCCAGCGCGAGAACAGGAACTCCAAGCCCGCTTGCATGCCTTTAATGATGGCCGAAACTTCCTGGATTGGCGCCAGCACTCCGCGCTGCACGGCGTCCGAGCTGGTTTCGACCTTCTGAACTAGATCGGAAACCATCCGGTCCGTGCGAATGACCTGCGCCCGTGATTTGTCCACGAGTTTGGCTACCAGTCCATCCACATCACTGGTGCGTTCGCGAAGCATCTTGCTGATCTCGGCCAGGTTCGTGGTAATGGCCCGCAGAGGCTCGCGGGCGTCGGTCAGAATCCCCGTGACCGATTGCACCAGCGGATCAAACCTTTGCTTAGAGTTGTCGCGGGCAGCCTCAACCTTGCCGGGAATTGTCCGCAATGCTAACCATATCGCGATCGTCATCCCAGCCTGGATCAGGATCGCCACGGCCACAAGGAATAGCACAATGGTCAACCCGGTAGTTTGCTGCATGGTTCGATCACCAGTCCTTCCTTCTTTGGACACCCCTTACTTCGAAATCCGGCGCGCGCGGACGATAAACCTCTTGGGAGCGGGTCCGACGAAATAGAACGGGTAACAGGTCACCAGGGTGAGGATGTCGTCAACGGAATTGTCGAGTACTTCAGTGGCCTGCGGCGCGACCACTTGAGTCGAGTCCACGCGATAGCGGTAGGATCCGTGTAGCGTCGTCAAGGTGATTTCGTCGTCCTTGTGAATATTGCGCAGTCCTCGGAAGAACGTGTCCCGGTGTCCCGCGAGCGCCACGTTGCCTGGTTGACCCGGCAGCGGGGTGCCTGGAATATGCCCGACCGCGTGTCGCAGAGTTTTTCCGTCTACGCCTTCCATGATCATCGCCGCAAGGCCGATGGAACTGATCTCGATTCGCCCCAACGGGGAGCCCGCGAGGCCATCGATGCCAAAACTCTCAGCGCGCGCACGGTCTGCTTCCGCTTGGGCGGCAAGAGGAGACGAAGCAGGCTGTTGAATGGTCCGGGCAGTCGTCTGCGCATCCTTCAAGGCGCGCTCAAATCGCCAGGTTTGATAGGCCTGAAAGACCCACCGATCGAGCAGCACGACGGCGCAATAACTGAGCGCTAGGACGCCCACGACAAAAAAGAAATATTGGCTCCAACGAAGAACAAGGGCGATTCGCGTCGGACGAGCGCTGTCGCGTTTAATCGTTGAATTCATGGCCGGTTGCTCTAGCCGCCGGTAAGGGGGACTAAGGGCTGAGGTTTCGAGGGTGCGTAGTAACCGGCACGGGTGCGGACGGACAAGCGTCCATGACCCGGCGCGGTCGCCTTCACTTGGATGACCCGATAGGCACCGTCTTGCGTTCTGTTCGCGGGTGCGTACGCAATGGTGTACTGGTTGCGGATATCATGAGCGATTCGTTCACAGAGAGGGACCACTTCCGGTACGGACTGGGGAAAGAAAGCCTCGCCTCCCGTGGCCTTGGAAAGCCGCCGGAGCGCGTTGGGATTCTTGTCTTCATTTTCCGCTGTATAGATACCAATGGTATAAATGATGGCGTCGGACTGCCCCGCCATGGTCAGGATTTGGCCCAAATTGTACTTGCTGGCGTTGTCGCCCCCGTCGCTTACCACGATTAAAACTCTCTTGTCCCGATTACCCTTCCTCAGGTGTTCGAGCGCAGCCGCCAGGGCGTCGTAGAGCGCCGTCTCGCCGTTCGTTTTAATCCTGGAGAGTGCAACCTGCAATTGCGCCGTCTGGTCGGTGAACGGTATGTTGGGGGGAAGGCCAAACGAAACATGCTCGTTGAAATGGACCACGAACATCTGGTCCTGCGGATTGCTGGAGCGGGCAAACGCCACGGCTGCGGCGATGACCTCCGCGCGCTTGGGTCCCATGCTTCCACTGTTGTCCAGAACCAATCCCACCGTGACCGGAATGTCTTCATGACTATAATATTCAATCTGTTGAAGCGCGCCGTCCTCGTATACCTGAAAGTCATCCTTGCCGAGCCCCGAAACAGGAGCGCCTTTGCGGTTCTCTACGGTGGCGTGCAACACCACGCTATCAACACTCACACTGATTTTGTAGGGGTCAACCTGGTGAAGCTCGGGAGACGGGACTTCTTGAGGGCGTGCAACACTGGGCAGAGTCAACAAAAAAACAAGCGCGACAAAGCACCGGCTCGTGGCGGCGCGTGCCCCCGCGGCGTGTACTCTCGTGCTGAGCGACTCCGCTTCCTGCAACAACCTCCACCTCCCCTAAGGCAAAGGCTACCTTGACTACGGCTCGCGAGGTTCATTCGACGTTCGACCGTGAAGGGGAGGTGCTACTCGCATGCCCCCCCTCCACAACCCGACGCTTGGTCGGCTCTTCGCCTGGGCCAGCAAATTGGCGCCCGGAGCGTCCTCTTTAGGCCCCCTGCGTGAGTGCTCCACGCAGGCTCCAAAGCACTCTCTTGGGTCAGACAGCTCGCTTCGAAAAACCCCAAAGAGCAAAGCCTGCACCCAGCGACAGTAGCCCGATCAATCCCACAAGCGGCAATGGGCTGGCTGTTTGAGGCAGGGTCGCTTCTGGAGCCGGTGTCTCCACGGCGGCGACCTCGGCCGGCGGAGTCTGAATCACTTCCGTTACTTCTACTTCTTCTCCCGTGGGTTTAACGGCTATGATCGGCGCCGTCTTCAGGGTCTCGACCGGCGCAGGCAGTTCGACTGGCGTCGCAAGAACGGGCTCTTTGACGATCTTCGCCAGCTCAACGGCCCTGGACTTGGG
This sequence comes from uncultured Acidobacteriota bacterium, assembly GCA_963768695.1. Lineage (GTDB taxonomy): Bacteria > Acidobacteriota > Terriglobia > UBA7540 > UBA7540 > CAVROP01. The sequence continues at coordinate 116,497 of CAVYJG010000001.1, read as the reverse complement.
GTAAACAAATTCGTCGCCCCATTCACGTCCCGGATAAAACCACGACCGGATGGCTTCCGGCTGTCCCTCTGCCCTCTCCTTAAACGTCATTACCGTTTTGCCGGTCGCCCGCATACGGTAATCGGGGATGGCGAGGATGGTGGTATATACGTGGTCCATGCGTTGGTTGAAGATTTGGACGATGTGGCGATCGGATGGGGAATCAAGGAGCTTAAAAACATACGTACCCGCCGGCAGGACCTGAGCGCCCACACCCGGAACCTCAACTGGCTCGTTGAAGGTCACAACCGTTTTTTTGTTCCAGTCGTCCGCCTTCGCACTGGGTAGAAACGCTAGAGCTACCAGGGACAAGCAGAAGATAGTGACTATTACTTTGAATCGATCAAGTCTTTTCATTGGAGTTACCTCAATCATTCTTGGGGATGTTCTATTCTGCCCCGTCGTTCTTTGGTCAGATCTAAAAAAGAAATGAACTTATGAGACACCATATCAACGGGAAAACTCGTCCCAGCGTTCTCCGTGCGGGCGACAGTTTAAAAGGCCGAAGCGCAGACTGATAGATTTCGAGATCCGGAGTCGCCTTGATGACTTCCCCGTGGTCCATCGGTTGTTCCATGGTGTGCAATGCGGAATTCGAAACCTCATAGAATTGGACCGAGGGAATTCCCAGGATCACTCTCGCCAGAGACATCAGCCCGCCAAAGTATCTAACCCAGACTCCTCCCGCGCTCTCCTTTGGATCCCAAAGGCTTAAGGCCAGAGCTTCCTTTCCATCTGGGACGGTGAAAGCGAGAAGCCCCCGAAAATTCTTTTCCTTTCGGAACTGCGGGATAACGTCCTGCTCGAACGTGCTGGTAAGCTCAGCGTCGCAACCGGGCTTCACATTGATTAAAACTGCTCGTGAAAACACGCCACTTCTCCCCTGACATTCGCCTCCCACCAGATCCTGTCTGGCAGCTTGAGGTACACTTGTTATATCCTTGGATAATTCGCGTGTCAGTTCACTACTGCTCGCACGTCTGGGCAGAACTGCTCATCCCAGCCAATGAGGGTCAACTACAGTCGCCCCATTTACTTTGCCGTCCCGCTACTAGCCAATCCGATCGTCCCGATCCGGCCCCTATGCCTCGCGTGCATTCCTTGTGAGGTTGAGTCGGGCTCCGCCCGCAAAACAGAGAGCCAACAAAGTACCTACGCCTTCCGTCTCGCCCCAACGATCACCAGCGATATGCCACCGACCAGGGCGATTCCGCCCAGAATCGGAGGCAAGGGGATCCGCTCTTTCGTTTCCGCGGTTGCGTGAATCGGGCCCACGTTCAAGACCTTCCTATGCCGCGTGTACGTGACACCCTGGAAGACCAGAGCGATAATCCCCAGCACAATGAGCAAGATCCCAACCAGCGTCGCAGTCTTCATATGTGGCTACCTCACCTGAGCACAATTGGTGCCCAATCTATGGGCGCAGAGCGCTAACTGCGCCAACGGCGGTATCCCCAGCCTCCACCGCCCAGCAAAAACAACACTAAAAGAACGATCAATAAGGTTTGCATGCCCACCTCCCTCCGGAAAGTCAAAACATCAACAACTCACCAAATCATGGGATGAACGGCGCTCTCCGGGACGGTTATAGCGTCCCACTGGCCGCAGCCTTCTGAGCGGCCGGCCTGTCGGCTCTGACGTAGTCGGCGCTGCCCGCTCCGGTTACCACTGAGATATCCTGCGCTCCTGTCCGTTCCAGAATCTCCTTGGCGCGCTTCGTCCATTTGGCATTGTCCGAATGCACCGAGAGGAGGATCCCGCCCTCTTTTACCCGCACTTCGTAGCGCTTGGCCTCGTGCTCGGGAATCCCCATGCCAATCAGCGCGCCCGTTATCCCGCCTACTGCACCGCCCACGCCGACCCCCGCCAGGGCCGCCATGAGAGGACCGGCGGCGATAAAGGGACCCAAACCCGGTATGGCCAGAGCGCCAATGCCCACCAACCATCCCAATGCACCGCCGAGGAGCGCACCGGTCCCTGCGCCAGCCACAGCACCCTCTGGAGCCTTGGTGTTTTTCTTGTGGGCGAACTCCTTGGAAACTACTTTTTCCGGAAATAGCACAGAAATATCCGTGTTTCGAAAGCCGGCCTCCTTCAAAACATCGACGCCGTTCTCCACGCTCGAGTAATTGGGGTAAATGCCCAACACTGCTATTTTTTCTGCCATGGCACACTCTCCTTTGTCCCTAAGAACTCATCTGACGTGCGACTCTTGTCAGACTCCTCCCATATCCTTTATAGCCTGGAGGTAATTCGACGTCAGTTCAGTTCCGCTCACGCGTATGGTCAAAATGACTCAGGCCAGTCCAGGGGGAGTTTTCCGCATAGGGAGAATATGACTAGTGCAACGCGGCCAACACTTCGCCGAACGGCGCTGTGGCGAACGTCCTGGCGTAGTTGGACATCCCGTACGGAATAGTCAGTTGCCCGCCGCGCAGGATACTGCCGCAGTAGTAAACGAAGTTGGGGAAGTAGCATTCGCCCTCGTCTTTGTTGTGCTTGATGAGTGGCTCACGCAGGATAGCTTGCAGGAAATGATCGGGGCTACGAAGCGGGCTCACTGAACGCCGTGACGGCATTTTGCATGAGCTTCATTTCCGCCAGCGATAGCAAAAATGCCAGCGTCGATTCGGCTCCCTGGTTCATGTTAACTCGATCCACGTGCAAAGCGTCGCAGCAGCCGCCCGTATGGACGGAGTGAAGTTCCAACCCGAGGTCGTTCCTGCCCAAAAACCAGTCGAAGGCGCGATGAGCTTGTTCGTACCACCACGAGTCCGAGGTTGCCCTGTAGGCCTCGAGACACGCCGACACCATCGCTTGAGCCTCGATCGGCTGCTGGTCGAAGCTCGAGCGTATTCCCCCGCGCCGATAAAATCCGTTGCTGCCGATGGGGCGGAAGCACCCACTCTCGGAGGTTTGCACCTTCACCAGCCACCTCAAAGCATCCAAGCCCCGGTCGAACGCTTTTTTATATCCGTTAACACGTCCGCTGAGAATCAGGGCGTGTGCGAGCTTGGCATTGTCGTAACTCAACTCCTCTTCAAACCAGGGCCAATCCGGGTGGGAAGCCCTGTCGAAAATATCCATCAACCGTGCCCTCAGCCCTTCGCGGAGCTGAGTGACCAGGCGGTCGCCGCTCAGACGGCGCAAATATTCATGGATGCCGATGAGCGAGAATGCCCATGCGCGCGGGGAAGTGAACGTTGCCACAACCGGCAATGCCTGCGCGAAGAGTTGTCCCGCCATAATCTGAAAACCTCGATGCGGGGAGCGTCCTACGCCCACACCCAGAGCCCAGAGCGCGCGGGCATGACAATCCTCCGAACCTTGTTCATCCAGCCAGCGGCGGTCAAAACTCAGGAAATTATGGAACCGTTTTCTTTTGTCATCGAAGGCGTGATTCAAGAATGCAGCGTAAGTGGTGGAAAGCGATTGTACACGTGTTGGTTCCTCTTTCAACTCATCGAGCAGCGTCGAAAGAATGAAGGCCCGGGCGTTGTCGTCCGTGCAGTATCCTTCGGAAAAATTCGGCACGGTCAGAATCGCGTGTTGGAAAATGCCGGTCGAGTCGGTCATCCGGGAAAGATGGTCCAGTCTTATCTGCGGCAACTCCCGCGGTTGCTGGTCGAGAGTCTTGGTCGCGAACAACTTCCGGGACAACGACGCGCCCTGGAGGCGAGCTTGTTCGAAGCTGTGCATGTACAGGCGCGCCACGTTGGTCCAAGGTGACTTGCGGTCGACGGCGGTCCGAATGGGCCGTGCTGAAGCTCTCACTACGGATTCTGCAGTTTCCGGCGTGCTGCCCAACTATCCTTTAACTTGGCGTTTGAAGCGAAACGATGAAGATTGGGTTTCGCGAATGTGACGACGGTTCACCTGTGCTCATCCAGGATTTTCATCAACAGGGGATAGGGATTGATCGCCGTTCCTACCCACCACTGCTTCTCAGGACCAAGGCGAAAGATAGCTAGATGCAGGTGAGGCGCATCAGGAGAGGCATCGCCGGTCGAGCCAACATAACCCAGAACGTCGCCTTTATGAACAGACTTTCCCTCGCGGGCTCCTGGTGCGTAGCGATCCAGGTGGGCGTAGTAGTAGCAGTAGGTCTGCAGCGGATCGAGCTCGTAGACGGTGTTGCCGCCAAAACGGCTGTAGAACAACTTGGTGACTGTGCCGTCGCCAATTGCCAGGACCGGCGTACCGCGCGGCGCCATGATGTCGGTCGCCTCATGCGGCTTACCATTGGCACGGGCCTCGCCGAAAGTGTCACGTGGCATATCAGCGCGCTTAAGGTTCGGAAGCGGCAGACCCAGGTTTCGGGACGCGAGCACTGCGAAATCGTCTGAAACCTGAGAACCAACCCCTCTCGCCAGGACGAGGCCCACTAAGGCGAATCCCGCGGCGATTCCTCTCATGGTTGGCCGAAGGGAGGCGCGTCTCATTCGGATGCCCTACTTTGGGGTGCCGGATCGTTTCGCCGCGCTTCGATCCGCTCGTAACTCCGCAGTAGACTCGACACTTTCTGCTTTGCCGCGATTTTTCGCCTCACGCGCCCCTCGACTTCCCGGGCCTTCCTTCATGGTCACGGGCGTGCCCACCACAACCAGTTTGGCCAGTTTGAGCGCGTCCCAGTTCGTCATGCGAACGCAACCATCGGAATGCGCGCGGCCGATCAACTCGGGATCCGCGGCGCCATGCATTCCGTAATGCGGCTTGCTGATCCCAATCCACACCGCTCCCACCGGACCGTTGGGCCCAGGAGGGATCTTCGCCCTCGTATTCGGGTCTTCGGGGTCCCAGAAGAGATCGGGGTTGTAATTGTACCAGGGGTTGTGCACGATATCCGTGACCTTCCACTCGCCAACCGGCAGTGGATCATGGGGGCCGCCAATATTGGCAGGCGCGTAGAAGAGAACCTTGCCGGTGGAATCAAACGCTTCAACCGATGCTGCGCGAACTGGGTCTTTGGTATCGAGGCCCGTCACGACCACGGATGCCGCCCTCCCCGGAGTCGGGGTTTCTACATTCGGAACGAGTATCTCCTGTCCGACGCGGTCAAACGACTGCCCGGGATTTAGACGTTGCAAAAGCGCTGCACTCGCGTGGTACCTCCCCGTGAACTCCTGTAACGGCGACTCGTAGTACATGCCCTTCAGCTTGGACTTAGCCTCCATATCTTGGGGGATCTTGTCGACGAAAGGCCCTGCGAGATCCTCGTGGGAAATCCTGTGCTCTATCACCGCCTCGGCTGAGTCCTGATTGAGGAGTTGCCATACTGACCGGCCTACGACGCCGTCCACCCTCAACTGGTGGGCGGACTGATAAGCCTCGATGGCATTCTTGAGATTTTGGCTATACCGGCCGTCAATCTGGCCGCACGAGAAGTGGGCGCGGTCAAGCAGGATTTCGGCCCTGAGCACCGCGGGGCCGCTCGATCCCGGTCCGACGCGAGCGGTCGTGGCGCGATTGATGGACGCGGCAGGAGATGGACTCGCGATGGCGGTCGTACGAGCGCGGCCCTCACGGGCCTGACTTGTGCCGCACAACAGCGACAAAAACAGAAATGCTGTGATGAGGCGTTCCATTCTAGTCTCCCTTAAGGCTGATCCAGCGGGAAAAAACCCTCATGGACCCACTGCCATATCTGAGTCCTTCGACTTCGCGCCTTGAATCGGGATTTCAATTTTCAGTCTCCGAGGGGTTGACGGTCACCTGGATTTGCTATCGTCGAAGTCCCAGTCACCACTTAAGCATACTCGTCAGCGACGTGTCTGTTCAAAATCGCTCACGTCTCACGGGTCGGAAAGGACGGCTCCAGCCAGAGAGGCGGCGAGATTCGGGTAAAGGGCACTTTCCGAGGATGGGTAATTCCTGAAGGTTGGCCTCGCCGTCCACTATCGAGACGGTTGAGGCACAGTGCACTTCATCTTCGGCAAGTGGGGTGCCAATTTAACCAACGCCGCTGCCGAAGCCCACGTGAATTAAGGATTGAGATGACCTTGGAACGCAGGGCAGAAACTTTGCCGGGGGACGAACGCGGTCGTTTGAACGAAGGCGGGGCTGATGGCTCGGTGCTTCCCCGTTGTCGTGGGTGCACGCTGTCGAAAATCTCCATCCCGCTAGCAATGCGAAGTAACATCTGCGCATGCCTGCGTGGAATCGCGGTGGGCCGGAATTATCCTCGCCTCGCGATTATGTAAGGTTGCTGAAAGATCGTGCTCGTTCCGGTCCGGTTTTTCCTGCCTCTCGCTCCTCTCCAGGCACCATCTTGCTTTCCATAATTGTTGGGTGTTCTCTTCCGAGTGTATCTATTCCACTTCGAAGGAGATCACCATGCCTGAGCGTACACAATGGAGGCTCGCACGAGCGAGTCGAGATTGGTTTTCTGGAACTGAGCTGTCTTCCAGCGTAGATACCTACGCTCGATACTTGAGCAAACGAGGGTACTCTCACCAGACTCTGGCCGTTTATCTGGAGTGTGTCGCACATTTTGCGCATTGGTCCGCCCGTCAACGCATTGGCCTTGCCGAAATCAACGAAGGCGCCGTCGATCGTTTCCTAAAACAACACCTTCCCCATCATCCAAGCGCGCAAACAATCCGTCCCAGGTGTGCAATATTGAACAGACAACCCCTGTTCAAGGGCGCAGTATACATGTTTCCCATTTGTGACGCGGAACGGGCGAATATCGCCGTACAGTTTTCATGCGTGTCGAGGGGTCTCCAATGAACAGCATCACCTCTGATGATTCGGGCGGGGCAAGAGCCGTTGAGAAGAGGAGTACCATGCCCAATGCAGGCCTATTGTCTGTTGAGATAAACTGGAATGACTTTGGCCTAATCCGACTCGAAAGACAGGTCATCGCTTTAATCTTAGCTGGCTACTCGAGTGAGGAGGCGGCAAAGCGAATCGGCGTCAGCGAACCGGCCACCAGGCTGCACATCGCTTGTATTTGTGACAAGCTACGCGTCTCGAACCAATTCGAGTTGGTACTTTTTGCCCTCCATCATCAGCTGGCCGACATGGAAGAAATATCTCCGACCTGTGACCGTTGAAGCCCGTGCCTCCGGTATTCGACGGGGCCCAGGCGGCCCCGGATTCACAATTGCTTGTGCCACCCCATGCCCGTCACCCAGAGAAGCTCGCGAGCAATTCTTCCCATGTGTACGATATTGAACAGACAGTCTCCTCCCAAGGCTTGATGATGTAGGCTGCCGTCCTAAGATGCCGAGGCGGCGACCATGGTGGGACAACTAAGCGCCCGAGTTTTGTTAGCAGACGACGATCCCGTTGTCCGAAAACTTATCTCACGATACTTGGTGGCGTAGGGGTATGTCGTTCGGACGGCGGTTGACGGTCTGGATGCGCTCGAAAAACTTCGGGCGAGACTCCCGGACTTGATTATTTCCGACCTCAACATGCCCCGCATGTCAGGGATTGAGCTTCTCGAGGTCCTGCGGAAACGCTTCCCTCAAATACCCGTCATCGTGATCAGCGCCGTGCCGGACGATGAAATGGCGGAAGAAGTGATCGCCGACGCTTACTACCACAAGAATGGATTCGGATTTGAGCTGCTCCTGCGGACCATTTCGGACCTAACCCGAAAACCTTCTCTCCGACCTGCTGCCCCGCCTGTTGACAACAAACCAGTCCCTGCAAGATGGGATGGTGCCTTCCGCAGCTCCTACCGATCCCACACTGCAGGCACTCCTTCGTAAACTGAGTGAGCGATTGTGACCAAGGACGTGAGCCGGACTGAACTGACACTTATTAAAGCCAAGGCTATAACAATAATGCTTGTCGGATTCAGCGCGACGCCTTCTCCGAATAGACGCCCGGCCGAATCAAGCAAGAGCATCCAACGGTCGAGTTCGGGGTAGCTCTGCGAAAGTTGAAAAGAGACAACCCCACGAGGGAGTTGTACCTCCCGGAACACGCAACCGTGGCGAAGCCGATTTGCCGTACGAAGGAAAAGGAGAAACGTCAATGGTGAAGACCCTACTTACACTTTTAGTTGCATTGAGCTCATTGAGTGCGCTAGCTCAAACCGAGCCGCAGAAAACCGGCACCGTTCCGATTTACCGGATCATCGTCGTGGCGCGGACAACCCAAGCCATTAATTACCGCCACCGGAGCGGAGCCACCAAAATCAACTTCCAAGGGACCAGCCTTCTGCCTGAGGCCCGGGGCAATGCCGAGGTCGCGAGCAAGCAGGGCGCAATCCATATTGAATCGGAGTTCCAAGGCCTGCAGCCGGCGAGCAAGTTCGGTCCCGAGTACTTGACCTACGTCCTGTGGGCGATCAGTCCGGAGGGGCGCCCGGTCAACCTGGGCGAAGTCCTGTTCGGCCAGGATGGCAAAAGCCATCTGAATGTGACCAGCAATCTGCAAGCTTTCGGCTTGATCGTGACAGCCGAACCGTATTTTGCGGTGACGCAACCTAGCGACGTGGTGGTGATGGAGAACGAAGTGAGAGCAGATACGAAGGGACAGTTTGAGGAAGTTGAGGCGAAGTACGAACTGTTGCAGAGGGGACAGTACGAACTCAATGTCAACCCGGCCGAGCTCCAACCGATCAGCATGGATTCGAGAACCCCGCTCGAGCTTTACGAGGCTCGCAATGCGGTGCGAATCGCCAAATGGACCGGAGGGGAACAGTTTGCTGCTGACTCGCTGAACAAAGCCGAAGTGAGTTTGCAGAGCGCGGAGGACTTTCAAGCGCGAAGAGGCAATAAAAAGTCTGAGATCACGGCGGCGCGCGAAGCCGTACAAACCGCTGAGGATGCTCGCATCATAACCGTCAAGAAGATAGAAGAGGAACGCCAAGCGAGCGAGCTCGAGGCTTCCGCCAACGCCGAAGCCCAGTCGAACGCCCAGGCCGCCGAGGCCAGGGCCCAGACGGCCCAAAATCAAGTGGCTTCGGACGCCGCGGCAGCCAAGGCCCAGGCCGATGCAGCCCAAGCCAAAGCCGCGGCGGACGCTGCGCTAGCTACATCCCAAGCCGCGACCGAACAAGCTCAACTTGCTGGGCAACAGGCCGAGAACGACAAAGCGACTTTGCGCACCAGGCTGTCGCAGCAATTGAACTCAGTTCTTCAAACGCGGGATAGCGCCCGTGGGCTTATCGTCAACATGTCCGATGTGCTGTTCGACTCGGGCAAATACACATTGAAGCCGGGAGCCCGGGAAAAGCTGTCCAAGGTCGCCGGCATTCTGCTCGCCTACCCTGGACTCAACATTGAGGTGGATGGCCATACGGACAACATTGGAAGTGACGAATTCAACCAGAACCTATCCGACCAACGGGCTGAGTCCGTGCGTGCCTACCTGGTGGACCAAGGGGTCATGACAGGTTCGGTCACCGCCAAGGGCTTCGGTAAGACCCAACCTGTGGGCACCAACGACACGGCTGAGGGCAGGCAGATCAACCGCCGGGTTGAACTTGTGGTGTCGGGTGAGGCGATCGGCGCCCAGGCGGGTGGTGCGGCAGGAGGCTCGCAGTAGGCAAAACAGCGCGAGGAACTTCCCGAGGCGTGTTGGGCTTACTGCTCTGCCCTCCTGCTTCAACTGAAGATAGAGTGTCCTGCCGTTAAGATCGCTACAACGCAGAGGACACATGGGCAACAAGCGGAAACACCAGACCGCGGCCGAGAGGGACGCGACGGTTCCGAGAGATAGATCACGAAGTGGCACAGAAAACAGGAGGCAGGTCATGAACATACCAGCATTGAGTACAACAGAATTAGGTTTAATCATCGCATGCGCGGTGCTTGTGGTTGCAGGCATCACCTTGTTGCTTGTTCTCCGAAAGCGCCGGACACAAAGGTTGCGCACTCAGTTTGGCGGCGCCGAGTATGACCGCGCTGTGGCAAAAGGCGGGAGCCAGCGGCATGGGGAAGCCGGGCTCCAAGGGCGAAATGACCGTGTCGAGGCTCTCCACCTCCGCCCGCTAGCCCTAGGCGACCGGGCGCGGTTTGAAGAGTCGTGGCGCAGCGTCCAGGGGCGGTTCGTTGACGGTCCCGGGGGTGCGGCAGCGGAAGCCGACCAGCTTCTGCGCGATGTAATGACGACCCGCGGCTATCCGGTGTCGGACTTTGAGCAGCGGGCGGCAGATGTTTCGGTGGACCATCCCCTGGTGATCGAGAATTATCGTAAAGCCCACGAAATCGCGCTTCACCAAACGCGGGGACAAGCGTCTACCGAGGACTTGCGCCAGGCTATGATCCATTACCGGACGCTTTTTGAGGCCCTGACCGGAGATCCTGAGCTGGCCCATGCAAGGGCCGCGTCAGCATGAGACTCGGGGCTGCAAAGAGAGGCAATCCGAGCCCCGTGGATAAGGGTACTGCGAAGGAGTAAAGGTCTGCTCGTAGTCCCTCCGGTAGGGTGGGGGACGATGCGGGTGTCTTTCGACTCCGTTTCCAGCCCCCGCTGCCTCAATCGGAGTATGCAAATGCCAGGCACTCCGGTCTCCTGCCAGCTTTGGTGACAAGGTTTAGGGGATATTAAGGCCATGGAAGGATCACTGCAGTCACAGGTAGTGACCCACTTTGACCGGGACAATGAGCAAAACAATACAGACAGGGGAGAGAATGACGGACAGAATGTCGAAGGTGGGGGCGCGTCTCGGCGGGCGATGGATTAGATAAAGAGTTCACAACGAATTGGGAGGGGCAAAGACTTTTTCCCTAACCTTGCCGCCCAGGCCCACCGCACGGCTGCCCTGCACCATGGTCAAGAAGAACATTTGACAGGGCATGAACACTCAAGACAAGCCTTGGAACACTCAAATACGGTGTTCCAACACTCACTGGGGATGCATCAGAAGGCCGTGACCGACCGTATCATCATCGTGCACGCTCAGGAAGCCAGATGAGGAAGACATCCCTGCCCTCGCTTATAAACTCAGGCAAGCTAGAGGCTGTCCTGAGGGATCATCGCAAGAAGATTGGTTTCGTGCAATCGAAGAACTGCAATCTCACCATTAGCGGAGAGAGCCACACAACGTTGCGTATACCGAAGAGGGCTGTGCTGATATTACCCAGATCTCGCGACCCGACCGAAGCAGACTCTTTCGATTTGGGAGAAGTAGAGGACTCATGTCAGACATAGGACCGTACAAAGCGCATGAGGATTGTGAAAGCTCTGGCTTTCACTTAGGTTCCGCCTGATTCGACGAGGTTAGAGCATCATGCGCTGGAGCAGCGGCGCGAGAACCAAAGCAGCGAAGAATCCTGCTGGTTGATGAGGAGGAAGGAGAATTGAATCGTTGTTCGGGACCAAAAAGGAAAAGCCTGTGGGTGTGCCGATCAGCCGTGCGCGGGAACCCAAGCCGATTCTAGAGCGGAGGGAAACCATGGAACAAGAGAGCAAACGACTTGATGAAATGCAGAGCGCCTACAAGGCTGCTGTTGAGGCGTGGATCGTCGCGATCCGGGAAGAGGAAGCTCTTGCTTCCGTGAATCATTCGGTGGCGGAAATCGATCGCTGGGAGCATGCCCACTTTCACGAAGAAGAACTCCGCAATAAGGCGAAGGCTGCCAAGAAAGAATACGAGGGCGCCCTGCGGTTCAAGTTTTTCGCCATTCCGGAATAAGACAATAAGAAGATCTCCCGCTCGGGAAGACCATCTCCGCCGCGCGGGCATGCTTATTAGTCGCACAAGGTAATTTTCACCGCCGATCCCTATCCATTGGGAATTCCCGACGAGCCTGCATGTCGTTCAAGAAGATGCGATCTGCCCCACCCGCAGGTGCCCATCATTCCTGGCCACAAGATCGTCGGCAGGATCGATGGGATCCCGCGCCGGCAGATTCGAAGGCGCGGCAGTTCGAGTGCCATGAGCGCCGTCAGTTTCAGAGGGGGGCGGGGATCGCGGGCACAGAAGGTTCATCTGACCTGATCACACGTTAGGCCCTCGTCAAAGAGATGATGAGCACTTTTGACCAGCACGGTGTGCAATATTCAACAGCCATAGCAAGCGCCTTCACCTATAACTATATAGGCTGGTTTCCGGAGATCATTACTTTGCCCACGCGGCGAGGGCTGGTGGACGGTATAAGAAGAGTGCCTCCTCAATGCAGGTTAATAATGAAAATCACGCAGACAAGCAACACAATCCATCCAGAGAAAAAGGAGAATAAGCCAAGTCAGGAACGAACGCAGTTGTAGCCATTTACGACAGCCACACTCAAGCAGAGGAGGCTGTGAAGGAAATTCAGAAGTCTGGGTTCGACATGAAGAAACTGTCTATCGTCGGCAGGGACTATCAAACCGAAGAGCAGGTGGTAGGGTATCACAACACCGGCGACCGCATGAAACACTGGGGGAAGCTGGGCGCCTTCTGGGGAGGGCTCTGGGGGATGTTGTTTGGAGCCGCTTTCTTCGCCATCCCTGGCCTCGGCCCGGTCTTGGTAGCCGGCCCTCTCGTCGCCTGGATTGTGGGCGCTCTCGAGGGCGCCGTGGTGGTCGGCGGATTGAGCGCGCTCGGCGCGGGGTTGTACAGCATTGGCATTCCTAAGGACAGCGTCGTGAAATACGAGGCGGCGCTGAAGTCTGACAAGTTCCTCGTCCTGGCCCACGGCACGGCGGACGAGGTGGCCAAGGTGAAGGATATTTTGCAGACGACGCGGCCGGCGGAAGTTGCACTGCACGCCGCAGTCAGTGCGAGATAGGCCTGCGTCAAGCTACAAAATGCCAAGGAGGGTAAAACGGTGTTAAGAAATGTCACCCATCTGAAGGGTTTTGCGATCCGAGTCACGGATGGGGAGATTGGAACGTTGGATCAGTTCTATTTCGACGATGAAAGCTGGGCCATCCGCTACCTCGTGGTCAATACAGGGGGTTGGCTGTCCGGCCGGCTGGTGCTGGTCTCGCCCATGGCCCTCCGCCAGACGGAGTGGCAATCAAAGCGGCTCGATGTGGCGCTGACGAAAAAGCAGATCGAGAACAGCCCGCAGATCGACACACACAAGCCTGTCTCACGGCAGCACGAGGCCCTGTACTTGGGATATTTCGGTTACCCCTATTATTGGGGTGGGCCTTTTCTATGGGGCTTTGGGACCTACCCGGGAGACTTGACGATTCAAAGGGAATCAGAAGCGGAAGCGATGGCGTTGCAAGCCAGGGCGGGAAAAGAGTCGGCTGATTCACATCTGCGCAGCACCAACGAAGTGAAAGGCTATCACATCGATGCGGCTGACGGTGAGATCGGTCACGTGGCGGACTTCATCGTCGACGATGAAACCTGGGCGATTCGATACCTCGAGGTGGATACGCGGAACTGGTGGCCTGGCAAAAAGGTGCTGGTGTCGCCTCAGTGGATCAACCATGTGAGTTGGCCGGAGTCCGAAGTCTACGTAGACCTCTCGCGGGAAACTATCAAGAACGGCCCGGAGTATATCGAGTCTATGCCGGTGACTCGGGAATTTGAGAAAAGGCTCTATGACCACTATGGGCGGCCGGCGTATTGGCTGCACAAATCTGAGCACTCGAGTAGCCGTAAGGCGAGCAAAGGTTGATTGATGGAAGGATCACGGCTCCCGCCGGGTGGACAACGTGCTTCACAGTACGCAAGGAGAATATCCGAATCAAGAGCTTTAACAATTTGGACCGTACGTAAACTTCAGTCGGAGGTGCAATATGTCGAAAACTGCAGTTGGTTTATTTGAAAATCCGGACTTGGCCGATCAAGTCGTCCGCGATCTTGAGGCCCGTGGTTTCCCCGAGAAGGACGTCCGCATTCTCAGCGAGTCGCTGGACATGCCGAGCAGCGGGGCCATGGGGATCCCCAACATCGACTTCGAGGTGAGTCTGAACCGGGACCTACGGAAGATCGGGGCAAGCGGGCCGGAGGCGGAAGCCTACATCAAAGGAGTGCGGCGTGGAGGAGTCCTCGTTTTCGCGAGCGGGTCAAATGAGAAAATCGACGCCGCGGCTGAGATCATGAACGGCCACAGTCCCATGGAGGTCGAAGAACTCACGGGCGGCGAATTGAATCTCCCTGGTACGACTGGCGAGAACGCGACTCCCACAAACGCTCGTTCTGTCCAAACCGGGCGGGTCCGCCAAGCGGGCGGCGGCGCCCGCGTGTTCGCGTGGTAGCTCCTCACGGCGCACGGGGGAAACAGTTCCGTCAATTGGTAGATGGCAGGATGCTAAGCATTCAGAAGATTCTTGTTCCTGTAGTGTTCGTGGATACTTCGCGGCACGTCGTGCACCAGGCCGCGTGGTTGGCGCGCCGCTTTCATGCGGAGATGATCCTGCTTCATGTGGTGACGCCTCTCAGCTATCCCGCCGGCGTGCTGGAGGGCGGGTACGAGATCACCGCGCGGGACTTGCGCGCGCACATCGTCCAGCGGGCTCAGAAGGATCTGGATCAGGAGTTGCGGCCAGAGCTCGATGGGATCGCAGTCACACGTGTGCTGCTCAGAGGCGACCCGGCCCAGGAAATCGTGCAGACGGCTCGCGACCGGAACATTGACCTGATCGTAATGTCGACCCATGGCCATGGGCCGTTCTACCGCTTTCTGCTGGGCTCAGTGACAGCAAAGGTACTGCACGAAAGCCCTTGCCCGGTCTGGACAGGCGCTCACCTGGAAGACGCGCCGGCGCGCGACTTCTCGATACGCCACATCCTCTGCTCGGTGGATTTGACCCATCACAGCCACCACACCGCGTCGCTGGCCGCCGAGATGGCCGCGGCCGTCGATGGGACGCTTACACTCGTCCACATCACGGCCGGCGTGGAGATCTACGGCCCTGGCGGATCCTACGTCGACCCTGCGTGGAAGGAAAAGATCGTCGGCTTCGCCGCCAAAGAGATCGACATGCTTCAGCAGGACGTGGGCACGAAGGCGGAAGTCATCATCGATTGCGGCAATGTCCCGGAGCTGTTGAACCGCGCGGCAGAGCAAACGAAGGCTGATGTTCTGGTCATCGGACATAGTCCTCTTCGCGGCCATTTGGGGGACAACGGCAACGGCTATGGGATCATTCGGGAGTCGCACATCCCGGTCCTGAGCGTCTGAGGATGCGTTCTTAAATCAGTTTTGCGGAGATAGAGCGAAATGAGATGTCTAAATTGTGGCACCGAGATGGTGAACAATCAGGTGAGCACCAAAAACGATCTCATCTCTTACGACATGTGTGAGAAATGTGGAAGCCTCTGGTTAGATGTAGGCCAGTTGGACATGATGGCTTTTCAAGTGGAAGGAAGCATTGAATACTGCTCACAAGAACCAGTCGGGGAACCCGAGAAGCAGATGCGGAAGTGCCCTCGATGCAACAACTCCAATTTGTATCGAGTACGATTTCTGAACTCTACCGACATTATCCTCAACCATTGTAGGGACTGCGGCGGTTTTTGGCTTGATGGCGGCGAGCTCGACTTAATCGACAAGGAACTGGCGAAAATTATGCCAGTAAGCGGAAAGGGATTTTCTGATTTCGTGAACAATGTGCATGTCCCCTATTGGTATAAGCGGATCAAAAGAAGAAGCAGTGAGACGGATACGCGGGTGGAAGTGCTCCCGATCAAGGGCGCTAAGCTGGAAGGGACCACGGCTGACCAGTGCCCCGGATGCGGGAAGTCCCTTGATGAGTACACCGTGTTCTCGATGAGATTTGAAGGCTGTCCGGCATGCCGCGGGATTTGGTTGTTCAAAGATGAATTGCGAAGACTGAAAAATAAAGTCCAGTACGGGTCAATGCGCTGGCTCAATGATGAAATCAACAACATCGAGAAAACAAGCGCAGTGGCAGCTAAGCGTCTATGCCCTAAGTGCAAAAGCGTCAATCTGGTTTCTGCGATTTTCGGGAAATCGTCGATTGTTATTGATTGGTGTCCACAATGCCACGGAATGTGGCTTGACCAGGACGGATTCGACTCTGTGACTGAGTATTTGAAGCACGAGCTGCACAACCTGCATTCGAAGGAAATCGAAAAGAAAGCTCTTGATGAGGTGAAGCTCCTCTGGAGTGGGGGACCCGAAAGCAGGTATGAAGAGCTTTTGGACGTCAGGGCCACGATCTCGGCTCTAATCAATGCGACCATCTTTGAGCATCCGACCTTGGCGAGGCTTTGCATGGGCGCTCCGCGCCTTTGAAGTCCATTTCGCGCGCGCACGGGATTCTTAGATGACACGAGACTTGCACTACATAAGAATCGGTGTCCCCCGTTGTGAGCTTCGGTGCCCAGTCCCACCATCGTTGCTTTTCTCACCGTTTGAGCAACTTTGACCTCCACTCTGAGCAGTTTTTAACAGCATCGCGAGTCATTTCCGTTTATAAAGGTCGTGTAAGTCAGGGATCTCCGCCGGAAAAGGCAACGGGCGCTCGCGTGTTGAAGCTATTGGATTCGCCAGCAGATCGCAATATCAGTCCGCGTTTTGGACCAAGGGAAAAGCGGGTAGAGCAATGATCGACAAACCAACAGACGACGAGCAGCCAAGCCCGCTTGCCGGCGAAACGCATCGAGTTGCGGGAAATGACCGCATCTTCCGGCGATGGTGTCCGCTGAAACTTATCCGTTGACGGAGGCCAAATGAAAAGAGCCATCCCGATCACGACGTTGTTTCTCGATATTGGCGGCGTCTTGCTCACCGACGGGTGGGATCATCGCGCCCGCAAACGGGCAGCGACGAACTTTAAGCTGGAGTGGGCTGAGATCGAGGCTCGGCATAACCTGACCTTCGATACCTATGAGGAGGGAAAGCTCACGCTGGAAGAATATTTGGGCCGGGTGGTCTTTTACCAAAGGCGGCCGTTCACCCGGGCTCAGTTTCGGCGCTTCATGTTTGCGCAATCGAAACCTTACCCCGAGATGATCGAGTTGGTCGCTCAGCTCAAGACGCAGTATGGGTTGGAGATCGTCGTGGTCAGCAACGAAGCACGCGAACTGAATGTGTACCGGATTCGCAAGTTCAAGCTGGACAGGTTGGTGGATTCTTTTATTTCCTCCTGCTTCGTCCACATCCGCAAGCCCGACGCCGACATCTTTCGGCTGGCGCTGGATATCGCCCAGGCGCCCGCCCGGCACGTCGTCTATATCGAAAACACTGCCATGTTCGTCCAGATCGCGGAAGGTTTGGGGATTCGAAGCATTCTTCACACGGATTACAAGTCCACCTGCGCGAAACTGGCTTCGTTCGGATTGCAGAATGAGGAAGGAGAGAGCCATGAAATCCGCTAACCCCCACATCCTGACAATCAATGGCGGCTCCTCGAGCATCAAGTTCGCGCTGTTCGAGGCCGATCACTCGCTCCGTCGGATTCTGCAGGGCGGGATTGAGCGGATTGGACTGCCAGAGGCCACCTTGCGGGTAAAAGGCCTGAACCCGGCGGACAACTTTTCGCGGCCAGTGACGGCGCCGGATCACACGGTGGCGGTGGGCGCATTGATGGATTGGATCGAGGAAGGCGGCGGGCGTGACGCACTGACGGCGGTGGGGCATCGCGTGGTGCATGGCGGGCCGAAGTATAGCCAGCCCCAGCGAATCACCGCGGAGATGGTTGAGGAGTTGCTCCAGCTCAGCGCATTCGATCCTGAGCATCTGCCGGAGGAGATCCAGTTGACTAAGGCGTTTCATCGCCGATTTCCTGACCTGCCCCAAGTGGCGTGTTTCGATACGGCTTTTCACCACGACTTGCCGCGCGTGGCCCGGTTGTTGCCGATCCCGCGCCGCTACGAAGCGCAGGGGGTGCGGCGCTATGGGTTTCACGGGTTGTCGTATGCCTTTCTGATGGGAGAACTGGCCCGCCTGGCGGGAACGGAAGCGGCACAAGGCCGGGTCATCCTCGCCCACCTCGGCAATGGTGCGAGCCTTGCGGCGGTGCATCGCGGAAAATCTGTAGACACCAGCATGAGTTTCACCCCGACGGCCGGAGTGCCCATGAGCACCCGCTCCGGCGATCTCGATCCTGGGTTGGTTTGGTATCTGGCGCGCACCGAGCACCTGGATGCAAAACGCTTCAATGCGATGGTCAATTTCCAGTCCGGGCTGCTCGGCGTGTCGGAGACCAGTTCCGACATGCGCGACTTGCTCGAGCACGAAGCGCAGGATGTGCGGGCGGCGGAAGCGGTCGCGCTGTTTTGCTACCAAGTCAAGAAATGGATCGGAGCATTCGCGGCGGCGCTCGGCGGACTGGACACGCTGGTGTTCGCGGGTGGCATCGGAGAGAACGCGCCCGTAGTCCGAGCCCGGATTTGCGATGGGCTGAGATTTCTTGGAATCGAACTCGAAGAAAAGCGAAACGTGGCGAATGAGGGCGTGATTTCCGCGGAGACCAGCCGCGTTCCCGTCCGCGTCATTCCTACGGACGAAGAACGCATGATCGCCAAGATGGTCTGCTGCGTTCTCGGCCTTGACTCAAAAAAGGAGAATTGAATCATGAAGACTGCAACTCTTTCCCCGGAACTGCTCGATATATCTACAAACACCCTCTCCCCAGATCTGCTCCACAAGATGAACGCCTATTGGCGCGCCGCCAATTATCTGTCGGTCGGACAGATTTATCTCTACGACAATCCGTTGCTGAAGAAACCGCTAAAGCTCTCGCACGTCAAGCCCCTGGTGGTTGGACATTGGGGCACCACGCCGGGCCAAAACTTCATCTATGTGCATCTGAACCGAGTCATCAAGAAGTATGACCTGGACATGTTCTACGTTGCCGGTCCTGGTCACGGGGGCCCGGCGATTGTGGGCAACGTCTACCTCGAAGGCACTTGGAGTGAGATCTATCCGAACGTCAGCCAGGACGAAGCCGGGCTGAAGAAGCTGTTCACGCAATTCTCGTTCCCGGGCGGCATTTCAAGCCACGTGGCGCCGACGACGCCGGGGTCGATTCACGAAGGTGGCGAGCTGGGATACTCGCTCAGCCATGCCTTTGGAGCCGCGCTTGATAATCCCGGTCTGATCGTCGCCTGCGTTGTCGGTGACGGTGAAGCGGAAACGGGCCCGCTGGCGACTGCATGGCAATCCAACAAGTTTCTCAATCCCATTAATGATGGAGCCGTGCTGCCGATCCTGCACCTCAATGGCTACAAGATCAGCAACCCGACTGTGCTGGCCCGCGTCGAGCATGAGGAATTGGAGCAATTCCTGCGAGGCTGCGGCTGGACGCCCCACTTTGTGGAAGGTGATGAGCCGGAAAAGATGCATGAACTCATGGCCACCACCTTGGATAAGGCCATCGAGGACATCAGGGAAATTCAAAGCTGTGCACGGAACAACAACGACGCCGCGCGGCCTCGTTGGCCCATGATCGTTCTGAGATCACCTAAGGGCTGGACGGGACCGAAGGTCGTCGACGGTCTGCAAGTCGAGGGCACGTTCCGAGCGCATCAGGTGCCGCTCCTGGTCGATTCCGAGCATCCCGATCATGTGAAGCAGTTCGAAAGCTGGATGAAGAGCTATAAGGCCGAGGAGCTGTTCGATGAAAATGGCCGGCTCAAGCCGGAATTGGCCGAACTGGCGCCGAAGGGCGACCACCGGATGGGGGCGAATCCTCACGCCAACGGCGGCATTCTGCTGCGCGACCTGCGCATGCCGGACTTTCACGACCACGCGGTGAACGTGCCTTCGCCCGGCGCCGTCAGCGGGCAAGACACGCTGGTGCTGGGTAAATTCCTCCGCGACGTGGCCAAGCTGAATCAGGATCAGCATAATTTCCGGGTTTTCGGCCCCGATGAGACGCTTTCGAATCTGCTGGGCGCGGTGTTCGAAGTCACCAACCGTCAGTGGGAGGGCCGGGAAGAACAGAATGATGAATTTCTCGCTCCCGCCGGACGCGTGCTGGATTCGATGCTCAGCGAGCATCAGTGCGAGGGTTGGTTGGAAGGATATCTGCTCACCGGGCGGCATGGGCTGTTCAACAGTTACGAGGCTTTCATTCGCATCGTCGACTCGATGTTCAGCCAGCACGCCAAGTGGCTGAAGGTAACGTTGGAACTGCCTTGGCGCCGGAAAATCGCCTCGCTCAACTATCTGCTCGCCTCCCACGTATGGCAGCAGGATCACAACGGCTTCACGCACCAGGATCCCGGTTTCTTGGACCACGTCATCAACAAGAAGGCCGATATCGTGCGGGTCTATCTGCCGCCGGACGCCAATTGTCTTTTGTCGGTCTTTGATCACTGCCTGCGCAGCCGGCATTACGTCAACGTGGTAGTTGCAGGTAAACACGCCCTCCCGCAATGGCTGAGCATGGACGCTGCGGTGGTGCATTGCACGGAAGGAATCGGCATCTGGCAATGGGCGAGCAACGACAAGGACGGCGAACCTGACGTGGTGATGGCCTGCTGCGGAGACACGCCCACGCTGGAGATTCTGGCTGCCGTTTCTATTCTTCGCCAGCATCTGCCCAATCTGAAAATCCGGGTGATTAATGTTGTCGATCTGATGAAGCTGCAGCCTAAGAGCGAGCACCCGCACGGACTGAGCGACTCGGCTTACGATTCGCTTTTCACCAAAGACAAGCCCATCATCTTTGGCTTCCATGGATACCCCTGGCTGGTCCACCGGTTGACCTACCGCCGGACCAACCGCAACCTGCACGTCCGCGGCTACAAAGAAGAGGGCACTATCACGACGGCCTTTGACATCAGGGTGCAGAACGACTTGGACCGGTTCCACCTGGTGCATGATGTGGTGGATCGGCTACCGGACCTTGGTTCTAAGGGCGCTTACTTGAAGCAGCAGATGGAGGACAAGCTGATCGAGCACAAGCATTACATTGATAAACACGGCGAAGACCTGCCGGAAATCCGGGACTGGAAATGGAGCAACCCCAAATGAATGCACAAAAGCTCATAGACACCGCGCGGGTGCTGGTCGCCGGCGATAAGGGCCTGCTGGCGATGGATGAAAGCAATCCCACCTGCAACAAACGATTTGCCAGGTTGGGAACTCCCCAGACCGTCGAGGCCCGGCGCGCTTATCGGGAATTGATTGTGACCACGCCTGGTCTCGGTGAGTCCATTAGTGGCGCGATCCTCTACGACGAGACGATCCGCCAGCAGAAGAAAGATGGCACTCCCTTTGTCAAGGTCCTCACCGATGCGGGAATCATTCCCGGCATCAAAGTTGACTCCGGCGCCAAGGACCTGGCAGGTTTTTCCGGAGAAAAAATAACGGAAGGTCTGGACGGATTGCGCGACCGCCTGGCGGAGTACGCGAAAATGGGCGCCCGTTTTGCCAAGTGGCGCGCGGTCATTACCGTGGGCGATGGCATTCCCAGCCAGGGATGCATCAAGGCCAACGCGCAGGCGTTGGCTCGCTATGCCGCGCTGTGCCAGGAAGCTGGATTGGTTCCCATCGTCGAGCCGGAGGTGCTCATGGACGGCGAGCATACCCTGGAGCGGTGCCGCGAGGTAACGGAAAATGTCCTGCGAACGGTTTTCAACCAGCTTTATACACAACGGGTGATGCTGGAGGGGATGATCCTGAAGCCCAACATGGTGGTTCCGGGATTAACCTGCCCCCAGCAAGAAACGGTTGACGAAGTCGCCGACGCCACGGTGAGGTGCTTCTTGCGAGCTGTCCCCGCTGCCGTTCCGGTGATTGCGTTCTTGTCGGGCGGCCAACCCGCTGAACTGGCCTCGGCCCGTTTGAATGCCATGAATGTCAGATTCAAGTCGCGATTACCTTGGGCGTTGGCGTTTTCGTTTGCCCGCGCTATCCAGCAACCGGCGTTGGAGATTTGGCGGGGCGAAGAGGTTCACGTCATGGCGGCACAGAAGGCTCTGTATCATCGGGCCAAGTGCAACCGGGCTGCACGCCGTGGCGAATATAGTGCCGCGATGGAAAAGACATCAGCATGACGTCAGACATACCAATAGCCAGTCCGCCGGAGAACGCCCGACACGGCCAAGACTTGCCAGGGGTTCGGAATTGGAAATGGATGGAATCGAACATCAACAAAACGATCCCGAGATCATTGAGGATGGAATCGAGAAGGCAGGGAACCGATGAGTGAGAATAAGCGCAGTCACCGCCACCATGGCGAGCAAGATCACAACATCGATCATCAAGGCCACCGTCCTTATTGGACACGCGCGCATCGTGATTGGAAGTTCTGGGTAGCGCTGTCTTTGATGCTTGCGGCCATGGTTATCTATGTGATGAGCGAAGACCTCTCGTTCCGGCCTCACAGGCAAGCGCAGCAGTCGCTGTCAGGCCCCGTCGGAAAGTAACGCGACTCCATGGGTTTTCACGACCGAGGAATCTTCACCAGTGAAGACGCGAGCTTTAAGCAGTCGGCACACGCGCTAATGGCCGCTAACGATTGCTCGTCGGCAATGGAAAAGATTAAAGAGACATACCATGAGTCAAATACCTCT
The DNA here is from genome assembly GCA_963768695.1 of uncultured Acidobacteriota bacterium. Taxonomy (GTDB): domain Bacteria; phylum Acidobacteriota; class Terriglobia; order UBA7540; family UBA7540; genus CAVROP01. The sequence goes on along the minus strand of CAVYJG010000001.1, from coordinate 94,119 downwards.
GTACCCCCTACGATTCGCACCGATTTATGAGTATCGGCTTTGGGGAGGCCGCCGTTTGGCCAACCTCCTCAGCGCGCCGCTGCCGGGCGATGGCCCAATCGGCGAAGCCTGGATACTCAGCGACCGTGATGAGCATATGAGCCGCGTTACCAACGGACCTCTCAATGGACGGTCTATCGGCGAACTGCGGGAGCAGTTTCCACAACCATTAATGGGAAATTTGGCGCGCCGTTTCCCGCGATTTCCCCTATTGCTAAAGTTTCTCGACGCCCACGAAATGCTCTCAGTTCAAGTCCATCCCACGACAGCGAATGCGGATCTGCTGCCCGCGGGCGAGACCGCGAAGACCGAAGCGTGGGTAGTGCTGGAGGCAGCATCAAAAAGTCGTATCTACGCCGGCTTGAGGCCCGCTACCACTGCCGCCAATCTGCGGCAAGCTCTGACCAACGGGAAGCTGGCGCAACGACTTGCCCACTTCACCCCGAAGCCGGGCGACGCCGTGTTTATACCAGCGGGTACGGTTCACACCCTGGGCAACGACGTTGTGGTGTTCGAAATTCAACAGAACAGTGACGCTACCTTTCGCCTGTACGACTGGGGCCATGTTGACGCCAAGACCGGCAAGCCGCGGGAACTCGAAGTCGAACAGGCGCTTGCCTGCATTGATTACAAGAATGGGTCGGCGGGCCTGGTGGCTCCTATGATCGAGGCAAGGACGCCGGTGGACCGCGAGCGACTCTTTAATTGTGAATTCTTCCGGTTGTGGCGACTGCAGGGAGAATCGCCGTTCACCGTCGGCGCCATAGGTGAGCCACGGGTGTTGGTTTGCCTTGAGGGTACAGGGGATATTGAGCACAACGGCTCAAGCCATGGGGTCGGCAAAGGCGAAGTATGGCTCTTGCCGGCGGAGGTCGGAACCTGTGCATTTCACCCGCAAAGGGCCGTAAGTTTATTGGAAATTGCGATACCGAAATAGTTCACGACTGGGCTAAAGCAGGATTTGGTGAGGGCCGGAAGCGCCCATTGCACTCGCAAGAGATCAAAGGTGGAGGCTTATTGAAAAAGCTCATTGTTTATGACCTGGACGGCACGCTGGCGGAAAGCAAATCGTCTCTTGATGCGGAAATGGCAGCGCTGCTGCATGACCTTCTCGGTGTCATCAAGGTGGCGGTAATTTCCGGAGGCAATTGGCCACAGTTTGAAACACAACTGCTCTCCCATCTTCCCCATGACGAACGCCTGGCGAATCTATCCCTTCTTCCCACCTGTGGAACAAAGTTCTACCAATACTCGGGGGGCTGGAAAAAGCTCTATGAAGAAGATTTCACCGGGGATCAACGAGGCAAGATCCGCAGCTCTCTAAAAAAGGCGTTGGCAGCCGCGGGCTTCGAGGTGGAAAAGACCTGGGGAGAGGATATTGAAGACCGGGGAAGCCAGATCACTTATTCCGCACTAGGCCAGCAGGCTCCGCTCGAGGAAAAGGGCAAATGGGATCCTGATTACGCCAAGCGAAAGAAGATCAAAGCCCTTCTTGACACTCTTATTCCCGAGTTTTCTGTCCGCGTCGGTGGCGCGACTTCCATTGATATCACCCGGCCGGGCATTGATAAGGCTTACGGCATTCGAAAGCTTCGCGACATCCTGGGTATTTCACTGAAAGAGATGATCTACATTGGTGATGCCTTGTTTGTGGGAGGGAACGACTATCCCGCCGAAGAAGCCGGGGTTGTTTCCATACCCGTTCGTGACCCCCTTGAGACCAAACGGGTGACCGAAACCATCATTGCCTGTATGGATGGTGATCACAAGTCATGAGTCTCCGAGGAGAATTGATGACCGGGTTTGCATTGCAGCGCCTGGGGATGCTGATGGAGCCGGAGCCAGGCAATCCCCAGGAGGTCGAAGGCGTCCTGAATCCGGCGGCCGTTCGTGGTCCTGATGGCCAGCTCTACATCTTCCCGCGGCTGGTGGCGCGAGGCAATTACTCGCGCATCGGAATTGCCCGAGTGCGGTTCAATGAAGCCGGCAATCCGGCCGGCGTCGAGCGCCTCGGCATTGCCCTCGAGCCGGAGGCCGATTACGAGCGGCGACCCGGCGGTGGCGGTGGATGCGAGGACCCTCGCATCACGTTCGTCGAGCCGCTCAAGCGCTACATCATGACGTACACGGCATTTTCCACCCAGGGACCCCGCATCGCTCTGGCCTCATCGCGCGATCTTTTCCACTGGCAGCGCCTGGGGCTCGCTACCTTTGGGCTGTATCAAGGCATCGATATCGGCGACGTGGATAACAAAGATGCCAGCCTTTTCCCCGTCGCCATTCCCAATCCTTCCGGGAATCCAGAACTCGGCATGCTCCATCGGCCGCTTTTCCCCGGCACGCGACCAGAGGAGACGGCCTGCCGCGCAGCGTCCCGTGACGTGGATCTCGATCGCGAGAGCATCTGGATTTCCTACTGCCAAGTAGCCTCGCAAGACCATCAACCCGATCACCTCAGCCGCTTCACCTCGCATCACCGGTTGGCAACTCCCGTGTCGCCCTGGGAGCGGCTCAAAATTGGCAGCGGCACGCCGCCTGTCTTAACCAAGCACGGTTGGCTGATTGTCTATCACGGCGTCAGTGAAATCGTAGGCCAGAGCACGGAAGGACACCAATTGTGTTACTCCGCCGGGGTCATGGTGCTCTCGCAAGAGCATCCGCAGATGATCCGCTATCGATCGGCGGAACCGGTATTGACGCCGCTCCTGCCGCAGGAACGCCAGGGGACCATCGCCAACGTCGTGTTCCCCACGGGCATCGACCCGCGCGACGATCTCGGTTTGCCCGACCGCTTCGACGTCTATTACGGAATGGCCGACAACCGAATTGGTGTGGCGCGCCTTGACCTGCCGGATTGCTTGCCGCCCGGAGCAGTCGCCCACGCGCCGGAAGCAAAGGTGTAACGCGCCGGATCGGGAAGGCGAGTTTACCGCGCCATTTCGCGGCATAAAGCCGCCGTAGCCCGCAACGGGCCGCCAGCGACTGTGACAACAAAGAGAGGGTCGTTATCATGGAATCCAATACAGATGAATCCGAGGATACGAAATCGAAACCAGGGACCAAGCCGGAGCCCAAGGACGATCTGAAATCCCTTCCCATGCCGGAAGTGGAAAAACAATTGGCGTCGTCGCCGGAGGGTCTTACCGAAGCCGAGGCGAAGAAGCGCATTGTGCAATACGGCCCCAACCAGATCGCGGAAAAGAAAACGAATCTGTTCCTGAAGTTCCTCAGCTATTTTTGGGGTCCCATCCCGTGGATGATTGAAGCAGCAGTGATCCTGTCGGGGATTGTCCGCCACTGGCTGGACTTTTTCATCATCCTCCTTTTGCTTGTTTCCAACGCCGTGGTGGGATTCTGGGAAGAGCACCAGGCGGGCAACGCCATCGCCGCTCTGAAGGCCAAACTGGCGGTGAAGGCGACGGTGAAACGTGATGGGAAGTGGACCAACCCGAATGCCTCAGAACTGGTGCCGGGTGACGTGATACGGCTGCGACTGGGTGACATTGTGCCGGCGGACGCACGCTTGCTCGCGGGCGATTCGATCGAAGTGGACCAGTCGGCGTTGACTGGCGAATCCTTGCCGGTCAACGCCCAACCGGGCGCAGCGGTGTTTTCCGGTTCGATTATCCGCCAGGGCGAAATCGACGCCATGGTCTATGCCACAGGCGCGAAAACCTACTTCGGCAAGACCGCGCAACTGGTGCAGGAGGCTCAAACCGTCAGCCATTTCCAGCGTGCCGTGCTGAAGATCGGCGATTATCTTATTGTCCTTGCGGTGGCTCTGGTGGTGCTGATTCTGACGGTGGCGCTCTTCCGTGGCGACAAGTTTCTTACCACCACGGAATTCTGCCTGGTCCTTCTGGTAGCCGCAATTCCCGTGGCGATGCCCACGGTGCTCTCCGTAACCATGGCGGTAGGCGCGCGTCTGCTGGCGAAGAAAGAAGCCATCGTGACGCGATTGTCGGCGATCGAGGAGTTGGCCGGAGTCGACGTTTTGTGCTCCGACAAGACCGGAACCCTGACCCAGAACAAGCTGACCCTGGGCGACCCCTTCACCGTGAACGGTATTCACCCGGACCAAGCCGTTCTGTACGGCGCGCTCGCTTCGCGCGCGGAAGACAAGGACACGATTGACCTGGCGGTGATTGGCGGCGTGAAGGACGGAGAAGCCCTAAAGAGCTACCAGGTGCTTCACTTCCAACCCTTTGACCCGGTGCACAAGCGCACGGAAGCCACCGTCAAGGGAGCTGACGGAAAACAGTTCTTCGTGGCCAAGGGAGCGCCGCAGGTGATTCTGCAAATGGCGACGAATGCCGGTGAAGTGAAGCCCGCCGTGGAGAAGGCGGTGAAGGAATTTGCCGGTCGCGGCTTCCGTTCTCTGGGCATCGCCCGGGCGGATCAGGAAGGCCAGTGGCAGTTTGTGGGGGTCTTGCCCCTGTTCGATCCGCCGCGCGAACAGGCCAAAGCAACCATCGCCAGCGCCCGGCAGATGGGCGTGACCGTCAAGATGGTTACGGGCGATCAACTCGCCATCGCGCAGGAAACTTCCCGGCAACTAGGTATGGGCACGAACATTCTGGATGCCAGCGGATTGGGCGACACCAAGCATCACGAGTCGGCGCAGATGGCGGAGGCCATCGAAAAAGCCGATGGTTTCGCCCAGGTTTTCCCCGAACACAAATTCCACATTGTGGATGTCCTTCAGCAGCGCGGCCACATCGTCGGCATGACGGGCGACGGGGTAAACGACGCGCCCGCTTTGAAGAAGGCAGACTGCGGCATCGCCGTTTCCGGCGCGACGGATGCGGCCCGCGCGGCAGCGTCCATCGTCCTGCTTGCCTCCGGCCTGTCGGTCATTATCGACGCCATCAAGGAGAGCCGCCGCATCTTCCAGCGCATGAACAGCTACGCCATGTATCGCATTGCCGAAACATTGCGCGTGCTGCTGTTCATGACGCTGTCGATCCTGGTATTTAACTTCTATCCGGTCACCGCCGTGATGATCGTGATGATCGCGTTGCTCAACGACGGCGCCATCCTCTCCATCGCCTACGACAATGTTCATTACAAGGACAAACCCGAGGCCTGGAACATGCGCCTCGTGCTGGGGATCTCCACGGTACTGGGCGTCATCGGGGTGGTTTCCGCCTTCGGGTTGTTTTATCTCGGGGAGCGCGTGTTTCACCTTGACCGCAACCACATCCAGACGCTGATGTATTTGAAACTGTCCGTGGCCGGACATCTGACGATCTTCCTGACGCGCACGCGCGGCCCGTTCTGGTCCATACGCCCGGCGCGGATTCTGTGGGCCGCGGTGTTAGGCACGCAAGCCATCGCCACGCTGATTGCGGTGTATGGCTTGTTTATGACACCTCTCGGTTGGCGCTGGGCAGGTTTCGTTTGGGCCTATGCAGTGGCTTGGTTCCTCATCAATGATCGCGTGAAATTGCTCGCCTATCGGATTTTTGACCCGACGAAAGCACCGTTGCTGGCCAAGAAGCCGGTCGATCTTACCCCGCAGATCTCCCAACGGGCCTACGAACTCTATCAGGATCGAGTCCATGGCCAAAGCCCGGCTGAGCAAGACTGGCTGGAAGCGGAACGCGAGATTCGGAAAGGTGTGGCAGGTCAGCCGAAGCCTGCGCCGACCTCCGCCTGAAACCCAGAGCCGGGGTCGCTGGTGGGCGCATCCGTGGCGGCAGGCGATAACGGAGCGATCAATATGAAAATCAATTCCAAGGATTTCCGTTTCGTCGCCACTTGGGTGGAGAGCCATAACGTGGCGAGGACCCTGTTCGGGGTCCTCTTCGTCCTGGTGATCTTCGGCTGTATCGTCCTGCATGAGCTGGGGCATGCGCTCACGGCGCAGCGCTTCGGCATCCGCACACGCGATATCGTTCTGCTTCCCATCGGCGGCGTGGCCCGACTCGAGCGCATGCCGGAGGACCCGAACCAGGAACTACTGGTGGCGCTGGCGGGACCGGCTGTGAATGTGATGATTGCCTTGGGGCTTTTCGCGGTGCTTGTAACATTGGGACATATCCCGACGTTGCGTCAGGCCGCGACGATCAGTTGGACCGGGCGTGAGTTCCTGCCGAGCCTCATGGCCGTCAACGTGTGGTTGGTGCTCTTCAACCTGATTCCCGCGTTTCCCATGGACGGCGGGCGCGTTTTGCGTGCGCTGCTGGCCAAGCGCATGGACTACACGGACGCCACGCAGACGGCTGCGCATATCGGCCAAGGGATCGCTTTTGTTTTCCGCTTCCTCGGATTGTTTTTCGACCCCTTCCTTCTCTTCATTGCGCTTTTCGTGTGGATGGGGGCAAGCGGCGAGGCGGGGATGGCGCAGATGCGCACCTCGCTCGGCGGCATTCCTGTGCAGGAAGTGATGTACCGGGATATTCGCACGCTTCAACCTGATGACACGCTGGCAACGGCTGTAGAGCAAATCCTTTCGGGCTGGCAACAGGATTTCCCTGTGGTGTATGGCAGCCGCGTCCTGGGCGTACTAACGCGAGAAGACCTTGTGCGGGCGATCGCCCAGGGGGGGACGGATAAACATGTGCGTGAAGCTATGCACCGCGATTTTCAATTTGTTGATTCGCACGACATGCTTGACCAAGCCGTTCAGGTGGTACAGCGTTGCGGCTGCCGCGCACTGCCCGTGGAACACAGCGGCGAGTTAGCGGGCATGCTGACGCTCGAAAGCGTGGGGGAGTTCATGATGATTCATTCCGCGATGCGGCGCGCAGAGCGGTCCGCGCAATCGCCCCAGGCTGTGCAGAGCGTTACTTAGATTAGGGCAGGTGGCAGCCCACCTTAAATGAAAGGGGAATCAGATGAAATTATCAGTCAAATCGCTGGCTATTGTATCGGCATTGCTCTGGGGCGGCGGGGTCCTCTTTGTTGGCCTCGTAAACCTCGCGGCACCGTCTTACGGCACTGCTTTCCTGCAATGTGTAAGCTCGATTTATCCCGGTTTTCACAACTCGCGACATTTCCTCGATGTCTTGGTCGGCACAGGGTATGCCCTCTTCGATGGAGCCGTCGGAGGAGCGCTATTTGGCTGGCTATACAACTTCTTTAGCGGAGGTTCGCGCGGCGCTTAAGGGCGGCGAGATTCTTTTCCCCAGTCGAGTCTGAGAACCGCACTGGGCATTAAGGACAGATGGAGGAGTCATGAGAATTCTGCTTGCGTTGGATGATTCCAAGTACTCAGCCGGCGCCACGGACGCGTTGATCGCCCAAGCCAAGACAGAGAACGCAGAAGTACACGTTCTACACACTGTCGAACCGTTTCCAGAGAGACTGGCGGAGGGGATGGGTAGCAAAAGTTCTCCCGACTTCGTTGCCGCCCGGTTACGCGAGCGTGAGCGGGGTAAGGAAATGGTGGCGCAGGCCGCTCGAAAGCTTCGCTCTGCTGGCTTTAAGGTGACCTCGTCAGTCAAGGAAGGCGACGCGCGAGACGTAATCCTCAACCATTCTGAGACCTGGCGCGCCGACCTGATTATGGTCGGCTCCCATGGCCGAACCGGCCTCGATCGCTTCCTGATGGGAAGCGTATCGGAGGCCGTGGCCCGTCATGCCCGTTGCTCGGTAGAGATTGTCCGGACCCGTTCTGCACGTTAACTAGGGCGGAAGGTCGGTTTTGGCTTGGCTTCCCCCTATGTTAACGTACCCTTCTCGCACGTGAGGTGAAGTGTATGCCACGATTCAAATCAATCCTCTGTCCGATCGACTTTTCAGAGTTTTCGGTCAAAGCCTATGACTACGCCCAGTCACTCGCCTGGCATTACAAGTCTGAATTGCTGGTGCAGCATGTCAGGTATTCGTTTCCCGCCTTTTATATTGACGCGTCGTATAAGGAGATCCGCCGAAAGCTCCGGACTGACGCCTTGCAAAAGCTCAGGGAATTCGCAAAACGGCTGACGCGGACAAAGGTGCAACCGCAATGTGTCGTGCATGAAGGTTGCAGACTTTCCGAAAGCTCACTCTATTCGGACAGGATCCTCTCTTTCGCCAAAACGCAGGCGGTGAATCTGATCGTGATGGGAACTCACGGCTTGGGCGGGTTTGACCGCTTAATGCTGGGATCAGTGACAGAAAAAGTTCTGCGAAAAGCCCCATGCCCGGTGTTAGTGGTGCGAAAGCCCGCGCACGATTTTGTAGCTCCCGGGGAAAAAGCTGATCCCATCAACATCAAGAAGATTGTTCTGTGCATGGATTTCTCCAAGCACGCTCTGCGTGCTTTGAATCACGCATTTTCCATCACAAAGCAGTACAACGCCGAACTTACTTTACTCCACGTGTCGGAACACCCACCAGGCTCGGCGGACAATCAAAGCACGACGGCTAAGGCGACGGAGCAGCTCAGGGAATCGGTTCCACCCCAAGCGCTCAAGCCTTCCCTCGTCAAGTTCTTGGTGCGGATCGGCAAGCCCTACCAGCAGATCATTGACGTCGCCATGGAAGCGCAGACCGATTTGGTGATTATGGGGGTTCGTGGCCGGAGTTCCCTAAACAGTGCCCTCTTTGGTTCCACCACTTACCGGGTCATCCAGTTGGGCCCCTGCCCTGTGCTCGCGGTCCACACTTGAAGTTATGGGAGCTGGAGAACCACTCCCCAAAGTGGGTCGTGGATCAATGTGAAATTAGGGGCAAACCGTGAATGATTTGACGATGAAAGGCACCCCATGAACATATTCAAGACGTGCATGTTCAAATGGTGGCAGGCTGGTGTTTTTAAATTAGGAATGTTGGCTTTAGGAATTGCAATTGGAACGTATTGGCGCGATGTTTTTGTCGCCTATCTTCTTATTCTTATAATTGTGGCCGCGGTCAGTTTAGCGTACACCACATACGTGTGGTGGAAGCGGTAAGCACCCATTCCGCAATGTGTTCGATCAAATTGACCCACGACCCAAAAGTGTGAATGGCAGACGACGACGCTCACACAACGGTTCCCACCAGTGCCCCGATGCCGGCGGTCAGCGCCATGGCCATCGCGCCCCAAAACGTAACACGTATTGCGCCCATGGTCACTCCTGCGCCGCCGGCGCGTGCGGCCAGCCCGCCGAGAAGTGCCAGGAACAGCAGTGAAGTTCCCGAGACAATCGGGATCAAGCCCGCTGCCGGCGCCAGCGCAGTGGCGATGAGAGGCATGGCTGCTCCAACCGCGAAACTGCCCGCCGAGGCCAACGCCGCCTGAATCGGACGTGCACGGAAAGTCTCCGAGATGCCGAGTTCGTCGCGGGCATGCGCGCCTAGCGCATCGTGGCGCATCAGTTGCTCAGCGACCTGCTTTGCGAGCGAAGGATCGAGTCCGCGAGCGACGTAGATTGCCGTCAGTTCCTTCCGCTCGCCCTTGTCGTCTTCTTTAAGTTCCGTGCGCTCAAGATTCAGTTCCGCTTCTTCGCTGTCCGCCTGCGAGTGGACAGACACGTATTCGCCGGCAGCCATGGACATGGATCCCGCTACCAGACCGGCAATCCCTGCAATCAGGATGTTGCCGTGAGTCGCATGGGCGGCAGCGACTCCGAGTACCAGACTCGATGTTGAAAGGATGCCATCGTTCGCGCCCAGTACCGCCGCGCGGAGCCATCCAATGCGTCCCGTGTGGTGAAGTTCCGTGCCGATCGGTGACCTCATGCAGCCTCCTGGACCTCGGACTTGATCGAACTCAGGGAAACCTATTGTGTCCCATTGCCGAAAACTGTCGGGTTAAATCCACTGCTTCCGCAGCAGCAAGACCTTGATAATTTGCGTCAGGCCCATATAGGCGAGCAGCGTGAGCATCAGGATTGGCCAGTACAATAGCGGGAGGTGCGTGAATCCCAGCGCCGAGGCCACGGGAGAATAAGGCAGCAACATCCCAAAGGCCATAATTGATAAAGTTGTGGCGGTCAGCGTCCAACTTGCCCGGCTCTGAAAAAAGGGAATCTTGTTCGTGCGAATGACGTGGATGATCAGCGTCTGCGTCATCAGCGATTCGACAAACCAGCCGGTCTGAAAGAGCGACACCCGGGAAGGAGCCCAACATTTGAAGAAATAGAGCATCACGAAGAAAGTCGTATAGTCAAAAATCGAGCTGATGGGGCCGATAAAGAGAATGAATCGCTTTATTTCCCCTATGTTCCAGGGTCGCGGCCGAGCTACTTGTTCTTCGTCCACGGCGTCCGCGGGGATGGGCACCTGCGAGAAGTCGTACAGGAGATTGTTCGTCAACACCTGAATCGGGGCCATCGGCAGGAAGGGGAGGAAGGCACTTGCCCCCAGCACGCTGAACATGGTCCCGAAGTTGGAACTTGCTCCCATGCGAATGTACTTCACGATGTTGGCGAAGACCTTACGGCCTTCGATGACGCCTCCATCCAGCACCATCAGGTCCTTCTCCAGCAAGATCAGGTCTGCCGATTCCTTGGCGATGTCCGTGGCGGTGTCCACGGAGATGCCGACGTCCGCCGCTCGCAAGGCGGGAGCGTCGTTGATTCCATCACCCATGCATCCCACCACGTGGCCCTTGGCGCGGAGGACACGGATCACCCGCTCTTTGTGCGCGGGAGAGAGGCGGGCGAATAGCGCCGTTTTCTCCGCCGCCTCGCCGAGTTCGGTGTCCGACATTTTCTCAATTTCGCCGCCCTCCAGCATGGGGTCAGCCAAGAGGCCAACGTCTTTGCACACCTTGCGGCTGATCAGGTGGTTATCCCCGGTGAGGATTTTTACGGCCACGCCATGGTTGTGCAGGGCCGCGAGTGCGCCGGCCGCCGAGGTCTTGGGCGGGTCCAGGAACGCTACGTACCCCCTGAGGATGAGATCGCGCTCGTCATCCTTTGTGCAAATCCGCTTCCCTGGCAGCTCCTTTGTCGCCACGGCCAGCACACGGAAACCGTCGTTGCTGAGGTCATCGTACTCCCGCTTCAGCCCGACCATCTGGTCCGGGGTCATGGGCGAGAGCTTGCCGTCGAGTTCAAATTGCGAGCAACGGAGAAAAATCTCTTCCGGAGCTCCCTTGGCCAGCAGGATGGCCTTACCTTCAGCCTCCTCTACCAGGACCGACATAATGCGTCGAGTGAAATCGAACGGGATTTCGTCCAGCTTCTTATACTTCTCCACTGCCGCCTTCGCGTGGAAATCGGTGCTTTCCAAAATTGCCCGATCAAGCAAGTTTCGGAGCCCCGTCTGGAAATAGCTGATCAGGAACCCGATCAGCAGCACGTCATCGGTTTCACGCCCGGCGACATTGCAATGCCGCATCAGGACGACGCGGTCCTCGGTGAGCGTTCCCGTCTTGTCGGTGCACAACACGTCCATGGCCCCGAAGTTCTGGATGGAGTTCAGCCGCTTGACGATCACCTTCTTGCGGCTCATGCCCAGCGCGCCTTTGGAGAGGCATACGGAGACGATCATGGGAAGCATTTCGGGAGTGAGGCCTACGGCCACCGCCAAGGCGAAGAAGAAGGCCCCCTTCCAATCGTGTTTGGTGAGACCGTTGATGAGGAAAACCAGAGGCACCATCACGACCATAAACTTCATCATCAGCCAGGTGAAGCGGTTGAGGCCTTGATCGAAGCTCGTCTGCGGCCGTTCCTCGGTAATCGAGTGGGCCATGCTGCCCAAGTAGGTTTGTAAGCCCGTGGTGACCACGACAGCTGTTGCCGTGCCGCTCTCCACGCTCGTCCCCATGAAGCATATATTCGTGAGTTCAGTGGGTGAGCTCTCCTGTTTGGTTTCAGGGTCGTGGGTCTTCTCGACCGGGAGTGATTCACCGGTGAGGCTGCCTTGGCTTACGAACAGGTCTTTTGAAGTCAGCAGCCGTACGTCGCCCGGAATCATATCGCCGGCGGCCAGGTTGATCATGTCCCCGGGCACCAAATCCCGGAGTGGTATCTCCCTCGCTGCACCGTCCCGGACCACCGTGGCGGTCACGTGGATCATGGCCTTGAGCTTCTCGGCGGCGGCGTCCGCCCGGGCTTCCTGCCAGAAGCGGAGTCCCACGCTCAGCGCCACCATACCTGCCATCACCGAGCCGGCGCGCGCGTCGCCTGTAAGGAAAGAGATTGCAGACAAAGTTGTCAGCAGGATTACCAGCGGGTTGCGGATGATTTTCAGAACGCGGATGGGCCAGCCTTGCTTCTTCTCTTGCGCCACTTCATTCGGCCCCGCGGTACGTGCCCGCTCTTCAGCCTCAGCTTGCGCAAGCCCACCTGCAGACGTTCGCAAGTCGCGGAGCAGTGCTTCGCCGTCTTTCCGAGCAGCGTCGAGGACGGCAGGCGAAACACGAATATTCTGGTTCTTTGTTTTCGTTGGAATCGGCGGCTTGTCCGGGCGAGCCGGTGGCATCGTGACCTTAGAGCCTGCCGCTCCAGGGTCGCCGACCAAGACCCCTGCCTTGCCATTTGAGCTGGGTGTTCCCATGGTTTTGGGATCGCTTTACAACATGAATACTCAGACGCTCAGGATCGGGACGCGCGACTCGCGAATAATCGCATAGCCACTACCGTTGGCCCCCAAATGACCGCCGGAGGGTATGTGCCCGATGACCAGGACGTCAGCCTTTGTTTGTTCTGCCGCTCGGTTCAACACCTCCGGGACATTGCCGCTATCGATGACGACTTCGGCCTTTGTGCCCACGTCCTGCTGAAGCTTGGCGATCTCTTCGGCGGCGAACCCGACGATTTTTTCCTTCCACGCGGGGTCGGCGTAGGATCCGCCAGGGCCGTAGTTCTCCATCCCATCGGTGATATGGACGAGCGTATGCCTCGCGCCAAACTCCGCGGCCATCCGCGCAGCCCGCGATAAGGTTTTGCGGCTGTGAGAGCTCATATCAACCGCACAAAGAATGTTCCGGATGGCGAATTCACGCTCCAGCGCCTCTTCTCTGTAGGTATCGCCTTACCGCGGCGAGATTGGCTACCTCCACGCTTCGGTCTTCCTGGCGGCGCAGGCCGTCATGGACTTGGCGCCTTTTCGGTTCCGGTTACGCCGGGTCAGGGCGAGTCACGGGCCGCCGGCCTGAGGACCAGCACGCCAAGAGGTGGAATCGTGAGGCTGAGCGAGTAAGGTCTACCGTGCAACGGCAGTGGGCCCGCTTCCACGCGGCCGTCATTTCCCAGACCGCTGCCGCCGTAAAGCAGAGCATCGCTATTCAGGACCTCCCTCCAGTCGCCGTTCACGGGCGCCCCGACGCGATAGTTGTGCCGGGGCACGGGAGTGAAATTGCAGATGAAGAGAGTCACGTCGGCGGGATTCCTTGCCCGCCTCAGGAAAGAGATGGCGCTCCGTTCCCAATCGCTGCAATCCACCCACTCAAACCCGGAGGACTCGAAATCCACCTCGTAAAGGGATGGTTGTCCCCGGTAAAAAGTGTTCAATTCGCGCAGCCACCGCCGCAAGCCGGAATGCAACGGGTGCTCCAACAAGTGCCAATCCAAGCTGCTATCGTGGTTCCATTCGTTCCATTGGCCAAATTCACTGCCCATGAATAACAGTTTCTTCCCGGGATGGCCCCACATGTATCCGTAAAGTAGCCGCAGGTTCGCGAACTTGCGCCAGTCATCGCCTGGCATCTTGGCAATCATCGAACCCTTGCCGTACACCACTTCATCGTGCGAAAGAGGCAATACGAAATTCTCCGAGAACGCGTAAAGCAGGCTGGAGGTGATCTTATGCTGGTGATAGCGGCGATAAATCGGGTCCATCGACATGTATTCAAGCGTGTCATGCATCCAGCCCATGTTCCATTTGAGGCCGAAGCCGAGACCGCCGAGATACACCGGTCGCGACACCATCGGCCAGGCGGTCGATTCCTCGGCAATCATCATGGCGTCGGGAAATACGGCGTACACTTGCTCGTTCATTTGCCGCAGGAATTGAAGCGCGTCAATATTCTCCTTGCCTCCATACTGATTGGGTATCCACTCGCCGTTCGGGCGCCCGTAATCGAGGTAAAGCATGGAGGCGACGGCGTCTACGCGCAGGCCGTCGACGTGATACTTGTCGAACCAAAACAGGGCATTGGCGATCAGAAAACCTCGAACCTCGGAACGCCCATAGTTGAAGACGAACGTATTCCACTCAGGCTGCTCGCCCTGCCGTGGGTCCGAATGTTCGTAGAGATGTGTGCCGTCGAAATAGCCAAGTCCGGCTTGGTCTTTGGGGAAATGCGCCGGGACCCAATCGACGATCACCCCAATCTCACGTTGATGAAGGCAATCCACCAGGTACATGAAATCCGCGGGCGTGCCGAATCGGCTGGTGGGTGCGTAATAGCCGATGACTTCATAGCCCCAGGAGCCATCGAAAGGGTGCTCCATGACGGGGAGAAACTCGACGTGCGTATAGCCAGCCTCCCGCACATAGTCGGCGAGCTGCACCGCCATTTCCCGGTAAGTCAGCGAACGGTTCCCCTCCTCCGGCACCCTCCTCCAGGAGCCGAGATGGACTTCATAGATGGAGACGGGGCGCCTAAGGCCATTTCTATTTGCGCGGTTCGCCATCCACTCGCTATCTGCCCACGTGTAGGTGCTGAGGTCCCACACACGGGAGGCAGTTTGCGGTCGGATTTCCGCGGCAAATGCGTACGGATCGGCTTTATCGACCTCATAACCCCGGTACTGAGACGTAATGTGATACTTGTACAAAGCACCCGCCCCTGCCTCAGGTACAAAGCCCTCCCACACTCCAGTCGCACCGTGCGCTGCCAGGGCATTCGACCGTGGGTTCCATCCGTTGAAGTCCCCGAGTACGCTGACCTGTTTGGCGTTGGGAGCCCACACCGCGAAATGAACGCCGCGCTGCCCGGCCAACTCGCCGAGGTGTGCTCCCATCTTCTCGTAGGCACGGCAGTGCGTGCCCTCTTCCAGCAGATACATATCGTAGGCGCTGATCCATGGACCTTGCGTTGAGCTTGGCATCCGCTCTCCACACGGGCTGGCTATGCTATCTACTCGACCTTTATAGAACGGAATAACTTGCAAGGCTGTTCAAAAGGGCTCAGTAGGCTGGTCAGAATTGCTCAAATGGCAAGAAAAGCACAGAGAGTAATCCACACCATAGCCTCTGGTCGTCCTCAGACCACCAGAGCCGCCACAGAGTCGATAGTTACTCCTCAGCGTGCAGAAAACAATTCCGCGAGCTTAGATTTCCTGGAATACACGCCCCGGTGGCCTGACTGGTGCGACAAAGCCTGCACATTTACTGACACACCGACGAATTTCCAGCCTGTCAGCTACTCGTAACCCTGTAATAAGGAGGACGATTTTCGTAATAAGAGATCTGCCCGGCGGGGTAGAGGTCAAATGTCTGTAAGTTATTGATTTGGTAGGCCCGGACGGACTCGAACCGTCGCCCTCTACCGTGTCAAGAAAGTTGTTGTCTCCCATGGATTCGACCACCACCAACATGCGCTCGAGTTCGATTACCTTGTCATCGGCCTGGGATCAGTGACGAATCTGTACGGGATTTCAGGCTTCCAAGAGTACGCGCTGACGATGAAGACCCTGGGCGACGCAGTGCGTCTTCGAAGTCACCTGATCGCCCACCTCGAAGAAGTGGATAAAGGCAGAGTGAAGTTTGTGGTCATTGATCTGGACAAGCCACGATCTGCCGCCCAACAGGAGCTTGTCGGGCAATACTACAAGGGCTACATCCCGCACGTGACGGTACTCGACCCGAATGGTAACCCGGTATACAATCAGGCTGGGGAGGTTAGCCAATCAGAGATTTCGCACATTCTCGACGCTCTCTTGAACCGATCCTCAAAATAATGGCAGAGGGGAGCAAAACCATTCCGGGACCAAGGATGAGAGTAATAGCCACGGTAATTTGCCTTTTCGCCATCCTGGCAGCCGGGATGGCCCAGGAAAAACCTCCGGTCAATCAGCCGATTGCCTCCCCTGTCGGATTGCCGGTCGGGGCGAAGGCGCCCCGCATCTCGCTACGCGATCAGTTTGGTCGCACGCAGACTAATGAGACTCTCAAGGGAACGAAGGGGACGATTCTTTTATTCTTCCGCTCCGCCGATTGGTGACCGTTCTGCAAAGCGCAGCTGGTCGAGCTGCAGGATGCGAAACAGAGTTTTGAGAAGCGCGGCATCAAGCCGGCGGCCGTCAGTTACGATAGCCGGGAAATCCTCAAGGACTTTGCCGATCGTCACAAGATCGACTTTCCACTCCTAGCCGATCCGGACGCGGAGGTGATTCGATCCTTCAAGGTCCTCAACGCGGAAGCGAAAGGCATGAACAAAGGGATGGCTCATCCCGGCTTCTTTTACATAGATGAAAGTGGAATGATTCGCGAGGCGTTTTTCGAGGGGAGCGATCTCGACCGGTTTACCCCAAACAACGTTATTCGGAAGCTCTTTCCTGAACTTGCGGAAGGAGTGAGCCGGGAGGTGGAAGCTCCACACCTCCGGCTCAGCCTTGCGCAGTCAGACCGCATGGCGGCGCCGGGCAACCGACTGACGCTGGCTGCTGAGGTCGAGCTTCCCCGGGGGGTGCATGTTTATGCGCCTCAGGTCCAGGGGTACAAGCCGATCCAGCTCGCGATAGGAACGTCACCGAAGTTCGCTCTGGATCGTGTAGTCTATCCAACTCCCAAAGTATTGTATTTGGAAGCAATCCGGGAACACGTGCCCGTCTTTGAAGGAAAATTCCGCATTACGCAGGATGTGACGGTGACGAGGTCTCCCGATTTCGTTCGCTCTCTCGGGACCAGCAAGACCATTACGATTGCGGGCGAGTTGCATTATCAGGCCTGTGATCAGAAGGTTTGCTATCCTCCCACCACAGTTCCGGTGAATTGGAAGTTGAACGTGTTGCCGCTAGACCGCCAACGATCTCCTGAAAGCATACAGCACAAATAGAAACGCATGTTGGACCAAGCTGACACGAATGTTTGGCCACATCACGCTGCTCCGCCGTTCCGAGTTCGAGGTGGACCGGGCACAGGTTGGCTGGCCGAGCTACATGGCCCGCATGACACTAAGCGAGTAAGCCATCGATTGGGAGGTGGACCAACTGGCGGTGGGGCCATAGTCCCTCCTCCGCAGCTTCTGTAGAGATTTGTTCACCGCCACTATGTGTGGGGCCCCTGCTTATGGGCGCGGGATTGGTATATGCGAAGTGGCGGTTAGATCCTTTTGGCTTGAGGCGCTTTTTAGACTGAGCACCTGATATTTTCAGATCCAGGCCCGGAGGAAGCGGAGCGTTTTCTGGGCGGGACTGTACCACGACTTTTTATCGGAATGTTCCCTAAAGGCAAGAGTCTGTCGGCCGAGGTACGGCTGCGGACTGGTGCTAGTGGGCCGGCGGGTCTCGTTAGGAGTGCAGGGTAAACGCGCCAAGAAAAGCAGTTCTGGAAACAGCCCATCGAGTGGAGCAAGAGCTCGCAGGAACTCCACTGCTGAAGACCATCGCACGATCTTCTGCTGAGACTGTGCCGCTCGTATCCGCGAATCCCATCGGCCTTCGGGCGTCTAATGCCGCACACAATTAGCACACGCCTGCCCCGTGATACCAGGATTTATCTGGAGATTGGGGGTGTGCTACTGATCCAGGAAGTCAGTGACCAAGTTGCGAAGTGGAGTGGATTGGAGTTCGGACCTAAAGTGTAATGATGAGCGGCACGCCATCCGTATGGACGGGCTGTCCTTGGTAGAGGAATCGGTCGAGTTTGGCAAATTGCACTGTGAGGGACCGGCGGATCCCGACAGCCCGCGGGGCGCAGCGACCAACCGCACAAAACGCACAGTCGACCTCCACTACTCAACCATCCTAGCGGCGCCGGTCCTTCTGAAGGAAAAGAGGGGGTTTTCCCCAAATAGCGGCCCAACGCGCAGGATTTTAGCCGGGCAGCCATTGGATGAAGCGCTTTTTCGATTCTTCTGCAATAGGCCCCGCCCGGGGCGCTTAGCCCTCGGCAATATGATGCAGTATTGCAGGAAACGGGAGCCGATACCTTAAGCCGAAGAGCACGGCATCAGTTGAGCCCACGGGGTTAATACTGATAACAGGAGGACATATATGCCCAAACCAACCCCCGAGCAATGGCCAGATCTTTTGCGCCAAATTGCCGCCGAAGTAGCGGCGGTGACAAAGAAAAGCATGAAAGAAGTGCTTATCGGGAGCGTCGGGTCCACCGGGTTGTCGTTGATGACCATTAACAACAAGCTCGAGAAAAAAGGATTCGAGAAGATTACCGCCGCAGAGTTCAGAGGGCTCAAGGCACTGATTACGGAGATGGCAGACACGATAGAGCCTCCCAGAAAGAAGGCGCCCGACAAATTTGCGTATCCCAAACCACTGACGGAGTTTAGCTTCCAATACTGGTTCAATTACTTCTATGTCGAACTTCCCAATCCCGACCGGAGGCAGTTCTATTTTGACCAAATCACCAATGTCGACGAGAGCTACATAGCGGAGGCGGCTCTGGATAGGAGAAGGCTCTTGGACGAAATGCGAAGAGACGGATTCGAAGAGTTCACCATAAGAGAGAAGGTGGATCCGGAGGTTTTGTACAAGGATTCCGCTAGAAACTACCAGTTGCAAGGTCAAGGCGTTCGGATCGTGTTTCGAGGGGATGGCCGCACTCCGCAGCAGATTGAGAACAACCAGGGAACTCTTCCCCAGTCGCGAATTCCACATTTGCGGCAATAGTCCAATATGGATCAGGATTGGCACCCATTCAACACTCTGGGAATCAAGGTGTTTTTCCGGAAGGGCTCAAATACTGATAATTGCCTCTTTACCGCGATCAGCGTTACGCCGGAGTTCTACACCGCAACCAAATTTCCCTTGCAGGACGAGCTGCGGGCTACGAATCCCAGCGCCCTCGGCACGGC
This sequence comes from uncultured Acidobacteriota bacterium, assembly GCA_963768695.1. GTDB lineage: Bacteria > Acidobacteriota > Terriglobia > UBA7540 > UBA7540 > CAVROP01. The sequence goes on along the minus strand of CAVYJG010000001.1, from coordinate 75,242 downwards.
CACCGTGGAAGTAATCCCGCAAGGCCTTGGAACAGGCAAGGGAACGAAAGCGTTGGCTCAGAACTATATTCAGAGCCATAAGGCCGAAGTAAAAGTGTTGCCCGCATCGAAGACCACTATTTACGTCGTAAAGACCACGGGGGGGTGGAATACTCAGGAGCGGCAAATGCAGCTCGGGGCTGGGAGCTTTCCAGAATACGCGTTTGAGCATATTCCTTGGATTTATCACCTGGCGAGTGTCCCAGTAATTCGGCTTCACTGTGGGGAAGAGGCCAACCTCGGACACCTGATCGTGATTGAGGGCTGGTCTTGGCTACAACCTGCGACGCTCCTGCAGAGGCTACTGGGCAGCACCGTCGGCGTCACGAGGCTGCATGACTTTCTCGTTGACCTGCAGGCGAGGGGAAGCGCTGAAGCTGGCGGCATTCCTTATTTGCCCCCAGGGACCGACCCGCCCGAATGGAAGATTCAAAGGATCGTGAAAGCCTTTACTCCAGGCGTTGGCAAGCTGGAAAAGAATAGGATCGATTCAAAAATCCCCCAACCGTCCCAAAAGCCGGTTTTGCAGCCGGCCAGGCAGGCAGTTTTGAAGTCCGATACGTCCTGGATAAAGAAGTGAGCTAAGGGGTTCTGTCCAACATGCAAACGCACAACCTGGCTCCAGGCGTCTCGCGTTGCCAGCCCCGATTTGACAGTTGAACTACTTAACGATTTGCTGAGATTGCGCCGCCTTGCTAGTCTTTCTTGCGGTCCTCACCGCTGAACATGTCTATGAACAATTTCCCCTCCGGACAGTTCCGTGACCGCTCCATGAGTTCTGCGTAGCGCTCCGGGTAAATCGCATACTCCACCGCACAACACACCCACGCCTGAGTGCCATCCGGCAGGCCAATCAGGCTCATGTCAGTGTGCGGACTAGACGTGTGGCAGGGGTCGCAGCAGGCTGCTTTGAGGTGCCTGAATGCGGCGCAGGTCTTGATGCTGCCATAGGGCAGCCTCCGCCCAAGCTCCGCGATGACGGTCGAGAGGCGACCGGCTTCGTCGCTGGACTGGCTGCCATCTTCCGAGGAAGACGACAAGTTCATTTCTCTCAGGGTCTTCTCAATGATTTCTTCCCTGGTCATTTCAGGCTTGTCGCCGTAATGGCTGTCCTGGACCGAAGGCGGAAATATGCCTGCTTCCCTCAGGGTCTTCCCGACGCTTTCGTCCTTTGTCATCTCTGATGCGGCCTTTCGTTCGCTGACAGCGGAACAACGGCGAGATTCCAGCCGTGCTTATTGTGCGTCGGCGGTGAAGTTCCGCCAGTATGGCCTGAGCGTGGCGGAGTGCCCGCCACGACCGAAAACGCCCCCACCCCGGAAACCGGCAAGCGCGCCCAAAAAACGAAAAACGGAACTTTCTACTTTGCCAAAAGACAGGACATTTCTACTTTGCCTTGACAAAAGTCTGTAACGTCTTGCGCCAAAGCGCTCCAACACATATACTCTACCAGCGTTCAGGGAAGCCAAAATGAAAATCCTCGCCTACAACTCGCGGCGGGACTTCGGAAACGTGAGGCCTCACACTCGCGATAATGAGAGGTGATGAACATGCCCTTGAGTAGCAGCAACAACGCAGTTCTCTTCGACAATTGTAAGAGTCTGCAGAACCTGACTGTAACCCTCCATGTCACGCTGGACTTGGTCACGTCCGGGAATAATGGATTCTCGCTGCAATTGAATTGCTATCCGCAGACCAATCCACAAGCTACCTATCGTGACAAGCCGCTGAATTGGTTTCAGTACGTAATCTCCGTAGAAAACAACTCGGTTCAGGGAGGGATCCAGTACTGGTCCGAGGTAAAGGGTTTCGGTTTTAGCCCTAGCCCAAATTACGTCCCATTCGCCTCCGCCACATCGAATCAGGTGCCGGCAGGCTCAGTGATGAGAATTGCGCTTGCCACTGAGCCCAACGGCAAGGTGACAAGTGCGACATTCAGTATTACCGATCCCGCGGGTACGCTTTCCAGCCACACGTTCACGTTCCCGTCTGACTGCTTGTGCGCGATCGATGGCTTCCAGGTCGATCTCGTAGGACCGCCTAGCGGCACTCACACCTGCACATTCACATCAGGATTGGGGGTCCTGACCTACTGGGTATCCTCAGGCACGCTTGCGGTACAGAATACGAACACCTGCGGCGGCTCTCAGCCCGGCACGGGTGAGACGTCCAATGTCCTGTACGGCGATGTCGTACCGGCTTCCGGCCAGGAGATATTCCAGCTGTTCGTTGGATAGTTCGAAGGCCGTTGTTTTAAGGTGATCGGTGCCCAATACCGCGATGGCGCAGGTCTCGGGAAACGCACGCGCTCCTACAAGGGTGAATTGTAGGCGGTGCGCCCTCACCACGTTGATCGGTTGTGGACATCGTGGAAACGCGGGTTGACCGCCGGTTCGCCGGATGGGCTCGTTCCGCTGGAGGAGCGATGCCGATGAGGATCGAAGAGCGGCGAGTGTGCGTTATGGGGCTTGCCAATCGAGGGCGTAGATATCCACGCTGCCAGTGTCGCGCAGCACCAAGGGGAAATTGTCGGGAGTAAGTCCTGACCACGGCCCGGCCCACCCCCGAACCCGCCGGATGTTATTCAGGCTCACAACTCGTTCTAGCTTCCGGTTGGTGATGTGCAGGCGGTAGAACGCGGGCTCCTTCTCGAGCATGGTGTCAAAGTAGAGCGCCTCGCTATCGCTCGACCAAGTCATGAAGGCAGCGTTCAACTGGGCTGAAGCTTCCCACTTTTGAGTGCTGAAGTCAAAAAGCATCAGCTTGTCCATTTTGGGTGAATTGGCGGCAATGTACCGCCCGTTGGGTGACCAGACAGGGCCCCAAATGCCCTCCGAGCCAGGCACAATTGAGACCTCGTGGGTCCGCAAATTCAAAACACGGATGGGAGCACCTTGGCAGCCGTAAGCCAGAGAATTACTATCCGGCAACCACGTGGGGTCTGATTCGTCCCGGTCGGTGAAAGTCAGTTGTTGTGGGCTGCCGCCGTCGGCGGACACGAGAAAGATATGCAAGTGGCGGTCGGGAGCAAGTCCCGCAAAGGCAATCTGTTTCCCGTCGGGAGACCAGCGTGGCAGATAGGCCTGCAAGGGGGGAAAGCTGAGTTGTACCCGCTCACTGCCGTCGGTCTTGCTCCGCCATAAGTTGTATTCTGGGTAGGTCACGTAGGCCAGCCACTTTCCGTCCCTCGAAAAACTCACATCCTCAGCGGAGATCCCCGAAAGGTACGGCACCCATTGTCCAACCTTTACATCGTATCGCACGAGTTCCCCCCGCTGCTGTGTGCCGACGACGAAGAGCTTCTTGCCATCAAGACTGGGAAGAGGCCAACCGAGATTCATGGTGCCTGTCGTGAGTTGCACAGGAGCAAAGCTCGCTTGACGAAAGGGGCCGCTGGTTTCGAGCACTGCCCAAATGTTCGATACCCCCCCATGGGTCGAAGCGAACACGTAGTACCTGCCATCGGGAGTCCAATTTCCGCGGCCCTCGTTATCCGGGGAGATGTTCCAAGTCGGAAGCAGCGGGCGAAGGTGGCTTCCGTCAGCGCTCACCTCCCAAAGGGAAGTCGAATTGGTATTGGGGTCCTCCAGGCTAAAACGGATCTTCTTGCCATCCGGTGACCAGCGGGGCCAATTCGCAAAACCGGGGAGACTCGCCAGCTTGTGCGGTTGAGTTCCGTCGCTACCCGCAAGATACAGATCCTGACCGTTCGCGCAGAGGATCGTCTTGCCATCTGGCGCCCACGCCGCCCCGTGGCATTTTATCTCGCCCAGCCGGCGTGGCGATCCACCCAGCGTGGGTAGAGTCCAGAGAGGCAAATCCCCTGGCCAACCGCTTGGGTGACTGCCCAGCAGAAGGCTAGTCCGATCCGGTGAGATATCCCAGACGTACGTGTTCTCTGGAGTCGGAATAGGAACCGGTTCGCCGCCTGCCACTGAGACCTGAGCCAAAACCAAATGGTCCGCCACAAACTCGCTGAAATACAGGCGCGCCCCGTCCGTGACTAACTCCCTCTTCGATGGACCGTCGTGGGTTAGCTGCGTGGAGCCCGTGACCTTTGGCTGGGGCAGCGGACGGCTGAGCCAATAGGCGAGAACCGCCGCAGCGATGACGACAGCACCGGCGAAGGCAATCGCCAGCCGACGACGTAGAGGCGGCTTTATGCCGCCACGTGCAACATGGCGGGGTAAACCCGCGGCTACAGCCGCCGATCTCCCTGCATCCGTGTCGCGCTTCAGACGCTGTAAGTCGGCCCGCAGGTCGGAGGCAGTTTGATACCGAAGCTTACGGTCTTTCTCCAGCGCCTTGTTGATGATTCGCTCCAGCTCAGCAGGACACCCGGAATTCAGCCGCACTGGTGAGGTCGGTGCGCGATTCAGAATGGCATCGAAGATGGCGGCGGAGGTGGGTCCGGGGAAAGCTGGTTTGCTTGTGGCCATCTCGTAGAGGACGACCCCAAACGAGAACAGGTCAGTCCGAGCATCAAGCTCCTGCCCCAAGGCCTGCTCCGGCGACATGTAGGCGACCGTGCCCACCGCCACGCCGAGACTGGTCAACTGCTCTTGCGCGATTCCCGCCGTCGCGGTCGGCAAAGCTGAGGCTCCCACCGCTTCCCTCACAGCCTTGGGCGGCAACTTGGCTAGGCCGAAGTCGAGAACCTTGGCTTGACCTCGCGGAGTGACAAAGATATTCGCTGGCTTGATGTCCCGATGGATGATCCCTTTTGCGTGAGCCGCCTCCAGGGCGTCGGCTATTTGGATCGAGATGCTTAACATCTGATCGAAGGGGAGCGGCTTTCCTGAAAGGTAACTTTTCAGCGTCCGGCCTTCCAGCAGTTCCATAGCAATGAAGGGACGGCCCTCGTGCTCGCCCACTTCGTAGATCGTACAGATGTTGGGATGGTTGAGCGCGGAGGCCGCTCTGGCCTCGCGCTGGAATCGGCCAAGGGCCTTGGGCTCTGCCGCGAGTTCCTTGGGAAGGAACTTCAGCGCCACCGGGCGGCCCAGATTGACGTCCTCAGCCCGGTACACGATCCCCATTCCCCCGCTGCCGATCTCCTCCTGAATTCGATAGTGCGAAACTGTGCTCCCCGTCAAATCTGCCGGTGGAGCTTGCGCTGGAGGCACGGCGTCGGCCTCGGGTGCCTTCCCAGGGTGAATTGCCTCGCCTCCACCCTCGACAGGATAGATGAACCGATATCCCCGCCGGGGAAGCGTCTCTACGTATCGCGGTTCATCGGCTGAATCGCTCAATGCTTCACGCAGACGATTGGTGGCCGCGTTGATGCTGTGTTCGAACTCGACCACCGTATCGTGGGGCCAGAGCCGCCTCTGCAATTCCTCGCGTCTAACCACCTGCCCGGGTCGCTCCAGCAACATGGCCAGAACTTCAATGGGTTGTCCTGACAACTTGATCTTCAAGCCATGTTTGAGCAGTTCCCCGACCTGGGGGTTGAATTCGAAGGCGCCAAACCGGAAGCAGCCAGTGGGTCGTCGGGCGTCATTCATTTCCGACGCCTCTCTTTTCATGGGGAAGCCGGTGCGGAGAAAGATCCGAACTTGACGCAGTAACGGCCGCTTCCCCTAGAGATTGAAGCCGGGGTCGAGTCTACCACGAAGAGGGGCGAAGTCAAGGTCCCCCGTCCCCAGGTCCTCACGCGTTTTCTGTCAAGCCCAACTCCTTTGCCAACAACGAGTTCCCGTATGATCTCAGCTTTAAGAAACGTATGACCTCGCTTGCATTGAGGTAGCTGCCTACCTCCTGCCAAATGGGCGTCACCAAGCAGCCCGCCGGGCCACCCGACGAAGCCGTTGGGCAGAGAGGTGACGGCCATGAAACGATCGTTCGAGGGTTTTGTTCTACTTGCAGCGCTTTTGACTTTTGTGCCACAGGCTCTGCCGGAGGATAGGAGTGGGAATCATGATGAACTCCCACCGAGAATCAACGTGCTGGTCCACAACTACGCCCAGGTTTCGAGCGAAATCCTGGCCCAGGCCGAGGTCGAGGCTGCAGAAATCCTTGACAAAGCAGGCATTGAGATCGCCTGGATCAACTGTGACCCCACGCAGAAGGATCTCGGCGACGCGGCCGAGTGCAATCAGTTCCTTGGACCAACCAACTTGGCTGTCAGAATCCTCCCGTATTTTGGTGTTATCCCAGGGATCGACAAGAAAACCATGGGCTTTGCTCTGGGGAACCTCGCCAGCGTGTCCGTTCGCCGAGTCAGAGATGAGGCGGCAGAGTTCGGAGTGCAGCCCTACGAAGTGCTCGGCCCCGCCATCGCACACGAACTCGGCCACATATTGCTCGGGCAGAAGGGACATTCTCCCACAGGGATCATGAGGGCCCACTGGCGACGGGAGGACTATGAACGTGCTCCCCGAGGCGCCTTCAACTTCACTGCCGAACAGGCCGAGCAGATGCGCGCCAAGATGAACCTAAGCATTAATGTGTATGTCTTCAACTATGCTGAACTTTTGCCCAAGACATTGCAGCCCGCCGAATTCGTGGCGGCGACCATCTTTCGTGAAGCCGGGATCGAGATCAAGTGGAGAGACTGCACGCCTGCCCTGATGGATATCGACCATGACGCCAACTGCACGCAAAAGGCGAGCCCAACGAATCTGGTCCTGAAGATTCTCCCGGATATTGCCGTCACTCCGGGTTTTACCCACGACACGACCATGGGCTTTGCCATCGGAGACTTCGCCAGTGTGTCCTTTCGTCAGGCTCGAAAAGAAGCTGCGTTGATGGGGAGTACGGCTGACGAAATCCTCGGTCTCTCGGCTGCACACGAAATCGGCCACCTGCTGTCACAGAGCCATTCGGACAGGGGCATCATGCGCCCCAGTTGGAATCGGGAGGACTTTGGAGTTTCCCCCCAAGGTGCATTCAAGTTCACGCCCGACCAGGCCAATCAGATGCGCGCCGAGGTCGCCACGCGGGGCCGGGAGCAAGCGGAAGGCGATGTCATGGCAAAAACGGCTCCAAAATAGCGTATTGCAACTGCGTCCTTTCGAAGAGCCCGTGGACCTACTCTGGGCAATTCTTTCGTCACGGTAAGTCCTGAAAACGCCGGTCGTGCCAAAATCCCACCGAGCAGGCTCGACCGCGAAGTGGTCCCAGCAGCAGAACAGGACTTCCCTAAGGGCTCCTGTGCGCATCATGGGTGTTGGGGCCGGTGTAAGAAAGCAGCACTCGCGCCGGCTTCATGAGCAGCAGCCCCATCGGCGGGGACGCGGTCAAAAACTCTATAGCAGTTTCTATATGCGGTGACTTTTCGGGCGGCGACTGAAGTTTTGGGGTGGTTCCGAACAGAATGATTCCATCGCATTCTGATCTGGAGCTGCCTGATGAGTGATTGCCGCTGTCTTTATTGTCAGCAAGTCTTTCAGCCTGCCCCCTATCATCCCCAGCAACTCGTTTGCAGCCAGCCTGAGTGCCAGAGGCAACGCCGGCGCAATTATCACCGGCGCCAGGTCGCTTCCGACTCCCTTTACCGGCAGGTCTGCCGGGAGAGTGCGCAGAAGTGGCGCGAGGCTCACCCCGGCTATTGGAAGCAATACCGCCAGAACCACCCTCAGCAAGTGGAACGGAATCGCCAGCGGCAGCAACGCCGTGACCAAAAGCGGCGCTTGCTGAATCTTGCAAACAACAACTTGGCCGTCGATCTAAAGCGTTCTGCAGCAGAGGTCTGGCTCTTCGGTCCCACCGCCAGGCATCTTGCAAACAACAACTTGGCCGCCTGCCAACTACTGATTTTTCAATCCCCTGACCACCCCGTGCCGACGCCTCCGGCATCTTGCCAACAACACCCCTCTGGTGCAGCTTTTCTCGCCGGTTTATAACCGCAGGCATGCTGAACCTTGAGCAGATCAACGAAATTCATCGTCTCGCCGGCGGCGAGCACTGGTCGGTGCGCCGCATCGCCCGCCAGCTCCGCTTGGCCGCCCGCACCGTAAAAAAGTATCTCGCGGCTCCCGTGCCTTGGCCGGTCCGCCGTCCTCGCCCCAGCAAGCTCGATCCCTTCAAGCCACTCATCAGCGAACTGCTCGAGCAGGACCCACACGCCCCGGGCGCCGTCATCCTCCAGCGCTTGCAAGCCACGGGGTATTCCGGCGGTCACACTATCCTGCGCGATCACTTGCAGCAGGTGCGTGAGTCCCGTTCCGCGCCTCGCGCTTTCCTGCGCATGGAACCCGGTCCCGGCGAGCGCTGCGAGATCGACTGGGGCCACTTCGGGGCGCTCGACTATCAGGGTGATAAACGCAAGCTCTATGCCTTCTGCCTGATCGAAGCCCACAGCCGGATGCTCTACGTCGAGTTCACCCACAGCCAGAGTTTCGAGACCTTTGCACGTTGCCACCAGCATGCCTTCGCAGCTCTCCATGGGGTAAGCCGTGAGTGCTGGTATGACAATTTACTGACTGCTGTCGCCGAACACGATGGCCGCCTGGTGCGCTTCCAGCCACGCTTCCTGGCCTTCGCCCGCGAGTACGGTTTTTATCCTCAGGCGTGCAATCCCGGTGCAGGCTGGGAAAAAGGCAAAGTGGAGAAAGGTGGCGTCGCTTATCTGCGCTCCAACTTCTGGCCGCTGCGCACCTTCACCGACCTCACGGATGTGAACCGGCAGGTACGGCAATGGCTGGACGAGGTGGCCAACGTCCGCCTGCATCGCGAAACCCGCCAGCGCCCCTGCGATCGCTTCCGTCCCGACACCCTACGCCCCCTGCCGGCCCTCACCCCCGACTACCGCGACACCGCCACGGTCTTCGTGTACAAGGATCTGCGCTGGCATTTCGACGCCAACCGTTACTGCGCCCCGCCCCGCTTCCTCGGACAGCACCTGACCGCCAAGGCCGATGCCTCCTCCGTCACGCTCTACGATCGGCAGGGGGCGGAAATCGTCCGCTATGCACGCTGCTGGCGACGCGGCCGGACGCTGGGCGGCGAACGCTTCCAAAAGGAGTTGCTCGAACACCACCCGGCAGCCCTACGTTCTGAAGCACAACAGCGACTGCTGAAACTGCTCCAGGGCGTCTGCCCGGCGGAAACGGTCGAGGCTTACTTGCGCGGGCTGGCCGACTCGGACCGCTCCCTCCTCCGCCAGCTTCAGGAACTGCTCGCTTTGTTTCGCGCTTATCGCCCTGAGCAGATTAGCGCCGCTCTCGAAAAAGCTCTCGCCGCCCGCGCTTTTGGCGCCGATTACGTGGCCAATCTCCTGCACCAGATTGCCTCTCCCCGTGAGACGCAGCCCCCCTTGCAGTTGCGCGACCCGGAACTCAATCAACTCACTACCGACCCGTTGTCCTTGCTCGACTACGATGCCTTCATCTTGAGAGACCGAAAGGAGTCTGTCGATGAACCTGGAAGAGAAACTGATCCAACTTCGCTTGATGACCATGGCCCAGAAACTGGAGACGATGACCCAGGAAGCGGCCAACCAAAATCTTAGCTTCACTGCTGCTCTTGAACGTCTGGCTGACCTGGAACTGGAAGCCCGCCACGGGCACGCGATCGAGCGACGCTTCAAGTTCTCTCGGCTTCCCGCTCAACCTACCCTCGACCAGTTCCAGTTCACCCACCATAAATCCCGCCAGCAGGTCAAAAGCCGCCTCCTCCACTTGCTCGACCTGGACTTCCTCCAGCAGGGCACCAATGTGGTCATTATCGGTAATCCCGGCGTCGGGAAAACCTTCTTGGCGCAGATCCTGGGTTGGCGTGCCTGCCAAGCCAACGTGCGGGTGCTGTTCACCACCGCCATGGAGATGCTCAACCACCTGCTCGCGTCTCAGGTCGATCATTCCCTGGTGCGCAAGCTCAAGGTCTACACCGAGCCCGCGGCCTTAATCGTCGACGAGCTGGGCTACTTGGCCCTCGACCAGCAGACGTCCAACCTGTTTTACCAAGTCATCTCCACCCGCCACAGTCGCAAACGCAGCACGATTATTACAACCAATACGCCGTTCTCCGACTGGGGCAACATCCTCTACAACACCACTATCGCCGCCGCCATCGCCGACCGGCTGGTGGAAAACTCCGAGATCTTTCTGTTGGGTGGAGAAAGCCTGCGCAAAGCTCAGAAGAGCCCGCCGCCTGCCGCTGCCTGAAGGCGGGCCCTTCTCAGGCGCCGCTCTGTGCGATAGCCCATCACCGGAGGAGTCCGGCGGGTGAACCCCTTAACGGCGCTGCCGATGGGGCGGGGGTGCCAGACACCCCCGTTCCCCTTTAATCCCCATGTTCAACTTCAGCGCCAATCATCTGTTCTTGCTCTCGCGGACGGAGTACCGGTCGTGTGCGGTGTTGCTGCTCGTTGACCGCGACACGCAGCGTGTTTATCGCTTGCATGACTTCACCAAAACCCACCACCTCGTGCCTGGCCAGGCCTATTGTGTGGCGGGCAAAGTCAATAGCGCCGATAAACTTTACCTGGTGATCGAATCGGTCCGGCCCGACACCAAGCACGCCCGGTCCTCCAACGTTCCCGTTCCTGCTGACGGCGCAGGAGAGAATCCCATGGACTGAGCCGTGTCGCGTGAGAACAGCCCGGCATCCCTGCTGCGCATTCGATTCGCACTTCTGCACTCGTGCGCCCAGACCTCAAAAATCACCCCGCGTGCTGCTCATCAAACCGGCGGAAGTGCTGCTCTTTTACACCGGCGCGGACATCATGGGTGCTGAATGGACACAAAATGGATTGGGAATGAAAAGTCGGCTTCCCGCCCGTTAACTTCATCTGAGGTCGCCATAAGAGCACGGTGTGACAGAGTGAGACAATCCGGGGTTTGCGGAACGGCCGGGAATGATCATGATAGTCGATATCGCGAGGACTGTACCACGTGTAGGGGGATGACAAATGGCGGCAGGAGATCCTCAACGAGTATGGTTTCCGGAGATGCTCGCAAGACTTCGATGCGAGTGGAACTCCCAGATGTCATTCCCGGCGTTAATCGAGTTGCGCGATAGGCTGGATGCGATGCTGCAGCAAATCCGGTCCGAGCGGCATATTGTGTCGCCTGTCTTGCGCTGCCCCAAGTGCGGGATAACCGGACCTTCCGCCGAACCTCACGTAAGCCTTCGGGCGCTCATCCTCGCGCTCGGCAGATTCGGTATTGCTCCGCAAAAGGACACAAAGGGAATTGAGAGAGATTGGGCGGAGTACCGGGTTCACAACCGGCTTGATCTTTACGGGCAAGCTTCCGCCACCGTCGCCGAAAGTCGTTCGGAACAATCCAGGATGGAGGTAGAGTCCGCAGCCGAAAGGCAAGAACCTGGGGGGGAAAGCAGGCGGATCGCGAGGCATATGAGAAATCGCATGGGAAACGGGTTAAAGGTGCCGGCTGACTCCATCCCGCAGGCGCACACCTGGCTGCTAGATGGCGTGCTGGCGTCTGGAGTGCAAGAATCTTGGTTGCGAACGGGCCGGTGGATGTATAATGCCGTGGTTCAGGATACCAACTGGAAATCCCGGGTGATTCTCGACCGCAGCTCAAAGTAAAGGAGGACTGTGCGATGAAAAAAATCTCTTTCGTGCTCGGGCTCGGGGCCCTGCTGATGCCCACGCTGGCGGTGGCGCAAAGCGCCTTCGACGGCACATGGAAGTTCGACATGAACACGGAGAATTTCTCCAAGAAGCCGGACGTATTCCTCCTGCAAAACGGCATGTACGAGTGCAAGACATGCGCTCCACCGTACAAGATCAAGGCTGATGGTTCGGACCAGCCGGTCAGCGGCCATCCCTACTACAACACGGAAGCCATCAAGATCGTAAGTGATCATGAGATCGAAGTAACCGACAAGAAAGATGGCACGGTAGTTACGACCTCGACCTCGACGGTCTCGTCCGATGGCAAAACCCTGACATTCACCTTCAGCGACAGTAGCAACACGAATGGCGGCCCTCCGGTCACTGGCAAGGGCGAGGCGACACGTGTAGCGGAAGGCCCGGAGGGATCGAATGCGATATCCGGCTCCTGGCGGACCACCAAGATCGAGGGCCTGTCCGAGAATGCCACCACTTTGACGTTCAAGGTCAACGGTGACGAGATCACCATGACCAATCCGACCGGCCAGTCTTACACCGCCAAGTTGGGTGGGGCAGACGCGCCCATGAAGGGCGATCCTGGTATAACCAGTGTGTCCGTTAAGATGATCGGCAAGGACACGCTAGAAGAAACCGACAAGCGCGACGGCAAGGTCATCGGTATCCTCAAAATGAAGCTCGCGTCTGACGGCAAGACCGCGAAAGGCAGCTACGACGACAGGCTGTCGAACCGGACCACTCGTATTGACTTGGCCAAGCAGTAGATTTGCCGGTCCGTTCGAGCCTCGCTGGACCGGGAAGCCCATTCTTCGCGCTTCGGCGCAACCCAACCCTCACACGAAGGTTGGGACTTTTCACCGGCACGGCGCTCCATTGAGCCGGGACACCGTGGGATTGTTGCTGCTCCCGGTGTAGTTCGAGCTTTCAACTTTCGACTTCCTCACTCAAGCGTGAATCGCAAGACGCTGATTCTGGTTCATGAGCCAAATCGAACGAGACGCGGTAGTGGGGCGAGTGTCGTGAGAACACGCCGAAGGTGCCAGGAATCTTGCCCTTCTTGAGGCAGAACTGGCGAAGCACAGGCACCGCCCCGCTCGGTTAGCAGAGAAGTTCGGGGAACCGGAGTACGGGAAAATACAGGCACTACCCCTCTATTTTCAACTGCCCCATCGGGGGCCACTTTTTCAGGGCGCAGTCCCGGAAAAAGCGTAGAGCGCTTGATCGATTCAAACGGCCAGTTAATCTGTCTAGTCCTTTATCGGGGTTCAACATTATGACCTCTGAGATGCATCCATGCAGATGTAGTTTCAACTGCCCGTACTGGTAATACCAACAGTGGCGTGAACTATTCCCTCAGTCGATCCAATCTCTTTGGGCGCAGTTGTTTTCACCAATAACGAAGACCTTGGCGTGAAAGCTCACCCGGCCCTTCTATTCAGAGGCGAAGGAGTGTATAGTACCGTTCGGCGGGAAAATCACAATTGAGATTCCGACTTCGGATCAAGGTAGGAGATGTCATGCGCGGGTTAAAACTGCTCCTTCTGGGTGCTGCACTGATCGGCATGAACGTGACTCCAGGGAATGCGCAGAAGATCAAAGTGGGCGAACCCGCCCCTGACTTCACGGTTCCTTCTCTTGACGGCAAGACCACCTACCGGCTGAGTGATTTCCGCGGCCATCGCGTGCTGGTCTTCAACTGGGCCTCGTGGTGAGTGTGCCGCGAGGAACTGCCGGTCTGGCAGAAATTCTACGAAAAGCACCACCAAGAAAATTTCGAAATCCTCTCGATTTCAATGGATACGCAGGGGGCGGAGGTGGCAAGGCGCTTTACCGAGGCCGCGGGGGTAACCTATCCCTCCGCCGTGGATCGCGCCCAGGGACTGTGGGACCTCTACGGTTTCCCGGTGGTCCCCAACGGCTTCTTTGTTGATGAGCAGGGAATACTCCGCTACGCCAAAATCGGCGGTTTCGACGCTCGCAATCCAGCGGACGCGGCGGCTATCGAACGGCTCCTGGCCGCTCCCAGCATGCCGCAGGCGACACAACCCGGATTTGAGTACACCCGCTCCGTTAAAGAGGCGCTTCAGCGCGCCGAGGAGGCCGTTAAGCGCGATCCTGAGAACCTGGACCTTCGTCTGACGTTGGCGGAACGCCGTGTGGAAGCCAAGCAGGATGCGAAGGGGTTGCGCGATTTCCAGTCTGCGCTTGAGAAACATCCCAAATCCACTCGTGCGCTGGTGGGAATGGCCACCGCTTACCTCGACCTTGGGCAGAAGGAAAAAGCTCTATCAGCCCTCCGGCAGGCCTCGGCCCTTGATCCCGGAAATTGGATCATTCACAAACAAGTATGGGCCATCGAACACCCCGAACAGTTCTATCCCGCCATCAACAGTAAATGGCAGGAACAACAACTCCAGCAAGAAAAGGGGAAGAAGTAGTACTCTTGCAGGCTCCTTCACTTTTGGCCACCACGGAAGCTCCAGGTTGCAATTCACTGCGGCAATGGGCGCGGTAACCACGGCCGGTGCGCACCGCAATAAAGGTTCTTCTCCGGCGTCCATTCAATGTAGTTGCCGTCCAGCAATTCAAGGTACGCGTCTTTGTCGTAGTCGAACCAGCCGGCAGTGGCCTACCATTGCCCTTCGTCGCCTAGAGGCAGCTTTGGCGGTGAAATCGGCTGGGTCGTGGCGGTCAGGAAGGTGAAGAAGCTGGCGCAGCCGCCGAAGTTGGGGGAGCGCATCCTCACAGGCTGGAGGTCCCGGTGACCGGGTGATTGTCGGCGGACGGAAACGTGGCCGGAAGACGCTCCCTTGTTCGTGCGCATCTCGGCAACCGATTGGGAGGAAGGCAGATGGACCCTCGACGATTCCGTCGAGCTGGCCCGGCGCCTGAAGGATTCCGGTGTGGACTTGGTCGATTGCTCCTCCGGTGGAAATGTGCCGCCGACCCGAATTCCCGTGGGGCCGGGATACCAAACGCCCTTCGCCGAAAGAATTCGGGGCGAAGCGAACATCCTGACGGGTGCGGTGGGCATGATCACGGGTCCGGCGCAGGCCGACCACATCATCCGCACCGGCCAGGCGGACGTGGCTATCATGGCGAGAGAGTTTCTGCGCGATCCCTACTGGCCATTGCGGGCGGCACGCGACCTGGGATATCCCGTCCCCTGGCCCGTACAGTACCTGAGAGCCGCCCCCCATGGCGCCAAGGCTCGCGTCACGGCCAAGTCGTAGAAACCGCTGCCTTCGTTCGATGCAAAGCACGGAACCCTTGACCTCAGGCTTCCAACCAAATGTTCAAACATGGGCCGCTTGACCCCGGAGCGGGCAACGGTCACGAAATCATCGTCTTTGCTTGACTGGGGAGGCATAATATAGCTACCGGAGAAGGGACCGCCAATGGCAAGCACTGGTTTGAGAGGCCCGTTCGTTCTCATTACACCCACAATAGCTGAAGCAATCACCAAGACGTCCCCGGGAGCCTATGCTCTCGGATGGGTGGATGAAAACAGGACTTTCAGTATTCACTACGTCGGTCGAGACGACGATGATGTCAACAGAAGGCTCAGAGATTGGGGGATTTCACCAAATGATCTTCATTTGGCATACGCCGCTCATTTGGGAGTTGGCGGACTGCGCCCATATGGTCCGTGATGGAAGGGTATCGACTTCGTCCAGAGCGAGAATGTGGCAAGTCCGACGGTTCCTCGAAGCCCGGCCGAAAATGCCAGACGGCGGCACTTGATGACGCTGGTCTTCTGCGCCGAGTGCGCACGCCAGACAGCGGATGGTGAGCAAACGATCATGGCGCTGGCGAACCGAGGGGCGCACTTGCTGCCCACTCCAGAACCGTGTTTTTTCGGATGAAGTCCTCGGCCCGAGTTTTGGCAAAATCCCCGAAGCTGCGGAGCATGTACTCCTGGGTTTTGTACTTAAACCCCATGGTCCGGTAAAGCTGGATGTGACGGGTGATAGCCTCGTTCAGCATAATCTGCCCTCCTTTGGCCAGGGTTGCGCCACTTGTTGGAGGGCAGCAATGCCGAACTGGCGCCGCAGCACGGAATAAATCGCACGGCGCTGGACGCTGCTAAGGAGCAGGAATAGTTGCGCATGTCGTGGCGAGCGATGGACTGGGGATTCCGCCCAATCGTCTCCGTCGGTCGTACGCCACAAGTTCGGAAGTTGGCAGAGAGTATCCTGTCAGTGGGGCGCGGAACTGCCTTAGCTGGTTTGGAGGCCCGCGGTCCATCCCCGATGCAAACCGATTTGGCCTCAACCCGATTCGGAGGAGCGACGCCTGAGGTGTACCTGGTAGCTGTAACGATCGCCTCGCCAAACATTTATGCCAAGAATGAAGGGCCGGCCTTCGGCATCGAAAGCAATATCGCGACATCGCAGGAGGGGAGATCCCAAAGGAACATCGAGATGGCTTGCCAGAGCTAAGTCTGCGGTCACCGCTTCGATTGTGTGCTGCGATTCTTCAGGAGGAATACCTGCATTTTCGAGAATTTCGTACAGGGATCCCGTATAGTCCATGTCCGGCCGAAGGCCAACCCAACTCGGCAAGTAATCAATAGCGTGCATCATGGGACTTTCGTCGCCATAGCGAATGCGCTCCAGGCGGAGTACCTTAGTTTCCTCTTCGATCATCAGGTTGAGGGCAACCTCTTCATCCGGGCTAACGAAAGCAGCGTCAAGAACCCGGCTGCTGGGCGTCATGCCCAGCCGTTTCATCTCCGCACTGAAGCTCAGCAGGGCGGGCAACTGGACGGCGACTTTCGGCTTCGCAACGTAGGTCCCTTTCCCCGTGATTCGCGTGACCAGTCCTTCTTCGAGCAGTTCCTCCAGCGCCTTTCTGGCCGTGGCACGGCTGACCTGGAAGGTCTCTTGGATTCCTTCCTCCGTCCCTAGCAGGTCCCCCGGGCACAAGCCGCGCTCGCGAATGTCGTTCCGCAGGCGCTGCGCGATCTGGTAGTACAGGGGTATGGGAGTACTACGATCGATCGTCTCGATGCGAGAAGCTTCAGGTCTCTTGGGCGGCATGTCCATGACTTGACGCCGCACAGGATAACAGATGATTAGGCCTAGGGCAATTATACGTACAATTGTTTGTCAGGCCCAATTAGAAATGGCCAGATTGTAGGTACAATCGTTTATTCGATTGACGCTTGACACCCCGCTCGGACTCGACTATCATGCCCGCCGCTTTTCCAAATTGTGTCGACATATTTTGAACAAGGAGCGTTTATGAGAGAGCATCTGTTGCGACTGATTACCTTCGCTGCGACCGGGGTTCTCCTCGTCCCCAGCCTGCTTCACGCTCAAGCTACGGGTGCGATCACGGGCACCATTACGGATCCCTCCGGCGCTGTCATTGCAAGCGCTAAGGTCACAGCCACACGGGCGGAGACGGGAGTTGCCCAATCCACAGTAACCACCAGCGCCGGAAGCTACACCATCCCGCGTTTGGTGGTGGGAACCTATAACGTCACCGCCGAGGCGGCTGGCTTCAAGACCGGGACTGCTTCCGGAATCACTCTGGACGTCAGCCAGACAAGATCTGTGGATTTTACGCTCGTGTTGTCGGGCGTAACCCAAAGCGTGGAAGTGACTGCCGCGCCGCCCTTGCTCAATACGACGGACGGGACCCTCGCCCAAGTGGTTTCCGGAGAGCAAACGCAGGAGCTTCCGCTGAACGGCAGGAATATTGAGGGCCTCATGACCATGCAGCCGGGCGTGGTGCCGAACACGGGCATCATGGGCTGGATGAGCGGTGAGCTGGTCGGCAACGGCAATCGCGGCGAGACGAATGTGGGAACCCTGGATGGCGCCGATGTGAGTGACGCGGAGATGGGCACCCTCCAGTTCACCAATTTCAACCTGGATGCCATCAGCGAATTCAAGGTACAGGCGAACAACTACTCGGCCCAGTATGGGCAGGGTGCCGGCATCATCACCCAAATTGTGAGCAAGACCGGAACCAATCAATTTCACGGCAGCGCTTTCGATTTTGTGAGGAACAGCGCCTTTGACGCCCGCAACTTCTTCGCTACCACCGTCGCGCCCTTCAAGCGAAACGAGTTTGGAGGGACCTTTGGCGGGCCTATTAAGAAAGACAAGACCTTTTTCTTTCTCGAGTATGCCGGCCTGCGGCAACGGCTCGGCGAACCGAATATCGCCATCGTTCCAACCTCTGCGGAAAGGCAGGGCTTGGTGACGATCACGGAAAATGGGCAACCGGATAACCTCGCAGTTCCTCTCAACCCCACCGCCCAGGAGGTTCTGAGCCGTTACCCGCTCCCCAATCAGCCGAATGGGATTTACGGGCCCAATACCTACAATTACGAGTTCTCCCAGCCGACCAACGACGATCAGTTCTCGGTGCGGCTGGACCATAATTTCTCCTCCAAGGACACTTTTTTTGCGCGCGCTTCTTATGCCAACCAGATCCTGAAGGATACCGACTCTTGGGCGGCCGAACTTGGCGGCTCCAATTTCTCCAGCAGCACCATCGCCAATGCGCGGAACTACGCATTGAGCGAGACGCACCTTTTCTCGCCCACTCTGCTGGGCAATTTCATGTTTACTTTGAACCGGGGCATTGAAGGCGTGCCGGAAACGCCTGCCGAGTACACTACCACCCAATCCAGCATTTGGGACGGCAGCCTGTGGGGCTGGGGTCCCGACACCTTCGAGACCAAATACGTAACCACCGTCTTCGAACCCAAGGGCAGCATCCAATGGACAACAGGTAAGCATTCCTTTAACTTCGGTGCAGAATATCACCGCGAGTGGGACAACGGCACGGGCGTTACCGGCACGGGTCCCAGCGGCAGTTACGGCTTTACCACAGGCACGCTCCTCCCGGTTGCCATTCCCTCGACCAACGGAGGGGCATCACTGCCGGCTGGCACACCCAGCCCCAGCGGCTTGATCAGCCTGATGGAGGGTGCTGATTACCAATATGAGCGCGCGACCACGGTGGCAGGTTTTGGACCGCCCGGAGCCGGAGGGGGCGGCGTGTGGTGGGGCTTGCGCCGGTGGACACTTGGCCTTTATGCGCAGGACGACATTAAAGTGACTCGGAGGCTCACCCTGAACTTAGGTCTGCGTTATGAATACGCTTCCGTTCCGTATGAAGTTGACGATCGGCTGGCGCGCACGGCCGACCGCGGCAGCCTCTATGGACATTTCATCGTTAACCCTCAGCCTTTGTGGCAACCCGATTATCTTGGTGGGAATTTCGGCCCCCGTGTTGGCTTTGCGTATGACCTCGGAAGGAAGACCACTTTACGAGGTGGTTTTGGGATCTTCACCAATGTGATTCCCACCGTTTATCCTGACCAAGGTCTCGTGAATTTTCCCCTTGCCAGCGAGAATTATATCCTCGGCGCGCCTTACAGCCTCACCCCCATGGCCGTTACGCTTCCCGTGTTGACCAGTATCACGGGGCAGCCGATCGCCGCCAATGGAAATACCAAGACCATTCCCCCCAACACCGCGGTGAACTACGCCCCCTACGCTGCGATCCTGGGCGCTCTTTACGTCGACGCCCCTTCGGACAGCATGAGGAACGGGTACACCATCAACGGCAACTTCACTCTGGAGCACGAGTTCAAGGGCGACATTGCAGTTTCAGCTTCCTATGTCGCGAATAACGGCGTCAGCCTTTACAACTCCGAGTATCCCAATGCCTACTCGGGAGCCGAATCCCAGTACACGCCCTTCGCCAACATCACTCCCGGTCTGGGCGAACTCCAGGTCTTCTACAACGGCGGTTACTCCTCCTACAACGCTCTGCAACTGCAGGCACGCAAGATGTCGCCCACCCACGGCATCACCTTTCAGGCCAACTACACCTGGGCTAAGGATTTGACGGACGCCGATTCAGTGTGGAATGGCGGGGCGACTAACCCGGAGAACCCGACCTGCATCAAGTGCGAGTACGGGCCGGCCGCTTACAACGTTACCCAGCGGTTCGTTGCCAACTTCGGTTACGAACTGCCCTTCGGCCGCATGGATGCATTATCACATGTTCCCGGACGGCTCACGCGCGGCTGGAAGGTGCAGGGCATTTTCCAGGCGCAGACCGGATACCCCTTCACGGTGAATTCCCCTTACGGCACGCTCCAGTACGGAAATGGCGGAAGCACCCGGCCCTACTTCCTGCAAAAGGCAACCCTCAGCCCCACCGAGGGTAAGGGGCCGCAGTTCTTTTCGAGCGCCGTGATCGGAACTAGTGGCGGAATCGGCACCGGCTACTTTAATATACCGACCGCCCTCAGTCCGGTGAATGGCCAGGTGCAGTCCGCTCCCGGAAACCTGGGGAGAGACACATTCACGGCTCCCGGGTGGTCCAACCTGGATTTCTCGATCCTCAAGGACACACACCTCACGGAATCGAAGATGCTGCAGTTCCGCGCCGAATTCTTCAACATTTTCAATTCTGCAACGTTTGGAGCGCCCGGCGCGACGCTCGGCTCGCCAAGTTTTGGGATTACAGGCTACACGGCCACGGTCGAACGCGAGATTCAGCTCGGGCTGCGCTTCGTCTTCTGATGCGCATTGAGGCTCGTCTCTTAGACTGAGTCGGACGTTGTTTGCACTTCTGGCAGGTACCTTGGGCGCGGCGAGATTTACACCCCGCCGCGCCCGGGCACCCAATAGCACCCGTTCTTCAAGCAAAGGGGCCGGATTATGAGCAAAGCGACCTTCACGCGGCGTCAATGGCTGAGGACGACCGCTGGAGCCGCAGGCGCTTCGGTGGCCGCTCGCACCATTTTCTTAGATGCCGAAGTCTCGATGGCTTCGCCGCGGCAGGTTCCGCCCAGTGACCGGGTTGGCTTTGGCATACGTCCGCAGCGTGCGGATGCAGCGCAATAACCCAGGGAAAGCGAAGACCAGCTCGAGGTGGATGACAAGTAGGGAGGCTCACATGGGTGGCGGGATCGATCGACGTATTTTTATGAAACGGGCGGCACTCTCGGCTGCCGGTGCCGGTCTGGCGGCCTCGGCCATGGGCGCGAGTCGGGCGGTGGGTGCGAGCGACAAGATCCAGGTGGCTGTTTTCGGCACGGGACTCGAAGGCAGCTCCGTGATGACGGAATTCCTCAAGCAGCCGGACGTGGACCTTGTGGCCGTTTGCGACGTGTACCGGCCACACCTTGAGCGGGCCTTGAAAACCACCGAGGGCAAGGCCAAAGGCTATACCGACTTTCGGGAAGTGCTCGACCGCAAAGACATCGACGCCGTGCTGATCGCCACTCCGGATCACTGGCACGCGTTGCAGGCGGTGCTCGCCTGCCAGTCCGGCAAAGATGTATACACAGAGAAGCCCGTCGCCACGACCATCGGGGAAGGCAAGCGGATGGTGGAGGCCGCGCGCAAATATAATCGCGTCGTGCAGGTCGGAACGCAGTGGCACTCCAGCGCTCACTTTCAGAAGGGAGTGCAGGTAGTGCAGGACGGGCTCATCGGCAAGGTCAACTGGGTACGAACGTGGAACTACCTCAACATGTATCCGCAGGGCTTTGGCATCTTCGAAGACAGCGAGCCCCCTGCCGGGCTTGACTGGGACTTGTGGCTTGGCCCTGCCCCCAAGGTACCCTTCAACTGGAATCGCTTCGGAGGCGAGAAGTACCTGTGGTCGACCTTCCGATACTTTTGGGATTACGCCGGCGGATGGATGACCGACTGGGGAGTCCACCTCATCAACGTCATCCAGTGGGCGATGAAGGTTGACGGGCCGAAAGCCGTTACGGCTGTCGGCGGAAAACTCTCCACTCATGACAACTGCCAGACTCCCGACAGCTTGCAGGTCACTTTCGAATACCCCGGATTCCTGGCCACCTACGAGCTTAGGACGGGAAACCAGCACTCGCGGTACGGTGAGCACGAATACACCGGCCGCGATTGGGACGTTCTGCGCGAATGGGCCATCGAGTTCTACGGCTCGGACGGGACGCTGACTTTTGATGAAATGGGCCTGCAGGTTCATCCGGAAAAATCGCGTTCTGGTGCGAACCTGGTGGACCGAACTCCTGCCATGGAGTTGAAGGACGCCGACGAGGGACTGTTCGAGCACGTGCGGAATTTCCTTGATTGCGTGAAGTCGCGCCAGCGGCCGGTATGTGATATCGAAATCGGCCTGCGGGCAACTAACACGTGCCACCTGGGGAACATTGCCTACCGCACTCAATCACGCGTGACCTGGGATGCGGCGGATCAAAAGCTGCTGCAAGGCTCGCCTGAAGCACGAAAACTGCTGGATGTGGAATATCGGGCACCGTGGAAACTAGTGGTTTGAAAGCTCAATGAACGGCCGCGAGCGGGTATTGCCCCGTGCTTTCAACATTTCTAAACATAGGAGGAGTTTATGTTGCACATAATGCCAAGCTCAAGTGCCCGCGGCTGTGTGGCAGATGGCGTCGTAACAAGAATCGTTCTAATGCTCTTCTGCTTGATGGTTTTGATTCCGATCTCGACCCTGAACGCGCAGACCTCCCTGAAGCCCTTCTTGGGCCGCTGGGATCTCAGCTTGAAAACACCGTCCAAGGAGCTTCCCTCCTGGATCGATGTTACGGACGCAGGGGGCCAACCCAAAGTAGTGATGGTGGGTCTCACGGATCACGCGACGCCTCTGGCCCGTGTGCAGATGAAAGAAGGCGAACTCGAATTCGTCTCGCCCAAGGGAGAAGAAGGCTTCACTGAGGACATGACGTTCAAGGGAAAGGCGGTGGGAGGCCAACTGGTAGGCACTGTAACCGGGCCCAGCGGAACTTCCTGGCCGTGGGTGGGCCGGAGATCTCCGAGCCTGAAGCGGGCGGCCGCTCCCGAATGGGGCAAGCCCCTCACTCTATTCAACGGCAAGGATCTCACCGGCTGGAGGCTTAGCGATCCAAGCCGGGGAGGCAATTGGAAGGTGGAAGGCAGTGAGCTGGTTAATCACGGCCACGGCGCTGAAATCATCACGCTCGGCAAATTCGGGGATTTCAAGTTACATCTCGAGTTCAACTGCGGCGCCCAAGCCAACAGTGGCGTGTTTCTGCGGGGTCGATATGAGGTGCAGATTGAAACCGACTCCATTCAGGAACCACCCAGCCACCATACTGGGGGGGTGTACGGATTCCTTGACCCGACGCCGGAGCTGCCGCGGAAGCCTGGAGAATGGCGGACCTTTGACATCACTCTCGTTGGCCGAACCGTGACGGTGGTGCTGGACGGCCAGACTATCATCGATCACAAGGAGATCCCCGGCATTACCGGTGGCGCTCTCGACAGCCACGAGGAGTTGCCCGGACCGATTTACCTCCAGGGTAGCGAGGAGGGGCGAACGGCATTCCGCAACATCGTCCTTACTCCCGCGCAGAAGTGATTGCGATAACGTTTGCGGGTGCAGCCGTTCGGGCGATAGATTCGCTGCGCCCATCCTGGGAGGTTTGTCTAAATAGCCTTAAGTCAGGCTTTAAAGACACGTTGGTTTTGGTATTCCATCCTCCAGGTGCTCTGCTGGGGAGCGTGGGCGCTCCTTTCGAAACGCGGCTCCCGGGAAATTCCTCCAGCCGCGTCAACTGAGCGCATGATCTAAGCCGGCAGGATCTCCAGGAACTCAAGCCCCGCGAGCGACCACCGGTCCGTCCCAGCACGCCGCGTCCAGACCACGCGGGCCGGGATGGTGTGCTGGGAATCCCCCCTGGGAATGATGCCCACCGACTCGCCGGGGAGCAGCGCAAGGGGAGCGCGGACCTTTATGCCCCGGACGGGGAGGTCAACCGTGGAGGCCTCGTGCTCCGCCCTGAAGCCCTCGGACTCCACCACGAGCCTGATTGAAACTGTCGCCGGCGTGCGTGGTGACCGGCAGAAGTCATCGGCAGGAGCGATTCTCACAGATGGCTCCTTGTCCTCGACGCTACCGTGTGAATATGGAGAAAGACCAAGGCAGCAGCCATCGGATGTCAAGCCGCCGCCTCGTGCGGATGGATGCCTGTCGATGGCAGGATTGGCCAGCCCGTTCTAATCCATGAACAATCGCACGGCTTTTCCCATGGCCTGTGACATAGCAGGAAACATTAAGGCCGATGGCACGAAAGTTCCATTGCCGGTGTCCTGATGTCGGTGGTATATCCAGGGGGAGAGAACCGCCTGGGGGGAGGCGGGTATTTGCGAGCAGACCCCTTGACAGGCGGAGAGGCACGCGAGGGCATAGTCACCTACTTCAGCGTTCTGCTTGGCCGCTTGCTGCCGTGGCTGCTGCGTGCAGCGGGAGCCCTTTATGCGGGGATGATCCTGATGACGTATCGCACCGACGGGCCGCGCTGCCGCCCGGCGTTCCAACATCAGGACCTTGAAGGTCCGTGGAGCGTTTTGTGGTCTGGCTGGGCGTGAAAGCCTTGGGGGGCTTCCTCGGGATTGCGACAGTTCTTCTGAACCTGCTTCTGGAAGCCTCCGCCGAGGTTGGGGAATGGTATATACGCGTTAGGCCCGCCGCGCGGGAAAGCATCCGATCCCGCTTCCGTGCGTGACAATGTGCAACGTGCGTGAGATTTCGGCAGGGTTGCGTAAACCGGGGTTCGAGGCTGACGGGTGCTCAAGGGCGGTAGCCATGCACAACCCAGCAATGCCGGTCGGCGATGGCTTCGTTGGTTGCTTCGCTAGTCGGTACGGAATGGGTACACGAGGGGCATACTGACCCGGTGGATTTCGATGACGTCAATAAAGGTGCTCACATCCCTTGGAATGCCCTGTCGAGATAGCTGTAGCGGCGCTCCCCGAGCGCCGGAACGCGTTGAGAGTCCACGGCCGGCGGTCAGAGACTGCCGCTGCACAAATTAGCATCATGAGAAAGACCAGAGGCGCTCGACGGTCTTCGAAAGGATCCAGCTTCTGTCCTCGTCGTTCAAGAATTTCATGTCGTCGCGGACCACGGTGAGCGTCCTATGATAAGTTGTTTTCGCTTCGTGAACGGGCCAATCAGTGCCCCACATCAGACGCTTGGGGCCATAAACTGCGTAGAGCCGTTTCACATACTCTTGGGCGTCCAACCAGGGATATTCCTGCTCGGAAATTGACCAGGTATGAGAGATTTTTACGAACACGCGTGGATAGCGCGCCAAGGCCAGGAGCTTATTCAGTTCCCGCGGTTGGCGGATGGGGCAATCCGCCATGTGATCGATTACCACGTCCAGGTCGGGACATGTCTCGATGAGCCGGCCGACCTCCGGGATGCGTGTAATCGCCGTTAGAACCAGCATCGGCACTTTCAAGGCTTCAGCACGCTTCCAGAGAGGCGGCATCAGCGGGCCGGTGATCCAATCGCCGCTGGCATCGGCCGCGGGACTCAGCCGCACGCCACGAAAGCCTTGCTCGGTCAGCCTGGAAAGGTGATCTGGAGCGGCAGGGTCGACTGGATTCACCCGGCAAACCGCCTTGAAATAAGGCGGGTATTTTCGGACCGAATCGGCAACGTAGCGGTTGTCCCATCGGTAAGAAATCGGCTGGACTATCACGGTCCTCTCAACCTGGTTGGCCTCCATCAGTCCGAGAAGCATCGAGGGCGTGGCGTCCTTCCTGGGTGGCTCTGTAGTCTCTTTTGCCCACGGATAGTGTGGGTTATTGACCCAGACGTGAACGTGCGGATCGATGATGCGGTACTTGGGGGCAGGATGGGGGATGGCCATGGCAAGGGTTCCCAAAAGGAATTCGCGCCGCACCAAGGGCGGGGCCATAAGGATACCTCCTGCTCATAAGTAGATTGGCTCAAGCACCCTGACGATGTAAGCGCCGGACCGTTGGTAACTGATAAGGGGGCCCCGGCGTGCCGTGTCCAGATCAACACAAATCCAGCCGCGGTAGTTCACATCCTTCAAAATGCGGTGGCAACCGGGAAAATCCACCTCCCCGTCACCGAGATCATAGATGCTGGCGAAGAATCGTGCCTCGGGCGATTCTCTCGGCAGCGCCTTCCCGTTCCACTCCACCCAGTCCTGCGCAGGGGTTGTCCACTTCGCGTCCTTGTAGTCCATAAATCGGATGCGGTTCATGTATCTCTTGAACGTGCTTACTACGTTGCAACCGGCAAGGTGCAAATGGGCGGTGTCCGGCGACAAGCCAAAGAGCTTGGGATCCGTCATGGACATGAATTGGTCGACTTCCGCCTGCGTCTGAACCATTTCGCCCAAATGGTTGTGCAAGCCGGCGGTAAATCCCATCTCACCGGCCAATTCTCCAATTTGGTTGCAACGCGTGGCGATCTCGCGCATTACTTCTGGCGGGGTTGCCTGTAAGTTGCCGCGTCCCGGAGGAAAAACCACCAGGTGGTCAGCGCCGAAGTCGGCCAAAAACTTCATGGCATTCCGCGCGCTTTCCAAGATTTTCCCGCGCTGCGCGGGGTCGTGCAGGGGCCCGCCAAAGGAGATTGTAGCGATGTGCAGGTCACGCCGGAATAGTTCCCGGTGCAATTGGGCGAGGGTCAGTTTGTAGTGTTGCAGAAAACCATCGAAGCCGGTTAGCCGCATGCCGAGGAAACGCGTCTCCTTCATGACGTCCAGGATGTCCGTGAACGGACACGGCGGCAAATGCGACCAGAGGGCCAAGGAGACAGCCCACTTCACGTTGCGATTCGCAGGCAACCGGCTGGCGGCATTCGCCACGGCGGCCGATAATATCGAAAGTTGAGCGAGAAAAGCACGCCGGTTCATGGCGAAATCTTCCTTGGCTGAACGAGACTATCAGCAACCACCGGGCGGTTGTCAAGAGCGTGAGATCGAATAGATCTGGGCCACGACTCGAGATGGTGCGGATTGAAGCGCCCAGGAGCCTTCGTAGTCGGGCAGTCGCCTTCCCATCAACTGACGCCGGGCGCCCGGGTTCGTTCACCCTTTCCTGAGCTGGGCCTCGCTGTGGGCCTTGGCTCTTGCGATTCCCCCGATGCGAGCCATCTCAGCGACGGTCATCGGCTTTACATTTATCCATCCTAGCCTAGGGTTTATGAGCGCCGTCTGACGGGGGTGTGCACGGTTCTGCACCATCGTGCCAGAACGTGACAAAACCCTCATAGATACAGGCGGTCCCAGTTCTCGATACCTGTCCGCCACCATGCGTGGACGGGCACAAACGAACGGCCCAAACTGACACCGCTATTGACACCGGGCTGTGACCAAGATTGACGGGCGGAGAACCGCCTCTACGAGCGCCGACAGAAACGGATCGCCCTAAACAGGGTGGGAAGATTTCGATCTGATCTCGGGCGTGGTCAATCTACGATAAGCCGACCAGCCAAGTGCATTGTGACAGGTAACGGCTAACGTCGCAGGGGGTCTATTTCTTCCAGAAGGTGAAACCACCGCAAGTTGAGCAACGCCAGGTGGCCTCAAACGCCACCAGCCCCAGCCGATCCAGCGCCCATCCTAAACGCGCGGTCATGGGTTTTCCGCAACAGGTCGTACTCCCCTTGGGCTCAGCCTTAAGCTTCGAGGCCGTCTTCCGGCTCGCCGCCTGTCTTGAGTGGCGGGAAGTTTCTTGTTGTGGCAGAGTGATTTATCTGTAAGATATCGGCTTGCAGTTGTTGACCTGGCGCCATCGGGGAGGGGGCCCGTATCTTACGTAGCACTTGTTTGACGAATGGGCGGGTGCTGCCGACACCGCCTACCTTCATCGGGTGATGAAGCACGGCCCGGTATATCGTGTTGTCTTCTGGCCGTCGATGTGTGTGACCCACCTGGAGATTCGCACCACCGGCCAGGCTTTGGGCAAGATGTTCGTCTACGGCGCCAGCAACACGCGCCCGGCACGGCACAGCGGCCATTCCCCGCTGGACATGGGCCGCCGGTGGGAACCGTGGAGGCTTTGCGCTCAAGACCCGAGCTACCGTGCCGGGGGTCGCGTCCTGTTGTTCTGCCTGCTGGCCGCCGCCGGCCTACCTTATAACCTTGGCGAAGTGAAAGGACGACTATGTTGGCGAACAAAATCCTGATGGGTGTGCTGCGGCGCTCGGGTTCGGGCGTCAAGCACCATCTTGAAGATGCCGGCCAACACCTGAAGCGGGTGATGCTTCGAACCGGATTGGCGCCGGTGCCGTTCCGCATCAAGGCTTCGGTGACGGACCGCTGCAATTTCCATTGCCCGACCTGCTGGCGGTGGAAAGGTGCACGCCCGCAGGAGGAATTGACCGCCGCGCAATGGAAGACCATTTTCCAGCGGTTGCGAGCCCTGCCGTTGATGAACGAGGTGACCATCGGCGGCGGTGAACCGTTCGCGCGACCGGACATCCTCGAGATTCTGGAAGCGGCCAAGGCGGAAGGTTTCTACGTCGCCGTGATTTCCAACGGATGGAAGGTCACACTGGAAACCTTGCGGGAGTTGAGCCGGCTGGGCGTAAACCGCCTCATCATGTCGCTGAACAGTCTCAACGAGTCCGTGCACGACAAGACACGCAATGCGCCCGGCAGCGGCAGGCGAGTTTTGGCAGCGATCGAAGCATGGAGGAGCTTCCGAAAGCCTGAGCTGGCCATCGAGACGCTCGTCATGGAGGACAACGTTGGCGAGTTAGCTGACCTAGCCCGCTTCATCCGCGACAGCGGTGCGCAGGGGCTGGTCCTGCAAGCTCTCGCGCCGACAGAAACACACTACCCTTTTGCAGGGCACGACACGATGCCTGCTCTGGCTCCGGACTGGTATAAAGAAAACCCGCTCTGGGTTCGCTCGCTCGATGTTCTGCACGCGCAGTTGGCGGAACTGCGTACGCTGAAACGTGCGGGCGCGCCGGTGTTCAACCCGACCTGGCAGTTGGAATGCATGGCTGCTTATTTCGAGAATCCACGGTCCATCCTCAGCGTGCCATGCGTCGGTCCGGTCTCGACGATGAATGTGGACCCGTTCGGACACATCCGACTGTGTTACGGGCTGGCGCCCATCGGGAATGCGTTGCGCGATTCGCCGCGCGCGCTCTGGCGCAGCGCTGCGGCACGAGCGCAGCGGCGCGAGATGCGTTCGTGCGACCAGATTTGCCGGATCCTGAATTGTAACTTGTAAATGATCACGATTGTCATCACCACGCGCAATGACGAGCGCACGATCGCCGCCTGTCTCGACTCGGTGATCGCGCAGGGGAGCTGTGCGCCGCGCGAGATCGCGGTGCTCGATGACGCGTCCGTGGATCGAACCGTAGCGATTGTCGCGGAGCGATACCCTGGAGTTCGATTGCTTGCTGAGCCCAAGCGCGCCGGGTGGGTGGGAATCCTGCGCCGGCACCTGCCGGAATTGCGCGGCGATACGGTGGCGTTTCTCGGGTCGCACTGCACGGCCGATCCGGATTGGTTGCGGTCGGCGGAAACGCTCGTGGATTCGGACCTGGATGTGGCGAGCGGATTCGGACGGCACGGCCAGGGACGGTGGCTGGATCGGTTCGAGGCGCTGTCCATGCACGCGGAATACCTTGGCCAACAGGCGGGGGAAGTTTCGCTCTTGTGGGACGACAACTTCGTCATCCGCCGGGATCTGCTGGCGCGGGCGCTTCCCGCAACTGAACTGGTGCTGTCGGATGGGACGGGCGCCGCATTGCTCTCGCGTTGCCTGCGTAAGGTGGGCCGGGTTCTTCCTTACCGGCCCGAACTTCGCGTCACGCATGTGGGCGCCTCTCTGCGGGAACAATTCCACACCTGGAGTTGCGACATGGCGCGCAACGCGCTGGATATTCGCGGCGCAGACCCAACCATGCCCTTGGCGGGCGCATTGAAGTGGGGACCGATGGCGGCGCTGCCCATCGCCGCCGGGCGCTGGATTTATGGCCTGAAGGAGATGACCAAGGCGCGGCGCAATCTCGGCGTCGCGCCGCCGGAATTGGTGCTGCACGGAGTTCTGTTCACGGCCCTGATGGCAGCCTATGGCTTCGGACTGGTGCGCGAATTGGGCGGCTGAGGGCCGAGGCTTGGGATGGCCCTAGTTCATTCAACAGCGCAACCAGGACGAGAGATCTCGATTGACTATTTCTTGAAGCTTCAGAATGTCCGGTTTGAATTCGGATACAAGCTGTGCTCGTACGCCCGGTTGCAATTCCGGTCTCGGATTCAAGATCAGACTGGAAAACCTGTGGGATAGACTCGCTCTCATATTCACCGGGAAAATTGCCCGAATCAGGTTCTTTGCCGGCCCTGCCGAACGCAGAACACGGCGAAATAAACGGCCGCGCGGGATTCCCCGAGTTACGTTATCCCACTCCCTGGTATCAAACGGGTGGTTCTGATCAACCCCCAGAAAAGCGCAAATCGTCATCAGAAGTGCGTGGCAATCGGCAAGCATATCGTCGTAGATCAAAATGAGCAATTGCTCGCGTGGGAACTGCTCCAAATAACGCTTGAGTTGCCGCGCGTAGTATCCTCGATTCCGGTAGTGGAAGGCGGACCACCACCCTTGCGCGATCCGCTCGTCTTCTGCGGCCAGAGCTTCGGCGAAGTCCGCGAGCGGTTCGATGCCATCTCTGCGGTTGTGGCAGAAATGGGAGTAAGCCCGGTCCGCCGGGTCGCGGAGAATGGCAATCAGTTTTGCGTTCGGGATTAGCCTGCGAATGGCACGCGGCGAACACTCATAGTAAAGGTACTGGGGACTCATTTCTCCTGCCACCGGCTCAGTGGTTCTTGCTTCGAACAGGCGGCGATAGTCTTCGATTTTCCAAGCGACCGGAGAGTTCAGATGCGGCCCGATAAAAACCGGACGGGTCTCGGGAAACGCGAAATACTTGGGCTCCTTGATAGGACTCAGGTAAATCTCGGGGTGGGATTTGAGATACCGATACAGAGAAGTCGTGCCGGCCTTGGCCGTCCCGATCACCAGAAAATCAGGTAATTGCGATGCCATCTGGGTCATTCGCCCCTGCCTTGAGACTCCTTACGAAATTACTTCAGCGTCCCGGCGTTTTCGGGATGCGGCAGCGGGAAACAATCTGGCCGGTTATGCCAGGGGACCCGACTTGCGGACTCATCTTAGGCGGCGGGCACGGCCCAGTCAATACGCAGATAAGCCGGAAGATTCATGCCCCCGGCTGCCCACCCTGCTTTCCCCAAGCTCGAGGCTGAGCCCTGCTGTATGCGTTCGCCTGGGCGCAGCCTCCCAGAGCGCGAAAAAACAGCCTCCTACACTTCGGCGTTCGCGATCTATCCCGGCGATTGCTATGCCACCACAAACTTCCTCGATCAGGGTTTCGGAAGGACCTGGGATTGCAGTTGGCGGTTCATGCCAAGGCGCAATACTCATTTGACCTGAAGCCGACTTTTCGAGCCAAATCCCCACCAGCGCCGGGACTATCTTTCCAGCCACACCTTCCCGAAAAACGAGCAGATAGATTCTTCTACGACTACTTGAGACTAATTTCCGAATGCGCGATCCGTTTCCTACCGTCGCGCAGCCGGCGAATAGGATTGAAACGGCGAGCGACGCACCCTTTCGACACGGAGGCTGAGGGTGCGAGTTGGCACCGGCAATGCTCTTGAGACCGTTTGCGAAGGCTGAAGCTCCGGGACGAGAGGATTCCATAATTGATTAACCGACAATGAACGCCCCTATTTGGAAGCAGTCGCGGTTGTGGCCCCACGATACCGTGGTCGAGTTCGAACACAGCATCAACGCTGCCATCAATCGTCTGCGTGAAGCCTTGAGTGATTCAGCCGATGAACCACGCTACGTGGAGACGCTTCCCCGGCGGGGTTACCGGTTTATCGGCGCCGTGGACACGACCGTGGAAACCCCTGGGAAACCCGTACGCACCGCCCGAAGCCCGGCAGCGGCAGAATCGGTCGGCGCTGGAGATACAGAACCCGGCACTCTGATCGGCAAGGAAGTCTCGCACTATCGTGTCACGGACGAGCTGGGGCGGGGTGGGATGGGGGTGGTCTACAAAGCTGAGGACCTGCAGTTGGGTCGGCCGGTAGCCTTGAAGTTTCTGCCCGAAGAACTGGCCGAGAACGTGAGGCCGCACTTGCCGTGGAACGGGCGATCTACGGCAATCTGTTCTCAAATGTTCTCAATTCTGAGAACAAGAACGGCAGCGGATCAATTCAGTAGGAAAGGTAGCAATGAGTGCTCAACCCGTAACCATAATAAAAAAGGGAGCTTTCGGCTTTAGGCCTCTGCTCCCGTTGGTTGCGGGGGCTGGATTTGAACCAGCGACCTTTGGGTTATGAGCCCAACGAGCTACCAGACTGCTCCACCCCGCAATACCAGCATAACCAAAAACAGAAGGATTAGCAATATGCATTTTAGGGGGTGCATTTAAGCGGGAATGACGTTTAGTCTACTGGGGCAAGCTGAGTACCGATTCTGTCAGCCGCGGAGTATCCGCAGGGGCATCCAATGCAGGCTGGGATGAAAGGTGGCCACGGAGCAAGAGGTGCCTTTCGCGGAAATGGCGCTGTGCCCTGCGTCCCCACCCGCGCACGAAGTAATAGTTGAGTGTGCCGCCCATGACCGAGCCGAGGACAGGCACCAGGCGGGCGAGCCCGTTTTCCGCAATCTCGCCCCCCGCTTGAATCGCGATGCGTTCTACGATGCGCGGCACGAATCGCTCGATAACCTCTTTGCGCAGCAGGTCCTTCCCCATATCGATGCCCGCGGCACTGGCGGCCGCCAGCCACAGATCCGCCATGTCGTCTTCGCTGGCGTATTCGAAGCCGTGTATCAAACTCAGCTTCTGAATCATGCGCCAGGTGATGCCGCCCAGAAAGCCAACATCGGGGAGAACCGACAGCACACCGCCCAAGCCCGTTCCCGCCCCTTCCAGCATGGCCATCTTCATCGAAGCACGAATGGTCTTATCGGCAAGATAATCCACGACCGGCAGCGGTAAGGTGCTCATTGCGCGGAAGGAAGTGATGGGTAGGCTATAGGCGCGGCGGATATGGTGCAGAAATTTATCCGGATTGACACCTACGCCGCGATAGGCGCGGAGCAGGCCCGCCTTCATTCCATTCTCGACCCTGCGCCGGACCCAGGATTTGCTTGAGGGCGCCATGTTGGTTTCGATGCCTTACCGGCCGAATAGGATGCTGAAGGGTGCTCGTGAGTTCGTAGCGCTAAGATCGCAAAGATACGAACTGCCGGGTTCTTACTCTCCGTGCTCGAGGGCCAGCACAGCGTAGGCCGTGGCGGCATCGCTCATGAAGCGGCCTGTGTAGGAAGTGAGGTCATGTTGCTTATTCAACGAATAAGCCAGCCAGCGGCCGTCCGTCTTTTCTTGATTCTGCTCCAGCCATGCCAGACCCTTTTTCAGCTGGGGCTGGTCGCGCTTCATGCCAGCCTCCTCAAGCGTCAGCGTAACGACTCCGGTGGCATAGCCGTCACTCTTCGTTTCGAGAGGCGTGTTGTCATGACGCTTCCAATCCCCTACGAATGCCGACAAGCTGAAACCTCCGTCCGCCTGCTGTTTGCCCAGGGCCTCATCCATGATGGACTTCTGTTGGTCAGGCGCCAGGAGTCCCGGCATCTTCGCCGACGCCCAGACCAGAAGCACGCGGTCAATCAGCTTTTGCGATTCGAACCCCTCAACAAGATACTTACGAAGCAATTTCATCTTGGATTGAATCTGCGGGGACAATTGATAGCCGCTAGGTGCGTTTCCCACGGCAATCGCGGCCAGAACCGCGCCGTAGTATTGCGAATCGCCCTCCCAAGGGGAATTGTGAAACTGTAGCCAGGACCAGGAGCCTTTGGCTTCACCCGTCTTCAGTTGCTCTGCCCACATGTTGTCGAGCGCCAGCCGCGTTTTGCCGCTCAACTTGCCGGTGGGCGCATCGTAACTGACCAGAATCACAGCGTTGAGAACGGATTCAGTTCCGCGCGATTCTGAAGTTTTGGGAAACCCTCGCTTGGCATCAGGATAAAAGGGCTCAACTTGCTTCCACATTCGAACCCGCTTCGTAACGTTATCCAGAAGCCGGCGCTCCTCCGGGGAAGGGCCCTGCTCCGCGAGTGCCGCGCGCAGGGCGGGCCGCGCCATCGCATAAGGTACCACCGTGTGGCAGGAGACGCAGAAGGTTCCATGGTCACGCGCCGCCACGTCCCAGCCCATCCACCAGGTCATTCGTCCATCGAGGTAGGCGGCAGCCGCCTTGCCACTCCAGGAGGCGGAATTGGCAGTGGGGGAAGGGCCGTCCGTGGCGAGCATTGTCACCGCAAGACTGGCGACAAACATGCAGATTGCGAATGTAACTGTCCTCATGAAGATTCTTCTCCCTCAGGTCTTTGCCCCTGCGTTAAGTATAGAGCCAATGGGATTTCTTCTCCACTGCTAATGCACAGAATCTCCGCATGGCGAATGAAGTCGTTCCGCTTCCTCGGGCTGAGGTTTGCTGTACACTCATAACCATGAGCATCAAAACCCTGAGTAGCCGCGAAGTGTATCGCAACGCCTGGCTGCGCCTCCGTGAGGACGAGGTGGAGCGCAGCAACGGCGTCCCCGGCATCTATGGCGTGGTGGATAAAGACGACTGCGCCATCATCCTGCCCATTCAAGGCGAAACCATCTACCTTATCGAACAGTTTCGCTATACCGTGCAGGAGCGCTGCCTGGAGTTGCCCCAAGGGGGTTGGGAAACCGCCGGAGTCGACCCCGAGGAACTGGCGCGGGGAGAGTTGCGGGAAGAAACGGGCCTGACCGCCCAGAGCATGACCCGCCTCGGGGCGCTTTGGATCGCTTACGGCTTCACCCATCAGAAGCAGCATGTTTTCCTCGCTACCGGCCTGGCGCCCGCCGAAGCCGATCCCGACCCCGAAGAGCACGATCTGATCCTGCGAGCGGTCTCGATTCGCCAATTTGAGGGGATGATGCTCAACGGCGCCATTCGCGATTGCAGCACCCTCGCCGCCTGGGGTCTCTATAAGCTCTGGAAAGAACACCATCCGTAGGCGCGACCCTTGTAGTCGCCCGGGGCGTGGCCGCCTTCCTAACGGCGATGGGCAGCCACAAGGGCTGCCCCCAGGACAGGCACGCAAGGACGATTTTCGGGAACCCACGTCTATGTGTCGACGTATCAACCAACAGGGTGCTTGAAGCCGAGAAAGGGCAACATTGTGGCGCGGGCGTCCCGCCTGCGATAACTGGCTTACCCAGTGCCGCGTCTAACGCACTAAGGAGGTGGTCTATGGGGTTCTTGGCCGCTCAGCTCAGACAGGTGCTCAGGAGGCTCGGGCGCGCGCCCTTTTTCACAGCCGTCACGCTTCTGACGTTGGCGATCGGCATTGGCGCGAACACCGCGATCTTCAGTGTGTTGGAAGGTGTTTTGCTTAAGCCCTTGCCTTATCCTCACCCTGAGGAATTGGTCGCCGTCTGGCTGACTGCTCCGGGCTTGAACATCAAGGACTTGAATCTTTCACCTTCAACTTACTTCGTCTTTCGTGAGCAGACCCGCGCCTTCCAGGATATCGGCGTCACTCAGGGATACGCGTTGAACGTCACCGGCCTGGGGGAACCTGAGCATGTGTCAGGCCTCGCAGTCACCGACGGCGTGCTTCCGATTCTCGGCGTCACTCCGATTCTTGGACGCTTGTTTT
This sequence comes from uncultured Acidobacteriota bacterium, assembly GCA_963768695.1. Taxonomy (GTDB): domain Bacteria; phylum Acidobacteriota; class Terriglobia; order UBA7540; family UBA7540; genus CAVROP01. The sequence goes on along the minus strand of CAVYJG010000001.1, from coordinate 40,127 downwards.
CAAGGGCGGATGATTCACCGGGCGCCGCGGACACCGTGATCGTGACTTACGGCTACTGGCGCCGCAAGTTTGGCGGCGACCGCGCGGTCATTGGGAAGACCATCACAGTGGGCGGTAAACTTCGCCAGATCATCGGCGTGCTACCGCAGGATTTCCGTTTTGAAGACTCGACTGACTTGGCCCTGATTGTGCCGTTGCAGTTTGACCGCGCCAAGACCACCTTGGGCCAATACAGCTATGACGGCATCGCCAGGCTCAAGCCGGGAGTGACCTTAGCGCAGGCTGGCGCTGACGTGACTCGCATGCTCCCCATCATAGTACGGAGTTTTCCGCCGCCGCCGGGTTTCAGCCTGAAGATGTTCGAGGGCATTCGGATTGGGCCGAATCTTCGCACCTTGAAGCAGCATGTGGTGGGCGACGTGGGCAAGGTCCTGTGGGTTCTGATGGGCGGTCTCGGTCTGGTGCTGCTCATCGCCTGCGCAAACGTGGCCAACTTGCTTCTGGTCCGGGCCGAAGGACGCGAGCAGGAACTTTCCATCCGCGCCGCCCTGGGCGCCAGCCGTGCCCGCATTGCCGCGGAGTTGTTTCTGGACAGCCTGGTCCTGGCGCTGCTCGGCAGCTTGCTGGGTCTGGGGCTGGCCTACGGAGCGTTGCGGGGACTGGTTGCCCTGGCGCCGGCGGGCCTGCCTCGCGTGGGCGAAATCGGCATTGACGGCACAGTTGTGTTGTTCACTCTGGCGCTGGCGCTCCTCTCGAGCCTGCTCTTCGGTTCCATCCCCGTATTCAAATACTCGGGCGCGAATTTGGGAACCGGATTGCGCGAGGGCGGGCGATCGTTGAGCCAAAGCCGGCAGCGGCACCGTTCGCGTAGTTTCCTTGTGGTCGCCCAAGTGGCGCTGGCGCTGGTTCTGCTGATCAGTTCCGGCTTGATGATCCGCACCTTCCGCGCGCTGACCAAAGTCGACCCGGGATTCGTTGCTCCTTCGCAGCTTCAGACGTTTCAAGTCGACATTCCGGATGCGCAGGTCAAGGAACCGGAACGCGTGGTCCGGCTTCAAGAAGAGATTTTGCGTAAGCTCGAGGCCATGCCGGGCGTTGCCTCCGCCGGCCTCTCCATGAGCGTTCCGCTGGATGGCAGTGAATGGGGCGATCCAATCTACCTGAAAGATCGCGCTTACGCCCCCGGCGAGATGCAACTCCACCGGTTCAGATTTGCCGCGCCGGGCTTCTTCAAAACCCTTGGCACGCCGTTTCTCGCGGGGCGCGATTTCACCTGGGATGATACCTACAATAAGCGTCCGGTTGCCATCGTTTCCGAGAGAGTGGCGCGGGAATACTGGCCCGACCCTATGAGCGCTCTTGGCAAACAGATCCGTGTGACGCCGAAGGATGACTGGCGCGAGATTGTCGGAGTGGTCGGCAATACCCGCGATGACGGCATGGATAAAGACCCGCCCAAGTCGGTGTATTGGCCCATGCTCGTAGCGCACTTCGAAGGCAACGATGTCGATGTGCGCCGCTTTGTGACTTACTCGATTCGCAGCCCGCGAGCAGGCTCGGAAAGTCTGATGAACGAGATGCGGCGGGCGGTATGGTCTGTGGATCCGAATCTCCCCTTGTCCGATGTTCACACTCTGGATTATCTCTACCGGCGGTCCATGGCGCGGACTTCTTTCACGCTTGTGATGCTGGGCCTCGCAGGTGGAATGGCTCTCCTGCTGGGCGTCGTAGGCCTCTACGGCGTGATCGCCTATTCGGTGTCGCAGCGCCGGCGGGAGATCGGAATTCGCATGGCGCTTGGGGCGCATCATCAGCAACTGACGGGAATGTTCGTCCGCCATGCGTTGCTGCTGACCGGCATCGGAGTGGTCTGCGGACTAGCCGCCGCGCCCGCCCTGACGCGCCTGATGTCATCCCTGCTGTTTGGAGTACGGTCCGTCGACCCGGTAACCTACGTCGCGGTGTCGCTCGGGTTGGTGGCGACGGCCGCGCTCGCTGCGTATCTGCCGGCACGCCGCGCCGCCGGCGTAAATCCCGTAGAGTCCCTGCGGGCGGAGTGATGTGCTGTAGGGGCAGCCCTTGTGGCTGCCCTTGGGCGGCCACGAGGGCCGCCCCTACAACCCCTGCCACGTTGAGTTTTTTCCTACCACGAAGAGCCCCATCAGCGGTATTCTCATCTGCTTTGCACAACTTCTGAGGAATGATTGGAGGGGGTGGAGAATGGTGAGTGGTTTTAATCGAAGGGACTTTCTAAAGGCGGGCAGTGCAATGACCGCCGGGAGCTTCATTGCCGATGGATTGAAGACCCATCTGCTGGCGGCTGAGGAGCCGCCTGCCGCGCCCATCGCGGCGAACGACCAGATTCAAATTGCACTTATTGGCGCCGGAGGTCAAGGGTCGGGAGACACACGGACGGCTCTGCTGGTGCCGGGAGTAAAATTGGTCGCGGTGGCGGACTGCTATGACGGGCGCCTGGCGCGCGCCAAGGAGATTTGGGGCAACGATATCTTCACCACGCGCGACTACAAGGAGATCCTCTCCCGTTCGGATGTGGATGCCCTCATTATCGGCACTCCAGATCACTGGCACAAACAGGCGGCCGTCGACTCGATGAACGCGGGCAAGGACGTTTACTGTGAAAAGCCCATGATTCATGCCTACTCGGACGGCCCCGAATTTGTCGCCACTGCGAAAAAGACGCAGCGCATTATTCAGATTGGGAGCCAGCGGGTCAGCTCCCTGCTTTACAAAAAGGCGCAGCAGATCGTGCAGTCCGGCGCTATCGGCCATATCACCGCCATCAGCGCCTGGTGGGACCGCAACTCGAGCATCGGCGCCTGGACCTATTCCATCGCCCCGGACGCTTCCGAGCAGACCATCGACTGGCCGCGCTTCCTCGGCACTGCGCCCAAAATCCCCTTCAATCCGGAGCACTTCTTCCAGTGGCGAAAGTGGAAGGCTTATGGCACCGGTGTGGCGGGCGACCTCTTTGTTCATCTTTTCAGCGGAACGCATTTCGTCACTCAAACTACGGGCCCCAATCGCGCCATGGCCACCGGCGGCCTGCGATTCTGGAAGGACGGCCGCGACGTTCCCGATGTGCTGCTGGGGTTGTTCGATTATCCGCAGGGATTCAACCTGGCGCTGCGAGTCAACTTTGCCTGCGGCGGCAGCGAGAGCGAAGGATTTGTGTTCAACGGTACGGAAGGCTCGATGACTATCGGCGATGGCGTTACGCTGTATCGGGTGCCGCGTGAGACCGAGCCGGGCTACAACATCGATACCTTTACGCTGGCGATGCAGGAGAAATTCCTCAAGGAGTATCGCGAGAAGTACCCCCTGACGCACCCCTCGGCCGGGTACTCTGCGGTGGAGAAGTTCGACGTGCCGGAGGGATACAGCGACAGCTACGATCACCTCAAGAACTTCTTTGCGGCGGTTCGATCGCGCCAGCCCGTTGTGGAAGACGCAGTCTTCGGATTCCGTGCGGCCGGCGCCGCACTGCTCAGCAATCTGAGCTACGATCGCGGGGCGGCGGTTCGCTGGGATCCGGATGCAATGAAACTGCTGTGATTGTCGATGCGCCCGCCTCGCGATTGCTTCCCTCTCCCCCTTGGGGGAGAGGGTGGCCCGCGACGGCGTTTTCACCAGCCGTCACGGGCCGGGTGAGGGGGCGTCGCGACGGGCGACCACAAGGGTCGCCCCTACGAACCAGCTACGGGCGACCGGCGATCGTCACGGTCTGACTGAGCGGCGTGTCCTCCGAGCTTCCGCCCACAACTATCTTGTACTCTCCCGGCGCAAGTTCCCATCTTTCCTTATCGACATTGAAGATCGATAGGTACTTGGGTTCGACGGTTAAACTCACCGCCTTAGATTCGCCGGGCGCCAGAGAAACCTTCTGCCACCCCACCAACCGCTTGAACGGTTCGCCCGCGCCGGAGGGCAAAGTGGCATAGACTTGCGCAACCTCCGCCCCTGCGCGCGAGCCTGTGTTGGCGACACTGAAGCGCACCTGCAGTTGCGCACCTTGGGTCACTTCCAGAGCGGAGTAAGAGAAGGATGTGTAGGATAGGCCGAAGCCAAAGGGGAATAGAGGCTTTTTGCCTTCCGCTTCGAACCACTTGTAACCGACTTTCAAGCCTTCGGTATAGTTGATATCAAAGGGCGTCTTCTGCTCCTTCGGCTCGCCGCCCGCCGGCGCCGGCAGCATCCCCGCAATGTTCGCATGGGGAAGGTCGGTTTCGCTCTTAGGGAAAGTGACGGGCAGCCTGCCTGAAGGGTTCACGTCACCAAACAGGACGCGCGCCACGGCCTCGCCTCCACGAATCCCCGGATACCAAGCCTCGAGGACCGCGCTCACTTTATCGAGCCACGGCATGGTCAGTGGACCACCGGTTTCCAGCACCACAATCGTGTGGGGGTTCGCGGCGGCCACCTCGTTCACCAGTTCATCCTGGTTGGCGGGCAGGGAAAGCGTCGGCACGTCGCGGCCTTCGGAGGTGTGTTGCCAGACGAAGACGATGGCGATCTCGGAGGTGCCGGCAATCTTCGCTGCGGCTGCCGGGTCGGTTCCGGGGTCATAAACCACTTGGGCGTTTGGGGCGAGGGCCTTGATCGCCCGCAACGGAGAAGAGGGATGCCACACGATCCCGCGGTCGTACGGGACGGTTTTGCCTCCTGCCGGATTGACCTGGTCGGATCCAGAGCCTGAAAGCACTCCGACGTCGGCGTGCGCGCCAATCACTGCAATCGATTTGATCGCCGACGCCTCGAGGGGTAACTTACCGTTGTCGTTCTTAAGCAGCACCATGCCGCGCTCGGCGGCGCGCTGCGCGACGTCCGCGCCCGTAAAGGGATTAACCGGATGTGCTTCCGGGGGATTATCAATGATGCCGAAAGCGAACTCCGTTCGCAGAATGCGATGCACCATGTCGTCCAGGCGTGAAACGGGGACTTCTCCTTTCTCCACTGCGGCCTTCAGCTTATCGCCAAAGTACCGGCCACTGGGCATTTCCTGATCCATCCCGGCGAGTGCTGATGGGACCGCACTGTGAGCGGCGCCCCAGTCCGTCATCACCCAGCCCTTGTAGTCCCAGGCCTTTTTCAGAACGTCGCCCAGCAGGTAGGGATTCTCACAAGCGAAGACACTGTTCACCCGGTTATAGGCGCACATGACGGTGCCGACATTCGATTCCTTGATGGCAATTTCGAAGGCCAGCAGGTCGGTCTCCTGCATGGCGCGCCGATCGATGACGGCGCTGCCGATCACGCGCCCGGTCTCCTGGTCGTTCACGGCGTAGCGGTTGATGTTGCCAATGACCTGCTGGTCCTGGGTGCCTTTCAATTCCCGGCCAAGCATTTTCCCGATCAAGAGAGGGTCCTCGCCCAGGCATTCGAAGTTCCGCCCGTTGCGCGGCTCGCGAATGATGTTGGCGGTCCCACCCAGCGAAACGTTAAAGCCGAGGTCGCGAACCTCTTTGCCGAGTTGAGCGCCGTATTCATAGGAGCTTTCGAGGTCCCAACTTGCCGCGTTGGCGAGCGAAGACGGCAGCGCCGTCGCGTATACCCCGCTCGGCCCGATGATCACGACGCCCGATCGACCGTCGGTCATCTGTAACACAGGAATCCCGAGTCTCGGAATTCCCGGCACGTAGCCGGCGCCGCGAAGCCAACCGCGCCGCGCGGCCTCTCCCTCCACGCCGTGAACCAGAGTGATTTTCTCATCCAGCGACATCTGCTGGATGACCAGATCGGCCCGCTTGTCGGGGGACAGATTCTTGTCCAGCCATGGACCTTTGACTGCGGGTTTGACAGCGTCCCTCGCATTCAGCGCGGAAGCAGCCGACAACAATGCGCTGGCTATTAATAGGGCGGAAATACTCACTATCTTAAGTAGTCTTAAGAGGTAATACTCGGCCTGACCTTCGTCCATTGGCGCTCTTCTCCGTATTCTCCGATTTTCTAACGCGGTGCAGCACCTTGCTCGTCCCGCGAAGGCGAAGAGTATAGCAGCAGGCGAGTCCTTAAGCGCAACAACTTCGTGGGGCGGGATGCGGGTTGGAGGAGAAGGAAAGAGGTGGTTGATTAATTCCGGAAAAGGCCGGTTTCACGCCAAGACGCAAAGTGCGCAAAGGCCGCAAAGCAGACTGCGCAGCTAAGATGATTCGCCGGAGCCGATCATGCGCGGCCGCACGGTGAACCCTCTCGTCACCAGCGCAAGGTACATAATCCCGATGAGAAACCAGATGCCTCCCACGACTTTCGCGACGTTGTCCAGATTCCACCACATGATTCCGCAGAAGACCGCGCCGAACAGCGAGAGGCCGGAATCTACGATGGTCCTCAGCCTGCTCCGATGACGCCGCACAAAAGCGAATTGCCAAAAGGCGGCCAGGTTCACGTTCATGAAAGCGAAGAAGGCCCCGTAATTCTGGAGCTCTCCGGCATGCTCGAAGGCGTTGCCGAGGTGTTGAAGGGCGATGGCCCCGGCAAAGACAATCCCGCCGACGATCAGGATGTTGTAGGTCGGAGTGCTTGAGCCGGGGCTGAGATGCGCGAAGACTCGCCGCGGCAGCACGTTGTCTCGTCCCATGCCAAACAGCAGGCGGGCGGCGCCCAGGATGCCGGCGAGGCCGCCGCCAATGTCAGCCAGCAGGATGCAGAAGCCCATGGCGTGGAAGAGGCCGGGCCCACCCACGCGCCCGCAAACGTCCATGAAGGCCGTTTCCAGGTTCGGCAAGGTCCGCCAATCGGGCCAGACACGCTGGCCAAGGTAGGCCAGGAATCCGCCAAATACTCCCGTGAACAAGCAAACCAGCACGATGGCCAGCAGCACGTTGCGCTTGGGGTTATGCGTATCTTCGGCCAGCGTGGTAACGCCTTCGAAGCCGAAGTAAGTGAGCACCGAATAGGAGGTCGCAGTCCACACCGTACGGACAGCGAATGTCCTGGGATTGTAGAAGGGCTGAGTTGAAATCAGCCCGCCCCAGCTTTGGCTGTGAAACAGGAACCGGATCGCCAGGAGGATGAAAACCACGGCGACTAAGGACATCGCCGCTAACAGGACTTTGTCAGACAGCGCCGAGGTTTTAATCCCTCGCAGATTGGGAGCGACCATGATGAGCACCACCAGGAACATCCCAACCACGAAAGGCACCTGCGGCAGGTACCGCGCATGGATGACGATGGCAACCCAGATGCCGTTAACGAGCGGCGTCAAACCGTAGTCCATCAGCACCGCCCAGCCCACCAGGAATCCCAGGTAAGCGTTCAGTCCCTTGCCCACATAGGTGTAGGCCGATCCGGCGGAAGGGTAGATCGCCGCCATTCGGCCGTAACTGAAGGCGGTGATCAGCATGGGAAACATCGCCAGGAGGAGCGTAGTTACGTAGTGGCCGTTGGAGAGTTTCTGGGCGACTCCAAAGAGCGGCACTGAGGCAATGGGCTGCGTGAGTACGATGCCGTAGAACACGAGATCCCACAGCGTGAGGACGCGCCGCAGATGGGGCGTCTGCGCGTCGCGCGTTGGCGCTTGTGATCTGAGTTGTTCCATGGCACCCTGAAAGAATGGCGTGAATTCGCAGTATACCATTGATCAAAGAGGAGGGACGATGCCAGGCCCAGGTATGGAGTTGATAGGGGAAGAGGAGAAGAAGGAAATACTGGAAGTCTTGGAAGCCGGGTACCTGTACCGTTACGGCAGCACGGACGATCCGCGGTTCAAGGCCAAGGTGGTGAAACTCGAGCAGGAGGTCGCCCGGCGCGTCGGCGTGCCTTACGCCGTGGCGCTGAACTCCGGAACCTCGGCACTGCTGGTGGCGCTGATCGGGTTGGGAGTGGGCCCGGGCGATGAAGTGATTGTGCCGGGATACACCTTCATCGCCAGCATCTCGTCGATCATCTACGCGCGGGCTGTGCCGATTCTGGCGGAGGTCGACCGCACGCTCAACCTCGACCCTGCCGACGTGAGACGGAAGATCACGCCGCGCACCAAGGCCATCATGGCCGTCCATATGCTGGGCAATCCGGCGCGGCTGGACGAGTTGAAGGCCATTGCGGACGAGCACAAACTGCTGCTCATCGAAGACTGCGCGCAGGCCTTTGGGGCGCGCTACAAGGGCCGCGGCGTGGGGTCGATCGGGAATGCGGGCACCTACAGTTTCAATGTCTACAAGACGATCACGGCGGGCGACGGCGGCATGGTGGTGACCCACGACGAATCGGCCTACCGGCGTTTCTTCGGCCTGCACGATCAGGGGCACTCACCCTTGCGCGCGGGCGTGGAGGTCGGACGACGACCCTTTGTGGGGCTGGATTTCCGCATGACGGAATTGACGGCCGCCGTGCTGCTGGCACAGTTGAATAAGCTGGGAACTATCCTGGAACGATTGCACGCCAACAAGGGCCGCCTCAAGCGGGCGATCGGCGAATTGCCGGGCTTGGAGTTCCGCGAGATCACTGACGTCGAGGGCGAATGCGCCACACTGCTGACGGTATTTCTGCCCAGCGAGGAGATTGCGCGCAGCCTGGCCAAGGACCTCGGCACGCGCGTGGTGGCGGATTCGGGCTGGCACGTTTACTCGAACATGGAGCAGATCCTGGAGAAGCGCACACCCATCGAAACCGGCTGCCCCTTCCATTGCCCGCTGTATACGGGGCCGGAGCAGCGGTACTGGAAGGGCATGCTGCCGCAGACAGACGCGCTCCTGGCGCGGGCGATCAACATCGGCATCGGAGTGCGCGATCCCGGGCTGGGCTCGGAGTTCGGCGTGACGATTCGCGATGGGTTCGACGTGGTCGATGCGCGCGCGGAGCAGTTCCTGCGGGCGGCGCGGAAGTATCTGTAGGGGCGGCCCTTGTGATCGCCCTGGGGTGATCGCAAACCCCCTCACCCGGCCCCGATCCGGCTGATGAAAGCGCCGTCTCGGGCCACCCTCTCCCCCAAGGGGGCGAGGGTTTACTCTGCGCCTACTGACTTCTTGCTCTGATCACCGCCACGGCGCCCGCCGGCAATTGCACGGTGGCGAGCGTTCTGCCTTGCTCGCGCGTCACCTGAACAGGCTTCCCATTGAGCGCCTCGGAGACTGCATAACTCCCACGAAAGCTCACCGTGACGCTCTCCGCGTTGCCCCAATTCGACAGAATAGCGATAGGCCCGGAGGGATGGGCGAGGCCGCGGAAGCAGATCGTGCCGGAGCCTTGGGTGAGTTGCACCAGCGCATTCGCTTGGGCCTCGAGGGCCGGCTTGACGATGAGCCGCTCGACCAACCGATTGCTGCGCTTGAAATAGGCTAGAGTGAGCGCCGACTCGAAGTAGAGCGCCTGGCCCTTGCCGAGCCGATGGCGCGTGGCGAAGGGTTTGCCCTCGCGGTCGCGCATCACAACTTCCGCGCCCTTCAGTTCCAGGGGGAGCTTCCATAACTCTCCCGCGCGCTCGTTCTGGCTGGTGACTGAATAGGGCTCATCAGCCTTGACAGGGTAGATATCAGACGCCTCGACGCCGAACACGTCGCTCATCCCGCCGGGAATGGTGGGCCGGATTTCGCCCATCTCTGTCTTCCACGCCGTCAGCCCATCCGCCCAAAGCGTGCCGCCCCGGCTCACGAAGTCGCGCAACGCCGCGACACCCTGGTCGTCGATGGCGTAAGAATTTGGCGCGTAGAGTACAGAGATATTATCATGTAGGGTCTTCTTCAACTGCTCGATATCCACAAACTGAACAGGGATGTGGGCGCGGTGCAGAGCCAGGTAGCATCCCATCAGGGAATCTTCCACTTCGTCGCCGCGATGCTGGGTCCTCTCATCCAGGCTGTTGATGATGGCGGATTCGCGATTGTAAAGGATCGCCACCTTGGCCGGCTGGGGTTTGGCTTCGGCCAGGTACGCGTTGCGGTTCAAGCCGTCGATGACAGATTTGACGGCGGGAAGCCTTATGGACGGCTTTCCGTCCAGACTTACCAGGCCCCACTCGCCGGCCTCCGTGCCGCCTACGCGCGGATGCCAGAGCCAGAAGATGACTGCCTTGCTCCCGGCGCCGAACGAGTCCCAAAGCCAGCGGGTCATGTCGTCGGGAGTGGGATTGAGGGGAAAGCCACCGGTGAAGATGGTCGGTCCGCTTTGCAGTTCCGTGACCCACCACGGCTGGTCGCCTGCGGGCGTTCCGATCAAGTCGATCCGGTAAGCGTAGCGTTCGCCGTATTCGGAATGCGCGGCAGAACGGGGGAAAATCCAGGCAGGATGAATGGAAGCGCCGAGGATATCGACGATGCGTTTTTCCTTCCAAACGTCCTGCCCGTCGGCGCCGCCCGTGGGCGCCGTGACATTGATGTGAGTGGGATGGGCCGTATCCACCGCTTCGATTTGACCCTTGATCCAGAGGAGTTGATCCACCAGGTTGTCGATGTTGAACTCGCGCCAGTCAACCACCCGATGGTAGTCCGTCCAATACTCGGAGAGTTGGGCGGGAGTGATCTCGGCGCCGCCGAACCCCTCCAGGGGTTGAAACCAGTGCCGGTTCAGTTCCGCCACCGTTCCGTACTTCGCCTCAAGCCACTTGCCGAAAGCCTCGAGGGTCGGGAATTCCGTGTCGTACTTCGCAGGCTCGTTCATCAGCAGCCACACGCCTTGCGCAGTGTGGCCGCGGTAGCGGTTGACGACTTTTGAAATGTAGGCGGCTGCATGCCTGCGGATTTCCGGATCGTTCAGGTTTGTGCGATTGTGATAGAAGGGCGTCTTCCGGACCCATCCCGGCGGGTCTTCGGCGCAAAGGGTGGCCACGATCTTGATTCCGGATCGGCCCGCCGCGTCGTAGATCCAGTCGTAGCGCGTGAAGTCCCAGTTGCCCGGGGTTCGTTCGATGTCGTCCCATATAATGAAAATGCGCGCCAGCGTCAGCCCGTTCTGGTGCATCAGGTCAAAATGGCGCTGAACGCTTTCCTTGGTCTCGGTCGGGTTCAGAAAGAATTCCGCGCCGACTCGCAGTTGCCGATTCAGCTCAGGCAGTTGAGGGGCCGCATTTTGTTCACCCCACGCGACAGGGAAGGGAAGCAGGATGGTGCAAATCAGTGCCGCGAGAAAGAGCCTGTCCTTTGTTTTCATAGACATTCCCGGTTCGTTCGTTGAAAATCAGAGTCGGGAAGTCGAGAAGCTGAGAAGTCAAAAGTCAAGATTCCATGGCCCCGCATCTGGCTTTCTCGATTTACCGACTTTTTGGCATTGTCCTTTGTTTTCATAGACATTCTCGCTTTGTTCCGTCAATTCTTGCTGCGAGGTTCCGATCGAACGCCGTCGAACTCAGAGTCGAGAAGTCAAAAGTCAAGACTCCATGGTTCCATATTTCGCCTTGTCGATTTATCGACATCTTGACCTTGTGCTTTGTTTTCATAGACATTCTCGCTTTGTTCCGTCAATTCTTGCTGCGAGCTTCCAGTCGAACCTCGGCGAAGTCCCACCGGGCATTCTGACCGACCGATCGAATCTAGGCTATCACAATGGGCATAGATTGTCAAGCGTTTTTCCGGTACTGGTGCAGTTTGATCTTCCAGTGGCGAGTTTAGGGCGCCCAATGGCGGCGTAAAGCCACCTCAACGTCAAACTATAGCACTAGGGGCGAGTTTCTTCGCGGCGCGCGAGGAAAAGCAGATCCTTCGCTTCGCTCCGGATGACGTGTCATTCTGAGCGAAGCGAAGAATCTGCATTTGGTTGCGACAATGCCGTGCTGAACCACTTCCGCTCTTGGGGACCGGCCGGCTTCATCGGGTGTTTCAACTTTGGAATCTGAGGTCTCAGATTTCCCGCGCGAATAGGGGCAGCACCACGCGATGCCTAAGGTGCGCTGGTATTCAGGCGCTGCAGCAGGAAATCGAGCAGCCGCTGGGACTGGAAGAACTCTGGGACCTCTTCGTGGCCCTTGCCTGGGACCACGTCGACCTCGGCGCTGCCCCCCAAGGCCTTGTAGCGGCGCGCCAGTTCCAGCGTATTCTGGTCGAGGGGAACAACTTTATCGGCATCGCCGTGAATATGGAAAATGGGGACCTTGGCGCGCGCCAAGGGCGCCAGGCGATCGATGGGGTTGTTCTTGCCCAGGTGCTTTCGCATCTCGGCTTCGCTCATCCCGTAAGCCTTCAGGATTCGGTCTCCTCCCAAGTGGGGCCAACCCGCGAGGTTAGTGACAGGGTAGATTCCAACGATGCACCCTACATCGTGCGCGTGCTCCACCGCCCAGTTATAGACCATGATCCCACCGCGGCTCTGCCCCACGAGGCAGGGCCGCGACGACAGACCGTATGCTTTCCGCACATGTTTGTAGAACTGAGTGTAGGCTTTCCGCCCTTGAGCGTTCCCCCAGGATTCCCCCACGTCAACGCCCGCGATCCAGACCCCTTTGTCCAGCAGGCGCGTGAACAACCAGTCGAGGGATTTATTGGGGTACCGCCCCATTTCGGGTCTCGCCTTTACAAACGTGGGCGCATACCATACCCAGGGTTTCGGCCCTGCGGTTTCAGGCCCATTCGGCTTGATGACGAATCCGCTTCCTCCCGGCACGGTAAAGTCGAAGCGATTTGCGCCATACTCTTTCGACTCGACCTGCGCCGAGGCGCTTTGTAGCGGCAGAATCATCAAGGCGAGGGGCAATGCCACGGCCAAAAGCCACCAGGGTGCGATTTTTGAAGACAGAATCGAATGTTGTGTGGAGACCATAGGTCACGCGTCTGGGAAGTATAATCCGCGGGGATGCCGGGAAGGGAAGCAGCTTTCAGCCATCAGCTATCAGCCTCTTGCCGGCCGACAAGCAAATGGATTCCCGCTTTCGCGGAAATGACGAACCTGAGGTGCGAGCTTGGTGGAAGCGTATTCTCGGGACAGCCGACGGCTGAAAGCTGACACCTGAGAGCGGATAGGCTGATAGCTGAGAGCTTTTCCCCTGACACCCGACACCTGAAATCTGCCCTCTGCGCAAGATGGAACGAAGTTTGCAGTGTATGCAATGGGATCAGGCTTTTACGCAGCGACAGAATGTCTGATCCTTGCGAGGGTTTTATGGACACTATGGTTCTACTTTTTTCCGTTTGGGGCGTGATCACTTTCTTCTTCTTGGTACTGGTCGTTTACCGTTCGCGACTGACCAAGAAAGAAACCGATTGGATCCCCCTAAGTGACGACGCGAAGGAAGACCAAGCCATTGAGGCGCAAAAGGTTATCGAGGTGAAGAGCCGCAAAATCACCATTCCCATCCGCGCCCTGGGCGTAGCCTGGATCGTCCTGGCGGTCGTGATTCTCAGCTTCTGGTTCTACCACGGAATTACGACTCCTCCTCCGATCAAGTAGGCACCGCCTTGTTAAGTCCGAAGTGGCAGCGGGTCTGCGGATGGCCGGCGGCTTCTTTTTCCACCCTCATCGCCGACTTCTGGGGCATTTGGGGCAGAATCGAGAACTTCCACGCGGGCTGGTCGATCGCCAAGTTGTGGAGGAACCTCGCCCCGATGGGGGGCCGGTGCGTGTGGCTCTCGCGTCCTACAATCCCAGTTGCTGCTTGAGATCTTCGGCGTTGAAGGGCGAACAGGCGAAGACGCGGCCGTCCACGTCGAAGGTAGGAACTTTCCGCTTGCCGTTGTTGGCGATTTTGACGAACTTCGCTGCCCGAAGGTCCTCTTCGATATCGATCTCTTCGAAAGCCAGCTTGTGCTCCTCCAGAAATCGTCTGGCCTGGCGGCAGTCCCCGCACCAACCCGTGGTGTAGACGCGAATATTCATGGAAGCAGGGAAATTGGAAACTGGAAAATGGAAATTGGAGAAAGTCGGCTGGGCTGTTTAGCGGGGACTTCGGCGTCGAATCTCCAGTTTTGATTTTCCAGTTTCCAGTTTCAATTTTCCAGTTTCCAATTTCCAATTTCCAGTTTCTGCTCTCACCCCTGTCCGTGGTGCGCAGTCTCAAGCCGGGCAATGGCGCGGCTCAAGGATTCGCGAGCCCGTTCCATGTCGATCTCCGGGTCGGAGAAGCGTTTCAGCCGGTCCTCAGCCCGCTCCTTGGCCTTTTGGGCGCGCCCGATGTCAATCTCTTCGGCGCGTTCGGCGCTTTGCACCAGGACGATGACGCGGTCTGGAAGCACCTCAGCGAACCCCCAGTTGACGCACAGGTAGTGCTTGGCGCCTCCACGAGTAAAGCTAAGCTCGCCGGGCATGAGTTCGGTCAGCAAGGGAGCGTGGCCGGGCAACACTCCGATATAGCCGCCTTTGCCCGGCACGGTCACCTCGCTTACGGCGTCCCGTACCACTAAGCGGTCCGGACTCACGATGTTCAGTTGCAGTTCAGTTGGGAGAAGATCGCTCATGGGATTGAGTCATTGAGCCATTGAGTCATTGAGTGCATTGAGTCATTGAGTCATTGAGTCATTGGGCCATTGAGTCATTGCGCCAATTGGAAATTCATTTAATGACTCAATGACTCAATCGCTCGATGACTCAATCACTCAATGACTCAATCGCTCAATGACTCAATATCTTTACGCTGTCGCTTTCAGTTTTTCCGCCCTCTCCAGCGCCTCCTCGATGGTCCCCATCATGTAAAAGGCCTGCTCGGGGATGTCGTCGTACTTGCCTTCCACCAGTTCTTTAAAGCCCTTGATGGTGTCCTCGAGCTTCACGTATCGGCCCTCGAGCCCCGTAAATTGTTGGGCCACAAAGAAGGGTTGGGAAAGGAAGCGTTGAATCTTGCGCGCCCGCGCCACCGTCAATTTATCTTCTTCGGAAAGCTCATCGATGCCCAGGATAGCGATGATGTCCTGCAGGTCCTTGTATTTTTGCAGGATTGCTTTCACGGCCCGCGCCACCCGGTAATGCTCCTCGCCGACGATGCGCGGATCCAGCACGCGTGAAGATGAAGCCAGCGGATCCACCGCCGGGTAGATGCCGATTTCAACCAGTTGCCGCGAGAGCACGGTGGTGGCATCGAGGTGAGAGAAAGCCGTGGCCGGAGCGGGATCGGTTAGATCGTCAGCGGGCACGTAAATGGCCTGCACGGAAGTGATGGAGCCTTTCTTTGTGGAAGTGATGCGCTCCTGGAGTTCGCCCATTTCGGTTGAGAGGTTGGGCTGGTAACCGACTGCCGACGGCATGCGCCCCAGCAGGGCCGAGACTTCCGAGCCCGCCTGGGTAAAGCGGAATATGTTATCGATGAACAACAGCACATCCTGACCTGCCACGTCGCGGAAATACTCTGCCACCGTGAGGCCCGTCAAGCCGACGCGCAGGCGCGCGCCGGGCGGCTCCGTCATCTGTCCATAGATCAAAGCGGCCTTGGATTTATCCGAGTTTCCGGGGACCACCACGCCCGAATCCGTCATTTCCAGCCAAAGGTCGTTGCCCTCGCGGGTGCGCTCACCCACGCCGCAAAAGACGGAGACGCCGCCGTGTTTCAGGGCGACGTTATTGATCAGTTCCATGATGATGACGGTCTTGCCCACGCCGGCGCCACCGAATAAACCCGTCTTGCCGCCTTTTAAATAGGGCTCGAGCAGGTCCACCACTTTGAGGCCCGTCTCGAACATCTCGAGATTGGTATTCTGGTCTTCGAGTTCGGGGGCGTGGCGGTGAATGGGGTAACGTGTTTCCGATTCAATCGGCCCCAACTTGTCTACCGGCTCGCCGATCACGTTCATCACTCGGCCCAAGGTCGCCTTTCCCACGGGAATCGTGATGGGTTCCCCAAGGTCAATCGCCTTCATGCCCCGGACCATGCCATCCGTAGGCTGCATCGCCACGCATTTCAGGCGTCCTTCGCCCAGGTGCTGTTCGACTTCCACGGTGACGTCAATGGGTTCAGGAACATCAAAGCCTTCCGAGGTGATCCGCAGGGCATTATAGATGGGCGGAAGATGATCGCCTTCAAACGCCGCCACCACGACGGGGCCGGTGATTTCAACCACTTTGCCGATGTGTTGCTCTGTGCTCATGAGTATTCCTTTTCAGTCGAGCCGTCGAGAGTTGAGAAGTCAAGGAGTCGAAAAGTCGAAAAGTCAAACAACAGCCTCGCGACTCCGTTAGGCAGCGGCGACGAACTCCACCACCTTCTTCTTCAAAGCATCCAACATCCGCGCGATGTCCGTAATCTCCTTCAGCAACCCGTCGGCGGTATCGCGGGCCAGGAATCCCAAATCACGGCTGAGCATCAGCAGGTACTCTGTCTCGGCGAGCGAGCCCTCAGCAATATTAAGAAACCGAGCATATTCCTGATTGCTCTGGCGCTTCGAGCCCTCAGCGATGTTGGTAGGGACGGATGCTGCGGCGCGTCGCAACTGCGATATTAAGCCGAAGCGCTCGGCGGAAGGGAAAGCCGCGGTAACACGATAAGCTTCAAGGGCCAGTTTGTGACTTCGCTGCCAAACCTTGAGCTCGGTAAACCGTTGCATACCCCTCTCTTTCCTTGTCTACTCTGGACCTTAAACTCTCAACTCCTCAACTTTTCGACTCCTCAACTCCTCGACTCTTACGTCGCCGCCGCGCCGCTCACTACCTCGATGATCTCGCGCGTGATGGCCGCCTGGCGCACGCGATTCATATGGAGCGTCAGAGAGTCAATCAATTCGGCGGCATTGTTCGTGGCCGCATCCATGGCGGTCATTTGAGCGGCCAGTTCCGCGGCCCGCGACTCAAGCAGGGCGCGGTAAACTTCGATCTCCACGTAGCGTGGCAGCAGCGTGTTGAATATCTCCGCCGCGGGCTGCTCGTAAATGTAGTCGATCAGCACCTCACCGGAGGCCGGCGTCACCGGCTTGACGGGCAAGTAGCGCTCCAACCGGACGCGCTGGGTCATGATGGATTTGAACTCGTTATAAACGAAGTCGACCGCGTCCACCTTTTCTTGCGTGTAGAGATCGATGATCTCCTTCGCAATTTGCTGAGCGTTCGAAAACTCCAGGTGCGCAAAGAGGTTGATCTGTTCCGAAAGCATTGTGCGACCGCGCCGGCGGAAAGCATCGCGCCCTTTGCGGCCCACGACAATCATCGAGAACGTCCTTATCGCCTTGCGAGTCGATGTATTCCTGGGCAGTGCGGATCAGGTTGGCATTGAACGCCCCGCACAGGCCGCGGTCGGCAGTGATGAGCACCAGGAGAACCCTTTCGATGGGCCGCACGGCAAGCAAAGGGTGATCTCGCTGCTCGGTGCGGGCGGCCAGACTCTCGAGCAGCGTTATCATCTGATTGGCGTATGGGCGCGCGTTAAAGATTGCATCCTGAGCGCGCCGCAGACGAGCCGCCGCAACCATCTTCATGGCGCGGGTAATCTGCTGCGTGTTCTTCACCGACTTAATGCGACGCCGAATATCAAGTAAAGTTGCCATGGTTCTAATACTTACCTAGGGTGTCATCCTGAGCGAAGCGAAGGATCCCTGCAGTTTGTAACGAAGCGCCTGCCATATGAACTGCCGAGATTCTTCGCTTCGCTCAGAATAACAAGCCAAGGACATGGGATGCGAGGAGGCGGCCAACCCGCTTCCCCCGGTATTCTAAGCCACCTTCTCTTTCTCTTTCCGCTCCGCCCGGAATTTGGCTTTGTATTCCTCCAGCATCTTGCGAATCTCCCCTCGCAAGGGTTCGTCGATCTGTTTCTTCTCGACGATTTGCCTTCCCACGGAGGGGTAAGAGTTATCCATAAACTCGTAGAGCCCGTCTTCGAAGGGCTGGCAATCCTCGATCGTCAGATCGTCGAGGTAGCCGTTAGTGCCCGCGAAAATGATGAGCACTTGCTTTTCCACCGGCAGCGGACTGTACTGCCCCTGCTTCAGGATTGCGGTCAAGCGTTGCCCGCGATTGAGTTGGGCTAGCGTGGCTTTGTCGAGGTCGCCGCCGAACTGGGCGAAGGCGGCCACGTTGTTGTACTGCGCCAGGTCCAGGCGCAGCGTGCCGGCAACCTGCTTCATGGCTTTGATCTGGGCGTTGCCGCCCACGCGCGATACCGAGAGGCCCACATCCACGGCAGGCCGGACGCCGCTATTGAACAGGTCGGTCTGAAGGTAGATCTGGCCGTCGGTAATCGAGATGACGTTGGTCGGAATATAGGCGGAGATGTCGCCGGCTTGCGTCTCGATGATGGGCAGGGCCGTCAGCGATCCGCCGCCCAGCGCATCGCTCAGTTTTGCAGCGCGCTCCAGCAGACGCGAGTGCAGATAGAACACGTCGCCGGGATAAGCCTCGCGGCCGGGAGGACGGCGCAAGAGCAGCGAGATTTCACGATATGCCACGGCGTGCTTGGAAAGATCATCGTAAAGACATAGCGCGTGCCGGCCGCTGTCCCGGAAGAATTCACCCATGGCGCAGCCCGCATAAGGCGCGATGTATTGCATGGGGGCGGGGTCCGAGGAGCTTGCCTCCACCACGATGCTGTATTTCATCGCGTCATATTCTTCCAAAGTCTTAACCACTTGCGCGATGGTTGAGCGCTTCTGGCCGATGGCCACGTAAATACAGATCACGTCGCCGCCGCGTTGGTTCAGAATCGTGTCGAGCAAGACAGCAGTCTTGCCGGTTTGCCGGTCGCCGATGATCAGTTCGCGCTGGCCGCGGCCGATGGGGATCATGGCGTCAATGGCCTTGATTCCGGTCTGCAACGGCTCGCGCACCTTTTGCCGGTCAATCACGCCGGGGGCCAGTCTCTCGATGGAGAGATACTTCTCAGTCAGGATGGGACCCTTGTCGTCGGTCGGGCGGCCCAGCGCATCCACGACCCGTCCCACCAACGCGTCACCAACCGGCACCGACATGATGCGCTTTGTGCGCTTGACCGTGTCGCCTTCCTCAATCTTGACGTAGTCCCCGAAAAGCACCGCGCTCACCCGGTCTTCTTCCAGGTTCAGCGCCAATCCGGCCACATCGTGCGGCAGTTCGAGCAGTTCGCCCGCCATAACGTTGTCCAGGCCATGGATGCGCGCCACACCGTCGCCGACGGAAATGACCGTGCCCACTTCGCTGACGGAGACCCCCCGATCGAAGTGCTCAATCTGCTCGCGAATAATTTTCGAGATTTCGTCTGTTCTAATCTGTGGCATTTGCTTGCATCTCCCAAAAAGTCGAGAGTCGAAAGTCGAAAGTCAAGAGTCAAGAGCTCCGCCATCTCTTGCGATTTGACTCTTGGCTTTCTAAGCGGCTGCGACCAGCCCCACCTTGGTTCTGAGACCAGACAGCATTCGCGCTATTTCACCAACCTCATTCAGCATTACTTCAGAGGAGTTCAGCGCCAGGTATCCTAAATCGCGACTAAGCATCAAAAGGTACTCGGTTTCCACAAGCGACCCTTCGGCGATATTCAGGAATCGCGAATACTCCTGGTTGCTTAGACGCTTTGATCCCTCCGCGATATTTGTGGGCACGGAAGCCGCTGCTCGTCGCAACTGCGCAGTCAGACCAAATCGCTCAGCCGACGGGAAGCTGGCGGTAATTCGATATACCTCAAGCGTTAGCTGGTGACTTCGCTGCCAGACTTTGAGGTCCGTAAAGCGCTGCATAGTTCTTCCTACGGATTCAACGCCGTTCTTGTTACTCTCGACTTTTGACTTTCGACTCTCGACTCTTTCTCATTGCGCCATCAACTCTTCCCGGATGCGCGCCAGACTCCCCCGCACTGAGCCGTCGTAGACCGTACTCCCGATCTGCGCCATCATTCCGCCCAGCAATCCGCTCTCGATTCGAAAGTCCAGCTCAACCTGTTTGCCGGTTAACTGCCGGAATCGCGCCGCCACGCCTTCGCGCTCGGTTGTGGAGAGTTCCGACGCCGACGTAATGGTCACTTGCACAATTCCCTCGCGATCGTTCGAGATCTTCCGGAAAGCCTGGGCGGCTTCTTCGAGCAAGGGCATCCGGTAATTGGCGAGGAGGACTCGCAGGAAATTCAGGGTCACCGGAGATTCGCCCAATCTCTGCCCAATCGCCTCCAGCACCTTCATCTTGTCCGGCAGCGTCACGGCGGGCGAAGCAAACACTTCGCGCAATTCTGGGCTCTCGCGGTATGTCCGCTCGAAGTCCTCGAGTTCCGCAAGCACCTTGCGGTAATCGCCGCTTGCCTCTAGAACGTCGGCCAGCGCGCGGGCGTATCGGTTTGCTATTACCATGGGCATAGAGAAAACCTAGTCGAGCAGTCGAGAGTTAAGAGTCGAAAGTCAAAACTCAACCGTCGACACTGACTAGTAAGCGGACTCTCGACTCTTAACTCTGCTTCACTAGTTTGGCCGTTCATTCTTACTTTCGACTTTCGACTTTTGACTCTCGACTGAACTCACGAAATCAGCCACCAATTTCTTCCGTCCCGCATCGTCAAGGTGCTGACGGATCATCTCCTCCGCCAACTTCACCGCCTGTTCGGCAGTGTACATTTTCAATTCCAGCTTTGCAGCTCGCGCTGCCACGTCGGTCTGGGCGCGGGCGGATTGGAGGATCCTTTCGGCCGCCTCGGCCGCCGCCACCTTCAGCCGTTGGCCCTCGGCCTCCATTTCGCGGGCGGCAGAAGCCTTGAACTCCGCAATCTCCTCCTCCAGATGCTTCAATTTCTCCTCTACGGCTTTGAGTTGGGCCTGGGACGCTTCCAGTGCCTTGCGGCCTTCTTCCAGCGCGGTGCGAATGGAGGCGGAGCGTTGAGCGAAGAAATCAGCCAGGGGTTTTCGCAAGAAGTACGCCAGCGCCCCCACAAGGATCGAGAGGTTAATAATCTTGTAAATTAACTCGCGCCCCTCCTTTTTCCCCTCCTCTTCAGATTCTGGCGCGGGAGCGTAGGCGAGGCTGGCGTTCGAAGCGGGAGTGCGGGCGGAGACCTGCAAGGTTGCCAGCCCCAGGCAACAGGCGGCGAACAACCCTCCGACCAGGACGCGACGCGAAGAAACCCTCAAGGCCTTATCCCTCCCCCAACGGCGTCCCCAGCACGGTGGCGGCGACCTGACGGCCTAGAGACTGGCAATCGGCCAGGAGTTCCTTTTTGCTTTGAGCCACTTCTGCCGCCAGTCCGGCCGCGGCTTCTTTAGTCAAAGCCTCTGACTGCTCTCGCGCCCTGTCGATTGCGGCTTGCCGATCCTCGAGCATGGCACGCCTGGCCGCCTCCCGCTGGCGGTAGACTTCCTGCCGGGCCGCCTGGAAAGTAGTATCGTGCTGGCGCGCTTTTTCCTCTGCCAAAGCGGCCTGCTCTCGTGCGCGCCCCATCGCGCCCGTCGTTTCTTCTTCTCGCTTCTTCATCACGGCCGTCAGCGGCTTAAACAGGAATTGGTTGAAGATAACGAAGAGCAAGAACACAAAGAGGACCGTGGGAACGGTCGAGACAAAAAGATTGGCAAGTATGGACAGTATGCCGCCCATTATTAAAGTGCACCCTCACAGATACCTATCGGCAGTCTCGTCAAAGACAGGAAATTTAGCACGCCCTTTTCAGGGGTGTCAAGGAATCAGAGGACGTTTCACCAGATAGGACACAAAGACCGCAGGGAAAAGCAGATCCTTCGCTTCGCTCAGGATGACATGTTTCGCTCAGGATGACATGTTTCGCTCAGGATGACGTGTCATTCCGAGCGAAGCGAAGCGGCTCAGGACGTCATGTCATTCTGAGCGAAGCGAAGAATCTGCTTTCGATTGGGGCATTGCCCCGCTGTGTCCTCCGTGGTGGATCAATTCCACCTAAGAGCGTTTCGCGCGCTTGCGCTTGGCGGGGCGGCCGGGGACGACACGGCGGTCGAGGACGTTCCAGCGGCCCAGGCGATATTCGCGGTGGTACTCTTGCGACAGATTGGAGATGCGCACCACCACCGCTCCGTTGGAATCGCAGGAGTAACTCTCTTCGATCTCCTGGGGCCCGGCAAGGGTGCGCGCCACCTGCGAGTCGCTGAGCGAGGGGGCGTCCCGAAGCGCCGGATCAAAGGGGAAAAGGATGTCACCCCAGGCGACGATATCGCCGGCGGGGCGAGCGTCCTCGGAAAGTTGCGCGCATTCGAGATAACGGAAGTGGCCGATGTTATGGGCGGGCGAGTAGCACCGTACCTCGCGGAGAGCCGGCTGGTTCGGTCCGGGAAGGACGACGCCTTTCTTGAAGATCGGATCGAAGATGGCCGTAAGCCCGGCCTCGGCCTCGCGCCACACACCGAAATATCGCGTGAAGCGGTCGCGAAGCTGGTAACCCGCCTCGGCGTCCGCCTGAATGGCAAGCCCGATGGCGGTAGCAAAGCGCGTATAGGCGGAGCGGCGCACGGAACGCCCAAAAACTTCGCGCAGCATGCGTGAGACCAGCGGCAGTTCGCTGGCGCCGCCCGTGACGTAGAGCGTATCGATATTGGCCTCGCTGCCGGAAGAGCGCGGGCCCAGCCCCTGCGATTCGATCAGGCTCTCGACGGCGTGAATTGTTTCCTGAACGGCGGGACGGCAGTTCCGGTAAAAATCGGCGGTGGTGACAGTTGTGGAAGACCATTCCGGGCGAACCTTGTCGAGGTCCAAGTGGATCAAGCGCGTATTGGGATGAAGCGCTTCCTTTTTCTCCCGGCACTCTTCGTGCAGGCGGAAAAGTTCAGCCTGGGTGAGCGAGTCGCGCTCCGCCGCCGAAATGCCAGCAGAGTCGAGGGCGAGTTCGGCGAGGTACTCGTCAAAATCGTCGCCGCCCAGAGATTCGATTCCTTCCGAGGCCAGCACGGCGTGCTCTCGCCCAAAGAGTTTCACCAGCGAAGCGTCGAAAGTGCCGCCGCCCAGGTCATAGACCAGAATGTGCTCTTCCTCTTCCGAGGAGGAATCCCGGCGGCGGTGGCCAAACTCAATGCTTGCGGCGGAGGGTTCGTTCAGCAGACCCAGAACTTCGAACCCGGCGCTGCGAAACATGTCCGTGGTCAGGAATCTTTGATTGCTGTTGGCGTTGGCAGGAACACCCAGCATCGTTTCCAGGGGCTCGGTTTCCTGGGCTGGCAGGTTGGAGCGTTTCAGCAGGCTCTGGCGGAGCGACGAGCACAATCCCACCAGCAGCGTATTCAACGGAATGAGTTGGCCGGCAATATCGACCTCGCTTGTAAGGCTGGCCGAACCCAGCACCCGTTTGAGCGAGCGAATGACGGTCCAGCCGGGCTCCTCCTGAACCGCCCAGGCGTCCCAGCCGAACAACATGCGGGAGCCCTGGACGGCGATGAGCGGCGGAAACCAGTCGCGCGCCGTGCCGTCAGGCGGTTCGAAGGTCACCACCGGATAATTGCCGGCGTCAACAAATGCCACCACGATCCGGGTTGTGCCGAAATCGATTCCCAATCTCATAGTTTTGCCAAGTCAAGCAGCTCCATAAATATTATAGTGGGATTTGCGGTTCTGACCAGCAGGTTTCACGCAAAGGCGCAAAGGACGGGAAGCTCGCAAAGAAAACAACTGACTTTGACCTTGCGGTTCTTTGCGCCTTTGCGTGAGATGTTTTCATTGTTCGACGCCCTCGCGTGCATTGACCGAATTCGCAATTTGGGTAATCATCTACGCACTTGTAGAGGTGAGATCATGAGCCCGCGTACGAAGATTATGGGTGTGATCCCCGCAAGGTTGGGATCGACCCGGCTGCCGGGTAAAGTGCTGCGGGAAATCGCGGGCAAGCCGATGGTTTATTGGGTGTATCACCATGCCCGGCGCTCGCCGTTGCTGGATGAACTGGTTGTGGCTACGGAAGACGAGGAAGTGAAGACGTATTGCGAGTCGCAGGGGATTCCCGTCACTCTGACCGGGCGCCACCCGTCTCCCACCGATCGCGTGCATGAGGTCATGGAGCGGTCGGATGCGGATATCTACGCAAATATCCAGGGAGACGAGCCGATGTTGCGGCCCGCCCACTTCGAATTGCTCCTCACCCCGTTCTTTAAAGGAGACGTTCAGGTCACCACCCTGAAGGTTGCCATGGACGCGGAGGCGGCGCAGGAGCCCGGCAACGTCAAAGTCGTCACCGACCACGCCGGCCGCGCGCTCTATTTCTCCCGTTATCCCGTCCCGTACGATCGAGACGCCCAGGGCGGGATCCAGTACTACAAGCATATGGGAATTTACGCTTACCGGCGGGCAGCGCTAGCCGCGTTTCACTCCTGGCCGCAATCCTCGCTCGAGCTGGCGGAGAAGCTGGACCAACTGCGCTTCCTCCAGAATGGTGTGCCCATCCTGGTGGCCGAAACGACCGACGACACCATCGGGGTGGACACCGAAGCGGACCTTCAGCAAGTTAATGCGTTGTTCTCCGCCGGCCACTTTGAATGAAACTGGAAACTAGAAACTGGAAAATAGAAATTAGAAACTGGAAACTTGGGTTGGAGGATGACAGATTTCGACTTTCCAGTTTCGACCTTCCATTTTCCATTTTCCAATTTCCAGTTTCCAGTCAGTCCCGCCGCTGCTTGTGCTCCTTCACCCACCCTGGCTTGGTGACTTGGCGGCTGCGCGCGATGGCCAGCGAATCGGGCGGCACGTCTTCGTTGATCGTCGAGCCTGCGGCCGTGTACGATCCTTGTCCGACGCGCACCGGAGCCACCAGCATGTTGCCGCTGCCGATGAAGACTCCGTCTTCAACGACGGTAGGATTCTTCTTAACGCCATCGTAATTGCAGGTGATCGTTCCCGCGCCGATGTTGACGTTCTGGCCAAGGGTGGCGTCGCCGAGGTAGGTCAAGTGCTGCGCCTTGCTGCCTCGGCCCACGCGCGATTTCTTCACCTCCACAAAATTGCCGATTCGCGCGTTCTCTTCGATCACCGCGCCCTGCCGCAGGCGCGCGAAGGGGCCGAGGGCAGCGCCGAAGCCAACCTCAGAGTCCGAGATCACGCAAAAGGGACGCAGGGTGACGCGGTCGGCGAGCGATGAATCGGTGATCACACAGCCCTGTTGGATGTGGCAGTCGCATCCCACCCGCGTCCGGCCCAGGAGGCTTACACCCGGCTCGATCACCGTGTCCCGGCCCACTTCCACCTCCGCGTCGATGTAAGTATTCTGGGGATCGACTACGGTCACGCCTTCCCGCATCAACGCCATCGCCTTGCGCAACCGCAGCAGCTTTTCGATCTGTGCCAGTTCTACGCGGTCATTGGCGCCCAGCACTTCCCGCGAATCGGCCGTCGGGAAGGCGGTCACCTTGAGCCGATGCCGGTTGAATATCTCGACGAGGTCCGTCAACAGAAACTCCTTCTGGGCGTTGTCGGCCGAGAGCTCATCGAGATGCTTCAGCAATTGGGTGCGGGAGAAGCAAATAATGCCGGAGTTGATTTCGTGAATTCGCTTCTGGTCAGGGGTTGCAACTTTCTCTTCCACGATGGCTCGCACGCGGTCCTGATCGCGCTCGATGCGTCCGTAACCGGTGGGGTAATCAAGGTTAGTGGTTAAAATCGTTGCGGCGGCGCGCGCCTTGCGGTGGATTTCGACCAGATGAACGAGCGTCTTGGGGCGCAGCAGGGGAGCGTCGCCTACCAGCACCAGCACCGTGTCGCTGGGGCACTTTTCCAGTTCCTCGCGCGCCATCATCACCGCGTGGCCGGTGCCCAGTTGCTCGTTCTGCTCGATGAAAACAAGGCCCGGGCGGGCAAAGGCTTTGCGTAACTCCTCCTTCTCGTGCCCGATAACCATGTAGAGGCGATCGGGATTTGCCGCTTGCGCGCATTGCAGAATGTGCTCGCCCAATAACCGCCCCGCCAGCCGGTGCAGCATCTTCGAGTGTTCGGATTTGAAGCGCGTCGCCTTGCCCGCCGCAAGGATCAATATGGAAAAGTTCTGATCGGACATTTCACTCTCCATCGCCTGCAGATTGCTTAAAACCTGTGCTACAAGCCGGGCCCAAGGCGGCCGTGTTTATTATACACGCAGCACGTGGCAGGACCCGGGCTGGGTAGGGGGGCATGCCCTACCCTCGCCGGGGCCAGCAGAAATGCGGGGACGGCAAGCCGTCCCCCTGCGGCGGGGCCGTTGTCGACGAGGTGTCCGTTCTGCCTTGCGTCCGCCGGGCAGCCGCAGTATAACTGTGCGGCAGGCGTAGGGGCGGCTCGCGAGCCGCTCCTACCTCAAGTTCAGGAATGAGGAATCGCATATGCATCACACTCGTCGAGACTTCTTCAAGGCCGCGCTTTTGCTTCCGGCAGGCGCCTGTCTGGCAAGATTTCAAGCCTTAGCCGCACCTCTGCGCGGGGCGGTGAAGATCACCGCCATTAAAGCGCTGCAACTGGACTTTCAAGGCGACGGCTGCCTGGTGAGAATTGAAACCGACGCCGGAATTACCGGCTACGGGGAAACGGGCGTGGACGTGAAGACGGCGCGCGCGCTGATCCCGCGGCTGAACTTGATGGGCGCCGACCCGCTGGCCATCGAACGTCATTTTCAAGGGATGACGGCGACCATCCATCCCTACCGGCCGAACTACCCCTTCATCAGCGGGATTGACATCGCTCTGTGGGACGTGGCGGGAAAGATTCTGGACCTGCCCATCTACAAGCTGATGGGAGGGCCGCTACGTGACGCCGTCGAAATGTATTCGCACGGCGATACACTCAAGGACATGGGCCGTCCGGAGTCGTGCCTGGCGTGGGCGGAGTGGAACCGAGCCCAGCCCGAAGGCTTCAAGACGTTCAAGATTGAGCCGTTGCAGGCGCTGCCGGGTGAGCACGTGGGGCCTGAGATCTCCACCGCGCAACTGGGGAAAATCGCGCGAGGCTTTGCCAACGTGCGCGAGGCGGTGGGCGAGAATATCGACATCGCCGTCCACTGCCACAACCAGTACGACGTCCCCAGCGCGATTGCTGTGGCCAGGGCCACGGAAGCAATTCACCCCGAGTGGATCGAGGACCCGTTGAACAGCGTGGAGTTTTGCGAAGGATGGATGGCAGTCAAGCAGGCGACTCGCACCCCCGTGCTAACGGGGGAAAAGGTCGAAATGGTGAAGGAGTTCAAGCCATTTATAGATAACGTTGCAGTGGACATTATCCATCCGGATATTTCCTTTGCGGGCGGCTTCAGCGGCTGCCGGAGAATTGCCGACTACGCTCAACTGAATCGGGTGCCCATGGCTCTACACAACGTCGGATCGCTGGTGCGGACGTATGCTTCCGTTCACCTGGCAGCCTCGATTCCCAATTTCTACCGCTGCGAAAGCCGCCTGGGGCATTTTGAGCGCGTGGTGGAGAACATGGCGGCAGGCAAGCCGCAGCTCATCAAGAAGTCGATGTTCCGCCTCCCGGAAGGTCCGGGCCTTGGCCTCGAGATCGATCCCGGCTTCCTGCGCGACCATACGCCGAGGGGAGAAGACTGGGGTTAACCGCGCCCCGCGCAGTATGAGGGCCGGGGCTTTTCACGTGGGGATGTTACAATAGAGGAGTCATAACCAGGAGCCTTAGTGAGGAGAGTAGGATGCACGATCGAGCATTAAGAACAAAGCAACCTGCATCGGCTACCGGTAAGAAGATTCAGCGAGGTCCCCTGAGGGGCAAGCGGCTTACCATTCGTGACCTGGGGTGGACGCGAGAGCATGCCCGGGAAGTGCGGGCCAAGCTGGCCACGTTCGCAGTCGATTGGGATGACCCAAGCATGGACATCTACAATGGACCTTCTAATCTCAAGGCGGCGTCAATCCGCCTCTCTCCAATGTGCCTTCCGCACAGCGCCAGGGTTACGCCCGCACCATATCCAGGGCAGTGAAATCCACCTCGAGCGATCCGCTCTGAAAGGCCTTGACGAACGCCTTCACCACGCTGGGGTCAAAGTCTGTTCCCGCGCCCTTGGCGATAGCCTCTTTGGCGGCGATCGGCGACATCGCCTTGGCATACGGGCGGTCGCTGGTCATGGCGTCATAGACATCTGCGACCGCGATGATGCGCGCCTCGAGCGGAATCTCTTCCCCTTTTGTCGGATGGTAGCCCGAGCCATCGAATCGATCGTGATGGGCCAGGATAATCGGGATGATGCGGTTTAGCCTGCCCCTTACGGTCGGTATCTGCATCGCCCCCTTCTCTACGTGCTTCTTCATCTCTTCGTATTCGCTGGCGGTGAAGCGTTCTGCCTTGTAAAGAAGCTCGCGGGAAGTATCAAGCTTGCCGAGGTCGTGCAGTAATGAGGCGTCCCAGACATCTTCCACGCGGTCTGAATCGAACCCCATACACTTGGCAATTGTGGTTGAGTATGCCGCCACACGGAAGGAATGGTCATGCGTGTACTTATCGTGTGCGGTCATTGAATATAGGATGACCACAATTCCCTTATAGGCCTCCCGCAGTTCGACGATCTGCGATTGCTTCTTGTCGTACAACGTGCCCATGGCGTAGGCGATCACGATCAAGGTTCCGCCCCAGACCGCAATGTCCCACCACTTTTCCGCCACGATCCTGACGTGGCCTTCCGCGGTGAACAAGTGTGGATTGGTGTACACAATCAGCACCACCAATAAGAGGCTGAGCAAGGCGGTCAACGTCGCGTGACGGCGCCCGCGAAAGTACGCGGAATAGACCGAGGGCAGAACGTAGAAGCCCAAAAGCATTCGTTGAGAAGATATCAGGTAGTTCACTCCCGCAAGGATGGCGAACATCATCAACAAGAGCCATAGCTCTTTGTTCACCTCCTGGAATTGACGTACGATTCTCGACCACATCGAATAGAACCTCCTCGCGTGACGGGTAATCTACACACAAATACCTCTTGATGCAATGGTACTAAAGGTCCTTCCCAAAAGGGCTTGACAAGGCAGGCCCGCGATAGTACATTGTACATGTACATTAGACTATGAGCCACAACCCGCCGGTGCTTCAGATCGACTTAGCATCCGACTTGCCCGCCTCCGAACAGATCGTTCGCGGCCTGCGAGCTATACTCCTGGCTGGCCGGTTCCGTCCCGGCGACCAGCTTCCCTCGGTCCGTCAACTCGCCACGGATCTCGGAGTTCATCACAACACCGTGGCCGGGGCTTATCGGCAATTGGCGGAGGAAGGCTGGCTTGATCTGCGGCGTGGCCGCGGCGCAACGGTGATCGAAAGGCCTGCTCCGGCGTCCACGCCGCGCGCCGAAGCAGAGTTCCGCCAGCGGTTGGACGAAGTGGTCGTCAAAGCGCTTGCGGAGGGCGTGCCGGCGGTAGGGGTGGTCCGCGAGCTAACGGCGCTGATCGAGAAGCTCGAGCTAGGAGAACGACGATGAATCGGGTACAGGTTTTGGCAGTCGCATCGCTGGCGTTGCTCTCGGGACTGGCTCCGCAGCTTTGCGCGCAGGACTTCGAAGCGCTGGCAAAAGACGTCGCTCAGGAATTGGCGGGCCGACATTACGACAAGGTGGAGGCTCAGTTCGACGCAACGATGGCCTCTGCCATGCCGCTCGAGAAGCTCCGAAGTGTCTGGGAGGCGACCGCCGCGCAAGTGGGCGCGCTCAAGACCGTGAAAAGCGCGAGGTCGGTCGAGATGCAGGGCTATCGCGTGGTCACACTCGCCTGCGATTTTGAGAAAGCGCCGCTTAACTTGAGGCTCGCCTTCGATAAGGATGGCAAGGTCGCCGGCTTCTTCCTCGTACCGCCTGCGGCTGCCTGGAATCCTCCCGACTACGCTAACCCGAGCGCATTCCACGAGGAGCGCGTAATGATCGGCGCCGAGCCGTGGCAACTGCCCGGCACGCTCACCGAGCCGATCGGCGCGGGACCTTTTCCCGCCGTCGTGCTGGTGCATGGGTCAGGCCCGAACGATGAGGACGAGACCGTCGGGTCGAACAAGCCTTTTAAGGACTTGGCCTGGGGACTGGCCGGCCGCGGCATCATCGTGCTGCGTTACGAGAAAAGAACCCACAAATACGCTGCGCAGTATAAGAAAGAGATGGGGAACTTGACCGTCAAGGAGGAAGTCATCGACGATGCGCGCGCGGCGGTGGCGCTCCTCGCCGGCCGGCCCGAAGTGCAAACGGCGCGCATCTTTGTTCTCGGCCACAGCCTGGGCGGCATGCTGGCGCCACGCATTGCGGACGGGGACAATCGGATCGCGGGCATTATTATCATGGCGGGCAGCACGCGGCCGTTTGGGCAGATCGTTGTGGAGCAGATCAAATATCTGGCTTCTCTGAGCGGTCCGGTGGGCGACGGAGCGAAAACGCAGATTGGGGCGGCCGAGAAGTTTGCCCAGGATTACGATAGCCCTTCGCTGAAGCTGGGCGACACAGTAAGCATGATGGGCATCCCGCTGCCGGCAGCTTACGTGCTCGACCTGCGCAGCTACGACCCGGCCGCGACGGCGTCCCGTCTGACGATACCGATTCTGGTGTTGCAAGGTGAGAGCGACTATCAAGTTACGCGCAAGGATCTCGAGGGCTGGGAGAAGGCGCTGGCCGGCCATAAAAACGTCACGATCAAATCGTATGCGGGCCTGTCCCATCTCTTTATACCGGCCGGCAACCCGCCCTCGCCCGCCGATTACGACAAGCCGAGTCACGTGGCCAAGGGAGCGCTGGATGACATTGCGAATTGGGTTGCTGCCCAGCGAACACAATAAGCCTGGGCGAAGCGCCTTGGAATTCACGTAAAACGGCGACAGCTTCGCTGCCGCACTCCAGACCGGGGGAATAACATGACTACGGAATGGCTCTTAATGCCGAGCTTGATCATGGCTTTCGTGATCGTGGTCTGCCTGGTTCTTTATTACTTGATGCCGCGGATGACGCGTCCGGACGTCTACTTCGCGGTGACGGTTTCCTCGGGGTTCCGCGATTCGGCAGAAGGTTGGTCCATCCTCAAACGCTACCGCATGGAAGTGACGATCGGCAGCGTTTTGGCGCTCCTCGTTGTCCTGTCACCGGTGAGAATGAGTGAGTCCATGTACTCCCTGGTTGTGACGCTCTGCGGGTTCTTCTTGCAGGGTGCCGGTGTCTTCCTTGCTTACTATCGGGCCCGAGGGCGCGTGTTGCCCCACGCCGTTGCTCCGGCAACTGTCCGGGAGGCAGCGCTCGAGCCCCGGCCAGCGCGATTGCCAGGTGGGTGGCTTCTCCAGTTTCCACCTTTCGCCGTGCTGGCGGGGACGGGGATATGGTTGCACACGCACTGGGAGCAGATTCCCGAGTCATTTCCAATCCACTGGGGGGCGAACGGGCAGCCCAACAACTGGAGCACTCGTACGTTTACCGGCGTCTACGGGTCGCTGCTGATGGGCGTCGTGTTGTGCGCCTTTATGGGATTCCTTGCTTACGCCTTATTTCGCTGGTCTCGGCCTGTCCAAGCGGCCGGACCTGCGGGCGAGCGCGAGCGCCGCTTTCGGAAAATGACAGGCTCGATACTTGTCGCCACGCAATATCTCCTGGCGCTCCAATTCACATGGATTGGGCTGACGCCCTTGTCTCACCTCCAGGCAGGCCCGCCAGGCATCGTTCCCATCCTTGTTATCGCCTTAGCCTTCGTGGTGGTGGTCGTGGTGTTTGTGATGCGTTACGGCCAGGGCGGAACGCGCCTGGCCGGCGCCACAGCCTCCGCTGCGGGCGGCGCAGCGCCGGTCGGCGACCGCACGCCTGACATATACTGGAAGCTGGGGTTGTTCTACGTCAATCGGGACGACCCGGCGGTGTTCATTGAGAAGAGGTTTGGAATTGGCTATACACTCAACTTCGGCCACCCCGGAGTTTGGATCGGTTTGGCCGTATTAGTGGCGGTCACGGTGGCGATAGCCCTTCTTGCCCCGTCGCGGCACCACCCGTAGGAGTCGAAAGTTGAGAGTCGAGAGTCGAGAGTACAGAGATAGGACTTTCTCCACGTTTTAATTCCGGGCTCTTTGACCTTCGACTTTCGACTCTCGACTTTCGACTAACCTCATCAGCAACTTCGCCAGTTCGTCCGAGTTGTGCCGGGCAACTCGGTCTTCGACAAGGACGTCAGCGAGTACTGGAACAACCCCCAGAGCACGCACTTCCTCGAGGTCGTTTACCACGGGCGCCGCTCCATCTGCTGCGTAGCGTCGGCGCAGCGAGGCCGAAACCTTACGCGTATTCAGGATCACCGCATCAAAAAGCCTGCGCCCGGCATGTTCGTGCAAAGCGCGCAAATGGTCGGCGGCAGAGTAGCCGCGCGATTCTCCTGGTTGAGTCATGAGATTGCAAATATAGACCTTTAGCGCTTTGGAGCGAGCGACCTGTTCGGGAATCCCACGGACCAGCAGGTTCGGGATGAGCGAGGTGTAGAGTGACCCGGGACCGACCGTGATGAGGTCGGCATTCTCGAGAGCGGTGAGCGTGTCCGGCAGGGGGCGGCAACGGCTGGGGACAATGTGCAAGCGCCTGATGGGAATTGCGGTTTTGGTGATGCGCGACTCGCCGTAGATGATGTTGCCATCGGCTTGTTCCGCCTTTAACCGCACGTCGGAAAGCGTGGAGGGAAAGATCTCGCCTCGGATGGCCAGGACTTCGCTCGAAACGCGGACCGCTTTCGCGAAGTCACGTGTCAGGTGGGTCAAGGCCACGAGAAACAGGTTGCCGAAGCTGTGGCCGCGTAAACCGTGTCCGGTGGAAAAGCGGTAGTTGAAGAGTTTCGTGAGGAGCTTTTCGTCTTCCGCCAGTGCCACCATGCAATTGCGGATGTCGCCCGGTGGGAGAACGCCCATCTCCCGGCGTAGGCGTCCGGAGCTTCCGCCCTCGTCGGTAACCGTGACGACTGCAGTCAATCTGTCCCTTGGGTTTGTGATTCCCAGAAGGTAAAGCTTCAGACCCCGTAAGAGGGTGGACAAACCTGTACCACCACCAATAGCAACAACTTGCATGAAACTCCCGTGCGGAGGTGGCCGTGCGGCGCCACGCTCGTGGGATGGCGGCCGGAGATCGCCCTCATAACCAGAGCTAAAGCGCAGGATTGAAGACTAATTCCCGAAAGCGAACATCGGCTGCGAGCGGCTGGAAGTCTTCGTCACGCCTGGCCTGGATGCGGTTCTGAGGGCGCAGAGCTATGGCCACCTTCAGAGTCTGCAAAGCGGGTTCCGCATCTCCCCGTAGCGAATAAGCAGCGGCCAACGCGTAGCAAACGTGCTCGAGCTTGGGCGCCGACTTCTGAGCTTTGCTGAGGTATTCAATGGCGTCATCAAGGCGGCGGGAGTTTAGGGCTCCTACCCCCATCGTATAAAGATCTTCGGGCTTTTTGGGCGACGGAACGGGGCGGCTGAGTTTCTGCTCGCACAGACGTAGATGGACTCGCGACCTCTCCGCTATTCCAGCTATTCCACTCAACGCCAGCTTTTCGAATATTTCCTTGGCTTTCTCAAAATTCTGCCTGTGGAAAGCGCGCGCACCGAGTTCGTAATTCTTGACTGCGATTTGAAACACTGATTCGGGTTGCCGAAGATCGCTGGTTTTTGGTCCTGATCCATGCCCGGTAGAAGGGGCCATTGAATTAGTGGTTGCGCTTAAAGCCACTCCTGGGTGCGCGATTCCAGGAGAACGAGCGAAGCCGGATTGGCCAGATGAACGAACCGCGCGCACCCTCCGCTTGCCTGAAGTCCCGAATGTCGCCTTTCTTTGTCGGCTAAGACTTTTCATTTCAGTATGTTCCAACCAAAGATGGCAGTTCCGATGAGACGCTTCATCGGAGGCCTCATCTCTATCTATAACAAAAGTAGTGGAATATAGTCAAGTGGAGAGCAGCAGGCTAGGCCATGGCGGGTTCGGGTCACCCCAACTCACTGAAAACAATATTCGATCTGATCAACCGGCGTACATCCGTCAGGCACTTGCATGGCTCTTCACAGCGACAGAAAACACCTCTTATGCGATGACCCGCGACTTCGTCGCCGTTTCACGTCGCGCCAAGGCATTGTCTGCGGCGCAGCGGACCACGTGAGCTAAATCCACACCCTCGAAGGGA
The DNA here is from genome assembly GCA_963768695.1 of uncultured Acidobacteriota bacterium. Taxonomy (GTDB): domain Bacteria; phylum Acidobacteriota; class Terriglobia; order UBA7540; family UBA7540; genus CAVROP01. The sequence goes on along the minus strand of CAVYJG010000001.1, from coordinate 6,327 downwards.
GGCGCGATATAGTCGAAAGCTCCGACCTCGACGGCCGAAGCGTAAAGGTTGGCGTTAATGGTTTGTCCTACGACAATGACATTGAACTGCGAAGATGTCTTCTCGGAGAAGGACACAATCTCCGACCACTTCCCGTCGGGCAACTCGCTCTCCGTGAAGGCCAATAATGGCGGATTTGCGTCTGACAAAGCGAGCTTCGCTTCTGCCAGCGTATGCGCCCGCTCCGTCGGGACAGCAATCATCCCTAACGCAGCCTTGATTTCGTTGAAAGGCCTAGTTTGATGAAAAACTAATAAGGCAGTAACTTTTGCGCTCATCGGTGGACCCCTAACTGGTCGTTAAGTTCGACGGCAACACTGTCTTGCGGCCTCCGCCGGCCAAGCGTGTCATCAGACTCGGCAGTTAGAGGCTGAAGATCCCGCGTGCTGTTGCAGGCCGCGACCCCCCGTCTTACTTGAGTGCTACCGTAAAAACCTTCTTTTGTTGCGTAATGTCAACTTTGTCTTCCCGTGCAAGCCAGCCCAAGGCGAAATTGACAAGTTCGCCTGAGCCATTCAGTTTCTTCCTGAGTTGCGAAATTGAGTGAGGTCCCTCCTCGTCAAGTAAGTGCCATATCTTGCCGGCTGTTTCGCCGACCTGTCCATTAAGCTCCATCTCTTGCATCCTCCTGCTAGTTTCCAGATTGACTCGTTCAGGGCTGGCCCGTTTCCGGCGCTGGCAAATCGCGAGACTCTGACGTTTCGTCGCTATGCCACGCGCCGACCGCTTCTCTGAGTGCCGGATGTTTACCTACGCCCGAAAGAGGTATGCTTGCCAGGTGTAAATCGCAATTCGGAAGCTTGTCGAGGGTCAGGATCTGCTTCAGCCAATGAAGCGTCCATCTGCCCCCAAACCGAATCGCCAATACAAGTATAGCCAAGGGAGCCGACGAGGGCGAAGTAAAAAATTACTATCGCGGTGATAACCAAGTTGTCCAGACCAGACGTTGGACGCGATTCTCTATGCTGTGTGGAAAAGTGAAGACTGCCTGTGTTATCTGTTCCAGCCTTTAATCAACGGTTACCGCGCTTCCTCAGATACGTGACTAGTTCTATAAGCCCGTAAACGACCAGACAGAGCCAGAAATCCACCAGGGTTCCGAGGTCAAACTTGAAGGGATGATGCCTGGCAGGTTCCGGCAGATAGGGGTTGAGCGCAAAATACAGGCCATTGCCAAGCAAGATAGCAACCAAGTACTTTAACCACTTACCGGTTAAGGGCTTCATTTTGTCGTTTTAAGGCAGACATGCAGCAGATACCAATAGCGCGGCCTGTCCTGCCGGAAACTGTATAATAGGAAACGCCGAACCGCGATGCCAACTTCAACCCTCACGCCCGCTTCGGAAGTGATGTACCTGAAAGGTGTGGGTCCGGCTAGAGCCGAACTCCTGGCCTCGCGAGGCATCCGAACCGTCGAAGACCTTCTTTACTATACGCCATTTCGTTATGAAGACCGTACCCGCATAACCCTGATTCGCGACTTGGTTCCAGGGCAGTCCACATCGATCTTCGCCCAGGTGCTGACTTGCGGCCTGACGAGGACTCGGAAGGGCGCCTACATTTATGATCTCGCAGCTCGAGACGCAAGTGGAATGATCCGCTGCCTATGGTTCAACGCAGTCTACCTGGAAAAGAGCAAGGTCTTCCGGCAAGGCCAGCGGGTTTTCTTTTACGGGAAGGTGGAGCGCGACTTCTACGGCGCTGGCAATTTGCAAATCGTTCAGCCGCAGTACGAAATCCTGCCGGAGACGGAATCCGAGGGCGGGAACTCCATAGAAGTGGAACGGGTTGTACCGATTTATGAAAGCACAGGACGGCTGGGCACTCGGGTCATCCGGCGGTTGATCTGGACCGCGCTGTCCGCCCTCGGGGACAGCATCCCGGACCGGATTCCCTTGGCGGTGCGTGAGAAGAACGGGCTGATGGACCGCGCCACGGCATTTCGCCAAACCCATTTCCCTGACTCCGGCCAATCCCTCGAACAGTTGTGCAACTTCCGCACACCCGCGCAGGTGCGCCTGATCTTCGAGGAATTCTTCAACGTGGGCGCGGGGCTTGCGTTGCGACGGCGCAAGGCCAAGTCCGTACAAGGAATCAAGCTTGAGCCCAAGGACAGCGCCCGCACCGCGATTCGCAGCATTTTGCCCTTCCATCCCACCGGCGGCGCAGAAGCGGGTGCTGAAAGAGGTGGTGGACGACATGTGTTCTGCCCGGCCCATGAATCGTCTTTTGCAGGGTGACGTTGGGTCCGGGAAGACCATCGTTGCCCTCCAGGCGGCTATCCTGGCCATCGAGAATGGCTATCAGGTGGCCCTGATGGCCCCTACGGAGATCCTGGCCACTCAGCATTACCTCTACACCAAAGCGCTGCTGCGGACGCTGCCTTACCAGATTGACTTTTTGATCAGCGCGCGCAAGGCAGCGGAGAAGGCTGAGATCAAGGACCGAATGGCGAGGGGAGAGATTGACCTCATCGTGGGCACCCACGCTCTGCTGGAAGAGGACGTGGCGTTCTCGAAGCTCGGCCTCGTGGTGGTGGATGAGCAGCACCGCTTTGGAGTCCTCCAGCGGTTCGGGCTGATGCGCAAAGCGGTCAACCCTCACGTTCTGGTGATGACCGCCACTCCCATTCCTCGCACGCTCGCCCTGACCCTCTACGGCGACTTGGATTACTCCATCATCGACGAATTGCCGCCCAACCGCACGCCCATCGAAACTCGCCTGGTGGAAGAAGAGGCTCGCGCCCGAGCCTTCGAGTTTATGCGCGAAAAGGTGCGCCAGGGCGGGCAGGCCTACGTGGTATATCCGGTGATCGAGGAGGGCGGAAAACTCGATTTGAAGCCCGCCGTGCGCATGTTTGAGCAGCTTTCGCATACCGTCTTCCCTGAGTTTCGTGTGGGGTTGCTGCATGGGCGCCTGCCCAGCGATGAAAAGGAAGACGTGATGCGCCGCTTCAAGCTGGGTGAAGTGCAGATCCTGGTTTCGACGACCGTGATCGAAGTAGGCGTGGACGTTCCGAATGCCACCGTGATGCTCATCGAACATGCGGAGCGGTTCGGCCTTTCCCAGTTGCACCAATTGCGTGGCCGCATCGGGCGGGGAGCGCAGAAATCGTATTGCCTGCTGGTTGCTTCCCCGTCGCGGAACGAGTTGGCCCAGCAACGGCTGCAAACCATGGTGGACACGACCGACGGCTTTAAGATTGCCGAAATCGACTTGCGCTTGCGCGGCCCCGGAGAGTTTTTCGGCACTCGCCAATGGGGCATCCCGACCTTCCGGATCGCCAACTTGATCCGCGATCAGGAGATTCTGGAATGGGCAAAGCGGGAAGCGTCGAACTTTGTTGAGCATCCGTCGTCCCCCCAGGAATTGGAAGCGTTTGCAGGCTACTTGCGGGTCGAGTGGCCGCGGCGCTATCGCTTGGCCAGCGTCGCGTGAGGGAAAGCAGAAAGCAGAAGGCAGAAAGCAGAAAGCAGAAAGCAGAAAGCAGAAACCAACGCTCGGTGGCTGGCGCGCGAGATTGCTCAAATTGGCGGCAGCCACTTAGTGACGGAAATCGCCGTCATAACGTGGCATCTCGGAAGGGCGGGGCTTCAGCCCCGCCGCCTTCGGCAGCCCGACGCGTTGGGCCTTTAGGCGCTGAAGCCACGTTGCCTCAGGGGCTAAAGCCCCAAATGATAAGCCGTATTCCATGGCGGGGCTAAAGCCCCGCCCTTCCCGGCACTCCGCCACATGGCGCGGGCTTTCGTCAGCAAGTACTAGCACGCGAGCTTAGGGCAGCGGTCCTCGCTAGCCGCCTTTTTGTCACTGTCACAGCATCGCAATGGAGTCGCCAGCCCTGACCTCGTTTTCGCAAAATTTGGCGTTGTTTGATCCTTCTGGGGTTCGATTGCGCTCAAATCGCGCGCAAGAGACGCAGAATTTGCAGCATTGAAAAAAGTGACGTCATTGGTTTTAAAGCACTTCTTGAGTTCGTTCCCACGATTTTCATAATTTCTCGTGGCCGTCTGGATTACCCTGTCCCGGGCGATTTCGACTCGGTGGCATTCGCCGACCGACGCCCGCGCCAAAACCTGCAAGTTGTTACAGAGCTCGAATTCTGCCTCTAATGCGTCCATTTCGACACTCAACTACGGTTCGTTTTGAGTTCGTTTCAAATGTTCATCCTGTGTTTTCAGAAACATACTGGCTTCGTTCGTATTATTTTCTGTTTGTTTCGGTCGTCTGTTCTCCCGGAGCGCCGGGGCATTCCGTTTTTTGGAACAGCGCGTCCCACCTCCGCCGCTCGGCTACGACAATATGTCCACTAACTGACCATAATTGTAGGCTATCATATCGGGTTGGGCTTGTCAAGCGAAAAACGCGTAGTGGTGCAATTCGACGATGGAGCGGCGAGTTTACCTTGCCAAATGGCGGCGTAAAGCCAGCCGCGGCATTTGCCCGGCACTTCCACTGACTTAGGACTAACTCGCGCCCGGCCTGCGGCAAGTCCCACTAATAAAACAACTATGGGCGGCGCGCCTGTTTGCTGAGGTAGCAAAATGGCTGGGCCTAATGGCCCCGACGGGTTGTTGCCTCCTTACTCGCGTGGGCACTAGGCACTTGCGCGGCAAGGCCGTTTAACCGGCAAATTGACCGCTCCTGTCCAACTTCCGGGTTGCTCGTGATCCGGGCTTGACCGTCAAAGATCACTCTCGGACCACACCCAAGGTTTGCTGACACTGCCGAGTGAGTGCTATTCTCGCTCGTTAAACGCCCTCTCAAGCTCGCGGATGTCAGTCATTACGGCATCGAAATCGGGTTCCTGACCAAAATACATTTCTCGCATTTTCTCGTAGTCCCTGCGGAGGGCCTCTTGGAGCTGGGGGCCGGGCGCAAGGCGGAGAGTTCCCTTCTTAGCGAGTTCATATCGGGCACCGCCCTCCCGGAAAAAGTGTTGCTTATGCTCGACGACATGCTCTAGCAGATCGAGATCCTCAAGCGCGCGAAGGCCGCGAGGATGTTTTGAAATGACCACAACGTCATGATAGTGGCGAAATACCCGTTCCGTAACGGGCTTCCCCGCTTCGGCGCGATAGTACTCGCGATGTAGAATGGTGGCCTTTTCCCAGAATGTCCGCTCGGGTCCGATGGCGTTTACCTTGACGCTACGCACTTGGAATTGGTCAGGGAATGCTTCCGCCGCGTAGGGCGTCAGGGTTGCTTCCTCGCATGGGATCTGGTCGCCACGGCACCCCAACTCAAGGCGCACCGCCCGCCGGATATATCCACTGGCGAGCGCGGCGGGAATGCCTGCCGGATACTTGAAATCAACGGTGTCGCCATCCGGAGCATTGGGATCGATTTCGAGGGTCCACCCGTGGCCGCCTAGGGTCGAGCGAATCCGCTCTTCGAGTCTCGGCACGAACTCGCTGGCAATGACACTGCGGCACGAACTCTTCAGTCTTTCGATCGTTCTGTCGCGCAGCTTCGTGCGTTGCTGGTTAGCGGGGTCGTTCTCATCGTTGAAGCCGAGTTGATGGCGGTTGATGACGAGATCGATGTCTTCAGAAAACCGCTGGATAATGCCAAACGCTTTGGATAGCGATGTGCCGCCCTTGAAGATGAGGCGGGGAAAATCGCGAAACTGGAAGACCTGATGCAGCGTCCAACAGACCCAGAAATCCTTCTCGACGATCTCGGGTGATATGCCCTTGGTGACGGCGGTCTGGTTGAATAGCGCTTCTCGATCTTCCGGCGTCGCCCTGGCCCAAGTGTCCATCTATGTCCCCTTCAATTGCCGTATGATCTCATGACTCCAGGCTGGGGCGTGTTTTATTAGTTTGGCGAGTTGTGCGCGGTCGCGAGCGCTCAAGGCGCGGGACAACTGTCGAACCACGAAGTCTTTGTTCGCATTGGGCCCGACCGCGCGGATCGCCTGGAGAGCCAGCCCTGCCGGCGTGCCTGCTCCGGGGAACCGCGATGGTCTGGCGGGTTTCAACTGAATGGTTTGGGCGCCGATCTTGACGCGATGGGCGGGGCCGTCAGTGAGATACACCAACTGAGCGGGGACTTGGTCGGTGAGCCCCAGCAAGTTCGCCGCGCGCGCGCCCGATATCTGTACCCGGCTTCCCGTCTTCGCTGCCAGTACCGCGGCCACATCATCCGGGTTCGGAGCGAGAATGCCAAGCTTCTTGTGAACGCGGGGATAATCATAAAGACCTTGAGCCAGGCGACGGATGGTCTTGTCTTGTGTCAACCGCGCTAACGCGCGATCCACCGCCCGGCGCGTCCCCAAAGCGAGGAAGT